>CAWIUO010000001.1:0-2134652 GCA_963839325.1 uncultured Acidobacteriota bacterium | reverse complement strand
ATGTCGGCGGCAAATTCGGGCGGAGGCATCGGCGATTCTTCGGCGAATTTCTGGTCGGCGTCGAGGACGCTTTTCGATGCGCGCGTCGAGTTCGGCTTTGGTGCCGGCGTCCCAGATTTTGTTGTCGGTGAGAAATTTCTCGTAGAGCGTGATGGGATCGCGCGCCTTCCAATACTCGAACATTTCCTTGGGCACGTATTCGGCGGGATCGTGCTGCGCGTGGCCGCTCATGCGCATGGTTTTCACTTCGATCAGGACGAGGGCCGCGTCCGGCGCGGCATTCTTCGACGGCATCTTTCGTCGTCGTTGTAGACGGCGACCACATCGTTGCCATCCACGATCGTGCTCGCGATGCCGTAACCGACGGCGCGGTCGGCGAGATTTTTCACCGGAACCTGCCGCGATACCGGCGTCGAATAGGCCCACTGATTATTTTCGACGATCAAAACGAACGGCGCCTTCTGCGCGGCGGCCAGTCCCAGGCCTTCGTGGAACGCGCCGGTGGAGCTGCCGCCATCGCCAATCCAGGTCAGCGCGACGATTTTCTGGCCCAGGTAACGGCCGGCCATGGCGACGCCGGTCATCACGGGAATCAAATCGCCCAGCATGGAGATGGGCGAAACGATGTGGAGATTTTTGAGGTCGCCGAAGTGGCTGGTGCCGTCCTTGCCCTTGGTCGGCGAAGTATATTTCGCCATGTGCTGCGTGAAGATGTCGCGCGGAGGAACGCCCTTCACCAGCAGCGCGCCGATATTGCGAATCATGGGCGCGATCCAGTCGCGCTTTTCCACGGCGTAGGCGGTGCCCGACCGAAACCGCTTCCTGGCCGAGGCTCGAATACAAGCCGCCGACAATTTTATTCTGGCGGAACAGGCGCACCATGCGCTCTTCGAGCTGCCGGTTGAGCTGCATGTAGTAATACAGATCGAGGTGTTGTTCGCGCGTCAGCGGCTGAGCTCATGCCTCGCTCCCTTTCGTTGTTGCAGTTGCGCTGAATCTTCCATGTGAGACGGCCGGCAGCGACAGGCTCGAGTCGTGCTGAGCCATCTGCGTCCAGCCGGTCTGCAGAAATTCGTCGCGCGTGATCGTGAATCATCTGCGCGTTCAAACACTTCGCCGAAATGCGCGACGAGCTTTGCGGTGACTCTCGGCCGGATCGCGAACGGCCCGATTGAGCAGACGTTCGAGCGACGTGGCGCGTTTCCCGGAAATGCCGCAGGGCACGATCAAATCGAAGTAGCGCAAATCGGTAGAAACATTGTACGCGAAGCCGTGCGAAGTGACCCAGCGGCTCAGATGCACGCCAAGGCGGCCAGTTTTTCCTCGCCGGCTGGCGTGTCGACCCAGATGCCGTGCTTGTCTTCGAAGCGGTCCGCGGCGATGCCGAAATCCGCGGAGGCGCGGATCATCGTTTCTTCGAGCTGCTCCACGTACCAGCGAACATCGCGGCGATGCTCCGCCAGATCCAGAATCGGATAGCCGACGATCTGGCCGGGACCGTGATAGGTGATGTCGCCGCCGCGATCGGTCGGGTGAAACTCCACGTTCATCTGCGCGAGAAGCGCGCTCGCCCGCTTTAGATGTTCGCGCTTGCCGTTGCGGCCGAGGGTAATCACGTGCGGGTGCTCGCACAGAAGCAGCACGTCCGGAATGTGCGCCGAGTTTGCGCGCTGCGACGGCGCGCGCTGCAGCGCGCAGGCCTGCAGCGTAGGGCACGAGGCCCAGCTCCACCACCCAACAGGTTTTTGCGGGACGGTCGGTTCACAAATCTCTCGTACAACGCACATCGTTGACAGCTTCGCGATCGACATCGTCTCGCGCGCGAGCCTGCTTCTAGTAATTGATCGTCAAGCCGCGAACGGAGTTGAACGCGTCGCCCATGCGCTTCCCAAACCGTGGGATGCGCGTGAATCGTGGCGGCCATGTCGTCGAGCGTGGCTTCCAGACCGATCGCGGCGACCGGTCTCGGCGATGATTTCGGTGGCCAGAGGACCGATGGCGTGGACGCCGAGAATTTCGCCGTACTTTGCGTCGGCGACAACTTTGATGAAGCCTTCGTGCTGGCCGAGAATCGTCGCCTTGCTGTTGCCCAGGAACGGGAACTTGCCGGTCTTCACGTCGTAACCGGCTTCGCGCGCCTGCTTTTCCGTGAGGCCGATCGAGCCGATCTGCGGCTCGCAATAAGTGGCATTGGGGCAGCGCTTGCGGTCAAACGGCTGCACGTTCTTGCCCGCCATGCGGCCGACGGCGATGATGCCTTCCGTCGAAGCGGCGTGCGCGAGCTGCGGAAGGCCGGCGACGATGTCGCCGATGGCGTACACGTGGGGCTCGTCGGTTTCGAGGAAAGCGTTGGTGTGAACGAATCCGCGCTCGACTTTGATTTTGGTTTTTTCGAGGCCGATATTTTCGGTGAGAGGACGCCGTCCGACGGCGATCAGGACTTTTTCCGCGGTGATGGTGTTCGATTTGCCCGGTCTTGTCCTTGTAGACGACCGTCGCGCCGTTCGCGTCCTTCGTGACGGACTCGACTTTCGCCTCCAGCTCGATCTTCATGCCCTTCTTCACCAGGGCTTTGTGCAGCTCGGCGGAGATTTCTTCGTCTTCGAGCGGCACGACGCGCGTGACGGCTTCAAGAAGCGTCACTTCGGTGCCGAAAGTCCGGAAGATGGAAGCGAACTCGACGCCAACGGCGCCGCAGCCGACCACAATCATCGACTTCGGAATCGTCTTCAGACCGAGAATTTCGCGGTTCGTAAGAATCGTGTCGCTTATCGATCTCGACGCCCGGCAGCGAGCGCGCTTCCGAGCCCGTCGCGAGCAAAATGTATGTTGGTTTCCAGTTCGGTGACTTTTCCGTCTTTCTCGACGGACACGCGGCCCGGTCCGGCAATTCTTCCCCAACCGGTGATGGACTCCACCTTATTCTTCTTGAACAGTGCGCCGATGCCGCCGGCGTGCTTCTTCACAATTTTGTCTTTGCGGTTCGAGGATCGCAGGCCAGTTGATTTTTACTTCTTTCACTTCGAATCCAAATTCCTCGGCGCGCTTAAAGTGATCGTAAATGTCCGCGTGGTGCAGAAATACCTTCGTGGGAATGCAGCCGACGTGCAGGCACGTGCCGCCCAGAAATGAATCTTTCTCCACTACGGCGACTTTCAGGCCCCATTGCGCGGCGCGAATCGCGGCCACGTATCCGCCGGGACCGCTACCAATTACGACAAGATCGTATTTAGCCAAACCAGTTCTCCCTTGCAGATTTCAAGAAGCGTCGAGCCATTCGATGCGCGGCAGGGTCGTCAGGATTGAGGGCCAATCCCCACGCAAACGCCTGATTTTAACAGCCATAACCAGTGCCCGCAACCAAGTTCGGCCCTGGGGCGCACCTCCGAAGCGAATCGATCAGTCCATTTTGGCGGCTCCGAATTATGAAACTATTCGAACCATCAACGCGTAACATCCGCCATACGTTCTATTGCGAAGGAGTGCCCATGAGTTCGAATCCCGTACCCAGCCCGTTTGCCGCTGTCGAGCCTTCAATCCCAGGTCCCGTGCGGCGGGCGAATACAGTGACTTCGATTTTTCTCGGCCCGAATGGACTGCGCGCCGGCTGGCGCATTCTGATCTTCATGGCGCTATTCGTCGCCCAAGGCAAGGTGCTCAATCTCGTGCTTCACCGCATCCCCGCCGTCGCGGCGATGCACAAGGCCTTGCCTCCCGACGTAATGACGCCGGGCGTGCTGATGTTTGACGAAGGGTTGTCTGTGGCGCTCCTCCTTCTCACCGCGTTCTGGATGACTCTCATCGAAGGGCGCTCATTCGCCGATTACTACCTGCCGCCCAAAGCAAGCGTTCGGCAAACGATTCTGGCAAGGCGTGCCGTACGGATTCGCGATGCTGTCGCTTCTGATGGCGATCGATTGCGGCCCTCCACGGATTCTCGATTCAAGGTCTCGCCTCGGCAGGCGCGGTTGCGCTTGAAGTTCGCGCTGCTCTACGCGATAGGTTTCTTCTTTGTCGGCATGACCGAGGAATTCCTGATGCGCGGATACATGCAGTTCACGCTCGGCTCAGGCATCGGTTTCTGGCCTTCGGCGCTTGTGCTGTCGCTGCTTTTCGGCCTCGGCCACATTCAAAACATCGGCGAGGATTGGTTCGGTGCGGTGATGGCGGGGTCTTTCGGCATCCTGGCGGCGTTCGCGCTTTTCCGCACTGGCAACATCTGGTTCGCGATCGGGATGCATCTTGGGTGGGACTGGGGAGAGACATTCTTTTACGGAGTTCCGGACAGCGGCTTCAAATCGACGAATTATCTGCTCAACAGCACGCTGACTGGTCCGCACTGGATTTCCGGCGGGAGCGTCGGGCCGGAAGGAAGTGCGTTTGCGCTCGCCGTGCTGGCAATCGCGGCCGTTGGCATTCATTTTCTGTTTCCCGCCAGACGCGCGGCTGCTTAGAGTTTTCCACGTTTGGAATCCTTTTCGGCGTACGCGGCATCTACTGGTGGTCGCGAGTCTGCATTTTTTCTGGCTCGCGGCCCTCTTGCCGCTGGTCTTGCATCGAAGGAACCGCTCCGGTTTTCTTCCCCTGCAACATGCGTGATTTGACAGCGGTGGGAAGGAGTCGGTAAAATCGCGGGATTTGAGTGAGGTTTTTGGGCTCACCTAGGGAACAATCGATGGACAAGAAACGCCTGGATTACTACAAGAAAAAGTTGGTCACGCGACGCGAAGAATTGGCCCGCGGCATCCTGCGCACCGAGCAGGAAGGGCGCGAAGCCGACGAGGATCCCACCGTGGATCTCGCCGACAAGGCTGCCAACTCCTACACCAAGGAATTTCTCTTCGGCCAAACGCACAACGACCGCTCCATGCTTCAACTGGTGGACGACGCCCTGGTCCGCATCAAGGAAGGCAACTTCGGCGAGTGCGATTCCTGCCACGAAGAACTGCAACAGAAGCGGCTCGAAGCCGTGCCCTGGACGCGCTACTGCATCAGTTGCCAGGAGAAAAAAGAACAGGGGCTGCTGTAAGCCCCTGTTCGTAGTCACGTTCTGTTCGGCATTTCCCGCACAACGCCGCTCGCCACTCGCACTCCGGTTGGCACTCGGTCGATTGACTTTACGCACGTCACCTCTCGGTTATATAACTTCAGCGTGCTTTTCCGCTCCGCACTCGATGCGTTGGCCTCTGTGCTCGCTCCCGCTCCGTGCCGGCTGTGCGACAAGCCTCTGCTGAATGCCAGCCGAATTCCCATCTGTCCGCAGTGTCTCGCTTCTTTCGTCCCGATCTCTGAACCATTGTGTCCATGCTGCGGACGTCCGTTTCCCGTGATCGCGGGGCAACCGCCGCTGCTGCCCGCTTCGCTCTGCCGCCTCTGCCGTAGCGCGACCTTTGCGTTCGATCGGGCGCGCAGCTTCGGTGTGTATGACCGAGACGCTGCACAACGCAATTCTCTTAATGAAGTACGAAGAGGTGACCCGGCTGGGCCACTGGTTCGCGGAACGGCTTACGGAGCTTGTCGCCCGCGAGCCGGACGAATTCCGCGCCGACGTGATTGTTCCGGTCCCGCTTCATCCCGCGCGCCAGCGGGAACGAGGTTACAACCAGGCCGATCTGATCGCGCGCCCCCTGGCGAAGAAACTCGGCGTCAAACACGGTGCGTATTTGCTGATGCGCACGAAGCCGCGCCCTGCCCGGCTGGTCCTTTCGCGCAAAGAACACTGGGAATCCGTACGTGGCGCCTACGCCACGCGAAAAGGCCTGCGAGTTGACAAGCTTCGAGTTCTGCTGGTAGATGATGTAATGACGACAGGAGCGACGCTGGATGCCTGTTCGCGAGCACTGAAGAAGCGCGGGAGCCGCGTCGGTGGTTGCGCTCACCGTGGCTCGCGTCGTTTCGGGATTGGGACCGCAGACCGGCCCGTCCAGCAAGCCGGCGCCGTTCGCGGAAAATTTACACACGGGAAACTAGGCGCACACACTCGGCATCCAGTATAATTCGAAGAGAAAGAGTTTTTCGAGCGACGCAAAGGCGGCGCAATTGGAAAACCGGCATAAAAATGGACTAAGACCCCGGCCTGTACTGGGCCGAGGTGGAGTATGCGCCGGACTCGGCGGCAACAAAAGCAATTCCCTCCCCTGCAAGCCGGCCTTCCGTAATGCAAGCGCCTGTTCTGGTTCTCAACGCCACATTCGAGCCGATCAACGTCACCGCCGTTCGGCGCGCTCTGGTGCTGATGCTCAAGGGCGTGGCGCAGGCCGAAGAGACCAACTCGTCCAGCGTGCACTCCACGCAAAAATTCGATGCAGGTTCCGTCCGTGATTCGCCTGTTGAGCTACCGGCACATTCCGCAGCAGAGCCGCGCATTTCGCGAAAAAATATTCTTGCTGCGCGACCGGAACACTTGCCAGTTCTGCGCGCGCGTATTTCCCGACATCGGAGTTGACGCTCGATCACGTTATGCCGCGATCGCGCGGCGGACGCTCTTCGTGGGAAAATCTGGTGGCGTGCTGCTATGCATGCAATAACCGCAAGGGCGACCGCACGCCGGAAGAAGCGGGAATCAAACTGCAGCGCAGGCCGCGGCCTTTCACGCTGCACACTTCGCGCCAGTTGATGCGGCTGATCGGGCATCGCGACGACAAGTGGCGCAAGTATCTTTTCTACTAGGCATTTCCGCACCGCATTTCGGGCTGAAATCTGTGCAACCTTTTCCGTTAACTCGCGTCTAATTTTGTAACTGCTTCTAGGACACACCCCGGGAAGTGGCACCGGCCTAATCCGGACCACTTCCTCTCCTTTTTTCTGCCTGGCTTTAGTCGAGATTTCACTGCCGAAATACGATTCGAATTCCACGACCGCCATTTTTCGTTTAACCCGATTCGCGTGATTTGAATTTCGGGCGATAGATATTTCATCAGCGTCGTCCGTAGTGGAGTGAAATTGAAACCCGGATGCAACCAGCCAAACCAGCGGCGGCCGCGGATCGACTTCGAACCCGCCGAAATAGCCGTCTTTCTGAAAATCTCCCTGGAGCTGATGGCGCCGGACGCGGAGCCAGTAATCGACCGCCTGCAACGGCAGTTGGATATCCTCTTACGCTTTCAGCTCGATCACCACGAGGCGTCCCTGCCGCGTAATTCCCAAAAGGTCGATCACTCCGCGTCCGCTGGAAGTGAAAGCGGGCATCTGGGAGTAGAAGAATCGCTCGTCGAGTTGCGCGTCCAGGCGCGTCGGCTCATCCAGCACCATCGACTCCAGCCAGCGCTCCGGCACCATGCGATACATCCAGTGATTCACGTTCTGCGCCTGAGCGCTCCGGTGTAAGTGCAGCTGGTGGAGAATCCGCTCAAACTGCCGCTCCGATTTTTCTGTGAGTGGTTTGCGCGCATTGCCCGATTCCAAAAAGTAAGACTTCGCGTGTCCACCGCGCGAATTCCAGGCCACGGCAACAAAACGCAACTTCCTTGGCATCGGGACTCGGTCGCAGCTCGATTTTTGCGCTCGCGTCGGGCCACATCGCCCGAATTCTTCCCAACGCGTCTTGCGCCCTCGCGATCGCGGATTCCACATCGCGCCGCGCCACAAGCCAGCTTTGAATGTTGCCGGCGTCCGAGATTGGAATTTTCCGCATCTCAGAGTCGGGTCCGCGCATTTCGTAGATTTCGATTCGAGCGCTCTGCGTCGAAATCGCGAGTAAACGCTCTCGCAAAACCGCGGCCCCGCCTTCCGGAATAAAAACCCGCAATCCCTCGATGGCTCTCAACGTCGTGTGGCTGCGCGTCCAATCCAGCCATAGCAAACCGGCTGCGAGTATTCCCTCCACTGACGCGGCTGACTCTTCCGCCGACGCGGCAATCAGCGCCCAACCGTGCGAGCCTTCATGCATCACTCCGCGCGTGTAAACACCAGAAAACGAGTGCTCGAGATCGGGCGCGGCGGTCAGAGAGTCCACAATCGAATCTGGAAACTTCTCCGCGAGGATGCGCTCGAAAGCGCGCACGAAATTGCTCGCGGCTCACGCGGCTTTCCTTTCGCGCCGCTTCTTTCCGGATGAACTCCAGCTTCACCGGCTTCGCGCGGCCGAACTTGCGGACTTCGAGCACAATTCGTTCCGGCCCCTGCTCGCGAATCCGGACGATGCGGCGCGTCAGGTTCCCGACATCCGACCACACGTGTACTATTGGATCCTTTCCTGCGCGTCGGAGTTCGCATTGGAACGCAGCGAGGCCGGCGAGCCATTCGCCGTCCTCATGCACTTCGGCGGTACCCGACGCGGCGAACTCTCTGAGCGCGCGATCGAGCTCATTCCACTCGTCGGTATCCGTTTTCATGGGCGATACCCCTACTTCCAAGGCGGGAGCGGCAGCGCGGCTATTGTAGTACGAGGCCCGTGACGTGAATAGAAGGGTACTGATGATTCCACTCGGCCGAGAGATGCTCGAGCGTCACCTGAAACGGCCTTCGCTGCCCCGCGGGGATTGGATCGGCATCCGGAGGAATCAGCGATTCGGTTTCGTGCAGCACTACCTGATCCAATCCGTTTCGAAATTCAATATCGACCTGCAGCGCTTTTACGTCGCTGGTTCCCATGTTCACGATTGTGCCGGCGACGTAGGTGAAATCCTGGTTCAGAAAGTTCGTGGCGTGCGCGAGTTGAATATCGTCAAAATGGATTCGCTCGGCGTAGGCCTGCTCGGTTGCCCCGAACGGCAGCTTCACGGTGGCGGCCGGAGCCGTGCGAGTGTGCTTCACCACCAGGACGATCGCTGAAACCAGAATCGCGACAATCACCAAGCCCGCCGCGAAAGCGACCGGAAACTGGCTTCGTTGCTTCTGGTAGGAGCTTTCGCCCGGTTCCATCAAGACGTCCTGTGGTGACACGAATTCGAAATCAACTTCGCTGCGTATCTCGACCGGATTCGACTCCGGCATCGCGCGGCAGGCAACGAAACTCTCTTATCGCCCGAACGACAATCGCAGAATCAGCGGCTCGGGAAGTCCTGCGGTCGTCATGCGTTTCTGCACGGCCTCGA
This sequence comes from uncultured Acidobacteriota bacterium, assembly GCA_963839325.1. Taxonomy (GTDB): domain Bacteria; phylum Acidobacteriota; class Terriglobia; order Acidiferrales; family UBA7541; genus Palsa-295. Next base: position 2,125,617 of record CAWIUO010000001.1, on the reverse strand, counting down.
TATCGTATGGGACGCGCCAAAACTCAACCGTGTTGTTCGGGAGATCGGCAATCGCAAACGCAGAACGCGTGTCTCCGTCGCGGGGCTGCCCGATTGATCCCGGGTTCAGGAGATACGTTGTCTCCATATCAGTCGCCAACGTGGAGAAATTTGTTCCCGCCGGTGGCTTGAAATGCAGGACGCCGACCTTGTTATCGAAGAGCGTGAATCCGCCCTGAAGGTGGGTATGCCCGAAGAAGGTCACCTGCGCGCGCGCATCAAGCAAGCTATCTAGCGCCTGGGCGGGCGCGAAGACGTACTCATCCTCATCGCGGAACGCGCCATGAACCATCATAAAAGTGTCGACGGTTATGGGGCCGGTGGGCAGCTTTTCGAGCCATTCGCGATTTTCCGGCCGAAGCTGATCGCGCGTCCAGTGCGCGACGTTGCGCGCGACCGGATTGAAATCGTCTGCGTTCGCAAGTCCCGAGCCCGCCTTATCGTGATTGCCACGAATCGTAACGGCGCCGATCTCGCGAACCCGATCGACCACTTCATTAGGATCAGGGCCGTATCCCACCACGTCGCCCAGGCAGACGACTTTGTCCCATCGGCCTTTCACCGTATCGAGAACGGTGTCCAGCGCGGTGAGGTTCGCGTGGATGTCGCTCAGAATCAAATAACGCATTCAGAATCCCTCGTCGGCAAACGGCAAATTATAGACGAACCATAGGCCGGAATGCACGTAATCGCTTGGTTCCAGTGCCTTTGAATCCGGAGTGCTGCGGCGCGGCGGCTATCGGATCAACATACAGTCGCCATAGCTGTAAAAACGGTAGCTCGAATCGACCGCGTGTCGATACGCGCGAAGAATGTTCTCGCGGCCCGCGATCGTCGCGACCAGTGCGAGCAGGCTCGATTGCGGCAGGTGAAAATTCGTGAGCAGTTGATCCACGATGCGGATGGGCTTACCGGGATAGAGAAAGATAGTCGCCTCTGCCCTTCCAGGCTGCAAAGCGTGGCCGGCGGCCTGCGCCTTCTCCGCCGCGTCTTCCAGCGTTCGAACCACCGTCGTACCAACCGCGAGTATCGGCCGGCCTAGCGCTTTCGCGCGCCCGATGGCTGCTACCGTCGATTCGGGAATCTCGTAAGTCTCTGCATGAATTTTATGGTCTTCGAGTCGCTCGGTGCGAACCGGCTCAAACGTGCCGAGACCCACGTCGAGTGTGACCTCCGCAATTTCCACGCCGCGTGCTCGAACGCGTTCCAGGATTTCCGGCGTGAAATGAAGTCCCGCCGTGGGCGCCGCGACCGCCGCTCCATCGCGCGCGATAGACCGTTTGATAGCGCTCGCGGTCCGATGCATCGTCTGCGCGTTTGATGTATGGCGGCAGCGGAATGTGGCCGAGGCGCGCGACGGCCTCGTGGAAATTCCGGGTGGCCTGGAACCGCAAGACGCGCAAACCAAACTCACCGCGGTCTTCGACTTCCGCTTCAAGCTCGCCATCGCCGAACGCGATCCGCTCCCCGACCGGTACTTTTCGACCCGGCTTCACCAGCGCTTCCCATCGCTCCGCTCCGAGCGGGCGAACCAACAAAACTTCGATTTCACTGCTCAAATGTTGCGTGCGCTCTGGGTCGCCTTTGCCGGGCAGCGTGGCGTGAATCCCCTCTCGCCGGCCGAAGAGGCGCGCGGGCAGCACGCGAGCGTTATTCAGAACGACGAGCTCGTCGCCGCGCAACAGTTCCGGCAAATCCCGGAATTGCCGGTCGACCCAGTGGCCGGAAAGTCGGCCCAGTTCCAGCATTCGCGCGCCATCGCGCTCCGCGGGCGGCCGCTGCGCGATCAGTTCGGCTGGAAGGTGAAAGTCGAATTCGCTAAGGTTCATGAAGTTTGCGGACGACCCGAAAGTTGCCGGGCCCATGCGGCTGGCGGAGCCTCGAGCAACTGTGTTAAGAACAAGCTCGCGTCCGGCTCAAGCTGCCGCTCGTTTCGCATCCATTGTAGCGAATCCGTCCCATCATTCTGTTTCGAGGTCATCATCGGTGGCTGAGCCGTCTGTAGTGATAAGTGCTCGGGGCGTCGAGCGTCTCCGCCTCGGACACTGGTGGGTTTACAAAAGTGACGTGAGGTCGGCGAGCGCCGGCGCGGGCGCGATCGCTCGCGTGAACGACGAGCGCGGGCACTTTCAGGGACGGGCGTTTTATAGCGACCGTTCCCAGATCGCCATCCGCCTTCTCACCCGTGACGACATCCCCATCGATCGAAACTTCTTCGCGTCACGCCTACGACAGGCTGCGGAATACCGCGAGCGCGTCGTCGAGAATACCGCCGCGTATCGGATGGTCTATAGCGAAGCGGACCACCTGCCATCGCTCATCGTGGACCGTTACGGCGACTATCTCTCCATTCAGACTCTCAGCCAGGCTGCAGAAAAGCAGAAGGCTCTCCTGGTCAATCTGCTCGCCGAGATGTTCTCGCCAAAAGGAATCGTCGAGCGCAACGATCCCAAGGTTCGGCTGCTCGAAGGTCTCGAACAGTCCGTCAGCGTCCTGCACGGCGAAGTGCCGGACGAAGTTCTCGCTCAGGAGAACGGCATCACCTTTGTTTACGATCTGCAGAAGGGCCAGAAAACCGGCGGTTTCCTCGACCAGCGCGAAAATCACTGGGCTGCCCGCCGCTACGCTTCGGGCGACGTGCTCGATTGCTTCAGCTACCAGGGCGGTTTCGCGCTGACCGTCGCCGGAAATTGCCGACCACGTCGAAGCCATCGATATGGCCCCCGCGGCCATCGACGCGGCCCGCCGCAATCAGGAACTGAATAACGATCTCAAACGTCATCTTCCGCGAGGGCAACACCTTCGATCTGCTGAAGGAGTACGACGAAGTCGGCCGCCGATTCGACATGGTCATCCTCGACCCGCCCGCCTTCGCCAAAAATCGCGACAGCATCCCCGCCGCCCAGCGCGGCTACAAAGAGATCAATCTGCGCGCCCTGAAACTTCTTCGGCCCGGCGGCTACCTCGTCACTTGCTCCTGCTCCTACCACGTCACCGAGCCCCTCTTCCTTCAGATCCTCGCCGAAGCAGCCAACGACGCCAGAGAAGTCCATCGTCGTCGTCGAGCGCCGCACGCAAGCCCAAGATCACCCGATCCTTCTCACAATGCCCGAAACGCACTACCTTAAGTGCCTGATAGTCAGAGTAATAGAGTAGATATGCAGTCCGTCCTAACCTGATGATAATAGGTTGTCAAAAATACTTGACAATATACACACGCATATTTTATTATTCTATTGCGCTAAGATAGCGCAACAAATCTCAAGGAGGAACTATCACATGAGCTCTTCATCCGCTGGGATCGCCTTCGGCAATATCTCGAACCTTGCAGGAGCAAGTCAACCAGTCTGTTCGAAATCGGCTTTCCCGACCCGCGGCGAAAATTCGGCACTGACCACCTGGGCTCCGGCCGTCGACATCTACGAGACCGAAAACGAGCTGGTGCTGAAGGCCGACTTGCCGGACATCAACGAGAAGGACATCGACATTCGCGTCGAGAACAACATGCTCACCGTCCGCGGCGAGCGGAAGTTCGAGCCAGAGGTGAAGGAAGACAACTATCTGCGAATCGAGCGCACCTACGGCTCGTTCAGCCGCAGCTTCGGCCTGCCGACACGGTTAACACCGAAGCAATCAAGGCCGACTATAAGAACGGCGTGCTGACGGTCGAGATGCCGAAGCGCGCCGAGTCCAAGCCGAAGCAAGTGAAGATCAACGTGACGAACGGCGCAACTAAACGCCGAGCTGACAGGCTCGCATCGTCAAAGACACCCAGAGGGCTGCGTGGTTCGCTCCACCGGCCCTCTTTGTGTACATCCAGAGAAAAGTGAGAGACTTCGCACATGATTCGCTTCGAAAAACTGACCGTAAAAGCCCAGGAAGCGCTGCAAGCCGCGCAAGAGCTGGGCAGCGCGCTCCGGGCCAGCAACAAATCGAGCCGCTGCATCTGCTCTGGGCGCTGGTCGCGCAGGGCGACGGCGTGGTGCCGCCGCTGCTCGAAAAGCTGGGCGTGTCGCCGACGGCGCTCGCCAGCGAAGCGGAAAAGCAGATCGAGCGCCTGCCGAAAGTTTCCGGCGCGTGCGCAGCAATATCTGAGCAAGGCGCTCGAACGACGTCCTCGAGCGCGCCTTCGACGAAGCGCAGCGCCTGAAGGACGAGTACGTCTCCACCGAACACATCCTGCTGGCGATCGCCGCGGCAGATCGAAGGATCCCGCCGGCCAGCTGCTGGTCAAGCATGGCGCGACCCACGACGCCATTCTGCAGGCGATGGCCGCGATCCGCGGCAGCCACCGCGTGACGTCGCAAAATCCCGAAGCAACGCTACCGCGCTCTCGAACAATACGCGCGCGATCTCACCGAGCTGGCGCGCCGCGGCAAGCTCGATCCAGTGATCGGCCGCGACGAAGAAATTCGCCGCGTGATGCAGATTCTCGCGCGCCGCACGAAGAACAATCCCGTGCTGATCGGCGAGCCTGGCGTGGGCAAAACGGCCATCGTCGAAGGCCTCGCGCAGCGCATCGTCGCCGGCGACGTTCCCGAAGTTCTGAAGACCAAGCGCATCGTGTCGCTCGATCTTGCCTCCCTGGTCGCCGGCGCGAAATATCGCGGCGAATTCGAAGACCGCCTGAAAGCGCTGCTGAAGGAAGTCACCGAATCCGAACGGCCAAATCATCCTCTTCATCGACGAGCTGCATACCCTGGTCGGCGCGGGCGCGGCCGAAGGCTCGATGGACGCTTCGAACATGCTGAAGCCGGCTCTGGCGCGCGGCGAACTGCGCGCGATCGGCGCCACCACGCTGAACGAATATCGCAAGTACATCGAAAAGGATCCCGCGCTCGAGCGCCGCTTCCAGCCCGTCTTTGTGGGCGAGCCCTCGGTGGAAGACACCATCGCGATCCTGCGCGGGCTGAAAGAGCGCTACGAAGTTCATCACGGCGTGCGCATCAAGGACGCCGCGATCGTTGCGGCGGCGATGCTTTCGCAGCGCTACATCACCGACCGCTTTCTGCCCGACAAGGCCATCGACCTGATCGACGAAGCCGCCGCCGGGCTGCGCATGGAAATCGATTCCCTGCCCACCGAGATCGATGAAATCGAGCGCCGCATCATGCAGCTCGAAATCGAGCGGCAGGCGCTGGCGAAGGAATCCGATCGCGCGTCGCGCGAGCGATCTGAAGCAGATCGAAAAAGAACTCAGCACGCTTCGCGAGCAATCCAACGCCCTGAAAGCCCACTGGCAAACCGAGAAGGACGCCATCGGCAAAATCCGCAGCCGCAAAGAGGAAATCGACCGCCTGAAGACCGAAGAGCAGCGCTTCGAGCGCGCCGGCGACCTTTCGAACGTCGCTGAAATTCGCTACGGCAAGCTCTCCGCGGCGGAGAAGGAACTGAAGGCCGCGCAGGATCGCCTGGCTGTTCTGCAAAAAGACCATCCGATGCTGAAGGAAGAAGTGGGCGAGGAAGAGATCGCCAAGATCGTCAGCAAGTGGACCGGCATTCCCGTCGGCCGCCTGCTCGAAGGCGAAGTCCAGAAGCTCGTGCACATGGAAGAGCGCCTGCGCGAGCGCGTGGTCGGCCAGGACGATGCGCTTGCCGCCGTCGCCAACGCGATTCGCCGCAGCCGCTCCGGCTTAAGCGATCCGAACCGCCCGATCGGCTCGTTTTTCTTCCTTGGTCCAACCGGCGTGGGCAAAACCGAACTGGCGCGCGCCGCTGGCCGAATTTTTGTTCGATGACGAACGCGCCATCATCCGCCTGGACATGTCCGAGTACATGGAGAAGCATTCCGTCGCGCGCATGATCGGCGCGCCTCCGGGCTACGTCGGCTACGAAGAGGGCGGGCAGCTTACCGAGCAGGTTCGGCGCCGCCCGTATTCCGTCGTGCTGCTCGACGAAATCGAAAAGGCGCATCCGGACGTCTTCAACGTGCTGCTGCAGATTCTCGACGACGGCCGCCTGACGGACGGCAAAGGCCGCACCGTCGATTTCCGGAACACGGTGATCATCATGACGTCCAACGTCGGCTCGACCGCGATTTTCGAACTGATGGCCAAAGATCCCGAAGAAAGCGCGCGAGGAAGCGATGGCCGCTTTGCGCGAGATTTTCCGGCCCGGAGTTTCTGAACCGCATCGACGACATCGTCCTGTTCCGTCCGCTGGGCAAGGACCAGATCGAGCACATCATCGACTTGCAGCTCCAGCATTTGCTGAAGCGGCTCGGCGAACGCCAGATCACGTTGAAACTCACCGCCGCGGCGAAGGCTCTGCTCTTCAAGGAAGGCTACGATCCAGTCTATGGCGCGCGGCCAATGAAGCGCGCCATTCAGAAGCTGATTCAGGATCCGCTGGCGCTGAAGATTCTGGACGGCGAGGTGAAGCCCGGCGATAGCGTGAAAGTGGACGCCGATTCGAAGTCCGGCGAAATGAAGTTCGCTCCTGCGTCGGCGAAAGCTGGCGCAGCATCATAACGATTGCGGCGCGGATTGCGACCGGCATTCCGCACGCCCGAGGTTCGAGCCATGAATACGATTAAGACTACCTTCCTTCTCACGGCTATGACGTTGCTGCTTCTCTTCATCGGCGGGGCCTCGCGGGACGCGGAGGACTCGTGCTCGCGCTGATCGTCGCGATTCTGATGAACGGCGGCGCTTACTTCTTTTCCGACAAGATTGCGCTGAAGTCCGCCGGCGCAGTTCCGATTTCCCGGGAAGAATCGCCGCGGCTCTATGCAGTGATGGAGCGGCTGGCCGCAAAAGCCAACTTGCCCATGCCGAAGCTGTACCTGGTGCCGCAGCCAGCGCCGAACGCTTTTGCGACGGGCCGGAATCCGAGCCACGCGTCCGTAGCCGTCACGCAGGGCCTGATGGAATTGATGAACGACGACGAACTCGAAGGCGTGATCGCGCACGAGCTTTCGCACGTTCGCAACTACGACATTCTTACTTCGTCCATCGCCGCCACGCTCGCCGGTGCGATCACCTTGATTGCCCAATTCGGACGCTTCGGCGCGATGTTCGGCGGCGGAGGCTACGGCGGTGGCCGCAGTCGCGATAATGGCGGCGCCCTCGTCGCGCTGCTCATGCTATTTCTGGCCCCGGTAGGCGCAATGCTCTTGCAGCTGGGGATTTCGCGAAGCCGTGAGTATCAAGCCGATGCCACTGGCGTCCAGATGGTCGGCCACGCCAACGGCCTGATCAGCGCCCTCGAAAAACTCGGCGCCTACAACCAGCGCATCCCGAGCAACATTCCGCCGACCACGGCGGCCCTGTGCATCGTGCAACCGATGGTGGTGAAGCAGTTCTTCTCGGGGCTATTCAGCACGCACCCTCCGCTCTCGGACCGGATCGCGGTTCTCCGCAACATGACCATCGTCCCGAGCCGCTAATTCCGCGTCCTCTGCGCCGGTTTGCGGTCTTGTCCGCTTCGATCACTGCCCTTGGGACGACCGGTGAGCCGTGTCAGGCTTACCACGCAGAAATGTTAACCTGACGTAAAAATTGCACGGTAGCTAGGGCTTTGACTCCACACACCCCGAAACCAAAACTCCCTAACAGGCCCCTTTTCAATACGCTTGCAGACCATACGACCCATTTCAGGAATTTGGCCCTCCCGATGCATCTACCCCCACACGCAAGGGAATTTCGGAGGACACTGAAATGAGTATCGAACATCAAGACGTGGTAATCGCTGAAAACCAGGGAACACCGCGCTGGGTGGGCGTGGGAGTGGCTGCCTTGGCAGTGATTTCGCTCGCGGGACTCGGAGTGGGTTGGTCGGCGTCGAACCGGTCCAAGGAACTCGCGCAGACTATCGCGACCCAAAAAGATCAGCTTTCGCACAACGAAGAAGTACTCGGCCAGCGGCTCGCGAAGGCCGAAGATACCAACGCGCAGCTCGAAGGCGAACTGAGCGTGGTTACCGACAAGATGAAGCTCACCGAAGGTGAGCTCTCGAAGGCGCGCTCGCAGGCCAAGAAAATCAAGGACGACGACGCGGCGCAGATCGCCGACCTGCAGAATCAGACCAACGCGCAGCTCGCGACCAAGGCCAGCACCGACGACGTCAGCAAGCTGGGCACGGACGTCAACGGCGTCAAGACCGACCTCGACGCGACCAAGAACAACCTGCAGATGGCTCGCGGCGAATTCGGCACGCTGATCGCGCGCAACCACGACGAAGTGGAAGAGCTTCGCCGTCTGGGTGAACGCGACTACTACGAATTCAACATCGAAAAGAAGAACGCCCGCGAGAAGGTGGGCAACCTGATGGTCGAACTCCACGGGACGAACACGAAGAAGAGCCAGTACGCGGTGACGATCTTCGTTGACGACCAGCGCCACGAAAAGAAGAACATGACGGCGAATGAGCCGCTCTACCTCTTCGAGAACGGCGCCCATGCGCCGCTCGAGTTCGTGGTGAACCAGGTCGGCAAGGATAAGATCACCGGCTACCTGAGCGTGCCGAAAGCGAACCAGGCGCACGCGCAGGCTGTATCCGGCGGCAACTAACCCAGACCGCGAGTTTGTATCCTGGCGGACAAACGACAAAATCAAAAAGGGGCGTTCTCGCGAACGCCCCTTTTTTGTGTCTGTTCCGATCTCGTAGTCCCACTAAGTGAATCGCGGGACCGTTATGCGGATTTCTTGGCGGCTTTTACTTTGCGGTGGTGAAGCTTCTTCGCCAGGATGGGCAGCTTTTCAAAAGTGACCTTGCCCTGTTCGAACAGTTTCACTGCCGCTTTTGCAGCCTTGCGGCGGCGGCGCTGTCGCTTCTGGGCGACGTAGTTCTTGTCGTGAGCCATCAATTTCCTCCAATTCGTTGTGCCTGATAATTGTAGCGGACCAGGAAAAGGATGCAAGGCTCGCCGCTGATTTTCGCGGGCAGTTCAAGTAGCATGGGTGACGCTATGACGGCCACAGCCATTTACGCCACGCGAATTCTGGCACCGCAGGAGGAGTATCACCGACTGCGTGATGACGGTCGAAGACGGCCGCATCACCGGCATCGGCCATCGCGACGAAGTCCACATCCCGCCCGGCGCCGCCGATTACGTGGCCTCGGGCCTCACCGTGATTCCCGGATTCGTCGATGTGCACATCCACGGCGCCGGCGGACGCGATGTGATGGAAGCGACGCCGGAAGCGCTCGACAAAATCACCTCCACGGTGGCGCGATTCGGCACCACCTCGATGGTCGCGACCACGGTCACGGCGCCCGTTGACGCCACGTGCAAGAGCCTCGAAGGCATCGCGAAATACATCCGCGCGCAGAAGCCGGCTGGCGAACGCGAACGATTCGGCGCGGAGATTCTCGGAATTCACCTCGAAGGACCATTCATCGCGCACGCTCGCCGCGGCGTGCACCCGCCGGAATCGATTGCGCCGCCCTCTGTCGCCGTGTTGAAGCAATTTCTCGAAGCAGCGGACGGCCTGGTGAAAATGATTACGATCGCTCCGGAGATTCCTGGCGCGATTGACCTGATTCACGCGGCCACGTCCGAGGGAGTCGTGGTCGGCCTGGGCCACACTGACGCGACGTTCGAACAAGCCCGCGCCGCGATCGATGCCGGCGCGCGCCACGGCGTGCACGTTTACAATGCGATGCGCCCCTTCAACCATCGCGACCCTGGCGTGATCGCCGCGATCCTGACCGATTCGGAGGTCACCGCGGAAATCATCGCTGACGGCGTCCACGTCTCGGCTCCCGCGCTGCAAGTGCTGCTCGGCACCAAGGGATTCGACACGGTGATCGCGATCAGCGACGGCATCTCCGCCACGGGAATGCCCGACGGCAAGTACCGACTCGGCGAGTTTGAAGTAAATGTATCGAAGGGTGTCGCCCGCAGCGCGGAAGGCAATCTCGCCGGCAGCACTCTTACGCTCGATCGCGCGCTGCGAAACCTTGTCGGCTTCGGAGTTCCGTTTGTCGATGCCGTCCGGATGGCGACGATCCTTCCGGCGCGCCGCCTCGGCGTGGCGGGCAAAAAGGGCATCATCGTCGTCGGCGCCGACGCAGACCTCGTGGTGCTGACTCCCGAAATGAAGCTCGCCGGAATTATGACCTGCGGCGTGGGCCTAAGCTAGTCACACGGCTCGCATCAGAGAGCGAAACTCGCACGAAAAAATCAGGCGGGAATTTTTACTTCTTCAGGAAATCCGAGATGCCGCACTTGTGTGCCACGTTCAGCGGGATATTCAATTCCGAGGAAAGCTTGCAGGGATCGAACGGGCTGAGCGAGAAATAACGGCCGTCCGTCGTTCCAATCGTCGGAACTTTTCGCTTGCCGTTGTTCACTTTCATCACCAGCGCGGCGGCCTCCGGGTCGTCGTCGATATTCACTTCGCGGAAAGCCACGCCTCGCTCGCGAAGGAAGTTCTTTGCGCGCCGGCAGTCGCCGCACCAGCAGGTCGAATATATGATGACTTCGCTCATAAAGCCGCTTCTCTCACTATACCGACTTAGATGCTCGCGAGAATGTCGGGATGCGGCCGTGTGCTGAGGGAAACACTGGAGTTAGCCCACCGAGGAGTGCTGCATCTCGCGTGCAGCGCCGCCCGCGCCGCCGCCCTTCTCTGCCGCCTGTACGCGCACCGTGGCCCGCGCGATCGCGGCGTTGGCGCGTTCCCAATCCTCTTCGCTCGCTCCGGCCTTCGGCAAGATCGTGCTGCGCCTGCTCGAGTTCGGCGCGCGCGGCGCCGGCGTCGATATCCTCAACCCGTTCCGACTCATCCGCCAGCACGATCACGCGATTCGGCAAAACTTCGGCGAAACCGTCGATCACCGTCATCGAGCGCGTTTCGCCGTCTTTGCTGAAGGTGAGGATGCCGACGCCCAGCTCGGTGAGCAGCGGCGCGTGGCCCGGCAGAATGCCCAGATAGCCATCCTTGCCCGGCACCTCGATCGACTGCACATCCTCGCTCAGGATGTGCTTCGCCGGCGTCACCACCTGCAGCTCGATTTTTTCGGGTAGCGTGGCCATTGTTAGATTTCGTGCGCGAGGCGAAATTACGCCGCAGCGGCAGCCTTCTCCGCCTTCTCGCGCGCTTCTTCGATCGTGCCGACCATGTAGAACGCCTGCTCGGGCAGATCGTCGTGCTTGCCTTCCACGATTTCCTTGAAGCCGCGGACGGTGTCTTCGATCTTCACGTACTTGCCTTCGAGGCCCGTGAACTGCTCCGCGACGAACATCGGCTGCGACAGGAATTTCTCGATCTTGCGGGCGCGCGCCACGGTCTGCTTGTCGTCGTCCGAAAGTTCTTCGATGCCGAGAATCGCGATGATGTCCTGCAATTCCTTGTAGCGCTGCAGCACGGACTTCACGGCGCGAGCGACGTTGTAGTGGTCCTGGCCGACGATGCGCGGATCCAAAATGCGCGAGAAGCTCGCCAGCGGATCGACGGCGGGATAAATGCCGCGTTCCACGATCTGCCGGCTCAGGTTCGTCGTCGCGTCCAGGTGCGCGAACGTCGCGGCCGGCGCGGGATCGGTGTAGTCGTCGGCCGGCACGTAAATCGCCTGCACCGAGGTGATCGATCCGTTCTTGGTGGAAGTGATGCGCTCCTGCAACTCGCCGATTTCGGTATTCAGGTTCGGCTGGTAACCCACGGCCGAAGGCATGCGGCCGAGAAGCGCCGATACTTCCGAACCGGCCTGCACGAAACGGAAAATGTTGTCGATGAAGAGCAGCACGTCCAGCTTTTCTTCATCGCGGAAATATTCGGCGACGGTCAGGCCGGTCAAGCCAACGCGCAAACGCGCGCCGGGCGGCTCGGTCATCTGCCCGTAAATCAGGGCGCAGCGCGACTTCTCCGAGTTGCCGGGAACCACGACGCCCGACTCCTGCATTTCCAGCCACAGATCGTTTCCTTCGCGCGTACGCTCGCCGACGCCCGCGAACACCGACACGCCGCCGTGCTTCATCGCGACGTTGTGAATCAACTCTTGAATCAAAACCGTCTTGCCCACGCCCGCGCCGCCGAACAGGCCGATCTTGCCGCCCTTCAGGTAGGGCTCGATCAGGTCGACGACCTTGATGCCCGTTTCGAACATTTCGAGCGTTGTGGACTGATCTTCGAGCGACGGCGCAGGCCGGTGAATCGGATAGCGCTTGTCGGTCTTCACTGGGCCGAGTTTGTCCACCGGCTCGCCGAGCACGTTCAGCACGCGCCCCAGCGCGGCGCGTCCAACCGGAACCGAAATCGGCTCGCCCAGGTCGATCGCCTTCATTCCGCGCACGAGGCCCTCGTTCGGCTTCATCGCGACGGTGCGCACGCGGCCTTCGCCCAAGTGCTGCTCCACTTCGGCGATCAGATCCAGCGGCTCCGGCGTATTGAATCCTTCGCTGGTGATCCGCATGGCGTTGTGGATGTACGGAAGGTGACCTTCTTCGAATTGCACGTCGACGACGGGGCCGATGACCTCAACCACCTTGCCGACTCTGTGCGCTGCGTTTGGATCTACGTTTGCCATTTTACTTTTTCCCTCGTGAGTCGTGTCCGACGGGGCGCGCGCTACGACGTCGCCGACGACGCGCCGCTGACAATTTCGATAATTTCCGTAGTAATCGCCGCCTGCCGAATCTTGTTCATCTGCAAAGTGAGCTTCCGGATCAAGTCGGAAGCGTTCCTGGTCGCGGAATCCATCGCCGTCATACGGGCGGCATGTTCCGCGGCGGCCGATTCGAGCAACACGCGGAAAATCTCCGATTCCAGGTAGCGCGGCAGCAGGCCAGCAAAAATCTGCCCAACCGGCTGCTCGTAAATGTAATCGATCAGGCGGCCTTTGCCTTCTGGAGCGGGCTCCGTGCGGAAGATCCTTCGCGATCTCGGCCGGTTCGTCGGTGAGTTGCGCTTCGCCTTCGGGCGATTGCTTCACCAACGCCGGATCGATCGGCAACAATTTCGCGGCGCGAAGGTTTTGCACCATCACGTTCTTGAACTCATTGTAGATTGCGTACACAGCGTCCACTTCGCCGGACGTGTACAGTTCGGCCACTCGCTGCGCAATTTCGCGGGCCTTCCGGATATCGACCGCCGCGGAAACGTCGATGTACTCTGCAATCGGGCTTACACCGCGCTTTTTGAAATAATCTCGGCCTTTCCGGCCGACCGTGATCATGTCAATCTTTTCAACTTGGTGCGAACGCAGAAACTCTGTCGCGTGGCGCAGCACGTTCGTATTGAACGCGCCCGCCAGCGAACGGTCGCCGGTGACAAGCAGCACCAGAATTTTCTTTTCTGCACGCCGTTCGAGCAGCGGATGCGCGGGCGATTCCATGCGAGCCGCCGCCGAGCGCAGCACGCGCAGAATTTCCTTGGCGTATGGCCGCGCCGCGAACACGCCTTCCTGTGCGCGCCGCAGCTTCGCCGCTGCCACAAACTTCATGGCGCGCGTGATCTGCTGCGTGCTCTTCACAGAGCGGATTCTTCGCCGGTAATCGAGAAGTGTGGGCATCGAATCGTGTCTTTAGTGAGCGGCCGCCGGTGCGGGCGGAGGAGGCGCAGCGGCTGCCGCGGGCTTTTCAACCGCCGGCGCGTTCGCGTCTTTCAACGACGCCTTGAAGCGGCCGAGGAAATCGTCGAGAGCCTTTTTCGCTTCGGCCTTCACCGCATCGTCGAATTGCTTCTTTTCGCGCAGCATCGTGAAAACGCTGTTGTAGTTCGTTTCGACGAATGGGTACATTTCGCGCTCGAACCGGCGGCACTCGCTTACCGGAAGGTCGTCGAGATACTTGTTCGAGCCGGCCCAGATGATCAGCGCTTCTTTTTCGACCGGCAGCGGTTGGTATTGATCCTGTTTCAGGATTTCAGTGAGGCGCGCGCCGCGAGCCAGCTGATTCTGAGTAGATTTATCGAGCTGGTCCGTGCCGAACTGCGCGAACGCCGCGAGGTCGCGGTATTGCGCCAAGTCCAGGCGCAGTGTTCCGGAAACCTGCCGCATGGCCTTGATCTGTGCGTTGCCACCGACGCGGCTTACCGAAAGGCCTACGTTAACTGCTGGGCGGAAACCGCTGTTGAAAAGGTCGGCTTCGAGGAAGATCTGGCCGTCCGTGATCGAAATCACGTTCGTAGGGATGTACGCGGAAATGTCGCCCGCCTGCGTTTCAATTACAGGCAGGGCGGTCAACGAACCGGCACCAAGCTCATCATTGAGCTTGGCCGCGCGTTCCAGCAACCGCGAGTGAAGGAAGAACACGTCACCCGGAAACGCTTCGCGGCCGGGAGGACGACGCAGGAGCAACGAAATTTCGCGGTAGGCCTGAGCGTGTTTCGAAAGGTCGTCATAGGCGCAAAGAGCGTGGCGCTTGGTATCGCGGAAGTATTCACCGATCGCGCACGCCGCGAACGGCGCGATGTATTGCATCGAAGCAGATTCGGACGCCGTGGCAGCCACGATGATCGTATGCTCCATGGCGCCTGCTTCGGTGAGCGTCTTCACGACTTGCGCGATCGTCGAGCGCTTCTGGCCGATCGCGGAGTAAATGCAAATCATGTCGCCGCCGCGCTGGTTCAGGATCGTATCCAGAATTACGGCGGTCTTTCCGGTCTGGCGGTCGCCGATGATTAGCTCACGCTGTCCGCGGCCGATGGGAATCATCGCGTCGATCGACTTGATACCGGTCTGCATCGGCTCGCGCACGGGTTGGCGGTCCACAACGCCGGGAGCGATCTTTTCCAGCGGGTAGCGATCCTTCGTCGCGATCGGACCTTTCCCGTCGATCGGCTGTCCCAGCGCATTCACTACGCGACCAATCAACGCATCGCCCACCGGAACGGACATGATCTTGTTGGTGCGTTTGACGGTGTCGCCTTCGCGAATCTCGGCGTAATCGCCCAGCAATACCGATCCGACCTGGTCTTCTTCAAGATTCAGCGCAATCCCGAAAACACCCTTCGGGAATTCGATCATCTCGCCAGCCATGCACTTATCCAGGCCGTGGATGCGCGCGATGCCGTCGCCCACCGAGATCACGGTGCCGACTTCCTCGACCGCCAGCTTTTGCTGGTAGCCTTCGATCTGCTCGCGCAGGATTTTTGTGACTTCATCCGCCTTAATATTCGCCATTCACTGCTCCTATTGATCTCGCGGAACTAATCCGTTTCGAGCTGTTCGCGCAGCCGGTTCAATTGTTCGCGCACCGAACCGTCGTAAATCGTAGAGCCTACGCGAACCACGGCGCCGCCCACCAAGGCCGGGTCTTCCGAAAACCGCGCTTCAATCTTTTTTCCGGTTCGCCTTTCGAGTACAGCCACCAGCTGCCGCTTGTCCGTGTCGTTCAACGGGTGCGCCGAAGTAACTTCTGCGTCCGCGACTCCAAGCCGCTCGTTCAGTTCCCTACGGAACGCCGGGATTATTTCATCAAGCAAATGAATTCGCCCGTGATCGACCACCACATAAATGAAGTTGCGGACGGCTTCGTTCAAGCCCATTTTGGTGCAGATCTGCTCGATCACGCGGTGCTTCACTGCGCTCTCAATCACCGGGCTTTCGAGCGCGTTGCGAAGATCGGGCGTGTGAAAATAAAGTTCGATGAATGCGTTCAGGTCTTTGCCGATCGCATCGCCATTGCGCCGCTCGAATGCAACGTCCGCCAATGCAGCGGCGTACCGCTCCGCCAGAGCGCTCAATTGACGCTCCTCTCAAGGTCCGCTACAAACGTGCGAACCAAGCCGCCGTCGGTTTGCGGCGTAATCTGTTGGCGAAGCATCGCTTCGGCTTGCGCTACGGCGTTTGCTGCGGTCAGAGATTTCAACGCCATTTGGCCCGCGCGAACCGCTGCCGCAATCTCAGCCTTGGCGTTCTCTTCCACTTTCTGCGCTTCCGCTTTGGCCACCTCACGGAGGCGCTGCGCTTCCGCTTCGGCTTCGCGCTTTCCGGCGACGCGCATGTTCTGAACTTCCGTTTCGAGACCGGCGAGCTTGGCCTTGATTTCCTGCCGCTGCCGCTCCGCCGCTTCGCGCGCGCGCGTACCTTCTTCGATCTTTTGCGAGATATCTTCGGCGCGCTTGCGGAACATGGGCGCGCACTTTTTGAAGGCCCATACGAATAACGCGGCCACAACCGCCGAGTTTACGATCCGGAAAATCATTCCGGACGGAGTGTTCGACCGGACCTTCGCCTTCCTGCGCAAATGCAGGCGCGGCAGCGCAAAATACAGTGAATGTAAGGACAGGGATCGAGCTAAGCAGGAAGCGTCGGGAGCGCATTAGCGGCGGTTTCCTTCGCTCGAGGGAGAGCTTCCGCTCAAAATCTGCCGCGCGATGTCGCCTGCCAGAGCCGGAGTAAGCGCGTCGGCGTCCGCCGTCGCAGCTGCAAGCTCCGCCTCCAACTTCTTCTTCGCCGCGGTAATCTCTTCTTGCGCGCGTGAGCGCATGGCCTTCAGCAATTTAGCTTTTTCATCGAGGACGGCCTGCCGCGAAGCCTCCTGTTCCTGATAAATGTGCCCGCGCGCTTTGTTCAACTCGTCGTTGTACTGCTGCAAATCTTGCTTCGCGGCGTTTTCCACCTGAGCGGCTTCGGCTCTCGCGCCTTCGATTTTCGCGGCTCGCTCCGCCATCGCGTTTTGGATCGGCGTGAAGAACGCCCAGCGCATGAACAGATAGAAAAAGAAGATGATAACGACCGTGGGCAGAGCTTGAAGGAAGAAGTTGCCGATCTGGTGGAAGATATCCATCGTCACAAAATGGTGCGGATGAGATTGCCCCGTTTCTCTTAATTATATTCTGGTTTCAGGCGTGCTGCCGGGTCACCAGAGCAAACTTCTAGGACCTACCAAGAAAAAAATTATCGCATTCATGCCGTCTGGCGTCAACCACTTGCGGCGGGGTGAGAACTCCAGAACGAGCACGGCGCACCGCTCGACGCGTCGATCGTATCGATACCACGCCGTTCCAAATCTGCGCAAGTCGGCCATCAAACCGGGCTCGGGTTGTTAAGTACCCGACGAACTTACTTGCCCAGCGCGTCGGCACCCGACTGCGCCACGGCATGATCGTTCTCGACTGTGCTGCCGCTCACCCCAATCGCACCCACCACTTCCCCACTCGCGTTTTTCAGCACTACGCCGCCAGGGAACGTGATTAGCCCGCCGTTGCTGTGCTCGATCCCATACAGTGGACCGCCCGGCTGCGAAAGCTTGCCGATTTCGCCCGTATTGAAGTTGAAGAAGCGCGCCGTTCGGGCCTTCTTGATCGAAATGTCGATGCTGCCGATCCACGCGTCATCCTGTCGCACGAAAGCCTTCAGATTCGCGCCCGCATCCACTACCGCGATATCCATCTTCGTGCCCAGCTCGGTCGCCTTCTTCTTCGCCGCTGCGACGATCTTCTCAGCCTGTTCCAACGTAATGTCTGCCATCCTTGCCTCCATTCTCGTAGTCGAAACGCCGTACGCGCGCATTTCGGATTTAATCGCAGGCTCGCCATTCTAACGGGAGTGACTTCGAATCACCAAATTCCGCACTCAAAACGCATCAGAGGCAGACCACATTGGCTTTCGGAGACCAATTGCCAGGCTTCTGTAACTGCTGGCGATACTGCTCTCCATTTGGATACAATCGCGGTTTGCGATGGGTCCGCTGTTGCGTTTAGGTTACATCTGCGTGCTTGCATTGGCGCCGAAGGCTCGTCGATCTGCTCGAACCGGCCAAGGAGTTTTCGAATGCCGTCATTCCCCGGGGTTGATTATCTGGATTTCGATTCGGTGCTCTCGGACGAAGAGAAGCTGGCGCGGCAGTCTGCCCGGCAGTTTGTTGACGAGAACATCATGCCCATCATCGAGCAGTACAACCGCGAAGGGAAATTTCCCGTCCAGCTGGTTCCGCAGATGGCCGAGCTTGGACTGTTTGGCGCAAGCCTGAAGGGTTATGGCTGCGCGGGGATGTCCAACGTCGAATACGGCCTAGTGACTCAGGAACTTGAGCGCGGTGATTCCGGCCTGCGCAGCTTCGTTTCCGTGCAGTCGGCTCTGGTGATGTATCCGATTTTTGCGTTTGGCTCGGACGCACAGAAAGATCACTGGCTGCCTCTTCTGCAACAGGGCAAAGCGATCGGCTGCTTCGGCCTCACCGAACCGCAATTCGGATCGAACCCCGGCGGGATGCTGACGCGGGCGAAGAAAGCCGGCGACTGCTACGTCTTGAACGGCGAAAAGATGTGGATCACCAATGGTTCGATCTCCGACGTTGCCGTGATCTGGGCCAAATGCGACGACGAAAAGATCCGCGGCTTCCTGGTGGAAAAAGGCACGCCTGGTTTCAAAGCCTGGGATGTACACGGAAAATATTCGCTGCGCGCCTCGATCACCTCGGGCCTCGCGATGACGGACTGTAAAATTCCCGCTTCTGAATCTGCTCCCTGGCGTTGAAGGTCTGCGCGGCCCGCTATCGTGCCTGAATCAGGCTCGCTACGGCATCGGCTGGGGTGGAATTGGGGCGGCGATGGCTTGTTATGACACGGCCCTGCAATACGCCAAGCAACGCAAGCAATTCGGCAACAAGCCCATTGCCGGCCACCAGCTCGTGCAGGAGAAACTGGTCTGGATGATCACGGAGATCACCAAAGCGCAGTTCCTAGCCCTGCAAGTCGGCCGCCTGAAGGACCAAGGCCGGGTACACCCGTCGCACATTTCGATGCTGAAAATGAACAACGTCTGGGTGGCGCGCGAGTGCGCCAGCCGCGCCCGTGAAATCCTGGGCGCGAATGGCATCGTGGACGACTACTGCGTGATGCGCCATATGAACAACATCGAGTCGGTGTACACCTACGAAGGCACGCACGACATCCACAAGCTCATCATCGGCGAACGTATCACCGGCATCGCCGCATTTGAGTAGGCCCGAAGTTTTCACGCACACATTCAGGCGCCAGGAGCGGGCATGGAAAAAGAACTGAGTCTGGAGTTTTTGCGCGTCGTTGAACGCGCCGCGATCGCGTCTGCTCGCACGATGGGCCAAGGCGACGGTATGAAATCCGATCGCGTCGCCGTCGAAGCCATGCGCAGCGGAATGGATTCCGTCGGCATGGACGGCACGATCGTGATTGGCGAAGGCGAGCGCGACAAGGCGCCGATGCTCTTCATCGGCGAGAAAGTCGGCGCCGCGGCACACGATAAGTCGCGCAAATATCCCGAAGTCGATATCGCCGTTGATCCGCTGGAAGGTACCAATCTTTGCTCGGGCGGCCAGCCCAATGCCATCGTGGTGCTTGCGGCCAGCGATCACGGAGGCCTGCTTCACGCCCCCGATCTCTACATGGAGAAGCTCATCGTCCCTCCCCAGTGCAAAGGCCTCGTTGAGCTTGACGCGCCTGTGGCGCACAATTTGAAAATTATTGCAAAGTGCCTGGAGCGCCGCGTGGAAGATCTGGTGATCGTCGTGATGGATCGCCCGCGCCACGAGAAACTGATCGCCGAAATTCGCGCTGTCGGCGCGCGAATCCAGCTGATCTCGGACGGCGATCTTTCCGCCGGTATCAGCGCCGCAGTCGGCGGCACCGGTGTCCACGCCGTAATGGGCATCGGTGGCGCGCCCGAGGGCGTTCTCACCGCAGCGGCGCTTCGCTGCCTCAACGGCCAGATTCTCGGCCGGCTGGTGGTGCAAAAGCCCGAGCATTTCGAGCGCGTAGCTCAGATGGGCATTAAGGACCCGCGCCGCATTTATGACACCGACGAGCTCGCTCCCGGCAAGAACATCATCTTCGCTTGCACCGGCGTCACAACTGGCAGCCTTCTCCGCGGAGTCCGCTTCTTCGGCGAGGGAGTTCGCACCCAGTCGATGGTGCTGACGCTGGACAATCGGCAGGTCCGCTTTGTGGACACCGTCCACCTGGAAAAAGGCCCCGACGTCCGCGTCAACTTCTACTAGCGCTTCGCCGTATCCCAGCGAGCGCTTCCAAGCGAACCTGCGCCCTTCCAGCATCATCGGGAGTACAATCGCCCGGTGCAGTTGAAATCAGGTGTATGACCTCGAGCCCGGGAAACATTTGCAGCGCCATTGGCGTATCTATCAGCAGACGATGCATGAGGTGAACGATGTCTAGCGGCTCCTCGGGACGCCCGCCCATGAACATGGCTCCGCCTCGGCGCGACAACAACGCCGTGTGGTGGATTCTGGGCATCGTCGCCGGCGGAATCATGTTGATGGTCGTCTTCGGCCTCGCCCTGGCTGGCATGTTTCTTCACCGCGTTCACCTGCACAGCTCGGAAAAGAACGTTGACGTCCAGACGCCCGTCGGAGAATTCAAAGTTGATACCGACAGCAGCCACCACACCGGCTTGCCCCTCTACCCGGGCGCCACTCTTTCGGACAACAACAACGGCAACGCCCACGTGGAACTCAGCTTCGACGACAATGGCGTGGGATTGGCCGTTGAAACCTACAAGACGGACGACTCACTCGACGACGTCTCCGCGTGGTATCAAAAACAGCTCGGCCCATCCTTTCGCCGGGAAACACCCAAAGCCAACGGCATGCCGCACCACACAAACGTCGATTCCAACGCCGATATTGCATACGTGGATGACAAGGGCAACGGCGCTCGTGTAGTCGCACTCACCCAGGAAGACCACGGCGTGAAAATCAACCTGGTTCGCGTAGGAAAGCGCGAGACCCAGTAAACCCGCATCCTAACGACCAAGCGTCACTCGAAAGATTAATCAATAATTTCTGGATTCGTGCGGGGATTGGTGCTTAGAGTGGGCGGCGCGACTCTGCCGCTTGATCGCTCGTCGGGCACGAGCGACTTATGGCAGCAGTTTAATGGATGGGGGCGAGATTAAGGGTTGTGGTGGCAGGCTTGGCGTTTTGTCCGAGGAGAGGTGACGCGCCAAGCCTGCACCGAAACTTGTAAGTGGCCGTGACCAAAAAGCGGTCTAGCGGTGGAGCGCTGTTGCCGTGTGTCCCGTCGCCGGGCGCCGTTGAGTGAGCGATCCCAGGCCCGAAACCTGCGGCGCCATCGGACGCATGCTGTGATTGGTGCTCACATGCTCGCTGATCGCCTGCAACCGCTTCAGAATGCCCTGCCATTGCGCCCAATCGAGTTGACGCAAGTAGGGGCGCAATCCCTGAATGAACGGATCTTCGAGCACGGTTTCGCCATTCGTTTCCGGCACGAAGAAACGGTTCAGTCCCACGCCAAGCGCTTCGGCGATCTTTTCGAGCGTGCCGAGGCTCGGCGTCATCTGTCCGCTCTCAATGCGGGAGAGATATGAACGGGAAACGCGCGAACGAGCCTGTAGCTGGCTCTGCGTCATCCCGCGCGACTCGCGCAACTGACGGATCCGCTGCCCGATGTTCTCCACCGTTTCGCGGTTCGGCCAGTTTTCGAACAGCTGCCGATCGTCACCCGGCAAATCCTGCGGCGACGGCGAAGGAATCACGAATGACACCTTCGGCGGCAGCATGCGCAGGCACCTACGGCAGTTGTCTGTCCGAGTCCGGTATTGAACCAGACCGCAAACAGCGCAGCGCAGGACCTCACGATCCATTTCTACATTTGTTTCCAGAGTTGCTTTTTCGCCCACCGGTTCTCCTCGCAGACCATCACGGGAATGCGAAGAGGAGGAACGTAGTTGTCTTTCGGGGGAAGGCAGTGACAGGCGCGAGAGCGATTCTCTATAGGGTGCCATTTCTTGTCAAGTCCTTTTTCGGATTCCCAGGATTTTTTTGTTGAGTGCGATCTGCTCGCAAGCGAACGAATCACTGCACATGCAATGTCAGGACCAATGTGCTCGTCTCGCTATTGATCTCAAGTCGCCCTTTTGCGTCCGCTAACGCAATGAACACAATGTCGCGCAGCGTCATCCTCTGCCCTTTTTTGCAACACCTTTGGAAAGCTTGATTTGCAGGCCAAAAATCTCTTGCGCTCTCTTCCATTGGGAGCGCTTTCGCGGCCGGCTTCGCCTGCTTTCGCTCCGCTTTGCGACGAAAAAATGTGGCTGGCCGCAACTGTGTTCAAAAAATGACGCGAAGAAATACCGAATTCCTCTCACAAAGTCACACCCGGCGTCTCAAATCGAGACGCTTTGAGCTTCTGTTGAGACGAATCTTACGTGTCTAATCTTCGCGCCACAAAAAGCGCGCCAATACCTTTCCCATCGGCATCCTTAAGCGCATCCGTGAACAGAAGCGGCCGCAACAAGTCCCCAAGAGCGCGCCGATCGTTCCGGCAAGAAACGCACGTTCCAAACGCAACGCAGCCGCGCTCGAGGGCTGGGAGCCGGATATAATGTCGCCCATGCCCACTCGAGACGATGCCTGGAAGCTTCTTTGCGATTACACGCACTCCGACAGCCTGCGCAAGCATGCGCTCGCTGTAGAGGCTTGTGTGCGCGCCTACGCTAGGAAGAACGGCACCGATGAAGACTTGTGGGGAGTCACTGCACTGCTGCACGACTTCGACTACGAGCGCTGGCCCAACGAGGCACACTCGCCCACAGAGGAACATCCTTACCACGGCTCGCAAATCCTGCGCGAGATCGGTTACCCGGAAGAGATGATTCACGCGATGCTTGGCCACGCGGACTACTGCAACGTGGCGCGCGAGTCGCCACTGGATAAGACGCTTTTCGCTTGCGACGAGCTTTCCGGGTTTCTCACGGCATGCGCCCTCGTGAAGCCTTCAAAAAGCATTCACGACGTTGAAGCGGCTTCGGTGAAGAAAAAACTGAAAGACAAAGCATTCGCGCGAGGTGTGAGCCGGGATGATGTTTACAAGGGTGCCGAAGAACTCGGCGTCCCGCTCGACGATCACATCGCCTTCTGCATCGCGGCATTGCGTGCCGTCGCGCCCGAACTCGGACTTCAAGGAATCGCCGCAACCTCCGCGAATTCGTAGAATCTCTTACGAGAAAGACTTCGCACGATATCCAAAGCTCTCTGTATTTTTCCTCAGGTTTTTACACAAGAAACTTCTCGCGACACTTTCGATCCCCTGCGGTCGTGGTATCTTGCGCAATCAATGGAACGCGCGGGAAGTTTT
Organism: uncultured Acidobacteriota bacterium; assembly: GCA_963839325.1. Taxonomy (GTDB): domain Bacteria; phylum Acidobacteriota; class Terriglobia; order Acidiferrales; family UBA7541; genus Palsa-295. The sequence continues at coordinate 2,102,599 of CAWIUO010000001.1, read as the reverse complement.
CTGGGAAGCACATTCCGAAATATGAAGCGGGCTGAAGCGGCGATTACGTGGCTTTCCGCCACGTGGCCAGCCGTCGTCGGCCAGACACTTGCCGCACACACGCGCCCCGTCCGCTGCATAAAAGGCCGTCTGGAAATTTCCGCCGACGGAAAGCCCTGGCAAAGGCAGATCGAGGGCATGGCCGGCGATTTTCGCGATCAGATCAACCGCGCGTGGGGCGCCGCTCTGATCCGTGAAGTGAAGTTTACTGCCACGCGGGCCGAGTTACGCCACGTCTCGAAAGAATTCGACAACAATCACACGCCCTTTGTGCGCGGAAATCGCAAACGATAATCGGGACGATTGCTCGATTCGCCGGTCTTGCGCCTCATGTGCTCGCCTGAATTTCTGTACAATAGACCGGGAAACGCCACCATGAAAATCAGCCGTGAAGAAGTTCTGCGCGTCGCTCAACTCGCGCATCTCGAGCTTTCGCCCGAGGAAGTGGAAATGTATCGAGGCCAACTCGACGAAATTCTGAATTACATCGGCAAGCTGCAAGAACTCGACGTCTCGAACGTCGAACCGATGGCGCAGGTTGCGTTTGCCGCGTCGGGTGAATCCAACCTGCGGAACGACGAGCCGCGACCGTGCGACATTATCGAAGCCGTTCTCGCGAAGGCTCCCGATGCTGCCAAACCTTTCTTCCGCGTTCCGAAGGTGATCGAGCGATGAGCGCGCCAGTCGGCTGGAATATCGCGTCCGTTCGCGAGTCGCTGCTTGCAAAGAAGGTATCCGCGAGAGAGCTAACGCAGGACTTTTTTCGGCGGATTGAAGCCCGCAATCCCGAACTAAACGCCTATCTGGCTCTGTCGCCCGAGCGCGCTTTCGCCCAAGCGGATCGGGCCGACTCTGCCATCGCGGGCGGAGCGACTGCCGCCACCCTGCCGCCTTTGGCCGGTGTCCCGATCGCGGTAAAGGACGTTCTCAGTACCAAGGGAGTCCGGACCACCTGCGGCTCAAAGATCCTTGAACCATACGTCCCGGCCTACGACGCCACGGCCATCGAGCGTCTCGAAGCCGCTGGTGCTGTGGTCTTAGGCAAAACCAACTGCGACGAGTTCGCTATGGGTAGCTCCAACGAGAACTCTGCATACGGTGCCGTACGGAACCCCATAGCACCTGACAGAGTGCCAGGAGGCTCGAGTGGGGGCTCCGCGGCCGTTGTAGCAGCGGGATTAGCCGTCGCATCGCTCGGAACGGACACTGGGGGATCGATCCGCCAGCCTGGCGCCTTCTGCGGTATTCCGGCATTGATGCCAACGTACGGTCGCGTGTCGCGCTATGGCCTTATCGCGTTCGCGTCCTCGCTCGACCGGATCGGGCCTTTCACCAAGAATGTAGACGATGCCGCTACGCTGCTCTCCATCATGGCCGGACTGGACTCCAACGACTCGACATCTGCTGCCGTTCCAGTCCCGGACTACCCTTCCGAGTCACGCGAGGGTCTCGCCGGCCTGCGAATTGGTATTCCGGAGGACTATTTCGGCCCCGGCCTCGATCCCGAGGTAAGAGCCAAGGTCCAGGCGGGAATCGCCCTTCTCGAAAAGCTTGGCTGCCAGCGGGTACCGCTCAAAATGCCCCACACGGACTACGCAATCGCCACCTATTACATTGTCGCAACGGCCGAGGCTAGCTCGAATCTGGCGCGTTTCGATGGCGTCCGATATGGTTTGCGAGTATCGGGTGCCAACCTGACAGACATGTATCGCAAGACCCGCGAAGCCGGTTTCGGGCCTGAGGTCAAGCGCCGCATTATGTTGGGAACATATGCCCTGTCCGCCGGCTATTACGATGCCTATTACCTCCGAGCCCAAAAGGTGAGGTCGCTCATCGCCCGTGACTTTGCGGACGCCTTCACCAAAGTTGACGCGATTCTGACGCCTACCACGCCAACCCCTGCGTTCAAGCTCGGCGAAAAGACGTCCGACCCGCTCGAGATGTATCTCGCTGATATATATACCGTTACCGGATCGTTGGCAGGCGTGCCGGGTATGTCGGTCCCCTGCGGCAAGACGGCTGCTGGTCTTCCGATCGGCCTTCAAATCTTTGGGCCTCACTTCGCCGAGGGAAAGATACTCCGGTTGGCGCGCGGGTTCGAACAGGCGGGTGGCTTTGCGATTTAGACCGCAGTGGCACCTTGCATGAAAAACCTCGATCCAATTCTCGCGCTGCTCTCCGGCTCTCGTTCCCAGTTCATCGCGACAGCGGATGCATTTCCTTCGGACCAATGGAGCGCCGCGCCGGCCGAAGGTAAATGGTCAGCCGGGGAAATCGTGGTTCACACGATGCAGGTCGAGGAGTCCATAATTCGCGCTTCGAAGAAAACCGTCCAGAAACCACCTTATCCGGTACCGTTTCTCAAGCGGTTCCACCTCCCGCTCGCGCTCGCCGCAGGACGCGCCAGAAAGCTTAAATCGCCAATCGCGATCGACGGAACCCGCGTTCCAACTCAGTCCGAATATGCAGAGAAAATTGCAGCCCCCCGGCGTGGCACTCTCGAATTTATCGACGAAACCCGCGACCGAGATCTGCGCCCGTACACTTTCCCTCATCCCGTCTTCGGTCCGCTGAATATCTACGATTGGTTCCGGCTTATCGCCTACCACGAATTGCGCCACGCGAAACAAATCCGTGAAGTAGCAGAAATATTCCACCGATAGGATCAGACTTCCCGTGGACGCACGAAAAGAAACTTCGCCGCCTTCGGAACACTTTCGCCTCTGAAGGCGTCAAACAATAGAGAGCACAGGCCTTCGCGTCCGGCTGAAGAATCTAAAGTTTGCGCCGAATGGAACGGAAGGACTATTGCAGGGGACAGGTGCCTCTCGTAGCCTGACTTCAGGCATCGAGTGCAATGTGAGGGGCTCACACATGGTGCGAATCAAGCTCAGCCAGAAAGTATTCACCGAAGACGAAGTATGCATTCTGACCGGTATTTGCCTGGACCATCTCCGCGGCGTTGCGCGGAACAAGCACCTCGGCCGGATCGTTCGCGCCGCAGAAGCGGCCGGCGCCGAAGCCGAAAAGTGGTTGTTCACGCAGGCTGAGCTAATGATCCTGCACGTGCTGCAGCCCCGTTGCGAGCACCAGCCGGTCGTCGTCTCCACTAACTAAGCGTCCCGCCTCCGGGCGCTCCCCGCGCCCGTATTGTGGTCCGGCTTTTCCCAAGCTATTCTAACCAGCGCTCAACCTCGTTCGCGTTTTCGGCATCGTAATATCCGGGTGCGTATTGATTCGCCTTGGAACAGTCCGCGTTCTTGTCCGCATACTGCTCACGCTGGTCGCAGTTTTAGTCATCGGCGCGATTTCAACGTTCGCGCAGGCCAGCCCGGGCCCTCAACCGACCGCGGCGCCACCAGCCGTGGCAAAATCCGCCATCGATACCGTTCCCGCCCCCCGGGGCGGAAAGCTCATATTGAAGGACGGCACGTTTCAACTGGTCCGCGAATATGAAGTCGATGGCGACCGTGTGCGCTACTACAGCATCGACCAGCATCAATGGGAGGAAATGCCAAAGGATCTCGTTGATTGGGACGCCACGAAGAAAGCGAGCGACGCAGAAGCCGCGCGCAAGCAGGCGCTGATCGCCAAGGTTCACGCCCAGGAAGCGGAACGAGGCTCCGACGTGATTGACGTTGACGCAAGCATTGAAATCTCGAAGGGCGTGTTTTTGCCCGAGGGCGAAGGCGTCTTTCTTTACGACGGCGATAAAATCTCCAAAATCCCGCCTGTCGATGCGGACATTAAATTCAGCAAAAAGCAGATGCTCAAGCAAGTGCTGGTTCCCGTGCCGATCGTCCCCTCGCGCCATACTGTTTCTCTGGATGGGACGCGCGCGAAGATGCGCGTTCAGCCCGGGCAGATCGAGCTCTATTACCGTTCCGCAGACGGTCATGACCCGCAAATTGAACTGATTCAGGCCAAGATCCATAACGGCAAGCGCGATCTTGAGAACCTGGACGAGCTATTCCAGCAGACCGCGGCCACGGGAGTGATCGAATTGCCGATTCAACGATGGGAGATTGCGCGCGGAGTGTTCCGCTACACCATCATGCAGTCGGTCGGACCCGGCGAGTATGCGCTCGCGGAAATTGTGCCCGGCGGCGGCACGAGTTTGTATTTTTGGGATTTCGGCGTCGATGGTCCGCAAGAAAAGAAAAAGTAGGCTGCTAGGGCGCGGAAATTAAGACGCGGGCGACTTTGAGGCTTGCAGTAGTTCGATCAGCATTGAGGCAAGCGAAGCGATGTGAAATGGCTTCTGCAGAATAAACGCTCCCTTCTCTTTGAAGAGCGCCATTTCCGAGGGCTCGAACATCGCCCCAGTCATGAAGACGAACTTCGATTTCTGGGCAAGATTGCGCGAGCGGATCAGATCGAAGAACTGATCGCCGTTCATTCCCGGCAGGTTGTAATCGCACAAGACAAAGTCGTAGGTTCGCTTGGGTAAAAGCGCCAGGGCCTCTTCCGAGCTGGACGCGCCTTCCACGACCATGCCCCGCGCTAACAGGCCTTCCTGCACGATTTCGCGGATGCTCTCCTCGTCGTCGACCACGAATACGGAGTGTCCCTGCAACAGGGCTTTGCCCGCGGGAGCGCTTACCACCGGTCGCACCACGGGAGCCGACATGGACGGAGAGGGCAGCAACTCCTCAAACGCTGGCAGCAACACAGTGAACTCCGCTCCCGATCCTGCCACGGACTGCACCTCAATCGTTCCGCCGTGCTCTTTTACAATCGCCGTGCAAATCGTCAAACCCAATCCGGTGCCGCCGGACGGCCGCTTCGTGGTGAAGAACGGATCGAAAATCTTACTCAGGTTTGCAGCGGGGATGCCCGCGCCATCGTCGAGCACCTTTACCCCGACCTTTCCGTTCTCGGGTTTCATGGTGACTGTGATTCGCCCGTGTCCGTTGCCTGCGGTAATTGATTGCTCGGCATTTGAAATTAGATTGAGCAATACCTGTTGCAACAGTTTGGCGTCGCCCTGCACCGCGGGAAGCGGGCTTTCGACCACCACCTGCAGCTCGATGTTCTTCGGCTTCAGCAGCATCTCCTGCGTCGTCGTCACCGACCGCACCACGGCCTCGATGCTGAGTTTCTTGCTCACGAGCGTCGAAGGACGCGCGAATGAAAGCAAATTCTGCACGATCGCCGCCGCACGCCGGGCCTGTTTCAGCACCAGACCGAGCTGCCGCTTGCTCGATTCATCGCCCGCTTTTTCGTTTAGCAGGTCGCTGATTCCAATGATCGCCGTGAGCGGATTGTTCAACTCGTGCGCCACGCCGGACATCATTTCGCCCATCGCGGCGAGCTTTTCTTTTTGCAGGAGCTGCTTTTCCGTGTTCTTTACTTCGGTCACGTCGCGAATCGAGGCAACCACGCCGCTGATTTTTCGTCCGCTTTCGAAGAGCGGGCTCGCGCTGGCGCGCAGGATTCTCCAGGTGCCGTCGCCGTGCAGCGTTCTGTACTCGCACAGCACGCTCTCCATCTCTCCGGTTACCAGCTTCCGGAACATCTCCTTGATCTCTGGCAGGTCGTCCCGGTGGATCGCACTTCCGAATTCCTCGCCCACCAAACTCTCGGACGCATAACCAAGCACGTCCTTGATCTTCGGACTCGTGAACGTAACACGTCCCTCGCGGTCGAGCACCGAAATCATGTCCGGGAAGCTCGCTACCAGCTGCCGGACGAATTCCTGTTCCTTGTGAAGCTGGCGCTCGATATCGATGCGGTCGGTAACGTCACGCGCCCAGCCCGTCACCGACGGTTGCTCATCGTCTCTCTGCAGCTGCAGCCAGCACTCGTAGAACCGCGCCGAGCCGTCCTTCCGCAGCCTCGCCGTAACACGCCCGGACCACGACCCTTCCTTGAGAAATTCCGGAATTGCGTGCCGGACTTCGGCCAACGTGGGGGCGGCCAGGAATTCGGATAGCGTGTGGCCGATCAGGTCTTTGAACGGCGTGTCGAGAATCTCCGCCAAGCGGCGGTTCGCCACACGAATTTCGCCTTCGAGCGAAATCGTAAATACGGCGTGATCCAGATGGTCGATCAACTCGCGATAATTCATCTGCGAACGCGAGATTACCTCGACAAGCTTCTGAAACTGCTTCTCCCCGGGCGCACCCTCGGGATCGGCTTTCGTCGGCTTGTCAGTCACCGGAGTTGTCGGATCGGAAGGCATGTCACCTCTTAAATTGTAACCATCCGGCCGAGCCGCACGCCAAACAAACGCTACCGACGATGCCAAGATGTTTACTAGCCGACTGAAAAATACAGGTCACACCGCCGGACGATGTCCCACAAAATGAAGGCCGCAAAAGGAAACGGCGCCGCGAAACACTCGAGGCGCCGTTGTAATCTGTTACGGGTTGTTGTGAAGCGGTTAGTCGCCTTCCGCGACCGCGTCGGTGTCCTTCCGCAGGAAGTCCAGTGCCGCCGCTTCTTCCGGGGTGAGTTCCGGCTCGAGTCTGTTGCGGCTCCTCCTTCGGGATTTCGGTGAGGAGCTGGATGTTGCGGTAACGCTCCAGGCCGGTGCCCGCGGGAATCAAGCGGCCCATGATCACGTTTTCCTTCAGGCCGCGCAGGTAATCGACCTTTCCGGAGATCGCCGCTTCGGTGAGCACGCGCGTCGTCTCCTGGAAGCTCGCGGCGGAGATGAACGAATCCGTCGAGAGCGACGCCTTGGTGATGCCGAGGAGCAACGGACGGCCCGTTGCCGGGCGGCCTCCGTCCTGGATGATCCGGTCGTTCTCCTCGCGGAAGCGGAACTTATCCACCTGCTCCTCGAGAAGGAACGTGGTGTCGCCAACGTCCTCCACCTTCACCCAGCGCATCATCTGGCGAACGATCGTTTCGATGTGCTTGTCGTTGATGTTCACGCCCTGCAGGCGGTAAACCTCCTGGATCGAGTTCACCAGGTAAGCCTGGGTGTACTTTTCGCCGAGGACGGCGAGAATGTCGTGCGGGTTCAGCGGTCCGTCGATCAGCGGCTCGCCGGCCTGCACGTGCTCGCCTTCCTGAACGTTGATGTGGACGCCGCGGGAGATCGAGTATTCCTTCATGGTCTTCCCATCCTCGCTCTCGACGTAGATCTTGCGCTGGCCCTTGGCGATTTCGCCGTACTTCACCACGCCGTCGATTTCGCTGATGACCGCGGGATCGCTTGGGCTTGCGCGTTTCGAAGAGTTCGACGACGCGCGGCAGACCGCCGGTGATGTCCTTGGTCTTGGTGGTTTCGCGCGGGATCTTCGCCAGCACGTCGCCCGGCTGCACTTCATCGCCGTCGGCTACCATCAAGTGAGCGCGTGACGGCATCAGGTACTTCTTGCGCACGCGGCCCTGCGGAGTCGCGGACCAGAATCGTCGGCTGATGCTTTTCGTCACCCGGCGGCAGCGTGACAACCAGCTGCGAAAGCCCGGTGACTTCGTCCACTTGCTCTTCGATGGTGATGCCGGGCTGCAGATCCTTGAACTGGATCGTGCCGCCGGTTTCGGTGAGGATCGAGAAGGTGTAAGGATCCCACTCGACCATCGTCTGCCCGATCGTGACCGGCTGCGCCGTCTTCGCACCTTCAGGCGCGCGCCGTACACCACATGGTGGCGTTCCTTTTCGCGTCCCTTTTCGTCCACGACGGCGATCAAGCCCGACGCGGTTCATCGAAACGATCTGCTTGCCGCGGCCTTCGACCACCTTCAAGTCGATGAACTTCACGAAGCCGTTGTTACGGGCATCGACCTTCGACTGTTCGGTGACTCGGGTCGCCGTTCCGCCGATGTGGAACGTACGCATCGTGAGCTGTGTTCCAGGTTCGCCGATCGACTGCGCGGCAATTACGCCGACCGCTTCGCCCATCTCGACGAAACGTCCGGTAGCGAGGTTGCGGCCGTAGCAACGTCCGCAGACTCCGCGGCGGGATTCGCAGGTCAGCACGGAACGAATCTTCACGCGCTCGATGCCGGCCGCTTGAATCGCGTTCGCCAGTTCTTCGGTGATTTCCTGGTTGATCTCGACGATCACGTTGCCTTCGTAGTCTTTGATCTTCTCAAGGGACACGCGGCCCACGACGCGATCGCGCAACGGTTCCACTTCGACGCCGGCTTCCAAAATCGGCTCCACGTAAATGCCGTCGGCCGTGCCGCAGTCGAATTCGTTGATGATCACGTCTTGCGCAACGTCGACCAGGCGGCGGGTCAGGTAGCCCGAGTCCGCCGTCTTCAAAGCGGTGTCGGCCAGACCCTTACGAGCGCCGTGCGTCGAGATGAAGTACTGCAACACCGTCAGACCTTCGCGGAAGTTCGAGGTAATCGGCGTCTCGATGACTTCGCCCGAGGGCTTGGCCATCAAACCACGCATACCCGAAAGCTGCCGGATCTGCTGTTTCGAACCGCGAGCACCGGAGTCCGCCATCACGTACACCGGATTGATCACGCCCTGCTTGTCCTGCTCTTCCAGGGCTTTGAACATTTCGTCCGCGACTTTTTCCGTCACGTCCGACCAGATCGCGATGACTTTGTTGTAGCGCTCGCCGTTGGTGATCGCGCCGTCCAGATACTGCTGCTGAACTTTCACGACCTCGTGCTCGGCCGAATCCACCAGCTTGAACTTTACGCTGGGGATAACCATGTCGCTGATGCCGATCGAAACGCCGGACTTCGTCGCATACAGGAAGCCGAGTTCCTTCAGCTTATCCAGCGCCACCACGGTCTTCTCGAGGCCGAAGCGCAGATAGCAGTACTGCACCAGCGCCTGCACGCCCTTCTTCTTCAGAAGGCCGTTGATAAACGGCATGTCGCGTCGGCAGGTGATCGTTGAAGATCACGCGGCCGACCGTCGTTTGCAGGAACTGCTTGTTCAGGTTGACCGGCTCGGTGTGCGAAACGTCCTGATCGTCATACGCGTTGGTCAGGTCGATTACTTCACCGGTGTAGCGCAGGCGGATCGGAGTGAGAAGTTCCACTTCCTTCGCTTCCAGCGCCATCACCACTTCTTCCGGCGATCCGAATGCGCGGCCTTCGCCTTTCGCCTTCGGCTTGGACTTGGTCATGTAATAGATGCCCAGCACCATATCCTGCGTCGGAATCGCCAGCGGATAACCGTTGGCCGGAGACAGAATGTTGTGCGAGCTCAGCATGAGCACGGACGCTTCGACCTGCGCTTCCGGTGACAGCGGGATGTGCACCGCCATCTGGTCGCCGTCAAAGTCCGCGTTGAACGCCGTGCAAACCAGCGGATGGATGCGGATCGCTTTTCCTTCGACAAGCACGGGCTCGAACGCCTGAATGCCGAGCCGGTGCAGCGTGGGAGCGCGGTTCAGCATCACGGGATGTTCGCGAATTACGTCTTCGAGAATGTCCCATACCACCGGTTCCTGCGCTTCCACCAGTTCCTTGGCCTGCTTGATGGTGGTGCAGTGGCCCGCGGCTTCCAGCTTGTGATAAATGAACGGCTTGAACAGTTCGAGCGCCATCTTCTTCGGCAAACCGCACTGGTGCAGCTTCAGTTCGGGGCCGACGACGATGACCGAACGGCCCGAATAGTCCACGCGCTTGCCGAGCAGGTTCTGGCGGAAACGGCCCTGCTTGCCCTTCAGCGTGTCGCTGAGAGCGACTTCAGCGGGCGGTTGTTGGTGCCGCGCAGAACGCGACCGCGGCGGCCGTTGTCAAACAGCGCGTCCACCGCTTCCTGCAGCATGCGCTTTTCGTTGCGGACGATGACGTCCGGCGCGTGAAGCTCCATCAGCTTCTTCAACCGGTTGTTGCGGTTGATCACGCGGCGATACAGATCGTTCAAGTCGGAAGTGGCGAAGCGGCCGCCGTCCAGAGGCACCAGCGGGCGCAATTCCGGCGGAAGAACCGGGATCACGTCCAGGATCATCCACTCGGGCTTGTTGCCGCTCTTGCGGAACGCTTCCAGAACCTTCAGGCGCTTGGCGAACTTGATGCGCTTCTGCAGGCTCGGATCGGTCTTCATCTTCTCGCGCAGTTCTTCGGACAGCTTGTCGACTTCCACGCGGCGGAGCAGTTCCTTGATCGCTTCGGCGCCCATGCCCGCGCGGAACTTGCCCGGGAACTCCTTCTGAAGTTCGCGCAGCTTTTCTTCCGGAAGGATTTCCTTTTCCTCGAGCCGGCGCACTTCGCCCGGATCGATGCAGACGAACGTTTCGAAATACAGGATGTGCTCGAGGTCGCGCATGGTGATGTCCAGCAAGTAGCCGATGCGGCTGGGCAGACCCTTGAAGAACCACACGTGCGAGCAGGGCGACGCCAGTTCGATGTGCCCCAGGCGTTCGCGGCGAACCTTGCTGAGCGTGACTTCCACGCCGCACTTGTCGCAGATCACGCCGCGGTGCTTCATCCGCTTGTATTTGCCGCACAAACACTCCCAGTCCGTGACGGGGCCGAAAATCTTGGCGCAGAAAAGGCCGTCGCGCTCCGGCTTGAAGGTGCGGTAATTGATGGTCTCCGGCTTGGTTACTTCGCCGTGCGACCAGCGACCGGATTTTTTCCGGACTTGCCAGGCTGATGCGAATGGAATCGAAATCCGCGATCTGGCTGGCGCGATCATAAGGGCTCGATCGGTACAATGGCTGATCCTCCTGTCCGGTTCGGCCGGACAATGTACTGCAGGTTCAGAAACCGTTCGGCTCGGTCCCGTCCGCCGTGGCGGACAGGACCGTCCGCGAAAGTTAGTCCGCCGCTTCCAGCTTTTCCGGCTGCGGCTTCTGGCGCTTCATCAGTTCGATGTCGAGGCACAGAGACTGCAACTCGCGCACCAGCACGTTGAACGACTCGGGCACGCCCGGCTCGATGCCCGGCTCGCCCTTCACGATGGCCTCGTAGATTTTCGCGCGGCCATACACGTCGTCCGACTTCGCGGTTAGCAGTTCCTGCAGGATGTGCGCTGCGCCGTATGCTTCCAGCGCCCACACTTCCATTTCTCCGAATCGCTGGCCTCCGAATTGCGCCTTGCCGCCCAGCGGTTGCTGCGTGATCAACGAGTACGGTCCGATCGACCGGGCGTGGATCTTGTCGTCCACCAAGTGCGAGAGCTTCAACATATAGATGTAGCCCACGGTGACTTGCTGGGCGAATACGTCGCCCGTCATGCCGTCGTGCAGCGTGATCTTGCCGCTCTCCGGCAGCTCGGTGAACTGGAGCAAGTGGCGGATGTCCGTTTCGCGCGCGCCGTCGAATACCGGCGTTGCGAACGGCACTCCGTCCTTGAAGCCATGCGCCAGGTCAAGGATTTCGTCGTCGTCCAGGCCCACGATCGTTTTCCAGACCGAAGTGGGACCGAACGCATCCTTGAAGTACTTGCGCACTTGCTCGGCACGCGATTCCTTGTCGAGAAGCTTGGTGATCTGCTCGCCCAGCTCCTTCGACGCCCAGCCCAGGTGCGTTTCCAGAATCTGTCCCACGTTCATACGGGAGGGAACGCCCAGCGGGTTCAGCACGATTTCCACCGGCGTGCCATCGGGCATGTAAGGCATGTCTTCCTTCGGAATGATGCGAGCGATCACGCCCTTGTTACCGTGGCGGCCCGCCATCTTGTCTCCGACCGAAAGCTTGCGCTTCATCGCGATGTAGCACTTCACCAGCTTGATCACGCCCGGAGGCAGCTCGTCGCCCTTCTTCAGCTTGCCGATGCGCTCGTCGGTGATCTTCCGCAGCACGTCGATCTGGCGCGAAGTCATCTCTTCGACTTCGTCGATTTTCTCGATGAGCAGCGGGTCCTTATCGTTCAAACGCAGACGCTTCAAGTTGCGCGTGGAAATCTTTTCCAGGATTTCGCGCGTCAACTCGGTGCCCTTGGTCAACAGGCGCTTGTTGGTCCGCTCGTCATGCAGGTCGGCCACCAGCTTCTGGCCGCCCAGCAAGTCGTTCAGGCGCTTCAAGCGTTCGTCGGTCAAGATGCGGATTTCGTCCGCGAGGTTCTTTTCGAGCTTGGCTACCTGTGCGGCCTCGATCGACTTGTGGCGTTCGTCCTTCTCCGCGCCCTTGCGGCAGAAGATCTTCACGTCCACGATCGTGCCTTCGATGCCCGGCGGGCAGTAGAGCGAAGCGTCGCGAACGTCGCCGGCCTTTTCGCCGAAGATCGCACGCAACAACTTCTCTTCCGGCGTCAGCGTGGTTTCACCCTTCGGCGTAACCTTGCCCACCAGAATGTCGCCCGGCTTCACCGTCGCGCCGATGCGGATCACGCCGCTCTCGTCGAGGTTTCGCAGGAAGCTTTCGTTGATGTTCGGAATGTCCCGCGTGATTTCTTCGGGACCCAGTTTCGTATCGCGCGCTTCGATTTCGTATTCCTCGATGTGGATGGAGGTGTAGTAGTCCTCTTCCACCAGCTTTTCGCTGACGAGGATCGCGTCTTCGAAGTTGTAACCACGCCAGGGTACGAACGCCACCAGCACGTTGCGTCCGAGAGCGAGCTCGCCGCGGTCCGTGCAAGGACCGTCCGCCAGCACCTGACCCTGCTTCACGCGGTCGCCCGCGCGAACCAGCGGCTTCTGGCTGATGCACGTGTTCTGGTTCGAACGCTTGAACTTCGTAAGCAGGTAGATGTCGGATCCCACTTCGCGGCTCAGTACGCCGGACTGATCCGACTCCACGCGCACGATCACGCGCTCCGAGTCCACCTGATCAACGATGCCGTCTCGGCGGCACACGATCACAGCGCCCGAATCGCGAGCCGTCACGCGCTCCATGCCCGTTCCGACCAGCGGCGCATCGCCCTTGATTAGCGGTACGGCCTGGCGCTGCATGTTCGAGCCCATCAACGCGCGGTTCGCGTCGTCGTTCTCAAGGAACGGGATCAAGCTCGCGGCCACCGAGACCAGCTGCTTCGGCGACACGTCGATGTAATCCACTTCCTCGCGGCTCTTCAGCACGAAGTTGCCGGCCTGGCGGCAGTTCACCAGTTCGGTGGTGATGCGTTCCTTTTCGTCGAGCGACGCGTTCGCCTGCGCGACCACGTAGCGGTCTTCTTCCCACGCCGAGAGATAGAAGCAGTGCGCGTCCCACACCACGCGCCGCCGTTTCAGTTCCTCGTTGGCGTCTTCGACCTTTTCCTTCTCGACGATTTCGCCGGCCTTGAACTCGCTATCGCCCGCGTTCACGATCTGAACGAAGTCGATAACGCGACCGTTTTTCACCTTGCGGTACGGCGATTCGATGAAGCCGAACTCGTTGATCCGCGCGTAGGAAGAAAGCGAGCTGATCAACCCGATGTTCGGGCCTTCCGGCGTTTCAATGGGACAAATGCGGCCGTAGTGCGTCGGGTGAACGTCGCGGACTTCGAAACCCGCGCGTTCGCGCGAAAGACCGCCCGGCCCAAGAGCCGAAAGACGCCGCTTGTGCGTGATTTCGCTCAAAGGGTTGGTCTGGTCCATGAACTGTGAAAGCTGCGAGCTCCCGAAGAATTCTCGGATCGCCGCCATCACGGGCTTCGCGTTCACCAGGTCGTGCGGCATCGCCGTGGACATTTCCTGATAAACCGACATCTTTTCCTTGATCGCGCGTTCCATGCGAACCAGACCGATGCGGAACTGGTTCTCAAGAAGCTCGCCCACCGCGCGGACGCGGCGGTTGCCCAAATGGTCGATGTCGTCCACCGAACCGATGTTCTTGCGCAGCTTCAGCAAATACTTGATCGCTGCGATGAAGTCGGACGGATCGAGCGTGCGCTTCTCAAGCGGCGTCTGCAGGTCAAGCTTGATGTTGAACTTCAGACGGCCGACCTTGCTGAAGTCGTACTTACGCGCGTCGAAGAACATGCCGTTGAAAAGAGCCGTAGCCGTCTCGAGCGTCGGAGGATCGCCCGGGCGCAGCTTGCGGTAAATCTCGATCAACGCTTCCTTCGGCGAACGGATGGTGTCCTTTTCGAGCGTGCGCGTCACGATAATGCCGGTGTCGTCGCGGTCCGGGAAGCAAACGTCCACTTCCGTGATTCCCGCTTCGCCAATCGAAGCCCACATCTCCGCTGTCAGCGGCTTGTTCGCTTCAAGCAGCACTTCACCGGTCTGGCGGTTCACCAGTTCGCTTACGGTTACCGCGCCTTCCAGATCCGCCACGCCGATTTCCACCTGCGTGACGCGCGCCTTCTGCAATTCCTTGTACAGAGGATCGCTGATCTTCTTGTGGGCGCCGACCAGCACTTCGCCGGTCTTCGGATGCTTGATTTCCTTCGAGAGCTTGCGATCGATCAGGCCTTCCGAAGCATTCCAGAAGATTTCGCCGTCACGAACCGAAATGCGCTCCACCTGGTAGAACGTGCGCAGGATGTCTTCGTTCGACTTGATTCCCAGCGCGCGCAGGAAAATCGATCCCAGGAATTTGCGCTTTCGGTCAATGCGGACGTACAGAATGTTCTTGGTGTCGTACTCGAACTCCACCCACGAACCGCGGTAAGGAATAATCTTGCCGAGGAAGTAGCTGCGGTTATTCGCCGTCTCGAAAAACACGCCCGGCGAACGGTGCAGCTGGCTGACGATAACGCGCTCGGTTCCATTGATGATGAAGGTGCCGTTCTCGGTCATCAGCGGAATGTCGCCGAAGAAAACTTCCTGTTCCTTGATGTCGCGGATCGACTTTGCGCCCGTGTCCGGATCCTTGTCGTAAATTGTGAGCCGGATGGTCACCTTCAGCGGCGCGGAATACGTCATGCCGCGTTCCTGGCACTCGTTCACGTCGTACTTCAACTGCAACGTGACCGGGTCGCCGCACTTGTTGCAAAACGTCGGAGTATTTTTGTTAAACGTGCCGCACTTCGCGCAGAGAACGTCGCCGGTCTTGTAAGGGTTGGTTACTACCGAGGCGCCGCAATTCCGGCACGTGGCGCGCAGGTGATGCAGGCCGCGAAGATGGCCGCACTTGCACTCCCAGTTGCCGATCGCGTAATCGACGAAATCCAGCTGCGAAAGACCGCGGAAGTCCTGAATCGGAAACACCGAGGCGAATACCGACTGCAGGCCCGTATCTTCACGCTCGCTCGGCAGCAAGTCCATCTGCAAGAAGCGCTGATAGGACTTCTTCTGCACGTCAATCAAGTTGGGAATTTGCACCGTGGTCTTGATTTTGGCGAAATCCAGGCGTGCTCGTTCCCGAGTGGAGCGATTTCCATTGCGATTGCTCATGGACCTTCCTTATGTCAGCTGCATGCCGTATCGGCGACACGGGTAGACACCCGCACCGCCGGTCCGGGAAGGACGTATCGTGAGGTTTCGAAGTTCAAAAGGATTACGCGCGTGGCGCATTCCTTCGCAGCCGATCTGTCCGGGCTGCAGGGTCCTGCTGGGTTCCCGAGTTACTTGATATCGACTTTAGCGCCCGCTTCTTCGAACTTCTTCTTGATCGTGGCGGCTTCGTCCTTGTTCACTCCCTCTTTCACGGTCTTGGGAGCGCCGTCGACCAGGTCCTTGGCTTCTTTCAAGCCCAGGCTTGTCACTTCGCGGACTGCCTTAATCACGTTGATCTTGTTCGCGCCTACTTCGGTGAGCACGACGGTGAATTCCGTCTTCTCTTCCGCTGCGCCTGCCGCGCCCGCCGCTGCGCCGCCGCCCGCCACCATCACGGGAGCCGCTGCCGCCGCTGAGACGCCGAACGCTTCTTCGAGCTTCTTTACGAGCTCGGAAGCTTCGAGCAACGAGAGTGTCTTGATCTCTTCCAATATCGATTCAACTTTGCTGGCCATTGCTGTTTCCTATCCTCCTCCGAATTTAAAAACCTGTGCTACACCAAACCTGAAACCGAACCACAATCTCTTCGCCGCGCGGCTCAAGCGGCCGGCGCTGCAAACTTGTTCGCTTTGTGCGCTTCGCTCAACACCACCGCCAGATTGCGCGAAACCGCTTTCTTCACCGTCGCCAAACGCTGCGCCGGCGAATTCAGCATGAACATGATCTTGCTGATCAATTCTTCCTTGCTGGGCAGTTCGGAAAGCTGCTTGATTTCCTGGATCGAGATGACTCTGCCCTCAACCCATCCCGCGCGGAACTGGAACGCCGGAACATCTTTGGCGACCTTCGTAAGAATCTTCGCAAGCGCTACAGGATCGGTCTTCGTGTACGCGATCGAGTTGGTGCCCTTCAGATCCTTCAGCAGCCCTTCGGCTCCGCGTTCCCTGCGCCGCGCGTTCCGCCACCGTGTTCTTCACCACTTCGTAGTGGCCGCCCGCCGCTTCCACCTGACGGCGAAGCTGCGTATCTTGCTCGACGGTGATTCCCTGGAACGTCGACAAAATCACGGTCGATACCGTTGCCAGTTGCGACTTTAGTTCGTCGCCCTTCTTGACCTTTTCGGCCTTCTTCTTCATGCCAACCTCTCCCTCAAAATCGCTTTAAGTGAATCTCTTTTCGTTACGCCGCTGCTGCGACGGCCGTTTCCGCTTCTGCTTCATCAATCAAGACGCCCGGCCCCATAGTCGAGGTCAGCGTGATCTTCTTGATGTACTTGCCCTTCGCCGCCGCGGGCTTTGCCTTGATCACCGCCGCGAGCAGCGCATGCGCGTTGCCTGCGAGCTTGTCGGCGCTGAAGCTGATTTTGCCCACCGGTGAGTGGATCAAGCCCGTCTTGTCCAAACGAAACTCGACTTTGCCGGCCTTAATTTCCGCCACGGCCTTCGCCACGTCCGCCGTCACCGTTCCCGTCTTCGGGTTCGGCATCAAGCCGCGAGGACCGAGCACTTTACCGAGCTTGCCGGCCGAGCGCATCATGTCCGGAGTCGCGATCACCGCTTCGTAATCCGTCCAGCCCTGCTGAATCTTTTCCACCATGTCTTCGCCGCCAACGAAATCCGCGCCCGCTTCTTCGGCTTCGCGAACTTTGTCGCCTGTCGCGATCACCACGACGCGCTTCGACTTGCCAAGCCCGTGCGGCAGCACCACCGTGCCGCGGACCATCTGGTCCGACTGCTTCGGATCGACGCCGATATTCAGCACCACTTCCACGGTCTCGTCGAACTTCACGAAGTGCGCCTTGCGGAGCAGCTCCGCGGCTTCTTCGAGCTTGTACGGACGAGGCTCAACCAGCTTGCGTGCCCGGTCGATATTCTTTCCACCAACTTTTGCGCTGCGGCCCATCGGATTCCCTCTCTCTTGCGTTCTTATTCGCTGACTTCGACGCCCATGTTGCGCGCCGTTCCACGGATCGAGCGAATGGCCGAAGCCAGATTCGTCGTGTTCAAATCGGGCAACTTCAGCTTCGCGATATCTTCCACCTGCTTCGCGGTCAGCTTGCCCACTTTATTGCGGTTCGGCTCGGGCGAACCCTTCACGATTCCGGCGGCGCGCTTGATCAGCTCCGACGCCGGAGGAGTCTTCATGATGAACGTGAAAGTGCGGTCGCTGTAAATCGTCACCAGCACGGGAATGATCATCCCGTCTGGTTCCTTCGCCGTCTTCGCGTTGAACTGCTTGCAGAAATCCATGATGTTCACGCCGTGCGGGCCAAGTGCCGTGCCCACGGGCGGCGCCGGAGTCGCTTTCATCGCCGGCAGTTGCAGCTTTACGGTTGCCTGAACTTTCTTTGCCATGTCCTCGTGTCCGCCTTGCCGTCTCTAAATTCGGTGCTGCTCAGAAATCTTTGCGTCTCTTACTGCGCGACTTTCTCCACCTGCGCGAAATCCAGCTCCACCGGCGTCGAGCGTCCGAAAATCGTCACCGAAACCTTCAGCGTGCTGCGTTCCGGGTTCACTTCCTCCACTATGCCGGTGAAGTTCGCAAACGGCCCTTCGCCGATGCGCACCTTCTCGCCGCGATCGAATGACAGCTTCGGCTTCGGCTTTTCCGCCGTCGTGGTCGCGCGATTCAGAATGTTCTGCACTTCTTCTTCGGTGAGTGGCGAAGGCGTCTGGCCGGATCCGACGAATCCCGTCACGCGGGGCGTGGAACGCACCACGTGCCAGGTGTAATCGTCCATGTCCATCTCGACCAGCACATAGCCCGGATAGCACATGCGCGGCGAAATCACTTTCTTGCCGTTGCGCACTTCCACGACGGACTCGGTCGGGATTACGATCTGCCCGATCTTGTCGGTCAGCCCGAACGCCGCCACACGGCCCTCGAGGCTTTCCTTCACTTTCTTCTCAAACCCCGAATAGGTGTGCACGATGTACCAGTGCTTCGACGTCGCGGCAGATGGCGCCGCAGCTTCCGCCGCTGGAACCGGCACGATCTCGGGTGTTTCTGAGCCTTCAGGAATGTTTCTTTGCATATTCGATCAGCCAGCCGATCCCCTTGCTGAAAGCGGAATCAGTCAAGAAGAAATAAACTCCAAAAAATGCCACGGTCACGGTCACGACCACGGTCGTCGAGATTACATCTGGCCGAGACGGCCAGTTCACATGCCGCATCTCGGTGCGCACGTCGTGAAAGAACGAACGCAACCGCTTCGGCCACGCCGCAATCTTGCCTACCGGTTCCATCAGCGCGAATGCATCAACGCGCTCTTTCTCTTGTTCTCGATTGAATTGCGCTTCGTTCGCCATTTCGCCTTGTTCGCTTTCGCCCCGTACTGCCCGGCAGCTTCACACCGCCTCACTCCTAAACTGGCAGGGGAGGAGGGATTCGAACCCCCACTCTCGGTTTTGGAGACCGATGGTCTACCGTTAAACCTACTCCCCTACTTTTTTCGAGCTGCGCTCGAAAATTGATTCTGAAAACCCGCGCTCGGCTGAGCTGCAAGCCGATCGCTTCAACACGCTTCGTGCACCGCTCCAACTTACCTTCGAGACGAAATTACTTCACTTCCTTGTGTCCGGTGTGCTTTCGGCACGTGTTGCAGAACTTCGACGTCTCCAGCCGGTCCTGATGCTTCTTCCGGTTCTTGGTCGTCGTGTAGTTCCGGTTCTTACAATCGATGCACTGCAGTGTGATTATTTCTCGCATGGTCGTTTACTCGATGATCTCGGCAACTGCGCCGGCCCCTACCGTGTGTCCGCCTTCACGAATCGCGAAGCGCAATCCCTTCTCCAAAGCCACCGGCGTGATCAGCGTGATCTCGCACGATATGTTGTCGCCCGGCATCACCATCTCTACCCCAGCCGGCAGCTTTACGTCGCCCGTCACGTCCGTCGTCCGGAAGTAAAACTGCGGACGGTAGCCCGTAAAGAACGGCGTGTGGCGTCCGCCTTCTTCCTTCGTCAATACGTACGCTTCAGCCTTGAACTTGGTGTGCGGGGTGATCGAGCCGGGCTTGGCCAGCACCTGTCCGCGCTCGACTTCATCCTTTTCCGTGCCGCGCAACAGCAACCCAACGTTGTCGCCCGCAATCCCTTCATCCAGCAACTTGCGGAACATCTCGATGCCCGTCACCGTCTTCTTCATCGTCGGACGGAAGCCCACGATTTCCACTTCTTCGCCAACCTTCACTTTTCCGCGCTCGACGCGGCCCGTTACCACCGTTCCGCGGCCCGAGATCGAGAAAATGTCTTCAATCGGCATCGCGAACGGCTTATCAATGTCCCGTACCGGCTGCGGTATGTTCTTGTCCACCGCTTCCATCAAATCCAGAATCGACTTCTCCCACTTCGGATCGCCTTCCAGGGCCTTCAAAGCCGAACCGCGTACCACAGGCAACGTGTCGCCCGGATACTGGTAGCTCTTCAAGAGTTCGCGTACTTCCAACTCAACCAGTTCAAGCAGCTCGGGATCATCGACCATGTCGCACTTGTTCAGAAAAACGCAGATGTAAGGAACGCCGACCTGACGCGCCAGCAAAATGTGTTCGCGCGTCTGCGGCATCGGTCCATCGGTCGCTGCCACCACCAGAATCGCGCCGTCCATCTGCGCTGCGCCGGTGATCATGTTCTTCACGTAGTCCGCGTGACCCGGGCAATCGATGTGCGCGTAGTGACGGTTCGGCGTCTCGTACTCCACGTGCGAAACCGCAATCGTAATGCCGCGCTCGCGCTCTTCCGGCGCGTTATCGATCGAATCGAACGCCCGGAACGCCACCTTCGGGTTGTTCTTCGACAACACCTTCGTGATCGCCGCCGTCGATGTCGTTTTGCCGTGGTCAATGTGACCAATCGTCCCAATATTCACGTGCGGCTTTGTTCGCTCGAATTTCTCTTTCGCCATCTCGCCTCACCTTATAAGGACTTCGCGGCGTCCGCCGCGTCAGTACCTGATTCCAGCTCGCTACTTCGAACTCTCTGCCCGGTCTCTAATTTTTGCCCCGCGTTCAACTCTGCGCTATGGAGCGGGGGACGGGACTCGAACCCGCGACCATCTGCTTGGAAGGCAGAGACTCTACCACTGAGTTACCCCCGCTCATTCCGAACCCAACTTCCAGATTCTGCGTTTCCGGCCCAACCCTAAATCCAGAAGGCTGGAGCCTGGGACCGGGATTGAACCGGTGACCTCGTCCTTACCAAGGACGCGCTCTACCAACTGAGCTACCCAGGCGCTTACCGGTCTCCCCGTCTCTTTCTGCTCTGCTCAAAATCCTCTCCGGGGCCGAGGCGACTCTGAAACTCTGCTGCTAAGCTCAAAAACCTTCCGTGCATCGCACAGCGAAATTGCTGCCGCTGCCTGCACTCGTCATCTCTTTCGCTTCGGACTTGTCACCGCGCACTCAGGACTGCCGACGGAGTCGCTTGAGATGCTGGTGGACGGGGAAGGATTCGAACCTTCGTAGCCCGCAAGGAGCGGCAGATTTACAGTCTGCTGGTTTTAGCCACTCACCCACCCGTCCCGAAAAACCATTCGGGAAATCCGCATCCCGTTCAATCGTTCGGGACACAACTCCATCCCGCTAGCCAAACCAGATCTTCTGAACCGGACTACTGTACGGGGCACTTCGCAATGCAGAAAGGGCTCGTGTCCAAAGACACCAGCCCTAGCGCTCTTGTCGCGAGGAGTTCCGTCCGCAACCCTGCTAAATTTCCCGGCACGTCGATCTCAGCTGGCGGAGGGATTTGAACCCCCGACCCTCTGATTACAAATCAGATGCTCTACCAACTGAGCTACGCCAGCACTGGCAAACCGGGCAAAAATATCACAGAGGCAGCCGAATTGCAAGCGGTTTAATTCGCCCGGCAATACCGTTGCCACATGCCCGCTTTCCCGGTCCTTCCATCTTGTGGCGTGTCCCTACTATACAACGCCACGCAAGTTTTTGGAAGCCTCGGCTCCCAACCGGCCTACTACTCCGGCTTGGGCTTTCCAAACTGGTCGTCGGTCAAATCCACGTTCTGCTTGATTTCCGTGAAAGTAATCGTAAAGGCTGCCTGGTCGCTGGACTGGTGCACCACGAACGGTAGCTTGATCCCGTCCACATCCCGATAATCCTCAATATCGCCCGTGTAGACCGCATCGCTGCCGTCCGGGGAAGGCCGGTGATTCACGCTTCGCACCAGAAGGCCGCTCTTGGTGTCAAAGTAGAGTCTGTCGGTCGGGCCTTCCGGCGTAACCGCTTCCACGACGTAAGTATCGTGCTCGCCCGCCTTTTCGACTCCCGTCACGGTCAGCTTTGCGTAAAGCCTTCGAAGATCGAGCTGGTGATAGAAGTCCGCTTCGCGCTTGGAAGCCGTCAAACCCGCTCCCGTCTCCTCTTTCAAGCCGTTCTGTGGATCGTCCGACCACGCCACTGTCCCATCGAACCCGTGCTTGTAAGCCTGTCCCGCGATCACGGCCACCGAAAGCAACCGGTCCGGCGCTTTCTGATGTACTTCCACGGTACCGGACACGTTGAATGCCGGAACGTCAATCGTGCCGGTCGAGATGCGCGTTTTGATTTTCATCCAGGCATCGCGGCCCCCGATCGCCTTCTCATAATTGTCGAGCACCTGATCCGCGCTTGGCAGAGCGGCATTGGACGCGGCCGCCGGTTTGTCAGCCGGCGTTGAAGCCGTCGCTTGCGCGCGGGCGCCAGACGCGGCCATCGCGCAAATCATCAATCCCATCAGAAATTTTGCGTGTGCTTGTTTCATCGTAGAACCTCGGTGTGCGGCGTTTTTTGGATGCAACGCTACTGATTTCCGATACGCAAGAACCGTCAAAAACATTACACTAAAATCGTTAGACCGACCTTAGACAATCTCATGCCGCTAACCTCCGCTCAAAGAGCCTGGATTGCCGTTCTGGTTTTTGTTCTGATGATCGCCGCTGGTATCGGCGGATTTTACTATTGGGAATTACATCGCCCCGCTTCTGGCCCAGCCTTCGCACCCGAAATCGCCGGCACTCCCCCGGATGTTCTCAGCGTGCTCCCTCCGGATGCGCCCGTGGTCGGTTACATCGACGCCGAGGCGCTACGGAAGCTGCCTAATTTTTCACTATCTGGATTTGTCGGCCTCGCTTCCTCTGGACCGCAATCCAAACGCGCATACGACCAATTTGTGCAAGGAACTGGATTCGATGTATCTCGCGATCTGGATCACGCGGCCATAGCGTATTGGGCGACCGGTTTCGGAACGCCTGACGACATCCTCGGGCAGGACCGGTTCGTCGCCGTCGCGGACGGCCGCTTCGACGCCCCGCGAATTAAAGCCTACATTTTGCGCACGGGAAAACAAGTCACGCGCGGCACGCAATCGATTTTCGCCGCGCCCGGCAACCCTCCCATTTCAATCGAGTTCATCTCACCTACGCGCCTCGTGATCGCTGGCGGCCGCGATGCAACGGATTTGGTTGCAGACACCGTTTCGGACGGACCCCGTCCGCGCGACTCCGCGATGCAACTCCGCCTTGAGAAAATCGCCGGTGCTCCCATGTTTGCCGTCGCGAAGACGGATCATTTGCCGCAAAGCTTCTACGCCAATTTCCAGAACGCGCCTCAACTCGATCAGTTGGCGCGCAGCGTACAAGCGCTCACGCTGGTAGGGCAGCCCTCCGGCGATGTTCTGAACCTCGGCCTCACCGCCGAATGCAACTCTGCTAACAACGCGCTGACCATCTCCTTCCTCCTCGAGGGAGGACGGATGGCTGCATCGATGGCCATCGGAAGTCCCGACGCGCGACGCCAGATGACACGCGAGCAAATCGCGCTGCTCGATGCGCTCGTCAATCAGGCCAAGATCTCGCACCAGGGAAAACGAGTGCGCATCAGCATGAACGTGACGCCCTCAATGCTCGGTACCGCTGGCAAATAATCCCTAAGGACGACTCCGCCATACGCCCCGAGGCACACACTTCTGTAACGTCTTTCAAATTTGAGATTCGTCAGGCGGGAATTAATCTGCAGCGACAGCGGTCGCCGCGGAACTCAAGTAGCGCCAAGGATTGACCGGCGTGTTGTAGATTCGAACTTCGTAATGCACGTGAGCGCCCGTTGACCGTCCGCTGTCGCCTTCGTTGCCAATCACGTCGCCGCGCTTCACGTGCGTTCCGGGCTGCGTCTTGAACGCCGACAGGTGGCCATACCAAGTGGTGACGCCGAACCCGTGATCGATCACCACCAGCCGACCGTAACCAGCGCGCTGTTCGACCACCGTCACGACTCCGTCTGCCGTCGCGCGAACTTCGTCGCCGTAGTGCGACGCAATATCCATTCCGGCGTGGAACGCGCCTTCTCCACTGAACGGATCAAGCCGTTCTCCAAAATGTCCGGTGATTTCCCCAACCACAGGCCACAACGTTGGCACCACGCCGAGGCTGCTCAGCTGAGTCGCCGGCAACAAACGCATTCCGCCGTTCGACATCGCCACCGCGCTCGCATTGCGCTGCAGGTAAGTGAACTCGTCCACCGATTCTTGAAAGTTGGCGTCGGACTTTTCATCGTCGCTAAAAGCAAACGGAGTCTGCCGGAATCGCGCGATTCCGTAAGCCATTGCCACTTCGCTCGCAAGCGATTGCAACGAGTCGAGCCGCTGATTCGTATCTTTCACTTCCGTCTGGAGGGCTTTGTACTGCTGCTTGAGGGTATCTTGGTCGCGGCGCAGCGAGTTGTAGCTTGCAGCCTTCCATAGCATCCGCGAGTAAGAACCCATCGCGGCAGCCACCGTAATGCTTCCGACCAGCGCAAGACCTGCCAGTCCGTGCAGAAGATAAAGCGGGACGCGCATCCGACGCATGCTGCCAGAGGCGCTCGACGCAATAAAAAACGTGTAGTGCTTCCCCTTCATCTTCTAAATTTTCCCTGAGATTTTATTGTTCGGCCTGTCGTGATCCGCAAGCCCCCGCTCGCAGTCAGCCGTGTGCGCCCTGAAGTGAACCATTGGCCCCAAAGCAAACCGAATCTTAATCGTCAGGTCACATGAGGTCAACTTCATTCTTGCGATTTCCACAGCCTCTCCTTGAATGCAAACGACTTATAGGAACATCGTCTCGCAATTTCAAAAAGATCGAGGACTTCCCGCTCTGTAATATTCGGCCACTCTTATCAAAATCTTACGGTACGCTCGCAAGCGTTTTCAACTGTACGATGGGTCAGGATGAAACGCGAAGTACAACTGGTCGAAAGGATTGCTCGCGGGCTTCAATCAAAAAGAGCTGTGAAGGACATCCGCAATCCGCCTTCCTCTGTGCAAATCGGCATCGGTGATGATGCCGCTGTCCTTAAGGCTTCTCCCCACTCCCAATGGGTGGTGAGCTGCGACGCTTTCGTGCAGGACATTCACTTTCGCATGCACACTCATCCCGCCGATTCGGTGGGATACAAATCTTTGATGCGCGCGACCAGCGACATGGCTGCGATGGGCGCGACTCCTCGCTATTACCTTCTGACGCTCGCGCTTCCTGCATTCTGCGTCGGCCGCTGGCTCGACGAATTTCTCGCCGGAATGTCCCGCGCCGCGCGCAAACTTCGCATTCACATCGTCGGCGGCGACACCACGCGCGGCTCTAAAATTTTTCTGAGTCTCACCGTGATCGGCGAAGCGCGCCCCGGCCAAACCGTCTCGCGTGACGGCGCTCGGCCCGGCGACCTCGTATATTTGAGCGGCACTCTAGGCCGCGCCCAGCTCGGCTTAGCCCTCACCCTCGCCGGTCATGCGAGAACTCGCAGCGTTCACAACTCAATAACTCCGCACCTTTACCCACGAGCGCGAACCGAGCTCGGCATCTGGCTGGCTCACCACAAAATCCCCAGCTCGATGATCGACATTTCCGACGGCCTCTCCACCGATCTCGCACGCGTCTGCGCTGCTAGCGGTGTCGGCGCCAATCTCGACGCCGAAAAAATCCGTCCGGTTGTGGTTCCGCGCGCCGCCAGAAAGTTTCTCGCCAATCGACGCTTCGATCCGCTTCAAGCCGCGCTCCATGGTGGCGACGATTACGAGCTCCTCTTCACTGTGCCGCCGCGTAAGGAAAAACTCCTTCGCAGGGCCCGGGGCATTTCCCAACTTTGTCGCATCGGCGAAATTACTCGCGCAAAGCAAATTATCGTGACTGAACGGGATGGCCACTCCAGTCCGCTCGAACCCAACGGCTGGGACTCGTTTCGTTAGGCTTGCGAGATCGCTAGCGCTGTGGCGTAACTGGTGCGGGCTTCTGCTTGGCGGCAGCGTCGGGCACGGCGTTCGCGGCGCCTGCGTGCAATCCTTGCTCCGCGACGTCCGCAGGCGGTGCGGTGTCCGGAACGTCCACAGAAACAGGATGCGTCGTGGCCATTTTTTCAAGTGGCACCACGTTGGGGAATTGTTCGACTGGACGCCCCTGATTTGCTTGCTGCATAAACTCGATCCAGATCGGCAGTGCCGCCGCCGCGCCGGTTTCCTTCTTCCCCAGCGACTGGCGAGGATCGTCGTTCCCCACCCAGACGCCTGCCGTGAGCTGCGGTGTGAATCCGATGTACCACGCGTCGGTAAAGTCGTTTGTCGTCCCCGTTTTCCCCGCCGACGGCCGTCCCAGCTCCTTCGCTTTCACGCCGGTCCCGAACTGCACCACGTCTTCGAGCATCGCCACCATCGTTCGCGCCGTCTCGGGCGGAATCACGTCGGTGACGTTCGGTTTCGGGTCTTCGAGCACCACGCCGTCGTAGGTCGTTACGCGCCGGATGTAGTGGGGCTCGATATGAATGCCATCGTCCGGAAAAACAGTGAATGCCGAGGTGTGTTCGAAAAGCGTAAGGTCGGCAGCGCCCAACGCGAGCGGCAAGTAGGGCGGCAACGGGCTTTGTATGCCGAATTTCCGCGCGAGATCGATCACCGTGTTCACGCCCACTTTATCGAGCAGCAGCACTGCGGGCACGTTGCGCGAATCCGCCAGCGCACGACGGTAGGTGATACGTCCCTCGAATTTGTTGTCGTAGTTGTGCGGCGAATAATTTTGGCCGCCGCTGCGAAGCGACACCGGCTGATCCACGACCGTATCGAACGGCGTGATTCCCTGCTCGAGCCCGGCCGCATAGACGTACACCTTGAACGAGCTGCCGGTCTGCCGCGAGGCCTGCGTCGCGCGATTAAACTTCGAATCTTCGAAATCGTATCCGCCAACCATCGCCTTGATCTCGCCGGTCGGATTGTCGATTGCGAGCAGCGCCGCCTGCGCTGCGGGCACCTGCTCCAACTCCACGCGCAGCGTGATCCCCGAAACTTCCTTGATCCCGACGCAAACCAAATCGCCCACTTTCAGCAAGTCGCGCGGCGACTTTTTCCCCGTCCATGCAAAATCCGTGGGCGTGAGCATCGCATGATAGCTGCCGACTTTTATCGTCGCGTAAGTCGGCTCAACCGCCGTGACGAGACCCGTCAAGTAGTCGCCCTTCTGAATCGGTCCGCGCCAGTCGTCGTTCTGGTATTTCTCGAGCGTCGCCGTCACCGAGAGCGGCACCGAAGCCCCCTTCGTTGGAGCGCTTGCCGAGCCTCCGGCCACCACCGTCTCGTTGTGCTTTTCAGCCAAAATGTTCGGCAGATTCCCGCGCCAGCCGTGCCGCCGGTCGTATGCGTGCAGACCATCGCGCACGGCCTGGTCTGCCGCGCGCTGCATGGCCACATTCAGCGTGGTGTAAACACGCAGCCCCTGTTCGTGGACGGCCGCTGTTCCGTACGTGTGTTCGAGGTACTGCCGCACTTCTTCTACAAAGTAAGGCGCGAGGTCGTTCCGCGTTGACGCGATGTGCAGACCCAGCGGCAACTTCATCGCGGCGTGGGCCTGATCTTCGGTGACCTTGTGATCGTGCGCCATCAGGCCGAGCACCAGATTCCGCCGCGCCAACGCCCGTTCCGGATGATTCGTCGGCTGGTAAATCGGGCCGCGAATGATTGCGGCGAGCGTCGCAGCCTCCGGCAGCGTCAGCCCGCCGATAGGCTTGCTGAAGTAATATTCGGACGCCGCTTCGAACCCGTAATTCCCAGCCCCCAGATAAATCTGGTTTGCGTACATCGTGAAAATCTGATCCTTCGTGTAGTGCCGCTCGATTTGAATTGCGAGCAGCGTCTCTTGAATTTTGCGGTGGGCGCTTCGGTCGGAGCGGTTCAGGAACAAGCCGCCGGCGAGTTGCATTGTCAGCGTGCTTGCGCCTTCTGCAAGGCGGTGCTGCGCAATGTCATGCGACGCAGCCTGCAGCACGCGCGGAATGTCCACGCCCCAATGTTCCTCAAAGTGCTGGTCTTCGGTTGTGAGTACCGCGTCCTTCAACACCTTGGGGATTTGCTGATAGGTGACCAGAATACGGCGTTGCAGCGCGAATGAGCCGATCAGCTGACCGTCGTCGCCGTACAGTTCCGTAACCACGTTGGGGCGATAGTCTTCGAGTGCGCGAATCTCCGGTAGGTCGCTCGTATAGACGAACAGCAAACCGACAGCTGCACCGAGCGCAATCGCGCAGATCAGCAAGAACGTGAATGCCAGGCGGCCGAATAGCGTGTCGCCTGTGATCCGCATCGTTGCGCGATAAATCCGATTCATTGAGCACTCATTCTATCGCATACGCAACGGCACGCCGGCGAATGCGCGCTCATGAGTTCTTTACAACGCACCTCTATCCGATAACGTCCGGCGGCTTCGTACAGGCGACATTCCTTAATCACTTCTGAGCGTGCTTGCGATACTATTCCGGCGTCTCGCGCGGTCCGGAGCAGTGTTCCAATGGAAGCGAATCCAGTCTTGTTTCGCGATTTGACCTACATCTTTCTCGCGGCCATTGTGGGCGGGTTGATCGCCTGGCGATTGAAGTTGCCGCTAATTCTCGGCTTCGTTTTTGGCGGGATCATCATCAGCCCGTTTACCCCGGGACTTCAGATCTCCGACCTGCATGCCTTCGAAGTCTTCGCGGAAGTCGGCGTGGTGCTGCTGATGTTTTCGATCGGCGTCGAGTTCTCGATTCCAGACTTGATGCGAGTGAAGTGGATCGCACTCGGCGGCGGAACGCTGGGCATCCTAATTTCCATTGGATTTGCGCTGCTGGCGTCGTGGGCTGCAGGCTGGCCGATGATTCAAGGTTTTGTAATCGGGTGCACGATTTCGGTCGCAAGCACCATGGTGTTAGCGAGGCTGCTGAAAGACAGCGGCGCGATGGCCACCACCTACGGACGCGTGATGATCGGAATCACACTGGTGGAAGACGTAGCGGTGGTGTTTCTTACGGTGGTGATTCCGATTTTCAGCGGACCACCGGGCAATCGGTTGAAACTGGCGGCGTGGACGCTGGGGAAAGCGTTCCTGCTTCTGATTCCCCTCGCGTTTCTGGCGATGACCGTTGTGCCTCGGATTCTGCGTCGGGTTTCGAAGACCAACGACCAGGAACTCTTTCTGCTCGTCGCCATCACGATTTGCCTCGTTTCCGCTGCCGTGGCGCAGGCGGTGGGATTCTCGGTAGCGCTGGGTGCGTTTCTCGCGGGACTTTCGATCAGCGGACTACACGAATTGCATGCCGCCGAAAAAGCGCTGCTGCCGCTGCGGGACACGTTCGTGGCGATGTTCTTTGTTTCGCTCGGGACGTTGGTGGTGCCGAGCGTGATCCTGCACA
The DNA here is from genome assembly GCA_963839325.1 of uncultured Acidobacteriota bacterium. Classification (GTDB taxonomy): domain Bacteria; phylum Acidobacteriota; class Terriglobia; order Acidiferrales; family UBA7541; genus Palsa-295. The sequence goes on along the minus strand of CAWIUO010000001.1, from coordinate 2,073,712 downwards.
ACCTGGGCCTGCTCGCGGTTATGCTGCTATTGATCGTGGTGGGAAAGTTCGTGATCTGGTTCGCGGTGATGAAGTTGTTCCGCTACTCGCTGTGGACGTCCATCGCTGTGGCAGCGGGGCTGACGCAGATTGGAGAGCTGTCCTTCATCCTCGTGGAAGTCGCTAAGAAATCAGGACTTGTGGGCGAGGAGGTGTTCAGCGCGACACTCGCGGCGTCGCTGATTTCGATCTTTTTGAATGTCCTTATTGTACGCGGCGTTTTCAAATGGGCCGGACCCAAGCTCGATGAAGAAGCCGGCGTCGCGCCGCTTCCTGCCGAAGCGTGACCGGCTACGCCAGGGCGGCTTCGGCGTCCGCAATCTGCGGGTACGATTTGATCATCTGCCCCACGTGGGTCATATCGACGAGGGCCTTCACCTGGGTGTTCATTCCCGTCACGGCTAGCTTCCGGTTGTGCCGCTGCGCGCCGACGTACGCGCCCACGAGCGCGCCCAGTCCCGCCGAATCGACGTACGACACGCCGCCAAAATCGATAATCAACTTCGGCGCAGTTTCCGCGCGCGTAGCTTCCTGAAATCCGAAGATCGTGTGAATGTTCAGGGATCCGACCAGTCTCATAATCTTGACGTCCGGCGAGCTTCCGGCAGTCGCATTGATTTGCAGGTTTTCTGTAGGCATGTCCAGCGATTCTAACGAACCCTCCCTCCCGAAGTGTGAACGGCATGTTACAGCCGACAGCCGTTGCAGACTACTTCTGCTTAGCCGGAGATCACAGCGTCGGCTTCGATCTCTACCAGCATAGCCGGATCGACCAGCGCCGCGATTGCAATCATGGTGGAGGCCGGGCGGATCACACCGAAAAATTCTCCGTGCGCACGGGCAACGTCTTTCGCGAACGCCACGTTGGTGACGTAAATGCGCGTGCGAGTCACGTCCGACAGTTTTGCGCCGGCTTGCTGGAGCGCAGCTTCGATGTTGCGGATGGTCTGCACCGTCTGCGCGTACGGATCGCCCGCTCCGACAATTTTTCCGTCCTCGCCATAGCCCACGGTTCCGGCCACGCTCACTTGCGAGCCGACGCGCACCGCGCGCGAAAATCCAACGATTGGCTCCCACGGCGAACCTGACGAAATATTCTGGCGCTGCATCACTCCTCCTGAAAAATTCATGGATCGAAACGCCGGCGCTGATCCGCCGTCATGACCGGGCACAGGTCGTCTTTGCGTCCAAAGATACGATAGCGAGTGGCCGCCACCCCGTTGTACGCCGCATCGCGAGTCGGGCGCGGGACGATGGCGATTACATTCCCAAGCGCGCGCCACCCTCCGCCGATGCGCCGCAGCATCCGGATCGCCGCGTCCGAACGAATCAACACTTCGCCGGAATTTGTGACCACTACGAAGCTGTCTGGAATTTGCGCGCGGCGAGCAGGATCGATCATCGCTTGGAAAGTGCTTCCCTGCAGGGGAGCAAAACGAAATTCGGTTCCAGCAGGATCGCGCTTCATCGCAAATTTCACAGCCCTGTGGCAAAGGGCGCAGGTGCCGTCATAAAAGATATGGTCGGGTTGTGAATCGGCAACTGCCATCGAATCATGCCCAGGCGCCGCAAATGGAGCGCCATCCGCGACAGGATATCACCGCTGCCATACAGGGCCGCGTTCCAGGGGCTTTGCAATCGAGCTGACATCCAGACGTTAGTCGGCAGAAACGCGCCTAAACCGTTCGCCGTATCTCAAAAGAAAGCTGTGAGCGGCGCTGAGCGAACGGAGGAAAATCTTCGGCGGCGAACGCCTGGCCGGCGGCGACGACTCCTGTGGCGTTGACCTGGCCGTTGAGCGCGCGATGCGCGGCTTCGACTACGATCGGCGCGGTGATGGCGTAGATATCTCTTCCGTGTACGGACGCGCGGCGTTCGGTGGTTCCCTTTCGCGCGACCGCCTCCATTACGAAAATTTGGGAGGAACGGCCGCTCTCATCGGCTGCCGTGGGCGCAGGCGTATTGGGATTGCGGATGTCGGTGATCGGCGCGAGATTGATGTACACGCGAACTTCGGGCGCGCGCAGATGGCGCGGAATGGTGATGGTCTCCGCGAGCGCCAGACCAACGACGTCCTGCTCGCCGAACGGCGGCGGAAAATTCCATTTCCGCGAGGGCGGAGGGTCGGCGCGCTCCAGCTTATTTTTCGAGAAGACATAGTGCTGGCCCGGATTGCGCTCGCCGGTGGAGCGAGTGCCGCGCGTGGGATGCCAGCTATCGAGCGCGGTGGCGATCGAAATTTCGTCGGCGGAATCCCAGTCGCCCATCGCGGCGGTCGCGAGCAGGTCGCCCATCGCGCCGTAGAAAGCCATGGCGGGAGCGATCACCACGCCGGAATCGCGCGCGATTGATGAGTAGCGCTCGAAGACGGATAGGACGGCGGGCTGCTCGGCGGCAACGTCGAGATAGTGAATTCGAGCCTGGAGGGCGGCATCAATCATCGGCGCGGACGTGTCGATGAATGGCCCCGCGCAATTTATTACGGCGTCTGCGTCCCGTAGCGCGCGATCGAGCGAGGCGGGATCGTCCACCGATGCCGCGCGCAGGTCTAATTGCGGGTACGCGTGGCCAAGCTCTTGCAATTTCGCAGCGTCGCGGCCGGAAAGAATCGGCGTGAGTCCGCGTTCGAGAAGCTCGCGTACCACGAAGCGTCCAGTGTGCCCGTACGCGCCAAATACGGTGATGGTGCGATTTGCGGCCATGTGAGAAGTCGTCTTATTGAGCCGGGCATCCTATTCACAGGATTGCGCCGCTGCTTTGGATGCAGCTGAGCGCGCCGCGCTTCAAGATTGAGCAAGACGGTTCGAACAAGCGGGAACAATTTATGTACGCGAAGAATCGAGCTGCGCCGGCCGTGGCTCGGGCGAGCGCACCAAGAGCCAGATTAGTTCAGCGAGAATGGGCCAAAAAATCACGACCGTGACGTACCAGCCAGACTTCGAGGAGAACGGACCGGCAGCGTCGCTATACACGACGAGGCAGAGCGCGGCATTGGCAAGATACGCTGCGCTGACCGCTGCGAGGCAGGCGCTGGTGGGTGGCATGCGGTGGCGGCGCAAATATAGAAGGGCCGCGCTCGCCATCACGATGCCGAATCCAAGTGCCAGAACAGAGAGACGTTGCCACTCGCTGGTGCCTGCCAGATGCAGCAGGAACGGCGTCTCGACGGCGACAGTGCCGAAGACGGAAAGCGCCGCGACGATCCAAAGCGCGCGACGGCCGCCGGGAGTGGAAAGTTTTTTTGCAAAGAGCGCGCGAAGGCGAAGCCAGATCATCGGGAACGCGAGAAAGAAAGGCGCGCCGACGAGCGCATGCCACCAATTGCCCTGATTGCCGGGCACGCGCAGAGTGACGGCATCGAAGGGTGAAGTCCCGACCGCAAACGGCAAAAATACCGCGATGGCGCCAACGATCCACCCGACCAGCGCAACGGCGCTATACCATGCAGGAGCACGCCGGTCTTCTACTGTGATGGAAGATCCGGACGCGACTACGTTTTCGTTGGGTTTCGGCATGGGCGTGAATTCTATGCCGATTCGCGAGTGCGCTTGCCCTAAAAATGGCTGCGTCGGCGGAAGCGTAAGCAGGGATACTGCTTTTTCACACTGGCAGGTCGAATCCCGTTTCGTTGACTTGGTTTCTGCCGCCAACTAACATGCGCGGAACATGTCCAAACCTTCCTTCCACGCCGGCCAACAGGTAGCGCACTACCGGATCGTCGGAAAAATCGGCGCCGGCGGCATGGGCGAAGTGTATCGCGCAACCGACACGAAGCTCGGACGCAACGTGGCGTTGAAGATCATGCCCGCCGAGGTAGCGCACGATGCCGACCGGCTGGCTCGGTTCCAGCGCGAGGCGCGCGCCGTGGCGGCGCTGAATCATCCTCATATCGTCACAATCTATTCGGTGGAGGACTCTGGCGGCATCCATTTCCTGACTATGGAGCTGGTGGACGGGCAGCCGCTGGACCGCCTGATACCTGCTAGCGGCCTGGCCGTGGACCAGGTGGTGGAAATCGCGAGCGCGCTTGCGGATGCGTTGTCCGCGGCGCATGAAAAAGGAATCGTGCATCGCGACCTGAAGCCGGCGAACGTGATGGTGACGACCGAGGGCCGAGTGAAGGTGCTGGATTTTGGGCTCGCGAAAGATGTGAGCGCGCCCGAAAACGCCGAGGTGACCCGGACGGCGGCCGGAGTGACGCAAGCTGGAGTGGTAATGGGCACGCCGGCCTATATGTCTCCCGAGCAGATTGCCGGGCGCGCGATCGATCACCGCACGGATATTTTTTCGCTGGGCGTGATGCTGCATGAGATGTCCACAGGGCGGCGCCCGTTTGAAGGGTCGTCGCTGGCGGAACTTTCTTCCGCAATCCTTCGCGACACGCCCGCATCGATCAGCGAGATACGAGCTGACCTGCCCAGTGACCTGGTGCGGATCACGCGGCGATGCCTGGAAAAAGATCCGCGGCACCGGATGCAGACGGCGCGCGATGTGAGCAACGAGTTTCGCGATCTGGCGCGACATTCTTCGCAGGCAATGCCGTTGCAACAAACGACGCCATCCACGCAGAAAAGTTCTGCTGTCACTCCGTCGGGTTCGCGCGCAGTGAAACCCGGAACCGACCTGGGCTTGAGAGAGAACGATTCCTCAGCCTCACGCAGCGGTGACTCCGGAGCATCGCAGTACGACTCCGGCGCGTCTCGATCGGACGAAGGCTTCTGGCTCGCGGTGCTGCCCTTCAAATGTGTGGGAGGAAACTCGGATCTCGCCGCGTTGGCTGACGGCCTCACCGAAGACATCGTCACCGGTATGTCACGCTTTCCCTATCTACGCGTGATCTCTCGCGGCTCGACGGCAAAATACGCCGGCGACTCTGTGGACGTTCGCGTAGCGGGAAAGGAATTGGGCGCGCGCTACGTTCTCGAGGGCAGCCTGCGGCAAGCCGGCAGCAAACTGCGAGTGGCGGTGCAACTGATCGATGCCGTCTCTGGCGCAAATCTTTGGGCCCAAACGTATTCGCATCCGTTCACGCCCGAAACGATTTTCGAAGTGCAGGACGAACTCGTGCCGCGCATCGTCGCGACGGTGGCGGATACGCGCGGAGTGCTGTGCCACAGCATGAGTGAACCTCTGCGTAGCAAAGCGATTGATCAGTTGACGCCGTATGAGGCCGTGCTGCGGAGCTTCGCGTACTTGCAGCGGGTCAACCCAGAAGAACACGCGTTGGCGAGGGCCGGGCTGGAGCACGCCGTCTCGCTAGCGCCGTCGGATGCAAATGTTTGGGCGATGCTCGCGGTCATGTATCGGGAAGAATACGCTCACAACTTCAACGTGTTGCCCGATTCGCTGGGCCGCTCCTACGCTGCGGCGCAGCGCGCCGTCGAGCTGGCACCCTCGAATCACTATGCGCACCATTCGCTCGCGTCGCCATTATTTTTCCGCCGCGAGCGCTTCGCGTTCCGCAACTCCGCCGAGCGCGCCATTGAACTGAATTCTATGGATGGTTTCAACCTCGCTTATATGGCGTTGCTAATCGCTTACGATGGCAACTGGAAACGAGGCCTGGAGCTAGCCGAGAAGGCCCGCAGCCTGAATCCGCATCATCCCGGCTGGTATTGGTTTCCTCCGATTTTCGATGCATACAATCGGCGCGACTATCGGGCGGCACTGGATAACGCGTTGAAAGTAAATATGCCGGGATTCTGGCGAACTCAACTTGCGCTGGCCATGTCCTACGCTCAACTCGGCGAGTTGGAACCGGCGAGGGCTGCTGTGCAAGGGATGGTGAAGAGCAGCCCGAACTTTGCCACCGCGCCGCGTGCAGAATTGGAAAAGTGGCACGATGCAGAAATGGTTGATCACATCTTGGAAGGTTTGCGGAAGGCGGGGCTTGAGATTTCCGGAGCGGACTCGCCGAAAAGCGCAGCTAGCTAGCGAATTCGAGCGTCGCAGGTTTGATCGTCAATTTTCGAGGAGTGTGAGATGAGCGACGGAACGGGGAAAGCGCAGCACCTTGAAAGCTCTTTGCCCCTGGACGATTTAAGCCGCGTTCTGGCACTCGCCCGAGCGGACGATCCGAGTTCGCGTCATTTCGGATTGGTGGGAGATACGTACACCATATTGCTCTCAGGAGCAGACACGGCTGGAAAATTCTGTCTGATCGATATGTTCATTCCCTCGGGTGGCGGGCCGCCTCCGCACCGGCACGATTTCGAGGAGACGTTCATTTTGCTGGACGGCGAGATGGAGGCGACATTTCGCGGCGCGACGAAAGTCGTGAAGGCCGGCGAGACAATCCACATTCCGGCCAATGCTCCGCACCAATTTCATAACTCCAGCAGTGCTCCAGTCCGGCTGCTCTGCATTTGCGCGCCCGCCGGGCAGGAAGAATTTTTCGCACAGGTCGGCGTGCCGGTTGCGACCCGCACCACGCCTCCTCCGAAGCTCGATAAAGCCGGGCAGGCGGCCTTCCTGGCTAAGGCTCGGGTGCTGGCCCCGAAGTACCGAACAGAGCTCCTGCCGCACGCATAAGTTCGTAGAACCAGGGCGCGCAAGTTCCCTGCCGTGCGAATCGGGCGATCAAGATTCGAGCGACTGACAGCGTGCCGGTTGAATGATATCTTACTGATGTATTCGCAGTCGGACCTCTGAACCGGCCGGAGGGTAACGTTGGCTCGCTGGCGCAATTTCCTAAGGGTCGCGATTTTCGTTTTTTCCTTTCTCACTGGCTTCGGCGCGACCGCGCAGACAGGCCACACGAAACACGTTTCGCTGGCCGACCTTTGCGTGACCGAAGGAACGATTACGACTGCGCCCGCTCACCGGCTATTGGTGAACGCCCCGAGCGTCCACGCCACACTGAATCGCGAGACCCCGCCGGACATCGAAGCGCATTTTGTCTACCTCGGTCCGAGTATTCAGAACGAAGCGGCTGAACACGCAAGCGGCCATCACCAATTTGGCTTTCAGCTTTTCACCGAAGATCCGTGCAATCTGCTGTACGTGATGTGGAGGCTTGAGCCGGAGTCAAGCATCGCCGTGATGGCGAAGAGCAACCCGGAACACCACGCCCACGCCGACTGCCGCGGGCGAGGCAAGGCGATTGAGCCGGAATTCACGGCGCCGCTTCCCCCTGTGAGAGTAGGAGAGCGACGGGCACACACGCTGCGCGCGACGATGAGCGGCACGACGCTTCTCGTTTACGCCGATAAACTAATGGTCTGGCGCGGTGCGCTGCCGGCCGCGTCGCTCCGCGCGCACGGCTTGGTCGGCATTCACTGCGACAACGCGAAGCTGGAAGTCATGCTTACGGTCGCAGCGCCCGCCGCGAACGCGCCCGTCGTGCCATGCCCGACGGAGCATTGAGCGTCGCGGCTCGCGCGAGCGGGCGGACCTGTGGCACACTCTATGATTCAAGAATGGCCGCGCGTTTGCCCTGAATGCAATGCTTTTTCGTTCCGGCTGGCGCCGCTCCATCCGAAAATCGCACATGGACCCACAGTACATCCGGAATTTCTGCATCATCGCGCATATCGACCACGGCAAATCCACGCTGGCCGACCGCCTGCTGGAACTTACCGGCGCGCTGACGCCAGCGCGAAATGCAGGCGCAGGTGCTCGACTCGATGGACCTGGAGCGCGAGCGCGGCATCACGATCAAAGCCAAGAGCATTCGCCTGCACTACACGGCGAAGGACGGCCACGAATACCGCCTGAATCTGATCGACACGCCGGGCCACGTGGATTTTTCGTACGAAGTCTCGCGCGCGCTTTCGGCCTGCGAGGGCGCGCTGCTGGTCGTGGACGCGAGCCAGGGCGTGGAAGCGCAGACCGTCGCGAACGCGTTTCTCGCGTCGCGCCACAACCTCGCAATCATTCCGGTGATCAACAAGATCGACCTGCCGGCGGCGCGGATCGACTTCGCGAAAGAGCAAATCGAAAACGTGCTGGCGATTCCGGCCGACGACGCGCTGCCGATCAGCGCGAAGAGCGGCCTGGGCGTCGAAGACGTGCTGGAAGCGATCGTGCGGCGCGTCCCGCCGCCGAAAGGCAGTCGTCGAAGCGCCGCTGCGCGCGCTGATTTTCGATTCCTGGTTCGACTCCTACCGCGGCGCGCGTGGTGCTGGTGCGCGTGATGGAAGGGCGCATCGCGCCGCAACATGAAGATCCGCCTGTGCGTCGTACGAACGAAATCTACGAAGTGGAAACGCTTGGCGCGCTGACGCCCAAACCCGTTGCGCTCGAAGAGCTCGCCGCCGGAGACGTGGGCTTCATCGTCGCGAACATCAAGCGCGTGGCCGATGCGCGCGTGGGCGACACGGTCATCGATGCCGCGCGCCCGGCCGCGCCGCTGCCGGGATTCGAAGCCATCAAGCCGATGGTGTTCGCGGGCCTTTTTCCGGTGAACGCGAGCGACTACGAGAATGTTGCGCGACGCGCTCGGCAAATTGCAGCTCAACGACGCCGCGTTCTTCTACGAGCCGGAAAATTCCGTGGCGCTGGGATTCGGCTTCCGCTGCGGATTCCTCGGCCTGCTGCACATGGAAATCGTGCAGGAGCGCCTGGAGCGCGAATTCAACATCGACCTGATCACCACGGCGCCGAGCGTGAGCTACCGCATCACCACGACCGACGGAACGGTGACGGAGATCGACAACCCGACGAAATTTCCGCCGCCGAGTTCGATCGCAAAGATCGAAGAGCCGATCCTGACGGCGATGATCATCACCTCGGAAGAATCGGTGGGCGGTGTGCTGCAGTTGTGCGAGGAAAAGCGCGGCGTGCAGAAGAAATTCGAGTACCTTTCGCCGACGCGCATCATGCTGACGTACGAGATGCCGCTGAACGAAATCGTGCTGGATTTTTACGACCGGCTGAAGAGCGTTTCGCGCGGGTACGCGTCGCTGGACTATCACCTGTCGGGCTACCGCGAATCGGATCTGGTGAAGCTGGACGTGCTGGTCGGCAGCGAGCCGGTGGACGCGCTGACGGTGATTTGCCATCGCGAGCAGTCCTACGAGCGCGGGCACGATCTGGTGTCGCGCCTGCGGAAACTGATTCCGCGGCAGATGTTCGAGGTGCCGATTCAGGCGGCCATTGGCAGCCGCGTGATCGCGCGCGAAACGATCAGCGCCATTCGCAAAAACGTGATCGCGAAGTGCTACGGCGGCGACATTTCGCGCAAACGCAAACTGCTCGAAAAGCAAAAAGAAGGCAAGAAGCGGATGAAGCGCGTCGGCCGCGTGGATATTCCGCAGGAAGCCTTCCTGGCTGTGCTGAAGGTTACCGGCGGGTCTGCGGACGAAGAAGAGTAGTTCAGCCACTGCGTTGAGCTGAACACCCGCAAAAAACCGAAGCAAGATCTAGGATTTGCGGCGGACGGTGGCGCCGAGTTCGCCTTGCTCCAGGCGCACGGAGATGTCGTCGCCGATGGCGACTTGATCGTTAGAGCGCAGGACCTTCCCGGAAGCATCGTAGGCAATCGCAAAACCACGTTTCGAGGATGTTGAGCGGGCTACGCTCGTCGAGCTGCATCATCGCGGATTCGAGTTTGCGGCGCCGCGCGACGAGCAGGCGGTCGACGCGCACTTGCAGTTCGGCGGAACCGCGGTCGAGTTGGGCACGAAGTTTTGCCACGCGGGCACGAAGATCGAGCGCGGCGAAACGCACTTGCGAAGCTGCGTAGTCCCGGCGTTTGCGCGCCACGAAGCGATCCATCGCGGCGCGGAGCGACTGGCGCTGCTGCTCGATGCGGCGGCGAAGTATGAGGGCGCGCGTTCGCAAGTCGAAGGACGCGACGCGGGTGCTGGCCTCGTTGGCGCGCTCGCGCAAGCTGGCGAGGCGCAACTGCATGCCGACGGCGAGCGATTGCGCCATGTCATCGACCAGTTGGCGGCGGCCGCGAAGAAGCGCTTCGAGCTGGCGGAAGCCGCGATGCGTTTGCAAATCGCGAACGCGATGCTTCCACTCGGAGATGCGATAGCGGATGTGATGAACGAGACGACGCTCCTGCTCCCGCAGATGGCCATCGAACTCTTCGCGCGAGCGGACGACGAGCTCGGCGGCGGCGGACGGAGTGGGCGCGCGAAGATCGGCGACGAAGTCCACTATGGTGAAATCGATTTCGTGGCCGACGCCGGAAATGATCGGAATCGTCGCCGCGAAAATGGCGCGGGCGAAAATTTCCTCGTTGAACGCCCAGAGATCTTCAAGCGAGCCGCCGCCGCGCGCGAGGATGATCACCTCGGCGGATTTCGCGGCGTGAAAATAGCGGAGCGCTTCCACCATTTCTTCCGCTGCGCCCGTGCCCTGCACTTTTACCGGATAGAGCAGCACGCGGGCATTGGGAAACCGGCGCTTCAGGACGCGGAGAATGTCTCGAATGGCGGCGCCACTGGGCGACGTGATGATGCCGATGGCGCGCGGCAGGAGTGGGAGCGGCTTTTTGCGCGCCTGATCGAACAGGCCTTCGGCGGCGAGCTTCTTTTTGAGCTGCTCGAACGCGAGCTGAAGCGCTCCAAGGCCGACCGGCTCGATGGTCTGCACATAAATCTGGTATTCGCCGCGCTGTTCGTAAACGCCGATCGAGCCGCGCACGGTGATGTGCAGGCCGTCTTCGGGTTTGAACTTCAGCCCGCGCATCTGTTCGCGGAAGCAGACGCATTTGATCTGGCTCTTCGCGTCCTTCAGCGTGAAGTAAGCGTGGCCGGATTGCGCGACGCGGCAATTTGAGATTTCGCCTTCGACGGAGACGTCTGTGAGCGCGCCTTCGAGGAGGCCCCGGATGCGCGCGGTGATCTCGCTGACTTTCCAGATTCGCCGCTCGGGCATGAGGCTGAACAGAGAAGTTTGCTGGTCCATTTTTCGCGGCGCTCAGCGGCGGAAATAATTCACGAGCCACATCACGAGAGTGAGAACCACGCTGAGCAAAATGCAGGTGACGACGGGAAAATAGAAGCCGCCGTGTTTGCCCTCGATGGCGATGTCGCCCGGCAGGCGGCCGAGGCGAAACGGTAATTTGCCCGACGCGAGCAACAGGCCGCCGACGATGGCGATGAGAACGCCGATGACGAGCAACGATTTTCCAAGTTCGCGGGTGGGTTCCATAGGTGCGACGGTCACTGCGGATATTCTAGCTGAACTGAAGAGGTTGGGGGCGTGTGAGCACAACGCGTTGAGGCGCGGGCGGCGTTGCGCAGGCAGGAATGCCTACCCCAGGCCGCCCGCTTGATGCGGTTACTCCAGTTCGAAACCGGAGAAAAAGTAGCCGATCTCGAAAGCTGCGGTGTCATGCGCGTCCGAGCCGTGCGTGCAGTTGTACTGGATGCTCTCGCCGAGTTCCTTGCGGATGGTGCCCTGCGCGGCTTTGGCGGGATCGGTGGCGCCCATTGTGTCGCGCCACTTGGCGATTGCGCCTTCCGCTTCGAGGACGACCACTACCGCTTTGCCGCCGCTCATGAATTCGGTGAGCTCACCGAAGAAAGGCCGCGCCTTGTGGACGTGGTAGAAACCTTCGGCCTGCTCCCGCGTCATGCGCAGCGATTTGATGGCGACGACGTGAAATTTCGCGGCGTGGATACGGGCGAGAATATCCGCCGTCAGTTTGCGCTTCACCGCATCTGGCTTGATGATTGCGAGCGTGCGTTCGACTGCCATTCGATGTTTCTCCCTTTCGATTTTTTCCGTGTGAAATTTAGCGCTTCTTTTTCACGGCCTTCCTGGCGGCTGGTTTCGATTTTGCTTTCGCACCTTTCGCGGCTTTTCCGGACGAGCCGGATTTTTTGGCCGCGCCTTTGTGCCCAACGACTTTCGCGAGCGTCAGTCCGATGTCTGCCGGACTCTGCACGGTGTGAATTCCGGCAGCGCGCATGGCCTTATATTTTTCAACTGCAGTTCCCTGCCCGCCGCTGATGATGGCACCGGCGTGGCCCATGCGGCGTCCGGGAGGCGCCGTCTGTCCGCAGATAAAACCGACGACGGGCTTCTTAACTTGCTTCTTGATGTAAGCGGCGGCGATTTCTTCCGCGTTGCCGCCGATTTCACCGATCATCACGATCGAATGCGTGTCCGTGTCTTCGTTAAATAGCTTGATCGCATCGAGAAACGTCGTTCCGATGATCGGATCGCCGCCGATTCCGATGCAGGTGGACTGCCCGATACCGAGGCGCGTGAGTTGATCGACGGCTTCGTAGGTCAACGTTCCGCTCCGGCTTACAAGGCCGACGTGGCCCTGCTTGTGAATCGAGCCGGGCATGATGCCGATCTTGCACAGTCCCGGCGAAATGATACCGGGGCAGTTCGGTCCAATCAGACGTGTGTTGGAATGCTTCAGCGCGGCCGCTACGCGCACCATGTCGAGAGTGGGCACGCCTTCGGTGATGCAGATGACCAGAGGCAATTTCGCGTCAATGCCTTCGAGGATCGCGTCGGCCGCAAACGGAGGCGGGACGAAAATCACGGAAGCATTGGCTTTGGTTGCCGCGACCGCTTCGGCAACGGTATTGAACACCGGCACGCCGAGATGTTCCGTGCCGCCTTTGCCCGGAGTGACGCCCGCAACGACCTTGGTGCCGTATTCGAGCATCTGCTGCGTGTGGAAGCTGCCCTCGCGTCCTGTGATTCCCTGCACGATCAACCGCGTATTCTTTCCGACCAGGACGCTCACTGCGCACCTCCGGCGAGAGCAACAATCTTTTGAGCGCCGTCTTTCATGCCATCGGCCACGGTGAAGTTCAGGCCGGATTCCTGCAGAATTTCCTTACCGGCTTTCACGTTGGTGCCTTCCATTCGGACGACGACGGGAATTTTGAATTTCAATTCCTTCGCGGCTTTCACCACGCCGGTGGCTAGCACGTCGCAACGCAGGATTCCGCCAAAGATGTTCACGAAGACGGCTTTCACGTTGGGATCGCTCAGCAGAATACGGAATGCATTCTTGATTTGCTCTTCGCTCGCGCCGCCGCCAACGTCGAGGAAGTTCGCGGGGCTGCCGCCGCTGAGCTTGATGATGTCCATGGTGGCCATGGCAAGACCGGCGCCATTCACCATGCAGGCGATGTTGCCGTCGAGCTTGATGTAATTGAGCTTGAACTTGGAGGCTTCCACTTCGAGCGGTGTTTCTTCGTCAAGGTCGCGGAGATCTTTGAATTCCGGATGGCGATAGAGCGCGTTGTCGTCGAACGTAACTTTGGCGTCCAGTGCGACGAGCTTGCCGTCACCGGTAACGATGCAGGGATTGATTTCGATCATCGAAGCGTCGGTTTCAACGAACGCGCGGTAAAGAGCCGTGAAAAATTGCACCGCGTTCGTCACCTGTTCGCCCGTGAGGCCGAGGCCGAAGGCGATCTTACGCGCTTGATACGGTTGGAAACCGATCGCGGGATCGATGGTCTCGCGCAGAATCGCTTCCGGATTATCGTGCGCGACTTCCTCGATTTCCATCCCGCCCGCAGTGGAGGCCATGAAGATCGGCGCGCCAATGGCACGATCGACCAGAACGCTCACATAAAGCTCGCGCTTGATGTCCAGCCCTTCTTCGATCAGCAGGCGGCGCACGATCCGGCCTTCTTCGCCCGTCTGCGGCGTGACGAGTTTCATGCCCAGAATTTGTTCTGCAAGACTGGCGGCTTCGTCCACCGAACGCGCCAGCTTCACACCCCCCGCTTTTCCTCGTCCGCCGGCGTGAATCTGAGCCTTTACCACAACCACCGGCGTGCCCAGGCGCTGCGCCGCGGCGCGGGCTTCGTCCTTCTTGAACACCACTTCGCCTCGAGGCACCGGCACGCCAAATTTGGCGAGGATCACCTTCGCCTGAGATTCGTGAATCTTCATTACCGCTCCATCGGCTCCCAAAAGGAAGCGCTTGAATTAGTGCTAGAATTCCGGCTCGCGCAAAACGCTTAAGTTTATCTGGAACCGCAAGGGCGGGCAAGGAGTGGGAATGGCGCTGGAAATGAAGGCGGGATGCGAAAAATGCAGCCACGTGCTGCATGAGGATGGAGCGGCGTTCATCTGCTCGTTCGAGTGCACGTTTTGCCCGAAATGCGCGGCGGAGATGAACAAAATCTGTCCGAACTGCAAGGGCGAACTCGCTCCGCGGCCCCGGCGCGATGCAGCTGCGGCTGTCGCGTGAGCGCGGGAACCCAACTCGGTGAGCCGGATTCGCAGCGAATGATGCTCGACGCGCTGGACAAAATCGCCGCCGGAAAAATCCTCACACGCGCCGAGGCCGAGCGCGTGATGGAGGAGATCCTCGCCGGCCGCGCAAGCACCGAACAGATCGCCGCGCTACTGATGGGATTGCGAATGCGGGGCGAAGCGCTGGAAGAAATAGTCGGCTTCGCGACGGCGATGCGCCGGCATGCCACGCCGATTTTTCCATCGGGAAATCCTCTGATCGGCGCGCCGCTTGTGGATACGTGCGGAACGGGCGGCGACGGGCTCGGGACTTTCAATATTTCGACGGCGGCGGCGTTCGTGGTGGCAGGAGCGGGCGTGCGCGTGGCCAAACACGGCAACCGGTCGAGTGGAACGCGTTGCGGCTCGGCCGACGTCCTCGAAGCGCTCGGAGTGAGCATCAACATTCCCGTGGCGCGGGTGGCGAAGGCCATTGAAGAAATCGGAATTGGATTCTTATACGCGCCGGCGCTTCACGCCGCAACGCGCCACGCGATCCCCGCACGGCGCGAACTGCGCGGTCGAACCATTTTTAATTTACTCGGCCCGCTGACCAATCCCGCCGGAGCTTCGGCGCAAGTGGTTGGCGTTTACGGCGCGCATCTCACAGAATTGGTGGCCGAAGTTCTCTCCGAGCTTGGACTCACCCGCGCGTTCGTGGTGCATGGAGCAGAAGGCCTGGACGAGATTTCTGTCTCCGGCGAAACCACGATCGCCGAATTGCGCGACGGCACGGTGCGAACGTTCTGCGTGACGCCGGAAGACTTCGGCCTCGCACGCGCATCGCTGGAGTCGATTCTGGGAGGCGACGCAGCACAAAACGCGGCGATCGTTCGAAGCGTGCTGGGGATGCCGGGACGCGCGCACGATTTCACGGCGCACCGCGACATCGTGTTGATGAACGCTGCCGCGGCGCTGGTCGCGGCCGGCCGTGCCAGGGAATTTGTGGAAGGCGTCCACGTTGCAGCGGAATCGATCGATTCCGGCGCGGCCCGCAAGAAACTCGAAGCGCTCGCTGCGTTTACCAGGGGCGAGCGCGCCTAAGACCGAAAGCTGCAGTCGAATCCATTCGTCGCGTGCGATCGACACAAAACGTGGGTCGCCCGCTAAACGCAGCGCATCCAACAGTCCAAAACCAGGCCGAGGAGGAATAAATGAGCGCTTACATGATTTTCACTCGGGAGATGACAACCAATCCCCAGGAATTGGACGTTTACACCAAGACGGTAGCGCCAACCATGGCCGGACATCCCGGAAAACCCCTGGCGCTTTACGGGAGGCATGAGGACCTGGAGGGCGCTTCGACCGAAGGAACTGTCATTCTGGAGTTTCCGACTGTGGACGCAGCAAAGGCTTGGTACAACAGCCCGGCCTATCGTGAGGTACGCGAGCACCGTTTCAAAGGCGCAAAATATCACGTCATACTAATTGAAGGAGTTTGAGGAAAACCATGAGCACGGATAAAAAAGTGGCGTTGGTTACGGGCGGCAACAAAGGCATCGGACTCGAAACCGCGCGGCAACTCGCAGCGAAGGGATTTACGGTTTTGTTGGGTGCGCGCGACAAGGAGAAGGGCGAGGCGGCGGCAGCCACGCTTCGCAAGGAAGGTCTTGACGTTCGCGCAGTGAAAATCGATGTGTCAAATCCGGCGCACTACAGCGAACTCGCGGCGCTAATCGAGAAGGATTACGGCAAGCTCGACGTGCTGATCAACAATGCCGGCGTCATGCTGGAAAATCTGGGCGGCAAGAACGAAGCAAGCAAGATGCCGCTGGATACGCTTCGCAAGACGTTCGACACCAATGTGTTCGGAACGATCGAGCTGACCCAGGCGCTGCTGCCCCTGATTCGCAAGAGCGAAGCGGGGCGAATCGTGAATCTTTCGAGCATTCTCGGCTCCCTGACGCTGCACGCGACGAAAGGCTCTCCGATCTACCGCTCGAAGCAACTGGCGTACGACATGTCTAAGACCGCGCTTAACGCATTCACGATTCATTTGGCCTACGAACTCGCGAACACGCCGATCAAAGTGAACTCGGCGCATCCCGGCTGGGTGAAAACAGATATGGGAGGGGCGAGCGCGCCGCTGGGAATCAAGGAAGGCGCGGAGACCAGCGTGTTGCTCGCTACGCTTCCGGCAGATGGCCCCACGGGCGGCTATTTCCACAAACACGATCCCCTGCCGTGGTGATGAGAGCTTGAAGCCGAAGTTCAACGCGCGAGCGAAGCAAGCGCCGGACCGGCCCAAAGGCCGGTCCTCCTACGACGACCACACTCAGTTACACCGATGCCGTTCCCGGAAGAGAATCATCGCGACCGACGGCTAACGTGTGTGCGACGGATCGGGCGACGTAGCGGAATCGAGATCGAGGAGCGCACTGGAAACCACTGCACTCGCGCCTGCGGCGGGATGGCAGTTTCCATCTTTGCTGTAAGTGGTCGCACAGCGCGAGGTGTACCCCTTGCGGCGCGGCGATTGCGCGAATTGCCAGATGGCCGCGAACGGCGTGCCGCTGTCCGCAGGTGCGAGAGCGCGATAGGCGCAGCCGGGAGAAGGCGGGCAGGCGTCGTTGTACACGAAAAAGGCGACATCGGCTCCTTTCGCTTCTTCGCGAATGTTTTGTGCAGTCGTAATGGTTTTGTTCTTGCCGTCCTTCACGGCGATTCCGGAACAATAGACGCCCGCTTCGTAGCCGTGCTCCGTGAGGCGCGCAATCCAGCCGAGGACGTAAGCCATCTGGTCCTCCAATAGCCGGCCGCCTTCTTCCTGATCCAGAAAAATCAGAGTGCCGCGAGGAAAACCTTCTCGTGCTGCAGCGCCGACGGCGCGGTCCGCATCCTGCTTGCCGAGTGTGGACGGATCCGGCGCGTGCTTCAGGTCGGCTTCGAGCCGGCCGTTGAAAAGAACGAGGAAACCGAAATCGTGCGCGGCGACGATGGCGCGTTTGCCGAGCCACGGATTCACTTTCGCACCTGGCGGCGGAGTCAGCCAGTAGCCAGTGAACGCGAAAGTTTTTCGGAGTTCGGAGAGCGCGAAGTCGCCGGGATATTCGTTGCTGTCGAAGCCGAGATAGCTACGGGGCACCGAAGTGGTCGTGGTGGATTGTGCGATTGGCGACGGCGTGAGCAAAGCAGAGAACGCGAGAACAAGTATGAATTGAAAAGATACGCGCTCAGGCGATGCGATTTTCATGGATGAGCATTCCGTGAAACGGTTGCGTTGGCAGCGGCGGAGCTAGACAGCGAGAAAGTTTCGCAACAGATCGAACCCGGAACTGGTGAGTATTGACTCCGGATGAAATTGGACGCCTTCGATGCGAAATTTCGTGTGACGCAGGCCCATGATTGTGCCGTCGTCCGTTTCGGCGGAAATTTCAAGCTCGCGCGGGCAACGATTCGCGCTCAACGATCAGCGAATGATATCGAGTGGCGACGAACGGCTTGGGCAGGCCTTTGAAGATGGTTTTGCCGTCGTGCGCGATCTCGCTGGTCTTGCCATGCATCAGTTTGGGCGCGCGAATCACGTTCCCGCCGAACGCCGCGCCGATGGCTTGATGGCCCAGGCAGACGCCGAGAATCGGAATGCGACCCGCGAATTTCCGGATCAGCGGCACGCTGATTCCTGCTTCCTTCGGCGTGCAAGGGCCCGGCGAGACGATGATGCGTTCGGGCTTTAGCGCTTCGACTTCGTTGACGCTAATTTGATCGTTCCGGCGAACTTCGAGTTCCTGCCCTAACTGGCCGAGATACTGCGCCAGGTTGTAGGTGAACGAATCGTAGTTATCGAGCAGCAGGATCATTGATTTTCAGCGGTCAATTTCATTTTACAGCTTCCGATCAGGATTTCTCGCGCCGTGCGCGCGGCGAACTTTTTCTTACGTCGCCTGCGCCGCCGTCGTGGGCAATCTCAAGCGCCGTGATGATGGCGCGGGCTTTGTTCACGGTCTCCTGATACTCGCTCTCCGCAACCGAATCGGCCACCACCCCGCCGCCGGCTTGAATGTATGCGCGGCCATTTTTCGCGACAAGTGTACGCAGCGCGATGCAGCAATCGAGATTGCCAGAAAAATCGAGATACATGATCGCCCCGGCGTAAATTCCGCGGCGCGACGGCTCAAGCTCGTCGATGATCTGCATCGCGCGAACTTTGGGAGCGCCAGAGACAGTGCCCGCGGGAAAACACGCCATCAGCGCGTCAAAGACGTCCGTACCTTCTCGCAATCTCCCCCGGAGGCTTGATACCAGATGCATTACGTGCGAGTAACGCTCCACGAACATCAGCTGCTCGACCGCAATCGATCCATATTCGCAGACGCGGCCCAGATCGTTGCGTCCCAGATCGACCAGCATGATGTGCTCGGCGCGCTCTTTGGGATCGGCGATAAGTCGCGCTTCGAGCGCCTGATCTTCCGCTTCCGTGCGCCCGCGCGGTACGGTGCCCGCGATGGGGCGATAGCGTGCTTCGCGGCCCTGCACTTTCACCAGCATTTCGGGCGAGCTGCCGACAACGGAGATGTCGTCGAGGTGAAGAAAATAAAGATATGGCGATGGATTCACGACGCGCAGCGCGCGGTACATTTCGAACGGATCAGCTTGCGTGGCCGCCGAGAACCGCTGGCTGGGTACGACTTGAAAAATGTCGCCCGCGCGAACGTATTCCTTGGCCTTCTCGACCGCGGCCATGTAGTTCGCTTTCGTGAAATTCGATTCCACCTGGAGCGGCTTTCCGGATTTCGCCTTTCGCTGCTTCGGCAGCGGGCCTTCAAGTTTGCGCCGCGTGCGCGCGACTTCGCGGGCCGCGGCTTCGTATTTTTGGCGCAGCGTGCCGGGACCGTCCGTGAATACGTTTCGAATCACCCACACACGATGGCGGACGTGGTCGAACGCGACGAGGCCGAGATAAAACATCATCACCGAGTCGTCGAGCTGCAACTCGTCTTTGCCGCTCGTGGGAATTTTTTCGATCAGGCGCACCATGTCATACGAGAAGTAGCCGATCGCGCCTGCGATAAGGGGCGGGAGACCCGGCACCCGGACGGGACGGTAGCGGCTTACGAGCCGGCGCAGCTCGGCGATCGGATCACCCTCAGGCGAGCCTTTGCTCGATCCGCCGCCAAGATTGCGCACCTTTCCGTGGCGGTCGGTGATCGTGGATTCGCGGCCGCGCGAGCGGAATACTTCTTCGGGATTCGCGCCGGTGAAAGTGTAGCGCGCGATATTTTCGCCGCCCTCAACGCTTTCGAGCAGGAACGAATATTTCTCGTTGTGCGCGAGGCGGAGGTGCGCGCCGACGGGCGTGAGGAGGTCCGCAGTGTAGGTCTCGTACACCGGAACCAGGTTGCCCTCGCGTGCGAGCTTCGCGAAAGTTTTGAAGTCAGGCTGAATCATTTCGTATGCGGCCGGCGCGGCTTTTCGATTTCCGCCAAAGCGCGGCGAATTTCACCGAGCATCGGAGCGACGGGTGCGCGGCGTCCGGTCCAGATTTCCCACTGCGCGGTACCTTGCGCGACGAACATTTCGAACCCGGATACGGTTTCGATGCCGCGTCGCGCGGCGAGTTGCATCAGCTTGGTAACGCGCGGGCGGTATATCAGGTCGAACACCAGGCGCGTGTTCAACTCGTTTGCGTCGAGCGGCGATGCGGGTTCGTGCGGGTGCATCCCAACCGGCGTGGAATTGACGATCGCATCAAAAAATTCCTTCTTAACGCGCGAGCGCGCAATCGCTTCTCCGCCCACGGCGCGGGCCAACGCTTCGGCCTGTTTTGGCCGGCGCGTCGTGACGCAAACCGACGAACCCGCTTGCGCCAGCGCGTAGGCAACAGCACGCGCCGCGCCGCCGGCTCCAACGATGAGCACGCGCGAGCCGCGGAACGGCATTCGGCGCTCCAGTGCCCGGAGCACGCCGACGTAGTCCGTGTTCATGCCGTGCAGCTTGCCCTTCGAGCCGACCACGACTGTATTGACCGCGCCGATGGCCTCAGCTATCGGGTCGCATGAATCCAAGTGGCGCAGAATCGCCTTCTTGTGCGGCAGCGTGATCGCGAATCCGCGAACGCCGAGCGGCTTGATCGCGCCGAGAAAATCCTTCAAATCGCGTACGAGAAATGGCAGGAAGACCGCGTCAAGCTTCGCGGCGCGGAAGCCCGCGTTGTGTAGCCGCGGCGAAAGCGAGTGTGCGATCGGATTGCCGATCACTCCATAGACACGCGTCTTCCGGCTGAGTTTGTTCGCGCGATAGAGCTGCGTCATCGATTCGAGCGAAACCTGGCCTGGCGCTGTGGTGTACTCGACGGGAGCGAACGCAAGTGCGCTACCGTGGCGCAACGCGAGTACTCGCGCAGGAAGCGCGGCGTCGCCCATCGGTACGGCGACAAAGTTCGACCGGCCGCGAGCGAGGTCGATCACTTTCACGCTCTCGGCAATTGAGCCACACTGGACGGCGATCTTGCTGGCGGCAGGCTGAAAAGCGGCGAGATTCGCGACTACGTTTTTTAGCTTCGCAGGTGCCCGCTTGAAATAGTGTGCGGATACGAGTTCCCGGCCCTCACCGACGAGTACATCGACCAAGCCTCGCGGAGCGTTCGACGCGGTCTCGATGTCCAAGTCATACCACGTGCAACCGGACCGCAGCGCCTCAGCGACGTAGATCAGTTGGTTGGCACCGGAGCCGCGAAACTTACCGCCCGCGGCCACACGTCGGCACGTGGCGATTAACGTCGCTCGAACGCGTCGCCGAGCCAGCGCAGCGAGGAACCGGTCGAGCTCGCGGTCGTTCGCCAGCCAGTCGAGGCGCAGCTCCACTGTCCGGGTGAATTTCAGGGCGCGCTCGAGCTGCCGGAGCGCAGATTTCGCGTCCTCGGCGGCGACAACCGCGCAGATTTTGTCCGGTGCAATCATGGAGTTTAAGGTGGCAGCGCGCCTCGAGAAAACGGGCAAAACCTGTCCTATCGTACAGGGAGGACAAGGGTTCCACCAAGCGGTACCCGATACGCAATACCCGCCGGACATTCTGTTGACGCGTTCTAGTACGTCTATTACAGTCGCTTCATTGGGCTAGATATACCGATGCGCCCTGCCTGGGCGCCTGAGTTCCAAAGGAGTGAGCAACATGCGTGGGAAAATTGTCCTTGCCGGACTGCTTTTCAGCCTCTGCGGCACCGCCGCGCTCGCACAGTCGAGCCCCGCAGCGCCTCGGCCGCAAGACCTCTACTGCAACGGCACGATCACCAATGAGGATGTCCCCCGCGACACCTATGTGATCACCGGCGAAGGTTCGAACTATAAGATTACGTTTACCGAGGGCGACTACGTTTACATGAACAAGGGCGCCGCGCAGGGAGTGAAGGTGGGCGACCAGTACTCGGTGATCCGCTCGGTGGTGGACCCGACCGAATACGATTGGTCCAAGTGGCAATCGCAGATCATCCGCCGGATGGGTACCTGGTGGGAGGACGAAGGCCGGATCACGGTGGTGGTGGCGAACCCGAATACCGCCATCGCTCGGGTCTCCAATTCCTGCAACTACGTGCAGCGCGGCGACACGCTGCTTCCCTTCAAGGAGCGCGTTGCGCCTCCGCTGAAATCCGAGGACAAGTTCGACCGTTTCGCACCGCCCAGCGGCAAAGCCATGGCGATGGTGATGATCGGCAAAGCGTTTCAGGTTTCGTTTGGAACGAATGATGTCTTCTACGTGAACCTGGGCAGCGCGCAGGGCGTTAAAGTGGGCGACTACTTCCGCATCTTCCGCTATACCGGCACGCAGCATGAGACGGCGTACCAGACTCGCGACTTCGCGTTTGACGCGGCATCGAACGACACCATCTACGGACGCGTTTACGGATTTGGCGTGACCGGCGACAAGAAGAAATGGAACTGGGAAAACACGCCGCGCGAAGTGGTGGGCGAAGGCGTGGTGATGCGGACGGGCACGAATTCATCGACGATTCTGACCACGTATTCGCTGCGCGACTTCTACGTCGGCGACTACGTGGAAATCGAGTAAATTCCGTTTGGATTCAAGGTTTCGAGGCCCGGATGCGCAAGCGTCCGGGCTTTTTCTTTTATGATAGGCGGTAATTTATTGCGAGGTTAGCGGAGGCTATCTTTGGCGAGTAGCGCATCCTGGGTTTTCTCTTTCGATTCCAGAATGCCCAAGCGGCTGCGCCGCGCCTGCACGCGTTCGTTGATCTGGCTCCAGAACATCTGGAAATAGTGCGCGGCCGAAGCGACGGCGCTAATCACGACCAGCCACAGCAGAGCCTGGCCCACCGGCTTCAGCACCGGATGATTCGCCGTGAGTATCACGGTGCACCCGGCGAGGACCTGCAAAATCATTTTCGTCTTTCCGAGAGGCGAGGCGGGAATGACCAGACCCTCCACCGAAGCGATCTCGCGCAGTCCCATCACTACGAATTCCCTGCCGATCACGATCACTACCATCCAGGCCTGAATCAATCCCATCTCCACCAGCGAAATAAACGCGGCCGAGATCAACAGCTTATCGGCGATGGGATCGAGCAAAATTCCCAGCGTGGTGATTTCCTTGCGGCGGCGCGCGATGTAACCATCCATCACGTCGGTCATGGCTGCGGCGAGCAAAATCAGCACGCCCCAAACTTCGAAGTGAATCGGAAGTCCCAGAAGGTCGAAATTCGGCTGGCGGGTAAGCAGAACGACCACAAGGATGGGCACGAAAAAAATCCGCAGCGTGGTCAGGCTGTTGGGCAGGTTCATGTCGCTCTCGGATTGGCCCCGTGGAGTCGAGCTAGGACGATTTCGCGGCCCGCAGCCACTATAGTCCGCGGGTGGAGGCGAGTCAACGGTACGTAGGAGCAGCGAGGGGATTGGACCGCGAAGCAGTGGTATCAACTTCGATAAATCTATCCGGCAGTAACTGCCAACAAGGCGAAATGCTGCAACCCTGTGCAAATCCCGAAAACCAGAATCATGCGTGGATAACGCCCTTGTTGCTGCATTTAGGGCCTTCTAGAGCGTTATAAGCCTATATTCATCAGTAATTTGTGGGGTGGGTCGGGCGCCCCTTGGTAGGCCTTTCGGGGCGAGGAAAACCTGAAAAGGCGCCACTGCGGGCCTCCTTTTCCACAGAGATTTCCTCAGGAGCGGCGACCAAAGCCCCTTGCGGATGAAAGGTTTACGGGCGATTAACGGTGGAACGAGAGGTGTACATTTTGGGCTTGCTTGCCCTTCCGCGCTAGATTTTCGCGTACCCATTTGTCGATGGCATCGAAATCGGTTTCACCGGCGCAATCGCGAAATCTTCCAGGTATCGCGCGGAAGATTCGGGCAGCTCGGCATCGATGTGGTGAAAACCGTCGAGCGTTTGCGAGCGCAGCACTTTTCCGCTGGCGTGAACCAACGAAAGGTGACGGCCGTCGGAGATCGGAATGCGCAACTGCACGCGCACCAGCGGATCGACCGGAAGCACGGCGTCGATTCGCGCGAGCAACTCCGGCAGCCCCGCGCCGGTGACGGCGGAAGTGAAGATTTTATTTTCATTCCGGCCATTCGCTTTCACCAGAAGAGCAAGATCTTCGGGCGCGAGCGCATCGGTCTTGTTGAACACTTGAATGCGCGGCCGGTCTTCGACGCCAAGGTCGGCGAGGATCTTCAAAACTTCGGCGTCATGCTCGGCGTGGTGCGGATTCGATACGTCGGTGACGTGCAGGATTAGCGCCGCTTCCTGAACCTCTTCCAACGTCGCGCGAAACGCGGCGATCAGGTCGTGCGGCAAATCGCGCAAAAATCCCACGGTATCGGAAAGCAGCGCGCGGCGGCGCGAAGGCAATTTCACGGCGCGCACGGTGGGATCGAGCGTTGCGAACATTTTGTCGGACGTGAGAACGCCGGCATGTGTGAGCGCGTTGAACAGTGTGGATTTTCCCGCGTTCGTGTAGCCCACCAGCGCGATCATGCCAAGCGGAACTGCCTGGCGCGCGCGGCGGCGCGTCGTCCGCTGACGGCGAACAGTCTCGATAGCTTCCTTGATTTTGCTAACGCGATCGCGAATGCGGCGGCGGTCGGTTTCGAGTTTCTGTTCGCCGGGTCCGCGCGTGCCGATACCGCCGCCAAGACGGGAGAGCGCTTCGTTGCGACCTGTGAGGCGGGGCAGCAGGTAATTCAATTGCGCGAGCTCCACCTGCAGTTGGCCCTCGCGGGTCCGCGCGTGCACCGCGAAAATATCCAAAATCAATTGCGTGCGATCGATCACGCGGCAGCCGATTCCCTTCTCCATGTTGCGGAGTTGCACCGGCGTCAGGTCGTGATCGACGATCACGAGCGGCACGTTCTGCGATTCGGCTTCGGCGCGAATTTCATCGAGCTTGCCGCGGCCAACGAGCGTCGCCGGATCGAGCGCGTCGCGGACCTGCAGGAGAGTTCCGCCGATTTTTGCGCCAGCGCTGATCGCCAGCTCTTCGAGTTCTTCGAGCGAATCGCGGCCCACGGCTCCAGGATTGGCGGTACGCCCGCGTGGAGTTTTCTTTAGGCCCACCCCCACAAGCAGGACGCGTTCACGATTATCGACGGATTGAGCTGATCTCATGCGGTGCGGGATCCAGGCGCGGCAAGCGGAGCGGTGACGGTGGTGTGATTCATTCGTTCCAGAAAACATTATACGCCGATTGCGGCTGTCGTGTGAATGCCCGGCAAAAGCGTGTTAAGGGGAGCGGTCGCTACGCGGTGGCCACTGCCGACGCTGAATTTTGCGAGGCGGCGAGAATCACGTCGGAAAGAAATTCACCCAGCGTGCGGCCGGTGGTTTGAAACTCCACATCGCGAGTGACGCGGTCCAGCCAGCCGAGATAGACCAGCAGCGCCAGCTCGGACCATGACGCCGCGGACGGCGCCGAGAAGCCGATATCGCGCAGGACGCTGGCGATGTGCGCGATGCGCTTTTTGTCGATGCCGGAGATGCGTGCAGCAATCCTGGTGGCCATGCCTTCATCGCGCTGCGCCCAGCCGCGAATCGCGGACTCGAGACGCGCGCGTGTCAAATCGGCACTGTGCTCCACGAATCGCGCCCAACGTGCAGCGGCGCGCATCTTCACATCGGTTGCGGCGAGCCACTCGATTTCATCGGCTTCCCAACGATCCAGCACGCACGTCAGCAGATCTTCGCGGTCGCGGAAGTGCCAGTAGAAACTGCCCTTGCTCACGCCGAGGTCTCGCGCGAGCAGTTCGATCCGCACGGACTCGATTCCTTCGCTCGCTAGGCGCACGAAGGCGGCCCGGATCCAATTGTCCGGTTGCAGAGGAACGGTTTTGAGCGTCGCAGCGGTTTGCATGGCAGAACGGGGGCGAGTTGGCACCTTATCCGACGGAATTGCGTGCGTCAAGACCTTCGAGCTAAGCGCAGAATTTTATCCGATTAATTTTTCAACTCAATTTGCGGCTTGTGAATTTGAAATGAATTTTAGCGCATCGATTTCCACAGCTTGGTCGCCGCCGAATCCCTCAATCCAGTGAACGCCAGGCTCGCGCCGGAACCAAGTCTGCTGGCGTTTGGCGAAGTGGCGCGTGGCTTTGCGGATTTCTTCCAGCGCGGCGTCCTTCGACAGATTTCCACACAAGTAATCCCGCCATTCCGAGTAGCCGATGAATTGAAAGGCCTTCGCGGAATCGGGGACGCCGCTTCCCATCAGGCCGCGCACTTCGTCAATCCAGCCGGCGGCGATCATTTGGTCAATTCGTTCGTGGATTCGCGCGTAAAGCGCGTGGCGTTTCGGCGCCAGTCCGATCTTCGCGGTAGCATAGCCTTCGAGAGGCTCGCGGCCTTCGCGGTGAATCTCGCCGACGGTTTTTCCCGCAAGCACCCGCAACTCGACGGCCCGGATGATTTTTTGAGTGTCGGCTGGCTCGATCCGCGCCGCGGTTTCCTGGTCGAGCCTCGCGAGAATTTCATGCAGGCGCCTCGGGCCGCGCCTCGCGACGATGCCGCGCATCCGTTCGCGCAACTCTTCCGAGCGCTCCGGGGATTCCGCAAGGCCTTCGAGCAGGGCGCGCAAATAGAGGCCGGTTCCAGCCGTGATTACGGGAGTTCCTCCGCG
This sequence comes from uncultured Acidobacteriota bacterium, assembly GCA_963839325.1. Lineage (GTDB taxonomy): Bacteria > Acidobacteriota > Terriglobia > Acidiferrales > UBA7541 > Palsa-295. Next base: position 2,047,431 of record CAWIUO010000001.1, on the reverse strand, counting down.
CACACGTAAGTCCTCGAGCGCCGCGATCGCTCGTCGCCGGTATTCTCCGGCCGTGAAAACAGCATCGGGCTCGACCAAGTCCATCAAGTGGTGCGGGATTCCCTGTTGCTCGGCGAGCGGAACTTTTCCCGTGCCGATATCGAAGCGGCGATACACCTGCGTGGAGTCACAAACAAGGATTTCGCCACCGAGTTTCTTCGCGATCGCGATGCCGAGAGCGGATTTTCCGGAAGCGGTGGGGCCGAGAACGACGATCAGGCGGGGCAGCGCACTCATCTCGCGAGCTTCCACCGCAGCAGCAGCACGGCGAGCACAATTGCGCCAAGGATCAGCGCGCCGAGGATTTGCGTCCGGTTGAGTTTCATGCCCAGCTCGAAATTATCCGATTCGCGGTGGGAAACACAAACGAAGTTCGCGCCAACGAAGAATGCGGCGAGCGGTACGTCGCGAAGAGATTTACTGCGAGTAGCCGGGAGGCTTCACGTTGTAAAAAAAGCCGAAGCGCAGCTCAATGTAGGGCCGCTTGAATTGCGGCGGCAGCGGCTCAAACGGACTGGACGCGCGAATCGCGGACATCGCCGCGGTATCCAGCGGTTGCTTACCCGACGTCCGCTCCAGATTCATCAATTCCGGCGGGAAACTGCCGTCGGCGTTGATGCGGAACGTAATTCCGACCACTCCCTGATCCCCCAGGTAAACAGACTCCGGCATCACCGCGTACCAATTCTGCCTGACCTTTGCAACCAGTCGCCGCAGGTAGCTATCGAAATCGACTCCGTCGGTAGGCGAGATGATGGACGCTCCCGCCGCTGCCGCACCGCCGTGACCTCCGCCCCCGCCCCTTCCACCCGGAGCTTGACCCTCCTCCTGATACGAGGGACCACCCGGGGCACGCTTGATGGCGTCGCTTAAGTCGTCCTGCATCGCCCTGCCCGGCGACGAATTGTTCAGCCCGAGGTCCAGCTTGCGGCTCGGCTGCGACGGAGGAGCCGCAGGCAAAAGTACGGAAGGCTTATTCACAGGCTCGGGAGAAGGCGGAACGACGCCCGGAGGCGGAGTTCCGCTGTTATGCGGAACCGGCGCCGAAGGCAGGTCTGCGGGCGGCGTATCGGCTGCCTTCGGCTCAGGCGGAGGCGGCGCGTGATTTTCCGGCCGCGGCGGCGCCACTTTCGTTAGGGTCTTTTTGTCGATTTTCATCGGCGGACCGGCGGGCTTCGGCGCCTTGGAGAGGTCGCCCGCGTCCGGCGGAAGATAAACGACGCCGAGTTCCTTGCTGGCGAGTTCGGTTTCCTCGCGTGTGGGAATGTGCGGCGGAAAAATCTTTGGCAGAAAAATCAGGAAAATAATGAACGCGATGTGCGCGACCACCGACGCAACGCGCGTAAACGCATCCACTTTCGCGTCGCGCTTCTCTTCCGGCTCTACTAGCAGATTCGCTTCGCCGGTGGTGAGCACATCCGGTTCGACGATTTCGCGCAGCTCGGCCGTCATCTCCGGCGGCTTATCGAACTTATCGATTTCGTTCTGCTCCGGCGCCTCCACGTACGCCGGAACCACCACGCGCGTATCCAGCACGTCAATCGGATATTGCCGCGCGTTGATCGGCCCAAAATCCTCGAACGGCGTGATCTTCATGCCACGCTCGACCAGCGTGCGATCCACCAGCACGCCCAGCGGCAAGTGTTCGGGAATGGTGGTCGCGCCAGTCAGCGGCGGCGCATCGGAAAGTTCGGAGGGGACGACGGTGCGGTCGTCCATGTACGTGGTTTTGCGCGCCCCGTTCTTGCGAACGTCTTCCGGCTTCAGCGGCTTTACGTCCGTTGGGACTAGAGTGCGGGGAATCATGGCTTGTTGGGCGAGCGGAAAGCTCCCCGTTTGACGCGCTCGGCGTGTTCCTGGATGCCCGCCATCACGCGGCTTGCGAGTTCCAGCGCGCGGCGGCCCGCAACTCCATCAACGCGCGGGGTGCGTCGGGTGCGCGTGGCGAGCAAAAACGCCCGCAATTCGGCGATGAGCGGCTCTTCCTGCGTCACGGGCACCTGCTCGAATTTGATTTCCGGCTGCGGATCGCCGGGAACCACGCGAACGCGCAATAGATCCTGCCGGGTGTAATCGAGCGAAATGTACTCGTGCTCCTGAAAAAAGCGAATCTTGCGCACGCGTTCGGTGGAAACGCGGCTGGCGGTGAGATTCGCCACTGTGCCCGTCTCAAATTCCACGCGCGCCTGCGCAATGTCCACTTTATCGGTGATCACCGGAATGCCGACAGCTTTCAGATCGATCACGGGGGAATCGACCAGTGAAAGCAGAATGTCCAGATCGTGGATCATCACGTCGTACACCACGTCGATATCCAGGCTCCGCGGCGTGAACATGCCGAGGCGGTGAATCTCGAAAAACATCGGCTGCGCGATGATCTTCTTCGCCGCGACTACCGCTGGATTGAAACGCTCCAGGTGCCCGATCTGCAGGATGCGATTCTGCCGCTGCGCCGACGCGATCAGGCCATCCGCTTCCGCAAGCGTGGAGGCCATTGGCTTTTCAACGAGCACGTCCATGCCCGCATCGAGCAGGCGGCAGCCGATCCGGCAATGCTCTTTCGTAGGAACGGCGAGGCTCACTGCGTCGATTTTTTCCGTGGCCAGCGAATCGACGTCGCGGAGCACGCGCGTGCCAAATTCAGCGGCCACCGCGGCGGCGCGCTCGGCGTTCGTATCGACAACGCCAACCAGCTCGGCGCCATCCATGTTGCTCCACACGCGAACGTGGTTGCGGCCGAACTCGCCGACACCCACCACCGCCACGCGTGTTGCCTTTCCGTTCACGATTTCCTCGTCTGCGACGCCTGCTTCGCGTCGGTGTGTTGCTTGGCGGGCTGGAACGCTTGAATCGCGATTCCTGCCGCGTCTGCCTTCTCGATCATTTCGTCGCGCTCGAACAGCAGCGTGCGGTAAGCGTCAATTGCCAGCGCCGTAGCATTCAGGCGGCCCATCAGTTCGATGGTACGGAGGCCGACAACAGGCACATCGAAGCGCATGTCCTGCTTTGGCTTGCTTACTTTCACCACGACGATTTTTTGTCCGCCCGAGATCCGCGCGGCGCGTTCAATGGTTTCGTCGGTGCCTTCCATTGCTTCAATCGCCACGCAGGCTTTGTCGCGCACCACCACCATCTGCCCCAAATCGAGCTCCGCGATATGCCGCGCGACGTGCAGGCCATATTGCATGTCCGCGGCTTCAAGGTCGTCCGGCGCTCGGCGCGTCAGCACGCCCGGCGCGGGAAGCAGCGGCCCCAGAAATTTGGTCGAATCGACCAGCTGGATGCCTTCGTCCTCCAACACTTTTGCCACCGCGCCGATCAGCGAGTCTGTGTTTTTGCTCGGCAACGCGAATAACAATTTTGCGAGCCGCCAGTCAGGGCGAATGCTGCTGAAAATCTTATTGTGCTTTACCTGCCCGGCCATCACCGCCTGCTTCACGCCTTCTTTGTGCAGCAGGTCGATGGTCTTGCTCAACTCGCCCAGGCTCACCCAGTGAATCCGCGAAGCAAATCGCTCGAGATCCGGCGAAGCTTCTTCGCGAATCGCGATCACGGCCATTTCGATTCCGCGGCTGCGCGCGCCTTCCAACACCAAAAACGGAAACGTTCCGTTTCCGGCGATCAAACCCCAATTCGAACTGTCCAGGTTTGAAGGAATCTTGTCGGCGTTTGCGGCGGCCATGGCTTATTTGGTGAGCCCGCGCTCCGCCGTCTCAATGAAGCGTATAAGTGTTAAGACGTCATCCGAGCCCGGCAGGGTTTCACGTATTTTCTCGATGGCCTGCGACGTGTTGAGTTTGGAGCGAAGCAGCAAACGGTACGCCTTCTCGATCTCTTTGATGCGCTCGGCCGAAAAGCCCTGGCGCTCGAGCCCCACCGCGTTCACGCCGTAGCAGCGCGTGCCGCGCGGCGCCACCACTTTCGAAAACGGCGGTACGTCTTGCGTGATCACCGTGTGCGCGCGCGATATACGAATATTTTCCGATCCGGCAGAACTGATGCACCGGGCAGAACGCGCCGATCTGCGCGTAATCCTCCACGGCCACATGTCCCGCCAGCGTTGCGCCATTGACGAAGATCGTGTAATCGCCGATCTGGCAGTCGTGCGCGATATGCGCGTAGGACATGATCAAATTGTGGCTGCCGACGCGCGTCGTCGCCGCCGCCCTTCACCGTCCCGCGATTCACCGTCGAAAATTCGCGAAATTCGTTGTAGTCGCCTACTTCCAACGTGACCCGCTCGCCTTTGAACGTCAAATCCTGCGGATCGCCGCCTACAGACGCGAACGGGTAAACGTGGTTAGCCTTCCCCAGCCGCGACGGACCTTGCACCACCGCGTGGTGATCGAGAATGCAGTCGTCGCCCAACTCGACTTCGTCGCCCACCACCGCATAGGCGCCGATCTTCACGTTCGTTCCGATTTTGGCCGAGGGCGAAACCACCGCCCGTGAATCCACTTCGATCATCATGCCTTCTCTGCAGTCACCGGCGTTGGAGTCTGCGCGGCTTGGATTTCAACCATCGCGCACATCAGCGAAGCTTCGCAGACCAGCTCGCCGTTCACGCGCGCCTTGCCATCCACTTTGCAAAACGGTCCGCGCCAGGTGACCACCGTAACTTCGACTTTCAACTGATCGCCCGGAACCACGGGCCGGCGGAATCGTGCATTGTCCACCGCGACGATGTAGGGAAGTTTTTTCTCCCGGTCCTCGACGTCCTGCAGCAGCAGCAATCCGCCCACTTGCGCCATGGATTCAATGATCAGCACGCCGGGCATGACGGGTTTGTCGGGAAATGGCCCTGGAAGAAATACTCGTTGATCGTGACGTTCTTGATTCCCACGATCCTTTTTTTTCGTTCCATTTCTTCGATCGCATCCACCAGCAGGAATGGATAGCGATGCGGCAGGATCTTCTGGATCCCAATACTGTCAAGGATCATGGCTGCGCCTCGGATAGGATTGCGAGCACGGGCAAACGGGTCCGCTGGCTGTGCACACATTACGACAGGCCGCGATTTCGGGCCTGCGCAATCTCACAATTCTATACGAAACAGTGACGGGTTGGAATCGGCGTTGCCGCGGGCGCGAAGCTGCTGCTAGCATTCTGCGGCATGAGAGCGAAAAAACCGGCGCGGGCCGATGTTTTGGACTCCGCCGAGTTTCCGGCGAGGAAAGTCCTGGCGGAACTGCGGGCCACAGAAAGCGCGATGGTGCGGCTACTCGGCGAATTTGTACGCTGCGAATCGTTCAGCTATCACAAGAAGGGCGTCGATGCTTTGGGGGCGCTGGTCGCGCGAGAGTGGAAACGACGCGGCGCGAGTGTTCGTGTCCTGAAAAATAAGGAGCGCGGGAACAGTCTGCGCATCTTGAAAAGCGCGGCCGGCAGGAAAAAGCGCGGGCAGATTCTGATCATCGGGCATCTCGACACCGTCTATCCGGCCGGGACACTGGAGAAAACGCCGTTTCGCGTTTCGGGCGGCCGAGCGTTCGGACCCGGCACATTCGACATGAAGGGCGGACTTGTGCTCGCGCTTTTTGCGGTGGACGCGTTACGCGCGGCCCGTGTAACCGGTGCGCAAAGATCTCGTGTTCTTATGGACGTCCGACGAGGAAATCGGCAGCAAAGCTTCGCGCGCCACAATCGAAGCGGAAGCGCGGCGCAGCGACGCGGTGCTGGTGCTCGAACCTTCGTTTGGCGCCGAAGGAAAATTGAAAACGCAGCGTAAGGGAGCGGGCGGCGCAGCCGTGGTGGTGACTGGAAAATCCGCGCACGCCGGAATCGAGCCCGAGAAGGGCGTGAACGCGGTGCACGAGCTTGCTCTGCAGATCGAGCGCCTGATGCGCCTGAACGACCGCAAGCGCGGGATTACGGTGCAAACCACAGTGATGGAGGGCGGCACAGTTTCGAACGTGGTGCCCGAACACGCGCGCGCGGAAGTGGATATTCGCTTCACGCGCCTCGCCGACGGCGTTCGCATCCAACGCGAGATTCAAGCGGTGAAGCCCATCCTCCGCGGTGCGCGCGTGAAAATTACTGGCGCCGTGAATCGCCCGCCGCTCGAACGCACGCCCGCGATTGCCGCGCTTTTCGCGAAGGCCCAAGCGCTGATGCGGTCGATGGGCCTCAGGCTGGGCGAAGCTGCAACCGGCGGCGGCTCGGATGGGAATTTCACCGCGGCACTCGGCGTGCCGACGCTGGATGGCCTTGGCTGCGTCGGCGACGGAGCGCACAGCCCGAGCGAACACGTTGTGATTCGAGCCTTGCCAGAACGCGCGGCGCTTCTCGCCGGACTTCTCGCAACTTTATAATTTTGGCGGATCGTTAACGCAGGTCTTGCTGTCGAACGTAGGCGATGGTCTGTTGCTGAAGGTCGTTGTAGTCGCAGCGCAGTACTTCGCGCATCGCTTCTTCCGTGTTCGGAGCAGTGGCGATCTGGCCGAGCAGTCGGCTCACGTCGCTCATCCCACCGCTTTGCACAATCGATTCCACAGCAGCGAGCGACCACGCGTAAGCGAACGACGCTTGATATTGCGATAGCCCCAGCCACGAGCCTTCGAGCGACTCAAGCGACGGCGCGTTTCCCTGCCCTGCGGCTGCTGCGAGCGCTCCGGCAGACATCACGCTTCGCCGCCCTTCCATATATTGCGCAAGCCCCTCCTGCAGCCACGTCGGCGCGCGGCTGTGCGTTTTCTGTCCAACGAAGCTGTGGGTTAGCTCGTGTTTCAACACGCGCGCAAGCTCCGGCGTCACGCTGGTAAGGCCTTGCACCGGAATGCGGATGCGGCCGTCGTTGATCGCGCCGGCCCAGCTGGGAGCGCGCGTGATGTCCGCGAACGCTTGATCGGTGTAAAGAATCACGCCGATTTGTTCGGGCGGCGTGAAGTCGAGTTGCGAATCCAGATCGTTGAAGTCGTCTTCCAGAACGCGCAGGATTCCGCGCGCAAGATCCGGCGTGGCGCTGCCGCTGTATTTCAGGACGAAGTGCTCGGTCTCGCCTTCGCGATAACTTTCCTCTTCGTTCTTGTCGCGTTCGGCTTTCGCGAGGGCATGCTCGATGTCCGGATCGGGATGCAGTTTCTCGGCGCGTTTCCATTCCGCCACCGCGAGATCCACCTTGTTCGCGCCGTAATAAGCCCATCCGGTGAGCTTGGCAACGTCGGCGGAATTCGGATCGACGCTGCGGGCGTGCTCCAGCGGATCGAGCGCGGCGGCAAACTGGCTCTGCTTCAAATAAAGGACAGCGAGATTGAGCAGCAGGCCCACGTTGTCCGGCGCGAACGTGAGCGCCTGGCGGTACTGATCGACCGCGGCGGTGGTATCGCCCTTCCCTACGAGAAACTGCGCGGCGGCGTAGTGCGCAGCCGTCGCTTTATCGATCGCGATTTTGTTGCCGGTGCGCGCGTCCGCTTCAAGCTGCGCGAGGTACGAAAAATCGATGGCGTTATCGTGAACCGTCTTGCCCGAGATTTCCTCGTAGCCGCGGACGGGTTCTAGCACGGGCGCGGAAACTGGGGGCGCAGCCAAAGCCGCCGAACTCGATGTGTCCGCCAAGCCGTCCCGGTCGATCCGATCGACGATCGACTTCGGAATCGACATCTGTCCGGCCGGAGTGTCGTAAGTAACCCGGTCGCCTGCTTCAACCACGTTTGTCCCGACGATGCGGCGGCCGTTTTTCAGGACGATTGTGTCCGCCGAAACACACTTCGCCCCAAGCAGGGTGGCCAGAATCGCTGCGAGCCAGAGGCGCACGCTTCAATATTATCAGCGGCCTGCAACACCTATGTCCGGCGGCTACAGGGTGCATGCTTAAACCGCTACAGGCCATCCGTACAGGTAGCTCTTCTTATTGGAATCAGGGGGCAGTAGCTCCGGATGACGGCCGCGGCGCACGCAAAAAGGGCCGCGAAGCAAATTCCGTCCGCGGCCCTCGGCTGCCTTGCGGCGTGGGGTGGTTTACGTGGTTGCGCGCGCTCCGCTGAATAAATGAATGACCAGCGAGATCACAGCGAGCAATAAGAGGATATGAATCAACCCGCCGGCGATATGAAACATCAGGAATCCGCACGCCCAAAGAACCACCAGCAAGATGGCGATTCCCAAAAACGGCCCAAACCTCATGTCGAACCCTCCGGAACGTCGTGATCGACGCTCGTTCGCACTATAGTCAGTCTTATGCCCCGCGCGCGCCATACCGCGAAGGCCCTACAATCGGCCCGGAAATCCGGGTGTCTAAGCCGGAAACCGGAGCTTTCGCGGATTCCCGGTCCTTTCGATGTTTTTCACGGTTTGAAATTGTTACAGTCTTCGCATGAGGGGAGTTGTCTCATGCTCGCTCGCGCTGGCGGTTTGGGCTTCCCTCGCGTGCGCGATAATGCCCCATCCTACGCTCGCGCAGGCCTCTTCTTCCGCGTTGCCCGCCCGGCAATCCTCGGATTCGCGCGCGCTGTACGAAGCCCTGAACGCTCTTCGCGTCGATTCCGAGAAGGTCTATCCCGTTCACGATCTGGCGCTCCGCCGCGACGTGGTGACCCTTTCCTTCGCCGACGGAAAAATCGGCTTTCTTCAGGCGCTTGACGGCAGGGTGAGCGGCGCCGTCTTCACCGGCCATGGCCACGTGATCGCTTTTCCGCGCGACGCAGGCGAGCGGCGTTCGCTTGCGCAATATATCGGCGTGCCCATCATCGACCAGACATTCAGCAAGGCCTATCTGCGTTTCACCGACGACAGCGCCGCCGAACTGGCCCATCAAATCGATTCGAACGGCGATGTCGCCGCGCCCGATCCAGAATTCGTTGCCGGCTGGAACAAACTGGTGCCCGGACTTGCTCCATCGCAATCGCTCCGCACCATGACCGACTGGCTTTCGAGCGACCCGATTCCTTTTTTCTACGCGCTGATGGAGACCGACCGCCTGGGTGCATTCGATGTGCTGGTCGATCAGCGCCGCGAGGAGCAGGTTTCAATCGGCCAGCCACGCGCCGCGGACGGGCTTACATCGTACAACCTGTGGGCTTCGTTCCGTTCGCGCAACGCCGATGCCTCGGCTGGTGCTCAACAGGTGGATACTTTCGTGCCACTCGGCTACACGATTGACTCAACGATCCGCGACGATCTCTCGCTCGACGGAAAGACCACCCTGCGGCTGAAATGTGTCCGCGCCGGCGAGCGGGTGATCCCGCTCGAACTTTCGCGCACGCTCCAACTGAAACAAATCAGCCTTGCCGGAGGCCAGCCGCTCACGTTTTTTCAGAATGACGAACTCGCCCAGCGCGACGTGCTTCGCCGCGGAAACGATCTCGTTCTCGTGGTGCTTCCCGCATCCGCCCGCGCGGGCGATGAAATCGACCTCGACGCCGAGTACGAAGGCAACGTGATCGCCGACGCCGGAAACGGCGTGAAATTCGTCGGAGAACGTGGCTCCTGGTACCTGCACGCCGGCGGAATTTATTTTGTGCCCTTCGATCTCGCGTTCCGCTGGCCGAAGCGCTACACGTTGGTCGCCACCGGAAAAAATGTCGCCGCGCGCGACGACGGTGAATGGAAAACCGGCCGCTGGCAGTCGCAGAACCCGTTCACTGTGGCGGGCTTCAATCTGGGTGAATATCGGAGCGCCGTTGTCGCCGGTCCACCCGTCGTGGCGCTCTATGCCAACCAGCAGTTGGAAAATGCAATCGTCGCGCGCATGCGCATCAACGGCTCGGTGAGCATCACCGGCGCTTCAGACCAGGCCCAGGGCGCCGAAGCCGAGAATCCCTACATGCTGGCCCCGCAAAATATTCCGCTGCTCGAGCCTCCTCCGCCTAGCCCGGCCGGTGTGCTAACGGACCTCGGGCGCCGGGTCTCGGACTCCGTGCAGTTTTTCGAAAAAATCAACGGTCCGTTTCCCTTCGATCATCTCGACGTGGCGCAGATTCCCGGCACGTTCGGCCAGGGCTGGCCGCAGCTCATTTATCTTTCCACGCTCGCGTTTCTGCCATCGGAAGCTCAAACGCGAGCGGGCCTGGACGAATGGAGCGAGCGCGAAGCGCACGAACTGATGCCGTTCCACGAAGTGGCCCATCAGTGGTGGGGCAACGTTGCGGCCGGAGCAACCTATCGCGACGTATGGCTGGAAGAAGGCATGGCAAATTATCTGGCCATGCTCTACGCGGACAGCCGCAAACCTGGTGATCATCGACTCACGAAGTGGCTCGAGCACTACCGTGTCGAGTTGCTCGCGAAACCGGCCGGATCGGATGCTTCTCTCGATGAAGCCGGGCCTCTAAGCCTGGGCCTGCGCCTCAATGCAATGCCGCAACCCCGCGCCTACTCCACTATCGTTTACGGTAAAGGTGCCTGGGTGATTTACATGCTGTCCGAAATGTTTCGCGATCCTTCCGCTCCCGATCCAGACGCAAAATTCCGCGCGTTTCTTCGCGCCGTGCTGGATGACTATCGCTTTCGAGCGCTGACCACGGCGGATTTCGAGCGCGTCGCCGAAAAATTCATGACTCCTTCGATGGACCTTGAAGGCTCGGGCCAGCTCAACTGGTTTTTCGATCAGTGGGTGTACCACACCGGCATTCCTCGCTACTCGCTGAAATTTTCCACGAAGGCAAGGGGAAAGGAATTTGTAGTGAACGGCGTGCTCGCCCAGGATGGCGTCGATGAAGCGTTCATCGCTAATGTGCCAATCTACATCACGCACGCCGGAGGCAGAACGGAATTCCTCGGCGACGTGGTGACCAGTGGCGCAGAGACGCAATTTCACTTTGCCTCAAAAACAAAACCGGGCCATCTCATCGTCGATCCGAATCACACGTTGCTGTGCCAGTTCGAATAGTGAAATGCAATTTTTCGTTTCGTCTTGACTCTCGCGGATTTCTAAACAAAATCTTACCGTTCGTTTTGTTTCATTCATCGCGTTCGCACAAAAAATAATTCGTTTCAACTTGCGTCCGCGCCGATGTGGTCTTATTCTATGCCGTCCGATGGACAGATATTTCTTGCTCTCTGTCGTGCGCGGCCGGAAAAGGCGCTCGACGTGCGGAGATCCTTCGGATCGTAAGACGCTAATCCCGGTGGGGCCGGGAATTCAGCGGTTGCGCCACAGGACTGCCCCTTTCTGGATTTCATAGCGGATGAAAATCACCGACGGGGTAATGCGTGGAAACTGAGCTTCCGCACCACTCAGCCAGTGCAGGTCTGGTCCACCCGATACTGCAATCGGGCCAGAGCCTCGCTAGCGTAACGGACAAGATCAGCGACGTCGTTTTGAAACGGCCCATCATGAAGGGCTGGGTCTTCGGCTTGCTGGTTTCGTTCAGCTTGCTGATGCTGCTGAACCTGACTGTCGCTTACCTGCTCACCGTTGGCGTGGGAATCTGGGGCATCAACATCCCGGTCGGCTGGGGCTTCGCGATCGTCAACTTCGTCTGGTGGATCGGTATCGGCCACGCCGGAACGCTGATTTCCGCCATCCTTCTGCTGCTGCGCCAGCAATGGCGCACCTCGATTAACCGCTTCGCCGAAGCGATGACGCTGTTCGCCGTAGCTTGCGCGGGCATGTTCCCCCTGCTGCACATGGGCCGTCCCTGGCTTTTCTACTGGCTGATGCCGTATCCGAATCTCGATGTGGCTGTGGCCGCAGTTCCGCAGCCCGCTGGTCTGGGACGTCTTCGCGGTATCCACCTACCTCACGGTCTCGCTGCTGTTCTGGTACGTGGGTCTTGCTGCCTGACCTTGCAACTCTGCGTGATAAGGCCGCACACCCAATTTACAAAAACTTTACGGCGCGCTTGGCGCTCGGCTGGCGCGGCTCCGCCGTCCACTGGTCGCGCTACGAGACCGCCTCGCTGCTGCTCGCCGGCCTCGCAACGCCGCTGGTCGTCTCGGTGCATACCGTCGTGAGCTTCGACTTCTCGGTCGGGCCAGATTGCCGGCTGGCACACCACGATCTTCCCGCCGTACTTCGTTGCAGGCGCCATTTACTCGGGCTTTGCGATGGTGCTTACGCTCGCGATTCCCATTCGCAAGTATTACCACCTTGAAGGCTTCATCACCATGCGCCACCTGAACAACATGGCGAAGGTGATGCTCGCGACCGGCTTGATTGTCGCTTATGGCTACGTTTTCGAGTTCTTCATGGCGTTCTATAGCGGCAACCAGTACGAACAGTTCACGCATCCATGAACCGCCTGCACGGACCCTACGCACCGTTCTACTTGGCGCTGTGGGCTTGCAACATATCATTCCACAGTCGTTGTGGTTCAAGAAGGTTCGCGAAAACCCCGCTTGTTCTGTTCATCATTTCGCTCATCGTGAACATGGGCATGTGGCTGGAGCGGTTCGTGATCGTCGTCATCAGCCTGCACCGCGATTTCGTGCCCTCGTCGTGGGGGATGTACTACCCGACGCGTTGGGACTGGGCGACTTTCGCGGGACGCTCGGACTGTTCTTTACGCTGTTGTTCCTGTTCATCCGCGTGCTGCCGATGATTTCGATGGTCGAAGTGCGCATCGCTGGTCCAGGAAACCGATCCGAAGAAGCAGAAGCACTAGGAGAAGGCGAAGCAGTTCGATGGCACAGATTTTCAACCGCAGCGCGAACATCGTCTCCAAGGCCAGCATCGTCGGCGCGTTGGCGGACTGGTGGCCGTGCTGGGCGGCGTCCTGTGGACGCTGATGATGTCGCCGTACTACACCGAACGTGAATGTGACGCGCGAGCAGCCGGTTCCCTTCAGCCACCAGCATCATGCGGGCGAACTGGGAATCGATTGCCGCTATTGCCACACGTCGGTCGAGAAATCCTCGTTCGCGGGCGTGCCGCCGACGCAGACTTGCATGACCTGCCATTCGCAGATCTGGACCAACGCGCCGATGCTCGAGCCGGTGCGCGCGAGCTACCGCGACAACAAATCGATTGCCTGGACGCGCGTGAACGCGCTGCCCGATTTCGTGTATTTCAATCACAGCATTCACGTGGCGAAGGGCGTTGGCTGCACCACGTGCCACGGGCCGAGTGGCGGAAATGCCGCTGATGTATAAGCGCCAACACGCTGTACATGGCCTGGTGCCTCGACTGCCACCGCCAGCCGGAAAAATATCTCCGGCCGAAGTCGGAAGTGTTCAATCCGAACTACGTGCCGCCGCCGAATCAGTTGGAGCTCGGGCGCGCAACTAGTGAAGGAATACAAGATTCAGATCCGTTGCGGGAACGGCAAAGCTGTTCGACGTGCCACCGGTAAAGCGAGACGATGAAAAAATGAGTTCTGACGCCAATCCGAAGCTGCCGACTCGATCGATCTCGACGGCGGTGCGCGCCAAGCTCGCCCAGGAAGACGGCAAGCGCTTCTGGCAGAGCCTCGAGGAATTGGCCGAGACGCCGGAGTTCCACGACTTCCTGGTGAACGAATTTCCGCGGAGGCCGATGAAGCCCGGCTCGGAAATCGGCCGGCGCGACGTGCTGAAATTCGCATGCGGCGTCCGCGGCGCTGGCGGGACTGAGCGCCTGCACCAAGCTGCCCACCGAAAAATCGTTCCCTACGTGAAGCCGCCGGAAGAAATTATTCCCGGCCGGCCGCTGTTCTACGCGACGTCGATGCCGCTGGCGGGCATCGCGCAGCGGGCTGCTGGTGGAAAGCCACATGGGCCGGCCGACAAAGATCGAAGGCAATCACGGAACATCCGGGCAGCCTGGGTGGGACGGACGTATTTTCACGCAGGCTTCACGCTTGAGCCTGTACGATCCGGACCGTTCGCACGGTGATCTACGAAGGGCGCTTGAGCACTTGGGATAGTTTTCTCGAGCGCGATGGGCAATGCCGCAGGCTCGCTGCCCATGACCGGCGCGGGATTGCGGATTCTTACCGAAACTGTTACGTCGCCGATCGCTCGGCGGCGCAGATCAAGAGCGTTGTGACGCGATTCCCCGAGGCGAATGGCACCAGTACGAACCGTGCGGGCGGCGACAACGTGCGCGAAGGCGCGCAGCTCGCGTTCGGCAAGCCGGTCAACACGGTTTACAAGTTCGATCAGGCCGACGTGATCGTTTCGCTCGACGCGGATTTCATCAACGATCGGCCCGGGGCACGTTCGCTACGCCCGCGAATTTTCGCGCCGCCGCATCATCGACGGGCACGTCGCAAAATCTGAACCGCCTGTATGTCGTCGAAAGCATGCCCACGAGCACGGGCGCCGTGGCCGATCATCGCCGGCCGCTGCGCGCTTCGGACGTGGAGCGTTCGCGCGCGAACTCGGCTCTGCGGCTGAACGCGATGGGCTTTGCGGCGCGATCCTGGGCCGAGCGGCATTCCGGCCGATTGGATCAGCGCCGTGGCGCAAGGATCTTGCCGCGCATCACGGCGCCTCGCTCGTGATCGCCGGCGAACAGCAGCCGCCGATCGTTCACGCCCTGGCGCACGCGATGAATGCGGCGCTGGGCAACGTGGGCAAGACGGTTTTCTACACGGACTCGATCGAAGCGAATCCGGTGAACCAGATCGATTCGCTGCGCGATCTGGTCGACGGACCTGAAGCGCCGGAAAGTTGAACTGTTGCTGATTCTCGGCGGCAATCCGGTGTACGACGCGCCGGCCGATCTGGATTTCGCTCGGCGCGCTGCAGACAAGTGCCGCTGCGCGTCCACTCCGGGCTTCTACAACGACGAAACCGCGGAATGGTGCCACTGGCACGTTCCGGCGACGCATTATCTGGAATCCTGGGGCGATGCGCGCGCGTACGACGGCACGGTCAGCTATCGATCCAGCCGCTGATTGCAGCCGCTTTACGACAGCCACTCGGCCTACGAAATTTTGGCGGCGCTTCACAAACGATTCGCCGGCAAGTCCGGCTACGAAATCGTTCAAGAGCTACTGGCAGAGCCAGCGTCCGGAAAAAGACAAGGCCTTCGAAGCCTACTGGGAAACGTCGCTGCATGATGGCGTGATGGCCGGCACGGCGCTGCCCGCGAATTTCCGTTTCGCCGCGCACCGAACTCGGCCGCGAAGCCGCTGCGCCGCAAGCCAGGCGCGCTCGAATTGGTCTTCCGTCCCGATCCGACGATCTTCGACGGCCGCTTCGCAAATAACGGCTGGCTGCAGGAATTGCCCAAGCCCATCACCAAGCTCACTTGGGACAACGCCGCGATGATCAGCCCCGTCGACTGCGCAGCAGATGGGTCTGGTGACCGGCGACTACGTGAAACTGGCCATCGGCGGCCAGGAAGCTACGCCGGAGTGATATCGTTCCCGGCCACGCGGACAATTCCGTCACCGTGCATCTCGGCTTTGGCCGCTCACGCGTCGGGAAACGTTGGCAACGGCCCCGGCTTCAACGCGCACTCTGCTCCGCACCACCGAAGAAGCCGTGGATCGCCGACAACGTTACCGTCACCAAGACCGGCAAGACTTTCGCCTTCGCTGTCACGCAATTCCAATATGCGATCGACCAGCAAGGCCATGACGGCAGCCTGGAAGGCGAGCAAGCCGAACGCCGCGAATTGATACGCGTTGGAACTCTCGACGATTGGAAGAAAGATCCGAATTTCGCCAAGATCGAAGAAGAGGAAGCCACCAAGGGCCTCACTCTTTACCCCGGCTTCAAGTACGAAGGCTATTCGTGGGGCATGTCGATCGACCTGAACAAGTGCGTCGGCTGCAATGCCTGCGTGGTGGCCTGCGCTGCGGAAAACAATATCGCCCGTCGTCGGCAAAGATCAGGTCCTGCGAGGCCGCGCGATGCACTGGATTCGCATCGACACCTACTTCAACGGCTCGCTGGACGCTCCCGAACACATATCTTCGAACCGATGCCCTGCCATGCAGTGCGAAAACGCGCCCTGTGAAGTCGTCTGCCCGGTCGGCGCCACCGTTCACAGCTCGGAAGGCTTGAACGACATGGTGTACAACCGCTGCGTCGGCACCCGCTACTGCTCGAACAACTGTCCCTACAAAGTGCGGCGGTTCAATTTCCTGCTCTTCCAGGACTGGAAGACGCCGAGCCTGTACGGTCTGCGCAATCCGAACGTCACCGTCCGCAGCCGCGGCGTGATGGAAAAGTGCACTTACTGCGTGCAGCGCATCAATGCGGCGAAGATTCGTTCCGAAGTCGAAAACCGCACGGTGGTGGACGGCGAAATCGTCACCGCCTGCCAGGCGGCGTGCCCGGCCGATGCGATTGTCTTCGGCAACATCAACGACAAGAACAGCCGCGTCTCGAAAGCCAAGGCGCAATCGCGAAATTACAGTTTGCTGGATGATTTGAACACGCGTCCGCGCACCACGTATCTGGCGCGCGTGACGAATCCGAACCCGGATTTGAAAGCTTAATTTTTGTAGGCAGCGAAAACGCAAGGAAGAGGAATGAGCACCGCTCCGATTTACGGATTGATGGCGGAATTCGACACGCCGGACCAGTTGCTCCGCGCGGCGCAGCGCGTTCATGACGCGGGCTATCGCAAGATCGAAGCGTACTCGCCGATTCCGGTCGAGGGGCTTTCGGAAGCGATTGGCTTCCACGGAACGGCGCTGCCGGCAATCGTGTTTGCCGGCGGCCTGCTCGGCTGCATTACAGGTTTTGGAATGCAGTGGTATGCCAACGTGCTGAGTTATCCGCTGAACGTCGGCGGAAAGCCGTATAACAGTTGGCCGCACTGGATTCCCATCACCTTCGAGTTGACCGTGCTCGGCGCTTCACTGTGCGCCGTGTTTGGCATGCTGGCGCTAAACGGGTTCCCGAAGCCGTACCATCCCGCGTTCAATGTGCCGGGATTCGCGCGCGCTTCGCAGGACAAGTTTTTCCTTTCGCATCGAGGCGATCGACACGAAATTCGACGCCCAAAAGACCAAAGACTTTTTGCAGAGTTTGAATCCGACTGAGGTCGTAGCAATTGAAGATTGATCGCGCTTTCGGAAAACTGACGCTCGCCGCCGGCCTGTGCGGCGTAGCGCTGCTGCTTGGCGGCTGCCGCCTGGACATGCACGTCCAGCCCAAGTATCTGCCCTATGAACCGACCGACTTTTTCGGCGATGGCCGCTCGGAACGACCCGTCGTTCCCGGCACCATCGCTCGCGGCCATCTCCACGACGACGAGCTTTTCTATACCGGCGAGGAAAACGGCGTCACCGTGGATAAGTTTCCCTTCCCCATCACCCAAGCCGATATCGAGCGCGGCCGCCAGCGCTACAACATCTACTGCACACCCTGCCACGATTACACCGGCAACGGCCGCGGCATGATCGTCCAGCGCGGATTTCCGCCGCCGCCTTCTTTCCATATCCAGGCCTTGCGCGAAGCGCCTGCCGGGCACTTTTTTCAAGTCATCACCAATGGCTACGGGGTGATGTACAGCTACGCTGCGCGCGTCGAGCCGGCCGATCGCTGGAGAATCGCCGCGTACATTCGAGCGCTGCAATTGAGCGAACACGCTTCGGTCTCCGATGTGCCCGAAGCGGATCGCGCCAAACTTTCTGAAGCTAAGCCGGGGCAACCATAATGAGTGCGTCGGGCGCATCGACAACAAAATTCGCGCGCTTCATCGTCCCGTTCGCCGGAGTTGGAATTCTGGCGCTGGCCGTGGCCGCGTTTCTCACCATGCGCGACCCGCAGCCGGGCTTGCGCTCCTACCTTTTCGCGTACGTGTACTGGTTTGTGATTCCGATGGGCTGCATGGCCCTGCTGATGCTGCACCATCTGGTCGGCGGCTGGTGGGGATTGCCAATCCGCCGTTTGCTCGAAGCTGGCACGCGCACGCTGCCGCTCACCGCGTTCCTGTTCATTCCCGTGCTCCTCGGAAAGAGCAAGATCTACTCCTGGATTTACAATCCCGGAGATCTGATCACCGATCCCAACTTCAAATTCAAGATGGAGTATCTGGCCAGCACGATCTTCGGAGGCGCGTTGAGTGTGTTTACGGTGCGCGCCATCGTTTACTTCGTGATCTGGATTGGCATCGCCACGCTGCTCAACAAATTCTCCCGCGATCAGGATGCCTCCGACGCCGACGGCACCAAATACGCCCTGCGCCTGGAAGGAATGAGCGGCCCGGGCATCATCCTGTTCGCATTCGCGCTTACCTTCGCGATGGTCGATTGGGTCATGTCGCTCGAACCGAAATGGTTCTCCACAATCTATGGAATGCTGTTCATTGTGATTTCCGCGCTCACCGCTCTGTCGCTGATGATTATCGTTCTTCGCGGCGTCGCCGAAGACGAGCCGACCGCCGGCGTCGTCACGCCGCAGTTGTTCAACGACCTGGGCAACCTGATGCTGGCCTTCACCATGCTGTGGGCCTACATGTCGTTCTCGCAGTTTCTGATTATCTGGGCGGGCAATATCAAAGACGAAATTCCCTGGTACATGTCGCGCGCTTTCGGCGGATGGGGCGCGCTGGCGGCTGTGCTGATCGTGCTGCACTTCGCCGTGCCGTTCCTTCTGCTCCTGCAACGCGGCGTAAAACGGCGCCTTCGCTGGCTTTCCATCGTCACCGCGATGATGTTGTGCCTGAGCGCCATCGACGTGTACTGGCTGATCGTGCCGGCTTACGAAAGCGGCCCCCAAATTCATCTGACCGACATTTTTGCGTTCATCGGGATTGGCGGCCTCTGGCTCGCCTTCTATTTCTGGCAGCTCGGCCGCATGCCGCTGCTGCCGCTCAACGATCCGCGATTTGAAGGAGCGCTCGCGCATGAGCATGGAGACTAAGCCGCCGTCCGGACAGAAGCCTGTGCCGGGCACCGACTCGGCCTTCGAGCACGTCGATGCCGCGCCGTCGAGTCTGATCAAAGCCGGCCTCGTACTGGCCGTAATTCTGATCGTTGTATTCGTCGCCATGCGTTTCGCATGGCACGGCTTCATGATGATGTCGCCGGTGGGCGAGAACGCGTCTCCCATGAGCGACGCGCGCATCCTGCCACCGCGTCCGCGCCTACAGACCGATCCGCAGAAAGAGATTCATGACTACTGCGATCACCAGTACGCCACTCTGAATTCCTACGGATGGGTCGATCAGACCGCCGGAATCGTGCGCATCCCCATTGACCGCGCGATTGCGCTGACGGCTTCAAACGGTCTGCCGTCTCGCCCCAAAGGCGAAGTTCCCGCCGGTGCAACCGATCCCGGGTCCGGCCTGCTGGTGCCCGCCGAGGGCGTCGCCGGACCGTGCGGCTACTTGCACGACGAGATGGAAAAGAAGCAAGAGTTGCAGCAGGAAGTGGAAGAAGAAGCGGCAGAAGCGAAGAAGCACTAACGGATTGTCGGTGCCACGCGCATCGCGCTCCGGGTTTTACGTGAGGCGAAGCAAGCTCGTGTTTGCGATTTCTAAATCGGTCATGGTTCGCGGGGCTATCGCGGCCTGCGCTCTTGCCGGCGCATTCTGCGTCGCGGCTCCGCGCGCCCAGGCGCAGCTCAGCGACCCCGTCCAGCGCATCGGTATTCGCCCGGATCTGCTGAAGAATGTCGGCATCGACCAAAAGCTCAACCAACAGGTCCCTCTCGACCTTACCTTCCGCGACGAAAACGGCAATACCGTCCAACTCGGCCGATACTTTGGCCAGAAGCCCGTTGTTCTCTCTCTCGTCTATTACGATTGCCCCATGCTTTGCACCCAGGTGCTCAGCGGCATGGAAGCCAGCCTGCGCAACATTTCGCTGAACATCGGCACGGACTTCAATGTCGTTACCGTGAGTATCGACCCGCACGAAGACTCAAAACTCGCTCACGTGAAGCAGGAACTCTATACCGGGGTGTACGGCCGCCCTGGCGCCGCCGATGGCTGGCACTTCCTCACCGGCGACGAACCGCAGATCAAGCAACTCGCCGATTCCGTCGGCTTCCGCTATGCCTACGATCCGGACTCGAAGCAATTCGCCCATGCCAGCACCATCATGGTGTTGACGCCGGGAGGCAAAATTTCCAAGTATTTTTACGGCATCACTTACCCGTCGCGCGATCTGCGCCTCGGCATCGTGGACGCATCCGGCGGAAAAATCGGCACGCCAGTCGATTCGGTGCTGCTGTTCTGCTACCACTACGATCCGGCCACGGGGAAGTACGGCTTGCTGGTCTCGCGCCTGATTCAAGGCGGCGGCCTGCTCACCTTGCTTATACTGGGTGGCTTCATTTTTATTTTGTTTCGCAATGAGCGCCA
The DNA here is from genome assembly GCA_963839325.1 of uncultured Acidobacteriota bacterium. GTDB lineage: Bacteria > Acidobacteriota > Terriglobia > Acidiferrales > UBA7541 > Palsa-295. The sequence continues at coordinate 2,027,264 of CAWIUO010000001.1, read as the reverse complement.
TTCGCACCGGGCGCACGAAAGTAAAGCATAAGCGCGCGCTGTGGGCTGTAACGCAGCGCAGCGAAAGGTTTATCGATCGAGATTATGATGGGTATCGTCCAGACCGGATTGCAACAACTCGCCGCGGCCGCGCTGCATTTTCCCCTGAAGCCGGAGGCTGCCTCCTCGATCGCCGAGGGCGTTGACCGCCTTTACTATTTCCTCACGGCGCTCACGCTGTTTTTCACCATTCTAATCTTTGGCACGATTTTCTTTTTCATGATCAAGTTCCGGCGCCGCTCGCCCGACGAGATTCCTCCGGATACCAAAACCCACATGGCGCTCGAGTTGACCTGGACGATCATCCCCACGCTGATCTGCGTTGTGATCTTTGTCTGGGCTTCGTGGCTCTATGTACGCAACGCCGTCCCGCCCGCGGCTTCCACCGAAATGTTCGTCGTCGGCAAGCAGTGGATGTGGCACGTGCAGCATCCCGAAGGCGTCCGCGAGATCAACGAGCTGCACATTCCGGTGGACACGCCCATCAAGCTCACCATGACCTCCGAGGACGTGATTCACGATTTCTACATTCCGGTCTTCCGTGTGAAGCATGACGTGACGCCCGGCCGCTACTCCTCGCTTTGGTTCGAAGCAACCCAAAAGGGCACGTTCCACCTGTTCTGCGCGCAATACTGCGGTACGGACCACTCCGAAATGATCGGCTGGGTGTACGTGATGTCGCCGCAGGACTACGCCGCATGGCTCGCTGGCAATGCAGGCACGCCTTCGATGGCGCAGATGGGCGAGCACCTCTTCAACCAGTACGGCTGTGCGAGCTGCCATGCGGCCGACAATTCCGGCCGCGGTCCATCGCTCGTCGGCATCTACAACACCGAGCAGCGCATGAAGAATGGCGATCTGAAGCTGGTGGATGAGACCTTCGTTCGCCAGGCGATCGTCAACCCGAACTCTCAGGTTCTGCCGAATTACGCGCCGATCATGCCCACCTTCCAGGGCCAGATCAGCGAAGAGCAGGTGCTGCAGTTGATCGCTTACGTGAAATCGCTGGCAGGGGAAGAAAGGACGTCGAACTCGAAATGAGCACGGCCACTTTAGACGTTCACGCGCACGACGCCCCGGTACCCGGAGCGGAGCGCAAAAACTATTTGAACGTGGACCACAGCGTGAAGTCGTGGCTGCTCACGGTCGATCACAAGCGCATCGCGATCCTGTATCTCATCTCCATCACCCTGATGTTCTTCGTCGGCGGCATGTTCGCCGTCCTGATGCGCGTTCACCTGATCGAACCGCAGGGCGTCCTGGTTGCGCCGGAAACCTACAACAAGCTCTTCACCATGCACGGCGTAATCATGGTGTTCTTTTTCCTGGTCCCGTCGATTCCCGCCACGCTCGGTAACTTCCTTGTGCCGATGATGATCGGCGCGCGCGACCTGGCCTTTCCGAAGCTCAATCTGATCAGCTGGTACATCTACATCCTCGGCGCCTCTTTCACGCTGTATTCCGTGATTTCCGGCGGCGTCGATACCGGCTGGACCTTTTACACGCCCTACAGCAGCACCTACTCGCAACACCCAGGTGATCCCCACGGCGCTGGGCGTCTTCATCGCCGGTTTCTCGTCCATCCTCACCGGATTGAACTTCATCGTCACGATTCACAAGATGCGCGCTCCGGGTCTGACCTGGTTCCGGCTGCCGCTGTTCATCTGGGCGATGTATGCAACCAGCCTGATCTTCATGCTCGGCACGCCGGTCATCGCGATCACCTGTTCCTGCTTGGTCTCGAACGCCTTCTCCACGTCGGCATCTTCGACCCGGCCATCGGCGGCGATCCGATTCTGTTCCAGCACTTGTTCTGGTTCTACTCGCATCCCGCCGTGTACATCATGATTCTGCCGGGCATGGGCGTGATGAGCGAACTCATCACCGCGTTCTCGCGCAAGCGCATCTTCGGTTACAGCTTTGTGGCGTTTTCGAGCTTGGCCATTGCCGTCATCGGCTTCTTGGTCTGGGGACATCACATGTTCGTCACCGGCCAGTCCGTTTACGCCGGCCTGGTCTTCTCCGTTCTGAGCTTCCTGGTCGCGATTCCTTCGGCGATCAAAGTGTTCAACTGGACCGCCACGCTCTACAAAGGCTCGATCTCGTACGAAGCGCCGATGCTCTACGCGCTCGGCTTCATCGGCCTGTTCACCATGGGCGGCTTGACCGGCCTGTTCCTCGCCTCGCTCGCCATCGATGTGCACTTGAACGGCACCTACTTCATCGTCGCGCACTTCCACTACATCATGGTGGGCGGAGCGGTGATGGCCTATCTCGGCGGCTTGCATTTCTGGTGGCCGAAGATGACCGGCCGCATGTATCCGGACGCGTGGGCGCGTTTCGCGGCGCTGGTGATTTTCGTCGGGTTCAACCTTACTTTCTTCCCGCAGTTCGTGCTCGGCTACCTCGGCATGCCGCGCCGCTATGCTGTGTACCCGGCGGAATTCCAGACTCTCAACGTGATGTCGTCCGCCGGCGCTTCGATCCTGGGTGTCGGCTACCTGATTCCGCTGATCTATTTCATCTGGTCGTTCAAGTACGGCCCGATTGCCGGCCCCAATCCTTGGGGCGCGAAGGGACTGGAGTGGCAAACGCCTTCGCCGCCACCCACCGAAAACTTTACGGAGATTCCAGTCGTGACCGAAGACGCTTACGACTACGCGCAAACTTCCGCCACCAGGACGGGCCATGAGTGACGCCACGATTCACAACGCGCACCCGCCCGGGTTCGCGCACCAGTTTGAAACCATGGACCAGCAGCGGGAATCCGCCACGCTGGGCATGTGGGTTTTCCTTGTCACCGAAATTTTGTTCTTCGGTGGCCTGTTTGGCTCTTACATCGTGTACCGCGCGCTATATCACGACTCCTTCGAAATCGGCAGCAACCTGCTGAATGTGAAATTCGGCGCGACCAACACCATCGTGCTGATCGGCAGCTCGCTCACCATGGCGCTTGCGATTCATGCCGCGCAGGCCGGCAAGAAAGCCAAAGAGCAAGTGATGTGGCTGCTGCTCACGATTCTGCTCGGCGCGGCGTTCTTGGCCGTGAAATTCACCTTCGAATGGTCGGCCGACTATCGCGAGCACCTCATTCCCGGTTTCGGCTTCGTGATTCGTCCCGAGTGGGGCGCAGCGGGCCATCACGTTCCCATGTTCTTCTGCTTTTACTTTTTCATGACTGGGTTGCACGCGCTTCACATGATCGTTGGCATCCCGATTCTCGCCGTGATGGCTACATTGGCATCGCGCAATAAATTCAACGCCGATTACAACGCGCCGCTCGAAAATACCGGGCTGTACTGGCACTTCGTCGATATCGTCTGGATTTTCTTGTTCCCGCTGCTCTACTTGGTGGGCGGCCGCTGGGGGACACACTAATGTCGGGGCACGTCGTACCGATTAAGACTTATCTGTTGATCTTCTTCGCGCTGATGGTGCTCACCGTCGCCACCACTGGCGCCGCGTTCGTCGATATGGGCATCTGGAACACGCCTGTCGCGCTGGCCATTGCTGCCGCGAAGATGACCCTCGTCGTGCTGTTCTTCATGCACGCCAAGTACACTCACGGCCTCACCCAGGTCGTGATTCTGTGCGGCTTCTTCTTCCTCGCGCTGCTTGTTGCCTTTACGCTTGCGGACGAACTCACACGCGGATGGGGGCCCCAACCTCACGCGTGGGGCGCGCTCCTGCTCTTCGCTCGCGGAATTTTCTAGCGCAGCTGGAACTGCCTTCAATCGATCTGCCTTCCTACTTCTGTTTTTTCTCTTCTGCCACGCGCGTCGCCAGTTCCAGCGCATTCCGGAACGGTCCGAAACCCGCGGGGTGCCCGGCGTGATAAGCCGGTAGAAGGTAGTATCGCGCCGGTTCGTAGTGATTCTCCGCGGTGAACGGCGAGCAGAACGGCGGGTCGGTAGCAAGGTCCGCGCGGACGAAGAACGCGTTCGTGCCCGCGATGTTGCAGCCGACCAGGCTGTAACCTTTCGCCGAGAGCAAGCCCTCCAGCGCCTTGAGTGACGCTCCAAAATAGTCCGTGGAATCCCAGCGATGCGCTTCGTTGTATTCGATGACCCACGCAACATCGGCAGGATATTTCGCGTTGTACTCCGCCACGATCACGCGCGGAGAAACAGAGCGAATCGCATCAAGCAGGTAGTAATCATTGCCGTCGAGGTCGATGGAAAGCAGGTCGATCTCTTTCGCAGACGCAAACTTCGCGACCGTTTCGTCGACGTTCGCCACCGTGAGAAATCGCGATTCGACGCTCAGCTCGCTCACGGAGATTTCAGCAGCAAAGGTCTTTCTTGCCGCCTGCGCTTTTCGCGACGAACCTTCGAACCAAGCACCGCGCCAACCTTGATTCAGCAGGAAAAGAGAGTTGTTCTCTAGCCCGTCGCTGGCGCCGAGTTCCACAAACGTACGGCTCGATTCGCCGATGCGCCGGAAAATCTCGTGAATGATCCCGTCTTCGTCGGTCTGTGAATGCACGCGGTAGCCGAATCGCGCCAGCCGCCGACGGTCAGAGTGTCGCTCCGATTCCAGCAACCCGCGCAGATGCTCGTGTAATTGAGCAAGCGCCGCCCCCCGGACCAGGGCCTCGGTCTCCAGTTTTTGCTTCAGGAAGTTGGCCACGGCTTCGTTACTCGGCAGCCCGGAAGGATACTACGGCGTTCAGTCCCCCGAACGCGAAGGAGTTGGAGAGCGCCGCGCCTACGCGCAGGGCGCGCGGCTTGTTCGGAATGTAGTCCAGCGTGCACTCGGGGTCGGGCTCGTTGTAATTGCATGTCGGAGGAAGAATCCCGTTATGTAGCGCGAGCACCGTCGCGATCGCTTCCAGCGCGCCGGCCGCGCCCAGCGCGTGCCCGTGCATCGATTTCGTCGAGCTGACGCCGATCTTGTCCGCATGCGCGCCAAACACTTCCCGAATCGCGCTGCTTTCCACCGGGTCGTTGCCCGGCGTACCCGTGCCGTGCGCGTTGATGTAGCCCACTTCTTCGGGCGCCATTTCCGCCTCACGCAACGCGCCGCGCATCGCGCGCGCCGGACCGTCCACCGTCGGCTGCGTCAGGTGGTGCGCGTCAGAGGTCATGCCGAACCCGCAAAGCTCCGCGTAAATCTTCGCGCCGCGCGCCCTGGCCGAATCCATCGGCTCAAGCGTCATCATCGCGCCGCCTTCGCCCAGCACCATCCCGCGGCGGTCTTTGCTGAACGGCCGGCACGTGTCCGGCGCGATGACGCGCATCGCTTCCCAAGCTTTCAGCATGCCGATCGTGAACATCGCCTCGCTCCCGCCGGTGATCGCGAAATCGCACTCGCCGTAGCGGATCAGCCGGAACGCCTGTCCGATCGCATGGTTCGCCGACGAACACGCCGTCGATACGGTGTACGTTGGCCCGCACAGGCCGCTTTCCATCGCGATGTGGCTTGCGCCGGCGTTTCCCATGGTCTTTGGAATGGTCAGCGGATGCACTCGACCCCGCGCCAGCACGTATAGATCCTCGAATCCTGACTCGATCGAAGCCTGGCCTCCTACCGACGAGCCGCAGACGATCGCGGAGCGTTCTTTCAATTCCTTGGTGAGCGTAATCCCGGACTGGGCCAGGGCTTCGCGCGCCGCGATCACCGAAAACTGCGCGAATCGGTCGATGTACGCGTCCTTGCCGCCTTCAAAATATTTGGTGGGATCGTAATTGCGGACTTCCGCGCCGTTCTTGAACCGCAACGACGTGCAATCGACCCGTTCGATGGGTCCGATGCCCGGCCGCCCTTCGCTGAGCGACTTCCAGCACTCTTCAACGTTGTGGCCCAGCGGAGAGATGATTCCCAGACCTGTGATGGCGACGCGGCGCGGAGGCATTCTTTAGACCGCCGGCGAGGCCGATCCGACGGACCCGCCGGGAGGCTGCGCGGCGAGAATCTTCTTAACGCCGTCCACGATATCGTTCACGGTCTTGATGGAGCGGACGTCGTCGTCGGGAATCGAGACTTTGAAAGTGTTTTCCAGTTCGAAGAGCAGCGTGAAAACGTCGAGCGAATCGATGCCGAGGTCCTGGAGGTTGGTCTCCAGCGTGATACCTTCCGCCGGAATCCGCTTCACGGAAGCCAGCGTAGCGATCACTTTCTGTGCAACTTCGTCAGGCATCGAACATCCCCCTCTCGATTTGCACGCGCGTTTGTTGCGCGTTTATCCGCCGGCCTCAGCATACTCGAAGCCGTACAGCGCGTCAAAAACCGGCTTCGCGCGTCCGTTAATTTTAGCAGGAGTGGCTTGAGCGGGCCGCATCGTTTTTCCTCGCGTTCGGCCGCAAATCCAGGCGCGTTCGCGCGTTCTACTTCTCTTTCATATCCATCGCCGGTTTCGCTGTTTCGGGAGCCGCCGCCGCGGGCGCGCCAAGCGGAGCGAGTTCCTTCAGCGCGGCCGGCGGCAATTTTTCAATGTTGCTCAGGAACGTCACCACCTGCCAGGTCTGCGTTTCATTCAACGTCTTGTTCCACGCGGGCATCCCACTCCAGCGAATCCCGTGCTGGATGATGTAGAAATTCTGGTTCTCGGCCATGTCTGGCGCGTCCTTAAAAAAAGCGGGAACCTCCGGGTAAAACGATTTGCCAAACTGGCTCTCCGGGTTAGACGGCAAGCCGTGGCACCCAGCGCAATTATCCACATACAGTTTCGCGCCGGCGACCAGAGTTGGTTCGTTCGCTTGCAGGGGATTCTTCGTGTCCGCTGCCCGCCGATCCGTCGCTGCGTCCACCGCCGCCATCGCCGTGTGCTCTTCGAAAGGCGTAGGCTCCTGATCCGCGTCGAAACTCAAGTAGCCTTTTTTCACGTACAAGTACGTTCCGGCGCCGGCCACTAGAATCGCCACGATAAATCCCAGTATGAAGTTTTTCATGTCCGCCTGTTCGAGCGGCTGATTCGGGACCAGCCGTTATTTGTCATCCGCGAGCCGATTGTATTTTCTCAGAACTTCACGCAGTTTGTCGTGGGGCAACGCCTCCACGGTATGTCCGTCGGCGCCGGTCATCGTTTTCGCCGCGACCATCGCGTTCACGACCGCTTCCTCAGTGGCCTGCACGGTTGCTTCAAACAGCGCGTCCATCCGGTCTCCCGGAAGCATCTGCACGTCCACAGGCTTCTGCGCCAGGCCCGCCCCGGCGTTCGCCGTCGAAAACGCGATGAAAATGTCTCCCGAGCTGTCGCCCGAAATACTGCCAAGGCGCCCCAGGCCGAGCGTCACGCGCTTCGCGATGCGCTTCATCTGATGCGGCAGCAGCGGCGCGTCCGTTGCCACCACCACGATGATCGAACCCGTGTCCGCGTTCCAAATGGACTTACCCGGAATATCGTAGCCAACTGGCGTCCCTGCAATGCGCAGCAAATGCCGCACGCCGAAATTGCACTGCACCAGCACGCCCACTGTGTACCCGCCGTGCTGGGCGCTCAACACGCGCGACGCCGTCCCGGTCCCGCCCTTGAATTCGAAGCACACCATTCCCGTACCGCCGCCGACATTTCCTTCCGCAACAGGACCTGTACGCGCGTCATCGATCGCCGCATCCACGTCTGCCGGCTTCACGTGAAATCCATTGATGTCGTTCAGGTAGCCGTCCCACGTTTCCGCGACCACCGGAAGCGACCACCAGTCGTCCACGTTGATCTTCGGTCCGCGATTCACTTCCCAGGAAATTACTTCGTCGCGAACCACGCCCACGCTGTGCGTATTTGTGATCATCACCGGACCGTACAGAAATCCGCTCTCGTCCACCCAGGCGGTCCCGGTCATCTCGCCGTTTCCGTTTTCCGTGAACCAGCCCGCAAACGCCGGATCAGTGGAATTTTTTCCGCGCGGGAAAATTGCGGTTACGCCCGTTCGCACCGGCCCTTTTCCCACTTCGAGTTTTCCTTCGCCGGAGATCAGCGTGCGGAATCCCACCTCGACACCCTTCACGTCCGTGATCGCGTTCAGCGGACCAGGGGTGCCTTCGAACGGAACGCCAAGGTCCCGCGCGCGAACGATCTTTTCCGCAGCCGATTGCGCTAAGTTCGTCGCAGACAACACAAGGCACGCCAGAGCTCCCAGAAACGCCACCGACCAAGCCGTTCGATGAATCAATGAGCCGCTCCCGTCGCGGCCTGAAGTTGCCTAACCGCCGCCCGCAACACTGCCGTGTTCTTCGCCAACTCGTCGCTCAAGATCTGCGCCTGCTCCGTCGCACGCGCCCAATCGCCCGCTTCCGCCGCTTCGGTTAGCCCCGGCAACTCCAGATGTGCATACGTGAACCGCGTCGCGTAGATCGAATGCTTGAACCACGGCCGTCCCGGAATTCCCTCCGGATTGCACCAGTTCCGCTCTACTTGAATCAGCGCCTGGTTCACTTCGTTTAGCCCGGCTGCATCGCTCACCGCAGCGCCGCTTTCCGTTGCGCGCCGCACAGCTTCATTCAACTCGCGTCCCGCCAACTGAAAGTCCGCCATTTGCTTCTGCAGGTTCGCCACGTTCACGTGCTGCTTCACCTGCGTGCCCTTGTCGAGGTCGTCGAGAAACTGTCGAATGTTGTCCGCGTAGAATTCGAAATCGAACGGCAACACGTCCGCGTTCGCCAGGCGCAGCGCCGTCACGCCCCACAGTTGCGTCATCAGTGCGTGATACCGGTAACCCGGATCGCCGAACTCGTTCATCCAGAAATAATCGTCGTACAACGAGTGGTACACGCCGTACGGCCCCACGAATGTAAGATTCGCCACCGGCACCCCGAGAAAATTCAAAAATACCGTGTGATCCGATCCGCTGCCGATATGCGTGTCCGCCAGTTGCGCGTCCGCCACCGCTTCCTCTTTCACTCCAAGCTCCGCCGCCCGCGAAGTTTTCCATTCGTCGTATAGCGTTCCGCCGGACGGAGCCGCGAGCGTGCGGCTCACGCTCACCAGCAGCGGCGCGAGCGATCCCACCGTCTGCCCCTGAAAATTACGCCCGGACGTCGCTTCATCTACATTCAGATATGCGACCGCCTTCTTCTTCAACTCGTCCGCGTACTGCTCGCCCCACTCCGTCGAGCCTGTCAGCGCATATTCTTCGCCGTCCCAACTGCAAACCACCAGCGTCCGCTTCGGCCGAACCCCTTGCTTCAACATCTCTCCCAAATTGCGAGTCAACTCCAGCATCGACGCCGTGCCGCTCGAAGGATCCACCGCCCCATACACCCACGCGTCGCGATGATTGCCCAGGATCACCCACTCGTCCGGCAACTCGCTGCCTCGAATCCGCGCTTCGGTCACGTAGTACGGCTGAATGCTCTGATCCATGTCCACCTTCAAATGGACCACCACGCGTTTTCCGCCGAGCTTGTATTTGATTGGCAACCCGCCCTGCCAATCGCGAGGCGCAAGTGGCCCATCCATTTTCTCGAGCAGCGGCTTCGCATCGGCCCACGACATCGGCACGCCCATGATTTTCGGCAGCGAGACGGCCTGCTCTAACGGAATCCGCTTCGCGCCCGGCACCGACGCGTATCCCGGCGTCGTCGGATCTCCCGGCTCGATGAAGTCGTACGTGATTGCGCCGCGCTGGATGTGGCTCTTCGGCCCCCACGGCCCGTCCGGATACACAGCGCCGCGCGTGTAACCGTCCTCCGCCGGATCGGAATAAATCAGAATCGCCGCCGCGCCCATTCGCTCCGCCGTAAGCGCCTTGAACCCGCGATAGCTGTACGGATTCGAGTAGCGCACCAGCGCAATTTTTCCGCGCACGTCGATGCCCTGCTTCCGCAGGTATTCGTAGTCCTCGGGATTTCCGCTGTGTGCGTAAACCACCGGCGCCGTCACTTCGCCCGACGCCGAATATCCCAGGTAGGCTCCGTCTGCCGCGGGACTCTTAGTGTCAGGATCGACGTTGTACGGCGCCTCGCGCAGAGAAGCTTTGTAATGCGACGGCGCGACCATCTCCAGAGAAATCTCGCGCGGCCTCGAATTCAACACGTCGTATTGGTGCATCGTCACGTCTTCGAGTCCTTGCTCGCGCCACTGCTGCGCTACCCACTGGGCCAGTTCGTTGTTGCGCTTCGATCCCGCCGGATGCGGCTCGGCCGTGAGGTAGCGGTGGAATTTTGAAATCTGATCCGTGGACGTGAGTTTGCGGTATTGCTCTTCGATGGCCACTTGCTTCGCTGCGTCATCGGGCGAATAGCCGAACATCCGTGCCGCGTCCCATGCTGTGTCTCGAGCAGCTTCGCGCGCGCGCGACGGCGCAGCGACAAAAAAACATCCCAGCGCCGCGACTGCAACGCCTGCGCACGCGAAAACTCCCCCGGCCGCGCTAGGAGGACGCAGAAGCGCCTCCCATCCTGGCCATGTGCAGCCTATCCAGGTCGGCCACGGCGCGTTCGACGCCTTCGACTAACATCCCGATGAGCTGCGAGTTAATCGTGAACGGCGGGGCGATCAAAATGTGGTCGCCCCGCGTTCCGTCCAAGCAGCCCTGAATCGGATACGTCATCACGCCAGCTTCCATCGCATCCGCCTGAATGCGGGTGGCGATATGCGCGTCGGCAGGAAACGGCTCCCGCGTCGCAGCGTCGCTGACGAATTCAATCGCCAGCAGCAGCCCCTTCCCCCGCACGTCGCCGACCACCGAATATTTCCGCAGCCCTTCCAGAGCGTCGCGCAATTCACGTCCAACCGGTTCCACGCGCTCAAAAAGTTGCTCGCGCTCAATGAAATCCAGCACGGCGTTCGCCGCCGCGACTGCGACCGGATGCCCGCTGTAAGTAAATCCATGCAGAAATGTGGCCGAGCCGTAAGCGATCGCTCCCGCCACTTCTCCCGACGCGATCACCGCACCCAGTGGCGCGTACCCGCTCGCGATTCCCTTGCCGACCAGAATCATGTCTGGCGAAACGCCTTCGTACTCCACTGCGAACGGTTTACCCGTGCGCCCCATACCGGTCATCACTTCGTCGGCAATCAGCAAAATCCCGTGCCGCTTGCAAATTTCCGCGATCCGCTGGACATATCCCGCCGGCGGCGCCACCGCTCCGAGCGTCGCGCCCACCACCGGCTCGAAAATGAACGCAGCCACATCCTGCGCTCCCTCTTCCGTAAGCAGCCGGTCGAGCGCGTCCGCGCACTCCACATTGCACTCGGGATAGCGCAACCCGAACGGGCAGCGATAGCAATAGCACGGCGCGATGTGGCCCCAGTCCGGCAGCATTGGTGCGAAACGGCTCTCGTCGGCGCACGTTCCCCGAAACCGATAGCGCGCCAAGGGTGCTGCCGTGATAGCTCTGCTTGCGTGAAATCACTCGGAAGCGTTTCTTTTCGCCGCGCTCGATCCAATACTGCCGCGCCATCTTCAGCGCCGTTTCCGTCGCTTCCGATCCGCCCGATGTGAAAAACACCCGACCGCCATTCTGCATTTCGCGCGGCGCGACCTTCAGGATCCGGCTGGCCAATTTTTCTACGACTGCGGAATGAAACTGCGAGGAATGTACGTACGCGAGCCGCGAAGCCTGCTCGGCCATCGCTCGCGCCACCGATTCAACGCCGTGGCCGATCGTAACCACCGCCGCGCCGCCGGACGCGTCCAGAAATCTTCGTCCGTCGTCCGTGTAGATGAAGCATCCCTCGCCCCGCACCGCGCGAGGATATTTTTTCAGGAAGTTGCGAGGGAAAACCGCTTCGTCGGTCATGGTTGCAGGTTGGCCGCCCGTCCCCTTCGGCACGCGCAGCGCCCCATAGCCGGCGCTCGCGCCGAAAGCCGAGCGATTCTAGCAGAAATCGCTCGCGGTATTGCTAATGCCGTCCGCCGCCACGAACGCAACGGCAATCCACGCTCACTGCCACTTGATCTTCTTCGGATTGATCGTCGGCTCGGGGAACTTCAGCTTCATGCTCTCCAGCGCTTCCACGATTACGTGCGATACCGCCAGATTCCTGAACCATTTTTTATTCGACGGAATCACGAACCACGGCGCGTCTTCCGTGCTGCATTCCGTCAGCGCGTCTTCATACGCTTCGGTGTAGTCGTCCCAGATAGCGCCGTTCCGCGAAGTCTGACTCCGAAAGCTTCCAGCACTTCTGCGGGTCGTCGATCCGGTCCAAAAACCGCTTCTTCTGCTCGTCTTTGCTGATGTGCAGGAAGAATTTCAGGATCTTTACGTTGCTCGCCGTCAGCTCCGCCTCGAATTGGTTGATCTCCTTGTAGCGCTTCGACCACACTTCCTTCGGCACCAGTTGATGAACACGCGTGATCAGCACATCCTCGTAGTGCGACCTGTTGAATATCCCGATGTCTCCTGCCGGTGGCACCTGCTGATGAATCCGCCACAAAAAGTCGTGCTTCGCTTCCAGCGGCGTTGGCTGCTTGAATGACGCCACGCGGCATCCCTGCGGGTTCACGCGCGACATCACGTGCCGGATTGTCCCATCTTTTCCCGCCGCGTCCAGTCCTTGCAGCACCACCAGCAACGCGCGCTTTCCCTCGGCATAAAGCATGTACTGGAGGTGGTCCAGTTTATCGAGCGCCTTATCGAGGTCCGCATCGGTCTTCGCGCCTTTCTCCCATCCAAGCGTGTCATCTGCGTCGTAATGTTTCAATTTCAACTTCTTTCCGGGCTTGACTCGCAATTCCTTTGTGAAATTCGTGGCCATTCACTCGTCCTTTGCTTGGTTGGTCTATTCGGGCGTCGCAAGCCGCACCCAGAGCCAATTCACTCGTTCGGCGACGCATGGTTGTAACACTTTTCTCACGTCAGCGTCATCGTTCCGAGATATGATATTCGATTGTAAACAGACTTATATCCCATGCCGACGACCACCGAAGCGCCGCCAACGCCTGAAATCAAGCCCGAAGGCACAGTTGCAACCAAACGGCCCTATCCAGGCTCCCTCGTCGTCGTGGAAGGCATCGACGGCTCCGGCAAAAGCACCCAGCTCTACCTGCTCAAGCGCTGGCTCGAAATTGGCGGCTACCGCATCCATTTCACCGAGTGGAACTCATCGCCGCTGGTGAAGTCCGCCACCCGCCGCGGCAAGCAGCGCCGCTTGCTCACGCCCACAACATTTTCGCTTCTTCACGCCGCCGATTTTGCGGATCGTTGCGAGCGCCAGATCATGCCGTTGCTTCATGGCGGCTACCTCGTTCTCGCGGACCGCTACATTTACACCGCGTTCGCGCGCGACGCCGCCCGCGGCTGCTCGCCTCACTGGCTGCGCAATCTTTACAGCTTCGCGCCCGTCCCCGACATCACGTTCTACTTCCGCGCGCCGCTCGACGTCGCCGTGAACCGCATCGTCGCCGGCCGCCCCAAGCTGAAATATTACGAAGCCGGCATGGACCTGGGCATTTCGCTCGACCGCGGCGAGAGCTTCCGCATCTTCCAGGAACGCATCCTTACCAATTACGACGAGATGGTCGAGACCGACAATTTCGTGCTGATGGATGGCACCGTTCGCGTGAACAAATTGCAAAAGCTGATGCGCCAGATCGTCGGCGAACGCATCGATCTTGCAGAAGTACGCGCCCAAACGAAAATGACACGCTCCACGAAAGACAAATCGAACGCCGCCTCAGCCAACGGCAGCAAAAATGGCCACAAGCGCGCCGAAAAGAAAAGTGGCGTTGCCGCTGAACCACCGTCACGCTTCTACGGTTCCCCGCTCCCGGGAGTAAAACCGGAAGAGCTTTCCGGCACGCTCGTCGTGATCGAAGGAACGGATGGCTCCGGGCGCTCCACACAGATTTCGCTGCTCACCGAATGGCTCGAATCCGAAGGGTTTGCCGTGCAGACCATGGGCCTGCGGCGCTCGTATCTCGTCGGTGAGGACATCGACGGCCTGCTCGCCGAAAATTCTGTCACGCGAACCACGCTTTCGCTGATGTACGGTACCGACTTCTTCGACCAGCTCGAACGCCGCATCCTGCCCGCGCTCCGCTCCGGCCTCATCGTTCTCGCCGACCGCTACATCTTCACCTTGATTGCGCGCGCAGCCGTTCGCGGCATCGGTCGCGATTACCTGCACGGCATCTACGAAACCGCGCTCCGCCCCGACCTCACCTTCTGGCTTGACGTTCGACCCGAAGTCGCCTTCGATCGGGAATTCAAAAAGTCGCAGGCCATCAGCTACTGGGAATCCGGCCGCGACATGTCCCTCTCGAACGACCTGTTCCAGTCGTTCATCAAATATCAGTCGATGATCAAAAAAGAGTTCGAGTATCTCTCGAAGCGTCACGGCTTCATCGAGCTCGACGGCGAAGCCAGCGTTTCCGCCGTGAACAACCATCTTCGCAAGCGCATCGCTTCGCACCTCGGGATTCGCAGCACGCATTACAAGCCGTCGCACGCACTGTCGCACCTCTGGCGATAACTGAGTGGCCGCTCCCGTCCAATTGGCAGCGATCGACGCCGGCTCAAACGCCATCCGCCTCGCCATCGCTCGCGCCACCGGCCCCCATCACATCCAGATGCTTTACGCCGAACGCGCCGCCGTTCGCCTGGGCCACAACGCCTTCACCCGCCGCGAAATCACTTCCAACACCATCGACCGCGCCGCGCGAGCCTTCCGTGAATTCCGTGACAAAATGGACCAGCACAGCGTGGGAGCCTATCGCGCCGTAGCCACGTCCGCCGCCCGCGAAGCGAAAAACTATCGCCGCTTGATGGATCGCATCCAACGCAAAGCGGGCATCGAACTGGAAGTGATCAGCGGCGAGGAAGAAGCTCGTTTGGTCTGCGCCGCGGTGCTTTGGAAGCTCGGCCCCAAGCTCCAGCCTCGCCTGATTTTCGATCTTGGCGGCGGCAGCCTCGAGCTAAATTTCTACCACGGTCACAATCTGGAGCATCGCATCGGCCTGCCGCTCGGCACGATTCGCTTGATGGAAACCTTCGGAATTCGCGGCGCTATCGATGAGAACGATGCGAATCGCCTGCGACATCACGTTCTTTCGCTCTGCCGAAGCGCGATGCCGTCCGCGCCGAAGCTCACGCGCTCGGTGGCTGTCGCTTGCGGGGGAAACGCCGAAGCTCTGGTTCGCCTCGCGCCCGGCCCGTTTACCGAACGCATCCCAAGCATGAATATGCGCCTGTTCCGCGACCAAACCTGGCGCCTGCTCGCTCTCGACGTTCCCGGCCGAATGCGCGCCTTCCGCGTCCGCCAAGACCGCGCCGAAGTGATGGGCATCGCTGCGATCATTTTTCTCACGCTCGCGAAGTGGCTCGACATCCGCACCATGCTCGTTCCCGGCGTCGGCGTCCGCGAGGGAATTCTGCTCGACCTGGTCGCCGAACAATATTCCGTCGCGCTGAAGTCGCCGGAAGAAAAAGGCCGCGCCGACGAGTTGGTGAACAGCGCGCGCTGGTTCGGCCAGAAAATGGGATACAACGCGGATCACGCCGATCAAGTCGCGCGGCTCGCGCTTTCGCTATTCGATCAACTCCGCCCGATCCACGAAATGGGCGCGGACCTCCGGCTCGCTCTCGAAGTCGGCGCGCTGCTTCACGACATCGGCCACTTCGTCCATCGCAAATCGCATCATCGCCACGGCGAATACTTGATCCGCAACGGCGAATTTCCAGGCCTCCGCGGTTGGCGGCGCGACATGGTCTCCGCGCTGGTCCGCTACCACAATACGAAATCCGAACCGCAGCTCGAGCATCCCTCCTACGCCGCTCTCGAAAGCGAACGCCGCCGCCACGCGCGCCTGCTCACCAGCCTGTTGCGCATTGCGGAAAAATTGGAATCCGAACACGCCCAGCGCATCGAAGGTGTGGACGTGCAAATCTCCGGCCACAAAGCCATTTTCTTGATTCACGCCACCGAAGGGACTCGTCTGGATCTCGCTGGCCTGCAGCGCAAAGCCGAGCTCTTCCAACGGGAATTTCAACTCAAACCGGAATTTCGTCGCGCCCAGAAAAGGGAAAAGGTAGCCTAAGCCATGATGCTCTATCTCGTACGCCACGGACTCGCCGTTGATCGCACCGACCCGAAATCGCCGCCGGAAGCCGAACGTCCGCTTACCGCGAAAGGCGTCCAGAAGACCCGCTCCGCCGCGCTCGGTCTCGCCGAGTTGAAAGTGAAACCCGACCTGCTCATCTCCAGCCCGTTCGTTCGCGCCGCGCAAACTGCGGAAATCTTCGCCGAAACGCTCGGCTACTCCGTCAACAAAATCAAAGTCAGTGACGCGCTCAAGCCCACCGCTCCTCCCGCTGAAATCGTGAAAGAAATCACCCGCCTCCGCGCCAAGGAAGTGATGGTTTTCGGCCACGCGCCGCATCTGGATTTGCTTGCGGCGCACTTAATCGGCGCGCGCTCGTTCACGGAAATTAAAAAGGCGGGAGTCGCGTGCTTCGAGCACGCTGCATCTACGGGTAGGTGGGGTTTGCGCTGGCTGGTGACGCCGAAAATCCTCCGCGAAATCGCGGATTAAGCGGGACGTTCAACCAGCGCGGCCGCCGGAGCGGGCACCGGTTGCAATCCGCGGCCATTCTGGAGTGCCGCGCGCCACGCAACAAACGGCGAATGTTTGTCCGTCAGCCGTAGCTGTACCTGCTCGAGCCGGGTCTTTCTCGCCGATTCGATCTTCTCCATCCACAGCGCGATCACTGCCGGATCCCAGCCGTCGCTGTGTCGTCGGCTCTCCAAACGCAACACGTCCAGATCGTGCACTTCGCCAAGCAGATCCTGAATCGATTTCAGCTCCGGATGCCACGCCTCATAACGCTCCGGCAGAAAATTCTCTACGGTGTAGCGAAACCGCTTCAGCCCTATGCGCAGCCGGTGCCACGCTACTCTGCTCTTCCCCCGGCGCGCGCGTTCGAAAAGTTCCGCCGCCTCAGCTAGCCGCGATTGCGCCAGTCTCTGAAACACAACCGACTCCAGCGGGAAAAATTGCGCCTTGTCCGCCAGCTTCTTCGTCCACTTGCGCCATTCTTTGCGCCCAAACTTTCCCAGCTCCATCGCCGCTTCAAGCTTCAGCCGCTTCTCTTTTTCGCCAAGCTCGCGCAGCAGATGCCGCCGGAACGCGTCACCCGGCCCGCCGATCTTTTTCACCCAATCGCGCTCCACCTGGCAGTCGCGCAGCCTCCCCAGGTTCTGAAACAGCTGCTTGCTGGCCTTCTTCAGCTTGCGCCAGCCGGGGTCGGGGTTCACTTCGCTCAGGGTGTCCGCCATGGTCCGGCACCGGCGCAACGCGACGCGCAAGTCGTGCACCGCGTCGGCGTCGAACTCCTCCCGTGCCTTCTCGGAGTAGCCCAGCACCTTGTCCATCCACACGTCCAGGCCAATTTTTGGGGTCGGAACCAGCGTCGGTAGGTTAACTTTATGTGCCACGGAGACTACGGCCTTTCGGGGAACGGTCTTGCCGAAGCAGTAGGATACACCCCCAAAGTCCGTTCTCCTAACTTCGGGGCTCCCCGACTCGTCTCGTAAATACCTGTAAATCCAACATTCTGGGCGTCATTGTAAACAAATATTCACGCTCCAGTCACACTTGGCCTCGAAACCGCCGGCTAAATTCATTCTCGCGTTATTGCGCCGGATCGTTTTCCTGTGCCTCGACAACGCCGCCATGTCAGCGCGCGTGGAAGGAAGCTCAAACTTCATGCGTTTCGCGTCTATCGGCCTGCTTCTCGTGCTGCTCGCAGTTAGCTCAGCCGCTCCATGCCGTGCTCAATCCGCGCAAAGTAATTCATGCCCTCGCCCCGCCGTCGGCAGCGAAGTGCCCGAGCCGCTCGATTTGCGCAGCTCGAACGGCATCCTGAAAGTTGATCTCGCCTACCGCAATTACAAAGACGAAACCGGCCGCATCCGCTACTGCTACGTTTATGCCGACGGCGCTCTTTCGCCGACTCTCCGCCTGAATCCCGGCGACACGCTGATCCTTCACCTGAAAAACGAACTCGCCGGTCTCGGCGGTGCCTCCGCCAAAATGTCCGGCATGGACATGTCCAGCATCAAAATGGTCCGCGCCACCAAGCAAAGCGATCCCTGCACCAGCGGCCTGATGTCCCCCACTTCGACGAATCTCCACTTCCATGGGCTCACCGTTCCCGCGAAATGTCACGAAGACGAAGCGCTGAAAACTTCCGTTCAGCCCGGAGATCCGCCCTTCGAGTACCGCTTCAAAATTCCGGAGAATGAGCAGCCCGGCCTCTACTGGTATCACCCGCACATCCACGGATTCAATAAAGCGGCTGCGCTCGGCGGAGCATCCGGCGCGCTGATCATCGAAGGCATCGAACGCGCCAACACCGCCGCGGCTGGGCTTCCCGAGCGCGTCTTCGTCATCCGCGACGAAGACCTGCTGAATCCAAACGCGCTCCCTTCCAAGAGCGAGCCCGTCGTTCCAAAAACGCTGATCGACAACGACGGCGACATCACCAACAACGGCACCGGCTTTGGCAAGCCCGCGAAAGATCTCTCAATCAACTACGTCTCGGTCCCTTATCCCGATTACCCGCCCGCTACGATTCGCATGCGGCCCGGTGAACAGCAACTGTGGCGCGTTGTCAACGCTTCCGCGATCACCTACATAAATTTGGCGATGATCTTCAATAACCGCACGCCGCAAATGATGGGCGTCGTTGCTCTGGACGGCGTGGCGGTAAACGCCAACGGCTCCGCAACCAGCCTGGCCGTGGATCGAAATCACATCGGCATCCCTCCGGGCGGCCGCGCTGAATTTATCGTTAAGGCTCCGGACGCCGGCACGCACGGGCTCTTCGTGTGCCGCACCGTAAACACCGGCCCCGCTGGCGAGAATGATCCGAATCGCGCGCTCGCCGCCATCGTAACCGATCCCAGCGCCCCCGAACCCCAATCCGTCCTCGCCGCCGCGCCGCAGCCTTTACCGCCATCGTCCCTTCCCTGGCTCGGCACCGTCGCCCCCGTCCGCGTCCGCAAACTTTATTTTTCTGAAAAGCCCCAGGATCCCAGTGATCCCAACAGCCCCACCGCCTTCTTCATCACCGTCGATGGCGAAACACCCAAACCCTTCGATCCCAATTCGAACGTGCCCGACATCGTTGCCCATCAGGGCGACGTGGAAGACTGGATCATCGAAAATCGCTCCACCGAATTGCACGCCTTCCACATTCACCAGCTCCATTTCCTGATGGTCGAATGGAACGGCATTCCCGTGAACGAGCCTTACCTCCGCGACACGGTGAACGTCCCGTATTACGACAAACGCGATCTCGCCTATCCCAGCGTCCGGCTACGCATGGATTTTCGCGATCCGAACACGGTCGGCACGTTTCCCTTTCACTGCCACTTACTCGAACACGAAGACAATGGCATGATGGGCACGATTCGCGTCGAACCTGCCGAAGCTTCCCCCTCAAACGCATCTACAGCCGCGCTCCACTCCGCAAATCCGCCGCAGAGCGCAAACACAAAAAGCGCGAACCGCTAGTACCGTTACCCCGCTCGGCGCTTTGAACCTTCACTACGCTGTAACCTCTCCGTAAAGACCCGAAACTACCTTCATTGCCAATCGGCACGGCCGGTCTGGCCCGTTCGAACCTCCGAGACCAAAAATTCAATTTCAAGGTGCAAAATGATTCGAAAAGCAGCCGCGATGGGTATGTCCCTTGTGCTGTTGGGCGCCCCGCTATTTGCGAATGAAGGCGACGTACCGAAAGGCGTTCCTCATCTCGATCACGTCTTCGTCATCATGATGGAAAACCACGCCTACAGGCAGATCATCAATAATCCGAATGCGCCGTTCGTCAACTACTACTCGCGCCACGCGAACCTGGCCACGAACTACTTCGGCATCGCGCACCCGAGCTTGAACAATTACCTGGAAGTCGTCGGCGGCTCGAACTTCGGCGTCCACGCCGACAATTCGCCCGACTGGCACAACTCCGCTTGCAACACCAATCTTTCTACCGGATTCGTCTCCACCGACAACCCGGCCACCGGCCCGATCTGTCCGATCTCCGGCACCGGCACCGACGCGGCGACGCCTGCGATTGATTGCACCAACGAAACCACCTGCGCGCCGGGCAGCAACGACGGCGAACTGAACATCGACGGCGTGAAATCCATCCCGGCCGATCCGAACATCTCCGGCAAGACCATCGCCGATCAGCTCGTCGCGGCGCGCCTCACTTGGAAGAGTTATCAGGAAAGCCTGCCCCTGCAGGGCGCCGACCTCGTGAACACCAGCGACGGCGTTTACACCAACAACACCGACTTCACCACTGTCACGCCGACCCTGAACCCGCCGCTCTCGCAGAGCGATCTGGTGTTCCTCTATGCCGTGAAGCACGATCCGTTCGTTTACTTCCAGTCCGTTCAGGAAGGCACCGATGCCAACAACAGCCTCGCGAACGTCGTTCCGTTCGCCGGCAAGAACGGCCTGTACGCCGATCTCGCTACCGGTAACGTTCCGAACTTTTCGTTCATCGCTCCGAACCAGTGCAACGACCAGCACGGCCGCGGCAACGTCGAACCCTTCTGCCAGTACGATCCGAATGACGACGGCATGCAGGACGGCTTGAACCCCGCGCTGATCTACACCGGCGACACCAACGCCAACCAGATCGTCCAGGCCATCCACCGTTCCCCGGCCTGGCAATCCGGCCACAGCGCCATCGTTCTGCTCTGGGATGAAAACGACTACAGCGTGGCGCCGACCACCAACAAAGTTGTGTTCATCGTCGAGACCAACTACGGCTTCACCGGCATCACCAGCAGCAAGTACTACAATCACTTCTCGCTGCTCAAGACGCTCGAAGCCGGCTTCGATCTGCCCTGCTTGAACCACGCGTGCGACGCGGACGTGTCGGTCATTTCCGACCTGTTCGGCGCCAAGAGCGGCCAATAACCCGCATCAACTTCGCAAACGCAGGGAGAGGCCGCATTGCTCTCCCTGCGTTTTTTTTAAGCCCGCCACCATCCGCCCCGCGTTGTATCCTTGCCAAGCTACAACCACCATGCCCACTACTCCTCGCAACATCAACCTCACCCAGGTCCACGAATGGGACGCTGGCGCCCGCCGCACCAAGAGCGACTACCTCGCGGTCGAGGAACCGTTAGAAATCCGGATCGCTGAACATCCTGTCTCTGTCACCATGCGAACTCCCGGCCACGACCGCGAACTCGCCGCCGGTTTCCTTTTCACCGAAGGTCTGATCCGCCGCCGCGAAGATCTCCACTCGCTCCAAGCCGTCGACGCAGCCGACGGCTCAAATCGCGGCAACATCATCTCCGCTACTCTCGCTCCCGAATCCGCTCCCGACCTCGAACGCCTCCGCCGCCACTTCTTCGCCTCTTCGAGTTGCGGCATCTGCGGCAAAGCCTCTATCGACGCTGTGCGCGACCGCACCCTCGCCCCTCCCGAATCCCGATTTCCGCCTGAACGCGACGATCCTCACGCAGCTTCCGGAAACGCTGCGTGGCTCTCAGGATGTATTCGAACGCACCGGCGGCCTCCACGGCGCCGCACTCTTTGGCGCCAGCGGAAATCTCCTCGTCGCGCGCGAAGACATCGGCCGCCACAACGCCGTGGACAAAGTGATCGGTTGGGCGCTGCTCGAGGGCCGCCTTCCGCTCGCAAACGTTATCCTGCTCGTCAGCGGCCGCGGTGGATTCGAAATTGTGCAGAAAGCCATCGCCGCCGGGATCCCCGTCGTGGCGTCGGTCTCCGCGCCATCGAGCCTCGCCGTCCAACTCGCGCGTGAAATGCGGCAAACACTCGTCGGATTTCTCCGCGGCAGCCGCTTCGTGATTTATTCAGGGGAAGAGCGAGTCGTGGACGGTTGTGAAGAACGAAACGTAGAAGGTTCGGAAAAACGAAACGCGGAAAGTACCGAAGGAAAATCCTGACCCGCTTCTACTGCACCACTTTCCGTTTCGTGCCGTTTCCATTTCCGCCATTGTGGTGCTGTTCGCGAATCATGTCTCGGAACGCTTCCATCAAATGCGGATCCCACCAGCCGCGCTCCGCTTCTTCGTGCATCTGATCGAGCGCCACGTCCGGCGTGAACGAAACCTTATAAGGACGATCTGTGATCAGCGCGTCGTAAACGTCTGAAATCTGCAGGATGCGCGCCGTGATAGGTATTTCGTCGCTGCGCAGCCCGTCGGGATAGCCCGTCCCGTCGTATTTCTCGTGATGGTGGCGGATAATCGGCAGCACGTCGCGAAACGTCTTTAGCGGCGCGCAGATTTTCTCTCCCACCGCCGGATGCTTCTGCATAATCTCCGCTTCTTCCGGTGAAAGTGGCCCCGGCTTCAATAGAATCGCATCCGGAATCACCACTTTTCCAATGTCGTGAACGATTCCCGCGCGCCGCAGCGCCTTGATGTGTTCTTCCGGCAGCCCCAGCCTCTCGCCCAGTCGCGACGACATTTCCGCCAGCCGCTCGCAGTGCCCCATCGTGTAGGGGTCGCGCGCCTCGATGCTATACGCCAGGGACAGCAGCACCGACTCCGCGTTTTCCAGCTCGTCCGTATATTGCTTCAGCCGCAGCAGCGAACGCGTCCGCGCCAACAGCTCATTGATGTCGATGGGTTTGCAGAGAAAATCGTCCGCGCCGGCGTTGATGCCTTTGATGCGATCTTCTGTAGCTGAAAGGCCGGTGATCAGCACCACGGGCGTCAGGCGCCCTTCCGGCGTTGCTTTGATTCGCCGGCAAACCTCAAATCCGTCCACCCCGGGCATCAGGATGTCCAGCAGGATCAGATCGGGCCGGAACCCAGCGCACTCCGCGAGCGCGGATTCGCCGTTCGTCGCGCTGGTTACGTCGAACCCTTCCCGCCGTAGCAGTAACTCCAGCGCCGCGCGCGCCGAAGGTTCATCGTCCACAATCAGAATTCTTTCCTGCATGAAACCGCTGTCTTAGCTCCGAGAATCACCGCAGATTACGAAGGACTGCGTCAGGGGCGACCTGTGGCTTTCGGGTTATCGGCTCTTACTGATCAAGAGGACCGCTTCATCCACTTTAGCGCTTCCTCGCAATCCGGACAACCCTCGAATCCCCGCGCATCCCGCCGTTCGCCCACGCGAGCCTGCCGTTCTCAGCTCGTAACTTTGCGGCAGCATATCACTTACCCGTTGGCTCAGTACTGAATCTTGCCAGGATGTTCCAACCAGTGACGGAACGCTTCCAGCGCCTCTTCCCTCATAAGCGCGATCATCTGAATCGTTCGTTCGTGGTGCGGCCTCTTCAACTCCTCATGGATGTAGGCATCGTCAAATCCCGCCCGCGCCGCGTCCGCTGCCGTGTTCGCGAAAAATACCCGTGTCGGCCCCGCCCAGTAAATCGCGCCCATGCACATCGGACACGGTTCGCAGCTCGTGTAAATATCGCAGTCCGTTAGCTCGTGCGAGCCAAGCACCCTGCACGCTTCGCGGATCACCACCACTTCGGCGTGCGCCGTCGGATCCTTCGTCGCCGTCACCAAGTTAGCCCCTTCGGCGATGATCTTTCCGTCCTTCACCACAACGGCCGCGAACGGACCGCCGCGGTTCTCCTTCACGTTGCGAATCGATAGCTCAATCGCGCGCGCCATGAACTTTTCGTGCATCTTCCGCCTGCCTCGCCGCCTAATTCGCCGCGGGAATCGCCGCTTCGAGCTTCACCGGGTTGGACGCGAACGAGCGTTCCTTCCTCCGCCAGAAATACAGCAGCGCGCTTCCGATCAGGATCAGCGCTACGCTCAATCCCGCCCACAACCCCGCCGCGCCATATCCACGCCGAAAGCAAAGATACGCACCCAGCGGCAATCCCACCGCCCAGTAGAAAATCAGGTGGCAAAGCATCGGTGTTCGCGTGTCTCCCGCGCCCCGCAGCGCGCCCGTCGCCACCGTCTGCATTCCATCGAATAACTGAAAAAATGCCGCCACGAAAAGCAACGCGCCCGCGGCGTGAATCACTTCCTGGTCGGGCGTGTAAATTCGCACGATCCATCGCGGAATCGTCAGAAACAGAATCGCCATGCAACTCATGAACCCCGTTCCCAGCAACATCGCCGTCCACCCCGCCCGGCTCGCCGCATGCGGATCCTTGCGCCCGAGCCCCTGCGCCACGCGCACCGCTGCCGCCGCGCTGATGCCTAGTGGCACCATGTACGTGAGGCTCACCGTATTCAACGCCACTTGATGGCTCGCAAGCGCCACCGGCCCTAACCGCGCGATCAACGCCGTCGCTACCGCAAATACTCCCACTTCCAATCCGAATTGCGTCGCTGCCGGCAGTCCCAAATACACCAGTTTCCACACGCGCGGAAAATTCGGCAGCCGCGCCGCATTCCTCAGTCCCGTTTCATTCCGGTGATCGTAATAAACCGCATACACGAGCAGCACCAGCGTCATGTACACCCGCGCCAAGAACGTGGACCAGCCCGACCCCACCGTTCCCATCGCCGGCAATCCCAGATGCCCATACACCAGCCCCCAGTTCCCCACCACGTTCACCAGATTTGCAGAGACCAGCGCAAACACGATCGGCTTCGCCAGATTCATACCCTGCAAATAGCGACGAAAAACGAAATACAGCAGTAGAGGCAGCGTGCTCCAGTTCAGCGTCCGCAAGTACGGCAGCGCCTGATTCAGCACGCCCCCATCGATGTTCATCCGGTGCAGCAGCGGCTCGAATATATAAATGATGCCCATCAGCACCGGCGTGATCGCCAGCGACAGATAAATTCCGTTTACCAGCGAACGGTGGCAGTCCTCCACGTCTCCCGCGCCGAACGAATGGGAGACCAGCGTGTCCAGCCCCAGCATCATCCCGGTACCGAAAATCGCCACCGCATTAAAAAGGATGCTGCCCAAGCTCACTGCGCCAATCGCTTCTGCGCTGTTCGCTTGCCTTCCCACCATCATCGTGTCCACGATGGCCATGGTCATCCAGCCAAGCTCCGCCATCACCAGCGGAATCGCCAGCTTCAACATCGGACGCGCTTCTTCGGCGATATAGTGGACGAACAGTCGCTTGAGCATTGGAATAAAAACCGGAGGCGCTGAGCCTCGCGGATTCGGGAATCGCTGTTAGAAGTTTATACCGCTTCGATGGGCGCGAAAGCGCAATCGGACGAACTGCCGCCGATTTTTCTGCGCGCCGAATCTGCTTGTTACGCCGCGGACTGGGGGTTGTAGATGCGGATAATGTCGTCCTTCACTTCCACCACGCTGCCTGGATATTCGCGCGCCGCATGCTCTCGCAGATCGTCCACAGACAGATAATCGCCGCGCCCGTCAAACCATCGCGCGTCATCGATCAGCAGCACGTGATTGCGGATCGGATGCCGGTAAATGCACTCCAGCTCCTGCTTGATCGGCGCCGATTCATCTCCCCAGTGCGCATCCAGCCAGAACAGGCAGCGCTCCTTCAGCGTCGGCACAATCTTCGGCAGCACCACTCCGCTGTCTCCCTGATACAAATGAATATGCGGATACGCCGCGAATTTTCTCTTCGCCCTCGCCGCCAGCCACTCGTCCAGCTCGATCGAATAAATCTCGCGGAACCGTTCCTTTTGGATGTTAACCATGTGTCCCAAATTCGTTCCGGTCTCCACCAGTACCGGCAGCTTGAATCGCTCCGCGAACTCCGCCAGCGTCCGCTGCTTTACAATGTGCGGCACCTTCGGCCGCGGCTTTCCTCGCACCAGCCACCACGCGTACTCGCCGCGAAACGCCACTTTCTTATAGGGCTCAAAGAAGGGGCTGTCCCGGAACGTCTTCATCTTGATTTCGCGGTCGTTGGTAGTCATGCGCTTTCCCCCAATACACCTGCCAGAAAATTATAACGAGGGTGGGGCTTGATCGAAAAGTGGAATACGGCTGTCGGGAAGGTTAGCGATCCAGGCGCACAAAACCAAGCGACACATCGGTCGAACGATGGAAGAAAATACTTGCTTAGTTTACTTGCAGATTCTTCGGCGCATCCGGGCTGATCGTGAGGTGCTCGTAAAGGAAGTACGCACCGATGCCGCCCCCCGCCAACATCGCGGCGTCGAAGGCCAAATGGCGATGGCGCGCCGCGCGCATCGGATGATGCTTCGAGTCGGTCTCCGCACCTGCCGCGTCCTGAGCAGTGGTGTTGGATGCTTCCAAATCCATGGTCACGCGGTAAGACTTCCCCGCCGGGATCGTGTGCAACTCGCCGTCGTTGTCTAGCACCAGCGATCCCGAGTATGCCGTGATCACCACTTCATTAGGCGATACGATCGTTACCTGGCCGTACGTCGGCTGGCCGCTCTCGGGCCGCAGAATACCTTCCGGAAGTTCCAGCGCTACCGGATCCGCGCTCGTCGTGGAAATTCCCACTGTGCCGCGAATCACTTTTGCCGATAGGTTGCTCGCACCCGACGAAAGCACCGCCGCGCTCGACGACAACAAATAAATCTGGCTCGTTCCCACCCTCAACCGCAGCAAGCCGCCCTGCTCCGTCTCCACGGCATCCCCCGCATACACCGTGGTGCCAATCATCGCCTTCGCGTCGCCCAGCTGTGCCATCGTCGCCTGCGTCACCAGGCCCATCGGCTTCTCATCCGCAGCCGTACCTGTGCCCGCAAACGCCGGCGCACTATTCAAGCCGACAACCACGATTGATATCAGGGCGATACGAGCGATGGTCTTCACGACGACCTCCAAAATTACTGCTTCAATTTAGTGGCATACGCTCGTGGTGTCAATAGAGCCACGCCGATTTCCACCGATTAAATCTTCTGCAGCTCTCGGGCCATTTTCGGCTCTCTTCTTCGATGCCAATCTGACCCGATCTGGAACCCTTAATGCAGTAGAATAATTCCAACCTCCGGAGGGACCATGATTCATCGCTTCGTGTTTCATAACGACCGCCTCATTACTATCGACAAGGCTCGTCTATCGCCCGGTCAAGGCGGTCTCCTCAGCGGCTGGGGCCTGTTCACCACCATGCGCGTCCACGAAGGCATTCCCTTCGCCTTCGAACGACATTGGCAGCGCCTTCAGCGCGACGCCGAGCGCACTCACGTTCCCTTCCCCTTCGAGGAAGAAACCGTCCGCCGCCAGCTCGGCCGCGTCCTCGCTGAAAACCAGGTCCGCGAAGGCGCCGCTCGTATCTATATCGTCTTTAATCAAATTGGCTTCTGGCGCAGCGACGAAAACTTTCCCAAAGTGGACCTGCTCCTGTGCAGCTCCGACCTTCCAGCCTATCGCGAGCCTACCCGCCTCGGCATCCGCGAACACGCCCGCCACGCTGCCTCGCCTCTCGCCGGCGTCAAAGTCACTTCCTGGCTGGACAATGTTTGGAATTACTACGAAGCGCAGCAGGCCGGCTTCGACGAAGTTGTCTTGCTCAACGAACGCGGCGAAGTGGCCGAATGTACCGCCGCCAATATTTTTGCCGTGAAGGGCGGCCGCGTCGCCACTCCGCCGCTCAATTCCGGCTGCTTGCAAGGCGTCACTCGCAGCGTGCTCCTCGAGATCGGCCCAACCATCGGAGTTCCCTTCGAAGAGCGCGCACTGAAACCCGAAGACCTTTACTCCGCCGACGAAGTTTTCATCACCTCGACCAATCGCAGCATGCTCGGCGTCGGCGAAATCAACGGCCATGAACTCTCGAACGCCCCCGGCCCCATTACCAGAAAAATGGAAGCCGCCTTCGGTGACTACGTACGCAAATACATCGAGCAGCGCGCCGCCCTCTCCGCCCGCCCGTAGAAGGAAAATAGGCGATCACACCTTTGCATCGTGTTTCGGCTGTAACTTCACATGCGTGGGCTAGACATTCCTGTCTGCGCAACCCTTGCAGCTCCGCCATGTTTCCATGCGCACCCGCTCCGCCCTAACACACCTGGACTGGCCCTTCTTCGAATCCGCCTGTGTGCCCTACCGCAACTCAAACTCGATAAATTGTGCGAGTACCGCGCGCCCCTCGTGCAATCATTCAGTGAATCATCCACCCACCAATCCCAAACCCAATCCCGATCACCGATAGCACCATCCCGAAATACCAGAACACTCGTTTCCTCGTCAGAAGCGTAATCGAACAAATCACCAGCGCCGCCTCCAGCAACACTTCCGATAAGTCGTACCGGTCCGCCCGCGCTTCCTCCACCTTCACCTCATCCTCGGCTTTCTTCGCCTCCGCCTCGATGTCCTTCAACTCGTCCGCGTACCGCTCCACTTCCTTCGTGTACTTTTCCTTCAGCGCCGTCACTTGCTCGCCGCTCTGCAGCGAAAATACAGAAAGCTCGTCGATGAACAGCTCATAGTTCCGCCGCCGGATTTCTTTCGCCTGATAGTAGGCCCACTGGTCCGCCGCCCGCGATTGCAGCAAGACTTCCTCCGTGTGCGCCCGGTGTCCCAGCAGCGTCACCGACGCCACCAGCACCGCCAGTATCGCCATTGTCAACGTAACCGCCGCCAGTCCCCCCTCCGCTCCGTGCTCCGCGTGCTCTTTCAATTCCCCCAGCTCGTCCGCCATGATGTTCTCCGTAGGTGGGATCAATTCAACAAAGCGCCGAGGATACTGCTTCGTCCAGCAAGGAACAAGCGTGTCTGTCACCGATCGTGTGGCATAGACATTCGCTCTCGGCGTCTTGCGCCGGAGCCGATTCATCCAGCCAGGATGAAGCGTGTCTGTAACCAACGCGTGGCATAGACATTCGTCCCGCGTTCCCTTCAGCGCGGGACCGCTTCGTCCGGCGAGGACGAAGCGTGTCTGTGATCTTCGGCTTCGGGTCAATCCCGAAGCCGAAGATCTGCTTTCGAAGTCGTCGCCCGCGCCCTTCCGCACACTACGCGCATCCCACTGTTATAATCGCCAACGGCCAACGCGCGCCTCTAAGGAGCTATCCATGTCTGACTTAGCCAGCAAAAACTGTGTCCCCTGCCGCGGCGGCGTTCCTCCCCTTCAAGGCGCCGAACTCGACGCGCTCTCCAAACAAGTCCCCGCTTGGAAAGTGGTGGACAGCCACCACCTCACGCGTACCTTCAGCTTCCCCGATTTCAAGCAAGCCCTGGCCTTCGTCAACAAAGCCGGCGCCGTCGCCGAAGAGCAAGGCCACCATCCCGATATCCTTCTCTCCTGGGGCAAAGCCGAAGTCACCACCTGGACCCACAAAATCAACGGCCTAACCGAATCCGACTTCATCCTCGCTGCCAAAATCGACAAGCTGTAGCCTACGAGTCTGGGCTCCCCGCTTCGCGGGACTGCATGCCGTGCCAAATGCACCCCGTCATCGATCCGCAGGCTGTCTCTCAGGGAATCCCGTAACTCCTTCCACTACATTCCACTACACGCCTTTTCGTTATTATCTTCTTCGCCTCATACCCACCCTTCCAGATTGAACCTTGCCTTTTCCGCCCGTACTTTCAACATATGCAATTGGGAACACTGTCGAAACGCATTTCCGCTGTCCTCGCTGCAGCCTGTTTCGCCGTGGCGCTCGCCCCCTCCTCCAGCTTTGCTGCGAAAGATCGGGACAAAGCCGCACGCCAGGTCGGTCATGTTATTCAGGCAACCTCCGCTCTCGTCGATACCGTAAACCTCACCGTCGGCACCACTCTGTACAACGGCGACACGGTCACCACTGACCTGGACGGCTCGATGCGCGCGTCCGTCCGCTCCAGCCAAATCGCCATGCCGGGCTCCAGCTCCGCCACTCTGGAGGAATGCACCGACGAGCTTCACGTCCTCGTCAATCAGGGCACCGTGGATTTCACCGCCAGCGCTTCCGACAAAATGGAATTAATCATCGCCCAAGGCATCGTAAGGCCGCTCGACGGCCAGTCCGCTTCTGGCCAGATCTCCATCGTCAGCCCGCGCGAAGCGGTCGTCTCCGCGACGCACGGCTCGCTGATTGTCGATGACGATGGGAATCACACCGTGATTCCTGAAGGCAAGACCTACCGAATTACGATGGGCGGCGATCCCCGCGACTACGCTCCGGCTTCCGGTTGCGAGGGCGCCGAACACGACTCCAAAATGATTCACCCGCACTCGCGGAATTTGCTCTTCGATTTGATCGCAGGCGGCGGAGCCGCTGGCATTGGGTACGCGCTCTGGCAGATCAATACCGAAAGCCCGTCCAAACCCTGAAAAAATTTCCAGTAAAAATCAAAAACGCCGGGACTGTTGCCAGTCCCGGCGTTTTTCATTCCCACGTAAGCGGTCTGATTAAATGTGGCAGGCTTTGATTCCTTGTTTTTCGAAATACTGCTGGTGGTAATCCTCGGCCCGGAAGAATTCCGGCGCCGCCGCAATCTCCGTCACGATCGGCCGCTTGAAGATCTTCTCGCTCTCGAGCTTGGCCTTGGACTCCCGCGCTTCCTTCTCCTGCTCCGCATCGTGATAGAAAATGCCGCTTCGGTATTGCGTTCCCACGTCCGGTCCCTGCCGGTTCATCGTTGTGGGATCGTGCGTCTTCCAAAACGTCCCCAGCAACTCCATATATGAAACCTTCGACGGATCGAATTCCACTTCCACCGCCTCGGCGTGCCCGGTCCGCCCCGTGCAAACTTCTTTGTATGTCGGATTCTTGGTCGTCCCGCCGATGTACCCAACGGTCGTTGACGTCACTCCCGGCGTCTGCCGAAACGCATCCTCTACTCCCCAAAAGCATCCCGCCGCAAACGTTGCCTTAGCCATAATGTGGCGCTCCTTCGCTCGCGCAGGCGCGTAACTCCAGCGCCCCCTAAGATTTCCAATCCTATCTTTTCTTTGGATGAAACGCGAACCTATCCCTTAGATACCACCGCAAGCCCTTCGGATTCACACCGCCCTCGCCATCACACGTGGCATAGGCACTCGTCCCGCGCGACTTCTGGCGCGGGACCACTTCGTCCGTCCAGGACGAAGTGTGTCTGTCTCCGTCAGCTTCGGGTCAATCCCGAAGCTGACGGTCAGCCTTACGCTTCCCTCCACACCAACTCAAACTCGTACCTCAGCCGTAGTCTGTGTCCCCGCTCTGTCCGGCTTCCGCTCCACCCTCTCGAACACGCTCTCCAAAAATTCCGGTATCTCAAACACCGCCCAGTTCTTCATCTCTACCGCATTCTTCCTGTATTCCGCCAAAGTTCCCGGCTCAATCAGCTTCGCCACCGCCGGCACGATCTCGCGAAAGCTCTTCAACACAAACCCCACGTGATTCTCCAGCACCCACTGCGCGTTGTACCGCTCCTGCGGCAGCGTCCACGCGTTGCACTCCACAATCACCGGCAGATGCATCGCCAGCGCTTCGCTAACGCTTCCGGGCCCGGGCTTCCCAATGAAAAAATCGGAGGCCTGCATATACGTGTTCACGTTTTTCGTGAACCCTTCCACAAATCGCGCCAGCCTCGACTTCTTGGCCCGCAGCGCCTCAGCCAGTTTCTCGTTCCGCCCGCAGATAAAAATTAGCTGTAGCTCCAGGTTCGAAGCTTCCAGCCGGTCGGCGATCTCCAGCATTACCTTCGACCCAAACCCGCCAAACATCACCAGCGCCGTCGGCACGCCGGGCTTCAACCCCAGCTTTGCCCGCTCTCCCGCAGGGTCAGCCAGCCGCGGCTCGTAAAACCTCGGATTCAGAATCATCCCCGATGCCCGGAACAATTCATCCTCCGCGTACCCCTCATCCCTCGCCTGCTGCATCGCCCGGTCCGATCCGCAAACCATGTACTGCCGCTGCCGCTCGATCCAGAAATGGGGAGGATAATTCGCGATGTCCGTAATCACCGTCACAAACGGAACCCCCGGACGCGCCTTCGCCAGACCCTCACACATCGCCCTGTTGAAGTGGGGTACGAACGAAACCACCATATCCGGCCTCGATTCCCGCCAGTGGCGTTCCAGTAACCTCACCGTCGATCCGTGATAGGTCCGAATCGCCAGTTGTAACACTTTCAGCAGCTGCGGGCTTCCCAGCGTCCAGCCGTTCCGCAGCAGCCAGTTGTAGATATCCTCGATCCGAATTCCGGCGTACTTTTTGGCGATATCGATGTCTTCCATTAACTCCTGTAGATTCACCAGCCGCACGTCCCAGGGCCTGTTTTGCGATTGAATTACCTGTTGGAGGGCGGTTGCCGCGGCCCGGTGTCCGCCGCCGGCGTCGAAAAAACCAAACTCGATTTTTTTCGGAGGGGCTTGTTCCATCCCGCGAGTCTCTCAATCCACCTGTGGAATCTCGCTACGCCAATATTAAAACTGCATGACTGTTGCTTACTAGTTAAGTACCTGTGTTTTTAAAACTTTAGTGTGAGTGTCACATCCCCGTAACGCGAATTTCCTACGCTTATCCACATGAAGTGTGATCTGCATGTCCACTCGTATTACTCGGGGGCTTGCACGACCCCCTTCGTGAAGCTATTTTGCCGCGAGAGCTACAACGACCCGCACAAGGTTTACGACCTGCTCCAGCGGCGCGGCATGAATCTCTTCACCCTCACCGATCACGATTCCATCGAGGGCGCCGAACTCCTCCGCCGCCACCCGGACTTCTTCGTCAGCGAAGAGCTGACCTGCAAAATGCCCAGCGGCAACGAAGTTCACATCGGCGTCTATGACCTCACCGAGCGCCAGCACATCCAGCTTCAGCAGCGCCGCAACGACCTCGTCTCGCTCCTGATGTACCTCACCGAGAAGCGCCTGTTCTTCAGCGTCAACCACGTCTTCTCCGGCCTTACTGGCCCGCGCGAGCGCGAAGACTTTGCCTGGTTCGAGCAGTACTTCCCGGCCATGGAAACCCTGAACAGCCACCTGCTCGAGCGCGCCAACCAGCAGGCCTCCGATCTCGCCAAGCGCTGGGACAAAATTGGACTCGGCGGCAGCGATGCCCATGCCCTGGCCAGCGCCGGTACGGCTTACACCGAAGTCCCCGGCGCCCGCGACAAAGACGAATTCTTCGCCGGACTCCGCGCCGGACACGGCCGCGTCGCTGGCGAGTCGGGCAGCTTCGTCAAGCTCACCCGCGATGTTTACCTCGTCGCCTACGAAATGATGCGCGAGAAAGCCTGGACCCGCCTGCTCTCGCCTCTTGCCGTGCTCATCCCGGCGTGTACCTACTGGAATTATCGCGACGAGCGCGTCTTCAGCCGGGAATGGGCGCGCAAAATCCTGGGCGAACCCACCCAGCGCAAGCGCCCGAGCTGGGTCAGCGTACCGCAGACTGCGGCCGAGGAGTGGGTATGAGCGCAGCCACACGAGCCAGCCGTGCCAACCGCATGTGGAATCAGATCCAGTCGAACGACCACCGGCTCATGCGCCGAGTCCACCGCTGGAGAGCCCCACGCTGGATTCGCATCGTCACCATTTCCGCCACGCGCTTGGGTGACGGCTGGCTTTGGTACGCTCTGGGATTGATCCTGCTGGTTTACGGCGGCCATGACCGCTTCATCGCCATCGGCGCCGCCGCGACGGCTGCGGGCATGGGCATCTACCTGTTCCGCACCATCAAAACGAAATCCAAGCGCAAACGCCCCTGCGAAATCGAGCCACACTGCTGGGCCTCGATCCTCCCGCCCGACAAATATTCTTTCCCATCGGGCCATACCATCACCGCTTTCGCGGTGGCCTTGCCGGTAGGACTGTTCTACCCTGAACTGCAAGTCTGGCTCTTCGTGGCGGCTCTGCTGATCGCCTCATCGCGCATCATGCTCGGCATGCACTTCCTCAGCGACGTGATCGCCGGCTCCATCATCGGCCTGATCCTCGGCTTCGTCAGCTTCCACCTGTACTTCGCCATGTTCCACGCCCTCTAGCCGAATGCCCCCAGCGCACACCGGCAAACCGCGCTGCCACCGCAAGAACGCAGGTAAGTCTCGTTCCCGGCTTCACGCCCAGCTAAACCGCACGACCCTCCGCGCCGTCTTCGCCCGTGTGAAATCCACCTGGCTAGCCTCTCCCCGCCGCCTCCCCGCCTAACAGCCGCCGAATCGAAATCCGCGTTGATATCGGTGACGAAGCATCTGCACCGGCCGGTTTCGCCAGCGCGAAGCGCCTTAGACTGCGGGAGCTTGCTACCGCCTTGCCCAAGTAAGCCCTGCTCCCCAACGAACACGCGCCCAGCGGGCAATAACTCTGTCCCAGCATCAACTTCCCGGTCTAACCGGCACGCTTCGTCACCACAGCGCGAATGAAGCGGGAGGAGCGGAGTTGGTCGAGGGTTACGATGCTGACGGCGCAGCCTTTGATGTGAGTGGAGGCGACCGCGGGGTCGCGGCGCTGGGTGGAGATTTTTTGTCTGGCGTGGCGGTGGAAGCGGCGGCCGCCCGATCGCAGGCCGCGACGGTTGCGGGCGCGGCGGTCGCGTTTGGCGACTTTGTCGGGATGGCGCTTTTGGTAGCGGGACGTGCTGGCGCGGAGTTGGGCGCGGCGTTTTGGTTTGTTTTTGGTTTTTTGGTGGAGTGCGGCGGCGCGCGCTTTTTTTTGGGCTTCGCGCTTGGCCCACTTGGCGCGGAGGCGCGTCATGACCGCGTCGCGGATCGCGTCAACGCGGGCTTGTTCTTCGGGTGTTCGCATCGGGTCGCGCTGGCTGCGCGCCGATACGGTTCAATGCTCAGCTAGCTGGAGGCAGTTAGATTTACGATAGACAGCTCGACGATGTACCGGGCGAGATCATAGAGCTCGTCAAACGTAATAATTTCGATTCCGTGAATCCTTTTCGAAATAGCTCGAAGGTATCCAATTTCGTTTCGTCTTTCTAGTTCCCGCAGCGTCCCAACGACGATAATTCCCTTTGGCTTGACGGTTCGTCTGAGACTCTTCTCTTCAAGGAACGGCTTATTCACCGAGGTTTTGACCTTCAGTGGCCCAACTCTCTACATTGGCGTTTATCTGCGTGAGAGCGTCTGTGAGCTCGGAACTGAGGCCCCACGCTCTTGACCGAATAGCCTTCTCGCCGCGGACGAGGGCGGTTTGAGGTGTCTTGATCTCGACAAGAACTGTGAACTTTGCTGGACCACTTGCAGTAAGGAAGTCAGCTTTCTGTGCGTCTTTTCCGGTAACGCTCGCGCCAAGAACCTCGGCTTGAGTTTGCTCGACTCTGAGGATGACGTATTCCAATCCATATCCGAAGATCCATTTGTTTTGTTCGAAGAATTTGCCACCAGCTCTCATTCACGGGAGACTTATCCAACGCCGCTTTGAATTCGGCGAGCCGCGTTTTTCGCTGTAGCAATTCGTTAATGTCTGCCTCTGTGAGGCTTCCGCCCTTGGAAAATTGTTTGATGATTTCTTTTGCTACAGCTGGCCCGCGCTGGAGGACGGCATTTACAAACTTACGGTCCTCGAGTGTGATAAGCGAGAACTTCTCGGACGGCACGTCTAGCTCTGACATTTGCTGGAAGTAAGAGAGCAATTCCCAAAAGTTTTGCGAGGCGCTCTCAAGATCCACGGAAGCCTTTACCAGCAGGTTTGCTTCTGTTTTCTCTATCTCCTCGTAAGTGGCCTTTTTGGGTAGATGTTTGCGATGCTTTGAGAATTTGAAGCGCGGGGTAATCTCTTATCTTTAGCTATCAGCTTCACCTCGCAGCGCACGACCACCTGTTGCTGCTCGGAGAGGACGAAATACTTAATTAGATGGCTTCGCCGCGCGTGATACAGCCAACAAAAGGCGGAGCCCTCGGCTGGAGGGTTAACGATAATCTTTTTGAGTTCTTCGGTTCGTCATGTTCCTGCTGCCCCGATACAATAAGCGGCACCTCTCCGCGCGAGCCTATCACGAATTGGTTAGGTGTCGCTTGCGGTAGCAGAGAACAGTCTATTATTTCGCGAGGAGTTTTTCGCGGGCGCGATCGAGGTGGGCTTGCTCGCGGTTGAGTTCTTCGAGCGTGTGGATGGGGCGCGAGACGTGGTGGATCAGCTCGACCTGGAGCGGCGCGTCGTCGGGCGGATGGCTCTCGCCGGCGGGCGGCGGGAGTGAAACGTCGAGGGCGGGCTGGGAGAGGATCCGCCCGAGAGTGGCGAGCAGGCGCGGACGGCCGCGCTTGGCTAGCTCGTGGGCTTCGGGCATGAGTTCGAGGCAGATCCGGGCGAGGTAGCAACGGGCGGCGAGCTGGTGGCATTCGGCGAGGGCGCGCTGCATTTCGCGTTGTATGTAGGTCCACTGGAACGGGTCGAAGTCCTGAGCGGAGGGTTCGCCGGCGGCCGCGGCTGCGCCGGCCGGTTTTGCGCGACGGCGTGAAGTGAATTTACGGCGGCTTCATTTTGGATGGGCTTTTGCGTAGGCTTCCTGCATCGCCTTCCACCTCGCATTCTCCTTCATATCTGCGGCGATTTCGTCGAATTGCTCAGGATGCTTCCGTCTCCAAGCTGTGTCGGTCAACGCGCTCTTCGAAACGGGAGTATCCATCTCTTCGAGTACCCGGGCGCAGAGGAAAGCTGTCTCAGCATCTGGGTTCTCCAGCCCCTCCTTCAAGGTAGGAACCGCAACGTCACCCATATCAACGAGCGCCAGCGCGGCGGGACGGAAGCCGAGATTCCATGCGGCCGAGTAGCCGGATACGATGCCCGAATCGCAGCATTTGATCTGCTGCACCATCGCTGGTGCAGCTTCAACGATTTTCAAATCATCCGCGAGGTCGAGTTCGTTTCTCCAGCGCGGATCGAATGCGAAAAACCTTACCGTAGGCCCGGCCGCGATCATCTGGGGCAATTTTGACGCGATATACGCACGGTTGTCGGCACTCGACGCGCCCAACGATTTTAGCCGCGCGTAGCCCGCGTCCGTCTTGGTTGTGTTGCGAAGGTCGCTGAACGCCGGGTCTTGCAGGTTCGCAAAAGCATCGTCCAGTTCCGCCAGCTGCGCGGCTTTGGAACCGGGCTCGGGCTTCGGCGCAGCCTGCCGGGTGTGGTCGCAACCGATGAGCGCCGTGCATACGAAGAGCACGGAAAGAGCCAGCAATCGCATGGGCGATTTTCCCACGGAGGGCCCCGTTTTGCGGTTTCGTCTGCGTGGCACCGGCGCGGCTCCTGAATTCTGATGCGGCTCGCATCAAGTGCGATACCACTATGCCTTGTGGTACCGCTGGCTGACGCGCCCTATGCAGCGCCCGCCGCGAGTTGGGCACGCTCTGTGTCTGGCTCGCGGCGTGCCTTCCGTTTTGCTCCGTGTTACAGTTCGCCTCGATGAAGATCTCACTACTTTTGGCGCTGCTGTTCACTCAGAGAGACCTAGCGGATTGGGTTCTGTGGGCAACAAGCTTGGCGCTCGCGATCGTCGGGACCGTCGGCGTGGTCGTTGCATGGAGAACATTGGGCTCGATGAAGTTTCAGAGTACAGCGATGGTGGCCGCTCAACGTGCTTACCTGTCGCTCGCTGCGAGGCTGGCGCCTGCCGATACTTTGTTTGATCCAGCTGCCCCGAGGATGGTGGTCAGGCTGATAAACGTTGGGAAGACACCAGCCTACGACCTCTGCTACGAAAGCTGGATCGAGATTCTTCAACCGGAATTCGAGGACTTTACGTCGCGCGCGGTGCATTTCAAGGACGACGCGACTTACTGTTTACATTCTGACTCGGACCTTACTGTCAACATTCCGTTCCAGAGGCGACTCGATCCCGCGGAGCTCGCCGATATCAAAAGCGACACCCGGTGTGTGTTTATCCGGGTCAGAGCGACGTATACGGACTCACTGCGACGCGAGCATTTCGCTGACTTTGCTTACCGTATTCTCCACGATGGATTCCGCGCAGTCCCGAAGTACAACGACGCCAGCCGGTAGTTATCACAACGGGTAGTTGGTTCTGCACGGCGAACGGACGCGCCCCACCAATCGCGGCGCGGCGCGTGCCTGTGGGGGCGACCACACGGGACCCGCCGCGACGAGTTGCCTCATCGTCCGAATGCCCACGCCACCATCAGCGGAAACTCTTCTCGCCAGAACGCGCCGCCGTGCGATCCGTCTCGCTCCTTCATCACCACGTCCGCGCCTGCACCGCGCAGCGCGTCCGCCCAACGAATTGCGTTCGCCAGAAAGAACGGCTCCTGTGTGCCCGCGACAAGATACGCGCGCGGCAACGGGCGCGGCATCACGGCCGGCGGCTTGTAACCGGCGCCCGGCGATGCGCAGAGGATCGCACCATATACATCCGGATGCCGAAGCCCAAGGGCGAGGGCCAGCTCTCCACCCGCCGATGCGCCGTACACGGCGGTACGTTCGCGGGGCAGCGCCATGCCAAGTCGCGACTGCACCCACCCGCGAACATCCTCGACGAAAAACTTCTCGTGCGCCGCGAACCGGTCCGCATCAAAGACCGGTGAGTACTCATGGAGTCGTGGCATCTCATCGGCGAGCCCGTGCACGCCGACGATCATTGTGGACCTGACGTGCGCCTTCACGTCCGGCCGCACCAGCAACCGGCCCCACTTCGCGATTCGTTGACCGTCGCCAGCGAAGACGATTGCTTCGGGCGTCTCCGGCGGAACGTAAACCGTGACTTGCCGCCCACCGTCGTACTCGAACGTCTCCGTGACCAACTCTCCCGACCCTGCACCCATCGGCTTCGCGGGCGTTCCCTCGGAATCACTCAGCTCGGCTCGCCCCTAGCGTGTTCCTGCTTGGCGTCGCATTAGATAACTATTCGCTCCGTCTCCGCCGCCCGGCCTTCGACATCCTAACTCGCCGACTTCGTCACCACGGCCCCGCCGTTCGCGTTGGCGTGGAGCAGATCCACAACGTCGTGATACAACTTCGATCGCGTTTCGTGACGCTCGTTCGCCCGCGTAAGGTAACGCACCCTCACGTCCACGCCTCCGCCCGCAGGCTTCACGCTCATCGAAGGCTCCGCCGAAAATGACGCCTTCGAATATCCCGCCGTCTCCCGCTCCCAGTCCGCCCGCGCCGCGTCCGCATTGCCCTTCGTCGCTTCTGACGCCAGCTTCTGAATCGCCTCTGCCGTCGCAAACGGGTCCTTCGCCGACGGTACGTTGATCTGCAACTCGTCCCACAGCCACTGTCCCGACGTCGAAAAATTGAAGTAGTGCCCTTCGATCGCGTAGCTGTTGACGAACGTCACCTTCCGCCCCGTCGGATGCCCCGCATCCGCCCAGCTTCCCGTTTCCAGCAGCACCGTGTGCAGCAACCCCAGCTCCAGCACCTCGCCGCCCACGCCGTTGATCTCCACCCAGTCGCCCGGATGAATCCCGTTCTTCCCCATCAAAATGAACCACCCAAAAAATCCGACGATGAAATCTTTCATCGCCACCGTGATGCCCGCTCCGGCCAGCGCCGCCACCGTCCCAAAATTGTTTGGCACGCCGAAGATCACCAGCAGAATCAGCACCGCTCCAATCGCCTGGGTCACCACCAGAAACAGCGCCCGCATCGTCGCCGCCTGCCGCCTCTCCAGATCCACCTTCGCAAAAATCTTCTGCAGCGCCAGATTCGAACCGAACACAAACAGCGCAATCAACACGACCCACAGCACATTCACGAAAATCATGTGCAGGAACGCGTGATGCCGCGCCACCACCAGCGCGCTCCACCCCTCGTAATTCTTCGCCAGCGCCTGCTCTTCCGCGATCCGCTTGTCGTATAGCGCCAGCATTTTCTGATCCGCGTTCAGGTGCTGAATAAACTCCACCTGCGAAAGATCGTCCGCCGACTGCACGCTGGTCTCTTTTGCTTCCTTCGCGCCCTTCTCCGCCGCCTCGCCACGGTTCTCCGTCGGCGGCGCCGCAGGCTCCTCCTGTTTGCTCCCTTCCGCCGCCGAAGACTTACTTCCTTCCGCCACGCTCGCGCCTGCCTTCGACCCGCTCGCCGCGCCCGCTCCCTGCAACGCCGCGTAATACTTCGAAGACTTCGTCTTCTTCCGGATAATTTTCTTCTCGCTCTTCTCCTGCGCCAGTTGCTTTTCCAGCGCGTCGTGCTCCTCTGTCACAGTCGCCAGCCGGTTCAGCGCGTTCTGCCGCGCCTGCGCGAGCAGCGCCTCCTTCGTCCGCATCGACAGCACCGCTTCAATCTGCTTCAGCAAACTTTTCGGATACCCATACTCCGGCGATTCAGACGCCGGTTCCTCCGCCGCCGCTTCACTCCCCGAACCCGCCGCAGTCCCGCCGCCCGCGTTCGCCCCAGCGCCTTCCGCGCCAGCCGGTTTTGCCACATGGTTTTGCGCCGCCTCATACGCATCCAGCTGCTTTTGTATCAACGCGCGCTTGTCCCCGCCCGCGCGCACCAGATCTTCGTGGTCGCCATCCAGCTCGTCCTGATCGAGCGCGAGCTGCGCCTGCACGACATTCAACTTGTCCTGTAGCGCCGCCTTCTGCGCCACCGGTGCCTTGGCCAACTGCTCCGTCAGTTTCTTCACCGCCTGCTGATCTGCATCCACGCGCGCCTGCGCATCCTTGATCCGCTCCTGGATCGCCTGCGTTTCCTGCGTCATCGCCGGCGGATTCTCCTCCGCATCCAGCAGGCCCGCCTTGAACGCCAGACCCACCGACTGATCCCCAAGCCGCAGCGCTTCAGCTGCGTACTGCTTTTCCCAGTGCGTCACCGCCAGTGCGCTCAGTTGCTGCGCCGTTTCCTGCGCCGACGTATCCACCAATTGCTGCACGTGCTGCCCGCGCGTCGCATCCGCGTGCAACCGCTTCGGCGAATCCTCCCACTCCCGCGTATATAAAATCGCGACCAGCGCGAGAATCAGCAGCACCAGCAACGTCACCAGAATGGATTTGTTCGAAGTTGTCATTTCCCCGCCTTGGTGGGCATTCTAATCGTAACGCGCAACGCCGCGGCCCGAAAAGCCTCGCCGTACAACGAATGTGCCACGCGATCTCCGCGTGACACCCAGTCCTCGGCGCACATCTGTTGTGCGAGACTTTCACCCGGCCAACCCGGCACTCCCTGTGGCAAAATTGTCCGCAGTCACACGCGCGTAACATACAGCCCCCAAACTCCCAAGACTCCATTTGAGCCAAGGATTCATGTTCGACATTTTCAAGCTGTCTCGTGTGTGCCCGGCGCTCGTCATCTTCCTCCTTCTCGTCGCGCGCCCGATCTCCGCGCAGACCGAACAATCCGCCGCCCTCGCTACCTCGCAAGACCAGTCCACCACTACCGCGCCGCAGCAACAACCCGCACCCACCGCACCAACGGACGACCAAGCCAACGCTGACGACACCAACTCCGGCATCCAGCCCCCCGAATCCATGCTCCCCCACTTCTCCAGCTCCCGCATCTGGCTCTCCGGCCAGATGAACTTCATCTTCCAAACCCATCCCTCGTTCGACGCGCCCTACTCGCGGCCCGCACTCCCTCCAGCCCAACTGGCAAAAAGCCGTCTCCCGCGTCATGACTCTCTACACCGGCTTCCGCGTCACGCCCTTCCTTCGAAGTCCTCGCCGACGTCGAAGAAGCTGGCGGCGACGCGCTCAGCGCCGGCTTCGGCCTGGCCGGCAACACCGATCTCGACATCGTCCGCAATCCCCTGCTCAGCAAAGCGCCCTATCTCGGCCGCGGCATGCTCCACAAAGTTTTCGCCCTCAGCTCAGACACTGTCAAAAACGACCGCAACCAGTTCTCCCTCTTCGACACTCTTCCCCGCCGCCGCATCGAAGTCCGCTTCGGCAAATTCAGCCTGCCCGACTTCC
This sequence comes from uncultured Acidobacteriota bacterium, assembly GCA_963839325.1. Lineage (GTDB taxonomy): Bacteria > Acidobacteriota > Terriglobia > Acidiferrales > UBA7541 > Palsa-295. Next base: position 1,985,730 of record CAWIUO010000001.1, on the reverse strand, counting down.
TCGACACCAACTCGGTCGGCTCCGACACTCACTTCCAGTTCCTCAACTGGACCATCGACAACAACGGCGCCTGGGACTACGCCGCCGACACTCGCGGCTACACCGTCGGTGGCCTGATCGAATACGACGACGCCAACTGGTCTCTCCGCTTTGTCGAAGCGCTCATGCCCAAGGTCGCCAACGGCATCGATCTGGTCTGGCAGCCCTGGCACGTCCACGCCGAAAATCTCGAGTTCGAAGAACGCCACAGCCTGATCCCCAAGACGCGCCGGCGCCGTCCGCCTGCTCACCTATTTCAATCACGCCAACATGGGCATCTACCGCGACGCCGTCGAGCAATATCAAAATGGCGAAGTCCCCGTTCCCGACATCACCAATCATCCCTGGCACATCACTCTGAAGTACGGCTTCACCGCCAACATCGAGCAGGAACTCACGCCCAACATCACCGCTTTCGCCCGCTGGGGCTGGGACAACGGCAAGACCGAATCCTTCGCTTACACCGAAGTCGATTCCACCGTCGAAACCGGCGTGGGCTTTGCAGGACGATGTGGCACCGCAAGCAGGACCGCGCCGGCATCGCTTTCGTTTCAAATGGAATTAAGAAGGACCACCAGAACTATCTCGCCGACGGTGGACTCGGCTTTCTGCTCGGCGATGGCGCGCTCACCTACGGCCGCGAAACCATCGAGGAGTTCTACTACACCCTGCACGTCTGGCGCGGCATCTACTTAGCCCCCGGCCTCCAGCACATCAACAACCCCGGCTACAACCAGGACCGCGGCCCGGTCGTCGTCCCCACCGCCCGCGCCCACTTCGAATTTTAGTGGGACAGCCTCTCAGGCTGTTGTCCTACGACCACTCGCTGCAATTCTGGCAAACCACTTTGACGTCGCACACGCACAGCAGGGGAGAAGCGTTTGTGGAACAGGCTGGAGTTCGCCTGTTTACCTTCGTCGCAGGGAGTCGCGGTCGCCAGTGATCGAGCCGCGGACCAAAAAAGTGGACGTTCGAAATTGCAAAGGTGTAGTGAAGGAAACGGGGCGGCAATGATTGTTTTCAGAGCTTTAGGAGCCATTCCCTTCCTGTAAGTGTACCTAAGGGAATTGAGGGAATTGCGTCGATGAGATTGGGGGCGGAGAGCACGCGAAGCGGAAACTGCGGTGCTCGAAAAAGTGCCGACTTGGAGCCGATTTGCGAGTACTACGGCTGATTGTTTTCTTGAAGTTCCATAACATTTAAATCGCAGGAACGCCGAATAGAATTCGGTTTGCGGGGAATACGTACGTGATAGTGGAAGTTTCGCGCACGCGTGAAAAAACGTCACGTTAGTGTCGATTAGAAATGGATTTGTGGTGGAGGCGCTGGAGTTAGGAACGTTTCTAATCGCAGCGCGTCGATTAGAAGTGACGGAAACTACGGAGTGGCGTCGGTAGAAATACGGATGGGAGGCCCTGGATAGGAGGGTGCCGGAGGTTGGAAGAGAACATCCGGCGCGTCGCATTGACTTTTAGAATTGCAAATTTATAAAACAGCCACATATTACCATAGTGGTATACGAAAATCAATAGTAGAAATTTAGAAATGCACAGAGTGCGGCGGTAGTGCCTTCCGGCCGCGTCTGAAGTATGTGATTTTTCGTACGGTCAACGACGCGGTTTATGATTCGATTTATCTATCCGAACGATAAATTCACCTTGCGGAGTTTCGTAGAGCCAGTTAGAGCGAATTGCAAGTCTGAATAGCTCGTCAGTATCGAATTCTGGCGGCAGCTGATCGACATAACGGAACCGAATCTTTCTCAACTCTTGTCTGATGCCCTTAAAACCAAAGGATTTGCCGTTCAGGGGCTGCAACGCTCGTTGGGGATCAAACGCTTCCACGTGACATTCCCTCCCTAAAGCGATCATCGTATTCAAATCTATGTCTGTCAAGCTTTCGCGGTGAAGGCTGATGCTTTCAAACAAGAGTCCTTTCGACGGCTACGCACCGCAAATGATCATCTGAAAGACCTCATCGGGCGTCGATGAGTTAGACGACAATTGAAAAGCGTGAAGGTGAATATCTTCGTTCCAAGCCCTCAGCAGAGAGTGAATCAAGGTGGAGTGAGATGTTACTGGGATTAGCGTTTTGTTGGCCGTCCGAACTAGCATTAGGCTCTCGCCGCTTCCTCCACTTCTTAGTCGAACCGGGCGGAACTTGTGCATCAACAGCAGAATTCCCCGAGATTGGAGCCTAGATCTGACGAGGCTCAATTTTGTAAGACTCTCGGACACGAGACTGTTCAGCGCGAACACCTGGGTCCTGCTGAGGTCGCCTTTGCGTTTCCACACACTACGCAGAGTCTGCGATCTATCGAGCAGGAGTTCAGAACATGCTCGAAACAGCACATCGCTCGCTGACGGCAGGGCTTGCATGAGCTCGAACCACCAACTGTCGTCAAATGGCTTGAAAGCCCTTAGGAGCTTTTCAGCTTGCGCCGAATCAGGCTCGCCTAGAGCGCCGACGCTACTTAATACAAGACGAAATGTGTGCGTTTCTTCACGAGAGAGTAGCTCAGCCGCAACGTAACGAAATGCAGCGGCTATTTGTGCAACCTTATGATGCCGTGGAAGATTTTGATTGCTGCGCGCACGGGACACGTAAAAGGTCTCTAGGGCGCTAAATCCCCGTTCCTCGATCGCGGTTGTGAAGCCTAACTCGCGATGATTGACCAACGCCAGATTGCTGACGAGCCGATCTAAATCGTAGATGGCGAACTCGAATCCGAAAGCACGTGCATCACGCAGTAGATAGTCCGCCCGGTCAGCATCGACTTCGCCATCGATCAGTGAATGCAACCACTCCACAACACTCGCCTTCGGTGTGGGTTGATCGTAGAAGTTCCCCGGCACGTCGAGGATTTGGGCTGCAAGCTTGCAGGCCGCTTTGACGGCGCCACGTTGAAGAGCCGGGACTGACTTGAACACGAGCTTGGCAAGCGCGTGCCCAACGACTTCATGCGGCGGTCCATCAACAAGAGCTCGTAACCCTGCCGGAACCTTTTCGCGCTTCTGTTTCAGCCTCGCAATGAAGTCATCGAAAGCAAACTCCATGTCATGGCTAAACGGTAGATGGCCAAGGTCGTGAAAGAGCGCGGCAAGTCGTAGGCCCGCTTCCGCGACTCCCAAAAGACGCTTGAATTTGCCGCCATGTCGACGGAGTACACCATGGCGAAAGACGATTCGCGCGGACTGGAGGCCGCCGTTGTTTCGATCGTCTCCCAGAAGCAGATAGTCTAGTTCGTTCGCTTTGCACCGTGCGACGACGTCTAGATTCCCGAGCTCTTCAAAAAACTGAACCGCGTCCTTTTCAGCAGCATTCTCTATCGCCGAAATCAAAAATCGCGAAGACAAGTGCATCGCGCCAAGGCTGTGCGCGAACCTCGAGGTGCGAGCCTCGGGATATACCAAGTCCGCGAACCCCGTTTGATTGATTCGCCGTAGACGCTGAGTAATGGGATGGTCGACTAACGCCCGCTCGTGCGAGGCGATCTGAATGTAGCCGTGCACCGGATCTCGAATTAGGAACGATTTCAGATTGAGCGAGGTCATAAGTCGTTAAGTTACGCCCCAAATGTGCTGCACCGGTCAGATGCCAGGCCACGATATCTATAACTAGTATAGTAAGACATTCGCACGATAGCAGAGTAAGCAGGAATTTTGTAAAGTGCTCTTTTTGCATTGCCCAGTAACCCCGCGCTGTCGTTAGGGGCGTGGCGTAGTGCGAGCTTGAGTCGCAGCTGCCGGACCAACCGCATCCAACACGATCCCGCTTCGCTGGACGACAGCCAGGTCGGCTATCCCACTCAGGCGCGAACGTCGCGCAACCTCGGCGCGCTTGCTACAATGGTGGGCTCGTTCGCCCCAATTCATTCATCCGAGGCCACCATGGCAGAAATCCAGCCCTTCCGCGCGTTCCGTTACGACGTGAATAAAGTCGCGCTCGATAAAGTCCTGACCCAGCCCTACGACAAAATCAGCCCGGCCATGCAGGACAAGTATTACGCGGCCAGCCCCGACAATCTGATCGCGATCGAAAAGGGCCGCAGCTTCCCGGACGATACCGCCGCGAACAACGTCTATACCCGCGCCGGCGCGAAGGTCCAGGAGTGGATCAAGCGCGGCGTGCTGGTGCAGGACGCCGCTCCGAGCATCTACATCTACTCGCAGGAATACCTGGTGCCCGGCACCCATACCAAAAAGACGCGCCTCGGATTTATTGCGCTCGGCCGCGTGGAGGATTACGACGCGAAAGTGGTGTTCCGCCACGAAAAGACGCTCTCCGGCCCGAAAGCCGACCGCATCGAGCTGCTGAAGCACACGCATATGCAGACCGGCCAGCTCTTCCTGCTCTATAACGACGCGCCGGGCCGCGTGGACGCGATCCTGGAAGAAGTGACGCGCAAGGAAAAGCCGCTCGAGATGACCGACGAGTACGGCGTGATCCACCGCCTCTGGCCGGTGAGCGACGCAAAGCTCATTCAGCGCGTGCAGGCGGCCATGGCACACATGAAGATTCTGATCGCCGACGGGCATCACCGCTACGAGACGGCCATCAATTCGCGCAATGAAGCTCGCGCGAAGTCCCTTAAGGAGACGGGTAAAACGGATCTCCACGCTCCCGAAGAGTTCGCGATGATGACCTTCGTGAACACGCACTCCAAGGGAATGACCATCCTGCCGACGCACCGGCTGATCCGCAACGTGGCGAATTTCGACTTCGAAAAATTCCGCAAGGATGTGGCGCGCACCTTCGACTGGTATTCCTACCCGTACGCGAACGCGGAAGAGCGCGAGTCAGCCTACGCGGAATTTCGCAAGGATCTCGAAAGCGGCCGGCACAAGCGCCGCGCCATCGGAGTCTATGCCGGCAAGGACGCGTTTTATTTGTTCCTGCTGCGGAAGGACGCGGACCTCGAGCAGCTTCTGCCGGACGTTTCCGAAGCGCAGCGCGGCCTGGACATCGTGCTTCTGCACCGCCTGCTGATCGAAAAGGGACTCGGCATCACCGAGGAAAAAGTGACGGCCGAAAAGAACGTCGAATACATTCGCGAGATGGATGGCGCCATCGCCGCCGTCGATAAGGGCGAAGCGCAGCTGGCGTTCCTGATTAATCCCGTCGATGTGAAGCAGGTGGCGGAGATCGCGCTGGGCGGCGATGTGATGCCGCAGAAGTCCACGGACTTCTACCCCAAGCTGCTGAGCGGCGTCGCCATTTATAACGTCGATGGCGAACGGGTCGCCGGCGAGAAAAAAGTCAGCGCATAAACGCGCGCGCTACAGTGCGCGAACAGGGCCACGAAGCGGCCCGCTTCGCGCGGCAAAAGGTAGGAGCTTCGCGCCGCCTTTTTTGTCACGGCTAAAGCCGTGACCCGCAAGGCGCGCGCTCGAAAGCGCCAGATACGAAGCCGCTGCCGCGCAGCGGGAACCGCGGAACGTAGGGACTTCAGCTCCTACGCCACCGCGGCGCGTCGAATGTCGAACGCAGTCGGCACCGAGACGAATCTGAAAGGTAGGAGCTTCAGCTCCTACATACAGGCGCCGCGAAGCGGCTACCTTCGCGGGCGGAACGCCCGCGCCCGGCGAAGCGGAGCGATGTGCACTTCGCATCGCGCGTGGCGCAGGCAAAAATGCTTGTGCCACGCGGGCAAAAAAAAAGGCAGGCACGAACGAGTCGCGCCTGCCTGGACCTTTTTTAGAGCAACTGAGGACTACTGGAAGCTGGCGACGGCGGCGGCTTCGCTGTCGTAGGTGTCAAACACGGTCATCAGCTTGGTGACCTGCAGGACTTCCTTGAACTTGGCGCCGAGGTTGGCGAGCTTCAGCACCGCGCCCTGCGAGCGCGCGCTGTGGAAGGTGGCGACCAGGGTGCCGAGGCCAGCGGAGTCGATATAGCCGACCTGCGCCAGATTCAGGACGATCTTCTTCTTCCCCGCGGCGAGCAGGCTCTTGACCTTCTCGCGGAAAGCGTTGGATTCCTCGCCCAGCACGATGCGGCCTTCGATTTCGAGGACCGTCACGCCATTCACTTCGTTATCTACCATTCTGAGTGCCACGTTCGCGCCTCCTGGAAAATTCGAAACTCGATTTGGAATCGGTGAAGCAGGGATGCCGCGGATTCAGAGCAGCTCCCGTCGATCAGTAGAAATCCGAGCAGGACATGTAATAGCCGCACTCGTCGCAAATCATTTTGCACTTGCGCGGCACAAGTTTTGCCGAACAGCGCGGGCAGTGGTGAGAGGCCTGCTCCGGTTCAGCGGCCCTGCGGCGCTCGCCGAGTTGCGGTTTGCCTGGTACCGGTTGCACGATCCGCTCCGGCTGCGTCATCGCCCGTGTCCTTCGGACTGACGTTTATAGCACATCCCGGGTGCATGGCAAAGCAATCGTCAAGCTCACCGGGGCGCGAAAACGCATGTAAAGACGCACACGTAGGGCGAAGGATTGGACACCGATCGCATGGGAAAAGTGCCTGAAATGTAGGAGATTTTGAAGGGTGAGGGCGAGCCTGATTAAGGTGCGGTGCGCTGCACGGGAGCGGGCATGTAGAGAGCGGTATCACCGGCGAGGCCTGCGCGTTCGAACTGGATGGTGGTGTGGGTAATGTTGAACTGCTGGGTGAGTACGTCGCGGATCGAGCCGAGCATCTTCTCGCAGCTTTCCAGGTGCATGTCCGGGATACGGATATGGCAGGAGAGCGCGTAGAGGTCGGTACCGAGCGTCCAGATGTGGATGTCGTGAACTTCCTGCACGCCGTCGATAGCGAGCATGGCGCGGGCGACCTTTTCCAGTTCGAGCGAGCGCGGGAGGCCTTCCAGCAGGATGTGCGTGCTCTCGCGCAGTATGCCGATGCCCGACCAGAACACCATCACGCCGATGGCAATACCGATGAGCGGGTCAACCCAGGCGGCGCCGGTGAAACGGATGGCGAGCGCGCCGGCGATGATTGCGACGTTGGAGAGCGCGTCACCGAGGTTGTGGATCCAGATGCTGCGCATGTTCAGGTCGCGACGGCCGCCGGTGACGGCGAAGGTGATGCCGCCGTTGATGACCAGCGCGACGACGGAGACCCAGATCATCAGGCTGGAGCTGACTGCGACCGGAGCGCGGAAGCGGCCGACGGACTCCCAGATGAGGCCGAGAGAGACGAGGGTGAGCAGCATCGCGTTGACGAACGCGGCTAGGATGCCGGCGCGGTGGTAGCCGTAGGTCTTCTCTTCGGTGGGCGGCTTGAGCGCCCAGCGCGCGGCGAGCCAGGAGAGGACGAGCGTGGGGACGTCAGTGAGGTTGTGTACAGCGTCGCTGAGCAGCGCGATGGAGTGGCCGGCGTATCCGGCGATGATTTCGACGGCGACCAGAGTGAATGTGGCCAGGACGCAGAGGCCGAGCTTGAGCGTCATCCCTTCGGCGCCGATCTGGATATGGGAGTGGCCGCCTAAACCGTGGCTGTGACCATGGTCGTGGCCGTGGTCGTGGCTATGATCATGCGCATGGTCGTGTGTATGACCGGGCGCATGGTCGTGCGTATGTTCAGGAGCAGCGTGGGTATGCCAAGCCATCTGGTCGATGTTAACCGTTCTGGGGCGGGAGCTACAACGCGGAACGGGGCGCGTTCGTGTGGTGCAATGGCGCTGAAAGTGGTGGCGAGAGAGTGTGCGGCGGTGGGATTTGCGAGTGCGAACGCGGCGGGCGAAACGCGATTGACTCACCTTGCGGCGCCGCCTACCATTTTGAGAGTGGCAAGCGTGAAAGCTTACGCTCTGCGTGCATCGACCTGGCGACACGCTGTGGGGAGATGCGACACGTCCATCCGATGAAGCAAAAGCCCGCTAAATTGACTTTTTGGGGAGTGCGCGGCTCGACGCCGACGCTGGAGCGCTATACCTGGCGCTACGGCGGAAACACGCCGTGCCTCGAGCTGACTTCGCCGGAGGGTACGCAGTTTATTTTGGATTGCGGCACGGGACTGCGTCCGCTGGGAAATCACTGGTCGGCGAAAAATGGAACCGAAGGCGCCGACGCGCACATTCTGGTGACGCACTATCACTGGGATCACATTCAGGGCATACCGTTTTTTCACCCGTTCTTCGAGGCGCAGAACAAATTTCACTTCTATAGTTTTCAGTCGAAATATCTCGGCGCGAACAGCTTGCGGCAAGTGTTTGAGGCGCAGCTTTCCAGCCCGTACTTCCCTGTCGATGTGAGCATGATGACGGCGGCGCGCGAGTTCAATGAGGTGACCGGCGGCCAATCGTGGGACGTGAAGGGCACGAAGATTTCGGCGGGCTGGCTGAATCATCCGCAGGGATGCCTGGGATACCGCATCGATACGAGCGGCGGTTCGGTAGTTTACGCGACGGACAACGAACCCGGCGTGGCGGACTGCGATCGAAATATCAGGCAGCTTGCGCAGGGCGCGGACGTGCTGATTTACGATGCGCAGTATTCGCCGGAGCAGCTTGCGTATGAACGCAAAGGTTGGGGGCACTCCAGCTGGCTGGAGGGCGTGAAAATTGCGCGGGAGTGCCGGGTGCGGAACTTGGTGCTCTTCCATCACGATCCGGATTCTTCTGACCGAGGCGTGGACGGATTTTTGTCAGCGGCGCGGCAGGAGTTCCCCGCGACATGGGCGGCGGCCGAGGGCATGACGATTTCACTGGACGACCACGGCGTAAAGGTGGAGATGCGTGAGTCGCGAATCGGACAGCGGCGGCGGTTGCGGTACACGGCAACGGTGAGCGGACTTACCGAGGACGGCAAGGCATTCGAGGAAAAGGCGACGGTGCGCGACATCAGCATTCAGGGCGCCTATTTGTGCCTGAACAGCCGGCCGCGGCTACAGAGCGAGTTACGCGTGTTGATCGAGACGGCAGACGATCCGACGCGATCGGCCGTGATTCCGCTGCGGGCGAACGTGGTGCATTTCGAAGATGGCGCCGAGAAAAACCAGACAGGCGTGGGTGTGGTGTTTGTGGAAGAACCCGAGGCGCGGAGAAATCGGGATTAGCGGTGGCGCGATTCGCGGGGCTGGTGCTCGAGTCGCGGTTACTTCAGTTTGGCGAGTTGCGCATCCAGATCGGCCAGAGCGCGGCTGAGCTGTTCGCGGTAGCGGCCTTCCGGGGCAGTTTCGAGCTGACGTTCGACTTGCGCGCGAGACAGCTGCAACACATTTGTCTGACGGCGGATTTCCACTTCGTCGCGCGATAATTGCTTCTTGGCTTTGCGTTCGTCTTTTGTTTCGCGTTCCTGGACCTGCCCTTCCACCGACTTACTCTCCCAGCCTCGAGCCATGCATGTATTGTATAGGTTCGGGCGCCGATTCATGGCACGGAATCTGCATGAAAGTTTCCTGTCGATGGTAGAAACATGCAAATTCATTGAATCTATGACCCAATTCAGGACATTGGGCATCCCGAAGTAGAAGATTTAGGGTTTCAGAAGGATTGAACGGCGAGCGGAGGGCGATTCATGACCAAAGCGGACGCGATCGTGATCGGAGCCGGACAGGGCGGAAAACCCCTGGCGTTAGCGCTCGCAAAACTGGGATGGAAAGTGGTCTACATCGAGCGTAAGTGGCTCGGAGGAACGTGCATCAACACCGGCTGCACGCCGACGAAGACGATGGTGATGTCCGCGCAGGTTGCACATTACGCGCGGGACGCGGCGCGGTGGGGCGTGAAGGCGAGCGGCGTGAGCGTGGACATGCCGGCGGTGATCGCAAGGAAGCGCGAGATCGTAATGAACTATCGCAAAGGGAACGAAAATAAGGTCGAACAGTCCGGGCCGAATCTTCATTTTGTGCACGCGCAGGCTACGTTTGTAGGGCCGCATCAAGTCCAGGCGGGCGGCGAGATTTTCGAGAGCGGGAAGATTTTCATCGACACGGGAACGCGGCCGGCGGTTCCGAGGATCGAGGGCATTGAGTCCGTGCCCTACTTCAACAACGAAACGCTGATGGAATACGAGGGCCTGCCGGAAAACCTGGTGATTCTGGGCGGCGGTTATATCGGGTTGGAGTTTGGGCAGATGTACCGCCGGTTTGGGAGCAAGGTGATGATCGTTCAGCGCGGACCCCAGATTCTGACGGAGGAAGACGCGGACATCGCCACGGCAATGCAGAAAGCGCTGGAGAGCGAGGGCGTGGAGTTCCGACTGAACGCAACCGCGACACGCGTGGCCAAACGCGGCGACGCGATCAATCTGACGGTCTCGGTCAACGGAAAAGAGGAAGTAGTGACCGGCTCGCACTTGCTCTGCGCGACGGGGCGAACGCCGAACACGGACGGGATGGGGCTCGACAAAGCGGGCATCGCTCTCGATGAAACCGGCTACATCAAGGTGAATGGGCGAATGGAAACGAGCACACCGGGTGTGTGGGCACTGGGCGATGTGAAGGGTGGGCCGGCGTTCACGCACATCTCGTACAACGATTACCAGATTCTCTACGCGAATATCATCGAGGGAAAAAACTGCACGATCGTCGATAGGTTTCTGCCATACGCGGTGTTCACGGATCCGGAGTTAGGGCGCGTGGGTATTACGGAGAAGCAGGCTCGGGCACGCGGAAAGAAATTCAAGATGGGGACGTATCCGGTTGCCTACGTTTCGCGCGCGGTGGAGCGTAGCGAGACGGCGGGGCTGATGAAGATCATCGTGGATGCGGAGGATGATTGCGTGCTGGGCGCGGCGATACTCGGCGTGTCTGGCGGCGAGGTGGTGCAAACGCTTGGGACGCTGATCCTGGCGAAGTCGCCGTACACGACGCTGAAAGAGGTGGTGTACATACATCCGACGATGGCGGAGGGGTTGTGGAGTTTGCTCGACGAGGTGAAGGTCGTGGACTGATTCGTTGCCGGAAAGCCCGATGCGGTCACCTGTAAAATCACAGCTGGCGCGACGGGCTGTTTTACGGCAGTCGCGAGCTCGACGGGCGGCGTTGCGGTGCGTTCGTTGACTTGGTTCGGCGTCCAACCTAATATGTGCGCGGCGTGCCCAGCCCCGACTCACTGATCGGCCGATCCATATCGCATTTCCGCATCGTCGAAAAGCTCGGCGGCGGCGGGATGGGTGTGGTTTACAAAGCCGAGGACACCTCGCTCGGCCGTTTTGTTGCGCTGAAATTCCTTCCTGACGATGTCGCCAAAGACCCGCAAACTCTGGAACGTTTCCGGCGCGAAGCGCGCGCGGCCTCCGCGTTGAACCATCCGAACATCTGCACCATCCATGAAATCGGGGAAGACGGCGGGCGCCTGTTCATCGCCATGGAATTTCTGGATGGCATGACGCTGAAGCACCGCATCGACGGCCGTCCGATGGAGATCGACACCGCGGTCGCTCTGGCGATCGAGATTGCCGACGCGCTGGATGCGGCGCACGCCGAAAATATCGTGCACCGCGATATCAAGCCCGCGAATATTTTTGTGACCAAACGCGGCCACGCCAAAATTCTGGACTTCGGTCTCGCGAAGGTCACACCTGCCGCCAGTTCGTCCAGCCAGACTTCGGCGGCGAGCACGACGGCGGGCGATGTGGATGAACGCGACCTGACGAGTCCCGGGTCAACGCTGGGCACCGTCGCGTATATGTCGCCGGAGCAAGCGCGAGCCAAGGAACTCGACGCGCGCAGCGATTTGTTTTCGTTCGGCGCGGTGCTGTATGAAATGACCACCGGCACGCTGCCGTTTCGCGGTGAAAGCTCGGCGGTGATCTTCAAAGCGATTCTGGATGCTGCGCCCACTCCGCCGGTGCGGCTGAATCCGGAAGTTCCCGCGAAGCTGGAAGACATCATTAACAAGGCGCTGGAGAAGGACCGCAACCTGCGCTACCAGCACGCTTCGGAAATGCGCTCGGATTTGCAGCGGCTGAAGCGCGATTCGGACACAGGGCGATCCGCGGCGGCAAGCTCGGGAACAGCTGCCGTAGCTGCTGCGCAGGATGGGAGTTCGCGAATCGCATCGCAGCAAACGGTGACGCCAGCGTCCGGTTCTGCTACGGCTGTCGCGTCAACGCTCCACCGGGCACCGCGAGCGCAACTGAAATTTCGGCCGCTCCAAAATCTCGCAAAGTTCTGATCGCCGTTGCCGCCGCGCTCGTGGCCGCGGCGCTTGCCATTGGTGGTTATCTTTATTCACACCGCACGCCGGCGCTCACCGAAAAAGACACGATCGTGCTCGCCGAATTCTCGAACACCACCGGCGACGCGGTGTTCGACGGCACGCTGCGCCAGGGACTCGCCGCGCAACTCGAACAGTCGCCGTTTCTGAATTTGCTTTCCGATCAGCAGATCGCGCAGACGCTCGGGCTGATGGCGCAGCCGAAAGACGCGCGACTCACCAGCGACCTGGCCCGTGATGTGTGCCAGCGAACTGCGGGCGCGGCCACGATCGACGGCTCGATTTCCAGCTTGGGCAGCCAGTATGTAGTGGGGCTGAAGGCCGTGAATTGCCACAACGGCGACCTGCTGGCGAACGAGCAAGCCACTGCGAACGGCAAAGAACAGGTGCTGAAAGCGCTGGGTGAGGCGTCCACAAAAATTCGCGTGAAGCTGGGCGAATCGCTGGCTTCGGTGCAAAAGTATGATGCGCCGGCAGAGAACGTGACCACCTCGTCGCTGGAGGCGCTGCAAGCTTTCAGCCTGGGCTACAAGGCCGCGAACGTGAGCCGTGACGACGCTGGCGCCATCCCGTTCTATCAGCGGGCAGTCAGCCTGGACCCCAACTTTGCCATGGCCTACGCCCGGCTGGGGACGAGCTACTACAACTTGGGGGAACTGGCTCGCTCCGCCGAGAATTTGCGCAAGGCCTACGCGCTGCGCGAGCGAGTGAGCGAGCGCGAGAGGTTTTACATTGATACCCACTACGAACAGTTTGTGAACGGGAATCTGGAAGCAGCGCGCAAAGCCTATGAACTGTGGGCGCAAACGTATCCGCGAGATGCGGTTCCACCCACGAATCTGAACATCGCCTACCTTCTTTTGGGCGACTACGAGAAGTCCCTGGCCGCCAGCCAATTGGCGCTCAAGCTGAATCCAGGAAGCGGGCTTTCCTACGCGAATCTTGTCACGGGTTATTACAGTCTCAACCGGTTCGACGAAGCCAGGGCCACCGCAGCGGAAGCGAAAGCCCACAATTTGGATAGTCCCACGATTCACGAAATTCTCTACGCGCTTGATTTTCTGCAACACGACGCGGCGGGAATGGAACGCGAGGCGGCCGAGGTGATGGGCAAGCCGGGTTACGAAGACCAGCTTCTTTCCAGCGAAGCCAGCATGGCGGCTTACGCTGGACAGTTCTCCAAATCACGGGAACTCATGCGCCGCGCCTCCGAATCGGCACAGCGCGCGGATGAAAAAGAAACGGCCGCGGATTACTTGTCGGGAGGCGGGCTGCAAGAGGCCTTGGTGGGCAACATGAGCCAGGCCCGGCAGCAAGTGCAGGCCGCGTTGGCTCTCTCTACCGGCAGAGACGTTCAGTCCATATCCGCCATCACGTTGGGCCTCGCCGGTGACGCCGCTCAAGCCACGCGATTGGCTGCCGATTTGTCCAAGCGCTATCCACAGGACACGCTTGTCCAGTTTTTGTACTTGCCGATGGTCCGCGCGACGATTGCCTTGCAAGCGGGTAAGGGCGACGCCGCCATCGAAGCGCTCGCTCCGGCCGCTCCCTACGACCTCAGTGCCGCCTCCATGGTCGTCTACCCGCCGTATTTTCGCGGCCAAGCCTATTTGGCGGCCCATCAAGGCGCCCTTGCGGCCGCCGAGTTTCAGAAAGTTCTGAAATATCGGGCTATAGAATTCGGCGATCCGATTGGCGCGCTGGCGAATCTAGGCCTGGCGCGCGCCTACGTCCTAGAAGGTGACACCGCCAAAGCCAAGACCGCCTACCAGGATTTTCTCGCGCTGTGGAAAGACGCCGACCCTGACATCCCCATCTTGAAAGAAGCCAAAGCGGAATACGCCAAGCTGCCGTAGCGGTGCGCGGTGTATCGCACTGTCGCAGCGCAGTTCAATTGCGGTGCGGGCAACGTTGCGCAGGCATGACGGGTTACCCCACTATCTGATTAAGTCTTCGAGCTGGATGCGGGCGTCGGTTTTTTCGTCGCGGTATTTGACGATGATGGGCGTGTAGAGGCTGAGGTTGTGTTTTTGTGCAGAGGGTTTCGTGATAGCGCGCGAGCCAGGGACCACCACGGCACATTCGGGAATGACGAGCGGCGATGTTTCTGTGGCCGAGAGAATTTGGTCGCGCACGATGTCGTACACGGGAGTTGAAGCGTTGAGGATCGTTCCGGTTCCCAGTACGGCGCGGCGCTTGACGATCACGCCTTCATAGATGCCGCTCTGCCCGCCTGCCAGAACTTCGTCTTCGATGATCACCGGGAGCGCGCCAACCGGTTCGAGCACGCCGCCGATCTGAACGCCCGCCGAAATGTGGCACTTCTTTCCAATTTGCGCGCAGCTTCCGATGAGGGCGTGCGAATCGACCGTCGTGCCTTCGTCGACGTACGCGCCGACATTGATGTACATGGGCGGCATGCAGACGACGGACTTGCCGACGTAGGCGCCGGTGCGGATGCTGGAGCCGCCGGGGACGATGCGCACGGCGTTCGAGACGGAGAAGCGCTTCACAGGAAACGTGGATTTGTCGAAGAACGGCTGCTTCGATGGGTCGATGGACATATCGACGATGGTGCCCATGCGGAAGCCGAGCAGAATTCCCTGCTTCACCCACGGGTTGACGCGCCAGCCTGTAGGCGATGCCGAGTCGGGCTGGGCAGCACGAATTTCACCGGCGTTTAATGCGGCGATGAATTGTTCGAACACCGCGAAGTCGTCCGGCGAGTACGCCGGCTTCGGATGCGCAAACAGCGCTTCAACTTGCGATTGCAGCATGCACCGTTTCCGTGAGCGCGAGCGATTCGAGTACGCTGCGAATCTTCGCGAGATTCTGCTGGCTGGGAGAGACGAGCGGCAAACGCCAGACCGGCTCGAGCAAGCCCATCATGGCCATCGCGGCTTTCACCGGGCCGGGATTCGACTCCACGAAGTTGATTTCCATCAGCCGGAGGAATTGGCGATGGGTCTGACGCGCACGCTGAAAGTTGCCGTGCAACGTATCGCGAACGAGACTGCGTCATCTCAGCGGGAATTTCGTTGGAAACGACGGAAATCACGCCGACGCCGCCGAGCCCCGCAAGCGGAAGAGTAATTGCGTCGTCGCCGGAAAGCACGGAGAAACTCTCGGGCACGGATTGCAGAACAGCGCTCATTTGCGAAATGTTGCCGGAGGCTTCCTTGATACCGACGATGTTGTCAATTTGCGCGAGGCGCGCGACCGTGGCCGGCTCAAGATTCACGCCGGTGCGGCCGGGCACATTGTATAAAAGGATCGGAATCGAAACGGACGCAGCGATGGCCTTGAAGTGCTGGTAGAGGCCTTCCTGCGAGGGCTTGTTGTAGTACGGCGTGACGGACAGGATGCCATTCGCGCCGAGCGATTCATATTCGCGCGCGGACTCGATCACTTCGGCGGTGTTGTAGCCGCCCGCGCCAGCCACGACGGGCACGCGGCCGGCGGATTCCTCGAGAGTGATCTCGACGACGCGGCGCTTTTCGGCGCGCGTGAGCGTGGGGCTCTCGCCGGTAGTGCCGCACGGGACCAGGAAGTCGATGCCGGCCTCGAGCTGGCGCCTGACGAGGAAGCGCAGAGTGCGCTCGTCGAGCGAAAAATCGCGTTGAAATGGAGTAACCAGGGCCGTGCCGCATCCTCTAAACATGTCGTGCTCCTTGACTGCTTGAGCGGATCCGGCGAAGCGGAAAGCTCGCCGATAATTTCCGAGAAATCGAAAACGCCTTTCTTGCCTTGAATCCACTGGGCGGCACGCAACGCGCCGCGGGCGAATCCTTCGCGGTTGCGGGCGGTGTGGCGGATGGTGATGGTGTCCGCCGGCGAATCGAAACCGAGTTCATGCGTGCCGGGATGCGCGCCGGCACGATTGCTGCCTGCGTCGATCGGGCGCGCGTAGCCGGATTTTTTCACGCGATCGACGAGAGTGAGCAGCGTGCCGGAGGGCGCGTCTTTTTTCGCGGAGTGGTGAATTTCCCAGGCCCAGGCTTCGTAATCGCTCTGGTGCGCGAAGAGGCTTCCGGCGCAAGCGGCGAGTTTCAGAAAAATCTGAACGCCGATGGAGAAGTTCGAGCCGGTAACGAGCGCGGAGCCGCTTTCAGCAACGGCGGCGTGAACGCGGGCTTGCTGCGAGGACCAACCCGTGGTGCCGGAGACTACGTTTACGCCGAGCGCGGCGAGCCGTTCGATGTTCACGGGTGCCGCAGTTGGATTCGAAAACTCGATGGCGGTGGGGATGTCGGAAAAATTCGCGGCGGTGATCGCGGCCGCGTTGGCGTTCGAGCGGCTGTCGAGCCGGAGCGCGACGTCGAAGCCGAATTCAGGCGCGAGCCGGTCGATCAGCCTGCCCATTTTTCCGTAGCCGACGACGGCGATTTTGTTGCTCATCGCGAAGCTCCCGTGGCTGCTGCGTGCTGAGCGAGAAGGCGCCTGGCGATGCTTTCGTAGGTTGAGACCGCGCCGAGCAGTTCTTGCTTGGGGATGCGCTCTTCGTCGGTGTGCGCGAGGTGGATGCTGCCCGGGCCGAACATCAGCGGCTTGCCCCACGCGGGCGAGAGATCGGAAATGTCCGAACCGAAAGAGACGACGGTCGTGGGAAATCCGTCGAGGCCTTCGAGGCGCATCGCGGGATTGCAAAGAACTTCGGCGAGCTCAACGTGGGCGACGGAAGAGGCCGCGCGCTGGAACGCTTCGCGAACTGGCGCAGGATCGCCGATAAGCCGGATCATGATCTCGGCGCGGGCGGAATCGGCGATCACGTTGGGTGCGTGGCCTCCGGCGATGGTGCCGATGTTCATGGTACTCGCGCCGAAAAGCGGATCGACGGGAAGCGGGATTTTGCGAAAGCGATCGAGAACATCGAGAAGAGATTCGATGGCAGAGCGGCCAAGCTCAGGATAAGCGGAGTGAGCGGCGCGTCCGTGAGCGGTGACTTCGTAACGAAGGACGCCCTTGGAGCCGAGCGCGAGCTTGCTTTCCGTCGGCTCGCCATTCACGAGAAAACGCGAGCCGCGAGGTGCGAGCGAAGCGGCTTTTGCGCCGGCGGAGTTGCGCTCTTCGCCAACAACGAAGAGGAGTGCGAAATTGCGTGCGCCCGACACAGCGAGATTTTCAGCAGCGGCAGACATCGCGGCGATGATGCCTTTGGCATCGCAGGATCCGCGGCCCCAAATGTGCGTTGCATCCTCGCGGCTGGGAAAAAATGGAGGAACGGTATCGATGTGCGAGGAGAACGTGACGACGGGCGAACCCCAAGTGGCGACAACATTGAAGCGCGCGCCTTCGACGGGCATCTGCTCGACGGCGCCGCCGGTGGCTTGCGCGATGGTCGAGAGACGGCCGCAGAGGTACGAAGCGGCCTGGGCCTCGTTGCCGGAGATGGACTCGATATCGACGAGCGAGCGAGTGAGTTCGAAAACGTCGGTCACGCTGGTTCCATTCAGCGAAATTTTCGGGTTGAAGCGAAACGGGAGGGGGAAACAACGCGAGACGACGGCGCGGATTCCTTCACTCCTCGATAGCGCTCCACCCGTTTGAAACGGATGACAGTGGACAAGCCTTTGGGCTTATCCCCCAAACACCGCGAATTCAGCTAGCGCGGCGCTTTCGGCGAAGGACAACAACAAAACCCATTTCGCGCGGGTCTCCGAAGCTGATCGGAATGGCTGGCCCGGCTACTCATGGTCTTCGCACCTCTAACGAGAAACGCCTAATCGTAGCAGACGAAGGGAGGAAGTCAATCGGGAACGTCGCGAGGGACACGACAAGGACGGCGGGGTTCCCCGAGAGGCTGAAAATGCTACACTTACGCGCATGATCGAGACGGTGGGGGCATTCATACAGCGAGCGCAGCAGGCGCGGCGGGAACATCGGAGTGAGGACGCGCGGCGGGATTTGGTCTCGGCGGTGGATCTGGCGCGGGGAGCGGGTGGCGGAAACGAGCTGGCGCAAGCGCTGACGGGACTCGGGCAGGTCGAGCGTGATGCCGGCAATCACGATTTGGCGCGGATGCACTACGAAGAAGCGGCGGCAATTTATCGCACGCTGGGTGAGCCGCTTCGGCTGGCGAACACGCTGCGTCACATCGGCGACATTTTGCAGGATCAGGGGCGCGGACGGCTCGGCGAGGCATACACGCGCGAAGCGTTGGAGATTTATCGAGGCGATGCGCGGACGCCGCCGCTCGACCTCGCGAATGCGATACGCGGATTGGCGGTGATCAAGCAAGAATTGGGCGCGAGCGGACAGGCGCGGGCGCTGTGGGTGGAAGCGAAGCATTTGTACGCGTCGGTGGGAGTAGATGCGGGCGTGCGCGAAAGCGAAAAGCGCATCGCAGAGTTGGGGCCGCATCCGGCTGCGAGCTGATGAGATTGGTATGATTGAGCTTCTTGGCGATGCCGATGCGAAGTGAAACGCGCGATTGCAGTTGATGTGAGTTTTCCCGCGGAGTTTTGTACACTGGATTCGTCCACATGAAATCCAAGCCTCATTCATCGCGCGACGGCGCGGAGCTGCGCGCGATGGACCCCACGGCGTTTACTCCAGAATTCGAATATCGAGCCGCGCGAAAAAAGGCCGCTGACGGTGCGGCGGAGACGCTCTTCTGCGAAGACGTATCGCTCGAGGATCTCGCGAAGTCGGCAGCCACGCCGGCTTATGTTTACAGCCGGGCGAGCATCGTGAAGGCGTACCAGCGGCTCGACCGCGCGTTTCGCGGCGTGCGGCATTCGCTGTGTTACGCGGTGAAGGCGAATGGAAACCTTTCGGTGCTGCGCCTGCTGGCAAAACTGGGAAGCCGGTTCGATGTGGTGTCTGGAGGAGAAATCGCGCGGTTGCGAAAGGTTGGCGTGCGCGGGGCGTCGATTGTGTTTTCGGGCGTGGGTAAATCGCGCGAGGAGATTCGCGAGGCGCTGCAGTACAAAGTGGGAAAGGATCGCGCGGGGATTTTTCTTTTCAACGTGGAATCGGCAGCAGAGCTCGACGTCCTCGTCGAGGAGTCGTCGTGGCTGGGATTGACCGGCGAGAAACGGCCGGCGGTGTCGATCCGCATCAATCCGGACGTGCAGGCAGGCGGGCACGCACACATCTCGACGGGATACCGTCAGCACAAGTTCGGCGTGGATTGGAGCGAGGCGCGTCGGCTATACATCGCGCAAAAAGATTCGAAGTGGATCGAGTGGCGCGGGATCAGCGCGCACATCGGCTCGCAGATTTTGAGCGTAGAGCCATTTCGCGCGGCGATGGAGCGTGTGGCGGACTGCGTGAAGGATTTGAAACGCGAAGGAATCCCGCTCGCGTATCTGGATTTCGGCGGCGGCCTGGGAATTCGCTATACCGACGAAGAAGCGCCGGACGTGGAAAACTACGCGAAGGCGTTGACGGAGATCGTGCAACCGCTTGGTTGCGAGTTGCTGCTGGAGCCGGGACGGTGGATCGTTGGCCCAGCGGGTGTGTTGCTGACGCGGGTGCTGTACACAAAAGAGAACGGCGGGAAGACGTTCGTGATCGTGGACGCAGCGATGAACGATCTGATTCGCCCGGTGCTTTACGAGGCGCGGCACGCGATCACGAAGGCGACGCGGCGGTCAAGCGACGGCGACGGTGTGGTGGACGTGGTCGGGCCGGTGTGCGAGACGGGCGACTTTTTGGGGCGCGACGTGTTTATAAAGGGAGCAGCGGCCGGAGATCTGCTGGTGGTCTGGACCGCAGGCGCGTATGGGTTTTCGGAGTCGTCGAACTACAACGCCCGTCCGCGGGCGGCGGAAGTGATGGTGGAAGGCCGGAAATTCCGTGTGATTCGGAAGCGCGAGTCGGTTGAAGATCTCTGGCGCGGCGAGGAATGACCCACTCAATGGCGCTTTTCGGGGCATGAATGGCACGTTACAGCGAATCCCCTACGCCGAGCGAAAGTGTTGACACGATGCACGAGCTAAGCTATTTTCGAGGCCTCATGAATCTGCAGGCACACGCAACGCAGCACCATCATCACCATCACAACTGGTGCCTGCGGTGGTGTGACTAGCTAACGACTAATAGCTGGAATCATCGGCCCGCTGGCGCAACAAGCCCCGGCGGGTTTTTTGTTTTTATGGGCAATTTTTTAGCGGAATTCGCGGAGGAAGGAATGGATCTCGATTTCGAGAAGGAAAACGGGCTCGTTCCGGCAATCGTCCAGGACGCGGTGAACAACGACGTGCTGATGCTGGGATTCATGAACCGGGAGGCGTTCGACAAGACGCTCGAGACGGGATTCGTGACGTTCTACAGCCGGTCGCGGAAAAAGCTTTGGATGAAGGGCGAAAGCAGCGGGCAGAAGCTCGTGCTCCGCGAGCTGCTCTTCGATTGCGACAAGACGCGGTGCTGGTGCGCGTCGAACTCGCAGGGCGCGGCGGTGTGCCATGAGGGCTACCGGAGCTGCTTTTTCCGGAAGCTTGAAGCGAATGGAGATGTGACAGATATCGCGGAGCGTTTGCTGACGCCCGAGGAACTGTACGGACAGGAGAAACGATCATGAGCCGGCTGAAGCTGGGAATTCCGAAAGGCAGTCTGCAGGATTCGACGATCGAACTTTTCGCGCGCGCGGGCTGGAGAATTTCGGTGAGTTCGCGCAGCTATTTCCCGTCGAGCGACGATCCGGAGATCGAGTGCATGCTGGTGCGCGCGCAGGAGATGGCGCGCTATGTGGGCAGCGGCGCGCTGGACGCGGGAATTACGGGCAAGGACTGGATTCTGGAAACCGAGCGGACAGGTGGAAGAGGTCGCGGAGCTGGTTTACTCGAAGACAGGACCTGGGCGGGTGCGCTGGGTTCTGGCGGTGGCTGAAGATTCAGACGCGCAGAGCGTGAAGGACCTGAAGGAAAAGTGATCGCGACCGAAGCGGTTCAACTCACCGAGAAATATTTGGCGAAGCACGGAGTGAAGGCGCGCGTGGAATTTTCGTGGGGCGCGACGGAGGTGAAAGTGCCGCAGCTGGCGGATGCGATTGTGGAAGTCACCGAGACGGGAGCGTCGCTGCGAGCGAATCAATTGCGCGTGATCGATACGCTGCTGGAGTCGGCGCCGTGGTTTATCGCCAATCGCGAGGCCTGGAAGGACGCCTGGAAGCGGGAAAAGATCGAGAACATGGTGATGCTGCTCGACGGCGCGATCAAGGCGTACAACCGGGTGGGCCTGATGCTGAACGTCCGGCGCGACGATTTGAATGGCGTGTTGGGCGCGCTGCCGGCATTGCGCAACCCGACGGTTGCACAGCTGAGCGATCCGGCGTGGGTGGCGATCAACACGATCGTGGAAGAACGAACGGTTCGCCAGTTGATTCCGAAACTGAAGGCCGCGCGCGCGGAAGGGATTGTTGAGTACCCGCTCAACAAGATCGTGTACTGATGAGAGATCACGCGGCTCACACCGGCGGTTGCAGAAGCGATTCTGGCGAAGCGGCGGAAATCCGACCGCGCGGCGGAACGCGCGGCTTCGCGGATTATTGCGGATGTGCAGAAGCGCGGGGACGCGGCGCTGTTTGCGTGGACGAATCGCTTCGACGGCGGCAAGCTCAGCGCGAAGACATTGTGGATTTCGCGCGCGGAGATGCGCGACGGCGGCGCGACGAGTATCGCAAGAATTTCTTGCGGCCGTCGATCATGCAGCGCGGAATATTCGGCCGTGGCGCGGTTGCAAAGGCCGCAGGAATGGAGCGTCGACGATCGAGCCCGGCGTGCGCGTCGTGCACAGCGCGTGCGGGCGATCGATGCGGTCGGTTGCTATGTTCCGGGAGGACGATTTTCGCTGGTCTCCACGCTGCTCATGACTGCGATTCCGGCGCAGGAAGCCGGCGTGCGGGGAATCGTCGTGGCAAGCCCTCAGCCCGGCGATGCAACTGCTGGCTGCGGCGCTCGCGCCTGGGGATCGATTCGGTGGCGCGCGTGGGCGGAGCGCAGGCGATTGCGGCGCTCGCGTACGGCACGAAGTCGATTCATCGCGGTGGACAAGATCTGCGGACCGGGCAATCGTTATGTGACGGCGGCGAAGCGCGCTGGTGAGTGCCGATTGCGCGATTGACATGCTCGCGGGTCCGACGGAGGCGATCGTATTCGCGGAGCGAGGCAATGCGGAATTTATGGCTGCGGACTTAATTGCGCAGGCGGAGCACGATCCCGATGCGAGTCGCATTGTTTGTCACGACTTCAGTGCGTCTCGGTCGCGAAGTGCAGCATGCGATTGAGAGGCAACTTGCAGCGCTGCCCGACTGAGAATCTAGCGGCCAGGTCGCTCGCGAAACAACGGCGGAGTGCTCATGGCGAAGAACGTAGCGGAGGCGGCCGCATTCGTTGAACGTTTCGCGCCGGAGCATCTGACGCTCGCGGGCGACGCGGCGAAATGGATCGATCGATTCCCTACCGCAGGCAGTATTTTTCTGGGCGACTGGAGCGCGCAAACGTTTGGCGACTATGCGAGCGGCACGAACCATGTGTTGCCGACGGGTGGCGTGGCCCGTGCGCGGGCCGGCCTTTCGACGGCGGATTTCGTGAAGTGCATCAGCGTGCAGGAGATTTCGCGCGCGGGATTTCGGACGCTGGCGCCGGTGGCTTCCGAGCTGGCCGAGGCGGAAGGGCTCATCGCGCACAAACGCTCTATCGAGGTGCGCGAGTGAGGCGAGCGATCCGTCCGCGTAAAGCTGTGGAGCGGATGCGCGCATACCATCCGCCGCTCGAGGGCCGGGCGGAAAGTTGCGGCTCGACTTTAACGAGAACACGGTTGGGCTGCTCGCCTGCCGCGCGCAGCGCTTTGCGGAGGCTCAGTTCAGCTGACGTTTCGATGTACCCGGAACAGGAAACGGTACGGAAGCAGCTGGCGAACTATTTTCGTGTGTCGCCTGACGAGCTGTTGCTGACGAACGGGACGGATGATGCGCTGCATCTTGTGACGGACACTTACGTCGAACGCGGCGATGAAGTTTTGATCGTTGAGCCGACGTTTGCGATGTACCGCTTCTATTCGGAGCTCGCGGGCGCGACGATCCACGCGTTGCGTTATGACGCCAGACTGCGATTCCCGTTTGCGAAGCTTCTGGCCGCGCTGCGGCGAGGGCCGAGCGCGCTATTTCTGGCGAACCCCAACAATCCGACCGGTGGAGTGGTGACCGCGCCCAATCTGAAGAAGATTCTACGCGCCGCGAAACGCACGCTCGTCGTGGTAGATGAAGCGTATTTCGAATATTGCGAGATAACGGCACTGCGGTGGATTCGACAATTCCCCAATCTGGTCGTGACACGGACGTTTTCCAAGGCCGCGGGCATGGCGGGATTGCGCCTGGGTTGCATTTTCACAAATCGCGAGAACGCCGCATTGATGCGCAAGGCCGCCTCTCCCTATCCGGTGAATGCGGCGGCGCTGGCGACGGCACACGCATGTGCGAGCGACAAAGCCTTTCTCCGGACTACGATTCGCGAATTTCGCAAGAGCAGGGCGGAGTTGAGCACCGGCCTCCGGAAGCTGGGGATCCGAACAATTCCCAAGCGCCGCGAATTTTATCCTCACTTACATTGGGCGCAGCGGGCGAAGGAGATCGTTAGCGCTCTTTCGCAGCGAGGAATTCTGATTCGCGACCGTTCGAACGATTTTGGCGGTCGGGGCTACGTGCGCATCACGGTGGGAACGGTGGAACAGACGCGGCGCGTGCTGCGCGCACTGAAAGAGGTGCTATGAGAAAGGCTTCAGTTGCGCGGAAAACGAAAGAAACGGACATCCAGCTGAAATTGAATCTCGACGGGCACGGAAAAGCACGCGTCGCGACGGGGATCCGCTTCTTCGACCACATGCTCGAGCAGATCGCGCGACACGGCGCGATGGACCTGGACGTGACCGCGCGTGGCGATCTGGATGTGGACCAGCACCACACGGTGGAAGACGTGGGAATCGCGCTGGGTGAAGCGTTGCGGGAGGCGCTCGGCGACAAGCGCGGAATTCTGCGCGCAGGCTTTTTTCTAATGCCGATGGATGAATCGCTCGGCGTCGCGTCGATCGACTTTTCGGGGCGCGCGCATTGTGTGTGCCACTGGAAGCCGCTGGCGGCGCGAGTGGGAGATTTTCAGACCGAGCTGCTCGAGGATTTCTTTCAGGCGTTTGCACAGGGCGCGCGGGCGAACGTGCATTTGAAATTCCTGTACGGGCGGTCGTCGCACCACCAGGTGGAGGTGCTGTTCAAAGCGTTTGCGCGGGCGCTGCGATTCGCGACGACGCGCGATAAGCAATTGCAGCGCGTGTTGCCAACGACGAAGGGCCTGCTGTGAAAGTGTCGATCGTCGATTACGGAGCAGGCAATTTGCCGTCGGTGGAGCGCGCGTTTGCGCTGCTCGGCGCCAAGACCGAACGCGTGGACGCGCCGGAGTTATTGGGCAGCGCAAAGGTGATCGTGCTACCAGGTGTGGGACACTTCTCCGCTTTTGTGGCCGGCCTGCATGAACGGAATCTGACGGAAGCTCTGCGCACGGTGGTTCGCGCGAACGTGCCGGTGCTCGGAATTTGCCTCGGCTTGCAAGCGCTGTATCGAATCGAGCGAGGAGGCACCCGGCGAGAAGGGACTTGGGATTACTTGCAGGGTAGCGTGCAGGCGTTGCCGCGAGACGTAAAGTCGCCGCACATCGGATGGAACCAAGTGAAGCGCGTGAAGAAGTCTGTGCTCCTGCGGGGCGTGCCGGACGACGCCTACTTTTATTTCGCGCACTCGTATGCGGCGCCGGAGACGCAAGTCTGCACGACGGCGGTGTGCGACCACGGCTTTCCTTTCACCGCGGTGATGGAGTGCGGGCGGCTGATGGGCAGTGCAATTCCATCCCGAGAAATCGGGCGAGCGCGGGAGCGAAGTTGCTCAGCAATTTTCTGGAGGCGGCGCGATGACGCTGGCGCGACGGATCATTCCCTGCCTCGATGTGGACGCTGGACGCGTGGTGAAAGGCGTTGAGTTCCAGGGTCTGCGTGACATGGGCGATCCAGCTGCGCTCGCGGCACGCTACAACCGCGAGGGCGCGGACGAGTTGGTGATGCTGGACATCACGGCAACGGTCGAAGGCCGAGGGACATTCCTGCAAACGATAAGCCGGGTCGCGAACGAATTGCAGATTCCCTTGACGGCTGGCGGCGGAATCCGCAGGCTCGAAGACGGAAACGCGGTGCTGCGCGCGGGCGCGGACAAGGTGACGGTGAACACGGCGGCGGTTACTCGGCCCGAACTGATCTCGGAGCTGGCGGCGCAATTCGGTTCGCAGGCCGTGGTGCTTTCGATGGATGTGAAACGGACCGGGTACGGCTGGAGCGTGTATGTGCGGGGCGGGCGCGATGCAACGGGAATCGACGCGGTGGCGTGGGCGAGGGAAGCAGTGGAGCGCGGCGCTGGCGAGATCATGGTGACCTCGATCGATCGCGATGGGACGTGCAGCGGATTCGATTGCGAGCTGACCGGGGCGATTGCGGGGGCGGTGCCGGTGCCTGTGATTGCATCAGGAGGCGCGAAAACGTTTCAGGATTTTCTGGACGTGTTTGAGGGAGGCGCGGCGGATGCGGCGCTCGCGGCCTCGATCTTCCATACGGAAGCGCAATCGATCGGCAAAATGAAGCAATTTCTCGCAACGCGCGGCGTGCCGGTTCGGGTGACGGCGTGATTATTCCCTGCATCGACTTGCAGAACGGGCGCGCGGTGCAACTGGTGCGCGGAAGGCGCCTCGCGCTTTCGGTGGACGACGTGATGGGGCTGCTGGCGCGATTCGAGCGCTTCCCTATCTTGCACGTGATCGATCTGGATGCGGCGATGCGGAAGGGATCGAACGGGCGATGGGTTAAGCGTCTGTGTGAGCGCGGCAAGATGCGCGTGCGTGTGGGCGGCGGGATACGGACGGCGGCGCGGGCAGAGCGGATCCTCTCTTGGGGCGCGGAGAAAATTATCGTCGGGAGCGCAGCGTTCTCTGACGGGAAGGTGGCGCACGAGTTTTTGGGCGAGTTGCATAAGCGCGTGGGACGGCGGCGGATGATCGTGGCGCTGGATACGCGGCGCGGGAACGTCGTAGTGCGCGGATGGAAGGAATCGCTGGCGGTGCGGGCGCAGGACGTGATGCGCGAACTGGAGCCTTATTGCTCCGAGTTCATGGCGACGTTTGTGGATAACGAAGGGACGATGCGAGGGACCGATCTGGCGTGGTATTGCGAGTTGCGGCGCGCCACGAAGCTGCCGATTACGGCGGCGGGCGGGATACGGACGATGGAGGAAGTGCGAGCGCTGGAAAAGTTGGGGATGAATGCGGCGGTGGGGATGGCGATCTACAAAGGAAAATTGATTGGCACGGAAAAGGACTGAGGCGTGAGGCTGAAGTTTTGCTCCGCGGGCTGCCGCGGGGCAAAACTTCACAGACAAGATTCGACCTCGTCAGACGAATCGGCGCCGCGTGCACTGGGCACGCGGGGGTTATGCCACGGTGCGGACCTGGCGCACCGCGAATCTGCTGTCGAACGAATGCGCTACAAATAAAAAAGCTCCGAGCCTGACCAAGCGCGGAGCTTTTTTGTTGATGATCGAGCTAATAGCGGTTACTGGCGGCGGGTGACGACCTGGCCAGGGGCCTCGGCGTGAGTGCGGTCGATCACCGCGCTCATATGCTCGGGAACGCCCGATGCACGGCCGATACTGTGATAAATCAATCCAGCGGCGGCCATTTGTTCGGGGCGATAGAGGTTGCGGCCGTCGATGACGATCGGATATTTCAATCCCGCGTGAAGCTTGGCGAGATCGAGCGACGCGAATTCCTTCCACTCGGTGAGAATCAGAAGCGCGTCGGAACCCGCGGCTGCATCGTAGGGATCAGCCGCGTAGGTCATGCCCTTTTGGGGGAGCGCTTCCTTGGCGCGCGAAGTCGCCGCCGGATCAAACGCTTTCACCGAGCAGCCCTCTTTTAGGAGTGCTTCGATGATGGCGATGGCGGGCGATTCGCGGATGTCGTCCGTATCGCCCTTGAAAGCGAGGCCGAGAACGCCGAGCTGCTTTCCACGCAAGGTCCAGAGAGCGCTGCGGACTTTTTGCAAGAAGCGGCGGCGCTGCTCCTCATTGATGCGCATCACTTCAGTGAGCAGGCTGAAATCGTAGCTGCACTGCATGGCGACGGCGTGGAAGGCCTGCACGTCTTTCGGGAAACAAGAGCCGCCGTAGCCGATTCCGGCATTCAGAAACTTCGAACCGATGCGCGAATCCGAACCGATGCCCGCGCAGACCTGTTGAATATCGGCGCCAACGGCTTCGGAAATGTTCGCGACCGCGTTGATGAAGGAAATCTTCATTGCAAGAAACGCGTTTGAGGCGTGCTTGATCAGTTCGGCGCTCTTGGCGTTGGTGACGATGATTTTCGCTTTCGGAGCGGCGGGCGCGTCGGACTTGATCGCGTCGGGACTCGCATAATAAGAGCCGGTGGTGAGCGGAGCGTAAATGTCCTGCATCTTTTTCGCGCTGCTTCGT
Organism: uncultured Acidobacteriota bacterium; assembly: GCA_963839325.1. Lineage (GTDB taxonomy): Bacteria > Acidobacteriota > Terriglobia > Acidiferrales > UBA7541 > Palsa-295. The sequence continues at coordinate 1,958,077 of CAWIUO010000001.1, read as the reverse complement.
CATCGACGCCGACGACGATGCGATCGGGATACAGGAAATCGAGGACGGCGGTGCCTTCGCGAAGGAATTCGGGATTCGACGCGACGGAGAAGGAGCCAACCTTGGCGCCGTTGAGAAGCAGCGTCTTGCGAAGCGATTCGCAGGTGCGAACCGGCACGGTGCTCTTTTCAACGATCAGCGTGGGGCGTTCGATGGCCGCGGCGATTTCGTAGGCGACGGCTTCGACGAAAGAAAGATCGGCTTCTCCGGTTTCCGATTGCGGCGTCCCGACGGTGATGAAGACGGCGTCGGCGTCCTTCACGGATTTTTCGATCGACGTGGAAAACGTGAGACGTCCGCCGCGATGGCGCTTGAGCAGTTCGGGAAGATGATGCTCGTGAATGGGAACTTCGCCGCGCTCGAGAGCGGCAATCTTCGCGCTGTCGTTATCGACGGATACGACGTTGTGGCCTATCTCCGCGAAGCAGACCGCGGATACCAGTCCTACGTAACCTGAGCCAATGACTGCAATGCGCATCCTTTGCTCCTCGTCCGGATAATTTAATTATCTGCCAGTCGCCCGTGGCGACGGCATCAAAACTGAGGGTGATTCGTCGCAGATAACACGAACCGTGCAACCTCGCCGGGCGTGCGACTCGCCGGCTTGAGCGGAAAGGGCGTACGGAATTTGTACCGCCCAATTTGCGATAAATCGACCGGTGCGGGCGGAAGCTCGGTTTAGCGGCCCATGGTCGCGGCCGTGGACTCACGCACGACGCCTGCTTCGCCGCGTTCGCGAGCCAGATACTGATCGTAAATCCAGGCGTAGGTTTTCTCGAGGCCGGCGCGCAAGTGTGGTATCCGGCTCCCAATTCAGATACTTCTGGATGAGCGTGTTGTCGCTGTTGCGGCCGTTGACGCCCTTGGGCGCGCTGAGATCGTAATTCCGCTTCAACTTGACGCCAGCGATGCTTTCGACGATGTCGACCAGCTGATTGATGCTGACCGCTTCGGCCGAGCCCAGATTGATGGGTTCGAGGATTTGCGAGTCGGTGATCAGCTGGATGCCCTTGACGCAGTCGTCGGCAGTACATGAAGCTGCGAGTCTGATCGCCGGAGCCCCAGATTTCGATTTCGGTTCGTGCCGTTGACCTTGGCTTCGATCACTTTGCGGCAAATCGCGGCGGGAGCTTTTTCGCGGCCGCCGAACCAGGTGCCCCAGGGGCCGTAGACGTTGTGGAAGCGCGCGACGCGGGTGTAGAGGCCGAAATCCTCGCGGAAGTGGCGGCACATGCGTTCGGAGAAAAGCTTCTCCCAGCCGTAGCCGTCTTCGGGCATGCGCGGGATAGGCGTCTTCCTCTTTGAGCGACGGCGCTTCGAAGGTCTTCTGCTTGTCGGCGTTGTAGACGCAGGCCGACGACGAATAAAAATACTTCTGGCAGCCGTGCTTCAGCGCGGCCTGCAGCATGTGGGTGTTGATCAGCACGGACAGCATGCACAGCGCCTTATTGTGCTCGATGAAGCCCATGCCGCCCATGTTCGCCGCGAGATTGTAGATTTCGTCGGCGCCCTTGGCGGCGGTCTCGCAATTGTCTTTGAGGTTCAGGTCGAGCGAGAGATTCTCGACATCGTCGAAGCGCTGATACCACTCGTCGAGCGGCTTGATGTCCACGGCGCGAATCTGCTTATAACCTTGTTTGCGGAACGCGGCGACGAGATGACCGCCGATAAAACCGCCGGCCCCGGTTACGACTACACGATTATGAGTTGTCAATTTAACTTCCCCTTTGGATTGGAATGGTCTGCGAATTCGAATGAGCTGAGCAAAATCAAGGTAACGCAAATTCAAAGCGAGACGAAAGGTCGCGGCTACATACCTTTGCGAAGAATGCGCATGGAACGCCGCAGGCCATACATCGCAGCACGCCAGTTCTTCAGGTCACCGCGGCGCAACCGGCGCCATACGGTGATGAACACGCCGCCGCGGCGCATCCAGCGTTTTTTCTGCTCCTGAATCGGCGTTTCTTTCTCCACGCGCCACGGGAATGAACGCTTCCCTGTCGATCGGCTTAGGCGCCGTGCCGAACGTCATGATGTAAGCGAATCGGGGCGTGAGCGAAGTATTCGTAGCCGTGCCGTGAAGCGTACGCGGATGATGGATTGTGCAATCGCCAGGCTGAAGAGCGCAAGGGCACCGCGGCGCGCTGGTCCACAAGATTGCTGCAATCGAGAGCCTGCGACGTGGGATCGTTGTTCGCCGAGTGGTGGTCGAGAATCGGTCCCTTGTGCGAGCCGGGAATGAACTGCATGCAGCCGCCCTCGGGGACGACGGGCTGAAGAGCTACCCAAATGGTCAGTTCATTGTATTCGAAGTTCGGATCGCGGAAGGCCTCGTCCTGATGCCACGGTGTAGCCGCGCCGCCTTTGGGCTTCTTGAGGATCGAGAGATCGAAGAAGCATCTCGCGTCTTCACCAAGCAACTGCCTCGCGACGCTGAGCGCGTTGCGGAAACACTGCGTCTCATGCAGCTTGGGCACGTAGTTCACGGGATTCAGAATCTGCGGGGAGCTGAGGACGTTCGGATGGTCGGCGCCGGCCACGAGGTCGGCGAACGCGCCTTCCTTTTCACCGGCGCGCTTTTCAAAGAGCTGCTGCAGGATTCCGCGGATAGCGTCCACTTCCTGCTGATTGGTCAATCCCTCGAGGCGTAGGTATCCATTATCGCGATAGGACTGAACTTGAGCGTCATCGAGCTTCATATGGGGAACGGCCGCAGCCCGCGAGGTAATCGGCGCTTGTTTCGGGGTGGGCATGGATGGTTGTCTCCTGCTTCTGCTCAATCACAACAATTCGAATCGGGGCCCGTACAGAAATTCAGTTTGTGGTCTTCGCTGCAACGTATGGCTCGGCGGCGAGCATCGGAGTGCGTCCGACGCTCTTATACGCGTGGATCAGAGCGCCCAGGTTTTGCTCGATGGTGTAGGTCTCTTCGTACTCGGCGCGGGCAGCCGGACGCATCGCGCGGATCTCGTCTGGATGCTCGATCGCCCAGTCCATTTTTTGAGCGAGGTCTTCGGGGTCGCCGGGATTAAAGAGAAGACCGGTTTCGCCTTCGCGGACGATCTCCGCCATGCCCGCCAACCGCGAAGTGATGACCGGCGTGCCCTTGGCAAAACTTTCGATCGCGACGCGACCGAACGGTTCGTACCATTCCGACGGAAACACCAACGCGCGAGCCTCGCCCATCATCTGCTTCACTTCCGAGGAAGATTTAGGTCCGAGCCATTCGACACCGGGATTCTGCGCTACAAATTCGCGAACACGGGATTCGAGCGGCCCTTCGCCGATAATTTTCAACGTGCCCTTGGACTTAACGCGCTGCCATGCGGAGAGAAGAGTTTCGACGCCTTTTTCAGGAGTGAGCCGGCCGGCGAACAGGAGGTAGTCGTTCGCGCCATCCCCAGCGTGAACGCCCGGATCGGGATAAACGAAATTACTTTTCACGATCATCTTGTCCGGATTGAATCCGGCTTCGACGAATTTCTGTCGCGAAAAAGCAGTAAGGCAAATGTAGAGATCCACGTCATTACGCCAGGTACCCTTCAAGGCGTTAAAGGCCGTCATCGCGGCGACGGCGGCGCTGCTCAGGACGCTATCGCGATAGCAACCGTGAACGATTCCCGGAATTTTGAATGTTTTGTGCAGGCAGTCTTCGCAGATGTGGCCGTCGCGATAGAGGACGGTGCTCGGGCACAGGAGCCGATAATTCCGGAGCGTTTGCACCACCGGCACGCCGTTCTTCTTTGCGGCAGCGTACACGGACGGCGAAATCATGGGGAAGAAATTCTGGACGTGCATCACGTCGAAATTGCGTTCACGAAGCTTGCTGTCCACCAGGTCGTAGGACGGCCTGGACCAGATCGACTGTAAAGCGACCTGGAACTTCCCGATTTCTTCGACCCTGTCGTTATTGAGGTGAATGGTATCTACGTAGTGGCCCGCATCGCGCAGCATGCGCACTTCGGATTCGAAGCTTTCATCTTCGCCGCCGCGAAACTGGTAGCTGTTGTGCAGCATGAGGATATTCATAGCGAGCGATCCTCTGCCGGCACGCGGCTGACGGATTCGTAGGTGGGGCTTCCGGCTACCACTCGGCGGTAGAAGGCAGCGGTTTCATGGCCAATTTGCAGCCAGTCGAATTGAGCGGGCATTTGGCAGATTGCGGCGCGCGGTTCGGACGCCCAATCGATCGCGGTTTCCAGAGTCGCGGAATCGATTTCTCCGGGGAACGTACGGACCCACGTTTCGGAAAATTCAGATTTCAATTCGCCCATCGCGCCGCGATCCGGAACCAGCACCGGGCGATTGCACGAAAGCGCGAGCAGCGCCGAACCAGAATTCAGCACTTCGCGGTACGGAAGCACGACGAGGTCGGCGGCGGAGAAATATTTCGCAACGTCCTTTTCGTCGATGAACTCGAACCTGAAGGTAACGCGCGGGTCCAGCTCGGCTTCTTTCCGGATTCGAGCGGCAAGCTCGGTTGCGTTCGGATTGCCTGCGATATAGAGGATCGCGTCATCGCGCTTGACGCCGCGAAACGCCCGAATCAAAACGTCGACATTCTTGTAGGCGCGGACGGCGCCGAAGAAAAGAAGCACCTTGGCGTTCGGAGCGATACCGAGAGCGGCGCGAGCGTCGCCAGTGCATTCCGGATACTGCGCGCGATAGTGGCCGTGCGGAATCACTACGCTCGGAACTTCCTTCAGCCGGGGAAAGCGCTCGAGGCCCATCGCCAGGCCGGTAGAGGTGAGGCTGATCGCCCCGTCAACGCGGGGAATGAAGCGACGCCAGAACCAGGTTTCGAGCCGCGGGTGACGTGCCTCGTGCGAAGCGAAATTGTGCATCGTCCAAATCACTTTGGTTCCGCGGGCGCGGAGAAAATCCATGGTCGCGAACATTCCCGAGACTTTGTAGGTCGCGTGCGCCGTGCTGGGGATGCCGAGGAGCGAGTCCGGCCAATGGACGTGCCAGACATCGTATTTGCGCAGCGGATTGCCGGGCCAGCCATCGACATCCACACCGGGTCCGAGGTGCGAATGCACCAGTCCCGTGTAGGGATTCCACGGCGTTCGGATGGGCCACGCCAAAACCTTCATAGTGGTTTCAGTATTCACGGGTCGTTGCCGGTACGGGCCCCTCATAATCTGCGACCCGAAAACCAAGGGCCGGCTCGGGAACGGAGGCGCGATTTCCTGCGGGCGCTTTCGGATAGAACCGCTTCTTGATGCGGTCCATCGGCTTCTCGACAAGTTTCGCCATCGCCCATGCGTAGAAGTAAATGAGCGGCGCTGCGATTAGCAGAACATACGTCATTTTAAGATGCAGCTTCTGCTCGAGCGCCTGGATGATGCAGTAATGAATCAAGTACATCGCATACGAGCGCCGCCCGATGAGGCGCAGGAATGGGTTCTCAAGGCGTTGAACCACCCAACTCGCAGGCGAGTTGAGTACCCAAAGGAAAATGCAGAAGATGCCGATGCCCTGGAGCGAGTAGCGAAGCGTGTCCCGGAAAAATTCGCCGCGGATTAAAAGGCACAAGAACAGCAGTCCAAAACCAGCCGCCGCCAAAGCCAGCGAAAACCTATCGACCCATTCCGGCATCTTGTCGAGGAATGGATTAAGAACGAGCGCAAGCAGGCAACCGAAAAGGATGGAGTCGAACCGGGTGTCGGTGTGCTCGTAGTTCAGAATGCGATGGAAATATCCCAGCGAAATGCATCTCCAGATCAACGCGATCCCACACAGAATCGCGAGGCACGCGGACGATTTCGCGATTGACCACTTCTTCCGCATGAAGAACAGAAATATCCACGGGAATATCAGGTAGAAGTGCTCCTCCACGGAAAGAGACCACAAAATATTCAATCCGCCCTGAATTCGATGCAGCGTGAAGACATCGGTGTAATTCGTTAGATAGAGGCTGGCAAGAACGGTCGGTTGCCACTCCACCGGCCCGACGAATACGCCAATCGTAGCGAGCACGATCCAAACCAGCAGAGTGACGTACATCGGCGGAAAGATACGAAACGTCCGGCGCAGATAAAACTGCTTAATCGAAACCGTTCCGGTCTTTTCCGCTTCAATCCTCAGCAGCGTGGTGATCAGATAGCCGCTGAGAAAAAAGAAGATGGTGACGCCCAAACCGCCTGGAATGAAAGAGCCGAGACCCGAGTGGCCGGCGTAAACAAGCAGGAACGCGATGGCGCGAATGCCATCGAGTCCGCGGATGTAGGGATGTTTATCCAGGGCGTTTGAACTTGTCATAAATCTCGGGGTGACGTTCAGACTGCGCACACTGATAAACTCGCGTCAGGCGTGCTGATCTGAAAGCTGCGCCGTTCCGCCTGATACTTCATCGGCCGTCTCGTCTGCGAAAGAGGGCTGGAGACTCGCGCGCGCCAGCCAGAAGGTATTGGCGACGTAAAGCGTCCAGACCAGCGCATTGGCTACGAGCATCCACGATTCCGTCATGTTGTCAAAAGCGATAAAGATCAGGAAAAAAACAGGCCAAAAGTCGTAGACCGATTCGGCCTCGCGCGCCTCACGAAGACCGCGGAGCAAACTGTTTCCGAGACCGATGAGCAGAATTGCCGTGCCGATGACGCCCAAGGCAAGTGTGGTTTCAAAATATCCATTGTGAGAATGCATGGGCGACCATTTGATGGCTGCGTGAATACGGTCACCCTCCGAACTGAACCAAAAAGCCGAATAGCCATAACCGAGAATCGGACGTTCCGCGATTTCTTGAAACACGATGCGCCACAGCGGGACTCGACCCGTAAGCGAGGCATCGCGGCCAAAGAAGCCGAGAATCGCATCGATATTCTGGAAAATATAAATTGATGCGGGAATCGCGATGGCAAGAACAACGCCTGTAAAGATGACCAGCGTTTTAGCCGGCAACGTGAAGACACGGCGGAACTTCAAGACGACGAGCATAAGAGCGGAGATGAGCATCGCCGTCACCGACTGCGACATCAGAATCAGAAATCCGCAGACGGCGGCCATGGCCCAATAGAAAGGCCGCCAAGTCTTTTGGCCCAGCGCCAGAAATAAGAAGCAAAACATGCCGATGGCCATGGTGTGACCCAACACGTTTTTTTGGTAATAAACGCCAATCCACTCGCCGCTCTGAACGATCCCGAAGTGCGGAAAAAGCAGGCAAGCGATCACGCTCGATATCGCGCCACAGCCGATGACAGTAGCGATGAAGTTTAGTTGCTGTTTTGGATTGAACTTCATTCCCATGAAGAGGCCAATCAGCATGGTCCCGAGCAAAGCTACCGATCGGCGGAGGGTCTGGCCCGGAATCACCGACCACGCCGTTGAGGCGAGAGCCCAAAGCCAAATCACCGTGAGCCACTTTTCGCGGACGATAATCGACTCGGCGGAACGGTAATTCAGCACAACCAGAATGCCAAAAAGCAGGTAGAACAGCGCATACGTTGCGCGGAGGACGGTACCTCCGCCTCCGGCAACGTCGTTGGGGTCTAAATACGCCGCCATTCCTACACCGCTTGCGATGATGAGGAAAGCGAAAAGGGCTATGCGTTCAAAGTAGGTGGAGGTCACTTGCAACTCCTCAAGACAATTGACGTTTCCGAGATTTGCTTCGCTTGATTGCGTTTTGAGTTTTACTGAATCAAGACCGGCTGGCCGCCAATGCTGACGGAATCGCCGCTGATCTGGCTGGTGGTTCCGTCGAGATGGGTAACCTGGCTGACTTTCCAGTTCTTCGCGAGGCGGAAGCCCTTCTCGCCGTCCGGGCTCCAGACGATGTACTTCCAGTTTCCGTTCTGCTCGAGCTCGCAGACCCAGTTGTGATTGTCAGACGTGAGGCAGCGATGCAAGGTCCAGCCGGTCATCCACTGCTGGATGGTGATGAACGCATTGCCGGCGGGCGTGATGGAATTGTCCCGGTGAACCATTTCGACGGCAGCTCCGGTGTGAACGTCCCACTGGAACCAATAAAATCGCTGCACTCCCGCGGCCCAGTTTAGAACGTAAGCGCGCGCGACGTAGCCAGCCTGCTGATCGTCAGGGTACGGCGTAGGACCAAGCCAGCCTTCTTCGGTGTTCCAAAGGGGCTTCTGAATGTTGTGCTTCGCGAGAATGTTCTTCACATTCTGAATGAGCGGCACGACGGCTTCCGGGGGATCCATCCCGCCGACTCGACCGGTGTAGAAGTGATAGCCGATAACGTCAACGTAGTCGCCGCCACCCTTGCTCAGGAACTGATCGAGCCACTGGTTGCCGTTGGGATGCGTGCAGCTCGGACTGACAATCGTGACAGTGGGATCGATGCCCTTCAGAATTTTCGAGGCTTCGGCGACCATCTGCACCATCGTGTCAACGTCACCCTGCCATGCGCGCGGCCGGTCGGGCTCATTCCACATTTCGTACACGTGGATTTTGCCCTTGTAGCGGGTGCCTACCGTGCGGACGTAGTCGCGCCAATCGTCCATGCTTACAGGTCCGGCAGTGCCGTTCTTCCAGTCAGCGGGTTGGTTCGGCTTTTGCGAAGCCCAAGGTGGACTGTAGGAGAACATCAGCATGATTTCGGAATTGTGTTGCTGGTTCATGCTGACGAGCTTGTCCAGATTGTCCCATTTCCATACACCTTTCTGAGGCTCGACGTCGTACCAGAGCGCGTGCCAAGCCCGCCAACCGTAGAACGGTGTCGCGGGCCAAGGCGTATTCAATCCCGGATAAAACATAAGATTGAGATCGAAATACTGGGGCGGAACTGGAACTTGCGCCGGAGTGAGAGACATGGGACCGTCGGGGCTTGCGTTGGTCATGCGGAATGAACCACAGAGAAAGATAGCGATGGCGGAGAGCAAGATCGCCGGAATAGTCAGCCTGGACGCTTTGCGTTGCCGCGGAGAATACGCGGCATCCCTCAGTTGAATCATCGTTTCACGATTTCCTTTTCCGGCTGCGGCCGGAGGTGATGGTTGTTCGGAACTGGAGAACCTATTCCACGGGATGGGTGCTGAGCGGTTCGCCGGCAAAACCGACGCCGGAGCGAGCTTCCCTGGACATGATGTACATCACCGCGACGTACATCGTAAGCGCGAGAGCACCGTCACTGGCCAGGCTGGACCAGGCGGCGCCGCGCCACGAATAGGCTGGGATGAGCCATAAGTTGAGAGCCACATTGAACACCGCGACGCCGATCTGGCCTGCCGTGCGGATGCGCTGATACCCGGCGCCGGTAAGCGAATCAGCCAGGAAATAGTGGATCGATTTGAAGAGCGGAAGCAACGCGAGCCAGCGCAGCGCTTCCACAGCGCGAGCATAATCTTTTCCCAGGATAATCGGCACGATTGGGGCCGCAACATATAGGCCCACGAAGATGAGCAGCGAGTAGCCCAGCATCTTTGGCAGGATCTTTTTCGCGTACGAATAGCTAACCGCAAGGCCGGCCTTGCCGTGGCGGAAGAAATTGGCGTAAGCCGCGTAGAGCACCGAGCGCACAGGCGTGAAGGCCACGTCGATCAAACGGTAGGCCGCGGCGTAGATGCCGGTGGCGTCGAGCGTGGAAAGGCGCGCCAGCATCATCTTGTCGATGTCGTTATAAACGGTCTGCGCGCTCAAACTGGCGCCAAAATAAAAGCCCTCCTCAATTTCACCGCGAATCCGCCAGAGCGCCAGAGACGGCCCGCCGAGTTTCGCGGTGGCCAGCGTGATCGCGACGGCAGCTGAGATCACGGTGCAGCCGAGGTAGAACCAACCCCACATCAGAGCCGTAGCGTGCCGCCAAACCACGAAGACGATCACCGCGCCGATCATCCGGAGGATGTACGGCAGCAGAGTGACGAAAGCCGTATAGCGCAGCTCGTCGGTCGCCTGAAAGCACTGCGCTCCGATTTCCGCGCCTTTGACGAAAAGAATGTCGGAGAGGCTGACGAGTAGAATCAACGTCCAGGGAATCGTGGCTGGCAGCGCGAAGTGAGCGACCGCGAGAACCAGCCCGAGCAACAAAGCTCCGGAAACGAATGAGATCAGTAGCGCGTTGCCCCAATACTCCGCGAAGAGCGAACGATCGCGGGAAACGTTCTTGATCAGCAGGTTTCCCGAGCCGACGCCTCCAAAAGGCGCCACCAGAGCGATTAGCGCGACCGTGCCGACGAACGCGCCGTACTGCGCGGGGCCGAGTGCGCGCGCAATCAGGATGAAGTAACCGGCCTGAACGAAAATTTTCAGGCCGTAACCGAGAAACATCCAGCCGCTATTTTTCGCCAGCGTACTGGCTTTCGCGCGATCGATGGTCTGCTTGATGAAGCCGGACGCCATTCAGTTCCCTTAATTCAGCGTGCTCACCAGATGGATGACGCGGACGAGCCGGACGGACGCCGCACCGGTTGCCGATTCAATCTCCAGCTATCTCCTGTGATGTAAGTTCGTAGCGCTTGAGGCCGGTGAGCTGGAGCGCGGTGCGAAATACGAACGCGGTGTTGTTGACCAGGTAGCGCTTCCAAAGGCGCGACGGTTCCTGGCACAAACGGTGCAGCCATTGCAGCCCGGCACTTTTGATCCACTGGGGCGCGTCCTGCACGTGGCCGGTGTGAATATCGAACGCGGCTCCGACGCCAACCATTACTCTGCACTGAAGCGCGCGCATGTTCGTAAACATGAAGTCTTCCTGCTTCGGAGTGCTGAGGCCGACCCACACGTAATCGGGCGAGAGGCGCTGCAGAGTGGTTTGAAGCTGGAATTTTTCATCGGCAGAGAGTGGACGAAACGGCGGAGTGTACGTGCCGACGACGCGAATGCCGGGAAAATTTCGCTCCATGCTCGCTTTCAATTCTTCGGCGATGCCGTCTTTGCCGCCGTAAAGGAAGTGGGTGTGACCGGAGGCGACGGACTGCTTGCAAACGGCCCACATGAGATCGGGGCCGAAGACGCGGCCCATGTCCTTATATCCCTGCCAGTGACCCATCCAGACGGTGGGCATGCCGTCGGGAACGACGAGAAATGCATCGTCCAGGATCTTTTTGAAGCGCGCATTTTTCTGCGCTTCCATCACGCCGTGAACGCCGGTGACGCAAACGTAGCCGCCTTCGCCTGTAGCCGCGGCGCGCTCAAGCATCTCCGTGGCGAGCTTCAGGTTTACCGCGTGCACGCCTACGCCGAGAACGTTGGCTCGATCCATTGATTCCTTGAGTTTGGAAGCGATGCGCCGGTGACGGCTAGCCGTCCCGCCGCGCATGACGCGGTTTGCGTTTGTGTTGCGGAACGAAGGTTTTGCTTACGAAAAACAGCCGGCTTAGACGGCGCCGGAACCGCGCAACACCGCGGGGATGGTGCGCGCGAGAATTTTTAGATCGAGCCACAGCGACCACTCGTCCATGTACTGCAGGTCCAGCCGCATCCACTGCTCGAAGGGAATCGAACTGCGACCGTTGACCTGCCACAGGCACGTAATGCCGGGGCGGACGCTGAAACGACGGCGCTGCCAGTCTTCGCTAAAGCCGTCGTAATCGCGCTTCGGCAGAGGACGCGGACCGACCAGGCTCATTTCGCCTTTCAAGATGTTGATCAGCTGCGGCAGCTCGTCGATGCTAGTGCGGCGCAGGAATTTGCCGATGCCGGTGATGCGGGGATCGTCTTTGATCTTAAAGACCGGGCCGGTGACTTCGTTTTTGTCCTCGAGATTCGCGATGAGCTTCTCAGCGTTCGGGACCATGGTGCGGAATTTGTAAATGTAGAAGCGCCGTTTGTTGAGGCCGAGGCGCTCCTGGCGGAAGAACACCGGTCCGCTGGAGGTGAGTTTGATTGCGATCGCGACCACCAGAAATAGCGGCGAGAGCAGCACGAGCAACGTGAACGAGATTGCCAGGTCGATGGTGCGCTTCACCACCAGCGGCCATTCGTCGCGAACGCCGGTGTAAGCAGCGATATGATAATCGCCGTCGAAATATTCCGCGCGCGAGCGGGCGGTGCGGAGGCCGAAAATGTCGGTCGCCAGGCGCATCCCGATGCCATGCTGCTCGCAGAGAGCGGCTACCTGCGAAGCGTGCTCGTGGAAGGAGCGCAGCGGGAGGTAGGTGGCCACTTCGTCGACTACGTTGCGCCGCAGGTATTCGGCGAGGCCCGCGTAGTCTGAAACCAGCTTGAAACCGGTCTTACGAAATTCCTCGATTCCCGCCCAATCTTCGTCGACGAATCCGAGAATTTGGTAGCCGCGCCCCGGAGAAGCCTGGAGCTTTTGGGCGAACTCGATGGCGCGAGCGTTCGTTCCGAGAATCAGCATGTAGCGCAGATTCCGCCCATGCTTACGGACTTCAGCAAGCCAAACACGCAACAACAGCCGCGAGATCACCAAAATGGCCGAGAGACTCAACCAGAAGAGAAAGAGGAATTGCGGGGTGATCATACGGATGTTGAAGAAGATTCCCAGTGCGAGGAACACCAGGCTCGAGAGCGTAGTGCCCTTCAGGCAGTCCGCAACTTCCAGGATACGCGTGGAGAGCCGGCGAGAACGATACAGCCCGTACATCGAGAAGACAGCGTGGCAGAATAATAGCGCCAGAATGAAAATAACGAAATTCGACAGCTTCACCCGCATTGCCAGAAATTCGGACAGCGGAATGCCCCGGTTGGCTGACACCGAAAGGGCGGTCGCCAATCCGTAGGACAGAATCACCAATCCCACGTCGAACAATTTGAGGGAACTCAAAAGGAATTGACGCCTTACCTCATTCACCGAGTCTCTCTCTTTGGGCCGGGTCTGCGAATTTACGCTGCTACTGTTGCTGTGAAATTACGCGGCGCGCAAAACTTCGACACGTCCGCGCCGAACCTAATTCTCCTTCACGGGCTCGATGTTGAACCCAGTGATGCGAACCGCCAGCGAGCGCTGAATTAGCTCGACCGATACAACCAGAGTTTCGTCGCCGTTTACGGCCGTCAAAATTCCTTCCAGGCCGTCGAGCGCTCCGCCTCGAATCCGAATCCGCTTGCCGACGTTCAAATAAAGGTGCGGATTGTACGGAACTTTCTGCTCGATAATTCTCTGAATTCTCTCGATCTGCGCATCCGGGATCGGAATTCCGATTCCTTTCGTGCCCACCATTGCAATTACGCCGTTGGTGCGAAGCACCGAAACCCGCGCGTCGCTGTTCGCCGCGATCCGCACGAACAGATATTGCGGAAACAGCGGGACCTCGACCACCTGCTGCCGGTCGCTCCACTTATGCTTCTCAGCGAACAGCGGCAGGAAGGCCTGAATTCCCTTCTCCTGCAACTCCGCCGTGGCCTTCTTCTCGTGCCGCGAACGCGTCTGAACCGCAAACCAGTGAAGCGTGTCCTCAGCCACCGCTGCGTTTTCGTTTAGGGTCGTGTTCGAAGCCGCTTCAACGCCGATCATGGACACGGCTCCGCACTCTCAGTCACATGGACCAATGAAAAATGAATGAACCCCCAAACCATCCGGTCCGACGACGGTGAAGCATCTCGCCGCAGTCCGGTGAAAAATTGTTCGCTAACTCGTCAAACTTTTACAGGCGGTTGTACAGGCCTTCCGGAATCGGGAAGGTGCGCTTGTTGAGCACAGCGCCTAGAACACGAATCTGCGAGGCGCGAAGCGTGTCCGCAATCCGCAGAGCGGATTCACGACGCGTCGCGTTCGCTTCGAGCACGAGCACGAGGCCATCGGAGATCTGGCCCAAAGCGAGCGCATCCGAGTAGTCGTTCAGCGGCGGCGCATCGATCAGCACGTAATCGAATTCCTTGCGGAGCTCGCTGACGCGTGCTTTCATGCGCGCCGAAGTGAGCATCGCGGAAGAACCGGCTGGGATCGAGCCGCAGGAGAGCAGCCAGAGGTTCGACGGCGTGAGCGGCTTGGCGTAGTTCTTCACCGAATCTTCCTGTAGCAGCGCGTCGGTGAGGCCGTGATGATTCGTGACTCCGAAAATTTCCGGCAGACTCGGCGTGCGAAGGTTGGCGTCCAGAAGACATACGGTGCCCTGGACGTTGTCCGCCAGGATGCGCGCTGTCTGCGCGCAGATCTGGCTGCAGCCGTTGCCGTGATCCACGCCGGCAAAAACGACGACATGCGGATTCTCGCCGCCCTGCGCGAGGAACACGCGCTGAACGAGCTTCTGAGACTCCTCGCGCGTCAGTTTGTCGATATTCAGCTCGATGGCGCCGCTGCCGTTGGCCGCGGACGCGCCCGGGTACGTTCGCTTGGCCGGGGCCGCGCTCGATCCCAGGTTCATTTCTGCTTGCTGAATCAGCTCGAAATTCTTACTCATTGTTTGTTCACCTCTGCGGCCGAAGAAGCCGCGGAACCGCCAAGATTCGAATCCTGCCCGACAACCGGAATACGAAGTTTCTGGCCTGCCTTGATGTGATCGGGATCTTGCAATCCCGGGTTCATTTCGCGGATGACATCGACGATTTGCTGGTCGTATCGTCCGTAGTTTTCCATGCTGATACCAAAGAGCGTTTCGTTTCGAACGACCGAAATGGTGCGGTATGCCTGCTCGGGAAGCGCGCGAGGAGCGCGGGCCGGTTCGGCGGAAACGTCCTTGGGATTGGACTCCAAAAGTGAGACCGGAGAAGTGGTGACCGGATGCGCCTCGCCCTGCAATTTTGCAGTCGGCATCGCGTTCTGCGGCTGCACGGGCATTTCCGCGTGCGAAGAAGCGGGCGCCGAACCGGCGACGGCTGGGGCAGCGAGAGGGGCGTGCATCGTTGCTCGCGCGCGCGATCCAGTGCGAGCGAACCATAGGCCAGGCCAACGCACCAAGGGCCACGGCCGCAACGGCCGCACCTACTCTTAACGGCCAGCCACTCATGATAGATGGCGCGGACTTCGTTGCAAACGGGAGCGAAGGCACCGTGACCGGCGCCGCGGACTTGGCCGCCAGCGGTGCGTCTTCGAAGAGCGGCGAGAGATCGAGATCGGACGAGAACTTCCTTAATCACGTCGCGGTCGATGGTTTCCTGCTTGCGGACGCAGCCGAGCGACATGGCATTGAAACAAAGATTGTTGATGTTGCGCGGAATTCCACCCGAATATTTCGCAATCATCGCGAACGCGCGATCGGTGAAAAGCGGCACATTCGATTCATAGCCAGCCACATGGAGGCGATGCTCGATGTAGGCTCGCGTTTCAGCCGCATCCAGGGGCATCAACCGCGCAACGATAGACACACGCTGGCGGAGCTGCTCCATGCTTGGCGAGGCTAGACGCTTGGCCAGTTGCGGCTGGCCGGCAAGAACGATCTGCATCAGTTTCTCGCGCGGCGTTTCAAAATTCGAGAGCATGCGGACGACTTCCAGCACGGACTCGTCGAGATTTTGCGCTTCGTCGATCACTACAACGAACCGCTTGCCCGAAGTGGAATGCTGCAGCAAAGCCTGGTTCATCTTCGCCTGCAACTGGACCAGGTCGCCGCCGTCGTCTTCGATTCCCAGATCGACGAGCACGCTGCGCAGCAAATCACGCGGACTGCTCTGGGTTTGAAAGAGGAATACGGTGCGAGCCGATCCCTGAAGCTTTTGCAGGAGATGGAAAAGAATGGTGGTCTTTCCCATCCCCGGCTTGGCAATCAGTGCCGTAAACCCGCGCCCAACCGTGATGCCATAAAGCGCGGATGCAAGCGCTTCACGATGCGTTGGACTGAGATACAGATATCGCGGGTCCGGGGTTACCCCGAACGGCTGCTCCGCGAGTTTGTAGAAGTTCAGAACCATTCGACCTAGGCCGCCTTCTTTGGCACCGACGCCAGAACCGGCATGCTGAGAGTCTGCATGACTTCTTCCGGCGTGCGGAACGACGGATCGAGCTGTTCGGCAACGAAGCCCGCCGCCAGGGCAAGCAGCACCGAGGCGATCAAGCCGAGAAACATCACCAGCCACGGACTGTGGGCCGGAAGCGCGGGAACCACCGGCGGCACCGAGATCGCAACGTTGGCGATGCTCTTCTTATCGAGAGCATCCGACGTGCGTTCCTGCTCGCGCTTGCTCAGATAGAGCAGATAGTTAGCTTCATTCGCCTTCTGCGTCGCGAAGCAAAGCTTCCTGCTTCACGGCGTTGGTATCGAGATCGACCATTTGGCCGCGGATACCTTTGATGCTGTTGACCAAGGCTCCCGCCGTGGCGCGCTGCGAAGCAAGATCAGCCTGCGTCTTTGCGAGGTCTTCGCGGAGCAACTCGTAGGTTGGATCGCGGTCCGTGGTGAGATTGGTGTACTTTGCTTTCTCTGCGTCTGCGATCGCCGCCTGGGTCTGCGCGATTTCCTGCTCGGTTTCCTTGACCAGCGGATAGCTCGGGTCGTACTTCATGAGCAGTTCGGTGCGCTTGTTCTGTTCTTCCAGCAACGTGGCATTAAGATTTTCGAGCAACAGGTTCGGCGCCATAGCCGCTTCCGCCGTGGAGGAGCGAGCAGGAGTGACTTTCATCTGCTCATTAATGTTCTCGATGCGCTTGGTATCCGCTGCAATCATCTGCTGCGACTGATACAAGGACGCTTCGGAAGCGGCGAGTTGCGTCGCCATGTCCGTGCGAACCACGTCCGGAGCGGCAACACCGGCGGAGCGGCTGAATTCAGTCAGCTTGTTTTCGGAGTCGGCCAGCGCGGCGCGGTATTTGTCGGTCTGTTCCGCAAAGAAATCGGACGTGCCGTGTGGACGTTCCAATTCGAGGTGCTTTTCGGTATAGAGTTTGCCGAGCGTGCTCAACACGCAATAAGGCGTCTCAGGGTCGCCCATGCGGCCGTACTTCACGTCGATCACGTCCGATGTCTTCTGCGCTTCCACATCGAGCTTCTTTTCCAGGCGCCGAGCCGCCATTTCCACTTTTGCGGCCTTACGCTTGGCTGGGTCGCTGGGCAAGAAGATATTCGTAGGCGACCATGAGTCGTCCAGGCCACAAGTCGAGGCCACGGTGCGGAGCATGTCCTGCCCCTGCAACAGAGCCACTTCCGAGCTGACCTGATCGAGCGTGATGCCCTTGGACTGGATCACGCCGTTCTGCGCTGCCGTCACGGCCGGGTCGGAGCGGTCCTGCTCGACAACGACTTGCATCGTCGAGACGTAATATTGCGCCGCCCAAATCCAAGCGACGAGCAAGGTGACCACCACCATCGTGCAGAACGTGACTACCACTACGCGCTTGTGGCGAAACAGGGGCGACAGCATGTCACGCAATGTCATTTCCTGCGATTCTTGAGCCGCCGCGTTCTTGCCGTTTGATTTAGTCATATGCCCTCTGCCTCGTGTAATTTTTCGCGATCCAAAATCAAACTAGTAAACGCTTGGATAGATTCCAGTGCCTATGCCGTACGGAACGTACTTGCGGAATTTCGTGATGAATTTCTCGGGAACGAAAATCATGTCGCCGGGTTGAATGTGCGCGTCTTCGTTGACGTTCTTACCCTGAAGGATCTGTTTCACGTTCATCTCGCGAGCCTCGGCCCACTCGTTGCCGACGCGGTGATAGAGGAAAACCTGGGTCCTCGCGCCTGCCGTGAAACCTCCGGCCATCGCTATAGCTTCGGTGATCGTCATGTCGTAGCGGAGATCGTACTGGCCGGGCTTGCCGACTTGACCGAGCGCGACGAAGTACGGCTTCTGGAAGTCTTTCAGATCGACGTCCACGATCGGATCGTGAAGCGTGGTCGCGTACGCTTTCTTGATCGCGTCCACCACCTGCGGCACTGACATCCCTTGAACGAAAACCCCGCCGACATTCATCAGCGTGATGTATCCGTCCGGCTGGATGGTGACGGTCTGGTCGAGTTCAGGCGAAAGCGCGAACGTAATCACGAGAATGTCATCGCGCTGAACCTGATAGCGAGGATTGCGGTGCTCAAGCGCCGGACGGTCGTCCGTCGTGGTGGCAGGTGCCGCGGCATGCGTGGAGGCGGCAGCCGGGTTCAGCGCGGCATTCTGCTGACTCCAAAGATTGGCGGGTGCGCACGCCAGGAAGAGAATCGCTGCCAGACTAAACGTCTTTATTTTCGCCATTTTAACCTCGGCCAATTTGTGTCTCGAGATCTCGTTCTTTACATCTGGGAAAGCTCAAACCGACGTACCGACACCCCTAACTCTGAAAGCACAAGTTTGCAACCTGTGTGCCACATGGGGAATACTGTAAACGATTGATAGCAATAGGCTTGGCAAATTTTTCCTCTGTAGGACGGCTCAAAACTTTCCGAATAACTCCAACGGATTTCCCTTCCTTCCTAACGAAAGTACTTGGCTGGCAAACGATGGTTTTGGACGGCCACGAAGACCAAGCGAATTTGGACGAATAAGCTCTTCGGGAGCGACAAAAAACGTCAAAGCGCGAGTTAGGGACGGCCTCGTCCGGCCCCTCGCCTGGTCGCTCGAATCGTCCATCTAGACTGGTATCCGTTGCAGACTCCTGTCGCTAGAGAATGCTCTCCCTGCTTGCTTCGCCCCGGCGCTGTCTGGGATCGGCGCCTTCTCGCCCGACTACGTTGGGCAACATGCTATTTGAGTCGTGTGCGACCAGCGATTGAAACTTCGTGCTTTCCTGATTTGAAAAAAAGATGAATTGAGCTCGTCGAGATCGGCGATACTTAGAATTGCGCGGCTAATTTTAAGTACTAGAACTTCCGCTTCGCCTTCAGCTTCGCTTCTCTCACTCGTAATTTCGATCGCATCGCTCCAACTTCGCTCGGCTGCATCGGCAACACGACTCCACACGCCGGTCGAAATCTCGTCCCGGAAATTGTCCGTGCGCGAATTCATTTTCTTTTAACGCGCCGCACACCACCGCGCAATGTTACGGGGCGCGATCGACGGGCATGGCTGGGGATGTGAGTGTAATCGGCGGACACGATCACACCGTCTCCGACAGAGACCAAGAAACCTTAGCAGCCCGAAATACGCACCCCCATACCGGATTTTCCCTAGAATTGAACGGAATTTCCCTTACGTCGATTCACGGACGTTCGGCTTCTGTAGCGAGAACCGCTAATTCCTTCGCTTCCATGACGTTTCGTAAATCAGGAATACCCGCTCCTAGGCCCCTCGATTGCGAATGTCCAGGGCAAGTAGAAGACGACTCACGCCAATCGATGCGAGTCCCAGGACCTTCGTGCCAGTACTCACGTTTTTATTTTTGAATCAGCATAACAACAACGACAATGTCCAGCCCAATTGCACGTCAAACATTCAAACCGTCTCTCGCCTTCTGGTCTGCGCGGAAATCAGCCCTCGCGGCTCTAGCCGCGTTCGTCGCCCTTTCGATTTCCCCAGCTTCCTTCGCGCAGACGAATATCCTGACGCATCACTACGACACGGGGCGCACGGGCCAAAATCTCGCTGAGACCAAGCTAACGCCTGCGAATGTCTCTTCGACTACGTTCGGGAAATTGTTTGCATTACCCGTGGACGGCTACGTGTACGCGCAGCCGCTGTATATGGCCGGCCTCGCGATTCCCGGACAAGGCACGCACAACGTCGTATTCATCGCCACAGAGCACGACTCGCTCTATGCGTTCGATGCAGATGCGGGCGGCGCTCCGCTGTGGCACGTGAGTTTTCTAATCAACGGAGCGACGACACTTTCGACCACTGACGTGGGAAACACTCAGGACATCAACCCGGAAATCGGAATCACAGGAACGCCGACAATCGATTCCGCCACGAACACACTCTATGTGGTGGTAAACACGAAAGAGAACGGAGCATACATCTACCGGCTGCATGCGGTCGATGTGACAACGGGCGCCGAAAAATTCGGCGGCCCCGTTCAGATGAACGCATCGGTGCCCGGAACGTCGCCCGATTCCGTAGGCGGATCGCTCGCATTCGATGTGCAATGGGAAAATCAGCGGCCCGGACTTCTGCTGCTCAATGGATACATCTTCGCTGGATTCGCTTCACACGGTGACAACGGCCCCTGGCACGGATGGATCCTCTCTTACAACGCTTCGACGTTGGCGTTCGTGAGCGCGTGGTGCACTTCGCCGAATGGAAAAGGAAATGGGATTTGGGGCGCGGGTTCGGGCCTTGCTGCAGACGCGTATGGCAACGCTTATGTTTCGACCGGAAATGGCGATGACACGGTAACGACGCCCGCGCCTGCGCCGAGCACAACGATCGATTATGGAGACAGCATCGTTCGCGTAAGCCTTGCGAACGGCGTGATTACTCCCACCGATTACTTCACGCCCTACAACCAACAGAGCCTTGACGATGCGGACTCGGACGTCGGCTCCGGCGGCGTGGTGGTATTGCCCGATCAGACCGGCACATATCCTCACATTCTGGTGCAGGCGGGCAAACAAGGAAATCTTTACGTCGTAAATCGCGACAAGCTAACCAACGACGGAAGCCACTATTGCGATGGATGCAGTTCCGATCCAGAAATTTTGCAAACGATCGAGGGCGTTGGCGGCCTGTGGTCGATGCCGGCGTACTGGAACGGCAACATCTATCTATGGGGTAACGGCGATCACCTCAACGCGTATTCGATCACAAACGGCCAGGTTTCCGCTTCCCCAACATCGCAGTCCAGCGAGTCCAGCGGTTTCCCGGGTTCCACGCCCGCAGTCTCGGCAAACGGAACCACCAACGGAATCGTGTGGGCGGTCGAGTCCGACGCTTACACATCCGGCGGGCCGTCGATCCTGCGCGCGTACAACGCGACGAATGTGTCTCAGCTTCTTTACGGTTCCAATCTCACATCGGGACGCGACACGCTGGGGCCGGCGGTGAAGTTCGTGGTACCCGTGGTCACGAACGGAAAAGTCTATGTCGGCACGCAGAAGGAGGTGGACGTATTCGGGTTGCTCAACGGCGAAAACTACGCCGCGGCTCCGACCATGGATCCTGGAGCGGGGACCTACACGCAAAGCGTGCAGGTAACGATGTCAAGTTCAACGCCGAACTCGACGATCTACTACAGCACCGACGGCTCGACGCCCTCGACCGGATCGACCCTCTATTCCGCGCCGATTACGCTCACCACTTCCGAAACCCTCAAGGCCATCGCGGTGGCAAGCGGCTTCATCCAAAGCACGGCCACCACGAATGCGTACGTGATCTCGACGCAGACCGCGACTCCCATTTTCACTCCGCCAGCGGGGTCGTACGCTACGGCGCAGACGGTTTCGATTACCGACAGCACCGCCGGCGCGGTGATTTACTACACACTCGACGGCTCCACGCCGACGCACAGCTCTGCCAAATATTCGGGTCCGATCACCGTGTCGAACACCGAGTCGATTAGCGCCATCGCCTCGGCGCCGCCGTTGAACGATAGCCCGGTGACGATTGCGACGTTCACGATTGCCACCGGCGGAACCACGACGATCAATTTTGGACTGGGCTTCAGCAATCAGGGCTGCATGCAATTCAACGGAACCACTGACCTCGACGACAGCCGCTTGCAACTCACAAACGGCGCCACAAACGAAGCCGGAAGCGCGTTCTGCACGACGAAAGCGGACATACGCGCGTTCAGTACCGATTTCACATTCCAACTCTCCGATGCGGACGCTGACGGAATCACATTCACGATTCAAAACGCGTCGGCTGGCGCGACAGCGCTCGGACAAAGCGGCGGAGCGCTCGGCTATGGCAACGGAACGGCGGGTATCCAAAACAGCGTTGCCGTGAAATTCGATCTCTATAATAACAACGGCGAAGGCGACGATTCGACCGGCCTATTCACGGACGGCACAGCTCCCTACACTCCGGCGGAAGACATGACGGCTTCAGGCGTCGATTTGCATAGCGGCGACACGATGGCTGTACACATGGCTTACGACGGAACGACGTTAACGATGACCATTACCGATGCCGTGGTGAACGCGTCGTTCACCTACAGCTGGCCGATCAACATTCCCGCGACGGTCGGTTCGGATTTCGCATACGTTGGATTCACAGGCGGAACCGGCGGCGAAACCGCGAGCCAGAAAATTGAATCGTGGACCTGGGTTTCCACAGCTCCGCCACTTTCGCAGCAGTGGACAGTCGTCACGACGAGCGAGACGGTGCCGAACGCTTCTCCGCTAACCGACGGAAACGGAAATCCGTATCCATGTAGCGGCCAGAGCCCGGACAACAGCGGCGACTCGAATCCGAATTGCTACAACCCGCTGGTCGTGACGACCGATTGGAAAGCGACGCCAACTCCGACGAGTTCCTCCATCGCGGCGGTGCTGGCAAATACTTTCTCGAATTCGAATTGCACGACGCCGATCACATCATTCAGCGTGACCGGCTACTCGAACGTCGGCGCGTACAGCGCCGTGATCACCGTGGGTTTCCAAAGCGGCGACACGATCACTTTCACCGGAGCCAGCTCCACGAACAGCAATCAGTTCTCGGGGACATTCAGCTCCACAGGTTCGTGCATGGCCGGGGATTCCGGCGCTTTTACCGCCACGCTGTTTGCCCCGCCGTCGGGCACTTATTCGGGCTCATTCGAGTCTTCGACGGGCGCGCCTCCGGCTACCGTGCAAATGGCGCTATCAACCGACTCCAACTTCAACGTGGCCGGCAGTTTCACACCCGCCAGTGGCGCGGCGGTCTGTTTTTCGAACATGACGGTCGGAACTCCGCTGGCGAATTCTTACGGTGCGAGTATCGCAAGCGGCGACATTCTGGAGACGTACGCTTCGGATGCGTCGGGGAACGTTGTGGCGTTCATCATGAGCAATACGGATGCAAACGGCGCGGTACTGCCGAACGGCGGATTGTACGTCACCTATCTCGGGCTCGCCGGAGCCTGCACAGGAATCTCCGGAACCGACGTTCCATTCATGAAGATTTCGCGTAGCATGCCCTCTCCCAGGCCCACCGTGCCGAGGCATTCGCCCATCCGGCCGCTGCATCTCCACAATCCGAGGATCGCTGAGGCGGTGGCGCTGTACGCGGCCCCCAATCGAACGACCCACGGCCAGTTGTGGCGCTAAAGTCATTTGAAGCAGGTGCGAGTCCGCGTGTTCGCGCCGCAGGTTGGAGGTATGATGTTCAGGCGCGCGGGCTCGTAGCTCAACTGGTTAGAGCAGCGAACTCATAATTCGTTGGTTCCTGGTTCAAGTCCAGGCGAGCCCACCATCAAAAATCGCACAATTTGGGGCATTTAGCTGCTAAGCGTGGCGTGTTGGACAGCGGCGCGCATCCGCTTCCTTGCTTTCTGAACCGCAGTTGTCGAGAATAGGGGAGTGGGCTGTATAAGCGCATGACGCACGAAATCAAACCCGGCGTAGCGAATACCGCGGAAGCGAACCGCCTGGTGTACGTGCGGATAGCAATCGTGTTCCTCCTGGTGGCGATCGCCGGATTTTCCACGCTTGCGAAGAACAGCCAGTATTATTCGCGCTCCAACCCTGCGCACTTCCTGAACATCTCCAGCAAGATGAAAGTCGGCCAGGCGCCGGCGGTTTTGGATCGCGAACCGCTTCGCCTCGTGGCGCGACTGGTTAGGCCGCTGCGCCAAGTGCGAAGCTATCCCGTGATCGAGCAGGAAGTTCTGGAACTGCCCTCGATTGGCATCATGCTGACTCTGCAACACCGCTCTCCTCCGTCCTTCGTCTCGTAGTCCGTCCGTCGCTTCTCTAAATCCAAGTGTCAGGGCCCCTTTCCCGCCGGTCGCCGTGGTGTATGGCTCGCCGGCCGTTCGCATAGGAGTTCTTATGAACGCAGCGCCTCTAGCTCCCGCTCAGTTGGAACAATTGCGCACGCTGAGTACCTGTGTCGTGGCCAGCGCCATCGAAACGTTTGGCGTGCGCCTCCGCAATAAAGGTTTCACCGATTCCCGCATTCGCTGCGTTTTTCCGGAGCTTCCGACCGTGGTGGGTTACGCGGCAACGGCACGGCTTCGAAGCTCCGAACCGCCGATGGAAGGAAAGAGCTATTACGACCGGGGCGATTGGTGGCAATCGATTCTAAGAATTCCGCCGCCGCGGATTGTGGTGATTGAGGACGTCGATTCGCCGCCGGGCCTGGGCGGTTTTATCGGCGAAGTTCACGCCAACGTGTTGGCCGCGCTGGGATGCGTCTCCGCCGTCACGAACGGCTCGGTGCGTGACTTGAGTGGCGTGCGGAAAACCGGTTTGCATATTTTCGCGGGAAATGTGGCGGTGTCGCACGCCTACGCGCATATTTTCGATTTTGGTGGGACCGTCGAGATCGGAGGATTAACCGTGAATCCCGGCGATTTGGTGCAGGGGGATATTCACGGCGTCCAAACCATTCCACGCGAAATCGCGGGCCGTGTGCCCGCCAAAGCGCTGGAACTCGTCAAGCTCCGCGAGGAATTTGTGGCGCTTACGCACGCTGACCCGTTTTCCATCGAAGAATTCAGCCGCAAAGCCAAGGAGCTTCGCTCGTGAACCGCAAACTAGCCCAATCGATTTGGATCGCCATCGCGATCAGCGTTTCGTTATGCGCGGCAGGCTGCGGCGGAGGCCGCAAGCCGGACGCTGCCGGTGCTGCACCGGCGGCCCCCGTGGTGAAAGTACAACGCAAAAGTCTCGCGAGCACGCTGGAAATTTCCTCCGAGTTTCAGCCGTTTCAGGAAATCGACGTGTTCGCGAAAGTCTCCGGCTACGTCCAGAAGCTGTATATCGACTACGGCACGCACGTGAAGCAGGGACAACTTCTGGCCGTGCTCGAAATTCCGGAACTGCAGCAACAAATTCTCCAGGACGAAGCTTCCGCGCGGCGCGCCGATCAGGACGTATCACGCGCGCGCGAGGAGCAGAGCCGCGCGCAATCCGCCTACGATGTCGCTCACGTGACGTACACGCGCCTGGCCGACGTTCAAAAAAACCGGCCCGAGCTTGTGGCGCAGCAGGAAATCGACGTTGCCCAGGGCAAGGATCTGGAAGCGAGCGCGGGCGTTTCCTCGGCGAAAGATTCTCTTGCCGCCGCCGAGCAGGCTTTGCTCGCGGCAAGGGCCGCGCTTGCCAAGGACCAAGCGATGTTCGCTTACGCCCGGATGACGGCGCCGTTCGACGGAGTCGTGACACAGATGTACGCGTTCACGGGAGCGCTGCTTCCCGCAGGAACTTCCGCGGCCAAGGGCGACTCCGCGCTGTGCCGGCTTTCCCAGAATGATTTGCTCAGGCTCGTGATCCCGGTTCCGGAGCGCGCGGTGCCGGAAATCAAGGACGGCCAGCCGGTGGAGGTGGATGTTTCCTCGCTGAACAGAACGTTCACCGGAAAAATCGTGCGCTACTCCGATCAGATCGATCCGAACACGCGCACCATGCACACCGAAATCGATGTTCCCAACCCGAAATACGAGCTGGTTCCCGGCATGTACGCATCGGTGAAAATTCCGCTGCATTCCGTATCGGACGTGCTCGTGGTGCCGGTGCAGGCGGTGCAATCGAAGGGCCCGGACGCGGGAGTGGTTCTGGCGGTGAACGCGAACAATCAACTCGAGCGGCGCGACGTGAAAACCGGGTTGCAAACCGCAACGGACGTGGAAATCGTGAGCGGGCTTCACGAAGGCGAGATGGTGGTGTTCGGTGAGCAGAACCAGTTTCGCGATGGCGAACTCGTAACTCCGAAGCTTGTCGCAGCTCCGGGAGGCGAGTGAGCCATGCCGACATTTGCGATACGCCATCCCTACTTCATCATCGTGGTCTGCCTTTTCGTTTGCGTGCTGGGCGTCACCAGCCTCGCGCAGATGCCTGTGGACATGTTCCCGCCGATCAATATTCCGGTTGTGTTGGTGGCGACGTTCTATAACGGAATGCCGCCGCGAGCAGATTGAGGCGGACATCACCGACACGTTCGAGCGGTTTTTCACGCTGGGAAGCGGCATCGATCACATGGAATCGCGATCGATGGCCGGCGTCAGCCTGATCAAAATTTATTTTCAGCCGGGCACGGATGCGAACGCGGACGTGACGCAAATCTCCAACCTCGCGATGGCGGACTTGCGCCGATTGCCGCAAGGAACGCTGCCGCCGGTGGTGCATGAAAGTGGATGCGTCGAGCTTGCCCGTTTGCCTGCTCACCGTCGAAGGCCAAGGCTTTAACGAGACGCAGCTTCACGACTACCTGCAATACCAGATCCGCAACCAGATCGCGGGCGTTCCCGGCGCAACGGTACCTCCGCCCTACGGCGGAAAGTACCGGCAGATCATGGTGTACGTGGATCCGTTGAAATTGCAGGCGCACGAGTTGAGCCCGATGGACGTGGTGCGCGCGACGAACGCGTCCAACCTGATTCTGCCGGCAGGCGACGTGAGGCATCGGGCCGATGGATTACAACATTTACACCAATGCGCAAGTGTCCAACGCCGACGAGCTGAATCAAGTTCCGCTGAAAACCGAAGGCGATAAATCGGTTTTTCTTTCCGACGTGGGCAAGGCCGTGGACGGCTCGTATCAGCAATACAACATCGTGCGCGTGAACGGGCAGAGGTCCGTGTACGTGCCGATTCTGAAGCAGGGCGGCGACACCAACACGATCGCGGTCGTGAACGGAATCCGGAAAGCGATCACCACGCTCCGCGACATTCCGTCCGATCTGAATACGCACGTGGTCTTCGACCAATCGCTGTTCGTGAAGGAAGCGATTTCCACGGTGCTTCGCGAGGGCGGCATCGGGTTGTTTCTGACGGCGGTGATGATCCTCTTGTTTTTGGGAAGCATGCGCGCGACCGCGGCGGTGTTTCTCTCAATTCCGTTGTCGGTGATGATGACGTTTTTCATCCTCCATTCGATGGACAAAACCATCAATAGCATGGTGCTGAGCGGACTCGCGCTGGCATTCTCGCGATTGATCGACGATTCGGTCGTCGTGATCGAAAACATTTACCGGCATATCGAACTGGGCGAGGAACCAAAAGTCGCGGCGGTTAAAGGCGCGAACGAAGTAGCGCTGCCGGTGCTGGCGATCATGCTGGTCGCCGTCGTGGTTTTCTTTCCGGTCACACTGCTTTTTGGCGTGAGTAAATACTTGTTCTCGGCGCTCGCACTGGCGGTGGTGCTTGCGCTCTTCGCTTCGTACTTCGACGCCGTCACCGTGGTGCCTCTGTTCTGCGCTTACTTCCTGAAGGCCGCGCATCATGTTGGCGAAGGAGCGGAGGAGAAGAAATCGTGGGGCGCCCGATTCCACGCAGGTTTCAACGCGTGGTTCGAAAAGATGCTCGACATGTATCAGAAGTATGTGAGCAAGACGCTTGACCGTCCGCGCGAAGCGTTGATCGCGTTCGGGGTGCTGTTCGTTCTGAGCTTCGCGCTTATCCCGCTCGTCGGCGTTTCATTCTTTCCTCGCGCCGATGCAGGGCAGTTCGTCATCAATGTGAAGGCTCCCACCGGTACACGCATCGAGGTGACGAACGATTACGTGAAGCAGGTCGAAGACATCGTGCACCAGGTGGTGAAGCCGGCAGACCTGAATACCATAGTCTCCAACATCGGCGTGATGGCGGATTTGTCCGCGCTGTTCACGCCCAACTCCGGAATGCACACGGCGTTCGTGCAGGTGGGCCTGAAAGAAGACCACAAGATCAGCAGCTTCGTGTACATGGATGAAGTGCGGCGGCGCATCGCGGTCCAACTTCCCCAGCTTCGCGTTTATTTTCAGTCCGGCGGCCTCGTGGATGCGGTGCTGAACCAAGGCGCACCCGCTCCCATCGATGTGCAAGTGAGCGGCATGGATCTGAAGACCGACGACCGCATCGCGCAAGAGCTGGCGCGCCAGATTCGGCGCTTCGAAGGGCGTTTCCGACGTGTACATCCCGCAGGACATGGACTACCCCGCGCTGAAAGTGAATGTGAACCGGGATCGTGCAGCGCAGCTGGGCCTCACGCCGAAAGAAGTGATCGACAACCTGATCACTGCGCTCACATCGGACGTGATGATCGCGCCGAGCTACTGGGTGGACCCGAAAAACGGCAACAACTACTTCGTTACGGTGCAGTACCCGGAAAATCAGGTGAAATCGATCGAAGATTTAAAGGCCATGCCGCTGCGCGCGCCGAATCTGAAATTGCCCACGTATCTGAATCAAGTCGCGGACGTGGTTCCGATCCTTACGCCTACGGAAGTTGATCACTATCAACTGCAACGCACCGTGGACGTTTATGTGGCGCCAACCGGTGAAGATATCGGCACGCCGCGCCGCGAGATCGAAAAAATCATCGGCAATACCAGTCTTCCTGCGAACACTCGCATCAACGTCCGCGGGTTGGTGGTCACCATGGAGGACTCGTTCAAGAGCTTCGGGCTGGGATTGTTCCTCGCCGTGTTGCTTGTTTACCTGATTCTCGTGGCGCAGTTTTCGTCGTTCGTCGATCCGTTTCTCATCGTGCTCGCCGTTCCCACGGGGCTGATCGGCGTGATGCTTACGCTCGCCCTTACTGGAACCACGCTGAATATTCAGTCGCTGATGGGCATCGTGATGCTGCAAGGCATGGTGGTGTCCAACAGCATTTTGATCGTGGACTTCGCCAACGTGCTTCGAAGCCAGGGGCACAACCTGCGCGAGGCGGTGATCGACGCTTGCCGGATCCGGTTGCGGCCGATTCTGATGACTTCGCTCGCCACCGTTGTCGGTTTGTTGCCCATGGCGTTCAAACTCGAAACCGGAAGCGAAGCTTACGCTCCGCTGGCACGCGTGATCATCGGCGGTTTGCTCACTTCGATCGTGCTCACGATATTCGTAGTGCCCGCGGCGTATTTGCTGATGTATCGGCGGCTCGAAGCAACTGCTCCAGCGCTGGTTCCCGGGGAGGCGCACTCATGATTCGCCGCATTTACTTGATCTGCATTCCATTTTTTCTTGCGCCGGTGTGTTTCGCGCAAACTTCGGCGGAGCTTCATGTGATGCCGGGCATTCGCGCCCAGGCACCGTCGCAAACGGCAACTTCGGCGGATCCGACAGCAGTTTCAGACTTGACGCTGGAAGACGCCGAAAAAATGGCGATCGCAAATCATCCGCGGGTTCAAGCGTCGGCGTACCTGGCGGCGGCCGCGAAAGCGCAAGTCACCGAGGCAAAATCCGAGTATTACCCGCACGCGTACGGAAGCGCCACTGGAGTGATGGCGGAGAACGACAGCCGCGTCACCGCCGGCGCGCTGAACAATCCGGTGATCTATAACCGCTTCGCCGACGGCGTGACGGTCGATCAGCTGGTCACCGATTTCGGCCGCACGCACGAGCTGGTGAAAAGTTCGAAGCTGCACGCGCAGGCACAGGAAGAGAACATCGTAACGTCCCGCGCCGATGTGCTGCTCGGAGTTGACGCTGCATACTTCGACGCCCTAAAGGCTCAAGCCGTGCTGCAGGTGGCAACCGAGACCGTAAAAACGCGCCAGCTTGTTTCCGATCAAGTGACCGCCCTCGAACAGAACAAACTGCGCTCCGGCCTCGACGTCACATTTGCAAACGTGAACCTCGAGCAAGCCAAGCTGCTTCTGGTGCAGGCCCAGAATGACCTGCAGGCTTCCTTTGCCGAGCTTTCCGCCGCGCTCGGTTTGGCCGACCAGCGCATGTTTCATCTGATCGAGCGGCCGCAGCCGCCCGCTCCTCCGCTGGACTTATCCGGCCTCGTGGCACAAGCAATGCACAATCGACCGGAGATCATCAGCCAGGGCCTGGATACGAATGCGGCGCGCAGCTACGCTATCGCAGAGCGTGATTTGTGGCTCCCGACAATCAGCGCCACCGGAGTCGCCGGGCTTACTCCATTCCGAGAGGACACGCTCGCGCCCCGCTACGCCGCCGGTGGCTTCAACGTGAACATCCCGATCTTCAACGGCCGGCAATTCAACGCGCTGCACGCCGAAGCGAACGCGCAAGCCAACGCGCAGCAGCAATATCTTCGCGATCTCGAAAGACAACGTTGTGCGCGATGTGCGAAAAGCGTGGCTCAACGCGAACTCGGGTTATCAGCGGCTCGCACTCACGCAACAGCTTCTCGACCAGGCCAATCAATCGCTCGATCTCGCGCAGCAGCGCTACAAGCTCGGCCTCAGTTCAATCATCGAACTGAGCCAGGCGCAGTTGAACCAGACGCAGGCGCAGATCGAGCAAGCCAGCGCGAAATACGACTACGAGGCGGAACTCTCCACGTTGAACTTCCAAATCGGGGCGCTACAATAGGCGAAAGCCGAGCGGCTCGTTCATCTTGTCACCATTTAACCGACTGAAGCGAAACGCTTTGCGCGACAGCGCCCAAAATGTCTCTCGGGCAGAAACCGGCCTAACTGCCTTTGCCTCCCACGCATCCGCTTAGGGCTATAATGTCGCTCTACGCCTATGACTCCGACCGACACGCACGCAAGAGCTACGAAAGAACCAACGAAGCGGTACCACAACCCGCAACCGCTCAGCAAAAACGAGCACTTGCTCCGCTGGGTGGAGAAAATCGCCGAGCTCACTGCGCCTGATTCGATTCACTGGGTGGACGGATCGAAGGAAGAATACGACTCGATCTGCGCGGAAATGGTTCGCGGCGGAACCTTTATCAAACTGAACGAGGAGCTATGGCCCGGCTGTTACTACGCGCGCTCAGACGCTTCGGACGTGGCCCGCGTGGAAGACCGTACCTTTATATGTTCGCTTTCCAAGGACAGCGCTGGCCCCACCAACAACTGGGTGAACCCACTCGAGATGCGGCGCAAGCTGCGCACGTTGTTCAAGGGCTCGATGAGCGGTCGGACGATGTATGTACTGCCGTTCAGCATGGGCCCGGTGGGCGGGCCGATGTCGCGTGTGGGCGTGCAGCTCACCGATTCGCCGTACGTGGTGGCAAGCATGCGGATCATGGCGCGGATCGGCCTGTCCGTTTTCAAGGAAATCGATAAGGGCCCCGATGTGCGCGTGGTTCCGTGCGTTCATTCCGTGGGCGCGCCGCTCGAGCCGGGACAGAAAGACGTTCCCTGGCCGTGCAACACGGAAAAGTACATCGTACATTTCCCTGAAACGCGCGAGATCTGGTCCTACGGCTCTGGTTACGGCGGTAACGCGCTGCTCGGCAAAAAGTGTTTTGCGCTGCGCATCGCTTCGAACATCGCGCGCGACGAAGGCTGGATGGCCGAGCACATGCTGATCATCGGCGTCGAGGACCCGAAAGGCGAGAAGACCTACGTAGCTGCGGCATTCCCGAGCGCATGCGGCAAAACAAATTTCGCGATGCTCGTTCCGCCCGCCGGGTTCGAAGGCTGGAAAGTGTGGACCGTAGGCGACGACATTGCGTGGATCAGGCCCGATGAAAAGGGTCAGCTTCGCGCGATCAATCCGGAAGCTGGATTTTTCGGCGTCGCACCCGGGACATCCGTAAAAACGAATCCGAATGCCATGGCCACACTCGCGCGCAACACGATCTTTACGAACGTGGCGCTCACGCCCGAAGGCGGCGTTTGGTGGGAAGGCATGACGGACACGCCGCCCGCGCGCTGCCTCGACTGGCAAGGCAACGAGTGGACGCCTCAGATCGGCAAGGATACCGGCAAAAAAGCCGCGCATCCGAATGCGCGGTTCACTGCGCCCGCGTCGCAATGCCCGACGATCGATCCGGCTTGGGAAGATCCGCATGGCGTGCCTCTGAGCGCGATTATTTTCGGCGGACGTCGCGCATCGACGATTCCACTGGTGTATCAAGCCTTCAACTGGAGCGCGGGCGTGTACGCCGGAGCGACGATGGGTTCAGAGATGACCGCCGCTGCCGCCGGAGCGATCGGCAAAGTGCGGCGCGATCCGATGGCCATGCTTCCCTTCTGCGGCTACAACATGGGCGACTATTTCCGGCACTGGATCAAGATGCAGCGTCCGCTGAAAACCACGCCGCGCATCTTCCACGTGAACTGGTTCCGCAAGGACGCGCAAGGCAATTTCATCTGGCCCGGCTTCCGCGAAAATATGCGCGTGCTGAAGTGGATCGTCGATCGCGCGCATGGACGCGCCTTGAGCCACGAAACTCCGATCGGCTGGATGCCGCGCTACGAAGACATGGAGTGGAAAGGCATCTCGTTCTCGAAGGAAAAATTCGACGAGTTGCAGGCATTCGATCCCGCTGCGTGGCGGCGCGAAGTGATCGACCACGAAGAGTTGTTCATCGACCTGCACAGCCACTTGCCGTCGGAAATGATTTACGAGCGTGAACTGCTGATCTGCCGGATTTAGCCCCTGAAATCGCCGTAGAAATTTCGAGAATTCGTTGACCGCCGGCGCCGTGCAACGTACTCTGCGTGCGTCCAACATCCATGCATTCCGAATTCCTCGGCACGCCTGCACTGCAACGAATCGTCGCCCCTCTCATTGCGATTGTGTTGGTCGCTGCGAGCGCGGCTCCTGTACGTAGCGAGCCGCAACAGCCACCAACCAAGGCGTACCTCGTAGACGCATGGATCGGATATCGCAAGCTGGATCCCGCAATCGCCAAACAATACGGCCAGCTCCCTATCACAGTGGTAGCGTTAGGACATTCTTCGCTTCAGGAATCGGCGCAAGCCGAAGCGGTCCGGGGACTGGATGCCATGCTCGGCGGCTCGGCCGAGCCGAAGTCAAGTATTACGCACGGACCCGCGCTCATTGTCGGGACCGCGTCCCAAATTCCTAGCGCCGTGCCTCAGCTCGAAATTCCGACGGGCATTCCTGAAGACGGATTCTGGCTCAAATCGACCACCGTCACCGGATTCCCCGCGTTAATCGTGGCAGGTTCCACGGACCGCGGCGTTCTATACGGCACTTTCGCTTTGCTCCGCAAGATTGCGATGGGCGAATCGCTAGCTAATCTCGATCAAACGCAATCACCCTACGCGCCAGTTCGTTGGGTGAACGAGTGGGACAACCTCGACGGCTCGATCGAACGCGGCTATGGCGGGCATTCGATATTTTTTGAGAACGGCGCGGTGCGGGAGGATTTGAGCCGGGTGCGCGAATATGCGCGCCTGCTGGCGTCGGTGGGTATCAATGGATGCGCGATTAACAACGTCAACGCCGATCCGAAAATCCTCGTGCCCGATTTCATACCGCAGCTTGCTCGGGTCGCGGATGTGTTCAGGCCTTACGGCATCCAGCTCGCGGTCTCGGTGAATTTCGCCAGCCCGACAACCCTGGGCGGCCTCGACACGTTCGACCCACTCGATCCGAAAGTGATCGATTGGTGGGCCAAGAAAGCCGATGAGATTTACGCCGCAATCCCCGATTTCGGCGGCTTTGTGCTGAAGGCCGATTCGGAAGATCGACCCGGCCCCGCGACGTACCACCGCACAGCCGTCGAGGGAGCAAATTCGCTCGCGCGGGCGCTGAAGCCACACGGCGGCATCCTTTTCTACCGCGGGTTCGTATACGACCATCACCTCGACTGGCGCGACATGAAAGCCGACCGCGCCCGCGCCGCGTACGATATTTTCCACAAGCTCGACGGTCAGTTTGATTCGAACGTAATTCTCCAAATCAAAAACGGACCCATCGATTTCCAGGTGCGCGAACCAGCCTCGCCGCTCTTCGGCGCGATGCCGAGGACGAATCAAGCCATCGAGCTGCAAATCACTCAGGAATATCTGGGCCAGGGACGTCACCTCGTTTTCCTGCCGCCGATGTGGAAACAGACCCTCGATTTCGACATGCAGGCGGAAGGCCCGGGCACGCCTGTGAAAGCGATCGTTGCCGGCAAAGTTTTTCCGAGCTCGCGCGGCGGCTTCGTCGGCGTCTCGAACGTCGGCCTCGATTCCACGTGGCTCGGAAATTATTTGTCGGCCGCAAATCTCTACGGATACGGGCGCCTCGCTTGGGATCCGAACCTGAGTGCGGCGCAAATTGCGGACGAGTGGACGCGGCTCACATTCGGCAACAATCCGGATGTGGTGAATCTCGTCACCAGCCTCCAAACTGCGTCGTGGAAAATGTATGAGGACTACACCGGCCCCCTCGGCGCCGGCACGCTCACCGCAATCGCCGGCGATCACTACGAGCCGTCGGTGGAATCGTCTGAACGCAACGGCTGGGGCCAGTGGCATCGCGCCGATGCAAACGGCATCGGGATGGATCGCACCGCCGCGACTGGCACAGGTTACGCTAGCCAGTATTCCCCGAGTGTCGCGGCGCTATTCGATTCGCTCGCTACTTGTCCCGATGCCCTGCTGCTCTTTTTCCATCACGTTCCGTACACCTACGTGCTGCATTCCGGCAAAACGGTGATTCAGCATATCTACGATTCGCACTACGACGGCGCCGCGCGCGCGGAACAAAACGTCGTGCGATGGAAAACGCTCGACGGAAAAATGGACGCCAGCCTCTACTCGGCGATTCTTGGGCGGCTCGAATATCAAGCAGGCGCTGCGGAATTGTGGCGCGACGCGATCTGCAACTGGTTCTTCAACACCTCCGGCATTCCCGACGCGCAGGGTCGAGTGGGCAATCACCCCGGTCGCGTCGCCGCAACAAAGATGACGCTTGACGGCTACACGCCCATCGATGTCACTCCGTGGGAAGACGCGACCGACGGAAAAGCCGTGGCCTGCGAACGCACCTCAGGCTCGTGCACCGCTACGTGGAAATTCGTTGGCAAGCCCGGGGCTTACACGATTGATGTGCGCTACTTCGACCAGAATGACGGCGTCGCGAGCTTTGAGCTGAGCGTGAACGGCAAGAAAACCGACGCATGGGAAGCGAGCGACACGCTGCCGACGAAAGAAATCAACGGCTCATCATCAGCTCGCCGGCG
Source organism: uncultured Acidobacteriota bacterium (assembly GCA_963839325.1). Classification (GTDB taxonomy): domain Bacteria; phylum Acidobacteriota; class Terriglobia; order Acidiferrales; family UBA7541; genus Palsa-295. The sequence goes on along the minus strand of CAWIUO010000001.1, from coordinate 1,923,403 downwards.
CATCGCAAATGTTGCGTTGAAGCCTGGCGACACGATACAAATTACCGGTACGCCGAACGCCGGGGACAAAGCCGCCCTCGACTACATCGAACTTCTTCCTTCTTCGTAGCGCTTGCAGACCTACTTTTTCGCGAGATACGGCACGAAGCCGTGCGTCTTGGTGCGGAGTTTATACACGGAGGTAGTCGCAGTAATGTAGAGCGTGCCGTAGTCGGCGTCACCCCAGGTTAGGTTCGCGGGCTGCTCGGGCATCACGATCGTACCAATGTGCTTCCCTTCCGGCGTCCAAACCCAGATCCCCTTCGGGCCTGTGACGAAGATATCCCCGTTCACGTCGAGTTTCATGCCGTCCGGCACTCCATCGCCCTTTTCTCCGAGCTCAGAACCAAAAATGCGGCCGTTCGAGAGCGGCATGTCGCCCGCGACATCGTAAACGCGGATATTTTTCTGGTCGTCATCATCGACGTAGAATTTTTTGCCGTCCGGGGAAAACGCCAGCCCATTGGGCTGCTGGACGTCCTTGGTGAGCAGCATGAGCTTGCCGCTCGCGTCGAGCCGGTAAACTCCCTGAAATCCCAGCTCGGATTTTTCGCCTTCGACGAAATCGAGCGTCGGGTCGGTGAAATAAAGCGCGCCGTCGGGTCCTACAATCACGTCATTCGGGGTGTTGAGCTTTTTGCCGTCATATTGGTTCGCGAGAACCTCGTATTTGCCGTCCGGCTTCACATACAGAATCGCACGCAGCTCGCTTGCCGTAGTGATCAGGCGGTGTTGCTGGTCGAACGTGTTGCCGTCTGGATCGCCAAGCGAAATCAACTCCTCGCTGTGGCCGTCGGGATACGCGCGGTAAATTTTGTTCTTCTCTTCATCGCTCACGTAAACGAATCCCGCTGGATCCCACATCGGCCCCTCGGTGAAACCGAAGCCGGCGGCATATTTTTCGAGCTTTGAGTCTTTCGCCACCAAGTTCCAGAATTCCGGCGACTCCGCCTGCAACGCAAATTCCCGAGGCGGCTGCTTCGATTGGGAAGCCATGCGACTGACGAACGTCAACACGCATACGACTAGAGTCCCACACACAACGGTCCGAGACGAATTCACGCTCATCAATCGTCGTCCTTATCTTCCCAGGATTTGTGTTCGCCGCCGTGCTTCCCGGCATCGCGAGTGCGGCTCGTGGCCATCAGAAAGCTTACGATATCGTTGAGCTCCGAGCTGCTAAGCCGCGTCCCGTAGTTCGCAGGCATCAGCGACTGCTTTTGATACTCGACGCGCTGGATCTCGGCGCGGTCGAATAAATGAAACGCGCCATCCGCGGTCTGCAGCTGCACGGAAAAATTGTCTTCATTGCGAATGATGCCGAGATATTTGTGTTCGTCATGCGTGACAACAATCGCGGTCTTCGCGCGCGGATCGGGCTGCGGATGCACAATCTCTTCGCGGATTTCCTCGGCCGGACGCGTACTCGCGACGTCGGAAAGGTCTGGCCCCAGAAACCCCCCAAGGCCCCCGATCATGTGGCAACTCGAACACTCAGCCTTGCCGAAGTAGAGTGCCTCGCCGGCCTTCGGATCGCCCGGCAGCGCGCTGGCTCGTTGGCCGCCCTGAAGCGTGCGGAGATGCTTCACCACGGCTGCGATCTGCGCGTCGCTCAGAGTGCGGCCGAGCGCGGGCATCGCCATGTTCGGCGAACCATCATGGACAATGTGCGACAGCTCTCCGTCCGAGAAGCTCGCGATTTCGGGATTCGTCGCAATGTTCGGCCCGCGTTCGCCGCCGCGCCCGTCCAGCCCGTGGCATCCCCCGCAGTTTTCCGCCCACACTTGCTTGCCTACGTTGGGGTCAGTCGTCGATTTGTGTGCCTGCGAAAAAGCCGCCGAATCCCGAAGCCGATTCGCCGCGCTCAGCACCAACACACCCACGGACACGGAAAGTGCCGTGAGCGTCACGCCCAGAAAAACAAAAGCCCTTCTCCACCGAGCTCGAGAAGGGCCTTTGGAATTTTGTTTCATTCGAGTCACCGCGAACGCCGCCTGACAGGGCGAAGATCTAGAAGAATATCTTCGCACCAACCTGCAGGATGCGTGCCGGACCTGCGCCCGTGACCTGACCGAAGGTTCCCGAGCTGATGTTGCCGCTAACACCGCCGAACTGCGCGTGGTTCCACGTGTTGAAAGCTTCCAAGCGGATCTGCAAGGACTTCGACTCAGTGATCTTGGTGTCCTTCAGTAAAGCCATATCCCAATTGTTCAAGCCCGGGCTGTAGATGAAACGCCGGGGCGCGTTTCCGATCGTACCTAACGCTTCATTGCTGAACCCCGCGATATTGAACCACTGAACGTTCTTCCGTGGATTATTATGCGTATAAAGCGGCCCGCTCGGCGAGTAGTCAGGCAGGTCAATCGGTGCTTCCGTGTTGATCGTGCCGGTCAACGAGTTGTCGTCATTCTCGCCCATGCTTATAGGCAAACCGGTCGCGAACGTCGTGATGCCGGAGACCGCCCAGCCATCCGCCAAAGCATTTGACCAGCGGGACGCCGTGTGGAAGAACTCGTTGAATGGAACGCGGACCTCGTAACTTGCCACGAAGTTATTCGTCACTTGGAAAGCGCATAGCGCGAGGCTTTCCCTCGGATCAAAGGGATTGACGCCTTCCTGCAAGCCCGATGCGTTGTCGATACATTTGCTGTATGTGTATCCAAGCAGGTAATTTCCATACTTTCCGTTCTGTTTCAGGCTGACCTGGAGCGAATTGTAGGAGGACTGTGCCGAGGTTTCCTCAAACGGGTTGTTGCCGAAGTTCGGACCGAGCACGGTGTATGTGGTGTTCACCTGGCACTGGTTCCCGCCGGCCGTTCCGCAAGTGTTCGCGGGAACAGCTTCGACGTTCGGCGTGGCCGCCGACGGATAGTTCACGCCCGGCGGCAAATAGTAATAGCCTCCTTCGCCAAATCCTCCGCAAGTCGTGCCGCCCGAGGTTTGTGCGTTTAACGCCGCCAACTGCAAACACAGCTGCTGGTTTCCGGGGTTCGCTTCGCGCTCGGTAATCAAATGGTGTCCCTGGTTGCCAACGTAATTCACGCTGAGAACGATGTTCGAGCTGAACTGGCGCTGAATCGAAAATTCGTAACTCTCGGTGTATGGGGTCACGTTCGTGTGTTCGTAAGCAAGCGCGCCTGAGATCGGTTCGACGCCGGCCCAGTTGAAGGTAGTATCGGGATTCTTTGCGCTGACACCTCTTGGTGGAAACGTGAACGGAAAACGTTGGCCTTCATTGTTTCCGGTTGCGCGGTCAATGTATGGCGTTTCAAAAACCGGAGGCGCCGGATTCACGTAGAACAGACCGTACGGCGGATCGCCGATTTCCTGAAACTGCGTTAGGTCCTCGACAGACGTATAGAAGATGCCGAAGCCTGCGCGGATGCTGGTGTGCCCGGGACCGCCCGTCAATTTACTCAGGAACCCGGAATCCCAGCTCGGCGAGTACGCGATGCCGAGGCGCGGTGAGAAATTGTGATACTGCGTCGGGGCAAGTGTGCGCGGCACGTGCGGGTCGCCCGGGACTACCCAGCCCGTCGGGGCACCTGGAAACACGACCGACTGCTCGCCGGGTATCAGCGTTTCGATTTTGTTCTCCGTGTCGTACCAGGGCATGATCATGTCCCAGCGGACGCCGTAATTTAGCGTCAAGTTGGGCGTGGCGCGCCAGCTATCCTGCGCGTACAGGCCGGCATACTTCGTGCGCGAATCGAGAATCTGCTCGCTGGCTTGAATGAAGCCGTCCGGCGCTCCAATGAGGAAGTCCGAGAAGTCTAGGCCGGTCTCTCCGCCGTAGAATCCGAACGACCCGTTTTCACCGTAGAAGTTTCGGTCGTTGATCTGGTCGTAGTGAAATTGGCCACCGAATTTCAAGCTGTGTGTGCCGATGATCTTGGTGAAGTTGTCCTGCCACTGAAACGTGTTGTTGAACTGGCGAGTGGTGTCGGACGGAACGCCGATCGAATAATTGTTGAAGCCGACGTTCGGAACGCCTTCCAGCGCGGGGTCAATCGCTCCAATGCCACCGTTCGGGTTGAATCCGCCGGGGAAACCGAGCGAAGTGAGCGAAACACCGAGGCCGCCAACGGGAGAGAACAGGTTGTTTGCGTCGCGTAAGTAGCTGAACCGCAACTCGTTCACGGCTGTCGAACCGAACGACTTCGTGTCGCTCAGCGTGATCACTTGCGCGCGCGTGAGGCTGACCGCGTTGAATCCAGGAAGCGATGCTCCGCCGTTCGGGTATTGCGCGTCTAGGTTCGAATCGTCCGCATGGTAGTAGCCGGAAATCAGGCCCCACTGCGCGGTGTTGAAATCGATTCGAGCGCCGCCCTTGTCATCGCGAAGGGTGTTATTGAGATGCGCGTCCGAAAAGTTGAAGGGCAGATTCGGGTTGAATACGTTCGGCGCGGGGATGTACGGAAGAAGTCCGACGGCGGCGCTGGAAAACATCGCCTTCGGAATTACGCCATTTGCGAACACGCAGCCCGTTGCAGGGTTCGTTGAGTTGCAGCCCGGGAAGTAATACGGCTCGCCATTTTGAACGTTTTGACCGGATCGGCCGCTGAGCAAATTCGCGTAGTACGATCCGTTGACCGAACCGCCGATGCTCGAGAGCTGATCCGCCGCAAGCACATAGTCGCCCACCGGGTCGAACGTGCCGTCAGGAACTTCCGCCTGACTGATCTGGCCCTGAATCTGCCGGGTTCCTTGATAGTCGAGGAAGAAGAAAATCTTGTCCTTCTTGACCGGACCGCCGAAGGTGCCACCGAACTGGTTCTGAATGTATTTCGGCGTCGACTGCGCGAAATAGTTGACCGCGTTAAACGCTGTATTGCGATTGAATTCGAAAATGTCTCCGTGAAAGCCGTTTGTACCGGATTTCGTAACGACGTTGATCTGGCCACCGCTGTAGTTACCGTATTCGGCGTCGAAGTTGTTGGTGATGATCCGAAATTCCTCGATCGAATCCAGGTTCGGAATCGCCGCCGTGCCGTTGTTCTTCCCTTCGTTGACATTCGCGCCGTTGATCATAAATCCGTTGGAGGCTTCGCGGCCGCCGTTGATCGATTGGTTGCCGGCTGACAGTCCGCCCGAAACGGCGCGATCGTTCAGGCCGGCTGCCTGCTGCGAATACGCACCAGGCACAACTCCAGGCTGCAAGGAAAGTAAATCAATGAACGAGCGGCCATTGAGAGGCACCGCTTCAATCTTCTGCGTCCCAATCACTTCGCCCATCTGGGTGCTCTGCGTTTCCACCTGAACGGCGTCGCTTCGCACTTCGACCTTCTCGCTAATTTGGCCGAGTTCGAGCTTCACGTCCACGCGAAAAACGGTGTTCGCGTCGATGCGGATGCCCGTCTTCGCGTAAGTCTTGAACCCTTTCAGTTCGACCGAAATGTCGTAATTTCCGACCTGCAAGTTGGGGAAGTTGTAGTAGCCCGCGCCGTCGGTCTTCACGACGGAGGCGACACCGGTATCTTCGTTGGTCGCGGTCACCGCGGCGCCCGCCACCACCGCACCCGACGCGTCCGTCACGATGCCAGTGATACTGCCCGTCGTGCTGGCCAGCGCCACCGCGGCCGACAGCAATACACACAGGACCAAAGCAAAAAGCGATGTGCGCTTAAGCATTCTAGAACCCCCTGAAAATACAGATGAACGCAGCGCTTGCCGAACCACCCGTTCAGCCGCGCTCCGGTGATCGCAGTTAAACTTTTTAATAAAACCGAGCCCACCCCGAAAGAAACTAACCTGATTTACTCCACAAGGTTATGCCTGTCAACGTTTTTCTTGTTTATTAAATATATTCACGCAACGAATTGGTGTAGAGTGCGCAAATCATGGGTTCCAAGGAGCCGCTCATGGCTGAACATTCACCCCTTCCGCTCCCGAAACATAAATCCGCTCGATCCTGGGCCACCGCCAGTGTGCTCGTCGCCATTTTTGCCGTGCTTTTGGTCTGGGCGCCACGCCTTTCGTCCCGGCCTGCCGCAGGTCGCGCCGATTCCTCCGCGGACGCGATCCTCGAGGGCTACCGCCATGTCGAGGTGGCTTCGGTCTCGGATGCGATCGAAAAGACTCTGGGCCGCCGGATGTATATGTCCCACCGGATGCGGCCCCTCCTCGGCACCAAGTTCGCTGGCTACGCTCTCACAGTTCAGTTAAAGCAGGATGAAGGCAACTCGGAACCGAATGCGCTCAGCGGGATGCTCGCGGCGATCGACCAGGGCGCGCCCGATTCTGTGTACGTGATGGCCGTCGAGAATGGCGAGAACATCGCAGGAATGGGCGGCCTGATGGGAACCGCGATGCACGCTCGTGACTTCTCGGGCGCAGTGATCGATGGCGGCACGCGCGACGTGGCCTACCTGCGGAAAATCGGCTTCCCCGTGTATTCGACCGGCATCGTACCTTCAACCTCCGTGGGACATTACAAATTCGGCGGCTCGAATATTCAGATCACCTGCGACGGCGTTGCTGTGCGACCGGGCGACATTGTCACCGCGGACGCTGACGGCGTCGTCGTAGTCCCGCGCGAGAAAGCGTCGGAAGTGTTGGCCGTCGCGCAGGATATGGATTTCAAAGAGCATTCGATGTACGCGTGGATCGAAAAATTGAAGTCCATCGAAGAAGCCGTGAAGAAGTTCGGCCGTCTATAGAGTTTCGCGGAACTGCGGATCGCGTGCCGTGGCCGCCGAAGGAAGGAACTCTCGTTCGCAGATGTCGAAGGCTCGACGAAATAAATTCACATTGATGAACCCCCGAGCTGCCTGGTTCGCTGCATTCGCGTGCCTCGCAGTTCCCGTTACCGCCGCCGCGCAAACCTCCGCTCCTGCGGCGTGTAGTTTGAAACCCGCGGAATTTGATGGATTCCCCGCCCAAGAGCTGAGCAACGAGTGGGTGAAGCTCGATTTCGTGCCGCAGCTCGGCGGCCGACTGATGCAAGTCACGTTCGCTGGCCATCCGTATCTCTTCGTGAATCCTGAGTTCAAAGGCAAGTACATCCCGCCGCCCGACGATCCGAAAGGAAAATGGTTCAACTACGGCGGCGACAAGATCTGGCCGATGCCGGAAGGCGATGAAGACGCCGACCACTGGCCCGGCCCCATTGCCGATCAGCTCGACGACGGAACCTATGTGCTGACCGCCGTCTTCAATCGCGAGGAAAGCGGCGAAGCGACCACTGCGGCGAAAACTCGGCATACCTGCGCGGTTCGCCTCGAAGGGCCGCCGGACAAACGCACCGGCCTTCAATATCGTCGCGAGATATGGATTGCGGACGGCTCGCCCGAGATTCATTTTCGCGCGGTGATGAAAAATGCGAGCGACCATCCGATTAAGTGGTCAATGCAGACCGTGTCGCAATACGATACGGCCGACGCGACCGATCCCACGACCTACAATAAGAATTTCTGGGCGTTCACTCCCGCGAATCCGCACAGCGAATACTTTACGCAGTTTCAAGTCCGCGACGGCCTCGCCAACGATCCATCGTTCCAAGTGAAAGACGGATTGTTCCGCTTGCATTGGCTGCCACTGCAAAATGAAGTCTGGCTCGATTCGACTGCGGGCTGGATCGCGGTGGTCGATCATGCCAGTCAGTTCGCGATGGTGGAGCGCTTCGTTTATCACCCCGGTGCCGATTACCCCGGCAAAGCCAGCGTGATTTTCTACAAGAACGGGCCGTCGTTTGGGCTGAATGAACAAGGGACTACCGGCGCTCCATGGCGAACCGGGAGACGATCCTTTCTATATGGAAGCGGAGCTAAATAGCCCGATTGTGCCGCTCGCACCCGGCGAGAGTTACACATGGACACTACGTGGACTCCGCGCGTGGGCTGGCGACTCATTCAGCACGATCAGTCGGCGCGCACTTGGACTGTCTACAACCGCTGCGCTCACGTTGGGCGGCGGCCGAACAATATTCTCGGCGGCGACGTTTAGAGTCTTCGAGTCAGGCAATCTTGGCGGCGCTCTATTTCGGCAGCCGATGACTCTTCGATGGCCGCGCGATTAGACAATTCATTCAGCCGCGCGTCCTGATGAGTTGGTTACGCTGGCCAGAACTTATTCACTTACCCGCAGGCACGACGCGAATCGAGGTGCATTTGATCTCGGACGCGATGGCGTCGATCTACGGGATGTTATGCGAAATCAGTGCACATACGGCGCGAGCGGAGGTTCGCGGAGTAGATGAGCACGCGACTCTTCGCCGGCTAGCCACTATTTACGCTCATTTTTGCGCCCTGCGCTGCGCGCCCCGCTGGACCCGCTCTCGCGCCCGATCAATCTCGCTTCGACCGGCGGCCGCAGGACGGCGCTCCAGCCAATCGCGCCAGAAATCCATTTCCGCCTTTATCGATGTCGATCCTGACGACGATCTCACAGCGAAACCTTCCGGTGCGAATTGGCTAACGTACAACGGCGATTACACGGGCCGCCGTTTCACCGCCCTGAATCAGATCACGCCCGAAAACGTGAATCAGCTTCGCGCGCAGTGGGTCTTTCACATTCCCAAATCGAGCGAATTGGAAGTGACTCCGGTTGTGGTGGACGGCGTCATGTTCGTCACTGCGGCGAATGACGCCTACGCCGTGGACGCGCGCACCGGCCGGCAGATCTGGCATCACGCGATGCCCGTCACCGAAGGCCTGATCGATGACGCTTCGGAACATCACAATCGCGGCGTCGCTGTGGTGAATTCCGACATTTTCATGGAGACCGATAACGCGCACCTGCTCTGCCTGGACGCGCGCTCGGGACATTTGATCTGGGACGTTCCCTACGCCGACGGCAACAAGAACTACGGCGCGACCAGCGCGCCACTCGTTGTGAAAGACAAAGTTCTGGTCGGCACTTCGGGCGGCGACGACGGCGTGCGCGGCTTCGTGGCCGCATTCGACGTCAACACCGGAAAGCTGGCTTGGAGATTCTGGACGATTCCCGCGCCCGGCGAACCCGGTTCCGAAAGCTGGCCCGGCGAGCTGTATCTGCGCGGCGGCGGCACCACGTGGATGCCCGGCACGTACGATCCGGAGCTGAATACGATCTACTGGGGCACGAGCAATCCTTCCCCTGATTTTGATGGTGAAGTGCGTCCCGGCGACGATCTCTACACGGACTGCGTTCTCGCGCTCGATCCAGACAACGGCAAGCTGAAATGGTATTTCCAATTCACGCCGCACGATCTGTTTGATTATGACGCCACCGAAACGCCCGTGCTCGTCGATGCCGATTACAAAGGCGAAGCCGCGCAAGCTTCTGGTCGAGGCCAATCGCAATGGCTTCGTCTATGTGCTCGACCGCACCAACGGAAAATTTCTCTCCGCGCATCCATTCGTTCAAAAATTAAACTGGGCGAAAGGCATCGACGCGGCCGGCCGTCCGATCCGCACGGACGTAAAGCCGACCCCCGAGGGCACGCTGGTCTGCCCCGGATTCGAAGGCGCGACGAACTGGTATTCACCGGCCTACAATCCGGACGCGCATCTGCTCTATTTTCTCGCGGTCGAGGACTGTGCTACCTACTTGCTCAGGCATCAGGATTTCGAGGAGGGCAAAACGTTCTATTCGACCGGGGTTCAACATCCGCGGGGACAACGCGGCGAGAAAATTCTGATCGCGTACGATCCGTTAAGCGACAAATTCGCTTGGCGTTATCCGCAGACGGGCATGGGTCACTCCTCGGGCGGAGCGATGACTACGGCCGGCGGCCTGGTCTTCTTCGGCAACGATGCGGAATCGTTCGAGGCCGTGGACGCACGCACCGGTAGTTCTCTGTGGCATTTTCAGACCGGCCAAAATATGCACGCGTCGCCGATGAGCTTCGCGGTGAACGGAAAGCAGTACGTGTCGATCACGTCGGGAAGCGACATTTTCGCTTTTGCTCTGCCGTAAAAAGAGTGCGCACGAACATTTCATTCAGGAGAGGAACAGACCATGAACAACAACGTTTCACGCAGGAATTTCGGATCGGCACTGGCCACATTTTTTTCGGGACTCGGACTCGCCGGTGTTTTCGGACGCACCGCTTCGGCTGCGCCACAGGCAGCTGCCAGCGGTGTCACCAAACTTAGCTACGACGGCAAGCCCACCGACGGCAAAAGCTTCATCACCCCGTTGATCGTCTTCAACGGTGTGATTTACATCGCCGGCCAGGGCGCGCATTCGCACGATGGCAGCACTTTCGATATGGACATCACACTCCACACCACAAAAGTGATGGACAACGTAAAGAACCTGGTCGAAGCCGGCGGCGGCACCATGGACAGCATTTTGCAGCTCACCGTCTATCTCGCGAAAATCGACTTCTACGACGGCATGAACAAAGTCTTCACCAACGTACTTTCCGAATGGCGGTCCCGCGCGAACCACAGTTGCGGTCGCTGCGCTGCCCGGAAATTCGCTGGTCGAGATCAATTGCACGGCTGCTGTCGTGAAAAAGTAACCGAAATCAAGGAGCACAAAGATGGCGCTGACTTCAAATTCAAGGACACGTGGAATCGCCGGTCGTTTCATCGGAACCTTGGGAGCAGCATTCGCGTCGCTCGTCGGATCGCGGAAATTATCCGCGTCGCCCGCACCTGGCGCGAATCCGGCGGTGCAACCCGACTGCAACCGGATCGCTTCCGGCCTCGGTTCCACCGGAAATGTGTACGAAGAACTGGGCGTCACCACCGTCATCAACGGCCAAGGCACGATGACCACTCTGGGCGGCTCGCTGGGCCGCCCGGAAGTGGAAGCGATCATGACGCAGGCGATGCGCAACTTCGTCAGCATTCCGGATCTCGAAGTGGCGGCCGGAAAACGCATCGCGCAAATGCTGAAACTTCCCGAAGGCTATTCCGCAATTGTCACTTCGGGCGCCGCGGGCGCCATGCAGTCCGGACTTTCCGGAATTCTCACGCGCGACAACGAACAATTCATCCGGCAGCTCCCCGATCTCACCGGCATGAAGACTGAAGTGATCATTCAGAAATCCCACCGCAACCCATTCGACCATCAGCTTCGTGCTACCGGCGTAAAGCTCGTCGTCGTGGAATCGCGAGAAGATCTGCAAAAAGCGATCAACCCGCAGACGGCCATGATGCACTTTTCCAATTTTGCGAATAGCGCCGGCCAGATCAAAGTGGACGAATGGCAGAAAGCTCGCGGCCGCATCAAATATTCCCGAGCTTCATTGACGCTGCCGCCGATACTCCGCCTGTCTCGCATCTGTGGGACTACGCCAACATGGGCTATGACCTGATCGCGTTCAGCGGCGGCAAAGCGATGCGCGGACCGCAATGCTCGGGCCTCTTGCTCGGCAAAGCGGAATCTGGTGCACTTCGCTCTGCTCAACAACAGTCCCTACGAAGACGTGCTCGGGCCGCAGCCAAAAAGTCGGGCAAGGAAGAAATCGTCGGGATGGTCAAGGCGCTCGAGCTGTATCTTGCCGAAGACCACGAAGCTTTGAATGCGGAATGGCAAAAGCGCTTGGACAACATTTCCGCGAAGGTCACCGCGATCAAAGGCGTCTCCACGAAAATGACGCTGCCAGAAATCGCGAACCACGTGCCGAGCATGCAGATCACGTGGGATCAGAAGCTCGTCGCCGTCACTCCCGGCGACGTAGCGAAAACTTTGCGCTCCGGCAAGCCTTCCATCGTTCTCGCGCACGGGGAAGACGGGCCAGGCCTTTCGATGACCAGTTTCATGCTGCAACCGGGCGAGGACGACATCATCGCGGCTCGGCTCGTCGATCTGCTCCGCGCACACAGCGTGTAGCCAAAACGAACGCGGCAGCGCACTCAACCATGACCGCGCAATCGCAATCCCACATTCGCTGGCTGCTCGTCTTTTGGCTGTTCGTTCTCAGCGCAGTTTCGTTCCTCGACAGGACGAATATTTCCATCGCGGGCGGGTCGCTCGCCGCGGATTACGGCCTCTCTAACCAGCAACTCGGTTTCGTCTTCAGCGCTTTCCTTATCGGCTATGCCCTTTTTCAAACCCCAGGCGGCTGGCTAGCCGACCAGCTTGGCTCGCGCCACGTGCTTACCGGCGCGGTTCTTTGGTGGGGGATTTTCACGGCGCTTGTTGCGGTGATCCATTCAACCGTCGCCCACGCGCTCTTCTTCTTCATCGCTGTCCGCTTCCTTCTTGGAGCCGGCGAAGCCATCATCTATCCCGCGTCCAATCAATTCGTCGCGTGCTGGATTCCCACCAGTCAACGCGGCATTGCGAACGGCCTTATTTTCGCCGGCGTCGGCGCGGGTGCCGGGATCAGTCCTCCGCTGATCACCTGGGTGATGATTCAGTATGGCTGGCGCAGTTCGTTTTACATTTGCGCGGTGATTGGACTCGCGGCTGGCGTCGTGTGGTTTTTCATCGCGCGCGATAAACCCGAGCAGCACCCGTGGGTCTCGCCCTCCGAACTTGCGCAGATCGAAGCCGGACTCACCGTCAAGCCTTCGAACGCATCGGCTTCCATGGTGCTTTGGACCAACATTCTCGCGAGCCGTTCCGTTCTGGCCGTCACGATCGCGTACTTCTGCTATGGATACGTTGCCTGGATTTTCTTCAGTTGGTTTTTCATCTATCTGAAAAAAGTTCGTGGCCTCGATTTGAAAGCGAGCGCGCTATACGGAATGCTCCCGTTCATCGCTATGACGATCTGTTGCCTTCTGGGAGGCTTATTGAATGACCGCATTTCAAAGTGGCAGGGCAAGCGCGCAGGGCGCGTCGGAGTCGCGGTGTTTTCAATGGCGCTGACGGCGGTGTTTCTGATTCTTGGCTCGCGTGCCGCGGACGCGCGCCTGGCAGGATTGGTTCTGGCCGGGGGTGCGGGCGCGCTCTACCTTTCGCAAAGCTCGTTCTGGTCGGTGACGGCGGATATCGGCGGCGCGTCTTCCGGCTCGGTCTCTGGTCTGATGAACATGGGCGCGCAGATCGGTGGCGCGCTCACAGCTTCGCTCACTCCCTGGATCGCCGATCGATATGGTTGGACCGCGTCTTTCCTCGTTGCAGCCGCGCTTTGTTTAGTTGGGGCCTTTACGTGGCTGCTCGTCGATCCGGATTGGAAACTCGAATCCCAATCCTAGTTCCCGCTCGAATTGGCGACCGCTTCCGCCCAGGCAGTCGCTTGCATACGCGTTCAGCGAAAGCGAACCTCGCGCGCGCTGGAACGCGCGAGGTTTCGAGCCTCAATCTCCCAAAGAATTTCGGAGCCGGACTACCGGAGGGCCTTCTGCATACGGGTGGTTGCTTTCTGCAGCCGCTTCTTTAGCGATTCCACTTCCTTCGCGATGTCAGCAAGCTCGGACTTCGCCACCTTGCTCGCGTGCGTCACTTTCTTCACGGTTTCGTGCGCGCGGCGATCCGCCGTGCCGACGGCCTTTCCGACTTTCTCCGCCACTCGCGTCAAACCAGTCTTCTTCGCCATCACTTCCTCCAATGAAATGAAAATTTAGGATGCCAACTGTCATTCATGCTAAACACCGTTCGCACCCGGGGTCAATCCATACAAACCCCTACCTCGGCAAACGGAACACCACCGTGATCTCTTCCTGCGTTTCGATGGGCTTTCCATTCAGAAGCGTCGGGTTGTAGCGCCAGTTCCGCACCGCCGTGAGTGTAGCGGGCATCAACGCCTTCGGCCCGCTTTCGGCGTCGAGAAACTGCACGCTGCCGTCCTGCGAAATCGTGCCGCGCAATTTCACGGTTCCTTCCACTCCCTGTTGCATCGCTTCGGGCGGATATGCCGGTTCCACCAGATTCTCCAGCGATCCCACTTGCAGATTGCGGTTCCGCGCGGCCGCCTCGGGCGGAATCGGGATGAAACGCCGCGCGCTGATCGCCACCAGGCTCGATGCGGCCACTGGAGTTTCCGGCAGCGTGAGCATCAGCCCGCCGCTACCGTTGTCCGTAGTCGTGGCGTCGGAGAGATCGGTATTGCTCGTAGTTTTCGTGTTCAGCGCCGGACTGATCGGAGCCACGGCGGCCGGTGCATTCGTTGCGAGAGCGGGCGAACGCAGCTCCTGAGATTGCGTAGTTTGATGGCGTGGGCGCCGCGGCCGCCGTCACGACCGGTGCCGGAGTCGGCGTGGTGATCGCGCCGCCCACGGCCATCGGTATCGTCCACTTCCGATTCGAGGAATCGACGACTTCAATATCCACCTGCCTCTGCGCGACAGCGCTCGAAGCTTGAACTGACGCCGAATTCTGCGCCGGCAACTGCGCACCGGGCGTGACCGCCGGAGCCGGCCGCGCGCCCATATAGTTTTCCCCATCCCCAAGAACACGGTTGAGCACGCCCCGCCGAACCGCAATGCCCGAGAAGAAAGAAATCAACGCAAGCATCAAAGTCAAAAGCGCAAGCACCCAGTTGCTTTGCAAGTGGACGCGAATATCTTTCTCGCCGTCCTCCGGCTTTTCTTCGCTCCGATAGCTCGCTCCGAGCATCGGCCGCGCGGGTTCGAACGGATGCGGCACGCTCGATGCAGCTGGACGCGGACTCGCCAGGTCCGTGGCCGGAGAAAATGGCTGTGACTCCGGCGCTGGCTCGAGCAATTCTTCGATCGGACTTGCGGGCGTTGGGTCGGAAGCTGCTGGAGGAACTGTCTTCGCGACTAGCGCCGAAAACGGAGTCCGGCGCGAATTTCCATCGGTTGCGCGCGCGCGTTGGGTCACCGGCATTTTACTCGATGCGGCAAGCGGCGCAGATTCGGCTGGTGGGACTTTTGCAACGGCCGGGTTCTTTGCCAACGGTTCGAGGACAATTTCTTCTTCTGGCGCGGCTTCGCGCCCGCGCGCAACTGTCGGAGCGGGATGGCCTTCTTCAAACACCCTCTCGAGCTGCCCGCCTGCCACGGCCAAAGTTTCAGCATCGGCGGTCGCGTGCGCCTGCTGTTCTGACGGCTCTTCCTCGACCTCTTTTTCAGCGAAAGACGAAGCGCTTTCGTCCATCGACAGATTCTGACGCGGCTTGGACACGTTATAGATCGACTCGTCTAGCGGTTCCGGCGACGCCTCCCTCGTCATCCACGCTCGAATGTCCTCAAGTGCTTCGGCGGATAACTCAAGGAACTGAATGCCGGCTTCCTTGCGCGAATCGCTCAGCCAGCGAACTTCGCCTTTCACCTGCAGCCGCTTGCGCGTTTGCGGAAGCTGCAGCGCGATATCGATCTGGCCTTCCGCATCGAGCGGTTGCGCGGCTACGACTGTGATGCCGCCTTCGCTGACGTTGAGCGCGATACCGCCGTTCCCGTTGCCCAGCTCGACGTACGTCAGCGACTGGATCTTCTGCCGCGGATGAGCGCGCCGGTCGGTCTTCGGTGTCGCGCTTCCCGGTTGCATGGAGGTCTCAGGCATTTGCTCTCGAACTCAATTTCCCACCGCGCCGTTCGCAGGCGCCGCACCCGGCTTCGCGGGCTGCAAATCTCCCCATCCGCCGGGCAGCTCGATCTGGTAGTGCGTATTCTGATCGAACAGCACGAAGCCGCTGGCGTTTCCCACTTCCTGCGCGAGCAAGCTGCGATACTTGTCCTGTGTGATCGGCCCCATCCTTCCCGGCACAAGCTCGTTGGGCCAGCGGAACGGTTGCGCCACCTGAAACGAAATTCGCGTGCGGTTGTGCGCTGGAAGGAAAACGGAATTGTCGAGCTGAATCGCGTCGTTCGAAACCAGCGCGCCGTCGGCCTTTAGCCGCGTCATGATTACGGTGCTCGGCCCTTTCGCCAGTTGATAGTCGGCGCCGGTTTCGTTATCGAGGTCGTAGGAGAAAACGATCGAGGCGTGATTCGGATCGAGCTCGCGAACCTGGACGCCGGTGAGTGTGCTTCGCACCGCGTTCGGGTTCCACACCGACGTCGCCGCGGTGGCCGGAGAATCCAGCTTCGGGACGCGCGGTACGATCAGGTAACCGAGTATCGCGAGCAGGATTGCGAATACAGCAAGAGTAAGTATCGTCCTCATTCCGTGATGGAAACGCTCCGCAAAATCAACGCGCCGGCCCGCGGCGCGATTCGCCTAGTGCGGCTCTTCGTCCAGATACTTCACGAATACCACTTCGTTCTGTTTTTCGTTATAGAGAAGCTCGTCCACGTTCGCCTGCGTTAATACCAGTCCGAAACCTCCGGGACGCAGGCCTTTCTTCTGCCGAATCTCGTCGTGTTTCGTCGGCTCGTCGGGCATGTGCGAAATCGCGGCGTGATCCAGTTCCGCAAACTTGAATCCCGGTCCCGGATCGGCAATGCGATACATCAACATTCTCCGCGCGCGCAAATAGGATATCCTCACCTTGCGGTTAGGATCGAGCTTGCCGCCCCACTCCACCGCGTTCAGCAGCAGCTCGTGAAACGCCTGTCCCACCGACCGCCTTACCTCTTCCGAAAGCCCACTCTTTAGATGCGCCATGAACGCTTCTATGCGCTCGGCTTCATCCAGCGAACACGGCACCAGCAGCTCCACCCAGGTTGGGCTGGCGGACACCACTTCGATCGGAGCCGGCTTGGACGTCTTGCTCAACGTCTCCTTCACCAGAACCACCAGCGCCTTTGGGTCCACAGGCTTCGCGATATACGTATAGGCTTCCTCGCGAATGGCGCCGAGCAGGGTTTCGGGCGTGTCGTCCGACGTCATCACCACAATCTTCGGACGCTTCTTCACGTTCTTCAGCTTCGAGAGCACCTGCAGCCCGTTCAGCTTCGGCATCCAGACGTCCATCAACACCAGATCGAATTTTCCTTCTTTGATTTTCTTCAGGGCGGCGGCGCCGTCGGTGACGGCAACCACCGTGTATTTCTGTTCGCGCAGAGTTTCCGAGAGCAGCAGCCGGGTTGTGCGGTCGTCATCGGCAACCAGAATACGGGTCATCTTTTTCTCCCTGATGAGTGCAGCGTCCGTCGCCGCTTGGTCGGTTTTTTGGGCTCGCCGATGGAATGAAGCGCGGGAAGGAGGAGCGCGATATCGTCTTCCAGCGTGGCGTACGTCTCCCAGGTACCGTCGAGTTTACCCTGTCGGCCCTTTTTTTCAATCTCCCGGGCCGATTCCAGGGCCGCCGTTTCGCCGAAGTTGCCCACCGAGCCTTTCAGCGCGTGCGCCGCGTCCGCGATAGCTGCCGCGTTCTGTAGTTTGATCGCGTCTCGGATGCGCGCCATCATCATCGGGCAATCTTCGCGGAACGTTTTCAGGATCGCGCGCAACAATTTCCGGTTCCCTGCAAAGCGGTCGAGCAAAGCTTCCGCGTCGAGCGGCTTTCGCCCATCCACCGCCGTAGAGTGAGTTCCATCGCTGTCCAACGAAGGCCCGCGCCCCAGATCTTCAACCGTCTTCAAAAATGTCTTCGGATCGATCGGCTTCGAGACGTAGCCGTCCATCCCCGATTCGAGGCACCTCTCGCGGTCGCCATCCATCGCATGTGCCGTCATCGCCACAATCGGAACGTGCGCGCCGCTTGATTGTTCGTGCCGCCGGATCTCCGTCGCAGCCTCAAGCCCGCCCATCACCGGCATCTGCACATCCATCAGCACCAGGTCGAATTCTTCCTGTGCGATCGCATCGACCGCTTCCCTGCCGTTCTCTGCCACCACCACCGAGTGCCCGTGCTTTTCAAGCAGTTGCACGGCGAGTTGCTGATTGACGGCGTTATCTTCCGCCAGAAGGATGTGCAGCGCGTGTCCGGCCGGCTTCCTTTTTTTGAGAACCGCGTCCGGCTCGTGCTTCGATTGGGCGCCCGGCGTGTGAAGCACGTTCGCGATGGCGTCCCACAGCTCCGATTGCTTCACGGGTTTGGAAACCGTCGCCGTGCGGCCGAGCGTACGCATTCGGTGTGCATCTTCGTGATGCATCGCCGCCGTGAGCAAAATCACCGCGGTGTGTTTCAGCACGTGGTCTTTTTTGATGTGGTCTGCAACGTCGAATCCCGTCGGCTTCGGCATGTGGCCGTCGAGCAACGCGAGGCGGAAAGGATTCCCCTGGCGCGCGGCTTTCTTCAGTGCATCGAGCGCGGCGTGGCCATCGGGCACAGGGACGGGCTGCATTCGCCAGTTCTCGATCATCTCTTCCAGAATCGCGCGACTCGTGGCGTTGTCGTCCGCGATCAAAACGGGCATGTCGCGCAGGTCGATGGGCGTAACAGCGCATACTTCTCCGATCGGATACGCCAGACCAAATCGCGCGGTGAAATGGAACGTGCTTCCCTTGCCTTCCTGGCTCTCCACCCAGATCCGGCCGCCCATCAATTCAGCCAGCTTTTTTGAAATCGCAAGCCCCAGTCCCGTCCCGCCGTATTTTCTCGTTGTGGAAGAATCGGCTTGCGCGAACGCTTCAAACACTTTGTGCTGTTTTTCAGCGGGGATCCCTATGCCGGTATCCTGCACCGCGAAGTGAACCACGACGTCGAGATTCGAGATCGATTCGAAATCCACGTGCAGCACCACTTCGCCGTGTTCCGTGAACTTGATCGCGTTGCCCACCAGATTCACCACGATCCTCCGCAGCCGGTCGGGATCGCCAATCAGGTTGTCGGGCACGGTGGTCGCAAAATGCGTCGCAAGCTCGAGCTTCTTCTGCTCGGCGCGCACCGCCAGCGAACGTACCGCGTCTTCGATCGTCTCGCGGAGTTTGAATTCCACGCGATCCAGTTCTTCCTTGCGCGCCTCGGCCTTCGAGAAATCCAGGATGTCGTTGATGAGGCTCAACAGCGATCCGGCCGAGCTCTTCACGGTCTGCAGATAATCGCGCTGCTCCTGCGTGAGCTTTGTTTCGAGAGCCAGCTCGGTCATCCCTACGATCGCATTCATCGGCGTGCGGATCTCGTGGCTCATGTTCGCGAGAAATTCGCTCTTCGCGCGCGTACCTTCCTCCGCTTTTGCTTTCGCCACCTCCAGTTCCTTCACCAGCTGCGCCAGCCGGTGCGCATCTTCCTCCTGCGCTCGCCGCGCCGCTTCCAGATAATCGGCGTAAAGCTTCAACTCCATTTCGGCGCGACGCCTCTGCATGAACTGCCCGATCTGGCTGCCGATCGAATCGAACATGTCCAATAATTCCGGCTCAAGCTTCCGAATCTCACGGCTGAAGAACTCGATTACGCCCATCACCTGCTCGCCGGAGCGAATTGGAAATGCAAACGCGGCGTGAAGTCCCTCTTCGATCGCAATCGCACGCCGCGGAAAATTTCTTTCCTTCGGGACGTCCGGCATCCACGCCGGCTGCACCATTTCCCAGACCCAGCCGGGCAGCCCCACGCCTTTCTTAAACGCAGCCTTCCTCGTCTCCGCCTCGAAACGCGGAAAACTTAGGTGCGGCACATGCCAGACTTTCGTGCAATGCAACGCCTTCTCCGACTCGTTCACGCGCCACAGCGCGCCGAGTTCCCATCCCAGTCCTTCGCAAATCGACATCAAGATTAGCGGCGACGCAGCTTCCAGCGATTCGGCCTCGGCCAGCACGCGCGTCACCGCGTATCCGGTGGCGTGCAGCCGCTCGATTTGCTTGCGCTGCGTAATGTCGCGCGCCACCGCGTACACCAGCTTCTGGTTCATGTTCGGCGTGGCGTTCCAAAGCAGCCATTTGTAACTGCCATCGGCACAGCGATAGCGGTTCTCGAACGAAATCGCCGTCGCGCCTTCGTCGATTCGTTTGGCTTCGCGAATCGTGGCTTGCACATCGTCCGGATGCACGAACTCGATATACGGCTTGGAGAGCAGCTCTTTCGTGGGGATGCCGAGGACATGTTCCCAAGCTGGGTTGACGCGCTTGAATTGCCCCTCGAAATCCGAGATGCACAGCATGTCCAGCGAGAGGGTAAAGAACTGATCCAGCTCTTCCTCCGCCGCACGCCGCTCCCGAATCACCCGCAGCATGTCCGCCACGCTGCGCCGCAGTTCCAGCTGGCTCACGACCTGCCGGCTCAGCGCCGTCAGAGCGCGTTTTTGTTCGGGCGACAGGTCGCGCGGCTGGCTATCGACCACGCACAAGGTTCCGAGCGCGAAACCGTCCTGCGTAATCAGCGGCGCACCCGCATAAAAACGCACGTGCGGCGGCCCGGTTACGGTCGGATTCGCCTTGAATCGCTCGTCAGCCAGGGCATCCGGCACCACCATCACTTCCGGCTGCAAAATAGCATGTGCGCAGAAAGCCACGTCGCGTGACGTTTGCTCCGCCTCAAAACCGAGCTTGGATTTGAACCACTGCCGGTCCGAATCTACCAGGCTGACCATCGCCACCGGCGTGCCGCAGATCTCTGCCGCAAGTCGCGTCAAGTCGTCGAATTCCTGCTCCGGCAATGTATCGAGGATTCCGTACCGATGGAGAGTCTGGAGCCGGGCTGCTTCGTTGGGAGGGGTTGCCGCTTTCATGGGCGAGAGGCAGTTCGGCCTTCGCGCAATCTTATGGCGGGGCTACCTGCAAGTCAACGAATGCCGGGGCGCGCCAGGCTCGGCCGCGCCGCGGCATTTTTACGAGGTCTTTACTGGATGCTCGTCTTTTGGGTAAGTGAGAGATTCTGCGACGAGCCGCCGACCATGAACGAGTACTCGCCTGAAACGAGTTTCCATCCACTCGCGGCCTCGTCGTAAATGGAAAGGTATTCGCGACTCACGTTCACCGTCACTTCTTTGGACTCGCCCGGATTAAGCGCCACGCGACTCCAGCCGACCAGACGCTTTGGAGGTTCTTCCGCACCGGCTGGCAGCGACGCATACACTTCGGCGATCTCGACGCCCGCGCGCTTGCCGGTATTCTTTACCAAGAATGTCACGGTCGCGCCATCCGCGCCCGGGGTCACCTTCAACCCCGAGTACGAATAGGTGGTGTACGACAATCCGAAGCCGAACGGAAACAACACCGGCTTTTTCTCAGCGTCGTACCATTTGTATCCGACCTTCAGTCCTTCGTCATACGTCACGCTGAAAGTCGGCTTCATCTCGCCAGTCAACTGAGAGGGCCGCGCGCCCGTACCACCCGGCGCCGGCTTCACCAGCGTAGGATGTGGCACGTCTTCGTCCTTCAGCGGAAACGTCATCGGCAGCTTCGCCGTCGGGTTTACGTCGCCGAACAGCAAGTTCGCAACGGCGTCGGCGCCTTTCGAACCCGCGTACCATGCTTCGAGCACGGCATCGACTTTGTCGATCCACGGCATCGTCACCGCCGTTCCGGTTTCCAGCACCACGATCGTCCGCGGATTCGCCGCCGACACTTGCTCGATCAGGGCGTCTTGATTATCAGGGAGCGAAAGGCTCGGCAAATCCATGCCTTCGCTTTCCCACTGGTAGGCAAACACAATCGCTACATCTGAACTTTTTGCCAGCGCCGCCGCGGCCGCCGGATCTTTGCCCGCGTCGAATTTCACTTGCGCGCCCGGCGCCTTCGCTTCGATTGCCTTCAGCGGCGACGTCGGGAACCACACATGTTCCTGCCACTTGGTCGGAGCGCGACCTGGAGGATCTACTTGCGCCGACCCGCCGCCGGAAATCATGCCAGTGTCCGCGTTCATACCGATGATGGCGATCGACTTCACCTTAGCCCGTTCTAGCGGCAGAATGCCCTTCGAATTCTTCAGCAGCACCGTGCTCGCTTCCGCGATCTTGCGCGCGGTTTCGAATCCGCCTTCCACATCGACCACGCTGCGCTGCATCGGATAGTCGATGATTCCGTCCGCGAATTCCGACCGCAGAATCCGCCGCACGTGCTCGTCCAGCTCCGCTTGCGAAACTTTCCCGGCCGTAACCGCGTCTTTCAGCGCTTCACCGAAAAACCGCTCGCCCGGCTGCTCGTTGTCGAGGCCCGCCGCCGACGCCTTAATCGTGCTGTGCGTGCCGCCCCAGTCCGAGAGTACGAAACCCGGAAACACCCAATCCTTTTTCAACACATCGGTGAGCAGATAGGAGTTCTGGCAGGCGTAATCGTCATTGATCGCGTTGTAGGAGCACATCACGCCGCCTGGATTCCCGATTTTGATTCCGATGTGAAATGCAAGCAGGTCTGACTCTTGCATCGCGCGCTTCGAGATCAGCACGTTCACTTCGTTGCGGCCGCTTTCCTGATCGTTCAGCGCGTAGTGCTTGATGTCGCCGATCACGTGCTGCGCTTCTTCGCACTTGATGCGGTTCCCTACCAGCGTTCCCGCGAGAATCGGATCCTCGCCCATATATTCAAACGTGCGTCCGTTCCGCGGCTCGCGCGTGAGGTTCACGCCGCCGCCAAGCGTCATGTTGAATCCTTGCGCGCGAAGTTCGCGCCCGATCAGCGCGCCATACTCGCACGCCGCATCCACGTCCCAGCTCGAAGCCGACGCCACATTCGAAGGCAACGCCGTGGAGTAGCGGCCATTCGTCCCGCTGTTGCGTACGCCATATGCCGCGTCGCTCATTTGAATTGTGGGAATTCCAAGCCGCGGCACGCCAAGCACCCAGCCCGCACCGCCGTTGCCCATCCAGTCGTTCGCTTTCGGGGGACCCCAGCCGCGCATGCCTTGCCCGTGCAGCAGTCCGATCTTTTCGTCGAGGGTCAGTTCCTTCAGCACCATGTCGGCTCGGGCATCGGGTGAAAGGCTCGGGTCCGACCAGGGATGCTTCTCCTCCGGTGGAGGCTGCTGCCGCTGCGCGCGCGCCGGTGCCGACAATACAAACGCCGCTATCGCACAGCACATCGTCCAACGCAAACCGCGAGCCGCGTTCCTCTTCATCGTGTCCGTCCCGATTGTCCGAATTTTGTGCGCCAAACCGTGATCTTTCGCAGCATAGCTTATCGCAACCACTCCACCGAATCTAGAATGCGATGTGGTGGAATAGCCTGCCGCGCAGGCTTTCATCCTACGACCTCAAGTCCGCGTCAGGGCACAAACGTCCTCGAACCGGGGACGCAAATACGCTCTCGCCCGCCTCGGCCAGAAGCTTAATTCTGGTGCAGCCACGAATCGATCCGCTCCAGCGCCTCAGCCAGCTGCTCCGGATGACTTCCAAATCCAACTCGGAAAAACGTCGGCATCCCCATCTGCTCGCCAGACACCATCAACACTCCGCGCTTTTTCATATCGTCCAGCATCCGCGCCGTATTTCTTCCGTCGCGCAAACCCGCCCATGCGATTGCACCTGCCTTCGGCGGAATGTGCGAAATCAGATCGCTCCGCGCGTCGAACCACGCCTTTAGCGGAGGATAGTTGCGCCGCAAAATCTCGCGCGTGCGATTCAGAATCCATGCCCGCCG
The DNA here is from genome assembly GCA_963839325.1 of uncultured Acidobacteriota bacterium. Classification (GTDB taxonomy): domain Bacteria; phylum Acidobacteriota; class Terriglobia; order Acidiferrales; family UBA7541; genus Palsa-295. Next base: position 1,900,180 of record CAWIUO010000001.1, on the reverse strand, counting down.
TGACGGTTCGAGCGCGATCGACGCCAGCCGGTCTGTTAGCATGGTCGGCCCGATGCTCGTGTAATCGTGGTATCCCCAAAGCTGCTCGATCATTTTCGCCGGCCCTACCGCCCATCCCATTCGCAGCCCCGGCAACGCATAAGCTTTCGAAAGTCCGCCGGTACAGATCACCTTGTCGTAGCTGCCCCAGAACGTTGGCGTCAATTCGCCATCGAGCTCCGCGCCCCGGTACACCTCGTCCGACAGAATCCACGCGCCGACTTTCGCCGCAGCTTCCACGATCGCCGCCCGCATGTCGTCGCGGAGCGTCGCTCCGGTAGGATTGTTCGGATTGCAGATCGCGATCAGCTTCGTCTTCGCGGTAACGGTGCGCGGCAGATCGTCCACGTTGATGCCCCAATCGAGCGGTTCGCGCAACCAGAGCGGCTTTACGGTAGCGCCAAACGCGCGCGCCAGCCCCGCCATCTGCATGTAATTCGGCAGCATGAATACGATTTCATCGCCCGGCTCGACGAGCGACCACGTTGAAACGAAATTCGCTTCCGATCCGCCGCATGTGACCAGCACATTTTCCGGCCCCGCGCCCGGATACATCGCCGCCACGCGCGAGCGCAGCTCTTCGCTCCCGTTCGTCTGCGGGTACAGCAGCGGCACGTCCAAAACCCGCTTCAATTGCTCCGCATCCGGCACCAGTTCCGAAGTCGTTAGCGGATGCACTCCGCTTTCGGAAATGTTCAGCTCGACTTTGTTTTCCCAGACGGACTGCCAGCGCTCCATCTCAAACGGTTCGATCCGCATATCTTCACTCCATTCGCACGCCCGCGATGTATAGTTCGGCGTTGGGAAATGTAAGCGAGCGGCGGCGCTTTCCCAAGAAGATTCGCGCTGCTTCGGAGAGCGCACTCGTCCACGCATGATGCTGTTCGGTGTGTTCAGCGCACGACGGCAATGATTCCATGGCTTGGCCGCATCGCTTTCCGACTCGCGCGAATCCGATAATCCGAGGTCAATCGAATGACCACTCCGAGCCAGCAACCGGAACAAAGACCTACTCCCGAACGGGTAATGGATGCCTTCCGCGGCTACCAGCGCACCGCCGCCATGAAAGCGGCCATCGAACTCGATCTATTTTCAGCCATTGGTGCCGGGAACTCCTCTGTGCCGGAAATCGCAGCCGCGGTTCGCGCCTCTGAACGCGGCATACGCATACTTTGCGACAACCTCGCGGTGCAGGGCTTTCTGAATAAAGTCGGCGCCGCGTACACACTCGAGCCCGATGCAGCGTTGTTTCTCGATCGCAAATCGCCTTCCTGCATTAACGACGCAGCCTTCGGCTTTTTCGCCTCCGAGGAAGTGATCGGAGCTTTCGATTCGCTCGCCGATGCGGTGCGCAAAGGCGGCACGGCCGCGCAGGGCCACGGGATGATGGATCCGAACGATCCCTTGTGGGTCGATTTCGCCGTATCGATGGTGAACGTACAGCGGCCCATGGCGCACGGCCTTGCGAAAATCCTGAATGCCGAGGCAGGTATTCCGTGGAAGGTGCTCGATGTCGCGGCCGGTCACGGCCTGTTCGGTGTAGTGCTGGCCGCGAAAAATCCCAACGCCGACGTCTATTCGCAGGATTGGGCGCCGGTGCTCGAAGTCGCTCAGAAAAACGCGAATGCTGCGGGAGTATCAGCGCGTTTCCATAAAATTCCCGGCGACGCTTTCAAAGTGGATCTAGGCTCGGGCTACGATCTGGTCCTGCTCACGAATTTTTTGCAGTTGTTGGACGTAGCGGCGATCGAAGTGTTTCTGAAGAAGGTCCACACCGTGCTCAAACCCGGCGGACGCGTCGTCACTCTCGGATTTATTCCGAACGAGGATCGCATCTCGCCGCCCGCGCCCGGTTTGTTTTCCCTGATGATGCTGGCCACCACTCCCGGCGGCGACGCCTACACATTCTCCGACTACGACCGCATGTTCCGCGCGGCCGGGTTCACCAGAAGCGAACCCGTCGCACTTCCAAACGCACCTCAGCAACTCATCATTTCAACGAAGTGATTCAGACAGGCAGTTGCAACGGCGGCGTTTCGACTTTCGGAGACCCGCCAGATTTTGGTGGCGAAGGTTCTTTTGGAGGCTTGCGCGTTTACGACCTCTCCGGTCCGCCGAAAGCCAGCGTGAGCAGCGTATGTTGCTCCATCTCATGCGCGCCGTGCGAACCCGTTGCCGGGCTGGCGCTCGCCGAACGCTTCACAGTCAGCACGGGCCGGCCGTTGGCCAGATGCTCGATCCGTGGCTCAACAAACGATAGCGCGCCCATGTTGGCGGGTTCTTCCTGCACCCACACAAAATCTCGCGCGTTCGCGTGGCGATCCATCTCTGCCCGCAACTCGGCTTCGGGGAACGGATACATTTGCTCCAGAAACACGATCGCCGTCGATGTGTCTTTGCGCTTCTTACGCTCGGCCACCAGCTCGTGCCCGATCTTTCCGGTGCAGAGCAGTACGCGTGTGGCTGAGCCGTCGCCGCTATCCGGAATCACGTTCTGAAATTTGGGCGCGGCCAATTCCGCGAGCGACGAAGACGCCGCCGGATTCCGCAGCATGCTCTTCGGCGTAAAAACGATCAGCGGCTTGCGCCACTTCTGCATTCCCTGCCGCCGCAGCAAATGAAAATACTGCGCCGCGGTGCTCGGCTGGCACACTTGAATGTTGTCGCGCGCCGCCAGCTGCAGAAAGCGTTCAATGCGCGCGCTCGAATGTTCCGGCCCCTGCCCTTCATAGCCGTGCGGCAAGAGCAAAGTAACGCCCGCCAGCAGATTCCATTTGTCTTCGCCCGCAGTGACGAACTGGTCGATCACAATCTGCGCGCCATTCGCAAAGTCGCCGAACTGCGCTTCCCACAGCACCAGCGCCTCGGGATAATCGCGCGCAAAGCCATATTCGAATCCCAGCACCGCCGCTTCGGACAGCGTCGAGTTATATGCTTCGAACCACGCCTGATCCGCGGTGAGATGTTCGAGCGGCACATACTCTTCTTCGGTTTCGATGTCGATCAGCGCCGCGTGCCGCTGGTTAAATGTTCCGCGCCTGCTGTCCTGTCCCGACAGGCGAACCGGCGTCCCCTGTTCGAGCAGTGAACCGAACGCCAGCGCCTCCGCCATGCCGTAGTCGAGAGCGCGCTTACCCTGGGCCATCTCCATGCGCTGTTCGAGTAGCTTCTTCACTTTCGGATGGATGTGAAATCCGTCGGGGTACGCAACGAGGCGCTGGCCGATCTCCGTCAACGTCTCTACCGGAACCCCGGTCTCGACCGCGTACTCGGCCTTCCACTTTCCGCCCTTATACGCGTTCCAATACTTCGGCATTTCGCGCATCGGGGGATTTTTCTCAAGTTCCAGCGCGTGTTTCTGCGCCGCGTCCAACTCTTCGCGCACCTGATCGACAATCGGCGTCGCGTCGATGCCGGTCTTCTCCGCGTACTGTTCCCAGATCGGAGCACGATCCTGAATCTTCCGGTAACGCAGCGGCTGAGTGATTGTAGGATCGTCCACTTCGCTGTGCCCGTGCTTGCGAAAGCCGATCAGATCGATCACCACGTTCGTCCCGAATTCGTAGCGATAATCGAGCGCCATCTTCCCCACGCGCACCACGGCGTCGGGATCTTCCGCGTTCACGTGAAAAATAGGAATCGGCAGACGCCTCGCCAAGTCCGAAGAAAATCGCGAAGACTGCGAGTCGCGCGGCGTGGTGGTGAACCCGATGAGATTATTCACGATGATGTGCAGCGCTCCGCCCACCGTGAATCCATCGACGCCGGACATATTCAGCGTCTCGGCCAGTATTCCCTGCCCCGCAAACGCCGCATCACCATGCATGATCACCGGCACGATCTGCGTGCGCCCGTTCACAAGGCCAATGCGCGTCTGCTTCGCGCGCGCGCGACCGATGGCCACGGGATCCACCGCATCCAGGTGGCTGGGATTCGAGACCAAATGAATCTCGATCGTTTTTCCGTCCCCCGCCGCGAAATCGCCGGTGGCTCCCATGTGATACTTCACATCGCCGCCGCCCAGCACGCTGCGCGGGTCCACGTCTTCAAATCGCGCAAACACTTCCGCCGCGCCGCGTCCCGCGATGTGCACCATCACGTTCAACCGCCCGCGGTGGCTCATCGCCAGCACGGCCTGCTCCGCTCCGTGCTCGCACGCTTCGCTCAAAATGGAATCGAGAAGCGGCAATAGCGAGACTTCGCCTTCCAGCGAATAGCGCTTCGTGCCGAGGTATCGCGTCTGGAGAACCTGCTCGAAAACTTCGCCGCGAATCAACCACTCCAGGATTCGCTTCTGATCGGTTGCTGCCGCGTCGGCTTCCATGCGGTCCTGGATCCACTGCCGCCGTTCGCGGTCGGGGATATGCATGAACTCAACGCCGACGCTTCCGCAGTAATACCGCCGCGCCGCTTCAGCGTCGGGCCCTGAACGTCCAGTTCCGGCATCGCTACGGGCGCGAGATCGCCCAGCGGATCGATGTTCGCCTGCAAATATCCCCAGCGGCGAAATGCATCCCAGATTCGGTCGCTCGCGTCCTTGGAGACGGCGGTATCTACGATGGCTTGTCCACGGCTCATAAAAGTCCTCGGTCCAACCCGACAATTATATCAGCCTAACCGAGCCTCTTACGAGCGTGTGGCTTTTTCAGTTTTCCTTCCACGCATCCAGGGCGCGGCGGACCAGCACGAACTGCCCCAGGTGGTAGGAGTTGTGGTCCGCGAGCAGCAGGATCTGCCTCAATAGCGTTTGCCCGGACCCGTGCTGAATTTTCTGATCGAGCGGAATTTTGGGATCGTTCACCAGTTTCTGCATCTCTTTGATTCCGCTGAACAGGCCCTTCACGCTCTTGTCCCAGGCTGCGCTATCGCGCGGCGCAGGCGACGTCGGCCAATAACCCGACGGCCAGTCCGGCGATTTGTGTTTTGCATCGCGCGTGAATTCCACAATGTCCCACTGGGCGATTCGCACGTGCTCCAGCAGCTCCCACAGCGAATACGGCAAGCCGGCAGCGCGCACCCCGCGTTTCTGCTCGTCCAATCCTGCCAGCGCGGCCTTCCAATCCGCGTGCGCCTGGCCCCACGACAGCACTTCGCCTAACTTTTCCCTTACCAGTTTTTCGCTCAGCGGTTTCTTCAGCATCGGTCTCCACCTCCGCGGCACCTTCTCGCGCCCGCGATTTCTGCAGCAACGCTTGGATGCGCCTTCGCGCTCGGACGCTTCCGGCTTTTTAAGCCGCTTTGAGTCCCGCCTCCAAGCAAGTATCATCGGCCCAGGTTTCGCCCTGGAGTTTCCCGATGACGATGCTTTCCCGCCGCGCATTTTCGCAGACGATCGCCGGTTCGCTCGCCGTAGGTTTCGCTCGGCCGACATTGAAGCTCCCGGTTGCCTCAACGGTTCCCGCCGCCGAAACCGCCCGCCCGATCCTGCTCAATTACAACGAAAATCCCTACGGCCCCACGCCGAAAGCCCGGGCTGCCCTTGCGAATTGCGCCGGCATCGCGAATCGCTATCCGGATGCTGCAGCCAAGGAACTAAAATTGGCTCTGGCAAAAAAACACAATGTCGCCCCCGAGAACATCGCCCTCGGCTGCGGCTCCACGGAAATCCTGAAATGTGCCGACGCCGCCTTTCTGACGCCGCAGTTCAACCTCGTCGCGCCCCTGCCAACCTTCGAAGCGGTCCTCGAATATGCCCAAATCGGCGGCGCCAACTGCATAACGGTTCCCTCCACACCCGAGCACGGTCACGATCTGAAGAAAATGGCCGCGGCATGCACCTCAAAAACGGGAGTGATCTACGTCTGCAATCCCAACAATCCCACCGGCACATACGTCAAGCGCGACGAGCTTGCAACGTTCATCGCCGCAGTCCCTCCTTCCACTCTCGTTCTGATCGACGAAGCCTACTTCGAACTCGCCGATGCGCCCGGCTACGCCACGGCCATCGACTTCATCGCCCAGCATCCGAACGTGCTGGTCGCGCGTACCTTTTCAAAAATTTATGGAATGGCGGGAATGCGGCTCGGCTACGGCGTAGGAAGTGTTGGAACGATCGATCTGATCTCGCGTTATCTGGTGCAGGATAGCATCAACGCCGCCGCGATCGCCGCCGCAAGAGCGAGCCTCGATGACCCCGGCGGGATCGACGCCTCGCGCGAAAAGCTTGTCCGGACCCGCCAATGGCTGTGCGCAGAACTCGATAAGGACCGCCGCAACTACGTCCCCTCGCAGGGCAATTTCGTGATGATCGACGTCGGCACTGACGCCAAGCCCGTAATCGCGCAGTTCGCTGGGCGCGGCATTCTCGTTGGCCGCCGCTTCCCATCGATGCCGACCTTCATCCGCGTCACCATCGGAACGCAGCCTGAGATCGAAGCCTTCGCCGCGGCTCTGCGTGAAATTATCTCCGCGCCCGCCGCGAAAGCCGCGTAGCTACCGCGCCCAAAAAGAAAAAGGCCCTTCGGCGCCCAGGCGCCAAAGAGCCTTTTTGAAGAGGGATCTTGTTATTATCGCAGGGCTGCAGAATCGCCTGCCCGCTAGCCGGGCACCTCGGACTCGTTCGGCCTTTGCGCAATCCTTTCAACCCGAATTTCGCGCTGCGACTGCTTACATCGCCACCGCTCGGGGCTCGCTTACTGTCCGCCTTTGCTGGAAGCATTCGCGGCAGTAAACCGGTCGCCCTTGTGTCGGCTTGAAAGGTACCGTTGTTTCCTTTCCGCACTGCGAGCACACAGTCTTGGTCTCGACACGCTGCACACCGTTGCCGGAACCACTTCCGTTTCCCGCGGCGCGGTTTGCCTTGCACGATTTGCACCGCTTGGGCTCGTTCTTGAAACCCTTGTCGGCGAAAAACATCTGCTCGCCGGCGGTGAAAATGAACTCGGCATTACATTCGGCGCATTTCAAAACCCTATCTTGATATTCCATACGCTGCTCCTGGGCAGTTCGGAACAATTGGAGTAGCAGCGGAACAGGTCACGCCAGTCGATCGTCGGTCTCGGTTACGGCCTCCTCACTACTGGCACTCCCCGTTTGAATGGGCCCAAAAAACTGGGACCTAGTCTTGTTCACGCCGTTGCTTTTTGCGGAGCCGCTTACGCGAGAGAGCTTCTTTGGCACGTCGCTTCTCACCAGGCTTCATGTAGTAGCTGTGCTTTTTTATCTCTTTGATAATGTCTTCCGACTGTACTTTTCTCTTAAATCGCCGGAGTGCATTCTCCAGAGACTCGCCCTCTTGAATGACAACTTCTGCCACGCGTATTCACCCCCGTTCCCCGTTGGATGTTTGGTCGCACTGATGGGTACACTTCAGTGTAGCTGGTCCACACCTGTACCAGCAATTCCCAACTTCATATCGCCCTTCGTGACTCGAAGTCAAGCTGGAAATTTCAACATTTCGTAATTCAGTCCAAAGTTACTTCCTGATTAATAAATTGGAGGAGCCTCGATTGAGTCCCTTCGCTTGCGCTGCCGTACTTCTCTACGCATTTCGCCGCAGTGCGCCGTGCACCCCTTTGCTGCTAGAATGCGTGCGTTTGCATCGCCGCTGTTTTTTGGGGAGGCGCGTCCATGTCCGTTGCAACCATGCGGAAAGCCATCGGTGTGCTCCTCGCCGGAGGCCAGGGCGAGCGCTTGTGGCCTCTCACTCGCGACCGAGCCAAACCCGCGGTTCCCTTCGGCGGCATCTATCGCATCATCGACATCACTCTTTCCAACTGTCTTAACAGCGAGCTGCGCCGCATCTTCGTCGTCACCCAGTACAAATCGCTCAGCCTGAACCGCCATGTCCGCCGCGGCTGGACTTCGATCGTCGGACTCGGCGAATTCATCGAAGTCCTCGCGCCGCAGATGCGCGTCTCGCAGCACTGGTATCAGGGCACCGCCGACGCCGTGTACCAGAACATTTATTCCATCGGCTCCGAGCAGTCGAACTACGTCTTCATTCTCTCCGGCGATCACATTTACAAAATGGATTACCAGAAGATGCTCTCGCAGCACGTTGACGCCGGAGCGGACGTCACCGTCGCTACCTTTGAAGTCGATCTCGCCGTTGCCGCAAAGCAATTCGGCGTGATCGAGACTGACAGAGACTGGCGCATCGTTGGCTTCGAAGAAAAGCCCGCCGAGCCGAAAGCGTCGACTTCCAATCCGGGAAAATGCAATGCCTCGATGGGCGTCTATATTTTCAATACCCAGCTCCTGTTGCCGATTCTGATCGCCGACGCCGAAGACCCTACATCCAGACACGACTTCGGCAAAGACATAATCCCCAAGCTGATCGATAAGCACCGCGTCTTTGCATACAACTTTCAAGACGAAAACAAAAACGAGCAGGCCTACTGGCGCGACGTCGGCACCGTCGATGCCTACCACGAAGCCAACATGGACCTCGTCGCCGTCACGCCCGTCTTTAATCTTTACGACAAGTCCTGGCCGCTGCACACCTGGCAGCAGCAATATCCACCCGCCAAATTCGTCTTCGCCGACCCGGAGCGCCGTGGCTACGCGCTCGACTCAATCGTCGGTGGCGGTTCGATCGTCTCCGGCGGCCGCGTTGAGCGTTCGGTGCTTGGGCTTGACGTTCGCATCAATAGCTACGCCGAGCTGGACGACTGCATCCTCTTCAATCATGTCAACGTTGGCCGCCGCTGCCGCATCAAGCGAGCCATTATCGACCGTCACGTAAGCCTGCCCGAGGGCACCGTGATCGGGTACGACCGCGACGCCGACAAAGCCCGCTACTCCGTCACGGACAGCGGCATCGTAGTTGTCGTCCGCCCCGAGTCCATGATCGAGGAACCGGAATAGCCGCAAACTAATGTCAGCGCGTCCCGAACCCAATCTGGGAAAAAACTTCGGCCAAATCGTCGAGACTTACGATTGCTTCCGTCCCGATTATCCTCAGGAAGTATTTGATCGCATTCTTCGCGCAACCACTCCGCCGCGCGGACTCCTTGTTGATCTCGGCGTCGGAACTGGCAAGATGGCTCGCGGATTCATCGACGATTTCGATCAGATCGTCGGGGTAGAACCGGACGTGGCGATGGCCGCGAAGCTCGGCGAGGTCGAGCCCCGCATCGCCGTGCGCATTTCCACCGCCGAAGAAGTACAGTTCCAGCCGGGGAGCATCGACCTCGTCACCATCGGTCACGCACTTCACTGGATGGATCCCGCAATCGTGCTCGCACACGTAACCACTTGGCTGCGTCCGGCGGGTATCTTTGCGGTGTGCGGCGGCGGATTCTGTGCTCCGGAAGGCTCGGCCGGTGAACTGGTGAACCGCGAGTTCGAAGAGCGCTGGAGCGATTTTCGCGACCCGCGTACCAAGAGACAATTCCCCGAAGATGTGCTGCGAAGCGAGCCGCGCATGGCCGAGCTCGAATCCACCACAGTGCCCGATGTCCGTACCCTCACCGCCGGGCAATATACCGGCTATTGCCGCTCCACTTCGCATGGCAACGCCTACGCTCGTTCGCTTGCCGATCCCGAATCGTATTGGCGCGATTTTGAGGCTCGACTCAACGACGCTCAGCCTGGCGATAAGCTTGAAGTCGATTTCAGCCGCTTCCTGATGCTCCTGAAGAAAACGGGCTGACACCATGCCCCGCGCAAAAAAATCCATTCCCTTGAAAACAATGCTCTCGGGCGGCAACCGCACGTCGCTCGGACGCACCCACGAAGTCGTCGCCGAAGTTCTCGCCGGTCAACGCAAATTACCCCAGCTGATGGCCTGCCTCGCCGAGGAGGATCCCGTGCTCCGGCTGCGGGCATCGGACGCGATCGAAAAAATCTCGCGCTCGAGCCCTGAATGGCTCGTGCCATTCAAGCTCCACATCCTCGGCATCGCCGGAGCCATCGACCAAATCGAAGTCCGCTGGCACATGGCTCAAATCCTCCCGCGACTTAGTCTCACGGCACGTGAACGCACCGTTGCTATCGATATCCTGCTCGACTATCTCCAGGATCGCAGCAGCATCGTGAAGACCCACGCTATGCAGGCCGTCGCCGACTTCGCTGCCAGCCACCCCAAACTAAAAACGAAAATTCTTCCGCTCCTCGAAGAACTCGTGCAAATCGGCACCCCGGCGATGCGCGCCCGCGGCCGCAAGCTTGTCGTCCACTTGAATCGCCCCGTATCGAACGTTTAGGATGTTTGTCGCTCTTAATTGCGCAGTGGTCCGTCAGGGGGAAGAATGTCCGCAAAAATTATCCGCATCCATGGCCGCGAAATCATCGACTCGCGCGGCAATCCCACCGTCGAGGCGGACGTGTATCTCGAAGGCGGCTCGATGGGTCGCGGCGCGGTTCCATCCGGCGCTTCCACCGGCGAGCACGAAGCCATCGAACTTCGCGACGACGATAAGTCGCGCTACCTCGGCAAAGGCGTTCTGAAAGCCGTCGGCCACATCAACAATGAAATCTCGAAAGCTGTCGTAGGCCTGGACGCGTCCGACCAGAATGCAGTTGATCGCAAAATGATCGACGCCGACGCCACGCCCAACAAATCCAATTTCGGCGCAAACGCTATCCTCGCCGTCTCCATGGCCGCCGCGCGCGCCGCTGCCGCTCAATTGGGCCAGCCGCTTTACAAATACCTCGCGCGCTATTCCAGTGACGCCTCCGCGGATACTCTGCCCGTCCCGATGATGAACATTATTAATGGCGGCGCACATGCCGATAATTCCGTGGACTTCCAGGAATTCATGGTGATGCCTGTCGGCGCGCCGAATTTTCACGAAGCGCTTCGCTGGGGCGTCGAAGTCTTTCACAACCTCAAGTCCGTGCTCAAGAAGAAGGGGTACTCAACCGCGGTCGGCGATGAAGGCGGCTTTGCGCCCAACCTCAAATCGAATGAAGAAGCTCTGGAGCGCATTCTGGAGGCCATCACCGCAGCTGGCTACAAAGCCGGCGAGCAAATCGCCATTGCCCTCGACCCCGCATCCAGCGAGTTCTACGATTCCGGCTCAAGAAAATACATCTTCAAGAAATCCGACAAGTCCGAGCACACGTCCGAGCAAATGGTGGAATTCTGGGACAGCTGGGTGCGCCAGTATCCAATCGTCTCGATCGAAGATGGTCTGGCGGAAAACGACTGGGACGGTTGGAAACTCGCCACGCAGAAACTCGGAAAGAAAATTCAGCTCGTCGGCGACGATATCTTCGTCACCAATCCCAAAATTTTCGCCCGCGGCATCGCCGAAGGCATCGGCAACGCCATCCTGATCAAGCTCAATCAGATCGGCAGCGTCACCGAAACCATCGAAGCCGTCGAAATGGCGCGCAAGGCGAAATACGCCTCGATCATTTCGCACCGCTCCGGCGAAACCGAAGACACCTTCCTCGCCGATCTCGTCGTCGCCACCGGCTCCGGCCAGATCAAGACCGGCTCCGCTTCGCGCACCGACCGCATCGCCAAATACAACCAGCTTCTGCGCATCGAGGAAGCCCTCGGCTCCGCCGCCCGCTTCCCCGGCCGTAAGGCTCTCGCCGTCCAGTAGCGCTCGACTAAACCTCGAAAATCCATGGCCAACAAACGTCCCAAACCAATCGTCCTCACCGTGCTCGACGGCTGGGGTTACCGCCCGCAAGTCGAGGGCAACGCCATCGCGCTCGCACGCAAACCGAACTACGACCGCCTGCTAAAAGACTTCCCCAATACGCTCATCCAGACCTCCGGCCCCTCCGTCGGCCTGCCGGAAGGCCAGATGGGCAATAGCGAAGTGGGCCATCTGAATATTGGCGCCGGCCGCGTCGTTCAAATGGACATCACGCGCATCGATCAGCTTCTCGCCAGCGGCGATTTCTCCAAACAGCCGCTCCTCGCCGGCGCGATGGACCGTGGCCGCAAGCATCAACTTCATCTGATGGGCCTCCTCAGCGACGGCGGCGTGCACTCCCACATCGAACATCTTTTCGCGCTCTTGCGTATGGCTCGCGAAGCGAAAGTCGAGCGCGTCTTCATCCACTGCTTCATGGACGGCCGCGACACGCCGCCGAACAGCGGCATCGACTACATTCGCCAGCTCGAACAGAAAATGCGCGAGTACGGCGTCGGCCAGATCGCCACCGTTTCCGGCCGCTACTACGCGATGGATCGTGATAATCGATGGGAACGCGTCGAACGTGCCTATCGCGCGTTGGTTCACGGCGCAGCGGAAGCTGGCTTCACGGACGCGGTCACCGCCGTGCGCACCAGCTACGAAAAAGGCGTCACCGACGAATTCATCGTCCCCGCCGTCATCACCACGGAAAAGGACGGCCAGCCCAACGGGCCGCGCGGTGTGATCCGCGATGACGACGCCGTCATCTTCTTCAACTACCGCGCCGATCGCGCCCGCGAAATGACCCGCGCCCTAATGGATCCTGCATTCGCCGAATTCGCCGATCCCGCCCGCCCGAAGAATCTCGACTACGTCGCGATGACCCAGTACGACAAAGCTTGGCCGTGGCTGCGCTACCTGATCGCTCCCGAAAAACTCGAACACATCCTCGCGAACGTTTTCACCGAGCTCGAATACAAAAATCTGCGTGTCGCCGAATCTGAAAAATACGCGCACGTCACCTACTTCTTCAACGGCGGAATCGAGAAACCTTTCGCGGGTGAGGAACGCGTGATGGTCCCCTCTCCCGAAAGTTCCAACTTACGATTTGAAACCGGAGATGTCCGCGGAAGGTGTTGCGGATGCGGTGGTTCACGCCATCGAGAAGGGCGACTTCGACGCTATCATCATGAACTTCGCCAACGCCGACATGGTCGGCCACTCCGGCAAGCTCGAGGCCACCATCAAAGCCGTCGAATCAGTTGACGCTTGCCTGGGCAGGATTTTTCAAGCGCTTCGCCCGCGCGGCGGCGCGTGGATTATCACCGCTGATCACGGCAACGCCGAAACGATGATCGATCCCGTCACCGGCGGCGCACACACCTACCACACCACCAATCCCGTTCCTTTTATTTTGCTCAGTGAAGACGACCGCACCGAACTCTCGCCCGGAGGCTCACTGCGGGATATCGCTCCGACTCTACTCGGAGTTTTGGAAGTGAACGAACCGCCCGAAATGACCGGCCGCGACCTGCGCTGCATTCGAAAATAATGATCAGCGCAGCGGACAGCGCATCCGTTTGCGTAGCAGGCGTCTCCCATACGGCTCCCGGAAGGTCGCCGCTTTGGCGGTGCCGAAAATGGCCGCACATTCAGGGGTTTTAACCCCTGAGGTCCGAGCATCGTACAATCCCGGCATTTGTGGGAGTGTTTCTAGAGATTACTGCGCGTACAGCCCCGGCTTCGGCGCCGTGTATCCCTGCCGCGCGTACACATTCACCTTCTTCGGCTTGCCTTTTTTATCCGGCGTCGTCAGCGGATTCCCGTCGTTGTCCAGCGCTTCAACCTTCAGCTTGTGCCACTTCCCATCGGGGCCGTCCGCCGGCGTAATCCCAATGGTGTACTGGCTCCGGAGGAACGTCGCCACCGAATTGAAAATTTCCGGCATCTCGCCTTCGAATCGCGGGAACCACGCGTACCCGCCCGTCATTTCCGCAAACGTGTTCATCTGATTTTTCGCCTGCAGGTAGCCGATGTGGCTTCCGTTGCTGTAGAGTTCGATTTCTTCGGCCATCCCGACGCAGAATATTGTTATGTCGGTTTCCTTCACGCTCTTAAGCGTCTGATCCAGCGTATGCTTGCTGAACGTGTCGAAACCCGTCGCAATCACCAGAATCGATTTCTTGCCTTTCACGTCGCGCAGTTGCTGCATGGTCTCCAGCAGCGCGTCGAAGAAATTCGCTTCGCTGAAATCCGGAAAGTAAAGCCCCGCCACGGCCTGTGCCACTTCCTGCTTGTTCTGCGTGAAGTCCACCAGGATATTGGTGCGCAAATCGAACGTCTTGAACGCGACCCAATCCTTCTGGTTCAAATGGCTCAGAAATCCGTATGCCCAGTTTTTAGCTTTGTACCCGAAATACCCGCCGAGCAGCTTGCTGAACTCCATCAAAATCACGATGGTGATCGGCGCCTCGCTCGGCGCAAAGTTGGTGATCTGCTGCGGCTGCCCGTCGTCCAGCACGCGAAAATTTTGCTTCTGTAATCCCTGAATGATGTTCCCGTCGAAATCGGTCACTACCGCGTCGATGTTCACCAGGTTCGACTGAACGGAAATCGCCGTCTGTGGCGCTTGCGATTGCGGCTGCCCCGCCGTCGCCGGTTGTTGCTGACCCGTCGGAGGTTTCACCGGCGTGGTTGACGGCGATTGGTTCGGCTTCGCCGGCCCTTCCTGCTGTTGCGCTTTGGCACGCAGAGCGCTCGGCGGCACTCCTAGCACTCCAATCAACACACCCAAGAGCACCGCGCGAAATCCGATCTTTAGTTGCATGTTCTCCCCGAAACCAACGGCCCGTGCCACGGCTGGCGATCTATCGCGGCAGGCCTGCTGCTAAAAATCCACGCGAGACATGCGCGTAACGCGCACTCGCTGCTAACTATTTACGATGCGCCTATGTCCGGTGGGGGATGGACCGCGCGCACTCGCACGAGTTCTAGCCCGCTCGATTCCGAGCGCGTTGCGCTCCGGAACACATCGCGCCGCTCGAAACATTTCGTCGTAATCCACATGATAGTATGGGTCGTTCACGCAACCATACTCGAATTCACATCATGGAGGACTCGATTCGAATGGCGCGCCCGCGCGTTTTGCCCGGTCTTTTGCTCGTCGCCTCCGTTTTTCTCTTTCCGTCCCTCACCTATTCGCAGGCCGTCCCCAAACCATCCATTCCCGCGCCTGTGTCCGCGAGTTCCGCGATTTTTCAGCTTCAAAGCGAAGCCCTCGGCTGGCTGCAAGGCTTGGAGCGCATCAACACGTCCAATCCTCCGGGCAATGAACTGGTCGCCGCGAAATACGTCGCCGACATTCTCCAGAAGAACGGCATCCCTTCCGAAATTTTCGAAAGCGCTCCCGGCCGCGGCATTCTGGTCGCACGCCTTTCCGCCACCGCCGTTCCCGATCCTTCCCGCGCGCTTCTGCTGATGGCCCACCTGGACGTCGTCGGCGTGGACAAGTCGAAATGGTCTGTCGATCCCTTCGGCGGAATCGTGAAAGACGGCAACATTTACGGCCGCGGCGTCCTCGACGACAAAGGTCCCCTGATCGCCAACCTCGCCGCGTTCATTGCGCTGAAACGCGCCGGAGCACACCTGACGCGCGATGTGATTTTTCTCGCTGAAGCCGACGAAGAAGCCGGCGCCGAATTCGGCATGAAATTCGCCGTCGAGAAGCACTGGGACAAGATCGCCTGCGGTTACGCCATCAATGAAGGCGGCGAAACCGTAATGAAGGACGGAAAAGTCTGGTACGTCGGCATCCAGGCCGCGGAAAAGGTAGCGAGCAACGTCAACGTTATCGCCACGGGCACCGCCGGCCATGCCTCGATGCCCACCAAGAACAACGCCGTCGTCCACCTCTCAGCCGCCATGGAAAAGCTCGGCACCTGGCAAGCTCCCGTTCAATTCACCGCCGTCACTCGCGGCTATTTCGAGGGCCTCGCCTCCATCGAAGATCCCGAGACTGCGAAATGGATGCAGTCGCTCGAATCCTCAGACCGCGGCGATCATGCCGCGCGTTATCTCTCGAATCAAAATCCGTTCTGGAACGCCATGCTTCGCGACACCGTAACTCCCACCATGCTCCAGGCCGGCATTCGCAACAACGTCATCCCGTCCGAAGCGCGAGGTGTGATTAACGTTCGCCAAATCCCCGGCAACCAGATCAACGACCTGCTCGCCACGCTCACGAAGGTCGTCGCCGATCCACAGGTTCGATTTGAAGTTCAACCCGGTGATCGCGAAGCCTCACCGAACTCTTCGCTCAACAGCGACTTCTACGCCGCCATTGTGAAAGCCACCGCCGAATCCTTTCCGGGTGCGAATGCCATCCCAATGATGTCTCCCTGGGCCACCGATTCCGACCGTCTGCGCCTGCGTAGCGTGCAAGCTTACGGCGTCATCCCCTTCCCCCTGGAGGAATCCGGCTATGCCCGCATGCACTCCGACGACGAACAAATTCCCGTCGATTCTTTCAACAAAGGCATCGCGTTTCTTTATACAATCGTCAGCGGCTTTTCGGTGGCCCAATAATCGTGACTCAAATTCGACGCGCAAAAATCGTTTGTACCCTCGGCCCTTCCACTTCCTCCTACGAAATGATCGACAAGCTGGTCCTGGCCGGAATGGACGTGGCTCGCCTGAATTTTTCCCACGGAACCAATGAAGACCGCGCGCGCCTGGTCACCTTTCTCCGCCGCGCCTCCAAAAAGCATCAGAAACCCATCGCCGTTCTCGCCGACTTGCAGGGCCCCAAGATTCGCACCGGCGCGCTCGCCACGCCCGCAGGCGTGCATTTGCGCTTCGGGCAGAAATTCACCATCACCACGAAAACCATGGTCGGCACCGAACAGTGCGTCAGCACCACGTTCAAAGAGCTTCCCGAATCCGTCCGCAAGGGCGACCGCATTCTATTGAGCGACGGCCAGATCGCTTTGCGCGTTCTTTCCGCTCGCGGCACCGAAGTGATCACCCAGATCGAAAACGGCGGCCGCCTCGGCCAGCATCAGGGCATCAACCTGCCCGGCGTGAAGCTGAAAATTCCTTCGCTGACGAAAAAAGACCGCAAGGACCTGATCTCCGCCCTCGACATCGGCGCCAATTACATCGCACTCAGCTTTGTCCGCACCGCCGCCGACGTGCGCGCCGCAAAAACCGCCATCGCCCGTGCAGGTAAGAATGTCCCAGTGATTGCCAAGCTGGAGAAACCGGAAGCTATCGAAAATCTCGATGCCATCCTCAAAGTCGCCGATGGCGTGATGGTCGCGCGGGGCGATCTCGGCGTCGAAATGAATCCCGAGCAGGTTCCCGTAGTGCAAAAGAAAATTATCCTGAAAGCGCGCAACGCTCTGATTCCGGTGATCACCGCGACGCAAATGCTCGACTCGATGGAAAAGAATCCGCGCCCCACGCGCGCCGAAGCGTCGGATGTCGCGAATGCAATTTTCGACGGCAGCGATGCGCTGATGCTCTCCGGCGAAACCGCCGCGGGACTTTATCCTCTCGAAGCCGTCTCCATGATGGACCGCATCATCCGCGAAGCCGAAGCCAGCGTCACCACGCTTCCGCGCCCGGAACGCACCGGCAATCTGCAAATCAACGAAGCCATTGCCGAAGCCGTCTGCCACGCTGCCGAAGAGTTGCACCTGCGCGTCGTCGCCGTCTTCACCGAAACCGGCTCTTCCGCCGGCTTGGTTTCAAAGTATCGTCCGCGCGCGCCGATCGTGGCCTTCTCCGCTGTGCGTGAAACGCGCCGCCGCCTCGGCCTTTTCTGGGGCGTTCAGCCTCGCAGCATTCAACGCTTCACGGATTTTGATTTGCTCACCAAAACCGCCGAAGCCCGCCTCCTCGAAGAAGGCTTGGTGAAAAATGGCGACGTAGTCGGCCTCGTAGCAGGTACACCGCTAGCTACCAGCGGCACCACCAACCTGATGCGCCTGATCCGCATCGGCGCCGAATCCAAGCGTTAGCGCGGTCGTCGCGGTCAGGTCCACGCGTATGCTAATTGCTTGTCGATAGCGCCTTCTGCCGGGACCACGCACTCGGTGGCCTCGAAAAGCCAGCCGTACCGGAAAATTCGGTCATTCTGAGGAACTAGTCATCGGGCCTAAGAATCCCTCTTCAATTTTGTGTGAGAGCGAAAGCGAACGAGTCGTAGGAGGGGAACGTTCTAATTCAACCAGTTGTCCGGCCGTGATGGCGGACGATTCTGATGCTGCTTCACATACACTTCGAATTTCTTCTTCAGCCGCTTTCGCTTCCAGTCCGACACAAAATTCCTCGACCCATACATGTACGACCCGCGCCGTATATAGATGTAGCCGACGAGCATCCCACCCAGATGGCAGATGTGGCTCACATTGTCCGTCGCGCCCAGCGTGCCGAAAAATTCGATCGCCCCCAAGACGATCACCATCCACCGCATTGAGATCGTCACCGGCAGCGGGAACACGTACACCTGCCGGTGGGGCATGATCACCGCCACGGCCAGCAACACGCCGTAAATCGCGCCTGACGCGCCAATCGTCGGAATCAGTAGCGAGTCCAGGCTTGCGTGCCCAGTGCGGAACAAGATCCACTTCACGCCAACTTCCACAAGTCCCGCGCCGACGCCGCAAATCATGAAGTACGTGAAAAATTTCCGCGCTCCCCAAGTGTGCTCTAGCACCGCGCCGAACATCGCGAGGTACAACAAATTGAAAAGGATGTGAAGAATGTTCGCGTGCAGGAAAAGATAGGTAAAAGGCTGCCAGACCCAGCCGTGCAAAACTGCGTACGGACTCAGCCCAAGACGAGTCGTCCAGAAATTCCAGCCAGCGTCATGCCAAATCGTGTTCGAGAGCTTCTGCGCCGTGAAAACCGCGACGCACGCGATGCAGATGGCCTTGATCGCCGGCGGGAAATACCCGCTGATGTCGAATCGGTACCCGCCGTAGCCTCGCCGGAAGATCGCCACGCGACCAGTGTAAAGTCTCGCCCCGTGTGAGTCAAAGACCTGCGCTAAACTACGTTCGTCATGTCCTCCGCGCCGCTAGCAACTCCGCCCCGTCGTATCTCCGGCCTCGCTGGAGCGGGACTCGGCATTCTTGCGACCCTCGCCATTATTGCGCTTGGAATCTGGATGGTCGCCGGCGTGCATTTGCTTGATCTCTTCAGGTTTGCGCGCGGAGGAGCCACGTTCCACGTCGACCAGCCCACAGTGGTTCGACAGATCCAGCAACTCCAGCGCCTCGAGACCGTCCGCTATACGATGGATAAAATTATTTCCGGCGAGCACGACAATCCGTATCTGCCGCAATTCCTCGCGGGCGATCGCCTGCTCCTGGTCGTCCATGGAGAAGTTGTCGGAGGCATCGATCTAAGCAAATTGCAGCCGACCGACGTCGCCATCCGCGGTCGGGACATTACCGTGCACTTACCGGCAGCGGAAATTTTCAGCACGCGGCTCGACAACACTAAGACCCGCGTCTATTCGCGCGATACGGGGCTTTTCACGTCGCCCGATCCGAATCTCGAGAGCCAAGTGCGGGAAGAAGCGGAGCACGAGTTGGAACAAGGTTCCCTGCAGGATGGAATTTTGAAGACCGCCGATCAAAACGCCGCGACTACCATCACCAGCCTTCTAAAAGGCCTCGGCTTTGCCAACGTCACAATTCAATAGCGCGTTCAATGCGCTCGCGGGCTAGTTATTCAATTTCTTCCGCGCGGAAACGAAAAGTGTGGTCGCCAGCGCGAGAAACAAAATCACTCCCGCCCAATCCGAATGGCTGATCGCCGGCATCTTGGCGCCGAGCGCGAACATTCCCTCCGGCCACGGCAAGCGCAAAATCGCGGCCAACCAGTGAGGCACCTTCGAGCTGAGTAGCGGGTCCTGCAACAAATTCAGCACAATCGCCAGCAATCCAAACACGCCGCCCGCGGCAATCAGCCCGCTTGCGTAGAGCGATCCGGGACTGACTTCACTTTCCGCCTCGGTCGCCTTCTGCCTACCTTGCTCCGCGAGCCAACGCACCAACCCGCCCGCGAACATCGCCATCGTCGTGGCAATCGATAGGTACGATCCCACCGCAAAGGGCAGCGACCTCACGCCCAGCAGCTCAATCGCGATCACCAGAAACACGCCGAGAAACACCAGCCGCCACGGCAGCCGCTGATTCAGAATTCCGCTGATCACCGTCGCCATCAATCGCGCTTGCGGGGCCGCAGCCTGGTCGCTGCCGATGCCCTGAATCCACTGCACTTCGATTTCTCGCGTGCCAGGATCGTACAAATATTTTCCATCGGGAATTTCGTGTGACCCAAGCGCATTCACCAGCGTGTACGTTTTTCCGTTGTAGCTGTAGTTGTTCTCCTGCACATCCACGCCGGGCCGCAAATGATCGATGTCCAGGGCGATCTGCACCGGCCGGTATTGCGCTAGGCCAATGTTCATCAGGATCAATGTTCCGCCGATCGCAAACGACGAAACCATCACGCCGATCACCAGCGCTACTTGCTGCCAGTACGGCGTCGCGCCCACGAGATAGCCTGTCTTCAAATCCTGCGACGTCGCGCCCGCAATCGCCGAAGCGATGCAAACCACGCCGCCAATTGTGAGCGCCAGCACCTCGTGAGCCGTGGACGTCCAGTGAATCACCAAAAACACGGCGCAGGTCGCCATCAACGTCGCAATTGTCATCCCACTGATCGGGTTCGAGGAATTCCCAATCAGCCCGCTGATGCGCGACGCCACCGTCACAAACAGAAAACCGAAGATCACCACGAAAATTGCCGCCAGAAAATCGGAGAAGCCGCTGGTCATCGCTCCCGGAATCGGCTTGAACTTCAAGAGCGCCCACATCATCGCGACGATCACCGCCGACCCGATCACCACCACGCGCATGGACATGTCGCGCTCGGTCCGCTTCATCGCCGACAGCCCGACCTGTTTCGCGCGAATATCCTTCAGTCCTGCGCTCAGCGCCGAATAAATCGTCGGCAGCGTTTTCACCAGCGTAATCAATCCAGACGCCGCCACCGCTCCGGCGCCCATCGGCCGGATATAGCTTCCCCATAATTCGCTCGGCGTCATTTGATTGATGGGAATCGTCGAGGGATACAACGGCACGTTGCCCGAAAGCGATCCGAAAAATTTGATCGCCGGCATGAGCACCAGCCACGAAATCACGCCGCCCGCAAACAGCGTCCCCGAAACCTTTGGCCCGATGATGTATCCCACTCCCAAATATTCCGAAGTGATCGCCGCACGGAACGACGCGCCCGGCAGCCACGCCGGCTGATATTCTGGTTGGCTCGGCCACATCCCTAGCGTGTTCATCGCGAAGGTATAAATTCCGCCGAGCCCCAATCCCCAAAACACGCGCCCCGCAAACGATCCGCCGCGTTCGCCTGCAACCAGCACGTCCGCGCACGCCGTGCCTTCCGGAAACGTCAGATTGCCGTGCTCCTTCACAATCAGCTGCCGCCGCAGCGGAATCATGAACAGCACGCCGAGCCAGCCGCCCATCAACGCCAGAAAGAAAATCCGCCAGTATTCCGCGTTCAGCGAAAACCCCAAAAAGATCAACGCCGGTATGGAAAAGATCACGCCCGCGGCCACCGATTCGCCGGCCGAGCCTGTGGTCTGAACGATGTTGTTCTCGAGGATGGTCGAGCGCCCGAACGCGCGCAGAATGCTGATCGAGAGGACGGCGATTGGGATCGACGCCGAAACCGTCAGCCCGGCGCGCAGCCCCACGTACACCGATACCGCGCCAAACAAAATGCCGAACAGCGATCCCAGAATCACCGCGCGCAGGCTGAACTCGGCTATCGACTCGTCCGCTTCCACGTACGGATGGAATTCCGCCGGCGGTGCCGTCGAGCTCCACTGTTTCGTCGCCATCGATTCTCCTGAATCCGCAGCTTGCGGCCAAAATCCGCCGCCGCTCAACCTGTTTCCAGACGGCGCAAGTTAGCATCCCAGGGAAACGCGCGCAAGCCGCATCCGCATCACGGCGAAGCAAAAAAAAGACGGCGCCAACTTCGCGCCGTCTTCGCATCCCAGTTTTTTATTCGTCTTATGTTATTCGTGCCGTAGCGCCGTCATCGGATCCACACGAGCCGCCCTCCGTGCCGGCACCCAACACGCCACGAGCGCCACCACTCCCAGCAGGCCCGCCACCGCTGCAAACGTCGCCGGATCGAACGGACTCACTCCGTAGAGCAGCGTCTGCATCGCCCGCGTCAACAGCAGCGCCGCACATACGCCAATCGCCACGCCCGCCACCGCGAGCCGTGCCCCATGCCCGACGATCATCCCAAGCACATCGCGCTCGAGCGCACCCAGCGCCATCCGTATTCCGATTTCATTCGTGCGCTGCGCTACCGAGTACGAGATGACGCCAAACACTCCCACCGCCGCAAGCACCAGTGCAATCGCGCCGAAGGCACCCACTAGCATCAGCGTGAATCGCGTCGCCGAAATCGCCATCGCGCTCACGTCGTCGAGCGCCCTCACCTTCAGCACCGGCAAATCCGGATCGAGCGCCGCCACTTCTCGGCCCACCTGCGCAGCCAGCGGACGCAAATCTCCCGTCGCGCGAATCGCGATGAACTGCTCGCCTCCGCCCACGAACTGCCAGTTATCGAAATACAGCGCCGGTTTCGCTTCCGCGCTCGACGGCGTGTCCTTCACGTTTCCCACCACGCCCACGATCTGCATCGACTTGTCGTTAAACGTTGTGATGTTCCGTCCGATCGCGCCGTCCGGAAAATAGCGCTTCGCGAACGCCTCGTTCACCACCAGCACCGGCTGCGTCTTGTCGTTATCCGTCGCCGCGAAAAATCGCCCCGCAACCAGCGGCGTTCCGATCGCGCGGAAATAACCCGGCGACATGAAATGGAATCGCGCCGACTGCCCATGCGCGTTCGGATCGGCCTGCCCCACGATGTTGAATCCGAGGTTTTCGTCGTAACCCGTCCACGGCAAGTCCGATCCGATTCCCACGGTCTCGACGCCCGGCAGCGCGTTAAGCCTGTCCGTCAGCTCGCGCAAAAAAGTGATGTACTTGGCATCGTCTTTATAGCGCGCCTGCGGCATGTCCAGTTCGAACGTCAGCACGTGCTCCGCCTGAAACCCCGCGTTCACGCGCTGCAAATTGTAAAACGTCCGCGCCATCAGCCCAGCGCCGGCCAGCACCACCAGCGCCAGCGCAATCTCCGCCACCGCCAGCGCGTTGCGCAAACGCAAGTGTCCCGCGCCCGCCGTCGCGTGATCGCCTTCTTTCAGCGACGCGTTCGCATCACGTTGCGGCACCGAAAGTGCCGGCAACAACCCAAACAGGACTGCCGTCAGCACCGTCACAAAAATCGCGAACAGCAGCACACGCCAGTCGAGCTGAATCGCGCCCAATCGCGGAAATTTGTCCGGCGCCATCGCCAGCAGCGCATCGATTCCCCACTTCGCAATCGCCACGCCCGCCACGCATCCCAACAACGCCAGCAACAAACTCTCCGCCATCAATTGGCTGATGATCCTCAACCGGCTCGCACCGAGCACCGTGCGCATCGCGATCTCGCGCTGCTTCCCCGCCGCGCGCACCAGCGAAAGATTCGCCACGTTCACGCACGCGATCAGCAGCAGAAATCCCACCGCGCCCATCACGACGAGCAACATCTGCCGCGCGTTCCCCACCACATCTTCCTTCAGCGGCACCAGCCCAACGCGGTTCGTCAACCCATCGTTGCCGCCGCCATTTTCCTTCGCCATATTCGCCGCAAGTGTAGTCATCTGCGCTTGCGCCTGCGCGAGCGTCACCTCCGACTTCAATCGCGCCACCATGTTCAAGTAGTGGCAAAAGCGATCGCAACCGTCGGTCTTCGCCGGCCACAATGGCAGCGCCCACCAAATGTCCACGCGTTCGCCCTGCTGCACGCTTCGATAGTTTCCGCCCACGTGCTGCACGCCCGGCGGCATCACGCCGATGATCGTGAACGATTCACCCGAGAGCGTCACGCCTCGCCCCACCACATGCGGGTCCGCGCCAAACTGCTCGCGCCACAGCCGGTCGCTCAAAATCGCGACGCGGTTGTTGCCCTTGGTGTCGTCGCTGGAGGCAAAGTCGCGCCCCATGGCCGGCCGGTAGCCAAGCACCTGAAAGTAGCCATTCGAGACTCCCATCCCCGAAAGGTGCGTCGGCACGCCGTTCGTCGTCAGGTCCAGATCGCGCTGCGCGAAAAGCGCCGCACTCGAAAAGACACTGCTGCGATCCATGAAATCTTTAAAGTCCGCAATCGAAGTGGAAAATCGCGGCTGGTCCGGCAGGATCGTATACACGCTCACCAATCGTCCCGGCTCGGGATACGGCAGCGGTTTCAGCAGGACGCCGTTTACCACACTGAAAATCGCCGTATTCGCGCCGATGCCCAGCGCCAACGTCAGCACCGCCACCAGCACGAACCCTGGGCTCTTCCCTAGCGTCCGCACTCCGAACTTAACGTCCTGCCAAAATCCCGCCATCGACACACCTCCGAGCATCATCTACAACTTGTAGCGCATGCACAGCACGAGACGCGCCATTTCCTGCTTCGCGGAACTGGCAGATAAGTGGAGAGTTATCGCGCCGCTGACTTTTACGGAATGGCGCCGCTGACCGCTTGTGGGATAGGCGGGTCGCCCAACCGGACAGTTTCCGCGATACACTTTCGCTGGATTCAGGAGCCCACGCAAATTGAAAGTCGTTCTGTTTGGGGCGTCCGGCATGGTCGGGCAAGGCGTGCTGCTCGAATGCCTGCGCGATTCGGGTGTGGAAGCGGTGATTACGGTGGTGCGCAAGGCTTCCGATCCGATGCCGGCCAACTTTCCCAATCAGCAAAAGGTTCGCGAGATCGTTCATTCCGACTTTCAGGATTTTTCGACGATTGAAAGCCAACTCACCGGACTCGACGCGTGTTTTTTCTGCCTCGGAATAACTTCGTCGGGAATGTCGGAAGAAGACTATTCGCGGGTTACTTATGGAATCACGGCTGCGGCTACGCGCACTCTCGTACAAGCCAGCCCGGAGCTGACTTTCATCTTCGTTTCGGGCGCCGGCAGCGACAGCAGCGAGAAGGGCCGCGTGATGTGGGCGCGCGTAAAGGGCAAAGCGGAGAACGTCGTGCTCGGACGCGGCTTCAAAGCGGCTTACATTTTTCGCCCCGGCTTTATCGAAGCGCTTGACGGAATCGAGTCGCGCACTCCCTTGTACCGCAAGCTCTACAAAGTCTTCGCCCCGATTCTTCCCCTGTTGAAGAAGCTTCTCGGAAGCAGAATGACTTCCACCCAGCAGATCGGACGCGCCATGCTCAGCGTCGCTCGCAACGGGTACAAAAAACCAATCCTCGAAGCCACCGACATCACAACCTTCTAGCGTTCGATTCAACCTCGTCGCGCTGAGTTTCATTTCTCCGCTGAGGGCGGAGTGCGACGGGAAAAGTGCTCTGACTTCGTGGTGAGTTCGTCGGAGGACCGCCTGAGAGGCTGGCCGACCGTGATCGACGTGAGAAAAAAATGTCTCGTTAGTGCCGATTAGAAATGGCGCGGTGGTTTGTTTTGTTGGAGTTACGACGAATTCTAATCGCAGAACCGCGATTAGAAATTTAGGTCCGGAGGAGGGGTTGATGCCGGAGAGAGTACGTCCGCGCGGCAAGAGGAAAACTGCCGCTTCGCATGTACGTTTGTTGCGGGGTTTCTATTACGCCCCAACATACGTTACCACAAAGGTATAACGGTGTAAAGACAAAAGCGCATTCCCAAAATGGGAATCGCCCCGTTTTGGCGAGTTACGAAGACTTCGCGGTAAGAACGTCGCGGACTTTGTCGCTGAGCGCTTTGCCGTCGATGGCTTGGCCTTCAAGCTTGGCGCGGGCGGCTTTTACCACGGCGCCCATCTGCTTCAGCGAGTCGGCGCCGGTTTCGCTCACAGCGTCGGCAATAGCGCGTTCCATGTCTGCGTCGCTCGGAGCGGCGGGCAGGTAGGTCTCGATGATGGCGATTTCTTTGGCTTCTTTGTCGGCCAGGTCCTGGCGTCCACCCTGTGTAAACTGCTCGATGGATTCCTTGCGCTGCTTCACCAGGGTCTGCAGCGTCTGCAGGCCTTCGAGGTCGGTGAGCGGCGACATCTTATCGATTTCCTTCAGCTTCAGCGCGCTCTTGACCATGCGCAAGACGCTCAGGCGCAGCTCGTCCTTCGACTTCATGGCCGTAATCAAATCCGCCTGAATCCGCTCCAAATAAGACATTCGTTTGCCTCGTTGAAAATCGTGTAAATCGAGAATATCACACGCAAATCCGGCCGCGCGCGGCGCATTTGACAGGAGGTACCCCAGCCTTTACGCTTTATGACATGAAAATTCTGATTGCAGACAAGATTAGCGACCGCGGTATCAACCTTCTGAAGGCCACTGGATGGGACGTGGTGGTGCCGACCGGCGGCTTCGCCTGCGCGACCGATATTGCCGACGCCGACGGATTGATCGTGCGCAGCGCCACTAAGGTGGACGCCGGAACTGCTGGAAAAGGCGCCCGAAGCTGCGTGTGATCGGGCGCGCCGGCGTGGGCGTCGACAACGTCGAACTGGACGCGGCCACCCGCCGGGCGTGCTGGTGATGAATACGCCGGGCGGCAACGCCGTTTCGGTGGCGGAGCACACTCTCGCGCTGATGCTGGCGCTGGCGCGCTCGATTCCGCAGGCAATACGCGGCATTCAAGCGCGGCAACTGGGAGAAGTCGAATTCGTCGGGTACGGAGCTGCGCGGAAAAACGCTGGGCTGGTCGGATTTGGGCAGCGTCGGACATCGAAGTGGCGCGGCGCGCGCAGGGCTTTGAGATGAACATGGTGGTCGCATGCGATCCCTACGTTACTCGCAGACGGCGGCGAAAGAGCTGGAAGTGGAATCTGATCCCCTTCGAGGAAGTGCTGAAGCGCGCGGACGCGACTACTCGCTGCACACCGCGCTCAGCCCCTCGAAACGAAGAAGATGCATCAACGCGGCGGCGTTCGCGCAGATGAAGAAGGGCGTGCGGATCATCAACTGCGCGCGCGGCGAGTTGATCGACGAAGGCGCTTTGGCTGAAGGCGCTGAATCCGGGCAAATTGCCGGGCGCGGCGCTCGATACGTTTGCCGACGGAGCCGCCGAAGAACTCGCCGCTGCTCGGAATGCCGAACGTGGTGGCGACGCCGCACATCGCCGGCTCCACCGCCGAAGCGCAGGAAGAAATCGGAACGCTGATCGCGCAGCAGGTGAAGGATTACCTTTCCGAGGGCAAATTCGCAACGCGGTGAACATGCCGGCGCTGTCGCCGGATCAGTACAAGCGGCTCGGTCCTTATCTCGAGCTGGCCGACCGGCTGGGAATTTTTCTGGCGCAGGCTTCGGCGTCGCCGAGCTTTACCAACGTTCGTATCCGCTATTCGGGCGAGCCGGCGGAAGTGGGCTCGCACGTGGTTCGCAGCGCCGTGCTGATGGGGCTGATGAACGCGGTGATCGAAGAGCCGGTGAATCTGGTGAACGCGGCACAAGAAGCGGCAACGCGCGGCTTGGTGGTGGAAGAAGTGACCAAGCGCCGCGAACGGGGCTATGTGAATGCCGTGGAAGTTTCGGCCGTGAGCAACGGGCACGAACTCGTGGTGGAAGGCACGGTTGGGCAAGACGGCGCGCCGCGTTTGCTGGCCATCGACGGCATCGAGCTGGAAGCTCCACTCGAGGGCACGCTCCTCGTGACGCGCAATCGCGACGTCCCAGGCGTGATCGGCAAAATCGGAACCGCGCTTGGAAACCTGGGCGTGAACATCGCCACGTTTGCGTTGGGGCGAAGCAAACCCGAGCAGGGCGCCGACGCGATTGCGCTGGTGCGGCTCGACGGCAAGGTGGAAGATTCGGTCGTCGCCAAGATCCGCGAGATCCCAGCGATCACGGACGCGCGACTGGTGCGCTTGCCGGAGACGCTGAAGGCGCAATCGAAGGCAGTCTAATTTTTTGTCGGTGATTCGCGCGGCGTGGCTTCGACTTCTGGGAGCAACCGCCGACGAATTGCGCGGAACGATCTTTGATCCGGTGGCGCGTAATCCACGTGGCGCGACGACCTTCCTAAGACGGCCGGGTTGTGGCCCTGTCGGACGCCGCGGTAACCGCGGCGAAACAGAAGGCCACGGCTCTGGCCATAACATGTGGCGATTGCGCCGTGAAAAGGCGCGCGGGACCCGGGTTGCGGATGTGCCGAGGGTAGCTTAGACTTGGTAGGTTGTATTTCCCGCCGTACTGTCGGGGCGTAGCGCAGCCTGGCTAGCGCGCCTGGTTCGGGACCAGGAGGTCGAAGGTTCAAATCCTTTCGCCCCGACCATTCGCTCTTTTGTTTTCATTGGGTTTCCGATTTTCCCGCCGCGTTAACCTGACTGAGGATCGTCAATCAGCAGGACTCACATTTAGACCGAGTCGCGGGCCACTGCGATCGAATAAGTAGTGAGACACAATCCACTCGTCTCCGCCACGGTAGCCCCACAATTCGGCACACGCCATGAAGAAGATGCGCCAGCGCGATAGCCACTGCCGCGCATGCTCGGGTCCGTACGTGGCGGCAAATAGTTCCAGGATAGACTCGCGATTCGAATCCATGTTCGCCAGCCACGCCTCGGCGGTCTTCCGATAGTGCATGCCGTTTAAGCGCCAGTGCTCGACGATGTGCATATCCCGATCAAAATAGGAGAGCAGGTCGTCGCTTGGCATGATCCCGCCCGAAAAGAAATATTGCGCCATCCAGTCGCTCGCGTCCTTCACTTCGAAGGGGTAAGCAAACCGCGCGTGCGCGAAGATGTGAACGAACAGCAGCCCGTCCGGTTCGAGCCACGACGCGATCCGCCCCAGTAGCGCCTCGTAGTTGCGCATGTGTTCGAACATCTCCACCGAGACGATGCGATCGAACCTGTCGGCGCAGGTGAATTCGTTCATATCCGCCGTGACGATGCGCAGGTTCTGCAGTCCGAGCTCTGCAGCCCGGCTTTCGATGTAGCCGCGCTGCGTTCGTGAGTTCGAGACGCCCACAATCGCGCTCTCGGGAAAGTGCTCGGCGATGTACAGGCTGAGCGAGCCCCATCCGCAACCCAGCTCCAGCACTCTCTGCCCGTTCTTGAGGCGTGCTCGTTCGCAGGTGAGGGCGAGCATGGATTCTTCGGCATCATCAAGCGTGCGCACGCCCTCGGGCCAGTTCGTCGAGCTGTACTTCATCCGGCGGCCGAGCGCCTTTTCGAAAAACTCCGGGGGAACTTCGTAGTGCTGGCGGTTCGCGGCGTCGGCTTGGAGAGCGATGGCGCTGGACTTGAGTGACGCGACCAGCGCGAGCTTCCGTGCGGCAATCGCGGCTTCACCGCCGCGCGATTCTTCGCGCAACCGCTGTTTCAAAAAATGCCGGATACCCATTCGCACAATCGAATCGGGAATCAGCTCGCGCTCCAGAAGCGCCTCGAACCACGCGCGGTGTTCAGCTTCGGGATGCACGATCGAACGCTGGCCGATCGCAAGCCCTTTCACGGATGTATCGCTCACGTGGTCTGCTCCTTCTTTGGAAACCACGGCACGAAGGCGCTCGTGGTTCGCTGGTATTCGCGGTAGTCGTCGCCCTTGGACCGGATCGCCTGCGCTTCGGTGGCCGGAATTCCGGTGACGCGCAGCAGGAAATAAAGAATCAGCGCGGGTGAGATCAGACCGATGTAACCGTACGGAGACCCCAGCGCGAAAACGGCGAATCCCATCCAGATAACCCACTCAAAAAAATAATTGGGATGCCGCGAGAAGCGCCAAAGCCCGTCTCGACAGGTCCGGCCGCGGTTGCCCGCGTCGCTTTTGAATCGGCTGAGCTGGAAATCGGCGATGGCCTCGCCAATCATGCCGACGAGCCAAATTGCAGCGCCCGCGATCTCAAACCGCGAAAGCTGCGGCCGCGTGTTCAGCGCGGGAAACAGAAACGGCCCCGAAAGCAGAACGCACAGCAGCGCCTGAAATTCGAAGAAGCCCAGAAATTTCGCGCGAATCTTTGTTTTCCATTCCCGGCGAAGTTGAGCGTACCGCCCTTCTTCCGGCTGCCCGATCACTCTGGTAAAAAGCAGGTAGAGCGCCAGCCGCCCGCCCCAGATGCACGCCATTCCTGCGATCATCAGCTGCCGAATATGCGACCCCATCCGCGCGATACGCATAAATCGCCGCCAGCGTGGCAAGACCTCCGGCCCAGCCAACATCGACGATCGCGGCGTTGTCGGTAATCAGAAAAATCAGCCAGAGCACGAACATCATGCCCGCGACGACCGCGACACCCACTCCGGCAAGATATGCAGCCTCTCGTATCACTGCGTCTCACCCGCGGGGTCCGCCGCGACCGAACCGCGCGCTTGCGTCAAAATCGGCGGCTCATCCGCGATAGGCGCGCTGTTCCGCCACAGCGCCCGCAGCGACGCGACAAAAATAAAGTAGAGCGCAATCGAGATGGGAACCGAGACCACGGCCCACACCGCGATCGCGTGCATCGTCGTCGTCCACAGCGTGTGAATCGCCAGCCACGCGTTCGCGCGTATCAGCCCCGCAACCGTCGCCAGAGTGAGAGACGACGCCGGCACTCCGAACGCAAGTTCTCCCAGGCGAATGAACGGGACGAACAGGATCAGTTGCATCGGATAGGCCGCGAAGTTGGCCATTTGGATGGCGGGCATGTTCAGACGCAAAAGCAGCCCGGCGGCCAGACAAAGAATCGTCGTGGTTCCCAGCGCGGGGAACACTCCGAGCGTCAGGCCCAGCGCGAGGCTTAGAGCGATTTTTTCCGGGGTCACGCCGGCGCGCAATATCGCGAGAAGCGGCTCCGCAATTTTGGTTTGAAGTAGGCGTCGCATCCTTGTGCTTAGCGGTACAGCACCCGTGATGCGGGCTCGTCCGGCTTCAGCCGGAAAAGCTGAATCAGCACATAAGCGGACATGGCGATGTTGCCGAGTCCCAGAATCAGAATCAGCCAGCCGGCCCGCCTCCACCATGCAGGCTCTTTGTAAGCCACCCATACGAAGAAAGTGATGAATCCCGCGTATGCGTCATACAGCGTGGCCATCGCCCACGGATTCGCGGCGTAAGAAGGCCACGCTGCCGCCAGTCCGCTTTGCATCGACGCATGGACCGTCGCGGCCACCATAAATACAAAAATGAAGCCGAACAACAGCTTGAGGAAAAGTTTCACGTGGGTCCCTGCTATAGATACGTGGATCGCTCGCTGACGGATTGGTGCGGCCTTGACCCGACTCACCTTTCCAATTCGCCTAGCATCCGCTCCAGATCCTGAAAATTTTCCAGAAGCGCGGCTCGCCCCGAGTTTGCGGCGCGGCGAAGCCCTCGGCTTCCCCGACCGCCGATCCAGAGCGTTTTCGCGGCCGGCAGTCTGGCTGCCACGCGGCCTGCTTCGCGAACGGCTGCGCGATTTCCTCGAGTTCGCGTGATTCCCAGCAGCACTACGTCCACATCGGTTTTCTTCGCGGCCAGAAGAATTTCCTTGGCCGGAAGATCCGGACCGAGATACACGACGCCGATGCCCTGTCCTACCGCCAGCAACGCCGCCGTAAGAATGCCGAATTCGTGCATTTCGCCCGAAGGCGTGGTCATCAGAATTCGCTTGGCGGGCGAATGCACCGGGTAAAGCCGGGTGAGCGCGCCGAGCATGCTCCGTAAAATCGCCGACACCATATGCTCGTGGGCAATGTGCAGCCGTCCACGGTGCCATTCCGTTCCCACGCGGCGGAGCAGCGGCACCAACACATCCAGAACGAAGTGCCGCGGCGCGAGCAGCACGGCGAGCCTCGACAACTCGGCTTCGGCTTGAACCGTGTCGTAGCGTTCAATCGCATCGATGACTCGCGTCAGCGTTCCATCGTGCAGATCTTCCGAGGCCTTTAGCTTTGGCCTCGGGTTGCCCAGCTCGCGGCTTCGCGCCAGCAGCCGGCGAACTTGCGCGTCGCTCAGCGCCGCGATCTGGCTGATCGAGTGCCCGGCATTCACCGCGTCGCGCAGCCATCGCAGCCTAGCCACCTGCGCGTCCGAATAAAGCCGGCTCCGTCTCACGCGCTCGGGAACGACTGCCTTATATCGGCGCTCCCAGGCGCGAATGGTGTCCGTCGAAAGACCCGAGAGTTTCGCCGCGGCACGGATGGGATATCCCGGAGTGTTCATGCGCCTCAGCCACAGCCTAGCCATGTTCTGGTGCCCTGTCAATGGTTTGTCCAGGACAAAGCATTGACAGAAGCCCTTGTGGATTGTTACAAAGGTTGAATCCGCTTTTTGTCCGGCGGCGTACCTATAGTTGCGGGAATTTTGTGAACGTTTCTACGGATCAACCCATTCAATCCGCCCTCGGAGTCGTGCGCGGCTACCGCTTCGGCGCTGTGGCGCTCTTCCTGCTCATCCACGTGGGCGCGCTGGCCGTGTTTTTCGTTCCCTTTCGTCCCGCGCTGCTCGGATGGTTTGTGGCCAGCTACGCGTTGCGCATGTTCGCCGTCACGGCCGGATACCACCGTTATTTCAGCCACCGTTCCTACAAACTTTCGCGCGCCGCTCAATTTTTGATGGCGGTCCTCGCCCAGACCTCCGGGCAAAAGGGCGTGCTCTGGTGGGCCGCCCATCATCGCGAACATCACCGGCACTCCGACGAGGAACAGGACGTTCATTCGCCCTGGATGCAAACTTTCTGGTGGGCGCATGTGGGCTGGGTGCTTTCCAACGAATACGACGAGTACGAACCGCGGCGCGTTGCCGATTTCGGCCGCTTTCCCGAGCTGCGCTGGCTGGACCGCTACCACTGGCTTCCCATCGTCTGCTACGGCGCCGCGATTTACGCCCTCGGCGGCTTTCCGGTTTTCGTATGGGCGTTTCTGGTTTCCACCGTCGCGCTGTACCACTGCACCTTTGCCATCAATTCGTTCGCGCACGTCTTCGGCAACCGCCGCTTCAACACTCCGGACCAGAGCCGCAACAACTGGCTGCTTGCTTTGCTCACCTTCGGCGAAGGCTGGCACAACAATCACCACTTCTCGATGGCCAGTTGCCGTCAGGGCGTCCGGTGGTGGGAAATCGACTTCACCTATTACGGTTTGCGTCTGCTCAACCTGTTTGGCATCGCGCGTGATCTGCGGCCGTTCAATCTCCCCAGCGCTCCCGGTGAGGCAAAGCGATGAGTCGCATCGCGATCATCGGCGCGGGAATTTCCGGGATGGCGTCCGCTTATTACCTCAGCCGCGGCCATACGGTCTGGCTTTTTGAAGCCGAACCGCGCCTCGGCGGGCACACCAACACCATCGTTGTCGATTCGGCATCTGGACCCGTTCCCATAGATACGGGATTTATCGTCTATAACGATCGGACCTATCCGCGCCTCACCCGGCTGTTCGAGGAGCTGGGTGTCGAAACTCAAGCTTCCGACATGTCCTTCGCCGTGGCCTGCCCGGAAAACGGCTTCGAATATTCGAGCCGCGGACTTAGCGGATTTTTCAATCGCGGCGCGAATCTGCTGCGTCCGCTATCCTATGAACTGCTGCGCGAGATCGTGCGATTCAATCGCCTGGCGCCGCGCTACTTGAATCAGCGCGAAAACCTTCACACCACGCTCGGCGACTTCCTCGATGAGTGCCATTTTCAGGGTGCGTTCCTCGACTACTATTTGCTTCCGATGGCTTCGGCGGTATGGTCGGCATCCACTTCCACGATCCGTTCGTTTCCCGCGCACACCCTGATCCGCTTCTTTTCCAATCACGGCATGCTCGGCATCAATACCCACCCACAGTGGCGAACGGT
The DNA here is from genome assembly GCA_963839325.1 of uncultured Acidobacteriota bacterium. GTDB lineage: Bacteria > Acidobacteriota > Terriglobia > Acidiferrales > UBA7541 > Palsa-295. Next base: position 1,866,722 of record CAWIUO010000001.1, on the reverse strand, counting down.
GCGAGGCGGCAGCCATACGTACGTCGCTCCACTCACAGCGCCGTGTCGCGATCGGATCGTGCTCGATTCTCGCGTCACCGGCGTCGCGCGCTCCACCACTGGCGTCACTCTGCACTTCGCGGATCGCCCGAGCATGGAGTTTGACGACGTGGTCTTCGCTTGCAACTGCGACCGCGTGCTGCCGCTGCTTGAAAATCCCACCGACGCCGAGCGCGGCGTGCTGAATTGCTTCGCCACTAGCCGCAACGAAACATGCCTGCACACCGACACGCGCCTCCTGCCGCGCGCCGCCGCTGCCCGCGCTTCGTGGAATTACAACCTGCACCTGAATAACGGTCACGCCGCCACGGTCACCTACCACATGAACCGCCTGCAATCGCTCGATGTCGCGGAAGATTACTGCGTCACTCTGAACGACACGGGTTCAATCGATCCGCGGAAGGTGATTCGCCGCATGACCTACTTTCATCCGCTGCTCACTCGCGACGCCATTCGCGCCCAGACCCGCTGGAGCGAGATCAGCGGCCGCAACCGCACGCATTTCGCCGGCGCGTACTGGTTCTACGGCTTTCACGAGGACGGCCTGAACTCCGCGCTTCGCGTGGCCAGCGCTTTGGGAGTGGAGGTCTGACGGCCCGAGCCATGCAGCCATCGATCTACACAGGGAAACTTCGCCATCGCCGGTTTCAACCGGTTCTCCACGAATTCACTTATCCGGTTTTCATGGTGCTGCTGGATATCGACCGCATCCCTTCGCTCATGAAGATTTCGCCGCTGGCCGCGTACAACCGCTTTCGCGCGGCGAGTTTTTTCGATCGGGATCATTTTGGAGATCCTTCCGTCTCGCTCCGTGAACGCCTGCGCGAAGACGCCGCCGCAGAAGGACTCGTGCTACCCGAAGGGCCGATTTATTTGCTCACGCATCTCCGCTATTTCGGCTACGTGTTCAATCCGGTCTCGTTTTTCTATTGCTGCGATTCGCAAGGCCGGGTGGCCGCGATTCTTGCGGAAGTGAACAGCACGTTTGGCGAGAGCCGCAATTACTGGCTGAGCGAGACGAATCAATGCGGCGCCGCGAATTCGTTTCAATATCAGACGCCCAAGGCGCTGCACGTTTCGCCGTTCATGAAGATGGAGCTGGATTACATTTTTACTTTCACCGCGCCGGAGGAGCATCTGGTGGCGCACATGCAGACTCTGGACGCCGGCAACTGTTTTTTCGACGCGACGCTTGACCTCTGCCGCGAGCCCTGGACGGCCCCGGTTTTGCATCGCGCTCTAGCGCGCTATCCGTTTATGACCGCGAAAGTGATCGCCGCAATCCATTGGCAGGCCCTGCGGCTCTACCTGAAAAAAGTGCCTGTGTTCACGAAGCCCGATCTCGATGTGCCGCAACATCATTCCCAACACTCGGAAGGAGACAATCCCGTTGCCCGGATGGTTCGCCCGTAGCGCCAAGCGCGCGTTTCTCCACTCGCTCGAAGGCCTGCCTGAAGGCCGCATCGAAATCGTGTGCCCGGATGGCCGCTACGGTTTCGGCGACCCGCACGCCGGGCTATGCTCGGAAATTAAAGTCCACAATGAGCGATTTTTCGCGCGCGCCATTCTAGGCGGAGATACGGGCCTGGGCGAAGCGTACATGGACGGCGATTGGTCTTCGCCCGATCTGATTTCGGCGGTGCGAATCGCGGTGCGCAATGTGGCGTCTCTCGAGCCTCGAAACCGCTTCTACTCCTTCGCTAGCCGTCTTAAGGACGCGATCGAACAGCGCCTCCGCGATAATTCGCTCGACGGCAGCGCCGAAAATATCCGCGTCCACTACGACCTCGGGAACGATTTTTTCAGTTTGTTTCTCGATCCCACTCTTACGTATTCCTGCGCTTGTTACCGCAATGCCGACGACTCACTGGAAGACGCGCAGATCGAAAAGCTCGATCGCATCTGCCGCAAGTTGCGCCTCGGTCCGGGCGATCGCGTACTCGAAATCGGCACCGGTTGGGGTGGCTTCGCGTTTCACGCGGCGCGCCGTTACGGCTGCCACGTGACCACCACCACGATTAGCCGCAAACAACACGACTACGTGGCCGAGCGCCTCAGGCTAAGTCCGCAACTGCGCGGCAAAGTTGAACTTCTGCGGGTGGACTACAGAAATCTGCGCGGCTCCTTCGACAAAATCGTGAGCATCGAAATGTTCGAAGCCGTCGGCTTCCGTCATTACGATGAGTTCTTCTCGGCTTGCGATCGCTTGCTCGCGCCCAGCGGCAACATGCTGCTTCAAACGATCACTTTCCTCGATCAAAAGTTTGGTACTTACCGCCGCAAATCGGACTGGATTCAAAAGCACATTTTTCCCGGCTCGCAGCTCGCGTCGCTCTCCGGAATTCTCGCGTCTCTTGCCCGCTCCACACGCCTGGGCCTTTATCATTCCGAAGACATCGGGATTCACTACGCGCGGACGCTGGAAGACTGGCGCGCTCGTTTCCACGCCCGCTTGCCGGCCGTGAAGCGGCTGGGATTCGACGATCGGTTCATCCGCATGTGGGATTTTTATCTGGCGTCCTGCGCGGCATCTTTCTGGGAGCGCTATATCAGCGATGTCCAGCTCGTGCTGTCAAAGGCAATGAATCGCTCCGCGCTGATGAACGAGCCGTGGCCCGAAAATCGGCCCGTCGAATCCGCGGATCTCTGCCACAGCCTGTCCAAATCCGCCGCCGTCGCCCGCTGAATTCCTTGCGAGCTTCAAACTCGTCTTTTGCCGCGTTACTCTTTACACTGCCGTTTGCGGCGGCCGGTGCGCTGGCTTGGCTGGCATAACTGCGCAAACCTCACGCTGGCTCGGCGACAAACACGATGACCAACGGATTTGATTACGCGGCGATGCTGGAAGTAGCTATTGCTGAAGCTCGAAAGGGCCTAGCGACCGGCGGCATTCCGATTGGCGCCGCGATTTTCGACGAACACGGAAAGCTCATCAGCGCCGGGCACAACCGGCGCATACAACAGAGCGATCCCTCGATTCACGGCGAAACCGACGCCTTTCGCAAAGCCGGACGCCAGAAAAGCTATCGCAAGTTGACGCTTGTGACCACGCTCTCGCCCTGTTGGTATTGCAGCGGCCTGGTGAAGCAGTTTGGTTTTGGCACCGTGGTGATCGGCGAAAGCCGCAATTTTCAGGGTGGCGCGGACTGGCTTCGCAGCCAGGGTGTGAACATCATCGACCTCGATTCTCCGGAATGCGCGGACATGCTTGCCGATTACATCGCCGCTTTTCCGCACATCTGGAACGAAGACATCGGCCACGAATAGCTCCGCGCCGGGCTTTCATCTCCGTCGCCGCTTCGCCGCGCGACACCGATCCTAGAACGACAAATTCAACGACATCTGAATCTGCCGCGAACTTCCAATCGTCTTGTTCGTGATGCCCAGACCGCTCAAGGACGGACAAACGTATAGTGCCGTGAAAGTCGTGTCGCACGGATTCGTGCTCGAAGGCTGTCCCTGATACGGAAAATCGTTGAAGTTCACATTCTGTGAAACGTTGTCCACCGGAATGTCGAAGCTCGGCGTGTTGGTCAGGTTAAACACATCGAACGAATACCGCAGCGTAAACCGCTCGGATAGCCGCGTGACCTTCACGATCGAAATATCCGCGCGCTTTTGCCACGGCTGCCGGAATATATTGCGCTGACCGTTGCTGATGAAATTCGTTTCGTACGGATCGTTCGATGGGATCGCCCCATCCAGCGCGCCCGGGCTAAGAAGCGGCAGCGCGAAGCAGTTTGCATTCAACGCGGGGAATCCCGGTTCCGCGCCGCTCGCTCCCGTCAGAGCCGACTTCGGCGTGCAACCGGAAGCCAACGGCACGATCGGGTTCGTAATACCGTTCGCGGTCCCGTAGTAGATGCTTCCGACGGCGCCGGTGTAGTCGATCACGCTGTACGGCTGTCCGCTTTGCAGAATCGTCAGCCCTTCGATTGCCCAGCCATTCAGAAATTTTCCACGGATCGAAGCATCGGAGCCGCCTTTTGGAAACTGATACACGTAGTTGAAATTGATCACGTGGGTTCGATCGAAGTCCGAATTGCCGTAGCCCGAATGAAGATCCGTCGGATTATTGCCGTTGTAGAAAAGCCCCAGCGCGCTCTGCTCGTCCAGCGAGTGCGAGTAGGTGTACGAAAATCCCACCTGCACGCCGTAGCTTAGCCGCTTTTCCACGTGGACTTGCAACGCGTTGTACGCCGAAACGCCCGCCGCGGTGTACGACTCGGACTCCGACGAATACCCGATGTACGGCACACGAAGGTCGATATTGCCGCCTTCAAACGTCGCCTGATACGGCTGGTTCTGTGGCGCCGGCGGCGGTGGATTCGGCAGGTTAATCGTATTGAACGATCCCGGACTCTGCACGATCGAATACCCGTACGTGTAATCCTGCTCAAATGGCGTCCCGGGGCGGATCGGATGCGTCGGCGACGCAATCTGCGCTTGATTGAATGGCAGCGGCACAATCTCGTGGCGCCCCAAATTGCCGACGTATCCGATGTCGATCGCCAGATCGTTGCGCGGCTGCCACTGAATATCCAGCGTCTGGTTCATCGTGTACGGCAATTTGTTCTTGCGGTTGTAGTCCGCAAACGAAAATAGAGGCAGTCCCGTTGAGATCGCCGCCGCGTTCGGAAGCACAAGGTCCGCGGGATCGCCGCTGGGGGGCGGGCCGAGCGTCGGGCCCCACGGATTCGAAAAGCCGCTCGAACAGACCGTGTACGCGTACGGGCTGCACGTTTGCGAATTCACGTACGGCGGAGACTGCGCGACACCGAACGGCCCGCCCGGAATTACGCCGGCGGCAAAACCCGGCGAGAGGTAGGTGAAGAGTTCGCCGCGGTCGTAATACAGCCCCCATCCCGCGCGCACCACGATTTTGTTGTTGAACCGCTTCGGGCTCCACGCCACACCGAGCCGCGGCGCGATTCCCCACTGCCGGCCGGTGAGCGTGGAATCGCTCACACCTTTGCTCGGAAAGTCCTTGTTGTTCGCCGCGATGATGAAACCGTTCGAGAGGATCGTGTCTGTATCGGCGTCGTAGTTGTAAAGCGAAGGATCGAAATTGTAGAGCCGTCCGTCTTTCTCGGTCAGGCCGCCGTGGTAATCGAACCGCACACCGTACGTAACGCTGATGTTCGGCCGGATTTGAAATTTATCCTGGATGTAGGTGCCCACGTCGTTGGCGCGATAGTGGCGGTTGGCGTCGCCCTGCAGATACGCCGATGTGATGAAGCCGTTGGCGGTGTACGTAATCGGAGTGCCCTGCAAGAACGCCGAGAAATCCGTGAACCCGACCGTGCCCTTGTCCGTGCGCTCGTCGCGAACGTTGAGTTGCGTATATCCAAAGCTGGCGCCGAATGTAAAGGTGTGTTGCCCGTGGCTCCAAACCGCATCCGCCGATGGCATCCAGCGGTTCTGAAAAATCCCCGTAAACGCGCCCTGCGAATTCGCGCCGCTGCCGATATTCGTGCCCGCGCCGAAAACAGCATTCGGATTGTAGAGATTTCCCGTTGCCGGATCGTTGTAGAAGTTCTCGTTGTTCCCGTAATCGTCCACGATGGATATGCCGGGAAAATAAGGCGAGCCGAACGTATTGATCGTGGAATCGGCGGCGGATGCACCCGTCAAGGTCTGGACATAGCTTCCGAATTGCTGCGGCGTGAATGGCTGATCGATCGTGCTGTACAGCTTCTCGCGAATGAAGCCGAAGACTTCCACCACGCTCAAGTTCGGCGAGAGCGTCTGTGTATTCGTGATCGACGCCACTTGGCTGCCCGCGTCCAGATGCTGCGTGAACCCGGACATTCCCGAGTACGCGTACGGAGCGATGGTTGGATCGTGCTGGTAGTAATACTTCAGAGCCAGCGTGTCCTTCGCGTTCACGTTGTAATCCAGATTGGACACCGCCTGGTTCGAAAGGAAATACGCTGTGCCGCGCGTGAATGAGTCCTCCGGAAAATTGTAAGTGGGAGTCACTCCGTCGGCCGACGGAATCAGGTACTGCCCGTTCGGGAGCTTGTAGTTCAGCAAGCCGTAGGCGATGGGGTTGATTTGTCCGGCGCCAGTGCCGATGGTGGCGGGCAGCGCAATCGGCGTGCTGAAGTAGGAGCACGGCGGCGCGGTACAGCCAGCCGTGTTCGTGGTGTTCTCCACTGCCACCGCCAGCGCAGCGGGACTGCGATCGTCCGTCAGGTTCGCGGGGACCGCCACGCGCGAGCTGCCGATCTCCTGATCGGACGTGTGCACGTGTTGGTAGGCCAGATAGCCAAACAGCTTGTTCTTGATGATCGGTCCGCCGATCGACCCGCCGGGAACTTCGCGATGCAATTCGGGAACTTTGTCGCCCGCCGGAATGTTGGGATCCTGGTTGTAAAAAAACGGCGCGGCGTTTAGCCAATCCGTCCCGCGATGCAGATAAGCCTGCCCGTGGATCGAATTGGTTCCGGAAGCGGTGCTGATGTCGATGTGCGCTCCGCTGGTCGAGCCTTGCTGCGCGTCGTACATCGACGTCGTCACGCGCAGTTCCTGAATCGTCTCCGGCGCCGGCGAGGGTAAAGCCTCCCCCACGGCAAGATACGGTGAAGCGCTCACTTGAATCGGCTCGGCCGGCGTGCTGCTCAGGCTCGCCGCCCCTCCGATGCCGGTGTTGTTCACCACGCGCGCCGAGGCCACCTGGCTGGTGCTTTTTCCGTTGAAGAGATTGCTCGCGTCCACTCCGTTCATCATGAACGTGTTGCTGGTGTCGCGCTGCCCGTTCGCCCAGATCGGCGCGTTGCCCAGGCCGCTGTTCGCGCCCGTGCCGCTGGAAAGTTCGGCGTTCACGCCGGGAGAAAGAATCGCGATGCCGGTAAAACTTCCGGTCGGCAGAGGAATGTGTTCGATCTGCGTTCGATCGAGGACGTAGCCGTTCGTCGTATCCACCGCATTGAGCAGAGGCGTCTCTTCCACGGTCACGGTCGTACCCACTTGTCCAACCTTCAGCGCCGTGTTCACCGTCGCCGTGCGGTAGGCTTGCACCTGAATCGACGGAATTTTCTGGGTTTCAAATCCTTTCAAGGTGAACGTGAGGGTGTAACTGCCGATGGGAAGATTCACGAACTCGTAGTTGCCCGTGCTGCTAGTCTGCTCGCTGCGTGTCAGTTGCGTGCTTTCGCTCACCAGACTCACCGCCACGTCTTGCAGCACGGCGCCGGAGCTGTCCGTGACGGTTCCAGTGATTCCTCCCAGCGTCTGCTGCGCTCGGGCGGGAATCGCCAAGAAAAGCGAGGCGAAAAAACAGAAAACAATAAAAAACACTCCGCCCTTTCGTCCGGCCATCGTGTTGCCTCCCCTGGATTGAAAACACCTGCGCGAGGTCCCGGCATGTCGCCCGGGCGAAAATTGCGTTAGCGATGTTTTTTTGAATCTGGAGATGGACAACCCCTTGTCTCTCCAAAAAATGTTGGAGGGAAAGTAGTCCAGTTGCCGCGCATGGCCAAACGGTTTCTTCTGATGGGGTGGATTGTTTTTTTGGATTCGGAAAAAGTGAGGAAAACCGGCGGTCGAGCGCTTCAGTCCGAACGCTTCACGGTCGCTCCGGCGCGCGCGTTTACGAAAAACCACAGCAGTCCGATGGCCAGGTAACACAGAAAAATGTAAGGCATGCGTCCGTACGGCCCTTCCGGAACCGGGTAGAGATTCCCGATCAGCGCGAGTAGCATGCCCGCGCACCCAAGCCCAGAAATAATCACTCCGCCCGTGCCGAGTGACCCGTGCCGCCGCAAATAGCGCGGCAGAGCGCCACACACCAGCGCGTAAGCGACAATAAATCCGTAGGTCGCAAGCGAGCCGAGCAAACCGTAAACGTCCAGTCCGCTTGCGCCGCGCGCCGCCAGCACCGCCACGGGAAGCAGCGCCGCGATTCCGGTCACCAGCAGCGCGCTGCCGGGAGTTTCGTGCCGCGCATGGGTGCTTCGCAGCCCCCGGTGCGCCAAGCCATGATGCGCCATCAGCAGAAGAACGCGCGCCGCCGCTGTGATGCACGCGAGCGTTGCGGCGAACAGGCTCACCAGCGCGCCCACATCAATCACGAAACCGAGATTCGGAACTCCAGCCACTTGCGACAACACGCGCATCGGCGCCTGGCTCACGCCCAGATCCTGCCCCGCTGCGCGAAATCCCAACACCTCTGCGTACGCGCAAACCGTAAAGATCGCGCCCGAAAGTAGCGCGCTCTGAATTACCGCGCGCGGAATCGTTTTCAGCGGATTGCGTGCTTCGCTGCCCAGCGTCGTGGCGCTTTCGAACCCCACGAAGCTGAAGAGTGAGAGCACGAGTCCAAGCCGTATTCCGCCGCCGGTAACGCCCTGCAAATGCAGCTGGGGCCAATCGAGGTGACGTCCCTGGCGCAGCAGCAAAAGCCCGACAACCACAAGAATCATCGCCACCGAGATGGCTTCAAGCCAAAGCATCAGCCGCGCGGAAATTTGCACGTCGCGCCACGCGATCCAGATCGACGCCAGCGCGGCGATCGCCGCAAAAGAAACGGCCGCAACCGCGCCGCCGTTTCCCTTCCGCAACACGATATTCGCGTAGTGATAAAAGCCGCCGATGACGCTCGACCCCGTCGCTACATACGCGAGTAGCAAGCTCCACGCCACCGTGGCCGAAAGCCATCGCGGCAACGTGATCGAAGCGTAGGTGTAAAGCGATCCCGGCGATGCCGAGTAGCGCGCGAACCGGCTAATGCACAGCGCCACGAGCAATACCGCAACCGTCGCGATTGCATACGCCAGCCACGAACCGTTTCCTGCGAGCGCAAAAACCAGCGGAATGGTTGCTACGGGCGTGGTGGTCGGCGCGATCGTCGAAACCGACTGCGCCAGCGTCTCCATCGGAGAAAGAGCGTCGCGCCGCAGTCCGTAACTCGGATGGGCCGCGGCTTCTCGATGCGTGTCGGTCATCGTGATGTTTCGCGAAATCGCGGATTTCGCCGCGAGCAAGACCAAGCTAAAGGTTGCAAACAATACTAGGCGTCGCAAATTCGCGCAAGTGAGCTTTCCGTGCGAGTCAGCGCAAGTTGGTACGAGCTTCGAGTCCGAATCGCCGTGGACTGCGCCCGCCAGCGGTGTCAACTCGCGAATGAAACGCGATAGCCCAACGGGAACGTAACGGTTGGAGCATCGCGTATCGTGCTCACGCGTGGCACCCAGCCCGGCGCTGATACGATTTATCGTAAGCGATGGTTACGCTTCCCATCCTGGCGGTCTTGCTGTTTGACCTGGTCCTCTTCCTCGGCGGATTCCTTCGCTTCCGGGAATCGCGCCAGCAGCGCGAACGTGTGTTTCTGAGCGTCCTGTTCTTCTGTTCCGGCATGCCTGCGCTGATTTATCAGATTGTCTGGCAGCGCGCGCTCTTCTCGATTTACGGCGTAAACGCAGAATCCGTCGCGGTGATCGTGGCGGCATTCATGCTCGGCCTTGGCATTGGAAGCCTGCTCGGCGGTTGGGTCTCATCGCGGTTCCCCGCAAAAGCTGTAGTGTTTTTTGGCTTTTCGGAGCTGGGTATCGCCGCGTTCGGTATTGCATCGCTGCGCGTTTTTCATTGGGCTGCGGGATACAGCGCGGGGGCGAGTTTGCCTGCCACGATTCTCTTTGGGTTTTTGCTGCTGATTATCCCCACGGTGCTGATGGGCGCCACATTGCCGCTGCTCGTGCAGCATCTGGTCACGCGGTCTGGCAGCGTGGGCTCCTCGGTGGCGCTCCTCTATTTCGTGAACACGTTCGGCTCTGCCGTTGCGTGCTATCTATGCGCGTCATTTTTGCTTCGCGACTTCGGACAGTCCGGCTCGGTGCGGCTGGCAGCGGGCGTCAATGCGCTGGTGGGGATCTCGGCGTTGCTCTTGCGAAATTACAAGCCTGCACGGGCCGATCGCACGGAAACCTCGGAAGCCGCCAAGCACATCGACGAACCCCGCGTCGCCCTCGGATACGTGATGCTGATCGCCGGAATCTCCGGCTTCATCGCGCTGGGATTTGAGATCGCCTGGTTCCGCGTATTCGAGCTCGCGTCGCGAGACCGCGCTCCCGCATTCGCTCTTTTGCTCTCGACATACCTTGCGGGAATCGCTGCCGGATCCTACGTAGCGGAAAATCGCACCAAGCAAAAAAGCCCCGGCGACATCCTGCGAATCATTGGCGCTCTCTTGCTCATCGTGGGCGCGAGCTCCGCTTACTTGCCGCCGCTGGTCGCCCTGCTTCAGTGGAAAGGCATCCAGTTGTTTGCGCTTGCGCCCGGCCCCATTCAGATTCAATCCATGAACATGTGGTTTCTGCTCGCCGCTCCGGCGCTGTTTCTGATCGCCGCGTTGATTGGTTCGGTGATGCCGCTGCTGTGCCATTCGGGAATCGCCGCGGGTGCGCGTTCGGGACGCGAAGTCAGCTGGACCTACGCTTCAAACATTCTCGGCTCGACGCTTGGCAGCCTCGTGGTTGGATTCGTCTGGATGCATCACTTCGGATTAAAGCAGACCTCGCAGCATCTGGCGTTGCTGGCGATCCTGACCGCGCTCTTCGTGCTGGTGATCGCGCCCGGGACGCAGCGCTCCGTATTGCGATGGGCGATTCCACTCACAGCTGCGTCCTTAATTTGCCTCGCGCTCGCGTCAGCCACGTATGGCCATTTCTTCGAACGCTTGATTCTCGGCCCCGGGGCGGACGTGCGCGGACCGTTCGTTCACGTAGTCGAAAATCGAAACGGCGTAATCGCCGTCGCCAAGGACGCCACCATCTACGGCAATGCCGTGTACGACGGCGCGTTCAACACCGACCCCAAACACGACGTGAATCACGTGATGCGAGCCTACGCGCTGAGCCTGTTTCACCCCAATCCAAAACGTATTCTGATGATCGGGCTTTCGTCCGGCTCCTGGGCGCAGATTCTGGCGAATCACCCGGACGTCGAAACACTCGATATCGTGGAAATTAATCCGGGATACATACCGCTCATTCGGGACTATCCCGAGGTCGCTTCATTGCTGCGCAATCCCCGCGTTCACATCGCCGTGGACGACGGCCGCCGCTGGCTCGTCTCGCATCCCGAGGCGCGCTACGACGCGATCGTCAGCAATACGAGCTTCTACTGGCGCGATCACTCTTCCGTACTTTTGTCCGCGGATTTTCTGGAGATCGTGCGCCCGCACTTGAACCCGGGCGGAGTGTATTTCTACAACACGACGGGGTCGGAAGACGTGGTGGCAACGGGTCTTCGCGTGTTTCCGTACGGGTTGCGCGTGCAGAACTTCGTCGCGCTAAGTGACAGCCCCGTCGATTTTAACGAAGCGCGGTGGATGTCGATATTGCTGCGCTACAAAATCGACGGCAAGCCGGTGTTCGATCCGAGCGATCCGGAATCGGGCGTAACGCTGCAGCACTACGCTTCGATGGTGGAGAATCTCGACAAGACAACCCAGCTCGACGCGCTTGAAACCTCAAAGTCGCTGAATGCACGTCTCCAAAATCGCTTGATCATCACCGACCGCAATATGGGCTCTGAGTGGCGCGATCCACAAACGGCCGTGAATCCTGCCGCTCAGCGATAGCCCGCTGTTAGGGGCGCGCATCTGTAAATGGTTTCTAGAGGTGCGCGGCTTCGGCGCGGGCCTGGCGAAGAATCGGAATATCGGGGTCGGCATCCTTCCACAATGCAAAGAAAGTTTTGTATTCGGCGCGCGCGCCTTCATGATCGCCGTCCGCCCGGCGGGCTCGAGCGATCCCCAGATGTGAAAGCGCGATATACAGCGACACCGGTCGCAGGGACCAATGATCGATCACACGCTGGTACTCGGCCGCGGCTTCCTTGTATTTGTGCGCGGCCTGGAACGCTTCGGCGCGGTAGTAAATCCCGCTCATCTCCATGGGCCGGTTTAAATCGAAAGGCGCGACGATGCGCATTTCCTGAATTGCACCGTCCGGATCGTTGCGGTGCAGATCGACGGCGGCGCGGGCCGTGGGCAGCACCATCTTTTGATAAATCGTGAAGCGCGGGCCCAGCTGGTCGGTCTTCGAAATGTGCTCTTCCGCTCGATCAAGGTCGCCGGTGCGCGCATATATCAGTGACGCAAACGCATTCACGTTGATATCGTCGGGCGCAAGCTCCAGCGCTCGTCCGGTTTCCGCGCGCGCCTGCGGAAGAAATCCATAGTCTGCTTCCATCTGCGCGTTGTCTTCCGCCACGTCCGCGGCAAACTCGTTGAGGCCGTTTTTGATCGAGATCTCTTCCGCCTGTCGAAAATAGGCGCGGGCTGCGCGCATCTGGCCCTGCGCCGCTTTCGACCAAGCCATCAAATTCAGCATTTCTCCGTAACGCGGATTGTCATTCGCCCATTCGACGTGGCTCCGCATTGCATCCTCGTCCTTCTGGGCAAACGCGACTTCAAAAAGCGCCATATGAAACCCGATGTAATCCAGATTCCGCGATTTCGCGTCAAGGTACGATTGCTTTGCCTCTTCAAACTTTCCGAGCCGCTGCAAAGCCTGGCACAGATTCACGCGCGGGAACGCGTTGTTCGGGCCCAGCCGTACCGCGTCTCGGGCGAATTCAAGAGACTTCTCCGGCTGTCCGAGCTGCTCGTAGTCATCCGCCAAGTTGTTGGGCGGCACCACGTCATTAGGGTAGAGCTGGCGCCAGAGCATATACACGTCGGCCGATTTCTCCAGGTCACCGTGAACCGTAGAGTAGTAATGCGCGGTGATCACCAGGCGCTCGCGCTCGGTGGTGTGTTCGCGCAGATCGAAAGCCTTCTGATACTCCTGGATGCCTTTGGAAAGCTCATTCTCGTTCGTGAGTAAAACGCCCATGCGCGCGTACGCAAGCGCGAAATTCGGATCCAGGTCGGTGGCGAGTTTGTATTGGGGGACTAAATCTTCATCGACGCCGCGATTGTGTTTCGCCTCCGCGGCGGAAAATGCCTGCAGCGCTGCAAGTGAAGATGTGGTCGCTTGCACCAGAGGCGTCCCGAAGCGCTGTACTGAATCTTCCGGTTCGCCCAGACTTCGCCGAAGCGCATCGGTGGCTGAGCCAAGCTCGGACAAGACTTCCTCGCGTGTCGAGGCGCTGGCGCGTTCGGTGGCGAGAGCGCCACCGGGGCCACAGGGTGCAGCCGTTAGCGTCATCAAAAATCCGCCGGGGCGCGTTGCGATGTTTCCGGAGATTACGACTTGTGCCTTCAATGCCGCGCACGCGAGCCGCGCATCTTCTATGGAAATTTGCTCTCCTGTGTCGCGGTTGAGTTTCGTCAGGGCGGCCCGGACGGTGCGCTCGGGCACCATATTGAAGTATGGCGACTCGTTAAGTTTCACGCGCATTGCCTGATACAGGCTGTCGTCAAAAATTGCGTCGCCGGTGCCGTTCTGAATCGCAGCAAGGATCACGGCGTCGTTCGGGTGAAGTTCTGGCTTCGGATGAAGGCGTCGAAAAACGAATGGGGAGGCGATTGCGAGAACTACAACTGCAGCCGCCGCTGCGTACAACCATCTTCGGTTCGTGCTACGCGCGGATGCGCTTGCGGCGCGAACGGCGGTCGCGAGAGAAGTTACAGCGTCCGTCCCAGCGGACTTGTCGGAGGTAGCCAGCGATGACACTGCCGGCTCGGGCGAAGCTGCGGAAGCAACAACGCTGACCGGCGCCAAAAAGCGAAAGCCGCGCTTCGGAACCGTCTCGATAAATCGAGGATTGTCCGCTTCGTCGCCGAGTGCTTGCCGCAACTTGGTGACCGCGGTTCCGAGGCTCTGGTCAAATTCGACGAATGTATTTTCGGGCCACAGCCGGTCTCGAATGGTCTCGCGGGAAACCAGTTCGCCAGGCCTTTCGAGAAGCGCCAAAAGCAGCCGAAACGGCTGCTCCTGAATTCGAATCCTGTGGCCGTGCTTCCACAATTCACCTGAATCGGGAAAAACCTCGAACAAACCGAAGCGATACCTGGGCTGGCGCTGGGCTGAATCCGTCATGCGAGCGCGAGAAAAGACCTCGAGAACTGGAGCTTTACCCGGAGTGTATCACGGGGTTTGACCGGGGCGCTGTTCAAATCCGTGCGCAAAGCCATTGTTTTTATCCATTTATCGGTTCAAACAGGCTTCAACGCAAGTTGAATTGACCCTCCGTCCGTTCCGTCGTTTCCTGCTCGCGTAATTCGTCATGCCGAGCCAATTACCCGCGCTCGATACGTTTGCCACTCCGGCCGTCGCCGGTTTGGCGTGCCGCCCGCGGCGGCTAAATGCGGCACCCAGACGAATCAAGATGCGAAATCGAGGAGACTTTCGATGCGTAAAAGAATTTCGATGATCGGAGTGGTAGCGGTGCTCATAGCAATCGCGCTGGTGGGTTATGGTTGTAGCGGCAGTGCTCACACGAGGCCGACGAAAGCCGTGTCGGTTAGCATCACGAATAAAACGGCGAGCGTCACCGCTGGAAGTTCGATCACCTTCGACGCGACAGTAACCAACGACTCCGCGGATCAGGGTGTCACGTGGACTCTGGTCCCCGCCACCGGCGACGGAACAATCGCATCCATCAACACAACTTCCGTGACCTACACGGCTCCGGCGACTCCCCCGACGCCCAACTCAGTGACCATCACCGCTACTTCAGTGGCCGACAGCACGAAGTCCGATTCCGTCACGTTTTCGATTGCGGCGAAACCCGCCATTTCAGTTTCGATCATCAACAAAATTTCGACGATCACCGCAGGGACGCCCGGCGTAACCTTGAACGCGACGGTCGCCAACGACAGCACCAACGCCGGCGTCAGTTGGACGCTGACTGCGAACGGAACCGCCTGCGCGCCAGCGTGCGGCTCGCTGTCGCAGCCATCTTCGACCAGCGTGATCTACACGCCGCCGCCAACTCTGCCGGCCGCTCCCAATAACGCGCCGACCGTTGCGGCTACATCCGTCGCCGACAACACCAAAAGCGATGCCGACACGATCACCATTCAGGCGCCCGTCGCGGCAATTACGGTGACAATCGGCAATAAATTCGCAACCATCGTCGCCGGCTCCTCGAATGTCTCCATCAACGCCACAGTCGCGAACGATCCGAAACACGAAGGCGTGAACTGGGCGCTCACCGCCGGGGGTGTCGCCTGCAGTCCTGCCTGCGGAACGCTGTCCCTTCCGGATCCGTTCTCGGTGACTTACGATCCACCTGCGACAGTTGCCGCCGCGCCGAACAACACTCCAACGATTACCGCAACTTCCGCCACCGATCCTACAAAAAACGATTCCTTCACTTTTACGATCACCGCAGCCACGTCATCGCTCGGACTTCTGAAGGGCCAGTATGCAGCGCTGCTTCAGGGCGGCGACGGGAAGCAGAACCCACGCGCGATGGCGATGAGTTTCACAGCGGATGGTTCGGGACGGATCACCGAAGCGTCCGTCGATCTGAATGATGATCTCCAGGTTTTCAACGCGCAGGGACCGGTGCAGGGGACCTACACAGTCGACACGTCCTTGAACGATGCGATCCGAGGCCAAATCAATATTCCCAGTTTCACTTTTCCGAACTATCCGAGCAGTCCGACGAGCCCGGCGTTGCAATTTGTATTCGTGCTGGCTTCCGACGGTAAATCGGGGAACATCGAGGAGCGCGACGCGGGACTCTCCATTACCAGCGGCAAGCTTTACCTCCAGGACCCAACCGCGTTTGCGCCAAACGCTTTGGCCGGAAGTTTCGCGTTCGGTCTCTCCACGGCCTTCAACGGCAACGCTGCCTCCAATAGCAACTGGCAGGGCATGGTCGGGCGATTCTCGCTTGGTATCTCCGGTAGTGAGTTCATAAACGCGCTGGTGGATTGTTCCGTCGCAGAAACCGGTCCACTCTTCTCCGACGCCGAACTGGACGGCTACCTTTCGCAACCGGATTCTACCGGCCGGCTGAACATGGACTTCATCGCCAACTTCGGCACGCCGATGACGTTTGTGGGATATGTCGTAAACACGTCGAAAATTCTGTTCGTGGAGGTGGATCCCGGAAGCGGCGGAGCGACAACGATCTTCGGCGGCACGGCGACCGCGCAAAATTCGAGCCCGACACCTTCCCTGAACGGCACCAGCGTCTTCTGGGCCAACGGCCAGGAAAATAT
The DNA here is from genome assembly GCA_963839325.1 of uncultured Acidobacteriota bacterium. Classification (GTDB taxonomy): domain Bacteria; phylum Acidobacteriota; class Terriglobia; order Acidiferrales; family UBA7541; genus Palsa-295. Next base: position 1,850,557 of record CAWIUO010000001.1, on the reverse strand, counting down.
CGCCGACATGGGGTCCAGCGCGGCCGTCGGGCGCATGGTGTTCTCGAACTCCACATCTCTCAACGTCGAGTACGATCGCAACTACAATTCAACCGGACATCCCGCCAACAATACGGGATCGTCGCTGCCTGTCAGTCTCGATACAAACTCGGGGCGCGCCACGGTCACATTCACCAACGGCGCTTCGAATCTGCTTTTCGACTCCGCGGTGCTCTATCTGTACGACGCGAACTCCGGCTACATTCTCGACACAACCAGCGGCACGAAAGCCGAGGCTCTGTTCGGCGAGTTCGTTCCGCAAGCTGCCGGCCCATTTGACTCGACGTATCTGTCCGGCAATCTGCTCACTCTGGAAGGCGGATACCTGTCAAGGGACGCGGCGCAGTTCTTCGGTGTGACCAGCATCACGTCGCCGAGCGGCGCTTACGACTTCTTCGATTACTACCAGGACAGCAGCGGCAACATCGAGACGGGAACCAGCAGCGGCGATCCACAGGCGATTCTTTCGAGCATTAACGCAAGCACGGGCCGAGGCACAGGGAACTTCGACCCCAGCGGAAACCAGTGTTCGAACGATGCGGTATGCGGTTCGGCGTTCTACCTAATCGGCAAAAATCAAGCCGTGATGGTGAACCAACCGAAAGCGGCGCCGTCTACACAGGAAGACTCGAGCACGGTCTTCCTCGATCCACAGTAAGCAGCAAAGTGTTGAGCGGCTCCGCACCGGTGCATTCTTCCTTCGGTGCGGAACCGCTCGATTCCTCTAGCGCTTCTTTTTGGGCGGTTTGGGCTTCTTGCCGGAGGCTCCGCCAGCCGAGCCGGACGCGCTGCCGAGCGCTGCCACCAATTTCTGCCCATTCGGGACGCCCCAGCCGGAAATCGCGTCGTACCCCGCGCCCGCCGAGTAGCCGCCGACTTTATCCGTGTCATTCTGCCCGGTCGTCACGTCCGTGCACCCGAGTGTCCCGATAGTGCTTCCCGACGACCCGCTCGGCGGCGCGTACAACAAAGGCCCCAGAAAACCGACGCGTCCAGCGGTGCCACGCTGAGCGTTGATCAGTGTCACCAGGCTCGCCCAAAGCGGCGTCGCCGCGCTGGTGCCGCCGTTGCCTTGCGCTCCTCCATCCACCACCAGCAAGTACGGCGACTTCACCCAATCCGCGTTCGCGGCCACATCCGGAACCACTCGTCCAACGCTCGCACCCGAATTCACCGATGAAATATTCACGTTCGATTGCCATGTGGGGCGAGCGAACACGGCGCTCACTCCTCCGCCCGTGCTTCCGCCGTTGTCCGCGCGCAAGCCATCGCCTTCGAACCAACCGACGTCCTTCGCGGATCCGGTCTTGGAAGGAATCGTGGTGCCGCCAACGGCCAGCGAATATGGGCTGGAACTCGGGAAATCGACGTGCGCGTTGCCATCCGTAATCGCGTCGCTCGAGCCGTCATCGCCCGCCGCCACGCAAACGGTGATGCCCAAATATGCGGCTTCCTTCAGCGACTCGCTGATCTGCGTCATCGCCTGTCCGGTCCAGATGTCGTTGTCTTCCGCATAGCCCCAACTGCACGAAAGTACGCCCGGATTGTTCGCTTTGTCCTGCGTCGCGGCATCCAGAATCGTAATCCACCCCTGCTCGGTGAACGCCGCGAAATAAACGGCGATCGTCGCCTTTGGGCACACGCCCGCGACAACCTCGATATCGAGCATCACTTCGCCTTCCGCGCCGTCTTTCGCCGAAGTCGAAGTTCCATCCGTGCTGATAGGATTCACGGTCGGTACCGCCACGTTCGCCAGCGAGCAGAACGACGCCAAATCCGCCGGAAAAAATCCGCCGCCGAATTCCAGCAGCCCCACCGCTTGCCCTGAGCCGTCGCCTGCGGGAAAGCTGTAGTGCGACGCAAGCTGGCTCGGGATGTACCACGACGCTGGAATTTGCGTCAGCGCTTTGGCGCGATTGGCCGGCGGGATGGGTTGAGGCCTTCGCCGCACCATGCACCGGTTGTCCATGCCGAAAACGCCCTGCACAATTCCGTCGAGTTCCTTCGGAACGTGAACCTGGCCGACTCGGCCGCGGTAGTTGCCCCCCGTGTGCGTGTAATCGAACAGCTTCACATCGAACGCTTTCTCCGCATCGCTCGCCGTGCCGCTCAGATGAATGGTCCGCGTCGCAAGGTTCGTGGACACCGTCTTCAGCCCGAACTGTCCGAGCACCGCGCTGACCTTTTTTGCGTCTGCTGCAGACGCGCCATAAGCCGCTGCGAGTTGCTCCCGCGTCAGAGCCTTCTTCGGGCGGGATGTGAGCTCCGGCAAGTTTTTCTTGCGGCGCAGCTTAATTGTTACTTTCAACGCCTCTTGCGGATTCGTCCGTCCCACCGCCCGGGCTCCCGGCAGTACGTTGCGTGTGCTACCCGGTACGGCCGTGTATGCTCGCTGCTTCATGATGTCTCCCCGAAAATCTCGATGCGGCTGCGAACGCATTGCAACCGCGCGTTACCGTCGCCGTTGGATACGCTGGCGAGGTTTGATGAGAAATTCCGCGATACGTGCGATTCTGCTGAATGAAAGGCCGGGGAACTTATGGTTATCACCCGCCTGCGGCAGCGTCAAGCGAAACGCCCTGCTCCGGCCTTCACGGCAAATTTTCGCCCGCCGGCGTCCCGAATCTGAGGTATTTTCGTTCCGACGGCCCGTTTGGCATTTCGCCCTCGCGAGGATCCGATGAACGCCGTTATCCCCACAGACGCCAAGCCATTCCCCGTCCGGAAAGCTCTGCTCGTCGATGCGGATCCGGAGGTCGAAAATATCTTCAGCGCCGCCTTTCAGCCGGGTTCGTGGTCTGTCCAGCACGCCGCTGACAACCTAGCCGCGCTACAGGCCGCGGAATCTCGCAGTTACGATCTGATTCTTACCAGCGAGAGGTCCTCGGGTCAGGACGACGTGGCACTTTTACGCAAGCTTCGCCTTGTCCGTCCGCACACTCGCTTGATCATTCTGGCCGACGAGAGCACCCCTCAGGACGTAATCGCGTCGATGCGCGCCCACGCCTTCAGCTATTTTGCGAAACCCATCGACATCGACCTCCTCACCGAAATGATCCGCCTCGCCGCCGACGGCCCCACCTGGGACGACGGTATCGAAATCATTTCCGCCACTCCCGAATGGATCCGGCTGATGGCCCGCTGCGATCCGAAAACGGCCGACCGCGTGGTCCATTTTCTCGGCGAAGTCGCCGAGCTTCCCGAAGACGAGCGAATCGCCGTCGGAATGGCATCCCGCGAAATGCTGATGAATGCCGTGGAACACGGCGCGCGCATGGACCCCACCAAATATCTTGAGCTTTCCTACGTCCGCGCCAAACACATGGTCATGTGCCGCGTGAAGGATCCCGGCGAGGGCTTTACACTCGACGAAATTCCCCATTCGGCCATCGCCAATCCGCACGACGATCCGTTGCAACACCTCACCTACCGCGCCGAATTGGGCATGCGCCCCGGCGGCTACGGCGTGCTCCTCGCCCAAAAACTCGTCGATGAATTGATTTACAACCAGAAGGGCAACGAAGTTCTGCTGGTGAAGTATTTGAATCTGGCTCCGAAGACGACCGCATCCCTCGAACCGAATTCAAATGCATCGCCACATGGCCTCGGGTAATTCATGTAATTTTTGCGGTGAGAAGAATTTATTGCACGGTGTGTGCGCTGTCGCGAAAGTTTCGCCTGTGGAAAACTCCGCCACTTTTTGTCCAGTTCACTAAGCTCTGTGTTTGCCGCCCCTTTACCGATAACTCTCCGAACACATTTGTGACGAACTCCGGCACTTCGTGCGGCCTTCGGAACGCTCATTGCCTCTCCCCGCACGCACGTCAACTCCAGCGCACTCAGCCGCAGCCGGATATCCAGGGGGAAAGATGACAGGCCATATTTCAACCGAAACACCCGATTTGCACGCTCCCGCCGAAGCGCGGGTTTGGCAGGCCGTAATCACGAAAACCATTCAGGAATGGATTTCGGGCCCGCTGCGCCGCAAACGGGAAGCTGAGGAGTACTTGTTCCGCGATCAGAAAGATTTTCCGATGGTTTGCCAGTCTGCTGGGTTAGACGTCGGGCAGTTGCGCGCGCATCTGATGCGCCTGAGGCCCGTAGCTCTAACCCTGCAAAAGACGGCGTAAGTTGGGGCAGCTGTAACTTTTGGGCCGCGGCCGTTGCACGCAAAACATCTAAGGGGCGTGCAACGGCCGCGCTTTTTTCCGCGGTACAAACTTCAGACGATCCCGCAGCAAATTCTCCGCGAAACCGCGCTACTTGTCCCGCGTGAATGCTTGCTCTTCCGGCATCGGCGGCGGCGTGTCGAACAGCAGATTGTAGATGATGCCGCCAATCGCTCCGCCCACCAGCGGCGCCAACCAGAACAGCCACAGCTGGTGCACCGCCCATCCGCCCACGAACACCGCCGGGCCCGTGCTGCGCGCCGGATTCACCGAAAGATTCGTCACCGGAATTCCGATCAAGTGAATTAGCGTGAGCGCGAGGCCGATCGCGATCCCCGCAAATCCGGCCGGAGCGCGTTTGTCCGTCGCGCCCATGATCACCAGCAGGAAAAAACAGGTGAGCACGATTTCCGCCACCAGGCACGCCATCAGCGAGTAACCGCCGGGTGAATGTTCGCCGTAGCCGTTCGACGCGAACCCGCCGGAAAGATCGAAGCCCGTTTTCCCGCTCGCAATCACATACAGCACCGCCGCCGCTGCGATCCCTCCCACAACCTGCGCGATCCAGTACGGAATCAGCTCCGACGCCGGAAATCTTTTTCCTGCCACCAGGCCCAGCGACACCGCCGGATTCAAATGGCAGCCTGAAATGTGACCGATCGCGTAGGCCATCGTCAGCACCGTCAATCCGAACGCCAGCGCCACGCCCACAAATCCAATCCCGAGCGCCGGAAACGCCGCGGCCAACACCGCGCTGCCGCAACCTCCAAACACAAGCCAGAACGTGCCGAAAAACTCGGCTGCCGTCCTTTTTCCCAAACTCATCGCGCGCCTCCTTGAAATGTGCCAGCGAGGGGCGTTACTTAGCACGGCCGCGCACGGGGTGACAAGCGGTTTGGAAACCAGGGCCGGCGCGCCCTCGGTTCGGAAACGCCGTTCAATGCTAAAATTAGAAATCCGGGAGCATTCGCGAAGCTCTTCGTTGCCCATGCCCAACATTCTGCTTACCAATGATGACGGAATTCACGCGCCGGGCCTCCGCGCGCTGATTCCGGCGCTGCAGGAAATCGGCACGGTCACCGTCGTCGCTCCTTCCGCCGAACGCAGCGCTTCCGCGCAATCGCTCACGCTGCGCCAGCCGATTTATTGCGACCAGATTGCCGAGCGCGAGTACTCCATAGAAGGCACGCCCGCTGACGCCGTGATTCTCGCCTTTCACTCGCTGCTCCCCGTGAAGCCGAACCTCGTCGTCTCCGGCATCAATCGCGGTGGCAATATGGGCGAGAACATCTATTATTCCGGCACCGTCGGCGCCGCGATGGAAGGTGCCATTAACGGCGTCCCGGCGATCGCCGCTTCCCTTTCCTGCCGCCCAAAGTCATGCGATTTCAGCGCTGCAGCGGAATTTCTGCGCGTGCTCGCGCCGCTCGTTCTTCAGGAAGGCTTGCCGAAGGGCGTGATGCTCAACGTAAACGTCCCCCAGCCGTGGAAAGGCGGTGTGCGCATCACCCGCCAGTCTTCCAAGATCACGCGCAACCTGCTCACCCCGGGCCAGGATCCACGCGGGCGTAAATATTTCTGGCTGCACGAGCAGCAGCTCGTCGATGGCATCGAGCCGGATACGGACATGGCGGCGATCCGCGATGGAGCCATCTCCATCACCCCGCTGCAACTCGATCACACTCACACGCACTCAATGAAGCACCTTGCGGAGTGGCTGAAGGCCCTCGAACCGCTCGTAAAGTAATCGACGTACGCTGCACCGCATACCCGCTCGACTCCCGGTCATTGCTTCTTCTCATACCGCATCACTTCGCGACTGACGCGTAGCACCAGTGTGATAGCCTCGCTCGATTATGTTCCACGGTCGAGTTCCCCTTCTGCAACAGGCATCGCGCAGCGCTCACTTCTGCGTTCTGGTATTCGCCACGTTCGCCATTTTCGCCGGCGCCACAAATCCTGCACAAGCGCAGCAAGCACGAAGTCCAGTCCCGCCGATCTACGACGGCGTGAAGAAAGTTCAAACCTGGATTCCGATGAAGGACGGCACGCGCCTCGCCGTGAATCTCTTCCTGCCCGAAGGCGCGAAGCCCGGCGACCGATTTCCCGCGATTCTCAGCTATCTGCCTTACCGCAAAGACGACTGGAGCCTCGCCGGCGACTGGCAGCAGATGTCGTTCTTCGTGCGTCGCGGCTACGTGGGTGCGCGCGTGGACATTCGCGGCACAGGCGCGAGCGAGGGCGATCCCCCAGATCGCGAATACTCCGACCAAGAACAGGAAGACGGCCTTGAAGTGATCGACTGGCTTTCGAAACAGCCGTGGTCGAGCGGCACCGTCGGCATGTTCGGCATCTCCTGGGGCGGCTTCAATTCGATTCAACTCGCGCGCCGCAATCCGCCCGCGCTCAAAGCCATCATCGCCGTGTGCGCCACCGAAGAGCTTTTCCACGACGACATCCACTACATCGACAATCTGATGCACGCCGACGAATTCGAACTCGGCATGGACCTTATGCTCGGCATCACGCGCGCTCCCGATTTTCCTGTGGATGAAGAATCGCTGAAGACCCGCTTCGACGCCGACCCGTGGTTCCTGCTCTACCTGAAGCATCAGCGCGACGGCGCATTCTGGCGCCGCGCCTCGCTCGCTCCCGATCATTACGCCGAATATAAAGTCCCAACCTTCATGATCGGTGGCTTCATCGACGGCTATCGCGACAGCATTCCGCGCTTCCTGGAGAAAGTGAATGCGCCCGTGAAGGCTTTGCTCGGCCCTTGGAATCACACTTGGCCCAACGACGCCGATCCGGGCCCGGAAGTCGAATGGCGGACCGATGCCGTCCGCTGGTGGGATTACTGGCTCAAGGGAAAACAAAATGGCGTGATGGACGAGCCGCGCTTCGAGGTTTACATGCGGCATTACTACCCGCCCGACGTGAACATCCACGAAGTTCCCGGCGAGTGGCGCGCGGAGAAAACATTTCCAGCGGCGAACACGAAGACCGACACACTTTACCTCTCTGTGTCGCACGCGCTCGCCGGGGAATCTACAGCCGATTCGACCAGGGAAGATTTGAAATACGTGCCGTCCATCGGCAACGAGGCCGGCTTCTGGTGGGGCGATTTCACTTCCGATCAGCGTCCCATGACGCGTTCAGCCTCATCTACGACTCCGCGCCTCTCGAAAATGAAACGGCCATACTCGGCTGGCCGCGCGTGCTCCTCAATGTTTCCGCCAGCGCGCCACTCGCCGATTGGTTCGCGCGGCTTTCCGACGTTGCACCCGACGGCAGCGTCACACTGATCACCGGCGCCGGCCAGAGCGGCGCGCAGCGCGACTCGTGGTCTGATCCCAAAGATCTAAAACCCGACGAAGTGTACTCCCTCCCGATCGAGCTGCATGTGACCAGCTGGGTGTTTCCGAAGGGCCACCGCATTCGTCTCGCCATCTCCAACGCCCTCTGGCCCATGATTTGGCCGACGCCATACGCAATGACCACCTCCCTCGTTCTCGGCGGCGAGCGGCCATCGCGACTCGAACTGCCCACGGTTCCCGTGGAGTCGCCCACGCGTCCCGTTTTCGATCCGCTCGTGAAGGAGCCGCCGCCGAAAAGCGAAGTCGAATGGTCCGGTGAAACGTGGCCGCCGCAAACTTGGACGATCACGCACGACCTGCTCACCAGCTCCACTCGCGTCTTCTGGAGCAGTGACGACTCCGGCAAGTTTCCATTTGGCGTGATGAAAGATCACGAGCAGATGTCCTACGAAGTCGCGGACGATCATCCGGCGGTCAGCACCGTGCACGGCGAAGCGTTCACGTCGGTCGATCTGCCCGGTCGCGCGCTGGTCTGGGGCGTGGTATTGAATTTGAAGAGCGACGAGAAGAATTTCTATTACCACTTCGAGCGCACCCTCACGGAAAATGGAAAACAGATTCGCGAGAAAAAATGGGATGAGACCATCCCGCGCGACCATCAATAGTCCAATCGAGTGAACTTTGAAAAAGACCGCCACCCTGCTGATCAGTTGCCCCGACCAAAAAGGCCTGAACGCCGCGATTCACGAGTTCATTTTTCGAGCGAACGGAAACACTCTCCACGCCGACGAGCACCAGGACGCCGATCGCAATCTCTTTCTGATGCGCGTCGAGTGGGACCTCACCGATTTCGCGCTCGACATGCGCGACTTCGCAAAACATTTCCAGCCGATCGCCGACCGCTTTCAGATGACCTGGCGTGTGGCGCTTTCTACGGACCGCCCAAAAGTGGCGATCTTCGTCTCAAAGTACGACCACTGCCTGGTCGATCTTCTGAATCGCCACCGCAGCGGCGAACTCCCCTGCGACATTCCGCTGGTGATCAGTAATCATCTCGATGTGAAGCGTTGGACCGATTTCTACGGCATTCCGCTTCACGTGATCCCGGTCACCAGGGAAAATAAAGTCGCGGCTGAACGCGAGCAGCTCGCTCTGCTGAAGCCACACGGAATCGACTTGATCGTGCTGGCGCGCTACATGCAGGTGCTCTCGTTGGACTTCATCCGGCAATATCCGCCGCACCACATCGTCAATATTCACCACTCGTTTTTGCCGGCGTTTATCGGCGGGCGCCCACACCAGCAGGCCTTCGAGCGAGGAGTGAAGTTGATCGGCGCGACCGCGCACTACGTCACCGAAGTTCTGGACGATGGGCCGATTATCGAGCAGGACGTGGTGCGGATTTCACATCGCGATACCGTCGAGGAATTGGTGCAGAAGGGGCGCGACCTGGAGAAAGTCGTTCTATCGCGCGCCGTACGCTGGCACATCGAAAACCGGATCCTGCTCTACGGCAACAAAACCGTAATATTCGACTGAACGCCACAAGCATACAATCCGCTCGGCGCAGTTTTCCTTTCGAAGCTTATCGGGCCGCAACGGCATTCGTGTCGTTCAGGTCCGCCGCAAGCAAGCGATGGAACAAGTGCTCGCCCTCTTCGCGCCGCACCGACAGGCGCCCCGCGTTGTAAGCCCGCGAACTCAGTCCGCGCTGCACTCCATCGCAAATCACAATGTCTTCCTGCTGCACCAGCTCGCTCACGCCCATGCTTTCGCGGATGTACGCCATGTTGTCTTCGCTCACATCGCCGAAGTAAAAATCGAAAATCACCTCGCACTTCCCCGCGCCCATCGGCAGCACCAGATTCGTATCCAGATAGCCTTCGTACCAGTTCAACATGAAATTCGGATACTGCCAGAAATAGAAGGCCTGGTTACCCTTGCGCGTGTTGGCGGCGCTCGCTTCCGATGAGCTGTCGACGCTTACTGGGCTTGCCTGAACGCAGGTGCGATCGACGTTCTCGATCGTGTACTTCGTGTAGTCCAGAACGCTGTTCAGGCCTTTGTGCATGTGCGGCACGTGATAGCCGCCGTCCAGAAAATTGTCTACGTACACTTTCCAGTTGCAGTCCAGCAAGTAACTTCGCCGCTCAACGAACGTCAGCCCGCCAAATCCCAGCGGCTTCGCAAGCCCAACCAGCGCGCCGAGATAGTCGTGCAGCGTTCCCGCGTGCGGATCCAGATTCACGAACACGAAGTTTTCCCACGTCTCCACTTTGATCGGCACCATTCCGTTGTCCGCGCGCTCGAAATTCTTTACGCCTTCAAACTCGGTCATGCCGCGAAGCTCGCCTTCCAGGTTGTACGTCCAGCCGTGATAGGGGCAGCGCAAATGTTGTGCATGGCCGCACGGCTGGTTCATCACCGTCATCGCGTGATGGCGGCACACATTATAGAAACCGCGCAGCACGCTGTCCGAACCGCGCACCACCACCACAGGTTCGTTCGCCACGGTGGCTGTTACGTAGTCGCCCGCTTTCGCAACTTGGTCCTTTCGTCCGACGGCCTGCCAGTTCCGCGAAAAAATGTTCTTCAGCTCCAGCTCCGCCACACGCGAATCGGTGTACCACGGTGCCGGGATCGTGTACGCCTCGGCCAGCGGCGCGTTCGCGTTGTACGAACCGAGAATCTCTTTCAGCGTGCGCTCCATCGAGCAGTCTCCTAGGTGAAATTGTTTTCGTGCAGCAGGACATTTCCGCGCGGGCGCTCATGGCGCGAAAAGGAAAAATCAAACTCCAATCGCTCCGCGCAGTACCATCAGAAATTGATGGATGCGCGCTCGATTTTTCTCCGGATCGGCAGGATGCGGAAACAGGCCTGGATCGAGTTCCTCGGTGAGCAGCGCATCCTGAAACCGCTCCATCGTCCAGTCCAGAATCGAAACGATCAGCGCCGGATCGATATCCGATCGAACCTCGCCGCGCGCGATCCCAAGTCGCACGAACGCCGTACTGCCGTAGGGATCCTCTGTGAGCAGAAACCGGTTGATCTCCCGCTTCAGCGCCAGGTCCACGCCGTAATTTCCCAGCAGCGCCACCCGGTACGGAATCCAATCGTCACGCAATAGCCGTTCGGTGGAAAGCAGCCAATAATGCAGGATTTCGAAAAATCCCTTCTCGCGAATTTGCGACGGGCATTCAAGGTACGTCGGAAAAGAACGCACCGCTTTTTTATACGCTTCCAGAAACAATCCCGCCTTGCTTCCGAAATATTGAAAGATCGATCCCTTCGCCACGCCAAGCTGCGCGGCAAGATCCTCGATTCGCGCCGCGTGATATCCCTGCGCCGCGAAATGCCTGAGCGCCTCGTCCACAATGCGCGTGCGTTTTGCTTCCAGCCGCCCCGACGATGGCGCGCGATGCAGTGGCGACTCGCTGAGCGAGCGGCGGGATTTCGAACGCTGGTTTGACCTGAGGTCAGGTGTTGAAGCTTTCATTGGACTTTTTCCCTGTTTATGCTATCAAAGTGTCATCAACTACGTTACTGACTCGCGGTCATACTAATTCAATTGCCTCCTCTTCGCAAGTCCTACGACGCAATCGTCATCGGAGCCGGTCACAACGGCCTCACCGCCTCTGCTTATCTTTCACGCGCCGGACTTTCCACGCTCGTCGTCGAGCGCCGCGAGATTATCGGCGGCTGTTGCGTCACCGAAGAAATCGCCCCGGGCTGCCGCGCCTCCACCACTTCGTATGTCGCCAGCATGCTCCGCCCCACAATCATTCGCGATCTCGATCTCGGTGCGCACGGCCTGCGAATGGTTCCGTGTGATCCCGGACTTCTCGTTCCGTTTCCTCAAGACAACGAGGTTCTCGCGTGGTGGGCGGATCGCGACCGCACGCTTGCAGGCTTTCGCAAACTCTCCGCGCGCGACGCCGACACTTTCGTACGCGTCGATGAGCAACTGAAGAAACTCGCTCGCTACCTCCAACCGTTTTTCCTCGAGGCGCCACCCGATCCCGCGCCCCGCGGAGTCGGCGGGTGGCTGGAACTTTTGCGAGTCGGCAAACGCTTCCGGGGAATTACGAGCGATGAAATGGCGCAGCTTGTTTCCTTCCTCACCGGAAGTCTCGGCGATTTTCTCGACCGCCACTACGAGTCGGAAAAAATGAAAACGCTGTTTCTCGCCAACAACGTGTACGGAAAACACGGCGGCCCGTACGCACCCGGCTCGGCGCTCGGCCTTCTGTTTCATCTGCTCAGCGGCGGCGAAGGCGAAATTCAGGGATTCTACGGCCACGTCATCGGCGGCATGGGCTCGATCACCCAGGCGCTCGCTTCCGCCTGCCGCAAATCCGGCGTCGAGATTCTCACTTCTGCTCCTGTTGCGCGCATATCCATCCGCGACGGCCACGCCTGCGGCGTCACTCTCGAAGACGGCTCGGAAATTTCCAGCCGCATGGTGCTTTCCAACGCCGACCCCAAGCGCACGTTTCTCGGCCTCGTCGAGGCAAAGGAACTTCCTGGCGACTTTCGTACGGCTGTCAGCGGAATCAAAATGAACGGTCCGTGCGCGAAAGTGAATTTCGTCCTCAGCGAAGAGCCGCGTGTCACCGGCATGCCCCGGGATTGGACGCTCTCGCAGCGCGCCCTCTTTACACTCGTGCCGTCCCTCGAATTCGCGGAGCGCTGCTACGACATCGCAAAATTCGGCGACATTCCCGAAGAACTCTGGGTCGATTGCGTCGTCGCGTCCAACGCCGATTCCACTCTCGCGCCTCCGGGCACGCACATCATGACCACCTTCATTCAATACGTGCCCTACAAGCTGCGTGAGGATACCTGGGACGAGAAGCGCGAACTGCTCGGCGATCGCGTAGTGAAGAAAATCGCCGAATACGCGCCAAACGTCCCGCGTTCGATCCTCGCCCGCCAGGTTCTCACGCCGCTCGATCTCGAACGCACCTACGGCCTCACCGAAGGAAACATCTTTCATGGCGATCTTTCGCTCGAGCAACTTTTCTTCATGCGCCCGGTGCCGGGCTGGTCGCAATATCGCACGCCGGTGGAAGGCCTTTATCTCTGCGGCGCGGGCGCGCATCCCGGCGGCGGCGTCACGGGCGCGCCGGGTTATAACGCGGCACAGCGCGCGCTTCGCGATTGGAAGGGCGGCAAGACCAGGCGGGCATCCGCATAAAACATTTCCTGGGTCGCGGGTTCAAATCCCGCGGACGTAATTGCAAAAAGGGGGCCTTTCGTTATGGCAAAGAAAAGAAATCTTCTCGAGATGCTGGCCGCGGGACCGGTGCTCGGGGATGGCGGTTATTTACTCGAACTCGAAAAGCGCGGCCGCGTTCGTGCGGGGCCATTTACGCCGGAAGTCGCGCTGAATAATCCCGAAGCGCTGCTCGAACTCCACAAAGAGTTTCGAGACGCCGGCGCCGACGTGCTTCAGTCGCTCACCTTCTACGCGAGCCGCGACAAGCTCGCCACGGTCGGCATGGAAGACCGCGTCGCCGAACTCAATCGCGCCGCCGTGCGCATTGCCAAACAAGCCGCCGGCGACCGCTGCCTCGTCGCGGGAAATCTGAGCCTCACATGGATGTACGAGCCCAACGACAATGCGGCCGCCGACAAAGTGCGCAGGACTTTCGACGAGCAGCTCGAAGTTCAGGTCGCCGAAGGCGTTGACTTCATCATCGGCGAAACATTTTCGTATGTCGGCGAAGCACTACTCGCCGTCGAACGCGGAAAGGCTACCGGTCTGCCCGTGATGGTCACGGTCTGCTTCGAGAACGAAGACGTCACCACTGACGGCCGCAGCGCCGCGCAAGCCGCCCGCGAACTCGCCGACGCCGGCGCGGACGTGGTCGGCATCAACTGCCTGCGTAGCCCCGAGCACACGTTGCCGCTGATGAAGGAAATGCGCGACGCGGTTCGAGGATACATCGGCTGCCAACCCGTCGCGTACCGAACCACGCACACGCATCGCGACTTCACCAGTCTGCCTGCCTTCCCTGACCAGCTCGAGCCCTATCAGCTCACCCGCCGTGAGATGGGCGAGTATGCCGCGAAGGCCCGCGAAATGGGCGTCAACTACATCGGCTCGTGCTGCGGTGCTGTGGCCACGCACGTACGCGAAATGGCGCGCGTGTTGGGGAAATTGCCTGAAGATGACCGCGTGTGGAAGAAAGGTGGGACGAAAGCGATGTCCGCCTACGAATACTACGACCACGACAGCAAACCGAAGGCCTAGCTCACTCTGAAGCAAACGGCGTCGCTTCGTGCGAAAGCGGCGCCGTTTTTCTTCGCGGCGCGTGATTTCGATCAGCCGCCGGGCTTGCCTTCCGGATTGTTCCAGCCGCCAATGTCCATCGCCAGGCGCTGCGCTTCGTCGGGGCCCCAGGTGCCCGGCTCGTACTGGTGAACGTTCACCGTGTTATTGAGGATGGGATCGACGATCACCCAAGCGGCGTCCACAGCGTCCTGCCGGACGAAGAGCAACGGATCGCCCTTCATCGCGTCGGTGAGCAGCCTCTCGTACGCGTCCATTTCGTTTGCGAGCGACTGCTGCACCGCGGTCAATTCCGTCGCGATTGTGTCAACGAGTGGACCCGGACGCTTGATGCGGGCGCCGATGCTGAGCGAAAGGTCGGGGCCAAGGCGGAAGCGGAAGAAGTTTGAACCCGGCGGAAGCTTGCTCAGCGGCGGCTGTCGCAGCTTCACCAGAACCTCCGTCGCCGTCACCGGCAAGCATTTGCCCGCGCGAATTAGGAACGGCACACCCGCCCAGCGCCACGAATCGATTTCCAGCCGCACCGCTGCAAAGGTTTCCACTGTCGAGTTCGGCGCGACTCCCGGTTCCTTTAAGTAGCCGGTGAACTGGCCGCGCACCACGTTTTCGGGCTTCAGCGGCGGAATCATGTGGAAGATTTTCACCTGCTCGTCGCGCAACGAGTCGGAGTACATCCGCGTCGGCGGTTCCATCGTCAGGAAGCCGATCACCTGGAGCAGATGGTTTTGAATCACGTCGCGGATCGCGCCCGTCTCGTCGTAAAACTTTCCGCGCCCTTGCACGCCGAACGATTCGGCCATGGTGATCTGCACGCTGTGAACGTAATTGCGATTCCAGATCGGCTCGAGAAAAGAATTGGCGAAGCGGAACATTAAAACGTTTTCGACGGCTTCTTTGCCCAGATAGTGATCGATGCGGAAGATGGAATCTTCCGGGAACACCGAGAGCAAGATCTTGTTCAACGCGCGAGCCGATGCGAGGTCATGGCCGAAAGGCTTTTCGATGATGACGCGAGCGTCTTTCGCACAGCCCGACTTTCCCAGAGCTTCCACGACGGTGCCAAACAGGCTCGGCGGAATCGCCAGGTAGTGCGCGGGATGCTTCGCATTCCCCAGCATCTGGCGCAACTTGGTGAACGTCGCCGGATCTTCGTAATCGCCGTCGATATAGTTCAGCAGGCTGAGCAGCTTCGTGAAAGCATTCTCGTCCACGCCGCCGCCGAACTTCTGGATGCCGTCCCGGGCGCGCTCGCGCAACTGTTCCAGGTTCCATCCGGCTTTCGCGACGCCGATCACCGGCACGTTCAGGTTGCCGCGCTTGATCATCGACTGCAACGACGGAAAGATTTTCTTGTGGGCCAGATCGCCCGTCGCGCCGAAGAATACGAATGCGTCGGACGGGATGTGTTCGGAGTTGTTCAACTGAGACGAGGAACTCATTCGAAAACTCTCCTTCGCTTCGAAATTCAACCGGCTGGAGTTTTAGAAATTTCGGCGACGCTACACGAGCCTGCTGTGTTTGTTCGCGCGCGACGCTACGAAATTACGCTTTCTGTTCGTGGTGGCCGCCAAACTCGAAGCGCATGGCGGAGAGCAGTTTGTTCGCGAAATCCGCTTCGCCGCGCGACGTAAATCGTTCGTACAGAGCGGCGGTGAGCACCGGGGCCGGGCTTCCCTCTTCGATCGCCGCTTGAATCGTCCAGCGCCCTTCGCCTGAATCCGAAACGCGGCCCGTGAAATTCGCGAGGTCCGGCGATTTGGCCAGCGCAATCGCGGTCAGATCGAGCAGCCACGAAGCGATCACGCTCCCGCGCCGCCACACTTCCGCCACGTCAGGCAGATTCAAGTCGTACATGTAATGCTCGGGATCGCGCAGCGGTGTGTTCTCTGCGTCGTCGATGCGCTTCACCTTGCCCACGTTCGCGTGCTTCAAAATGTTCAAGCCTTCCGCGTACGCCGCCATCACTCCGTACTCAATTCCGTTGTGCACCATCTTCACGAAATGCCCCGCGCCCGAGGGACCGCAGTGCAGGTAACCCTGCTCCGCTGTTCCGCCCAT
The DNA here is from genome assembly GCA_963839325.1 of uncultured Acidobacteriota bacterium. Taxonomy (GTDB): domain Bacteria; phylum Acidobacteriota; class Terriglobia; order Acidiferrales; family UBA7541; genus Palsa-295. The sequence continues at coordinate 1,834,679 of CAWIUO010000001.1, read as the reverse complement.
TTTTTCGCGGCCCGCTGTCTTCGGAATGTCGCCGATGCCCGGTGCAAGCGTCTTGAAAATTGGATCGAGATGTTGCACCACGCCATTCTCGCCGCCGATCATCATGCAGTAGCCGCGCTCCAGGCCCCACACGCCGCCGCTGGTGCCGACATCGACGTAATGAATTCCCTTCGGGGTTAGTTCCTTCGCGCGGCGAATGTCGTCGATGTAGTACGAGTTGCCGCCGTCGATCAGAATGTCGTCCTTCGAGAGTTTCGGAAGCAGCGACTGCAGCGTGCTATCCACCACCGCTGCCGGCACCATCAGCCAGATCGCTCGCGGCGTTTTCATCTTCGCAATGAAGTCGTCGATCGACGTTGCGCCCGTGGGTCCTTCCTTCGCCAGCGCCTGTACCGTGGCGGGGCTCATATCGAACACCACGCACTCGTGTCCGCCCTTCTGCAAGCGCCGAACCATGTTCGCGCCCATCCGTCCCAGTCCGATCATTCCGAGTTGCATATAAGACTCCTCTTTATGTCAGGTTCGCAAAAGCGGTTCGCGCAGCAGATGATTCCGCAGGATCCGGCTTCAGACTTCCCGGCGATTTGAACGCCCAATTAACACCGCACAACGCATCGGCGGCGTTATCGGCGCACGCGCAGACCAGTATTAAGCCACAGATTCGCGCATCCCGGTACTCCGAATGCTCTCGCGAATCGGGCCGCTTCTAGCACAGGGAAGTTACGCTTTCAACATCGGCTCCCGAGCCGCTCGCAAGCACGCAGGGCGTGCGACGTACACTGTGAGTCGATCGCTGCTCCAAAAGAAAACGAGGTTTTCGCTTGTCCACCGCTGTCGATTCCGTGCCTGCGCCGCCGTCCGCGCCGCCGCCGGCCACAACTGCAGCCGCGGCAAAGTCCGCTTCGCCGTGGATCTACACGCCATGGCTCGATTGGATTGTCGGTTGCGGCGGATGGTCCGCTCCGCTTCTTGCCGCCACGTTCCTGTTCGCGCCCGGAAACTCAAAGGGCTGGGCCATCGCCTTCTACGTCCTCGCGGTGATCTTCAACTATCCCGCACTTCATGGCCACGATTTACCGCGCCTATCACTCGCGCGCGCAATTTGAAAAATACAAGATCGTCACGCTGCATGTGACGCTGCTGGTCGTCCTCACCGGCGTTGTGATGCATGCGTCTCCGCGATTCTTCCCGTGGATTTTCACGCTCTACATTTTCTGGAGCCCGTGGCATTACACCGGCCAAAATTTCGGGCTGATGATGATGTTCGTCCGCCGGAGCGGCGCCGATATTCGACAATCCGAACGCCGCTGGCTGCGTGCCGCTTTCGTCGCGTCGTATTTAATGCTGCTCGCCAGCTTCAACACCGGCGCTTCAAACGATCCACTGGTCCTCTCGCTCGGTCTTCCGTCGAAATTCACCTGGCCTGCGCGCGCTATTCTAGCCGCCGCCTTCGCCGTGTTCACGATTCTCGGATTACACCGCCTCGTTCGAACCAAAGGCGCTCGCGCAATGGCCGCGCCGCTCACTCTCGCCGCCACGCAATTTCTGTGGTTTGTGCTGCCCACGCTCATCGAAATGCGCTCCGGCGGCGACATTCCGCAAACGCGCTACAGCAGCGGCATCCTGGCCGTACTGCACTCCACGCAATATCTATGGATCACCAGTTACTACCAGCGCCGCGAAGCGCGCGCGGAAGGCATCTCAAACTGGAAAATGGGTGCGTACTTCGTCACGCTCATCGCCGGCGGCATCGCGCTGTTCATTCCGGGTCCTTGGCTCGTCAGCGTCCTCTTCCACTTCGATTTCAGCACCAGCTTCCTGATTTTTCTCTCGCTCGTAAACATTCACCATTTCATTCTCGATGGCGCGCTCTGGAAGCTTCGCGACGCGCGCGTCTCATCGATGCTCGTTGACCGCGACGCGCAATCGCCCGCCGCCGCCAACGACTCGCCTCGAACGGCTGCGCTGCCGCCCTCCGCTTGGCGCGTGCTCGCGCGCGTCGCCATCGTCGGAGTGCTTTTCCTGTGGGGCGGCTTCGAAGAAGCGCACTTTGTGATGCGCAATAGCGAAGGCAATCTCGCCTCACTCCAGCGCGCCGCGCGCATCAACCCCTACGACAGCGGCACCCAGCAGCGCATCGCCCGCACCGAAGCGCACGATGGGAAGAAAGACGAATCTCTCGCGGCGTTCTCAAAAGCCGTCCAGATCAATCCCACGAACATCGCGCTGCAGGAATCCTACGCGCGCGCCCTGATCGACGACGGCCGCTACGAAGAAGCCTACGCCGACTACCAAACCTTTCTCGAACGCTTCCCGAATGACGTCGATGCGCTGGTGAATTACGGCCTGCTCTCCGCCAAGTTCCAGCATCCGGAAGCCGCGATCGATTCCTGGAACAAAGCGATCGAACTCGATCCGAATCAGCCGAACGCGCATCTTTATCTCGCGCGAGCTTACGACGCGTCCGGTTCGTACGCTTCCGCCGCCCGCCACTGGAAGGCGTATCTCGATTCCGCCTCGCCGCAAAACGGAAATCCCGCAGCCGCCACTGCTGAAACCATCGCAGGAACCGTGCAGCTCGGCGACGACCAAGCTCAACTGAATGAGACATCGGCCGCGCTAAAAAGTTACGCCATCGCCCTCGAAATGGCGCAGCAAGCCAATCTGCCGAAGCTCGAAAGCCTCGCGCTCGTACATCTCGCCGACGCGCAGGAAAAATCCGGCGACCTCGCTGCCGCGCTGAAATCCTATCAACGCGCCCTCTCGCTCGACGCAACCGCGGGCGATCCTTACGCGGAAGGCCTCGACTGGTTCAACTACGGCCAGTTCCTGCGCCGCCGCAACGTCGAAGGCGATCTCGTTTACGCCTGCTTCGTCCGCGCCGAAGCTCTCATGTCCGCAAATCCCGGCGCCGAACTGGAAACCGTCCGCGCCATCCGCCGCCAAATCGAATCCAAACTCGGCGCGCAAGCTCCCGCCGCCGAGCACAACCTCGACGCCCTTCTCCCGCGAGCGCTTTCGCTCACGTCTGCATCCTTATAATTGTGCGCCACAGTTTCGCCATCCGGCGTGCCTTCACCCGCGTATCCGTGTAGAATTTCTCCGCGCAATGCCCACTCCCGCCGAACGCAAGGACTCCAAATTAATGCGCGCGATGTTCAGCACCATCGCTCCGCGCTACGACTTCGTTACGCGCATCCTTTCCTACGGCATGGATCGCCGCTGGAAAAAACTCGGCGTCGCCCGCGCCACGCTCCCCACGAATGCAATGGTCCTCGACCTCGCCTCCGGCACCGGCGATTTCTCGAAGCTCGTTCAGGAGAAGCTGCCCCAAGCGCGTTCTGTGGCCGTCGATATCACCGAAGGCATGCTGCAACTCGCCCACTCGCAGGGCGTCGCCGAAGCGGCCTGCGCGGACGCAACTCTACTACCCTTCGCCGACGCATCGTTCGACTGCGTTTTCATCGGCTACGGCCTGCGCAATTTTCCGGATCTGAAGAAAGCCGTGCGCGAAATCGAACGCGTCACCCGCCCCGGCGGCATGATGGTAAGTCTCGATTTCTTCCTGCCCGCCAACCGCGTGTTCCGCGAGCTGTATCTCGGCTATCTATATGTCCAGGGCGCGGCGTGGGGCCTGATGCTCCACGGCCGGCCGCGAATTTACACCTACATCCCCGATTCGATCCGCAGTTTTACCACCATGCGGGATTTCTCGTCCCTCTTGCAGCAGATGGGATACTCCAGCGTGGACCAGCGCGCCTTCATCCTCGGCGGAATCGGATTGCACTGGGCTGTAAAGCGATAGGGCGCGCGTGCCACTCCAGCCCGATGTGCGTGAAACGCGAAACTAACTTTCGAGTTTGTACCGCGTAGCCGCCACCGCGTACAGTCTGCGCCACACCAGCCGGTTGATCGTCACTACCATCGCGGCCATCACAATCGTCGCCCCGAGCAACAGCGCGAAATTCCCCGTGTCGGTCGCATTGCTGATCACCGCGCCGAGTCCCGTCACCGAATAGGTCTTCCCGCGAAACCGAAAATATTCCGCCACGATGCTCGCGTTCCACGCTCCGCCCGACGCTGTAATAAATCCGGTAATCAAGAACGGAAAAATCCCGGGCAGGAATAGTTCCCGCCATCGTTCCATGCGCCCGAACCGAAACACGCTGGTCACTTCCTTCAAATCCGTCGGGATCGACATCGAGCCCGCAATAATGTTAAACAGCAGATACCACTGCGTGCCGAGCAGCAGCAGCACGATCGAACCGATCCCCAGTCCTCCGCCGGCGCGAATCAGAATCAGCAGGATCACAGGGAAAAGCGCCGTCGCCGGCACCGACGCGAGTATCTGCACGATCGGCTGTGCGAGCGCCGCGATCTTCGGCTTCAGCCCGATCAGCACGCCAATCGGCACAGTCCACAATCCCGCGAGAAACAAAGTGAAGATCACGCGGAGGAACGTCGCTCCCGCGCCCCATCCGATACTCGAAAGTTCCGGCCTCGTCAGATGCGAGAGCAGCGCAACGATCTTCAAAAGCGCATAAATCAGCGCACCCGATGTGATCACCGTCGCGATGCGCCAGATCCATGGCCCGCTTTTGCTCGGCTCCGGCACTCCCGTTTCCGCCGTGCGCCGTCGCGCAAAATAGAGCGTCACGTATTCCCGCGCCGGCCGAGTGGTAAACCGCCCGAGCCACGAAAGAATCTTCGAGCTACGCAAAAAATCCAGCACTGGCGAATGCGGCGCTTCCGCCGATTCCACCTGCTCGAACTTGAACTTCTCCGCCCACGCGATCACCGGACGCCAGATCAGTTGGTCGATCAGGACGATGATCGCGATCATCACCCCCAGCCCCCAAAAAATCGCGCGCGTGTTGCCCTCGTTCGCCGCCGTCTGCAAATACGATCCAAGCCCCGGCAAACGCAAATCGCGATTCCCTAGCGTAAACATCTCGCACGCCATCAGGAAAAACCATCCGCCTGCGACGGACATCATCGAGTTCCACACCAGGCCAATCGTCGCGTATGGCAGCTCCATCTGCGTGAACCGCTGCCACCAGCTCCAGCGATACACCACCGCCACTTCGCGCATCTCCCGCGGAATACTCTTCAGCGACGAGTAGTAGCTGAAGGTCATATTCCAGACCTGCCCGGTAAAAATCAGCAGGATCGAGCCGAGTTCCACGCCAATCTGCCGCGTTGGGAACAGCGACACCATCGCCACCATCACGCCCGGAAGAAAACTCAACACGGGGATCGATTGCAGCGTGTCGAGCAGCGGAATCATGAATTTTTCCGCGCGCGAGTTGTACGCCGCGATGTAGCCGTAAACCAGCGTGAAGCCCAGGCTCAACAGGTACGCGATCGCAATGCGCAGCACCGAGTACATCGCGTACTTCGGCAGCGCCGAAGGCGAAAGATCGATCTGCGTTTCCACGCTCACCGGCGTGAGCCAGTAGTGCGTGAGCGACAGCAGCGCGTAGAAAAGCGCGAACGCCGCGAAAATCACCGGCAGGTCGCGCACGATGGAAGGAACGGCCGCGGGAATCGTGCCCCAGGTAAGCGGCGCGGACGCAGGCGCGTTGCGGCGTGCCATTAGCCGCGCTTACCCGTTTCCGCTACAGTCTCGGTCTGCCCGGCTCCGTGGAGCCGCAAAGTATCCGTCTCAGGATCGTAGGTGAAAATTTCCGCGTACCGGCCCCAGCCGAGTGCCGTCTCGATCTGCTGCTCCACTTCCACCTGCGCGAATCTTTCGTCCAGCAGGTCGCGGAAAAATTCCAGCGGCATCGAATGGTCGGATTTTTTGTGCAGCGCGGAGTGCATTTGCTGCAACAGCGAAATGTGCGCGAGCACCGCGTCGCGGAACAACTCTTTACGCGTCGTAATGTCTGCTTCCGCAAACGCTTTCCCGGCGGGCGTCAGCTTCACATCGCCTTCATTCGCCGTCGCGAGTTCCAGCATCTGCGAGGCTTCCAGAATCGGCAGCAGGTCATCGACTTCCAGCCGCAGGTCGTCCGCCACGTGGTAAATATCTTCTTCTCCGCCGCGGTCGTTCAGCAGCTCTAGCAAACCCGAAATTCCGCCCGGTCGCGCGTGCGGGATCATCTGCGCTGCGGCGCGCTCCGTGTGCCCCGCGCGCGTCGGCGGAGCCAGCTTCAGCTCCGGCTGGGTCATAACCTTATATATATAGTCCACGTAGAGTACGAACGCCGCGGCCTTGCGGTCGCGCGGGTGCTGCAGTGGCACGCGAAAATCCGCGCGAATGCGCGCCGGATTCCGCCCCAGCACAATGATCCGGTCGGCCAGCAGCACGGCCTCTTCAATGTTGTGCGTCACGATGAAAATGCAGCGCGTCGGGATTTTTTTCGCCAGCCACAGCTCCAGCAATTCGCCGCGCAGCGACTCCGCCGTCAGCACGTCCAGCGCCGAGAACGGTTCGTCCATGAAAAGAATCTCCGGCTCCACGGCCAGCGCCCGCGCAAATCCAACGCGCTGCTTCATGCCTCCCGAAAGTTCTTTGGGAAACGCGTTTTCGAATCCCTTCAACCCTACCGACGCGAGCGCGCTCAGCGCCTTCCGGTGTCGCTCGAAATGCGACGTTCCTCGCGCGAGCAGTGGTGCCTCCACGTTGTCCAGCACCGTCAACCATGGAAACAGCGCGAAACTCTGAAACACAATCGCCACGTTTGGCTGGCAGGCGCCCATCGGCCTGCCGTGCCACAGCACTTCGCCCGACGTCGGCTTCGCCAGCCCCGAAAGCATTCGCAGCAGCGTCGACTTCCCCGATCCGCTCGGCCCCAGTAGCGCGATGATTGTGTCCGGCTCGATCGAAAAATCCACCGGCGCGATCACTTGAATGTCGCGTCCATCCGGCTGTCGATAGCTCTTTTCGATCTGCCGTGCCTCCACAATCGGTTCAACGGCCGGCTCGGCGACCAGCGCAGCCTCCGGCGCAACTTCTTCCACAACCACGTGACCCGATTCCGTCAGCGCTTCCGGAACAGTAGCCGGCTCCGCCGCGATTTGCGGCTGCGCTCTCGACCGGTTCATCCAGTGCGGCTGGGCGCCGCGCTTCCATTCGTCGCAACCGCCGGCGCCGCGGTCTCTGTCGTCGCGCTGGGCGCAGGCGCGCCGGGAGCGTTCGCCAGCTCGTCCTGCAAAAGTTTCCACGCCTCTTCCGGCAACGCATCCAGAAAATGGCTGCGATCGCCCGGCGTCATCGTGTCGATGATCGCTTTCATTTCTTTCAGGGGACGCGAGTGCAGCAGTACGTAGGCGTGGTAATACGGCAAGTGAACGATTAGCGAAGCGGCCAGATCCACGTGCAGGCGATGAAACAATTCGCGCTGCCGGTCGAACGGAAGGCTCAGAAAAAAATCGGCGGCCTCGCTCGTGTCGAGTTTCCGCAAATGATCGATCGCCGAGCCCCAGTGCCGGCGGTTCACCAGATTTTTCAGTTTTTGTGCTTCGGCTTGGTTCATGAGCGCACGCAAAAGCCTACTCGCTTTTGAAAATCGTGAAAAGGCCGGAAAGGGGATTCTCTGGAGGATTGTTACGGAATTGTGACGCAAACAGAAAAAGCGAAGTCGCTCACTCGATAGCGCGCGTTGCGAATTACGGCTTGCCCAGCAGCACCTGGCTGCCGCGCGAGCTGACGCTTCCGCCCGCAGGCTCGTCCGTCACCACCACGCCCGCCATGTCGTTCAAATCTTCGCCGGGCGCCACGTAAACCGTTCCGCGCCCCTGCGCGTCCACTTGCACCACGCCCGCGCTCACGATCGATGGCTTGCCCTTGCGCAAAATCCAGAGCTGGAATACGCGCTTGTCCGGAAGCTCCGGCAGATTATGCGCCAGCAGCATTAAGCCGCGGTCGTCGTCCCAAACCACACGCGCGTTCGCTTCTCCCGCCAGCGGGCTGACCGGCTTCAGCGGCAGTTGATGCAGCGATGTGGACTCCAGCAGCCGCACCATCTGCTGATTCTGCGCCGAAAGCAAATTCGCCCGCCGCGCGTCGTCCTGCACCTTCGCCAGTTGCAGGTGAATCCCGGATGCTTCCGTCTCCGCCTTCACCCGCCGCTCTTCGGAATCCTTCAAACTGCTCTGCAGCGCCGCCACCTGCAAATTCACTGACTTCAGCTCCGACTGCAACCGCGCCGCTTCGCGTTCTGACGGTCGCCGCCTGCTCGTTCGCCTGATCCACGGACTGCCGCAGTTGGTCGATCGTCGCCTGCATGTCCTTCAGGTCGTCCGCGCCGGCCGCGTTCGGCGTCGAGCCAACCCTCTGTCCGTTGCGCTGCATCGTCGCAATCGGCTGCTGCGCGCCTATCCAATCGCGCTTCGCCGTCAAATACGCGCGCTCGGCCGCCACAAACAGCACAAAAAATAATCCCGCCAGCGCCCACGGTGCGATCGTCCAGAAATTCCACCGCGGCCTTTCCGCTCGAAATCCCGAATCGGGCCGCGTCGCCGCCATTGCTTCCGCCGCGCCGCTCTGCCGCAACCGCTCCATCAATCGCGCTTCCACATCGGGCGATGGCTCGGCCGCTTCCGGCAGTGTTCCCATCGCCGCTACCACCGCTTCGGCTTCCATGTACAATTTCGCGCAATCTCCACACCCGCTTCGCAAATGCGCGGACATCTCCGCGACCAGCGCTTCATCCAAACTTCCGAGCGCGAACAGCTCCCAGTCTTCGCGGTGATCTTCGCAGAATGGCGTCATCGCGTAAGCACCTTGCCGAAATCGCGCATCGTTTCGCGCATCTTGCTAAGGCCCAGTCGTATCCTTGTCTTTATCGTTCCCAGCGACTCACCCAGCCGCTCGGCCAGTTCGCTGTGCGTCAGCCCTTCGAAATAAGCCAGCTCGATTGCCGTTCTCTGATTCGGCGGAAGCAGTTGCATCGCCTGACGCAGCGCCGGCGCGAGGCTCGGATCCTCCAGCGCCGCCATTTCCGGCACTCGCTCCAGGAAGGACGTGCCCTCACTGGTTATTACGCAGGATTGGACTCGCCGGGATTCTTTTCTTTTGTAATCGAGTGCCAGATTCCGTCCGACGGTGAGCAACCAGGCGACCAGCGGGCCTTTCTCCGCGTCGTAGAATTGAGGCCGTTCCCAGAGCCGGAAGAACGTGTCTTGCAGAATTTCTTCCGCCGCTCCGCGGTCTCCCGCGATGCGAAACACAAGCGAAAACACACGTCCCTTATATTTTCGGTACAGCGCCAGCAGCGCCTCCGGTTGGCGCCGGCGCAACTGCGCGATCAGAACCGAGTCTTCAGCGTCCCGCGTCAGCAAGACCTTCTCCCCGCTCTCGCCTTTCGGTGCTTTCGGGTTGCATTGTGGAGTGCATCCACGGCAGAGTCCGATTGTACTGGAACGTTCTGCCGCGGACGGAGTTTTCTAAATTTTTGAAGGTTGTGAAATAGCTGTCGCCGGCCGCGACTGGAAAGTGTCCTTGTGCTCGCTTCAGACACACTCGCCGTGCGTGAGGGATCGATGAAATCGATTGCTGTGGCAATTTTAGTAGGCGCGATTTTCTTCAGCGTCTCCGAGTCGCGTTCCGTCGTGGAACACCACACTTCGGACGACGCCCAATTTTCACCTGCGATAGAAAGGGCCCTCGACGACGCCGTCGCGCGTGAACTGAAGGCCTACGGCGCGGCTCAGCAGCCTCCGGGTCCGGTTCCCGGCGCCGTCGTTGGCGTGTGGATTCCCGGCAAGGGCAGCTACGTTCGCGCGGTCGGCTCCGCGAATCTTTCTCCTACGCAGCCCATGGCGCTCGACGACAAGTTCCGCGTCGGCAGCAACACCAAGACGTTCGTCATCACCGTACTTCTGCAACTCGTCGATGAACGCAAGCTCAGCCTCGACGATCCCGTCAACAAGTTCGATATCGGCGTAAAAATTCCCAACGGAGACCACATCACCGTCCGCCAGCTTTGTCAGATGCGCAGCGGGCTGATCGACGCCTACAACGCGCCCCAGTACGACAATCTTCAACTGACTCCGGAAACCAAACTCACGCCGCGCGAGCTGATCGCTACCGCCGTCGCCAATCCGCCGCTGTTTCCTCCTGGCACAAAATGGAATTACAGCAACACGAATTACCTGATACTCGGCCTGATCATCGAAGCCGTCACGCACAAGACCGCCGCAGGCGAAATCGAGCGCCGCTTGCTTGTGCCACTCCAACTCAAGAACACCACTTTCCCGGTGACCGATCCGGGGATGCCGCTTCCCTTCACGCACGGATTCGCGCTCGAGAAAGACAAATGGAATGATGTCACCGTGACCTTGCCGCCGTCGGTCACCTGGGCCGCCGGTGTGATGATTTCAGATATGCCGGACATGAAACGCTGGGTAAAGGCCTATGTCACCGGCAGTACGAACAGCACCGAAACGCAGCGCGAGCGCCTCGCATGCATTCCCACGGGTGGGTATGGGCTGGCGTTCGGCCTTGGGATCGGTTGCTCGGGCGGGTGGTACGGCTACACCGGCGGAATTCCAGGTTACAACACGGGCGCTTACTACCTTCCGGAGAAGGATGCGACGCTGATCGCGTTCGTCAACTCCCAAATCGAAAAACCAGAACCGGGGGTCGCCAATTCGATCGTACGCGACTTCACCCAGATTCTGTTCCCGAACAACGTCGCCTTTCCCAACGCGCCCGCAACGAAATAATGTCGTTCACAAAAAAAAGAGCGGGGACTGTTTCCAGCCTCCGCTCCAAGTTTCGTCAAAGCAGCTCAATTAGCGCGTTACTTTGAGCGCCCTCGGCTCTTGCCGCTTACAGCTGCCGCCGGCGCAAGCGCTTCCACGTGGTGCCCGTTCCCACCGTTCTTCCCGTTCGCCGCCGCTCGAACCGCGCCTTGCTGTGGCTTTTCGTTGCGCGTCCGCCGCCAATTTACGCGCGGCATGATCAGCGAAGAATCGATGCGGTCCTGATACTTCACCGCAATCTTGAGCAGCGAATCGAGCAGCGCATCGGAGAGAAGATGTGGCTCGAGGCCCAGGTCGATCAGCTTAGAATGTTTCGCGTTGTAGTAGTGCTCTTCGGCTTCCACGCGCGGGTCGGGCAGGTGCGTGATCTCCACGTCCAACCCAATCTTTTTTCCCGCGGCCTTCACCAGATGCGCGATGTCCAGAATGGAGAAACGTTCGGTGAACTGGTTGAATACGCGGAACTCGCCCGCTTTCGCCGGGTGGTTGCACGCAATCTCGACGCAACGCACGGTATCTCGAATATCCAGGAATCCGCGCTGTTGGCCCCCCTTGCCGTACACCGTTAGCGGATGTCCGATCGCCGCTTCCACGCAGAACCGGTTCAGCACCGTCCCGAAAATTTCGTCGTAGTCGAAGCGATTGATCAGCGCCTCGTCCATCGCCACTTCGTCCGTCACCGTTCCATAGACGACGCCCTGGTTCAAATCCGTCGCGCTCAATCCCCAAGCCTTGCACGCGAACATGATGTTGTGGCTGTCGTGCACCTTCGAGAGGTGATAGAACGAGCCGGGCTGCTTCGGATACGGCAGCACGTCCTTTCGGCCGTTGTGCTCGATCGTGATGTAGCCCTCTTCAATATCGATATTCGGCGTGCCGTACTCGCCCATCGTGCCCAGTTTGATCAGGTGGCACTGCGGGCTGTGTTCCCGCACCGCAAATAGCAGGTTCAGCGTGCCAACCACGTTGTTCACTTGCGTGAACACCGCGTGGCGCTGGTCGATCATCGAGTACGGAGCGGAGCGCTGCTCGGCGAAATGAATGATCGCCTCGGGCTCAAATTCCTGGATCATCCCAGCGAGAAATTCGTAGTCCGTTACGTCGCCGATGAACGATTGAATGCTGTGGCCAGTGAGCTGGTTCCAGACGCGGAGCCGGTCGGAGAGCGGGCGAATCGGTGTCAGCGTTTGCGCGCCAAGCTCATGGTCCCACTGACGCCGCACGAAGTTGTCAATAATGGCGATCTCATGCCCTTGCTTTGAGAGGTACAGCGCTGTTGCCCAGCCGCAATATCCGTCTCCCCCCAGAACCGCAATCTTCATGATTCCTCCGCTTCTTGTGATCAGTCCGGGCCGTTCCAACGCCTCAAGACCGTGCAAAACCCTCGTAAAACCCAGTTCATCGACGTATTGATATTAGTTCCAATATCTTACAATGCCCCGCCGTTTCTTGCGATAGCCGCACGCGAATTCATGCCTGGGACGGCAACAATCACGGCCACGTTTGCGTCAACGGTTGGTTCGTCAGCAGCAGTTTCCCCTCGGCTTTGAATCGCCGTATCGATCTTCGCCGCACGAACCTATTTTCTTCCAAGGAAAACCAGCGTCACGCCCAGGCAAACCAAAAATACTCCGCCCCAGCGCCACCGCGATACCTTCTCACCCAGGAACATTTCACCGCCGAGAGTTCCCGCGGCGTAACTCAACGCCGTCACCGGAACCACGAAGCTCACGTTCTCCACCGATAGTGCGCCGAGCAGTGAAAAGAACGCGACCGCCATGAGCGAGATGCCCAGCCACATCCACGGCACGCGAATCGCTCGCAGCATCACCCGGACGAGCGCCATCGGGCGAAAGTCCTTCACTTCACCGACGACTTTCATCGCCCGCGTCACGCACAGCTCGCCCGCCGTGCCGCATACCACGATGAGCGCAAGCTCGATCGTCTCCCAGATTTTCACGGGTGCTCCGTCGTGCGCGGCGGCGTTCGTCCCACCACGAACACACCCACGCAGATCACGAAAACTCCGACCCAGCGTATCGGTGCCACCGGTTCGTGCAGCGCGAAATGCCCGAGCACGGCCACGACGCCGTAGGCAATCGACGCGGCCGGCTGCACGAAGCTGTAGTCCGCCCACGAGAGCACCAGCGTGTAAGCCACAAAAAAAAGAATGAGCGAAGCGATTCCCAGCCAGATAAACGGCGAGGTGAAGATTTTCAGCGCGGTCTGAACGGCATCGGCCGGATTCCCAAACGCAAGCGGTCCCACGTCCTTCATTCCCTTTCCGAGCAACACGTTGCCCACCGGGCTGAAAATCACGACAAGCAAAATCATCACAAATGTTTTGAATCGAAGATGGTGGTGCCCGGACGAAGTCTCAGTCATAAGTGGAAATGCAGGGAGTGAACAGCGATCAGATTTGCGCGCTCGTTTTCACAAATTATTCCATCAGCAGTGTACTCGATTTCCGTTTCCCGGAACACGCGACGCCGCCCGCTGCGCTCTATCGCGGAATCGTCAGGCAGACTGCCGGCCGTCGATCTTTTCGCACACCAGCCTCGCCGCCTTCACGCAACTGACCACCTTGCCCGAAAAAATATGAATCTCGCCCGGCTCCCCGTCCTGAACATAGAGCGTGCGGCGGTCCTCCGCGGGATTGTTCTCCACCACACGAATCGTGAACCGCGAACCGAGGTACTTTGCGTGAATCGACGCCGGCACGCCCATCGCCGAATCGTTCCGCATCGCGTCGAACCGCGAGCCTTCGAACGGCTCCCACTCCGCGCGGTTCAGCCGGCTCGCGAACGGCTCCGGTATCGGCTCGGTCGAGCTGGTCGTCGTCCAGTGGTTCGTGTTCTTCGCCGAACCAAATAGCGACCGCTCCGAGCTTCCGTACGGATCGAACGCCGTGAACGGCCCGTCCACGATCACCAGCGAAATCCCGCGCAATTGCGGCGGAAGCTCGATCAGAATTTTCTCCGCCACCTGGTATCGCGCCGCCTTGAAGATGCCTCGGCTGTAACCCAATCCGTAGGTCGCCCACACCACCGTGTCGTAACCGCCCCGCATTTCCGGCGTGAAGGCGCGCTTTTCGAAGGGAATCCTCAATTCGTGAATCCGCGCCGCCAGAATCTCCCGCAGGATGTCGGGATCGTAGATGTGCTCGTCCACGGCGTAGCATTTGTCGATGAACGAGAAATTCATCCACTCCGGCCGCGCTGCCTCAAACCAAATACCAAATCGCGCCATCACCGACTCAAAAAGCTCCGGCGGCGTGAGCGACCCCTCTTTCGGAATCGCGTAGAAATGGCGGCTGTTCCGCACCACCGCCCGCGCGAACGTGGCCTGAAATTCTTCCCGCGCTGCAAGTGTCTCCTGGATCGTCTCCGGGCTTCGCGGATAGTGGTAGCCGGAATGAATGCGGTACTGGTTGATCGCCGACGCCGCTTGCGCGATTCCCAGCGGATCGAATAGCGTCACGTCGTGCCCGTGCTCCGCCAGTCGGATCCCGATCGTCGATCCGTACACTCCTGCTCCGGCCACGGCAATTTTGGATTTCTTAGGCAATAGGATTCGCTGCGTGATTCATTCGAATTCCGTTACGCGCGCGGCGCATGCGCCGGGACCAGCTTTCCTTCGCGCAGGAAATAATCCACGCCTCGCCACCGGATCGTCCGCCGCGCAAAACTCACGATCCAGATTCCGAATGCAATCGCGTCCCACAGCGGAATCAGCGGCATCTTGCTCCAGATTCCTTTTTGTTTCATGCCCCACACTCCGATCATCCACGTCATAAACACGCGGAACAAAGCGTAACCGCCAAGATATATCGCCGCCACTTCCACCGTCGGATGCACGGCTACCGCCAGAATCGACCATGCCAGCCCCCACGTAAAAATCAGCCCGAAGTGGCCCCACGGCCGCATCAGCCGCATTACCGTCATCCACCGCGCGCGCTTGTACATCAGCTCCTTCAAATTCTGAAAGTCCGCCACCGACTTCACCACGTACGAGAGCAGCTTTACTTCGTAGCCCTTCTCCGCCACCAGCCGCCCGGCGTACACATCGTCCGCGGGACGGTTCTCGATCAGCTGGTATCCCCCGTACGCCGCATTCGCTTCCCGCGTCGTCGCAATGGTCTGCCCGAACGTAAACTTGATCCCGTCCAGATTCCAGGCCACCATGATTCCCGCGAAAAAGTCGGAAATCATCCCGATCGATTGCAGCTCCTGCGTCAGATTTTTTTCTTCTGTGGAGACATACAGGCACGTCGCCGCGCCCACCTTCGGATCCCGAAACGGCGCCGCGACCGCGCGCAAATAATCCGGCTTTACGCGAATGTCGCCGTCCGTGATCACAAACAGGTCGTACTTCGCTTCAGCCGTCAGCCGCGTCAGCCGGCCCACTTTGTCATTGATCGCGTCGCGCCCTGAGCCTATCAGCAGGCGGATGTCCATCTGAGGAAAATCACGGATCAGTTTTTCCAGCACCGGCAGAGCCGGATCTCCCGCGTCCACGCAAAAAACGATCTCGTACTTCGGATAGTCCTGGTCGCAAAAGCTCGCGTAGTTCTCGTACGCGTCTTCGTCCAATCCCTTGATTGGTTTCAGGCAGCTGATCGGAGGGGTGTAACCGCTATCTTCGGCTGCTTCCCGCCGGCTCTGCGGAAAATACCGGGCGGTGCTGTAGAGCACGAGGGCGTAGTAAATAAACGGTATGGCAGCGAGAAAAAGAACAATGTCCGTCGTGATTGTCAAAATTCTTCGCCTGTCAGTGCGATGCGCCGGGGCTGGTTCGGACCGCTAAGTCAATACCACTCGTCTGCGCCTTCGCGCAAGCCTTGCTACGCTCTGCTGAATCGGTAATCTGAAGCGGATTGCTGCTCTGGACGGATTCGCCGCATCCTCGCACGCTGAAAAATTGTAGCATAGACGCCGTTCTCGCCCGATTGCGCGCCCCGGCTCGCAATCGGGCGAGAAACTTGGAGGCCATGCAAATGCGCGCGTGCGTCACCGGCGCTACAGGAATGATCGGCGCTGCATTGGTGCGCAGGCTTCTCGCCGCAGGCGCTGAAGTTCAAGCGCTCGTACGCTCGCCGGACAAAGCCCGCGCTCTCGCAAATGCAGGCGTCCAAATCACGAACGGCGAAATTACCAACGCCAATGCCCTCACCGAAGCGATGCGCTCTGCGGACGTCGTGTTCCACCTCGCGGCGATGGTCAATTCTTCCGCGCCGCTCTCCGCGTTTCTCGAAGCCAACGTCCTCGGCACCGAACACGTTCTTGAAGCTGCAGTGTCCACAGGCTCCAAACGCCGCGTCATCTACTCCAGTTCTCTCGCCGTTTATGGACGCATCTCCGGCGGCGGCCGCATCGACGAATCCACAGCCCTCGATTCCGCTCCCGAAAAGCGCGACGCGTATTCCCACTCCAAAATTCTTGCTGAACAATCCGCCCGTGCCGTCGCCCAACGCGCAAATTTGCCGCTCACCATTGTTCGCCCCGGCATCGTTTACGGTCCCGCAAGTCCACCGCCCGCCGGACTCGTCGCCTTTCGTCTCGCTCGCACGCACTTCCTCTTCGGCGAGCCGTCCTGGCATATGCCTCTGATCTACGTGGAAAATTTAGTGGATGCGCTGCTGCTGGCAGCCGAACAGCCGGCGAGCGCGGGCTTGCAGGATTTCAACATCATCGACGACGACGCGATCACCCTCGCCCCCTACCATCTCACGCGAAACGCGCTCGAGCGCAGCCGCACCATCTTTCTTCCGAGCGAACCCGTCCTCGCCGCCGCAGCGCTCTTCGGGCCTCTCGCTCGCGCGATTACGCCCGCCGCATCAGGGTTCTCGACCTATCAGCTTGAGCGCTCGCTTCAAGATCGGTTCTACCACACCGCCAAAGTCCGCGAGACCCTGCGCTGGTCGCCGTCTGCGCCGCTCAACGTCGCCCTGGCCGCCTCGTTGAACTCAAAGTAGCGACGCTTCAACCCACCATTCCCTACTTCCAATCCTTCTGTGTGCAGCCCTTGCTTGCAGACGTCAGCGCATTGCTCGCCGACGTCAGCGTGCATGAATAGAATCCGCCCGCCGTGTCGAACGAGTCGTAGCTCTGCGATGACTTCGAAGCCGTATTGCCCGTGAAATTTCCCGAAGAATCAAAGTTCAGCGTATCCGTGGAAGTCTGCTTGTTCTGCACCGTTCCCGCGTAGAACGGCGCGAGCACGTTGGTCAAATACTGTTGACCCGACGTCACTGTCTGGCTCACCGATCCGTCCGCTGGAAAATTGAGCCCGATGTCCACGGTCAGCGGATAATGGAATGTCTCCACCGTCTCGAACACACCGAATCCCTGCCGCGCCGTCGTCTTCGACGTCACGTCCGTCTTTTGCGCGATGTCCTGCACGTACGTGTTGGCGTTGATGGTGAAAGTTTGCACGTTCGAAAAATTCACGCTCTGCGCCACGTCCGTGTCGATCCGCCCATGCGAAGTCTGCACGTACCCCGAAATCTTGAAGTTCCGCGCCGATGTAGTTGACACCGTCCCGGTCACGTCTCCCGAAGCGTCGGTCTGCAGGTTTTCGCTCAACACCGGCGACGGCGCGGACGCAAGTGTGTTCGACGTCACCGCGCCGGTCACTTCCTTCGAACCGCCGTCCACATACAGCAGCAGCGTCGCTGTTGCCGAAAAATATCCGTTCGCGTTGTAAACGCTCAGCGCCAATGTATGTTGCTGCCCGTTGCTCAACACGCCCGCGAACGGCGTCAGGTCCACCCGATACGGCACGAAATTCAGCGCCTGCACGCCTGGAATCGGGAACCACAAATACGGATCGAGCCCGCCCGTAAAGATCCACGGATACACCGGTGCCACGCCTGCCGCCTGGCCGTCGATCGAAATCTCCGCCTCGCGGAAGCTGGTACCACCGCACGATTGCAATTCCGGCGCCACGTCGTTCGGTACACACGTGTACCAGAATTCGTCGTTGATCTGGCTCTGCGTGATCACGTCAAGGTAAGCGCGCTCAATATTCTTCGGCAGCGTGAACGCGGTCGCCAGTTGATCCGTTCCCGCGTTCAGGAACGCCGGCTCGTTGATCCCGCCGCTTCCGTTCGGCTGCGTCAACGGCAGCACTTGATCCGCCGCCCGGTTCGCGTCGCTCGGCAGTTTCCACTTCTTCGCCGGATAAAATTTCAATTCCGCGCTTCCGGAGATGATGCCGTTGTATTCGCTGTTTACCGTGTTGCCCAGAATGATGTGTCCGGTCTGCGGCCCGGCGAAAAGCGCGGCGTAATCCGTTTCATCGCGCTCGATGTGCCATGAAGGCGCCAGCGTCGAACCCGGCTCCGCCGTCGTCCCAAAATAAATGTTGGCGTAGCCCAGATCGACGATCGCGGTCCGATCGTACTGAATTCCCGCTGTCACGCTGAAATCCGCGGAGAACACAATTTTCTCCCACGGCCCCTTGCATCCCGTCGGTGGCGTGTACGTGTAGTCGTGAATCGAGTAGTCCTCGAACTGCACGCCCGAAAAAAGCTGCACCACGCACGGCTTCTCGTCCGGCACAGGCACCGACGGATCGGCCGTCACCGTGTTGCTCGACCCGATTACCGGTCCCGAGCTCTGCGCGGCGCACGCCCCTGCCATGATTAGCGAGAGCACGCCAACCATCGCCATCAACGGCCAATTCAGTTTGCGATTACGACGAAGCAGGAATTTCATCAGGAGCCTCTTTCCGCGGACACTTTGGCCGCGCCAGGAGTGAAAGGGATACCAACGGAGCGCACAACTTTTCGCATCGCCCGCCGAAGTTGTCAAGGAATTTGGCTGTGTGTGCGCGTCTGCCGCGTCGATTTTTTTGGGGAAAAGAAAAGCGAAAGGGAGGATTCGAAATGGTCGGGACGCCGAGATTTGAACTCGGGACCTCACCCACCCCAAGGGTGCGCGCTACCAGGCTGCGCTACGTCCCGACCGGATGAAATGCGAGCAACGAGCGTATCACTCGTCTTCAAGAAGGGTCAAGGCAGCGCGAAGTTCGTCGCGCAATTCAAGCAGCGATTCTTTGTCCATCAACTGACGCTCGGACTTTGGAGCTGGGCTGTGAGCCGTAGCCGCTTGCGGCTCGTGAAATCCCGCGCCGGAAAATTCAAAAATCCCGTTCGCTGCTCCCGTGTGGCCTTGCGAATGGCCATGCGAATGGCCGTTACCCGACGCGCCGTTTTCGTGCGCCAGATCGCCGTTCCCGCCGCCCAGATGCTTTCGCGCGCCAACGATCGTGAAGCCTTCTTCGTACAGCAGCCGCTTGATTTCGTTTACCGTGTCGATGTCTTCGCGGCGATACAACCGGTGCCCGCTGGGGCTTTTCACCGGCTGGAGTGTGGGAAATTCGGTCTCCCAGTAACGCAGAACGAAAGTTTTCGTGTCGGTGATGCGGCTGACTTCGCCAATTCGGAAGAGCGTTTTTTCTTCCACGGGCAAACGTTCCGGAGCTGGAGCTGCGCTGGCCATCAATCTGTATCGTAGGCCGATTTAGCCCCCTGTCAACCCCGCATCCCCAGCGCTCTGTGGATTTCGTGGGATAGCCTGCCGCGCAGGCTGTCGTCCTACGACTGCGATCTCCGTTACGTCGCCCACGCAAACTCAGACCAACTCACTCCGCGACAAGCCGTGGGGCAGAGACTCCTGTCTGCGTGCCTTCATCTCTTCCGGCCCTTCGGATCATGCCGGTCTCGCGGATCGTGCCGCTCGCGCTGCCGCGTCCCCCGCTTCTTCAATCTCTGCGTGAACCGTATCGGCGTCCCAATGAAATCGAATTCCTTCCGCAGCTCGTTCTCCAAAAATCTCTGGTAGCTGAAGTGCAGCGGCCGCAGTTGGTTCGTGAACAGCACAAACGTCGGCGGCGAAGTGGTCGCCTGCGTAATGTAAAAAATCTTCACCTCGCGCGACGCCGGAGATGTTCCGCGCGTCAGATCGACCTTCGCCAGCCACCGGTTCAATTCGCCCGTAGAAATGCGCTTGTGCCGCGCATCCACCACCCGGTCGATCAAGCCGTAAAGCCGTTCGACCCGCTCGCCCGTCTTCGCGGAAAGAAACACCACCGGCGCATACGAAAGAAATTTCAGCCGCGCGCGCACCAACGGCTCGTAGTCCTGTATCAACTTGTTCGCGTTCCCGCCGTCGCCTTTTCCGCCGCGCCGGCGTTCTCCCGCCGACTTCTCCTCTGCAGCTTCCAGAGCCAGGTCCCACTTGTTCATCACGATGATCACCGACCGGCCCGACTGCTCCGCGTAGCTCGCGATCGTTGCGTCGTGCGAAGTCACGCCCTGCGCCGCATCGGCCACCATCAGGGCGATGTCCGCGCGCTCCAGATGCTGCCGCGCCATGATCACGCTCAATTTTTCCGCGATCAGTTTCGTTTTGCCCTTGCGCCGGATTCCCGCCGTATCGAGGAACCGGTAATCTTTTCCGTTGCGCTCCACCACCGTATCGACCGCATCGCGCGTCGTCCCCGGCACATCCGACACAATCGACCGTTCCGCGCCCACAAGCTGGTTCAGCAGCGTGGACTTGCCCACGTTCGGCCTGCCAATAATCGCAAGACTCACATACGGCGCCGCCGGCTCCGCTTCGCCCCTCGGCATGTCTTCGGTGATCGCATCGAGCAACACATCCACGCCGAACCCGTGCTCCGCGGAAATTGGGAAAATCTCATCGCCCAGCTCGTAGAACTGCGCCGCCATTTCCGCTTGCTTGGGAATGTCCACCTTATTCACGGCGATCACCGGAGGTTTGCCCGCGCGCCGCAAAAGCAACGCCAGTTCCTGATCGAGCGGCGTCGGCCCCACACGCCCGTCCACCACTTGCACCACGCGAGTCGCGTTCTTGATCGCGAAACTCGCCTGCCGCAGAATCTCCCCCGGAATTCCGGCTTTGTCCTCCGGCACAATTCCGCCGGTATCGACAAGCTCGAACGCTTTGCCTTCCCAATTCGCTTTGCCGTAAATTCGGTCGCGCGTGATTCCCGGCTCGTTCGTAACAATCGAACGCCGCGTTCCAGTCAGCCGGTTAAATAGCGTGGACTTCCCCACGTTCGGCCGCCCCACAATCACAATCGACGGCCGCGCCTCGCCCTTCGCCAAGCCTTCCGCCACGCTCGTTTCTGGTTTCGTTTCCGCCATATAGGACTCAGTACGTTACCACGTTCCGCTCCGCGATTCCGGTCTGCGCGCGGGCCCGGGTTCGGGCGATCGTTGAAATCCTGGAACCACTAGCGGCGAACCTCTGTCGCGCAGCGAGCGACTGTGTCCGCTACATAGGCTTCACCCAATTCCGTATTGAACATTGCGTCGTACAGCTGGCAGTCGGGCCAGCTCAGTTTCAGGTATTTCTTTACGAACGCGGCGCGATGTAAATCGGTAGTGTCCACCTGTTCGATGGCATCGCGTTCGGGTACGCCTCGTGTGATGAGTCTGTGAATCTTGAAATCGCGCGAAGCGTAGAGAAACGTACGGAACACGTCCTTTCGATCCCGCAGAAAATATTGCGAGCCTCGGCCCACGATCACGCACGGCGCGTCCGCAAGCGCGAGATTCACCGCCTGCTGGGAAACCGCGGCGATTCGGCGAGCGTCGAGCAGCGCGAGGCGCCCGGTGGGCGGCAAGCCTCCCTCAAACGCTCCGCGAAGAAACGAGTTGAACACCCGGTACACCGCGGGATCGCTTCTCCACTCCATCTTCTCCACTGCCTCCGGAGAACTTTGCGTCAGCCTTGCGATTTCTTGCGTCAAGCGTTCGTCCCACAACTTCCATCCGAGCCGCTGGGCGAGCAGGCTGGCGATCTCCGCTCCTCCACAGCCAAACTCGCGCTCAATTGCGATGGCTTGAATCATTGCGTGTGTCCTTACCCGGCCGCCACGGCTCCGCCCGCTCCGGGATCGTTCTTCTTCAGAAAAAATGCGAGAACGAACATCAGCGAGCAGAGCGCGCCCAGGATCCAAAAAGTATCCATATACGAAAGCGCGTGCGTTTGTTGATTCACCAAACCGTAGAACCGGGCGATGGCTGTGTTCTGAGCGTCTGTGTGCCGAAGCCCGGAATGGGCGATGTCCGCGCTCAAACCACGAAGCGCCGACTGGTATGCCGGAGTATCCGGCGTGATGTGCCCGACCAGGATTTGCTGGTGATACTGAGCGCGCCGAACGATCAGCGTGGTGACCAGCGAGGTCCCAATACTGCCGCCGATGTTGCGCATGAAATTGATAATCCCGGAGACGCTGTTTCCCTTCTCCGGCGGAATTCCGATATAACCCGCCGCGGTGATCGGGACAAAAAGAAATCCCACTCCCACCACTTGGGTGATGCGCAGCCACATCGCAAAACGGAAGCTCACGAATAAATCGATATGGTGCGCCGAATAAAATAGTCCCACGGCCAGGCACAGCCATCCTGTTGCGATCAGATATCTGGCCTGAATCTTCGAGGTAAGCCGGCCCGTGATGGGCATCATCACCAACAGGACCACTCCTCCTCCGGATAAAACCAGACCCGCCAGTCCGGCGGTGTAGCCCATCAGCGTCTGCAGAAACTCCGGAATCAAAACCAGCGTGCTGAACAGCATGAAACCCATCATGAACATCATCAGGTTCGCCGCGGCGAAGTTGAAACTCTTGAACATGCGCACGTCAACGATCGGATCTTTTCGGAACCATTCCCAGATCACCAGCGTGGTCAGGCAAACCGCCGCGGTTATCGCCAGGATCGTGATGAAATGCGAGCCAAGCCAGTCGTCTTCCTGCCCCTTATCGAGAAGCACCTGCAGCGATCCCACTCCAAGCGCGAGCATCGATATTCCGATGTAGTCCACGCGGATTCCCGCGCGTTTTACGCGATGGAGAAACGGCGGATCTTCGACGAATGTATACGTCAAATAAAGCGCCAGCAGTACCGGCGGCAACGTGATGAAAAAAATCCAGCGCCACGAATAGCTGTCCGTAATCCAGCCGCCCAGCATCGGCCCTACGGTCGGAGCGAGAACCGCGGAAATCCCGTACAGCGCAAACGCGACGCCGCGCTTCTCCGGAGGAAACGAATCGTTCAGGATCGCTTGCGCCATCGGTTGCAAGCCGCCTCCGCCAATCCCTTGCAGCGCTCGAAAAAAAAGCAACACAGGCAAAGTCGGCGCCAATCCGCAGAGCAAGGAACTCACCGTGAAAATCGCGAGCGACAGCATGAAATACCGCTTGCGGCCGATAATTTCCGCGAGCCAACCGCTCATCGGCAGGATGATGGCGTTTGCTGCGAGGTATGAAGTGAGTACCCATGTGCTGTCGTCGTAGCTGGCTCCCAAACCTCCCGGCGATGTAAGGCAGCGCGACGTTCGCAACGCTGGTATCCAAGACTTCGACGAATGCCGCGATGGAGACCGTGGCGCCAATCAACCAGGGATTTACCTTGGGGCGCCAGACAACCTGCTCCATCGGGCAGGCCGAGAGCCTCGGAGCTCATTTCAAATACACCTTCGCTTCTACGTTCATGCCGGGGCGAAGTTGGTGGTCGCGATTCTCGCCCGGGTTCCAGAACGATTTTCACCGGCACGCGCTGCACGATTTTTACGTAATTGCCCGTAGCATTCTCCGGCGGCAGCAAACTGAACAGAGGTCCGGTGGCTCCCGCGATGCTATCAACGTGCCCATTGTAGGTGCGGCCGTTCGAGTCAAGCTCGACGTCGGCTTTCTGGCCCACACGCATGTTTTTCAGCTGGGTTTCTTTGAAATTCGCGGTGATCCAGACTTGATCGAGGGGCACCACGGTGAGCATCTGCTCTCCGGGCTCGACGTTTAATCCGACGACAACTTTTTTGGTGACCTCGCCGGTTACGGGCGCAAGTATTTTGGTGTATCCCAAATTCAACTGGGCCTGTTCGAACGCGGCTCTTTTTTGGCGTATGTCGGCAACGGCAGCGAGGGCTTTGGCGCGCGTGGAGGCGACGCGCTGCGGTCCGGCTTGCGCGTCTTCATAGCGTGCTTCGGCTTCGATGAGACGGCTGTGGGCTTCCTGAACGGTTTGTAGCGCGGCGGCCTCGCTGGCTTCGGCAGCGGATACGGCAGCGACGTCGCTCGTCGCTGCGGCATACGCATGGTCGTAGACCTGCTTGGGTATCTCGTCTCGCGCGAGCAACAGGCGATAGCGAGTGACATCATCCTGCGCCTTCACATTTTCCGCCTGCGCTTCCAAAACGCGGGCATGGGCAGCCGCGGCTTCCTTTTCCGCTGCCGCGATGGCTGCCTGGGCGTTCTTGATATCCGAGGATGTGAACTTCAGCTGGCTCGACGAATTGACCGAAGATATGGGCACATCAATATTCAAGCTCTCCGCGGCGGCGTCTGCATCGTCCAGCGCGGCCTGAGCTCTTGCCAGCGCCACTTCATTATCTTTCGGATCGATTTCGACCAGCGTCGAACCTTGCTCGACCCACTGGTTGTCCTCAACGTTGACCTTCTGGACGTATCCGGAAATGCGAGCGCTGACGGGATAGAGATGGACGTCGACCTGGGCGTCGTCCGTAGATTCGAAGCGCGAAAAATACATCCAGAGGAAAACGCCGCCGACCATCAGAACCGCGAGCGAGGCGAGAAGGATCAGGCGTTTGTGCGAGCGCCTCTGGCGGGATAGGCCGGGATTGGCGGCGCAGCTGCGGCGGAATCGCCCGCGGGCGCACTGCGCACAGGCGGAGTAGCTTGCGGTGGATTCGCTGCCTGATTTTGTTCAACCATAACTCATTCTCCTTTCAGGTCGCCTTTCAAGTAGTCCGCAAAGCGGGACTCCGCGACGCCCGATGGCTCTTGCCAGAGATATTTTTGCGAGGTTGTAGCTGTAAAGGCTGGCGATGTACGCGTCGTTCGCTGTTGCGAGCGCGTCTTGCGCTTGAACGACTTCGATGTTGTCGGTAACTCCCGAGCTGAACCTATCGCGAGATTGGCGAAGCGTCTCCGTAGCAAGCGTCTACCGTGGTTTTCTCGACGGAGACTTCTTGCGCGGCTGACTCCAGATCGAGATAAGCGTCGCGAACCTCCTGATCGATCTGGGCTCGCATGTCTTCGAGTACCTGCTTAGCTCTTTGGAGTGAGGCATCGGCGCGCAAAACGTCGGCGTGCACTTTTCCGCCCTGAAAAATGGGGACGCGGAGCGTCACAGCCGCATCGACGGTGCCGTGCGTGGAAGCCGGATTGACTCCGGTGATTCCATAGTCCGCTACCTGTTCTATCGAGGGATAACGTTCCGCAGAACTGGCTTTTCTAACTGAGCTCGGCTGACTGGACCTGATTCATCTGGCTCTGAAAATCAGGGCGAGCTTTGAACGCGCTTTCTATCGCGTCGTCCAGAGGAGGTATGGAAAGATCCTGGTAACCGACCTGTGTAGTTATTTCGAACTTTTGCCCCGCGGGAAGGCCGATTGCTCGCGCCAGAACCAATTTCTGCTTTGCCAAGTTATTTCTGGGCGACGATCAATTTCTGTTCGCGGGATTGCAGCTCGACCTGTGAACGCAGAACGTCCACCGCCGCGGCCAGGCCTGCGGTGTGCTGATCGGACGTCTGCTGAAAAAGTACTTTGGCGGTGTCCCTTTGCGAGCATCGCCGAATCAACCTCCGACTGGTCGGCAATGACCAGCAGATAGTTGGAAACAATCACAGTCACGACAAGCTCGCGGGCATTTTTGTAGCTATTCTCGGCCGACTTCAGCTGCGCCTGTGAAGAGCGCATCCGCTGGATGGATCCCCAATCAAATACCGTTTGCTTCAGATAAGCCCGCGAATCGAAATAGCCGAATGGGCCGATGACTTTCGGCACTCCGGGTATGTTCCAGGCCAAATTGCGCTTTCAAATCGATTTGACGAACGCCAAATCCGGTGCCGGTGGTTACATTCGGAAGTAATGCGCTCAGGGCCTGCCATTTCTGTCCGCGCGCATCAGTCACCGAATCGCTGGCCAGAAAACCTCCGAGGTTTTGCCTCAGGCCACGCGACGACAGCGTCTTTCAGCGAAAGGCGGACCGGCGTTGCGCTCAGTTCTCCAGTCAGGAACTCCCCCGAGGTAGGGATTCTGCGATAAAGCTACAGAATTACTCTGCGCAGCTTGAACGGCTGCCTGCGCCGGGCCGGCAACTTCCTGCTCGGCGATCGGACTGGGAAGCGGATTGTATTGCGCGAATGTGGCCGCTGCGCAAAAGAACAGAACACATGGCACGAGCAGCTGTCGCGGCCAGAGTCTCAGCCGCACTCTCCCGGCGCGTGACGATTTGTGGTTGGTAATCCTGCGTCGATCCGGCTTGATTTCCATTTGCGTCTCCCAATGTCTGGGTCATGAAGCGCAAGCGGCGGCCGTCCTCGGGCCGGACCTCGCAAACCTGACCCTCAGCAATCGATACACACGGTCTGCAAATCGAAACTCGTGTGAACAACACGGTACGGAATGCGGTCAACCTGCCACGGAATTTTGCGGTTTCCCTCAAATGGAAAATCGCTGGTTACGTCGAAACTCGGGGACCTGAACGGTTTAGAGGCAGAACGCCAAAATTACGAATCGAACGAACTTCCAACGCGCGAATCGACGCCAGCCTACCACAGACTTTTAGAATTCGTCCA
Source organism: uncultured Acidobacteriota bacterium (assembly GCA_963839325.1). GTDB lineage: Bacteria > Acidobacteriota > Terriglobia > Acidiferrales > UBA7541 > Palsa-295. The sequence goes on along the minus strand of CAWIUO010000001.1, from coordinate 1,808,329 downwards.
CGTTCGCCGGTCCCCTCGTCGCAGCAAACAACCACTCGCGGCCTCCCCCGGCTATCCACGCGTCTGTGTTAACGTAGTTTTTCCGCGTCCCGCTGGTCCGGCACGCCAACGCAATGCCCAAAAACTCCTCATCCAAAAAATCCGCCACCCCATCTCCCGAAGAAATCACCGTCGAAGACATCTTCGGCGAAGGCGGCCTGCTCGAATCCCGCCACCCCGGCTACGAATTCCGCGCCTCGCAGCTCGCCATGGCCGGGATTGTCGATGAGGCCTTCCAGCGCCACCTCCACGCCATCATCGAAGCGGGCACCGGCACGGGTAAAACTCTCGCCTACTTGATCCCCGCCATCCGCAGCGGACGCCGCGTGGTGATCTCCACGGCCACGAAATCCCTGCAAGAGCAGCTTTTCAGCAAAGACATTCCCTTCCTCCAAAAACATTTCGCGCCTGAACTCAAAGCCGTGCTGATGAAAGGCCGCAACAATTTCCTGTGCCGCCAGAAAGTCCACCAGATCGAAGGTCAGGCGCTGTTCAAAGGAATCGACGAAGTGGACTGGTTCTCTCAAATCAAGCAGTGGGAACAACTCACTGACACCGGCGATCGCTCCGAACTCACTTTTCTTCCCGACGATTCCGATCTGTGGAACAAGATCGACGCGCGCAGCGACCTGTGCACCGGACAAAAATGTCCCGAGTTCGCGCGCTGCTTCATCACCACCATGAAGCAGAAAGCCGAAGAGGCGGACATCGTCATCGTCAACCATCACCTCTTCTTCGCCGATCTCGCCATTCGCCAGGAAGACTTCGGCGCGATCATCCCGGAATACTCCGCCGTCGTTTTCGACGAAGCTCACGAGATCGAAGACGTCGCCAGCGAATATTTCGGACGCCGCGTTTCCAGCTACCAGTTTGACGTGCTGATTCGCGACACCGAAAACATGCTCCGCATGCTGCAGATTGACGCGCCTCCGCTGCGCAAGCACCTGCTCCGTGCCCGCGAACGCGCACGGTCGTTCTTCGAACAGTTTCCCGAACGCGAAGGCCGCTTCCCCTTTGGCATCGCCGAACGCAGAGCTTTCCTCGAACGCAATCAGGAATCGTTCACCGAACTCTCTGCCGCCGTCAAGCGCATCGAGACCGAACTCTCCGCGCTCCAGCCCAAGCCCGAAGAAGTAGTCACGCTCGCTCGCCGCGCCGCCGAACTCCGCCGCGAATTTGCCTTTCTTCTCGAAAGCGAAGAAAAAAGTTACGTCTATTGGTACGAACGCCGCGGCAAAGGCTTCATCCTCACCGCCACTCCAATCGACGTCAGCCAGATCTTGAGCGAACGCCTGTTCGAGCAGATCGACACCGTTGTTCTCACTTCGGCAACCCTTGCCGTCGGCGGCAACTTCGATTTTCTGAAGCAGCGCCTCGGCCTCCAGGCGTCAAAAGAAAAAGCCCTCAAAGCCGAGTTCGATTTCCGCGAGCAGGCTCTTCTTTATATTCCGCCCGCCATGCCGGACGTCCGCGACCCCAGCTTCTCCGCCAAAGCCGCCCAGGAAATCATCAAACTCCTCGAAATCTCAAAGGGCCGCGCGTTCTGCCTCTTCACCAGTTATTTCCAGATGAAAGACGTCTTCGAACGCGTCTCCGGGCGCATCCCCTACCCCATGCTGCTCCAGGGCACTGCGCCGAAATCCATTCTGCTCGATAAATTTCGCACCACGCCCAATGCCGTGCTGTTCGCCACCGCCAGCTTCTGGCAGGGCGTAGACGTTCCGGGCACGCAGCTTTCCTGCGTCATCGTCGATAAATTGCCCTTCGCCGTTCCCAGCGATCCCGTGGTCGCCGCTCGCGTCAAGGCGCTGCAGGAAGACGGAAGAAACCCCTTCGCGGAATATCAGGTTCCCGAAGCGGTCCTCGCCCTCAAACAAGGCTTCGGCCGCCTGATCCGCTCCAAAACCGACCGCGGCGTCCTCTCGATTCTCGACAACCGAATTTCCCGAATGGCCTATGGTAGAATTTTTCTTGAGTCCCTGCCTGATTACTCAACCACGCAGGACCTGGCCGAAGTCGAGCGGTTCATGGAAAACCACCCGGACTGAATCCAAATTTTCCGGCCAGTGCGTCTCCACGGTTTCCGAAGACGCTGTGCACTCGAGGGCTGCCGCATGTTTGAAGTCAGTGTGGACGATAGCTTCGCCGCCGCGCACAACCTGCGCAATTACAAGGGCAAGTGCGAAAATCTCCACGGCCACAACTACAAAGTCCGCGTCACTCTCGCCGGCAAGGAACTCGATTCGACCGGCCTGCTCTACGATTTCGTGCATCTCAAACAAGTAATCCAGAGCGTGATCCGTTCGCTCGATCATCAATATCTGAACGAGCTGAAGCCTTTCGACGTGCTCAATCCGTCCGCCGAAAATATCGCCAAGCACATTTTCGACGAGACTTCGCGCCAGATGAAATCGACGCCCAATGGCGCGGGCATTTCCGCGATCACCGTCTGGGAGTCGGATATCACGGCCGCTACGTATCGCCCGTGAAAGCCGGCGAACCGCGGCGCTAAAATTGATCTCGGTGGGCCGCGCAAACTCTTGCTGTTCAAGAGCCCAAGCGGGTATAAATAGCGCGGCAAAAAGGGCTGCCTTTGAAAGGAACAGGAGAAACGGTGATGCGAAAAGCGATGTTGGTCTTTGGTGCGTGGCTGGTGCTTTGCATGTTCGCGACGATTGCCGCGGCGCAAGGAACGGGCCGGATCGACGGTGAAATCATCGGCCAGGACGGGCAGCCGTACGCCGACAAAACCGTTTTACTGAAGAATCCGGACACCGGCCAGACCTTTACGCTAAAGACCGACAAGAACGGCAAGTTCACCCAGCTGGCGCTGCGTAGCGCGATTTACACAGTGACGCTTCCAGACATCAATTACTCGGAGAAGTTTCAGATCACCGACGGGCAGGACAACAACTACAAGCTCAATCTGAAGGAGCTTGCCGCCGCCACCCTCGCCGCGCATCCGGAAGAAACCAAGAAGAAAGAAGACGAGGCCGATAAATTCAAGAACATGAAGGCGCACTTCGATGCCGGCGTCGCGGCGATGGCCACGTCCGATGGCCTGAAAACGCAGCTTCGAACCGCGCCCGCCGATCAAAAGTCCAGCCTCCAATCGCAGCGCACCGCCGCCTGCACCACTGCCGCCACCGAATTCTCCCAGGCCGAACAGGGTGTGACCGAAAAAGAGGTGAACAACCACGCCATGATTCTCGGCAACCTCGGTCAGGCCGATGAGTGCGCGGGAAAATACGATGACGCCGCCGCGGCATTCCAGAAGGCCATCGATTTGAAGCCCGCGTCGGCCTATTACACCGGCCTCGCGACAAACCTCGCCAACATCGGCTCGGCGGCGAAAGACCCGGCCGACGCCGAGGCCAAATTCACTGCGGCTTCCGCGGCGTGCGAAAAGGGCGACGCTCTCGACGCCGCCGCTCCAGCCGGTGCCGCCGCTACTGCGACCGATACCTGCTGGAAGAATCTCGGCATCGTTCTCAGCAACAAAGGCAGGCTAAAGGAAGCGGTGCCGCCGCTGCAAAAGGCCACCACCATCAATCCGAAAGATCAGCAGGCGTGGTATTTGCTCGGCAGCGCTTACACCGGCACGATCGACACCAAACAGGAAGGCGAGAAGATGACCTACATCATCCCGCCCGGCACGAAGGAAGCTTTTCAGAAGTGCATGGATCTGGGCGCTGACAACGCGCTCGGCCAGCAGTGCAAGCAGACTCTCGACGGTATCAATCAAATGAGCGGCGGTGAAGATACGTCCGTCGGCAAGCGCGCCAAGAAAAAGTCCTGAGCCGCCGAAGCGTAACCTGGGAGCCATCGGGCGGTCATGCGCCGATGGCAACCTGATTGCTCCATATTCAAGTATCCGACCGGGCCACTGGTCCGCACGAACCACTCTCGATTCGAGATTGCGGGATTGCTCTCGGTTCACCCGTCGATTTCAAGGAAGCCGGTGTTTTCAGTGAACTCAGCCCATTCCAGCAAGGAAAGACGCCGCAGCGAACGCCTTTTTGAGGCTCTGCCGCTCATCGTTCGCGGCACCGATCTCCTCGGCCAGCCTTTCGAAGAGCGTACCAGTACTCTGGCTTTCAATCTTCACGGGTGCCAGTACACTTCCAAGCACCATCTGCCGCGCAACTCATGGGTAACGCTCGAATTGCCAGACGCGCACTCCAACGTTCGCGCTCGCGTAGCCTGGGTCCAGCGGCCGCATTCCATTCGCGAGTTCTTTCAAGTCGCTGTCGAACTCGAGCGCCCCACCAACGTCTGGAAGCAAGGCCAGCTACCCGAAAATTGGTTGAAAACGGAAACCCAATTCCCTACCTCCGGCCACACGGAAACGGCCGGCACGGCTCGCGCAGCCGATACTGGTACTGGCGCCGTCGCAACCACGCTCGGTCATTTTATGAATGCGCAGTTTCACGATACTTCGCGTGACTCCGCCGTTCCGCTCGGCGCTGATTCCGAAGCCGCGCATCCGCTGCTCCGCGATCTGCGCGCGGATTTCGAACGCGCTAACCAGCAGAATCGCGAAGCGCCCCAAGCCGAGGCCGTGCTGGACTCCGCTGCCGTTCCGGTCGCCGAGCCTGTCGCTGATGAAAGCAAAGCAGCGACCGCGTCCGAAATCTCCTACGCGATCGACGCCGGACTTCGCGAATTTCGCACCCAGCTCGAGCAACTTCGCGCTCGCATCCAGAGTGAATTTTCCGAACTGCTCAACGCCCGAGCCAAAGAAATGGCCGACGGCCTCCGCGCGGAAGCCGATTCAAACTCCGCCCGCGCTCACGAATTGATGGGCCAGCTCAATCGTCAGGCCGATCAACTCCGCGCCGAAAATGACGCTGCGCAGCAAGCCACCAGCCGTGTGGCGCAGGCTCGCCTCCAGCTCGAAGCCATCGAAGCCTCGCGCGCGGCGCGTCCCACCGTCGATGTCTCGAAAGAAATTGCCGCCGCCGGCGATCGCGCCACCGCCGATTGGCGCAAACGCCTCGAATCCGAAATGTCACTCGCGCAAGCGCAATGGAACGAACTGCTGCAGTCCTCGCTCGACGGAAACCTGAAAAAAATGGTCGAGCAGATGTCCGAGCGTTCCGCCGAAGTGGTTCGCGCCGCCGAGCAACGCATGACGGAAAAGCTGCACGACTGGCGCGGCCCTTTTGCGCAGGCCGTGTCCGACGCGCGCAACAATCTCACCGACATTCAATCCAAGATCGCGCAGGAAGTCGCGCAGGCTCGCGGTTCGCTGGCCGACGTCGAGCAGGCCGCCGGACGCACCAAGGAATTTTCTTCGCAAATCGAAGCGGCTACCCACGACACGCTAAACGAACTCCACCGCCGCCTCGAGACCATCCTGAACGCGCAGACTTCCGAAATGAATCGGCGCGCCGAAAGCATTGCCAACGCTCTCACACAGCGACTTTCGCCGGCGCTGGATACGATGGGCCAGCAATTCATCGAACGCAGCTCCGCGGAAATGGAAACCCGCCTTACTCCGCATCTGGAACGCCTGCCCGGATTGATTCGCGATTTGAATTCGCGCGAAGCTCAGGCTGAAGAAAGTCTGCGGCTCTATCGCGAACGCCTCCGCCAGGCCGCCGAAAATAATCAGCGCGAAGCCGCGGCGCAAATGGCCGGTGCCATCGCCAATCTGCAAAATGATTTTGAAAATGCCCGCAAGCAGGCTCTCGCCCAGTGGACCGAAGAACTCGATTCCACTGGAGTTCGCGCCGCGCACGCCACCGCCGAATCCATGGGCCGCTCTTCGGAATGGTTCCAGCAGGAAGCGCGCGCGCGCCTGCAAGTCCTCGTCGAACAGGAACTCGTCAACGCGAGCGCTGCGTTCTCCGCGAAGACCGACGAAGCCGCCCAAAAATTCGCGGGCACGCTCGCCGAGCAAAGCGGCGCGCATCTGGACCGCGCGCGCACACAGGTCGAAGCTGTCGCCGTCGAAGCTTCCGAAAAAGCACGCACTCAAGTCGAACTCGCCGCGCAGGCCGCCGCGGCCTCGTTCGGAACCGTGCTCGGTGGCGTTTCCGCCGAAGAACTCGAACGCTTCAAATCCGCCACCCACGGCCTGGTCGAAGATCGCACTCGTGAATTCGAAACCACTTCGCAGGGCCTGCTCGACAATCTGAATTCCGGCGCCGCCCACTCTATCGATCAGTTCCGTTCGCAATTCGCCGCCCACCTCGAAGCGAGCCTGAACGACGGCCGCACCACTCTCGCCTCCGAATTTAATTCCGCCATGGATCGCTACCGCGCCGAACGCGAAGCGCAGCATCACGATTGGGCGCGACACCTCGACCACCTTCGCAACGATGCCTCGATGAAATTCCAGGATCACCTGCAATCCACATCCGACAATTGGATTGCCTCCTCGATGCGCCGCCTCAACGAACACGGCCAGAACGGAATCGAGTCCCTGCTCCGCAATGCCGACCAGGCTCTGCGCGATGCGTTCTCGAAAGTCTTCGAAGGCCTCGCCGAATCTCTGCGCGACCGCTCCGTCGCCGCCACCGCCTCCGGCGTCTCCGGCTTCGCTCCCATCCCCGCGCGTGACACCGAGTCCTCCGGCCCCCGCAACGAACACACCCGTTAGCGCGACAGTCCCGCTTTGCGGGAATGTCCTCCTACGACTTCCAATCTCCAATCACGAGAGACTATTTCTCGTGTCACAAGCCCGACAATGCGCACCCTCAGTCATTCTCAGGCCCGGTTCACCCGGCCGAAGCGCGCCCGCCGTGGCAGGAATCCCTCTTCGCCTTCCGTTTCCGCTTTTCTTATGCTTACTTTTATGCTATCTTCCGTATGAGTATCCGAGCCGCGCGGCAAGGAGAGCACGATGCCCCACGCGCAGCTCGTCGATTCCCAAAATGGGAATCGCTCAAATTCCGCTCCCAAATCCCCCAATTCCCTTAGGTACACAGCCGGGAAGGCAACACTCGCATCTTGTTGAAAACACTCGCGACCGTCTCACTTCCATGGGGACAAGATTGATTTTTGCAGCCCCCGAATTTTGGGAAATTCCGTCGGGGAAATGAGCGTCAAAATGCCGAAAACGAATAGTGGTGACCAGCCAAAAAACGAGCCTTTAAGGAAGGACCACGAGCCGCGAGGCGGCTAATCCTTACCGACAATCTCCGTGACCGCGGCGATCACGTACTCCACCTGCTCGTCAGTCATCTGCGGAAAGTTAGGCAGGCTCATCACCGTCTCGCAGGCGCGCTCGGCGTGAGGGAACGTCCCCGCCGGATCGCCTAGCGACGAATACGCCGGTTGCAGGTTCACCGGGCGCGGGTAGTGCACTGCCGTATCGATTCCCTTCTCGGCGAGCTTCGCGATCACCGCGTTCCGGTTTCCCACGTAGATCGCGAATTGGTGGTACACGCAATAATCGCGAGGATCGTCCTTCGGCATGGTGAGGCGCAGCCCTTTGAATCGCTCGATGTAACGAAGCGAGATGGCGCGCCGGCGCTCGTTCCACGCGTGAAGCCTCCGTAGCTTGATCCGAAGAATGGCTCCCTGCATTCCCTGCATGCGGTAGTTATAGCCCACGAACTCATGTTCGTACCGCGCCGTTTGCCCGTGCGAGCGCGCCGCCCTCGCATATTTTGCGATCGCGTCGTCATTGGTTGTGAGCGCGCCGCCCTCTCCGTACGCGCCCAGATTTTTGGCGGGGTAGAAGCTGAACGCCGCGCAGTTTCCAATCGAGCCTACGCGCTGGCTGCGGTACCGCGCTTCGTGCGCCTGCGCCGCATCTTCCAGAATTTTCAAATGGTGCTTCGCGGCGATTTCGCGGATCGGATCCATGTCCGCCGGACGCCCGTAAAGATGAACCGGAATGATCGCCTTCGTCCTGGGCGTAATCGCCCGCTCAATGAGCTTCGGATCGATGTTCGCCGTCGCGGGATCGATGTCCACCAGCACAGGCCGTGCTCCGCAGTAAGTGATCGCTTCCACGGTCGCCAGAAACGTGTTCGGCGTGGTGATCACTTCGCAGCCGGACTGCACGCCCAGTGCCAGCAGGCCCAGATGCAGCGCGGCCGTGCCGTTGGCCAGCGCCACGCAATGCTTGGTGCCGCAAAAATCCGCGAACTCGCGTTCGAACGCCGCAACCTCCGGCCCTTCCACGAACGCCGAGGACTGGCATACCTTGTCCACGGCCTGTAGAATTTCGTCGCGGAGCCCGGCGTATTCCGCTTTCAGATCCAGCACGGGAATTTTCATTCAGTCGCCTTTCTGGCTGATAAAACTGTACTGTACGGGGAACGGATGGACAAGCGCGCGGCGTGCAACCGGTTTCGTGCGCGTGTTAAAACTTCATTACGTCGCACCAGGAGCCTTCGAATGATTGTTTCGTCTTCGCGAAAAGTAATTCGGGGAAAGGTAATGCGCGCCACCGCTCTCATCCTCTGCGCGCTCGCGGTTTCGCTGGCAACTTTCGGCGCGAGCAAATCGCTTCAGATTTATTTCATCGATACCGAGGGCGGCCAGGCCACCCTGATCGTCAGCCCGACGGGCCAATCTATGCTCGTCGATACCGGCTGGCCGGGTTTCGATGGGCGGGATGCGAACCGCATCGTGGCGGCCGCGAAGGCAGCCGGCGTCTCCGAAATCACTTATGTGGTAATCACCCACTATCATCGCGACCACGTCGGCGGAGTCCCGCAACTTCTAAGCAAAATCAAAGTCGGCACGTTCATCGACCACGGCCCGAACCGCGAAGACTCCGACGTCACCCGCGAGGATTTCGCCGCCTACGAAAAAGCCATCGCAGGCACCAAGCGCGAATCGCTCAAGCCCGGCGACCTGATTCCCATCACCGGAATCAACGTGAAAGTCCTCACCGCCGACGGCGAGCACGTCGCATCCGCCCTTACCGGCGCGGGCGAGGAGAATCCGTACTGCGCCGGACAAGCCGCCGCGCCCGTCGATGCTAGTGAGAACGCGCGCTCCCTCGGCACGCTGATCACCTACGGCAAGTTCCGGTTCATCGACCTCGGCGACCTCACCAAGCAAAAAGAATTACAACTCGTTTGCCCGAACAATCTCGTCGGCACCGTCGATCTTTACCTCACCACGCACCACGGCATGAATCTCTCAAACTCGCCCGCGATCGTGGACGCTCTGCATCCTCGCGTAGCCATTATGAATAATGGCGCGACCAAAGGCGGCAGTCCCGAGGCGTGGCAGACGGTTCACGACTCTCCAGGCCTCCTCGATCTCTGGCAGCTGCACTATTCCATCGAAGGCGGAAAGCTCCACAACGAGCCTGACAAATTCATCGCCAATCCCGAAGGCATGCCCGACGCGGGCCACTACGTCAAAGTCACCGCCGAAGCCGACGGCACCTTCACCGTTCTGAATTCCCGTACGGGCGAAGAAAAGACCTACAAGAAGTAACCGGTGCTCGCGTGGTGGTGATGATCATGGGCGTCACGGGATCGGGCAAAACCACCGTCGCGGAATTGCTGGCGCGCCGGCACGTTTGGGAATTTGCCGACGCCGACGATTTTCATTCGCCTTCGAACAAACAGAAAATTCACGACGGCATCCCGCTCACCGACGCCGATCGCGAGCCCTGGCTTCAATCGCTTCACGCAAAAATCGCGGAGTGGCTGGCGCAGAATAAAAGCGGCGTACTCGCTTGTTCGGCGTTGAAAGAATCGTATCGGAAAGAAATCGCCGTAGGCTCGTCGCCGGCTGTCGTTTACCTCAAAGGCTCGTACGATTTGATCGCTTCCCGGCTTCGCGAACGCCAACACCACTTCGCTGGAGTGAAGATTCTCGTCAGCCAGTTCGCCACGCTGGAAGAGCCGCAAGACGCCGTCACTGTCGATATCTCCAGCACTCCCGAAGAAATCGTCAGCGAGATTGAGCGCCGCCTGGGGCTGGCGTGAGTTCGACGCAAGTGAACGTACCGCGCGACGATTCCGGCGATCGTGCGCTGGCGGCTCGCGTCTTCTGGCGCCTGGTTCCTTTCCTCTTCCTGCTCTACGTCGTCGCCTACCTCGACCGCATCAACGTTGGCTTCGCCGCGTTGCAGATGAAGCAGCGCCTGAATTTCAGCGATGCCGTTTACGGCTTCGCGGCTGGAATTTTCTTCGCGGGATATTTGCTGTTTCAGGTTCCCAGCAATTTGCTCCTCGAAAAATTCGGCGCCCGCCGCTGGATCGCTGCGTTGATGGTCGCGTGGGGTCTGGTCTCCTGCTCGATGGCGCTTGTGCACACTCCGCGCCAGTTCTACGCACTGCGCTTCGCCCTCGGCCTCACCGAAGCGGGATTCTTTCCCGGCATCATTTTGTACATGAAGCGCTGGTTTCCGGAGTCCACCCGCGCGCGCACCGTGGGTGCATTCATGACTGCCGGACCGATCTCCGGGGTGATCGGCGGACCGATCTCCGGAGCGATTCTGGATATCGGCGGAGCCAGTGCAATTCAAGGGTGGCAGTGGCTGTTCCTGATGGAAGGCCTGCCCGCAATTCTTCTCGGCATCGTCGTGTACTTCTATCTAGCCGATCATCCTCGCGATGCTGCGTGGCTCTCGCCCGAAGAACGCACGCGGCTCGCTGCCACACTCGACGCGGAAACAAAGCTTTACGCCGCGAACACGGTCGCGCCGAGCGCGCTTTCCGCTTTCATCAGCCCTCAGGTGTGGATTCTTTCGTTTGTGTATCTGGGTTTGAACTTCTGTTCTTACGGGATGAGCTTCTGGGTGCCGAGCCTGATTCGCAGCTTGTCCGGCATTAGCGACTTTCTGGTGGGAACACTCACAGCGGCTCCGTACTTCGCCGCCGCCGTCGCCATGGTGATCAGCGGCCTGCACTCCGATCGAACCGGCGAGCGCCGTTGGCACGTCGCTGCGCCCGCGTTCGCGGGGGCGGTCGCATTCGTCGTCGCGTCCAGCACCACCTCACTGGTTCCCATGATTCTCGCCGTCGGGCTGGCGGTGGTTTGCGTGAACGCAATGATCGGCCCGTTCTGGGCCATGCCCACATCAATCCTATCCGGTGCCGCGGCTGCGCCCGGAATCGCCTTCGTCAATTCGATTGGCAACCTGGGCGGATTCTTCGGCCCGTATCTGATTGGCCGGTCGAAAACCGCTACGGGCGACTTCCGTGGCGGATTGCTGCTGGCCGCGGGCGCCCTGATTGCAAGCGGTGCGCTGGCGCTTAGCGTGCGCATGAAGAAACGCGCGGCCGCGACGCAAGTTTCCAGCTAGATATGCGTGAGCGTGCCGATAATTTTCGTGCGCCGAAGCGCCCACGCGAACACCCCAAACGACACCGGGATCAGCACCACAGCAAAAATCAGTAGCGCCGCGATCGACGGCCACAGCACGGACCATCCAGCGCCTGAAAGCAACGCCGCGCGCATGCCTTCGAGTGAGTAAGTTACCGGAATCAGACGCGCGATCGCTTGCAACGGCCGCGGCAGCACCGACACGGGATACATCATCCCGCCCACCAGTCCCGATACGCCGAGCACCAGCCACTTCGCCGGATTTCCTCTTTTGAAAAGCACCGTGTAGCTCGCGGAGAGCACTCCCAATCCCGTGAATGCCAGCATCGACGCGATCAGTATCGCGATCGCGCCCAGCCAGTTCGCGCCGCGCGGCGAAAATCCAAACAACAGATATCCCCACGCGAAGTAAACGCACGTCCGCAACGCCAGCGCCACAAACGGATATGCCGCCGATCCGGAGAGAATCACCGGCAGCGGAGTCTGCGTCACCAGCAGCGCTTCGAGCGTCCGATTCTGCCGCGCCTCTTCGATGCTCGATTCAAACGCCGTGAGTGCGATGCTCAGGTAGTCGAAGAACGCGAAGCCCACCAGCGCGAACGCGAAGTAATTATTTCCGCCGGGAATGGAGCGCGATAGCTCGGCGCTGGATACGAAACGCGACAGATAGTAGAACGTGGCCACTCCGAAGAGCGCTTCGAACGTTTCCAGCACCAGCGCTCCGCGATATCCGCGCGCGATTCCAAAGTCGCGCAGGAAGAACGCGACAACCTTCCGCAACGCGGTGATTAGGCTGGGCCGCGCACTCATCGCGCCGCCTCCGCCGAATGAAACTCGCGCATCAGCTTGGGCACCGCATCTTCAAGCGTCGCCACTCCGCCCGCCAGCGCGCACAACCGCGAGGGCGTATCGAACGCTGCGACGCGCCCCTTCTCGAGCAGCACGCACACGGTCGGCGATCTCCTCCACCTCCGCCGCCGAATGCGACGAAAAAAGCAGCGTGGTGCCGTGGCGATCGACCAGATCTTCCTTCAGCAGGCGGCGAAAGTCAGACGCCGCAAGCGGATCGAGGCTTCTCGTCGGCTCATCGAGCAGCAGCACGGGCGGCTCATGCAGAATCGCGCGCGCCAGCCCGAGCCGGTGGGTCATGCCCGTCGAGTAGGTGCGGACCTGCGCGTCGAGCGCATCCGCAATGTCTAATCGCTCCGTCACCGATTTGATTCGCGCAACGATTTCGGCGCGAGTGAGATTGTTCATCGCCGCAAAGAACGCGAGATTCGCGCGGCCCGTCAAGCGCGTGTAGAAACCCTCGTCCCCGCCGGTGTGATATCCGAACTGAGCCCGCGTGTCCCGTTCCTGCGTGCAGACATCAAACCCGTTGATGGCGGCGCGGCCTTCAGTGGGAACAATCAACGTAGCCAGGATTCGAAAGAGTGTCGATTTCCCGGCACCGTTCGGCCCCATGATTGCAACGCATTCACCGCGCTCCACGCTGAACGAAACGCCGGCAAGTGCACACTGCGTCGGGCGCGTGAACGGCTGAAGGAAAGCGCGCCAGCCGGCGAATGCGGGAGGGAAGAATTTCTGGAGGTTTTGCACGTCGATGGCGTGCGCGGGCATCCCAAGGTTTATAGCTGAAGTCCTTCGGGCGAATCCAGTTCCGTTATTGCCGCAAGCGGATGCACCCGGTAGAATTGACGGAGTTTCCGGCAGCCCCTGCGTGCCGGTTCGGTGTCATCGAGCGGCCCAGGTTCGAGTAGTGATTTCGTTTCATACCATTTCATAACGGAGCGGTCTGGTGGGCACGCCACTTTCCTTCAACTCAATCGTCGTCGTTTCTCCCGACCAGGTATCGTGCCCGCTTGGCGACGAGTCTGCCATCTTAAGTCTGAAAAACAGCGTCTATTACGGGATGAACGAAGTTGGCACCCGTGTGTGGTCGCTGCTGAAAGAGCCGAAGCGCATCGCCGAGGTTCGCGATGCAATCGTCCACGAGTATGAAGTGGATTCCGAGCGCTGCGGCCAGGACGTTCTTGACCTGATCGAAAAGTTGCGCGTCGAAGGCTTGATTGAAGTGCGCGAAGCCGCGGCGCGGTAAGAAGGCGAAAGCCCGGCTGACTGCCGGAACTTTCGCTCTGGGGGCGGGTTGTTATCGAGCGTGCAAACATTCCGCAGGTTCCTGGCGCTTCCTGCGCCGGAGCGGATGATCGTCGTTGAAGCGGCCGCAAGGCTCTGCTTCACGTGGTTCGATCTGCGCGTCTTCGGAAAAGCCTCCCCGAAAGCGCAGTGGGAACGAGGACCCGCCGCCGCATCCGGCTCGTTGGACCAGGCCGCGCAACTGATCGAAGCGCAACGAATCGCTCGTCTCGAATCCTCTGCCGCGCGCCATCTGTTCTTCTCGCCGAATTGTCTCGTCCAATCGCTGGCGCTGCGCGCCATGCTGATCCGCCGCGGAATCGATCCCGATCTCCGCATCGGAGCGCGCCAGGAGCCCGGCAAATTCGAAGCCCACGCATGGCTTGAGTTTGCCGGCGTGGTGCTGAACGACACATCGGGCGAGCATCGCCACTTCACTCCCTTTGAGGACGTTCCGGCCGCCGCCGAAACTCACGCGGCTGCCGGGACGCGTTCGCATTGAGCGGGATCGTCGGTCTCTTCAACCGCGATGGCGCTCCGGCGGACCGCGGCCTGATCGACGCGCTCACGCGTTTCCTTTCTTTCGTTGGACCTGACGCTCGCAACGCTTGGGCCAACGGAGCCATCGCCCTCGGCCATACGCTCCTCAAAACCACGCGCGAACCTAAAGCCGGCGAGCAGCCCGCGTCTTTCGAAGGGAAATTCTGGATCGTCGCGGATGCTCGAATTGACGCGCGCGATGAACTCGCGGCAAAACTCGCTAAATTTGAGCGAAAGGTGCGCGAAGGCGCTCCCGACTTCGAATGGATCCTCAACGCTTACGCAGCCTGGGGACGCAACTGCGTCGAACATCTCCGCGGCGATTTCGCATTCGCTATATGGGACGCGGCTTCGAAGTCGCTATTCTGTGCGCGCGATCACTTCGGAGTGAAACCGTTCTACTACACCGAACTCGGCGAACAGATTCTGTTCAGCAATGTGCTCGATTGCGTGCGCATGCATCCGGAAGTTTCAGCGGACCTGAACGATGCAGCGGTCGCGGATTTCCTGTTGTTCGGTTTGAATTGCGACGTGCGCACCACCACGTTCCGTGATATTCAGCGCCTTCCGCCGGCGCACACGCTCATGGCTTCGTCGAGCGGCGTTCGCGTCGAGCGCTATTGGTCTGCACCGACCGATGGCCACATCCGCTACAAGGACGCGCGGGCCTACAGCGAGCATTTTAACGACATCTTCCAGCTCGCCGTCGCCGACCGCTTGCGCAACGATCGGGTTGCAATCCTGATGAGTGGCGGTCTCGATTCCGCCGCGGTTGCCGCCACCGCGCGTGACGCATCTCGTGCCGCGAAACCCGGCTCGGGCTCCGACATTCACGCGTACACGATGGTTTACGAATCGATCGTCGCGGACGACGAAGGCCGCTACGCGCGCGAACTCGCTCAGTACCTGAAAATTCCGATCGAGTGCATCGCTCTCGATGGGCTGCGTCCGTTCGAAGGGTGGCCTGCGGGAGGCGCGGCGGCATCCAACCAGTGTGGCTCCGAACCCGAGAGCGGTTTTTACTGGCCGGAACCGGTGGACGATCCCTTTATGGCCGGGCTGTTTGTGCAGTTCCGGGCAATCGCGAAAAACTGCCGCGTGGCGCTTTCGGGCGACGGCAACGACAACCTGATGCACTTTGAAATGTGGCCCTACGCAAAATCGCTGGTGCGCGAAAACGAGTGGACAACGCTCGCGCTGCAACTTCCTGCGTACTTGCGCCGGCGAAGATCACCCGTGCCCGGCGCTGTTCGGCGCTTGAAAAAGCTCTGGGGCAAAGACGAATTGGCACCAGAATTCCCAAAATGGGTCTCGCCCGCCTTCGCCGCGCGGCTCGGGCTGAAAGATCGCGCGGCCGAACCGCTTCAACTACCTCGCGGCTCCGCTCATCCCGTCCTTCCTACCGGGCACGCGTCGCTGTCGCTTCCGCAGTGGTCGAATTTGTTCGAAATGCAGAATCCTGGCGTCACAAAGTGTCCGGTAGAGATGCGGCATCCGTTTTTGGACCTTCGAGTGGTCAACTTTCTTCTCTCGTTGCCTCCGTTCCCGCTCTATATGGAAAAGAAACTGCTTCGAGAAGCTTTGGCGGGGCGTGTACCGGAAAGCATCAGAACGCGGAGAAAGACTCCGCTGGCCGGCGACGCGCTCGGTCACTTTCTGAAGCAGCCCGACGCGCATTTCGCGCGCAATGTGAAGTGGAGCAAAGTAATGGATGGCTATGTCGATACGTCAAAATGGGAACGCGCGATCGTAGAGGAAACGAAAACTTACAGTTCCAAACCGAAAACAAATCGAATTGAAGCGGTTATGCGTCCTATTTGCCTCAACTTTTGGTTGCAGTCCATGAGTCGAGTCCGGTATAACTTGCATGCGGAGGCCCGCAATGGTTAAGCCCGTCGAA
This sequence comes from uncultured Acidobacteriota bacterium, assembly GCA_963839325.1. Taxonomy (GTDB): domain Bacteria; phylum Acidobacteriota; class Terriglobia; order Acidiferrales; family UBA7541; genus Palsa-295. The sequence continues at coordinate 1,792,464 of CAWIUO010000001.1, read as the reverse complement.
CGGGACCTTAAAAAGCCATATCTATCTCCCGTACTTACCGTTCACGGAACGGTGCAGAAGCTTACCCAGCATACCGGAACGACGAAAAGCAACGATGGCGGACGCTTTCCCAGAAGCAAAACCCATTTGTAAGTTTTAGTTAATCTTTTTTAAAGCGATCGCACCGGGCCGAATAGAGACTTTTGAGCACTCAACAGGACGAATTAGGAGGCTGCAGGGTTCACACCTTCCAGCCTCCTTTTTGTTTCTGGGACTCCGCGAAATTGACGTGAAACTTCACTACAGCGTCTTCGGTTTGCAGGTCGCCTCCAACCTTCCCATTCCGGAACTTACCGCGATTTCATCGCCGGCCCAGGTGACTGACCTTCACATTCACTGGAAAACGATTCCAGACAAAGCGCGCACCTCGGCCGAGCATGGCTCGCAACTCACATATGTCAGTTCCTTTACGGATCATACGGGCGCACCTGCGTTAAAAATCTGGGCGATCCCGTCGCGGAACTTGCTCCGTCTCGAGTATTCGGATGGCGCTCAGTTCTGGGTTCAACGCGATGGCACGGAAGTGTGGTCCGCGTGGCCCGAGTCACTTTCGATCGACGACGCGGCGACGTATTTCCTGGGTCCGGTACTCGGACTGGTGCTCCGCCTTCGAGGCGTAACGTGTCTCCATGCCAGCGCGATTGCGTTTGGCGAGCATGCTGTCGCGTTCGTGGGGTCCGAGGGCGCCGGGAAATCCACAACCGCGGCGGCGTTGGGCAGAAAGGGCTTTACCGTGATTTCGGACGACATCGTGGCGCTCGACGAACGGAACAACCGCTTTCATGTGAGGCCGGCGTATCCGTATCTGTGCCTCTGGCCGGAATCGGTGGCGGCCCTATACGGCAATCCGGAAGCTTTGCCGCGATTCGCCGTGAACTATGAGAAGCGCTGCCTTTCGTTGAAAGGCCAATCCCTGGAATTCGCATCGGCTCCGATGCCGCTCGCGTGCATCTACGTTTTAGGCGAACGAGGTCCGGATGCCCCGGCGATCGAAACGATGACTGCCCAGGAAGCGCTGGTGACGCTCGTGGCCAATACGTACGCGACGAATATGCTCGATACCGCCATGCGTGCTCGTGAATTCGAGTCTTTGGGCCGATTAATGCAAAGCGTACGCGTCCGGCGCTTACGGGCGAACTCCGATCCGGCTCGAATTGACGATTTGTGCGCGAAGATTCGGGGTGATTTCGAAACGATTTCTTGACTCCCGGGTTCAAACGCACGAGTGTCTCGAAGGGGTGCATAACCGTTTGCAGAAATTACCCGATTGGTATTTTGAGCAACCGCGAAAGAATTCCGTACAGGCCGGTACGTATAGTATTTGCGCCTGTGCTACTATTCGCTTCCGAACGGCGAGCCCGCAGCTCGACGCTCCGCGTGTCTCCGCGCGACGCGACTCGTAGCCACATCCCAGTGCCCGGCACGAGCGACGCGGGGCGCAACACACTTACCCATCAGCCCAATAGCAGGATTCGGGAAGACGCAAACTGAGGAGAACGACCATGCAGACGAGGTCCCAAATCGCAAGAATCGCATCGGCACTCGCGATTGCGGTGATTCTGCCCGTGGCAATCTTAATTACGATGTTTCACAGCGGAAAGAAACCGCTGACTCAGCCTGGCATGAGCAAGACTGCCGTGGCCGCCAATGCCCCGTCCAAAATTTCGCCGGAAGAAGCGCGGAAAATCGCGGAGCAATACGGCCGGCTTCCGATGAGTTTCGAGCCGAACCAGGGCCAGAAGGCCGCGGAAGTGAAATTTTACGCGCACGGTCCGGGCTACGAACTGTTTCTCGCGAGTCAGGAAGCGGTAATGGCGGTGCATCACTCGAGTGCGGCGACCAAACGCGCGCCGTTGGGCGCTATGCGCGCCGAGCAGCGTGCCTCGCTCCGCTCGGACAAGATCTCCGTGGTTCGCATGAAGCTGGACGGATCAAATCCTGACGCGCAGATTGCGGGCGAAGCGCAGTTGCCGGGCGAGGTGAACTACTTTATTGGCAACGATCCGGCGAAATGGCATACCGACATTCCAACGTTCGCCAGCGTGAAGTATTCGGGCGTCTATCCCGGCATCGACCTGGTTTACTACGGCAATCAGAAGCAACTGGAATACGACTTCGTGGTCGCGCCCGGCGCAGATCCCAAGCAGATCGCCTTCAACGTGAACGGCGCGAAAGCAGTGCGCCTCGATAAGCGCGGAGATTTGGTGCTGAAGACCGCATCAGGCGACGTGACGTTCCAGAAGCCCGTTGTTTATCAGGGCAACGCAGGCGAGCGCCGCCAAGTCGCGGGCAATTACGTGGTCGGTGCGAACCACGAAGTGCGTTTTTCACTCGGCGCCTACGATCCTTCAAAAGCACTCACCATCGACCCCTCGGTGCTGATCTATTCGACCTATATCGGCGGCAGCGGCACCAACGGCGATTTTGGTTACGGCATTGCGCTGGACGGCGCGGGCGACGCGTGGGTCACCGGCACCACCAGCTCGAGCGACTTTCCGCAAGCAAACGGTTTAACGCCTGTTCCGCCGGAGCTTGCAACCGGACTTTCAGCCGGATTCGTCACCGAAGTGAGTCCGACCGGCAATAGCTTCCTTTACTCGACATACTTGGGTGGTTCGGGCAACGGGAATGGAGGCGATGGCGGCTACGGCCTGGCCGTGGACACCGGCGGAAACGTGTATGTGACTGGCTATACGGAGTCGGTGGACTTCCCGGTAACCGCGAATGCAGCGATTGGCACGGCTCCTGCTACCGCGGCCACAGGTAGTGGTTCGGCCTTCCTGACCGCGCTTCACCCTGCAACTTCCGGCGCGGGCCAGCTGGTCTATTCAAGCTATCTGGGCGGAAATGGCGCGAACGGCGGTTTCGACGCCGGATATGCGGTAGCCACCGACAACAACGATAACGCCTACGTGACCGGCGTCACGACGTCCACCGACTATCCCACGAAGAACCCGATCGTTCCAGCGCAGAATAGCGCGTTCGGAAATGCGTTCGTCACTGAAATCAATACGACGGCCGCAGCGGGTGCTTCGGTTGTGTTCTCATCATTCCTCGGAGGAACTGGTACCGGCACTCCCATCGTCGGTTATGGCGATATTGGACAGGCCATTACGGTGGATACGGCGGGTCATACGTACGTGGTAGGCGCTACTACGTCCAGTGATTTCGCTCCCACGCCCAATTCGGGATCCACGCCATGTGGCGATGCGGGTTTCGGGACGGCATTCCTGGTGGAGATCGACACCACTGTTGCAGCTCCCACTCCGCTGTTTTCGTACTGCTACGGCGGCGCTGCGGGAGATACGCTGGCGCTCGGCGTTGCCATCGCTCCGGATAAAACGGCCGTCGTTGTGGGACAGACGTTCACCAGCGACTTCCCGGTGACCGCCGGCTCGATTCCAGTTCCCGCTGGCAGACCGAACACCACGTACAGTCTGGGGTTCGTGACAAAGTTTAACGTCACCGCAACGCCGGTGGTTCCGTACTCAACGCTCCTGGGCGGCAGTTCGAGCGACGCACTGAATGGCGTGGCAACCGATAGCGCGGGCAACCTGTACGTTGGGGGCGCTTCACAGTCTGCTGATTTCCCTGTTACACAGGGCGCGCTGCGCGTCAGCAACAGCAATCTGAACGGTACTGGGACGATTTCGAAGATCGATCCATTGGGCGGAGGCGCATCGGACCTGATCTATGCCAGCTACTTCGGTGGCACCGGACAAAACAACAACCTACAGATCGGAGACGCCGTATATGCCGTAGCGGTTTCGAGTGCAAACAACGCTTACATCGCGGGATCCACGTCCTCGGCGTCTAACGCCACGCCTCCGTTCCCAATCTCGACTGGTGCGGCGCAAACGACATTGAGCAACACGACCTCGAATGCCTTCGCGGCTGAGCTGCCGTTGGTCCCGACGATCTCGATCTCGCCGGTAACTTTGAATTTCGGCAGCCAGCCAATTACGGTGCCGACGGCCCCGCTGTACGCCGCTATCACCAACAACACATCCGCCTCAATCTCACTGACGATTCCGCCGACGTTTACCGGAACTAATGCCGCCGACTTTACGTACAGCGCAACGGCGGGCGCGGCGGGTCCGGCATGCACGACTTCGATCGCAGCAGGTTCGATTTGCACAGTCGGCGTGACCTTCACTCCGTCTGTGGCTGCGGCCGAAACGGGCACGATGAGTATCACGGATGGCGATGACGGCACGAATCTTCCGCTGAAGGTCGCTCTTTCCGGAACGGGAACCAACGGCGGCCCGGTAATTGGAATCAATCCGACCAGCTTAAATTTCGGCGGCGAGTTGATCGGTGCGAGCAGCACGGCGTTGCCGATCACGGTGTCGAACACCGGCACAGCACCGCTAACGATCTCGCAGATCCAGTCCACGTCGGCCAACTTCACAGAAACCGATGGCTGCACCGACGGGTCGATTGCGCCGGCAGGATCTTGCACAATTAACGTTACGTTCGCACCGCAGGCGGGAGCAACGGTTGGCCCGACGACGGGTAGTATCACAATCACCGACAACGCCAACGGCAGCCCGCATTCGGTGGCAGTCTCCGGTACGGTTTGGGACTTCAACCTCACCGTTCCGGCGACGGCAAGCGTGAACAAGGGATCGACTGCACCGTTCCCGGTGGTGATCAACGGACTGGGCGGATTCGCAGGCAATGTGACCGTCGGTTGCACGAGCGCGGCGTCAAACGTCGCTTCGTGCGCAGTGAACCCGAGTTCGGGCGTACCGGGGGCCACGGTGATGGTCACAGTTACCAGCACCGGGATGCTGGCTCCGATCGGTCCGCCGATAGGAACGCCGCCGTTCGCAATCCGGCAGCTGATCTTCGCCGCGATCGCGATGATGCTGCTTTTCCTGATTCCGATGACGCGCCGGACGCGGACGCGGCTCGGGCTTGCCGCGGCGATGCTAGTCTTCGCCGTGGTGGCCGGATGCTCGGGCAGCGCCAAGACCCGGTCCACAACGCTGACAATCACGGGAAGCTCGGGGAGTATCTCGAAGACCTACACGGTGAACCTCACCGTCACCGGCTAAACCCGGCTTCCATCGGCCGCAAATCGGGCCGCGCACTCCGGAAATCCGGGGCGCGCGGCCTTTTTCTTTGCCGGCCCTCGTTCGGCCTCTGAACCCCGTGAAGGAGTTTGCGCACTATCCTTCGCCCTGTTTTCCCTTTACTCTATGGGGCGGCACTTACCAACGAATTGTGCGCTGTGTGCATCTGAAGATGCTTTGTGCAGTCCGCACAACCCTCGACGAATTCCGGAGGATGGGCTCGATGAAAATGGCAGCGCTTGCCTTGCTGGTGGCCGTAATGTGCGTTCCGGCGAAGGCGCAGGATTTTTTGAAGTGGAACCCTAACAAGGTTGAATTGGGCGGCGGCTATACGTACATCAGTTTGGTGCGAGAAGACGGGACCCATCGCGAAAACATGAACGGTTTCAATGTGATTGCCGAATATCGGGTGATCAAATGGATCAGCCTGGGGATCGATCTTTCCGGATCCTACAATTTCAGCCACGCCACGCAAACCCAGCCGAGCAACGGGACTACGCAGCTCTACAACATGTATCTGGGGCCGCGGTTCTATCCATTCGGACACGCGCACAAAATCACACCGTTCGGCCACTTCCTGATCGGGCCGGCGATTTATGGCAATAATATTCCGGCGGCGGGCGGCTACGACGCGTACAGCCATTGGGATCACGCTTATTCCTGGATGGCGGGCGCAGGACTCGATCTGCGATGGAAGAAGCGGTGGACGATTCGGCTGATCGACGCGGACTGGGAGCACACCAGATTCTTCAACCAGTCCACGGGTCAGGGAAATTACCGGGCTTCGGTGGGAATCATCTACCGGTTCGGGCAAAAGTAGCGGCGCGTTGTTGCGTGGCAGTTCGTGCCTTGGCCCGCGAGGAATTCGGTCAACGATCCCAGCCGTGCTCCCGGCCACGAAATTGCTCTTGCAGAACCAGCCAGCCTCAATGCAGATTACCGGGACGTGGAGCGAGAAATTCAATCGACGGTGATACGGCGGGCGCTTCCGGCGGTAGCTCTCTTCGTGGCATTTCTCTTTGCCTACAGCGCTGTACGACTGTGGGTCGCCGATCGTCGCATTCACACCGATAAGCTGGAGTCCATCGAAAGCGGCGTCCGCCTGGAGCCGGGCAATGCCGGCGCCTGGGACGCTCTTGGACGGTTCCGGCAGCTCGATCTGAATTACGCCGATCCCTCTGAGTCGCTGGCAGCCTACAAGCGCGCTGTCGAAACCAATCCGCACTCCGCTACGCTCCACATGAATCTCGCCGCGGCTTTCGAAGGCGCGGGTGAAATCGATCAAGCCCGCGCACAGTTCGCCGATGCTGCCGCCGCGTACCCTCTCTCAGCCGAAGTCGCCTGGAATTACGGAAACTTTCTGTTGCGGCAGGGAGAAACAGACGAGGGCTACGCGCAGATTCGAAAAGCTGTGCTTTCGGATCGTTCGCTTTTGCCGCTGGCTTCCTCGCGCGTTTGGCGAGCGAGCCGCGACGTAAACGTGCTGCTCGACGATGTGCTACCTCGCGACGCCGATGCCTATTCCACCGCGCTGGATTATTTTTCCGCGATCCATCAAACCGCGCCTTCGTTGGCGGTGTGGGAGCGGCTGATCGGCCTCGGCCAGCCGATGCCGCTTGGAAAATCGTTCCCGTTGATCGACGCCCTAATTCAAAGCGACGATTCGAAGGATGCCTCGCGCGTTTGGATCGAAGCGTTGAAGGCCGCGGGAATGTCGAACGCTCAGCCTTTGAACCACTCGTTGATTTGGAATGGGAATTTCGTGCGTGACTTCGAAAACGGGGGACTCGATTGGCGCTACGATCCCGTGCTCGGCGTAACGCTGGATTTCGATACCGTCCCGCCGGGGCACGATGGCCGGTCTCTGCGGATGGATTTTGGCGGCGGCAATAACACGGAGATCGACGCGCCGCTGGAGTACGTGCCGGTCGAGCCGGATCACGCGTACCACTTTCGAGCGACGATGAGAACCGAGGATATCAGCACCGAGAGCGGGCTGCGTTTCTTGATCACCGATCCAAATCACGCCAACGCGGTGAATGTGACCACCGAGAATCTTACCGGCTCGAACCCGTGGAAACCGGTCACGGCGGAATTCACCACCGGACCGGACACTCATTTTCTCGCGGTACGCTTGCGGCGTTCGGCCAGCCGCCTTTTTGAGAACCGGCTGAGCGGAACGGTGTGGGTATCCGATGTGTATTTGATACCCGCGGAATTCGATGCGGAGAAATCGCTTCGATGACCCTGGTCCGCGGTGGGCTCCTGCTCGTAGTTGCGTTTGCGGTATTCGCGTTCGGCGGCGTGGAGGTTTGGGCGCAATCGGCGATCGAGATTGCGGCAGGTGTTCTGTTCCTGGCGTGGTCTTTCTGCGTGTTCCGCGACGAAAGCTTAAAAATCACTTTCAACCCATTGGCCGCGCCTTTGCTGGGATTGCTGGCGATCGGCGGATTACAACTGCTGTTTCACCGGACCGAGTATCCATTTCTCACTCGCGTTGCGCTGCTGTTGCTCGGCGCCTATGCGATTTTGTTTTTTCTTTTCACGCAGGCGTTTCGCGACCGCCGCGATCTGGCGCGTTTAGCCTGGTTTCTTGCGGCGTTGTGCTTCGCGGTCTCGCTTTTCGGAATCGCGCAGCATTTCACCTCCGACGGTACGATCTACTGGATCCGTAAAATCAGTTCGGGCGGAGCGGTGTTCGGACCGTACGTGAACCGCAACCACTTCGCAGGGTTTGTGGAGTTGACGCTCCCTGTGGGACTGGCGTTGATGGTTTTTCGGGGGATTCGCCGCGATCTGTTTCCGCTGGCGACTTTGCTGACCATCGTTCCGGTGGGTGCGTTGATTCTTTCCGGCTCGCGCGCAGGCATTATCGGACTGGCTTTTGAGATCGCCGCGCTGGCCTTGTTGGCCCGGTCGCGGAGAAGCTCGAGCCGAAAACGCTCGCTCGCGGTCGGTCTGATAACCCTGGCGGCACTCGCGCTGGTGGTTTGGCTCGGGGCCGGTAAGGCCATCGAGCGTTTCTCGATCCTTCGGCCGGGTGAAGTCTCGATCGCGCGGCGGCTTTCGATGGTTCGAGGCGGGACTGCACTCTTTCTTGCGTACCCGGTGAGCGGTTCAGGCCTTGGGACGCTGGTAGCGGTGTATCCGAAGTACGAAACGGCGTATGACGGTCGCGTCGTGGATCACGTCCACAACGATTACGTCGAACTTCTTGCGGAAATGGGCGTGCTCGGCGGACTGTGCGGCCTGGCATTCCTCTGGATTTTGCTGAGAGACGCTCGAGCTGCCTTTGAAGCCGAGCAGGGGCACTTTTCCCGCGCCATTCACGCCGGTGCGATCGCGGGAACCGCGGGACTTTTGTTGCACAGCCTGGTCGATTTCAACCTGCACATTCCGTCAAACGCGATTTTGTTCCTGGTGCTTACGGCGCTGGCCACGTCGGCCCCGCTGCCTTCGGAGTCACAAGCGCCGCGGAGGCGCGCACGGGTGCGTGCGGAGGCGCAGGAAAGCTAAGAAGGCGAAGGGGGAAGGACGCAACAATCCCAAGTTTTTTCTAATCCACATTGGTGCAGGCCGTGCCGGGGGGATTGTGTACCAGGGCACGAGTTGGTTGACAGCAAAGTGCGCGCTAGGTGATAGTGTTTGTGGGGTTTTCCGACATTATGATGAGAAACGTCCGGACCATATCGGACTGGGTCCGAGCGAAGCCTGCCATTTTAATCGGCACTTTTTTGGTCGTTTTGGGAACTCAGCCTTCCTACGGTCAGCAAGCACAACCGAAGCAGGAAACGCAGCAGCAAACCAACGAGAAGATCCGCGAATTGGCGCAACTGGCCACGGCGCAGCCTCGCGATACGCCCATTGGCGCGGGCGATTTGCTGCACATCGACGTATTCGATGTGCCGGAACTTTCGCGCGATGTGCGGGTTAGCGACGTAGGCGACATCAGCTATCCGCTGATCCCCAATAAGATTCAGGCTGCGGGAATGAGCACGTTCCAGCTGGAAGAGAAAATGTCCCAGCTTCTCATCCAGAATGGACTGGTTTCTCATCCGCAGGTTTCGGTGTTTATCAAAGAGCAGCAAAGCCAGCCGGTTTCGGTGGTAGGAGCGGTGGCCAAGCCGTCCGTCTTTCAGATTCAGCGCCCAACGACGCTACTGGAAGTACTCACGAATTCGGGAGGCATTTCGGATAACGCCGGAAACGTGGTGATCGTAACGCGGGCGGATCATCCAGCCGTGGGCAAAGCGAATGGATCGGCAAATCCGGGGGACACTCAGCCGCAGACGATCACAATCCGGCTTCAGGATCTGCTCGAGTCCGGCAATCCCGCTTTCAACATCCAAATCTACGGCGGCGACGTAGTGAGCGTCCCGGTCGGCGGGATTGTGTATGTCACCGGAGCAGGAATCGCGCAACCGGGCGGCTACATTTTGCAGAATCACGGCGAGCAGATCACCGTGCTGAAAGCGGTGGCGCTGGCGCACGGTTTGACGGGCTATGCCAAGTCCAATAACGCAGTGATCATGCGTAACAATCCGGTCACCGGGCAAAAAGACGTGATACCGGTGCGCATCAAAGACATAGAGAATCAGAAGGTGGACGATCTGAAGATGAATTCGAACGACATTCTCTATATCCCGGACAACCTGGGCCTGAAAATCCTGGCGAAGGGATCCGAGGCTGCACTTCAGGTCGGCACCGGCGTGGCAATTTATCGCTCGTATCAGTAACCCGTACCAATAACCGGATTCGCCGAAGCGTCCATCCGGCTTACGTTCAAGGAATAACGGCTACATGGAAGAAGCACACAGAATCGTACCTGCTGCGCGCGACCGGAAATCGGCCGAAGCACTGACCGTGATTCCTGCGCCGTCCGTGCTTCCGTGGGATCAGGGCCCGCGCGAGCCGCACCTGCTCGACTACATCATTATCCTGCGCAAACACCAGTGGCTGATGCTGACGTTTCTGCTTACGGTCGTGACGGTAGTGACCATCGCTTCGTTCAAAATGAAGCCGGTGTATGAGGCGGCGGCGCGGGTGGAAGTCGATCGCGAAACGCAGACCATGGTGCCCTTCAACGACTCCAACGAATACTCCGCCTACGAAGACACTGAAAATTACATCGAGACCCAGACCAAGATCCTGCAAAGCGAGACGCTGGCGTTGACGACGATCAAATCGCTGGACCTGGCGCGTTATCCGGAATTTGGCGGAGGCATCGCGAACGCCACCGCGCGTGCGACGCCCGCTGCTTCGCGCCCGGCGATTTTGGGCGCGTTCCTCGGACGCATGAGCGTAAGGCGAGTTCCCAACAGCCGGCTGATCGAAGTGCAATTCGAGGCGGAAAGACCCGCAGCTTGCGGCGCAGGTCGTGAACACGCACCTGCACAACTACATCGAAGAAAATTTCCGCAGCAAGTACGACGCCACGATGCAGGCTTCCAACTGGCTGTCGGCCGAGCTGGAAGAGCTGCGCATCAAAGTGGAAAAATCCGAAGACGCGCGCATCGCCTACGAGCGCGAAAATCAGATCTGGCAGATCGACGAAAAGCAGGACATCACTACGCAGAAGCTGGCCGACCTGAGCAAAGCCGTCACCGAAGCGCAAACCGACCTGGCCGAAAAAGAAGCGCTATACCGCATGGCCGCCGGCGGCAGCGTGGACGCGCTTCCTGCCGCGCGGACTAACGATTTGATGGGTGGCCTGCTGAAGCGCGAATCCGAACTCGACGAGCTGTACGCGGAGGCCCTGGATCAATACGGCCCGAACTTTCCAAAAGTTCTTCGCCTTCAGGCACAGCAGAAGCAGAACGAACTCGACCTCAACAAAGCGCGGCAGAACATGGTGGCGAGCCTCAAAGAGGACTACGACACAGCAAGCAGCCGCGTGGAATTGCTGCAGGAAGATCTGGACAAACAGAAAGCCGAAGCCAACGATCTGGCCGAAAAACTGGTCCAGTACCACATCCTTCAGCACGACGCCGAATCGAATAAACAGCTCTACGACGGGTTGCAGCAAAAGCTGAAGGAAGCGACGATCACCGTCGGATTGCACTCCGACAATATACGTATCGTCGATCCCGCGCTGGTTCCCGCAAGCCCGTCGCGTCCGCAAAAAGCGCGCAACATTTTGCTCGCATTTCTGGTGGGGCTGGTCGGCGGCATCGGTCTCGCGCTGTTCCGCGAATACCTCGACAACACCGTGAAATCGCCGGACGACGTGGAAGCGCTGACCGGCCTGCCATCGCTGGCTGTGGTTCCTTCGTTGCCGGGGATGAGCACCGGCCACAACCGGCTTTCGCGAAACGCCGCAGCTACGCCGCGGCGGCGGGCCGCGCGTCGAATTGCTTTCGTTCGTTCAACCGAAATCGCAGATCTCCGAGGCGTTCCGCGCGTTGCGCACTTCGCTGTTGCTTTCGCAAGCCGATCATCCGCCACAAGTGATTCTGGTGACGAGCGCGCTGCCGCGGGAAGGAAAGACCACTGCCGCGGTGAATCTGGCTGTGACGCTGGCGCAACTGGGCGACCGCACGCTTTTGATCGACTCCGACATGCGCAAACCCGGCATCCGCCGCGCATTGAATCTCACCAGCGGCAAAGAAGCCGGATTGAGTTCGTATCTGGCGGGCGTTTCGACGCTCGATGAAGTCACCGTCCCCCACCCAACCATCGAAAACCTTGTCGCGTTAACCACTGGGCCCGTGCCGCCAAGCCCTGCCGACCTGCTTTCTTCGCATCGCATGCGCGAAGCGATCACCGAGCTACGCCACAAATTCAAATTCATCGTAATCGACTCGCCGCCGGTCATGGCCGCCACCGACGCAGTTTTGATTTCTGCTCTCACCGACGGCGTACTGCTGGTTGTCCGCAGCGGCGAAACACCGAAGGAAGCGTTTACGCGCACGCGCGATTTGCTCGCAGCGGTGAAGTGCCGTCTGCTCGGCGTGGTGCTCAACGCCGTCGATTCCAGCGCTCCGGATTATTACTATTCCTATCGCTACTATCCGTATGCTTACGGCTATGGATACGGCGAAGATGTTGGCAAGACCCCTAAATCCACGCCTGAATCCGGCGAATTGCCCGGGACAGGCGCGTAGAGGTGCAATCTTGCGTTATCTCATAACCGGCGGGGCGGGCTTTATCGGGTCTCATTTATCCGAAGCGCTTTTGGATCGCGGCGACGAAGTGTTTGTGCTCGACGATCTTTCCACGGGCAGCGTCGAAAATATCCGGCACCTGAAGAAGCAACCCGCGCTTCCATTACGTTTTCGATTCCATCACCAATAAGCAGCTGCTGGCTGAGCTGGTGGACGAATCGGACATGGTGTTCCATCTGGCCGCCGCCGTCGGCGTCCGGCTGATCGTCGAAAGCCCGGTGCGCACCATCGAGACCAACGTTCACGGCACGCAGTTCGTTCTCGATGCGGCTTCCAAAAAGAAAAAACTGGTCTTCAACGCATCGACCTCCGAGGTGTATGGCAAGAGCGACAAGGTTCCGTTTGACGAAGAAGCCGACTTGGTCCTTGGCCCCACCAGCAAAGGCCGTTGGAGCTATGCGGCTTCGAAGATGCTCGACGAATTTCTCGCGCTTTCTTACTGGAAAGAGCGCAAGCAGCCGGTGGTGATCGCGCGGTTCTTCAATACCGTCGGCCCGCGGCAAACCGGCCGCTACGGCATGGTGCTTCCGAATTTCGTCCGGCAAGCACTAGCCGGAGAACCAATCACGGTGTTCGGCAATGGCAAGCAGTCGCGTTGCTTCTGCCACGTGAAAGATTCGGTGGAAGCGGTGTTGCGCCTGATGGCGACGCCGGCGGCGATTGGCGAGGTGGTGAACGTCGGCAACACGCACGAAATTTCGATCGAAGATCTGGCGCGCCTCGTGAAACAACGCACCGGAAGCGCGTCACCGATTGTGCACATTCCGTACGATCAGGCTTACGAACCGGGTTTTGAAGACATGCCGCGCCGCGTGCCGGCGCTTGGCAAATTGAAAAAGCTGACGGGATTCGCACCGGCAACTCCGCTCACCGAAATTGTGGACAGCGTGATCACTTACTTCCGGAACCGGGAAGATGTAGCCGCCATCCGGCCAGAAGCGGGTCACGCCACGCCCGCAAAAGCCGCTCAGATTGGGCGGATGGCAGCAGGTTCGACCGCCGATTAAGGAGACGCGCCTAGCGCACACGTCGTGACGCCTTCGGCTCACAATCCGGTCTCCGCCGCCGCCGTTTCGCAATCCGCCACGCAAATGGCGTGGTCCGGCAGCGGCACGCTGAAAAACCGCTCGGCCACCAGCCTTGCGGTGCTGGTTCCCGCTTACAACGAGCAATATCTGATCGAAGCGAGCCTGAAGCGCTTGTCCGTGCTGGACGAATCGCCGCGCCTGGAACACGTTCAGGTGATCGTGGTCGATGATTGTTCGAAGGACGCCACGCCGCAAGCGATCGCGCGCTTTCAAAAGTTTCTCGAAACTTCGAACGACTACCAGAAATTCAGCTGGGTCTGGCTGCGCCACGAGGTGAATTCCGGGAAGGGCGCGGCAATCCGCACCGCGCTCACGCACGCTTCCACCGACTTCGTCGTAATTCACGACGCGGACATGGAGTATCACCCGCAGGACCTGCTGCAGATGGTGGACCTGTTCCTTTTCGAAGATGCCGACGCGGTGTTCGGTTCTCGGTTCATGCCGGGCGGTTACAAGCGAGCGCTGTTTCTTCCGCCACGCGCTCGGCAACAAATTTCTCACTTTCCTGTGCGACATGGTTTGCGACCTGAACCTGACCGACATGGAAACCTGCTACAAGATGGTCCGCGCCGATTTGCTGAAGAGCATCCCGCTGCAGAGCGCCACCTTCGACGTCGAGCCTGAACTCGCCATCAAGCTGGCCAAGCGCGGCAGCCGGATCTTCGAAGTTCCCATCAGCTATTCCGGCCGCACCTACGCCGAAGGCAAGAAAATCGGCTGGAGCGACGGCGTTCGCGCTCTGTGGGCGATTTTCCATTACGCGGCTTCCGATAAGATTTACGCTGACGACGCGCACGGCGGCGAAATCCTGATGCGCCTGAACCGGGCTCCGCGCTTCAGCAAGTGGATGGCGGACGTGGTGCGCCCTTACCTCGGCGCGCGAGTGCTGGAAATCGGCGCGGGTATCGGCAACCTGACTATGAATTTGATTCCTCGCACCTCCTATTGGGCGACGGACGTGAATCCGGCATACCTGGAAGCCCTCGCGCGGATGCGCTCGAGCCGGCCGTACCTTGGAGTCGCATATGTCGATGCGTCGCGCGCCGACACCTTCCCGCAAGACCAGCACTTCGATACGGCCATCTGCCTGAACGTGGTCGAGCACCTCGAAGACGATCTGCGGCGCGCTGCGCAATATCTACGGAGCGCTGGAAGAGGGTGGCCGCGCGTCGTGCTGGTTCCGTGCGGGCCAAAACTCTTTGGCACGCTGGATGAAGTGCTCGGTCACTTCCGCCGTTACACGATTCCCCAGCTTCGCGCCGTCGCCGAGCAAGCCGGTTTTCAGGTGGAAAACATTCTGAAGTTCAACCGCGCGGGTTCTCCGGCATGGTGGCTCAACGCGAAGGTTCTGAAGCGCACCACGTTCGGCTTGAATCAAATTCGCCTGTTGAACTTCATGACGCCGTTCTTCCGGCGAGTGGACTCGATCCTCCCCTTCCCGCCACTCTCCATCATCGCGATTTTGCGAAAGGGCGGCGCAGCATCGGCCCCGTCGCAGGCGTCTTAGCTCACGCCGGAAAGCACACGAACCTTGTCCACGCGCGCAGCTCACGGCGAGTTCCCGGCTTTCTCTCCATTTGATGAAGACGAAAGGATTCTTTTGGCGCTGTTTGTGGTGACCCTTCCGCTTGTGAATCCCTGGGTGCGCGGAGACGGCGTGGGGTACTACGCGTTGGCGCGCGCGCCGCTGATCGAGCACAGCTTCGATTTCACGCGAGACTGGTATTCGCGCAAACACAAGTTTCCGGATGAGCCGCATCGATGAGAACGATCGCATCTCCCCCGAGCAGTTCACGGTCACCGGCCATTTGAACAATCACTTTTCGATTGGACCGGCAATTCTGTGGGCTCCGTTTCTGCTGGCCGCGCACGCCGGGGTCAAGCTTGCCCATCTTTTCGGTGCGCAGGTTCCTGCCGATGGATTTTCCGCACCTTATCGCATTGCGATGGCGCTCGCCACCGCGCTGTATGGTTTCCTCGCATTGTGGCTCTCGTTCCGGCTGGCCTGCCGGTACGTGGGCGAGCGATGGGCGTTCTTAGCCACGCTCGGAATCTGGTTCGCCAGTTCGTTGCCGGTGTACATGTATTTCAATCCCTCGTGGTCGCATGCGCATTCGGCTTTCGCTGTGGCGCTGTTTCTCTGGTATTGGGATCGGACACGCGCCGACCGCACCTGGATACAGTGGGCGATTCTCGGTGTGCTGGCGGCGTTGATGATGAATGTTTACTACGTCAACGCGGTGCTGCTGATCGTTCCGTTGCTCGAATCGATTCTCCGGTACCTGCAGGAGTACCGCGCGCGGCAGTGGGATCAAATCGCGAGGCTGTTCGCCCAGAATTTCGCGTTCGCGGCCTGCGTCTTTGCAGGTTTTCTCCCCACGCTGATCTCGAAGAAAATTATTTACGGCGGATACTTCAATTTCGGCTACACCGAGAGGTGGTACTGGGATTCGCCGGCATTTCTGAAAGTGGGCTTTTCTTCGGAGCACGGTCTGTTCAGCTGGACACCGGTGCTTTTACTTGCGGTGATCGGGCTTTTTTTTCTCAGACGTCTGGACCGGAATCTGAGCGTGTATCTGCTCGCCGGTTTTGCGCTGTATCTGTACGCCATCGGCTGCTACCAGGATTGGGACGGAATCTCCTCGTTCGGAAACCGGTTCTTCGTCTCGCTCACTTCGATTTTCATTCTTGGGCTGGCCGCGTTCTCAATAGGCTGGCGCACGCATTTACGGAACGCCGCGCTGCGGTGCTGGCACGCTGCGCCATCGCGCTGCTGGCCCTGTGGAATATGGGGCTGATTTTCCAGTGGGGCGTTCATCTGATTCCCGCGCGCGGCCCGATTTCCTGGCGTGAGGCAGCTTATAATCAAGTAGCCGTTGTGCCCGAGCAGGCTTCGGTGGCCGTCTATCGCTACATGACGCAGCGAAAAAGCTTGATGGGGCGGATCGAGCAAGAGGACGTCGGACATCTGAAACCCAACCAGCCCGAGAAAGATCATTGAGCACTGTTCCTGCGACCGCCGAACCTGCAATCCATTGCCGCTCCGGAAGTTCCGGTTCTTCGGATTACTCCGCCCACGCGCTGGTGGGTGTTGCCCTCCGCGGAACTCTGGGAATACCGCGAGCTTCTGTATTTCTTCGTCTGGCGCGACATCAAAATCCGTTACAAACAGACCGCGATCGGCGTCGCCTGGGCTGTGCTGCAGCCGTTTCTGATGATGCTGATGTTCAGCCTGATCTTCGGCGAATCGCGCACCTTTCCACCAACGGGCTGCCGTTCGCGATGTTTTATTACAGCGGGCTGCTGCCCTGGATGTTTTTTGCCGCGGCGATGCAGGCGTCCACCAGCACCATCGTCGAGAATCAGCGGCTTATCACCAAAGTGTATTTTCCGCGCCTCGCAGCTGCCCCTTCAGCGCCGTGCTGGCGGGTCTGGCGGATTTCGCGGTCTCTTTTCTGATGTTCGTAGCGATCATGATTTACTACCGGTTCTGGCCGACGCCGGCGGTCTTCTGGTTTCCGCTGTTTCTTTTGCTGGCGAGTAATCACGGCTGTCGGCGTGGGCCTGTGGCTCTCCGCGCTGAATGCGATCTATCGCGATGTCCGCTACGTCGTTCCCTTTTTGGTGCAGTTCTGGATGTTCGCTTCGCCTGTTGCGTATCCCGCTTCCCTGATCCGCCCGAAATGGCACTGGGTGTATGGCCTGAATCCGATGGCGGGCGTGATCGAGGGATTCCGTTGGTCGCTTACGGGTACAGGACACGCGCCGGCCGGGCTGCTTGCAAGTTCGATCATCGTGGCGCTGGTGATTCTGTTCAGCGGAATCGCGTATTTTCAGAAAGTAGAGACCACGATTGCCGATGTGGTCTAAGGAAATTCTTCGAAGATTATGAGTGACGTCGTCATTCGCGCGGAAGGTCTGGGAAAACGCTATCGTGTGGGCGAACGCGAGCGCTATCTCGCTCTGCGCGACATTCTGGCACGTGCCATTTCGAACCCGCTCAGGCGCAAGCCGCGGCAGCCGGTGGATTATCTGTGGGCGCTTGCGCGATGTGAGCTTCGAGATTCGCCAGGGTGAAGTCGTGGGCCTGGTCGGTCGAAACGGAGCGGGAAAAACCACGCTACTGAAATTGCTATCGCGCATCACGCGGCCGACGACCGGATCGGCGGAAATTCATGGCCGGATCGGCAGTCTGCTGGAAGTCGGCACCGGTTTTCATCCGGAGCTGACCGGCCGCGAAAACATTTATCTGAGCGGCGCGATTCTGGGCATGAAGAAGCGGGAGATCGACGCAAAGCACGACGCCATCGTGGAGTTTGCCGAAGTGGAACGCTTCCTCGACACGCCGCTGAAGTTCTACAGCACCGGCATGCAGATGCGGCTGGCGTTTGCGGTGGCGGCGCATCTTGAGCCTGAAATTCTGCTGGTCGATGAAGTGCTCGCCGTCGGCGACATTGAATTTCAGAAAAAGTGCCTCGGCAAAATGCAGGACATCTCGCACAGCGGCCGCACCATCGTCTTTGTGAGCCACCAGACCAACCAGATCCGGCGCCTATGCGAGCGCGTTTTCTGGATCGATGGCGGCCAGATCCGCCAGGAAGGCGCGACCGGCGACGTGGTCGGCGCCTACGAGTCCGTGGCCATCCGGCCCGATGAATTCGTCGAAGGCGACCGCCGGTGTTTCCTGGGGTGGTCGATTGGAGGCAAGGACAACGTGGTGCGCGACGGCATGCCGGAAGTCTCCTTCCATTTGAAATTTCGTCTCACGGAACCCATCACTCAGGGACATTTGGGCCTCGCCGTGCTCAATGATTCCGGCATGGTTCTAATCGGATGGGGTTTTGACAACATTGAAGTGCCGGCCGGAGTGCGGGAGATTATTTTGCGTGTGCCGAGCCTGCCGCTGCGACCGGGCGCCTACGCGCTTACAGGAGGTCTTCTGAACCGGGGGAACAATCTAACCGGCGGCACGCTGCTGGAAAACTTTTACGCGCAGCCGCCGCTGATCGTCGATACGCGCCCGGTCACGCATCCTCAGGAACGCTGGGCGGGCGTTTTAAATCTTCCGGCGGAGCTCCGAATCGATTCGAAGTAAATCGCCATGTCCTCGCATCACGTTCACAATTTCCTCGCGAAATCCTGGTCCGAGCGCTACCGCACGGCGCAATTCTATTTTCGGCGCGGTTTGTCGAAGCTGCCGTATCTTCCTGTCCCGGTGCGCCTGAGCGTTGCACCGGGCGAATCGATCGGTTTTTGGTGGTCGCACGTTGCTCCATATTACGACGCGAATCGCGGATTTCTCGATTACTGGGGGCATGACGCCGGCGATCTGCGCTTCTTGTGGAAGGCCCTGGAGCCGGGAATGACGTTTCTCGACGTTGGCGCGAATCAGGGCCTCTACAGCATCGTCGCCGGAAGGAAACTGAAGGGAAGCGGCGCAGTGATTGCGTTCGAACCTTCGCCGCGCGAGCATGAACGGCTCGAACTCCATTTCCGCCTGAACGGGATGGCGTCATCCGCGTGCGCGGAAATGCTCGCGCTCGGCGCCGCGAGCGGACGCGAGAATTTTTTCCAGGTAGCAGCCGGCGACACGTCTCGCAACGGTTTGCGCGCTCCGGCGAGCGATGACCCGGTCACCGAGATTTCGGTCGAATCGATGACGCTCGATGAATACGCGGACTTGCGCGGCCTCACTCGCGTTGACTTGATCAAACTCGACGTGGAAGGGGGCGAGATGGACGTGCTTGGTGGCGCGTCTAACGTGCTGTTGAAATTCAGGCCGGTCTTACTGTGCGAGTTGCTCGATGCGGCGACGGCTCCTTGGGGATATGCCGCGCGCGAGATTGTCCGAATTTTAGATGGTCTCGGATACCGGTGGTTTGACGTCAACGATGACGGATCTCTAGCGCCCCACGTCCTGCGGAGCGAATATCCGGCGATCGAGAATTACGCGGCTGTCCCGCGCGAGAAATGCTCTGCACTCGGGCTGGAGCGCGACGTATGAGCCGTCCCGCTGTAACCGCGCTGATCGATACCTACAATCATGAACGCTTCATCGAAGAAGCAATTGTGAGCGTGCTGGAGCAGGATTTTCCGGCCGCGGAAATTGAAATCATCGTTGTGGATGACGGCTCGACCGACCGCACCCCGGAGATCGTGAACAGCTTTGGTGGGCACGTCCGCCTGATCCGCAAAGCAAATGGCGGGCAAGCTTCGGCGTTCAATGCGGGCATTCCCGAAGCGCGCGGCCGGATCATTGCGTTTCTCGACGGAGACGATTGGTGGGCGACGTCGAAACTTTCTCGCGAGATGGAATATTTCGACGCGCATCCCGAGATAGGAGTTTTGGGGCACGGGATTCATCAGGTCGATATCGTCGCGGGGCGCGAGTTTCGGACGTTGCCGCCGGAATCGCGCGAGTTTTCGTTTGCGTCGAAGGACGATGCGGCGTTTTTCCGGCAGATGATGTGCTTCTTTGGGACGAGCCGGCTCGCGATCCGAAGCGAAATCGCGGCTCGGATTTTGCCGGTTCCGGATCGCGTTGTAATCGAAGCCGACGAATTTCTCTGCATTGCGGGGATCGCGCGCTCACGCGGCGCGCTGCTGAAAGACCCGCTTACCTATTACCGGCTACACGAAAACAATCACTATCAGCTGCGTTGGGCCGACGTTGGGAAGCTGCGCCGGATGCACCAATCGCTTGACGCGCTGGCGCGCGAGCTTCCGTCCCGTCTTTCAGCGGCCTCCGTCCCACCGGAGCAAATCCGCATTCTGATCGGGCCTCTCGAAAACTCCGCTAAGCGGATCAAGCTGCAACTCGATGGCGGGAAGCCCTGGGAAACTTTCGCCGTCGAGAATGACGAGCATAACCGTTCATACTCCGGCCGTTCCGTTGGATATCGTCTCTTCGAGCTGGCGTCGCTCGGCCTCACTCTTTGCCTG
The DNA here is from genome assembly GCA_963839325.1 of uncultured Acidobacteriota bacterium. Lineage (GTDB taxonomy): Bacteria > Acidobacteriota > Terriglobia > Acidiferrales > UBA7541 > Palsa-295. Next base: position 1,772,154 of record CAWIUO010000001.1, on the reverse strand, counting down.
CCGCCACGCCGGTTCTACCAGCTTCGCGACTGGTACAGCAGAAGCGTTCTGCGGCGGATGCGCGGTATATTGGGTGAGCCGGTTGATGCATCGCGGATCGCAAATATTCCAGCGCATGCACCGGCCGAAAAAGGGCAGACTATTCGCGGAATCCGGCCGACATAACCGACTCTTTCATGGGCGAAACAAAATCCAGGCTGGAACAAGTGGCGCGGGAGCGTTTTTTCGGAAGCCGGCTGTTCCCCGCTGCGCGAAACGCTTATCAATTTTTCTTCAATCGCCGGAAGTATTTGAACCGGCGCGCCATGCTCCGCTTTTACCGTCCGTTCATCCGGCCGGGCACGCTGGTTTTCGACGTCGGTGCGAATGTGGGAATCTACACGGAGGTGTTCTCGGCTCTCGGCGCCCGCGTCGTCGCGATGGAGCCGAATCCACGATGTTGTCGCGTCCTCGAAGAACTGGCGCAGCGCGAGCTTGTGCATGTGGAGCAATGCGCGTTGGCCGATACGCCGGGCACGATGACTCTGCAGGTTTGCGAAAACCATTTGCTCAGCGCGCTCGCGGCGAACGTCAATGACGCCGCAGAGCGATCGCCGGGCCACCGCGAGGCGACCTGGCTCGGCGCGATCGAAGTCGAGGTGAAAACTCTCGACCAGATCGCGAATACCTACGGCGTGCCGGAATTCGTGAAGATCGACGCAGAGGGATTTGACGACCGCGTGCTGCGGGGCGCGTCATTCCAGCCGGATGCCCTGACCTTCGAATTTTATCGTCACCTTCCAGACGTCGCGATGCGCTGCCTCGACGCGCCGGTGTTCGCTTCCGGCTACGAGTTCAATTACGCTCAGGGCGCGGGCATGGAACTCGCCTCAAGCGAGTGGCTGGCACGCAACGAGCTAAAGGACCAGCTTGATGCGCTCGCGCGCGACGGCGAGGATTACGGAGACGTGATCGCCAGGCGAATGACGACTGATCGAGCAGCCGAGAACAGCCGTTCCCAGGATTCGAACGCCACGGCCAGCCGCAGCCGTCAGGGATAGAGCAATATCGAATGCCACCTCCTTCCGTCACCGTCATTATCGACACCTACAACCAGGAAAAGTACATCGAACGCGCCGTTTCGAGCGTCCTTGAACAGGATTTTCCCGCGGACGAAGTGGAAATTGTTATCGTCGATGATGGCTCGACCGACAAAACCACCGAAATTCTGCGACGGTTTGAGTCGCGTTTGCACGTGATCCGGAAGCCCAATGGCGGCCAGGCTTCCGCTTTCAACGCCGCGATTCCCCGGACGCGCGGCGAAATCGTCGCGTTCCTCGACGGCGACGACTGGTGGGCCAACAACAAGCTTCGCCGCGTGCTCGACACGTTTGCGAGCGATGCCAGCGTTGCTGCCGTCGGGCACGGGTTCTACGAAGTCCCCGAAGATGCGCCGCCGGTGGAAATGTTCGTGCCGGAAAAAACTCTGCGACTCGATCTTTCGTCAGTCGAAGCCGCTCGCATCGCCGATACGGGTCGAACGCTTCTGGGAACGAGCAGGCTGACCGTCCGGCGCTCGGTTCTGGATCGAGTGGGGCCGATTCCCGAAACATTGGTGTTTTGCGCCGACACTCCTATCCTCACGATTGCGCTGGCGATAGGCGGAGCGATCGTTCTCGACGAACCGCTGTGCTACTACCGCGTGCACGGTTCGAGCTTGTTTGCCGTGAAGCGACTCGATGCGGGGAAATTCCGAGCGAAAGCTGCTACGCAGGCGTTTTTGCTCGAGTACCTTCCGAAGCGCCTTGCCGAACTGGGCGTTGCGTCTGAAATCTCGGCGGCGCTTTTGGAGTCCGACCGCGTCGAACTGGAACGCACGCGGGCATGGCTCGGCGAACGAACCCGAATGGAAGCCGCACGGACCGAACTGGACGAATTCCGGAAGTCTGTGCGTGGCGGCGGCCCCAGTTACACGCTTTTTAAAGAGCTTCGCGACGATGGCGGCGCTAGTTTTGCCGCCGGCTCGGTTTCAAAGTTTCCGCGAGTGGTACGGAAGGAAAAATCTGAAGCGGTTCCGCGATAAGCTCGCTCCGGCGGAAATGCCGGTTGGGGAGGCGCTGTTCCGACGCCGTCCCCTACCGAGAGCCGACTAGCTCGATGAAGGCTGCGATCGTATTTTCTCCGTGGGGCTGGGACACATTCAACGTGCCGGAGCGCGTGGCGCTGGCGCTCGCCTCGCGGGGCTGGCGAGTGCTTCACTGCGGCATGCCGGTATCGCGATTTCGACAGCACGATACCTCTGTGCGCGAAGTTTCGGCGGACGTGCATGCCTTTACGCCCGAATATCTGGGCGGGAAGTTCGCGACGATGCCGGTGCTGGGCGACTCGCAATGGAAAAGCGTAGCGCGGCAGATTCATGAGCAAGCGAACGCGCTGGGGCTGAAGCAGCCGTGTTTCTGTATTCGCACGTGGAAGGCATGGAAGCCGCTGTGCCGCGAGATGCGCGCGCTGGGTTCGAAGCTGGTACACATCTGCATGGATTACCCGGAACCGTATCAGTACGAGCTGATTTCGATTTCCGATCGCACGCTGGTGATTCCGGGCAGCGTTTACGTCAAGCTGCGAGCGAAGTACGGCGAGAAGATTCACGCGATCCCGCAATCCATCCATCTGGCACGTGGGAGTGCTTCGCGCGGATCGGATCAGGAGGTGAGCGCGAAAGAGACCGAGCCCGCGCCACTCGGACAAGTTCCCCGGCCGCGGCTGGGTTATCTGGGCCCGGTGTATGCGCGACTGAACTTGGCGCTGGTGCGCGACGTACTCACGGCGCATCCCGATTGGCAATTCGTTTGCTTTGGGGATACGTCGGCGCTACCGCTGCCGAACGTACACGGCATCGAATGGAGAAAGCCGGAGGAGCTGCCGCGGTTCGTTGCGTCGTTTGATGTGGGAGTGATGCCGTACGACTGCTTCGACGAAAAGAACCTGCACTGTGTTCCTTTGAAACTGTTCGATTATTTCTTGGCGGGATTGCCCGTCGTCTCGACTCCGGTTCTCTCTCTCGCGGAGTATGAGGACTTGATTTACTTCGGGGATACTCCGGCGGAATTCGCGCGCGCTGTGGAAGCGGCGCTGGCGGAACCGGCGGCAAGCCCGAAGCGATTGCGGCGAACGCAAGTGGCGGTCGCTCATTCCACCGAGGCCTTGGGAGAAAGGCTCGATCAGGTGCTCGATTTCAACGCACCGGGCGGCCAGGCTGCCGGTTGATCAGCCTGGGCATTAATTATTTCGCGAACACGCACGATTCCTCGGCCTGCATCGCGCGGGACGGTGAAGTGCTATTCGCGGTGGCCGAAGAACGGCTGAGCCGCATAAAACACGACGCGCGCTTCCCCGCGCTCGCGATTCGAGCGTGCCTTGATTTCGCGGGCGTTAGCGCAAGCGAGCTCGACTTTTTTTGCCGCAGCTGGCCGAAACCGGGCGCGTTTGCACGGCACGATTTGAAGTGCATGGTGACGGGCAAGCTGCCGGTCAGCCGAGCGGGAGTGCTGACAACGCTGCGGGATTACGCGAGCGGCACTGTGCAGGGCGGCGGTCGCAAACTATTCGTTCGACATTTCGGTCCGACGCGGGCGGAGTTTCGGTTCGTCGATCATCACCTCTCGCACGCGATCAGCGCTTATGCCTACTCGGGCTTTGACGAAGCTGCCGTGCTGGTGATCGACGGGCGCGGCGCCACGGAAGCCACGTCGCTGTGGCGCGGCAAGAACGGCCGGCTCGAACATCTCTGGACGATTCCATTCCCGAATTCGCTGGGGCTGTTCTACGCGCAATTCACGTATTACCTGGGCTTTACTCCGTACAGCGATGAATGGAAAGTGATGGGACTCGCCCCGTACGGCGAGGCGGGAGTTGATCTCAGCGAATTCATCACGCAGGAAGGCGACGGAAGCATCGCTTCGAACAGGGCTCCTTACCGGGTCGCGACGCGGATGCTGCTGGGCGATGAAGCTTCTCCAGTTGGTCATTTGGTCGCCCGCTTCGGCCCTGCGCGCGTTCCTGAATCCGAAATCGAACCGCGCCACAAGAATCTTGCCTTCGCGGTACAGGATGCGTGCGAACGGGCCATGACGGGACTGGCTCGCGCGGCCGTTGCGCGCACCGGTTCACGCAATCTGTGCCTCGCGGGCGGAGTGGCGCTGAATTCCAAAGCGAACGGAAAAATTCTGGCGTCCGGGATCGTCGACCGAATCTTTGTCCAACCTGCCGCGAGCGACGACGGCGCGTGCCTCGGCTCGGTTCTCGTTCCTCATCTTGATCGAGGCGGGTCACTGCCCATTCGCGCGATGCGCCATGCCTCGCTGGGAAGCGAGTACTCGAATGCCGAAATCGAAAAGACGCTAACGACTTACAAAGTCCGGGCGAAGCGTGTCGACGATGCAGCCGTCGCGGCGGCTTGCCTGCTGGCACGCGGCAAAATCATCGGATGGTTCCAAGGGCGGATGGAGTTCGGACCGCGTGCGCTGGGCAACCGGTCGATTCTCGCGGATCCGCGCGATCCGGAAATGACGGCGAAGGTGAACAACGCCGTGAAATTTCGAGAATGGTGGCGCCCATTCGCGCCGTCGATTCTCGCCGAGCGCGCGCAGGAATTTATCGAGTCGGCCACCGATTCACCGTTCATGATCCTGACCGCGCAGGTGAAGCCGGAAAAGCGGGGGGTGATTCCCGCTGTGACGCATGCGGATGGCAGCGCGCGCCCACAGACCGTGGAGCGCGAAGTGAATCCGCTGTATTGGAGCCTGATTCACGAATTCGACAGGCTCACGGGAGTACCCGTAGTGATGAACACGTCGTTCAATCTCCGGGGCGAGCCGATCGTCGCGACGCCTACCGACGCGGTGCGAACGTTCTTCAGTTCGGGGCTGGACGCTCTGGTGATCGGCGACTTCGTGGTGGAAAAATAAAATGAGGCGCTCGCGCGACTGGGTGGGCGGGATGGTGCTTCGCGCTCCGGAATCGGTGCGCGCGCTTCGCAACGTTCCGCTCGTGGGCGGCTTAATTCACAGCGTGAGCCAACTGGTGCTCGACCCAGAGGAAAGAATCTGGGTGCAGGTGGAAGCGGGCCCCGCGGCCGGCCTATGGCTGGAGCTCAATCCGCGAACCGGGCAGGCCTACGCACGGGGCACCGCGGAACCCGCGGTCCAACAGGCGCTCTCGGAGCGTTTGCGGGCGGGCGACGTGTTCTACGACCTCGGCGCCAATCTAGGATTTTTCACGCTGCTCGCGGCTCGCTCGGTCGGTCCCACGGGCAAAGTGTTCGCTTTCGAGCCTGATTTCGAAAATGGCCGGCGCCTGGAGCGGAACGTGGTGCGGAATCATTTCGCGAACGTTTCTCTGGTCGAAGCTGGCGTGTGGTCGAGCACGGGCGAACGCCACTTCAGCTCCGCCAATCCCGGTTCGCTCGATCGCGGGATCGGCTGCTTCTCGATGGGCGACGGGCCTTCGGAAGGTCCCGCGATCCCGTGCGTGTCGCTCGACGATTTCGTGAACAGCGCAGCTGCTCCGGCCGGGATCAAGTGCGATGTGGAGGGAGCGGAGGTGGAAGTCCTGCGAGGGGCTCGAGACATGCTGATTCGCCACCGGCCGTGGATTCTTTGCGAAACACAGTCGCCCGAAAATTCGCGCGCCGTTCGCCAGTTGCTTGGAGGCCTTGGCTACGCGGTCGAATCGCTCGACGAGATTCATCTGTTTGCGGCTCCCTAACGGAGTTCGATACGATGCTTGGGTCGAAATTCGTCCGGGGGCTGAATGGAACGCACGAAACGGTGGCTCGAAGCGCAGCATAGCGAGAGAGATTTCTGGGATGGCATGGCGCGTGACGAGCATTCAGTTCTGCGAGTCCTCGCGAGCAACGCCGAAAAAGCCCCGGAAGTCCGCGCAGCGCTTCCCGCCAACGCGACTTCGGCTCTCGAAATCGGTGTCGGGCCTTTTGGCCTTGGCATCATTGGATTTCTCACCGAGATTCCGACGCGGGTCACCGTCGATCCGCTTCCGCCGGTTCCCATCAGCGTGTCCACTTCGCAGCAAGTGGAGCTGCGAGACTACATCGCGGTGCGGCGCGAGAAGATCCGCTATATCGTCGGCTACGGGGAGGAGCTTCCGGTCAAAAGCGAATCGATGGACCTGGTGATCTGCTGCAACGTGATCGACCACAGCCACGATCCGGTGGCGATTCTTCGAGAAGTGCATCGGGTGCTGCGGCCGGGCGGAGTTTTCTACTTCGATGTGGACACGTTTTCGGCCGCTGGTCTGGTGAAGTGGCATACATGGACGAAGCACCTTCATAAGGACGAGATTCTGGTGATCGGCCATCCGTACCGGATGCGCGAAGCGGACATCGAGAAGAAGCTGCGCGATACCGGTTTCTCTCTCCGGCGCCTGCACGGCCATACCTTCACCAGCAACCTGATCGGCCACGCCCGCGATTCCACGTTTCTAGGAACCAAATGCGTTCAGTAGTGGCTCTGCTCGGCCGGGGCGATACACCGGCGGATGGCGTTGCCGACTACTGCGCGAATCTTGCGGAAGCATTTGTGCCGCGCGGAATCGAACTCATTACCGAGCGTTTTCCGTGGTACGAGCGGGGCTGGCTCTCGACGTTTTGGTCGTTTTGGCGAGATGGCGCACGTTTCCGCGGCCGCTGGGTGTTCCTGCATTACACAGCTCTCGGATGGTCGCGGCGTGGATTCCCGTTTGGAGCCGTCGCGGCAATGGTGGTGTTGCGGCTGCGCGGCGCGCGTTGCGGCGTGATGCTGCACGAGCCCTGGCACCAAGGCGAGAATCACGTCCGGCTGATCGATCGAGTGCGAGCGGCGTGCCAGGACTGGGTGGTGCGTGGACTGCAGGGCCTTTCATCGCTTGCCGTATTCTCTCTCCCACTATCGCAAGTTCCGTGGCTCGATCCACTCGACAAGAGGAATATCTTTATCCCGCTCGGACCCAACGTACTGGAGAACCTTACGGCGCAGTACCCTCCGGTTCGGGCGGCCGGAGACCCGCGAAAGACGGTGTGCGTATTTTGCGTGAGCCAGTCGCCGGGCCGCACGCGTGAATTGAGCGACATTTCGTGCGCCGTAAGAGCCGCCGGCAAAGCGGGCGCCGCCCTGCGCGTAGTCTTTGTTGGGCGCGGCACCGAAAGCGCCGCAAAAGAAATTGCAGCTGCTTTCGAAGGCTCGGGTATCGAGGTGAAGACACTCGGGCTGCAGGATCCGCCCGTCATCAGCCGGACGATTGTTGAATCCGATGTGCTGCTCTGCGTTCGCAGCGCGCTGAATCTGCGTCGCGGAAGCGCGCTCGCGGGAATCGCGTGCGGCGTTCCGATGGTTGCCTATGCGGGCGGCGAGCAGAACACACCACTCACGGAAGCCGGCATTTTGTTCGCTCCGCTGTACGACCAGCCCGCACTGGGAGCGGCTCTGGCGCGTGTTTTGCTTGATGACGAGCTCGCAGGGGAGATGCATCGCAAGAATATTGAAGTGGAGCGGAAGTATTTTTCCTGGGAGACGGTGACGCGGCAATACATGCAGGCGATGCAGATCGATCAGGACCACGCATGAAGTTGCTGATCTATTCGAACTTCTATCTGCCGCAGCCCGGGGGTACGCAGGCGATTGTTCTGGAACTCGCGCGCGGATTTTCCGCGTGGCACACAACTCACGCCGGCGCTGAACCGATTGAAGTGACCTTGGCGACGCAAGAAGAACGATCGTGGAGCGAGGACGCCGCGCAGCCATTCAAGGTGGTTCGCGCGCCGAACCCGAGCCGACTGAAGCGACTCGTTCGCGAAGCCGACTTGGTCCACATTGCCGGCGCGGCGCTCGCTCCGCTGGTGCTTTGCGTGCTACACGGAAAGAAATTCGTCGTGGAGCATCACGCCTTCCATGTGGCGTGTCCGAACGGACAGTTTTTCTACGAACCCTCGCCTTCACTTTGCACCGGGCACTTTATGGCTGGACGCTACGGCGAATGCCTGCGCTGCAATCGCGTGAATATGGGATGGAAAAGCAGCGTGGCTCAGATCCCGCTCTCAGGGCTCCGTCGGTGGTTGTGCAATCGCGCCGCTGTGAACATTCTTCCCACCGCGTGGCTCGGCACGATCCTGAAGCTGAACCGAATGCAGACGATTCATCACGGCATTCCCGCTGCAGCGCAAATTACACAGGTGGCGCCAGCAGCGACGACTTGCTTTGGATTCCAGGGCCGCCTCGTAACCACAAAAGGGATTCGCGTGCTGCTCGATGCAGCCGAACAACTTCAAAAGGAGAATTGCATTTTCCGCTTGAAGATTATCGGCAGCGGTCCGGAGCTTGAAACTCTGAAAGCGAGCGTCGCGCGATCTGGAGCGGACGTGGAATTTCTGGGCTATGTGCCGGAGGAGCGTCTTCCTGAAGCTTTGCGCGACGTATCCACGATTGTGATGCCCTCTCTCGCCGGCGAGGTCTTCGGTCTAGTGGCTGCTGAAAAGATGCTTCAGGGTAAACTGGTGATCGTCTCGGATCTTGGCTCTCTCAAGGAAGTTGTCGGCGACGCAGGTTTGGTCTTCCGAAATGGCGACGCAGCCGACCTGGCCGCGCGGATGAGAGAGGTACTCGACAACCCTTCGCTCGCCGTCACAATGGGCGCGAAGGCGCGGGCGAGAGCCCAATCGGTCTTTGACCTTCTAGCCATGATCGAGCGTCACATTCAAGTCTATCGAACGGTGCTCGCTCACTGACCGGCATAACGAACGGAGAAATGAAAAGCTCGTCCTCAACGCTAAAGAATATGGTTCGCGCGGCGGTTCCTCGCTCCATGCGGAACTGGCTTCGCTCACCATCGCGCTCCGCCGAATGGCTTTGGGATTCTGCGGCGTTTTCGCTGGGCCGGACCCGCTCGCTGGAAATCGCGCCCGGCTGGTCCGTCGCGTGCCATCCGCATTTCTACAAAGTCATCCGCCAAGCGCAGCTAAACGATCCCGAACAAGCCGAGGAGTTCCGTGGCTTTCTGTCGCGCTGTTCCGCGGAAATGTTTCTGTTCGACATCGGCGCGCATTTCGGGATCTTCAGCCTCGCTGCGGCGCATTTCGGAGGGCGCGCGGTGGCCGCCGATCCTTCGCCGGTGGCTACAAAAATGATCGACACGGAAGTCGAGTTGAACCATTGCGCGGATAAAGTTCGAGTGCTGCAAGCGGCCGTAAGCGACGTGAACGGCGAGATGGGTCTGGTTAGCTCGGGCACATTTTCCGAGGGTTATTTCAAAGTGGAGAAGGGTCGCCTGGAGAGCGACCTGACGCCGACACGCGCAATGACCGTGGATCAGATGGCGGCGGAGTACGGAGTTCCGACACATATCAAGATTGACGTGGAAGGCCACGAAGCTTCGGTTCTTCGGGGGGCGCGCGCAACCCTCGAGAGGCATTCTCCGTTCCTGTTCCTGGAGCTTCACAACGAGATGGTTCAATTCGGCGGCGGTAACCCCAACGAAGCTCTCGATCTGATCGGCGTTCGCGGTTATCGAACGTATGACCTTGCCGGTGCGCCGATTGCGCGGGGCGCCATTTTTGGAAAGCCGATCGTCCGGATCGTCGCGCACCGTGAGGGGTAATTGAATCTCAGTTCTCGGCACCCCGGCTTGCACGACGCTTCGGTGCCCCGCATACTTATAAGGGATTTTTCGAAAACTGCATGAGCATCTCAACCGTACCCGCCGTCAGAACTCAGGCCATCATTGGCATCAGTGTGTTTGTGATCGGCATTTGGGTGGCCTGGCAACTGGGATCCAAGATCGCGGCGCAAGACCTGCGCACGCTGGAGTATGCCGCACTCAGCATTGGCGGAATCACGGTTGCGATAACCACGCTGCGCGATTGGCGGAAGGGCTTCTACGTATTTTTCGTGTGGCTGTTATTCGAGGATCTGGTCCGCAAATTCCTGGGAAACAATCTGGCGATCTACTTCGGCAAGGACGCGCTGGTAGCGATCGTGTACATCGCGTTTTTCGTGGAAGTACGCCGGGGCAACGTCAAAATTTTCAACCCGCGCTTCCTGCTGTTTTTCTACCCGTGCCTTTTGCTTTGCATCGCCGGGATGATGAATCCCTATTCTCCGAGCTTTCTGTACGGGCTGATGGGGATGAAGCTCAACTTCTATTACATGCCGCTCCTGTTCGTGGGCTACGGGCTGGTACGCAACGACGAGGACCTGCGGAAATTCCTGGCCTGGAATCTGGTGCTCGCGCTGGTGATTGGAGGGCTGGGGATCACCCAGGCGATTGTGGGCAACACGTTCTTGAATCCCACAAATATCGCACCCGAGCTTCGGGACCTGGGAGAGATGGACCGCGTCACGCCCGTCACGGGACAACTGCTCGCGGTGCCCGCATCGGTGTTTGTCAGCGCCGGCCGGTATAGCCAGTATCTGACGCTTATGTTCATCTTAGCCTACGGAACCGCGGGCTACATCCTGCTGCACACTGAAAAGAGCCGGCGGCTCGCGTACGTGTGTTTGGGAGGAGTGATCGCCGCCACGATGTTCTGCGGGGCGCGGGGAGCCGTGGCCTATATGGGGATAACTATTGTCGCCCTCACGGGGGCGTTCTTATGGGGCGCACCGTGGCGATGGCGGCAAGCGCACCGCATGATCAAGGCCATTGCTCGCTCCTTTCTGATCGGAGCGGCCGCCGCGGTGCTGATTGCGATGATCTTTCCGGCGGAAATCGCGCCCCGCGTCGCGTTTTATGTGGAAAGTCTGGATCCGAGCAGCTCCGGATACGAAGTCGGAAACCGCACCTGGGATTACCCGATTCGGAATCTGGAAGCAGCCATCGATCAACCGACGTGGATGACGGGAATCGGACTCGGCACGGCTTCGCTGGGCACGCAATACGTGGCCAAGATTCTGAAGCAACCGCCGATCGAAGTCTGGGTGGAAGAAGGCTACGGGCAGTTGATTCTGGAAATGGGCATAGTGGCGCCGTTCTTGTGGATTCTGTGGACGGGCGCGCTGATGTATTACTGCATCCAGATCACGCGCAAGTTGCGCCAGACGCGATTCTTTCCGATCGCATGTGCGATCACGTGGTACGCGTTCCTGTTGCTTTTTCCTTTCACTTACGGCGGCCTTTCGCCGTATCAGAATTTCGTGGACAACGCCTACTTCTGGATCCTGATCGGTATCATCTATAAATTGCCGATCGTGAACGAAATGTATCCGAACGCTCCCGCGCCTGCGTCGAACGCCGCACGCGTCCCCGTCACATGGGCTCATCCACACGCGCCACAGTTTCAATGATGAATCGCGGCTGGCCTAAGGTGCGCGTGTGAGCGATTCGCGCAAACCGCTTGTCGCCGTGGTATCTCCGTTTCTCGATAACGGCTACGGAACCGAGCGAATTATCATCCGCTGGATCTCGGCGCTGGCGGACGAGTACGACATTCACATCTACAGCCAGCGCGTCCAGGACGTGGACCTTTCGAAATTCAACTGGCACCGTGTGCCCTCGCTCCCGGGCCCTCACCTCCTAAATTATGTTTGGTGGTACTTCGCGAATCAGCTTGCGCGCGCTTGGGATCGGAATTTTCGAGAGTTGCGGCCAGATATTGTCTTCAGTCCCGGCGTGAACTGTCCGGACGCCGACGTGATCTCGGTGCATATCGTCTTCGCGGAGTTCGCGCGACAGGCTGCGCCGGAACTGCAATTCTCCAAATCGCCGGTCGCAGCATGGCCGCGTTTGCTGCATCGTAAGCTGTACTACCGGCTGGTGATTTTCCTGGAAGGCCGCGTGTACCGCAGCACTTCAAACGAACTGGTGCTGATCGCCAATAAGACCGCGGCCGATCTGAACCGCTTCTACAATCGCGCCGAGTCTTGCGTGGTGCTGTATCTCGGTCTCGATCACAACGTGTTCAATCAGCCGCGGCGCATGGCGGCACGCGAACAAGCGCGTGCTGGCCTCAAGCTTGAGCCGGAGGATTTCGTGGTGCTGCTGGTCGGCAACGACCTCCGAAAGAAAGGCGTTCGTACGCTGATCGAGTCGATGAAACTGTTGCGCGATTCGCGGGTGGTCCTGCTCGTTGCCACGCGCGATGACGCAGCGCCTTTTCGGGCAGTCGTGCGCGAAGCAGGACTTGAGGGCCGCGTGCAGTTCCATCCGCCTCGCGCGGATGTCGATTTCTATTACGCAGCCGCGGATGCCTATGCGGGACCGTCTCTGGAAGACACGTTCGCATTGCCGCCGGTTGAAGCGATGGCGACTGGACTGCCGACGCTCGTCTCTCGCGAAAATGGAACCGTGGAAATTATCGAAGATGGCGTCAACGGCCTTATTCTCGAGAACCCTGCTGACGCAGCTTCGCTCGCGCGCATGCTTCTTCAACTTGCCGATGATGCAGAGTTTGCAGCGCGGCTTGGCGAGAACGGAGCGAAAACGGCGCGGCAGTTCACCTGGGAACAAAACGTGGACGATGTTCGCGGCGTATTTGAGAAAGTCCTGGCGCGCGACGATAGAAATCCGGCGCGCGAATCAGCTTCACAACGCGACGAAGCCAAGCAAAGCGCCGCTTCAAAATAGCCCCAATTCACTCCATGCCATCGAACACTCGAATCGTCGGGCTGTTCCCCGAATTTCTGGCGCATGGCGGCGTTCAGGAAGCCGGCCGGCAGAGCGCAGCCGCGCTGTCCGAAATCGCGATGAGCCAGGGATGGTCAACGCAATTTCTTACTTTGAACGATCCGAAAGGGGAGCAGTCAATCGACGTGGGCAAACGTTCGGTCCCGTACGCCGGCTATCACAGAGCGAAAGTTCAGTTTGTTCTCGCCACTTTGAAAGCCACGCGCAACGATGCGCGCTTGCTGTTTGCCGGGCATCCCAATCTTGCGCCTCCGGCAGCTCTTGCCCGTCGCTTTTCGAAAAGACTCAAGACGATCGTAGTCACACACGGGATCGAAGTCTGGACTCCTCTTCCACCGCAGCGCCGAAGCGCTCTGCTGAAAGCCGACGCGATTCTCGCTCCCAGTTCGTACACCGTACAAAAATTGATCGAAGTGCAAGCCGTGCCCACCGCGAAGATTCAGCGCTTGCCGTGGCCACTCGACCCTGAATTTCTGAAGCTTGCGCAGTCGCCGGCAGAGCTGCCCTTGCCGCAAAACTTCCCGAAGAACGGCGGCCCGGTGATCCTCACTGTCGGCAGGTGGGCGTCCTCTGAAAAATACAAAGGAGCCGACGACCTGATCCGCGCTGTGGCCGCTCTCCGCGCCAGCCATTCTTCGCTTTCGCTGGTGCTGGTCGGCGCCGGCGACGACCTGCCTCGTTTAAAAAGCATTGCAGCCGCGGAAAACCTTGGCGATTCGGCGGTCTTTCTCGAGAATCTTCCGCGTGCGGAACTGGCGGCATGCTACGCTCGCGCGAATTTGTTCGCGCTTCCGAGCACGGGCGAAGGCTTCGGGCTGGTGTTTCTCGAAGCGATGGCGTTCGCGAAGCCTGTAGTAGGCGTGGCGAGCGGTGGCACTCTCGATCTGATTCGCGACGGCAAGAATGGCCTGCTGGTCCCACCCAGAATGGACAACCCCGAAGCGCTCGTAAACGCACTCGAACGGCTTCTTCGCGATCGAAATCTTCGTGATGAACTGGGTCGCAACGGCGCAGACATCGTCGCTAACGAATATTCCGTGCCGGCGTTCCAGCAGTCTCTGGAAAGCATCGTTTCCGCTCTGCTCGTCTGAAATCTTGGCTGCTCGATTGGCGGCTGTGCTGCTGGGTAGTATCCTTTTGGTTCGCCCTGTCGCGTTTCGGGCCGGCAGGGCGCGCTTGCTCAGATATCCCGACGCTCGGACGACAACTCATTCGAATGCGCCTGTTGATGGTGGTTCAATCGTATTTTCCGTTTCAGGAACGCGGCGGTCCCGTCGTGAAAGTCCGCGCTCTCGCTCACGGCCTCTCCGATTTAGGGCATAGGGTCACCGTGCTCACCGCCGACCTCGGCCTCTCGAGCTATGTGGCAAAAGGATTTGCTGCGGAAAAGGCCCGCCCCGGCTGGCGCAGCAGTGAGAACGGCGTCGAGGCCGTATATCTGCCAACCCTGGCTCATTATCGCGACATCACGCTCAACCCATCTGTGATAGGATTTTGCCGGGCCTCCCTCAAGCATTTCCAATTGGTCCATTTTTTCGGCTTATACGACACGATGGGGCCCGTCGTCAGCGGTTATTGCAGGCGATATCAAATCCCATACGTAGTTGAGCCGATGGGTATGTATCGCCCGATCGATCGCGGTTTCAAATTAAAGCGCCTTTGGCATTGGAACCTAGGCGATTCCTATTTGAAACGCGCCTCGTATTTGATCGCCACTTCCGAAATGGAGCAGCAGGAACTCCTCGAAGACGGCGTTCCCGCTGAGAAAGTCGTGATTCGGTATAACGGTGTGGATCGCGATGCCCCCGCGACGCAGCCGCCGCCGGGTAGTTTTCGCGCAAAATATGGGATATCGCCGGACGAACCTTTGGTTCTGTTTTTGAGCCGGCTAATCCCGCGGAAGGGCGCGGACATTCTTATCGATGCGTTCGCGCGCGTTTGCCCACGCTCCGGGTTCCTGGCGATTGCCGGTCCGGATGGGGACGCTTCCTACGTGGCGGGGTTGAAGAAGCGAGCTGCCGACCTGGGAGTGTCATCGCGCGTGCTCTTCACCGGCCCTCTGTACGACGCAGCCAAAACAGCCGCTCTGCAGGATGCCACCGTATTCGCTCTTCCCTCCCGTTACGAAAATTTTGCAAACGTCGCAGCCGAAGCCATGGTTCATTCAGTACCCGTCATCATCAGCGACGCTTGCGGGATCCGCTCTCTGGTCGAGCACAGAGCCGGCCTGGTGGTAGCGCCGGAAACTGACCGCCTCACGGACGCGCTCGCCCGCCTTCTTTCCGATTCTGCGCTCTATTCACAATTTCAGGCGGGCTGCCGAGTGGTGACGGACGAACTCAGTTGGAGTAGCCTCGCCGCGCAAATGGACGGCTACTACGCGCAGTTGGTCGAAAAAACTCCGTCCAATGGCCCAGACACGCAATCGAACGGGCTGGGCTAAGGTTTTCATCGTGCGATTCGGGAACTTTGCGCGAATCCGACGGGAATAGTAGCGAATGCGGCAGAAGTAACTTAGAAAAACGCCAGTCATGTCCGAAACGAAGAATACGATGCTTGAAGCGGCCGAACCGTCGAGCTGGACAGGCTCCAGCGCCGGTACAGCTGCGTCTGCTCCTCGAGTGCGCGTTTTCTACGTGGCCTGGTACGCCGTCAATATCCTTTTGATCGCTTCGGTGATCTTCGCGATTTATGCGCTGGGCTGGGAATTCTCCACGCGGCGCTACCTGAAGGGCTTCTCCGACGCCATCGTTCCCGCCAGCGCACCCACTGAAAAAAAGATCGATTCCGTGCTGGCGTGGATGGCTCATGGGCCGACGCGGCTTCCGTACGGACCTTCTCCCGCCGTCCCCGACCGCGACCCGACCGATACCCTGAACTACGACGCGCTACTCCGCGTCTGCGGCACGGCTACCAATGCTTTCATCAACCTGCTCGACACCGGAAACGTTTCCGTCCGGCGGCTGCTGCTGGTCGATTCCAAGCAGAACGCCAAGCACGTGGTCGCGGAAGTGCTGGTGAACGGACGTTGGATCGTGGTCGATCCCGCTTACCGTCTCGTCTTCCGCGATGCTGACGGGCATACTCTCACGCGCGAGCAGTTGACCGACCCCGCCACCTTCAACGCAGTTACCGGAAAAATTCCGCACTACGATCCCAACTACACTTTTGACCGCACCGAGCACGTTCGCGTGGCGCGTTTGCGCTTATTCGGAATGCCGCTTCGCGACCTGCTCGATCGCGTGGTGCCGTCGTGGGCCGATTCCCCGTTTATGACTTTGCTCGTCGAGCGCGAATCGTACGCCGCAGCCGTCGCAGGGATTCTGCTGGTGATTTTTCTGCTGCTCGCTCGCGTCTCGGTCCGCTGGTTCGGCGAACACCGGCTCCATTTGCAGCTTTTGCGCGCCCGGTATCAGTTCCAGCGAGGCGTGAGCGCCTTCTTCAACGCCTGAATATCGCCGTCGAATACGGCGCTTTTAGACTCCGCATTCGCGTCGCGCCTGCCGAGCTTCCCGTTATACTGACTGCATCGTCCGCGCCCGCTCCCCGCTCGCACCGTGGAGCCAACGCGGTCTCACATCCAGACTATGTGCGGATTATGTGGCGTTATCGGAGTGGAGCCGGCGCAGGCGGGTGAATCCGTCCTTCGCCGGATGCTGGCTGCGCTTGTCCACCGCGGCCCGGATGATGAAGGAATTCTGTCCGCGCCTCGCGCCGCCATCGGGATGCGGCGGCTTAGCATCATCGACCTTCCAGGCGGCGGCCAGCCGGTTTGGAATGAGACGGGTACGATCGCTGTTCTATACAACGGCGAGATTTACAACTTTCGAGGAGTTGCGCGCCGAGCTTGAGTCCGCCGGCCATTCTTTTCGCACCAAATCAGACACCGAAGTAATCGTTCATGCCTACGAAGCCTGGGGAGAGGACTGCCCGAAGCGCTTTCATGGCATGTTTGCGTTCTCCATCGTCGAAATGCCGAGAGGCGCAACCGGTCCGGCGACGAAAATATTTCTCGCTCGCGATCCGATGGGCATCAAGCCGCTCTACTATGCCGACGCGGACGGCGTGTTCTTCTTCGCGTCGGAGGTGCGCGCGTTGCTCGCAAGCGGCCAGATCGCGCCGCGGATCGCTGTACAAACGCTTCCGGCTTACCTGCTGTTCGGTTCAGTCGGTGAACCTGCGACTCTCATCGAAAATGTGCGCTCGCTTCCGCCAGGACATTCCATTTCGATTCCCGTCGCCGATCGCATCAGCGCCACGCCCGTTCCCAAAGCCTACTGGGACCCAGCGTCGGAGTTTCGTACCTTTTCGTCTGCGAAGCAAAATGGCGCCAGCCGCGACACGCAGAACGTCGCGCCTTCTGTCGCCGTTCGCACACTGCTTGAAAATTCCGTCCGCGGCCACTTGATCGCCGATGTTCCGATCGGCGTCTTCCTGAGCAGCGGCATCGATTCCACAGCGCTCGCAGCCATCGCCAGCGGAATGCAGCGCGACATCCACACTTTTACGGTTGCTTTTCCCGACGCCGAATACAACGAAGCCGGAATCGCCCAGCGTACAGCCGCGCGCCTCGGTACCGAACACACCGAGTTCACGCTCTCGCTTGCCGACATGGTTTCGCGGCTCGACGAAGCTGTAGCCGCGTTCGATCAGCCCAGCATGGACGGCGTGAATTCCTACTTCGTTTCGTGGGCCGCACGGCAGGCCGGATTGAAAGTCGCGCTCTCCGGCCTCGGCAGCGACGAACTGTTCGGCGGCTACACCGCGTTCCGCGCTACTTCAAAAATTGCCCGCGTCGCAGGCCTTGCGCCGTTTGTTCCACGTCCGGCTCGTGCAGCGCTTTTGCGTGCGGCAAGCTCCACAACGCAATTCGGTTTGCAGCCCGACGCGTTTCGCAAGGCAACGGCGGCATGGCTCGATCCGGCTGCATTTCCCGATCCGTATTTTTTCACGCGGCTCCTTTTCGCGCCGGAGCGCGTCGCAGCTGCCCTGCATGAACCGCTCTCGAATTGGGCGGCCGCCACATGGTCCGAGTGGCTCGCCATAAACGCTGCGCAAGCTGCGCCTCTCGATTCATTCACGCAAATTTCTTGGCTCGAACTACGCTCGTACATGACCAGCACGCTGCTCCGAGATACCGACGCGATGAGCATGGCCAGTTCCCTCGAAGTCCGCATTCCCTTCCTCGATATTCCACTGGTGAAGTACGTTCTCTCGCTCCCCGAATCCGCCAAACGCGATGGCGCACAGCCGAAAAGCCTGCTCGATCGCCGCTCTCGGCGACCTGTTGCCGCAGGAAATCGTCTCGCAAAGGAAACGCACGTTCACATTCCCCTGGGAAACTTGGCTGCGCGGAAGTCTCGGCGCGCGTGTAAGCGAAGGCCTCGCGGATTGGTCACCCGCGCTCGAGCCACATCTTTCTCGAAGTTTCGCGGGGGAAATCTGGAAGGAATTTCAAGCGGGACGCACCACGTGGTCGCGCCCGTGGAGCCTTTATGTGCTGAATGAATGGGTGAAACGCCACGTCGATGCCGCAAAAGCGGAAATTGCGCCGCCCGTTGCTCAATCCACCGCCCGCTGAGCTAGAACGTCGTGGTCAATCGCAGTGCGAAGCTTCTCGCCGGTCCGATCGCGTTCCCTGAAAACAGGCCGCCGAAATCGATCACGTTCAGCACGTTGTTCAGGTTCTGCCCGTCCGCCTGAAATTGCATATTGATCCGGTCGGACTTGTACACATCCGCGCCCGCCGACGCGTTTACCTGAAACGCTGGATAGATGCGTCCTCGATTGAAATTGATCCGGTCCACGACTTGCTGTCCGTAAGTCTGCGCCACGCCGGCGATGCATTGCGGAAGCGTGAGCGAAGGATCGCACTGAAAATCGAAGGGCAGGCCCGTGTCGTATTGAATCCCGCCAGCCACCCAGAAGCGCGGCATCACCTGATAACGAACCCGCCCCCGAACCGTGTTGCGCTGGTCCTGCGAGTCGGGCAGATGGCCTGACGTGGGAATCACCGCATCGTCACCGAGAAAGAGTCCGCCGGTGACCGGGAACCACGCGTTGCCGACGATGTACGAATAGCTTAGGAATCCGGAGAAGCGATGCCAATCCGGCACGTTCATTTTCGCTTCCGCGCCGTAGATAATCGCCTTCCGAAAGGCAATCGGGTAGCTGATGGTCGTGTTGTCGAGTTGATCGTCGTCCGCGTAGTTGTTCACCAGGCGCCGGAAATAATTTGCATCGAGGCTTACTTTGCCGAAGAAACCCTTGGTTATCCCCGCCTCGTAGTAGTTCCCTTCCGAAGGCTCCGCGGGGAGCTGCAACGAAATCGGATCGAGGCCTAGCGCCTCTGTGGAGCTTGAGAGCAGAATGTTTTCAAACGAAGGCGTCTGGAAAATGCGGTCGTACGAGAAATGCACCACAAGGTCCGCGGAAGGAAAATATTTCGCAATCGAAAATCTCGGATCGACTGCCTGGCGGTTGAGGAGGAGCTGGTAATGATCCCAGCGCACGCCCGCGCCGATCGTCACCGTGCCCAGATGAATCAGATCCTCAACGAAAGCCGACTGCTCAAGGTCCGGCCGGTTCGCCGCAAAGCTGAACGGCGACGGCGTGCCGGGATCGAATTGCGACGGATCCGTGATTACAAATCTGAAATTCTCGTTGAGATAAGTGTTGTCCGATTCCATTCCGAATTTCCACTCGTTCCGGCCGCGGACCGCAGTCAACGTTCCCTTCACGTATCCTTCGCGGAACCAATTGTGTTGGAACACTTCGATCGGCGTGGAATCGGCATTCGAATTAAAGTCGTTCGCGTTGTTGCGCAGCATGCCGCTGAAATTCGCCACCGTGTTCGCGTTGAACGTGTGCTGGTAGGAGATGGTGCTGATGGTTTCTATGTTGTCGGCGGTCTGCCGCTGCCCGGCGTCCTGCTGGACCAATTCGTTCGGAATGTCGTAGCGGGACAATTCATATCGCACGCTCATGCTCAAGCGGTCGTTGGGTGTGAAATCGCGCTGGTAACGCACCGAGAAATCTCCCAGCGTACCGGTGTTCGAATAGTTCTGCGGTACCACCGGATTCAAATAATGATCGGTCATGCTGGCGCTTGCGCTCGCGCCCAGCGTGTTCTTGCCCCAGGTGTACTGCGCCTGAGTGAACGCTCCGGCCGAGCTGTAGCTTCCGCCGGAGAGCACGACCTGACCGTGAAATCCAGCAGCGTTGTCTCGCAGCGTGTTCACTTCCACCACGCCGCCCATTTTTCGTCCGTACTCGGCTGGAATTCCCGCCGTGTATATGCTCATCGAATCGACGTCGTCCGCTTCGATGGCCGGCCCAAAGCTCGGCGAGCGGTTGTCGGTGAGCGGAATGCCGTCCACCACAAATTGCGTCTGATACTCGGATCCGCGCGGATGCAGTACCGCGTTTCCTTCATAGAGCCATCCCGGCTGCATGTTCACCAGATCTTGTAGCGAGCGCCCTGGCAGCGAGCTGACCCGGTGCTGGATGGCATCCGATCCAAGCTGACTGACGGCGCCTGGCTGGTCAGGATCGACCAGGACATTCGGCGCCGTTACCGTGAGCGACTGCTCGACCGACGGCAGCTTCAGTTGAATCGTGAATTCCGTCGCGATGGTCGATCGGACCTCAAGCGTTTCCGTCTCAGCCGCGAATCCAGCCGGGTCCACGGTCAATACGTAAATTCCAAACGGTAGCCGCTGCACGTCGAGCGTTCCCTGGTCCGTCGTCGTGAGCGACGTTTTGTACTGGTTCGCAGCACTGGCGATCTCCACGGTAGCCTTCACGCCCAGACCTTGCGGGTCCACGACTCTCAAGCGCAATTCGCCGGTATTGGTCTGTCCCAAGACTGGCGTGGCGGCGATGAGCCACAAACACGCAACGATTTGTGAAGCTCTAAGCATGAGATGAAAATTCAGCGGGCAATCCGTGTCGCGCACCGATGCAGAGCCATTATCGGGAGCTCAAGCGGCCGCTTGAAACCCGCTTGTTATTCAATTATCGGTGAAGCCGAAAGCCGGGCAGCGGCGGAATTTGCAAGAGTTGCCTGGTTTTGTGTTCGCGATCCTGCTACCAGATTCCCGTGGCCTGCGTCTGTACACGAAACGAATTGTCTGGAACCGCAGCGCCGAAGTACATTCAATTCGCTTCTGGAGGTGGCCGCCATGGAGACCCTACTGCAGGACGTTCGCTACGCCTTCCGTATGCTCGCAAAGTCCCCGGGCTTCACCGCCATCGCGATCCTCACTCTGTCGCTGGGGATCGGCACGAACACCGCCATCTTCAGCTTGATCGACACCGTGATGCTGCGCTCGCTTCCCGCCGAAAATCCGTCCCAGCTAGTCCTGCTGAAGTGGGGCGCACACAAAATGCCCAAAGTGCACGGCTATGCCACCTCCGGAGACTGCGCCACGGACATGCGCTTCGGCGCCGCGAACCCAACCGGCTGCTCGTTCTCCGAACCGATGTTTCGCGAATTTGAAAAGGCTGGGGTTTTCTCCGGCATCGCTGCCTTCTCGAATGCCGGCCGGCTCGATCTCACCGGCAACGGGAACGCCTCGGTCGTAAACGGCCAAGCCGTCTCCGGCGGATTCTTTAAGACACTCGGCGTGAAGCCCGCTCTCGGCCGGATGCTCGAACCCAGCGACGATTCACCCAGCGCAGCCTCAGTCGCCGTCCTGAACTTTGGCTACTGGCAGAGTGCTTTCGGCGGCGCGCCCGAGGTGCTCGGCCGTTCGATCGCGCTCAACGGCGCTCCGGTCACCATCGTCGGCGTTGCCGCTCGGCAGTTCAACGGGATCACTCCGGGCAGCGACTACGATCTCTGGGTGCCTCTCTCCGTCGAGCCGCACATCGTCGAATCCTCTCGCTGGCAAAATCGCCAGGACGACGTCTCCTACTGGTGGCTCACTCTGGTGGGGCGATTGAAGCCGGGCGTGACTCGACCCCAGGCGCAAGCCGCCATCAACGGAATCTTCGGCAATGAAGTTTTGCACGGGTCGGTGCCGCTCTTCTCAGCCGGAGGCGGTGCGCCCGCACCACCGGACGGTGCATTCATGGTCCGCAAAGAACCGGTTCCGGGCGGCGCGGTCCCAGCTCCATCTGGAGCGCCAATGCAGGCCCCTTTGCCCGCGCCCTCGTCCGGGACTGCGCCGCCCCAAATGATCGTCCGCGATCTACCCGGTCCGGCGCCGAATGCGAAATCCGCACCCTATCAAGCGCCAAACGTAGCGATAGGTTCAGGTCCAGGCGCCGCTCCGGATTCCCCAGGCGAAGCGCGGACTCTTTCGTCACCCTCGGACGAGCCTTCCATCACCATCGTTCCTGCGCGATCAGGCCTCAACGGCGCGAGCAGCCGCTACGCGCAGCCGCTCTACGTGCTGATGCTCGCCGTCGGAATTATTTTGCTGATCGCCTGCGCCAACGTCGCCGGACTCATGCTCGCGCGTTCAGCGTCCCGGCGAAAGGAAATGGCGGTGCGAGCGGCGCTGGGCGCGGCCCGTACGCGCATCTTCCGCCAGCTACTCACCGAAAGCCTCCTGCTCGCAACAATCGGCGGAGTGCTCGGAATCCTGTTCGCCTTCTGGGGTTCGCGTCTGATTCTCACGTTTGTTTCGAGTAACCAGATCCGGCCACTTGGCTTCGAATCCGCCGTCGATCTTCGCGTGCTCGCGTTCACGGCGGCCGTCTCGCTCATCACCGGAATTCTCTTTGGCGTGGCGCCTGCACTGCGCAGCGCGCGAATCGATCTCACGCCCGCGCTAAAGGAAGGCTCGGGCATCTCGCAGAATATTGCGCACGGCGACGGGCGCTGGTTCAGCGTGAGCAATGCGTCTGGTTGTCGCTCAATTCGCTCTGGCTATTGTTGTGCTCGTCGGAGCCGGCCTGCTGGTCCGCACACTGCAGAATCTCCGTGCGGTGGATCTCGGCTTCGACGCGCATAACCTGATCATTTTCGAAATCGACGCCGGGCTCGCCGGCTACAAAGGCCCTCAGGTCGATGCGCTGTACCGCGATCTGCGCGAGCGCCTCGCCGACACGCCAGGAGTGAAATCCGCAAGCTATTCGTCTCTGCCATTGCTCAGCGGCGGGATGATGATGGTTTCGTTCCAATGGCCTGGCACGCCCGAGGATCGCGAGTCGAATTCCAATATGCTTCCGGTCGGCCCGGATTTCTTCAGCACCATGCAGATTCCGTTTCTTGGCGGGCGCGGCTTCAACCCATCCGATTACGAAATTGCGGCCGCGAATAGTGGAATGGAATCCTCCGGCGCGCCTACACCGGTGATCGTCAATCGGGCGTTCGTCTCGAAATATTTGGGGACGGAAAATCCCATTGGAAAAGTATTTGGCCAATCCGCGGGCGGGCCGGACGAGCCGAAAAGCGCCGGCTGGGAAATCGTGGGCGTGGTTCGCGATGCGAAATACAGCACCCTCCGACAGGACATCAGCCCCACCATGTACACGCCGCAGAGCGGGATGGGCGCGGCGTACGAAATTCGCACCGCGGCCGATCCGCAGGCGTTGCTTCCTTCGATTCGCAAAACCGTCGCGCAGGTGAACGCGAACTTGCCATTCTTTCGCGTCACCACGCAATCCGAACAGATCGACCGGCTGCTCTTTCAGGAGCGCCTCGTCGCGCGTCTTTCCGGCTTCTTCGGCTTGCTCGCGCTGGTCCTCGCTTCGATCGGTTTGTATGGTTTGCTCTCGTATGAGGTCTCGCGGCGGACCCGCGAAATCGGGATCCGCATGGCATTGGGCGCCGAAGGAGCGGACGTGCTGCGCATGGTCGTCCGGCAGGGATTCGTTCTGGCGTTGGTGGGAGCGGTGGTCGGCGTCGGCGTGGCGCTCGCCGTGACGCGCTATCTCTCGTCGATGCTTTTCGGCGTGCATGCCAACGACCCCATGACCATCGCCGCCGTGGCCGCCCTGCTGTGGCTCGTTGCCCTGGCCGCGTGCTACATCCCGGCGCGCCACGCCACGCGGGTCGATCCGATCGTCGCGCTACGCTACGAATAAATGCGCGATGCGCGCTCTACCAAAAATGAAGGTAAATTCAACTCGCAAGGGAAGTCAGAAATGGATGCGTATCGCCGTCAACGACCGGCCGACTGTTCTTATGAAAGCACTTCGCGAATCGGGAGTCGTGTCCGATACAGCTTCAATCAGCTGGAAGTCTCCGCTTGGCCCGTCATTTAAGGAACTTCGAGACGATGCAATGCTGCAGGCGGCAGGAATCAAATCGTTGAGCCGAGAACTTCGAGATTTCTGGCCACGCCGAGGGCCTGTCTGGGATGCGATTGGAGTGTCGAGCAACGACGAATCTGTCTTAATCGAAGCGAAGGCGCATATTTCGGAAGTCGCTTCACCCGCGACGAAGGCGGCTTCACAGGCCTCTCGAGTGTTGATCCGCAAGAGCTTGGAAAGAGCGCGAAGTCATTACACGCGCGGATCACATTGCGACTGGAGTTGTAATTTCTATCAGTATGCGAACCGCCTCGCCTACCAATATTTTCTCCGTGAACTTAGCGGCGTGCCAAGCAAGCTCGTGTTCCTTTATTTTCTAAATGATCCGGACTTGGGGCAGCCCGCCGCAGAAGCCGAATGGCGTGGCGCAATTCGACTCATCCATTCGGTTCTGGGACTTCCTCCCAGTCTTCGTTCCCGCAACGTATTTGAAGCCTTCGTCGACGTCCGAACGTTGTCGTAGCTAACCCTGAGTTATTAGCCGTCGCCTTCCCTTGAAACATTCGGCGTCCCTTGCGAAACTGAATGTCCCGATCCCGATGATCATCCTGGGCCTCAACGCTTACCACGCGAACGCTTCAGCAGCCATCGTGGCCGACGGCCGGCTGCTCGCGGCCGTGGAGGAAGAGCGGCTAAACCGGGTGAAATATGCCGCAGGCCTGCCGAAACTTGCCATCCAGTACTGCCTAGAACAGGCCGGCATCCCGCTCTCGAAGGTCGATCACATCGCGATCCCGCGGAATCCGTGGGCGCGGATCGGGACCAAGCTGCGCTTCGCGGCGCGCATGCCGCGCTTCGCACTTGACCGCGCGCGCGTGATGCAGCGATTTGCGGGAATTCACGAAGATCTCGCGTCAGCTTTTGGAATCGCTCCCGACGCGATCAAGGCAAAATTCCATCGAATCGAGCATCACACCGCGCACCTCGCCAGCGCGTTTTTCGTGTCGCCATTCGATCAGGCCGCCGTTCTTTCCGCCGACGGACTGGGCGATTTCGCCAGTTCCATGTGGGCGCTGGGGCACGGGCCGCGGATGGAAGCGCTGGGCGAAGTGACGATTCCCGCACTCGCTTGGGATGTTTTACACGGCGCTCACGCAGTACATCGGGTTCTGGAAATTTGGCGACGAATACAAAGTGATGGGCATGGCCGCCTATGGGCAGCCCGAATTCATCGAGGAATTCCGCCGCATCGTTCGCGCTGACGCCCCGCTTTCGCTTCAAGCTCGGCCTGGAATATTTCATCCACCAGGATCAGGGCGCGGACATGACCTGGCGCGATGCGAACAAGACGCCGGTGATCGGCCGCCTGTTTTCCGATTATCTGGAGAAAAGACTTGGGCCCGGCGCGCAAGGCCGACGAACCTCTCGAGCAGCGCCACTATAATCTCGCCGCCAGCATGCAGGCGGCGATCGAAGAAGTTCTCGCGGCGCACTGGACGCGCTCTGGCCGAAAAAACGAAACAGAAAAATCTGTGCCTCGCGGGCGGCGTCGCTTTCAATTGCGTTGCGAACGGCACCATATTCGACAAAACGCCATTCGAAAAAGTTTACGTTCAGCCCGCCGCGGGCGATGCAGGGCTCGCCGTGGGCGCCGCGTTCGCCGTGCATAACCAGATTCTAGGCCAGCCGCGCGAATTCGTGATGGACCATGCCGCATGGGGCCCAGGCTTCAGCGCGGGCGAAATTCGCGACGCGGTCGATCGGCGCTTCGGATCGAGCGAAGACGTAACGATCGAAGAGCTCGAAGAGCAGTCACTCGTCGAATCCACGGCCCGCCACATCGCCGATGGAAAAATTCTGGGCTGGTATCAGGGCCGCGCGGAATGGGGCCCGCGCGCGCTCGGCCAGCGGAGCATTGTGGCCGATCCGCGCCGGCCCGAAATGAAAGACATTTTGAACCGCCGCATCAAACACCGCGAAACGTTCCGCCCGTTCGCGCCCTCGATTCTCGAAGAGGCTGTGCCGGAATACTTCGAGCAGAGCCACCCGTCGCCGTTCATGACTTTCGCCTACGCGGTGAAGCCGGAAAAGCGCGGGGTGATTCCGGCGCCTACGCACGTGGACGGAACGGCGCGACTTCAGTCCGTGAGCCGGACGGCGAATCCTCTTTACTGGAAATTGATCCGCGCGTTCGGCGACCTGACCGGCGTGCCCGTGGTATTGAACACTTCGTTCAACGACAACGAGCCGATTGTGTGCCGTCCCGATGAAGCGCTCGATTGCTTCGAGCGTACGCGCATGGACGTGCTCGTGATTGGCAATTACATCCTGGAAAGAAAACCGGCTGTGGTGGCGAACGCTGAAAATTCTGGTCGCGCCTCGAAATCTTCGGAACGCGCAACGTAGTAAACTTCCTTCCACCTGCATGCACATCCTGCTGCTGAACGAGTATTACCCGCCGGACACTTCAGCCACCGCGAAGATGGCCGTGCAAGTCGCCGAAACGCTGGCGAAAAATCACCGGGTCACTGTGGTCGCAGGCCGGCCTTCGTACGATCCGGACGAATACTATCCATATGCGCTTTTGCAGCGCCGGACGCGCAACGGCGTCACGGTCGAGTGCGTCGGGTCAACGGCGTATCCGCGCCACCAGATGAAGCGCCGCGTTTCGAATTATCTTTCGTATCTCGCGCTGGCCGTTCCGCGCGCGCTAGCCATCAATCCCGATGTAATTCTCGCGATGACGGATCCGCCCATCGCCGGAATCGCCGGCGCACTCATCGCGTCGCTCGCCGGAAAACCATTCGTGTACAACATTCGCGACATGTACCCGGACATGGCGGTGGGAGGGGACATCGTCCAGCGCGGCAAATTCGTGCGGTTGTGGGAGAGCCTGCACCGGTGGGCGCTCCGAAAAGCCGCTCGAGTGATTGTGCTGGGTGACGACATGCGAGACAGAATTATCGCGAAGGGCATCGCGCCGGAGCGCGTGGTAATTGTCCGAGACGGCGCTACTTTCCCAGCATCGCTGCCATTGACGTCCGATCCAATCGTGCAGGAGATCCGGTCGGGATTCCCGTTCGTTGCGCTGCATGCGGGCAATCTTGGTTTCTACGGCGCATGGGATACGCTTCTGAACGCCGCCGAAATTCTCCGCAACGAAAACTCGGGCCTGGTGTTCATAGGCGACGGGGCGAACCGCGCGCGCCTGGAAGCTGCAGCCGCGCAGGCGAATGCCGCAAATGTAAAATTTTTGCCGTTTCGCCCCTTTGAGCAGGTTCAGCACGTTATGATGGCGGGGGACGTGCACGTGGTGACCATACGCCGGGGACTGGAAGGCGTAGTGGTGCCGAGCAAGCTGTACGGGATTCTGGCGGCGGGCCGTCCAGTGCTGGTAGTTGCGGATTCGAAGTCCGACGCGGCTCGGATTGCCGTGGAATCGGGCTGCGGGCTAACGGCCGATCCCGACGATCCAGTTGCGGTGGCGACGGCAATTCGCGAGCTTCGCGCCGAGCCGGCGCGCCTTATCGAGATGGGCGTACGGGCGAAAGCGGTCGCTCAGAAGTATGCTAGAGTGAACGAGTTGCAACGCTTTTCAGCCATTGTGGAATCGGCCGTTGATAAGCAGCAGTAAGCGGCGCAGGCGAGCCGGAATCTCGAACGGAACCCAGACCGCATTCGGTTCTGCGGCATCCTAAAGTGGCGTTTCCGTAGAGTTGCTTTTGCCCGTCGTGTCGGCCTGAAAAGTTTGACGTTGTGAATGGAGCGAGAGTGTCGTTTTCTATCCCGAGAGACCTGATCACTTTCACGGTTGCCCTGCTGGCGTCTTTGGGGCTCACCGTCCCGATTCGGCACCTCGCGCTCCGATTCGGAATGGTGGATAAGCCGGGGCCGCGGAAAGTTCACATCAGCCCGATTCCCCTGCTGGGCGGCATCGCGATCTACCTCGGTTTTGTCCTGGCCGTGCTGTTTACGCTGCACGACGTTCCGCTCTCCCAGATTCTCGGCATCCTGGCCGGTGCCACGCTTCTGGCGGCTGTCGGCTTCCTGGACGATGGCGGGCTGCTCCATCATCAAGTGAAGCTTTTTATCGGGATGCCCGCCGCGGCGCTGTTCCTGGTGGCGTCCGGAATTCGGGCGCAGTTTTTCTCGCACTTTTTTGGCGGCAATCTGAGCGCTGTTCTCGATATAGGGCTTACAGTCGTGTGGGTCGTCGGAATCACCGCGGCGTTCAGCATCCTGGACCACATGGACGGCCTCTGCGCGGGCATCGCGGCTGTGGCCGCGGCCTTCTTCACGATTTCCGCGGGGATGAACGGACAGACGCTCGTGCGCACGCTCGGTGCAGCAACATTCGGCGCGGCGCTCGGCTTCCTGCGCTGGAATTTTAACCCGGCCAAGATCTTCATGGGCGACGGCGGCGCAATGTTCCTCGGCTTCCTGATGGCCACGCTCGGGTTGAAAGTCCGTCCCGATTCGGTGGATTTTCCGGTGACCTGGCTGGTCCCGGTTTTGATTCTCGGCGTGCCGATCTTTGACACCACTCTGGTGTCGATCTCGCGCGCCCGCCGCGGCCTGCTTCCATTCACTTCACCCGGCAAAGACCACACCGCGCACCGGCTCTCGAATCTAGGCATTGGCCACCGGAATGCCGTGCTGATCATGTACGCGGGTGCCGCGATCTGCGGCGCGCTGGCACTGTTCATCCAACGCATCTCGCCCACAGCGACGTACGCCATCGTCGGCGGCGTTGGACTGCTCGCCTTTATCGCCATTCTGTACCTGGAAAACCTTCCCTACGAACGCCAGGTGAAAGTCGCAAAGCCCGCCGTTTGATTTCTCGGTGCGACACGGCCGCTAATTGTTCGCCTTGGTCTTGGTGTACTTTCATCCCATTAAATTACGTCGCGCTTCCCTTCCTCTTTGGCACATGTCGTGCCTGGGATATACTTCTGGCCCGTAGTTTGTTCGGGAATGAACCGCGAGATGTTCCCGCGCGAAATATGGACGCAAGACCGGATTGATCCGGAATTCCTTGAAAATTCATAAATTCTTAGACTCGGTCCTATACCGATTCACAGGACGACTGCGAAGCTCACGATGGCCTCGGAAACACCCAACCCAACCCTGACCAACAGCTCACAAACTTCCGCAAGCGGTTCCAGCGTCGCGGTGGTCGGTGGCTCAGCTGCCGGCCTGCTCACCGCTTCGGTTCTGGCGCGACGCGGCGTCCCGGTCCGCGTGTTCGAGCGCATCGAGAATCTGGAGCCGGCCGAGCGCACGCTGATCGTGACGCACCGGATGCGCTCGCTTCTTGGCCCCGCCGCCGAGCACAGCGTAGTGAACGAAATTCGCCGTTTCGAACTTTTCACCGACGGCCGCTTCGCTACGTTTCCCCTAAAGGATCCCGATCTCATTATCGAGCGCCGCACGCTGATCCAGGGACTCGCCGACGAAGCCCGCAAAGCGGGTGCCAGCGTGGAACTGGGCCGCCGCTTTCATTCGCTGCACCCGAACGGGCGCGGGCTGATTCTCGAAGTCGAGCGCTGCAGTGACGGCTCGCGCGAAGAAGTCCGCGCCGGCACGATCGTCGGCAGCGATGGCGTCGCCAGTCGTGTGGCGAAAGCCGCCGGTTGGCAGCCGCTCGAAACTGTTCCGCTGATGCAAGCCATCGTGCCGCTGCCGAAGGATATGGCTCGCGATACGGCTCGCGTCTGGTTCGTCCCGCAGGACACGCCCTATTTTTATTGGCTTATTCCGGAGAACGACAAGATCGGCGCGCTGGGCATCATCGGAGTGACCGGCCCGGAAACGCGCAAGCATCTGGAAAATTTTCTGGTGAAGAAAAATCTGGAGCCGCTCGAATTTCAAGGCGCGCGCATTCCGGTTTACAAGCGCTGGATACCGGTGCATCGCCGCGTCGGCAGCGGCTCGGTTTATCTGGTGGGTGACGCTGCAGCGCAGGTGAAGGTCACCACCATCGGCGGCACAGTCACCGGTTTCCGCGGCGCCCTCGGCGTCGCCGAAGCGATTCTCAACGGCGGCGCCAGCCGCGAGTTGCGCACGCTTCGCCGCGAACTCGACCTTCATCTGATGCTGCGCCGTTCGATGCACGATTTTCAGCAAGCCGATTACAGCCGGCTCGTCGATCTGCTGAACGATCCGGCGCGTCAGTCGCTGAGCCAGTACTCGCGCGACGAAGCCTGGAAGATTCTGTGGCGGGTGTGCCTCCAGCAGCCTCGCTTGATCTGGCTCGGCCTTCGTGGCTTGCTGGCTCGCAACAGCTCGTTTTCCCGAACACCGGCGTAAAGCGCCGCGGGCTTAGCGGAAGGGCCCGGCTTTCGCCGGGCGCAACTTCGCGAGAAAAGCCCCGGGGGTTTTAACCCCTGAAGCGGGCACGCTCACGGCGGCCGCAATTCGTAAGTCAGCTTCCCGCGGTTTGCGCCCGGCCGAACTCTGGTACAACTTAGTCGCTCGCGCATGTACATCCTCGGCTTATCCGCGATGGGTCATCACTCGGCAGCCGCGCTGCTTGCCGACACCGGAATCATCGCCGCCATCGAAGAAAGCAAAATCACGCGCAATCGTGCAGCCAGCGGAATTCCGCGCGATGCCATCCGCTTCTGCCTCGAACGCGCCGGGATCTCGTGGAGTCAAATCGATCGCGTGGCTATCGCTTCCAATCCTCGCCGCGCGTGGAAACGTCAAACGCTTTTCCGCGCCCGCCGCGCCGCCGTCGCTCCCGTCCAGAGCGGCTACTTCCTCAATAAAGCGCTCGGAGAACTCGGGCGCGAACTGAACAATCAGCGACTCGTAAAACAGATGTCCGGCGCTGGATCTGCCCGCGTCGAATCTTTCGACCATCATCGCTGCCATGCCGCCAGCGCTTTCTATGCGTCGCCTTATCCCCGCGCACTGATTCTCACTCTCGACGAATTCGGCGACGGCGAATCCGGCTTTGTCGGGCTCGGTGATGGCACAAAGATCAGCGAACTTTCGACAATCCCGTTCCCGCACTCGCTCGCTTATGTGTATTCGCAGATCACGCGGCTTTTAGAATTTCAGCCGCACTCCGAGGAACACAAAACGCAGTGGCTGAGCCTCGGCGGCGTACCCGCACACAAAGACTTTTTCCTCGAGATCCTCCGCCGCGCACCTGCCGGGCCGCCGCATCTCAACGCTAAATTCTTTACGCGTGCATTCGGCTCCGAACTCGCGTTCACGCCCGAGTTCTATCGCCGCCTGGGCATCGACTCGCCTACATCGAAATCCGCCGCAGCCTCCGTCGAAAGCGCTGCGCCGAAGTTCAGCGTTGCACAACGCACCGACATCGCCGCCAGCCTCGAATCCGCGATCGAGCAAATTCTATGCGACTGGCTCGTTGCCCTTCGCGCGCAGCAGAACGCGCAATCACTGTGTCTCGCCGGTGGGCTATTTCTGAACCCGCTAATCGTTGCGGCGATCGAATCTCGCGCCGGATTCGACGAGGTCTTCGTCCAACCCGCCGCGGGAAACGAGGGCGCCGCGCTTGGCGCGGCATGGCTCTCTCTCTACCAGCACGCGAATCTTCGGCGCTTGTCCGAAATGCCGACGCCATTTTGGGGACCCGCATTTTCGAATCAGGAAATCAAGGGAGTCCTCGACAACTGCAAGGCCACGTACCACTTTTGCGACACGGACGCGCACAAGGTCGATACTGCCGCGCGCCTTCTTCACTCGGGAAAAATCGTCGGCTGGTTTCAAGGTGCCGCCGAGTTCGGTCCGCGCGCCCTGGGGCATCGCAGCCTGCTCGCTTCGCCGTGGGCCGAGTACGTCACGGAGAATCTGAATGACTTCGTGAAGCATCGCGAAGCCTTCCGCCCATTCGCGCTTTCCATTCCGGCCGAAGATGCTCCGCGCTTCTTCCACGCCACTTCGAACGCGCGTTTTCTCACTACCATGGCCACCGCCAACGGAACCGGACGCGAGTTTCTCGAAAAGCTTCCCCAGGGATTCTTGCTTCCCGGCAATCTCGTCCGACTCCAGGTAGTCCGCGAATCCGATAATCCGGTGTTCTGGAAATTGCTGAAGCGCTGCGGTGAAGACGCGCCGGCTCCGATGCTGGTCAACGCGTCCTTCAATCTTTTCGGCGAACCGCTGGTCGTCACTCCCCGCGACGCGGTGCGCAGTTACTTCTGCTCCGGAGTGGACGCGTTGATCGCAGGAAGCTTCCTGCTTCAGAAAAAGTAGAGGACAATGCCGGACATCGTCGAACAGCCAAAACGCAACGTGTGGCGAAGGCGCCTCTGGACTGCCGCCGCGATTTTGCTCGTCGTCATGATCGCAGCCACCGTTCTTGCGCGCGGCGCGGGACGCTGGCTCTTTCGTCCGGATCCCCTATCTCACGCTGACGTGATCGTCATTCTCAGCGGCGGCCTGCCCTATCGCGCTGAAGGCGCCGCCGACGTATATCAGCAGGGCTACGCGCCGCTCGTCTGGGTCACGCGTCCCGAGGGACCGCAGGAAGAACTCGCTGAGCTTGGCGTCCAGTTTGTCGGTGAGGAAGAGTACAACCGCGAGGCCGTAGTTCATCGCGGCGTGCCGGAAAACGCGGTTCAAATCCTTCCTGAAGAAATCGAGGACACCGAGCAGGAAATTGCCGTCATCTCACAGGCCATGCGCCGCACCGGCAAGCACACCGTAATCATCGTCACCTCGCCCGAGCACACCCGCCGCGTTCGCGCGCTCTGGAAACGGCTCGCGGGCAAGGATCTCACTCTGATCGTTCGCGGCGCCGACGAGGATCCGATCGACCTCAATCACTGGTGGCGCAACACGCGCGACACCTTCTCGGTTGTAAGGGAATATCTCGGTTTGATCAATGTCTGGCTCGGCCTGCCTGTTCGCCCCCATGCGCACGGCGAATGAATCGGAACAGGCAAGCCGTCCAGTGCTACTGAGCGGTTCTCACTTCGTGGCCTGCGTTTGTGCGACCTTCGTCTTGAAATACTCAAACGTGGTCTGGAGTCCGTCTTCCGAGTTTTATTTTCGGCTCCCAATTCAGGATCCTCTTCGCCTTCGAAATGTCCGGGCAGCGCTGCTTCGGATCGTCCTGCGGCAGAGGATGAAACTTGATCGGAGTATTCGTGCCCACGAGTTTGCGGACGCGTTCGGCAAATTCGAGGATCGTGATCTCCTGCGGATTGCCGATGTTCGTCGGCTCGTGCTCGTCCGATTCCAGCAGGCGGTAGATTCCTTCCAGCAGGTCGGACACGTAGCAGAAACTTCGCGTCTGCTTGCCCTCGCCGTACACGGTGATCGGCTCGCCAACGAGCGCCTGATACAAGAAATTCGGCAGCGCGCGGCCGTCGTTCAGCCGCATGCGCGGGCCGTATGTATTGAAGATGCGCACGATGTGCGTGTCCAGCCCGTGATAGCGGTGATACGCCATGGTCATCGCTTCGGCGTAGCGCTTGGCTTCGTCGTACACGCCGCGCGGGCCCGACCGGATTCACGTGCCCCCAGTAGGTTTCCGGCTGCGGGCTGACGTGCGGGATCGCCGTAGCACTCCGACGTCGATGCCAGCAGGTACTTCGCCTTTTTCGCCAGCGCCAGGCCCAGCGTGTTGTGCGTGCCCAGCGCGCCCACTTTCAATGTCTGGATCGGCAGCTTCAAATAATCCGGCGGGCTCGCCGGCGATGCGAAATGCAGCACGGCATCCACCGGGCCTTGCACTTCGATGTAGCGCGACACGTCCACTCGCGCCATGCGGAAATTCGGATTCGATTTCAGATGCGCGACATTTTCTTCGCTGCCGGTACACAGATTGTCGAGAACCAACACTTCCCATCCCCGCGACAGCATCAGCTCGCTCAGATGGGAACCTAAAAACCCAGCGCCTCCCGTAATGACTGCTCGCACTCGGTGCTCCTTGCCGGCTTATCGCCGGTCTTTCTAATTTAACCCTGTAATTATGGCTGAAATCGCGAGGCGCGCACAGCGTCCGCGCGCGAATGCGGCCGATTCGTAGATTTGCGGCATCTGTCTTCGCTTCATCTTCGTTCCAGGGCGATTCTCAATTCGCGGGCTTTTTCGGTGTAGGCGAAGTGTGATCCACCACAATCTTCCAGCCGTCCGCGAACTTCTTGAAGTTCAGCGTAAAAAATCCTGAAGGATTATCCGGCGGCAGTTCCAGGTGGAATTGCCCGATGGCGTACGCGCTGTCCGCGCAATCCTGATGAATTTCCAGATCGGAAAACGTGAGCTTTCCCATCTGCGCCTGCGTTGGATAGCCTTTCTTATATCGCGCGAGCACCGCATCGTATCCGCGGGTGATTCCGTTTCCGCCGACGAACTGCACCTGGTCCGATTTCCAGTAACCCGTCATGAATGTCTCGATGTCTCCGCGGTTCCAGGCGGCTGCTTGATCGTCCAACACTTTTCGGACCTGGGCTTCGTCGGAGGCCGACGCAGCCGCCCGTGCTCCGGACCGCCGCGAACTGATCATCCACATGGTTCCCACTGCAGCCAGGATTGCGAGCCAACCCCAAGCTCGTTTCATACATTCCTCCCCCGCCGGGCGGCGCGCCATCCTTGTATCACTCGCCCGGCAAACTCGTCCCCAAAAGTTTCAAAACTATTGGTACCGACGGGCCATTGTCCCCGGCGGCCCCGGACGCGAGACTGTTCATGGACGCAAATGCTAGTCGCCGCCTTCATGCTCGTCATATCAGTCGCTGCCATGGTGCAGTTCGCAGTCTTCACCTGGCGCGCCGGATTGCTCCGCGTAGCCGCTGAAGCGCTTCCTGGGCAGGCGGACAATGCCGATAACCCACTGAATCAAAATGACTTCGCGGACGCCTCCGCAATTCAGGAGCTATGTCCTGCATTGTCAGCAACCTCCACTGCGAGTCTGACGCCGGTCCGGCTCTATCACAGCTTCCTTTCCGCTTTAAATTCAATCGGCTCGGCGCTCCTGCCTGGGTCGGGCGAATGGCTAGGTTGGACCGAACGCGAAATGGCGCTGTGTACCCGCTATTCCAACGTCGTGCTGTCGCGCCGGCTCCAACAGAACCAGCGCGCCGCCGACATGATGCGGTCTTACTAACCTGGACCTGAACCGGCCCTAGGATCATCCCGGCAGGCGGCTCCCACCGCCTGCCACCCTCTCACTTTACTCGCTGTCCTAACAGCCAGTTACCTCATACGCTATCGCGACCGTCCATTTTCGCCTCGGTGTCACCCGCTTATGGCCCAATACGGTTTGGGCTGCTTCAAACCCTTTAAACTCCGTAACCTCCCAAGGAGGCGCCGTGAAGCTACGCGCCCGGTTTTTCCTTCTGGCTGCCATGGCGGCCCTTGCGATTTCGCAGCTTGGTGGCTGCGCCGACACTCCATCCACTTTCTATCTGGTGGTCCTGTCGCCCAAGGGTCCGATGTATGTGGCGCAGGGTTCCAGCAATAACATCAGCGCTTCCGTGCTGAACGACGCCGCGAACGGCGGCGTCACCTATACGATTAGCCCAGCCGGCATCGGCACGCTGACGCAAACCAGCTCGTCAACCGCAACTTACACCGCTCCACCGAACGTCGCCGCATCCACAACAGTCGTAATCACAGCCACTGCGGTGGACTATCCGAAATCATCGTCGAATCTTACGATCAATATTGAACCCCCGCCGGTGATCACCACCACCACGCTCGCTTCCGGCAGCATCGGCGCTTCTTACAGCGCGCAGATCATAGCCACGGGCGGCGTTCCTCCGCTCAGTTGGGCGCTCGCTTCCGGTACGTTGCCAGCCGGTCTGTCGCTCGGTACGAGCAAGAACGATACGGTTACCATCACGGGCAAGCCCACCACGAACGGACCTTCCACATTCACTGTGAGTGTCACCGATGCCGCGGGCGAAGTTGCGACTTCGCAGCAGCTCTCGATCGTGATCAGCACGCTTGCGATCACCACCACTTCGCCATTGCCGAGCGCGACGTTCACCACGCCGCCGACGCCGTACAGCGAGCAGTTCACCGCTTCGGGTGGGCTCGCTCCTTACACGTGGTCCGTGGCCACGGGCTCAACGCTTCCGGCCGGGTTGTCGCTCAGCTCCAGTGGGCTTCTTTCTGGCAGCCCGACCGTGCAGGGAAACTTCACTTTCGGAATCACTGTGGTGGACAGCGAGGCGACGCCCGCGAACGTGACGCAAACTTTCGCGCTCTCCATCGCCGGTCCGCAAAATCTCGCGCTGCTGACTGGGAATTACGCGTTCACGTTCAGCGGAAATAATTCCACCGGCGCAGCCGTGACGACGGCCGGATCGTTCGTAGCCGACGGCAACGGCAACATCACAAGCGGCGAGCAGGACACCAATTCCATTGCCGGCACGCCGCTAACCAACACGCCGAATCTCACCGGCACTTACACTCTCGGCACCGACGGACGCGGTACGATCACGCTGTCGAACGCGCCGGGCGCTCCGACCTACGCTTTTTCGATCGATCTCGCCGGGTTACACGGCCGGCTGATCGAGTTCGATACCTCTGGCACACGCGGTTCGGGCCGCATCGAAAAGCAATCCGTCAGCACCTGCGTTGTAACCGGCGACGCGTCGAATACATACGCCGGAAACTTCACCTTCGGCGGCACTGGTTACGCCAGCGCTTACACCACGACGGGCGCCGGCCCGCTTTCCGTTGCCGGAACCTTTTACGCCACAGCTCCGATCTCGCCCGCAACACAAGGAAGCATTGGCAGCGGCGAAGACGATGCCAACATCGCCACGGTTTCCTACTCCGATCCGGGCGGCTCGCTCACGGGCCTCTCTAATTCCGGAACCGATTCCACTCACTGCGTGTTCAATCTCCAGCCGCAGTGGGGTGACCTTAAGTACGACGTGTACCCGGTCACTGCGAGCGAGGCATTCCTCGTCGAAGTCGATCCCGTTTCCTCAAACACACCGTTCATCTCAACGCTCGACATGGAAGTGCAGGTAGGCTATCCGTTCCTCGCACAAAACGTAATCGGAGGTCCGATGGCGGGTGGTTTGTCCGGCCAAGTCTTGTCAGGGTCCAGCTTTTTGCCGGACGTTGAAATAATGCAGTTGAATCCAACGGCCGGCGGCGCATTCAATCTGCTGTTGACGGACAATCTTGCGGGCACGATCACGTCAAACATGGCGACTCAAAACATCGCATCGTCGCCTGTAAGCATTACCTACTCTTCCGATCAGTACGGTCGCCTCCAGGCCACAAATTTGATCAGTCCGATCTCCCCGGTTTTCTATCTCGTCAACTCCACCGAGGCATTCGTCCTCAGCATCAGCGGCAACAATCAACTGCCCATCATCTTTGGTCACCTCACCGCGCAATCGACGCCGGGCACATCCTTCAACCTCGCGTACTTGAACGGGACGTTCGTCGAAGGATCCGTTGGTCCTCCGCCCAGCACCGCCGCGCGCAACGTCTCCGGCTTCCTCGCGCTCGATGGCGAAGGCAACATCACCGGCACACAGGACGAAAGCACGACAAGTGGTAAGACGCAGGCGGAGAACGTCGCCGGCACTTACAACGTTTTCGACTCAACGAACGGCACCGGTTCCGTCGCTCTCACGCAACCTGCTGTGTTTGCGGGTCAGTACGTAATCGTATCGCCGACCAAGTTCGTCATGATCACCTCCACTTCCGGCGATGCCAATCCGACTCTGATTATCGAAGGTCACTGAGGCCTGGTCCGCGCTCACAATCTAAGCACGCGGTGCTGCCGCTTACACGATCAATAGCGACGGTTCCGGCACGCTGGCGAACGGCAACGTCACCTTCGTAACCAGCGGATCGGCGGTACTCGCGATCAATTCCGGCGCATCGGATACCGAAGCACTCCTCTATATCCTGATTCACTAATATCGGCACGTTGCCTTCTCTCCGGAGCAGTAGGCGAAACCTCGCTCTGCGGTAAAACGCCCGCCCCCGGCCTGCAACAAAAATTCGCTTGCCTCGCAGGTAAAAGGGTCTAGAATCCAGCCGTATCCGCCGTCCGGCTCCGGTTTCCTTCGGCCCTGTGATTTTCACCGCTCCAAAAAGTCTGCATACCCGGCAGAAGTGCGTTTCTAAAGATTCGGTGCGACCGCCCCTCGCAACCTGAAAAATTCGTGATGGAGGATTTACGATGCGCTCCCGCAATTTTCTGGCTTTTCTGCTCGCGCTTTTTGTCGTAAGCGTTCAGCTTATTGGTTGCGGGGGCGGCGAATCCGCCGTCACGATTTCAGGAAGCCTTCCGGCCACCGGCACGGTCGGCACCGCGTACTCCGGCAGTCTGACTGCCGCGGGCGGCTCAGGTTCCTATACGTGGACCGTCACCGGTTTGCCCGCCGGAATCAGTGCTTCGGGCACGACAACCGCCACGGTCACCATTTCCGGCACTCCAACTGCCGCCGGAAGTTCCAGCATCACCGTGACACTCACGGACACCAAATCGAAATCAACAACATATACCGTCACCATCGTAATCA
This sequence comes from uncultured Acidobacteriota bacterium, assembly GCA_963839325.1. Classification (GTDB taxonomy): domain Bacteria; phylum Acidobacteriota; class Terriglobia; order Acidiferrales; family UBA7541; genus Palsa-295. Next base: position 1,733,821 of record CAWIUO010000001.1, on the reverse strand, counting down.
GTTCCAGCGGCCCGTCGATCTCCGGTACGCTGCCCGCCACCGGCACGGTCGGCACCGCGTACTCCGGCTCACTCACCGCCTCCGGCGGAACTGCGCCCTACACCTGGGCGATCACCGGTCTGCCCACCGGCGTCACAGCGTCTGGCTTGTCCACCGCCACAGCGAGTGTCAGCGGCACGCCCACCGCTGCGGGCACTTTCTCCGTTAGCGTCGCGCTTACCGATTCGAAGAGCCTCACGGCCAGCTACACCGTCAGTGTAGTGATCTCAGCCGGGTCCACGCTAGCGATTACGGGCACGCTGCCCGCCACAGGAATAGTCGGTACGGCTTACATGGGAACGATTACGGCTACGGGTGGGACGGCTCCGTATTCATGGAGCGTCACTAATCTCCCCGCCGGTGTAAGCGCACCCGTCCAGAACATGGCCGCCCTCACTCTTTCGGGCACGCCCACAACTGCCGGAACATACGCGTTCAACGCAAAGGTAACCGACGCGGCCAATAACGTCGCAAATTACCCGCTCCACATCGTCATATCGCCCTCTACCACAATTTTGATTTCCGGCACGTTGCCGGCGACAGGCACCGTTGGCACCGCTTACTCCGGCACGATAACCGCGTCCGGCGGCACCGCTCCGTACTCCTGGAGCGTCACTAATCTCCCTGCCGGGGTTTCCGCCCCCGTCCAGAACATGCCTGCGCTTACGCTTTCCGGAACGCCAACCACTGCTGGAACGTATGCCTTCAACGCGAAGGTAACGGACTCGGCGAACAATGTCGCAAATTACCCGCTCCACATCGTGATCAGCGGCGGCACCACGAGCACCGCCTGCGCTACGCCTTCAAGCGGCGCGCTGCCAACTCGCGGCAATGAAAGCGCGCTGAAGAATCTGCCATTCGCCTTCATACTGAACGGAGCGGATAACAACGACGAACCGATCTTCTGGGGCGGCAGCTTCACAGGAGACGGAACTGGAGCGATTACGAGCGCGGACCTCGACTTCAATGGGACTGCGGACGGTCCATCGCAGTACCAGATCCAGGTAGCGAACAGCTCTTACTCCTATGGATCGGACGGCCGCGGATGCCTGTATCTGGCATTCAATCAGTTGCTCGGAGCTGCGAAGCCGGCTTCGGCGCACAATCCAAACCCGGACGTAATCCACGGTAACGCCACGCGGCATCTGAAGGTGCGGCCCGAGTTGGAGCCGGCAAACGTCGGCACCGTGACGTTCAGCTTCGTGCTCAGCACCGGCTATGAATTCGGAAACATCCAGCAATTCGATTACATCAATTCCGGGCAGATCGCTACCGGCCAGATGCATCAGCAAGCCGCTGCGGATTTTGTTGTCTCCAGCCTGACCACGAACTTCGCCTTCGGGGCGAGCGGCTGGTTCATCGCAGACGACTTAGGCGACATCTTCAGGACTGCCATGGCCGGGTCCTTCGCGAACGCCACCGGTACGCTCGGCTCAGGCACGGCCGACGTGAACGTGGGAGGCAGCGGGGGCATCGCCGGTCCGTTGACGGGTGGAAACGGTACCCTAACCACCACCGCGCCTTCGGCGACCACCGGCCGGGGCACCGGTTCCTACACAATTCCGAATGGCGCTTCGACCATCACGTTTGATTTCGCGTATTACGTCGTGAACGCGGACGACATATACTTTGTTACCAACGACACCCCGGTGACGGGCAACTTCCTGCTGTCCGGCCGCGCTTTGAAGGCGCTCGCGACCTCCACCGATCTTAACGGCTACTACATGCCTGCCGTCAGCGGACTTGATCTGAGTTCCGGCGACGGCATTGGCAACAACTCCGTCGGCATTGGCACTCTACAAGCCACGGCCGAAACGATCCCAACGGCAACGATCTACTCGAACGACGCCGGCACGTTCACGACGAACACCTACACAAACGGCACATATACATTCGATTCCTCTACCGGCCGAATCACGTTTGGCGCTCTGGGTGAATTTCCGCCCGTTGCCTATCTCACGGATCCCACCGTTGCTGTGGAAGACTCGGTTTCGGCGTTCCTGGTCGGCACCGACGACTCCGTCTCGTACGGTTTCCTTGCCCTGCAGACCACCGGTTCGCCGGCCTTCTCGGCGAATTCTGTCGCAGGTGAATATACGTTCTCTTCGACCGAGGACGTAGCGGGTGTAACCGGCACCGAAAACGGGGCCTTCGATTTCACATCGCCTGGAAACTACTCCGATACGGGGGATGTCGTCGCTGTTGGTGAGACCGCGAGCCAGCCTGATGTTTCCGGCAGTGGTACGCTAAAAGTGAACTCGCAAGGCCAGGGTAGCTTGAATGGCGCCGCTGAGGCGATCGTTACGAACGGCCCGTTGGTTTTGGTCATCGACGCAAGCAGCTCCGCTACTCAACCATTACTTTACATCATGGTTTCGCAAACCGTCGTCGCTCCATAGAAACGCGAGGCGATCGTTGCGAACGAAAAAACGTTCAGGCCGGCACAGTTCTCGTGCCGGCCTTTTTTTGTCGTATCGAATTTCGATTCGTCATCCGTTGAAATCGGGCTAAGATTTCGTCTGGCTCGCGTTGCGTACATTCTTAAAGATTGCGGACCAATCGAAACACTGTCGCCGAGGCCTATTCGAGTTGCGAATCTTCAGTGTCGCCCGCCGTGTCGCATCGCGATCATCTTGCTCTCGGGAGAATTGATGCTTCACCGCGGCTCGCTAACTCTTTTTACATTGATTGCAATCGTCAGCCTTTCGGCGATCGGTTGTAGCAGCACCGGCGCGCTGATCGTCACGGGCCGCGCCGCGCCCAACGCCACTATCGGCGTCGCGTATAACTCCACGCTCACCGTCTCGAACGGCACGGGCAGTTACATGTGGACCGTGCAGAATCTTCCACCGGGCATCGCCGTATCCGGTACATCCACCTCGATGCTCACGCTTTCCGGCACCCCCACCACCGCGGGCATCTACACCATCACAGCCGCCGTCACCGATACGAAATCGCGCACGGACACGTACACCGGCACCATCACCGTCACGGCCAGCGCCGTTCTCACCATCAACGGATCGCTGCCCTTTACCGGATCGGTCGGAACTCCGTATTCCGGCACGCTTTCGGCAACCGGCGGCGTCGCGCCTTACACCTGGTTGATCGACGCTTTGCCCACGGGCGTCACCGCCGCCGGAACCAATTCCGCCACCGTCACCGTGTCCGGCACGCCCACAGCCTCCGGCTCATTCCAGGTGGCGATCACGCTCACCGATTCCGCCAACAACACTGCAAAATCCAGCATCACGGTTTCAATTTCATCGTCGGCCACTCTCGCCATCACCGGCTCGCTCCCGGCGACTGGCACCGTCGGCACCGCCTATTCCGGCTCCCTCACCGCCACGGGCGGCACCGCTCCCTACACGTGGAGCGTCTCCGATCTCCCCGCGGGAGTCACCGCGTCCGGTCTCGATACCGACGCGATTGCCATTTCCGGCACGCCCACCACCGCGGCCACGTACGACTCGTCTGCTCTGGTCACCGATTCGAAAAACAGCACGGCTCTTTATTCCGTCACCGTCGTTGTGAGCGCCGCACAAGCCGCCGCCTGCGCCGTTCCGTTCGTGCCCGGCGGCAACGAAGCCGAGATCACGAAGCCATACGCTTTCGCGCTGAAGGGCGCGGATTCTAATGGCCAACCCGTCGCGTGGGCGGGCAGCTTCACGCCCGATGGCGACGGCGGAATTGCCGCAGCCGACGTCGATGAAATTTCCGGAGCTAACGGTCCCGCGTCCTATCAGATCGATCTCGCAGGAAGCTCATACTCTTTCGGCTCCGATGGAAGCGGATGTCTCTACCTGGCGTTTAATGGCGTCAACGTCCCACCGCCAAGCGCTTCCGTGTTCGAATCTAGTCGTGCGAGCCGCAGCATGCGCGACGTGCCGGAAGCGGCCGCGGCGCACTCCTCACTCGCAAAAGGCGTAATCTTCAATTTCCAGTTGAGTGCGCCGAATCAAACCGGCCGCATCGCGCAATCTGATCGTGCCAATGCGCTCGCCGCGCCATCCGGACGAATTCGCCGGCAAGCGCCGGCCGATTTTGCTCTCGCTCGTCTTTCCCCGTGTTTCGCATTCGGTATCGACGGATGGTTTCTATCGAGCGCGGAGACGTTCGAACCCGCTGCAATGGCGGGAAGCTTTTCGTTCACCTTACCGGACGGAACTCGCTTTCACGGGTCCGCCGACAATGACATCGGGGGCGAAGCCTCCGGAGAGTTGTTCGGCGCGGCGGGAACTCTCGCGGCGCCGTCTGCGGCGACGGGGCGCGGTACTGGCACATATACCGTGTCAACTCCGCTCGGTGATGTGTCTTTCGATTTCGCCTACTACATCGTCAGCGGCTCCGACTTTTTCCTGATCTCCACCGATCCCGCCGAAGCCGGCGACTTCCTGCTCACCGGGCGAGCTCTCGCCGCCGCTTTTCCTTCAGCGCCGCTGAACGGAACTTACATCGAAGCTCTCACCGGTTTCGATCTTGCCGTCGCGCCCATGGGAACCGCCCGAAGTGTAGTTCAACTCACTTCACTGGCGATCGACACCGACACCAGTCCCTCCGTCGATCCAGAAACTGGGCGAGCTACCTTCACGAGACTCGGCAACTTCTCGCCAATTGGGTATCTCACGGCAAACGACGGTGGCGATTCGATCGCTGCTTTTCTGGTCGGCACAGACGCCGGGAATTCCTCCGGATTTCTTCTGCGGCGGCCACCCGCAACGAACTCGCCGCTTTCCTTGCTTAGCGATTTCGAGGACCGCGCTGCACAAAATGGTGCGCGGCCTTTCTTCAAAGTCTCCGAAGCGCAGGCCGCAGCCCAGTAGTATCCGGCTTCCCAAAATAAAAAAGCCGGAGCGAAATCGCCCCGGCTCGATTCATCCAAAAAACTCCGCGCCTTCCCTACTGCACGAAGTTCAGTACGCCCAGCGCATCAACACGGCTCCCGTGGTATATCCCGCGCCGACCGCGATCAACAGCACCAGGTCGCCTTTCTTGATCCGCTTCTCATCGAGCGCTTGCATCAGCCCTAGCGGCAGCGTTCCCGCCGTGGTATTTCCATATCGCTCGATATTGACCATCACCTTCGAATCGTCCACGCCCAGCCGCTCCTGCATCGCGCGAATAATTCGCAGGTTCGCCTGATGCGGTACCACCAGCGCGAGATCCTTGCTGGTTAGTCCGTTCCGCTCCAGGATCTCCACCGCCAGCTCGCTCATCCGCCGCACTGCGTACTTGAAAACCTGTTGGCCTTCTTGATGGACGAAATGCATCTTCTTATCGACCGTTTCGTGCGTCGAAGGATTCAGCGACCCGCCCCCCGGCATATACAAATTGCATCCGCCAGAGCCGTCCACGTCATGCTCGAAATCCAAAATGCCCTCGCTGTCCGAAGCCGCCGGCTCGAGCAGCACCGCGCCGGCCCCATCGCCAAACAAAACGCACGTCGCGCGATCCTCGTAATTCAGGATCGAGGTCATGATGTCGCTTCCGATCACCAGCACTTTCTTGTGCGTGCCTCCACCCACGAATTGGGCGCCCACCGTCAGCGCATATGCGAATCCCGAGCACGCCGCCGAAAGATCGAATCCCCACGCCTTCGAAGCGCCGATCCGGTCCTGAATCAGGCAGGCCGTGGACGGGAAAAACATGTCCGGCGTCACCGTTGCCACCACAATCATCTCCACTTCATCCGCGCCGATCCCGCGCGCCGCCAGCACTTTTTTTGCTGCCTCCGTGCCCAGGTGCGACGCCGCCATTCCCGGATCCGCGTAGTGCCGCTCGATAATGCCCGTGCGCGTGCGAATCCACTCGTCGGTTGTATCCACACGCTTCGCCAAATCGAAATTCGTCACCACGCGCGGCGGCACATAACCCGCCACAGCCGTAATTTTTGCGGCAATCCGCTTCCCCATTCAGCTCCCCTCAGCTTTTTTCGTAAGGCCCGACACGCACACCAAGCGCATTCGCGCCAAAACACGCGGCACGCGATTGTATGCAATCGGCTTGGAATGTGGCAAGCGCGGCGCCTCTGCTCGCGTTCGCGCAAAACTTTATGATGAAACGTGCATTCTCACCGATCCGGAACAGAATTGATCGTCGTCGCGGTCAGATCCAGCGTCTGATTCCCTTCGACCAGCGCATGCGTCATGCCTTTCCAGTCGAACTTCCCCGTCATGCCAGACGGCAAAGTGATCTCCGCGCGAACGCTCCCGTTTGCGCCGTTCACCGTGTATTCCGCGTCAATCGTCCCCTTAGGACTCGGCACCGTGGCCTTCACGTGTTTCAGCGGTCCGAGATGCGGCGCAATTTCCACCGACGCAAACCCCGGCGCACCCGGACGAATCCCTGCCACAATCGTCAGCAAATCGTAATTCGGATGCGCGCTCCACGCGTGAGAGTCGGACCGCGTCGGCTCCGGCTGCTCCGCCCACGTGGTCAGTCCCATCGAGGCCATCGTGTGCCACGGCGTTAACAATTTCAGATAGTCGTCGCCCATGCCCGCGTGTTCAATCGCCCGCGCCAGATAGAACCGGAAGTAGTACGTCGCCTGCGTCATCGCCGGGATGTTCATGTCCGCAACCTTCACGTAGCTCGGGTCGCTTACAGACAAGATTTCAACGAGTACGTGTTTCTGCTTCTCGCGCGGGATCGCGTCCTGCCACACACCCAGGATATTTGCGTGTTGGCTAAAATGTTTTTGCGCCGGAGTGTCCGCCAATAATCCGTACTTCTCGTCCCAGCACAGCTTCATCACCGCCCGCGAAGCGCGATCCGCCTCGCCGTCGTACAACGCCGCCTGCCTCGGGTCGCCCAGAGCGCGCTCCATCTCCGCCGCCTCGCGCAGCGCCGCAACAAATTGCAGCGTGATGATCGATGATCCGCCATCAGCATCCTCCGGCGCCGACCCGAAATCGAAATCGCTGCCCCAATCCGCAAACGGCCACCACGAAATCTTACCCATCATACCGTCCGCGCGCTGCCGCGCCATGAACCAGTCCAGCACCGCTCGCGTGCCCGTCAGTTGCTCCCGCACAAATTCGGGATCGTTCTCATACATCCAGTAGTCGTGCACCATCCCCACCCACAGCAGCGAAAATGTAGGAATGATCTGCGTCACCGACGACGGCCAGCGGCTTCTCGTGATTCCATCTGGAATCCGCGAATTGTTGAACGCACTCGATCGCCTGTCGCGCCAGCCGGTCGTCGCCCGCCACCGTGTAAGAAATCAGCGCCTGAATTCGCGTGTCACCGATGTATTGCATCCGCTCGTAATACGGCGTATCCATGTAGGTGTCGTGCGCGTCCATGCGCGCCGTCCGCCAGCCGATTTCCCAGATCGGCGCGAGCGACGAATCGTCCGACGCGAATTTCCCGCGCTCATCGAACGGGTACGCGGTGAACCAGGCGCCCACCTTCTTTACATCGAGCGGCTGGTCCGCTGTCGTCACATCGATTTGCAAATATCTCCACGTCTTCCACGCCAGCGGCGAATACAGCCGGCCGCTCGCTCCATCAGCGACGAACTCGTCGAAAATTCCCTCGATGTGCTTGCCCGCGATCTCATTTCGGTTTCCTTTTTCCCCTTTTTCATTCACCAGCGCTTCCGCGTAAGTGAGTCGCACCGTCGCGCCGCGCCCTCCATCGAGCGTGATTTCTGGATACGCGGTGATCAAGTGCGCGGCATCGAGCAGTACTGTCGCCGTCGAATGCGCGTCCACGTGAAACGCGACTTCCTTCGTACCGGGCGCGACGGAAACGCCCGTCACTCGCGCCACCCGCCCCGCCGCCATGTACGTCATTTCCATCGGCGGCAGAGGATCCTTCACAAGTTGCCAGTTATTCTCCTGAAGCACCGAGCCGCGCACGGTCGCGCGGCCAATCGGCTCCGCCGTCCTCCAGCGCCGCCCGTTTTGGACTTCGTTCGCATCCCAGTCCCAGTCCAGAAGCGTGCCGTCAATCCGCTCGGCCGGCTCGGAAACGTAGTAATGCCTCCTTACTTCATCCGGCGTAGGCAGCACTGTGATTCCTCGCTCTTCCTGCACTTCCCAGCTTGAATTCGTGTCCGCTATACGCTCCGCTTCGCCTTCTCCATAGAGCAGAAATCCGATCCGGTCGCTGATCTGTGCGAGCGGCGTTAGCGCCCCAAAATTCCAGACGGTCGAGGCCAGCACGTTTTTCCCCGCATGCAGGTACGGCGCGATGTCGTACGTTTCGTATCGCCAGTGCGCCAGATCGCTCTTCGAAGGCCCGGAAGCCACGCGCTGACGGTTTACGTAAAACGCGAATTGATTGTCCGCGCTCACGTCCACCAGAAAATGTTCGGGCTTCTCGACAAGCTCAATCGTCTTTCGGAAACGCAGCACTTCCGCGTCGCGCTGCGGCCCCACGCGCGACGTGATCCATTCCGCGCTCCACATCCCGCGCCCGATTTCCGCCGGGCTTTGCGCTCGCACCGCTCGCGCAGCGACCGTCAAGCAGAACAAAAAGCCACACGCTGCTAGCACAACCGCTCGCCTCACGACGCGCTCCGCCATAACCCTCCTTTTCAAAATCGGGATTTCATCTTGCTCGCGACGCCCGTTCTTGCGATGATTTCCGCGCATTGCAGCGCACGGACGCTTCCTGGGCGCTCCGTCGATTTCATTCAGGCCCATTTCAATTCATTCGCACTACGAGGACCCGCGCCGATGCCCACGCCTGTGAAAAAAGTCCCTCTATGCGCCTCCGCTGCAATTCTAATCGCCTCCCTGATTTCCGCCGGAGCTGCTTCCACTCGCCCGCGCCTCCAGAACTCTGGAACGAAATCTAAAAAATCGCAGGATCAGCAAGCGCAACAAGACGACGATCAGGATCAGAAATCCGGCGACGCCCAGGAAGAACCCACCGACGACGATCCCGCCGCCGTCTCCATCGACGTGTCCCAGGATTCTCCCCTGATCCGCGAACTCTATCAGGCCACGCGCGAAACGAAAGAAAAAGACATTCTCGCCCATCTCGACAACGCCAAGAAGCTCATCGACTCCGGCGCGGACGTGAAAGCCGTGGATGCCCAGGGCCGCACCGCGCTGCACTGGAGCGTTTTCGGCTCCAGCTACAACACCAAAACGAAAATTCTGGTTTCGTACGAAGAAATCGCCGACTCCCTGGTCCAGCGCGGCGTCGATATCAATCACGAAGACGCCTACCAGGACACCGCTCTCGACTACCTTCTCTATTCGCCCAATTTCGAAATGCAGACGCTGCTTCTGGAAAACGGCGCCACCAGCGGATTCCTGACTGCGTTTTACAAATTCTTCGACGAGCGCACGCAGGAAATCGCGCAAGAATCCGCCGGTGCGTCCGCAAAGGCAAAGAAAATCTCCACGACCGCTGCGCCCGCAAGTCGAGCCATCGGAAAATCGGATCTCGCTCCGGGCCAGACGCTCAGCGTCCGGCTCGACGGCCCCGTGTTCAGCAACCAGTCCCGCACCGGCGATCCCGTGTCCGCCACCGTCACCTATCCGCTCTGCAAAAACGGCGAACAGGTCGAATGCAATCCCGGGGAATTGCTCGTGCCTCCCGGAACGAAAATCAACGGCACGATCCTGTTCGCAAAAAAGGCGCCCGATAAATATTCGCGCCCGCGCTTGGTGCTGGATTTTTCAAACATCGTCCATTCCAATGGCCAACTCTCCCCGCTTTACGCCCGGGTTCTGACGGTCGATAACGCCCGCGAAACCGTGGAGAACAACGAGATCCTCGGCATCGTTCAACCGCACGCGAGCGGGAAAGTCACCATCGCCATGGCCGCGCTCAGCGCCGTCAATCCCATCGCCGGCTACACCATCAAAGGAGTTCAGACGGTGTACGGCCTTTCCATCCGCCGCGAAATCGTGTTTCCCGCAGGAACCGACATTCAAATTCAAATCGTCCGCCCGTCGGTGCTGAAGCAAAAAACAGATTGGCCCGGCTGGCAGCGCTTGTCGGTCGACGAGAATCTTACGCACCTCGCGGTCAGCGCGCCGCTGCGAACGGCGGCAACCGATTCAAAGCCGTCCGATCCCACCAATCTCATGTTTTTGGGAACGCACGATCAAGTGGTTACCGCTTTCGGGCAGGCTGGTTGGTTTGAGGCCGACGATGTCAACGTGAAGTCCGCCATGAAAGTCGCCGGCGCCACCCTGCGCGGTACCGGCTACGGCACGGGGCCGATGTCCGCGCTTACGCTTGACGGGCGCCCGTCCGACCTCATGTTCCAGAAGTCGCTGAACACTTTCGCCAAGCGCCATCATTTGCGCATCTGGAAGCTCGACATGAAATACAACGGGCAGGAAGTCTGGGTCGCGGCCGCGACGCACGATATCGAAACCACGCGTAGCCGCGGCGCCACGAAATGGAATCACCGCATCGATCCGCACGTCGATCGCGAACGCGACTGGGTGGCTACCGACATTCTTTTCGCCGTTCCCGCGGTTTCTTACGCCGATATCGATCGTCCCGCCGCCCCGCGCAAACTCGCCAACGCAACCGGCGACGCAATCGTCACCGATGGAAAAATCTCTGTCCTTCAGCTAGCCTCCGTGAAGCCGCCCACCACCATGCCCTCGGCCCCCGCCGGCGCCCCGCCCATCACCACCTCCGCCGCGAGCGCCTCCGGCACGCCCTAGCTTCATCCGCCGCGCGCCAACAACGCCGGGGCCCAAATCGAAAGTGGCGCGCTCGAGGAGCACACTCGAGCGGTTCTCGCGGAGTGCGATGACTTCGGCGCAAGCCGAACCACCGTCGGCCACCGACGCTGGCTCAACTACTCAGAAGCCTCGATCATCGCGACAATTCGCCGCATCGCGCGGCGAGAGAAGGATCCCTCTTAGCCTTCGTAGCTTCACCCCTTCACAATCTCCACCGTGTACGAAATCTTCGCCGTCTTCTCCAACATCGCCGACACGGAACAATATTTATTCTTGCTCAACTCAATTGCATCCCGCGCCGCCTTCTCCTCCACTTCTCCCGTAATCCTGTAAACCATCTCGATCTTCGTCCATACCTTCGGCGGCTCCGGCGCACGTTCGCCGCTCACCGAAATCTCCAGCGCCACCAGTTTTTGGCGCTTCTTCGCGAGGATCGAGACCACATCCACCGCCGTACACGATCCCAGCGCGCCCAGCAGAATCTCCATAGGTCCGGGCCCTTTCTTCGATTCGCCGTCGAACGTCACCTGATTTCCCGACGGCATCACCGCCGCAAATTCCTCCGCGCCCTTCCACGTCACTTTCGCCGTCGCCATCGCTCACCTCTCCCGAAAATTCTCTCACTCCGCGCAAACGCCGTCACGCGGCAACAAACACGCCTCGTCACTCACGCAAGTCTCGGAAATTGAATCAGGGAGGAACCGCCACAAACCCAAACCGCAAGCCGCGGAGCCAAAAACCTAGCTGGAAACCTGCTCGCCGCCCGAAACTTCCACCGTCACAGGACTTCGCCGCATCGCTTCGACAAAGACGCGAACGATTTCCGGATCGAACTGGTTACGCCGCGCAACGCTCCAATTCCGCGAACGCGTCTTCCGGCGACGCGCGCTTTCTTATACGTCCGCTCAGAAGTGATCGTGTCGTAGGCGTCGGCGATCGCGATCACCCGCGCGCCGTACGGAATCTTCTCGCCCTGCCCAGCCGATCCGGATATCCCGAGCCATCGTAGAACTCGTGATGGTGCCGCACCATTTGCCGGATGCGTCTCATGGTTTCCAGCGGCTCGAGAATCTTCGCGCCCAGTTCGGTGTGCGTCTTCATCGTTTCCCATTCGGACGCATCCAGCGGGCCGGATCTTGTTCAATATGGCTTCCGGAATGCCCACCTTGCCGATGTCGTGCAGCAGCCCCGCGAGCCGAATCTCTTCCACTTCCGCTCGTCGTTCATGCCCAGCGCTTGCGCGATCACCACTGCGTACGCGGACACTTTCTGCGAGTGCCCCTGCGTGTATTGGTCCTTCGCATCGATCGCCAGCGCGAGCGAGGTGACTGTCTCAACCACGGCCGGATGCATTTTCTGTCCGGCAGTTCCTCGCCTTCCTGTCCGCCAGCGAACGGGTGAACTGCTCGAGCCGGCGGTAAATTTCGTCGAAGGCTTCCGGTCCGGTTGAAAATAGCCGCTTCAGCGTCACGCCAAGATACGCCTCCAGCACGTCCTTCTTCCATCGCTCGCGGTTTCGTTCGGGTCGCCCTGCTCGGCGCTCGAAACCGAGTTCCCGCCCTGATGCTTCGAGAGATACATCGAGGAGTCCGCCACCTGAATCAATTCCTGCGGCGTCGAGCCGTGCATCGGGAATCCCGCGATGCCGAAGCTGGCGGTAATATTCTTGTCGCGCAGCAACGGATCGGCCGCCACCCAGCCGCGCAGCTTGCTCGCGAGCTGGCGCGCCTGCTCGACGGTAGTTTCCGGCATCAGGATCACGAACTCATCGCCGCCGTAGCGCGCCACCACGTCCGACCGCCGGCAATTCTGCTCCAGAATGTGGCCGACGCGCTGCAGCACCACGTCGCCTTCCAGGTGACCGTAAAAATCGTTCACGAATTTGAAGCGGTCCAGGTCCATCAGCACGAGCGCGAATACGGCCGGTTCGCGCGCGTTGAGCGCTTCCATTCCGCCGAAAGCGCTTCCATCAGGAAGCGATGCGTCTTCACGCCCGTGAGCCCGTCGGTGATCGCCTGCTCCTGCGCTTTCTGGAACGTCAGCGCGTTGTGCAGCGCGCCCGCAAATAAATCCGCCAGCGTGCGCAGCAGCAACATGTCCTGCTCCGGGAATTCGCATGGCTCCGGCGATTCCACGTACAGCACGCCAAGCAATTGCTCCGCGTACGTCACCGGCAGCGCAATCGCGGACACCGATTCCGGGCAGCACCGGGCGCGGCGCCGACGCGTTCAGTTCGCGTAATCGCGGTCACCTGCCCGGTGCGCGCCACCTGCCCAATCAATCCTTCGCCCAGCAGAACACGGCGCCCCATCGCATCGCGCCGCGTGCCCGCTTCCGCCTGAATCAGAAGTTCCTTCGTCGGAGTAATCGATGGTCGCGATGCCGATGTGGTCGTACGCCAGAGCGATCTCGATCTCCGCCACGATCTTGGCGAGCATCTCTTCGGGATTCAGCGTGGAGATGGCGTGGCTCGACACGTTGTTGATCAGTGTCAGATTGCCGCGACTTTTTCTGCTCCTGCGAAAAGAGCCGCGCGTTTTCGATCGCCACCGTGGCTTCGCTGGCCAGCACACGCAACAGCTCCACGTGTCCCTCGTCAAAGACGCGTTCCTGCTCGCTCTTCACCGCCATCATGCCGATCGCGCGGTCATACAAAATCAAAGGCACCGCGCACACCGAACCTACCTCGCGTGCCGACGCCGATGCCCAGCCGGCTCATTTCCTTCGCAAAGTTATCGCGAATCAAAAGCGGTTGTCCCGTACGCACGATGTACTCGGGCATGAACTTCCCCGCCGCGCGCGTTCGCTTGGGCATCCGCTTGCCTTCTACGACCTCCATCTCGTAACGCACCGGGCCATCCGCGCCATCGTAAAAGCTGATCTCCAGGCTCGTCACGTCCAGCAGTCGGCGCATCTCGGAGTAAATTCGCTCGAATAGCGTGTCCGGATCCAGAGTGGAATTCAGCGTCCGCCCGATTTCATTCAGAATGTGCAATTCTTCGCTGCGCCGCGAAGTCTGCTGCACCAGATAGCTGTTCTCCACCGCCATTCCGATCTGATGGCCGAGCGCGAGCAACAGCCGCAATTCGGCCGGCGTGAAACTCCGGTTGTCCGGCGTTCCGAGCACCAGGACGCCAAACACCCTATCCTTCGCCTGCAGGCTGATTCCCACCACGGTCTTTAGCCCCTGCGCCAAAAACAATTTCCGCAACTGCGCGAACGCGTCTTCCTTCTCCAGCGCTTCCCACTTCGAATCCGTCTCCAGGTCGCGCAGGACCACCAGCCCGCCAAGCCACGCCACCAGCTTCACCAGATAGTCGTCGCGCTTGGCCGATTGCACCTCGGAGCAGAAGGGGTCGCTCATCCCGGTCACCACTACCGACGTTGGGCCGTCCTCATCGCCGTAATGCAAAAACAGCGCGCCCGCCGGAATGCGCGCCACGTTCAACACCCGATCCAGCGCCTGCGCCAGCATTTTCTGTATCTCGCCGCCCGCGAAGCTGGACGTTGCCAAATTCAAATTCGACAGCGCCAGCATGTTCCGCTCGACACGCCGCCGCTCTTCTTCGTACAGCGCCATCACCATCAACACGCCCGCAAACAGCGCCGGCACCAGCAGGAGCGACATCAATTCCACGCCGTGCCAGAAATGCAGCATGGGCTGCATCGCCACCGCAATTCGCACCAAGCCCCACACGAAGAAGGTTAGGGCCAGCAACTCATCCGCGCGCGATTCCTGCTTTCTTCCTTCCTGCCAGAACGTGTACGCCACTACGAACAACACCAGGCCCACTCCGATTCCCGTCGGCGCAGGGATCCACTGTTTCCAGTAAGCGTAACTCCACAGCGCGCTCGCTCCCGCCATCGCCACGATCAGCGGCGCGTTCACGTCCAGCCGCGCGTACATCCGCGCCGCCGCTAGAAATGCGACGGACACCAGCGCCATCGTCAGCCCGTTCAGCGGAATCAACCACCCTGGGAAGGAATTGTCGGGCAAGAACGCCGGTCCGATGTAATGGACGGAAATCAGCAGCCAGCCCAGCGCCCAGGCGAGCAAGTATTTCTGCCGTTTTTGTTGATAGACGTGCGCGAAAAAAGCCGCCAGCAAAAACGCGCTGAGCAGCAGTACAAGCGCACTGATATCGACGTGACTCAGCAAACTGGCGCTCCAAAATCGGGTCGGTTCAGGCTTCTCACGAGAGTAGCAGAGTTAGCAACCGCCCCCGTCCGCCGCGTCCCAGCCTGTTGCGTGGGGGTCAACCCCCGGAAACCTGTTTCGCGGCCCCCGGAACTTCCCCAAGCCCTGCAAGAGCCAAACCGGGTGGCGGCCCGGACTCGCTCCAAAACCACTCAAAACGCAATACATATAGCCGCAGGAATCGACCATCCCGCGGCGGTATGAAGCCTCGCCGTTCTCTTCATCTTCACTATCCTGCCCCCCCACGCGCGGGTCAAGAGTACCCCTGTACCACTTTCCACACAGCGCCCCCCGGCTGGCCGCTCCGTAGCGTGGCTCGCCACCAAATCGCGCCCTGAGTCGTGGGGCAGCCAGGTCTGGCTGCGCAAGGCCGGCCACATGGGAAAAGAATCATGGACGTACCCGCCCGTCCTTCTACTGGCGACAAATCCTGCTCGAACCGTTCTCCTTTTCGCCCCGTAACAAATTGACGAACCCAGTCGCGTCCCTTATACGTCATACACTTCAGCTGTAAGAGTCCACGGCCCTGTACCGCCCTGTACGTGGAGGAGATCATGAACGCCCCAGCCAAGACCGTAGCCCAGCTCATTACTCTCGCAACCGCTATCGCAGCAACTCACGTCGGAGTCCTGGCTCAATCTCAGTCCGCCGTCGATCCCGCCAAAGCTCCCACAGCCACGACGGAAGTCGCTACCGCTCCGCCTGCCGCTCCGTCTCCAAGCACGCTCGTTCTGAAAGAAGGCACCGAAGTACCTCTGGTTTTCTCAGCCCCTCTTTCCTCCAAGACCGCCGTCGATGACGATCCCGTCAACATGACGCTCGCCGAAGATCTGAAAGTCGGCGACGTGGTTGTCGCGCACAAAGGCGCCATCGCCCTCGGCACCGTCACCAACGCGCACAAAGCCGGCATGATGGGCAAGCCCGGCGATCTCGCGGTTCGCCTCGAATATCTCAAGGCCAACGACCAGCGCATCCGTATTCGCGGCGCCAAGGGCAAGGAAGGCCAAAGCGAGACTGGCGCTACCGTCGCTCTTACCGTGATCTTTGGTCCCCTCGGCCTACTCAAACACGGCAAGAATATCGAAATTCCCGCTGGCACGCCGCTTACTGCGTTCGTCGATCAGGACTATACGCTGCCTCCGGCTAAGTGACCGCCATCCATTCGCATTTTGGAATTCACCGACAGCCCTTGACTTCTGATTACTACTGTTCAAACGTACCCTAGTCAAATCGCGCGGACGTCCAAAGGAGTACCATGATCGTTCGCGCGGGCATGCAACACCCGAACCAACCCTCCGCTCCGTCCGCAACATGTTCTCCCATCAAGCAAATTTCTAATCGGCGCTGGCGCGTTTTATTAGAAACGCACGCAACTCGCACAAAACAAACGACGGAGACCCATCCTAATCGTCACTTTTGACCGAATTTCTTCAGAGATAGCGAGCGGCTCACTCTCGATTTTCCGCAAGCCATCCGGTAAAATAAACGTTTCCATTCGCCATAAGGATCGCACCTGAATGACCTCACCTACCAAACCTCGTGTGCGTTTTGCGCCGTCACCCACCGGCTATCTCCACGTTGGAGGCGCCCGCACCGCGCTGTTCAACTGGCTCTACGCGAAACGCGAAGGCGGCACGCTGGTTCTGCGGATTGAAGACACAGACGTGGATCGGAACAAACCCGAGCTTGTGGACGGCATTCTGGAATCCCTGAAGTGGCTCGGCCTCCAGTGGGACGAAGGCCCGTTTTTCCAATCGCAGCGCACCGAGCTTTACGCGCCGCCGCGAAGCGCATTCTCGCCGAAGGCAACGGGTTTGCGTGCTACTGCAAAGGCGCCACCTACGCCGGCGGCGATCACGCACCGGACGACACCGAGGACGAAGAAGCGAAAGAGGACGTAGCGCCCGCGCAGGCCGCCGCTCACGCCGAAGTAAAATCCTTCAAAGCCGCGCCGTGCCCGTGCCGCGATTTCACGGACGCGCAGCGCGCCGAGAAAGATGCTGCCGGAATTCCCTACGCGATTCGCTTCAAGACGCCGCGCACGGGTTCGACGAAATTCGAAGACGCCGTCTTCGGCCCGCGCGAAGTGCAAAACGCGGACATCGAAGATTTCGTCCTGCTGCGCTCGAACGGCGTGCCCACGTACCAGCTCAGCGTGGTCGTGGACGACATCGACATGCGCATCACGCACGTCATTCGCGGCGCCGATCACCTTTCGAACACGCCGAAGCAGGTGCTGATCTATCACGCGCTGGGCGCGACGCCGCCCGATTTTCGCGCACGTGCCGCTGATTCTCGGGCCCGATCGCACGCGACTCTCGAAGCGCCACGGCGCCACGAGCGTTGGCTCGTATCGCCGACGAGGGATTTCTGCCCGAGGCGTTCCGGAATTTCCTGGCGCTGCTGGGCTGGTCGCCCGGCAACGACGCCGAATTCATGCGCACGCCGGAACTGATCGAGCGCTTTTCGCTCGCGGGCGTCAGCCGCACCAACGCGCGTTTTCGATCGCGCCAAGCTCGAGTGGTTCAACACGCAATATCTGCAGAAGACGCCCGTCGAAGAATTGCTTCCGTACGTGGAAGCGGAACTAAAACGCGCCGGTCTGTGGCAGGAAGAATCGCGGGCGAGCCGCGATCGCGGCCTGGTTCGCGCGCACCGTCGATCTGGTCCGCCCGCGCACTCGCTTGCTGCCGGATTTCACCACCTGGGCGCGCGGTTTTTCACCGACGATTTCGACTACGACGCGGAAGCGCGCGAGAAATTCTGGAAGGACGAGCAGCTTCCGCGCGATGCTCGGCAAATGCTAGCGGACGCGCTCGACGCGCTTGCCCGACTGGAATCACGATGCGTGCGACGCCGCGCTGCGCGGCGTGGCGGCCGCGGAAGGCGTGAAAGCCGGCTTGCTGATCAACGCCACCCGCGTGGCGATCGTGGGCCGCGCCGTCGCGCCGCCGCTGTTCGACACGATGGTTGTGATAGGGCGTGACGCAATCCTTCGCCGCATGTACCGCGCCCTCGAATACCTGGCCGCTCACGCCCGCGGTAGCTGACGGGGCATGTTAGCTCGCCGCGCAAATCGAAGAGTTCCCGCCAGGGCGGGCGCAAAACTCGCGCTTCGGCCCAATGAATTGCGCCTCAGAATGACTGGCTTGCATGGGTAGCGGATTGAATTACTTCGCAGCTCTCGTTGAGAAAATTTCAGGATGCGTCGCGTGGGCCGCGGTTCCTGCGGCAGCGACATTCAACTTCACGTCGATGGGAACTTTGACCGGCGGCAAGCAGGTGGTCTCGCTACACGCCTGGAAGCGCAACACCAACGGAATCGTCGCAGCTCCCAGCGGGGCGCTCGCGTCAGCCGCGAGCTTCAACTTCACGGTCACGCTTCCGGAATATACGTCAAGGGGCTTCTCACTGAACTGAAACTTGGTCTGCTTCCCCGGCGGATAGATGGTGTCCACCACTTTGAATCCGGCCGGCGGCGTCGCCGTCACCGAGGTGGGAATCAGGTACGTTTCGCTGGGGGTGTGCGAATTCATGTGGTAGCCCTGCTGAATCGCCACCACCAACGCCGCTTCGAACGGCTTCCCCTGCGGCACGGCATCGAGCGACACAAAGGTCTTCGGAGTTACGAGCGAAGCCGCGGTTTGCGATCCAGCCGACTGCGCCACCGCGCTCACGCTGCACAACGCCATTCCGCTTGCCGCCCACAACGCCACCATCGCGATCGTTCGCTTCATCGCTTACACCTTCACCGAGATTCCCAGCTTTTCCGACAGGATCCGGCTCATCACTTGATTCAAATTCTCGCCGGTCTTTTCCAGCACGAAATCCTGCGCGGAATTCGACCAGCCCAGCTTGAAACTCGTGGTCAGCGCCGAAATCCAGATCTGCCGCACCGGCGTCTGCGGGCTGATCACGAAGCGCGTGCCAAGTTCATCCTCAAATTCGATCTCGATCTTCCCGCCGCCGTATTCGACCTCGAATTCGTTGTCGTCGCCAATCACCATCAAGCGCTGCGACAGCGCCGCGAAGGCCTGGTCGCACTTTTTGGTGAATTCCTGTTCGTCCAACATGAGTTGAGCTTAGCTCCCTTGGGGCCATGCCTACAAAAGAGACTGAATATCTTTATCAAGCGCTTGTTTGCTCACCGAGCCGATATAGCGCTTCTCGATTTTTCCGTCGCGGGAAATCACGATGCTGGTCGGAAGCCCGAGCAGCCCGCCAAACTTTGCGGCGAGGTCGTCGTTCCCCAGCACGATCGGATAATTCATGGTCGTCGGATGGCCGTTCACGTCAAACGGAGTGGTCTGCACGAACGGCTGGACCACCGGCTTGCCTTCCTCATCCATCGCCACGCCGAGAAGCGTGAAACCCTTGTCGGCGTACTTCTGCTGGAACTCGATCAGCCAGGGAATTTCTTCGCGGCAGGGATCGCACCAAGTGGCCCAGAAATTCACGACGACGACTTTGCCTTTCAGGCTGGCAAGCGTCACGTCCTTACCGTCCAGGTCCTTGAACGTAACGTCCGGCTCGGCGGGCTTATTGCCTCTCGCGTCGGCGGCAGATGTGCCGACGGCACCCGAACTGGCGTTGCCCGCGTGGCATGCTGAGAAATTCGTGGTGACGATCAGAAATATCGCGGCGAGCAACAAAAGATTGGTCGGCTTACTCATACGCATCCAGGAAACTCCCTTTCCCATTTACTGCGAGAAGCGATTCAAAAATGTGAGCTTGCCCGAAAGCCACGTCAACCGGTTGCTGTAGATCAGCACACCGATTACGAGTAGCAGCGCGCCGCTGCACACTTCCACCGTGTGCAGGTGGCGCCGGAACTTCTGATAGAACTTGAGAAAACCGCCAATCAAGAGTGCGGTTACCAAAAACGGGATTGCCAGTCCGGCCGAGTAACATGCGAGAAGAAAAACTCCCTGCCAGATCGTCTCGCGGGTTGCTGCGATAGCGAGAACGCTCGCCAGAATGGGGCCGATGCAAGGAGTCCAGCCGAATGCGAATGCGAAGCCCAGCAAGAAGCCGCTTACGGCGCCGGGTTGGCCGCCGACATTCTGAAAGCGCACATCTCGATTGAGCCAGCGCGTCAGCGAGGGACCAATCAGAAAGATTAACGAGATTGCGTAGAAATCCACAGGCTTGATGCTGTGCCCGAGCGTTCCCGGCCTCATGGCGAGTGCGGCTCCGAGCAGAACAAGCACAACGCCAGCGATCAGCCCAGCCTTCACCGTGATCTTCGCCAGCAGGCCCGTGAGATGAAGCCCAAACAGAATGATCAGAGATCCGGCAATCGGCGCCAACGAATTCCGGTTTTGGAGGAGAAACGAGCCTACGGCGCTGGCCGACGCTCCAAACGTGATGAAAACAGCCGAAAACCCGAGAACGAAAGCGACCGCCGAGATGAGCAAGCCCTTACGCGGGGTCTTCCCCTCTTTTAATTGTTCGACGCCGATCCCGGAAAGCATCGACATATAACCCGGCACGAGGGGCAGAACGCACGGTGAAAGAAACGAAAGCAAACCGGCGACGAAGGCTGTGAATATGGATACGCCCATGGATTCGTTCGATTGCGCCTTGTTCCTCGCCGATTCGATGCGTCCGAACGGGCTGGAGTTACAGCCCCAATCCCCAATTTTCCCACATTCACTGGACGGGCGGTGGACCTTTTATTCCCCGCGCAGAACTCCTGAAACGCGACACTGCGGTCCCTGCCACGTGCAGCGCGTGCCATCCACATGGAGCATCCGCAATGCGATGCGCCCGCGTGTCGGGGATGGCCGACGCTTGTAAAACGCTGATTCGGAGGGACGTAACGTTTCGCGAACGCTTGGCTGCGCGTATGCAATGACAGGCCGTGCGGGCCTGCATGCTGGAGCCATAAGGGACAGTCGATGTCACTTGCGGTGGGGCCCGCTAAATTTTCTGGATCGCGTGACGCCAGGAGGCCGAGCGTGACACCCAATCAAATCACCGTCGCCCGCGTGGTCGCCGCCTTCGCCGCGGTGGCGCTGTTCACCATGTTTGGTCACGCGGTGATCGCCGATGCCGCAGCAGTCGCGCTGACGATTGCGGCGATCGCACTCGACGGCGTAGACGGCTATCTGGCGCGAAAGAAAAATCTCGCGACGCCGCTGGGCGCGCAGCTGGATATTTTGGGCGACCGTGTGGTGGAGAATCTGTTCTTCACGTTTTTCGCAGTGGCCGGGCTGGTGTCGCTGTGGGTTCCGGTTCTGTTTTTCGTGCGTGGCACGCTGACGGATTTCGTGCGTGCGCTTGCTTCACGCGCCGGACGCTCTGGCTTTGGGCAAAACGGAATGCTTGAGGGCTGGTGGGGCCGCGCACTAGTGGCTTCGCGAGGAAGCCGCGCTGCGTACGCCGTGCTGAAATGCGGATGCTTCTGCTATCTGGGATTCCTGCTTCCGCTGGCGCACTTTTCGGCGCCGTGGCTGGATGGCGGCATTCGCGGCGCGCTGGGTACGGCCAGGCAATGGCTGGTGTGGACGACGGTGATTTTCTGCGTAGTGCGCGCGGTTCCGGTGTTGTGGGAAGGGCGACGCTATCTGGCGTCGGATCTGGGCGACGGGCAATTGATGGCACCGAAATCGGGCGCACTCCGGCCGCGTTCACGGAAAACGATGAGGCTTCCTGCGACAGTGCAGGTGACGCGATGAGTGCGTTTGAGACGGAGCTGCGGCTTGATTGCGGCGCGAGCTGTGTGGGAGCGTTTTTCGATCTGGATTCGACCGTGCTTCCGGCGCCTGCTCTCGAATGGCGCTTTGTCGGATATTTGCTCGAACGCAATCAACTGAGGACTGCGAATGCCGGCGCGTGGCTCGCGCACTTCGCGAAAAAGATTTTGCTGAACCCGCATCAGGCGACTGACGCGAATAAACGCTACCTGGCAGGACTGCGGGAGTCGCTGGCGCACGATTGGGCGCTGGCGTCAGCGCAAGCCGCACAATTATCGGACGAACCCGTATTTTTCCCGGAGGCGATGGCTCGAATCGCTTGGCATCAAGCGCGAGGACATCGCGTGTGCATCGTGAGCGGGACGCTTGCGGTGTTGGCGCGGGAATGGGCGAAGCAGCTTCCCGGCCCCGTGGACATGATCGCGACGGAACTTGAGACTGCTACCGGATACGCCGTCGAAAGCGGTGATTGCGAGCCTGTGTGGACTGGCGAAATATCAGGCGTGCACATGACTGGACTTTCGAAGGCGCGCGCGGTTTGGCGTTACGCGGAAGATCGTGGAATCGATTTGAAGCGGAGCTACGCGTACGGTGACCGGAATACGGATCTGCCAATGCTGGATGCGGTGGGAAATCCTGTCGCGGTGAATCCGACGAAAAGATTGGCGCGGATCGCGCGTGAAAACGGTTGGGCGAGCGTGAGCTGGAAAATGCCGGCGACAATGTCGATGCAGAATCGGGCTCGCCGGCAAACTGCGCACGGAGCGATGCGATGAGCGCTGGGAGAATGGTCGCGCCGTCCGGGGCGGAGGCCGATGCGTCGTTCGAACCGGACGTCGTCGCGGGCACTGGTGCGATTGCCCTTCGGCGTGATCGGCGAATCTCCGTTCGCGGCGCGATCGCGGAAGTTGCGCGGGCGTGCGGGGCGTTTGAGTGGGTGACGTTTACTTATATCGGGTGGTTGCTCGCGGTTTTTGTAATCTGCCACGCGAATATTACCCACGCCGCGCACTACTTCGGCTTGCATGTCGCTGTTTGCGCCGCGATCGCACTGATTGCGGTTGCTGCGGTGCGTAAGCCGGAGAGTGGAATGCTGCGTTTCGCACGCTCCTGGTATCCGCTACCGCTCTACATTTTCTTTTTCGAGGAGCTGCAGGGGCTGGTACACGCTGTTTTTCCGGACTGGTTTGACCGGTGGCTCATCGCGTTCGACTACAACTTGGCGCAGGTGCACCCGTCGGCATGGCTCGCGCAGTTTGCAAGTCCCGCGCTGAATGACTTCATGCAATTCTGCTACATGACTTACTTTTTGTTTCTCGTGCTGCTGCCGGGCCTGCTGTATTTCCAGAAGCAGCGAGCGGCGTTTTGGACGGTGATGACGTCAACGGCGCTGGCGCACTACACGGTATATGTGATCGCGGTGCTCTTCCCGATCGAAAGCCCGTACTTCGCGCTGGCGTCGGTAAATACAAAGCCGCTCGCGGGCGGGCCGTTCACCGCAACGATTGAACTGGTGGAGCATTTCGGGCGCGTGCATGGCGCGGCGTTTCCTTCGGCGCACGTGGCCGGCTCGATAGTCGCAATCTGGGCGGCGCAACGTTACAAGCCGTGGCTGTTTCGGGTTTGCCTGCCGTTCTTCGTCGGGATGTGCGTGGCGACGGTGTATGGGCGTTATCACTACGTGGCCGACGTGCTTGCCGGAATTGCGGTGGGATCGATTGCGTGGCTTGCCGGCCAGCGGCTGATGCTAAGGAGCGGCGCGGTGCCGCTCGAAAGCTAAATCGTAGGATGGCGCGTATGCCAGTTCGCGGCTTGCTCGTAGGCGCGAGCGATGGCTAGCAGTTTCGCCTCGCCCCAGCGAGGGCCTATTAGTTGCAGGCCTATAGGAAGGCCCGCGCGGGAAAAGCCGCACGGAATCGAGATCGCCGGGTGACCAGTGAAGTTCGCGGGGCGATTGGTGTTCACGACGGCGTTGCGTAGCGGAATTTTTTCGCCGCGAACTTCGATAAGCAATTCGCCAAGGCGAGGCGCGATGCACGTGGTCGCCGGCGCCACAATCGCGTCTACGCGCTCAAAGGCTCGATCGAAATCTTCCGTGAGTTCCGCGCGAACTTTCGCCGCGGCGAGATAGTCGACGGCGCTGACACGAAGCCCAAGTTCCAGGCGTTTGCGAACGTCTTCGCCGTACTGAGCAGCTTCCTTCGGAAAATACCCCTGGCTCGTGTGATAGGCCGAAGCTTCGGCGAGGCCAACGTTCGTGCTGGCGTCGATAGATTCATCGAGGTGAGGCAACGAAACCTCTTCGACGCGCGCACCCATCGACGTCAGCATTTTCACTGCACTCTCGATTGCGGCCTGAACTTCCCCGTCTACTAGCTCGAAGAAATAATTCTTCGGCCATCCCAGTTTGAACGGCGTTCGTTTTCCGGTCCGAGCGGTCCCGCGCTTCCGAAGCGCCAAACGCGGATATTCATGGCGAACTGCGTCGAACAGGATTGCCGCGTCCTCGACCGTGCGGGCGAGCGGTCCTGCGTGGTCGAGGCTTTCAGAGAGCGGAACGATCCCATCCACGCTCACCAGCCCGTGCGTCGGCTTAAAGCCGACGATGCCGCAGAAGGATGCGGGAATGCGGAGCGAGCCGCCAGTATCGGTGCCGACGGAACCGAAACCGATCCCCGCCGCTAGTGCAGCCGCCGAGCCGCTGCTGGAGCCCCCTGTGGTTCGGTCAAGCGACCATGGATTGTGGACTTCGCCGAAGTGCGCGTTGAGGCCATGAATTCCGTACGCGAACTCGTTGAGATTGGTTTTACCGAGCAGCACGGCTCCCGCTTCGGCGAGGCGCGCGGCGACTGCGCTGTCCGTGGCCGGAATAAAATCAACGAGGATGGGTGAACCTGCGGTCGTGCGAATGCCGCGCGTCCAGTAGTTGTCCTTAATCGTGATGGGGATTCCGTGAAGTGGCCCGCGATTCTTGCCTGCGCGAAGTTCGCAGTCGGCCGCGCGCGCCTTCCTTCTGGCCAAGCCGGACGTGACGGTGATGAATGCATTCAGGGAGGGATTGAGGCGTTCGATGCGGGCGAGGGCTTCGTTGGTCAGTTCGAGCGAAGAGACTTTGCGGGCGCGGAGCAGTCGTGCGGCTTCGCGAATCGTCAGATACGCAAAATCGGAGGATGCACGCGAAGGAGGCATGGCCTAGAAGATCTTTTCAGCGCGGCGCAACGTGCCGGCCGAACCGAGATTGGCGATGCGGAAGACGATCAGGTACTGATTTTCGTTTCGGATGGTACCGAACGAAAACCGGCGGTATTCGAATCCGAAGCCGCAGCAGTCGCCGTTGTAGCTGAACTCAGCGATCTGGTTCTGAAAGGCGGCCTGTGTGACGTCGTAGCTCGCGCCAAAGGTGAAGTTCAGGCCGCGGCGGGTAAGATCGCCGTAACCGATGAGGGCACGGATCTGATTCGATCGATTCTCAAACACAAAGCTTGGGGGTTCCTCGTCGATGGGGCTTGGCAGATTCGTGGTGGAGAAATGAGCGAGCGTAAGGAACGACTCGCGGTAGGGCTTCCACTTCACGAGCGTGCCGATGGCCTGCAGGCGATTATGGTACGGGTCGAAGTTGACGATCAGTTCGGTGTCAAAGTGTTTGCCGGGCTCGACACGCAAATTCGAAACAATGGGTGAGAAGTGGCGAGCCTCATCCGCGAAAGCAAACGGGGTGAGCGAATCGAGCGTGGCAAATACGTTGCGCTGGCCGGAGACAAGCGCGCCTCCAAAGGTGGGATCGAAGAAGTATTTCTGCGTGATGCTGAGGCTGGCGATTTCGTTTGCGCCGTCGTCGCCTTCGCGGCTGTAGAGGCGCTGGGTGATTCCGTACTGAACTTCGTTCGTGTCGGTGAGGGTTTCGTCTTCGTCGAAGCGGATGTATTTGCCGAAGTCATTCACGCCATTCACGTAGGAATAGACAATGTCCGGCTCGATCACGTGCTTCCACTTTTTCTTTTGGTCGCCCCAGACGCGATCGAAGGTGAACGGATGAAGGTCCAGCGAAAATTCTTCAGTGGTGCGGAAGAAGCCTTTGTTGACGAAGTCGCCGCTCTGAACCTGGCCGCCGTAGTACGTGGTGCGCAGAGTGAATGACGGAGTGACGTCGAGCCACGGACCGAAATGCAACGGAATGGTGACTGCAGGCGCGATCTCGCTGCGTTCGACGAAGTTGGGCGTGGAAAATCCGGTGACGGTGTCCCCGCGATGAACAGCGTCTGAAAATCCCTCGAACGAAAAATAGATGGGCAGTTTCGCCCACGGGGCCTGATCGACGGAGCCAAACTGAACCTCGGGCGCGGAGCGGAGCGTGACCGAAGTGTCTCCCGAGTTCGCGGTGGTTGCGGTGGTAGCTGTGAAATAGTTCTGATAGCTGAGCGAGGCGAAATTCAAGCTGAAGCCGCGAAAGTTCTTTGTGAGGAAAGCGTTGCGCGGAACTTCGGAATTCACGGCCTGCGCGAAAGTTTCGCTCCATGCGATGCGGTACGTAAGCGAGCTAAGCTGATCGAGATCGGCGACGGCGCGCCAGTCGTCCGGAAGAAGAGCGGTAAAGAGAACGTGCACCTCGTGACCACCTTGATTGATGTTTTCGTAGGTGGTTGGGCCTCCCGGAACTGCGGGCGGAATGGCCTCCACAAGGCCGCGATCGATCACGCCCGAATAGAGAACATCGAGCTTGGCGTTTTCCCACGGACGCATTCGCAGATCGCCCTTCTGCGACCAACCGCGGCGGCTGTAATAGTTGGCGCCGAGAGTGAGATCGACCCAATCGACGGGCGCCCAATAAACGGCGTCGCCGAGGATGTAACCTTTCGTTGAACTCTGGCCGATGTCCGGAATCAAGAAGCCGGAGGTGCGCTCTTTTTCGGCGGGAAAGGTTGCGTACGGAAGATAGAGAACCGGAACGGAGAAGAGACGAAAGTTTCCGTTCTCGAGGTGCACGGACTTCTGCATGTAAACCGTGGCTTCGGGCGCGTAGAACTTCCATGTGGGCTTGGCGGGGTCGCAGACCGTCATCCAGGCTTTGTGGATTTTGTAGGTGTCCTGATCGATGCGTTCGGCTTCTTCAGCTTCAAAGTAGATCGGGATTGGGGCTGATCAGAAGCGTGGGCGAGGTGCGCCGCTGCACTGCGAATGTAGCGCGCACGTGACGAAATTTCCCGCGGCCGGTTTTCAATTCATAGACCGCGTCATCGGCTTCGACGTGCTGGGTCATGTAGTCAAGCTGAACGTGCCCGGCGGCGGTCGCAACCTGCGTATCTTCGTTGTACTCGACATGATCGGCGCGGAGGCGAGTGTTTTCGTAGAGAAGATCGACGTGGCCGTCGGCGTAATAGATGCGGCCGACCTGGCGCTGTTGGTCCGCTTCGAGACTGGCGTTCTGATCGCCGCCCGCGCCGGGAACAAGGGGTCTCGCTGCGACAGCTGGCGCAGGCTTGGGCGCGGCGTGGCTTTGGGCTTGGGTCTGGACTGAGCCTGCGCGGGGCGCTCGGTCACAACGGAGGCTGCAAAAAGCAAGGACGCGAGAGCGAGC
Organism: uncultured Acidobacteriota bacterium; assembly: GCA_963839325.1. Classification (GTDB taxonomy): domain Bacteria; phylum Acidobacteriota; class Terriglobia; order Acidiferrales; family UBA7541; genus Palsa-295. The sequence continues at coordinate 1,706,647 of CAWIUO010000001.1, read as the reverse complement.
CACGTCGCGGGTCTGCGCAGAAATCGAGGAGAATCCGCGATTGCCATTGCCTCAGTAAGGTCCAAGAAGTACGCCAGAAAAAAACACTCCGAGCCTAACACGCGCATTCGAGGCTAGCAACGAACGGGAAAACGGAGCCGCGAAAGAACAATTGAACAGGGCGCGTTGTCCGTTACGAAACATTCGGTTCAGGTTGGGGCGGGGCGTGGATAAGGGGCGCGTGGTAGGATGGCTGCGTTCCGCCACTGGACATCCGCAGCGCAAAACGGACCGGTGATAAGAATCTGCTCGCATTGTGGTGCCCTCCTGATGGAGCGCACCGAGAATTGCTCGTTTTGTGACGCCCCGCTCGCGCAAGACCCGATTCTCGAATCAGCCAGCATAAGTGCGCCCGCTCGAAGTGAGCGAGCAAAGCCGACCGCTGTCGGCGCGCCTTCATCCCTTTCCAGCAAGACGCCCCAATCATCGGACGCCGATCGATACACTTCCGTTGCCCTGGAGCCCGCTTGGCGCGAAGAAGTTACACGCCGCCTGGACGCTTACCGGCTGCGCCATGGCCGGCCGTCGCGGGACGATTCGCAATCCGGACTTCCCTTTACCGCGTCGCCTTTCCCGGCTGCCGAGTGGGATGAACCGTCGCCTGAAGAGGGATTCGCAAGGAGCGAGAGGACCGAGCGGTATTTCGAGGTTGACGCGGTGGGTGGGGAGCCTCGGATCTCGACGCGTGTGACCGCGAAGCCGCATCGCACGCCAGTTTCCCGGAAGCAAAAAAACGAATGCGTGGAGATCTGCATTCAGCCGGAGCTGGATTTCGCGCGCCGGCCCGACGACCGGGCACATCCGCTGAACGCGATCGTGCCGGTGGCGAGCTTGAGCGAGCGGCGAGTAGCGGGCGCGCTGGACGCCGCGTTCCTCGCGCTGACGTGGGCTGGGTTTCTGTTTTTGTTCCGTTCGATGGGCGGGCATATGGCGCTGGAGAAGGTGGACGCCGCTGTGTATCTGGCCGCGTTTTACCTTTTCTATGCGCAGTACTTTTTCCTGTTCACAGTGTTCGCGGGGGCTACGCCGGGAATGCAACTCCGCGAACTGACTATCGTGCGGTTGGATGGCACGCTGCCGGACACGCGTCAGCTGCTCTGGCGAAGCTTCGGCTACCTGCTATCCGGTGCCACGTTCATGCTCGGGTACATCTGGTCCATTTGGGACGAAGACCGCTTCACGTGGCAAGACCGGATCTCGCAGACGTACATTACGGCGGCGATGCCGACGGTGGAACCGGACGCGTTTGAGGTTCCGGTCAGTCAACACGCCCATTTTGCTCACAAATAGGCTGCTTCTCGCCGAGGCCGAGGCTCACGAAGGCCGTACTACCCTCTTTCTGCCCACTCGCGTCTAATAAGCGACCGCTGTTATACTCGGAAGGCTCTCTAACAGGTGCTTGAATGAGTCCACGGCTAAAGAAGATAGTGGTGGTGGTATCGGTGCTGGTGGTTGGGTATGCCGCCACGGGGCGTTTGCTGATGGGGCGCTCGTCGGAAGACAAAGCCTTTCGCGCGCTGACCGTCTATAGCGAAGTGCTCGAACACATCCAGCGCGACTACGTGGACGAGCCCAACATCCCCGCGGTGACGAACGGCGCCCTGCACGGGCTGCTCGATTCTCTGGACCCGCAGTCTGCCTACCTGAGCCCTCTCGAATATAAGGACTACAAAGAAAAGACGGCCAGTACGCCCGGCGGAGAAGCCGGAATGGCGTTGACGCGGCGGTTTGGCTACATCGGCGTGATCAGCGTGCTGCCCGATAGTCCGGCGGCAAAGGCCGGGCTGCGCATCGGCGACATTCTGGAAAAGATCGCCGGATTCACCACGAGCCAGATGGCGATCGATCAGGCGCAACTGCTTTTGAAGGGACAACCGGGAACAGTGGTGAAGCTGTCTGCGATTCGCCGCGGCAAAGCTGAGCCGCAGGACATCGACATCACTCTCGCGAGGCTTGCGCCTTCGAAGCTCGTGGAGGACAAACTCGCAGGCGACATCGCTTATCTGCATGTGCCGGAATTTACGGCGGGTACGACGGCGCAGATTAAGGAAGCGCTTGCGGGTTTCCAGCAGAAGGGCGCGAAGAAATTGATCCTGGATTTGCGCGATTGCGCGATGGGCGACGAGGCGGAGGGAATTTCGACGGCTCAGCTGTTCGTTCCTTCCGGGACGATTACAACGCTAAAAGGTCAGACCGTGACGCCGGTGGTGTACTCGGCGGATGCGTCGAAAGTGGCGTGGTCGCTACCCGTGGCGGTGTTGATTGGCAATGGCACAGCAGGGCCGGCGGAAATTGTGGCGAGCGCGATTTCCGACAACAAGCGCGGCGACACAGTGGGCGAGCGGACCTACGGGATCGCGTCGCAACAGAAATTGATCGAGATGGACAATGGCAGCGCGCTAATTTTGACTGTGGCGCTGTACTACTCTCCGAGCGGAAAGAACATCGCCGCAGAAGGTATCGCTCCGACCGTGGAAATTCATCCGTCGATCGACAGCTTGATGGCCGCGAATGATGTGCTTTCGCCTACGCTACCGCCGAGCGCTTCGCCCGACGACATCGACATGAAAAAGGCGATTGAGATTTTGCAGAGCGGGGCTGCGCCGGCCGTTAAGAAAGCGGCGTAGTTTTTTGCGGATGGCGCCGTTTCGGCGGCGCCTGTTTTTCTGCGTACTTCGGATCGAAACGGATCGCCTCCCTTCCTTTGAATAATTCTCCAATTTCTAACGGGTCTCGTTTGTGGTCGCTTGCTTGCCTTCTCGGCGCGATGATTTGCGTCGCCGCCGCGCTCGTCGGCTGCAGCAAGAAAGCGATTTCGAAGGACGAGTTGCGCGCGGTGACGACCGAAGTCGTGAACGCGGCGCAGAACGTCACCGGCCATCATGCGGAAATCAAGATTCGGCCGACAGCGGCGCCGGGCCAAGCTGGAATTCCTGCGGGGCCGGGCTTCGACGACGTCTATATCTCGCTGGGCGATCCGAAGCAGGCACCCGCCTTGAAGGCATCGCTGGAAGATATTGCGAAGCGACACGCTCTCACTTTTGCGACGAGTTCATCGGGCGGAGTGACGCGGTACGATTTTTCGTTTCACGGCGCGCGGACGCATTCGATTCATGTAGTCACTCCCGCTTGGGCCGAGGACCGCGCGGAATGTGCCGTTGAAACCGTTGCATCGTCAGACCAAGGGTGGGCCGCGGCTAGCGATCATCATCGACGATATCGGAAACGACCAGGCGGCCGCGGATTCGGTGCTCGCGCTGAATTTCCCGGTGACGGTTTCCGTGCTGCCTCACCTGACACTCTCCGCCGAAATCGCGGAGGAAGCTCATCGCCGCGGCGATCAGGTGATGCTGCACATGCCGATGCAGTCCGAAGGTGAAGACGCGAAGGCGGAAAATGCGGAGTTGCGAGTGGGAATGAGCGCGAGCGAAGTGAATGAGTTGCTCAGCGAGCGCGCTCGATTCAGTGCCGCACGTTGCGGGCGTAAACAACCATCAAGGATCGCTCGCGACTTCCAATCCAGGCGTTGATGGCGGAACTGATGCCGGCGCTGCGGCAGCGCGGCCTTTTCTTCATCGATAGCCGGACCGAGAAAACGACGGTCGCTTACGATGCTGCGAAGAAGGCGGGCGTGCGCGCCGCTTCGCGCAAAGTGTTTCTCGACGACGTGGCCACGCGCGAAGCGGTGATCGCGCAATTGCGTCTCGCCGCGAAGGACGCGCAGCGCGACGGATCGGCTATCGCCATCGGGCATCCGAAGCCGGCAACGATCGCGGCGCTCGAAGAAGAAGGTCCGCGGCTCGAAGCGAGCGGAATCGACTTGTGTTTGCGTCCGAGCTGGTGCAATAACCGGCTGTGTAGCGAGCTTAGTAGTCCCCGCCGATGCCTGGGAAGAGCGCCGTCGTAGGGACCAGCCGCGCCTTCGTGCCGTCGTGAACTGCGTATTGAACGGGCTTGCCGTTGATGTGCTTTTCCCATAAGCTGGCCGCGCCGTAATCGCCATTTTTATTTACCGCGTAAAACTGAATATGGAATTGTTTGAGGCGATCCGGAAACGGTTTGTAGTTGTGCGCCACGCGGTGTAGAGCTTCGAGGCACGCGTCGGTGGGCGAGGCGCCCTTGCGCATGGCTTCGACGATGGTGTGGCCGCCGGAAATTTTGATGTTCTCCTCGCCGCGGCCGGTAGAGCCCGCGCCGCCAACTTCTCCGTCCACAAAGAGCCCAGCGCCTATGAGGGGCGAATCGCCAACTCGGCCGGCGATTTTCCAGGATAAGCCGGACGTTGTCGTCGTTCCGGAGACAGCGCCGTTCGCGCCGACGGCCAAGCAATTGATTGTGCCGGTGATGGGATGCCGGACGACTTCCTCGATGTGATCCTTCCATGCGAGTTTTTCCGGCGTGTCCAGAAGCTGAGCCAGTTTTTCCTGCCAATCCGGGCTGTCCAGGCCCGGGCGCCAGTTTGGAGACGTGGACGCTTTCCACGCGAGCCAGGCTATGCGGGAGCGCTCGGTGAGCAGGTTCATAGTTACAAAGCCCTCGTCTTCGGCGAATTTCTGCGCGCCGGAACCGACGATCATCACGTGGTTAGTTTTCTCCATCACGACTTTCGCGACGAGCGATGGATTTTTGATTTTCTGGATGGAGGCGACGGAGCCGCAGCGGCGCGAAGGGCCATGCATCACGGAGGCGTCGAGTTCGACGACGCCGTCTTCGTTGGGTAGGCCGCCGTATCCGACCGAGTCGTCGTTGGGATCGTCTTCGACTTTGGTGACCACGGCGAGCGCTGCGTCGAGAGTATCGCCGCCGGATTTCAGGATGGCCATTCCGTCGTCGAGGTGGGTTACCCCGTTGGCAGACGAAATGATGAGCGGCCGGGCCGAGACGCCGCCGGACTTGGATTGAGCGGTGAAGCCGTCGCGCGAGGTCGATGGCAGTGAGGCTCCAAACACGCGTCGGAGCCGGCTACAATTCCTCCAGCCAGTGTGGAGAGAAAAAACTTCCTACGAGTCCACTTTTCCATGATCGTCCTTTGATTGGGGCGGATCGTGCGCAGCTTACGTCCATCAGAACGGGTACTACAAGCGAAGAAATGGCGCACTACTCGGGCTTGAAACCGACGCTCTTCCAGAGTTCCGCGGAGTTGTACATCGTCCCGTTGGTGATGACGGACTCGACTTTGCGGATGTTGTGAATGGACGCGAGCGGATTGGCGCCGACGATGATCAGGTCCGCGCGCTTGCCGGGCTCGACGGTGCCCAGCTCGCTATCGAGTTTCATCACGCGAGCCGGAACGATCGTCGCAGCCTGAATCGCTTCGAGAGGCGTGAAGCCTGCCTGCACGTAAAGCTCGAGTTCGCGGTAAAGGCTGAAGCCGGGGACGGTCTGGTCGGTACCGGCGACGATCGGCACGCCGGCTTTATGAAGCGCTCCGACAATTTCGACGTCCCGCTCGAATCTACCGTTGATGATGGCCGCGACCTCCGGCGGGGGTGGAGGCCCCACGTCCACAAGCTGCTCGGCTAGCTCCGGCGCGACGCGCAAGACCCCCGGTTCGAAGCTGGCAGGTGGCTTGGAGGTGTTCGCAGTTTGAAATTCGAAAATCGCGAGCGTGGGATCGAGTACCGTGCCGTGGTCAACGAGGAAAGCGATGGCTTTCTGCGCTTCGGGAGAATTCACGTCGATGTGCGCGTCAGCCTCGGCGCGCTGGCGGCGTGTGGCGTTGTCAGGCAGTGGCGCGTGCATGATGTCCGCCACGTACGGCACGTGGTTAATCTGGTCCTGTCCCGCGTCGATGGCCTGATACGCATTGAGGCCTTCGGGTATGTGGCCGGTGACGGTCATGCCGAGGCGGTGAGCTTCCGTTGCGACATCCTTCAATTCTTCGAGCTTCACCGAGCTGTAAATCTTCATCTGCTGGAATCCGGCGTCGTGATATTTATCCACCCACATTTTCGCTTCTTCGGGCGTGTCCACGCGCGCGACGCCCAGGGCAAGCGGTCCTGTGCCATCCACGATGCCCGCAAGCTCGAGGCGCGGACCCAGCCCGTGTCCAGAGGCGACCGCATCGCGAACGGCGGTGATGAATTCGAATTCATTGCCGCAGTCGCGGACGGTGGTAGCGCCGGCGGCGAGGTAGATCGGCCCCCACTCCACCTGCTCGAAGTGCGCGTGCATATCCCACAGTCCGGGCAGAATATATTTTCCGCGTACGTCGATCTTTTGGGCACCGTGTGGAATCTTCACCGTGGACTTCGGGCCGGCGGCGAGGATTCGGCCTTTCCGGATGACGACCACGGAATCGGGCACCGGCGCGGCGCTGGTGCCGTCGATCAAAGTGCCGCCGACGAGGGCGATGGTGTCCGCGCGGCTGCCGGAAATTCCTTTGGAGAGTTCAGCGAGCGCGGCCATGCCATCGGTGCCAGCGCGACTCACAAATTGACCGAGGCCGCTTTCGTATCCATCGCGGATGGCTTCGAAATGATCGAACTCGGCGTCGATGGTAACCGCGGCAACCAGATTGCGGTTCGCATCGAGCCACAGCGACTCGCGCCCCCAGATCAGTCCCTCGACGGTATAGCGGTCGAGCGTTTGGTCTTTGCCGTCGATCTTAATCACGTCCTGGCCGCGCGGCTCGATCTTCACGATGCCGGTGGGCAACGTTCTGAGTTGAGCGGGAGAGCCGTGCGAGGCCCAGTACCGCACCATTAGCATTTGCATCGTTGCTGGCGCGTAACCGGCGATGGTGAAGAACTGTTGCGGTCTTGCCGCTTCGGTCCATTTTTCCCGGTCGCGGATTCTTACGCCGGTGGCGTTGACTTCGACGGCTTCGTCAATCGACGTGGAACGGGAATTCTTGCCTTTGATTTCGAAGGCCAGTGGCGACCAGTCCTTATTCGAACGGAAGGTGGCAGACAGTGGTACGGTCGAGCCGCGGTCGGTGAACTTGAAGTCCATGTTGACCGACAGCGCGTCGCCATCGGCGGAGACGGTGTAGGTTTCCTCGCCGATGGGCTGTTCGAATTTGTGGAGGGTGAACTTGCCCTGCTCGATAGGAGGAGCGCCTGTCGCCGGAGCGCCTGAGTTTGGCTCTTGAGGCAAAGCCGCCGGCGCGAACGCCATTCCGCTCGCCAGCAATATCACACACGCAAAACGCGACGACGCGCGGCCGACCGATAAGTTCATCAACCCTCTCCAGATTCCTAAAATCAGGCCGATATCATTCACTGAATCGGCATGCGCCGCAAACGGTTTTGCGGCTTGAGGACATTGGAGTTACGCCGGAACACTCTAAAAAGTTAAGCGGCACCTCCGGCGGAAACTCTGAATTCGCGCGGTGAAGGGCAAGCGGAGTCTCGCGAGGGTTACCTTCTCTTTGCCTGTCTTTCAGGACAGGAAAAGGTTCTAGGCCGAAAGCTGCCCCTCCGTTCTATTTCCATCCATTTCGAGCGGGTTTAGGCTCGGATTGTTGAAACGCCCCGCGCGTCCCAGCGCGATTAAGGAAGGAACCCATGTCCCACTGGATTGGAACCACCTCCCCGTCGGATGCCGGAATGAATGACTTCAAAGAGTGCCTGAAATTCCTTAGAGACGGACGTTCCGATGACGCCCTGCTGCACGCCCGCCGCGCACTGGGTGTCGCTCCCAAGAATCCCTTCTATCTTTCTTATACGGGCCTGCTCGCGGCGCTTTCCGAAAAGCGGTTTGGAGACGCGGAATCGCTGTGCCGTGAAGCGCTCGGAATGAAACACAACCATGCCCAGCTTTACCTGAACCTTGCGGAGGTTTACTACCAAGCGGGACGGACGAGCGAAGCGATCAATACTCTTGAAAAAGGGCTCGTTTCGGCGGGACGCGACTTCCGGATTCGCCGCGCGCTGGAGAAAATCGGAGTGCGCCGCGCGCCCGTACTTACGTTCCTGCATCGAAGCCATCCGATGAATCGTGCGCTCGGCAGATGGCGGCATCGCCTAACCGGGCCGTACAAGGCGGCTTAGTTTTTCTCGCGTCGTTTGCCGGCGCGAGTCCAAAAATCCTCGTGCGCATACCGGGGCGGGTAACCTGGCGGGGTTACACGTCCCGGCCCCTTTTCTGAAATAATCCTTTTAGCTGTGACCCAGTGGTAGGAAGTATTGCGTTCCGCTGACCGGCTGGCGCAAACGCCGGAGCAGCTCCTGCAAATCCTGGTTGCGTTCGACGAAGTCGATCTCCGACGTATCCACCACCAGCAGGTTTGAGCTCGAATAGCGGAAGAAGAAATGCTCGTAGGCGTTGGCTACGGCTTCGACATATTCGAGTGAAATCTGCTTCTCGGTAGGATCGCCCTTCTTTGAAACCCGCTTGCGGAGCACATCGGGCTTGGCCTGCAAATAGATCACAAGATCGGGAGGCGGGATCGACGGCGCCAGCGTGTCGAAATATTTTTCGTAAAGTTTCAGCTCTTCGTTGTCGAGATTGATGTACGCGAAAATTTTGTCTTTCTCAAAGAGGAAATCGCTGACGATCGGCGCTGCGCCTTCCTCGAGACGCGTTTCCAGCAAGCGGCGGTGGCGCTCGTAGAGAAAATACATCTGAGCACGGAACGCAGCTCCGGGCTTCTCTTCGTAGAAGTCGGCCAGGAAAGGATTATCTTCCGCATCGAAAATGCGGCGGGCATGGAGCTGCTCGGCAAGAACTTTGGCGAGCGTGGATTTGCCAACGCGAATGGGCCCTTCGACAACGATGTGGCGGGGCGGCTTGAACGTTGGGCCGGTCACGGCTGGGGATTATAGCAAAGACCGTGACGCCGCCCAGCCCGGCGGTGAGCGATTGGGCTGCAATCGTGCGCGCGGATTACCAGGACTTGGCAATCGCGGCGATGATGTGGGCCAGCGAATCCACGTCGCGCGTATCGATTACTTCCGCTGGGGAGTGGGAGTAGCGCAGCGGCCAGCCGAGAGCAACGTCGAGCGAGCCGTATCGCACGAAGGCCGAGCCGTCGTTGCCGCCGGACGTGACGCCGTATTGAATCGGAATCTGATTTGCGTGCGCGAGCTTCTCGATCTTTTCGAGGGCGAACGGCGGGACGATGTTCGAACTGTCCACCGCGCGCACCACGAAGCCCTTGCCAATCTCAGCGTCCGCATAACGTTTCGATTCGAGCGGAGAGTCCGAGCTGACAAACGTATCGACTGCGAAAACGTAACTTGGGACTTCGTGCTTGTCCGCGAGGCGCACCGCTAGCTTTGCGGCACCGACCAAGCCGAGTTCCTCGCCAGTGGACCACACAAACGTTACGTTGCGGCCCTTGAGCGCGGTGGCATCGGGACCTCCCAACGACCACACGGCTGAAATGAGAGCGGCGCAGCCAACGCGGTCGTCGAAACTGCGGCCATTCGCACGCGTGCTGACGAGCGGGCGGTAAGCTTTCGGGATTGTGACTGTGTCTCCGATTTTGATGCCGAGCTTGGCGGCTTCCTCCGCGGTGCGCGCGCCGGCATCCACGCGAATCGTGGTTTCGGAGTTTTCTTCCGGCCATTTGAAGTTTGAGGTGTCCCAATTTTGAGGCAGCTCGACAATCGCGTTTACGTCGCCAGCCGCGGAGTGAACGAGCGCCGGGTGCCCTTGAAAGAAATTCTGAATGCCTGATCCAAGCTCTTCGACTTCGAGACGGCCGTCGTTCGAAATGGATTTCACCTTGTAGCCGATCTCGTCCATGTGAGCAACGACGAGGATGCTCGGCGAGTTCGGGCTCCCGGACGCGAGCGGCAGGACGAGGTTTCCGGCGTCGTCGATTTCCGAGTGTGCCCAATTAGGGAGCAGCGCTTTCACCCGCTCTCGGACGTCGCCTTCGTGCGTGCTGGCGCCGTACGCACGCACCAGATCGCTGAGAATCATGACGGTTGAGGGTGCCGCCAGTCCTTTCGTACCGACCGACGAATCCGCTTTGGCGTTTGGAAGCATGGCTGCGAGATTCGAAAGTTTCGGGCCAGCGAACGGCGAACCGGTTTCGTAGGATTCGATGAGGTTCGTGAGCTGCTCAAGATCGTTGGCATCGATCGTTTCCGCGGGTGTATCGGACCATGCTGCGGCGATTCCAATGTGCGCTGTGCGCTTGGGAAGGTCAGGAAGCGGTAAGTAGCTGCGCGGGATCAGAGCCGAGGAGTAATCGGCTTCGAGCGAGGCGTGGTTCGCATCGGCGAGTCGCTGGAGTTCCAGCTCGAAGGCAGAAGGCTGCGGCTCGGAATTTTCGTTGGCAATCAGGACGCCGCTTCCCGGGTCTCGTCGCGGGGCGTGGTGCACGCCTTCCATTCCGGGGATCGGCCCGCCGGGAGTGAGCCGGCCAACGTAGAGAAGTTCGTCGGACTGCGTCGCCGTGAGGATTCGCTGAAGGCCGCGCGCGCCGATGCGCTGCTGTACGACGAATGCGACGGTGAGCGTGCCGGAAATTTTTGCGGGATCGATGTGCGCGAGCGACCCAAGGACGGCCGCGGCGCCGTATTTGTCGCCGACGGAAACCGCGGCGAGGAGCCTGTTGTCCATCGCGGAGAGGGTACGCTGAAGGACGATCGGATTCAGGATATCGACGCCCGCTTTGCGCGCTTCGGCGGCAGACGATGCCCCGATATCCACGTACACCGAGTCGAGGTCCGCGGGATTCGGCGCGTTCGAGCGAACTTCGCCTCCGAAGGGCTGCAAGTGGATCGACAGGCCTGCAAATACGCCGTCGATGGCCGCGCCGCGCGCGGTGATCACTTTCACGGGCTGGGCAGCGCAGAGTTCATTGTAGATCGGCGCGAGGCCGCGCTGAGGCAGACGCTGGACGCGCAGATAGCCGTCAGGCGTGATGGCGCTTACCACGAAACCGGGCTCGTCGATCGATGCGACTATCAGACGATGAGGAGCGCCGGAGCCTAGCGTGACGACAACATCGCCGATGTTGTCGGTGACCGGATGAAGCGCGGCGAGATCTTTGGTCAACTTTTCGCCGAGGGGCTGTTCGTATCCCGATACGGATGGCGTTGCGACCAGGTCCGCAAGTTTTGTGACGACGTCGCTGGATAACGTTGTCGCGTTCTGTTGCGCGCGAACAGACGCGACAGCGGCGAATCCGAAGGTCAGGGCAACAACCAGAACGGGCGGACAGGCGGGGCGGATCGCGCAACGAATCATCGAAGCTCCTCGATTTCGGGAAGGCGCGCCGAACTGCGGCACGAGACATTCAACCTTAAGCGAGGAAGAATCGCAATTCCGTCAGGAGCGGCAAAGTTCGGAGATGAGCGCTTCGCGCTGGCGGATGGCCATGCCATCTATGCGAGTGAGAATGAAAAAGTAAACCGCAGCGGCAATAGCGGCGAGCACCATGAAGACGGGAATCGCTACCCACAACATGCCGACGGCGCGGGCGATGAGAACGGTTCCGGCTGCCAGGCCGATGGTAAGCGCCTGAACGCCAAGGCTGGCGAATGCCGTTACCGTGGACGCGCGCTGGCGACCAAACGCGCCGTAATCAATTTTGCGCGGCGTGAAAATGGAGAGCAGGTCCCCGGCAGCGAGATTGACAAAGAGTGCAAAAACGACGCCCAGAATCGTTATAAAAAAAAGCACCAGCGTGGGCGGCTGGTAGAGAAAGCAACTGCCCGCGAAAACCAGAACGATCTCGAACGCGAGAATCGAAGCGTGGGCCATATTTTTGCCGAGCAGAATTTCGCGGAAACGCGCCGGGGAGAGAAAGAAGAACTGGATGCCGCCATTGTCGGCACCAAAGCAGTTGTAAACAAGATTCGTGAGAATCAGCACCGCGTAGCCAGCTCCGATTGGAAATGCAAATTCGCCCGAGCGCGCAATAAAAGTAACTGCACCATGAGAAGCCTGACCGACGCTGAAACGGAAGATCACGAGGATTACCAGTGGCATCACCAAAGTGAAAAGCATCGGGCCGCTGCGCAGGATGTAACGGATTTCCTTTTGCAGCACGGCGCTCGTGGCAGGCGAGGCGAAAGGCACGTTCCATCCGGCATGAATGGATCCCCGGGATCGAGTGGCCGGAGCTTTTGCACGAGCGACGGATTCGCTCAAGTCTTCGCCGAAGTAGTAAGCACGCAAACGGAGATTGAGAAGCCAAAACGCGATGGCCACGTACACGGCGAGCAGCGCGAACTTCCCGGCGGCAGACGGAATGTCGCCTGTAACCGCGGCCGAAAGATAGGACGCGGCCAATCCCGGAGGCGATAAGCGTTCGAACGGCAGGACCTGCGATGCGTATTCCACCACGCGAGGGTCGCGGCGACGCGTGAAATGATTCAGCACCGGTCCGACGAACTGCAGCCCGATGATGAAGAGGAAAAACACGAAGCCGAGGACTTCACGTGTTTTGCGGCGAGCCAACCACCGTTCGATCCACGCGAAGATCATGCGGGCGAACAGAATGTTGAATGCCCCGAAAAGCAAAAGCACGGGAGTGGCCCACAGGAACCCGCGAAATGACGCAATAGCGATGCCGCATCCCATGGCGAGAATCCAGGTCAGGCCGACGAACGTGGCCGGTTCGAGCGAACCGTAGGCCATGCGGATCAGGAAATACGCGCGGTAGGTAAGCGGGTAACGTAGCAGGTGCGAGGAGTCGATGTTGTCTGCCAGAGCTTGCGCCATCACAGGAAAGAGCTGCCAGAACAGGAAAATTCCCCAGAAAATAAAGGCGAGAGCTTCGATTTTTCCATGGGACGTAAGGAACCAGGCGACTGCACCGGCGACGGCCGAACCGCCAATGCCAAGCACGGCGAAGGCAATTCCCATTACGATCCGCGATACAACTTCCATCCGGCCGCGCAGAGTGCGCATGCCGTTGAGGAAAAGTTGCCAGCGTACGAGCGCGATGGCGGCGAACTGGCCGCGTATGGGCGGCGCCGGGTTCACTCCAGCCATGAAAGTTCCTGCTCGACCGGGCGCGTGCCTCCGACGATGCGAAGAAAAATCTGCTCGAGAGTGAGTTTTTCGCCTTGCAGCGCGGGCGACTGCGATTCGACTCCGGCACGAAGCTCCTCGATAGAGCCCTGCGCGACGAGGTGTCCTTTGTGAATGATGCCGACATGGCTGCAAAGGCGCTCGACAATTTCGAGCACGTGGGAGGTGAGGAAAATCGTGGCCCCGCGCGCGATCATGCTTTGAAGCATGGCTTTTAATGTGTTCGATGCGACGGCATCGACGCCTTCGAAGGGTTCGTCCAGAAAAAGAATGCGTGGACCGTGAATCACGGCGGCGGCGAGCGCGAGTTTTTTCTGCATGCCGTGGGAGTAGTCGGTGATCAACGCCTTGGGCTGATCGACAAGCTGCATGAATTCCAGAAGTTCGGCGGTACGGTTTGCGGCCGTGGCGGAATCGAGTCCGTACATGCGGCCGACAAAGTTCAAGTATTCGGAGCCGGTGAGGCGGCCGAACAGCGCCATGCCTTCGGGCACAACGCCGATCTGGCGTTTGACTTCGACGGAATTGGAAGCCATGTCTGTGCCGAGAATTTGAATCCGGCCGGACGTGGGCGCCAGAAGGCCCGTGAGCATTTTTATGGTGGTGGATTTGCCGGCGCCGTTGGGACCGAGAAAACCAAAGAATTGGCCGGGAACAACCTGAAGGTTTACGTTTTCAACGGCAACGAGTTCGCCGAACCGGCGGGAGAGATTCTCAGTGGCAATCGCTGGACCGTTCATGGAGTTTGCCGACTTTAACATATACGAACGAAGGGCTGAAAAGTTTGGGGCGAAGGCCGCCCTGCGCGATTGGCCGCTCCGCTAACGCGAGTGAACGCTGACCGGGGGCAGCGGCGGCGACTGCGGGAACACAGCCAGCACAGCCGGAAGTTCGAGCCGGAACGTGCAACCACCCTCGGGGCGGTTGAAGCCGGTGATCGAGCCGCCGTGCTCCTGCATTACGCCGTAGCAGATGCTAAGGCCGAGCCCGGTTCCCTTCCCTACAGGCTTGGTAGTGTAAAACGGGTCAAATACTTTTTCGGGTTCTTTCATGCCCGGGCCCGTGTCGGAAAATTCGATCACCACGTTATTGCGTTCGCGAAGCGTGCGGATCAGCAGCACGCCGCCTCCGGCGGTATCCATCGCGTCCACTGCGTTGCTGATCAGGTGATAGAAAACCTGCAGCAGCTGATTCGGATCGCCGTGAACCGCCGGCAAAATGCTGCGATTCTCGAGTTCAACGCGGATTTGCTTTTCGCGCAGGTCGAGATTGCGAAGCTGGACCGCGCCAGTCAGCACGGTGTTCAGATCGAGTAGCTGCTTTTCAGCAGGCACCTGGCGGGCGAAGCTGAGTAGATTGGTGACCAGGTCTTTCGTGCGCCGAGCCTGTTCGCGAATTTTCGCACCAAGCGTGTGCGGACGCGTGTCGGGCGCGTTCTCCACTGTGAGTACCTCGGAGTAGCCGAGAATCGCGGTGAGCGGATTATTGATCTCATGCGCGGCGCCGGCGGCAAGCTGGCCGAGGGAAGCGAGCTTTTCCGACTGGACGAAGTGGGTCTGAAGACGCTTTACGTTTTCCAGCGACTCCCAGAGTTCATGCACCAGGCCGGTTCGTTCCAAATAGACGAGATGTTGCCGGTAAAAAATGATCGCTGTCGCTCCGACGATCGCGAAGAGCGTGGCTAGCAAGCGGAACTCGCGCACCGGCGCGGGCGCGGTACTGAATAGGACGTTCCAGATAGCCAAGAGCGGCGCGGCCAGCACGCCGAGCATCGCGAGATGTACGGGCCACTGTTTGTCGCGGTGCAAATTCGCTTCGAGGGGTTCGGGGCGCAGCTCAGCACGTTTGGCGATGATTCCCGCGGTAGCCATCCACACAAAAGCCGCCATGATCGGAACGGTGAGCAGCGTGCCGGAGTATTCGCGACCGCGACCGACCTCAATCTGCGCCGTGACAAATCCGACGACGTAAAGGCTGGCGGCGCCCAGCAGATGCCCGTAGATTTTCTTCCAGCCGCCGTGGGAGTGGAAAAACAAATATCCGAATCCAATCACGACCACGAGATTCTCCACCATGTAGGCTTCGACGTCGCGCATGCGGAACAGGGCGGGATCGGGATACGCGAGCTTCCAGGGCATCGCGGCGAACACATAAACGTAAAACCACAATAAAGTCAGCAGCAGAAAGTCGAGCAAGCCGTAACGGAGAGTCTCGCGCATCTTGCGGGCGTGCGGCGCGAGCGCCACCGCCGCCATGAATGGCACGGTGTGTAGAAAAAAAAGGCTGTCTCCCAGGAATGGCGAATGCGAACCGTGGTTGCCTGCGACCCGGTCATACGTAAATACCAGATGGCCAAAGAGCCAGAGAGTGCAGCCCATGGCGAGCAGCATCCAGAAGCTGTTGCGGCGGCGGTAGGGGCTGGCAGCGTTGTACAGCAGGCAAGAATTGGCAAAGAGTGGAACCAGGCAGGCGAACAGATCTGAGGCCGTGCGGCGGAACGGTCCCGCGGGCACGAGCAGTGCGATCGCGATGAAACCACCCACGAACACACACCAAGTGGTAAGGACAAAGCCAGTAGGGCGGGCCAATTTCATATGAGAAGACTCTAAAAATGTTAGCGCAGGTCGACGGTGAGCAGGCCGGAAGTTCCGCAAACGGCGCCGAACCATAACGTTACGCGATTGGACAACCTACAGCATCGCCCGTGTGGCAGGTACTATTGCCCCGTTTCGGTGGCTGAAGAGGCTAGAAAATCGATTGTTCCGAAGCTCCTCGATGGCGTATCCTCTCGCGTACCTTCAACTTACGGGCGCGTTCTCGCGAGCGACGGCTCGCACAACGAGCGCGAAAAATGTCTTCGAGGTGAACGCGGATGCCAAAGCTATGTCTAGCCGCAATAATTTTATTAAACACTTTTTGCGCTGTAGGTCTTCTTGCGCAGACTTCGGCTTCCGCACCACCGGTCGCGCCGACCTACAGCAAGGACGTCGCGCCAATTCTTCAGAAAAATTGCCAGAGCTGCCACCGTCCCGGAGAAGCCGCTCCGTTTTCCATGCTGACTTATGCAGAAACCAAACCGTGGGCCGGCGCCATGAAGCTCGCCGTGCAGCAGAAACAGATGCCTCCGTGGTTCGCCGATCCGAAGTACGGACACTTCGCAAATAACCGCGCGCTTTCCGAGCCGGAAATTCACACGATTATTGCCTGGGCCAACGCGGGCGCGCCGGAAGGCGATCCGAAAGATATGCCACCACCCATTAATTGGACGCAGGGCTGGGGAATTCCGAAGCCGGACATGGTGTTTGAGTTGCCGAAGCCATTCAACGTGCCGGAATCGGGAATGGTGGAGTATCAGTACGTTATCGTGCCGACGGGATTCACAGAAGACAAATGGGTGCAAATGGCAGAGGTGCGACCGACGGATCGCGCCGTGGTCCATCACATCATCGCGTACTTGCGAGAGCCCGGTTCGAACTACTTCAAGGACGAGAAGCCGGGAGTTTTCTTCGAAGCGCCGCCTTCGAAGGAAGACGAGAAGAAAGACACCAGCGCGCTGCCAAGCGATTTTCTGGTGGGCTACGCGCCCGGGCAGACGCCGGAAATTCTTCAGCCCGGCCAAGGGAAACTGATCAAGGCCGGATCGGACATCGTCTTTGAAGTGCATTACACACCAAACGGCAAAGCCGTTCAGGATCAGACCAAGCTCGGAATCATTTTCGCAAAGGAGCCGCCGAAAGAACGCGTGCTGACGCATGTCCGCGGTGAACGGCACGTTTGCGATTCCGCCGGGGGATCCTAACTATCGCGTGGATGCGACCTTCGACGTGCTGCAGAACGTTAAGCTTGCGGGCGTACATCCGCATATGCACACGCGAGGCAAGGATTTCGAATACCGGCTCGTGTTCCCCGACGGCCACACCGAAACCATCCTCGACGTGCCGCATTACAACTGGCACTGGCAGCTCTGGTACAACTACGCCGACATGATCGATCTTCCTAAAGGCACGAAGATCGAATGCACGGCGCATTTCGACAATTCGCCGGACAATCCCGAAAACCCCGATCCCACCAAGACGGTGAAGTGGGGCCAGCAGAGCTGGGACGAAATGATGGTCGGGTTCTTCAATCTGGTTTTCGACGCGAACATGCCTGCCAAGGATTTGTATCCAGCTGCGAAGCCAGTGCCAGTCGCAAATAATTGAATCCATCGCATGACGCCGCAACCGTCGGGGAATGGTTCAAGTGAAGAAAGTCGTTCTCGCTCTTTTGGTGATTGGCATCGCGTACTGCTCGCTGTACGCCGCTCAATCGCCACCTCCAGCGAAAAAACATCTGCTCTTCTGGGCGAGGAGAAAGGTTACCGGCACGAAGCCGTCTCGCACGCGATGGCGACGATCGAGCGTCTCGGCCGCGAAACCGGGTATTGGGACACCACGATGCGAACTGACACTGAAGCGCTGACCAAAAAGAAGCTCGAATACAACGCGAAGAACCTGAACGATTGTGATGCGGTGATGTTTTTTACAGGCGGCACGCTGGAAATGGATCGACGCAGCAGAAAGCGGACTTCATTTCGTTCATTCATGAGGATGGTAAAGGCTTCATCGGCGTCCATAGCGCGGCAATCACGTTCACGGACTGGCCGGAGTACGGCGACATGATCGGCGGCTACTTCGACGAGCATCCGTGGGGAACATTTGACGCGCCGATCATCGTGGAAGATCCGAACTTTCCCGGCATGTCCCAATTTCCGCGCGAATTCGTTCTGCAGCGACGAGATTTATCAGCTTCGGAATTATTCACGCGCGAACGTCCGCGTGCTGATGCGCCTGGACACGGCGAAGCTGGACCTCTCCAACCCGCGCGTGCATCGCAAGGACGGTGATTTTGCGGTTGCTTACGCGAAAATGTACGGTAACGGGCGAGTGTTCTATTCGACGCTGGGACATCCCGCGGAGAATTGGGACGACCCGCGGATTCAGAAGATGTACACCGAAGCGATTCGCTGGGCCACGAGACAGGTCGATGCGGACATCACTTCCCGGCCGTTGCCTCCGGCAGCACCGAGCACAAAATAACTGCGGAACGAGTCTTGGTTGCGAAGACTACCGGCCAGATGAGAGGGACGATGAAACTTTGGACCGTGATCCTACTGATGTTCATTGGGCCTGCTGCGTGGGGCCAAACTACGCACCCGATCCTTCCCGTGGGCTCGCCCGCTCCGATCTTCGAGCTGCCCGGCGTTGATGGAAAAACACACAAGCTCAGCGACTACGCCGCGAGCCCGGTACTGGTCGTCGTCTTCATGTGCAACCACTGCCCGATCGCGCAGATGTACGAGCAGCGCGTCAATCAGCTTGCAGCCGGCTACAAAGACAAAGGCGTGGCTGTGGTCGCAATTCAAGGGAACGATCCGAAGGCGTTGCGCATCGACGAGCTGGACTCTTCTGACATCAGCGACACACTCGACGAAATGAAAATTCGCGCGGAGTACAAAAATCTGAAATATCCTTACCTCTACGACGGCGATACCCAAGCGGTGACGCGTGCTTATGGTCCGCAGGCGACACCGCATGTTTTCGTTTTCGACCAGGACCGCAAGCTGCGTTACGAAGGGCGCTTTGACAACAGCTACCGGATCGAAGCGGTGAAGTCTCACGAAGCGCGCGACGCGATCGACGCGTTACTGGCGCACAAGGATCCAGCCGTAACGCATACGGGAGTCTTCGGCTGCTCCACCAAGTGGGCGGAGAAAAAAGCTCAGAGCGACGATACGATGCGGAAGATTGAGGCTCAGCCGGTAACTTTGGAGATGGCGACGGCCGATGATCTGAAGAAGCTGCGCGCGAATCCCACGGGCAAATATCTCGTGGTGAATTTCTGGGCCACGTGGTGCGGCTCGTGCATTCACGAGATGCCGGACTTGCAGGACACCTTTCGCATGTACAACGTGCGCGAGTTCGAGCTCGTGACCGTGTCGGCGAATCAACCGGACGAGAAAGAAGGCGCTCTGAAGATGCTCCAGAAATTCCATGCCACGACGCGGAATTTACTTTTTGCATCGGACGACACCGCGGCAATGCAGAAGGCGTTCGATCCGGAATGGGAGTCGGCCGTTCCTTACACGGTGCTCATCGCCCCCGACGGGAAAATACTCTATAAGTCGGTGGGGACCGTGGACATTCTGGAGCTGCGGCGCAAAATTCTGGCGAATCTTCCTTCGGACTACATCGGCTTCAACAAATACTGGTCGGGCGAGTAGGTTGAGGTCCCGCCACCGCAGGTCATTCGCATTCCGCGTCGCATGAATCGTCCCGGAGGAAGCATGAAGCTCGCAAAATCAGTGCGCGTGTTCGCAGCCTTCTGCCTTGTTTTCGTATGCATTCAAGCCGCGCATGCTCAAACCGAAATTCCGAAAGCGGCGTGGCGCCGTCCTCTGGGCCAGCCGCTCGCCAACCCTGGCGTGAAGCGAAACGCTACGGATATCGACGATGGCTACTGGCAGGGCGCTCCCGTGGGAGGATTCGGCTCCGGCACTTTCTCGCGCACGTATCGCGGCGATTTCGCGCGGTGGCATATCAAGGCGGGCGTTCACAAATACGAGACGGTGAACGCAAATCAGTTCGCGATGTTTCAGCAGATCGGAAGGCGAGCCTGCGGGATACGCCCAAATCTTGATGAACGGTCATCCGAAGGGCGGCGAGCTGGCGAGTTGGAAATGGGACTATCCAGTTGGCGCGGGCGAATACGCGGCGCTGTATCCGAAGTCGTGGTTCGATTACAAAAGTGAGAAATTTCCCGCGCACGTGACGCTGGAGCAATTCTCGCCCGTGCTTCCCGGCAACTATCGCGAATCCAGTTATCCGGTCGCCGTGTATCGCTGGCATGCGGAAAATCCCACGAATAAAACGGTGGTCGTCTCCGTGCTGCTTTCGTGGACGAACATGGACGGCTGGTTTCGCACGTACACGCGCGACTTCAAAGGCGCGCCGAGCCAGGGCAATCACGACAGTTACAAGTCCGAAGCGCTGGATGGCGGCGCGGCGATGAAAGGCATCGTCTTCGAGCGCAATCGCTCAACTGCGGGCGATGCGCCTAACGAGTGGGACGGACAGTTCACGATCGCCGCGCTCGATTCGCCGGGCGTCGAAGTCACCTACCAGACGACGTTTCTAGCCGACGGTGACGGCAAACCCGTGTGGACGCCATTCGCGAAAGACGGGCGGCTCGCGAACAGCGGCACCTCGTGGGTCAGCGCGAGCGAAAAGCTGGCCGGCGCCATCGCGGTGCGGTTCACGCTGAAGCCCGGCGAAACGAAAATCGTGCCGATGGCGATTGCTTGGGATTTTCCCGTGGTGGAGTTTGGCCAGGGGCGCCGATGGAACAGGAAATACACCGACTTCTACGGCACGGACGGCAAGAATGCATGGAAGATCGCGCGCGACGGCCTGTTGCAATCGGCGGCATGGAGCGACGCGATCGACAAATGGCAAGCGCCGTATGTGAACGACGAATCAATGCCGCTCTGGTACCGCGGAATGCTTTTCAATGAGCTTTACACGCTCACGGACGGGGGAACGTTCTGGGGGCGGCCGGTTGGATCGGATCCCAAACTACCGGCGTCGTTCGCGCTGCTGGAGTGCTTCGACTATGCGTACTACGCGACGCTCGACGTTCGATTCTACGCTTCCCTTCCCTTACTGAAATTCTGGCCGCAGATCGATAAAGACGTCCTACGCGAATTTGCGGAGACCGTGCCTCGAGAGTACCCGGAAATGGGATTGGCGGTCGCGAAGACGGCGGAAACCGGTGCGCCAGTAATTCACATGCGGAAAAACAAAGGACTCGTGCCGCACGACCTCGGCGTCCCCGAAGGCGATCCTTTCTTTGCCGTTAACGAGCCTGGATGGCAGGACACGAATCAATGGAAGGACCTCAATTCGAAATTCGTGCTGATGGCGTACCGCGATTACGTTCTGACGGGCCGTAAGGATGAAGCATTCCTGAAAGAAATGTGGCCGGCGATGCAGGACGCGATCGCGTATTTGCAGCAGTTCGATCACAGCGGAGGAGGCGTACCGGAGAACAGCGGTTTCCCGGACCAGACTTACGATTCCTGGCCAGTCCACGGAGTGAGCGCGTACTGCGGCGGGTTGTGGCTTGCGGCGCTGCGAGCGGCTGAAGAAAGCGCGCGTGCGCTCGGCGACGCGAATGCCGTGGCGAAATATCACGCCATGTTTTCGAAGGCGCAGAACACCTATGTAACGAAGCTGTGGAACGGCGAATATTTCCGCTACGACGTCGATAGTCCGAAAGACAGCAACGCGATCCAGGCCGATCAACTCGCGGGACAGTGGTACGCGAACCTCACTGGTCTGGGCGATCTGGTTCCGCGCGAAATGAAAATCTCGGCGATGAAGAAAGTCTATGCCTTCAACGTGATGAAATTCGGCGGCGGCGAAATGGGCGCGGCCAACGGCATGGCGGCCGATGGCTCGATTCTCACAGACAACGAGCAGGGCGAGGAAGTGTGGGCCGGCACGAGCTTTGGCTTCGCGGCGTTGCTGCTCAGCGAGGGAATGAAAAACGAGGCATACCACACTGCGTGGGGCATTTATCACGTCTCGTACGAAACCAAGGGCTACTGGTTCCGGACGCCCGAAGCATGGGACGTGACTGGGAATTTTCGCGCATCGATGTACATGCGGCCCGCGGCGGTGTGGGCGCTGGAGATGATGCCCACCGCTTCGAAGTAACGCGCGAGCTCGGACGAATTCACCAGAGATGATGAATGTGAAGGTATGCGCTACCTGCACGAACACGCACGCGCCCGAGCCAAAGAAAAATCAAAGCCACCACAGCGATGAACGCGAGCCCAAAGTACACGTCAATGTAGGACAGCAGACGGCTCTGGGTGATTACGTTGTTCTGAAAAAGCTGCAGGGCTCCATAAAACGGATCGGTGTCGCCGCCCGCGTTGCGGTGAATGATCGAAGCGTAAGTGGAAAGAGTGGTGCGTAGCGTGGGATCCAGACGGTTCGCAGTGTCCAGCAGGCGCGATGAGTGAAACGTCATGCGGTGGTCGAAAAGCACGGTCGCGGCAGTGACGCCCATGGTGTTTCCAAGCTGGCGCAGGAAAAAGAACATGGTCGAGACATCGTTAATGTCCACGAGCGGTACGTTTCCGGTGGCCACATTGGCGGCGCCCAGAAGGATCGGGCCCAAGGAGAAACCCTGCAGGACGAGCGCAGGAGCCAGGACGATCGTCGGCGTCGTGGGAGTCCAGGCGTAGATGATGAAGCCGCAGGTTACGGCCAACAGCGCCAGCCCGGCGGCAATCGTCCAGGCTCCGCCGATTTTGGGCATGATATGGCGCAGGGTAATCACGAGGCCACACATGAGTCCGAAGGAATAGGCGGAGATGAAGCCCCCCGTTTGCGTCGCGCTGTAGTCCTGCACGAAGCGCAAGTATTGCGGCACAACGTACAAGCCCGCGCCGAGAATTCCGCCGACGATCATCACAACGGTGAGCGATGTGCGGATCTGTTTGGTATGCCAGATGACGCGCAGGTGAAAAACAGGACCGCGATTTTCATTGCGATAGTCCCACCACACAAAGTAAGCGAGAAACGCGACGGCGACGAACAGCGCAACGCAAATCCATGTCGATTCCAGCCACAGGTCCTGCTCGCCGCGGCTGGTCGCAAGCTGAAAGCAGGAGAGCGACACGATCAGGACGAAAGCGCCGCGATAGTCCACAGTTCCTTCTGGGTCGCGGCGAAACAGGTAGCCCTTCGGAATGTAGCGGCTAATGAGCAGCGCTCCAGCGATGAGAAATGGAAAATCGATCAAGAACGCGTAGTTCCAGTGAAATTGGTCGCTGATCCAGCCCATCGACGTGGGATAAATCACCTGAAAAAAGCCGAGGATCGCGTAGAGTTTCGTCACCGCGCCGATTCGTAATTTCCCAGGAAACATCATGTTCGCGAAAATCACGGCCCGAACCAGGAACGCTCCTCCACCGAAACCCATGACCGTTCGCGAAATCAGCAGCCAGGCGAGGCTATGTGTGCTGAGAAAACAGCCGAACGCACCGAGCGAATAGAAACCAATGCTGTAGAGCAGAAGCTTGCGCGTGCCCATCACGCGCGTCGTCCAGGCTGCGACGGCCATCGAACACAAAAATCCCAGATTGTAGAGCGTGATGGCCCAGCTGATCTCGTCCGAATTCGCGCCCACGCTGCCTTGTATATCGGGCAAAAGGACGTTGATGGATATGCGGTTGGAGATTTCGATGGCCGTGACGAGGCCCACGCTGAGCAAGCCCGCCAGTCTTCGCTGAGGCGAAAGCTGGGCGAGCAGACGGGTGATGTACTTATTCTCTTCGATCTCCCAGTCTTCCGGCGTTCCGGGAAGATTTCCGGCTAAGTAGCTCACTCAGCGCTCCGCGAGCGGGTGTAGATCGTTGCTTCGACGTTCATTCCGGGCCGCAACGTATAGTTCGGATCGTCGGGCTGCTGCACCAGAATTTTGACGGGGATGCGTTGCACCACTTTGATGAAGTTGCCAGTGGCGTTTTGCGGCGGAAGCAACGCCTGACGCGATCCCGATGCTCCGGCGATCGAATCGACCACGCCGTCGAAGTTTTTGTCGTAAGTATCCACGTGAATGCGCGCGTGCTGTCCGGGGTGAACGTTGGCGAGCTGGGTCTCCTTGAAGTTCGCGGTGATGTAAATATGACTGAGCGGAACGATGGTGAAAACGAGCTGTCCCGCCGACACATACTGCCCGAGATCTACGGACTTCTGCGTGATCTGACCTGTGATTGGGGCGATGATGTGCGTGTAGCCGAGATTCAACTGCGCTTGCTGTAGAGCGGCCCTGGCGCGCTCGACTGCAGCAACCGCGGATTTGTAGGTTGCCTCAGCAATGGGCACCTGTTTCTCGCGCGCCTTGGTTTCGAGGTACATCGCCTGCGAGCGCGTCATTCGAGCCTGTGCCGACTGGGTGTTGGCTTGCGCGATCGAGACGGCCTGTTTCGCCGCTGCCACTTGTTGCTCCGCCGCTGCCAGGTCGCTCTTAGCCACGCGAGCCGCAGCTTCAACGGCGTCGAATTGATATTTTGAGACGTCGTCCGTGCCAAGCAGCGGCTGATAGCGCGCAAGGTCGCTCTGGGCACGTTCGTTGGTGGCGCGTTTAGAGGCGACGTTGGCTTCGGCAAATTGCAGGTTGGCCGTCGCGGTCTGTTCGAGTTGCGCTTGCGAACTGGCGTAGTCTGCGACGTCCGATTGCTGCTGCGCCGATGCGCCGCTCGTGCCGTGGGTGGTGGTCGCGCGCGTCAGGCCGATCTGGATGTCGGCGGAGTTGGCTTGTGCGATCGCCACGTCAAGATTCGCTTGCGCCTGCGCGACTTCCGCTTCGTAGGGGCGGGGGTCGATGTCGAGCAGATCGTCGCCTTCCTTCACTGGCGTGTTGTCGTTGATATAGAGTTTCACCACGTATCCCGGCACTTGCGGCGCTATTGCGGAGATGTGGCAATCCACTTGCGCATCGTCTGTGGCGACGCGGCCCATGAAAATGTAGATTCCAATCAGGGTGAGAACAATCGCGACGCCGATCACTGTTTTCGTGGCAAGGCTCAGCTCGCGGAGCTTCTGGACGAGCGATTCGGTCTTTTGCTCGCCGGGTTGTGCAGGCGGCACGTTGGCGGTCGCTGCAGACGGGGCGGGAGCGCCCGAAGCCGGTGGTTGCGGCGGAGTTGGTGGCGATGAGCTCATGATTCGTTCACCTTCTTATTCCGTGTACATCGATTCGATTTCACCTGTCGCACGCGCGAGCGACGCGCGAGCAAGATTGAACTGGTAGAGCGCGGCGATTTGGTTGTCGCTGGCACGGGCGAGCGCATCCTGCGCGGTGATCACTTCCACATTGGTCGTCACGCCGGCGGCGAAACGGCGTTGCGCCTGCGCGACTTCTTCTTGCGCGAGCGTGTATCCAAGGTTCGCCACATCCACACTCGTCCGTGCCGCTTGGAGTTGGTCGAAGGCCGTCTTTACGTCGCTAACGATTTGAGCTTCTACTTGGCGCCGATTCTCCGCGATGCGTTGCTCTTCGAGCTTGGCCTTCGCTTCTTCCGCGCGAATGCGGCCGCCGGTGAAGAGCGGAATCTCAAGGGACAGCGTGTAGTTGTAGGCCGGAACACCTTCGTTGAAATGCTTGCCCTGGTACACCCAGAAACCGGAAAAGTCGATTTGTGGAAGCCGCTGCTCGCCGGCCGCGTCTGTGCCGAGATGAGCGATGCGCTGCTGCGAATCGAAAGAGCGCATTTCCGGGCGCGAGACGAGAGCCTGCGTCACGAGCGCGTCCTTCTGCATCTCTGGCAAGTCGTAAAAATCGAGCTTGTCTGTAACGTCGAGGCTCTGATCTTTGGGTAGGTCCAGCAGCGCGGCGAGCGTGTACTTCGTCGTGTGGGTCGCGGTTTCCGCGTCGATCAGGCTTTGCTTTTCATTCTGCAGCTCCACGTTCGCGCGGACTGTGTCGATGTTCAGGCCAATGCCGGTTTTCTGCAGTTCGGCGGCTTGATCGTAAAGCCGCTGCGCGAGTGCCACGCGAGACTGAGCGGCATCGCGGTCTGCGATAGCACGGAGGATCAGAAGATACTGGTTCACGATAGTGAGAACGACAATTTCGCGAGTCGTCTTTTCGTCCCACCGCGCTTGCTTTGAGCCTTCGCGGCCGATTTGGTAGTCCCGAATCAGCGGGAGGCTGAGGATGTTCAGCGAGAAGGTGGGACCGACTTGGCCGTATTGATAAGGACCGGCGTCAATCGGCCGCGGCTGCGATTCGACAGTTTGCAGGTTGTACTGATTCAGTGCGGCAAGCCCTGCGAGCCCTGCTTGCGGCAAGAGAGCCGACCGGGCGATCTGGCTATTGCGGTCGCTTTCTGAAACCAGAATCTTGGCGATCACTCGCTGCGGATTTTGCTTCAGCGCCAACTCGACGGCTTGTTTCAACGTGAGCGGCAAAATGGCAGGATTCGCGGTTTGCGCGGCGGGAGCTTGCTGCGCGGCCGAAAACGCGGGGCACAAAGCTGCACATGCGAACAGAATTGCCACACACATCCGCCGTCGCTTCACGTCTATCCGCAAGTGCGCGAACCGGGTCATCACGATCGATGGCACGCATTATAATGACTGCGCCGCGATTTCGTGCCGCGGGCTTTCGATTACTTGAATGTGATCCGGTAGGCGTAAGCGTACTGGCCCGGAGCGTCGGCAGGCAGATGAATGTGCAGGCCATCGGCTCGCTGCTCGAATTTGAGCTTTGCGCCGGATCCAAGCAGCGTAACGGTATCGACTTGGCTTGTCGCTGTGGTCTCCGCAAGCGAGTGAATTACAGCCTCTCCGTGCGCAGGCCATGCCATTTCGATGGCGTATAGAACGTCGCCTTTGGTCGTAAAGCGGAAGTCTGCGGCTGTATAGGACACCGTGTCGGTATCGTGAAACGCCCCGCCCGCCACTTTCGTGGGACCTTCCCCGAAAGTCCTCCACGGCCGCGTGGCGTAGATGGCGTCGCCATTTGCTGCGAGCCACGCTCCAATTTCATGGAGGACCTGCTGCACTTCGTCGGGAATTGTGCCGTCCGAACGCGGGCCGATATTCAGCAGCAAATTTCCGTTTTTGCTGACGATGTCGACCAGCTGGTGGACCACAAACTCCGGCGATTTGAAAGTATCGTTTTCGATGTAGCCCCAGGATTTGTTGCTCACCGACGTATCTGTTTGCCAAACCTCGGGACGAATTTCCGTGAGCTGGCCGCGTTCGAAATCCTGCACTCCGGAATGGCGCTCCATCGCGTAATCCTTGAAGTTGATCACGCCGGCATGGCCGCTGTATTTTGTGGATTCGTTGTAATAAAAAGCCGCGAAGCGCGTCAGGTCTGGGCGAACGTTGGCCTGTCCAATCCACCAATCGAAGTACATCACGTCAGGATGATATTTCTCGACGATTTCGGAAGCGCGGGCGAGCCAGTCGTTGGTCCACGCCGGCGAAACGTAGGTGAAATCGTCGCTTACCGGGGCGCTCCAATCGTCTTCAAGACGAATGTGCGCGGGCCCGTAGAAAGCGGCAAATTGCGGATCGTTGACGTCGGAAGCGATTTCGCGGCCGACCCCGAGGAAAAAGTCATGCTCCACGCGATGCGATGAAGTACCAAAGTGCAGCCCTTCGGCGCGGACGGCGGCCGCGAGATCACCGACCACATCACGGTGGGGACCCATCTTCGCGGCGGTCCAGTCGCTCAGGCCGCTGTCGTACATCGCAAAACCGTCGTGATGCTCCGCGACGGGAACCACGTACTTCGCACCGGCTGCTTTGAATAGCTTCGCCCAGGCGGCCGGATCGTAGTGCTCGGCCTTGAAGAGCGGAATGAAATCCTTGTAGCCGAATGTATCCTGCGGGCCGTAGGTGGCCAGCTGATGTTTGTACTCAGGCGTACCCGGCACGTACATGTTGCGCGGATACCATTCATTTCCGAAGGCGGGGACGGAATAGACTCCCCAATGGATGAAGATGCCGAATTTGGCATCGCGATACCACTTCGGCGCTTCGTATTGCTGAAGCGATTGCCAGTCGGCGCGGAAGGGGCCTTCGTGATCCACTTGATCGACGCTCGCGAGCAGCGTAGCGCGCTGCTTGTCGTACTTCGCGCTGGCCTGCTGCCAGATCTGATCCAGCGCGGCCGGATCGACGGTCGCGGTTGGCGCGGTTGGTGACTGGGCCTGCGCCGGAACACTCGCCAGAAAGACTGCGAGGGTCGCCACCGGTAAAAAGATCAGAGCAAAATGCCCGAGGATCGATTGAAATTTTTCAACGCGCATTCGACACACCATTCGGAAAGAATTTCGGCGCGCTCGAGCTACGCGGCGCGCATTGCCGGTGCCCTTATACCATAGGTGCCTTCCAGCCCATCCCGAGCGGTGCGACGTTTCAAACCGTGGACCGGCGGATCACGGCGCAGACTCAATTCTCAAGCCGTGCGGCCGATTTGAATTACAATTAGAAATGAGGACTACGAAGCGAATACGATCATGCCATCACGCCACGGAAGGGTATTTCTGAAAACCATGACTGCAATCATTGCATCAGGAGCCATCGCCGCCGGCGCGCATTCCGCTCCGGGGGCTACAGGAGACTCCACGTTTGGCCCATCGAACCCGTTTTACGCGCCGAGCACGCTTCCGTTTCACGCGCCGCCCTTCGACAAGATTAAGGATGCGAGATTACCAACCGGCGATCGAGGCCGGCATGGCGCAAGAACTGGCTGAAGTGCAGGCCATCGCGGATAACCCGCAGCCAGCCGACATTTGAGAACACCATCGTGGCGATGCAAAAAGCCGGCCAACTGCTGAACCGCGCAGGCTCCACGTTTGGTTCGATCGCATCGGCAAATTCCGACCCGGCGATCCTTCAAATCCGGGCGGACCTTGCGCCGAAACTCGCCGCTCACAGCGACGCCATTACGCTGAACTCGAAGCTCTTTGCGCGCATCTCGGCAATCTACAAAGTGCGCGACACGCTAAAGCTCGATCCCGAGTCGCTGCGGCTGCTCGAAGTTACGTACGACAATTTCGTGCGTGCGGGCGCCAATCTCTCCGACGCGGACAAGATGAAGCTCAAAAAGCTCAACGAAGAAATCTCGACGCTCTCGAACGATTTCTCGATGAAGCTGCTTGCGGCGACGAAGGCAGGGGCGTTCTCCACGGACGATATACAAGCTCTCGCGGGCTTCACCGATGCGCAATTTGCAGCCGCTTCCGCCTCCGCCAAGGGCCGCGATAAGGCCGGATACCTGTTGCCGCTTCAGAACACTACGCAGCAACCCGAAGCTGCCACGCTGACAACCCGCGCAACCCGCCAGACGATCTTCGAGAACTCCTGGAATCGCGCCGAGCATGGCGACGCGAACGACACGCGCGACACAATTTCACGCCTTGCCCAACTTCGCGCTCAGCGCGCCGCGCTCATCGGCTATTCGAGCTACGCGGCATGGTCACTCGAAAACCAGATGGCCAAAACTCCCGAGAACGCGTTGAGGTTCATGGACGCGCTCGTCCCGATCGCCACCGGCAAAGCGGCAAGCGAAGCAAAAGATATTCAGGCGGTGATCGACGCGCAGAAGGGCGAATTCACGTTGCAACCGTGGGATTGGGACTTTTACGCCGAGCAAGTCCGCAAAGCGAAATACGACCTAAACGATTCTGAAGTAAAGCCGTACTTCGAAATCAACAGCGTGCTGGAAAACGGCGTGTTCTATGCCGCGACGCAGCTCTACGGAATTACCTTCAAGGAACGGAAAGATATTCCGGTCTATCAGGCAGATGTTCGCGTGTTCGAAGTGTTCGACACCGACGGCAAGCCGCTTGCACTTTTCTACTGCGATTATTTCAAGCGCGACAATAAAGAGGGCGGCGCGTGGATGGGCAACTTCGTCGATCAGTCGAAATTGCTTGGCAATCTGCCAGTCGTTTACAACGTGGCGAACTTTCCGAAGCCCGCTCCTGGCGAGCCCGCGCTGATCAGTTTCACCGACGTGACCACGATGTTCCATGAATTCGGCCACGCACTGCACGGAATGTTTGCAAACACGGAATATCCGAGCCTATCGGGAACCTCGACGGCACGCGACTTCGTGGAATTTCCTTCACAGTTCAACGAGCACTGGGCGATTTATCCGGCGGTGTTCAATCACTACGCGAAACATTACAGAACGGGCGAAGTGATGCCCGCCGAGCTTGTGGCAAAAGTTCAGAAGGCCGCGACATTCAACGAGGGCTACAAGCTGACCGAGCTTCTGGCCGCCGCTGAACTGGACATGCAATGGCACGCGCTGCCGGCGGACGCGCCGCTGCAACAACCCGATGCGTTCGAGAGGCAGGCACTTGAAAAAACGCATCTTCTGATTTCGTACGTACCGCCGCGCTACCGCTCGAGCTACTTCAATCACATCTGGGGCGGCGGCTACGCTGCGGGCTACTACGCGTACCTTTGGACGCAAATGCTCGACGACGACGCATACCAATGGTTTGACGATAATGGCGGGCTGACGCGCGCGAACGGCGACCGCTTCCGCCAGATGGTGCTCTCGCGTGGGAATACGGAAGATCTGGCGAAACTGTATGCTGCGTGGCGAGGAAAAGAGCCGAGCGTGCAGCCCATGATGAAGTACCGCGGCTTACAGAAGTAACGCGACCGAAGATTGAAAAAGGCACGCCCGTTTCGCTCGGCGATTGCTTAGCGGGCCGGCGTGCCTTTTTTACTTCACGGGCTCGGCGTTGTGCGTATCGAGCGTGACTGCGTTCGCGCCAGCCTTCAGATCCAGCTTCACGTGCCAGTACAACACGAGCTGCCCGATTTTCGCCGACGTCGTGAGGTAGTAGGCATCCGGAGGAACGCCCGGCAGAACCGTCGCGCCGTGAGCGCCGGCTCTCGCGCCGGTGGCTGCATCGTTCGTTATCGCTAAGAGATACTTCCCGCACTCCGGCTTATTCGCTTCGCACGCGCTGCGAATCGCTTCCTGCGCGGAAACGTGCGGCGGCACTGGCGCGCCGCTTTTCGCGATTACAGCCGCCGCGGGATTTCGCATCAGCATGAAGGCCGAGCTTCCGAGCGGGTCCGGCGTGTTCGCCTGTGTGGGGAAGCCCGACTTGATTGTGAGTACCGCGTTGCCCAGCGGCTTCGCGGCGGTGGAAAAATTCGGATGAACGTTCGATGGCGCGAGAGGCGTCGCGGCACTCGCACTCGCGGACGGCTTGCCGGCCGAACTCACCGCCGGAGACACATTTACCGGTGCGCTATCCGCCACCGCGACAAACTTGCCGAGCGAGCACTTTGCCGCACGCTGCGCGTACATTACGTCGCCGTCCTGGTTCTGCCCCAGCGGCACACGGCCGGTGACTTGAATCTCGCCCGAGCCGGCGAGCGTATTCTTCTCGCCGAATGTGAGGTCGATCGGCTGCTTGCCTTGCGCCGCCAGCCGCAGCACCGGGTGTTCGCCGCTTAAATCCACCGAGTACGGATACTCCGCCGCGATCAAGCCGCACGCGACGATCGCGCTGTTGTCGCGGAAATCGATATCTGCGCCGCCGGGAACTTCGAACTCGCCGGTCATGCGCAAACCGGCGGGCGCAAGCGCGGGCGCGGATTTTTTGGCGGGCGCTTCGTCCGAGCCACCGAAAATCCCGGCGATCGACGTAAGCGCGCTTCCCATGTCTTGAGATTCGTGCACGGGAGTGTTCGCGAGCACGGGCGCGGGGCAAGAGCGTGTGCGCGGCGCGGTGATCACCTGCGGGCCCGAATTCCAAGTCACCTGCGGCGCAGGAGTGGATTGGAACTCGGTGCTTGTCGAGGTCTCGGTGACGTTGTACGTCATTCCGTTCTGCGTAACGTTGCCCGCACCGCCGCCGCGGACGTAGGCGTCGGCCTCCATCGGTGTCATCTCGCGCGTGGTCGTCTGCGTCGTGGTGGTGGGCATGCTACTGCCCGGCGAGCTCGCAGCATACGACCCACCGCCGCCGGCCGTGGTGCCGACGACAATTCGCCCCGCCACTTGCACGGCCTGCGACGGGCCGTACAGCCTGCCGTCGCGCAAAGCAAAAACTAAAGATTGCGGATCGTTTTGGACACGGAGCGCGACCTTCGTGCCCTGGAATTCGATTTGGTAGGGATGCGCACTCGTCACGAGATCCGAGCAATACATCTCCGCAATCCCCGGCGTGAAATCGATGCGCCAGCCTTTTCCTTCGTACCGGCCGGCAAAATAAAGTCCGGTCTCCGGCTTCTCCGCCCCCACCGGTGCGCCGGCGAGATTGATGGCATCCGCGAAAAAATTCCCGAACGCGTTGCCCGTGCACTGCATTTCGGTGCGTCCGGCGCTGAGGCAGCGTTGCAGCCGCGCTTTATCGCGAGACACGCTGGTCGGGCCTGCGGCGACAGCCGGTAGAGTGTCCATCGACTTCAAATTCTGCTGGAGGATCGCGTCTTGCTTATCCTGCGCATTTTTCCGCGCGCCATCCGCACGCGCGACCTGGCTCGCGTCGGGCTGCTTGCACGTAGGGAGCAGTTTATTCAGCGTGCCGCGCGTTTCATTGGTGTACGCGGGAAAACCATTGTGAGGCGGTCGGTCGGGATGCTGCACCATGCACGACGAAGTATCGGACGTATCGCGCATGTTGCAGCTTTCAATCAAGAGACGTTCGCCGTTGCACACGTAGGTGACGCCGGTGTGCAGATCCTGCGCGGACGCCAGACCGCCCACAACCAAGCTCGCGAGCGCAGCGATGGCGAGCGCAATCCGCTGAACTGCGCGCATCAGTTCTTTACCTTCTCCAGGCGCGGAATCGGCGTGTCGCGCTGCGGATCGATGGAGCCATCCTTATTCACGGTGAAGACTATGGTGTGGGGCAGCATGAGGCCGAAATCACCTGTAGCGATAATTTTATCGCCCTCGATCTTGTAGGTCCCGTCCACCGCATACACTCCGAGGCCTATGTACGCCTTACCGTCCTCGAACGAGCAATTAATCGTTCCACTCGGATCGCGATATTTGCCTTCTACCCCACCGTGGCCGCAACCTGCGGCGAAAGTCGCCACGGCAAGCGCTGCTGCGAGAAACTTACCCTTGAGCTTGCTCATTGTCATCACATCTCCTCGTGAATGTGCGCTATGCGGCCGCTTTCAAAATGAACGCGCCGTCGTTGCCGCCGGGGTACCGGCAGTGCTAAAGTTTCGGCAACGTGTGAAATTTGCGCCCCCGCACCGTTCTTTACATAGCAATGCGTAGAAACGAACCGAAAACTGTCATGTCGTCCAATCTGCCTGAGGCAGGGCCCCACGGCCGTGAATTGGACGTATTCGAGGCGCCAGTGGCCAGCCGGCAATCTCTGGACCAGCTCTTCAGCGTCACTTACGAAGAGCTTCGCAGGCTTGCGTCCACAGTGCGGCGTGGCGACCCGAGTGCCACGCTAAGTCCCACGGCTCTTGTAAATGAGGCCTGGTTGAAACTGGCGAAATCACCCGGCATCGGCGCGACCTCCCAGCTGCACTTCAAACGCATCGCGGCGCGCGCCATGCGCCAGCTTCTGGTGGAAGCCGCGCGCCGCCGCAACGCCGATAAACGCGGCGGTGGTGCGGAGATTACCGTTTCGTTCGACGACGCTCTGAAAGAGTCTTCATCGAGCGAAGCCGAAGTCCTGGCCCTGAACACGGCGCTGAATTCGCTGGCGGAGATGAATCCGCGGCAAGCCGTGATGGTGGAGAGCCGGTTTTTTGGCGGCCTCGACATACCGGAGACGGCGGCGCTGCTCGAAGTCTCTGAAGCGACGGTTTTGCGCGACTGGCGGGCTGCGAGAGCTTGGCTGGCGAACGAGCTTCGCAAGATCTCTTAGCACGCGCGCCGGCGGGTAGCCGGGGAGTGAAGATGGACACCTCTCGCTGGCAAAAAGTGCAAGCGCTGTTCCATGAAGCCGCTGGCCTTTCTGAATCGGAGCAGCGTGCATTGATCGAATTGCGCTGCGCGGGTGACGCCGACCTCGGAGCGGAAGTTCTCACACTCCTCAAAGAGGATGCGCGCGCCGATTCGCTCCTCGATCGCGACATAGGCACCGTCGCGGATCAGATTCTCAATCACTCCGCAAGTAGCGCGCCTGCGCCGAAAGATTTTGGCCCTTATCGCACCATCCGTCCGCTCGGCGAAGGCGGGATGGGCATGGTCTTTCTCGCCGAACGGGAAGACCTCGGCAGCCAGGTTGCTATTAAAGTGCTTCGTGATGCTTGGCTCTCGCCCGCGAGACGCGCACGATTCGCGTTCGAGCAGCGCACCCTTGCCCAACTGAACCATCCCGCCATTGCTCGGCTCTACGACGCGGACACTTCGCCCGATGGCACCCCCTT
Organism: uncultured Acidobacteriota bacterium; assembly: GCA_963839325.1. Classification (GTDB taxonomy): domain Bacteria; phylum Acidobacteriota; class Terriglobia; order Acidiferrales; family UBA7541; genus Palsa-295. The sequence continues at coordinate 1,672,721 of CAWIUO010000001.1, read as the reverse complement.
CTTCGTGATGGAGTACGTGGAAGGAATTCCGCTCAACGAATATTGTCGCCGCCATAATTGCTCGATCGCGGAACGGCTTCGCCTGTTTCGCGACGTTTGCCAGGCCGTGCTCTACGCCCACCAGAACGCCGTGATTCATCGAGATCTGAAACCATCCAACATTCTGGTGAAGGATGACGGCGGTGTCCGTCTGCTCGACTTTGGTATCGCGAAGCAGATCGAAACGTTAGGCCAGTCCACCGATCAGACCATCACGGCGCTGCGGCTGATGACACCGGCTTACGCGGCTCCCGAGCAATTTCGCGGGGAGCAGGTCGGCATACTTGCCGACGTTTATTCGCTTGGAGTGGTTCTTTACGAGCTGCTTGCCGGGCGGCTTCCTTTCGACGTGTCCCGTCGCCCGCCCGCGCAAGTGGAGAAGATCGTTACCGAGGACCATCCCGACAAGCCTTCGCAGGCCTGGGCACGGAACGCTGCTGGGCAAGTGGAAAACGATGAGGCAGGGTCACTCGGCCAATCTGAATGGGCGGACCTGGACGTTCTCTGCCTCACCGCGATGCACAAGGACCCGGCCCAGCGCTACCAATCGGTCGAGGCGCTGATCCGCGACGTCAATCACTACCTAGAGCGAGAGCCGCTTGAAGCGCGTCCGGATTCGCTGCGTTACGTCGCCGGTAAATTCGTTCGACGCAATTGGCGTTGGCTTTCGGCCGCGAGCGCCGTAGTCGCAATTTTGATTGCGCTGTCCGTGATCTATACCGTAAAGCTCACACGCGCCAGAAACGCGGCCATTGCCGAGGATGCGCGCACGCAGCGAATTCAGAATTTCATGCTGAACCTGTTTCAAGGCGGCGACGCTTCCGCCGGCCCCGCTGGAGACTTGCGCGTGGTTTCTCTGCTCGATCGCGGCGTGCTCGATGCCCGCGGGCTGGATGCCGAGCCTGCGGCCCAGGCCGACCTGTACGACACGCTGGGCGGCATCGACCAAAAACTTGGCCGCTTCGATCAGGCGGACAAGCTGTTGCAATCGGCGCTGATTGAACGGCGCGCAACTTTCGGTCCCGACAGCCCGGAAACGGCGCACAGCTTGCTGGCGCTGGGCGCGCTGCGCGACGCGCAAGCGCAATACGACGAAGCTGAAAAGCTGACGCGCCAGGCTCTGGACATCGATAAGCGCAAGTTGAAGCCGAACGATTCGGCGATTGGCAAGGCGATGCTCCAACTCGGCGGCATTTTCGAAGCTCGCGGCCAGTATCCGCAATCCATTGCCATTCTCGAAAAGACCGTCGATTTTTTTTCCGCGCCCGGCTCGTCCCAAACGGACCTCGCGGACACCCTTTACGAACTGGCCAACGCGAACTACTACGCGGGCAATCACGAGGTGGCTGAAGGCATCAACCTTCGCGCGCTGGTGATGTACAAGCAGATTTACGGCGATCGCCACCCGCGCGTGGCGGATGTGTTGATCAACCTGGGCGCGATCAAACTCGACTCCGGCCATTATCCGGAAGCGGAAATGTACGATCGCGATGCGCTGGCCATCGTCCAGAATTGGTACGGCAAAGACAACGTCGCCACGGCAACGGACCTGACGCTGTTGGCCCGCGCCCTGGTTTACGAAGGCCGCTACGACGAAGCATCTTCCCTGCTACAGCAGTCGCTTGCGATCAAGGAAGCCGCGTACGGCAAAGTGCACCCCAGCGTCGCCTCCACTCTGAACGAACTGGGCAGCGTGGAACTGAAGCAGGGGAAAAACTACGACGCCGCGATTGCCTACTTCACCCGAATGGCGGACATCTGCCGCGTCGTTTACGGCGAGAAGCATTATTGGTACGCGACCGCCATCGCAAACATCGGAAGCGTGTATATGGCGGAGAAGGATTGGCCGCGCGCGGAGCGGCAGTATCGCATGGCCATTCCGATTTACACCGAAGCGCAATCCGCTACTAACACGAATGTGGGCATCGCACGGATCAAGCTGGGCCGCGTGCTGCTGCGCCAACGCCGGTATTCCGAGGCCGAAGCCGAATCGCGCGCCGGCTACGATATTCTGGTGAAGCAAATGGACCAGAAAGTGAGCTGGCTAGTGAACGCGCGCGCAGATCTGGTGGAGGAATATCAGGCGCTGAAAAAACGAGACGAGGCGGCAAAGTTTCAACAACTCGTCGCTGCAAACGCTCCAGCCGCACCAAAGCCTGTCGCGCCACACTGACATTGACGCGTGCTACGCTGGTTTGGCCATGAGCGTCCCAATTCGTCTCGCACAACCGGCCGACATTCCCAAGCTACGAGACGTGATTGAGGCCTCCGTGCGCGGCTTGCAACCGAATTTTTATTCGCAGGATCAGATCGATGGCGCTCTGGCCTCGGTTTACGGCGTGGATACGCAGCTCATCACCGACGGGACATATTTCATCGCGGAGGTGCTGGCGGGCAACGGCGCAGTGGAAGACGTGGCAGGCTGCGGCGGATGGAGCAAACGCAAGACGCTGTACGGGGGCGATCAGTTCGCGGGACGCGAGGACTCACTTCTCGATCCGGCCACAGACGCCGCGAAAATCCGCGCGTTCTTCGTGCATCCGCGTTGGGCCCGGCGCGGTGTGGGCACGCTGATCCTCGATGCATGCGAAAGCGCCGCGATTGCGGCTGGTTTCATGCGCCTCGAGATGGGCGCGACATTGAGCGGCGTAGCATTCTACGAGGCGCGCGGATACGTCAAGCTCGAGCGCCAGGAAGTTCCGCTCGGTCGCGGCGTGACGCTTCCGATTGTTCGGATGGCTAAAGCTGTGGCGCGTCCAGCCTAAGCCGTTGCGGAGTGTGTTTTCTCCTCTTCGGTGGTGTGCGGCTTGTGCGCGGCGATCACTTTGTCGGCAATCTCGTTCGGCACGTAGTCGTAGTGCGAATGCTCCATGCTGTAGCTTCCACGCCCCTGCGTGAGCGACGTCAGCTCGTTCGCGTAGCTCAGCATTTCGGCGAATGGCACCTGCGCCTTGATCACCACTTTTCCGGAGCGCGCGTCGCTGCCGTTGATCTTGCCGCGGCGTCCGCTGAGGTGCCCGAGCAGATCGCCCGAATACTGGTCGGGCGCGTGAACTTCAACATTCATGATCGGCTCGAGCAGGCACGGCCGCGCCTGCTTCATGGCTTCTTTGAACGCGAGCGATCCGGCGATCTTGAACGCCATGTCGCTCGAGTCCACGTCATGATATTTGCCGTCGTAGAGACTTATGCGGAAATCGACCACCGGAAATCCCGCCAGGTATCCGCGCTCGGCCGACTCGCGTACTCCCTTCTCGACCGACGGAATCCAGTTCCTCGGAATCGCACCGCCGAAAACGTCGTCAACAAACTCGATTCCTTTCCCCCGCGGCAGCGGTTCGAGCTTGATGCGGCACAATCCAAACTGGCCGTGGCCGCCGGTCTGCTTCTTGTGTTTCCCTTCCGCGTCGGCCTTCGCCCGAATCGTTTCGCGATATGGAATTTTCGGTGGATGGATCACCAGATCGACGTGATAGCGCTTGCGCAGCTTCGCGACCACCACTTCCACATGCTGCTGCCCCGAGCCGCTCAACAAGAATTCCTTGGTCTGAGGATCGCGGCCGAAACGCAACGAGGGATCTTCTTCCAGGATTTTATGGATCGCGATGCCGATGCGATCTTCGTCGGCGCGGGTCTTCGGTTCCACGGCAAACGTGATGGAGGGCTCGGGAATTCTGGCTGGCTGATAAAAGACTACGGCGTTCCTGTCTCCAAGTGTTTCGCCCGTCGTGGTCTCTTTGAGCTTGGCAATCGAACCAATATCTCCGGCGTAAAGTTCGTGGATCTCCGTCGCGTTCTTGCCCTGCGAAACGTGCAAATGCTGAAAGCGTTCCTGCGACGTCCGGTGAAAATTCGTGAGCATGGCGTCGTTCTTCAGAACGCCGGACATCACTTTGAAATACGTGATGCGTCCCGCAAACGGATCGGCGAGCGTCTTGAAAACGAAAACAGCGAGTGGTTCAGAGCTGGCGACGCTGCGCTCGACCTCATCTCCAGTGTGGTCCGCGGATTTGTGGCATCGCGCTTTGCCGCGCACGCACGGACTTGGAAATATCTCAGCCAAAAAATTTAATAGCGCGTCGCTTCCGACGTTGTGCAACGCCGAGCTGAGCAGCACGGGATAGATCCGCCGCGATGCGACGGCTTCACGCAATCCCTTCACGAGGTCTGCGACGGGAAGCGTCCCTTCGTCGAAAAACTCCTGCATCAACTCGTCGTTGCCTTCGGCGACGAGTTCCACCAAAGCTTCGTGCGCAAGCTTCGCATCATCAGCCAGCGCTTGGGGAATCTCTTCGGTCTTCGCGACGCCGCTACCATCCGGCTCGTAGAAGTACGCTTTCATCGCGATCAGATCGACCACACCGCGGAATCCGCGCTCGCGCCCGATCGGCATTTGCAGCGCCACAACTCCGCGCCCGAAGGCGTGATCGAGCGATTCCATCGCGCGATCGAAATCCGCCAAGTCCCGGTCCATCCAATTCAACACAATCGCGCGCGGCAGCTCGTACTCGTCTGCGTAGCTCCACACTTTTTCCGTCACTACTTGCACGCCCGCCGCGGCGTCCACCAACACCAGCGCCGCATCGGCGGCAACGAGCGAAGCTTTCGTCTCATTGATGAACGTGGAATATCCCGGCGTATCCAGAAAATTGATTTTGATCTTTTCGGACTGACAGGCGGGGCGCCACTCGGCGTGTGCCACTCCGGTGTGGATCGAAATTTTGCGCGCGATCTCTTCCTCATCCCAATCGGTGACGGCGGTCCCTTCGGCCACCTTTCCCAGCCTCGGCGTCATCCCCGCCGTAAACAGCAACGACGATACGAGCTGGGTCTTACCCGTATCGCCGTGGCCGACAATGCCTACGTTGCGTATCCTGTCTGTGACATAAGAATTCATAATTCACCTCCGCTGATTTCAACGAACAGAAATGGAAACTCGAAGAACGCGACGCGATTCGAACGGAGCGCGCGCAAGAATTCCGTGCTGCGAAGAAGCAGGAGAACGAAGAGGCGGGACTTGCTACACCACCAGAGCACGACTCGCCAGCGGGCCACGACTTGGCGCTGCTTTTGTTTCACGGCATCGAGCCGCCATTTCGGAGCGCTTGTGCCTGCGGTGGCACAGGATCGCCCGCCAGAAGGACCGGTGAATAAAAAACGAAATCATCGGAAGCGGACGGCGTCTTGGGCGTCCGGCGGTCCCCGGCACGGCCACTATACACCCCCGTAACGCGGTAGCAACTTTTTCGTAATGTGGGGAGCGTTGCCCGCCGTCAGCGCGCGAGCCAGCCGCCGTCCACTGCGAGGACGTGCCCGTGAACGTAATCAGCGGCCGGTGAGCAAAGAAAGACGGCTGCGCCGGCGACGTCTTGCGGATTGCCCCAGCGGCCCGCCGGAATGCGATCGAGGATTTGTTTGCTGCGAGCAGGATCGTTGCGAAGGGCTTCGGTGTTGTCTGTGACCATGTATCCGGGTGCGATCGCGTTCACATTGATATTCTTCGAAGCCCACTCGTTAGCGAGCGCCTTGGTGAGCTGGGCGACACCGCCCTTCGCAGCAGCATATCCCGGAACGAATACACCGCCTTGAAAAGACAGCAGCGACGCAACGTTCACGATCTTTCCGCCCTTGCCCTGATGGAGCATTCGTTGGCCGGCCAGTTGCCCGAGGCGAAAAACAGCGGTGAGGTCGGCGGCGATGACTTCGTCCCAGTCTTTCATTGAGTGTTCGACGGCCGGCGCGCGGCGAATGATTCCGGCATTGTTGATCAGGATGTCGATCGAACCAAATTCCACTGCGATCTTTTCGATCAACGCAGAGCAGGCGTCCGCATCCGTTATGTCACCCGAAAAGTAGAAGTTCTTACGTCCGAGCGAGCGAATCTCGTCGCACGCGCCTCCGGCGTCCGCATCGCGTCCGTGGCACCCGACATTTGCCCCAGCCTGCGCGAGCGCTAACGCGATGGCGGCTCCGAGCCCCCGGCGCGAGCCGGTGACCAGCGCATTTTTTCCGTCGAGTTGAAATCGATCGAAAGCCATCGCGTCCCGGATTACTTCCGCGCCTGATCGAGGCCCGATCCGCCTTGCTGGAATCCCGGCTGCACGTTCACCACGCCGAATTGGCGGTCTTCTACTTCGCGATGAGCAGCCATCGCCCACAGAAACGCGATGCGGTGACCCGGCACCGAAACGTTCGGATGATAGCCAGCCGGCATCAGCACTGCATCTCCGTCGCGGACCACGGTGACCAATTCCGGATACTCCGTGTCTTTATAGACGAGTTGAATTCCGAACGCCGGCGGAGGCATGTCGAAGTAGACGTACATTTCCTCAAGCATTTGCGCGTGCTCGTGCGGCGGCCAACTGGTCCAGTTCCCGGGCTCGGAAAATGTGAAGCCGACGAGCAAGCGTCCGGCGGAGACGTTCTTTCCGATTGCGATGTTCAAGTCGCGCGTATTGCCCGCTCCGCCGGTGACGAAATGAAGTGCTGGATCCTTCACCGCATCCGCGCGCGCGACGAATTGAATCGGATATTTCTGCGCCACGTCGGCTGAAAACTCCGCGATGTCCGCATGCGCCTCTGTGCTCACCTTGACGTCGCTGTCGCGCGGAATGTAGAGCGCATCGTACTGGCCGAGCTGAAAATTCTCGGCGCCAATGCTCACAGCTGCGCTTCCGCTCAGGCAAACAAAACCTGTCTCGCGACTCCCAGTCGAAAACGAAATTGTCGGGACTGTTGCACTCAAAAGAATCCGGGCATACCCGAGATGCCGCATCGTGCTGTTCTCGGGCGTCACGGCGAGATTGCGCCCCGCATGAGCATTCGTTTTTCGAAAGATCATTTTTTCGCTGACCGCCGGAGCCACCGTCGACATTTTTCGAATCCTCCGCACCCAGAAAACAATTAGAACTCAATTCCTTTGCTTCCAGCGACCGTTTTAGGAAACGAAATGATTCGCGCAACCAGCACCATTTTCACGGGCCATCTTGAAGAATTGCGTCTCGCGGTGGTCCTAGTACGCTCGCCTAGGGTCTTTCCTGTAATTTGCGACTTTCGCCGTCCGTGAGGGTTGAAGTTGCGTACACTCTGTGTGCGGCTCGGCAGGCCCCTGCGCAGAGCAGCGAACTTCGCGATTCTTGAGGCCGTCTTTTGAAATTGGGGTCACGAGAGTTCCCGGCCCGATTGTAAATCGGAGAATGGCCTGTAGCGGCGCAAGTGTCTTTAAGGACCGCTGCTAGAGGCGACGCATCAATCAAGTAGGAGCCATTGGGATGTACGCGACGCCGGAACAATTTGTCCGGATACCTGGCGGCAATGAACGCCGCTCACGGCCGCGCCACGCTCCGAAATCGATCGCCTACGTTAAGGTGGGAGAGACGAATGGCGGTGTGATCATCGACCTGAGCGAAAGCGGAATGTCTATCGCTTCCGTCGAGCCGCTGCAGGAAAACTCGAACCCACTGCTACGCTTTGAACTTCCCCGTATCGACCGCACGTTTGAAGTTTCCGCGGAACTCGTCTGGGAAGCCGACTCGAAAACGAAGGCTGGTTTGCGCTTCGTATCGCTGTCCGTCGATGAACGCGTCCACATTCGCAATTGGATTAAGGACGAGCTTTTTGCCGAGGCTTTCCCGTCGCAGGTCGCAAACACAGCTGCGAAGAAACGTCTTCCGTTCTCGCAAGAGACACTGATTGCATCCGAATCCGTAACCGGCGCGAATCAAATGCCGCGCGAAGCGAAGCCTCGCGTTCCGGCTAAAATTCTTCCGGACATCCTTGCGCCGGCGCCGATTACTTTGCCGCAAGAGTTCGAACGGCTTTTCCCCTCGGAGCGAAAAGGCGGCGTACAGCCCGTTCAGCCCGTCGGCAAACTTGAGACCGCGCCGGCTGAAGCGAAGATAGAGACGACGGCCTACTGGCTGAATTTTCCTTCCGAGGCGGATGTCCCGCCGCGGAAAGCGGAGGCCTCCGAATCTGCCGCGATTGCGGAAGCTCCGAAACCGAACAGCGAAATCGAAGCCGGTGTCAACGTCCAAGAGCAGCACGAAAATTGGACGATCGCACCGGCAGCGGAGCCGGTCGAGGAAGCGCGGGCCGTCGAGACGGAAGTAGTCGCTCCCGAAGCCGCGGTTGCGAGTCCCGAGCACTTTGAGGAACCAGCCTTCGTGCGCATCCGGGAAACACCTTCCCCCATTTCGGCTGCCGGCGCGCCGCGAGCAACTTCCGAAGAGAAGCCAACCGCGAACGCAGTAAATGCAATGATCTTCCTGGATACCCCATGCGTCGGCATATCCGCCGCGGAAGATTTCGCAGACGTTCCGCCGACGCTTCCGGATGCCGAGTCGACTCCTTTCCTTGTGAACGGACCGGCCACCCAGCAAATCGAAGTTTCGCCGACTTCTTCGTTTGCTCAGGCAGACGAGCCGGGCGAGCTTCCCTTCCACGAACTGAATCCGGCGCCCGAGGGGCCGGCATTCGTTGCTGCTAATTTGGATCTGATCGACATTGCCCACGCCGTACGGGAGCCGGGAAAATTCTCGGGCGGCGCGGTGAGCGATGCGTCCATCGAAAGCTTGCTGGCGATTGCGGAGGCAGAAGAATCCTCGGTTCAGAGTCGGAGCAACACTTCAGTGGTGCCGGCCAAGAAACCCATGATCGTACGACCCCCGCTCTTGGCACCGCGCACGCGGCCAGCGGCAGATTCCGCAGCGGCACTTCCGCACGTCGCACTTCGCTCGCCTTCGCAACAGGTCGTTCCTCGGCAGGAACTGGCGGACGGCGACAAGAGATACCGCGGACTAGTGGTCGCGGCTTGCTTCATTTTTCTCGCGCTCTGCTTCGCCGTTGGCTATTCACGCCACGTTCAGCTTCCGTGGACTTCGGCTGGCCCTCAAGCTGATTCGAGCGCGGTCAGTGCGGCTCCCCTGGCAAAAGCCTATCCCGTTTCCAGTTCCGCTACGGCAGCCACTGCCCCGTCCTCGACTGCTGCAGCTAGTTCGCCAGTCTCGGCCGATTCGAAGTTCACAGCGCCTCCGCTGCCATCGACGCCCACGACTCCGCCGCCTTCCTTCTTTCCCGTCACCGCTCCGGCCGAAGGCAACGGCCCGCGCATGATCGAACTGCCCGAAGTAGTCGTGTTCGACTCGCCAAAAGTTCTGATTCGCCTGCATCAATTTTTTTTCATCCAGCCGCAGCCCGGCCCGGAATGGTCTCACAGCCTCGACCGGATTCAGATTGGTGAACCCACCGTGAAAATGCCGCCGCAGCCTGCCACAGATGCGGACTGGAGCGTCGTGCACATCCGGGCGACAGTCGGGAAAGACGGCGTTGTCCAATCGGCCCGCCCCATCAGCGGACCGGTCAATTTGATTCCCCGCTCGGTCGAAGCAATCCAGAAGTGGCGCTACCAGCCTTCGATCCTGGACGGCCAGCCGATCGCGTGGCAGGGAGATTTCGCGATCGAGTTTCGCCCAGCCTCGTAACGCGTGAAGTGGTCCAATCCGTGCATTGATAGGAGCGATTATGAGAGCGAAAAAAGAGATGGGGATTATCGCCGTTGGAATGTTGTGCGTTGCGGGCCTCTGGTGCTCAGCCGCGCGCGCAGATAAAAACGCCGCCGATTCCGAAAAGAAAGCCGTGGTGGCAGTGCAGTCGCCGATGGAAATTCCGGGAACGGTACTTCAGCCCGGCAGCTACGTGTTCAAGCAGTCGGACGCGCAATCCGGATGGGTGATCGTTCAGATTTACGACCAGGGTGAATCCACCCTTGTCACCACGGTGCTGGCATATCCGAATCCCAAGCTAACCTCGAATAGTGAAACCGTGATGACCTACTCGGCTCCCGGATCGAGCGGCCAGGTTCTCGAAGCCGTCACTTTTCCGGGCGACGCGACACCCGACCAGTTTGCGTATCCCGCCGCCGAAGCCGACCGGATCGGCGCAGCCAACCGATTGAGAATCCCCAGCACCGGCACGAATGATGCGTACCCCAGTTCGCTTCCCGACGCAGCATCTTCCTGGTCCGCGCCCTTGAGCAATAATGTCGGGTCCACGCCGGCTCCCAACGCGGCCGCATCCACCGACACGTCGTTGCCGCAAACCGCGAGTTCGTTGCCACTCATCGGACTGATCGGTGTGTTTGCCCTCGCGGGAATCGTCGCGCTTCGCAAGATGGGAACGGCAAAATCGTAAAGTTGGCTTATCGGGCGTTGCTTGCGGAATCGGCGTGGGTAATTCGGCGTGGGTTCTGTGAGCAACGGTAACCGAAAAAATGAAAATCAATTCAATCGCCTGGAAGACCAAGCGCATTCGCCTGCTGCGCTGGCTGCGCGATCCACTCGTACCGAAAGAGGAAATCGCCGTAGTACGCTCGGCTATTCAGTCGCGGGAGCTCAAGCGCCTGCGCAAGCCCGTTGAATATTTTCTGTGGCTTGTAGCCCTCGCGGCGCTCGGCTACTGCACGGCGCAGTACTCCGCGGCAGCGGTGCACCAGTCACGGCAGAGAGCGCGCCTCGATTCGCTCCGCGCACGGGCAACTGACCCAAGTAGCACACCGGCTCCGCCGCTCCCATTCACCTCATCGAGCGCCGTCGCCCCGCCGCTCGGCCGCATCGAGATTCCCAGCGTTGGCGTTTCTGCGATCGTTGAGGAGGGCGAAAGCGACGCGACGCTCTCCGAGTCCGTGGGGCACTTGACAGGCACCGCGTTGCCCGGTGAGCGCGGCAACGTCGCACTGGCCGCTCACCGGGACACCTATTTTCGCGATCTTGCCGACATTCAGAAGGGCGACGAAGTCTATTTCACGACGGCTACAGCCATTTTCAAATATCGCGTCGAAGACGTTCGAATCGTCGATCCTTCCGACGTCTCCGTGCTCTCGCCTTCAACGGATTCCCGCCTGACGCTGATTACCTGCTACCCATTCCATTACATCGGTCCAGCGCCGAAGCGCTTCGTCGTCGTTGCCGGCCTCGAAAACAATTCGCAGCAGTAATAGTACCCACCGCGTTCTGAGATTCCAGAAATCTACCGCACACCCGCTGGAATCATTTGCAATCCGGACGAGGCGGGGCGTATGTTTCCCGTCGCGCCGGTTCCAAACCCGATCGCGCTTGTCTTCTGGCCGCGCCTTAAAGCAAAGATATTCCGGACTGTTTTTTATGAACGAAGGAGGTTTTGCGCCATGATGGAATCAGGCAGAGACTTTCGTGCGCATTCGGTTGTCCGATTTGCGCTGACTGCGACATTCGCTTTGCTGCTTGCCGGCACTGCCTCGGCGCAAATTGAAGCGCAGGCTCACGATTACGGCCGGCATCCGCAAAAACTCGATCTTTCGCGTACCCTGATCGTCGGAGATTCGCTTTCGGCCGGCTTTCAGAGCGACTCGCTGCTGGACACTGCGCAGCCGCACGGTTGGGCCGCGCTTGTCGCAGGCCAGGCGCAAGTGCCGCTGGAGTTGCCGCTGATCGCGCCGCCGGGAATTCCCAACGTTCTCGAACTGGTAAGCCCGGGGCCGCCGCCGATCATCGTCGCCGCGCCAGGCACGTCCACGGGCCGCGACAATCCGTTCCTACAAGCTACCGACCTCGCCGTACCGGGCCAGCTTCTCGACGATTCGCTGAACCTCCGCCCCACGCTCCCGATCGCGAGTCTCACCGACCTGGTGCTCGGACTGCCGGGGCTGCTCACCGGCGTTTCAAAGAGCCAGGTGGAATGGGCCGAGGCGCTTCAGCCCACCACGGTTTTCGTCTGGATTGGAAACAACGACATTCTCGGTGCGGCGTCCGAAGGAGATCCGTCGCTCGCGACTCCTCTGCCGAAATTCATTTCGGACTACACCGAGCTGATGAATCGCCTCTCCGCCACGGGAGCTTCGCTGGTTGTGGCGAATATTCCCGACGTAACCGCCGTTCCCTACTTCACGCCTACGGAAGAGATCGCGGCGGAGACGGGTCTGCCTTTCACCGTGCTCGGGCCGATTCTCGGCATCGCGCCTGGCGAATTCGTGACGCCCACCGCCGTTGCCTTGATTCCGGGGATTCTGGCCGATCCATCCACGGGACCACTGCCTCCATCGACGCTGCTCGATCATAAGAAAGTCCTTCAAACCCGCGCGACCGTGGATGCCTACAATCTCGTAATCGCCATCGAAGCGTTGCGAAAGGGAGCGACGCTCGTGGACATCCATTCCCTCGTAAACGAAATCCGTGCAAACGGCGAGACAGTGAACGGCCAGATTCTCACGAACGCTTTCCTCGGTGGATTGTTTTCGCTCGATGGCATTCATCCCACCAACACAGGCTACGCGCTGGTCGCCAACCAGTTCATCACTGCGCTCGATCGCGATTGCGGCGTGAAAATCCCGCTCGTGGACGTAAGCGCTGTGGCGAAGACCGATCCGCTCGTGCCGCCGTACACCGCAACCGCTTCCGGCAGCGTGAAATCACTCCAAAATCACGTCGATGCCGCAACCGCGCGATCCATGATGAATTTGCTTACTCACGCCAAAGATAAATAACCGGCAGAACTTCCCGGCTACTGGCGCCCTGGGGCATCGAAAAATAAGTGACGTTCCGCGTCGAGCGCGGTACGATTCGCAGGTTGCGATTTTCTGCGAACGCGCGCTTCCGATTTTTGGACTTGCGAATCGTTCCGTTCGCATCCCGATTCCTAGCGTGGTTCGGTTTTCAGTTCGATCGGCAATCAGGAATGATCATGACTCTATTCAAACAAGCGTTTGCCTCTTTCACCAGCTTCGCTTTGATCGTCGGACTTTCGCCAGTCAGCGCCGCGGAGCTCCTGCAGCAACAGCAGCAGGGTGGGGCTCAACAAGCGCCCGCGAACGACCAAAACGCCAACGTCGCGCCTGAAGATAATTACGCTCCGCTGACGGCCGAAGAACTGGATGGCGTCGTCGCCCCGATCGCGCTGTATCCCGATGCGCTGGTCGCCCAGGTGCTGGGCGCCGCATCGTTTCCCGACCAAATCACCGACGCCTCTTTCTATTTGCGCGACCACGCCGGACCTGAATGGCGACGCGCTCGCACAAGTCGGTGGACGGCCAGGACTGGGATCCTGCCGTAAAGGCTCTCACGCAATTCCCGACCGTGCTGGATCAACTGGCGAGAAATCTGGCGTGGACTTCAACGTTGGGCGAAGCCGCAGCCATGCAACAGTCTGACGTAATGGCCGCAGTCCAGCGCATGCGCGCGAAGGCCTACGAATCCGGAAATCTGAAATCAAGCCCCGAAATCAAAGTCGTCCAGCAGGCGCCGCAAACCATTGTGATCCAACCGGCAAACCCGCAAGTGATTTACGTTCCGCAGTACAACCCGACGGTTGTCTACGGCGGGCCGGTTGTAGTTCCCAGCTATACGTACTACCCGCCATCGGGCGTAGCGGCCGCTGCGATTATTTCCTTTGGAGCGGGCATCGCAATTGGCGCGGCCCTCAGCAGTGGCTGCGGTCCGTGGGGATGGGGGTGGGGCTGCTGGGGAACAAATTGGGGCGGCAACACGATCATTTTCAATCGCAACGTTTACTACGGCAACCCCTACTGGCGTGGCGGCTACTACCGCCCATACCGCCCTGGATATCCGTCATATGGTCGCCCGCCGTACTATCGACCGCCGGGCAGGCCCATCGGAGGCCGTCCACCAGGAAACGGACGTCCGCCGGGCAATGGTCGCCCGCCGAATCCGCCTCCGGGCGGAGGTAGGCCACCGGGTGGCGGACGCCCGCCCAATCCACCGGGAAATGGCAGGCCGCCTTATGTCCCGGGCAAACCGAATCCAGGGAATCCTGGCAAGCCGAATCCCGGAAACCCAGGGAAACCGAATCCGGGAAATCCCGGAACGCGTCCGCCGGGGAATCGGCCGTCGCCGCCAACAATTCAGCCCGTGCCTCAGCCCGGCAAACCGGGTACCCGACCGAGTCCCGGAAAGCCAACTGCGCAGCCGATGCCTTCGACGAGGCCCAGCACACAGCCGAATCGCGGATACCCGCAAGCGAAGCCGAGTGGGCCGGCACCAACACCATCGGCAAAGCCCGGTGCATTTTCTTCCGGCAGCCGTCCGGCGAGCGTCCGCGGAAACCAAAGCCTGAATTCGAGTAAGGGCGGCGGCGCAAGTCGCGGCGGCAAACCGAAGTAGCAACAATATGCGGCGCGCTGGAAAGATTCGGCGCGCCGCCAGAGTCGTGATACCGGCGAAGCGAAATTGAGTTGAGCAGCGGGAGGAGCGGTATGGCAGCAGCGGATCATACGAAAAGACGAAATCATTCGCGGCGGATCGCGCTCGCGGTCGTTTGTGGGTTCATGACCCTAGCGCTGGGATGCAAGGGCAGCTCCCAGCCGTCCATTCCCGCCACGCCCGAAACGTTTGCTTCGCAAGATGCTGCGGGCCAAGCACTCTACACCGCCGCAAAAGCGAACGACACAAACGCGCTGATCACGGTATTCGGCTCGAATGCGAAGGATTTGGTCGTCTCCGGCGACCCGTACGAAGACAAAAACAACCAACAGAAGTTCGTCGCGTCCTACGACCAGATGCACCGCTGGGACAAACTCGTCGATGGCGACTACGTGCTAACCATTGGCGCTTCGAATTACCCGCTGCCCTTTCCGCTGAAAAAGAATTCCGCGGGACAATGGTATTTCGACGGCGATACCGCGAAGCAGGAGATTCTCGCGCGCCGAGTGGGCGACAACGAAATTCGCGCGATGGATGTACTTTCCGCCATCGCCGACGCCGAAGATGACTATTATTCGCAACTCCACGACGGTAGCGCCGGTCGCGCAGTACGCACAGAAATTCGTCAGCGATCCGGGTAAGCAGAACGGGTTGTACTGGAAGCCAGCCGAAGGCGCGCCGGAAAGCCCGCTGGGCCCGTTGGCTGCGAATGCCGCAGCGGATGGCTACAAAGACCCCACCGAGCCTTTCCACGGCTACTTTTATAAAATTCTCACCAAGCAGGGCGAAGATGCCAACGGCGGAGCGATGGATTACGTTGTGAACGGCGCGATGACCGGCGGCTATGCCATCCTCGCGTGGCCTGCTCAATACGCCAACTCCGGCGTGATGACTTTTGTGATCACGTCCGACGGAGCGATTTATCAGAAGGACCTCGGGCCGGATACCGCGTCCGCCGCGAAAACGATGGATACCCTGAATCTGGACGGCGACTGGAAGCTACTCGAGTAATCGCGATAGAAGAACTCGCCGGGCAGGCCACGGCTGAACCCATTTGAGGCTTCGCTCAAATCTAATTCATCGCCGAACGCTGGGTTGGCCTGTAATCGACATTTCTTTGTCACGCTGCGTTGCGATTTTTGTCTGTAGGCACTGGAATCGGCTCACGCCATGAAAACGCCCTGCAAAGTCTGCGGCCGTCCGGCAAAGTTCTACTGCCTCGCGTGCGGCCAGACTTTTTATTGCAAGCTGCACCCGTGCGCCCACATTAGTCCGGAGCAAGTCACAGACATCACTCCGATCGAATCGTTTCCCTCTCTGAAGATCCATGTGGCAGAGATGCTCCGCCGCAAGCAGGCGGCGCGGCGATGGGGAGCAGGTGCCTGCATCCTAGCGGCGTTGCTTGCCGTGGCTATGGTGATTGCGTTGACGCAACATGCGTTTGCGATCGTAGGTGTCTGCGCGGTTCTTTCTAGTGTTGCGATTTGGTGGGGATATGTTCAGCTAAAGCGATCGTGACAGCGATAGTCAGAGGCCGGATGCCAATGTCGGACAACCGCTTCCAACGCACGCCGCAATCGAATTGAAATCCCGCCCTGTTTATTTGAAGCTATTTTGTAGGGGTGCTAGCATACGGGCTAGTCGAGGGAATGAATGCCCCAATACGTAATCGAACGCGACGTTCCGGGTGCCGGAAATCTTAGCGATGCCGAGTTGAAGGAACTGTCGCAAAAATCGGTTGGCGCTCTTCGAGAGCTGGGTCCGAAAATCCAGTGGCTGCACAGCTACGTCACCGGCGACAAAGTGTATTGCGTTTACTTGTCTCCGGATGAGCCCACGATTCAAGAGCACGCGCGGCGCGTCGGCATCCCTGCAAGTCGCGTATCCGCCGTTCGACGTTTGATCGATCCGTCCACCGCTGAATAGCTCTGGTTCCGTTCCGGACAGCCGGTTAGTTCCGCTGTCGTTTGAAGTCGGCAGCTCAGGTATGCAAGCGATCGGTCAGTCGTCCGGCCCCAACGCTTCATCCACGGCCTTTTCCATTGGGCTGGCCCAACCTTCCAACCATACCTTTGTTCCAGCCGCATCGCCGAGCGCCGCGCGCGCCGGCCGAAGGTTCGCTTCCAGCTTGGCTTGCTCCTGGGAGGTAAGCGGCGCTCCAATTGCCTTTCGAAGCGCCGCGGCAGCGCCCGCCAGCCGGAGCGAGCGTTCAGGTTGCGATTGTGCAGCCGACACGCACGCGAAACATTCCAGCAGCCGCGCAACGCCGCGCTTATGCGCCAGGTCCCGGAACGCCTTCAGGCTTTCCACATACATCGAACGCGCGACCTCGAATTCATTTTTCTCGCGGGCCAACGTTCCCAAATCCGCAAGCGTCGCTGCCAGGCCCCAGCGGTCGCCGGCTTCCCGAAATATCTCCAGCGCCTGCCGGCACAGATTCTCCGCCAGCTCGAAATCGCCCTGGGAGCGCGCCGCATCGCCCTGGTAATTCAGCGACCAGGCAACGCCGGTCTGGTCTCCAAGCTCGCTGAAAATCGCGAGGCACTCTGCGTGCAACGAGCGAACACGCGGATGATCGCCGAGCAGTGTTGCTACGCTGGCAAGATTGCTCAATCCCCGGGCGACCGCGCGCTGGTCACCAAGCTCGCGCCAAAGCACGAGGCTTTCTTCGAAGAGCGAATCCGCGACCTGCAGGCTGCGCTGATCCCGTGCGACTACAGCTAGCGCATTCAGCGCAACAGCGACTCCTTGCTTATCGTGTAACCGGTGGGCCACTCCGAGGCTTTCGCCCATCTGAGCCTCAGCCGCGCGATAATCCCCCTGTTCGGTGGCCAGCACGCCCGCTGCGAAATGCGCCCTCAGCCGCGGTTTTGTCGGTGCCTCCGCGCCGGGGAGAGCCAGCACTTTTCCGAGCCAGTCGCGGCCTTCGGCCAAATAGTCGCGGCTCTCCCAAAAGCGAAACAAACCTGCGCCAAGGCGCAATCCCCAATCGGCGTTTTCCGTTTCGATCAGCCACTCGAGGGCCGCGCGAAAATTATCGTGTTCCGCCGCGAAGCGTTCGAGCGAGCCTGCTCCGGCTCCCGTGTTTTGGTCGGCGACGTCTTCCTCCGCTAGCACCAGGCAGTAGGCAGCATGGGCGCGCCGCGTCAGCTCCGCTTCCGCGCTTGCCTGCAATTTTTCACGCGCGTACTCGCGGATCGTTTCCAGCATCGCGAATCGCGCATCATCGCTGCCCTGCTCCTGCTGTTGCACAAGACTCTTGTTTACCAGCGATCCCATTCCATCGAGCAAATCCAAATCGAGATCCTGCATGGCATCGCAAACCGCTTCCACAGACTCCAGCGTGCATCCGCCCACAAACACCGACAGCCGACGAAACAATCTCTGCTCAGCCGGCGTCAACAGGTCGTAGCTCCAATCAATGGCGTCGCGGAGCGTCTGTTGCCGTTGCGGAAGATCCCGTGCGCCGCCGGTAAGAAGCTGCAATCGGCTCGCGAGGCGCGTTCGCATTGCCGTGGGAGAAAGAACTTTCACCCGCGCAGCTGCGAGCTCGATCGCTAGCGGGAGCCCATCCAGTCGCGCGCAGATCTCAGCCACCGCCGAGGCATTCTGCTGGTCGAGCGCAAAGTCCGGCTTCGCGGCGACGAGCGCGCTGCACGAACAGCGCGACCGCCGGGAATTGCGAAAGAGCCTCGGGTGTCGGCGTCGAGCGAAGATCGGGAACCCCCAGCGGAGGAACGGGAAATTCGTGTTCTCCGTACACTTGGAGTGCCGCCCGGCTGGTCACCAGGATTTTCAGATTCGGAGCCGTCGCCAGAAGCTCCGCCACGGTGGGCGCTTCCTGGATCAAATGCTCGAAGTTGTCCAACACGAGCAACGTTGGCTCGGTCAGCGAATCCTGAAACGCCTTCTTCAGCGAATCGAGCGGCGTCTGCCCTCCGCCTTCGCGGATGTTTAACGCCTGCACGATCGCAGAAGCCATCAATTCCGGATTGGTGATCGGCGAGAGCGGAACGAAATGAACTCCGCCATGAAATTGCTCAGCCAGCCCCCGCGCCACTTCTACGGCGAGGCGAGTCTTACCAATTCCACCCGGTCCAGTGATCGTCACGAGGCGGACGTCCGGGCGCGTCAAAAGTGTGGACGCTGCCGCCACTTCCTTTTCGTGCCCGACGAACTGCGTTCGCTGCGTGGGAATGTTCGAAGGCTGGCGCTCGACTACGGCCGACGGTTTTTCGGAGAGCCGGTCGCGAATCGTGGCAAGCTCGCGTGCCAGATCACGGGTTGAAACGTAACGCGCACCCGGCTCCTTCGCCAAGCAGCGCTCGATCGCCCAACACAGCGGAGCAGGCGCATCTGGGTTGACAGTTCCAACGGGGGGCAGTTGGTCCTGAAGCACCGCAAGCAGCGTGGCCGCGACGGTATTTTTCCGGAATGCCTGTTTCCCGGTGACCATTTCGTAGATCAACGCGCCAAACGAAAATTGGTCTGACCGAAAATCCAGCACATCGCCCCGCGCCTGCTCCGGCGACATATATTGCAGTGTGCCGAACACTTCCCCGGGCCGAGTGTCGTCGGAACCGGAAATTTCCCGCGTCTCGGGCGCATCATTCGTTCCAGGTGCCTGCTTCGCCAGGCCGAAGTCGAGGATCTTTACGAATCCGTCTTCGGTGATCATCAAATTGTCGGGCTTCAGATCTCTGTGAGCGACGCCGGCTTCGTGGGCCTTTGCGAGTCCCTCGGCGATCTGCGTGGCGAGTTCGATGGCTCGCCGGATCGGCACGCGGCCCGCATCTAAATGTTCGCGTAGCGTTCGCCCTTGGATCAACTCCATCGCGATAAAATGCGTGGAACCTTCCTGGCCCATTTCGTAGATCGTAATAATGTTCGGGTGGTTCAGGGACGACGCAGAATGCGCTTCCCGCTGAAACCGCCGTAGCCGTTCCTCGTTGGCGGAGAATTCGACCGGCAAAATCTTGATTGCGACGCTTCGGCGCAGACGCGTATCGTGCGCGCGGTAAACTTCCCCCATTCCGCCCGCACCCAGCGGTCCGACAATTTCGTAGGGTCCCAGTCTTGTGCCCGGAGACAGCATTTGGTTGGAGAGTCGCAGGTTTCGATGCCAGAGTTCGAATTCTTCGACTAGCACAGGAGTGTATCTCAAAATTCCCGAACGAGTGACAATCGCCTGCTCAATGTCTCCCGTCTCGAAAATTAGCCGGCCAAATGTATTTAACCCCGCGGAAATCGATTAGCGGGTGGCGTTTTTTCCATGCGCGTTTGTTCCCGCTCCGTGCTTCTAAGTTCTGACAAAAAAGCGCGCTGAACACGATTGAAGCTCCGTCCCCGCACCACCGCCGCCACGATCGTTCTCGTAGCCTGCGAGTCGGTAAGCCGCACGTATCGGCAGCCCACATTGTGGTCGATCGCCATTTCGGGAATTAACGACACGCCGACGCCCGCGGCAACCATCCCCAACAGGCTGCTGAATTGGCCGCTTTCGAAGGCAATGTTCGGAGTTATACGGGCGTGTGTGCAGGCCCCCATGCTCAGGTCGCGGAAACAGTGTCCGTCGCGCAGCATGACGAACGACTCTCCTCGAAGATCTCGAAGCGCGAGCGATTTTGCGGACGCACGTGGATGATCTCCCTTAAGCACTGCAAAAACGGGCTCGGTGCGGATTGGAAACAACTCCAAGTCCTTATGACGCAGTGGAAGAGCAAGAATCGCCACATCGATGGACAAATCGCGCAGGCCTTCAATGAGGACCGATGTAGTGTCTTCGACGATGCGCAATTTCGCATCGGGATACTTCTTGGCGAATGCCGCTGTATAAGCCGGCATCAAATACGGAGCCACGGTCGGAATCGCGCCCACGGCAACGCTGCCGCGGAGGTCTACGTTCTTAGCGGCCACGCTCGAGCGGGCCTCCTCTATCTGCTCCAGAATAGCGCGCGCGTGCGAAATAAAGGCCCGGCCGGCTTCGGTGACGCGAACGCTGCGTCCCAGGCGGTCAAAGAGCTTGGCGCCCAAATCCTCCTCGAGTTTGAGGACCTGTTGCGAAAGCGACGGTTGCGCCACCTGGCAGCGCTCCGCTGCGCGGCTGAAGTTGCCCGTATCGGCGATGGCGCAAACATATCGCAGCTGGTGAATTTCCATAGTCAGTGCCTATACCTAGAATGTGATTAAGATATTGGAACTATTCCATCTTACGATGCTACCTTGGTTGGGTCGAGACCCATCCGCGGGTGTTCGACGATCTGATTCGCGTAATCGAAAATCCGGAAGGAGAAAGATATGTCAGCCGAAGCGAAATGCCCGTTCCCTCATGGCGGCAGCCCCAGCCGAACGAACCGTGACTGGTGGCCGAATCACTTGAATTTGAATATCCTGCACCAGCACTCGCCGCTGTCCGATCCCATGGACAAAAATTTCGACTATGCCGAGGCGTTCAAGAGCCTCGATTACGACGCGCTGAAAAAGGACCTCGCCGCGTTGATGACCGATTCGCAGGACTGGTGGCCCGCCGACTTCGGGCACTACGGCCCGCTCTTTATTCGCATGGCCTGGCACAGCGCCGGCACCTACCGCACTTTTGACGGTCGCGGAGGCGGCGGCAGAGGGCAGCAGCGATTCGCTCCGCTCAATAGCTGGCCTGACAACGTGAACCTCGATCGAGCGCGGCGCTTGCTGTGGCCGATCAAACAGAAGTACGGCAAGAAAATTTCCTGGGCCGACTTGATGATTCTTGCGGGCAACGTCGCGCTCGAAACCATGGGCTTTAAGACTTTCGGCTTCGCCGGCGGTCGGCCGGACGTTTGGGAACCCGACCTCGACGTCAACTGGGGACACGAAACAACCTGGATGGGAACGGACAAGCGTTATTCCGGCGAGCGCGATCTTGCGCGTCCCTTCGGCGCCACAACCATGGGACTGATTTACGTGAACCCGGAAGGTCCGGAAGGCGTTCCCGATCCGCTCAAGGCTGCGAAGGATATTCGTGAGACCTTCGCGCGGATGGCGATGAATGACGAAGAAACCGTCGCATTGATCGCTGGCGGCCACACCTTCGGCAAAACTCACGGAGCTGGTGCCGGCACTCAGCTGGGGCGAGAGCCGGAAGGCACGGCGATTGAAAATCAGGGCCTCGGCTGGTCAAGCGCATACGCCACCGGCATCGCAGGCGACGCCATCACCAGCGGCCTGGAAGTCACTTGGACCAGCACGCCGACAAAATGGAGCAATGACTTTTTCGAGCACCTGTTCAAGTACGAATGGGAGTTGACCAAGAGCCCCGGCGGCGCGCATCAGTGGAAGCCGAAGGGCGACGTCGGCGCAGGTTCAGTGCCCGATGCACACGATCCCTCGAAGCGTCACGCTCCCGCGATGCTGACCACCGATCTCTCTCTACGATTCGATCCCATCTACGAAAAAATCTCGCGGCGCTTCTACGAGAATCCCGCGCAGCTTGCCGATGCCTTCGCACGCGCATGGTTCAAGCTCACGCATCGCGACATGGGACCGCGTGCGCGTTACCTCGGCCCCGAAGTCCCGAAGGAACAGTTGATCTGGCAGGATCCGATCCCGGCGGTGAATCATCCGTTGGTCGACTCTAAGGATGTCGCCGCGCCTGAAGGAAAAAATCCTCGCCTCAGGACTGACGGTCTCAGAATTAGTCACCACCGCGTGGGCTTCTGCTTCCAGCTACCGTGGCTCGGACAAGCGCGGCGGTGCCAACGGAGCGCGCATCCGGCTAGCTCCGCAGAAGGACTGGAAGGCCAACGAGCCCGACCAGCTTCAAAAAGTGCTGAAGGCGCTCGAAAAGATCCAGAGCGAATTTAACGGCGCACAGTCCGGCGGGAAGAAAGTCTCGCTGGCCGACTTGATCGTCCTCGCGGGTTGCGCGGGCGTCGAGAAGGCCGCGAAAAATGCCGGCATCTCCGCCACCGTTCCGTTCACCCCTGGGCGCATGGACGCTTCGCCGGAGCAGACCGACGTTGCATCGTTCGAAGTGCTCGAGCCGGCCTCGGACGGCTTCCGCTCTTACTCCAGCGAACGTTCCCACGGCCGCGCCGACGGAACCGCCGAAGTCGAGCTACTCGACAAAGCTCAGCTGCTCACATTGACCGCCCCGGAACTCACCGCGCTGGTTGGTGGCATGCGAGTGCTCAACACCAATTTCGGACGCACGAAATTCGGTGTTTTCACGGACAAGCCGGAAGCGCTGACCAACGACTTCTTCATCAACCTGTTGGATATGCGCACGGTGTGGAAGGCGACGTCCGATGCGAATGACACGTTCGAGGGGCGGGATCGCAAGTCGGGCAAAGTCCGTTGGACGGCAACGCGAGCGGATCTGATCTTCGGCTCGAACGCGCAACTCCGGGCTCTGTCCGAGGTCTACGGAAGTTCCGACGCGCACGGCGAAGTTCGTGCACGACTTCGTTGCGGCCTGGAACAAAGTGATGAATCTCGACCGCTTTGACCTGGCCCCATCGCGCAGCGCCGTAGCTGCGTAGCGTACTAACCCGCCCGGCACACTTTGCCGGAAATCGAGCGCGCACGCGTCGCCGCACCGATACGGCGACGCGTGCAGCCCCGACTTCGTACCGCGACGATTCCAAATTCTGAATCCACGTCCCGAACCCCCATCCTTCCCTTAAAAAATATGGCAAACTCGATGGGCGCGCCGCGACGGTAACGCTGGCGGTGCCGGAGTCTCCGCAATGAAAACCACGCGGCGGGAATATCTGGCTGGTCTCGGCTTGCTTGGCCTTGTAGCGCTCGAGCAAAACGCTTCACGGGCCGCGGGCGCGCGCTGGCCAGCCGCTACAACGTGCCCGTTCCGCCTCGCCGTCATCAACGACGAAATCACGCAAGACTTCGAGAAAGCCTGCTCGATCGCGTCAAAGGATTTCGGCCTTCAATGGATCGAACTCCGCTCGCATGTGGAACAAGAACGTTACCGAGCTGAACTCGAAAGAAATCGACGACGCGCGCAAAATCCTCGCCGACGCACGATCTGCAAAGTCACCGACATCGCCAGCCCGCTCTACAAGACCGACTGGCCCGGAGCCCCGCGCTCCAGCCAAAGTGAGAAGCGCGATCAATTCGGCGCCAATTTCGACGCCGGCGCGCAAGAAAGGCTTCTCGACCATTGCATTGAACTCACCGGCGCGTTCGGCACCGACCGCATCCGGTGTTTCGATTTTTGGCGGCTCGACGATCAAAAGCCGTATCGCGCCGCCATCAACGCAAAGCTACGCCGACGCCGCCGATCGCTGCGCGAAAAGCGGCATCATTCTGCTCCTCGAAAACGAAATGTCTTGCAACACCGCAACGGGCGAAGAAGCGGCCGCCGTGCTCGCCGCGATCCCGCACAAAAATTTCATGCTCAACTGGGATCCGGGCAACGCCGCCGCAATCGGCGTCTATCCCTATTCGAAGGGCTACGATCTCCTGCCGAAAAATCGCATCGGCCACTGCCATGCGAAGGACGTCGTGCGTAAGCCTGACAACAAAGGTTACGACTGGGCGCCCGTAGGCGCGGGCGTAGTGGATTGGACCGATCAGCTCAAAGCGCTTGTGCGCGACCACTATTCGTTCGCTGTGAGCCTGGAAACGCACTGGCGCGGCGCCGGCACGCCCGAAGCGTCAACGCGCATCAGTATGGATGGTTTGAAAAAAACTTTGTCCGCCGCCAACGTAAACTGCTGAACCTTGTTGGACGATCGACGGAGGGAGAGCACGCGTGATCAATCGCCGCAAGTTTCTTGGAACTCTCGCCACGGGCGCGGCCGTCAGCGCCGTCACCAGCGCCACGCGAGGAGCGACATTCGCCTCCACTGCCTCGAGCTATTCACGTATCTTCGGTGCGAACGCCCGTCTTAACTTCGCCATCATCGGCTTGAACGGCCGAGGCTATGCGCATCTCTCATCCCTCGCCGCGAACAAAAACGCCGCTCGCGTCTCGCACATCTGCGACGTGGAAACGAATATCCTCGCGAAATTTGCCGCCGCCTCCGAAAAGGAACTCGGCTACGCGCCGCGCACCGAGCAGGATTTCCGCCGCGCCCTCGAACTGGAAGACATCGACGCTGTCACCATCGCCACGCCCGATCACTGGCACGCTCCGATGGCGATCGATGCGCTGGCCGCTGGGAAACACGTCTATGTGGAAAAGCCCTGCAGCCACAATCCCGCCGAAGGCGCGCTGCTCATCGACGCGCAGAAAAAATATGGCAAGCTCGTGCAGATGGGCACGCAGCAGCGCTCTTCGCCGCATACGATCGAAATCGTCTCCAAAATTCACGACGGCCTCATCGGACGGCCTTACTTCGCCAAAGCGTGGTACGTAAACACGCGAAAATCGATCGGGTTCGGCAAGGAAGCGCCCGTGCCGAAAACTCTTGACTGGGATTTATGGCAGGGCCCCGTGCCGCGCCGGCCCTACAAGGACAACATCCAGCCTTACAACTGGCACTGGTTCCGCATCTACGGCACCGGCGAAACCCTGAATAACGGCACGCACGAAGTGGACGTTTGCCGCTGGGCGCTCGGCGTCGATTATCCGAAGCGCGTGACGTCCTCCGGTGGCCGCTATCAGTTTAAGGACGATTGGGAGTTTTACGACACGCTGGTCACCAGCTTCGAGTACGACGACAAAATGATCTCCTGGGACGGCAAGAGCTGCTACGGCATGACCTATTACAATCGCGGCCGCGGCTCGACCATCATCGGCACCACCGGCTCAGTTCTCGTCGATCGCGACGGCTACGAGATTTACGACCTCGCCGGAAAAAAGACCAGCGAGTTCAAAGCCGGCAGCGCTACTTCGACCGCGGACCTGGTTGGCCGCGACTCGATGACCGATCTCCACTTCGCGAACTTCATCGCCGGCATTCGCACCGGCGCGAAGCTCAACGCGCCGATCGATGTCGGCAACGTCGCCGTAACCATGCTCCAGCTTTCCAATATCGCTTGGGAAACCAACCACGAATTGCAGCTCGATCCCGCGAATGGGAAAATCACAAACGATTCCGAGGCGATGAAGCTCTGGGGACGCGACTATGAACCCGGCTGGGCGCCGCATCTCTAGTCAATAGGCGAATTGGCACGCGCTGGCGCGAAAACGAGTGAGACCGACCGATGAACGACCATCTATCACGCCGCAACATTCTTCGCAGCGCAGTCGTCGCATCGGCAACCGCCGCGCTCACGCCCCTCGGCGCAGCCGTGTTGCCGTTCGTAGCCAACGCACGAGCGATGCCGGCGCTGAAGCCGTCGCCCGCGCCGCAACCGATCCGCCTCGGCCTCGCCAGCTATACCTTTCGCAATTTCGATCGCGCGCAGCTCATCGGCTACATGAAGTCGCTCCGCATCGACGCGCTCAACGCCAAAGACGTGAAAAACCACCTGCCGGTCGAGCCCACGCAGGAAGCGCAGGCACTCGCCGACTACGCCGCGGCAGGCATCACCTTGCACGCCGCCGGAGCGATTTATTTCGATAAGGACGATCTCGTCGGCATCCGCTCCAAATTCGATTACTGCAAACGCGCTGGCATCCGCGTGATCGTCGCCGGCGATCCCTCCTTAGCCGCCCTGCCCCTAATCGAATCCGCCGCCCGCGAGTACGACATGCGCATCGCCATCCACAACCACGGCCCCGAAGATAAAATCTGGCACTCTCCTCTGGACGTTCTAGCCGCCGTTAAGTCAATGGATCCGCGCATGGGCTGCTGCATCGATGTCGGCCACTGCGTCCGCGCCGGCGTTGACGTGATCGACGCGATCCACGCCGCCGGCCCACGCCTCTTCAACGTGCACATGAAAGATTTGACGAATTTCAGCGACAAGGAAAGTCAGGTCGCCGTCGGTGAAGGGAAAATGCCGGTGCCAGGTATTTTTCAGGCGCTTCAGGCAATCAACTATGACGGCTTCGTTGATCTCGAGTACGAAGTCCACGCCGACGGTCCGATGCCTGGCGTCATCTCGAGCTTCGCGTATATGCGCGGCGTTCTGGCGGGGCTACAAGGAGCGACCGCTCGCGCACGAATCGCGTTATCCGTTCCGTCACGCCCGAATGTTTTATCATCCGATAGCTTCGGATAATTTTACGCGGCAGTCTAAGAGCCGGCGACGGCAACAGCGTGCACTTCGCAAGCTCCGCCAATCGTCGCTGTCGAAGCCGCTAGACGAGAGTTTCATAAAGCTGAGAACTCGGAACGGCGAACTCTGCGACTGGTGCCAAGTGAGGGGCGGAGGACGCAGTCGAGTGCGAATCGTACTCCCGGTCTCATGCCACACCACCCCTACAGGCCCGGAGGCCGCCCTTCGTACAGGGCGTGCCCGCGCTTAAGGGGAAATGAGCACGCAACGCAACGATTCGTTCCCGGTGACCGAATGACCACGCTTCAAGATGCTCAGCCCCAACCAGCTTCGGCCAAACAGCCACTGCTGGCGAAGCAATACGTACTTCCTTTCGTCCTCGTCACATTTCTGTTTTTCCTGTGGGGAATTCCCAACAATTTAAATGACGTGCTGATCCAGCACTTCATGAAGTCTTTTGAGATTTCGCGGTTCGGCGCCGCTTTCATCCAATTCGCGTTCTATCTGGGCTATTTTCTGCTCGCCATACCCGCAGCGCTGCTGATGCGCAAGACAAGCTACAAGACCGGATTCCTCACCGGTTTATGCCTCTACGCGACAGGAGCGTTTCTTTTCTGGCCGGCTGCCACCGCGGACAGCTACGTTTTCTTCCTGATCGCGCTCTTCATCATCGCGTGCGGCCTGTCGTTTCTGGAAACTGCCTCAAACCCTTTCATCGCCCAGCTTGGCGATCCGGCCACCTCCGAGTGGAGACTGAACTTCGCACAGGCCTTCAATCCGTTCGGCGCGATTACGGGAGCCTTGATCGGCACAGTGTTCATTTTTTCCGGAGTGGAGCATTCCGACCAGGAAGTGGCGGCGCTCAAAGCCAAAGGCGTGTATCAAGCGTATTTGCAGTCCGAGACGCTTCGAGTCGTATCTCCCTATTTAGTGATCGGTTCGGTGGCGCTATTGTGGGCGTTCATTATCTGGCGAACCCAGTTCCCCAAAATTCACAGCGAACGCGAGGACAGTTCTTCCGGCCACGGCCATTTCGCCGAACTTTTCCGCTACCCGCACTTCTGGCTCGCGGTTCTGGCGCAGTTCTTATATGTGGGCGCGCAGGTGGGCACGTGGAGCTACTTCATCACCTACGTTCACGACTACGCGCATGAGCCGGAAAAAATTGCAGGGTACTTTCTCACTGGTTCGCTCGTCGCGTTTATGATCGGGCGCTTTTTCGCTACCTATCTGATGGGCCGGATGCCGGCCAGCAAGCTGATGGGGATTTATAGCGTAATCAATGTGATTCTAATTGCGGTGGGCGTGCTCGCTCCGGGATGGGTGGGGCTTTGGGCGATTCTGTTCACCAGCTTTTTCATGTCGCTGATGTTTCCCACCATCTTCGCGCTGGGATTGAAGGGCCTCGGACCGAACACAAAAATCGGCGGATCGCTGATTGTGATGGCCATTGTCGGCGGAGCGTTATTTCCGCTGCTGATGGGTTTTATCGCCGTCCGCACCCACAGCCTCGCCATCGCCTACACTGTACCGCTATTCGCATACGCGTATATCGCGGCTTACTCGTTCCTGTTCTCCGCACCGCCAGCTTCAACAACCGAAACCGCTTAGGATCGATCGCCAGGTCACACTGTGCGGTTTGAAGCCCGACGAGTATCCCGAGAAACGGAGGACGCACGCTTATCCGAAGGCGATTCAATGATTTCGTATTTTCTCGTGACTGTTCAGGACCAGGACGTCGCCCCTGGTAACGACGGCCTCAACGAACCGGTAAAACCCGACATCGCTTTCGAAGGGATCATTGGGAGGAGTTTAGGTCTTCGCGGTGCGCCGATGGGTGATGTCCAGCCGTGGGAGCGTCTCCATAAAGCGCGTCCAAGTAAACTGCGTGCCGTTGTCCGGGGGCAGCGTGATGCGGCTCTCGCGACTGCCCGCAGGTAGTCGAGCCAGCACTGCCTGCTCCGCCGCTTCAAGCGCATCTTCGGTGCGGCAGCGATGCGAGAGATTCCATCCCACGATCTCCCGCGTGCAACAGTCGATCACGCACACCAGATACGCCCAGCCCACCGCCGGACCCGCCCAGATCTTGGTCATATCCGTCCGCGAGATTTGATTGGGCCCTGCCGCTTCCACGCGTCCCCGCTCCTTCTTCCTTCGTGCCCGCAAACACCGCGCGCGCACCAGCAGCCCGCCTTCCCGCATCACCCGTAACACCCGTAACACCCGTTTGCGATTCACTCGCAGCCCTTTGTTGCGCGCCAGCCACCAAGCCACGCGCCGATAGCCGTAGGCCAATTTCTCGCCACACGTCCCGACGATCTGTTCGTCGCAACGCCGGTCTGCACGGCTATCACGTGGTTTTTTAGCGTCTTTCTCTGGTACACGAGAGAGCGAATGTTGAATCAGAATTCCAAGAAGTCCCTTCCTTTCTCACCACCAAATCGCGCGCGGAACCGGCTTCGTAAAAGTGAACCTCGCCACGCTCAGCGCAGAGGAATAGCTTTCGTCAGGAAAATGTACCGAACTCCATCGGGGAACTTCGGAACGCGAGTAGCCGATCGCGCGGTAACTGGGCCAGTTTTCGGGGTTTCTTCAACCTAGATGGGAACTGAGAGAATTTCCAGGACTGTGTGGCGGAGGAGGTGGGATTCGAACCCACGAGACCCTTACGGGCCTAACGGTTTTCAAGACCGTCGCAATCGACCACTCTGCCACCCCTCCGGCTTTGAGCGGTGGAAACATTTTATCCTGCCTCTGCGCCAAGCGACAGCACCACGTTCCACCGTGCCCCAAACTTCACATAAGCCGGTAAACAGCTTCTTGCGCGGGTAGGCCGTGGTAGCTGGACGAAGCAGCGAGCAATCGCCTCATAAGTGGCGCGCGATTCGCTAAGGATTCGCTAACTAGTGTGGTGCAGGAGTTGCCGAGGTGGGCGCTGTAGGCGCTGCCTGAGATTGTTGCGCCGCAGCCGCCTTGGCCCTCTCTTTTTGGATCGCGGCTTCCACTTGCTCTCGCAAGCGGCGCACCTGATCGGCCTGCGGACCGGCGCCGGAAAGTTTGAGGTAGGTGTCGATCGCGGCAATGGCGCCGGGATAGTCGTGCGCCCCCAGGTTCGCGTTCATCAGCACCACATACATTTGCGAATTTTC
Organism: uncultured Acidobacteriota bacterium; assembly: GCA_963839325.1. GTDB lineage: Bacteria > Acidobacteriota > Terriglobia > Acidiferrales > UBA7541 > Palsa-295. The sequence continues at coordinate 1,643,236 of CAWIUO010000001.1, read as the reverse complement.
AGGCGCGAGCTGTGCGGCTTTTTTCGCGTACGGCACGGCTTCATCATTTCGCTTCAGGCCATTCAACGCGCGCGCCGTCTCGAAATTTCCGCGCCAGGAGTTATCGTCCAGCGCGAGCCCTTTTCGCGCCATCGACAATGCGTCGTCGAAATCGCGTTTATTGTTCATCAGGCCCGCAAGATAGAACATCGCCGGCGGATATTTGCCTTCGCTCAGTTCGATTGATTTCTGCAAGTCCTTCTGCGCGTCGTCCGGCTTGTTCAGATTCACTTCCGCTACGCCCGCTTCCGCGTATGCCTCGTAGTACGTCGGAAATTGTTTGATGGCTTTTTGAAACTCTTCGAGTGCGCCCGCGTAATCGGGCTTGGCCTTGAGCGCCATTCCCTTTAGATACATACCACGCGCTTTATCCGGCACCGTCAGTTCATGTGCGGAAAGCACGGCGGCTGGCGCCTCTGCATCGGCCGGCGCTTTCTCCAGCGTGATCATCAAGACCAGCATATTTCCGTTCGCAAGGGTCACCGGCTCGCGGTACGGTTTATAGCCTTTTTCATTGATGATCAGATCGTAATTTCCATCCTGCACCCCGGCGATCCGGAACTCGCCATCCGTTCCGGTCTGGACGTAGAACGACGACACGCCGCCCAGCGGGCTAACCTCGACGCGGACCGACGTCAACGGTTGTCCGGACGCCGCGTCGCGCACGTGGCCCGTAATTCGAGCGTCGGCTGCACTCATGTGAGAGACCTGCGCACCGGCAAGACTTGCGACGATGAGAATGGCACCGCAGAGCAACAGCAGCCGATGGAGGACGCCAATTCTTGAAGCGTTTATCAGGGTATCCATGATTCGCACACTATCGCGCCGCGACCAGCTTTTCGCAAGCGCGGGGTTATAAAACCGCGTCACTTACTTCGATTCGGAAAGCACTTCCACGCCATACGGCGGCAGCGAAACGGACGCAACGTCGCCTGTACCAAGTAGCATCGACTTCATCGCACGCGGCAGCGCCACCTGCTGCGGCTTACGCAGAAAATTGATTAGCACGAAAATGCGCTTGCCATCGCCTTCGCGCCGGCACACTTCAATCCCGTCGGGCACCGGACCGAGCGCCGCGTTCACGCCGCTCTGCTTCACCATCCAGTCCGCGGCCACAGCCATGGTCTTGTCGTCCAGCACCGCGCCGATGTAAGTAATTGATCCCTCTCCGAAATTACGAGTCAAGACGGCGGGCTGGCGGTCCAACCATCCGTTGAACTCGCCATATTCCGCGAGCGGCTTCGTTTCGGAGGAACTCGCCTTGAGCTGCTCGGCCCATACCGACGCCGTACCGTCGCCCCACGATCCACTCACGGGCACATCCCCTTCCAGTGCGTAATACTGCTCCACTCGCCCACCCAGCACGTCCACCAAATACCCCGGCTGGCGCTGCGGCAAGAGCGCGTCGTACTGATCCTTCATGCCGGAACGCGGGCCAAGCACCAGATGCCCGCCATTCCGCACGTATTCGCGCAAATGGTTCGCAAGATCCTCCGGGATCACATTCAAACTCGGCGACACCACCAGCTTGTACCGATCGAGCTTGTCGTACGGATTCACAACGTCCACCGACTGCGTCAGCTTGTGCAACGCTGCGTAGTAGCTCTTCAGAATCGCGATTTGGTTGTACTTCTCCGTATGCTGCTGAAACTCGATCGCCCATCGGCTGTCGTACGACTGCAGAAGCGCGACCTCGGACACCGGCTTCGTATCCCGAAGCGCCACTTCCGTCTTCATAAAATCGGCGCCGATCTGCTGTATCTCTTCGTACAGCGGAACCGGCGTTCCATCCGCGCCAATCAGCGTCCCGTGATATTGCTCCTGCCCATTCAGCGCGCTGCGCCACTGCCAGTATCCGATCGCATCGGCTCCGTGGCCCACGGCCTGCCACGCCATCGCGCGGACTTCGCCTTTATTCAGGGAATTATTTACGCTGTGCCAATTCACCATGCCGGGCTGCGTTTCCATCACCCAGAAATTCTGGTCGAGGAATCCGCGCGTTAGGTCGTGCGTCATCCCATTCATCGCCGGATCCACGTGCCCTGAGCCGACGTAGTCGTCCCACGCCGCAAACGTCAGTGGCTTGGTAATGTCGTAATTGTCGATGCCGTCCCAGAACCCCATGAGGTTCCCTGTAATGAACTGCTTCGGATCGACGCTTTTGCGCAGTACGTCGATTTGGTTCTGCTGATAGTTCACCCAAACGTGGGTGACGAACCGCTTCCAGTCGAGCCGCAAGCCGGGATTGTGCCCGCCAATCGGAATCGGAATCTCGCTCCAGTTGTCGTACACCTCGCTCCAGTATTCGGTCGTCCAACGCTCATTCAGGTTCTCGATCGTTTTGTACTTCGCGGCGAGCCAGTCCTGAAAGTCCTTCCGCGTTACGTCGTCGTACGAAACTTGCGCGTACCCGTATTCATTGTCGATCTGCCAGCCCACTACGTCTGGGTTATGGCCATAGCGCTCCGCCATCTTCCCCGCGATTTGACGGCAAAATTCCAGGTATCGTGGCGACGTCGCGGAAGCGTGCGCGCGGTTTCCATGCGTCACACGCTGTCCATCCGGCTCTACTCGTAAGGTGTCCGGATATTTTTGCGTCAGCCACGCAGGAGGCGTTGCCGTCGGCGTTCCAAGCACTACAGCGATGTGGTGCTTTCCCGCCGCCGCGATCGCGCGGTCCAGCCACTCGAAGTCGTAATGGCCCTCGACGGGTTCCATCTTCGCCCACGCAAATTCCGTGATCCGCACGAAGTGAATCTGCGCCGCTTCCATCAACTGCAGATCCGCCTCCCAGCGCGACTCCGGCCACTGCTCCGGATACCACGCCGTACCAAGCAGTAGCGCAGGACGATTCAGCAGCGCTGCCGGGTCCGAATCGGCTGCAGTGCCAGTTGCACGCGCGCCGCCGAATGACCGAAGAGCCGGCACGGCAAGCAGAGCCGCGCAAACCAGCGACGCCATCGCCCCGCGCCAAATCGAATTACGCTTCACCGTCCCTCCCGCTCTACTTCGATACGCTCATTTGTTGTCCGGAATATTTCACGATCTTGTCGGCGGTCGCGGTTGGGTCGATGCCTACTCCATGGCCTTCGCCCACGAACACGATGTGGAACTTCCGCTCCGCCAGCATCCCTGGGAAATTCCCTTTGCGCTCGCCGATCGTCAGCGTCTTCTTCGCGTCGTCCCATCCAAAAGCAATCGTCGCGAACTGCCCCTTCTCGTAGTCGTATGTATCGTTCTCGTCTTCGTACAGCGTGAAGTGCCCGTCAGCGCCGAGATACACGCGCAACTCGATCGGATCGGCGGGCTTTTCCGCGGCGTACTGCACGTCCGGCCCCATCGGAATGATCGAACCCGCTCGCACGAACAGCGGCATCCGCTCAATCGGCGCCGCCGCGTCGATCGCCCCGCCACCATCGATGGACTTCCCAGTCCAGAAGTCGTACCAGCTCGCCTTTGGCAGGTACACGTGACGCTTGGTCGCGCCCGGCTCCGTTACCGGCGACACCAGAATCGCCGGCCCGAACATAAATTCATCGCCGATGTTCTGTGCGCGAACGTCGGTGCGGAAATCCATCGCCAGCGCGCGCATCGGCGTGTAGCTCTCATCCGTCGTCATCCAGCCCATCGAATAGATATACGGCATCAACCGGTAACGCAACCGGTCGTAGCTGGTCAGGATCGTCTGCGCATCCGGTCCGTACGCCCAGATTTCGTTCTGGTCCGGCGCGCGCGTGCCGTGGGCGCGGAAAATCGGGCAGAACGCGCCGTATTCGAACCACCGGATGATAAAGCTCGCGATACGCCGGGTCGTCCGGGTTGCCGCCGTTGATAAACCCACCGATGTCCGTCGTCCAGTATGGCAAGCCCGGAAAGCTCGAAGTTCAATCCCGCTGGAATCTGGCGCGCGAAGCTAAGCCAATTCGACTCCACGTCGCCCGACCACGCCGTCACCGAGTTGCGCTGCACTCCCGCATACGCCGAACGCGAAAGAATAAAAACGCGCTTCTGGTCCGTCACACTACGCTGGCCCTCGTACACCGCGGTCGTGGTCATTAGCGGAAAAAGATCGGCGTAACGCGCGCCGCTGCCGATCGAAACTTTGTTGTTCACCAGAATCGGCGTCTGCCGTCCTTCCGTTTCCGGTTCATCCGTATCGAGCCACCACGCATCCGCGCCCAACTGGAACAGCCCGGTGTTGATCAGATTCCAGTAATACTTTCGCGCAGCCGGGTTGAAAGCGTCATAAAGCGCCATGCCCTTCGGATGGAAGCCGCCGACCACCGTGCGGTCGATGAAATAGCCCTTCTTATCCATGTCGTCGTACACCGGCGACGGCGGATCGAAATACGGCCAGAACGAAAACATGATGTGGAAGTCCAGCTTGTGCAGCTCGTCGATCATGCCCTTGGGATCGGGATAGTTCTTGTTGAAAACCGGCTCGCCCATGTGATTCCACCAGAACCAGTCCTGCACGATGTTATCTACGGGGATTTTTAGATCGCGGTATTTCTTCGCCACGGCGAGAAGCTCGTCCGCCGAGCTGTACCGGTTCTTGCACTGCCAGTAGCCGTACGCCCACTTTCCAAAAAGTGGCGCCGCTCCTGTGAGCTCGCGGTAGGACGCGATTACGTTGTCGAACTCCGGCCCGTACAAAAAGTAGTAGTCCACCGTGTCCGCTACTTCCGAGCTGAAATAAAGCGCGTGCGGAAATCGGTTATTGAACCGGCTACGCGACGGGTTGTTCCAGAAAATCCCATAGCCGCGGCTCGATAGGACCACCGGCACCGAAATGTTGGTGTTGTCCTGCGAGATGTCCACATCCTCACCGTGGTAGTTCCACACGCCCGACTGATGCTGGCCAAGCCCGTAGAACGCCTCGTTTGAATCCCACAGATTCGAGAAAATTTCCGAGTGGTAAGTCTGCTCGCCATTCACCGTGGCGGGAGTGAGCGTTCGATCGTAGTCTTCAAACAGCTTCGTGCCGCCCGCGTCAGCGAAAAGAATCGCTCCGTCCTTCTTTGTCACCGTGATCTTGATTTTCGAAGTCGCCAGGGTCACCGCATCGGCGCCCGCATCAAACGTGAAAGGCGATGGCGCCCACGAACTTTTAATCACCACGTACTGTGGCGTATCTGGAAACGTCGCGCCCGGCGCGTACGTCACCCGCACCACCGAATCCGAGCAGACCACCAGACGCAGCGTGCCTTTCTGCATCGTGAGCACCACGCCGTCGGACTGCTTCTTCACGTCGGTGACGGGATTCAGCGGATTCCACTGCGCGCACGCCACGCCCGCCAGCAGCAAAATGCAGGAAAGCGCCTTCCAAAGAATCGAAACCGTTCGAGTTTTCACGATTGTATCCGTTTACGGTAACGCGTCCGGTCGGACGCGCGCCGCCCTTCTGGATTTTTGCCCTGCCGGGTCCCGTAAAAAACTACTGCGCCAGCGTCGTCTTCCCTGTCAGTTCGATCTTCGCCGACGAGCTTCCAACCAAAATCCCAAACTCTCCCGGCTCGGCGACCCACGCCTTTTTCCCAACGTCATAATACGAGAACGACCGGTCGTTCAACTTTACGTTGATTGTCTTCGTCTCGCCGGGCTTCAATTCGACTTTGCCGAATCCCTTTAATTCCTTCACCGGCCGCGGAACGCTCGAGTGTGTATCGCTCACATAGACTTCGCCCACTTCCGCGCCTTCTCGAGACCCCGTGTTCGTCACATCGAAGCTCACGGTTACAGGCTCGCCCTTCTTGAACGACGGAGTCACGTTCAGGTTGCCGTAATTGAACGTCGTGTACGAAAGTCCGAACCCGAACGGGAACAACGGCTTTACGCTCGACTTGTCAAAGTGCCGGTAGCCGAGGAACACGCCTTCCGAGTACTTCACATGCTTCGTCCCGTTGTCGTAGTAACTGTTGTAGGTCGCGTTGTCTTTCCACTCGCGCTCGAACGATACAGGCAACTTTCCCGATGGGCTTACGTCACCAAACAAAATAGCCGCCAGCGCCGTTCCGCCTTCCTGTCCCGGATACCACGTGTGCAGAAGCGCCGGCGTATTGTCGATCCACTCCGTCATATCCACGTTCCCGCCGGCCGAAAGCACCACGGTCGTGTTTTTGTTCGCCGCAAGCACCGCTTTTACCAGCGCGTTCTGCCCGCCTGGCAATTCGAACGTCCGGTCGCGGCCCTCGCCTTCCGTCTCAGCGTCGAAGCCAACGCACAAAATCACCGCGTCTGCTTTCGCGGCCGCGGCCGTCGCCTTATCCACCGCGGCATTTTGAGCGTAGACGATTCCGCAGTCCTGCCTGAAACTTGCTGTCGCGCCGGAAATACTCCATCACCAGCTTGTGCGGCTTGCCCGCTTCGAACTTGTAGGTGTCGCCCTGAATCGGCGTGCTTTCCCATTCCCACTGGCGTACCACTTCTTTATCGTCGAGCAGCAGGCGGTAACCATCGTGGCCGCCAACGTAAATTGTGTACTCGCCTGTCTTCGTCGGAGTGAAATATCCCGTCCAACGCGCGGACATCACTCCGCTCGGCGCCTCACCATTGCTGTAGTCCCAGCCGAAATCGACACTCTTATCCACGCGCGCCGTCTCCGGCTTGCCATCGAGCTTTTCGTTCTTGAAATATTCGGCGTTCAAACCCGCTGTCTTCCCATCGGCCCTCGTCGTAAAACCCGTTGTGCTAAACGTCTCGTACGGCGTCGCCGCTCCTCGCTCGTACACCACGTTCACTTTCGAGCCGATCAAATAACGTCCGATGCCGTCCAGGAAGCTGCCGTGTACGATTGGGTCCACGTGCGCGCTGCCGCCGCCTTCCGGCACCACGGGAAACGCCTCCGGCCCGATCACCGCAATCGTCTTTAGCTTCGTTTTATCGAGCGGCAGAACGTTGTTGTTCTTGAGCAACACCATGCCGCCTTCCGCCGCTTCCAGCGCCACCGCTCGCCCTTCCTGGTTGTACACCGATGCATTCGGGTCGAGGGCCGGCCGGTCCGTGAATCCGTAGGCGATCATCAGCCGCAGCACGCGCCGCACTTTGTCGTCGATCGTCGCCACCGAGACTCGGCCGTCCTTGATCGCCGGTAGAAGCGTCTCGCGATTCATATACTTGCCGGACGGCATTTCCAGATCCATTCCGCCGTTTGCCGCCGCCACGCCGTCATGCGTCGCGTCCCAGTCGGACATGATCACGCCCTGGAATCCCCAATCCTTTTTCGCAACATCGATGTTGGTGAATTTATTCTGTGTCGCGTGCTCGCCGTTGATCAGATTGTAGGAATCCATGATCGCGCCGACGTTCGCTTCCTTTACCGAGGCTTCAAACGCGGGCAGATAAATCTCGCGCATCGTGCGCTCATCGATATCCGAGCTGACGTTATATCGGTCATATTCCTGGTTATTGCCCATGTAGTGTTTCGCGGTGGCGATCACTCCCTCGCTTTGAATCCCTTCGATCACCGCCACGGCCATCCGCGACGCAAGGAACGGATCCTCACCAAAGTACTCAAAGTTGCGCCCGCACATCGGCGCACGGTAGATGTTCAACCCCGGTCCGAGCATTGTCGTTACCCCGCGTGCTCGTGCGTCCCGACCTACTTCCACGCCAACCTTATATTCCAGTTCTGGGTTCCAGTTCGCCGCTTCCATGATTCCCGCTGGATATGCCGTCGATTCCCCCGTCCCACGCACCCCCAAAGGCCCGTCGGACATCTTGAACTCTGGGAGCCCCAGCCGCGGGATCGCTCGAACGTACATATTGTTTACGCCGCCGAGATAGTCGATCTTTTCCTCGAGGGTCATCTGGCTCAGGATTTTTCCCGCGCGCGCGTCGGCGTCGGCCGCCAAAGTAAATTTCTTCCGTTCGGCAGATTGGGCGTGGACCTTCTGCGTGCCCGTTAGCGTGATCACGGCACCCAGAGCGGCCAACAAGCAACCGGTCGTGGCGAAGGTCTTTAGCGTTTTTGCGGAGATGTGCATACGAGCCTCAATAGGATTGCGCGCCGCAGGTAGGAAGACCTCTGGCAGCGCGGGGACCGGGATTTTTTGCTCTTAGTTTCAACAGTAAATGATAAAAATAACGGGCATTTTGACTGCAACCACAGGGATCTGCGGACGTCAAAAAAGCTGGCATATGCGGCGGAGTTATCGTTAACTACGCGCGAAACTTTGGCACCGCGGTTTCAGGTTGTCAACGCCTTTCTGCCGCGCCGCTTTTCAAAGTTCGCACGCATCAGACATTTATCGGCCAAAAAGGTGACCACCATGAAGCGCATCGTCCTGCTGCTGTGCTGGTTGGCTGTCGCGTCGAGTTTCGTTTCTGCTTCGCCTTTGCCTCCGCAGCAGCCGGTCGCCGAACCACCGCAGGATCTCGTCGCCAACACACCCAACCGCACCAGCATCAGCCTGAACGGCACGTGGCGCGCGATCGTCGATCCCTACGAAGGCGGTCTCCATGCGAAATTCTGGGAGAATCGCAAACCGAAGAACAAGCAGGACCTCGTCGAATACGACTTCGATTTCTCACCCGGATTGAAAGTCCCCGGCGATTGGAACATGCAGCGCGAAAGCCTCTTCTTCTACGAAGGACCGGTCTGGTACAAAACATCGTTCGCCTATAAGAAGGCTGACGGTGTCCGCCCCTTCCTGTACTTCGGCGCCGCGAATTACTTCACGCGCGTCTATCTCAACGGTCACTTCCTCGGCGACCACACCGGCGGCTTCACGCCGTTCAATTTCGATGTAAGCGACACGATCGCCGACGGCGACAACTTTGTCGTCGTCGAGGTCAACAACGCCCGGCACGCCGAAGGCGTTCCGACCCTCAACACCGACTGGTGGAACTATGGCGGCCTTACCCGCGACGTCAAAATCGTCGAAGTGCCGCGCACCTACATTCAGGACTACTTCATTCAGCTCGCCAAAGGTTCGCTCGGTAAAATCGCCGGATGGGTGAAAGTGGCCGGCGCAACGGGGCCGCAGACCGTCACCATAGAAATTCCCGAGGCGAACATCAAGCAGACCGTCACCACCAACGCAGATGGCAAAGGCTCATTCCAGTTTCCCGCGAAACTCGACCTCTGGTCGCCAGACAATCCCAAACTCTATCGCGTGGTCGTATCCGGTGCCGGTGACAGCGTCGCCGATCAGATCGGCTTCCGCTCCATCGAAACGCGCGGCAGTAAGGTTCTGCTCAACGGAAAGCCCCTCTTCCTCCGCGGAATTTCCATTCACGAAGAAGCGCCCTTCCGCGGCGGGCGCGCCTTCGCTCCCGAGGACGATGCCACGCTCCTTGGCTGGGCGAAGGACCTCGGCTGCAATTTCGTCCGCCTCGCGCACTATCCGCATCACGAATCGATGATTCGCGCCGCCGATCGCATGGGCTTGCTGGTCTGGTCCGAGATTCCTGTGTACTGGGGCATTGACTGGAAAAATCCCGCCACGCTCGATAACGCCAAAAACCAGCTTCGCGAAGAAATCGCGCGCGACCACAATCGCGCCGCTGTCATTCTTTGGTCCCTCGGAAATGAAACCCCGATCAACGCCGATCGCACGGCCTTCATGCAGCAGACCGCCGCCGAAGCGCGTGAACTCGATCCCACCCGCTTACTCACCGCCGCCATGAACATCACATCGCGCGAAGGCGACAGCACCCGGCTGTTAAACGATCCGCTCGGCGAAATCGTGGATGTCCTCGGCATCAATGAGTACATCGGCTGGTACGAAGGCTCATTCGACACGATCGACCACACCCACTGGAAAAGCTCTTACGATAAACCGTTGATCGTCAGCGAATTTGGCGGGGGCGCCGTGTATGGCCGCCACGGCGACGCCACCGAGCGCTGGACCGAGGAATATCAAGCTGACCTTTTCCAACACCAGCTCGCCATGTGGAAGCAGGTTCCCTTCCTTGCGGGCATGACGCCGTGGCTGCTAATGGACTTCCATTCTCCCGTTCGCCAACTGCCCCAAGTCCAGGATTACTTCAATCGCAAAGGCCTGATCTCCGATCGGGGGCAACGCAAACAAGCCTTCTTCGTCCTGCAGAATTATTACAAGGGAGTCGCCGCCGCTCCCGAACGGTAACGGAACTCGGGTCGAGCCCGACTCAATTCAATTTTTATTTGGCCCGTACTAGGACCTTCCAACGCGTCACCGCTGTTTACGAATTTCTGCAACGAGCGTATCGTTAGCACCTTTGCGGTATCCCGCGCCGCGCGTTCCAAGGAACTTCGCATGAAATCCGTTCGGATGAAGGATATCGCCCGCGACCTGGGCGTTTCCGTCATCACCGTTTCGAAAGCTTTGCGCGACCACTCGGACATCAGCGCCGCCACGCGCGCGCGCGTGCTGAAGCGCGTAAAAGAACTGAACTACAAGCCGAACTACGCGGCGCGCGCCCTCGTTACCGGCCGCTCGAATATGATCGGTCTCATCGTTCCAGACCTCGTCCACTCTTTCTATTCCGAAATCGGCAACGGCCTCGGCGGAGTACTTCGCAAGAACGGTTACAGCCTTGTGATTTCATCCTCCGAGGAAGATCAGGAAATCGAAATCCAGGTAATCGACCAGCTCATCGCCCGTCGCGTCGATTGCCTGGTGATCGCCTCGGCCAACTGGACTCAGCAATCGCTCAAACGCGTGCTCGACGCCAATATTCCCTTCGTGCTGATCGACCGCCGCGTGCCGGGCATTGACGCGAATTTCGTCGGCGGCGACGACGAACTGATTGGCGTAATCGCCACCGAGCACCTCATCGAAATCGGATGCCGCACCATTGCGCACATCGGCGGCTCAAAAGTCAGCCCGGCCCGCGGGCGCCTCGAAGGTTACAAGAAGACTCTCGCCAAACACCGCCTCTCGCTCGGCCCCGAGTACATCATCACTCACGATACGCTCGACGAGATGGCGCACGAAGTGGGCTACGAATCCGCGATGACGTTGTTGAAGCTAAAGCCGCGGCCGGATGGGATTTTCTGCTTCAGCGACCCGCTCGCCATCGGAACCACGCGCGCCATTCTCGATGCAGGTCTTCGAATTCCGGACGATGTCGCTCTCGTTGGCTGTGGCAACCTGCACTACGACGTATTTCTGCGAGTGCCGCTCACGAGCGTGGATCAGCAAAGCTTTGCGATCGGCGAACGCGCCGCAACTCTGGCGATCGCGATGATTGACGCTGAATCCCGCGGCGGCCCGAAGCTGAAGCCAAAGAGCATTCTTCTTCAGCCGAAACTCGTCATCCGCGAGTCCACCTACCGCAAAGTGCGTCCGTAGCAGCGCTCAACTAAGGCTTAGCGGCTCCTGCTCCCGCCGGTTTCCCGTTCGTCGACGCTTTCTTCGCAGCAGCGCCGAGGCTTGGCTTCTCCACCGTCAGCGTCACTGTTTGCGTCTCCGCCGAATTCGGTCCCACCATCACCTCGAACGCACCGGGCTCAACGACGGGCTTCATATCCGCGCCCAACATCGCGAGCGATTCATGCGTGAGCGGCAGATCCACCGTCACTTTTTCGCCCGTCTTCAAATTCACGCGTTCGAATCCGCGCAAAGCCATCACCGGCTGCGTCACCGTCGCCTGTTTCTGGTGGATGTACATCTCGACGACTTCCGTTCCGTCGCGCCCGCCAGTATTGGTCACGTCCACATGCATCACCGTCTTCCCGTTCGGTCCGATGGAAACGGGTTCCAACCGCAGATTGTCAAACTTGAAAGTTGTGTAGCTCAGTCCGTAGCCGAACGGGAACAGCGGCGAATTATCAACAAACGCGTAACTTCTGTTCCGCGAAGGCTTGTGGTTGTAATAAGCCGGCAGCTGTCCCACCGAACGCGGAAACGTGACCGGAGTCTTCCCGCCCGGGTTCACATCGCCAAACAACACTCGAGCCGCGGCCGTCCCGCCCTCCTGTCCGAGGTACCAACCCTCCACGATCGCCGGAACACTCTTCGCGGCGTAATTGATCGACAGCGGTCGCCCGTTCAACAAAATCACCACCGTCGGCTTGCCCGTCGCCAACACTTCCTTGATCAATTCGTCCTGCGCCCCGAGCAGGTCCAGCGAATCGCGGTCGCCCAAATGATTCTCGGCCCACGCTTCGCGATTGGTCGTCTCGTTCTCTCCCACCACCACAATCACCACATCGGCCTGCTTCGCCACTTCTACTGCAGCGTGAACGTCCTCCAGCTGCTTCTGTGGATCGGCCAGCTTCACATCGTTTTGATACCAACCCGCCCAGCCCGGCTTTGCGTCCGTGATCTTTCCGCCTTCCGCGTAAATCACTTTTGCATCTGAACCAACGCGCGCCCGAATCCCGTCCAGCACGCTGATTTTGTGCCCCGCCTCCCGGCTGTAGCCTCCCTGGTGGACGTCTGCCGCGTTCGGCCCGATCACGGCGATCGTCTTGTATTTTGCCGTGTCCAACGGCAGCAAGTTGCCATCGTTCTTTAGCAGCACGATCGCTTCTTCCGCCGCTTTTTCGGCTAGGCTTTGATGCTCTGCGCTTTCCGTCGTCTTCACGGCGTAATCGACGTCCACGTATGGGCTCTCAAATAGCCCCAACCGGAACTTCAGCGTTAGAATCCGCGCCGTCGCGCGATCTATCTCCGCCACTGAAACCTTCCCGGCTTTCACCTGCTCGATCAGCGTTCGGTACACCGATCCATCGGAAAGGTCGTAATCGACGCCTGCAGCCAACGCCAGCCGCCCCGCCTCAGCTTTGTCGGCGGCGACATGGTGGGTCTCGTAAAGCATCTGCAGCCCATTTCCATCGGACATTACGTAGCCTTTGAAACCCCACTCCCTGCGCAGCACTCCGTCGAGCAGCCAGTGGTTGATGTGGTCTGGAATTCCATCGATCTCGTTGTACGAAACCATTACGCTGGCGGACTTCGCTTCCTGCACCGCCGCTTTGAACGGCACCAGAAACGATTCGCGCAACTCGCGCTCTGAAATGTTCGAAGGCCCGGTATTGCGCCCTCCCTCCATTTGTCCGTGAACGAAGTGCTTCGCCGTCGCGGCCACGTGGTGCCGATCGATCAGATAATTCGTGCCCTGGAAGCCTTCGATCGCTGCCACGCCCATTCGCGCGACAAGGTAAGGATCCTCACCGTACGTCTCTTCCGTGCGTCCCCAGCGGGGATCGCGCGCAAGATCCAACACCGGAGAGAGCGCTTCGTTTACGCCCGCCGCCGACATCTCATCTCCCACCGCCGTAAAAACCTGGTTCACCAACGCTGGATCCCACGTGCTCGCCAGGCTCAGTGCTTGAGGGAAACTCGTGCTGCCGTTTTCCATAAACCCGTGCAGTCCTTCGCCCAGAAACATCACCGGGATTCCCAACCGCGACTTCTCCATCTCGTAGCGCTGCGCCGCGTTTCGCAGCACGGCCACGTCGTGCAGCGAAATCGTCGAATCCACATTGTAGAGCGAGCGAAATACCGTCGCCGCGTCCTCTGGCTTGTACTGTCCGCTGGTGTCCAGAATTCCATAGTGGTGCCCGCCGCAGAGCTGGTCGACCTTCTCTTCCAGCGTCATCCGCTTCAGCAGGTCGCTCACGCGCGCCTCAATCGACAGGTTGGGATTCTTGTAGGGCGGTACTGGAACCGCGGCTCGCGTCGCCGTCAGTACCAAAACTCCAATCACCGCAAAAGTGAGCGTCCGTCTCATTTCGGCTTCCTCCGCCCGAATTCTGGCTGGCCGCGGCATGTTACACCCGAGCTGCGAAACCCGTCATTCTGTTCGTAAACGGATACGGGCCTGCCGCGGACGCACAGCTTCCGGGGTTGACGCATTCGCCCAAACTTCTCAAAATGAACTTTGCTCGCTCCTCAACTCGAAATACCCTTGGTACACCTACGACGGCTAAACCCGCCGTACCATTAGTTTTCCGGATACATTCCATAGAAAAACCTTGACACCCCCTGGGGTGCGGCGTAAAACGTCAACAGTCATGTACGCGGTTACGGTAACGCTACAGTTCTATCGAAACCGTGAAGTGTTGTAAGGGGTGGGTCCAAGTCGAACGCAGCTCGCAGCGCCGTTTCGCGCACGAGCCACCTTCCTTGTCCCAATCGTACGATTCGACTCTGCTGTGCAGGCCCTGCTACGGCCTGGGAGGCAACAAAACAATGAATAGTTCGTCACACAATGGTTTCAATCCCAGCTTTTCCGTGACGACGCGGCTCGCTCGGTGCGCGGCATTTCTTTTGCTCGCACTGCTCGTCTTCTTGCCCGTCGCTCACGCGCAGACCACGGCCACGATTACGGGCACGGTGCTCGATACGTCCGGCGCCGTGATTCCCAACGCCCAGGTCACCCTCACGAACGAAGCTTCCGCTGACGTTCGCGTGGTCGCCTCCAACGGCGACGGCAACTTCGTGTTTCCTTCCTTGATTCCCGGAAGCTACACGGTCACTGTCGAGTTGAAGGGCTTCAAGACCAGCAAACAGACCGGCATCGCGGTTCACGCCGGCGACAACATCAAGGTTCCCAACTTCGCCCTCGAAGTTGGCGACTCTGCCACCAGCGTGACCGTCGTTGAGAACACCCAGATCATTCCAGTGGACAACGGCTCGCGCGCTGCGGTTTTGGACTCGCAGGACATCGACAACCTGGCCCTCGAAAGCCGCAACATTTCTGAGCTTTTGAAGGTTCTTCCGGGCGTTACGGTAATCCCCAGCGCTACCGGGAACAATGGCCTCAGCGGCTCCCTTCTTGCAGTCAGCACCGGTCAGAGCGCCGTTGGCAACACTCTGGCATTCAACGGTGTTCCCAACCGCGGCGGCACCAGCCAGTTGGCAGACGGCGTGGACATCAACGATCCAGGTTGCAACTGCAACTCGATCGCTACGATCAACCCAGACATGACGCAGGAAGTTACCGTTCAGACCTCCAACTTCGGCGCCGACGTATCTCACGGCCCGGTGATCGTCAACACCATCAGCAAGTCGGGCGGCGCCGATTACCACGGCGAAGGCTACATTTTCGCCCGCAACGACGCTTTGAACGCCAATGACTGGCAGAGCGACCACCAGGGCATTGCCAAGGGCGACGCTTCCTACTACTACCCCGGCGGCAACGTCGGCGGTCCGATTCCCTTCACCCACAAGAAGCTGTTGGGCTGGTTCGGATACGAGCACTACCTCCAAAACCAGGGCAACGCGAACGTTCTGACTTCCTACATCCCGACTCCGGCGATGGCTGGCGGTAACTTCTCGGCGTCCGGCGCGGGCAACTCAGCTCTTTGCCCGGGCGGCTTTACGGCGACCGCAACCAACTACTGCAATAACCTGCAGGGCATGTACCTGCCGAACGGCGCACAGATTGGTGTCACTCCGGGCTATCCGGTCGGCACCATTCCGGCGGGTTTCCTGGATCCCGGCGCTGCCGCTCTGGCGTCCATCTGGCCTGCAGCCAACGCAGATCCGGCTACCACCCCGGGTAACTACAACTACTACGAACCGATCGACAACATCCATGACGGGTACACGTACCGCGCCCGCGTGGACTACAACTACAGCGACAAGACCAAGTTCTACTTCTCGTTCCAGTACGGAAATGACAGCTCGCTGGTGCAGGGCAACGGCGCTCACATTTACTGGACGCCGGGCAACTCGATCCCGTTCCCAGGAGGAGGTCTTTCCACCGCTTCCACCACGAAGAGCGTCGCGGGTCACTTCGTCCACATCTTCAACTCAACCACGACCAACGAACTGATCGCGACTTGGGGATATGGCAACTTCCCCGTCGGTCCGTCGGACATTTCAACCATCTACAAGACCACGCTGGGCTATCCCTACGGCTCGATTTACGGCGGTTCGCTGCTCATCCCGTCGTATAACAGCGCCGGCAACCAGACCTTCCCTGACTTTTCGCAGCAGGACATCTTCGAACCCACTGGCAAGTACACTGTCCGCAAGGAAATGCCGGCATTCGAAGACGACTTCACGAAAGTTTGGGGCACGCACACGATCAAGATTGGAGGCTTCACGGAAAACGTGAGCAACCTCCAGGGATCGTTCTCCAACATCAACGGCCAACTCAGTTTTAACGGCGCAGGTAACCCCGACGTTTTGACCGGAATCAACATCGGCGGCAAGAACCCGACGGCAAACTTCTACACGGGCATTGCAACCGGATACTCCGAACAAAACGCTTCGCCGGTCGAAAGCTTGGCATTCCAGACGACCTCCTTCTACGTGAACGATTCGTGGAAGACGACTCGTCGGCTGACCATCGAAGTTGGTGCGCGCTTCGAGCACATCAGCCACTGGTATGATCGCGATGGAGTTGGAAACGCTGTCTGGCTTCCCGGCCTGGTCGCTTCGGACTATGCGGCTGGCATGTCGAACCCTGGCATCCGTTACCACGCGATCGATCCGGGCATTCCGACCAGCGGTTCCCCGAACCGTCTCGCGTTCGTTTCGCCCCGCTTCGGCATGGCGTACGACGTGTTCGGTACGGGCAAGACCGTGGTTCGTGGCGGCATTGGTACTTACCGCTTCAACGACCAGACAAACGACTACGACGCGGCGTTGACCACCTCATTGGGCGTGCAGCAATACGGCCTGCCCGGCGGGAAAAACGTCCTTCTGTCGGAAATCAGCTCGTTGAAACCGCCGGCTGCTGGCAGCATCAGCGGTACGGTGAACGCCGTTCCATACAACGACTACGACGTTCCGGTCACTTACGCCTGGAACTTGACGGTATCTCAACAGTTGCCGTGGCACTCGCTCCTCGAAGTCGCTTACGTCGGAAACAACGCCGACCAGCTCTTCATGGGCGGTGAAACCATTTCCGGCAGCGGCTTCGGTAGCTTCACGGACCAGAACAAGACTCCTCTGGGAGCCTTCTTCAAGCCCGATCCAGTCACCGGCGTTACCTCCACCGATCCCGAGAACATCACGTTCTCCTCGGGTGGTGTGAACCAGGTAGCCGACTACCATCCATACGGCAAGTATTACGGCACGAACCAGATCCTGGTGAACTCGCACGTTGGTTACTCGAACTACAACGCCGCGCAGTTCAGCTGGGTGAAGCGCTCGGACCGCCTCACGTTCAACGCCAACTTCACCTGGTCCAAGAGCCTGGGAACCGGCCAGCAGATCGATCCGTTCTCCGTTCACGGCAACTACGGCGTGCTCGCAATCGACCGTCCGTACGTCGTGAACACGTCGTTCGACTACAACTTCCTCAAGGTTTATCACGGTGACAGCAAACCCCTCGACTTCGTCGCGAATGGCTGGACGATCTCGAACATCACTTCGTGGCAAGCCGGCGGAAACTTGCAGGCGATCAATAGCCCGAATTTCGGTCTGCAATTGAGCTACACCGATCTTCCGGCTGGTTACGGCCCGTCAGCGAACATCGGCTCGGCCACGTATTTTGGCACCGATGCTTCGATACTGATCATGCCCACCGAAACCTGCAATCCGGGTGCGAACCTGGCGAGCAATCAGCGTGTCAACGGCGCGTGCTTCATCGCTCCGGCGTTTGGCACGAATGGACCGCGTAACTATCAATACCTGAGTTCCGCGTCGTTGTTTGATAGCGACCTGGCTCTCTACAAGACGTTCCACATCAACGATCGCAACAGCGTTCAGTTCCGCGTTTCCGCATTCAACTGGCTGAACCATCCGCTGCCGGAATTTTCAAGCGGCAACCAGTTGACCCTGAAGGAGACGTTGGATTATCAGAACCAGGCCGCGGGCTTCCAAGTGAGCCCGAGCCAGTCGCCGACCTTCGGTTTCCTCGACACGAAGGCTGGCGCACCCAACCAGCGAATCTGGGAACTTTCGCTGAAGTACATGTTCTAAATTCCCACGGAAAGGGCGTCCCGATTCGTCGGGGCGCCCTTTTTTTTTGCCTTCCCTCGCAGCGCTTTCTTCGCCGGAATCGAACCTTACCGCGGTTTGACTTCGATATACTGGACATCCATGGCAGTTCGTCTTTACCAACTTCTGTGCACCGACCGAGGCCGCCGCGCCGATTCACGTCGGGCGCTCCTATCGGCATCGCTTACCGCGTCGCTCCTCGTGTTCGGATCCGCCGCACACGCCCAGGTGGGTAGCAACGACGCAGCTACGATTCTTCAGCAGCACTATGAATCCGCGCAGAATTTCCAGACTTCCGGCGACCTCCCCGAAGCCGCCTACCAGTACAAACTGTTCCTCTCGAGCGCTTTGGTTCAGCTCGCCTACAACCGCTCGAAAGCCGGCGACTTTCCGAAAGCTTCTCAATTTTTCGATGCCGCCGTCGCGCTCGTGCCCACGGACCACGCCCTCCAGCTCGAATACGCCGAAGCCGCTCTCGCCGCGCACGATCTCGCCAAAGCTCGGTCCCTGTCGCAAATTGTTGTCGATGCCGAGCCTAAAAACGCCAAAGCTCATCGCGTCCTCGGTCGCACCCTCATCGAGCTAAAAGATCTCCCCGCCGCGCGCGTCCAGCTGGAAAACGCCGTCGCTCTCGATCCCGATTTCGATAATGGCTACGGTCTCGCCTGCGCCTACCTCGCCTCGAAAGATGAAAAAAATGCCGCGAAAGTCTTCGGCGAGATGCTCGCCGCATTCGGCGATTCCGCCGCCATCCGCATGAACTTCGGCCGCGCCTACGCGCAATACGGCTATCCCGAGCAAGCCATCCTCGAATTCAAAAAAGCCATCGCGAAAGATCCGAAAACGCCCGGCGCTCATTACTCGCTCGGTGCTTCTTACGTGCTCAGCATGGGCGAGATCAATTTCCCTCTCGCCGTCGCAGAATTTCATAAGGAACTCGAAAATAATCCCAACGACTATTTCAGCCATTCCCAGCTCGGCTACATCGACCTCAGCCAGCACAAGCTCGATGAAGCCGTCACCGAACTTTCCCGCGCCACGCAGCTTGATCCCACGTCGCCCGATGCCTACCTTTCGCTCGGCCAGGCGTATTCCGAACTCAATAAACCCGTCGAGGCCGAAGCTGCCTTGCGTAAATCGATTGAGCTGACCGCAGATCCCTCGCGCAATCATTACCAAGTGCAGCGCGCTCATTACCTTCTTGGCCGCATCCTTTTGCAATCAGGCCGCACCGATGAAGCAAAAAAAGAACTAGCCATCTCCGAAGAGCTTTCCCGGCAGGCCGTCCAGGAAAATCAAGGCAAGACTCACGAACCCACAAGCAGCCAGGCCGCTGCCTCCGCGTCTTTCAAATCCGCCGGCAATCCCGCCGCTCCGCCTGAAGCCGTGAAGCACGCCGCCGAATACGAAAAGCAAATCGCGCCCGCGCTTGCCGACAGCTACAACAATCTCGGCGCCATCGCCGCCGGCGATAAGGACTACACCACCGCGCTCACCTACTTTGAACAGGCCCACCTCTGGAACCCCGCGCTCGACACACTGGATTACAATTGGGGCCGCGCCGCATTTTCAGCGAAACGTTTTGAAGACGCGATTCCGCCGCTCACTCGCTACCTCGCGATTCATCCGAACGACGTCGGCGCGCACTTTACTCTCGGCCTGAGCTACTTCCTCTTGAAGGACTACAAAAACGCCCTCGTCGCATTTCAGCCCGTCGAATCGAAACTCAGCGCCTCTCCCGCGCTTGTGTTTGCCTACGCCGTCTGCCAGACCAAAGCCGGCGACTACGACGCGGGACTCGCCACCTTGAAGCAGCTCACTGCTGAGCACCCTGAAATTCCGGATAATCACCGCGCGCTTGCCGCCGCATACGCGGCTCACAGCGATTTCGCCGGCGCCGCCGCTGAACTGCGCGAAGTTCTTCGGCTGATTCCGTCAGACGCGGAAGCCGCTACACAATTGCAGGATTACGAAGCGAAATCGGCCGCTCAGGCGCCGGCTGCCTCCACGCCGAAACCAAATTGAGCCGCAGCTGACCGCAAAAGTTCCGAAGTTGATTTGTGCTTCGCCGCCGTCTAATAAGGCAAACGTGCAGCATTCTCGATTGAATCCACGAACCCGTCGCAGACCCGAAGCGCGCGCCCTCGCGTTGGTTCTCGCCGCGGCGCTCCTCGGCTTTGCGCAAGCACCCAGCACGCCGGTCGCTCCGCTTCTTCGTTTTCGCGATATCGCTGCGCAAGCCGGCCTCACCACCGTTCCGCACTTCGACGCCGACAAACGCTACCTGATCGAAATGATGGGCGGCGGCATCGCGCTGTTCGATTGCGACAACGACGGCAAGCTCGACATCCTCACCGTCACCGATTCCACCATCGGCAGCTACCTCAATGGCGGCGACCCGATGGTCACGCTTTACCATCAGGACGACAATCTTCACTTCACGGACGTCACGAAATCCGCCGGACTGACAACTCTCGGTTGGGGAATGGGCGTCGCCGTCGGTGATTTCGATAACGACGGCCTGCCCGATATTTACGTCACTGGCTACGGCCACAACGTCCTGTATCACAATCTCGGCGGCTGCAAATTCGAGGACGTCACCGACAAATATCATCTCGCCGCGGGCGGATTTAGCGTTGGCGCCGCCTGGGGTGATTACGATCGCGACGGCCGCCTCGATCTTTTCGTCTCGCGCTACGTCAATTCAGACATCCGCAATCTTCCGCAGCCGGGCAGCGCTGCGTTCAATTACCAGGGCCTTCCGATGGAAGTTCCCGTCTCCGCCGGTGAATCCGATTTTCTATTTCACGCAAAACCGGGCGGCGGCTTTGAAGACGTCTCCGAAAAAGCGGGTGTCAGTAATCCCGATAAGCGTCTCGGAATGGGCGTGATTTGGGCCGATTACGACAACGATGGCTGGCCTGATCTGTTCGTCACGAACGACATGGGCCCGAATTTTCTCTATCACAATAAGCACGACGGCACGTTCGACGATCTCGGCCTCGTCACCGGCACGGCGCTCAGCGCCGAAGGCCGTTCGATGGGGAATATGGCGGGCGATTTCGCGGACTACGATCACAGCGGCTGGCTCGGCTTGGTAGTCACGCGATACGGCTACCAGCCGATGACGCTCTACGCCAATCAATCGGGAAAGGATTTTGCGGACGTTACCTGGGCTTCGCAGATCGGCAAAGTCGGTTACTCGCCCGTTCGCTGGGGCGCGGGATTCGCCGATTTTGACAACGACGGCTGGCCCGACATTTTTGTCGCGAATGGCAACGTCACGCCGATCGTTGACACGCTTCCCAACGACCTGAAGTACCGCGAGCCGGTTCAGTTCTTTCGCAACCGGGGCGACAAAACGTTCTCGGAAATGGCCGACGCCGTTGGCCTCAACGATGGCCCTCTGCAGTCCCGCCGCGGCACCGCCTTTGGCGACATCAACAACGATGGCAACATCGACGTGGTCGTTTACAACGTCGGCGCGCCGCCATCGCTCTTCCTAAACGAAACGAAAAACTCAAATCACCGCGTTCTCTTCCGCCTGGTCGGCACCAAAAGCAACAAAGAAGCGATCGGCGCGCGCGTAACCGTCGTCACCTCAAAAGCCTCTTTGATCGACGAAGTGCGAGCCGGCGGCAGCTATCTCTCCACGAACGACGTCCGTCTTCACTTCGGCCTCGGCTACGACCCAACGATGAAGAAAATCCAAATCCAGTGGCCCAGCGGCCTCAAGGAAGAATTGAAAAACGTTCCCGCCGACGCTATCTATACGATCGTCGAGGGCCAGGGCATTAAAAACACCATCAAGCTCCCGCCTCCCGGCGCCGCCCTTGCTATCCCCGCCTCCAAATAGCCGTGGCTCACGCGCCGCGAGTAGCGTGGGCAATCTTGCCCGCGGCATTTAATTTCATCTCAGGCTCTAATCAACATTCGAACACCTACTTGGTGGGAGCACGTCGCGGAACGATCGAAGGCGTACTTCTCTCAGTTTCAAACGGTATCTTCTGGGTGATTCCTTTCCCTTCCGTAATCGTATAAATATGATCCGCCGCCATCGCCGTAAACTCTTCCTTGCTCCCGCTCGGCCACGAAACCTCCACGCGATCCATCGTCGCATGACTCTCAAGCCCAAAATGGAGCCGCGGATCGTTCTGCGAAAGATAACTCCCGCCTCCGCGCACCTCATCGAATTGCATTAGGTCTCCCGCGATCACCCGCACGCGTGCTCCAATCGCAGCCGCATTACTCTTCGTCCCGATCAGCCGAAACGTCGCCGCGTGATTTGTACTCTCTGAGTGGTTCATCAGCAGCGTCGGCGGTCCGTCCATATTCAGGATGAGAATGTCGATTTTCCCGTCGTTGTTCACATCTCCAAACGCCGCGCCACGCCGCGATAGCACCGGCAACTTGTTCAGCCCGGAAGCTGCGGTCACATCCTCAAACGTCTTGTCCCGGTGGTTGCGAAACAGAAATACCGGCTCACGATACGGCGCCAGGCCTTTCACGTTGTCCGCTTGCGGAAACACGTGCCCGTTCGCCACAAAAATGTCCGGCCACCCATCGTTGTCCACATCGACAAACGCCGTTCCCCATCCCACATACGGATACGTCGGCTGCGCGATCCCCGAGCCTCCCGTGATATCCGAGAATTCCTTCGGGCCTTCGTTCATAAAAAGCGTGTCGGACTGAAAGTTATATTCCGTCACAAACAGACTCAGCCAGCCCGTATGCATGAAGTCCGCGAAGTCCACTCCCATCGAACCTTTCGCCTTGCCATTCGCATCCACCGCCGTCCCCGAAAGCAGGCTCACATCTTCAAACGTTCCGTCGTGCTTGTTTCGGTAGAGATAGTTAGGCCCGGCGTCATTCGCCACAAACAGATCCGGCCAGCCGTCGTTGTCGTAGTCGAACCAGATCGGCTGCATGCCATACGATCCGCCCGGATTATCCACGCCCGCCTTCTTCGAAATTTCCTCGAACGTGCCATCTCCCTTGTTCCGGTAGAAAAGATTCGTCTCGCCCGGCAATCCAAGCGGTCCGCACTGCACCTTCATCCCCAAGATCGTGCAAGAGTCCGCTTTGCTTCCGAATTCAGGCAAGTGACGAATGTCCAGCTTCACGTAGCGCGCCACGAATAAATCCACATTCCCATCGCGGTCGAAGTCGCCCCACGCCGCACCCGCGTTGAATCCCTTCGCGTCAAGTCCGGCCTTCTGGGTCACATCCTCGAATTTGCAGTTGCCCTTATTTCGGTAGAGGACGTTCCCATCAAAGCCCGTCACAAATAAGTCCGGCAAGCCGTCGTTGTCGAAGTCCGCCACAGCTACGCCCATTCCCCAGCCGCGCTTCGTCAGTCCGGCAGCCTTCGTGATGTCTGAGAATTTCAGGTTCGCGTCCTGATGATAAAGCGTCACCAGCGGATCGCCGCCCGCGAGAAACCGCTCAACGTTCGATCCATTCACCGTCACGATGTCGAGCTTTCCGTCGCCGTCGCAATCGATGAATCCCACGCCGCCGCTCATCGATTCGACGATGTATTTCTTCTCTGGCGACGAAATGTGGGGAACCGTTAGGCCGGCCTGCTTTGCGATGTCTTCAAATCGGAGAGCCGGCTTGGGGGAGCGTACTTGGGGCGTGCTTCGTGTGACGGCAAACGCAGCCAGCACGAGGAAAAATGCAACTTTGCGCATCGGGATTCTACGATGATATCACGCGCGAAAAACGGCTCAGTCCGTGTCCTTATCGCCAAACGGGCCGGCGGAATGCGCGAAATCCGCCGTTGCGTCGTCCGTATCGTCCACTTCTACCGCCTGCGAGCGGCCGCTCGTGCCCTTCGAATCGCGATCGACCGTGAGACCTTTCAGAAAATGCTCCAGGCTCCCGCGCGTGATCAAGTGCGGCGAAAGCGTCAGCTGTTGCGACGAACATTCGCCTTCCACGAGAAATTCGTGCAACAGCCGGAACGCCATGCGGCCCTGCGCGCGCGGACGCTGAAAGATCGTCGCGGCCACGGTGCCGGCTCGAATTTCCTCTATCAGCTCGGGAAAAAGGTCGGTCGCGATGATCGTTAGTTGGCCGAGCATGTTCAGTTCGCGAGCCGCGCGAATTACAGGCATCGACGCTTCCGTCGTCACGTAAATTCCCGCCAGGTCCGGATGTGCGGTCAGCAGCGCAATACTCTTCCCATACGCTTCCGCCTCCAGGTCATGGTCCTCGATCGGGCTTTCCAGCTGCATCTCGGGATACAAAGTCTCGAGCGTCGCTTTGAACGCCGCGTACTTTTCGGCGTGCTCGGTGATCTCCGAATCGCTCATCGTCACAGCGACGCGTCCCTTGCCGCCGAGAAATCGCCCCATCAAATCCGCAGCGAGCGAGCCGCTTACCTGCGTATCGATCGAGACCACCGCCGCTCGCCCGGACTCCGGCGCATCCGTCACCACGCACACCGTCGGCACTTTCGCGCGTGAACCGCGCCGGATCCATTTCCGCAAACTCTTCGGCCGGCTCGGAAACGTGATCACGCCATCCACGCCGTCTTCCGTCGCCTCGAAAAACGCTTCGTCGTCGCCCTCTCCCAGGTTCGGAAACGTGCGGAATTCCAATTCAATGTTCTCGATACCCTGCGCTTTCGCTTCTTCCAGCACGCCCGTCCGCACTTCGTCCCAAAATGAAGTCGTGCCCTGAAGAGTATTCACGGATATTTTCGGTTTGCGTTTCTGGGAGAGCGTGCGTGCTGCGAGGTTCGGCCGGTAACCGAGCCGCTTCGCCATGCGCAGCACTTTTTTCTTGGTAGTGGGGCTGATTCCCGCCCCATCGTGCAGCGCCCGGTGCACGGTACCGGTGGAGATATCGAGAGCGTTTGCGATGTCGTAAACCGTGGTCCGTTTTGACATCTAAACCCTTGTATTACAAGCGCTTGGCTCCCAACACTATACTCCGTTTCCGAGCGTTTTTCGCGCTTAAATCGCGCCCAAATCGGCTCCGAAAGGCTCTTCAACTCGGCCCTACCGACCGAGTTTTCTCGGCTTCGATTTGCTGTCAAATTCGCTCAAAAAATCGCCGCGAATCCGAACTGCCTCGATCGAACTTTCGTCCCATCGCCGCCGCTCAAGCTCGTAATTTATTCGTCTCGCCTTTCGCCACAGTGCTAGCATTAAACCTCGCGGCGGCAATCTATCCGAACGGAGTTTTGTCAATGACCAATCGCAGCGCACTCGCTGGTGTAACTCTCGCTGTTACGGCGCTCGTGCTCTCGGCGTCCGTAGCGAACGCCCAATCCCCCGCGCCCTCGCCAGCCACGAATCCGTCCGCGACTGCGCCGAAGCCTGAGCTTCCGCCGTATCACGAATCCGCCCCAAAAACGCCGCTTCCCGCCACGCGCGATCCCCATGAATTTCCAGAAATCGAAAATCAAAATCTCTACGCTCTGGCTGCGAAAGAGAAAGCGATGCTCTATCAGGAGCCCTGCTTCTGCCATTGCAATCGCGAAGTCGGTCACGAAAGCCTGCTCGATTGCTTCATCGACACCCACGCCGCGAATTGCATGCTCTGTAAAAAAGAAGCCGTACTCACTTACAACGAGTGGAAGCAAGGCAAAACCGCAGCGCAAATTCGCCAGGACATCGCCGACGGCAAGTGGAAGACGATTGATCTTGCGAAGTACGACAACGAATTCATCGTCACTCCCGATTCACCAAATAAGCCGGGCTTGAAATAGACGCCAACGACCACAACTGACCCTCGGTCATATCTGAAGCCGCAGCCCTCTTCTCTTTCCTTTTTGTCTTATCCGGAGAAACTTCGGTCGGTGTTACAACTATCCCTGCGGCGTGGCTCGCTCGGCCGGGAAATTCGTTCTACCAGGGCTTCCCCGCTTGAGCGGATTTAGTTCGAGGAGCTGGAGCTTGGTTGCGCGGGCCAATCCTGCGGCGCGAAATCCACACCCCAAAAATGCGGACTCGGCGACAAAAACTCGACGCCTACTCGCGTGCCCTTTTCGGACATCTCGCCCAGATAAACCACCCGGCACTCCTGCTCTTCTTCCGTAACTGGATTGATCAGCACCAGCTGGTTGCCCATGCCGACGTCCTCGTTCAGATAGAGCAGCGCGCCATGCGCGTTAATCACGATGGTCTGGCTGTTTTCGCGGAATTTCCGGCCATTTGTATTTTTGCCGGACGCTCGCACCGGTATTCTGGTAAAGATGCGCGAACTGCGCCTTTCCTTGCTGGATGTGGTTTCGGTCGTCATCTTCTCCATCGTCGCTCCCGTCGCGCCCCCAGTCAACGATGCCTCCGCTCGATGTGTCCAAAAGCTCAGTTCACATTACCGTTTGCGGAACCCTTCGCTTTTTCATTAAAATTTAGGATTGTGCCCTTTTCAATTATCGGGCATGGTAGCAGTCCCGTAAGCGTCACTTTCAAAACTCGGCCAAAACAGGATCCCTGAATGACTCTGATCGACCAGATTGAAGCCAGTCGCGAATCGAATCTCGAAGAGTTGAAGGAATTTCTCCGCATCCCCAGCGTCAGCACAAAAAGTGAACACAAGTCAGATATCGAAAAAGCCGCTCGCTGGGTCGCCGAAAAGCTTCGAGCTGCGGGCCTGGAAAACGTCGAGATCAAGCCGACGAAGATGCACCCTCTCGTCTACGGTGAGTCGCTTCATGCTCCGGGCAAACCCACGATTCTGATTTACGGTCACTACGATGTTCAGCCCGCCGAGCCTTTCGATCTCTGGACCACTCCTGCTTTCGAGCCCACCGTCCGCGACGGCAACCTCTTCGGCCGCGGCACCGCCGACGATAAAGGCCAGGTCCATATTCATATCAAAGCTCTCGAGGCGCTGAAGAAGACGCACGGCACTCTTCCCATCAACGTGAAAGTGATGATCGAAGGCGAGGAAGAAGTCGGCAGCGTCAGCCTGTGGGATTTCGTGCAGGAAAATCGCGAACGCTTGAAAGCCGACGCTCTCGTCGTCTCCGACACATCCATGCTCGCCAAAGGCGTTCCGTCCATCACCTATGCCTTGCGCGGCCTGAACTACTATCAAGTGGAAATCTCCGGCCCCGCCCAGGATCTGCACTCGGGCGTTTTCGGCGGCGCCGTCGCCGAATCCCATCACGGTCCTGGCGGAAATGATCGCGAAGCTGCACGACAAGAATTTCCGCGTCACCGTTCCGGACTTTTACGATGACGTGGCCAAGCTCTCAAAAGCCGAACGCAAAGCCCTGAATTCGCTGCCGTGGAAAGAAAAAGATTTTCGCAAAACGGTCGGAGCTCCCGGGTATCTGCGGCGAAAAAGGATTTTCTATCAGTCGAGCAGCTCTGGATTCGTCCCACTCTCGACATCAACGGCATCTGGGGCGGCTACACCGGCGAAGGCGCAAAGACCGTGATCCCAGCGAAAGCCTACGCGAAATTCTCCACGCGCCTCGTTCCGAATCAGGATCCGAAAAAAATCGCCAAGCTCGTCGAACGCCACGTCCGCGCGCTGCTGCCGAAGACCGTAACCTGCAAATTCGAAGTTCTCAGCACCGGCAAGCCGTGGGTCGCGTCCTACTCGCAC
This sequence comes from uncultured Acidobacteriota bacterium, assembly GCA_963839325.1. Classification (GTDB taxonomy): domain Bacteria; phylum Acidobacteriota; class Terriglobia; order Acidiferrales; family UBA7541; genus Palsa-295. Next base: position 1,615,796 of record CAWIUO010000001.1, on the reverse strand, counting down.
CCGATTTTCCAGAAAGCGATTCACGCGCTTCGAGACGGGGTTCGGCAAAAAAGCTGTCTTCATCCGCGAAGGCGGATCGATTCCCTTCGTCACCCAAATGCACGACACTTTCAAAGTTCCCTGCGTCCTTCTCGGCTTCGGTTTGCCCGACGAGAACGCGCACGCTCCCGATGAACACATCGCCCTCGAAAATTATTTCGGCGGCATCAAAGCCGTTGCTCTGTTCTACGAGCAACTCGCGGCAAAATAATTTTCCCTCCGAATTTCCCGGACTTCACAAAAACCCCGTTTTATCGGGGTTTTTGCAACATTATTGCTTGCGTTCGCTCACCACTGCCGCTATAGTCCCAAAGGCATCCGGACACGGGTTGCCACAAACGCTTTTACTTTTGATGGAGGAAAACGTAACTCGATGGCAAATCCGCTTAGCAAGTCGAAGATCATCGCCTATGTGACCGAAAAGGTGAGCACCGAAGATAAGCCCGTCTCCAAGAAGCAAACCGCCGCGTTCTTCGAAGAACTCTTCAAGCTCGCCGTGAAGGAAACCAAGAGCGCCGGCAAGTTCGTTATCCCGGGCATTGGCCGCGCTGTGAAGGCTCACCGCAAGGCTCGCCTCGGCCGCAATCCGGCGACGGGCGAAACGATCAAGATCAAGGCCAAGACCGTTGTGCGTTTGCGCGCAGCGAAAGCGTTCAAAGACGCCGTTCTGAAGTAGGCCCATTCGGCGCAGAGATTCGCTCGGAGACCCCCAGGCACGCTCGGCCCACTTCTTGGGCTCGCGGCTTGGGGGTTTTGTCTTTCCTGCCGTCCCGATTTGGAATCATCCGTTCGCCGTCATTCGCATCCAATTTCTAGCATTCTTCGAGGGATCATGAACTGTACCTTCTTGGGCTCCCGGAGCTAGCCGATGCAGCCCCGACTCGTTGCCGAACATTCCGGCCTTCTAACCGACCTCTACGAACTCACCATGGCTGCGGGCTATCTGCAGACCCGCTTTGACGCCTGCGCCACTTTCGAACTGTTCGTCCGCCACCTTCCTCCCCATCGCAACTATCTTGTCGCCGCCGGCCTCGAACAGGCCCTCGAATTCCTCGAAAACGTCCATTTCACGTCGAAAGAGATCGATTACCTTCGTCGCCACCCGGTATTTCGCAACATTCGCGACGAATTCTTCGATTACCTCGCGACCTTCCGTTTCACTGGCAACGTCTGGGCTATGCCCGAAGGCTCCTTGGTCTTCCCGGGCGAACCGATGCTCCGCGTCATGGCTCCTATCATCGAAGGCCAAATCATGGAGACCTACGTCCTCGCCACTATGAGCTACCAGACCATGATCGCCAGCAAAGCGGCCCGCATTTACACCGCCGCCGAAGGCCGCCAGGTGGTCGATTTCGGTGCTCGCCGCGCCCACGGCAGCCAGGCCAGCCTTCTCGCCGCCCGCGCCGCTGCAATCGGCGGCGTGCGGAGGCACCTCCAATGTCCTTGCCGGACAGCAATTCGGCATGGAAACCTACGGCACGCAGGCCCATTCCTGGGTTATGGCCCACGAAGACGAAAGCGAAGCGTTCGCCCACTTCCTCGACGCTTTTCCCGAGCACGCCGTGCTGCTTCTCGATACCTACGACGTCCGCGACGCCGTGAAGAAAATCATCGCCATGGGACGCAAGCCAGCCGGCGTCCGGCTCGATAGCGGGGACCTCGCGAAAGACAGCCAGCTGGGTCCGCGCGCAGCTCGATAAAGCCGGTTGGCAGGACGTGAAAATCTTCGCCTCCGGTGACCTCGACGAAACCCGCATCGCCGCCCTCGTCGCCAAGCACGCCGCCATCGACGCGTTCGGCGTCGGCACCGCCCTTGCCACGCCCGGCGACGCGCCCCACTTAAATCTCGTTTACAAGCTCGTCGAAGTCGAGCGCGACGGCCAAGTCCGCGAAGCCGCGAAGCTCAGCGCCGCCAAGGTCACCTATCCCGGACGCAAGCAGGTGTTCCGCTATTCGAAGCCTTCGGGTCAGTACACGCACGATAGGATCGCTCTGGAAGGCGAACCCGCCGACGGCGGCGAGCCGATGCTCGTCGAAGTCATGCGCGGTGGCCGCCGCACCACGCCGGCCGAGCAGGTGATCGATCTTCGAGGGCGCTGTCTGGCGAGCTTGGCCCGTCTGCCGGCTCGGTACCGCCAAATCAATCGAGTGGCCCAGTATCCCGTTCACTACACCAAGCGTCTAAAGCAGCATCTGGAGAAATTGCGCCGCCGGATCCGCAAAGCGGCGCCCAAGTAGTTCCTCGGGACTGAAGGAGTTGCGGCCTTGGATCCGCATAAACACGTGCTTTGGGAAGTGGATGCGCAGGTTGACTTCATGCTGCCGGGAGGCGCTCTCTATGTTCCCGGCGCCGAAGACATTATCCCGAATATTGCCCGCCTCGTTGACGCCGCGCAGCGCACTCATTCGCCTCTAATTTCCAGCGCCGACGCCCACCCGCCGGGCGATCCAGAGTTCAAGCAATTTCCGCCGCACTGCCTCAAGGGCAAGCGCGGCGCCGATCTGATCGCGGAAGCCCGCGCCGCAAAGTTCCTCACCATTCCCAACGAGAAATCATTCGACGTTCCCGCTGACCTTGCGCAGTACGATCAGGTCCTTCTCGAAAAGCAGACGTTCGACGTTTTCGACAACGTCCACACAGATCAAATTCTCAACAAGCTCGGCCCGCACGCCGATTTCTATCTATTTGGCGTCGTCACCGAATACTGCGTCCACGCCGCCGCGAAAGGCCTCGCAAAGCGCGGCCGCAAAGTTCACCTCGTGATCGATGCGATTGAAACGCTGAAGGAAGAGCATTCGACGCGCGCACTGACAGAGCTGCGCGATCTGGGCGCGAAAACCATTACCACCGCCGAAGCCATCGCGGCGTTACACTGAACAAAGGCTGAGCGCGGAGCGCACACGAAAATGTCTGAACGACAACAACAAGCCTGGTCGCTCCTGCAGGAAGCCTACCGAGTGCAGATGGGCGGAGATTACGACCGCGCCGTGGAGCTCTACAAGAATTCGCTCGATCTATTTCCCACAGCCGAGGCGCACACGTTCCTGGGTTGGACGTATCACTTCCAGGGAAAGACCGATCAAGCCATCTCCGAATGCAAACTCGCCATCGAAGTCGATCCCGACTTCGGAAATCCTTACAACGACATCGGTTCGTATTTGATCCAGCAGGGCAAGTACGACGAAGCCATTCCGTGGCTCGAACGCGCACTCACTGCGCCGCGCTACGAGCCGCGCCACTTCCCGCACTTCAATCTCGGTCGCGCCTACATCGCCAAAGCCAATTTCACCCGCGCCCGCGAACACTTCAACGAAGCCCTCCGCATCGAGCCCAATTACGCCATGGCCCGCCAAGCCATCGAAAATCTCCGCCGCTTAGTCAACTAGTCGGACAGGCCCGAAGGCCGGTCCTCCGACGATCGACAAACTCCAAGTTGCGCCGCAACTCCTCGCCGTACCCACAACCACAAAAACATCCCGCCTCTCCCTAGCCACTTGCCACGAATCACTAGCAACTTATCTGTTTCGGCCTCACCCATGCGTCATAGAACCACAAAAGCGCCGCCGTCCCCACGCCCACCCCCACCACGCACCACCAAATCAGCTGCGGCTGATTCAACTCTTCTCCAAAATGATGAAACAATCTCCCGCCCAGCCACCCGCCAATCAACGATCCAATCCCAATCGGCAGAAACGCAAATCCCATATACGTTCCCTGCTGCCCCTCCGGCGCCAGCCGCGAAATATATTCGTAATACCGCGGCGACTGCGTGATCTCCCCCAGCGACACTGCGATCAACGTCACGATCACCATCACCGGTGTCGGATGCAAAATCAAAAGAATCCACGCCAGCCCGCTCATCAATGTCCCAATCGTAATCGCGCGAAACGCGGGAATCTTCTGCGTCAGAAAACTCGCCGCCATCTGCAGGCAGATTACCGTCAGCGGCCCGGTGATCAACATCAACTCCGTATCCATCGTCGCGCTCACGTACTTGTGCACGTAGAGCGGCAAAATAATGAATTCCTGCCAGTACACCACCCAGTACCCCGAAAAAATCACTAGGAACAGCATGAACTTCGGATTGCCCACCACCGTCATGAAATTCTGCGCCGATTGTCCGAGCGACGGTGCCGCTCTCGCCGGGCTTCTTCGGCTCCCGGAAAAACGACCAGCACCACGAAGAACATCAGGAACACGCTAAGCGCCGCCATGCGAAACACATTTTCCACGCTGCAGTGTCTGATGCACATACGACGCCACGATACGGCCCCGCCGCGCCGCCGATGTTCACCAGCGTGTAGTAGATCGAATATCCGATCGACCGCACATTCTCCTTCGACGCCCGCGCCGTCGTGCCCACCACGCTCGGCTTCACCAGCGCCACCCCCAGCGCCGGCAAGCATCAGCACCAACGTCACCAGCGCCGCCAGCGGCACCGCCGCTCGCATCGGCTCCAGCCACGCCGCGCCCAGCGAGCCCAACAAGAAAGTACGAGCAACTCAAAATCAGGTAAGCCAGCGAAAGCGCGCGCCGGAATCCCAGCCGGTCCGCCACCGCCCCGCCAAAAGCTGCGAGAAACCACACCAGCCCGCCGAAAAGTCCCGTCAGCGTGCCCGCCTGCTGCACCGGAAAATGCAGCGTCTCGTGCAGGTACCGCGCCAGCGACGCAAATGCGGCGTAATACGAAAGCCGCTCGAACAGCTCGCTTACGTTCGCCACCCAGAACGATCGCTCAAAGCCCGTCCGTATCTCCGTCAGCCGCGTCGAGACTCCCACTCGCCCTCCCACCCGCAACCGCGCGATTGTATCGGAACCGCGTCCTGACGCACGTCCAAAATGGAGCGCCCGCCTTCCAAAGAGCCGTTGGCCGGAGGTTTCTGCCCTCTTTCTCGCTGTGCTAACATCGTAGTTTCGGCCAGCCGTCTCCACAGCCCGTTATCGACATCATGCCTATCGCCAAAATGAAAGCTCTGCGTAAAATGCGCCCCGAACGCGGCGCGCAAGTTGAATCCGTCCCCGTTCCGACGCCCGGCCCCATCGAAGTTCTCGTGCGAGTGAAAGCCGCGTCGATCTGCGGCACTGATCTCCACATCTACGGCTGGGACCGCTGGTCCGCCAGCCGGATCAAGCCGCCCATGACGTTCGGCCACGAATTTTGCGGGATCGTTGAGTCCGTCGGCTCCGAAGTCACTTCCGTAAAGCCCGGCGACTTCGTCAGCGCCGAGATGCACATCAACTGCGGCCACTGTCGCGCCTGTCGCATGGGCCAACCTCACGTCTGCCAGAACGTGAAAATCATCGGCATCGACGCCGATGGCTGCTTCGCCGAATTCGTCATCATCCCAATCCGCAATGTCTGGAAAGTCGATCCCGCGATTCCCGAACACTACGCCGCCATTCTCGACCCACTCGGCAACGCAGTGCATACCGTCCTCGCCGGAGAAATTTCAGCTCAGAACGTCGTGGTCACAGGCGCAGGTCCCATCGGCTTGATGTCGATCAACGTCGCTCGCGCGTGCGGCGCCGCCATGATCTTCGCCACCGAAGTGAATCCCCATCGCCGCGATCTCGCGATAAAAATGGGTGCGGATGTCGCCATCGATCCTTCAAAAGGCGACGCCATCGAGCAAGTCCTTGACGCTACAGACGGCGCCGGCGCTGACGTGCTGCTCGAAATGAGTGGCCATCCCGACGCCATTCACCAGGGATTCCAGATGCTTCGAGCCGGTGGCCGCGCCTCGCTGCTCGGCATTCCGAAAGATCCCGTCACCTTCGATCTCGTCAATGACGTCATCTTTAAAGGCGCCACCGTACAAGGCATCTACGGCCGCAAAATGTTCGAGACTTGGGTTCAGATGACCGATCTCTTGAAGCAGAATCGCTTGAATCTCGAGCCGCTCTTCCGCGAACGCATGGCTCTCGAAGATTTCGAGTCCGCATTTAAGCTTCTGGAATCCGGGCAGGCCGGAAAAGTTCTTTTGTATCCGAACGGCAAGCCGAGCTAGCTTCCTCGCTCGCACCGCGTTGAAGTTTCGATTCCGCACCACCGCAATCATTCCGCCGGAGGTCTCATGACCGCAACATCGCAGCGCCCTCAGCTCCAATACCTGCACAACGCGCTCGAAGACCTGAAAGCCGCGAACCTTTATTACCGTCTGAAAGTTCTCGAAGGCGAACAAAAGCCCGTCGCCAATTTCGACGGCAAGGAAGTCATCAACCTCAGCTCCAACAATTACCTCGGCCTCACCACGCACCCAAAGCTCCGCCGCGCCGCCATCGACGCAACCCGTAAATTCGGCGTCGGCTCAGGAGCCGTTCGCACGATCGCCGGCACCATGAAAGCGCATCTCGATCTCGAAACGCAGATCGCCGCCTTCAAGAAAGTCGAAGCCTGCGTCGTTTTTCAGTCCGGCTTCGCAGCCAATGCCGGCACCGTGGCCGCAATCCTCGGCAAAGAAGATCTGGTCATCTCCGACGAGCTGAATCACGCCTCGATCATCGACGGTTGCCGCCTCTCGCGCGCCACCATCAAAGTTTTCAAACACAAAGACGCCGCCGACTGCCGCCGCGTCCTGGAAGAAACCAAAGACTGGAACGGCAAGAAGCTCCTCATCACCGACGGCGTTTTCTCCATGGACGGCGACATCGCCGATCTCCCCGCTCTCTGCGATCTCGCCGAGGAATACGGCTGCATCATGATGGTGGACGACGCTCACTCCTCGGGCGTTCTGGGCTCGCGTGGCCGCGGCACGATTGACCACGCGGGCTGCCACGGCCGTGTGGATATTCAGGTCGGCACGCTCAGCAAAGCCGTCGGCTCCATCGGCGGTTATGTTTGCGGCTCCCGCGACCTGATCGAATTCCTTTACATGCGCGCGCGTCCGTTCCTGTTTTCCACGTCGCATCCGCCTTCGGTCACGGCCACGTGTCAGGCCGCTTTTGAGCTCCTCGATTCCGAAGCCGGCGAGAAGCTCATCAAAAAACTCTGGGCCAACACAAAATTCTTTAAGCGCAAATTGAAGAAACTGGGATTCGACACAGGCAAAAGCCAAACGCCCATCACACCGATCATGGTCGGTGACGCCGCGAAAGCCTTTCAGTTTTCGAAGGATCTATTTGCGGAAGGAGTTTTTGCCGGCGCGCTCGGCTTTCCCACAGTTCCCCAGGATAAAGCCCGCCTGCGCACCATCGTCACCGCCACTCACAAGCGCGCAGACCTGGAACGCGCCGCCGAGATCATCGCTAAAGTCGGTAAAAATCTCGGCGTCATCTAACTCACAAGTCCGGTGCGATCTACGCCGCCGCGAGTGCCGGGGAATGCGCATGCAGCCGGCGATTGACGGCCAGCACCATCCCGCCGAGGCCCCAGAACACTACGAGCAGCATGATCCAGCCGCCTACGAACGGCAGCATCGAAACGGCCCGCAGAATCAACAGCCCCAAAGCCATTCGTCCGAGTGCCGCTCCGACTCCCGGGACGGGTCCCAGAATTTTTTCGCCCAGCCACCGGCCCACAATCACCTGAGCGCCGTAGATGGCAATCAGCCAGACAAAGAACGCCGAGATTCCGACTCCCAATCCGACGATCGTGATGCAGACGATCACAGCCGCAATCGGAGTCGCGAACAGAAATAGCACACCGAATCCGAGAGACGGCGCGTACCGGTTCAGTGCGTTCGACGCGTCAAAGAAGAACGCCGGGGCCAGCAACAGTAGCGCGAGTCCGAAAACAAAGGCCGCGCCCCACTTCAAGACCTGGTGCCAGTAGTATCCAAGCGAAGTGTATTTATTTCCTTCGTCTTCCGTAATGATCGAAGTTTGAAGCGGGACCGCGAATTTCGCTCCGGCATCGACCGTAGCTTGATGTCTTCCGTGAAATGTCGCCGAGCCGGCGACGTTCGTCTTCGGCCCGAACTTTAGCTGTCCGGCGCGGATATACAAATTCCGCCCGATCGTGTTATCGATCTCGAAGTCTCCACCGTACGCCTGTACGTCGCCCGCAACGCTTCCCTCCAGCATCGCGTCGCCGGTGCCGAGCAGCACCGACCCATCGACCTTGGCGTTATCGTTCAAATTAAAATTTCCCACCCACGCCGAAACGTTTCGCGCGACTTCGGAGTTCAGATCCACTGTCGAGGCAGCCGTCCTCACGTTTCCGCCCACCGGCGCGTTCACGCGCAATTCTTTCGCGAATACGATGATGTCGCCCTTCACATGCCCGTTCACTGTGACGCTCTGCGACCACGCAATCAAGTCGCCGTCCACGTCGCCATCGATCCGCGTGGTGTCCGCGAATACGATCAGGTCGTTGTGAACCGTTTGTCCCGATGGCAGCGTGTAATTCGGCTGGCCGTGCTCCACTTGTCCCGCCTGTGCCGAAGGAGAAAGCGCTAACGCCAGCGTCAGCCCGGCCATCGCCACCACCGCCGGCGCCACGCGCATCAGGTGTTTCCTCACCAGCCACAAAATCAAAATCCCCACTGTGGCCACCGCCGTGAACTCGATCATGCTTCGCATGGCTTCCCATCCTTTCCAGAATGCGCCGCTGAAGAACAACATCGTGAGCAAATTTCCCTGCGTGAAGCCCGCTTCGGCCGCCTGCGCTCTCCACGGCTCGATGAAACCATTCCACACGGTGTACGCGCCGCCGATTCCCAGCGCCATCGCCGCGATCCATCCCCACGGCGCCGATCCTTTTTCAGGCACCTGCACCAGATGCGCGGGCACCGACTCGTCGTCCGTCTCGAGCGATTCGCGGAGCCACAGCGATTCGCGATTCAGCGCTTCCAGCAAGTCGCGGCACTCCGTGCATTCGCTCGCGTGCGCTCGCACTCCGTCCGCGTTTTCCGGCTGGAGCTGATTCTCCAGATACAGCAGCGCCGTCATCTCGTCAAAATGCGTCATGGTCTCCCACCCGCCGTGGCGCCAAACATGCCCGCCCCGCCTTCCTCTCCTAGTATGTCCCGCAATTGATGCCGTGCGCGCAGCAGCAACACGCCCACAAACGCGCGCCGCACTCCCAGCGTGTCCGCAATTTCGTCATAGCTCATGTCCGAGTAATACCGGAGCACCAGCACCATGCGCGCGCGGTCCGGCATTTTCGCCAGCGCCGTTCGCACTTGTTTGCTGTCGTGGTCGAATTGCATTTTTTCGAGCTGTCCCGGGTCCGGATGTTCCAGCGGCATGGTCTCCACGTCTCCCGTCTCCAAATCCTGCCGGATTCGTCGCCGCCTCAAAATATCCCAGCAGTGATTGCTCGCCACTTTGTAGAGCCACGCTTGAAAAGGTCTCGACGAATCATACGTCCCGAGTTTTTGCCGCACTTTCATGAAAATGTCCGTCGTCGCGTCTTCCGCGTCCTCGCGCGTCGGCAACGCCCTCCGGCAAAACCGGAACATCGCAGGCGCGTACATCCGGTAAAGCTCGCCCCATGCTTCGGCTTCGCCCGCCCGGACGCGCTCGACCACATCCGCTAGTTCCGCGGCGCTCATCTCTCCGGTGGCCTTCCGTCTCTCCATAAGTGGATACGCGCGACCCGCTAAAATATTTCAAACGCATGACATAGCGCCATTGTCACGAACGACTTTCGCCCCAGCTTCGCCTAGCCTCGAGCGAACCCGCCCTGGCGCCAGCCCGACCCGCCCACCGCGCCGGTTGAGCCTGACAGCCTAGCAAATCAGGGGTTTCTTCCGCACCCTCAGCGGGCTGACGAGCCAATAAAAAAGGCCCGGCCGCCTGGATCAGGCCACCGGGCCTTCTTCGCCGCTCTGTTACGGCTCGCTTCGGTACGCGCTAGAATGTGAACTTGGCCGCCAGCTGTATCCCGCGCGGGCCACCCCCGCCCAGGAACGGGTTGCCGATCCCCACATCACCCGTCGCCGTGATCGGCAGATAGCCTGTCCCCGTCTCCCGCCCGTTTGTGATTTGCGAGCCGTTGTATCCCGGGTCCGCGATGAAATTCGGCAGGAAGGGGTTCGAGAAATTCGGGTGATTTAGCAAGTTGAAGAAGTCCGCTCGCAGCTGCATCCCGATCCGCTCGGTCAGTTTGGTGTTCTTGTAGATCGCGAGGTCCCATTGCTTAAAGGGCGTTGCATGCAGCGAGTCGCGTCCCTCGTCCCCGAAGTGCCGCGTCCCCGGAATGCAATCTTGTGCCGAGTCCGTTGGGCCAGTGCCCACTGGATCCGGCGCCTGCGCGATGTCTGTGATGCTGCACGGGAGCGCGAACGAAGTCAGATCCAAAAATTGAGCTGGGTTCTGCTTGTTGTACACCACTGGCCCCACCACGTCCGGCCGGTCGTCACCTTCCGCGCTACCGCTGAAGTCGTCCTCGAAGTTGTAGTTCAGCTGGAACGGCTGCCCGCTCTGCAGAGTCGCGGTGCTGTCGATGCCCCACCCATTCTTCAATTTCTGCCAGCCTCCGCCCATCGTCGGAAGCTCGTAACTGAAAATCCACGTGAAGCGGTTCGGGACGTTGAAGTTCGACGGCCCATATTCCAATTGCGGCATGGTGCTGTTGTTCGGCTGCGCTGCGTTCGGCTCGAAGTCTTCGCCGTCGCTCGCGTTGTCCATCGATCGCGACCACACGTAATTCACAATCGAAGTAATCCCGTGCCAGTTCGATACGCGCAGGCTGGCCTGCAGCGAGTTGTAATTCGACTTCGCCGACGACTGCTCCTGCAACGCATAGAATGCGCCGTACGGATTGTTCCCGTACACGCGCGGCACTCCATACGACGCGATGCACCCCGGACCGCCCGTGTATGTCGTCCCTGTCGCGCATGGCCCGGTAAACGTCTGATTCAGCGAGTTCGTGAACGAATACGAGCTGACCTGCGCGTTCGCTTCGTCAAACGTCGTGATCGCGTCCTGCCCTGGTTGGTTCAAATCCACAAACCGGAACAGCCGATGGCCCTGCGATCCCACATAGCCCACCTGCAGCGTAATCTTGTTCGTAATCACCTGCTCGATGTTCAGGTTGTAGTTCTCCATATACGGCGTCTTGATATTGCGCTGGAACGCGAATACGTCGCACTCCAACGCACCGCAGCTCGGCGTTCCGTAAATCGGCACGCCCGGCGCGATCGTTCCCGTAACCGCCGCCGGCAGAATCGGATACGGCCCGATGTTGTTGTACGCGGGCCCCGGATCGAAGTACGGCGGATACGGCAGGTGTCCCAGGAAAAAGTCCTGTGAGAACGCGTCATAGAAAAGTCCATACCCCGCACGCACCACCGTTTTCCCTGCGCCAAACACATCCCACGCCACGCTCAAACGCGGCGCGAAATTGCCGTAGTCGGGCTTGTAGAGGCCACTCAGCCCGGGCGTGCCCGTTTGCTGCAGCGTAAACGTTCCGTCGGTCGCATCGAGTGAGGTAATGTTACTGAACAAATTGTCCTTCTCGGCCACCACGCCGTAATAATCCCAGCGCAAGCCGTAATTCAGCGTCACGTGCGATGTAAGGCGGAAGCTATCCTGTGCATACAAGCCGAAGTTGTTCTCGTACGTGTGCCGCACAGAATTTCCGCCGTATTGGAATCCGCCGTCAGGCGCCCCCTCCAGCAATGCCGTCAGCGATCCGTTGCCGGTCGCTCCGGTATTCGTGTCAGTCAATGGATCAAATTCGATTTTGCCGCGGAAATATTTGTCGAAGTATTGCTGAATTGAAGTGCGTCGAAACTCAAATCCAAACTTCAAATCGTGCTTCGGCAGCTTCCACGAAAAATCGTCGATGAACTGATTATTGCTGTCCACGCGGTGCCGCGGCGTCGAGGACGATGCGCCAACCTGCGAAAATCCATTCACGCTGACGATCGGAAGCCCTGACGCCTCGCACGAAATATTTGAGGAGTTGCACAGCCCGATGCTTTCTGGATTGAATCCATAATCCTGCGGCAAAAATCCCTCCGCGAACCGATTCCACCCATAGCGAACTTCGTTCACTTGCGTCGGCGAAAACACATGCACATACGAAATCGAGACCAATTGCACGCGCGTCGGCGTGTAGGTGTTAAATCCCGGCAACTGGCCGCCGCTCGCCGTCAACGCCAGCGGAAAGCTCTGCTTGCTGTCTCCAAAGAAATAGCGGCCGGACAGGATATTGTTCTGATCGAAGTTGTGATCCACCTTTGCGATCACGCTCGAAAGATTGTTATACGAGGGCGTTGTGATGGATGCATTCGGCCCGTTCGGGCATCCGCTGTCTTCCTGTCCTACGAGCCCGGGACCGTACGTGCCCGGAATATTTGGAGCGGGATAAACGTTTCGCGCAAGCAACGCCTGCGTCACCGGATTCGCATTTCCGGCCCCTATCGCCGCCAGGTCCGCTGAAATCTGCGCAGGATCCGGAACGCACGCGAGCGTCACCACGCCCACGCGTTCCTTCTGCCCTTCGTAATCCGCGAAAAAGAAAGTCTTGTTCTTGATAATCGGGCCGCCGATCGATCCTCCAAACTGGTTGTTGCGGAACGCGGCCTGCGGCTGCCCCGCAAAATTGAAGTAGTTCCGCGCATCCAGCACGTTGTTGCGAAAATACTCGAACCCGTCGCCGTGAAACTCGTTCGAACCGCTTCGCGTCACGATATTCACCACCGCTCCGCCGTTGCGCCCGAATTCCGGCTGATAGTTCGACAGCACGTTCAGTTCGCTGATTGAATCGATCGGCAGGATCGCCGACGGCGTGCCGAACACTCCCGCCTGGTTGATCGCCGGATCGTTCCGATACCCGTCGTTCATATCCGTGCCGTCGAGCAGGTAGTTGTTCGAACGTCCTCGTGCGCCGTTCATTGAAAATTCGCCGTATGATCCGGGCGAATCTGAAATCTGGTCGGGTGATCCCGTCACCCCGGGATTCAGGAAGATCAGCTTGGTGTAGTCGCGTCCGTTTACCGGCAGGTCCTTCACGTCGTTCTGCGTGAGTACACCGCCGAGCGTGTTCGAACTCGTATCCACAGCCGTTATCTCTTCGCCCGAAACCGTCACCGAGTTCGTCACCGGGCCGGGCTTCAGCACCGCATCGACGCGCTTTTCCGTCGCCACATCCACTGATACGCCCTTCGTCACCGATCTTCTGGAACCCGCCCAGCTCAATCGTCACGTCGTACGTGCCCACCTGCAGCTCCGGCACCAGATACCCACCGTCGATACCTGTCTGCGTGATGCGGTCCACACCCGTCGCTTCGTTATGGATCGTCACCGTCGCGCCTGTCACCGTCGCGCCCGACGTATCCGTCACCGTGCCCGCGATCGAGCCGCGAAATGCCTGCGCATGGCTTGCTGGTCCCGCCGCGAGTGCCATCATCAAAAGCATCGCTCCTGCAACAAACCAGCTAAAGCGCGCGCGCGTTCTCATCTCGTTTTCCCCCAAATGGACTCTAGTTTTGCGGTGCGAAAATAGTTAGCGAAGATTGGAACGGCGCGCGAGCGTACTTGTCCAATCAATATGTCTAATGCAGACGATAATCCCAGCCCGAACACCGCCCACCAACCCACTCCCCGATTCCACTTCACTTGCCCAAAGGTATATGCCGCATAACTAATCGAGTCAAGCAGCAACTCACCTTCGCTGAATTCTTTGACTCGAGTTCTCGCGCATGGCGAGCCACCGCTCATTCACGGCGCCGGCCTCTGATATACTCGGGGTTCTGCGCCGCGCTTCCGGCGCTCACTGACATGCCTTCCCGCAAACCGAAAGAGCCGAAATCCAAATCGCGCCCCGCAAAGGCAGTCGAAACGGCGAAGCCAGTAGAAGCTGCGAAGCGGGCAGAGCCCCGCGCACCGGAGGCTCCCGTCGCGAAAGCGGCTCCGAAGCCCGCGAGCGCGACGCACGCGCCAGTCCTTCGGGATCCGGACGGCCCGAAGCGCCTTTTCCTTATCGACGCGATGGGCTTCATCTTCCGCGCCTTCTTTGCTCCCATGCCCATGCGCATGCGCAGCCCCGGCGGCCTCCCCACCAACGTCCCATTCCTTTTCTCGAACATGGTCCGCAAGATCATCAAGGACTGGCAGCCGGACTATCTCGGCGTTGTCTTCGACGTTTCCGCGCCTACGTTTCGCGACAAGCTCTTCGCCGACTACAAAGCGCAGCGCCCGCCCATGCCCGAAGATCTTTCCGTCCAGATTCCTTTCGTCCGCAAATTCTGCGAAGCGATGCGCCTCCCGATCCTCGAATACCCGGGCTACGAAGCGGACGACGTGATCGGCACGATGTCGCGCCTTGCCACCGCCAAGAAATTGCAGACTCTCATCGTCACCAGCGACAAGGACATGCTCCAGCTCGTCAATAAAGACGTCCTGGTCCTGAATCCCACGAAGGGCGATCTGCTGCTCGACGAAAAAAAAGTGGAAGAGTTGATGGGCGTGCCGCCTTCGAAAGTCGCCGACGTAATGGCTTTGATGGGAGACTCTATCGACAACATCCCCGGCGCGCGCGACCCCAACGATAAGCCCGCTCCCGGCGAACGCCGCAAGCCCGGCATCGGAGACGTTGGCGCCAAACAGCTGATCCAGCAGTTCGGGAGCGCCGAGGAAACTCTGAAGCGCGCGTCCGAAGTAAAACGCGCGAGCTACCGCGAAGCTCTCGAGAACAACGCGAAGTTCGTTGTGCTCAGCAAGCAGCTCGCGACGATCCCGACTGACGCGCCTGTGAAGCTAGACCTAAAGTCGCTCGAGCTCGAACAACCGGACGCCGCCGCCCTCCGCGACCTTTACATCGAACTCGGCTTCTCGTCTCTGCTTCGCGAACTCACGCCGCTCGCCTCGATGCACGCCGACGACGCGGAAACCGATTACGCGCCGCTCGATTTACCCGCCGGCCTCGAATCGTTCCTGAAAACTGTTCCCGCCGGCCGCGACACCGCCGTCTGGCTCGGTCTCGACGCCCAGGAAGACGACGAAGAGGGCTTCGGCTCGGCCGTCCTTTCCGTCGAAATCAGCTCCAAGGAAGGTCTCGCGCGCATCGCCGCCAACGATCTCGAAAATAAATCGCTCTCTGCAATGGCGCCGTTCCTGGCCGATCCCAAGCGCCCCAAAATTGTCCACGATCCGAAATTGTTCCGCCTTCTTGCCGCGCCCGATTCCGTCAGCGATCCGAACGCCATCGCCGGAATAAGACACGCCACGATTCTTTATTCCTACTTGCTTCGTCCCACCACGTCGAAGCACAGCTTCGCCGAAGTTGTTCTTCGCCACTTGAATCGCACGCTTTCCGGCGCATCCGGAGAACGCGCCGACTTTCTCCAGCGCGTCGCCCCCGTTCTCCGCGCGGAAGTCGAAAAGCAGGGCCTTCTCGACGTTTACGAAAAGATTGATCTCCCGCTCGCCCCCGTCCTCGCCCGCATGGAAGCCGCCGGCGTTCGCGTCGACCCTAGAGAACTCGACCGCATCTCCACGCACCTCGCCGACGAAATGGCGAAACTCGAAAAAACCATCTTCGAAATGGCTGGCTCCGAGTTCAATATCAATTCGCCGCAGCAGCTCGCCGAAGTTCTTTTCGACAAGCTCAATCTCTCGCCGCCGCGGATGGGCCGCTTCAAGCCGAAATCGCGCTCCACCGCCGCCGACGTTCTCGAGGAGCTTTCGGAAGTCCACGAGCTTCCAAAAAAAATCATCGAATATCGCGAGCTCACCAAGCTCAAATCCAATTACGCCGACGTTCTTCCGCGCCTGATTTATCCGCTCACCGGGCGCCTGCACACCAGCTTCTGCCAGACTGGCACCGCGACGGGCCGCCTCAGCTCCTCGAATCCAAACCTGCAAAATATTCCGATCCGTACCGAGCTAGGCCGTGAAATCCGCGCGGCCTTCGTCGCTCCCGCTGGTTCGCTCCTGCTCTCCGCCGACTACTCGCAGATCGAGCTCCGCATTCTCGCGCATCTCTCGCACGACCCCGTTCTCACCGAAGCGTTCCAGCGCGGCGAGGACATTCACTCCCGCACCGCTCAGGAAGTTTTCGGTGTCGGACCGATGGCGCAGACCCGCGAGCACCGCCGCGTCGCGAAAGTCATCAACTTCGGCGTAATCTACGGCCTCTCCGCCTTCGGCCTCGCCCAGCAACTCGGCATCGAACAGAAAGAAGCCGCTCACTTCATCGCCGTCTATTTCGACCGCTATAGCGGCGTGAAAAAATACCTCGACGCGCAAATCGCTGAAACGCGCAAGACCGGCTTCACGCGCACCATGTTCGGCAGAATCCGCCCCATCCCCGAAATCGATTCGCCGCAGGCCAACATGCGCAGCTTCGCCGAACGCACCGCCATGAACACGCCCATGCAAGGCGCCGCCGCGGATCTCATCAAGCTCGCCATGATCGAACTCGACCGTCGCCTTCCCACCGAGAAGTTTCAGGCCAAGATGACCCTGCAGGTCCACGACGAGTTGCTCTTCGAAGCTCCCGAATCCGAAATTCCGCAGCTTCGCGCCGTCGTCAAAGACGTAATGGAAAACGTCCACAAATTCCACGTCCCCATCGTCGCCGAAACGAAGGTCGGCCCCAACTGGCGCGACATGAAATGAGTCCGACAGCGTCCCACGCGGTCGTCTTACGACCACCCTCTCTCGATACAGCACCCCTCCCTGCCGGACAACAAATCGCAGCAACAAGATCCTTCGTCGCGGGAGTCATAATCACCGCCCCAAACCGTGCTATGTTTTCCTTCGTAGCCTAAATTGAGGCACTCCACATGGACCACACCGAAGGCTTCCTGCAAATCGTTCGCGACGCCAAAAAACGCATCAAAGAAGAAGATATCCCTACCGTGAAAAAACGGCTCGAGTCCGCCGAAAAGCCCCTGCTCATCGACGTCCGCGAAGACTCCGAATGGGCGCGCGGTCACGTCCCAGGCGCGATTCACCTCGGCAAAGGCGTCATCGAACGCGACATCGAGCGCACCATCCCCGACAAATCCACGCTCATCGTTCTTTATTGCGGCGGCGGATTTCGCTCCGCCCTCGCCGCTGATAACATCCAGAGAATGGGCTATCGCAATGTGATCTCGATGGACGGTGGCTGGCGCGGTTGGACCGAAGCGGGCCTACCGATCATTATCGACTAACGCTGCACGCTCGCTTCGCGCCCTCTTGCGCATCTCGTAGAATTCGAGGTCCGGCCACAAGCAATGTTTCCGCGCTCCACCTTTCGTACGATCCTCCTCGCCGCGGCATTCACGGTCGTCTCACTCTTCGTGGCGTCCGCTGTTGCGCAAAACGGGAAACCCGCCGCCGCGCCTTCGCGGCAGCAGCCGAACGCTGCTTCCGCGCCAGCTCCGCCCCCACCGGCGCCTCAAAATTCTACACCGCTTCGCTCAAACGTCACTCTCGTCCCCGTCCGCATCGTCGTCCGCGACAACACCGGCGCCGCCATCGCCAACCTCACTCGCGACGATTTCGAAATTCTCGAAGACGGCAAGCCGCAATCTATCGTCCACTTTTCCGTCAGCACGTCAGCGGGCGACTCGACTCCACCCCGCGCTCCCGCAAACGTCTCAGCCCCTTCCGGCATTCCCGCCGGCAACATGCCCCCTCCCTTCGAACTTCCTTCTCGCTACATCGCCATCGTTTTTGACGACGCTCATCTCGAGAATTCCGACCTCGTTCGAGCACGCGTCGCCGCCGATAAATTTCTCGACGCTCCGATCCCGCCTTCGACTCGCATCGCGCTCTTCACCACCTCCGGCCTCGATCATGTGGACTTCACGCAGGACGCTGCCGCTCTTCGCAAAGCCATCGGCGCCCTTATCCCTCACCCGCAGGATGTCTCCAGCGACAACGCCCTCGGCCAGTGCCCGCCGATGGACTACTACGAAGCCGACCTGATCATCAATCGCAATGACCGCAGCGCGAAAGATTTGGCCCAGGCCGATGCGCTCGTCTGCACCGCCGACCAGTCCGCGCAAGCCGCCTACTCGCAAATGATGTCCACCGCGCATCAGCTTCTCGCCGCCGGCGAGGCGAATGCGCAGGGCTCTCTACACCGGCTCGATGCCATCATCGACCGCATCGCCAAACTTCCCGGCCAGCGCAACATTCTTCTTGTCTCGCCCGGTTTCCTTGCACCCATGGCGCAAACCCAAATCGACGAGCTGACCGACCGGGCATCCCGCGCTGGAATTTTCATACACACCCTGGACGCGAGGGGCCTGTTCGCCACCACTCCGCTCCCCGAGTCCAACAATCCCAGTGCTCCGGGCTACACCAATCCGCGCTCGGCGGGCATGGCTTCCACGTATCGCCGCGAAGGTGCAATCGCGCAGGACGACGTGATGCGCAGCCTCGCCGACGGCACCGGCGGCTTCGCCTTCCTCAACAACAACGATCTCGACGCTGGATTCGACCGCACCGTCGGCCACCCCGAAGTTTCCTATCTGATTGCTTTCGTGCCCCTCGGCCTGAAGCACGACGGAAAATTCCACACGCTCAAAGTTCGCCTCACGTCGAAGCACGACTACACCATCGAAGCCCGCCGCGGCTTCTTCGCGCCGAAGTCCGACCAAACCGCTGACGACGTCGCCACGGAAGAAATCCAGGATGCCGCTTATTCGCGCGAGGAACTTACGGGACTTCCCGTCGATCTCGACCTCCGATACACCTTCGACGCATCCGGCAACGCCAAACTCCTTGCCACGGCACACGTGGATGCCACTTCTGCTCAGTTCGACACGCGCGATGGCCAGCGCACCTACAATTTCACCGTCGTCACTGCGCTCTTCGATGGAAATGGAAACTACCTGGAGGGAAATCAGAAAGCCATTGGCCTGCGCGTAAAAGATCCGTCACCGGAGAAGCTCGCGCAGGGTATCTCGGTTCGCTCGGCGTTTGACGTGAAACAAGGTCCGTACTTTGTGCGCCTCGTCGTCCGCGATGCCCTGGGCGGCACGCTTTCCGCGAAAACAGCAACAATCAATGTCACGCCTCAGCCGCCTCCCACCGTCGCCGCCGCAAATACGCCCGCCCATTCCGCCGCACCACCGGCGGAGCCCGAAAAGGAGCCCGCCAAGAAATCTTCAGCGAAGCGGAAAGAGCCAACTCTCGTCTGGGATCCGCCGGACACCGACGCAAAAAACACTGACCTGGTCACCGATCGTCCATGTCCTGCCTCCGACATCATCATCGCCGCCGGCAGTCGCGCCGCCGAACTCTCCAACAACCTCGAACGTTTCGACGCCCTTGAAAATACGGCGTTCGAATCGCTCGATCGCTACGGCGTCGCTCGCAACTTTGTCCCCGGCTCGTTCGATTACAGCGTCGACTTCGAACGAAAGCCCGGGATATTCCGCATTCAGGAGTCGCGCACGCCCACACGCGATTCCAAATCGGGCGTCGCCTCCGTTCAGGATCCCGGAGTCCCCGCCATCGCGCTGATCTTCCATCCTTATTACCGCATCGATTTCGATATGCATTGCGATGGCGCGTCCACCTGGAACGGCCAATCCGCCTGGGTCGTCCGCTTCCATCAAATCCCCGGCCGCCCGTCGCGCATGCTCGTGTTCCCTACGAAGGAAGGCACGTTCGTCGCAAAACTCAAAGGCCGCGCATGGATCGCGCAGGACTCCGGCCAGATTCTTCACTTGGAAGCGAATCTCGAGGAAGGAATTCCGATGATGAATCTACTGGGTCACGCGATTTCCGTTGACTACGCGCCCGTCCAATTCCAGTCGCAACACGTCGAGCTTTGGCTTCCGCTTCGCGCCACGTCCTACACGGAATACACCGACCACCGCATCATCATGCACCACGATTATTCCGACTTTAAGCTCTTCTCCGTCCAGACTACTTCCGCCGTCGCCGCGCCAAAGTCCCTGCCCGCGGCCTCTCCGGCGCAGCCCTCGAACAACACTCCAAACCACTATTAGCGCTGGCGTATTTTGCTTCGACCTTTGTTAGTTCACGGGTTTGTTCTGGCGCGTCAAACCCGCCGCAGCAAGCTGCCGCGCGGTCACCGAACCGGCTGGCGCCGCCGCGACCGGCGTCCCTGCGACCGATCGTGGCGTTGAGGTAGTCGATCCCGCAGGCGCCGTTGCTCCCCTTCGCAACCGTTTGGACTGACTGTGAACCAGTGCCTGTTGCGCGGTGACGTCTTCGAGCCTTACATTTTCAAATCCCGCGCGCTTGGCCACGATCCGGTAATCGAACGCCACGCTGGAAACTCCGCCTCCCATTTCGTGCACCTCAAAGCCAGCCGCGGTCTTGTTTGTTACGTAGAGTCCCTTGCAGTCTGCGTTCGGGGTAATGAAGACGTGATACCCGCTCCCCGCATTGATCGTCTGCGCGAACTTCGGTTCGAATACCACCGTAGCCGTTCCATTTGTCGTCGCCGCCGAGCCAAAATCCTCCATCCAGTTTTCGGGCGACTCCATGGAGTACACCGCCAAGCTTCGCGTTCCACTCTCCACCGCTTCCGTCGTTCCGATGGTTCCGCTGCAGTACAAATCGCCATTCCCGTTGATCGTACAGCTTGCGCCGCTGGTTCCTTCCGCTGCAATAACGGGGCTGGGACTGACCGTCGATTCGTTGGTCACGAACATGGTGAACTGGGTCCCATCGCTGTAAAACGCGCCTGCCGTTCCCGAGTCGGAGGTACCTTGGACTCCCACGTTTGCGGCCGAGTCGCCCCAGACGCCAGCGGTTGAGACCCTCTCCACTTTCGTGGTTTCGCTTGGAGCGATCCCGTAAATACCGTATGAGCTCCCTTTCCCTTCAACTCCGAGCCCGCTCCCGGCATTCTTCGCGACCACCGCCGGGTAGAGCCCGTTATTGTAAAACCCACCCGCTGAGTTTCCGTCCGCCGTTCCCAGTACGCCGATATAACCATCTCCGGTCCCGCCTCCGGTGTCTCCCCACACACCAGCCTTACCTCTGCCCACGCCAAGGCTGCTCGAGCCAGACGAGGCTCCGTACACGCCTGTATTCGGTGAAACTCCCACAACTCCGTAACCGAGTGGAGAAACCGATTCTCCCTCCACGCCCGTGGCCGTACCCGACGAATTGGACGCTACACCGTACAAGCCTAGGCCGGGATACACAGCCGTCAACGATCCATCAACCGTTTGGCTTGTCGTGAAGACGTTATCCGCTCCAAGCTGCGCCACCCCCGGAAACGTTTGCCCCGCCGCAAAAGTAACGATTCCATTGTTGGCGAACGAGAAGCCCGTGTCGGTGAGCGTGCCGCCTCCCGGGCCGTAATAGAGATCCAAACTCGACGTGGGACTCGCTGTGTTGTTTCCCACTGGCGTGGCGCGGAATCCAAACGCCGTCGTTACCGCCGCGCTCGTGCTGCTGTCGTACGTGGACGCTTCCCATTGGTACGAGTGCGAAAGCTGACCGGTGGATGCGGTGGCGGTGCCTTGCGGCACCAACTGAAACGATCCCCGGAAAATCGAGTCGCCGTTCACGTCCAGCGTCACTTGCGGCGTGGTGGTTCCGACGCCAATCCTGCTGTCGGTTTGAAATAGTATGGAGTTGCCCAGGTTCGACGCAGACGTCCACAGCGGAATGTAGTCCGCCGTCCCGCTACCCGTTGGGGTGGCTTCAGTGACGCCGGCAGCCGATGCTGCCTGCGGCGTCGCAGCGGCGGTCGTCGCTCCCGCACTTGTCACCACCGTCGTCACCGTCGCTCCCTTCGGGGCGCTTGCAGCCAGACTCGCCGCAGTTACGTACGCCGAAGCGGGCAAACCACCCAACGTGTCCGCATCGCTCGCCTTCATTGCGTACGGCACACTCCCCAGCAATACGCGCGGCATTTCTGCCTGCCGCGCCACCGTCACGCCCAACCACCGCGATTGCCCCGTGCCAAACAACTCCGCCGGCACGCCGTTCGCCGTCGCGCTGCCCAGCAGCACGCTATACACACCCCTGGTATCCGCGAGCACGTTTTGCGTCTCGCTCCACAACGCTGCGCCTCCGTCCTGCTCGGCGTAAATCGCAAACGTCACGCTCGCCACCCCCGCCACCGGCCGTCCAGCCGCGTCCTTCAGCGTCCCGTTGAACTGCACCAGCCGCGGCACACTCCCTTCGGCAACCTGCGTTACACTTGCCGATTGTTGCGGCGTCGCCGCCTGCATTCCGCCTACAAACAAAACCAAAGCCATAATCAAAATACCCGCTGCGTATCTCATGAGGTTCCTCATTTCTGCATCCTTTTCATATTCAGCTCCGCGATGACTTGCGTTGATATTCACGCGGGTTGTGCTGGCTCTTCTATCCGGCGTGGCTCACTGCGTCCTGCTCGGACCCAATTCAAGTTCTCAGGATTGCTCGCCGGCCGCCCCTCTGTGTGCGGCCATTACGAATCGTTTCGCAGCACGCTCTCTCACGTCGTCGCTAGAACAAGCAACACGCACAGAGTGCTCGATCCGCTGCTAGTCATCGACAATGCGATTTTCATGATTGAAATATGTTGTGCTAGTTGGTCGGCTTCGCCGTTCGCACCGATGTCGCCGCTGCAAGCTGCCGCGCCGTCACGGAAATGGCCGGCGCCGCCGCGACCGGCGACCCCGCGCCCAGTCGCGGCGCCGATTTGGTCGTTCCCGCCGGCTTCGCTGCTCCGCTTCGCAACTTTTTCGAACGGCTTTCAATTTGTGCCTGGCGCGCAGTCACGTCCTGCAACCTGACGTTTTCGTATCCCACGCGCTTGGCTACGATTCGATAGTCGAAGGCCACGCTCGACGTCCCTCCGCCGATCTCACGCACCTCGAATCCACTCGCCGTTTTATTGGCGACGTACAAACCTTTGCAGTCGCCGTTCGGCGTGACATACACGTGATAACCCGCTGCGGTATTCACCGTTTGCGCGAACGTCGCCTCCAGCGACACGGTCGCCGTTCCGTTCGCCAGCGTGGCCGATCCGAAATCCTCGCTCCAGTTCTCCGGCGATTGAACGGAATACTGCGTGACCTTTCGCGCGCCATCCACAGTCGCGATCGCAGTCACGGTTCCCGTGCACCCCAGGTTCCCAGTCGTATCGATTTCGCAGTAATTACCGGACGCGTTGGCGTAAGCGAACAAGAGCGGCCCCGTCGCAGTGCTGGCGTTCTCTATTTCTAAGGTCGCGGCGTCGGCTGAATGATTAGAGAACCATCCTGCGTCGTTGTTGTCGGCCGTACCGACAACCCCGGCAAAAGCAGTCGTTCCGCTTATATCGCCCCAGACGCCCGGGGACGTCCCGATCGAACCGGCTTGGGTGCTTAGGGTTCCATTTCCGCCAAAAACGCCCGTGCCCCCACCCACCCCCTCGCCCTCAATCGCACGCCCCGTGCTTTGATTTTCGGCGAGCAGGGCCGAGTAAGTACCATTATTCAAAAAAACTCCCGCTGAGTTGTCATCCGCCGTTCCGAGCACGCCTTTGTAGCCGCCGCCACTTGTACCACCGCTATCGCCCCACACGCCGGCCTTGCCTCTGCCCAAACCCAGCGTGCTCGCCCCAGACGACTCTCCATAAACGCCCACGAAGGCCGACTGTCCGAGAACTCCGTAGCCAGTTGTTGCACTCGATATTCCTTCCACTCCGACTGAAGAACCCGATGTATTTGTCGCTATTCCGTACAGGCCTAAAGTAGGGCTCTGCGCTGAAAGAAATCCATCGACCGTTTGGCTTGTCGTGAAGACGTTATCCGCTCCAAGCTCCGCCACACCCGGAAACGTCTGTTCGGATACGAACTCGATGAAACCGCTCGGATTGATCGATAGGCCCGTGTCCGTCAGCGTTCCCCCACCCGGCCCGTAGAAAAGGTCCAGCGTTGCATACGGCGACGCTGTGTTGTTGTTCGCTGGAACCGCGCGGAATCCGAACGCATCCGTGATCGCCGCCTTCGAGCTGCTGTTGTATATTGACGCTTCCCACTGGAACGAGTGCGACGGCTGCCCCGTGGTCGCCGTCGCTGTCCCTTGCGGCGGCAACTGGAACGACCCACGGAATATGCTGTCGCCGTTCACATCCAGCTTCAGCGCCGGCGTTGTCGTGCCCACACCGATGTTGCCGCCCGGCGACTGAAACAAAATCGAATTCCCCAGCGCTGAACTTGAGGTCCACAGCGGAATGTAGTCGGCCGTACCGCTGCCCGTCGGTGACGCTTCGGTCAGGGCAGGAGCCGAAGCTGCCTGCGGCGTTGCGACCGCGCTCGTCGCTCCTGGTGTCGTTACCACCGCCGTCACCGTCGTTCCCTTCGCGGCGTTCGTAGCCAGACTCGCCGTCGTCAGGTACGCCGACGCTGGCAGTCCGCCCAGCGTATCCGAGTCGCCCGCCTTCATCGCGTATGGCACGCTGACCATGAGCACGCGCGCCATCTCCGCCTTCGCCGTCGTTACGGCCAGCCACCGCGTCTCGCCCGATGCAAACAGATCTGCCGGGACTCCGTTCGCGCTCGCTGCGCCTAATACCACGCTGTAATGTCCGCTCGCGTCCGCCGTCACGTTCTGTGTCTCGCTCCAGAGCGCCGTGCCGCCGTCCTGCTGCGAGTAAATCGCAAATGTCGCACTCTGCACTCCGGTCAGAACGCTTCCCGTCACTCCATCTTTCAATGTCCCGCTGAATTGCACCAATCGAGGCACGCTTGTGCCTGTCGCCGTTCCGGCGACAGGCACTTCCGCGGCATTCGCCGTTTGAGGACTCGCGGCGCGCGCAGTTCCGCCGAGCATTCCAACAATGGTCAGAAATCCAATCGCAATATGCTTCATGTACATCTCCTTACATTTGTCAACATGCGGCCTGAATTCGCGCTGAAACCCTCACAACATCCGCTGGTCTCGGCAGCGACTCGATTCATGAGCATCTGTTTCACCTGCGCGTACTCGCTTCCCCGGCTGAACCGCCGCCGTACTTCCCCCGTCATGGAGGAAGCGGTTGCGGATTCAGGGCGTGGGTTCCGATCGAACGCAGGTTTTTCGTCTTGCCCACTCGCGTCGGCTTTTTCAGCTTCTTCGCGCTGCTCTTTTTCTTTTTCATCAATCGCCTCCTTCCGATTCCGGTCTTCGCCGTTCTCGGTTCAAAAGCCATAACCAGCCGTATAACCGTCCGTAAGGCGACTTCTTGTTCCGGTGCGCCGGGGGTCAACCCCGCATCCGAAAACAGTTGCCCCACCCTCGTTCCTACGCGCCTTCCCACACGCACACCCGCCCGTCGCCTCCAGCCGCCCCCGGCAGGTGACGCCGGGTAGGTGTCGTGGTAAAGTGCTGCCAGTCCGTAGCGGTTTCCTGCTCGCCCAGACCTGCCGTTGCACCTTGCCAACTGCCGTCCGGGAAGTCCTTAGGAATCGCTCAGTAGTTCTCAGGATTTCTCAGTGTCCCTGTCGGGTGATCTCGGCCGGCCCCTTTACTCGTTCGGACCTTTCCGCCTCGACCCTGCTCAGCGGCTGCTCTTCGCCGGCACACGCTCTATCCCACTGCAACCAAAGGCGTTTGAAACTCTTCTGGTGCTCGTTCGCAACAGTGAGCGGGTCGTAATGAAAGATGAGCTCTTGTCCGCCGTCTGGCCGGACACGTTCGTTGAGGAATCGAATCTCACGCAGAACATCTTCGTGTTGCGGAAAGCGCTAAAGGAGGGCGATCCCAACCGCAGGTATATCGTCACCATTCCTGGCCGCGGCTATCAGTTCAACCATCCACTCAGCACGGCCGCTCCAACGAACGGCCACGATTCCGCAAACTCCACCGAGCGCACCGCCTCCGATGGCTCCTTCGCCGCCACCAATGGCCATTCGCATGTCCACGTCGACGAATCGGTGTCCGGCGCCATCGCTCATCCCGCCCGGCCCGAAGTAGATGGCCTGGCCGCTCGCGCGCGCCGAAAATCTGCGCGGACGCTTTTCTATCTAGCCGCATTTTTCGCGATTGGAATCGTTGGCCTTGTCGCCGGCGTACTCCTGTTTCGTCACTTCTCGCGCTCTCCGCGTGTGATCCGCGTCGAGCAGCTGACGAATGTCGGTCGCGTCGATCCCTGGGGCCGGGTCGCCTCCGACGGCTCGCGCCTCTTCTTCATCGCCCGCGATGGCGATCACTGGAACACCATGCAAGTCGCCGCCGTTGGCGGCGATGCTCAGCCGCTTGCACCAGACCTCCGCAATCTTCGAATTTTCGATGTCTCGAATCGAGCGCCCGAAATGCTCGTCGCGCCTTTCGTAGCCCGTAGCGGCAATCTTCCGCTTTACACTATGCCGCTCGTCGGCGGCCCGCTTCGCCGCGTCGGAAATATTTATGCGGATGACGCGGCTCTTTCTCCCGACGGCGCCGTGATTGCGTACTCCTTCGCAGGCTCCATCTATCTCTCGGACTTTTCAGGCACCACTCCGCGCTTGCTGGTTTCTTGTGGCGGAGACTGCGACTCCCTTGCCTGGTCGCCGGAAGGAAAACGGATTAGCTTCTCGCAGAGGAACGCCGATACCGGTAAACGAACTCTGGAAGTGGTTTCTGCTGCCGGTGGGCCGCCGCGCTCAGTGGTGGCGGGATGGGACGACTCCATAAGT
Organism: uncultured Acidobacteriota bacterium; assembly: GCA_963839325.1. GTDB lineage: Bacteria > Acidobacteriota > Terriglobia > Acidiferrales > UBA7541 > Palsa-295. The sequence goes on along the minus strand of CAWIUO010000001.1, from coordinate 1,589,306 downwards.
ACGTGCTGTGGCCGCTGGACGGCCGACGGAAAATACCTGGTGTTCGCGGCGGAAACCCGGCGCGAAAGCCAGATTTGGGTTATGCGTGAATCAGCAGGTTTCGCGCCTTTTCGCAGGTCCGAACCGGTGCGTGTCTCGGTGGAGGCCCGCTACCACGAGCCCCTTCCGTCACGCGACGGCCGCACGATCTACGTTCAAGCGGGCGCCTCGCGCTCCACCATCGAGTCCGTCAACGTCGCCAACCACACTTTGTCGGCGCTGCTTCACGGCGCACAAGCGTTCGAAATGTCGTTCTCGCGCGACGGCCGCTACGCTCTCTACACCACCGAGCAAGCAGTCTGGCGGGTTAACGCCGATGGATCCTCTCCCCTTCGGCTTTTTGCGAACAGCGACGCGCTCGCCGTGCGTCACGCCGAATGGAGCCCGGATGGCAATCACGTCATTTTTCAAGCTGAACGCGCCAACTCCGCTCCGACACACTATCTTGCCGATGCGACCGGCGGGGAACTCCGCGAAATTCCAGAGCTGGGCCACCCATTCAAAATCGCGGACTTTTCTCCCGATGGGCGCAGACTCGTTTATGGCGCGGATAGCGCCACGCTCGACCAACACCCGGATAAAGCCGTTCTGCGAATTTACGATCTTGATTCCGGCAAAAGCGAAATGGTTCCCGGCTCCGGAGGTTCGTCGGGCGCCAAGTGGTCTCCCGACGGCCGCTTTCTTTCCGTTTACGCAAACGATCTCAAGACCATGCGGCTCTACGAATTCGCCACAAGGAAATGGACCAACGCGGCAAGCGGCAATTTTTTCACGTCTTCGTTTTGGACTCCCGACTCGAAATATTTCTACTTCCAGGACCTGCTGGATTCCGGCGAGCCCGTTTTCCGGGTTCGGGTTTCCGACGGCAAGAAAGAGCGCGTGTATAGCTTTGAAGATGTGCTTCACTCGGGTCCTCAACGTTGCGGCCTATATGGCTTTGCGCCAAACGGCGACCTGGTAGTTCGCGTCACGCGCGATGGCGGCGATCTCTACGCCCTCACTGTGGACCTGCCTTGATTTTCCATATCGCCCGGGGGAACCAGCCATGACCCTTTCCGTTTTTGTGGGAACCAGCCTTGACGGCTTCATCGCCCGTCCGAACGGCTCATTCGATTTTCTCGATGCGGGCGGAAACGAGCCACACGGGTACGAAGAATTCTTCGCCACCGTGGACGCGGTCGTCATGGGCCGCAACACGTTTGAAGTTGTTCTGCCGTTCCCCGAATGGCCCTACGGAAAAACGCGTGTCGTGGTCCTCAGCAGCCGTCCCGTCGATTTCTCCGGCGTCCGCAATGGCGTCGTCGAACAGATGTCCGGTGAGCCTGCCGAAATCGTCGCCAAACTCGCAGCCAAAGGCGCTCACCATCTATACGTCGACGGCGGGATCACCGTGCACCGCTTCCTTCGCGCCGGTCTCGTCGATCGCATCACCATCACCCGCGTACCCGTACTCGTTGGCGAAGGAATTCCCCTCTTCGGCGCCGTCCCGCGCGACATACAGCTCCGCCACATCTCCACTCAAACTTACCCCGGCGGCCTCGTTAAATCCGAATACGCAGTGGTCCGCTAATCAACGCGAATTACTTCAGGCGGGAACAGTCGCGGGAAAGACTGGCAAGCCGATACCCGCTATCTACGCAACGCCGCCTTTGCGCAAATCGACGAAAAAGAAATCCCCACCCTTCGCAAGCGGACACGAAGGGTGGGGAAACCGACCAAACCGAACGTCAACTACATCTGGGCACGAACTTGTGATTCTACTTTTGTCCGTAACCGCCGAAGTTCCAACCGGACCCGCCGTGGCATACGCCCACGCCGCTGTCCGAGAACGGAGCCGCACCCGGCACCATCGGCAACGCCGACTGGTAATTCCAGCGGTAGCCGTGATCGTCGAGCGTAAGCGCCATCACGCCCCAATAATTCCCGGTCGCTGATTCGATATTCGCTGCGTTAAAAATCGAACCGGCATCGGAACCTGCGGCGTTACTTGCCACCACCGTATCGAGCGTCTCGCCGCCAGTGCCCACGATGAATTCTCGAATTCCCTTCTTTGGATCGTAGTTTCCCGAGGCGTCAAGGGGACGGTAGCGGGCATAAAGATGGTCGTGCCCGTTCAGCACCAGGTCCGCGTTGTATCTGTAAAGCAATTGCCAGAACGCCAGAGCTGCCGTGCCCTCAGGAGTGAGGCTGTCTGCAGCGCTGTACGAAGGCTGATGCCAGTAGGCGAGTGTGCACGCGGAGCCGTTCTCCTCTAGGTCCTTTTTCAGCCACGCGAGTTCGGTTGCGAACCAGGCGCCGTTGTCGCTGCAGCCGCCCGGCTGCGTGGAGCACTCGATGTTGAGCGAAATAAGGTGCCATCCGCCCAAATTGTACGAATACCACCCATCGCCGACTCCGGTTCCGTTCAATCCAGCGTTCGCGCCCAATTCGAAGTGTCCGGCCTGTCCATCCGCGCGCGGCACGGGCTGAGCAATCGGAGCGGTCAGTCCGGGATAGTTGCATCCCGCCGCTTCCGCGGGTGGGCACGGGTCCGGGACCACAGTCGTCTGCATGGAACCGTCGGAGTTCAGCTGGAAGCCGTTGTAATAGGAGAAGTAGCCGTAGCCCCCGACGCCGGTCTCGCTGTGCTCGTCATAAAACTCATGATTGCCTGGCGCGGGCCGATGCAAAAACTTGAAAGCGCCGTAAGTCAAATCGAACGATTTCTCGAAGTCCTGGTACATGCCGACCTGATATTGCAGGTCTCCAAGCAGCGCGACGGCATCAGGCTTCATTGCCTCGATCTGGCCCGCCGTGGCCTCCTGTGATTGGTAAAGGGCGGTGCTGGTGTACGGGGCCTTCGGGGTTTCACAGGTTTCGTGCGCGGATTCTCCGCCACCCGCAACATAGTCTGCATCGGGCTGGCAGGCAATATCGCCAACCACGGCGAGCACCGGCGAGCGACCCGTACTTGCATAAGGCCAGACATTGTCGTTGGAGTTTTGATACTGTGCCTTGGCTCCCGATGCGAATATCAGCATCGAGGCAGCTACTCCCGTGAGCACGAGCGCTCGCAACCTTTCTCGGTCCATCTTCATGCGTGGTTTCTCCCTTTGAATCTGTTAAATAGTTCGCAAACCTCTATTTTCTAGGCCTCCTATATTTCGACGGCATGTCGCATGTGTGAAAAAGGGATGACACGGGCTTATTCCGAGGTCGTTTGAAGCGTCAGCTCAACGGAATGCTGCGCGGTTTGCCGTCGATGCGGCGCTCAGGCGTAGCGGAATAATGCTTTGAAACCAAAGTCCATGTGGTGCTGGATATGGCAATGAAACAAGGTGAGGCCCGGCTGGTCGGCGACCAGATCCACGGCTACGCGTCCGAAGGCCGGAACGATCACCGTATCCTTCATGATGCCCGCAGTAGGCTTGCCGTTGAACTCCACGATCTCGAACGTGTGCCGGTGGATGTGAACCGGGTGGCTGTCGTCGCTTCGATTGTGAAACACCAGCCGGTAACGCCCGCCCTGCCGGAGCACAAACTCTCGTTCGTGCGGATATTCCTTGCCGTTCACCAGCCAGTGATTGATTCCGTGAAGTCCGCCCGGCACCTTCTCAAAAACCATATCGATGGTTTGGTCGGGCGTGGGATGCGGAGCGGTCTTGCCGAACACTGTGTAGTCCCAACGGGTCCTTGCAGGCGGAATCCATTGCGGGCGCGGCTGCGGCTGATTGGCGTATTCCACCACAATGCCCATGCCTGACTGCCGCGCGGCATCTCGCAGCTCACCTAAAATCCAAACGCCCGGCAGGTTCATTTCCACAATCGCATCCACGCGTTCGCCCGGCGCAATTTCAATCACATCCACGCGCTGCGGTGTGGGCACGGGATTTCCGTCCAGAGCGATCACCTGAAAATGGTGACCGAAAAGACCGATCCTATGAATTTGTGACGCGCTGGCGTTAAGCAGGTGCATTAGAATGCGTTCACCCGACCGTACGCGCAGCGGCTCACCCGCGCCGAGGATTTTGTCGTTGATCGAGTAAAGCGGAGCGCCGATTTCAAGCCCGTTCGGACGGGTGTCCGGAGTAGGGGGCTTTTCGGGCATCGGATCGTTGGGATCGGTCGGCTCCTCGTCCGGGTCCATCGGGGTCCAGTAAGGTTCCCACTCGCGCAACGCCAGAAACACTTCCTGATCGTAGCGCCCAGGGTCATTCCCCGAATCGATCATCAGAAACCCGAACTGGCCGGTGTAAGAGCCCCGATGCAGATCCATCATGGCTTCCGTATGCGAGTGGTACCACCGCGAACCCGCCGGTTTGGCCACAAATTCATACCGTCGGCGGCCGTGCGGCGGGACGGGCGGCGTGCCTTCCTCCTCCGTTCCGTCCACTTCCGACGGAACGAACAAGCCGTGCCAGTGCACGTATTCCGGAACGTCCGTCTCGTTCACAACCTCTACGGTTACGCGCTGCCCTTCCCGCATCCGCATCAACGGTCCGGGAACCTTGGCGTTGTAGCCGATCGAACTGAGCACCACCTGTGGTGCCAGTTCGATCATCATCGGCGCGATCCGCAGCGTGAAATCCGCCGCGCGCGCTGCAGCCTCCTGTTCCAAGGACACCATCGTCGGATGCTGCGCCGTCCCCGGCAAACATACCGCCGCTAATGATCGCGCAGACGCAGGCCTCAATTTTTCTGCGCCCGCCGCAATTGCCGTGGCGCATCCGAGCCTTATAAATTCCCGTCGCTTCATCCGATCCTCACACGCGTCGCAAACGCCACCACGAAACAGCTCCCTTTTCTGTGTACCCGCGCTACAGAATCGCCCAGCGTCTTTTGCTTTTTTGTTCCTGTTGTTCGCTGAATCGTTGCACAAGTTCACACACGGCGCGGACTTCCACTACCGGTCCATCGAGTGATACGTCGCCCACTGTCGCCCAAGATTTATTTATCGCGGAGAGTTCCAACAGCTTCGTCGCGTGAGGTCAACTGGCCCGTGAAGGATTCTCGTGTTGACGATGTGAATCGAACCACGTCCGCAACTCGGAGGCTCTTCCTCGGGAGGATTTGGCTGGGGCGGTTGGACTCGAACCAACACCGTCCTCATTAACAGTGAGGTGTCCTACCAATTGGACCACGCCCCAAACCACAAAAATCATAACACACGCCGAAATGCGGTCGGCCGTGCCACCAACGCCAGAAAATTCAAATTGCTTCCATCAACGTAGCTTGTCGCCTCACGCGCGGTGATTTGCGTCACAAAACGCAGCTGAATCGATTTATCTCTGGGAATATTGCGGAAGGGAGGTCGAGGGAAGGAAAGCCGGCCCAGCCCTCAATCCCCTATAGGGATCCTCGGCTATCCTTCCCTCTGACGCGACACATAAGTGCACCCCACAGGCCAAACTCAACCCGCTCCAAACAAACGCCTTACACCTTTCGTACCAGGGTAAAAACTCCTACCCCCCTGTAAAAATTCCGCCGCCCCCTCTCGCGTCCTCACAGCAGAATCAATGCCGTCGATCTGCTCAGTCCCGCTTGCGTTTCGCCCTCAATTCGCCCGTGCCGCCGACCTCACTCCCACAAATCGAAAAGGCCGCGCACGTTACCGCAGCAGCGGAATGTAAGCGGACACCGATTGCCTATATTTCTGAAACGTCTCTCCGAATCTTCCGTCCAGCAAACTCTCTTCCACATGCACTCGAATTTCCGTGCCCACCACAAACAACGCCACCGACAAAGCGAACATCGGCCACGACGCGATCATGAATCCCACGCCGCACAGCATGCACAGCAGCGACGTGTAAATCGGATGCCGCACCAGCGAATACGGGCCGTGCATCACCAGCTCGTGTTCCGCGTTCAGCCCTGCATCGATGCGCCACTGCATTCCCAACGCCCGCGCAGACGTCCACGAAAGTCCCGCCGCCGCCGCAAAAAATAAAATTGAACACGCGACTCGCCACTCCGGCACGGCGTGTTCCCAAAATTTCCCCTGCCACAGCACGGCAAATGAAAACATCTCCAACAGAATTCCCCATCGCGCCCGCTTGTCGATCTGGCTCGTCAATTCCGGATGCCGCTTCGCCAGAATAAACGGCGCCACCCAAACCGCGATCCCGATCAGTACCACCGCATACGCCCACCACTGCATCAATTGTCCTCGCCTCGTTTCGCAGCGCTACGGCTGAAACACGATCCGCACGCCATCTTCGTTCTTGTTCCACGCCGCTTCCACGTCGCGCAGCGCTACGATTTCCGTCTTCATCTGAAACGGCTTCTTCGCCGCCTCCGCGAAAAAATCTGCGACTGCTTTCACGATATCTTCGATCGCCACGCTTCCGAACCCGCTTCCCAAAATCTCCACACCCGAGCTTCGCAGCACGGACGCCGCAAGCTGCACCGTCTTCCCCGCGCTCTCTCCGATCTGGATGTATCGCGTGCGCGCCGCCTTGTGATCCAGTCCCTTCATTAACATCGCGTCGAAAAGCGCCTGGGCCGGCGCTCCCCACAAATAATCCAGCACCACGTCCACGCCGTTCTCCGACAGCTCCTTCTGAAACGCGGCCTTGAGATCTTCAGCGCTCTGCTCGAGAGGGATCACTGCGTCCGCTCCCAACGAAGCCGCCTCTTCCAGCGATTTCCCGTTCCTTCCCGACGCCACCACGCGCCGCGCGCCAAGCCGCTTCGCAATCTGGATTGCGAGTCGGCCCGCCACTCCCGTCGCTCCGAGAATCAACACGCTCTCGCCCGCTTGAAAGTTCGCTCGCCATTTCAGCGCCGCCCAGGACGACATCCCGGGATTTCCCAACGCCGTCGCAGCCGCGTCCGGCAATCCGTCCGCCAATTTTTGCACGATCCATTTCGGCGCCGGCGCAATCTCCGCAAACGTTCCGTACGGCTTGCGCATCGTCCCGAAAAACACGCGCGTGCCATCCTCCAGTTTTCCCACTCCGTCCACGCCCGCGATGAACGGCAGCTCGCCCGTGCTCCCGTAATGCGTCCCCGCCGCAAGCCCCCTAACAATCGGATGCAGTCCCGCCGCGGTCACCCGCACCAGATTCTCGCCCTTCGCCGCCACCGGCTCCACAAAATCCTTATACTTCGGCGCCATCCCAAAACTCTCCACCACTGCTGCCTTCATCGCAGTCCTCCAAAAACCTCATAGTCGCCCGCGGCATCACCACTTCAAATAGATCATCAACCCCACAGCCGCCGCCACAATTACGGCAATCACGACTTTCAGTCGCCCACCTAAATCCACGCGTGCGTCGTCAAAGTATCTGTGCCATCGTATTCCAGCAGACGTCCCCGGCGGCTCAGGATCCACAATCGGCTTCGTATAGGAGTTCATGGCTTAACCATCCTTTAGTTCTATTACGCAGCGCCTCGCCGATAGCTCTGACTATCGTTTACATCGGAAAGCCAAGCTCTCGCGCTCGCCACTGGTAGCGCGCAGCCTTCTCGTCATCGCGTGGCACGTTGACAATCCACAGCATCGCCAAATTCCCAAAAACGCCCCAATTCCCGCCGATTTGACCCGCCCCTCGCCCCGCTGTTATTCTCGTAGTTTATACTGGCCCCATTTTACCCACTGTACGCCGGGCCGGCTGTATGGGAGCGCCTCACCCACGATGGGTCTGAAGAATATCGTCATCCGGGGCGCACGCCAGCACAATCTCAAGAACATTCACCTTGAGATCCCCCGCAACACGCTCACCGTGATTACCGGTCTGTCCGGCTCGGGCAAATCGTCGCTCGCCTTCGACACGCTTTATGCCGAGGGCCAGCGCCGCTACGTCGAGTCGCTCTCCGCCTATGCGCGCCAGTTCCTCGACCAGATGGAGCGGCCGGACGTCGATTCGGTCGAAGGCCTCTCCCCCTCCATCGCCATCGAGCAGAAAACCACCACTCGCTCGCCGCGCTCGACCGTCGGCACGATCACCGAAATTTACGATTACCTGCGCGTGATTTACAGCGCCATCGGCATCGCCGCACTGCCCCAACTGCGGCAAGCCCATCACGCGCCAGTCCACCGAGCAGATCGTGCAGTCGGTGATGGCGCTGAAGCCCGACGACCGCATCATGGTGCTCGCGCCGGTCGTCCGCGGCCGCAAGGGCGAATACAAAAAGGAACTCGAGAAGTACGCGAAGCAAGGCTACGTTCGCGCGCGCGTCGATGGCGAACTGGTCAATCTCGACGAACCCGTCCCTCTCGACCGCCGCAAGAATCACACCATCGAAATCGTCGTCGACCGCCTGCTGCTGAAAAACGGCATCGCGCAGCGCCTGGAGAAATCCATTGAGACCGCGCTGAAGCTCACCGGCGGCCTGGTCACCATTGTCGTCGTCGGCGGCGACGAGCGCGTCTATTCCGAAAAACTCGCTTGCCCCGATTGCGGCATTTCGGTCCCGCAGCTCGAGCCGCGCTCGTTCAGCTTCAATTCGCCGTATGGCGCGTGCCCCGAATGCCACGGCCTCGGATCGAAATACGATTTCGATCCCGCGAAGGTAATTGTCGATTGGACGCAAGCCGCTCTTCGAAGGCGGCCTCGGTCCGGGCTCCGGCTCCGCGTTATCTGCAGCGCACGCTGCAGACTCGCCGCCGAAGCGCACGGCTTCGATCTCGACATGCCGTTTGAAAAGCTTTCGCGCAAGAGCGCAGAACCTGATCCTGCAATGGCAACGAGGCCGAACAGGCAGAGCCGATAAGCATCTCGAATTTCAAGGCATTCTAGAACATCTCGAAACCAATCTCGACGAATCGAAATCGGACGGCTACCGCGAATGGCTCACGCAATACATGTCGCCCGCGCCCTGCGCCGCTTGCAGCGAGCGCCGCCTGCGCCCTGAAAGCCTCGCCGTGAAAATCGCCGGCCTCTCCATCGCCGATTTCACGGCCCTGCCGCTGCATCGAAGCCCGCGCCGCCGTGGACAAAATCCGCGACCAGACTCACGCTGCGCCAACGAAAAAATCGCCGGCGCGCCCGCTCAATGAAATCGCCGAGCGCATCGATTTTCTTCTCGCCGTCGGCCTGGGCTATCTCACGCTCGATCGCTCCGCGGCCACGCTCTCCGGCGGCGAAGCGCAGCGCATTCGCCTGGCCACGCAGATCGGCTCGCGGCTTCGCGGCGTTCTCTACGTGCTCGACGAGCCTTCGATCGGCCTGCACGCGCGCGACAACGGCCGCCTGCCTCAACACGCTCGAAACGCTGCGCGACCTCGGCAACACCGTCCTTGTCGTCGAGCACGACGAAGAAACCATTCGCCGCGCCGAATTACGTCGTGGACCTCGGCCCCGGCGCGGGAAAAGCCGGCGGGCATCTGGTCGCCGCGGGCTCGCCCGAGGAAATCGCCGCAAATCCCGCGTCGCTCACCGGGCAATATCTTTCCGGCCGAGCTGCAGATTCGCCGTTCCGCACGAGCGCCGCAGCCCCAACGGCAAAGTCCATCACGATCCTCGGCGCGCACGGCAACAACCTGAAAAACATCGACGTCACGATTCCGCTCGGCCTGCTCACCGTCGTCACCGGCGTTTCCGGCTCGGGAAAATCCACGCTGGTGAACGACATTCTCTACCGCGCGCTCGCCGCCGAAGCTTTACCGCTCGCATGGAAAAGCCCGGCGCGCATCGCGCCATTCATCGGCGTCGAGCACATCGACAAAGTCGTCCAGATCGACCAGGCGCCCATCGGCCGCACGCCGCGCTCGAATCCCGCCACCTACACCGGCGTCTTCGCCCCGATTCGCGAGCTTTTCGCGATGCTGCCCGAATCGCGCGAGCGCGGCTACAAGCCGGGCCGCTTCAGCTTCAACGTGAAGGGCGGCCGCTGCGAAGCGTGCCAGGGCGACGGCCAGCGCCGCATCGAAATGAATTTTCTGCCGGATGTGTACGTCACCTGCGAAGTGTGCCGCGGCAAGCGCTACAACGCCGAAACGCTCGCCGTCCGCTACAAGGGCTATTCGATTTCCGACCTGCTCGACCTGCCGATCGAAGAAGCGCTGAAAGTTCTCGAAAATATTCCGGCGATCCAGCAGAAGCTGCAAACGCTCGTCGACGTCGGGCTCGGCTACGTTCAGCTCGGCCAATCCGCCACCACGCTCTCCGGCGGCGAAGCGCAGCGCACCAAGCTCGCCCGCGAGCTTTCGCAGCCGCCAGACCGGCCGCACGCTTTACATTCTCGATGAGCCCACCACCGGCCTGCACTTCGACGACGTCAAAAAACTTCTCGACGTCCTGCAATCGCCTCGTCTCGCTCGGCAACACGCGTCCTCATCATCGAGCACAACCTCGACGTCATCAAGCAGGCCGACTGGATCATCGACCTCGGCCCCGAAGGCGGCGAAGACGGCGGCCGCATCGTCGCGCAAGGCACGCCCGAGCAGGTCGCCAAAATCAAGAAATCGTACACCGGCCAAATCCTCGCCCGCGCTCTCAACGGCAATGGTAAATTAGAACCACAACGCGCCTGACCTCGTGACCGACTCCGAAAACAATCCGCCACTCCCGCCTTCGCACGCTCCGCTCGATGAGCAAATCGTGCGCGAGTTCGCCTCGCCCTCCGCCGACGCCGCCCTGCCGCAGTCTTCGCCTTTGTCGATTCCGCCGCCGCAGCTCACCCCCGAGCAGCGCTACGCTCACTTGCCTCCCGCTCTCCGCGTTCCGTGGACGTGGCTCGACATTTTTCTTCTGATCGTTTTCAGCGTCGCCACGATTTTCCTGATGAGCGTCGCGTTCGCGGTGACCTACCGCGTCCTCGGCCACGATCCGCGCACGCTGAATCCCAACTCGCCCGTCATGATCTATATCGCGGTGATCCTGCAGGCACTTCTCGACGCGGCCATCCTCGCCTACATGCTCGGCCAGATGCGCTGGCGCTATCACCGCCCCGCGTGGCTTTCGCTCGGCTGGAATCCGCTTCCGCAGGGACAGATGTCTCGCGGCTCGGTCGTCACGAGCCTGATCTTCGGCGGCATCTTGCTTTCGTTCGCCGTCGCCGCCGCGTCTCAACTTTTCCCGCCGAAAAAAGAATTGCCCGTCGAACAAATCATGCAGGACCATCGCACCGCAATTCTCTTCATGCTGATGGCCGTCTTCGTCGCGCCCGTCGTGGAGGAAACTTTGTTCCGCGGCTACCTCTATCCCGTTGCCGCCCGCAGCTTCGGCGTCCCCGCCGGCATCGTAGTCACCGGTGCCCTCTTCGGCCTGCTGCACGCCAGCCAACTTTCCGGCGGCACCTGGCTCATCGTCCTGATGGTCGTAGTCGGCTCCGTCCTCACCTGGATCCGCGCCAAAACCGGCACCGTCTTAGCCAGCTTCATCGTCCACACCACCTACAACTCCGTCCAGGTAGTAGGCCTCCTAATCGCCACCCACGGCCTAACCAAATCCATCCCCCACATGTAACTTCCGTACCGGCGAGCCGCTGCATCGACACTCTCTTCACTACAGAATTTCCCAAGAACGATCGAGCTCGTCCGAGTTCGGACAGCCGCGAATCTCAAATTGGTTTTGAAATTCGGAGTCGGAATAATAGGCGGTTAGAGCCCAAACGATTCGGTCAATCGTTATTGCTCTGGTTATTTGGAGTGCTTCTCGATACGCCCGGTTCCGAGAACGATTACGTGAGGATCTTGGCCAGTTTGACCTTTGCGCGTTAGCGCATATGTGTAGATGGTTGTGGGCTTTCCAAGGACAATAACGGCCTTTCCGCTATCTACAACCGCATTGATAGTCGAATCGAACCCGCTTTCGGTAAACGGGCTGCCTCCGGTGTCGAACTGAACGTGGAATGAGTCACCGACCGTGGTGCTGGACCAATAAATTCGGCCTCCCGGACACAAGGTGACGTCGGGTGGATCGAGATTGGTTGTCACGTCGATGTCCTTCTGGACAAAACAGGGCACGGACACTCTGCCCGTGACATCTTTTTTGGCTTGGTTTTGTTCTTTTCCGAATGCGATAGCGGCACAAATTACGCAGACTAAGGCAGCCGTCACCGCGCCCGTTCTCGTGTTAAGGCTATTAAATTTACGAATTCCCATTCCGACTCCTCACTTCGAAATTTTGTTCGGCCCGGCTAATCGCTCGAATCTCTCTTGCCCGTGAAGACTGTCGAAGTTCGGTGTGTCGCGGATTGTTGTGGCCGAGTAACCTGCTGCCACCGCCTTTTCCAAATACCTTAGACATTCATCAGTCTCCCCAAGCTGCTTGTAAACCTGAGCCGCGCTGGCAAGCACTTCTGCGTTGTCTGGGGAAATCTGAAGCGCCTGTTGGATATCGTGAACTGCCGCGAGGTGCTGACCGCTCATGGCATAGTAGCCTGCAATATAGCTGATCAGTTCGGCGTTTCGTGGATTCACTTGAATCGATTCGTTCGCGAGTTCGATGGCTCTCCCGTAGGCTGCCGCAGACTTCCCACGCTCCTCAGGAGCCCAATAGTACGCATCTCCCAAGTTTCCCCACACTTCGTAGTCAGCGCTGTCGAGCTGCACCGCGGTTTCGTAGGTACGCGCGGCCTCGCTATATCGCCGCAATTGAAAATAGGCAGTTCCCAAGTTGGAGGTATTCTGAGCCGTCGGCCGGATAGCCACCGATCGCTCCAGCATCGGCACCGCTTTGGCGTACTCCCCTTCCTGCAGGTATGTGTTGCCCAGGTTTCCGTATCCCACAAAACTATCCGGCACCAATTCTGTCACCTGCATGAACATCGCCTCGGCTTCCGGAAACCTCCCATGCTTCAAGTAGAAATCGCCAAGCGAATTGTAATTTGACCAGTAGTTCGGCCGGAGGCTTACCGCGAGCTTCAGTGTGGCCTCGGCTTCTTTGGCTTTTCCCTCGGCTACGTACGCGAGCGCCTGCCCTTCATACGCGCGGTCATCCGTCGGATCGATTTCCGCCGCCTTCTTGTACTCCGCGATCGATTGCTCGAATTCGCCCGTCCCCCGAAACACCAGCCCCAGCAATTGTGCCCGGCGGCCTCTTCGCCGCGCAGCGATACCGCCCGCTCGCACGAAGATTTCGCTCGGGCTACCCACTCCGCGTCTTTCGTGAACTGGTATTTCCTCCAAAATGCTTCGCCCAGCCCGGCGTACGCTAGCGCGTAGTTCGGATCCTTCTCTACCGCGTGATTGAACTCCGCGATCGCGCTCTCGACGTTCTCCGGTTTCTGAAAATCCAGTAGATACCCGCGCCCCTGCAAATAATAATCGAGCGCCCCAGCTTCGGTTGTTCCGTGCTCCGTAAGCGAACTCTTTTCCTCCGGGCGCAGCTCGATCTGCAGCGCCTTCACCACGCTTTCCGCTACCTTGTCCTCCAGCGCGAAGGGATCGGACGCCTCGGAGGTGATCGTTTCGCCGTGTAATTCCTTGTGTTGTTTCGCGTCCACCAGCGCATAGTTCACGCGCACCATCTCGCCAGACCGCTCCACGTTCAGTTTCAGTCCCAGCGTCGCGCCGAACTGTTCGTTGGCTGCCTGCAAGCTGGTGATCTTACGGTCTCTCATTTCGCTCGCCGGTACCACTTCGAGTGCGTGGCTCCCTCCAAGCTGCGTCAGCCGCGAAGTTAGCGTCTCCACCAATCCCCGGTCGAATGCGTCCGCTTCACTGCCGATTCCCGCTGTTTCGATCGGTAACACGGCAAGCTCGGCGGGCCGATTCGGATTTGTGTCCCCGCCGGTCGCCTGCTTCGGTCTCTTCCACCAGAAAACTCCAAGCACCAACACCACAATTCCCAGGGCTACGCGCGCCGCGATCTTTCGTGAAACCGAATCGGTCTTCTTCCGGTATGCGCGTACGTCCGTTTGCGTGTCGCGCAACGCCTCAAGCGCCGTCCGCAATTCTGTTGCGCTCTGGTAACGTTGCGCCGGCTCCTTCGCCAAACACCTCATGACGGCGGCTTCAAATCTCTGGGAGAGCGTGGGATTGATGTCGTGCGGTAGCTCGGGCCTCTTGCTGATAATGTCGGCGATCAGCGTTCCCGAGTGATGCGAACCGAACGGCCGCCTCGCTGTCACAGACTCGTACAAAACTGCGCCCAGCGAGTAAATGTCGCTCCGAAAATCGGCTGGCGAGCCTTGCAGTTGCTCTGGCGCCATGTACGGTAGCGTTCCAGACGCTTCCAGCACGTCGCCCCGCGTCTGCGTCACATCGCTCTGCCCCGGCCCAAATAACTTAGCAAGCCCAAAATCGAGCAGCTTCACTTGCCCATTCGGCGTAAGGATCACGTTCGCCGGTTTGATGTCGCGATGGACCAGCCCCGCGCTGCCCGCGGCCTCCAGTGCCGTCGCAATCTGAATTCCGACGTTTGTTGCGCCTTCTTCACTCAGCGGTCCTTGCCCAATGCGTGCACCTAGCGTCTCGCCCTCCACGTACTCCATCACCAAAAAGCTTGTGGAATTTTGAACGTCGAAATCGTAAACGTGCGCGATATTGGGGTGGTTCAGCTTGGAAAGTGCCAGAGCTTCTGTGCGCAACCGGTAACGGGCGCCTGACTCTTGCGACGCGCCCTCCGGCAAAACCTTCAGCGCAACGTCGCGCTCGAGCCGCTTGTCGTAGGCGAGATAGACCGTTCCCATCCCGCCCCGCCCGATCATCCGCGTAATTCGATAGTGGCCAAGCGTCGTTCCCAGCATGAAGGAACAGGCGGGTACTTCCGTCTGTTCAGGGATAGTAGGTTGCGCCCGAACATGAAGTCAACGCCAAGCTCGCGCGTTCCTCCGTTCTTGACAAACGGCGTCTCGTCTGCGGCAAAAATCGCCTCGCGCGAGCGCTCCATCACCTGTCCGGTGTAAAATGAACTGACGCTCATTCCATTACGACAGCGCCCGCGCGCGAACGGAGCCTCAAGCCCTTGCACCACGTCGAACCCATCGAATGGAAGCCTGAAGGCGTCGTCATCCTCGACCAGCTCCGCCTTCCCGGCGAAGTCGTCTACCACACCTATACCGACTATCGCCACGTCGCGCGCGCCATTAAAGACATGATCATCCGCGGCGCACCCGCCATCGGAGTCGCTGCCGCGATGGGCGTCGCCGTCGGCGTTCAGCATTCCCACGCTGCCACTCTCGACGAGCTTCGCGCTGAGTTCGCCGTCATCACCGACACGCTCGCAAAAACGCGCCCCACCGCCGTGGATCTTTTCTGGGCCATCGCGCGCTTCCGCAAACGCTTCGACGACCTCATGCACGACGCCGCGCACTCCCGCGATGCCGCCGCCGAAATTGCCAATATCAAAGCCGCCCTCATCGCCGAAGCCTTGCTCGTTCACGAAGAGCGCCGCGCCGCTGATCGCGCCATTGGAAAATTTGGCGCCGAGCTCATGCCTCACTCCGGCCGCGTGATGACGCAGTGCAACGCCGGCGCTCTCGCCACCGCCGGCATCGGCACCGCTCTCGGCGTGATTCGCATGGCCGTCGATTCCGGCCGCACCATCGAAGTGCTCGTCCCCGAAACTCGCCCGTACCTGCAGGGCGCGCGCCTCACCGCTTGGGAGCTTCATCAGGACGGCATCCCGCTCACCCTGATCACCGACAACATGGTCGGCCACTTCCTGCACACGGGCGGCGTCGGAGCCGTCGTGGTCGGCGCCGACCGCATCGCCGCCAACGGCGACACCGCCAACAAAATCGGCACGTACGGAATCGCCGTCCTCGCTCGCGAAAATAACGTCCCGTTCTACGTCGCCGCTCCCATTTCCACGCTCGATCTTTCGCTCGCGTCCGGCGACGGCATCCCCATCGAGGAGCGCTCCTCGCACGAAGTCACCCACATCGCCGGCGTCCACATCGCGCCCGATGTCCACGCCGCCCATCCCGCCTTTGACGTCACGCCCAACCGCTACATCACTGCCATCATCACCGAACGCGGCGTCGCCCGGCCTCCCTACACCCAAAGCCTCCGCGCCCTGGCCCCGGCCCACCACTAATTCGCGCAGGCCAAAAACGGCGCCAGCCAAAAGGCCGGCGCCGCGCAAATCCGCTTGTAATTCGAGTTGAGTACGGACGTGTTCTAGAGATCCGTTCCCTGGCTATCCACCATCTGCTTCGGCACGAAATACGTCCGCAGCCACGACGCGCCAATCTGAAGCTGGAAATCCACTTCCTTTTCGTCCGGGCTGATCAGCGGTTCGCCATTGGCCGAAGTCTTTGGGAAGCTGAATACGGCTCCAATTACAGTGCCGTCGGCCTTCTTCTGAAATTCCACTTTTGAAGGTGCGAGCTTCTCTTTGTTCTTATGCGTCTGAAGGAACGCGACCTGTTTGAAAGCGTCCTCGCCGCGCCGTTGGAAAATTGCCATGTTCGGCGAATTCACGAGGATCTGGTAAGAATCCACCGGCGCGGCGACCATCTTATCCGCCTGCTCCTGCGTCGCGGCTCCGCTTAGCACCGCGCGCCGCGCCGACGCTTCCCGGATCGTTCGCGACGACCACCAGAACACGTTGTACATCTGCTGCGCCGCCTGCGCCTCAGCTTGCTTCTCCGTGCCGCCCGGCTGATTCGTGCCGGCTCCCGCGGAGCGGTTTGAAGTATCCGTCCCTGACCCAGCCACGCCGATATTCGACGTGTCGGCTGCCGCCGTCCCGTCCGGCCGCCAAGCGCCCTGCACCTGTTGCGCCGGCTTCGCCCACGGTGAACTCTGTAGAATCGTGTTCACGTCCTTCTGGTCCCATTGTGTATACGGCTTCGTCTTCCAAACATCCCCGCCCGCCATCGCCACAGCAGCTGTGGCAAGCACCGTAGCGCCGATGATGATTGCATTCTTGCGCATTCGCTCTCTCCTTTCGAATTACAGCCAAATGTAAATCAAAACGGACTTGCCAGGATGGGCGATTCGCAAACTTACTGCGCCTCGATTACAGATCTTCGCCCTGGCCGTCCGTCATCTGCTTCGGATTGAAATTAGTCCGCAACCAGGAGTCTCCAAGCCGCAGGTTGAAATCGATTTCTTTTTCGTCAGGCAAAATTGTGGGCTCGCCGCTGGCCGTCTTTTTCGCGAAATTGAATATCGCGCCCTGTACTTTCCCGTCGGGTCCCTTCTGAAGTACGACCGACACAGGCGTCAGCTTGTCCTTCGTCTTGTGCAACTGGAGGAAGGCTGCGTCCTTGAACGCGGCCTCGCCGCGCTGCTCGAAGATCGACATGTTGGCGCTGCTCACCAGAATCTGATACGTCTCCGGAGCCGCCGCGATCATTTTGTCCGCTTGATCCTGCGTCATCTGCCCCTTGATCACGGCTCGACGCAGCATCGCCTCGCGAATCGTCCGAGCGGACCACCAATACACCGAATAGGGTTGCGGCCCGGCCGCCGCCAGCTTCTCCGCGCCACCTGGCTGGTTGCCCCCGACGCCCTGGGAACGGTTTGAGGTATCGCCTACGCTGCCGCCGCCCGGCGAAGCCTTGCCACCGGCATTTCCGGACCCCGCTACGCTCAAATTTGAGATGTCCGCCGCCGAAGTTCCGTCCGGGTGCCACGCTCCAGAAGCCTGGAGGCCAAGTTTTGCCCATGGTGAAGTTTGGAGCACGGTCTGGATATCTTTCTCATCCCATTGCGAGTACGGCTTGGTCTTCCAAACATCACCGCCTGCCCATGCGACCGCAGCCGTCGCGAGCATGCCAACCGCCAGGATTCGCAGCCTCATTAGGTTCGCTCCTTGGTTCTCAATTTGCCGAGGGCCGAGAAAGGGATGTTTTGGATCCTTCTACTAGGACGTTTCCACGAAACTTCGGTTTCACTGGGAAGTCATACCCTCCCGATAATTCTACTCCCAAATCGTCGGGACCGCTGCCGGTCCCATCGAACCAACGCTTCGAACCAAAAAAAAGGCGCCCCGGTTGCCCGGAGCGCCTTTCCTTTTCGCATATGTTTCGCACTCGCCGCTTTCGCGGCGCGCGGTTAGAAGGTGATGTTGGCCTTCAACTGAATCAACCGCGGCGAAGCGTCGCCGCCGAGGAACGAACCCAGAATGCTCGTTGGCGGCGACACGAGGCCGGTCGTCTGTCCAAAGAACGAGCTGGAGATGTCGCCATCCGGGAAGTTGAAGTTTGGATGATTGAATAGGTTGAAGAATTGGAATCCGATCCCAAGCTTGCCGCGCTCCCAGTGCGGGATCGAGGTGATCTTGCTGATCGTGAAGTCCGTGTTCACGTACTGCGGTCCCCGGAACTTATTCCGCAGGCCCTGGTAACCAAAGCCCGTTTCGCAAGTCGGCAGACCGAAATCGCCCGGAGTTGTGATCGTGCAGGTCGCGGTGTCTCCGAGGCTCGCCGTATAGCACGGGATCGGGTTAGCATTCGAATACGCACTCGCCCGCGGATTGCAGCCGACCGGCAAGCCCGAAACCAGCGGCTCCGGACGAATCGCGCCGTAGTAGTTAACCGCGGCGAGGGAGGACGACTCCTGTCCGTCCGTGATCGTGTAGGGCAAACCGGTCCGGAAGAACACCGTTCCGGACACCTGCCACCCGTCCACGAGCGGGGCCCATCCGTGGCCGCCGAGCGCCTTGCGAATCGGCACCTGCCATACATAGTTAGCGTTTAGGCTGTGGCGAACGTCGTAGTCGGCCGGGCCGTAGTTGTTCCGCAGGTTGTACGGATCCTGCGGAGCAAGATCCGCGCCGCTGAACGAGTTGAAACCGCCGTTCGAGACTTCATCCAGCGCGTGGCTGTAGGTGTAGTTCACCTGGAGCAAGCCACCTCCCGCGCCGCTGAAGCGCTGGCGGAACGAAACCGTCACGCCGTTGTAGTTGGAAACGGCCGCGCTTTCGACCAGCGTGATTTCCGCAAATTGGCCTTGCGGAATCGTGGCTGGCAAGCTACCGAAGCCGTAGGCATTGAGGCCGGAATTCACTACGGGCTCGTGAATGCCGTGGTTTCCGTAGTAGCCGATGTTGATCGAAGTGTTCGCTCCGAAACCCTTTTGAATTTCAAAGCTCCACTTCTGGTATTGCGGCGCGTAGATCTTGTGCGTGGTCGTTACGACGTTCGGTGTCAGCGAGACCGTATTGGCACCGCTGTTGAACGCCGTCTGATACGCGGTATTCGCCGCCGTCAGGCAGTCGAACATGTTGCCTGCCTGGTCCGGTGAGAGATATCCGCCGCAGCCCGTCCCGAAAATGCCATCGGGACCGGTGGTGAATTGGTTGTAGAGCGGCGGATTCTGCGACATGTTGTCGGCGATCTGGCCCGGGAAGATATCGTTGAAGATGCCGACACCGCCGCGGACCACGAGGTTCGACTTCAACACGTCTGCCGACGAGGCATTCGCGAACGGCTGCCACGCGAAGCTCACGCGCGGTTGCCATTCTACCGATTGATAGTTGTAGAGCGCGTTGCGCCCGGCCGGTCTGAATCAGCGTGTTATACGGATCGCCGAAGTCCGCCAGCGCCTGGTCGTAACCGCCCGCGAACGTCGCGAAGCAGTTCGTCACACAATTCGGGTTCGAGTTGTGCTCGATGCGCAGCGCACCCGTGACCGTGAAGTTCGACCGCAACTTCCACTCGTCCTGCAGGTACGCGCCGAAGTTGTTGATTCGGATCGGAATATTCGGAACCTGCGAGAACGCTTGAATCTGTTCCGAACCCGTGTAACCGCCGTTGTAGAAGTCCGCCAGCGAGAAGGGGACCTGAAGAGGGACGGTAAAGAAGCTGCCGTCGTGGTCGCTTACCCAGTCGCGGTGGAACTTGAAACCGAACTTCAGCGTGTGGTTGCCGAGGTTCTTTGAGACGTCGTCGCCGATTTGGCCCTGCGTCACGTTGCGGCCCTGCGGAAACGCGAAACCGACCGCGCCGCCGATGTTGGTCAGCGTGCCGTCGCCCAGTTCCAGAGTGCCGGGGAATGCGGCCAACGTGGCCGCTTCATTCGTGGCCTTGAAGATCGCCGAGTACCACGTTCCTGCAACGAGGAACTGGTTCACAAGCGTCGGGCTGAACGTGTGCGTCCAGTTGATCTGCGACTGCCACTCGGGCTGGTCGCTGGTGTCGTTGAACACCGGGTTGATCGGGTCGGTCACCGTCGGCTGCACGCCGTGGTCGTACTGAATGCGGACGAAAACGCGATCGTTCACGCCGGCGTTCCAGTCGAACCGGCCTGCAATCTGCCATTCCGGTGCGAAGTTGATCGGTGTTTCCTGGACTGTCAACGTGCACTGAGTGCCAGCCGGAATCGCAGGGCCCGGCAGGGTCGGGCTCAAACTGCCGCCGCAGCCGCCACCTGGTGTCGGAATCGCGTTCGAGTAGTTCGCGACGCTATTGTAGAAGTTGAAGATGCCGCCGCCGCTCCCTGCGCTAATCGGACCAACTCCGGGGCAGATTCCCGCTAGGTTCTGGCAGTAGTACGGGATCGAGTTGTTCAAGCCCTGTGCGGTCAAGTTCGCGATGGTCGCCTGTTCAAATTGCGTTGTCGGAATCAAAACCGCGGAAGGCACAGGAATCAAAACGCGCAATCCTTCCTGGTTCACGAAGAAGAACAACTTGTCCTTCTTGATCGGTCCGCCGAACGAAGCCGCCCACTGGTTCGCGTTGTTGAAAGGCACGGGGATTGCCGAACGCCTTGTTAAACCAGTCGTTCGCATCCAATGCGCGACCCGACCAGTAATATACCGCGTTCCCGTGGAAGTCGTTGCCGCCGGACTTCGTCACGTAGTTCACGTTGATGCCTGCGAACGTGCCGTACGCGCCCGAGAAGCCGTTGGTCACGACGTCCGCTTCCTGCACTTCGTTCGAGCCCAGCAACAGGTTCGTTGCGCCCGAGTTGTTCAGGTTCAGGAACGGATCGTTGTCGTCCATTCCGTTCATCGTGAATAGGTTCGACGTCGCCGGCAAACCAAACGCCTCGACGTTCCCGTAACCACCCTGAGTGTTCATCACCGTGCCCGGCGCCAGTTGAGCGATGTAGCTAAGGTCGTTGCCCGGGTTAGGAACCTGTGAAATCTGTTGTTCCGTCAACGTGGTCGACGTGTCGCCGTTGTCTGTCTGCAAAAGCGGCGCCGCTTCCGTCACCGTCACGCTCGACGAAGATGGACCCAACTGCAGTTGGAAGGTCGCCGTGCCAATCTGGCCGACCGACACATCCACCCTGCGGGCCTCGGACTTAAATCCCGTTGCCGTCACCGTAATGGTGTACGGGCCAGGCGTCAGCAGGTAGAAACGATAGGTGCCCTGCGCATTGGTCTTGGTTTGCTGGGTGTTGCCCTTCGTTTCGTCCTTCAAAGTGACCGAAGCGTCCGGTACCACCGATCCGCTTGGGTCGGTTACGACGCCGGCGATATCGCCCGTCGTGCTGGTCTGCGCCGCCGCTCGCGTGCTGCTCAGCGAGAGGCCCACCAGGAGCGCAAACATCACTGCCAAAAAGCGCTTCCAATTCATACACCCTCCTAAAATTTGAACCGGGAGAAAACTCAGAATCTTGTGAACTCACCCCATGAGCCCATCAGAAACACTTCCAGTCACCGCCGCTATCGCACGTTCGTGCCCACCCGCTTAAGAAAATAAGAGTAACCTTTTCAACACATTATAGGCTCCGTCCCAGATTCACCATCGATTCCATATGATTTCCCATATTCGTACACACTATTCCGTATTTTGGAGCGCTTTTCCCACTCCTCGTCACGCTCTTTCATAGCCCTATCAACAACTCGCTCCCAATTCGCCCGAATATCGGACGCCTCCCGAAAAAAAAGGCCACCCGAAGGTGGCCTTTCGTCCCAATTTAATGCCAAGCTAAGCCCAATTTGAGCCCAAGTTGAGCCCGAACCGCTTACGTCAGCTTACTGTGCGTCCGTCACTTTGCCGTTCATGAACGTCACTTTCAGGTCCTTATATATGTACAGCTGCTTCGCGCCGAGATTGACGATCTTGTCCGGTTGCCCGAGGATCCCCACCACCTGATCTGGCGTCATCCCCATCTGCACCGAAGCCGGAGGAGCTGCCGGCGCTGGCGCAGGAGCGGCCGCTGGAGCTGCGTCTTGCTGCGGCGCCGCAGCTTGTTGTTGCTGATCGCCTGCGCTCGTGTCGTCCGCCAACACCTGCCCGACCACGTCCGCCACTTGCCCGCGTCCGCGCCCCCCTCCAGATATCCCTTCGGGTAATGAAACACGATCTGTGATTTCATCTGCGATGCTGACTGCACGTTGTTGCAGCTATCGCATTCCACGATCGAGAAAATCACCTTCTCGTCCTTCGGAATGATTTCGATGTGCGTCACGTACACCTTTTCGCCGGAGTTGATGTACTTTGAAACTTTTGCCACCGACAGCTTGCACATCGTGTTGGGCGGCTTCAGGTTGCCGTCCTGGAAGTGCGACGGGCAAAACACCATATTGTTGTACGGCACGCCCAGCACTCCGCCCTTTTGGAGCACCAGCACTTTCCCGGCGGACACCACCACGTCGCCCGTCGAATCCGTCCCCATCTTCGTCAGCGTGTACTGCTTCTCCAGGTCCGCCTGCAGCGTGCCCTGCGCGCTCGCCGCCAATCCCCAAACCATCATCGCCGCCAGCAGCGTGCCCAATCGTACCGGCCACCGAAATCTGGAAATCATCGAACCTTCCTCCTCGGATCTTCGCCTGCCGCGATTGCTGGAATTTTACTTCGCAGTTTACTCGTGAACAGTGCGCCGAATTCGAACGGGAGCGCCCGTTCCAACCGCCTTGGCGCTCCCGCCTATTCCACCTGCGTGGCCCACCGCGTTTCTTCTACACCGCACAACTCACCGCACTCAGCTCAAACGGCGAACCGCGCAGCGCGTTAGTCGTTTCCCTGTCCCGCCGGAGCCGCCGCTGTTTGCTGCACTTCGGCTTCAGCCTTGTCCGCATCCGCTTCCTGGCTTTGCAGTTGTTGCTGCACGGTCAGGTCCGGCTGCACTTGGCCGTCCGGATTCGCCTTCGTCGTCGTGTCCGGCGCCGCGGGCATTCCATTCTTGCCCTGATTCGACGCCAGCTCCTTCAAGCCATTGTCCAGTTGCTCGCGGAAGTGGTTGTGCATGTCCTGCAAATCTTCCACCTGCACCGCCACCTGCGTTCCCGAATGGCAATCGCTCTTTTGGCTGCTGCTCACCAGCACTTTCACAGCCTTGTTCGCATCTGCCGTGTCTTCGATTCGCGTCAAGACGTCGCCCGGCGAAAGCGCGCACTCGGTCCCGTCTCCCGTCGTTTCCGTCAGCACAGTGTTCACGATAAACGTCCGGTGATTCGGATCGAGCGCCGCCGGCGTCTCTTCCGGAGGCGTTCCGCCCGTTGTTGTTGAGGCGGTCGATGCTGTTGCCGACGCGCCACCCGCTGGCGCCGACGCATTGGCCGCCGCTGCATCCTTCTCCGCCGCAAGCTGCGCCTTCACTTCTTCCGCGATCGCTTCTTTCACTTCTGGCGTCAACGCCGGCGAAGATCCTGCCGCCGGAGCCGAACCCACAGACGCCTGCGCCGGTCCCGCGGCTGCTGCATCCGCATTGGCCGCCGCTGCGTTGGCATTCGCTGCCGCCGCATTCGCGTTCGCTGCTGCTGCGTTCGCGTTGGCCGTCTGCGCTTCATACGCCGCCTGCAGGTTCTGCGCGATCAGATAATCCGTCATCCACAAAGCCGCGCTCGCGTAGGCCGGATACGGATTGAAGTAGTACCCGTAGTATCCGTACCACGGCGATGCGCCCCAGCCCCAGCTCCACGCCACCGGCGCTGCCCACGGGTTATACGCCCAGCCGTAGAATCCCGGGTTGTAGTAATAAGGAGACACATACCCATAGTAGTAACCACCGTGGTAGTAGTAGCCGCGATAGCCATACGCATACGCGCGACCGTGATAGTAGTACGTCCGCCGCATGTAAGGACGTCCGCCGCGATTGTACGGGTGCTCCGCGTAACCGCCGCGATGTCCCATGCTCACCAGCCGCCCGTTGTTCGGCAACCGCGTTTCCACGCGACGCGCTCCGTTCGGCGCGCGATTGATGGTCGCGCCATTCGCCGTGTGAATCGATGTCACTCGCCCGTGCGCGTCCGTGTGCGCCGTCGTCCCGCTCTTGGTCGTTACCGTCTTGCCGCCGCCGCGCGCGTTGTTCGTCACGCCCGGCTTTGCGGCAGGAGTTCCGCCGCCCGGCTTGCCCGCTCCTCCGGGTGCCCCCGGTTTGCCCGCCGTGTTTACCGTTCCGGGTTTGCCGGCTGTTCCTGGCTTGCCTGCCGTTCCAGCTGTTCCCGGCTTACCCGCCGTCCCGGGTGTTCCAGGGCGCGCCGCATTCGGAGTGCCCGGCCGCGCTCCCGATGCCGGTGCACCCGGTTTCGCTCCGCCCGGTGCCGCTGGCCGCGCTGCGGGAGCTTTCGCCGGCGCCGATGGCGCATGCGGCGCGCTCGGTGCCTTGTTCTTCTGCGCCAGCGCCACGCTCGGCAGCGCCATCAATGCCAGTAACAAAACCAACCGCTTCAAAATATCCATGCTCTTCCTGGGATTCATCACTTCCTCCTGATCCGTACCCAATGCTCGCCGATGCTTCGTGTCCCCAATTTCGAAGAAACCGCCCCTACATGCATTGCGCGAAACCAAGCGTCTTACCGTCATCCAATGTGAATGAATTTCGTCTTTCCCCCGCTTCTACCGCTATGAACGTATGGCTCCCAGGAATTCCACACGCGAACTGCCACTGCCCGAATTCTAAGGTTGCGGATTTGCCCCGTTCGCGCCCGTATCTCCAGCCTTTTCATACGTCGCCG
This sequence comes from uncultured Acidobacteriota bacterium, assembly GCA_963839325.1. Taxonomy (GTDB): domain Bacteria; phylum Acidobacteriota; class Terriglobia; order Acidiferrales; family UBA7541; genus Palsa-295. Next base: position 1,564,596 of record CAWIUO010000001.1, on the reverse strand, counting down.
GCCCCGACAGCCACATCTCCTGCACCTGCCCCGCATTAAACGCCACCGCCGAACCGCTCCCCGACGCCGTCACCGCTCCGCTGGTTCCCTTCAGCCGGTAGCGTACCCCACCCAGCGCAATCTCCAACACATTTAACGACGTCTTGCCATTCGCCAACACTCCCGTCCCATCGATTTCCGTGTCCCTCGGCAGCGGAGTCGTGCCCGCTCCCTGAATCGGCTCGAGCAAGCTCCCCGTAAACGCGAAGTTCGTATCGCTCGTGTGGCTCACCGTCTTGAACACGATCCAAACTCGCGTTCCTTCGCTCAGCTGAATCACCGCCGGCATCGGCCCAGTCGCGCGCGCCGCGGCCGCCGCATGCGACCGCAGTGCAGTCGAAAACGCCCCTTTCCCTGTAGTGATCGCAGTCGCCGGAGGCGTCACATTCGACGCGACCGCACTCCCCGAGTTCGGCGCGGACGCGGGCGCGCTTGAAGCGGCAGCCGAATTTGTATCGCTGCTTGCGCCATTCGCGGCGGACACCGCCGGCTGCTCCGAGCTCGTATCTGTCGCTGAATTCGCTGCCACGGTTGGAGCACTCACTTCCGGTTCCGAATGCTTCACCGTAGCGCGCTTCGTCGTCGTGCCGTTGACTCCATGAGAAGTCGTCTTCGGCGTTTCGGTTGCCGCACCAGTTGTAGCGTTCGGCGGAATTACGATCGTGTTGGTCCCGCTCTCATTCGCCACGGCGATCGGCGGCTCCGTAGTGGGAGCAGGATTCTCAGGAACGCTCTGGGCAGCCGGCGCCGTCACCGCGGCCGAAGGCGCGTTCTGCGCCGAATTGATCTGCGTCTCCGTCCCTCCGTCCCCTCGCATCAAAAAAAATCCCGCCACCACCAACGCTGCCACCGCAGCTACCGACCACGCCGTCTTCCCCCATGGAAATTGCCACTCCGCCGCGCCTTCTTCCTTCGCCGCCGTCGCCACGCGCGCCGCCTTCTTGAAATCCACTTCCGCGGTGCGCACAAAATTATCCGCTTCGATATCCAGGCGCTTTTCCGCGTTCGCCCATTCCGCCTGCTGCGCCGCGCTCATCGCCGTCACATTCTCCGCGCTCGCCACATCGAAACCCGCCAGCCGCTCCGCCAATTCCCTGCAATCCGCGCACGACTTCAAATGCTCGTCCACCGCGTTGCGCACAAACTCGCTCGCCGAATTCTCCACGTACGCGGTCATCATCTCCGCGTCCGGGCACGAACTCGCGCTCGCTTCATGAGCGTTTTTGAGCGGCACCTTCAGCCTCTCCAGGAAGTTGGCTTCGGTCCAGATCGTCGTCATCAACTCTTAAGCCGCGTTACGGTCCCCTCGATCCTCAACCACAGCGCTCGCCTTCCATTCTGCAAATGCGATTTCACCGCCGGTACGGACATTCCCGTCCGCATCGCGGTCTCTTCGTACGAATAACCCTCAATCTTCATCGCCAGACATCGCCGCTGCGGTTCGCTCAAATGCTTCATCTCGGCGATCACCCGCTCCGCGGCGAGCCTTTCGTCCGACGTCGGATCGTCCACCGCTCGCGCCGGCACGGCCTCCACTTCCACTCCGCCGTCGCGCTCCATCTCTGCCTTGCGTTTCCGCCACTGGTCGATGCAAACATTTCTCGCGATCCGCATAAGCCAGCCGCAAAAATCCCCGCCGCCGTATTGCCCCAGGCTTTGAAACGCCCGCAGAAACGTCTCCTGCGTCGCATCCTCCGCCGCTCCGCCCTCGACGTAAAATCGCCTGCACGCGAAGTACACCTTCTTTCTGTGCCTCGCGAATAGCTCCGCAAAACAGCCCGCATCCTGCGTGGCGCGGTACCGCCCGATCAACTCGTCGTCGGTCGGTCCATTTGCCATCTCACGGGTTTGGGCTCCTCCGTACATAACGTCCGCAGATCACCAATTCCACAAGCTGCGCAAAATATTTTTCGCGCCGCCTGCCCGCAAACACACCTCGACCCACTTCGCATTTCGCATCGGAAGAAAAACGGACGCGCTTTCACCCACCGCATTGATAAACTCCTGCCCGTCAGCCCTTCCCCGGGCCGTGGTGGTTCGTATCGCGAACGCCATGTGGGTCACCAGAACCGGTCGAGCGGAAGAGGAAATGCCGGACGGGGCTGCCGGTCGCACTACTTCGAATCCCCGAAACGATAATGCGATTCCCCGCCCCTGTCAACGCTACGAGCGCCAGCAAGTGTACTTATTGAATCGATTTTTCAATCACTCCTAGCTCACAACCGAATCTCCCACTGACTTGCTTGCAGAGTTCGCAACGCGCACCACCGCTCGCTCAAGTACACCTTCCCCAACGCCACGAATCCGACGGTTCTCGCGGAGTGCGGAGGCTCGTCTGCCTCCCAAGACGAACCACCGCCGGCCACAAAGCCCAGCCCCACCGCACCGTAGCCCCGCCCATCCCCACCCGCTCCACCTCATCTATGGAGTGCGGTGTCTCGGCCGCGCGAGGGGACGAACTACCGCTTTGCCACAAATCTCGCCTTGGCAATCCGTCGCCTCGATCAAGCAGTTCCGCGCCTCTCCGTAACCTACATCGCTTCAATCCCGTACCACCCCGCCCAGTCCTTTCGTACCTCCAAATTGAACCCCGGGCTCCATTTCCTCCTCGCCCCCCACCCGCCACACTTAGCCATGCTGCCGCTCCACATCACGGCCGCGACCTTCACTCGCAAAACCGCCCTCGGCACCTTCGCCCTGATCTCCTCCTGGTTCCTCGGAACCGCCGCTCTCGACTCCGGCCTTGTAAAAGACGGCGGCATCCTCGCCAGCCTCGGCTTCGTCACCGCCAGCGCCCTCTGGCTCTACGCCCGCACCCGACTTCCACAATTTCCGCGCGTCCACTTTCTTCCGGCAATCCTTCTCGGCTGGTGGATCCTCAATCTCGCCCTAAGCGCCGCAGCCGGCGGCCGCGACGTTTACGGCACCCCGTTCTTCACCCTCTCCGTAATCGCCACCGCTTCCCTCGTCATCATCGCAACGGTCGATCCCAACGCAACATCCACCTCGACCGATCAAACTCGCGCTAGTTCGTAAATTTTGCAGGCATCCCAAAAAAAAGGCGAGCCGTAGCTCGCCTCTTTGCTTTTCCGAACAAAAATCGCGATCGATCGAATTTACTTCGCGGCTGCGTCTACTCGAGTCACCGCCGCCGGAAGCCCCGTCGCCTGAATCCCGGTCAGTGTCTTCGTCCAGTTCTCCACAAACCGCCCCGTGGCCCATTCCGCCATCACCACCTTCGTCGGCGGCAAATCCAAGAGCTTCTCTCCAATCTTGCCGCCAAAAAACGCGTACAGCGCAACCGCGGTTAACCGCGGCTGCTCGAACGTTCCCGGCTGTGTCGCCTGAATCGCGAGCATCACCGATCCATCCGGCGAAAAATAGGCGTCCCAAATTCCGGGCATCTGCTTTTCAAGTTCGCCCCACGCGACCGGAAGCGGTGTCGCATGCGTCACGCTTCGCGGCACAGCCGTTTTCGGATTGCCAGATGCCGCGCAGACTCTCCCAACCTGCACGAACGCGCGCGTGCGCCATTCGCCGTGCACATGCGCGAATGCCCACCCCGTTTGCGGCATATCTTCGCTATCGTCGTCGCCCACGCACGAGTCCGCACCTGGTTTTCCTCCCGAAACAGCGCGAATCCACGCACGATGACTAGCCGCTCCGAACATAACGTCAAATGGAATTTGTACCGTGTCCGGACCAATCGCCGGAAAAGGATTGTCGGGGCGCTGCACCCAAATCTCGTTGTAGAGGTTTCCGCCCTCGCTCGCGCACGATTCCGAAACGCCCTGAAACATCGAAACGGAAACAAGATCCGGCAGCACGCTTTCGAACCACCGATACGTCCAGCCGCACTCCGTTGGCGCGGCCGGAGTCGGGGCGTTCGCGGCGTCGGGGACATAATCGGCGTCGTAGGAATCGTCAAAGAGCCGCTGCTTCGTTTTAGAGTCGCACTCGCGATTCGCAACGCCTACCACTGGAGCGCGCGTCACCGGCGTTGCGTACGCGATGTCGTCCGTTCGAATATTGCCGTGGTCGCTCGCCTCGCTGCTTACCGGCGGTGCGAGCTGGCACGTGTGCGCGATCCCGAGCCGCCAGAATCCCGACTTTCGCGGCACGATTATGTCCGGAAGTTTCGCCGCGACATGCGCGCCCGAACTGTCGCGCACGATCCACAGCGTCTCGTACGCAACCATCGACGCGTTGCCGGCAGCATCGGGATTTCGCTCGTGCGCGACGCGCGACACCAGAAGCCCGACGGTTCCCGCGTCGGATTTGCTCAACGGCTTGTCCTGCGCTGGCGTCGATAAAACGCATATCAGCGAAACCGCAGCTATTCCTCCAGCAATCCAGATCGCTCGCATGCCTCAGCATAACGTTCCTCCATCTCTCGCGGCTGCCAAGGCTCAAAACATGTCGCCAATTCGTACATCGCCTTCAAAAAAAGAAAAAGGCGAGCCGTAGCCCGCCTTTTCCGCCTCGTTGCTTTTTCCTTCCCTTACAACTACGACGCCTCTACAACTCCGTTCAGCGCAACTGCGCCGCTTCTGTCTTTCCGCTGAAATCCACTTCCGTCACTCGTCCGTCCGCCATCATCACCTCGGTCTCCGATGGTTTCCGGTTCAATTGAATCCACTGCACTGGCGCCGTCGCCACTTCCTTGCCGTTGTGCAACACGGTGAGATGATCTCCGTTCGGTTCTGCACGAATCTCATACTGCCCAGGTTGCAGCGTCGTCGCTCCGACCTGCGTCGGCGTATCCACCACCAACGTCGTCGATTCCGCTCGTGCAAACACCGGCAAGCTCATCAACGCCACTGCGGCAATTGCCGTTAAATATTTCGCTCCAATACGCATAGCTCTCCCTCCACGCTTACGATGAATTTCCCAACGGAGAACAGTGCAGGCCTGCGGAGCCTCTGTGGGTTTCTTGCGATGGGCCGCTTTTTTTCGCGCCTTATAGTGACGCTTCGGCCCACACTTTATGGACGCTCGAACGACGGATCGGTTGCGGATTTTGCGCGACTTTCATCACATTTTTCTACAGCGTGGCTACAGCATTCGCCTTATGTAAAATCGACCACAAAAAAACGTTTCCTTCGCACCACTCGCGCATTACGCCAAGCCGCGCGAAGCGCCTTAGACTGCGTAGCTCGCTACCGCCTTACCCACACATCCGCACTACCACACGCCCACGCGCCCAGCGGGCACCGAATTCCGCGCAATTTGAAATCGCCCGACGTCACCCCACCGCGCGCGTTGCAGGCACCACCACCTCGCACCGTGCGCCAAGCCACGCGAAGCGCCTTAGACTGCGGTAGCTCGCTACCGCCTTACCCACACATCCGCACTACCACACGCCCACGCGCCCAGCGGGCAACCAATTCAACTCAACCACAAGTAGTCGCAGCGCGGTATCTCACTTCACCACACAAGTCGCAGGCGCCGCCTTCCCCAATGCCGGCGAATCCATAAACCGCGAATCCTCTCCCACCACCGCATACAACGCGTAAGCGCTCTCATCGATCTTCGGCGTCGCGCCTCGATACGCATACGCCAAATCCGCGTCGCCATCCGCAAACACATTCCAATCAAACGTGACCGCGCCGCATCCCGTCATCGGCACCGTGTACGTCACCCGCGCGCAACCCGTGCGCTCGTTCGCATCGCACGCGCTCTGCTTCCATGTTCCGCCGCGATACTCCGGATAAAACACAAAATGTTTGCGCACCACCTCGATCGGATCCTTCGCCTTGTGCTGTATCCACGCCAGCGCTCCCCACCCAACTCCGCACGCCACCACCAGCCCCGCCACCAGCCACTTCTCCCAAACAGGAATCTTCCTCTCGCTCACCCTCTCCCCACTCCTCGTAGTGTTTTGTAACGGCGCGTCTCGCCCCGCAAAGCGGAACGGGCCCGGGCAGTCCGCGCGATCCTTAGCCGCGCCTGAAACTTTGTCTTACTCTCGCGCGCCGCAGTCCCTCGGCCTCGAAAACTTCTCGCACCTATCGGACGCAAGCTGGACCCTTTCCGTTGCATTGTAATAAAGGCTAGGCCCCGCACTTTCCCCCGCTCAAAAATGTCGTACAATCTCACCGATTCACCCGCCCCTTCAGAGGCCTCATGTCCACCAGCGACGCAACCGGCGCGCGCAAAGGCGACTACATCATCCTCGGCGTTCTCGGCGCCGGAGGCATGGGCAAAGTCTATAAAGTCCGCAACTCGCTTTCCGACCGCGTCGAAGCCATGAAAGTCCTTCTGCCCGATCTTTCCGACCAGAAAGATCTCGCCGACCGCTTCCTGCGCGAAATCAAAGTCCTCGCCTCGCTCCACCATCCCAATATCGCCGAGCTGCGCACCGCGCTCACCATCGACAATCAACTCGTGATGATCATGGAGTACGTCGAAGGCGTCACGCTCTCCCAGCGCCTGCAGCAACCGCCGCTCACCTACGCCGACTCGATCGCCTACATCGATCAAGTCCTCTCCGCTCTCTCCTACGCCCACTCCAAAGGCGTGGTCCATCGCGATATCAAGCCCGCCAACATGATCGTCACCTCCGAGCAAATCACCAAGCTCATGGACTTCGGCATCGCCCGCTCCACCTCCAACGACATGGGCCTCACCATGACCGGCACCACCCTCGGCTCGGTCGCTTACATGTCCCCCGAGCAGGTCCGCTGCGAAACCATCGACGCGCGCTCCGATCTCTACTCCGTCGGCGTCTCGCTCTACGAAATGGTCACCGGCCAGCGCCCCTACGTTTCGCGACAACAATTTCGAAGTGATGCAGGCGCACCTGCAAATTCCACCCACCGAACCGAAAGACGTGAAGCTCGACATTCCCGCGCCTCTGAGCCAGCTGATCATGATGGCCATGGCGAAAGATCCCGCGCAGCGTTTTCAAACCGCCGACGCGTTCCGCGCCGCGCTTGCATCCGTCGCGCCGCTGGTCGGGCCGCCCACTCCCGCAATTCCCGTCGCGCTTCCCTCGCCGACGATCACCGCCGAATTCACTCCCGTGCCGCACGCGCCCGCCACTCCGCGTTCCATCACCGCTCGTCCCGCCACGGCGCGTCCGCTCACCGCCGTCCCCGCATCGCAAACTCCTTCCGGCGCGCAATCGCGCTCAGTCACCGCGCGTCCAGCTGTCGCGGCTCCTGCGCTCCCGCCCCGCCAACGCCTGCGGCTTACACGCCCGCGCCCACTGCCGCTGCGCCAACGCCATCTCCGCCGGCGCGCTTCCGCCGCAGCAAAAGAAAAATACCGGTCTGGTTGTCGGTGCGATTGTCGTCGTTGCTCTTCTGCTCTGCGTGGGACTCGGAGCCACGTTCCTGCGCAGCCGCTCCGCCGCACCTGCCACACCGGCCGTCGCAAACGAAACGCCCGAAGTTCCCGAGAAGCCTGAAGCGAAAGAAGCGCCCGACAAAAAAGACAGCGACGACGACATCACCAAAGATCCCGCCGCCGCGGCCGTCCTGAAAGCGCTTCCCTGCAAAGTGGAAGACTGGCAATGCTGGGCCAAGCTCGCCGACGCCGAAAACGGCAAAACGAAATCCGCCGTGAAGGACGCGCTGAAAAAATCCGCGAGCGCGAATCCCGGCGCGCCCATCACTCCGAATTCTCCGCACGCCGCGCCCAACGTTCCCGCGCCCAACGCCGGCGGCGGCTCGAGCTCAACGCCGCGAGCGCCCTCCACGTCTCACGCCACGCCCGATCCCGCCGCGTTTGCCGCTCTCGAACGCGAGGAACTCGACGACCTCAACACCCGCGCGTCCAAAGTCGCCGCCAGCCTGCAAGCCGTCCGCACCCAGCGCGAGTCGCAGGGCCAGCATCTCCCGTCCGACATCGATACCTCGCGCGACAAAATGGAATCGCTCCTCGAGAAAGCCGACTCCGCTGTCAACTCCGGCGACATCTTCAACGCCCAAAAGTTTATCGACCTAGCCGAATCCGAAGTCAAAAAACTGGAAAAGTTCGTAGGCCACTGAAGCGCGCGAGCGCCAGCGTGTACGCCGGAGGCCCCTTTCTTCTCCGGCGCACGCCGCGCGAGGGCTAGGCCACTCACTACGCATTGCGCAAAATCCGATTCAAAACTGTCGCGTGGGATAGCCAGCCTGGCTGTCCTCCTGCGACCTGCCGGCAGGGATCATCGAAGAACACTTCGTCAGTCAATCAAGCAATACCTATTGCCCCGGCTTCACCCGCTCCCAAACCAGGTCTTGCGTCTCTCGTTCGCCGCCTTTCAGCAGAGGAGTCGTCCGCAGGATCAAACGGTCACCATCGAGCTTCATGATGTAACGCACGAAGTCGGTGCCCACGAAGTTCTGCACCGTGGACGCTTCCACGTGGTGGATCACTTCGTCGCCGGACAAACTGTATCGCCCCGCATACGCGATGCACGTCGCGTACGCCTCCGCGCGCTCATCCGCTGGAGCCTTCACCCAATCGGCGATGGAGAGTGGCTTGCGCCCTTCCGTCGTATGAGCACGATCATCCGGCCCTCCGCGGTGTATGTCAGGAAGCCCGTGGGATGCGCGCCATACGAATCTTTCGTTTCGCCCTTCTCGTTCGTATCCTTCGAAGACAAAAGCCGCCACGTGCCCACCGGCGACGCACCCGATTGCACGGTCGCGATGGACCCAAGCGCCAAAACGGTCAAAGCCGCCGCGAAAATCCAGCTCATCATGTTTGCCTCCAGATGCAGCCCACACGATAACAACCGTCCCGCTTATGGCCAAGCGGGTGGTAAGGCGCTTTTGCCGGTACCGGCACCATGGCGCGCCCACTCTGCGCGTGATGTCGCCCTCCAACTTCTGCACGCATCGCGCTAGCGGCGCTCTCTTGCGTTTCGGTTGCATATCAAATCCCGAATTGAACTGTTCCGCGCCGATACCCCATAATCCATGCCAGCCGCCGACCCATGAAGCTATCTAAAATGATTTTGCCGACCACCCGCCGCGCCGCCTTTGTCGCGTTCTTCCTCGCCTGTGGCGCGATCTCCGGCCGCGCCCAATCGCTATCCACTTCTCCGTGCGTATCTACCACTTTGCAAGGCTCCGCCACGTGGTCCGGCTGGGGCGTCGATCCAAAAAACACGCGATTCCAGCCCGCCCCAGCGGTGGAAATGACCGCCTCGCAACTTCCTCGCCTCCAACTCAAGTGGGCCTTCGGTTTCCCGCGTGCCACCATGGCTTTCAGCCAACCGGCCATTGCCGGCGGGAATCTTTTCGTCGGCAGCGAGTCGGGAGACGTTTTCTTCCTCGACGCCGCTTCCGGCTGCACTCACTGGACGTTTCACGCCGCGACATCCGTCCGCACCGGTATCGTCATCGGCCCCGGGGACGCCGCCACAAATTCCCAGCCCCGCGCTATTTACTTCGGCGACCAACACGGCGCGGTTTACGCTCTCGATGCCGCCACCGGAATTCTGCTCTGGAAATCTCAGGCCGATCCGCATCCCGCCGCCATGATTACCGGCACTCCTCAATTCTGGCGCGGGCGCCTGTACGTGACCGTCGCATCCTACGAAGAAAATTTCGCGCCCGATCCACGCTACGAATGCTGCACGTTTCGCGGCAGCGTCGTTGCTCTGGACGCGCGTACCGGCGAACAGATCTGGAAAACATTCACCCTCGGCAACGCTGCCCAAAAAACTTCCAAGAGCAAATCCGGCACGCAACTCTGGGGACCCTCCGGCGCGGGTGTGTGGTCCGCTCCCACACTCGACACTACGCGCGGCGTTCTCTACGTCGCCACCGGCAACAACTATTCCGATCCGGTCACCAATACCAGCGACGCCGTTCTTGCTTTGAGTCTCGACACCGGAAAAATTCTCTGGTCCCGGCAAACCACTCCGAATGATGCCTACAACTCGGCCTGTCTTTCATTCATGGACGCCACTCAATCCAATTGCCCGCCTCAACCCGGCTCGGATTTTGACTTCGGCGCTTCTCCCGTTCTGGTCACCGAGCCCGATGGACGCGCCATGTTGATCGCCGCGCAAAAGTCCGGCGTTGTCTATACTCTCGATCCGGCAAAAGACGGGTTGATTGTTTGGCAGACACGCATCGGCAACGGCGGCGCGCTCGGCGGAATCGAACGGGGAATCGCCGCCGACGGCCAAAACGTTTATGCCGCGTTGTCGGACTGTGATTGGAAAACTTTTGATCGAGTGAAGGACGGCCGCACGCAATCCGTCGTCGATTTGGATCCGGATAAAGGCGGCGGCCTATTCGCGCTCCGCCTCACCGACGGCCACATCGTCTGGCAGACTCCCCCTCCCGCAGCATGCGCCGGCCGCGAACACTGCAGTCCTGCTCAGCTCGCCGCCGTCACTGCAATCCCCGGTGTGATTTTTTCCGGCTCGCTCGACGGGCACCTTCGCGGATACTCTTCGGCTACGGGCAAAATTGTGTGGGATGTCGATACCTTGAAAGATTTCCCCACCGTGAACGGCGTCTCCGCTCACGGCGGATCCATCAACGGACCCGGCCCCGTCGTCGCCGGCGGTATGCTCTTCGTAAACTCCGGTTACATCCGTTTCGGCGAAGCCGGCGGCAATGTCCTACTCGCCTTCTCCCTCCACTCTCACTGACCAACCGTTAAACCGTTTCTGGTCCGCCGTCGTTCTCCAACTCGCGAGATCCATCTCGGCTTGACGGAATCCGAACCCAAGAAATTGGAAAAGGTCGCCGCCCACGCCGCCCACCTTATTCGCCTTAACGGTGAACGCAACTGCGTCGCCGCCGCCCTCAACACACATCCAGAACCATCAACGCCTCGAGCGCGCATCCTCCTCCCCGCCCCGCGGAGCCATCGTGTGTCAATCTTTGCGGGTCATGGCTTCAGCCATGATATAAAAACCGGCGCGCAGCGCCTTCCTTCGTCGCGCGAATCGGGCCGCCCGCGCGCCCTCGAAAATGCGGACGACGCACAAAATCAACTTCAACAGTCCTTCGAAATTAGTGGGACCGATCTTCTCTGAGGAACAAAGCCCGACGCTCTCCCTGGATCACAAACGCGCGTCCGGTTTTTGTTTTTCAAGTCTGCTGGTCAGTCGCGTTGCCAGCCAATTCGGTTAGGCATCGCCCTTCAGCTCGGATTCATGCCTCACGCCATTTCGGTCAATTCGCAGGACCCAGCGCGAGCCAACGCAGCGACGAGATTCAGGTGACGGTTCGACCGTGCCAGCGGCTATGAGGTCATCGGGAGTTCCATGGTCATTGGCATCTTCCATAAACGCGGTCAGAACCATCCCCGATTGCAAAGTAACGATATTGCCATCCGAGTCCTTACAAGTATTTTTGTGGGAAAGACAGAGTAGTTCGCCGAAAAGGCCGTTGAAGTCCGCCCAGACTCGCATTTTCTTAGAGTCAGTCATCGGTAAATCGTCACCTGGTCGCAATTCTACCGCAGGACTAGGCCGCAACTCCGGTGTAGTCGCGTTGCCGGACATCCGGCGAAATAGAAGGTATGCCCCCCGAGAGTTTAAAGCCGGCTACTAGAGGCGTGGTCCGCCCTGTCAGGAGGTATATATAATGTGCCTCACCCCTGGCGGCCCAGCGCCTCGCCACGACTCAAAACAAAGACAAATCCCCCGTCCGCGGAGTAGTTTCTGAAGGCCGGGCCAGCCCCGTCTTGACTTCCCACCATATTTCTGCAACTATCGAAATATGAGCGCGTCCACCGCATCCAAAAAGAACGCCGACCAAGTCGCCAAATTCGCCGACATGTTTTCCGCCATGGGAACCGAAGCCGCGCCTGCGCATCATGCAGCTGCTGCTCTCCGCCCATCCCGAAGGCATGGTCGTCGGCGAAATCCAGTACGAGCTGGACATCCCCACCTCCACGCTCTCCCATCATCTGGACAAGCTCAAAAACGAGAGGCTTGGTCAACGTGCAGCGCGAAGAGCACGTATCTCTGGTACACGGCAAACACCGAAGCGCTCCAGGAATTCCTGCGGCTTCCTCTACGCCGAATGCTGCACCCGCAACAAGGCCGTCGAACCCGCAGGACATCGTGCGACTGCTGCAAATGAGGAGAGCTCGCCATGAGCGATCGGATCATCAAAGAAGTCGTGAAAGAGAAATACGGCCAAGCCGCGCTGCGCGTCTACCGCGGGCGGCAGCTCCTGCTGCGGAGCTTCGGCGGCGCTGCGGACGGTTGCTGCGATCCGATCACTTCCAATCTCTATGACGCCGCGCAGACCGGCGCAATCTCCCGAGGAAGCGGTGCTCGCCTCGCTCGGCTGCGGCAATCCCACGGCGCTGGCGCAGCTCAACGCCGGCGAAACGGTGCTCGATCTCGGCTCCGGCGGCGGCATCGACGTGCTGCTTTCCGCGCGCCGCGTCGGCCCCACCGGCAAAGCTTACGGCCTCGACATGACCGACGAAATGCTGGCCCTCGCGCGACGAGAACAAGCGCAAAGCCGGAGTCGAAAACGTCGAATTTCTGAAGGGCGAAATCGAGCACATCCCGCTGCCGGATAATTCCGTCGACGTGATCATTTCAGCAATTGCGTCATCAATCTGTCGGCCGACAAAGACCGCGTGCTGCGCGAAGCTTTCCGCGTGCTGAAGCCCGGCGGCCGTTTCGCCGTCTCGGATGTGGTCACGCGCGGCGACATGCCGCCCGAGATTCGCGAGAACATGCTGCTGTGGGTCGGCTGCATCGCCGGCGCGCTCGAAGAATACGAATACCGCGCCAAGCTCGCAGCCGCCGGCTTCGACGCGCATCGACATCGAGCCGACGCGCATTTACAACAGTCGAAGACGCGCGCGAATTTCTCTGCGGCCAGGGCATCGATGTGGACGCCATCGCGCCGCAAGTCGACGGCAAATTCATGAGCGCCTTCATCCGCGCCACCAAGCCCGCCGCGACGTCTGCCGCACCGCTACTGCCGCCGCTCCGCCGAACAAATCCTGCTGCGGCCCCGACTGCTGCAGCTGAGCGAAACCATGCCATCCCACTACAACGTTCTGTTTCTCTGCACCGGCAACTCCGCCCGCTCCATCATGGCCGAAGCCATTCTGAACGGAAAACGCGATCCGCATTTCACCGCGTTCAGCGCCGGCAGCATCCCTCCGGCAAAGTCCGCCCCGAAGCGCTCCACCAGCTCCAGCTCGCCAACCTCCCCACCGAAAACGCCCGCAGCAAGAGCTGGAACGAATTCGCCGCGCCCGACGCGCCAAAAATGGACTTCGTTTTCACCGTCTGCGACCAGGCCGCCAAAGAACCGTGCCCGTTCTGGCCCGGCCAACCCATCACCGCCCACTGGGGCGTTCCCGATCCCGCATCCGTCACCGGAACGCCCGCCGAAATTGAGCGCGCTTTCCGCGACGCCTTTATCACCCTGAACCGCAGGATCGGATTGTTCCTCAGCCTGCCGCTCGCAAGCCTCGATTCGCTCGCCATAAAAAAAGCGGTCGATCGCATCGGACATCGAATGACTCCTTCGCTCGCGCGCCGCCTCGCCGCCGAATTTCTCGGCACCGGTTTTCTTGTCGCCGCCGTCGTCGGCTCGGGAATCATGGGCGAACGTCTTGCTGGCGGCAACGCCGCCATCGCCTTACTTGCCAACACCATCGCCACCGGTGCCGCCCTTGTCGCTTTGATCCTCGCCTTGGCTCCCATCTCCGGCGCGCACCTCAATCCCGCCGTTTCGCTCGCGGACGCTCTCGAGCGCGGCATCTCCTGGCCCGTCGCCGCCGCGTATATCTGCGTCCAGTGCCTCGGCGGAATCGGTGGAGCGATCGCCGCGCACGCCATGTTCGGCTTGCCCGCAATCTCGCTCTTCGCGCGCGCGCGCAGCGGCCCCGCTCAAATTTTCAGTGAGTTCGTCGCGACCTTCGGTCTGCTCTCGGTGATCTGGGGCGTCGCCCGCCAACGCTCCGGTATGCTTCCCTTCGCCGTCGGCGCGTACATCACCGCCGCCTACTGGTTCACAGCTTCCACTTCGTTCGCCAATCCCGCCGTCACCATCGCCCGATCGCTCACCGGCACCTTCTCCGGAATCCGCCCCATTGACGTCTTCCCCTTCATCGCCGCCCAACTCGCCGGAGCCGCCACCGCCACCCTCCTGTTCCGCTGGCTTGTACCCGCTCGCGCAGGCTTTAAACCAGCGTAAAATCGGCTCGATATTCGCTTGACCCTGGAACCGGTTCCAACCCGTACTCTGCCGCCGTGAGCTTAAACGCTTCCACAAATCGGCCTCTCTATTCCGGCGAACTCGCGCGGCTCGTGGGCGTCAGCGGTGACACTATCCGATTCTACGAACACAGCGGGCTGCTCGCCGCCGCGCCTCGTTCCGCCGCCGGCTACCGCATTTTTCCTCGCGAGGCGCTCGGCCGCGTCCGCCTGATTCGCTCCGCGCTTGCGATCGGCTTTTCGGTTCGCGAGCTTGCGGACATCTTTCGCGAACGCGATCGCGGCGGCGCTCCGTGCCGTCGCGTCCGTCAGCTTGTCGCCGGAAAACTCGCCGCGCTCGAAATGCAGCTTCGCGAGCTGCAATCGTGGCGCGTCGAACTGCTCCGCGCTCTTGCCGACTGGGATCTTCTGCTCGGCAAAACGCCGCGCGGAGCCCAGGCCCGTTTGCTGGAATCGTTTGCTGCCGCTCACCCGAAGGCCCTTACGCGCCCGTCAAAATCGCGCGTTACGGTCCGCGGAAATCAGAAACGGGAGAAGCAACGATGAAAATTCCATACGCAGCAGCCGCGTTCCTCGTTCTTTGCGCCAGCGTCACCGCCCAGCAATCCTCCAACGCCGATCCGCAAAAATGTCCCATGTACGACGCGCACGCCGCAATGAACCAGCGCGCCGAGCACGCCATGGGCTTCTCCCAGGCCGCCACCACCCACCATTTCTTTCTTAAGCCAGACGGCGGAGTAATCCAGGTCGAAGCCAACGACTCGGCGGACGCTACCAGCCGCGACCAGATCCGCGTGCACCTCCAACACATCGCGCACGCGTTTCAGTCCGGCGACTTTGATATCCCGATGTTCGTGCACGACACCATTCCGCCAGGCGAACCGGAAATGAAGCGCCTCCAGAAAAACATTCGCTACACCTTTGAAGAAACCGCCGCAGGCGGCCGCGTCGTCATTTCCACCACCGACAAAGACGCGATCGCCGCCGTCCACGCCTTCCTCCGTTTCCAAATCGACGAGCATAAGACCGGCGACCCCATCGAATCCCAATAGCTCGCGCGAATCACGCCGCAGCGTCAGCCAGGTCGGACAGTCCCGCGTCGCCGGACGGTCCTCTTATCACCTCTCCCTCGCGTTCCGCCCTGCTCTCGTTAAACGGTTCGTGGAGAGCAACAGCGGATAGCGGTGCGGCGCGCCGCTGCACTCTCCGCGTAGTCGGTCACCAGAACGTTGCTAGCTTCGCGGGCGAATTCCGTGAGCGTGTGTTTTGGGCGCGCCGTCGAATTCCTTGATTTCGTCCAGGGAGTACACGCCTTCTTCTTGGCAAGCCCTGCATCGGAGCGGAAACGAACGCGTCTTCGACCCATCGTCCGTGCCTGAGAGCTTCCCGCTTTCATAGAGCTTGGCCGCTTTCCCCGTGACAGGAATCGACTGGCAACAGTATGAGCAAGTAACTCCGGGATAGTAAGTCTTGGCCAATTCTGCAATCACGACGATCCTCACGCGGTACCAGTTGGCCGGGAAACAGCGTTTACCCCGAGCTCAAACAACGGCGACCGGATCGACGGCAAATCTTCATAATTTGCGATTCCCGATTTCACGCGGCCAAAACAAAAGGAGCCGCCGTGGGGCGACAGCTCCTCTTGTTCTGGGACCTGCCTGGTGCGCCTTTATGCTTGATGAGGCGTTATGAAGTTTGTGCGAAAATCGGGCCACTTAAGTTCGTGGATCTTGATTGAAAGAAGGTCTTCGACTGCCGCCGCGATCGCGATTCCCTCGTCCGTACCCCAAGCGTGACCACCGAGCTCCTGCCATCGTTGAAAAATAGCCCATTCTGCTTCGTGTAAGCGAACTGCGAGATTGGCTCGATCAGGCTCATGCATCGCCCTTTCCACTTGTTGCTTCCAGTGGGGAACCCGAACGTGAGCAAGCGGAGCAAAACTTGGCTGACCGTGTGGCTCTAACCTGTACATGAACACCCCCGTTACAACAGGGAGATCATGTACGCCACGCACCGCAAAAGCTGAGCAATCTCGCACAGTTACGAATTATTCATGTAGAGGAGCGCGGTTGCGTCGGGGTGTTCCAATCCTAACAATTGCGATCACAGCACCAGCGACGACGTTCACGAGGACCCAACAGATCCCCGCGTCGCTGTTCTATTTGGGACAGATACGCCTGCCTCTTTATTTGTACGATTGCTGTTGGCTGCTTCTCATCCGATTACGTGTGCGATTCGCAAGAAGGGGCAGGCCCAGTCAATCCGGGAGTTTGGTGCCCTCAAAGATCCATAATCACACCGGTGAAGCAGAATCGCCTCTCGTCTTGAAAGGACGGGCAAGTAGAAAGCTTTCTTTGCGCGTTCTGTTTGCGCATAGCGACATCGATGATGTCCAACGTTGCATGCAAGAACTCAGAAGCGCGCATCTCAACGTTACTGCGAACATCGCCCCAACGCCCGAGGAGTTTCTAAGGCGCCTCAAGTCAAAACATTACGACGTCGTTATCGCCAAACACCCAGCCCCAAACTGGGCACCACCGAATGCCCTAGAAATCTTGCGTCAGATGGGTCGGCGAATTCCCTGCATTTATCTGAGCGATACCACAGAACCAGAAACCGTGGCGGAACATATTACAGAAGGTGCTGCTGATTGCGTCGGAATGGATCATGTGGGGCATCTTCCTGTGTCCATTCGTCGAGCCCTCAGCGAGAACAGTCTGCGCGAGGAGCGGGACCAAACCGAAAAAAAGTTGCGCCATTCCGAGGCACGCTATCGCGCTCTCGTAGGCAATCTGGCCTATGGGATGTGCCGGTGCAGTGCGGAAGGCCAGTTCTTGGATGTCAATCCGGCGTTGGTGAGTATGCTTGGATACTCATCCCGCGAGGAGCTCTTGGCCATGGATCATGCCTCTGCGATCTTTTGTGATCCCGCCAAAAGGGGACAATTACTGGGGCTCTCTGCAGAACATGATGGAGCCGGTCCATTGGAGACTGAATGGAAGCGGAAGGATGGCACCACACTCAAGGTTCGTCTGAGTGGACGTGAGGTTAGCAGTGAAGACGAGACAGGCACTTATGAAATCATCGTCGAGGACGTAACTCAACAGCGCAAGCTGGAGGATCATTTGCGTCAGCAGGCCGCCAAGGATCCTCTCACCGGATTGGCAAACTATCGCCATTTGGTCGAGACTGTTGACTCTGAGATCCAACGCTCGGAGCGCACGGCTCGCGAGTTCTCCCTCTTGTTTCTTGATCTGGACGGATTGAAACGGATTAACGATTATTTCGGCCACGTCGTCGGCAGCGAGGCGCTATGTCGGTTGGCGGATGTTTTGTGTATTTGCAGCCGGAAGATAGATACTCCGGCGCGATTCGGCGGGGACGAGTTTGCGCTAGTCCTGCCTGAGACAGGGCCGCTACCAGCGAGCTTAGTAGCAAACCGTATCTGCGAAAGTCTTGCGAATGATGGCAAGACGCCCGGGCTTTCAGTCAGCATTGGCGTTGCCACGTACCCTGGAGACGGGAGGGAAATCGATACGTTGTTGAGCGCGGCGGACAGGGCACTTTACGCGATGAAAGCGAGTGCGCGATCCGGGCTTGCTGGCTCGACGTCCGGTGACACTGCCACAAACCGGAGTTAACGCTGACGGCCACGCTAACTCCTGGTTAGTCGCGTTACCGTACAAGCGCCCGCCGCGTCGGACAGCCTCCTAGGCGGTCCTCTTACGACCACCTCCCGCGTCTCGCCCCTTCCGCACCCTCGAAGAACCCAACCGCGAGCAGCAACACCTCGATCTCGCCCGCGAACAAATCCTCGCGAAACAGCGCCGCCGCCGTCCACTAGTCCGGTTACAGCGTTTATCAAGATGTAGCGGCCAATTGGACGCGAGCCGTGTGCTCGAGACGGTCAACCGGAGACGTTATAGTGTTTGGAACGCCGAAGTTGCTTCAGCGAGTGCGGTAGCGCATGTTGACCCGGGCGCTATTTCCTACCGCGACCAATGAAACACGATGCCGGCGCCGACCAGGAAATTGTTCTGGTGATCGTTGGTGGAGTTCGGGAAAGTCGTCAAATAATAATCGAGCTGAACGGCTCGCAGCGAGAAACGGGGACTCAACGGCACATCGATCCCGCCGCCAACGCGGCTCGCGAATCGGTACGATCCATCGCCTACGCCAGCCACCCCGCCGCCGGCATGCGTTGCGCCCAGCAACAGCTGCGCAAAAGGCTCCGGCTTATGTTTTCCTTCCAGCCATGGCTGCGGAAGTCTGTAACGCGCACCGGCCAGATACGAAACCAGAGTCAATGAGCTTCCCGCCGTGGGAGCGCCGTTCGCGTTCTGTGCGCTGATGTCCGCGACCAGCGACCAGCGGTCGTGAAAATTCCAGGAGCCCGAAATCCCTCCGCCATTCATTCCGAAGCATCCGCACTGTCCGGGGCCGGCATTGGCGCGCACCCATTCGTACGTGGCAGCCGCATCTCCTTTGTAGGAATCCTGCGCCACGGCAACCGTACTTCCCGCGAATAAGAAAATGGTGGCCAATAAGAACGATCGCATTCGCAATTCTCCTCAAGCGCCTCTGATCAATTCGACGGTACCGAAACAGTCGCCGACACATTGCTGATCACGGCCTGCTCGTACGACCCACCCGTGGAAGCAGTGACGTAGAAATACGCCACTGGTGGAAGCGTTACGGCTCCAGACATGACCTGCACGCCATCGAGCGTTACGACCATTTGCCCCTGATCGATGTTGATCGTGTAGGTGTGCGAAATCGTCATGCCACCCTCGACCAGCACGGGAATACTCTCGTTGACGTTGAACCACGGTTTCTCAAACAGTGCGGTCTCTCCTCGGCCAACTCCCACGTACGGTACCGGCGGGTCCCCGGCGTTGTGATAGGTATCGAAGCCGAACACCGTTCCGGGAATTCCTTCCGCTCCCAGGCCCATGCCCGGTGCGCCTTCGCTGGTCAGGGTCGCGCCCAAAGAGGGATCGCCGAAAACCACGGTGAAGCCGTCGGCAGGAGTAGTGCTCGGGTTGCTGAGCGTCATCGTGAAGGTGAGTTGAACGTTGCCTGTAGAAATCAAATTCGGCCACACCAGCACGCCGATCTGGTCGCCTGTTGCGGCGGTTAATTGGAAGCTGCATCCCGATTCCGGCGTCGCATCACCCAGCGGAGACCAGTTCGAATCGCAAAGATTCGGAATCCCTTGCACCGGGCCGACGAAAAGCCCGGCCGAGACGCTCGTCACAGACGCCGTGACGCCGTTGCTCACAATCACGTAGAAAACGGAGCCGGAATCCGTGGCCGCCGCCGGACCCGACGTGTATGTTGAGCTCGTCGCTCCGGCGATGGCCGTGAATGTGGAACTGCCGGGTGCGGCTTCGTACCACTGATACGTCAGCGGCAGATTGGAAGTCGCTACGACTGTAAAAGTCGCAGCCGATCCCACATCCACATACTGAGTCACCGGCTGCTGGATGATCAGAATTCCGCTCCCGACGGCAAGAGTTGCCGGCTGGGACACGGCCTGGCCGTAGGCGTTCGTCACCACGACGTAGTATTGGTCTTGATCGTTGCCGACGGCCGTCGCCGACCCGGGCACCGTGTAGCTGTCGGACGTCGCTCCACTGACCGCGACTCCTGTCGTTTGCCCCGCGGGAATCACGTACCACTGATAGCTAAGCGCGGGTGTGCCGGAAGCTGCGACTGTAAACGTCGTTGTTCCGCCCGGCGCAACCGTTGCGCCCACCGGCTGCGTGATGATGGTCGGCGCAGCATTTCCGGTCGTTACCGTTAGCGTGGCGGAGGTGCTGGTGAGTGGCGTCGTCCCGCAGGAATCGGTGACCGTCGCGTAGTACTGAGCGCCGTTGTAAGTTGTGTCCACCGGCGGCGTGGTGTACGTGCTCGACGTTGCGCCGGAAATCGCGGTGCCGGTCGTACTGCCCGGCGGAATTTCATACCACTGATACGTAAATGGGCTGAGCCCTTCAGCCGCCACTGAAAAAACAGCAACCTGCGTGGGAAGTATCGTTACGCTCGCGGGGTTCGAGGTGATTTGCGATCCCACGGCAATCGTGGCGACGGCTGAGGTTACGCTCGCCGCTCCATTCGTCACCGTGACGCTGTAATTTCCCGCGTTCGCAGCCGCCGCTGTCGAAATCGTGTAGGTCGAGCTGGTCGCACCCGGGATCGGTGTGCCGTTGAAATTCCACTGGTAACCGGTCGCGTACTCGGCGGTCACGCTCAGCACGATGCTCGCTCCGGTGCAAACGTGTTGGCTTACCGGCTGGGTGGAAATCGTGGGACCGCTGATCGTCGCCGTCGTTGAAACGGACACGGACGGTTCGTCCACGCTGGTCGCGGTGATCGTGTAAGTGCCGGGCGCCGTGGGCGAGGTCCACACGTTTCCGCTGAAAGTTCCCGCCGATGCCGTCCACGTCAGCGTGTTAGTCAATCCGCCGGTCGCCGTTGCGGTGAACGTAATTTGTCCCGGCGCGAAGGTCTGATTCGCCGGCACAATCGGCGTGATCTTCACTGGAGTTGGCGTCACCACGCAGGTCGTCGAAACCACGGTGTTTTGTGGACTGGTAACCGTGAGCGTGTAGGTTTTCGCGGACGTCAACGCTGGAGTCGGATACGATCCGCCGCTGGTAGCCGACGCCGTGATATCGGAACTTCCGACGCCGGTGGAACCTATGACCGCCGTCCCGCCAGAGAAAGTGGGAACCAGCATCACCGATGAGTTGTACGGCGGAGTTGCGTTGCTCGGAACCAGGCTGCCTGCGACCGGAGGTATCACGGTTACCGTGAGCGTCGCCCCCATGCTGGTTACACTGCCCACCGAATTCGACACCACCACGGTAAAAACGGAACCGGTTTGGCTCGGAGTAGTCGCCGGCGTCGTGTAGCTGCTCGATGTCGCGCCAGAAATCGCAACCCCGTTTACGTACCACTGGTAAGTCAGCGGACCCGTGCCGGTCGCCGTCACGGAAAATGTCGCAGTCTGTCCGGCTGTGACGGTCTGGTTGACAGGCTGGGTGATGATCAGCGGCGCCAGCGGTTTGGCACCCTCAAACCCCGCGTTGCACCCGGCCACATTGAGCAGGCCGACGATTACCAGCAACACAGCGAGCACACCAAGGATTCGTCCGTGAAAACGGAACGGCACAGTGTTCCGAACAGGGTCACTTCCGCATCGCATGGTGAGAATCTCCTCATCTGACTATATAGAGGACGCGATGCCGTACTAGCTTCGTGAACCCTGGACCTAGCGAACTCGCTATTAGTAGTTTCTGGTAGTACTTTCGCCAGACGAATGCGGATCGATTCTGGACGCGATTTCTCAGTCCGTCGGTGATTCAAGGTCCATGCACTGACACCCTCGCCGCGCCCGCCAGGTCGGACAGTCCCGCCCCATCCGCACCCTCGAAGAACTCAATCGCCAGCAGCAGCACCTCGACGGCGCCCGCGAAAAACTCCTCGCGAAACACCGCTGCAGCGATTCACTTGCCACATGCTACGGATACTGCCTGTTCCTTTTTAGTTTTCTTTGGTGGGCACGTAGCGCTTTGCACACACTACAGCCTTTCACATTTGGATATCTAGCTTGAACCATATACCGTCGTTTACACAGCGTGTACGTTACGCATTTGTATCGAAACGTTTTCCCCAGCCCTCCCGATACTGGAGGCGAAAATGTCAGATATCGTTGAAACAAGTCTCGCCGTTACAGCGGATACCACCCTCGAAAAAGGCCGAAGACGTAGCGAGCGTGTAGCATTGAAGGTTTCCTTAAAACTCACCGCGCGATTACCCGATAGCAACCGGATTTGCATCGAGGTGCAGACTCAGGTTGTCAACGCTCACGGAGGGTTGCTCGATATGGGCATTGCACTGGAGCCCGGCCAGCGAATCATGCTAAACAACAATCGCAGCTCGGAATACGTGACCGCCACCATCCTTCGAATCGAGAAATCGGAACTGGGTCGATTTTTGGCGGCATTCGAATTCGAATATCCAGTCGTTGAATTCTGGCCCGTCACTTTCCCGCCCGATAAGGGCCCGTGGAGCGATTAACCACGCAGTGATCTTCTTGACGTCCAAAAAGACGTGCGCTTCGGCTCGCGTCCGGCCGACGGCTCCAAATTAAGAACGAAAAACTGAAGTGGCCCGACCCGCTCACAAACGTCGGATAAAGATCGGGCGGACGGTCGTTTGAGCTTGCCGGACGGGATGCTTCGAAACTCGTGCAATATTGAACAGATTGGCAGTCGCTCGTTCAACTATTTTGCCTGCGTGAAAAAGAACGAACTCACTCCCGAACAGATATCCGCCGTGTCGTGCCCCACCTGTGGCGCCAGAGTCGGAAAGCGTTGCGAACTGAATACGGGCACTCTCCGCTTCGGACCGCACCTCGACCGCAAGTTCGCAGCCATTCAAAAGGCCGAACGAAAAGCCCGATAAGTTCTGGTTAGTCGCGTTAACGGACATCTGGTTTCGCTCGGATTTCACTTGACGCGGTGCAGCGGACTGGATATGACGGCGGCTGCATGAATGATTTCGTAAAAGAGGTTATTTCGCTTTCACTCGTCGGCAAGTGCATTGCCGCAGTTGTCGGAATTCTGTTCATCTACGCCACGTTTCGGGTACTCGAACAATCCCTGCCCAAGCGCTTTGGCCGGGCCGACGCGCGTTACAAGGTCCGCAAGTTCGTGGTCTATTGCGGATACCTTGCGGTTCTGCTTTTCCTCGCCATCCTCTTTGAAGATCGCTTGGGCCGTCTCAGCTTTGCTTTGGGTGTCGCTGGCGCCGGCGTGGCAGTGGCCCTCCAGGACGTGCTGGCGAGCATCGCCGGTGCTTTCTCGATCGGTTTTTCAAAACTGTACACCGTGGGCGACCGAATTCAGATCGGCGACACTCGCGGCGACGTGATCGACATCGGACTCCTGCGAACAACGTTAATGGAAACGGGCAACTGGGTCAGCAAGGACCTGTACAACGGGCGAATCGTTCGCATCCCCAACAGCACCATCTTGAAAGGATCCGTCTTCAATTACTCGCAGGGATTCCGGTTTATCTGGGACGAGATTAAGGTTGTGCTTACAGGCGCCAGCGACCCTCAGCTTGCCAGGGCGATGCTTTTGAGCGTAGCCAAAGAGGCGATTGGTGAGTACCTATTCGAGGCGCAGTCCTCCTGGAAAAGTATGAGCGAATATTATCAAAGCCAAAATCCTCCGTTGGAGCCAACCGTCGCGCTGGTCGTCAATTCCGGATCGCTGGAGTTCACGGTCAGCTATGTTGTGGACTACACCAAGCGGACTGCCATGCAAGATCAGTTGTTCACCAAAATCGCTCAAGAAGTCGCCAAGAGCGACGGACGGCTCAATTGGGCGTCATCGACAATTACTGTCATAAGCCCGCCAGTGACTCCGGCCCCGGCCGAAGTCCGGCAGAGATCGCCGGGCCTTAGCGCGGGCGACGCAGCAGGTTCCTCGGGCCGTGATCGATAAGCCAATGCTCGTGGAATGTGACGATAAGAATCGCCGCGAAGGTCGGTTCAAACGGCGGCGGCTCACGATTGCTTACCGGTTTTCTTCCGGCTCTTACCTGTGAGCGAGCCTGGACATTTTTCGCTTCGCGCTCGAAAGTTTTGGTCGGCCGTGGCTGCGGGTCGAACATCCTTCGCTTGATTTGGCCAGCGACTCGCTGGGAATTCCTTCACCGTTCACGGCAACTCCTCGTTCGTTGCGTTACCGGACAGCTTCCGCACGAGAATGTCACATGTCCGATTACCGCTGCCAGCTCAGGCGTTCGACGCAACACCATCGAAGCAGCGGACCCGGCAATACTTTCTCTCGGCTACCGACCGGATTGGCCTTACGCGGTCTCATTCCGTCCACGGCAGCGTTCCGCGCGATCTAACCTATGAGGCGATCTTAGCTCTTGTTTTCAATGCGATGTCGGTTCGAGCTGAGTGTTGCATCGACCTATTGAATCCACCCGCGTTGCCGGACAAATAAAGCGTTGCTTCAAACGTCCGGCAAGGGCGTTTACCAGGACTTAGGCGATTACTTCCGGGTTGTCCGACATCCACTTCAGTGCGGATTTCCTTCCGCGTGAGCCTTTGCCAACCTAGGCGGCGTAAATACTTCCTGAATCATGGGAGCTCCAAACGGGGCACCCGTGGCTCCGCCGTCCACCATCAGCTCGACCGCGTTGACGTACGAGGAATCGTCCGACGCGAGGAAGAGCACGGCTTTGGCAACTTCTTCCGGCTCGCCCCAACGGCCTTGCGGAACCGCGGAAGAGAAGAACTTCTCCAACTTAGCGGAATCTTCCGCGGTAGCAGAGGCGCGTGGCCCGCGCTTCCAAATGGGTGTCTTGATCGCGCCCGGTGCCACGACGTTCACGCGAATGTTGCGCGGTGCAAGGTCGGCGGCGATGGAACGCGCCATCGAAACAAGGCCACCCTTGGTGGCTGCATATGCGGCCAGGCCAGGTTGGCCGAGGTAGTTATGCACCGATCCAGTGAAGATGATGCTGGCATTGTCGTTCAGCAGAGGCACGGCTGAATTCACCGTAAAAAATGCGGAACTAAGGTTGATGTGGATCACGTTCTCGAAAATGGCCTCGTCCGTCGACCCGGTAGGAGTCCGGCCGGAGATGCCGGCATTGGCGAAGACAATGTCGAGCTTCCCGAAATCTTTCGCCAGGGCTTCGAAGAGCCGCTTGCGGTCTTCCGCAACGGTGACGTCGGCGCGGTAGCCACGCGCGCTTGATCCAAGCTCGGCGATCGCTTCATCGAGCGTCTTCTGGTCGCGGCCGGCAACGGCGACTTGCGCGCCCTCACCAACGAAAAGTCGGGCCGTGGCAAGACCGATGCCGCTGTTGCCTCCGGTAATAAGTGCCTTCTTGCCTGTGAGCTTCATAGTCCCTCCTTTTTGTAGGACTCGCAAATGCAATGATTATCACAGGTGGAAGGATGCAAACAATATGCGCTATCCCCTCGAGGACACCCCGCAAAACAGGAACGGATTGTTAAGCGCGTTAATCAAGCATTAAGTCCGTTCGGCCTGATGACCACGGTTGTAGGGCAGCGCGCGTGACGGAGACGACGGGGACTAGCTCCGAGCTGCCGGCGAGCAAATCAATCCAATCGCAGGCCGCCGCTGTGCCGTACGTGCGTTCACTGCTTCGCGGAACTCGCGGCCGTAGGATGCGGCTCGCCGAAATAGGGAAAATCCGGGCGCATCAGCCGCATATCGGGCGCCACCCCATCACCGAGGGCCGTGTTCGTGGCCAGCGTGAGAATCACGTCCATTACGTCGTCGCCGAGGCCGCGGCCGTTGAAGGCGGCAAAGCTGAATGAGGCGGGCGTGTCCAGTTCATACGGCAGGACCGATGGGCAGAGGCGCGCGAGGAGTTGCGTAGCGTAGGCGGCTGGGTCGGCCGCTGAGTGGGCGAGCGCCGTGACTTTTTCCACGAAGTCGCGGATCGGTTTGGAGAACAGCTCCACTTCGTCCGCCGGGACCGCGCGGTTGTAGTTTTCTGATGCGTCCTGCAGCGAAGGATCGGAGAGCAGCATGTGGGTGATCATCGGCAGGCCCCAACGTGATACCTGCACCTCCGGCGCGTGCCCGTAGAGCGACGCGGTGGCCCAAGCGTGCACCACGCCCCTGCCGATCAGGCTGCTGGGGACCTCTAGGACGATGGCGCTGATATTGTTGCCGGCGAAGAAGCTCTGGCCATTCTGGAACGACTCCGGCGCGAACCGGTTTTCGGACCACAGAGCTTTTCTAAAGGCACCGAAACCGACGCCATTGGTGGCGAACGGATCGGGCGCCAGGCCTGCGTATGCCAGGCAACCAGAATCCGCTTTCACCACGCTTCCCGTATTTCCGGAAATGATGAGTTCGCCCGCAGCACCCTTCAGAGCGTCCGCTCCGGTGGCGCGCCGGACCGCGAAGGTCTGAACGTGCCGGTGCTCGCCACCGTCGCCGTGGGCGGGCGCGCCGAACTGAACCTTGAAGGCGACGTCTTCGCGAAGATCGCGATCCGTGTCGAAGCGAAAGGCGTAGAGACCTTCGTCGCGGAAGGTGTCTGGCGCGCCGACGCCCGCGTTCGGATTCACGGTCAAAGCCATGACCGTAGTGCCCGGGCGGCCGCGAAACAAGTAGAAGTCGCAGATGTTGATGCGGGGGTCTTCTTTTGCCGTAGGCGTATCGAAATGATGCGACATGGCGGATCTTCTCCTGTAGGGTCACACGCGAGGCCGAAACGTCGATCGCTCGGATGCCGGTCCGATGGGGCGATCAACCTCGACATCCTCGACCTAATCGGAAGATTTTTCAAGTTTGGAATGGAGACGAAGTAATTCCCAAGTCCTAATAAGTCGCGTTACCGGACAAGTGCCCCTCTCCGCCGTAGCAACCAACGGATGGCGTAATAAAATGAAAAACAGCATCGGCGCGCAGCCAGCGCAGCCGGATGCGAACACCGGAAGAACAAGCCCGCGTCGACGCGATCCGCGACGCGGTAATCACGCCCCTCCGCGCCACGTGCACCAAACGCGAAGCGCAGAAAAAAGCGCGCGCCGCCGCACTCCACCAAAAAACCAAAAACGACCCAAAGCGCCTGACGCATCGAACGGCGCGAATCCTTCTCCATCCACATTTGGGAGGTACAGGGACCCAAAACTGTCCCTTTGTACAGGTGCCTTTGAAGATACTATCTGCTAACCTCACCGCAGGAGCATCAAGAATGAGACGATACAAAAAATCGCGCCGCTCCGAACACCTGGCCCTCGGCAACCTCCAGAATCCCGAAGCCCACAAGAACGGCATCTCGAAGCGGGAATTTGACGAGATAAACCGTGCTCTCAACGACGATCGCGATCCCAAACAACAATTGGAAACACTGAAGGCAATCGCAGCGGCTTTGGAAGCTTCGCCTCCGCGCCCCGCCGAATCCGTCGAATCCGCCGCCGCGGAAGGCGCTAAGAACCAGAGCACGTCTCCTTCTCCCGCAGCCGGCGAATCTCCAGCGGTTCAGGTCGCGCCGATTCCCAGGCCGCGCCGTCGCAGGCCGCATCGCATGATGAAGTCGCGCACAGTCCTTCGCCATGAAATTTCCGGCGAAGTACCCGCACTCGAGCGGCACGCTCGCAAATGCGCGGTCTGCAAGCATAAGGACCGCGATGACATCGAAGCCGACTTTCTCCACTGGCACTGGTCGAGCGCCATTTCGTACGACTACGGCCTTCCGGACACTCGCGCGCTCTTTCGCCATGCCCACGCCGTCGGCCTTTATGAGCAACGCATGCGAAACATGCGCTACGCAGCCGCTCACATCGTTGATTACGCGGAGCACGTGAAGCCCACCGCAAATGCCGTTTTGAAAGCCATGCGAGCTTGTACCGTCATCAACGAACGCGGCCAATGGATCGAGCCCCTTACTCGTATCGTCAACTATGTCGGAGTCGGCGATCCTTCGATATTTTTCCCGGTGCCGAATTCGAATTTCGAGTCCAACCGTCCGTTGCTTCCAGCGCTTCAGTCTTCGGAAGAGTCCTCCGGGGATCTCGATGCGGACCCTGAGATTTCTAATCGCGGATCCGCGATTAGAAACGGCCGTAACTCACACAAAGCAAACGGCGACGACATTTCTAATCGGCATTAACCGAGCATTTTAAACGAACGATTTTCATCGACAGTGCGCCGCGGAATTCGAAATCGGTTGGAATTGGCAGGAAAAAGCGGCCGGATCGCCGCGGTGCAAGTGGCGCAAACACGCGACGTTAGCGTGCTTTTCCACAACCTGGATAAATCGCGCGTGAAAAATCCGAAAAATAAATGGAAAATACGCTTGACAGTTAAAGGGCCCTAACGTAGTATTGGGGTTCGTCTGTAAGCCTTCCAGCTGGCCTGGAAGTACCTGCTCTTTGACAATCGGATGATACAAGCCAGAACCCGTTTGGTTTCGGTCTGTGTCTTCCGGGTGTACCGGGTAGCATGCCGATATTTGAGAGATAACCGAGCGATTTAACAGTTCGTTCCGATCGTGACTGATGTGAATCATCTTACGGTCTTCGGAAACATCAGGTTTCAAACGAGAGTTTGATCCTGGCTCAGAGCGAACGCTGGCGGCGTGCTTAACACATGCAAGTCGAACGCGCAGGTCTGTAGCAATACAGATACTGGGCGCGTGGCGAACGGGTGCGTAACACGTGGATAACCTTCCTTCAGGTGGGGAATAACCCAGTGAAAATTGGGCTAATACCGCATAACATGACGATGGCACATGCTGTTGTCTTCAAAGGCGCAAGTCGCCAGAAGAGGGATCCGCGGCCGATTAGCTTGTTGGCGAGGTAATGGCTCACCAAGGCAATGATCGGTAGCCGGACTGAGAGGTTGGCCGGCCACACTGGAACTGAGACACGGTCCAGACTCCTACGGGAGGCAGCAGTGGGGAATCTTGCACAATGGACGAAAGTCTGATGCAGCAACGCCGCGTGGGGGATGAAGCTTTTCGGAGTGTAAACCCCTTTCGACCCGGACGAATGCCCGCAAGGGTTTGACGGTACGGGTATAAGAAGCCCCGGCTAACTACGTGCCAGCAGCCGCGGTAATACGTAGGGGGCCAGCGTTGCTCGGAATTACTGGGCGTAAAGGGTCCGTAGGCGGTGTGGCAAGTCGGGAGTGAAATCTCTGGGCTTAACCCAGAGGCTGCTACCGAAACTGCCATGCTAGAGTGTGAGAGAGGCGAGTGGAATTACGGGTGTAGCGGTGAAATGCGTAGATATCCGTAGGAACATCCGAGGCGAAGGCGGCTCGCTGGATCACAACTGACGCTGAGGGACGAAAGCTAGGGGAGCAAACAGGATTAGATACCCTGGTAGTCCTAGCCCTAAACCATCAGGACTTGGGGTTTGCCCTGTACGGGGCAAGTCCCGTAGCTAACGCGTTAAGTCCTGCGCCTGGGGAGTACGGTCGCAAGGCTGAAACTCAAAGGAATTGACGGGGGCCCGCACA
The DNA here is from genome assembly GCA_963839325.1 of uncultured Acidobacteriota bacterium. Taxonomy (GTDB): domain Bacteria; phylum Acidobacteriota; class Terriglobia; order Acidiferrales; family UBA7541; genus Palsa-295. Next base: position 1,535,367 of record CAWIUO010000001.1, on the reverse strand, counting down.
AGCGGTGGAACATGTGGTTCAATTCGACGCAACGCGAAGAACCTTACCTGGGCTTGAACCGCACAGGACCAGCTCTAGAAATAGGGCCTTCCCGCAAGGGACCTGTGTAGAGGTGCTGCATGGCTGTCGTCAGCTCGTGCCGTGAGGTGTTGGGTTAAGTCCCGCAACGAGCGCAACCCTTACTCATAGTTGCTACCCGCAAGGGAGAACTCTATGAGGACTGCTCCGGATAACGGAGAGGAAGGTGGGGATGAGGTCAAGTCAGCATGGCCTTTATGTCCAGGGCTACACACGTGTTACAATGCGCGCTACAAAGCGTTGCGAACCCGCGAGGGGGAGCTAATCGCATAAAAGCGCGCTCAGTTCGGATTGCAGTCTGCAACTCGACTGCATGAAGCCGGAATCGCTAGTAATGGCGCATCAGAACGGCGCCGTGAATACGTTCCCGGGCCTTGTACACACCGCCCGTCACATCACGAAAGTGGGCTGTACTAGAAATCGCCGTGCCAACCGCAAGGAGGCAGGCGCTCAAGGTATGACTCATGATTGGGGTGAAGTCGTAACAAGGTAGCCGTAGGAGAACCTGCGGCTGGATCACCTCCTTTCTAAAAGAAAAGGGAGTACGACTCGCTTCGGCGAGTACGGCTCTCCACCAGATGCTCTGTCATCTGGGCTCGGCTCTCAAAGCCGGCTTCTGATTCACTTCGGTGAATCAGGGCAGAACGGGTTCTGGCCTGTACTATCGGATTAGTCAAAAGAGTCGCTTCAGACAAACGCAAGCCCCGGTTCGACGCAAGTCGGATCGGGGCTTTTTTATTTTCCGCAATTCCCGCGAAATTTCGCGCCCGCCCGGCCTTCCTAGTCGATCAAAACGTGATACTTAGCCGTCTTTGCAGGCGCAACACCCTTCTCCCACGGGCGCAGATAATTCAAGGTCAGGTCGGCCGTGCCTTTCGATTTCGCGTGAAACACGAAGAGGTTGTCTTCCCCGATCCTGCCATTCCCGGATTCTTCGGCGTATAACTCTCGCGGACTTTTTTCAGCAACTTCGGGTCCGGCTTCGCCGCCAGTTGCCACACATATCCGGTCGAGCGATTCCCTTCCAGCGTGATCGTGAAATCCTGCCCCACGTTCGCGTGAATCGTCTGCACCGCCGCCTCGACGCTTGCGGCGTCCTGCACGAAGGACGCGTTCACCACTCGCGGCGCTGAGCTCCCAGCTGGCGAGCTGCGCTTCACCCCGGTGGGACCGGCGGGATCCTGCTCGGTGGGATTCTCGGTGGATGGCGGAGCGCCGGGGATCACGTTCATCAACCGCGTGCCCACAAATTTCCCGCTGGCATCGAAGTTGAACGCCACGCGTGCCGAGCCGACGTTGGCGCAGGCGTGGCAGCCATCCTTCAATAGATAGCGCACCAGCACCTGCGTGCCGCCGGAATCCCGCTGGCGGACTTCAGGCGAGCTCGAGCTGGTGCGGTCCCCGGGCCACGAGCTGATGTTCGGGTATTTTCCGGCGAGCTGCTGGTACACCGAGTTTTTCGCGAGCATTTCGTGCGTGAGGTATTGCGGATCATCCACGTCGATCGGCGAAGGCGAACCGTTGACGATCGCCACGCCTTCGGTTTCATTGGCGCGAAACACGTATTCGAAGTAGCCGACGGATACCTTTCCGGTCTTGCGGAAGGCCTTCAGGTAAATCTGGCCGCGGTCGGCCATCGACCGCGCAAAAGCGATCGCCGTATTCGGCGCGCCCTGCTGCTTCATCGCGGCGAGAAAGCAGGACTCCATATCCGTCGCGTTCCCCGCCCCGCACTGCTTGCGCACGGCATCCAGTGCTCCCGGAGCGGGATGCCATACGGAGAGATCGGAGACGAATTTCGTATCCTGCTGTGCACCGAGGGGCGCGCGCATGAGAAGGATGACGGCGGACACAAGTAGAGCGGTACGAGTGAGAAGTTTCATGCCAATTTTCTTATCACGGATTCGCAGCAGCGAGGGAGATGAAGTTGTGGCGGGACGTCCGCTTTTCGCGATTGAGAAAGAGCGAAAGTCCCGCCAGTCCAGCGGCCAAGCTGAGCGTCTGAATGAGGTTTGCGTTACGGCACCCAGACTCGATCCGCGACCGAGATGTCGAGATCCTTTTCCACGCTGCGGACCCGGATGTTGCGCAACCCGCCTTTGCCGTTCTTCGACGGACTGGTTGAGAAGCTCAGGAAATACTGATTCTTTAGAATGGTATCGAGCTGCGCGAGGTACGGCGCGTAGGAAAGCGGCGTCTGCAAGCCCTGGAAGAAGGACTCGCCGCCGGTTCCGTCGGTGAGCTGCGCGAGATTGCTCTGGCCGTAGTTCACTCGGAAGATATTGCGCGCGTAGCGGCCGGTGCCGGAATTGTAGAGCGTGTGAATCATGATGCCGGCCTTCTGCGCCGTATCCACGGTGGACTGAACGTCCGGGCTGAACGGATCGCCGCGGAAGCGGTCGATGCCGTCGGCGATCAGCAAAATCTCGCGCCGCCCGCCTTTATCCGGCCAGCGCTTGATCAGGTCCATCGTGGAAAGATAAATGCTGGAGTACGCGCCCATCCGGCCAAGCGTGAGGCGAATCGTGCCCGTCGCCGCTGCATGGTCGGTCGTAAATTGCGATAGAGCCTGTACGGTGCCGTTGTTGGCGTAGAACACGCCCACGGCCGTGGTCTGCGGCAGTCCGTTGATGAAATTCTTCAGGTCGCCCATTTGGTTGGCGAAGCTGGTGTCGTTGGCTTCATCGACGACGATCGCCAGCTCGAGCTTGGCCTTATCGCCCTGCGCTGCGACGAGATTGGTCACGGCGTCTTTGGTTTTGCCCTCGGTGACAGCGATGTCGTCTTTGGTGAACTGTGGAGGCGGAGTGAATTTCGGCCCCATGACCGTAATGACGGTGGTCACCGGGGCGGTTTGATCTTGGGCGTGCGCGGCGAGCGGGCTGAAAAGAAATGCGCCCAACACAGCGAGCGTGGAAAACCTGGTAAAAGCGTTGCGCATACGATCCTCCGTTGCAGACAGACTGCTCCTGTACTCTCCTTAAATTAGACGCTGCGAGAGCAGGATTCGTTCATCGGGCGCAACTGTAGTGAGAGGGCGCAAAACTGTCAAGACGCTGGCGTTATAAGTGAAAAGAGGTGGCGAACTGAAAATCGGAGTCGGCGGGGTGGATGGTATGCGCCGTCGAGGCCTGGATCTAGGGCTGGCCGCTATTGCGAAGAGCGTTGAGGCGGGTGCGGGCTTCTTCGAGATCGGGGCTGATGCTCAGGGCTTCGTCGTAGGCGGCGATCGCGGATTGCTTGTCGCCTCGATCTTCGAGCGTGCGGCCGAGCCAGAACAGCGCGATTGCCGAGTGAGCAAGGTGGGCGGCTTGCGTGAAATCGTCTTGCGCGTGGTCGAGGTCGCCCTTGCGATACTCGATCAAGCCGCGGCCGATGAGACTGTTGGCTTCGCTGGGATCGACGGCCAGGGCGGCGTCGTATTCGGTGAGCGCTTCGGCGTTGCGATTCAATTGCAATAGTACGGTACCGAGATTGTTGTGCGCTCGGGCGGCCTCTTCCGGATCGGAAGCGTACTGGATGGCGGCGTGGTATTCGCGAATCGCATCGTCGGCGCGATTTTGGGATTGGAGCAGCGTGGCGAGATTGTAGTGCGCGAGCGAGAAGGCCGGCCTGTAGGCGATCGCGTTTTCAAAGTGGTCGTTCGCCATTTCCGGGTGGCCCATTTCGACGAGCGCTTCGCCGAGATTATTTTCCGCCATGTCGTTGCGCGAGGTGACCTCGACGGCGTGATTGAACAGCGCGTAGCTATTCACCCAATACTGCATTTGCACCGAGGCGACGCCGGCGTATCCAGCAGCGGCGAGAAACGCGAGCGCGGCAAGCGCGGATTTCGCCGCGGGGATGCGCGCGGCGAGTTCGCTGCCCAGCCAAACGACGATCACGAACAAGCCAAGAAATGAGACGTACGTGTAACGATCGGCCATGCCCTGCCGTCCGGCCTGCGTCAGGCCGATCATCGGAAGCAGTGTTCCGAGATACCAGAGCCACCCGGCGACGAGGTAGCGTTTCTGGCGAAAGCGCCATACGAGCGCGGAGATCGCGATCAGAATTACACCGGCGGCGGCAACTTTCCACAGCGCGAGCGTGCTTTCCGGGTGCGGGTAGAAGACGGCTAGCTTCGACGGCCAGATTCCTTTCCAAAGGTAGAGCGCATAGGAGTAAATCGCATTTTGAACGCGCAGGCTCATCGGCAAAAGCAGAGTGGAACCGACGGCGCCTCCGAGGCGTGCCGCGCGCATCGCCATCACCACGCTTCCGAGCGACAAAGCGAGCAGCGGAATTTTTTCGAGGAGCAGCTTGCCGAAGCGTGCGCCGAAATTCGGGTCACTGGGTAACGGCAGGCGCTCGAGTGGCCAGTAGTCGAGCAGCAAAAGAGCGAACGGAAGAGTGACGCTCATCGGCTTGGCCATCAGGCTCAACGCAAAGAGCGCCGCAACGGCGAGGTAGCGAACGACGCCCGGCTTGCGCGCGTACCAGCCGTAAGCAAAAAGCGCGAGAAAGAAAAACGCGGCGCAAAGCAACGTCTTGCGCTCGGCGATCCAGGCGACAGGCTCCACGTTGAGCGGCGAGAATGCGAAAAGCGCGGCGACGATTGTGCCGCGGCCCAGATATCCGGTGGCATTCACAAGCAACAGAAATACAAGCACCACGTTGAGCGTGTGCCACAGGATGCTATCGAGGTGATGGCCGGAAGGATCGGGACCGAAGAATTGCACGTCGGACATGTGGGATATCCAGGTGAGCGGATGCCAGTTCGCGGCGTCCGTGGTGGTGAACGCCCATCTCACGTTGCTCCAGGTAAGGCCCTGGTGGACGTGCACATTCGCGGTGACGTAGTCGGGATCGTCGTAGTTCACGAAATCATGATGGGTGCAGGGCAGGTAGAGCAGGAATGTGGCGATCGCGAGGACGAACGCGATCAGCGCGATTTGGGCGCGGCGCGACCGCAGCAAGCCTCCGGACTGCGCCGCGATGGGAGCGGCTTCCGGATCGGATTCGTTGGAGACTTTTCTCGCGTTGGGCATACGCGGCCTCGTCCGCCATTTTCGCAGGAGGGTAGGGCGGAAACGCGCGGATTCGCGGGCGCGGTTTCCTAAAAATCATTTCGGGGGATACGGCCTCCTGAGCGCGCACCGGGACGGGCCGAAAATAAAGTGAAAGGGTTGTGGCTAAAACGACGTGCTGTCGTATGATTTACGGGCCCAGTTGTCCGCACTTCTGTGCTGACCTGCACTTTAATTCCTACAGGAGAAAACGCTGTGAAGAATGTAAGACGTGTATCTGTTTTCTTCGTGTTCTTGGGGCTCGCTTCCGTCGCGACTGCCGACACGCTCACACTGAAGAACGGGGACCGCCTGACAGGCGCAATCATGGAATCCGACGGGAAAGACATCACGCTCAAAACCGACTACGCCGACGAGATCAAGGTGCGCTGGACCGCGATCGCCTCGGTATCGACCGACAAACCTTTGTACCTGGTGACGCCGACGAAAACCACGGTGAGCGGCAACATGACCAGCGACGGCACCAACGTGATTATTCACACCGCGGCAAACGGAGAAGTGACCGTGCCGCTGGCGCAAGTCACGGTGATTCGCGGCGCCGATGCGGAAACCGCCTACGAGAAGAGCCTGCATCCGAGCTGGACCGAAGGCTGGAAGGGCGGCGCGAACCTCGGGTTCGCCATCGCGCGCGGCAACACCGAAACCACCAACCTTTCGACCGGCTTCAACGCCGATCGTAAGACGCTGAACGACGAAACCGTCGGGTACTTCGGCTCGCTCTATAGTACCGACGATAAGACCGGCGGCGGCACCATCGCAAACTCGATCATCGGCGGTATCCGGTACGACCGGAACATCACCAAGCGGGTCTTCGCGTTTGGCAGCGGCGACTTCACGCACGATGAATTGCAGGGGTTGAATATCCGGGCGATTTATACCGGCGGGTTGGGCTATCACCTGATCAGCACGCCCACCACAACGCTGGACCTTCTGGGCGGCATCAACTACACCCATGAAAATTACAGCGCCACGGTGGATGTGAGCGGAGTTCCCGTCCTGGAAAAGGTGAGCCGCAACCTAGCCGGAGTTACGGTGGGCGAAGCCGGAATGCACAAATTCGGAAAATCGACCACGATGACGGAAGTGTTCTACTTCTATCCGGATCTGACGAATACCGGGCAGTACCGGTTCTCGTTTGACGCGGGATCGGTAACGCAGATCAAGAAGTGGTTCGGATGGAACGTGACGTTCAGCGACCGCTATGTAAGCGATCCTCCGATTCTGGGAACGAAGTCCAACGACGCGATTCTGACAACGGGCGTGACGTTCAGTTTCGCGCACTAGAAGACGGACAAAAAACAAACACGAAAGCCGGCCACGGCTCGCTTCTCGTTTGAGGGGAGGCCGCTGCCGGCTTTTTGCTTTCTGACGAGGATGGCCCGCAAGTATGCGGCGCGCGGAAAGGCCGCTGCAATGTCTAGAGTTTTTGGTAGTCGCCGTTTTGCGTGGCCACCGTTAGTTGCTTCGCGACGCCGTCAACGGTGGTGGATGCAACGTGGCTGGTGCCATCGGGCAGCGCACTGAAGGTCACGGTGAGATTCATGGCATCGGACGGATCGTCCATGTAGCTCTTGATGGAGATGCTGGTGATCTGCTTGCTGGCTTTGTTGAACATGATCACGACCGAATCGCCGGGCTTCACATAGTTGGTGATGGCGATCCTGGTGTCGCCGGGGCCGGGCGTGAACGAAACATTCCCCTTGGCGTAGGCGGCCTGGATTAGGTCCTTGTCGGGCGGGACGTATTGCTGCGCGAGCGCCTTCATTTTCTCGGCGTAGTCTTCGTACTCTTCTTTTTTCCTTGCGACGACGCGCTGCCTCAGGCGACCACCCTGCGGCTGCTGCGGAGCATCGGGGGAATCGAGCGACGTCTTCTGGGGCTTGCCGTCGGAGCCTTCGCGTACCTGGTAATGCTGGACCTTTTTCACGTTGCCTTTGAGGCTGACGGTGACGGTCTCTTTCCAGGTATAGGTGGCGAGAGCGGCCTTGTTCCTGGCCATGGACTCCTTCAGCTCCATCATCCTGGCTTGCATGCCGCCCGCATCGCCACCTTGGCCGAGAACGGGCAGAACGAAAAAGCCGGCAGCGTAAGCCGCGGCGAGAATGCACGCGAATAAAATCGCTCGATTTCTCGCGCTGTGCGAACCGGACTGATTCATGGTGCTCCTCGGGGCCGCAGGTGTGGGCGCAACGACTACCTGGCCTTCGGCGGGAAATCCTTCAAAAGTTTCTTCATCGCATTGTCGAGATTCTTCTGAATTTTTTCCTGGCTGTTGCCGGGATTTACGGACTTGGTGGCGATTCCCTGCCAAACCAGCGTTTTTGTAGCGGGATCGTACATATCGAGAATCAAAGTGCCGGTGTGGATTGCGGTGGGCGTCGCGACGGCCATGCCGCCTCCCCACCCCCAGCGGTAGCCGCCGGTACTGTAGGCGCTCCACTGGGTTTGCTGGTTAACGGAAGCCTGATAGGCAAGATCGAGGGAGGCTGGACCGTCAGTCTTGGTGAAACCCTTCGCAGCCATCTGCTGATCGATGGCTTGTTTAATCTGGGCGTCGATAATTTGGTTGGGATATTTCGCGCCGTTGATGGTGACCCAGGTGTAGGTCTTGTACTTGCCGAAGTCGGCTCCGGGCATGGAGTTGGTGCGGACATCCTGCGCGAAGAGAGACGCGGGCAACGTGGCGATTCCAAAAAGGATCGCGAGCGCTGCGCAGGCAATTGCGAAACGGAACTTGAAATTCATCATGTGCGGCCTCCCGAGGTGATTGCGAATGTGCGCGGGCGAGCTATGCCGGCTTCACGCGGTGTGCGGTGAATGTGCCGTTCTTGCCCTGCGCGATGAGCGTTCCGCTCATGGTCTCGCCGCTAACGGTGCCGACGTAGTTGATCGGGAAACGGGCGTTGACGTGGAACTTGATGCGCGGGCCATCCATCACGCCGTCGATGCTGCCGGTCTGTTTCGGGCCTTTGAAGGTGCCGGTGAGCTTGTCGCCGTCCTGCGAGAAGACGATCACCTGATCGGCGGCGCCGGCATCGCCCTGCACTTTGAAGTTCCAGGTGCCGGCGACGTTGGCGGGAGTTAGCTCCGCACCCAGGGATCCAATGGAAACGAAGAATAATGTGGCAGCGAGAATCGCGAGAATTTTTCCGGCGTGAATTCCCTTCCGCATGAACCCTCCGAAGCGAATGAACGGGAAAATCAGAAGCAATCGCGCAAACGGATCCGATCGGGACCGAGTTCGCGACACAGCGCGCAGCGACTTACGGCGGCGCGAAGCATACTCCGCCGGCGCGACGGCGGGCAACGAAATTCTGAGAAATCGCCGCGGCGAGGGTTCCATTGACACGACGGACGCAGCGATATAAATTCCGCGCACCGTTCGACATGCAAGATTCGCTTGAGCTGCGCAGGCACGACTTTGTGCGGCGGTACGCACACACTTCAACCACATACTTCTCGACCGAAAGGCGGACTACCGTGACGTTCGATGGCGCGATGAAGACTCGCTTGGGATTTCTGGGCGGATGCGCGGCGATTTTGCTGCCGCTCGTCGCGGCGACTCCCCCTGCCGGCGCGCAATCCACAAGCCCGACTCCGCCACAAGCGCGGCCGCAAAGTTCGTACACAGCGCCGGCCGGTACGCCGGGAAAAAGCGCCGAGGCGATACACGAGCTGAGCCGGAATTTCGAAGGGCTTGTGAAGCGGGTTTCTCCCGCGGTGGTAGAGGTGCTGGTTACCGGCTTTGGCACGGCGGATGAAGACGAGCAGAAGGATTCCAGCCCGGTAGGGCGCGAGCGCAGCCTCGGCGCCGGAATCATCGTCGATCCCGACGGCTACATCATAACCAACTACCACGTGGTGAAGGGAGCGGACCGCGTGCGCGTGCAATTTACGCCGGAGAACACGGATGAAGCGCAGCCTTTCGCGCAACTGAGGCGGCGCGGGCGCGTGCTGCCGGCAAAGGTGATCGGATTCAGCAAACAAGTCGATTTCGCGGTTCTGAAAGTGGAGGCCACAGGACTGCCGACGATTCCCATCGGCAGCTATGAAAGATTGCAGAAGGGACAGATCGTTCTGGCGTTTGGAAGTCCGGAGGGATTGGAGAATTCAGTTTCCTTCGGCCTGGTAAGCTCGGTGCTGCGACAGCCCGATCCCGACAATCCGATGGTGTACATCCAGACCGACGCCGCGATTAACCCCGGAAACAGCGGCGGCCCGCTGATGGACCTCGACGGAAACATGGTGGGCATCAATACGTTTATCTATACGAAATCCGGCGGGAACGAGGGCATCGGGTTCGCGATTCCCAGCGGGATTGCGCGATTTGCTTACCAGCAAATCCGGAAGTACGGGCGGGTGAAGCGGCGGACGATCGGCGCGGATTTACAAACGCTGACGCCGGAGATGGCGCAAGGGCTAAATCTGAAGATCAACGAAGGTGTGATCGTATCGGACGTGCAGCCGGATAGCACGGCGCAGCGCGCGGGGCTGAAAATCGGCGATGTGATCACGGCGATGGATGGGGCGCCCGTAAACAATGTGCCGCTGTTCGCGCTGAGCCTGTACTTGCACGAGAATGCAACCTTCACCAAGCTCACGGTAGTACGCGGCGATCGGAAAATCGACGTGAATGTGCCGGTGTTCGAGCCGGCGAACGACGCCGAGCATCTTTCCGAGCTAGCCGATCCTGCGAAGGACATGATTCCGCGGCTGGGTATCGTCGGCATTACGGTAAGTCCGGATACCGAGCCGCTGCTGGGTCCGTTGCGAATCTCCGACGGGGTGGTGGTAGCCTCGCTGGTGAACGACCAACTGGCGGTAGATTCCGGGTTGCAGGTGGGCGACGTGATTCATTCGCTGAAGGGCGCGCCGATCGGAAGCGTGGCGCAGTTGCGCGAGGCGTTCAACGCCCTGAAACCAGGTGAATCGGCGACGATGGAGGTGGAGCGAGCGGGAAGGTTGACGTACGTCACGTTTGATATGGAGTGACGCGGCGGAGTGAGCGGTGCTGCGATTTCGGACACCTTGCAGAGCACCCTTTTTGAGAAGCAAAGGATACGGTACCTGCACACGGAAAAGCAAAAGCCGCCCGGTCCAAAAGCGGGGCCGGCCGTTACAGGCAGCAAAACCGTGCGGAATCATTTCGGTGTGGGCATCGCGCCGTACTGCTTCATTTGCGTGACGATTTGCGCGGAGATGTCGCCCGCGGTTTTCTTCACCATTTTTTCGGGCGCGTTTTTTTCCATCACGAATTTGGCGGCGGCCACGTAGGGATTCATAGCGATGATGGCACCGGGCTTGTCTTTGCTGGCGCCTTCCTGCGCGGCATTGTAAAGCGGCTTATCGGGCTGCGAGAGATCGCTGAGCGTGACGTAAAGATCCATGCTGGCCTGGCCCGCTCCGAAGCCGATCATCGCGCGGCGGCGGCTGTTGCCTTCGTCAACTTCAGTGAACACGCCGTGAACCCAGGCGCCGCTTTTCGGAGGCAGGCCGCCGGGAGGGACGCGCTCGGCTTTGTATCCGGCTTTCTGGAGATCGGCGACGAGGCTCTGGCTCATGGTGTTGACGAGCTTCGCGGCCTGGGCCTGAGGATCGTGCTGCTCGCGCTTGCGCGGTCGCTGGATGAGGCCGGGACGGTTGCTGCCGCTCTGATCGGTGGTGACGTCTTGCGAGTCGAGCTCGAAGTCGCTGACGTAGATCACCGTGTCGTTGTTGAACGCGGGCTTCACGGGCGATTGTGCCGCAGCGGCTGGAGCCTGAGACGCAGTGTCCTGCGGGCGCGCTTGCGAAGTGGGCGCGCAAGCGGCGGCAACGAGCGCCAGCGCAGCGAGCGAGAAAACGCAGAGCTTCATCGGAATCGTCCTTGGAAGTGAGTCTCTCGCTCAGCTAGCGGAAGAGCGGCGGCAGAATGGTAATCGAGCGGTGCGAGCGGCGTAAAGCACAAAGCGACAAAGCCGCGCCGAACTCGACGAGTCGCGGGTTTCGTGACATCCGGACGTAGCTGTTGAGGTAAGATGGCCGCCGATTTCGTCCTGCGGCAAATCGACAATCTAGACGAGGTGTTCGCGATGCGAATGTTTAAGACGAGCGTAGTCGTGCTGGTGGCCGTGTGCATGGTGCTGGCGGGAGTGCCGCTCGAGCGTGCTGTTGCCGCTCCACGGATCGCGAGCATATTGTTCGCGCTGCCCGCCGCTGCGACTGCGCCCGGCGCGCCGACATGGCCGCGCGTGATCGATCGCAACGGCTATCACGTGATCGTGTATCAGCCGCAGCTGAAATCGTGGACGCAATACCGCACGCTGACGGCCGATACGGCGATTTCGCTGACCGGCGCGGATGGCAAGCAAGCCGTGGGCGTGGTGACGTGGGAAGCGAACACGATCGCGAACGTGGCGACGCGCATGGTGTTCATCGACCGATTCAAAGTGCTCAGCTCGCGATGGCCGGGCCTCGCGGCGGATCAGGAAGCGGCGATGCAGGCGAAGATGGCTCAGGTGTATCCGACGCTGACGCTGAACATCAGCCTGGACCGGATGCTGGCGATGCTCTCGCCTTCTCACGAGCCTGAGCGCACGATTCCCGCGAACGACGAGGTGCCGTCAATTTTCGTGAGCACGGTGCCGGCGATCGCGTTGATGGTGAACGGCAAGCCGGTGCTCGCGCCGATTGATGACACGAAGCTGCAGTACGTGGTGAACACAACGTGGAATCTTTTCTACGATGGCGGGACCTACTACCTGCTCGATGGGAAGCTCTGGCTCAAAGCGAAGGACATTCCCGGGCCGTGGAGCGTGGCGACCACGCTGCCGCCGGACATGGCGAAGCTGCCGAAGGGGCAAAACTGGGACGACGTGTTGGAAGCGGTGCCACCGGCGGGAGCGGGCGCGGCGCCGAAAGTCTTTGTGACGGAGAAACCATCCGAGCTGATTATTTTCCGAGGCACACCGGTGTGGACACCGATTCCGGGCACTTCGCTTTCGTACGGCGCGAACACGGACAATCAGATTTTCATGAGTTCGCAGACGAAGCAGCTCTACGTGCTGTTTTCGGGGCGTTGGTTCCGCGCGGGCGCGCTGGAAGCGCCGTGGGTGTATGCGAACGAGTTGCCGCCAGACTTCGCGAAAATTCCTGCGGGCAACGCGTATTCGGCGGCGCTGGTTTCCGTTCCCGGCACGCAGATGGCGAGCGACGCTGTGCTGCTCGCGCAGGTGCCGACGACGGCGGTGGTGAATCGCGCAGCGGCGGAAGCGAGTGTGAAGATTGTGTACGCGGGAGAGCCGCAATTTGTGGAGATCACCGGCACGACGATGTATTACGCGGTGAACACCACAGCGCGCGTGATCCGCGTGAACAACGTGTACTACTTGTGCTTCAACGGCATTTGGTTCATCGGTGCATCGTCATCGGGGCCGTGGAAGACGGCGGACGCGATTCCGGCGGTGATCTATACGATTCCGCCGAGCTGCCCGGTGTACAACGTAACCTACGTGATCGTTTCGAATCCGACGCCGACGACGGTGGAGACGAGCTATTCGAGCGGCTACCTTGGCGTTTTCGTACTGGGAATGGCCGTGGGTGCGACGGTGGTTTACGGCACGGGCTGGTATTACCCGCCGTACATTTATTACGGTCCGCGCTATCCGATCTACTATCCCTATCCTTACACGTACGGCGTAGCGGCGGTCTATAACCCGTACACTGGATTTTATGGAGTGGGGCGCGCCGTATATGGACCGTACGCGTCGGCGGGATCAGCGGCGTGGTACAACCCGACGACCGGATTTTACGGGCACGCCGTAACGTATCAGAACGCGTATGGGGGACACACGTATGCGTCGGCGTACAATCCGTGGACCGGAACTTACGCGGCGACTTCGCAGGGACACAACGCGTACGCGCAGTGGGGCAGTTCGCGTGGTGACGAACGGCGATAACTGGGCGCAGGCCGGACACTACTCAAACGCAAATGGGACGGTGGCGGGATTCGATACTTCGAAAGGCAGCGCCGGCGTGGGCGTGACGACGAAGAACGGAAACAGCGCCTTCGTCGCGAAGGACGCGAACAATAACAACGTGTATGCCGGCGCGGACGGAAACGTTTACAAAAAAGATTCGGACGGTAACTGGAGCAAGTGGGACGACGGTGGATGGCAGCCGGTCGATCCGTCTTCCGGAAATGCGCAGACCAAGAAGTCGCAGGAGCAGGCGAAGACGCAGAATAATTTGAGCGGGGCGACGAATCCGAATAGTTCGTCGTCGGGGAATTTGGGCGCGAAGAATGATGCGTCAGGCTCCGGCGCTCAAAATGGCACCGGAAAGCGCGCGCAGAATGGGACGAGTTCTGGGACGGACGGCGGCACAACGCCTTCCGGCAAGAACCGTCCGGCGAATCCGCAAACCACAACTCCCGCCCCTCCGGGCGGATCAGGCTCCGAGCTTGGATCGCAGCTGAATAATGATGCGAACGGACGTGCGCGCGGGGATCAACTCGAGCAACAAAATCGCGGCGGGGGTGGTACGAATCGCGGCGGCGGTGGAGGCGGTGCGCGGCGAGGCGGAGGAGGCGGGCGTCCGCCGCGTTAGAAACCAGATTCGTGCCGTGCGTGTGAGGCGCTAATCGGTCAAAGCCGCGTGCGACAGAAGCGGGCCAGCGCCGCGGGCGGCAGCTGTCGTGCTTGGCCTGTGAACTGGAAAATCACCCGAAATTCCGCGTCTGTGGGCTAGGCGCTTCCGGCGACTTTTGCTAAAATTCTTGTCTGCTTGTACGTTGGGCCTGTAGCTCAGGTGGCTAGAGCGCACCCCTGATAAGGGTGAGGTCGGTAGTTCAAGTCTACCCAGGCCCACCATTCTTACCTTTGTAATTTTCGGTCGGAGGGATTCCTGCTCCGGCTGAGTTTCCCAAAAATTAGAAGTAGGCGACCGCGGACGCTCGCAGCCTGGGTCGCGCCAAGGTGGATGCGTCAGCGGTGGGTGGCTATTGTGGGTTTCTTTGCGCGGGAGGGGTGAGGGAGCCGGAGAGGCTCAACAGATTCTGCGGCGAGACGCGAATCACGCCGTTGCGCGGGCTATCGATATCCGCGATCAGAAAAAATGCGATGGAGAGAATGAAGGGAAGAACGAACGAAGGCCCAAGGCGCATTCTGCGCCGCTGCGTGTCGTACCCGACCAGGAAGTTCGAGCAGATGGCGATCGCGAACATCAAAAGCCATGCAGCGGGCGGAATTCGATTCCACCAGGCGGCCTGCGTGTAGCCCTGGGAGTTCAGCACATCGTTCATACCCGAAAGCGTGAGGGCGCTCACGGGCGTGGGATTTGCGAGCGCGACTTTCTGGACGACGGACCACAGTTCGGTCTGCTGGCGAGAAGTCTCGTCCTTGATAGCGCGCACCGATGTCGAGTCGCTCGCCTCATAAAACGCGATTCGGCGATTGAGATATGTCAGCAGCATCGCTCGAACGCGAGCGCCGTCTTCCGCCGGCAACAAATCTGCGCGCAGATATTCGGTGCCAATCGCGTTGGCTTCCTCTTCCTCGTAGATTTTGCGCTGGTCGTAGCGGCTGATGGCCATCGAAAACGTAAAGCCGATGATCAGGCCGAGCAGAGTGAGCGCGGCAGGGACGATTATTTCCAGGTCCTTCTGAACGTCCTCGTCGGCGTCTCTTCGCTTACGCAGCAACGCACCAGCCCACGCGGAAACCCAGAGCAACATCAGTGAAGTGATGAAGACCACTGCAGGAGATCGAGGGAGACCGTTCACGCTCTATGTCCTCTGGTTTCGCGGCAACAGAAAGACCTTTTCGGATTCAAACCGTCCTACCGGTGCGTCGTCGCGCGAAGTAGAATGGCGCTGCCTTACGCTAACACGAATGCGCGTGCGATCGAACCGGGCTATGCTTCCGGCGCGTGCGACAGGATTCGCGCCGCATTTCAGAAATTGAAGCGATAGCCGAGGATGAATTTGGCAATGAGGTGATCGGTGGAGCGGGTAACGCCGACGCCAAGACCGAAATTGATTTCCCACTGCGGAGCGATATTCAAATCCACGGCAGGAACGATCTGTTGCTGCTGATCCGGAATGGCATCGAATCCCGTGACTGGCCCCACCGAGCCGTAATATTCCAGGCCGCCCGCGATCTTCGGCGTGAAATCGTAGCTGAACTTGAAATTCGGGGAGAACACTAAGCCCTGGTGGACGCTTTCGCCGTGGAACGAGCGATCGAACGTAGGATTGATCGACCAGTACCACTTGCCAAGTTTCTGATCGACGATCGGCCGGATTTCCCAGGTCCACGTGTCCGTTGAATACTGGCGGCGCTGATAGCCGATCTCGTTCGAAATGCTGACTCCGACCGGCCAGTGCCACTTCTGCGGAACGGCAAAGCGCGGGCGGATGTGATCGCCGACCCACTGCCAGCCGTGACCATCGTTTATGGACGTAAAAATATAAAAGCCGCATTCGAAATAGTCCGTGAATCCGTGGGTAATCTCGACGGTTTCGTGTTCGGCGTGATTCGTGGGATAGACGCCGTCGGTGATCATTTTCGTGCCGTCGATAGTGAAATTGCTGTGCAATTCGACCATGGTGTGGCCGGGATCGACCAGTTCCGAGCCGTACACCTGAATTTCATAGTTGTCCTGCGCGCGTGCGGACGTCGCCAAAAAGCTGATTGCGACAAACGCGAGCAAGATAATGAGGAGACGGGAGTGATCTGTCACGGCGCAGGCATTATATACGGCAGCAGCAAGTGAGGGCCCGGCGGCTAAGAGGTCGGCCTGTCGGGCACGGGGGCGGTGGCAAAGAAATCGTGGCGGAAGCGCTGCGCGTATTCATCGAGGAGCGCGGCGACGCGCGCGGGATCGGGCGAGCGGAGCACGAACCCGGCGTGATATTTCTTCTGAATGCGCAGCACGATTTCGGGATCGTTGTAAGAGGAAGTGTCGGGCGTTTCCTGGCGCGCGAGCGAAAGCACCACGCCCGCGTAGTCTTTACGTAGGGGAGGCAGCGTGTACGGCGTGCGGCCAGCGCCGATTTCGAGCCGCGCCCATTCACGCCACAGGTTGACGCCGCTTGCGGCCTGCACCGCGTCCGCGATGTAAGCGCCGCCGACGCGCGCGGCGATCTCAATAAAATAAAACTTGCCGTTGGTGTGCGAGCGCAGAAATTCGGCATGGGTGACGCCGCGCACGAGGCCCATCGCCTGCACCAGCTCCGCGTTCCGCGCGCGGAGCGTTTTCGCGTCGGCGGATTCGCGCGGCAGCGTGCGCGTGGTGAAGATTCCGCCATCGTGCGAGGTGTCGAGCGGAGGCGCACCGTAGGCGTGCGCCGCAGCGAAGACGACATCGCGCTCGGAGACCACTCCGTCGATGTGAAACACGTCGCCGGGAACGAATTGTTCCAGCAGGTAGCCCGATTGATCGTCGCCCAGGCGCTCGAGAATCGGCCACAGCTCGTGCGGCGAGCGTAACTTCTTCATGCCGATTCCGGAAGCCTGCGAACGCGGCTTCAGTAACCATGGCGGCGGCACGCGCTCCATGAATTCATTCAGGGCGGCGTGATTCAGCACGTGAATAAATTCCGGCACGGGGACGCCGGCTTCTTGCGCGCGGCCGCGCATGGCGAGCTTGTCGCGAAAGTAGCGGATGGTGGTGAGGCCCATCCCTGGCAGGCGCAGGTGCTCGCGAAGAGCGGCGGCGTTTTCAAGATCAAATTCATCGAGCGCGACGATGCGGTCGATGGGCTGCCAGCGCGCCAGATAGCTAACGGTATTGATGATGGCCTGTACCGGAAGCTCTTCGGGCATGTAGAAAAATTCGTCCACGGATTCGCGAGGCCACGAACCATCGCGGAATTTTTCGAGTGTGAGCAGCAGGACGCGGCAACCGAGTTCCTTGCAGGTGCGGAGGAAGTCCTGGCCTTTTTCGTACGAGGTGAGGCAGAGAATCGTAATCGGACGCGGTTCGGGCAATGCGTGCCTCCAAAAACGGCGGCGCGCGCCCCGCAATGAAACGATTCAGCCGCGACGCCGCAGGGCCTCAGGAACGCGGATTATACCGCCGTCTCCGCCGCCGGAAACAGGAATTGCAGGAAGGGCGCCACGCGCTGCGCCCACGCCTCTTCGTTGTGCTGCGCGCCCTGAAACACCTGGAAGTGAAGGTCGGGGCCGTCCTGCCAGCCTTTTTTCAACAGCAGATCGTGGAGCGCGGTGACGTTCGCGACGGTGCTGGCATCTTCCTTGGTGCCGACGTCGAGCCAGATCCGCGCGCGGCTAGGGACTTTGGCGCGATCAACGTAATCGAGAATCGCGCGCTTGTTCCACCATATCGACGGAGAGAGCACGGCGAGCTTGCCAAACACTTGCGGATATTTTATTCCCAGATACACGGTGAGCAGCCCGCCGAGCGAGGAGCCGCCGAGGCCGGTGTGTTGCGCATCTGTAAGCGTGCGGTACTTCGAATCGATGAAGGGCTTCAGTTCTTCCACGAGCATGCGGCCGTATTTGTCAGCGCGACCGCCGCCGAGTTTTTTGTCGCGGGTGGGCGTGTATTCGTTCAGGCGTTTGTCGGTGTTGTAGATGCCGACGATGATCAACGGCTGCACTTGCGCAGTCGCGATCGAGCGGTCCGCCGCTTCGCCCACGTGCCAGTACATTCCCTGAATGAACGAAGTGTTCGGATCGAAAAGGTTCTGTCCGTCCTCCAGATACAGCACAGGAAAGCGCATGTCCGAGCGCTTCGCGTAGATTCCGGGGACGTAAACGATCAGGTCGCGTTTCTTGGCGAGGAATTTCGATGCGAACTGCTCGTGCTTTTCGAGGTGCCCATGGCCCGCGGCGGCGAGCTGCAACGACAGATCGTCAATGGCGGACAAAAGCCGTTCCCTTTCCTTCACCTGCGAGATGATTTTTGCGCGTGCGAAAGCGGCTGCAAACTGCCGGATAGAATAGCAGATGCGAAGTGGCTGCGAAAATCGGACCAGAGTGAATTTCGCCGCGGCCCGCGCACCCGGTTGCAGAGCGTGCTTCAAACGAAATATAGTTTTCGTTTAGACTTAAATCCGTGGACATTTCGAGCGAATCATCCGGATTTCTCCCCTTCGCAGGCGACCTGTTTCCGGCGCGAGCGCGCGCGAAACGCCGTATAATACGGCGCGTTCGAGCGCCGCAGCCGCGCCGTGGGCGAAGGCGTCCGCGCAGGAGCACAATGAATCGCGAATACCATCACTGGTGGTCGCATCGCGTTGGAATGGAAATGGGAGTGGTGGTGTACGGGCACTACGGGATGCCGCTGATCGGTTTTCCCACCAGCGCCGGCGACGAGTGGGAACTCGAAAATCAAGGGATGATCGGGGCTCTCGCTCCGTTGATCGATGCGGGCCGCGTGAAATTCTTCAGCGTGAATTCGATTAATCACGCTTCGTTCTACAACAAGCGCGCGCATCCCTTTCATCGCAGCTACATGCAATCGCAATTCGACTCGTACCTGCGCGAAGAAGTGGTGCCGTTCATCTGGAATAGCTGCCAGACGCACGGGCTCGCCATTTCCACGATGGGCGCTTCGTTCGGCGCGTACCACGCGGCGAATGCGCTCTTCAAACATCCCGACGTGATCAAGCGCTGCTTCGCGCTTTCCGGCGTTTACGACATCCGCGGATTCATGAGCGGGATGTACGACGACAACACCTACTTCAACAATCCGGTGGACTACCTGGCGAATCTGAACGACGGCCACTCGCTGTGGCTGCTTTCGCAGTGCGACATTCACATCGCGACGGGCAACGGGCCGTGGGAAAACAGCGGGCCGTCGTACCGGCTCTCGCAAGTTCTCGCCAGCCGCGGCATTCAACATCATTTGGATGACTGGGGACTGCAGGGCGGGCACGACTGGCCGTTCTGGAAGCACCAGATGTGGGAGTACGTCAGCCGGCTGTTCTAGTTTTTCGGATCGTGCGGGAATTCGCTTCGCGTGCGAGCTTGCGTTACGCGAGGCCCAGGCGGTCCAACATGTACCGGCCGTTGGAAATCACCTGATCCTGATCGATCCACACGTTGCAGCGCCGCGCCAGTACGTCCACGTGGGTGCGCGAACTCCACTGCGCGTGCGTCTGGCTGCCGTACGGATCGCCGAACGCGAGATGCACGCCGGGAAATTTCTCGTCCTGTAGCAGAATGCCGATGAACTTCGAAAGACTGATGTTGGTGCCAAACGCCAGCTCGCCGACGCGATCGCTGTTCTCGTCCGTGTGGCAATAGCTCCAAAATTCCGCTTCGAGATCTTTCCGCGAACACGTGGCTTTCGTCAGGCGGCCCGCCGTGATTTCCAGCGTGAGCGGCGTGCTTTCGAGGTCGCCGTATTTTCCGCAGAAGTGATCGCCGGCCGTGCCGTCGCACACGAACGTTCCGTCGACTTTCGCAGGCGTAGTGAACACCTCGCCAGCCGGGAGATTTGACCAGTAACGCGTGCTGATCAGCCCGCTGGTCTTCACCCAGTCGAGTTTTGAATCGAAAGTGGAGACGAGCGACGTACCTGCGTCTGTTTTCACTGTGAGCGATTTCGCTTCGTGCATGCGCTGAAGAAGTTTTTCGCTGAGGCGGTCCACCATCGTATAGTCCGCGCGCATACCCTGCTGCATGATTTCCGGCGTAACGCCGATCATGTGCGCATAGCGGATGTGGCGGCGCTCGACGACGCCGACGATATCTTTCCGCGCGCCCAGCTCGCCTTCCTGCGGAGTCATGCAAAGGATTCCAGCGTCGGCGCGGCCCAGGGCGTCGAGCACCGCTTGCGGAGCGCGCTTGAGTGGGCGAGGCGCGAGGTCTTCCAGCAGGAAGCCTTCACACACCGCGCCGCGCTGTTTCAGCGCTTCGGCGAGGCTGGCGGCTACAGCTTCACTGGGACGGTCGGCGATGAGGGCGACTTTTTCGCCGGGTTGGATCGCGAGGCAGGTGTCGATTGCGTTTTTTGCGCCGGGAAGCAGCTCAGGGGCTGCAGGTCCAAAATTCATCAAAAGATTGTAAAGAGTCGCGGCTTAATTTTCCACGTAATCATTGGCATTTTGATCGAACTCGCAACCGTGTGCCAGAACCGGTCGCGCTCACGGAGCCTCCAGGCGGCTTTCGAGGAGAGCGACAATCTCGAGGTGATTCATTTTTCTCGCCCACGCGAGCGGCTGCGCCCACGGCTCGGCGTCCGGCTCGTGCACGGGAGCTCCACGCTGCAGGAGTAGCTCGACAATTTCTTTGCGGCCCCAGCGGCACGCCCAGCCGAGCGGCGTGGATTTCAGCAGGTCGTCGCGCCGCGTCATACTCGCACCGTAATCGAGCAGGATCTCAGCGAAGCGCGCACGATCTTTGCCGGAAGCGGATCCATGGCGCCCAGCTGCGTAATGCAGGGCCGTGCGGCCGAAGCGCGGAACATCGGGATCGACTCCGGTGCGCAGAATCGCGGCCAGCGACGCAAAGTAGCCGTCCAGCACGGCTTCTCTGCCGTTGCCGCCGCGAATCGGCTGCATCAGGATCCAGTTCCAGCGATCGTCGTCGCGCTGCCATTTTAAATAAGACAAAGCGAGTTCGACAATCTCCGGGCAACCATGGTCCGCGGCAGACCAGACGAGTTCGTTAGCCAGCTCCTGGTTGCCGGGATTTTGAGCAAGCAGGCGGCGGGCTTCGGCTACGTCGTGCATCTCGGCGACCATGTACGGCGTCGGTGTGGCACCGCGTTCAAGCAGAAGTTTTTTCACGCGGCCATCGGCATGGTCCCACGCGTTGCGAAGCGGCCAGCCTGAGGCATAGACATTCGCGTTTGGATCCGCGCCGCGATTGAGGAGGAGTTCGGTGATCGCAAAGTCGTCGGCCAGCGCGGAATGCCAGAGCGGCGTGCCCCAGCTTTCGACCGGCTCTTCGTTGTCGTCGAGCAAAACTCGCTCGTTCACATCCGCGCCGAGATCCAGAAGCAGACGGACCATTTCTAGTTGGCGATGATTTACAGCGAGCGTGATGAGGCCGCCGCCGAACGTGCTGATTTGCCTCAGCGGAGCAGGATCGGAGGCGAGAAGATCGCGGACGCGTTTTTCGTCGCCGAGCGCGACGGCGGCGCGGAGCGTGTAATCGGAGCCGCGATCGAGGAGCGTGCGCGCGAGCGCGGAAAACGCTTCGCGCGCGGAATTGCGAGGGTCGGCGGCGAGCGCGGCTACGTCGATGGGAGTGAGATCGTTGGGGTCGATCTTGCGCGGATTGGCGCGCCGGTCGAGAAGCCAATTCACGAGCTCGGCGTCGTTTGCCTGCGCGGCCATGTGAAGCGGCGTGCGGCCGTTGCGATCGCAAGCTTGAATCGCGCGAAAGGTCCGATTCCAGCAGGCGCACGACTGTGTCGCGGTCGCCATTCGCTATGGCGGCGCTGATCTGGTCCTGCTCGGGGGTTACAGTCGCGTTGGTGCAGCTCAAGTCTTCGCGGCGGTGGCGTTCTTCTTCCTCGATCACGGCGACGATGTCTGCGAACTCGCGCTCCTTGGCGAGCGCGTAGGCAGAGGTGGCGTCGCGATGCGGGTAGATGCCCTGACGCGCGTTCGCGCCGGCTTCCATCAGGAGGCGCGTCATCGCCACGTCGCGATTCATCACGGCGAAGTGGATGGCGCGCTGCTCGCCCATCGCGTTGGTGCCCATGTTCGACGAGTTCGGGGCGGCTGGCCATAAGCGAGCGGACGAGCGCGACGGTCGGCGGATTTTGCGGCGTCGAGGAAGCGAGCGGTGTTTGCGCCATCGACGAAGGCTTTCAGTTTCGGCCAGCTGGGGAAGCCGTACGCGCGGGCCAGGATGCGTTGCGCGTCGTGGAGCGCGAATTTTGTGAGTCAGCCGCGCGTTCGAACTGGGCTACTTCTGCGACGGCTGCGGGATCGTCTCGCGCGGTAGGCGCGAAGTAGATCTTTGGCTTGTTTGTGCAGCTGTTCGAGATTCGGATTCTCATGAAGATGGCGACGGGGCAACAGCGACGGACGCGGATCGGACATGACGATCTCCTTTGTGGTGGCTGCCCTCGTGTCCGCGTATCCGGGCTCAAAAGAGATGGTCGATCAGTTGTTAAAGTGCGGTGACTCGATGGGCTCAGCCCTTCCCGCGGACACGGAGGCGTCCGATACGCCGAAACCAGTATAGCGTGATGGTGACACGCGAATCTAGAGGTTGAAGTCTGTGCTGCGAAAGGCTCCGTAACATGGGCGTGCGCACAATGTGAAAATCTGCGGCTTCGGTGCGATGGCTAAGCCCGTACCTCACACAATGTGAGATACGCACAGGCGCGAACGCCTGTGCCACAGACTGAAGTCGGTGACACGGAAGATCTGAAGCGAATCTACTGCTTGAGCTGGATCAGGAAGGAAGGGACTTGGCCGCCGCCGGAGGTTACGTTGGCGAGGCCCGTGGCGCTGAGGCGCGTGAGGCAGCCCGCCATTTTCCCGCGGAAGATGTAGGGTGCGAAATCGACGAGCATGTCGCGCATTTCGATCGTCCCCGCGGACTGCATGGGGAAAACTTCGCGGCGAACGTTGATGCGCTCCTGAACCACCCAGGCGCTTTCCGTGTCGGCTAGTGCGAGGTCCAGACCGTCGTCCCATTGCGATTCGGTGGTCTCCCAACCGAGCGTCACGCCTATGCCGCCGTATTCGTCGTTGGGCTTCAGCACGAAATCGTTGCGGCGCTTGCGCACATATTCGAGCAGGCCGAAAGCTTCGCCTTCACGCGTGGTTTTTGTGTCAGCGAGCAGACGCGTCCACGGAATGTGCTGGCGGATCAAGTCGCGCTCCACGGGACTGAAGAGAGATCCGTTGCGCTCGTCGGTCAGCACGGCGAAGAACGATTTCTTGTGCGGGATCTTGCAGCTAAGCGCATTGGCGACGCAGACCGCGTTCGCAGCGTAGGCGGCCACGAGCGCCGCGCACTCGGCAGGACGAGCGATGATGTCGTTGATCAGAACGCGGCGATAGACAAGATCGATCTTGTGCCCACGCGCGGTGAGCCGGCCGCCCTCAAACACCAAGTCGCGTGGATCGGCGATGATTGTTGGAACGCCCGCTGCTTCGAAATGGTCGCGAATGATTTCGAACTCGCTGTACGTCGGTACTTCGCGCCAATCGACGATGGCAATCACCGGCGGCGACGCTTTTCCGCCCCATTCGGCGTAGCTCGCGAGTAGCGCTTCGAGAATCAGCTTCATCAGCGGATATTTGCGGACGGCATAGCGCTGTTCGAAGCGTTGCATCACCGGCAGCGAGAGAAACACATCGGCGAGAGTTTCGGCGTAACCCGCTCCGGCCGGAGATTCGGCGTTGTACTCCGCAAATTGCAGCGAGTTCGGAAGGAGGAAGGCATCTAAACGCGATGCGGTGCTGGACGTCGCGTAGTGTGGATTGAGTCGCGCGAGCCGCTCTTCTTCGGATGAAAGCGCGGACTGCGCCAGCAAATCTGGATCGGCTAGCGACTGCCTCACCACGCGCTCACCCATCGCGGCAATCGCTTCGGCAACGGGGCGCACGCGCCTCTCTTCGTCGGTGGAAAGAAAAAACGGTCGTAGGAACGGGCAATGAATCCGCTCGCCAAAGGTGAGGCGCTTCGCGCGCATCGTGGCGTTCAGCTCCTGGGCGAACGCGGGCGCGAGTTCCACGTCCGGGCGCAACAGGCTATTCCAGAATTCCACCGGCGCCGCGGGTGCGGGCGTCGGCTGCGACGAACCCGTCATGCGGGTTTCACTCCCGGACGGGGTTTTCCAGGTGCCGCAGGAGCGGTCGGTGGCGCCGGAGTCGGAGCAGAAGGCGTTGTAGCGTGCGCCGTTTTTCCGGGAGCGCCCGTGAAACCAGCCGCGGCGCCGACGCCGAGCATCTGTTCCCAACGCGGCCAGGGATACGATGGCTCGCCGTGCAGCGCGCGGTCGATCACCAGCCGCGCCATCCGATCGACCACGATGTCGAAGTAAAAGTCGGTGATGCGATCCCGCTCAAAATCCGGCGCGGGATTCAGGAAGTCGATGGCGTACGGAATGTTGTCTTTGATGGCGAACTCAATCGTATTCATTTCATAGCCGAGCGCCTGGTTGATGGTCTGCGCGTCTTTCACCACACGTGCGCCCAGCTCGTCCGAAAGATACTTGTGATCGACGATGTAGCGGCGGGCGTGTGGATCGTACACGACGGGAAGGATGTCCATTTTTCCGAACGTGAAGCAGCGGACGTATTTGTCGAAGGCGACGTTCTCCTGCAGCGTCATGCAGTACGGCGAAGTGCCGTCGTAGGCCTTGATCAGCTCTTCTTTGTTGTGAACTTTATAGACGTGCTTCCAGCCGCCGCCCGAGTACGGCTTCAGGAACGCAGGGCGGCCGACGTATTCAAGAATCTCGTCCCACTGAATCGGATATTCGAGGTTGCGGAGCGATTCCGAGTTGATATCGACGTCGGACGGGTAGCCCTTCTGCGGCAGCAGCACGGTGCGCGGAATCGCGACTCCCAGCTTGCTTGCGACGGAATAGTTGAAGAATTTATCGTCAGCGGTCCACCAGAACGGATTGTTGATTACGTAAGTACCCTGCAGGACCGCATGCTTCAGATAGCCGCGGTAGTATTCCACTTCGTGCGAAATGCGATCGACGATCACCTTGTAGCGTGCAGGCTCGCCCATCTTCGTGCCGCCGAGCTTCACGAATTCCGCGGTGATGCCGTCTTTCGCGCCCAGCTCGTTCACTTTGGCGATGAATGCCGGCGGGAAGCTGTATTCACGGCCGCAGAGAATTCCAATCTTCATGTCGCGCGCTCCTTCGTTTTCTGATGATTCGTCGTGCCGCTCCGGCGAGTCCGCATTCAGTGGGCACCCGGTCCATGCGCCACGGTGCTTGATGGTATCGTGACGCCCGCGCGCGTCTCTTCTACGATATGGCGGACCACAGCTTTCAGGTCGCCACCGGTTTCCTTGAACACGCGCATCTGACGCTCGGCCCCGGTGCCCTCGCGAACAATCCGCACGATCGGCTCGATGGCATGCCGACTTCCCAGATCATCGAGCACGTCATCCACAAACTCGAGAAGCTCTTCGGTGAGAATATGCATCGGCACCTCGGCCTGTTTTCCGAAGTCGATGAGCTTTCCTTCTACGCCCCAGCGCGCGGCGCGCCACTTGTTTTCTTCAATCAGCGCGCGGTGATACATGCGGAAGCCCAGGTTCGCGGTGTACAGGCGATGCAGCTTCACCACGATTGCCTGGGTGAGCGCTGCGATGGCCACCGCTTCGTCAACACGGGTGACCACATCAAATATCCGGAATTCGAGCGTGCCGAACGTCGGATGCGGCCGCACGTCCCACCAGATTTTCTTGGCGTTGTCGATGCAGTGCGTACGCACGAGCAGCTCCACGTAGTCTTCGTATTGATTCCAGGAGTGCAAATGATCGGGAATGCCGGTGCGCGGGAATCGGCGAAATACCGTAGTGCGGAAGGATTTTAAGCCCGTATCGCGGCCCATCCAAAAAGGCGAGCTGGTGGAAAACGCAAGCAGGTGCGGCAGAAAATACCGCGCCATGTTCATCAGCTCGATCATCGTGGTGCGGTTCGGCATCGCCACGTGAACGTGCATTCCGAAAATCAGCAGCGAGCGCGCCAACTGCCCCATTTCTTCCACGATGTTCTGGTAGCGTTCGCCGGGTGAAATGACCTGATCGATCCAACTTGAGAACGGATGCGTGCCCGCAGCGGCCACCGCGAGGCCGCGGCTTTCCGCCGCACGAACCAGCTCGCCGCGCATCCTGCGGATATCGACGTCGAGTTCGTTCACGTCCGCGCAAATTTGTGTGCCGATCTCCACGATCGACTGGTGCATCTCGCGCTTCACGTGCTCGCCGAGGCTCGGCGTGGACGCTTCCATCAACTCGCTGACGTGCGAACGCAGCTCGCCCGTGGTGGGATCGACGATCTGGAATTCCTCTTCAACGCCAAGCGTGAACCGGTGCTCCATGAGAGGTCCTTTACGGCCGGGGCGTGCGGGGAGCCGCGCACCATCATACTCTGAGTTTTTGCGAATTTCATGGCGCGGCGGGAAGGGCTCGGAGCCGGCGCGGGGAGCGGTTTCGCCCCTGTTTTGCGAAGGTTTGGAGGCTAAAGGTCGAAGAAAACGGTCTCGTTTTCGCCCTGGAGAGCGACGTTCCACTCGAATTTCGAAGGCTCGGATGCACTCGATTGCGCGATCAGAGTGACGCGGCGGTCTTCGGGAATCAGCCGCAGCACCCGGTCGGAGTCATTCAGTGCCTCATGCGGAAAATAAATTCGAGTGGAGAGATGCCGCAGCAGGCCGCGCATGAAAATCGTCACTACAATGTGAGGCGAACTCGCAGGGCCGCCGGGGCGCTCGCGTACCGGGCCTGGTTTGATGGTGGTGAAGTGAAACGCGCCGTTGTCGTCGGTGGGCACGCGGCCAAAGCCAGTGAATTGCTTCGCGCCTGCATTAGCCGCGAGGCTGCGGTCGAAATACTCGCCGTTTGCGTTAGCCTGCCAGATTTCCAGCATCGCGTCCGGGACGGGATTCAAGTCGGCGTCGTAAACGCGTCCGTGAATCGAAATGATTTCGTGAACAGGCGTCCCTACAGGCGCAAGCGAATGCCGGTCGAGGCGGCTCAAGCCGAGGTGAAAAAATGGGCCGACCGTCTGCGAGGGCGTGTGAATGCGGCTCACGATTTGTTCTCCATCGGAGTCGCTTCGGGGCCGCGCAGCACGAGGTCAAATTTGTAGCCGAGCGCGTGCGACGGGATCGTGGTGGCGAAATCGAACGCAGCGATCATGCGCTGCCGTGCGCGGTCGTCGCGAATGCTGTTGAAGATCGGGTCGTGCGCCATCAATGGATCACCGGGAAAATACATCTGCGTGACGAGCCGCGAGAGCAAGCCCGCACCAAACAGAGAAAAGTGAATGTGCGCGGGGCGCCACGCGTTCGGATGGTTCTGCCAGGGATACGCGCCGGGCTTGATCGTAACCATGCGGTAGTTCCCCTCCGCGTCGGTGAGCATCCGCCCGCAGCCGGTGAAGTTCGGATCGAGCGGCGCGCCATGCTGGTCATTCTTGTGGCGGTAGCGACCGGCGGCATTGGCTTGCCACACTTCGATCAAAGCGTTTGGAATGGCGCGGCCGGAATCGTCGAGGATGCGGCCGGAAACGATGATGCGTTCGCCGATGGGTTCGGACTCGTGCTGCGCGGTCAGGTCGCTATCCGTCGCGCCAATTTCGTCTTCCCCAAACACCGGGCCGGTGGTCTCCGAGAGCGAGTGGGGCAGAACGATCAGCTGCTTTTTGGGCGCGCGCTTCCGCGAGGAAACGTAGGACGGGCAAAAGTAATCGGGCTGGGAGCGAGACTCAGGGCGGCGAAATTGTGGGACGTCAGCCATTCTTCCTTAAGCGCGCGTAGGGACTTAACGATATTCCGGCGGCGCGGCGGAGATGTCAACGGAGGAGCTGCGTGCGACCTATTCGACCGGCGATTGCAATCTCGGACGGGAGATGGGAAGCCGGATCTGGAATCGTGTGTCGCCAGGCTTGGACTCCACGTGGATGTCGCCGTGATGCGTGCTGATGATGCGGCGCACCGAGTCGAGTCCGAGTCCCGTGCCCTCACCCACCGGTTTGGTGGTAAAGAACGGCTCGAAGATGCGCGACTGAATCCCTGCCGGAATGCCGGGACCGGAGTCGCGAATCTCAACGAGCACGCGATCGTTTTCGCGCGCGGTGCGGATG
Source organism: uncultured Acidobacteriota bacterium (assembly GCA_963839325.1). GTDB lineage: Bacteria > Acidobacteriota > Terriglobia > Acidiferrales > UBA7541 > Palsa-295. The sequence goes on along the minus strand of CAWIUO010000001.1, from coordinate 1,507,471 downwards.
CGCAACTCGCCCTTCCCTTTCATCGCGGAGGCGGCGTTGTCGATCAAATTGGTCCAAACCTGATTCAGCTCGCTGCCGCGTGCACAAATCGGCGGAAGCGACTTATCATAGTCGCGCACCACTTCAATGCCATGCTTGAGCACGTGATTCATCATCGTCAGCGTGCTCTCTAGGCCTTGGTGAACGTCCACCTCCTGCTCGGGCGCCTGATCCATGTACGAGTATTCCTTGATCGAACGGACCAGTTCAGAAACGCGCTTTGATCCGTTTTCAATTTCGTCGAGCAGGCGGTAGGCAGTTAGGCGGCGGACGACGCGCGAGATCACGTCCGGGAATGCCGCGGCGCCCAACTGCTGATAGCCGGTTTCGAGTTGCGGAATTTCGGTTTGCGCTTCGGAGAGCAGAGGAGCGAGTTCCCAGCCATCTTTGACGCCGTGGCCTTCGAGCCACGCGGAGATGCGCTCTTCGCGGTCGCTGTCTTCCACTGGGTCGGGAATGCGCGTGACCGCGAGACGGTTCAGAAAATCCTGCTCGAAGTCGTCGATGAATTGGGTCTGCTCGTTGGATAGCGTGTGATGGCTCACGCGTAGGCCCGCGAAGCGAAGCGCATCGAGCGTTTCACGGAGACCCGCCGCAGAACGCCCGATCGCCGCTGCGGGATTATTCAGCTCGTGCGCGAGTCCGGCGGAAAGCTTGCCGAGCGCCATCAATTTCTCGCGCTGCACGTCGAGCTTGGTGGATTCGCGGATGCGGTCCGCCATCACGCCCACCAGGCGCTGCGCCAGTTCCGGTGCGACGGTGAGCATTTCGGGGAACAGGCTCTCGTGAATCAACGCGCCGCGCGCGCGAGTCACAGTGCGGGCCGTGCCCCCGAACGTGACCATGCGCGAGAAAGGCAATTTCCCGGTGACCTGCCCAGCCCGCGCGATAAAGATCGGCGAGTCCGGGATGTCATCGCGCTGGATGTTCACTTCGCCTTCCAGAACAAAGACCAGAGTGTCTGCCACGCGGCCCTGCTTGAAAATGATTTCGCCGGGCTCGGACCAGATTTCCTGCGCGTGACTCGCCAGCCACGTAATGTGGTCCTCGGGAAGATCGGCAAGCACGGCGATCTCGCGCAGCGCCTGCTGGAGCGGTTTTGCGCCGGCGTGCGCCGGCGTAGAGGTGGTTTCGCTCATCTCAAACCTTTTTGAGGTACTGGTGCACGAACTGAATCGCGACGGAGCCTTCGCCGACACCGGATGCGACGCGCTTCACGGACCCCTGCCGCACATCGCCCACCGCGAAAATTCCCGGCACGCTGGTTTCGAAAAGCCACGGATCGCGATCGGCCGTCCAGCCGGCGGGGCGCTTGCCGTCTTTCATCAGCGCGGAACCGGTGGGAATGAATCCCTTCTCGTCGCGAACGATCGCGTCGCCCAGCCAGTCCGTGCGCGGCTCTGCGCCGATGAAAATAAAAAGCGACCCGGCTTTCACGCGCGCCGTCTCGTCGGTCTGCGAGCAATGGATCGATATTTCTTCCAGGTGATCGCCGCCGTGAACGGCCGCGACGGTGGAATTCACTTCTACGTGAATGTTCGGCTTGCGCTTAATTTCGTCGATAAGGTATTGCGACATCGTCGCGTCGAGCGAATTTCCGCGGATCAGCATCACCACGCGCTTCGCAAACTCGGAGAAGTACAACGCGGCCTGCCCGGCGGAATTCGCGCCGCCCACCATGTAAACGTCTTCATCTTTGCACGCTGCCGCTTCGGTGAGGGACGAACTGTAATACACACCGGCGTCCTGGAATTGGTCAACACCCGGAGCATCGAGCTTGCGCCACTGCACGCCCGTGGCGATCAGCAACGCGTGGCAGGAAATTTCATGGCCTTCGGAGAGTTTTACGATGCGGTAAGGTCCTTCGACTCGGAGCCCAACCACTTCCTGCGGGGCGAGAATTTCCACGCCGAATCGGCGCGCTTGCATCACGGCACGGCGAGCCAGGTCGCCTCCGCTCAACCCCGATGGAAATCCCAGGTAATTTTCGATGCGCGAACTCAAGCCCGCCTGCCCGCCCGGAGCTTCGCGCTCAATCATCACTGTGCGCAGCCCTTCCGAAGCGCCGTAAACAGCCGCAGCAAGTCCGGCCGGACCTCCGCCCACAATCACTAGATCGTAGAAGTCTTGCTCGGCTTGGGTGCGAAGGCCGAGTTTCGCGGCCACTTCGGCCGGAGTCGGCTCGGCGAGATTCGTGCCATCGGGGAAAAACACGCGTGGCAGCCTGTGCGCTTCTTCGCCAAGCGCTTCGGTGAGGCGCTTCGCCTCGGGATCGGGCGGCTCGGTGGTTACGTCCAGAAAAACGTAAGGGACGTGACTCCGCGCCAGAAAATCGCGAATGCGAAACGACTGCGGCGACCAGCGGCTGCCGAGCACGCGAACACCTTCGAACGGTGTGCGCACGTTGGCTTGCCAATCGGCGAGCAGATCGTCGATCGATGGGTAGAGCTTCTGCTCCGGCGGATCCCACGGCTTCAGCAGATAATTCTGAATTTGAACTTCGTTGATCGCGCGAATCGCGGCGTCGGTATCGGCGTAGGCCGTGAGCAGCACGCGCTTCGCATTCGGATACAAAACTTTCGCTTCGGTAAGAAACGCGACGCCGGTCATCTGCGGCATGCGCTGATCGACCAGAAACAGCGCCACGGAGTCGTTGCGTTTCTGCAGGGTGCGGAGAATTTCGAGCGCGGCGGCGCCCGAATCGGCGCGCATCACGCGGTAGTGTTCGGCGTAGCGGCGGCGCAGATCGCGCTCCACCGCGCGGAGGACTTCCGGATCGTCGTCAACGGCAAGAAGTACGGGTTTCGCCATGCAAGTTTCCTGGGTGCGCCCTACATGTTTACACGAGGTGAGATGAAAGCAAAGCGGGCGGGGATGCGGAAATCTCGCACTCCATAGGCGCTGGCCCGGCCCTTCCCTGCAAGATGCAGTTGGACTAGAGCTTGTTCATTCCGTCGAGCGCGGCCACTTTGTAGGCTTCCGCGAGCGTGGGGTAATTGAACACGGTGTCGCGGAAATATTGAATCGTGCCGCCGTAGTACAGCACGGCCTGGCCAATGTGGATGATCTCGGTGGCCCGCTGCCCGATTGCATGCACGCCGAGTAGTTTCTTCGTGTTGCGGTCGAATAGCAGCTTCAGCATGCCGCTTTCGTCGCCCAGCATCATGCTCTTCGCGAGTTCGTTATATTTCGCCACGCCAATTTCGTAGGGAGCCTTTCGCGCGGTGAGCGTTTCTTCCGTTTCGCCAACCATCGAGATTTCCGGAATCGTGTAAATGCCAAACGGAAAAAGCTCCGGCATGTGCTCCGCGGGCAAGCCAAACATGTGGCAACTCGCGAGCCGCCCTTGTTCCATGGACGTGCTGGCGAGCGCCGGGAAGCCGATGATGTCTCCCGCGGCGTAAATGTGCGGCACTTCGGTCTGATAATGCTCGTTCACCTTGAGTTTGCCGCGTGAGTCCGGCGTGATGCCCGCGGCTTCGATGCCGAGCTGGTCGCCGTTAGCCTGGCGCCCCACGGCGTAGAGCAGAGCGTCGGCCTGAATTTTCTTTCCGCTCTCGAGTTCGGCGAACACGCGATCGCGGTTCGGATCGATGCCAACGCGGGTCACTTTTTCGCCGAGCCGGAAGACGGTGTTGTTCTGGCGCAGGTGATACGCGAGCGACTCCATAATCTCGCGGTCCACAAAATCGAGCAGGGTGGGGCGCTGATCGATCAGCGTGACTTCGGTGCCAAGCGTCGCAAGGAACGAAGTGTATTCCAGGCCGACCACGCCCGCGCCGACCACGATGATCTCGCGCGGCAGCCCGTCCATGCTGGTGAGGCGGTCGGCATCGACGATGCGCTTGTCGTCAAACGGAATGTCCGGATTGCGCGCGGGACGCGTTCCGCACGCGACCAGAATGTGCTCGCCGCGCAGAATGGAACGCTCGTTTTCGCCCTGCACTTCGATGGTATGCGGGTCGGTGAATTTCGCGGTGCCTTGATAAATCTGGACGCCGTTGCGCTTGAGCTGCGAGCGGATCACTTCCGTCTCACGCGCGATGGTGGCGCGGACGCGGAAAGCGAGGTCCTGCACGGTAATGTCGTTCTTGCCGCGGTAGTGTTCGCCGTAAAACGCCTTCACCGCACTTCCGGTGAGCTGAAAAATCGCCTCGCGGACGGATTTGCTGGGGATCGTGCCGGTGTGGACGCACACTCCACCGATCATCGTGGTGCGGTCCACTACGGCGACCTTCTTGCGAATTTTCGCCGCGGCGATGGCGCCCTTCTGTCCCGCTGGGCCGCTGCCGATTACGATCAGGTCGTACTGAGACTCAGGCATTGAGCCACCCAAACAAGTGATTTTTGGAATCAGCTACTGCGTTCGCATCCGCGGGCCGCAGTCGCGCTTCGCGAATCGAGCCGCGCTCCAGGCCTGTCGCACGGAGGGGGTGAACTGAGCGACGGAGCAATTGTGTACGCGCATCTTTGCTGTAATGTGAACACGACTAGCATAACGAAAATTGAAGCGGCTCGCCACGATTCGGCGGGTGTGGCATCCAACCGGTACAGCGCCAGAAAACGCACACCTGCCTGGCGATCTGCGGGTTCTCGCGCGCATTCATGCTTCAGGCGAGAACCACCAACTCGATTTCCACACGCACATCGCGCGGCAGGCGGGCGACTTCGACGGTGGAGCGCGCCGGCGGATTCGCGGAGAAATACTTGCCATAGACTTCGTTCATCGCGGCAAAGTCGTTCATGTCCTTGAGGAATACGGTGGCTTTCACGGCGCGGTCGAGCGATGAACCGGCCGCTTCGGCGATGGCTTTCACGTTGTCCAGCACACGCGCGGTCTGCGTGGCCACGTCGCCTTCGATGATCTGACTGGTCGCCGGATCGAATGGGATTTGACCCGAAAGAAAAATGAAGCCGTCGGCTTTGATGGCCTGTGAGTACGGGCCGATGGCTTTCGGCCCCTTGTCCGTTGAAATCACTTCCTTCACGACTGCCTCCTTGTGCGCTTTTGGTTCCGGTGAATTACTGGTTGGGCGCGGCGGTGGAATATTGCGCCCGGAAATCTTGCGGGATGCCGGGATTATTGAGCCACGCCCGAAACGTGGACGCGAGATTCTTGCCGCAGGCGTACTCGATGGACGAGCGCAGCACTTTGAAATCCACTTCCTGTCCGGCCATGATGTTCATCATGTTCACGATTCCTTTGCGCACGGATTCGCCGCCGCACTGATCGTCGAGCGCGGCAAAAAAAAGCGGCGCCTTCGCAAAGCCGATCCGGCGCTGTGCGTAGGGATCATCGGGCAGCGTCGCGACGATCGGCTCTTCGGTGAGTGGCTTCCCGTCTTTTTGCTGGCCATCGAGAGCTTTCACGGATTCATCGTAGCGTCGAATATAGTGGGCGATGCGCACGCGACGTGCGGTCGCCCCGCCCCGCGATTCGTCAATGACGATCGTGGCATAACCGGCGAGGCCGCCGCCCAAGCCGATCTCCGCATTCGACGCGGGATACACTTTGTTCGAAAACCAGCCCGCCGCTACCGCTTGCGTCACGTCGTTCAGAAATTCGTCGCTATTCACGCCGAGCGCGAGAGCTGCAGGATTCACGAGCGCGCCGCCCGGAAACGAGAGCGCCGTGGCCCCGTCGGTGTCCGGACCGTTCGGCGCCGAAACCTTCGGATTCGACGACGTGCGCCACTCGCACATTCTTATCGAGCGGGCCGAATTGCTTCTCCATTGCCGCCCACGCCGCCGCGATTTCGGATTGCGCATGGGCCGGGCTTTCGGCGAGCGGTTTGGCCGTCCAGAAGCTCACCGCATCTTCGCGGCCTAGGGCGGATTCGACGTAACGGCCGGCGACCAGGTAGATATTGAAATCGTTCGGCCCGAGCTTGTAACGGTATTCCGCTTCGGCACCGGACTGCTTGCGGCCATTCAGGCTGCCGCGAGCGACCACCAGAAAATCGGAAGGCACGCGAACGGTGTACTGCGACTTCACAGGCCGGATCGGCTCGGGCGAGAGCACGTGATTCGGCGGGATCAGCACCGGCTGCCAACCGTGAGTGCCAAGATGAAAATTGCTCGCGCTAAGCGTGATGGGTGCGCCTGCAAGCACCGGCGCGCGGAACGTATATTCAATCACCATCTGGTGGCGCTGCTTCTGCGGCCACGGCGAGGCGAACGCGATGCGCAGCGCATCCGGAAGCGACGCCTGATATTCGGCAGGAAGCGGGTTTGCCGGCGCCGGCTGGCCGTCGATCGTGACGCGCACGGCGGTGAGACCGAAAACTTTTACGTTGGGAAAATCGACGTCGATGAATTCGAGCGGCGCGGTGCCCGTATTTTGAACTGTGTACGTGCTGCGGATCTCCAGCTCAGGCGTGGTGGACGCGACGAAGTGAACGTCCACGGTCTGCTTGTTCACGTCGTATTCCGGCGCAAGCGGAACGGCGCACGCGGAATTGAACAGGACGAGCGAGAGAGCGGCGGCCAGCGCGAGCGAGACGAAGACGTTGCGATTCAAGATGCATGGATTTTACCGGGCCTGCGCGAGGCGGCAAAGCCGGATTATTCCGTGCGAGGCAACATGGGCGATGGAGTTTAGACGTTATAGACGCGCTCGATGTCGAATACGCCGGCGATGCGCTTAATGCCGCCGAGAATGCGCTCGAGCTGCTTGCGGTTCTGCACGTCCAGCGCGACTTCGATGCGCGCGCGCATGTCGTGCCCGCCGCCGCTTTCAAAGGTGCGGATGTTTGCGCCGGTCTCGCTGATGACGCCCGTGATGTCCGCCAGCATGCCGGGACGGTCTTCGGTGAAAATGCGCAGCCGCACCGGGAACGTAGCCAGCGTTTCACCTGCCCATTGCACGGGAATACGGCGCTCGGCTTCGTAGAGCAGATTCTGCACGTTCGGGCAATTTTTGCTGTGCACCGCGATGCCGCGCCCGCGCGTCACGTAGCCGACGATTTCGTCGCCGGGGATCGCGTTGCAGCACTTTGAGCGGTACACCATCAAATCGTCATGCCCGCGCACCACGATTGCGCCGTCGTTGATGCCCAGCATTTTCTTGACGGTCGAGCCGAGCTTCGGCGCCTCTTCGGTGTTTTCCGCAAGCGCTTGGCCCGATGCCTTCGCCAGCACCTGCCGCGCGGACCATTTGCCGTAGCCGAGATCGGCGTGCAGGTCCTCGATTTTGCCGCAGCCGTATTCGGAGGCGACGCGCTGCCAGTCTTCGTCCGTGATTTTTTTCAGCGTAATGCCGGCGGCGCGGGCTTCTTTATCGAGAAGCTTGCGGCCCACATCCTTGGCCTGTTCGCGTTCGTGGAGGTTGATCCACTGCCGGATTTTACTGCGTGCGCGGGAAGTCTGAACGAACGAGAGCCAGTCGCGGGAAGGTTCGTGGCCCTTCTGCGTCATGATTTCCACGACGTCGCCATTCGAAAGCGGATGACGCAGCGGAACGATGGCGCCGTTCACGCGCGCCCCAATACATTGGTGGCCCACTTCGGTGTGCACCGCGTAGGCGAAATCAATGGGCGTGGCCGAGCGCGGCAGCACCACCACGCGACCGTGCGGAGTGAACGTGTACAGCTCCTCGGGATACAGGTCCACGCGCAGCGTGGAAAGAAATTCGCTGGGCTCCTGCATCTCCTGCACCCACTCGATCAGTTGCCGCATCCAGACGATGCGCTGATCGTCGGCGCTGGAAACGTCGCGAGCGCCATCCTTATATTTCCAGTGTGCGGCCACGCCCTGCTCGGCGATGCGATGCATCTCCTGCGTGCGGATCTGCACTTCGAACGTCTGCCCGCCGTGAATCAATGCCGTGTGCAGCGACTGGTAGAGGTTCGGGCGCGGCATGGCGATGTAATCTTTGAAGCGCCCCGGCACCGGCGGCCACATCTGGTGAATCACGCCGAGCGCGGCGTAGCAGTTCTTCACAGTGTCGGTGATCACGCGGACGGCAAGCAGGTCGAACACCTGGTCAAGTGTGCGCTGCTGTTTCTGGATTTTCGTGTGCAGCGAGTAGAAGCGCTTCACCCGCGCCTGCACTTCCACGGGAATTCCGGTCTCGACCATCTTGTTGCGGATGGTTTCCTGCACCTCCAGCAAAAACTTGTCGAACACTTTTTTCTTGATCGCGAGCTTGCGATCGAGATCGAAATACGCGTCCGGTTCGAGGTAGCGAAAGGAAAGATCCTCAAGCTCGCCGCGGATCAAGCCCATTCCAAGCCGGTTCGCGACCGGCGCGTAGATATCCAGCGTTTCGCGCGCGATGCGCTGCTGGCGCTCCGGCTCCAGAAATTCCAGTGTACGCATGTTGTGCAGGCGGTCGGCCAGCTTCACCACCACCACGCGAACGTCGTTCACCATGGCCAGCAGCATCTTGCGGACGTTTTCCGCCTGCCGCGCCTCGGGCGCCATCAAATCAAGCCGGCTGATTTTCGTCGCGCCTTCCACGAGGCGCGCCACATCCGGGCCGAATTGTTCGGAAATGGTAGCGAGAGGAATCTTTGTGTCCTCGACCACGTCGTGGAGCAGCGCCGCGCAGAGCGACGTCACGTCCAGCTTCATGTCCGCCAGGATGTGCGCCACTTCAACGGGATGCGAAAGGAAGGGCTCGCCGGACTGCCGCACCTGCGTCTTATGCTGCTCGGCGGCGAAATCGTAGGCCCGCCGCAACAGCTCAAGATCGTCCCCCGGCCGGCTGCGGCGAACCTTGTCCATCAATTCGACGAAGCGAAGGTCGATGCTGCGCCGCGCGGCCTGGGAGATTACGGGTTTACCGGCCGTGCTCATGTTTTCTTATTTTAATCCCGGCGTCGTTCGGGAGACTCGTTTAGGTGGGGCGGAGTCTATCGGTTTTATGAATACAAGGTATTTGATTCGTAAATGGAAGGAACCGATTCACACCGGAACAGCCGGAAGTGCAAGAAGCGGCGCGGGTTACTGCCCCTTGTCCACTGGGTATCCTTTCGTGATCCAGTCGGTATTGAAATCGTCCGGGAGTATCAAAACGCGCAAATGCGTAAAACGCATGTCGTTCAGCGCGGTGAACGCGGCGCGGATGTTGGGACATTTCTCCAGCGGGCAGCAGCCGCAGTAGATCACCAGGTTCGTGTCGCGCGGAAGCGAATGCGCGAAGGCTTTTAAGTCGGCGAGGCCTTCGGGCTTTCCGGTTGCGCCGTGGTAACTGGCGCCGGGAATGTGCGCGCCTTCGTAGAGCGGGCGAAATCCTACATAGACGATCGTCGGTTTCGGCGATTTTGCGTTCGCCGAAATTTCCTTCGCGAGGTCGGCGGGCTGCACGGTTTGCGAGGAGGACCACGGATCGGGTTGATCACTCACCGACGCGAAGACGGAGCGCGCGGCGTGGGATGCGCCGGCTACGAAGACCACAGATGCCGCCGCGAGAAACACAATCGATGATGAAAAGCGCGAGAGCTTCACGGGGTGCGACCTCGACCGGCTTCGCCGGACACTCTGAATCTTGCCAGCGTATAGCGTAGCAAAAGCGGCGGCACGCCGCCGCACTCTAAAGGGTTGGGCGCCGGCGTTGGACTGGGACCACGCGGACCGGCGTTCTCGCTTTGGCAAGCTAAACGCAATCCGAACGGAAGGGCGGCGCAAAAACAGACGGCGGACCCGAAGGCCCGCCGTTTGGTGAAATCGAACTGGGAAATCGCAGCTTACTGAGTAGCTTTGTCGGCTGCGTTCATCTTCTGCTGCTTGATAGCTTTCACCTTTTCAACCAGGTCGTCGGCCATCTTGTTGTCTGCGTCGCGGGCTTCCGGGGTGGATTCCATATCCGCCTTCTGGCGGTACAGCAGGTTCAGGTATGCCATCGCGTCGTCGTAGTCCGGCCGAAGGCTGATGGCCTTCTGCAAATTCTGAATGCCTTCATCGACCACCGAGCCGAACTTCTGTTGAAATTGTGCGCCGAGAGCAGGGGGCATCGGTTCGGTGTCGCGAATGGTCTTCTTGGCGGTCTTGTTGTACTCCTCGCGCATGTCCTTGTTGCCACGGTAGGCGAGCGACCAATCAATCACGCCGATCCAGTAGTACGGTTCGGGATCGTCCGGCTTCAGCTTGATGTGCTTGCAGGTGATACTGCTTCGATTGATCGAGCAGTTTCTCATCGAACGGCGTGCCAGCCATGTTATAGAGTGATCGAACCGAGGCCGTCGATGGCGCTTAGATTGTCTTTGCCTTGCTCGGTCTGCAGGATCTGCTCGAACTCGGACTGTGCCTGCTGGCCGTTACGCAGGTTTTCCTGCGATGGTGCGCCGGGGATGTACTGCGCGGAGTAGGCGGTGGCGAGGTACAAGCGGGCATTCAGGAGATTGGGATCCAGATCCTTGGCGCTGCTTAAAGTCTTCGATCGCCGCGTCCGTCTGGCCGCGCTTTGTAGGCTTGCACGCCCTTGTTAAGCGCATCCCGGGCGCGCAACTTGTCGCAGCGCGGCTCCCGAAGCGATGGAAGCCATGACGACGGCCAGAAGAACTGTTGTGTGAGGCTTACGCTTCATCCTGCTCTCCTTGTTCAGTTGCCGCGCCGCGTGCGGGGAACGCTGGACACCCGGCGGACGCAGCACTTTTTTCGGTTGGATTTCGCGCGCGCAGCGATTCGCCCTTCGGCGGCGCGCTACTGGCCGGCTTCGATCTTCGCGGTGATCAGGCCGACGCTGTCGATTCCGGAGCCCCGCATGATATCAATTGCCCGGGCAACTTGCGCGAATTCCACGGAGTCGTCGCCCTTCACGAAAGCGACCTTCTCGGCGCGCTGCTTGAAAATGTCTTCCAGACGAGGGCCGAGGGCGTCCCAATCCGTGGCGTCCTGATTGATCATCACTTTGCCGTTCGCGGTGACCTGCACGACGATGGTCTTATTGAGCAGGTTCGGATCTTCTTCTGGTTCGGCGGCGGCGGCTGGGGGACCAGCGCGTCAAGCCCTGCGGCGTGCGTGGGCGTGATCACCATGAAGATGATGATCAGCACGAGCAGCACGTCGATCAGAGGAACGATGTTCGGTTCGGACATCGAACCGCCTGGTATTGCCAACTGACATTCCCATAGGAATACTCCTTGAAATGTGCTGGACGGCTCCGCGCGCCTACCGGCTCCTAATTACCGGAGCCCGCTGGTGGCGCGGGAGCAGCCGTTGCCGCCTTACTGCGGTTCTTTTCCGTGAGCAGGCCCAGGTTGATCCACGCCGGCAGAGCGAACTTCATCCACCGCCTTCACCACGTCGCCGTATTTCGCGCGCGCATCGGAGCGCACGAATACGGTCTTGTCGAGGCGGTTGGAGATCAGGTCCTTCACGTCGCTTGGTGATTTCGTCCAGTTCGATCTGCCGAGTTGCCGAGGAACATCTTGCCGTCGCGAGTGACCGCAATGATGATGGCGTCATCTTTATCGGCGTCCTGCATGTCGCGGGCGTTCTCCGCCTTGGCCATGTCCACGGTGACGCCCTTCTGCAACATGGGCGTGATCACCATGAAGATGATCAGCAACACCAGCATGATGTCCGCCATCGGAATCACGTTTGGCGCCGACATCACCGGCGGCTGCTTTAGGTTTGTATGCCATGGAGTCTTACTTCTTTCCGCCGCGGCGAGTGATGAAGTAGTTGATCAACTCCATCGAGGAGTTGTCCATCTCCACGTCGAAGGCTTCGACACGTGTTGGTGAAATAGTTGAAGGTCCACACGGCCGGCACGGCCACCAGCAAGCCGAGCGCGGTGGTGACCAGAGCTTCCGAAATACCGCCGGCGACCGCCGACAGACCGGTGACCTTCTGATGCTGAGATGCCTTTGAACGCGTTGATGATGCCCATCACGGTGCCGAACAATCCGACGAACGGCGCCGTGGAACCGATCGTGGCGAGACCGGAAAGGCCGCGCTTCATTTCGGCGTGAACGATGGCGACGGAGCGCTCGAGACCGCGCTTGGCCGCTTCGATCACTTCTTCGTCGCTCACCTGCGACGAGGCCGCCTGGAATTCGGAAAGGCCCGTGGCGACGACCTTGGCGATGTGGCTCTTCTTGTTGCGCTCGGCGATGGAGATCGCTTCGTCAAGCTTGTTGTCCTTCAGCGCGCCGGCGACCTGCTGCACGAACACGCGGGACTGCTTGCGGGCCGCGCTGTACATCAGAGCGCGGTCGATCATGATGCCCACCGACCAGGCCGACATAACGAAGAGAATACGCCACGACGGCCTTCGCCGGGCAGCCCATGTTGCTGCCACATGGTGACCAGGTCCCAGCCGACTTCTGCCGCCCTGCTGAAACAGCATCACCGTAGCCACCATTAAATTCGCAAACATGAGTTAGCTCCTCCTTCCGTTTCATTACGCGATCACGGCAGTCAGATTCTGCCGGTCGGTATTCCTGTTCATCCAGCTCCGAGCCCTGCACGAGGACCCGAACCGTCCTGCCTAACCGCCGAGCGTAAAGACGACATGAAATCGTGGTATCCACTTCCACCGGCTCGCCATTCAACATGGTGGGCTTGTAGCGCCACTGGCGCACCGCATCCATGGCGTGCGCATCAGTAGCGGAGGACCGGAAACGTAGGTCAGCTCCTGAGATCGAGCCGTCCTTGGAGATGATCGCGTGCAGCACGATGGTGCCGGAAACGTGAGCTGTCTTGGCGATCGGCGGATAGTTCGGCGTGCACCTGGCGAATCAGGTTCGCGGCTTGCACGTTGCCACCGACGCGAATGCGCGTTTGTTGACCTTCGGCGGTGGAGGAGGCAGGTTCGAACCCGATGTGCCGCCGATAATGCCGCCCAGAACGCCACCGGCCGAACCGCCAGCAACGCCGCCGATCACGCCGCCGGACATGCCGACGTCGGGTGGCTGCTCGTCTTCCTTAACGATGTTGATCTTCTTCGGGATCACGGTAGGCGCGTGCAGCTCACCGTCGTGAATAAGTGTACTTGCGGCTTCACGTGCACCACCGCGGCCGGAGGCGGCGGGGGAGGAGGGGGCGGCGGAGGCGCGGCCAGGAAGGTATTCAGCATCCCCTTCGGCAGCGCTTCGGTATAGATCAGCGGAATCAAGATCATGACGCCCAGAATCACCACCTGAACGAAAGCGGAGAGCAACACCGCCCATGGCTTGTTCGTCTTGGTCTGATTCGCACCGGATACGACGAGTTGATCGAACATTTCTACCTCCTTGCCGCTGCCAGCACGCGCTTATCGGCTGCGGATCCGGCGCGGACAGCGTGTTCCATCGCCTGCCTGATATTTGTTCCATAGCACCACAATCGGTGCCGCGATGCCAAAACTGGAGTACGTTCCTACCACAACTCCCACCACCATGGCAAAAGAGAAAGCCCGGAGAACCTCGCCGCCCATGAGGAACAGTACCAGGACCGTCAGAAACGTCAGGCCGCTGGTCAAAATCGTGCGCGACAAGGTCTGGTTGATGGACTTGTTCACGATCTCTTTGAATGACGTCGCGCCGCATCAGTCGCTGATTTTCGCGCACGCGGTCGAAGATCACGATCGTGTCGTTCATCGAATAGCCGACCAATGTCAGCAAAGCCGCGATCACCGTCAACGAAATTTCGTATGAAACAGCGAGAAGAAGCCGAGGGTAATCAGCACGTCGTGAAACACGGCGATCACCGCGGCCGCTCCGTACACCCACTCGAAGCGGAAAGCAATATACACCAACATGCCGCCCAGCGCATACAGCGTTGCCAGAATCGCCTGGCGCCGCAGTTGCGCACCGACTTTCGGGCCCACGATTTCCACGTTGCGAATCGTGAAGTTGTCCAGCGCGTAGCTGCCGTTCAGCGCGGCCAACACCGCGGGAGTCACGCCGTCCACATTCGCCAGCTCATTGAAGTTGGTGACGATGCCGCCATGATCTTTGTCGCGCGCGGCCAGCAGATCTGCCGCCAGCTTGCTGTAGCGGTCGCCCGCATTCACGCCGGCAGCCAGAGGATCCTTCTGCGTCAGGTACCGCAGCCAGAGCGTCTTGTTGGTCGCGAATTGAAGTCCGTCTTGCCGGCCTGTTCCGACGTGCCGAACGTCTTGTGCAGCACGTTCAGAATGGCTTGGCGTCCGGCGTCGAGCGATTCGTCGGTCTGATCTTTGCTCTCCAGGCCGATCACCACGTCGTTCTGCGAGCCGCCCAGCACGTTGTCACTGATGGTTGAATCGTGCTGTCGGCGAGGCCGGCCTGCGAGAGGCCCTTGCGAATCTGGTCCAGCGGAGGCGCGCCCGCGAAGCGAACATAAACCAAAGTGCCGCCGCGGAAGTCGATGCCGTATTGCATACCGCCATGCCGCAAAATGGAGGCCCATCCGAGGACCAACAAGATCAGCGAAAGAGCGACGAAGTACTTCGCTTTGCCCATCCAATCGACGTTGACGTTCTTGAAGAGTTCCATGAACCGATTTATCCGCCTTTATTGGACACCGGCCTAACGGGGTTTGTGCCCGCATTGGCGCGTATTTATTAGATTTTCCGAATCCGTCCATGCTGCTCAAAACTAGATGCTTAGCGGCTCCTGGCGGCCCATCCGCGAGAGGTGCCAATCGAAAATCGCGCGCGACACGTAAATCGAAGTGAACACATTGGCAATCAAGCCAATGACCAGCGTGATGGCGAAGCCTTGTACCGGGCCGGTTCCGAACAGCAGCAGAAACACCGCCGACACGAGCGTGGTGACGTGCGTGTCGATGATCGTGCAGGAACGCGTTGCCAAACCCGAGTTCGACAGCAGAAGCCGGCGCTCTTGCCGTTCCTCAACTCTTCTCGGATGCGCTCGAACACCAGAACGTTGGAATCGACGCCCATGCCGATCGTCAAGACCACGCCGGCGATGCCCGGCAACGTGAGCGCCGCACCCACGATCGCCATGAACGCGATCAGGATGAGCAAGTTCAGGATCAGCGCCACGACCGCATTGACTCCGCTGAGACGGTAGTAGATCACCAGGAAAAATCATCACCACGATCATGCTGCCGATCGAAGCCCGCACGCCCGCGCGAATCGAATCCGCCCCGAGCGACGGACCCACGGTCCGCTCTTCTAGGTATTTGATGGAAGCCGGAAGCGCTCCGGCCCGCAGAACCAGAGCCAGATCTTTCGCCGATGTCCTCGCTGAAGTTGCCTTCAATCATGCCGCGATCTTCGATGCGGACCATTAATCACCGGAGCGGTCTGCACCTTGTGATCGAGTACGATGGCCATGCGCTTGCCGATGTTGGCCTTCGTGAACGGTCCGAAACGCGACGCGGCGGCGGTGGAAAGCACAAAGTCCACTTGGAATTGGCCGGGATAATTCGAACTGGGGCTTGTGGTCGCGCTCTGCAAATCCGTGCCCGTCACGATGGGCGCGCGCGACACGATGTAGATAGACCTGCGAACCGGCTGTCGCTCCCGGCGAATCATTCTTGCCGGGAAGCACGGTCGATCCCGGAGGCAAAATGCCGCCGTGGGCCGCGAGTGCCGCCGCTTCCGAGGGATATGTCTGATCGTCGGTAACCAGCGTCAGTTCCAGCTGGCCGCCCGCCTGAATCACGGCTTTTGCGCGCGTCGGATCGCCTTCACCCGGCAACTGCACCAGAATTTCGTTGTCGGCGCGGCCGGTAAACGCGATGGTCGGCTCGGTCAAACCCAGCGCGTTGATGCGCCGCGTGATCGTCTCGAGCGCTTGCTCCATCGTGTCGCGCCGGAGGTCCGCGATGATCGAGGGCTTCAGGGTAAGCAGGTATCCGTTCTGCACACCTGCCGCAGGGCTGAGCGTCCAGTCGGGAAATTGATTCGCAACGATGTCGTGAAATGTGCCCGACGTGGAGGGATCGACGCCGGCTACCTGAATATGTGTGTCATCCACGCGGCCCACGTTGCCCACCAGTACGTTCTTCTCGTGCAGCGTCTTCACCAGCAAATCCACGGTCTGGTCGCAACGCTGGCCGATCGCCTCGTCCACCTGCACCTGCAGCACAAGGTGGCTTCCGCCCTTCAAATCGAGGCCGAGCTTGATGCGGTCTGCAATGGATTGCTTCAGTCCGGCAAGCGAGGTGGGCGGGGGAAATCCGATCAAGCCAAAAATACAGGCCAGAATCACCAGCCCAATCAAAACAAACTTCCACCTAATCTGGGAACTCATGCGGGCTTACGAATTCTCCTTCGGAGGTTCTGCCTGTAGTCCGGCAATCGCGTTGCGTGCGACTTTCATTTTCACTTGTTCGGCTATCCGTAGCTGAACGGCGTCGTCTTCAAGGCCGACTATCGTGCCATAGATGCCGCCGTTTGTAATCACTTTGTCGCCGTTTTTCAGGGCGCTCAGCATCTGCGTGACTTTCTTCTGGCGGCGCTGCGCCGGCAGAATCATCAGAAAATAGAAGATCACCATGATCAGGATCAGCGGCAGAAACAGCATGATCCCGCCGGGCTGTCCCGGGGACTGCAAAAAAAGGGCAAGCGGACTGAAATTGCCGGATGCGAATGTCACGTTCGTACGCCTTTTCCGTTGCCGGATGAAGTAGCCGCCGCTGCCGGCCAGGGGCAGTCGCGGTTTGAAGATCCGAGTGTTACTGTGATGCGCCGCTCGCCGGGGACGACGAGCCGGAACAAATCGTTTGGGGCGCCGCTCCGCCGGGTGTTGCGCCCAACACCTGCCTGGGTTTGTCTATTTCAGACGAGCCTGAAGGTCAGAACGGAACTTTCGAGCGTCCCAAAACGAATAGCCTCCCGAATTTTGCGCATGGTGTCAAGGTAAAAGTGGACGTTGTGGTGGGTGTTCAGGATGGTCGCGAGGAATTCGCCGGAGGCATACAGATGCCGCAAGTAAGCGCGCGTGTAGCGACGGCACACCATGCAGCCGCACGCCTCGTCGATCGGGCGCTGGTCCGTGGCGTATTGCGCGTTGCGGATCAGCAAACGCCCCTGGGAAGTATAAAGGCAGCCATGGCGCGCGCTTCGCGTGGGCAGGACGCAGTCCATCATGTCCACTCCGAGCGCCACGTAGTCGGGAATCTGCTCCGGTTTCCCCACCCCCATCAGGTAGCGCGGTTTCTCTTTCGGCAGCCGTGGCGTCACTTCGCCTGCCATCTCGCAGGTAATCGCGTGCGACTCGCCTACCGCTAGTCCGCCGATCGCGTATCCCGGAAAATCCAGCGCGACCAGCGAGTCTGCGCTCTCGCGACGCAGAGCCGCATGAGTTCCGCCCTGCACGATCCCGAAAAGCGCTTGCTTCGCCGGATCGCCGTGCTGCGCGAAATATTCCTTCGAGCGCTTCGCCCAGTTCAGCGTGCGTTTTGCCGCGTCACGCGTGCGCGATTCCGGCGACGGCGCCTCGATGCACTCGTCCAGCACCATGATGATGTCCGCGCCGAGCGCGATTTCGATTTCGAGCGCTTTCTCGGGCGAGAGGAAATGTTCGGACCCATCCAGATGCGATCGAAATGTGACGCCTTCGTCGGTAACTTTTCGGAGTTCGCTGAGGCTGAAAACCTGGTAGCCACCCGAGTCCGTGAGAATCGCGCGCGGCCACGCCATGAATTCGTGCAGCCCGCCCATCTTGCGGATCAGTCCGTGGCCAGGACGGAGAAACAGGTGGTACGTGTTCGAAAGAAGGATTTGTACGTCGAGGTCTTCCAGCGCCTGCTGCGTCAGGCCCTTCACCGTCGCAGCAGTGCCGACCGGCATGAACGCCGGCGTTTCGATCACGCCATGCGGAGTGGTGATTCGGCCGAGCCGCGCGCCCGTCGGGTCGGTGGCGAGCACTTCAAACGAGAATGGCCCGCGCTGGTCGGTTTGCTGAGTGGCCTGCGAGGCTGGGTCCATCCAGCCTAGTTTAGCATCCTGCTCTCACGAGAACGCGGCGGTGAAGCCGGTTTTAATCAATGTCCAGAAGACGAAGAGCGCCAGGACAATTCCGAACGCCTTTCCCACAGACAATTTCTTCGGCTCGACGGCACTGAAGCCGAATGCCATCAGCAGCATCGACCAGAACGCGAAAACGTCGATCGATCCGAGAAGCACCTTCAGCCATTTCGCGGTTTCGTCCGGCAGGAAAGCGCCTACGTTCGACGCTACGAGGCTGTTCAGGTCCACGGTGGACGGATCCTTCAGAAACAGAATCAGAATTCCTAACAATCCTCCAATGATCCCGGGCCCAACCCAAGAATACGCGACGATTCCCAACGCCTGCTTGTACGTGGGCCGCACGCCCGCGACAACCATGAATCCAAGTAGCAGCACACCGGCCACAATGGCGGCAGCGATGAAGATCCCGATCACGCCGGAGACGTAACCGATCTTCGACGCCCACTTCACCTGCGTATCGAGCATTTGGTCGCGCTGATCCTGCGTCATGTTTTCCATTTGCTTCTGCGCGCGATCGCTCTGCTCGTTCTGGTGAATCATGAACGTTCTCCAGCCCACGCGCTGGCTGAAGATGAAAATCGTCGTCACCGAAAGGATGGCCATCACGATCAGCGGCACGATCCACGTCGGCCGCGCGACGATCGATGCGAACGTCGGCTTGGGGCTGATGATGGCTCCGATGATGCGGCTGAACGAATTGTCGCTTCCGGCCGGCTCAGGCGTGGGCATCGGGGGCGGCGCTGCGGTGACGGACATGGCGTTCCTCCTGCTGGAACTCGGGATCGTGAAGGCTCTGCGGTAAATACGCGGGGCTGCACCGAATATTTCAGTGTGCCGCCGGTTGCAGAGTACGCTCGGCCGCTAGGCCGGTCACGAGTTGAGCGGGAGTGTACCGCATTTTCGCGGTAGGCTTGTAGCCGAAGAGCGGTTCCAGCTAGGCGGGGATTCCCGGCACCGCGGCCACGAGCGCCTGCGTGTAGGGATTTTCCGGAGCGGCGAGCACCTGCTCCGTTGCGCCCGATTCCACGATCTGTCCCGCCTTCATCACTGCCACGCGCGAAGCCAGCTGCGCCACCACCGGCAAGCTGTGCGAAATCAAAATCATGGTCAGCGTGAATTCCTGCTGTAGCCGCGCGAGCAGTTCCAGGATCTGCGCTCCCACCGAAACGTCCAGCGCCGATACCGGCTCGTCGGCGATCAGCAGCTCTGGCCGCAAGATCAACGCGCGCGCGATGCCGATCCGCTGCCTCTGCCCGCCGGAGAATTCGTGCGGGTAACGCGCCTGCGCTTCCGCGCCCACGCCAACAGACTCCAGAATTTCCGTTACGCGAAGCGAGCGCTCCGCTCGCGTCATCCGCGGCTCGTGAATCGCCAGCGGCTCGCCCACAATCGCGCCCACGCTCATCCGCGGATTCAGCGACGCGACCGGATCCTGAAACACCATCTGCATCCCGCGCCGCAATCGACGCAGCTTTTCGCCGGTCGCCTGCGAAAAGATCCTCGCCGCGAAATCGCAGCGTGCCCGAATCCGGCTCGATCAGCCGCAAAACCATCCGTGCGAGCGTCGTCTTTCCCGAGCCGGATTCGCCGACGATCGCCAGCGTTTCGCCGCGCGCTACGGAAAAACTCACGCCGTCCACGGCCACGAATCGCCGCCCCGATTGAGTGAGCGCGCCATGCGATGCGGAATAGGTCTTCCGCAGATCGCGCGCTTGGAGAATCGTATCGCTCGCCATGCTTATAATTTTTCCGCCGCGAGAAAGAGTGCGTTGTTGCACATCTGAATGTCCGGCCTCGCGTCTGCGGAAGTCGAAGGATTCGCGGGATCGGCCTCCATCCGCTTCGGATGAAATCCGGCAAGATCGCTCGCGATCGATTCTTCCATCAGCCGCCGCGTCTCTTCATACGCAGCATCTCCGCGGTGCCAGCCAGCCACGTGCAGCCAATGATCGAAGGACCGCGTCAGCTCCTCAAATTTCGAATCCATCAGCCTCAGCCCCGCCTGATCCAGCATCGACATGAACTCGCGCCGCGTCAGCGACCGCGTGTGCGAACGGTCCCGCGCAATTTCGATCCGGTTCGCCGCTTCCGAGGCACCCGGCGTGTCCGGGACCAGAATGTCGATGATTCCCACACGCCCGCCGCGTTTCACCACGCGCGCCATCTCGAGGACCATTCGCGCCTGATCCGGGACGTGGTGCAGGCTGTAGCTCGTTACGCACAGGTCGAGCGCGCCATCCGCAATCGGAAGTTGCTGCGCATCGGCACGTAGAAATCCCACGTTGCCGAGACCTTCGCTCTTTGCCGTTTCGCGCGCGCGCGCCAGCATCGCCGGCGTCAGATCCACAGCCGCGATCCACTTCACGTGATACGCGAACCGCAGCGCGAGCGTTCCCGGTCCCGTGGCGAGATCGGCAGCGGTCTGCGTTTTCGACGCGCCCACCATTTTCGCCAGCGTCTCCGCCAGCCGCTTGCGCTCCGCCACGGCGTAATCGCCGAACACTTTCGCGGTCGCCGTGAAGCGCTCTTCGATCGCGTCCCGATTTTGCTTATGGCTTGTAGTCATGGTCTGTTCCTTGCGTTCCCGTGAGGAGGGCGTGCAGCCTGGCCCGAAGCGGCGGGGATTCCCGCGCTTGCCAAATTCTCAGGCACGAGGATGCATCGCGCTAGGTGTTGTGCGTTCACGTTCCGGAGATTCGGCATCGCAGCGTCACATTCCGCCACGCGATACCCGCAGCGCGGCGCGAAAGCGCATCCCGCCGGCAACGCATCCAGCGCCGGCACGGTTCCCGGAATTGGCACCAGCTTTTCGCGGACCAGCTTCGGCGCCGCCCGCAACAATCCCTCCGTGTAAGGATGCTTCGGCGCGCGCAACACTTCCATCGCAGGGCCGATCTCAACGATTCGGCCGCAATACATCACGGCGATCCGGTCCGCCACCTGCGCCACCACACCCAGATCGTGCGTGATGAAAAGCATGGAGAGACGCAATTCGCGCTGCAGGCCGGTGAGCAGCGCGAGAATTTGTTTCTGCACCGTTACGTCGAGTGCCGTCGTCGGCTCGTCTGCGATCAGCACGCGCGGCCGCGTCGCCAAAGCCATCGCAATCATCACGCGCTGACGCAAACCACCCGAAAGCTGGTGCGGATATTGCCACGCGCGCCGCTCTACATCGGGCACAGACGCTTTTTCGAGCGACTGGATCGCCCGGCGCCGAATATCCGCGGCCAGCGCCCTCGGCTCATGCACGCGGATTGCTTCTTCAATCTGCGCGCCGACCCGCATCACTGGATTCAGCGCCGTCATCGGCTCCTGAAAAATCATGGCGATCTCGCGCCCGCGCATCGCGCGAATCTGATCCGGCGCGATTGCCAGCAGATTCCGCCGCGACTCAGGCTCTCCGTCCGCGCCGCCAAACCACGCCTCGCCCGAACGACGCGCGCCATGCGGCTCAAGCCCCATCAACGCAAGCGAAAGAATCGTCTTCCCCGAACCGGATTCGCCGACGATTCCGAGCGTTTCGCCCGGGGCCAGAGTGAAAGAAACATCGTTCACGGGGCGGATCCAGCCCGCGCGCGCCGGCAGCTCCACCGTCAATCCCCGGACATCCAGTGCGAAACTCACACCCTCATCATAGTCACGCGCATCGGTGGGTGAAATACGAAGTTCCGCAGCTGTGCTTTGATCGAATGAGCGGAAATGCAGCGCATACCTGACGCCGAACGCGAAGAAGTACGCGTTTCGCCGCTCTATCGTTTCGCGACAGGAATGCAGAGACGCAACGACGTGTGCGTTTCCGAAAACTTGCAGACTTTGTTGTCCACAAGGCCCGCCGCCTTCGCCGCGGCGATGATATCGGTATCGCGAACGAGTTGCGGCTGACCCTTCGGGTACACCGCCCAGATCGCTCCCGATCTCACGATCAACCGCGCCAGCGTTTTTAGTTCGGGCAGGTCCGAACGGTCTTCCACCGCGTAAAAAATCAAATCGCAAGGATCTCGCGGTGTTCCTGCGGAAAAGTTCGGCACGCGTTCGGAGAGCTCATCCAGAAACGCCGCGTCATCTACGCCAATGACTGCGATGATTTGCTCGCCGCGGATCCCAAGCTTGTCCGCCAGCTTGCGATGCGAATAATCCCGCTCCGCCTCGCGCTTTTTCGGCGGCGCTCCGGCCTTATTCTTCGAACTCGCCGCTGACTTTTTGCTCGCCATCTCCGGCTCTCCACCCCTCGCTTCAAGTTTCTGTCCTAATCCTTTGCCGCAAACGCTCAATCGCGTCAACAGTTTCTTCCTGCAGCAGCTCGCTTTGCCATGAACAAGCCTCGTTGAGAAGCTTTCCTTCGTGTGGGATACTCGCTTCTCCGGGGCACTTCCAGAAATTTTTCGCGCTGCGCCATCGTGGAGGTCGCGATGAAAGAAGCCAAACGGTCCGGCCTCAGTGACAAGGCCCTACTAAAGCGGACCGGCAAAACCCTTGAAGACTGGGGAAGGATTCTCGATAGAGCCGGCGCTAAGCGCGAGAAGTGGAAGCACCAGCAGGTCACCGCATTTCTCGACGACTACCCGGAACTTGGGCCGTGGTGGGGACAGATGCTGGCGGTGAGCTATGAGCAGTCCCGCGGACTGCGGGAAAAATTTCAGAAATGCGACGGCGAATTCGCCGCTTCGGGCAGCCGCACGCTGAACGTTCCGGTCTCGAAAATCTACAAAGCCTTCTCAGACGCCAAACTTCGCGGCCGCTGGCTGCCGGACGTCCACTTCGAAATCACCACCGAAACCGAGAACAAATCGATTCGCGCGAAATGGGAAGGCGGGAAGAGCCGCGTGAGCATCAATTTCTATTCGAAGGGCGCGTCCAAAGCGTCGGTCGCCGTCGATCACATGAAACTCGTCAGCTCCAAGGACTCCGCCGCCAAGAAATCCTACTGGTTCGATGCGCTCAACCGCCTCGAGAAACTCGTTCAGGCCTGATCGCGCTGTGTCGATCGGCACGCTTCAGAACGCATCCGCGTGCCAATCCCAGCTGCGCTTATCTTCCGCCACTTTTTTCAGTGCAATCATCCGCGTGGACTGCTTCTCGAAAATTCGGCGGTAGAGGCTCGGATGCAACACTTTTTTCCAGGTGTCGGATGAAACAGGCGACATCAACGCCCGGGCCGCAATTTTCCTCTGGGAGTTGGGCCAATCGTCGCCCAGCGAATCGTGCACTTCGTAGCACGGATAATTCTTCAAGTAGGACGCCGCGCGGCTCACCGACGGCCAGTTCGCATCGTCCAGCGTCAGATAGCCGCCCACACGGAGCAGCCGCGTTGCGTAGAACGAATCCAGCAGCGCGTGATCGAACGTGTGCCATCCATCGACGAAAATGAAATCGTACTGCCCTTCCTTTTTTTCCAGCAGCCGCGGCAGCGCAAACTCGGACTTCATCTCGACAAGCTCGAAGAAATCGATCCCGGCGTCCTCCAGATTTTTCGTGCCGACGCCGTCCCACTGCGAGTTTTGAAAAGGATCGATGATCGTGTGCGCCGTGCCGGGCCGCCCGCTGACCGCCGCGCAAATGTGCAGCGACGAAAGCCCGTATCCGCAGCCGATCTCGAGCGTTCGTATCACCGACGGATCTTTCTCGATGATCCGGTAGAGAAACTTGCCTTCCTGCGAATCGATCTCCGAATGCAGCTTGTGAATCGCCCCGCTGCGCCCGGTGACCTCGCCCGCTGCATAGATTTTGTCGATAACCTGCTTCATCCGCATCCCAGCGTGCAAATTTGAACTCGCGCGTTTCCTCTACCTCGTGCGATTGAGATTAACGCACTCGCGCCCCAAACGGTTGTGAGACTTAACTTCGCAAGCTATTATTGCGGCGCAACATTTCGTTTCGAGTGTCCTCGATGACTTCGCCAGAGCGCCCGCCCGCATCGGAAAGCTTCGCAGCGCAATCACGTTCTTTGGCTTGGTGGTTTGTGTGGGCGGGAATGGCTGCGTGCTGGCTGATGCAGGGATTTGCCACGCGCCATGCACAGGAGGCGGCGGACGGAATTTCTTACCTGGAAATCGCGTACAAAGTCGTCGCCGGAAACTGGCACGCGCTGCTGAACAGCTACTGGAGCCCCGGATACCCGCTCGTCCTGGCCGCGTTCTTGAAAATATTCGATCCGAGTCCCGCGCACGAGCTGCTTATGATGCGCTTGGTCGGGTGGCTCACGCTCGTCGCCGCGCTTGCGGCATTCGAGTATTTCTTGCGTGCATTCTCGCGCTTCCGGCTCAGTCTCGTTGCCGCAACCAGCCGGGACCAACCTCTCTTAACGGCCAATGAATTTCGCATAATCGCGTACGGACTGTTCTTCTGGTGCACTACAGTCCTGGTTCCGTCTTCGAACGAGCATCCTGACATTCTTGTATTTCTGATCTTCCTGCTTGCGTCCGCCGTGGCGATGGACCTTCTTACCGCGCCGCGCGGCTACGCTCGTTATCTTCTGTTCGGCGTGATCCTCGGCATCGGCTACATCGTGAAAGCCGTCCTGTTTCCACTGGGCTTCGTATTTCTGGTGGCACTCGCTCTGTATCGCAGCCAGCGCACATTCAAATTGATTCTGAGCGCCGCGATTTTCCTGCTCATCTGCGCGCCTCTGATCTACGGCCTCTCCCAAACCAAGCATCGCTTCACCATCGGCGACGTCGGCCCTGTGGCCCGCGCGCAAACCATGAGCCTCTACGACTTCGCGAATCTCAGCCCCGGCACGCCCGTGCCCGCCGCGCCGCACATCCAGATTTACACCGGCGGCATTTGGTCTGGCTCATATCCCGGGTGGACCGAGCCTTCGATCCGCTTCACCGGGAACGTTCCTCACGTTCCGCTTCGCCGCCAACTCAACAAGACGCACATCGTCTTGCGGTTTTACTTCGACATGCTGGCGACGAGTCTTGGCGCTCTCACCTGCGCCGTGCTGATCCTCATTTTCATGCAGCAGGATCTCATCGCCTACGCGGGGAATTTCTTCCGCGCTACGGTGCTGTGGATGCCCGCTGTTGCCGGCTTTGCTGCTTACGCAACGCTTCGCGCGGAAGGCCGATTCCTCCCCGGCTTCCTAATGGCGCTCTTCGCGGCGATTTGCATGGCGCTCGGCCCGGGTCGATTGCCAGACGCCTCAGAATTCACGAAATACATCGTCTATGCCGCCGCGATCATACTCGCCGCTCAGGGAATCGCCGAAGCCGGACACAGCACGTCCAAGGCGAGCGCCGGATTTCCGGATTGGCAGGTCGCCGCTGCGCTGCCGCAATTCGGCGTCTCCGCAGGCGACAAAGTGAGTTTCTTAGGAGATGCGCTTACGGACCACCTGTGGGCCCATCTGGCGCGCGTGGAAATCGTTGGGGAAATTCCGAAGGACGACGTTCTGACGTACTGGGCTTCCACAGAAGAACAAAAACAGCAGGCGCTTCAGGAGTTATCCGGTGCCGGAGCGAAAGCGCTCGTCGCGCCGAACGTGCCTTCATCCGCGTTGCCTGAGGGATGGAAGCAGATCGCCGGCACTCCCTATTTCGTTCTTGAGTTGCCGGCGACCCCAACCTCAAATCAATAATCGTTCGCTGAACCTTCCAGGAACGCGCGCAGCTTCCGCGAACGCGACGGGTGACGCAGCTTCCGCAGCGCTTTCGCTTCGATCTGCCGGATGCGCTCGCGCGTGACGGCAAACGACTGGCCCACTTCTTCGAGCGTGTGCTCGCTGCCGTCGTCCAGCCCGAACCGCATCTTGATCACTTTCTCTTCGCGCGGCGTCAGCGTCTTCAGCACCGAAGACGTCTGCTCCTTCAGGCTCAGGTTGATCACCGCATCCGAAGGCGAAACCACCGCCTTGTCCTCGATGAAGTCGCCGAGATGCGAATCCTCTTCCTCGCCGATCGGAGTTTCCAGCGAAATCGGCTCCTGCGCGATTTTCAGAATCTTGCGCACCTTCGCGACCGGAATGTCCATGCGCTTGGCGATTTCTTCCGAGGTCGGCTCGCGCCCGAGTTCCTGCACCAGCTGGCGCTGCGTGCGCACCAGCTTGTTGATCGTTTCGATCATGTGCACGGGAATGCGGATGGTGCGCGCCTGGTCGGCGATGGCGCGGGTGATGGCCTGGCGGATCCACCAAGTCGCGTACGTGGAAAACTTGTAGCCGCGGCGCCATTCGAACTTGTCGACGGCCTTCATCAAGCCGATGTTGCCTTCCTGAATCAGGTCGAGGAACTGCAAGCCGCGGTTCGTGTATTTCTTCGCGATGGAAACCACCAACCGCAGGTTCGCTTCGATCAGCTCTTTCTTCGCCTGCTCGGCTTCCGCTTCGCCGCGAAGAATCACCTGCAAGCCGCGCTTCAGTTCCGTGGTGCTCACTTCGCTGGCCACTTCAATTTCCGCCAGCTCCGTGCGCCGGGCCTTCAGTTCCTTGCGCGCCTCGGCCTGCACGTCGGCCTTCGAAGCTTCCACGCGCCGCTCGAGCTTGATCGCATTTCGCGCTCCAGGAAATGGACGCGCTCCACGGTCTGCCGGATCTTGTCGATCAGCCGCTTCTTTTCGAGCGGGTTGAAATCGAGGTCGCGCACGCGGTTGCGACATTTCCACGCGCGTGCGCGCCAGCTCGTAACGCGCATGCAGGTAGGGCCGCTTCTTCGAGCGCGGTACTTTCTCCAGCTTCGCGGCCTGCTTCATCGCCATCAGGTAGAGCTTCGCGATCTTGTCGATTTCCTTCAGCGTTTCTTTGGTCTTCGCTTCGATCTTTTCTTCGGTCAGCTCTTCGTCGTCGAACTGGACGATTTCCTTGATCGATCGCGATCCGTTGCGCAAATCTTCGCCGACCTGCAGCAGTTCCTTCAGGATGAGCGGAGCGCGCGAAATCGTCTTCAGCACCAGCAATTGCCCGCGCTCGATGCGCTTGGCGATCGCAACTTCACCTTCGCGGGTCAGCAGCGGCACGGTTCCCATTTCGCGCAGGTACATGCGAACGGGATCGTTCGTTTTTTCCAGCGAGCCCGGCGTGAGGTCCAGCTCGCCGTCTTCCGAAGCAGTCGCTTCTTCTTTTACCGGGGTTTCCGCTCCATCCGAGGAATCCGCCGCGGCAAGCGCTGCTTTCGCGCTGGAAAGATCCTCGTACACGTCGATGCCGTACCGCTCAAACGTGGAAAGCAAATCGTCGATTTCCTCCGACGAATGAACCTCCGGAGGCAGAATGTCGTTCACCTCATCGTAGAGCAGGTAACCGCGTTCCTTGCCCATCGCGATGAGTTGTCGCACCTGATCGTATTTCTCTTCGAGAGCCAGACTCACACTTCCTCCCTTACCACCGAAAACCCATGCCTGTTAGACGGCCTGAAATGCCAAATGAGCGCCGCATGAGACACCACGACGCATCACCCAATTTGATCGTTCAATAAGGAAATTTCAGGACGAGATCTTCGAGCCCGTTCCCAAGTTGCGCGCCGGGCCGCCCAGCCGACGCTTGCTCCGCTACATCTATATGATGCTGGAGGGGTGCGAGCCGTTTCCTCCAAAACCTTGCGAATATATAATAATTTACGGCCAAGCGTCAAATGTTTGCCTTCCTTGAAACGGCTCCGCGGCTTCTTCGGTTACGCCCCAACCAGACTCAAAGTTTCAGACCGACTGCTCTAGATCGTCGCTGGCCAGCAGCCGCTTCCCGCATTTCCCACTTTGGAACTGGCTAAATCACGCATCTACAATCGCTTACGCCGACCGCTCCGCTGCCCCAGCCCCCACTCGAGCCAGATATTCCTGAACCTTCGTAAATTCGCCACGTTTTTCCGCCAACGCCACGTACCCATCCGGCCGGACCAGCCACAAGCCGCCGGGCTCGAATGGGGCGCGCAACTTTGCTTCCACCACTTCGCCGAACCGATCCGACAACGGATTCGCCCCAGCGCCATCCGATTCGCTGAACAGTACGAATTTCGGCGCGCTGCCCGCGCCAACGGGTTCTTCGCCCTCTCGAATCGGGGCGCGCTCCCCTTCCGCCGGGGCGCCGTGTCCATGCGTCCCGTGGCCCCCGTGACCGTTGATCGGGCTGTGAGCGTACCCAACGGAAAGTTCCGTCAGCACGTCCGCCATCTTTTGCCTCACCGGCGCAAACCCGAACAAGAACGACGCGACGTGATTCCGAATCGCCTGTTCGGCCCCGCCGCGCAGCATCGCAAGCTGCGTCGCGTACCCCGCACCCTCCACCACCTGTTTGCCCACCGCGCTTCGTTCCGCGCTGTAACTTTCCAGCAGCAGCTCTCCCGTGCACCGGTCTCTGTAGCTGAGGGCGAGCTTCCACGCCAGATTGAACGCATCCTGCATTCCGGTGTTCATGCCCTGACCACCGGCCGGGCTGTGAATGTGCGCCGCGTCACCCGCCAGAAACACTCGCCCGGCACGGTAGTTGGCAACTTTTCGATCATTGATGTGAAACGACGCGATCCACACCGGATCCGACGCCTTGATGTTTCCCGGCCCGCGCACATCCAGAATCCGCTGAATTTCTTCCAACGTTGGATCGCCCTTCTGCGAACCTTGCGGGCCAACGTCGGCGATCACCCGCCAACGGGTTCCTTGAATCGGAAATAGCGCCAGAATTCCGTCGGCGTGCCAGTAAATCTGAATTTCAGGTTCGGCGGGGATGCCGGTGAGATGAACGTCGGCTAAGACCCAGTCGCAATCAATCGCCTCGCCTTCGAATTCAAGTCCGAGCTGATGCCGGACCGTGCTGTGCGCGCCATCGCATCCGATCAGCCAGGAAAAGTCAGCCGTTTCGTCGTGCCCGTCCGAATGGCGCAGCGTCGCCCGCACTCCCTCGCCGCTGGCGGAAAATCCGGTGAGTTCCCAGCTCCGCTCGACCTTCGCGCCCAATCGCGTAAGCAACGCCTCGAGCAGACGCTCGGTTTCGCTTTGGGGAATCATCAGCGCATACGGATAGTGCGACGCAACTTTTTCCAGCGCGACGTGCCCGATTCGTTTGTCGCCCACGATGATGCTCGCGCTCTCGACTTTCAACCCGGCCGCGATGAAGGCGTCCACCGATCCCGATCGCTCCAGCAGTTCAAGCGTTCGCGGCCAAATCACCAGCGCCTTGGATTTGTCCGTCCGCTCCGGCGCCTTATCGATGATGCGTACCGGCACGCCGTAGCGCGTTAGCTCCGCAGCCATGGTGAGCCCGACGGGACCCGCACCTGCAATCAGCACCGCTTTTTGCACTGGAGTTCCTCTCAAAATGGGTCGTGCCGGTTCGAACGGCGAGTGGCAGTTGATTCCGAATCTACTGGCTTTCGATTCTCTTCTCAGTTTCCCGCGCGCTCGAGAGTATTCGCAGCAGCTCCATCCGCCGCTGCATCATCCGCTTCAAATCCTCCGCGGGAGGATTCGCCGCAATCCGCTGCTGCAGCTCCGCCAACTCTGCCGACACCGGCCGCTGCCGCAGAAAATGCAGGCAGCTCTCCGCCTCGATCCACGTTGGCTCAGGAAACGCCTCGAATAGCACTTCGAACATCACGCGCCGCTCCTTATCTTCGAGCTGCTTCCCGATCTCTGCTGGGTCCGGCCGCGCACCCGGCGCTTCTTTCAGCGTGTTTACGATCAGCGCCTCGAAAACGTTACGCGTTTCAAGTGAGTGGTGCAGCCCTTCGCTCGCAATTGTCTGCGCCAGCTCGTGCCGGAACGGGTCCGCCTCAAACAGCATGCGAATCAACTGTCGCTCCGCGCGCTTCACCGGAGGCGTCAGATATTCCGCTTTCAACTTCACTTCACCGCGCCTCTCGTTCGCTGCTCGCCGCAGCGCCTCGCGCCACACCGGCTCGTCCACCTGCAATTCCGAGGCGATCCGCGTAGCCCACTCCGAACGCAGTAACCGGTTCGGAAGCCGCTGCACGTACGGCATCAGAAAATTCAGCGCGCCCACTTTTCCTTCGGCGGTCGTGCGGTCCATCTTCCGAGCGCGTTGAATCAGGTAATCGAGATACGGCGGCGATTGAAGCAGCAGCTTCTTGTAGGTTTCGACTCCCTGCTGCTGGATGAATTTATCCGGATCGGCGCCGCCGGGAAGCGCCAGCACGCGCACATCGAATTCTTTTTCGAGCAGCAGCGTCACGGAGCGCTCCGTCGCGGCCTGCCCCGCGGCATCCGGATCGAAATTCACCACCACGCGCTGCGTGAAACGGCTCAGCAGCTTGATCTGCGGTTCCGCAAGGCTCGTGCCGCAACTCGCAACCACGTTGCCTACGCCCGCGCGCGCCACGGCGATCGCATCCATGTAACCCTCGACCAGCACCGCGAAATCGCTATGTCGAAGCGCTTCTTTCGCGCGATCCAGGTGATACAGAACGTTGCTCTTCGAATAGATCGGCGTCTCGGGCGAGTTCATGTACTTCGGCTGGTCGTCGCCCATCGCGCGGCCGCCAAACGCAATCACCTTCCCCGACTCATTCGAAATCGGGAACATGATTCGCCGCCGGAACTTGTCGTAGAGACGTCCGCTCTGGTCGCGATTGAACAGGCCGGAAATCTCCAGCACCTTCTCCGGATACTTTTGTTTCAGAAATCGCAGCGCCGCGTCGCCGGCCGAGGGCGCGTAACCGATGCCGAACCGCGCGATCGCTTCGCGCGTTCAGCCCGCGATCCTCCAGATACGCCAGCGGGATTTTACCCTCGGGCGTTTGCGTCAGGTTGCGCGCGTAGAAAGCCGCCACTTCGCGGTGCACGTTCACCAGCACGGTGCGCTGCTGATTTTCCGTGCGCTCTTCCGGCGAACGCTCGCGCGGTTTCGGGATCGCAATCCCGATTTCTCCGCCACCACCCGCACCGCTTCCGGAAACGTGCACTTCTCCATCTCCATCACGAACTGGAAAACGTCTCCGCCCTTGCCGCAGCCGAAGCAGTGATAGAACTGTTTGGTGGGATGGACGTTGAACGACGGCGACTTTTCGTTGTGAAACGGGCACAGCCCCGAAAAATTCTGCCCCATCTTCTTCAGGCGTACGTATTCGCCGATGATCCGGACGATGTCCGTCTGCTGCTTCACCCGATCCGCGAATGATCCTGCTTCCGCCATCTGCCCTAGACTTCCCGCGTCGTTATAGCCTAACGCTCTGTCACACCGCAACGATGGCTTCCGCCGCCGTTGCATTTCACGTTGCCCTCGCATTATTGCGCGGCCTGCTCTTCAAGGCTGCGTCATCCAGAAGCCGATTCAGCGGCTGAAGCGCGCCGTTCGCGCCCGCCCTGGCGGGGATCTCTCTTTGCTTTTGTTGTTGTCTTCAGTTTCTGATCGTTTCCTAGCTCACCAGCTCCGCGATTGTTACCGCTTTGCCGCCGCGATCCTCTTCCTCGTGGCGAATTGTTCTCCACCAGTGGATGCGCGGACAAAAATTCCGCCAGTCCGCGCCGCAGCGCGCCCGTTCCGTGGCCGTGAATGATCCGCACCGACGCTTTGCCGGCAAGCGCCGCATCGTCGATGAACTTATCGACGAGCTCCGTCGCCTCCTCCACGCGGCAACCAATCACATTGATCTCGCCGGCCCGGCCGCCGGCTCGTCTCCGTTAGTGCGATGGCTTACGCCGCGCGGGCGCGGCCGCTCGGATCGCTGGACGGTCGTCGCCTTCGATGGCGCCGCGCCTGTGGGTACCGCGTTCCGCGCTCACGAATGTCCGCCAGCGGCACGCGCATCCGCAAGCGGCGCCCGCTTCCACTTCCGCCGTGCGCCCATCGTGCCGCCGGAAAATCACCGGCTGCTTGAATCCCTTCACCTACGATGCGCTGCCCCGCAGCGAGCGTGTCCGGGATTCACCGGCTTCGGCGCAGCCGGCGCATTCACGCCGAGATCGGCCTGCGACTCGAGCAGCGTCTCCACGATCGCCGCATCCTTCTCCGCGCGCGCCTCCGATTCAATCTTCGCCGATGCGCTTGCCGGACTGCTTTTCGATCTGCGCCCGCAGCGCGCGGTCCTGAATCTCGGCAGCCAGCCGCGCCACTTCGCTCTCCAAGCGCTTCTGCGTCTCCGCGAAATTTCGCTCCAGCTCCGCGATGCGCTTCCTCTGCCGCTCGATCCATTCCGTTCGCAGCGACCGCCGCTCGGTTTCGAGCTGCGCCAGTTCTTCGCGCGACTGCCGCTTGATCTCTTCCATCTGGTCGCGGCTGCTGATGCAGATAAGCGATCAAGTCGCGCGCCTCACGCGATTCCGGCGAAAGGCTGGCTCTCGCGCCGTCCGCACCACGCGCTCCGGCAATCCGAGCCGCCGCGCGATTTCGATGCCGCTCGACGTCCCCGGCACGCCCACCAGCAGCCGGTACGTGGGCCGCAAATTCTCTTCGTCGAACTCCATCGCCGCATTCACGATTCCCGGCGTCGTCGATGCATACGCCTTCAGCCGGTCGTGATGCGTGGTCGCGAGCGTCAGCGCGCCGCGCTCGCGAAATTCTTCGAGCAGCGCCACCGCCAGCGCCGCGCCTTCTTCAGGCGCCGTGCCCGTCCCCATCTCATCCACCAGAATCAACGACCGCTCCGTCGCCACTCTCGAGCATCGACTTCATATTCAGCACGTGCGCCGAAAACGTCGAAAGGTCCGCGGCGATCGACTGCTCGTCGCCAATGTCCGCCAGCACGTGATCGAAAATCGGCAGCCCCGCTGCGTTCCGCGGCCACCGGAATTCGCCGACTGCGCCGAAAGCGCAGCCAGGCCCACCGTCTTCAGCGCCACCGTTTTGCCGCCGGTGTTCGGCCCGCTGATCACTATCACGGTTTCGTCGCCGCCCAGCGCGAGCGAAAGCGGCACCGCCTTCCGTCCCTGCGGACGCAGCGTCGCTTCGAGCACCGGATTTCGCGCGTTCGTCCAGACGCAGCGCGTTGCCCTCTGAAAATTCCGGCATCACGCAATCGAAGTCGCGCGCGAATCGGCCGCGGGCGAATATCGAATCGAAATGCGCGATCTCCGCAGCCGCAGCTTCGAGCGGACCCCGATTCGCGCGCAGCCGTTCGGTCAGCTCCTGCAGGATGCGCGATATTTCTGCGAGTCTCTTCTTCGGCGAGCTGGACCAGCCGGTTGTTCAGATCGATCGCTTCGAGCGGCTCGACGAAAACCGTCTGCCCCGTTGCCGCTCGCGCCGTGCACCACGCCCGGAACCGCGCGCCGATCCGAAGCGCGCACCGGAATCACGAACCGCTCGTTGCGCAGCGTGATGTAGTCCCCGCCTGTCGTCTCGCCGCGCGCCGCGCAAAATCGTTTCGAGTGTCCGCTGCATCTTTTCGCGGCCCTGCACAATGCCCGCGCGAATCCGCCGCAGTTGTGGCGACGCGTCGTCGCTAATCTCTCCATTGGGAAGAATCGCGTGCCGGATCGCTTTCACCAGCCAGCGCTGGTCCATAAGAGCCGCCGCGCGGGCCGCAAGCTGCGGATATTTGTCCTTGGAATCCTTCAGCGACGCTCGCGCCATTTCCACCGAATCGATCAGCGTGCAAACATTCAAAAAATCCTTCGGCTCCAGCACCGACGCGGGAATTCCAAGCCGCGCCAGCCACTCGTCCGGATCGGTGAGCGAGCCGAATCCCAACTCCGATCCGGTACGCAAATACATCGCAGCCTCGCGCACCAGCGCAAACTCGGCATTCAACGCCGCTGCATCCTGGCTCTGCTCGAGCGTTTCGATCGCGCGGCGTCCGGGCACACACGTGGAATAGCCGCCGACGATCTGTTTCAGTTTGTCGAATTCAAGGACCTGCTGTGCGGAGCGCGACACGGATGCCTCATCCATAGGATGAAGCAATCGAGCGAATGCTTCAAATTGAGTCTGTGGAAAAGCCCGCCGCCGGTGAGCGCACCGGCCTACTGCTTCCTCTTGTGTGTAGCCGGAGCCTTCGCAGGCGGCGGTGTCACTCCAAGAGTTTCCACCATCGCCACTCCAATCGCATCGATCACATTCGAGGCGTCGTGTCCCGGCTGCGTGTTGTTGTTTCCGAAAATTGAAAATACGAGCCGCTCGCCGCGCACGGTCGTCGCAAATCCAGACATCGATCGCACATGCGACAGCGACCCCGTCTTCGCCGAAATTAATCCTTCCGCCGTCGTCCGCTTCATCCGGCCTTCCAGCGTCCCGTCGATGCCCGCCACCGGAAACGTGGAAATGTAGCTTTCGCCCCACGGCTGCTGCGCGTCGTAACGCAACACCTGAACCAGCGACCGCGGCGTCACCAGGTCATTCCCCGAAAGGCCCGAGCCATCTTCCAGCGCCACGTCGCCATCCGCCACGCCGATCGAACTCAGAAAATCCTTCTCCGCCCAAATTCCGGCGTCCGTCACTCCAAAACCCTTTTTCGCGTACGCCACCGCGCGCAACAAAAGTTCCGCATGCAGATTCTGGCTCACTTTGTTTGTCAGGCGCACCGTCTCGATCAGCGTTGGCGACAAATGCTCCGCCAGCACCTGCGTATCCGGCGAAGGCGGCGTGGGAGCCGGTCCGAGCACCACGTCCTCGTCATTGTAGATCTCCGGCGGTAGCGCGTGATGCACCACGGCCGATCCCGTCACATGCACGCCGCGCGCTTCGAACACCTGCTTCAGTGCTTGCGCCGCAATTTCCGTGGAATCCGCCATCGCGAGGTCCAGCTTCACGCTTCCGTGGCCTTGCGGAATCATCCCGCGCAAATAAATAAAGTTCGTGCCCGGCTGCCGGGTCACTGAAAAATTCGGCTTGTCGCTCGCCGAACTCGTCACGATCGTCGCCGTAAACGTGCCCAGCGCCGCCGCCGGCTGCACCGCGATCACGGCCGGATCGCCCACGTTGGTTCCAGGGCTAACCTCGACCGTAAATGAATTGTCGTTAAACGAAATCGCGCTCACCGGTGCGCCATACGTGAAGAACAGATCGCCCACATTCCAACCCGCGGGATAAGGATCGTAGGGGTAGTAGCTGTCGTCCGCGACAACGTTCCCGTCTATCTCCTTCACGCCGTGTTGGATCGCCGCGTCCGCCAGCTCATACAGAATCTTTTCTACGGGCCCGTCGTGCTCCACTTTCCCCGCGTACGGAAACACGCGATTCGAAAGGTCCGGATCCCCACGCCCTACCAGCACCAGATCGCCGGCCAACTTTCCTGCCGCGTCGATTCTCCCGGTCGTCTCCAGCGTCGTCCGAAAACGAAAGTCCGGCCCGAGCGTTGCAAATGCAAGCGACGATGTGAAAATCTTCGCATTCGATGCCGGAGTGAAAAACTTGTCGGCATTCAACTCATACACAGTCTCGCCGGTGTCGCGATCCGCGATCAAGATTCCCCAAAAACTCTTCTCCGCCCCCGCCCCATCCAGCGCCGCGCTCACCCGCGATTCAAATCGCACCTCATCGGCGCGCTTCGCCGCATGCGCAGCCCTCGGCGCAACTGTCTTCGCAGGATGCGCAACAGTTTGCTGCGCCGCAAGCGGCAGCCCCGCGCACAAAATACAAACAAATGCACCCACAAAACGCCCAGACCACTTGTTTCGTCGAATCATCGAAACCCATCATACGGGAACCCGCCGCGCTCCCCGAGCGCTTCGCTGAGAGTGGTTGCGAATCAGTCGCTAAATCCATATGATGAACGCCAATCCCATGGAGGGAACGATGAGAAAATTGGTGTCAGCACTACTCGTAGTTGTCATGACCGGAGCGCTCGGCCTGTTCGCTCCCGCCACCGTCCGCGCGGACGACGATAAAACCACCGACCAGGACCGGATCAAAAACGCCGGCACTGTGCTCCACGAAATTATGGACATTCCGGACGACATTCCCCAGGGCGTGATCGACAAGGCTTACTGCGTCATCGTGTATCCGTCGGTTCTGAAAGCCGCCTTTATCGTGGGCGTCAGCTACGGACGCGGCGTGATGACCTGCCGCTCCGGAAAATATTTCCGCGGTCCGTGGAGCGCTCCTTCGATGATGGCCCTGGAAGGCGCGAGCTTCGGTCTTCAGGCCGGCGGCCAGGCCACTGACTTCGTTCTGCTCGTAATGAACCAGAGCGGCGCGAACGGAATTCTCGCCAGCAAAGTGAAACTCGGCGGCGACGCTTCCGTAGCGGCGGGTCCGGTGGGTCGCACCGCTTCCGCGGAAACCGACGCCAGCATGCGTGCGCAGATTCTGAGCTATTCGCGTGCGCGTGGCGTGTTCGCGGGCATTTCGCTCTCCGGTTCCACGGTTCGTCCGGACAACGATGCCAACGAACGCGTGTACGGTAGCAAGGTCTCCGCCCGCGCGATCGTGCTTGATAACGCCGTGAAGCCCACCACCGCCGCCAGCGAGCTACTCAGCGTGCTTCGCAAGCACAGCCCGAAGCGCGAAAAGTAACTTCGCTACACTCACAACCCGAATCTGTAATCCCGAATGCGCCGGAGGCTCAACCTTCCGGCGCATTTGTGTTTTCGGCCCTCCTCTCATTTCCCGCACAGGTGTTCCGTAATGAATCAGCCCGTGTATCCGTGCGGCATCGCTCGACTCACGTTCGAACTTGACTTTCGGTCGAGTTTGTCCTAAAGTCACACTTGAAGACCTCGACCCATGGCGACTTCTCCTCACAAGCTTCAGCCGCTCCCTCGGCCCCGCACTGGGCGGCGCGAACGCCATCGCACCGAAACGCGCCAGCGGCTCTACCGCGCCGCTCTCGATCTTTTCGCCGAACGCGGCTTTCTGCGCACCACTGTGGAAGACATCACCGAAGCCGCCGACGTGGGAAAAGGCACCTTCTTTAATTATTTCCCCACCAAGGAACATATCCTCGCTGAATTCGGTGGCGGCTACGTCGCCGTAATGGAACAGGCTCTCCATAAAGCTCGCGCCACCAGTGGTCCGGTAATGGATGTGATCGAAGAGCTGGCCACCCAGTCGATCCGGCAGATCAACGAAAACGACGCTCTGCTTCGCGCGATCTACGCCGCGCACGCCTCCTGCGAACCTGTCCGCCGCGAATTGCACCAGCGAATTTCCAGGTGCCGCCGCTCCCTGACCGAAATCATCAAGCTCGCGCAAGAGCGCGGGGAAGTCCGCCGCGATATTTCCGCTTCTGAACTCGCGCGTCTTCTCCACCTGATCGTGATGGGCGCTTCGATGGGCTGGGCGATATATCCGACCGCGACGCTGCGTAAAGCATTGGAAGAGATCTGGGCGCTGATGGAGCCCGGATTGCGCGGTGCCGTACCGCCGCCTGCAGCGGGCCGCCGGAGGAGATCGAAATCATGAGTTCTCATACGATGTGCGCGAAACTTTCCCGCGAAATGGATGAGTCCGTGAACCGGCTCAGTTCATCCATTAAGAAAACAGAAGGAGCTTCCGTGACACGCCGTTGGATCCGTATCGCCATACCGCTCGTAATGGCGGCCGCCGCCGCAGTGCCGTCATACGCGCAAGCCGTCGCCGGAGCCGTGCCCGCATCTTCAAGCACGTCGAACAACGTGCAATCCGGGCCTGCCGCGCCCTCCGCCGCGCAGAGTAATTTTCAGGGCAGCGTACCGGGGCAGCTTGTTCCCGGCGTGCTTCCCGTTTCGCTGCAGGACGCGATTGATCGCGGCCTGAAAACCAATCTCGGTCTGCTGCTTTCGAATCAAGACGTCCGTTCCTCGCGCGGCGCGCGCTGGAAGGAACTCAGTAATCTTCTGCCGAATGTCACCACTTCGAGCTACATCAACGCTTCGCAGGTGGACCTCGCGGAGTTCGGCTTCGCCTCGTTTCCCGGCATTTCGATTCCTACGATCGTGGGGCCGTTTGCGTACATCGATTCGCGTGCGTACCTCACGCAATCGATGCTCGATCTGAAGGCCATCAACAACACGCACGCCTCCACGCAAACCGTGAAAGCCTCCGAATACACATTCAAAGACGCGCGAGACTTGGTCGTCCTCGCCGTTGGTTATTCTTACTTGCAGGCCATCGCTGACGCATCGCGTATCGAAAGCGTCTCCGCGCAGGTGGACACCGCCCAGGCGCTGTTCAATCAAGCCTCGGATCAAGTGAACGCCGGCACGTCGCCGAAAATCGACGGGCTTCGCGCCGAAGTGGAATTGAAGACGCGACAGCAGCAGCTGATTCAGGCGAAAAACGATTACGCCATCCAGAAGCTCACTCTTGCGCGGGTAATCGGTCTCGCGCCCGGCCAGCAATTCGAACTCACCGACAAATCGCCGTACGCGCCCTTCACGGCGATGTCCGTCGATGACGCGGTCGCGCAAGCGGAAAAGTCGCGCTCCGATTTAAAGTCCGCCGAAGCCACCCTGAAATCCGCCGAATACTCGAAGAAGGCGGCTCGCGCCGGTTACTACCCGACGATCAATTTCTCCGCCGACTACGGCATCGCCAGCGTTTACTCCACGCTCGGCACGCACGGCGTCTTCGACGTTCGCGGCACGCTCAACATCCCCATCTTTCAGGGCAATAAAGTGCACGGCGACGAAATGCAGGCCGACGCGCAACTCGAGCAGGCGCGCCAGCATTACGAGAATCTCCGGGCACAGGTGGACGCGGACGTTCGCACCGCCCTTTTGAATCTCCAGTCCTCCAGCGAGCAGGTTGCCGTCGCGAAAGACAACATCGCCCTCGCCCAGGAAACTCTGGATCAATCCCGCGACCGCTTCTCCGCCGGCGTGGCGGACACCGTTGAAGTGGTGCAGGCGCAGGAACAAGTGGCCGCCGCCAACGACAATTACATTGCCAGTCTTTATAGCTACAACTACGCGAAGATTTCTCTGGCCCGTGCGCTGGGCCTCGCCGAAGAAGGCGTGAAGGAATATTTCAAAGGAAAATAGCGATGCCACAGACCACCGAAACCCCAGTCGCACCAAATCAGCCCGGCACGGCGCAGCCCGCTCCCGGGCAGCAAGCTCCGCGAGCCGGCGAACCGGCCGCCGCAGGACGCGCCGCGTCTGAACCGCCCGCGCGTAAGCCGAGTTTCTTCGAGCAGAATCCGAAGGCGCCGATATACCTGGTGATCATCGCACTCGTTCTACTCGTCGGCGGATATTTCGCCTACGGCTATTTTTCGAGCTATGAATCCACGGACGACGCCGAAGTGGACGGCCACCTGATGCCGCTTAGCGCGCGAATTTCCGGCTACATCACTAAAGTGAACGTGGACGACAACCAGGCCGTGAAAGCCGGTGACGTGCTCGCCGAAATCGATCCGCGCGATTATCAGGCCGCGTACGATAAAGCTCAGGCCGAGCTCGCGGACGCCCAGGCCGCCGCTCAGGCTTCCGGAATCAACGTCCCGATTACTTCGGTGAACACCAACAGCCAGGTAAGCGTCAGCGAGGCCGACGTGGAAAACGCGCAGGCCGGAATCGTTTCCGCGCAGGAGCAGTACGACGCCACGAAAGCGCAGCTCGAACAAGCCCAGGCGAACGACGTGAAGGCGCAGAACGATCTGGTTCGCTACAAACAGCTCGTC
This sequence comes from uncultured Acidobacteriota bacterium, assembly GCA_963839325.1. GTDB lineage: Bacteria > Acidobacteriota > Terriglobia > Acidiferrales > UBA7541 > Palsa-295. The sequence goes on along the minus strand of CAWIUO010000001.1, from coordinate 1,468,156 downwards.
GATAAGCAGGAAATTTCCCAGCAGCAATACGATCAGGCTGTTGCAGCCGCGAAAGCCAGCACCGCCAACGTGGCCGCCGCGCGTTCATCCGCAGCTTCCGCAGCTCAACAAATCACCCAGGCCAAATCGAAGCTCGCTCAGGCCACCGCTAATCTGCGTTACGCCGAAACCGGTCCGAGCCAGGTGGCCTCCACCAAAGCTCGCGCCGAATCCGCCGACGCCGTAGTGCAAGAAAAAGCGGCCGCGCTCGAAACGGCTCGCTTGAATCTCGGCTACACCAAAATCGTCGCGCCCGTGTCCGGCACTGTCACCAAGAACGCCGAAGTCGGAATGAACGTTCAGCCCGGCCAGCAGCTGTTTTCCATCGTGCCCCTCACCGACGTGTGGGTTACAGCGAACTTCAAGGAAACCCAGCTGAAAAACATGCGCGTCGGCCAGCGCGCTGAAGTGAAGGTCGATGCCAACGGCCGCACTTACAAAGGCCACGTCGATAGCTTCGCCAATTCCAGCGGCGCCCGCACCAGCCTGCTGCCGCCGGAGAACGCCACGGGCAACTACGTGAAAGTGGTGCAGCGCGTCCCCGTGAAGATCGTTCTCGATCCCGGCCAGAACGACGATCAGGCACTCCGGCTCGGCGAGTCGGTCGAACCCAAAGTCTTCGTAAAAGACAACGACGACAAGAAGAAGTAGATGAGCGCCGCCGCGGCACTTCCGTCTGACGCTACCTGGCGGCCCGCCGTCAATCCGTGGATCATCGCGATCACCGTCACGCTGGCCACCTTCATGGAAGTGCTGGACACCAGCGTCGCCAACGTCGCGCTGCCCCACATCGCCGGAAGCCTCTCCGCCGGACAGGACGAAAGCACCTGGGTTCTCACTTCATATCTGGTTTCCAACGCGATCGTTCTCCCGATGAGCGGTTGGTTCTCTCAACTCCTCGGGCGCAAGCGCTTTTACATGACCTGCGTCGCGCTCTTCACCGTTAGCTCGTTCCTCTGCGGCATCGCGCCAAATCTCTCCACGCTCATCTTCTTTCGCGTGTTGCAGGGAGCCGGCGGCGGCGGCCTGCAACCGAGCGAGCAGGCCATCCTCGCGGACACTTTCGAGCCTCGGAAGCGCGGCATGGCCTTCGCCGTTTACGGCATGGCCGTGGTGTTCGCGCCCGCGATCGGACCCACGCTGGGCGGCTGGATCACCGACAATTTCACTTGGCGCTGGATCTTCTTCATCAACATTCCGGTGGGCATCATTTCGCTGCTGCTCACCAACATGCTCATCACCGATCCTCCCTACATGAAGAAGCAGGAACAGCGAAAGGGCTTCCGCATTGACTATATTGGCATCGGACTTCTGGCCCTCGGCCTCGGCACACTCCAAGTCGTGCTCGATAAGGGCCAGCGCGACGATTGGTTCGGCTCGCACTTCATCGTCGCCATGTCCGCCACCAGCGCGATTGCGCTAATCGCCGTCATCGTCTGGGAGTGGCGCCACCAAGATCCGATCATCGACCTGCATCTCTTCAAGGAGAGATCGTTCGGCATCGGGAACCTGTTGATGTTCATGGTCGGTTTTGTGCTTTTATCAAGCACCGTTTTGATTCCGCAATTTTTGCAGGAATTGATGGGCTACACAGCCGAACGCGCCGGCCTCGCGCTGATGCCCGGCGGTATCGCCATCATTCTCTGCATGCCCTTCGTTGGACTTCTACTGGGCAGGACGGACGCGCGCCGCCTGCTCCTCTTCGGCCTCTCGATGGTCTGCTTCTCCTTAATCCATATGACGAATTTTGATCTCAACATCGATTTTCGTACCGTCGCGACGGCCCGCGTATTTCAAGCGATCGGCCTCGCGTTTCTATTCGTTCCTATCAACACCGCCGTGTACGGCGTGATTCCGCCCGGAAAGAACAACGCCGCTTCAGGCCTGATCAATCTCGCGCGCAACATCGGCGGCAGCGTTGGCATCTCGCTGGTGACCACCATGCTGGCTCGCCGCGCTCAGGTCCATCAATCCGATCTCACTCACAGCCTGAACAACGGCAATACGCAGCTGCAAGCCACCATCGCTTCCGCCACGCATCTGCTGATTTCGCGCGGCTCCAGTCCCGCCGAAGCGGCACGCCAGGCGTATGGGCTCGTCGCAGGCTCCCTTGGACGGCAGGCCACCATGCTGGCGTACATCGACAATTTCTGGATGCTTGCCACCGCCATCGGCGCTATGATTCCCCTCGTCTTTTTGATGAAGAGGGTCAAGCCCGGCGGGTCCATGGCGGCTCACTAGGGCTTGGCATGCACCGTTGCCCATTCGCATCATCACCGTGGAGCGCGAATATGGAAGTGGCGGCGCCCTTATCGCTAAAGCTCTCGCCGCGCGTCTCGGTTGGAAATTGTGGGATGAAGAGCTAAGCGGAGAAATCGCGCGCGTCGCGAAAGTTGACGTCACGGCCGCGCAAAGCTGCGACGAGCGCGTCGATCCTTTCCTGTATCGCCTGTTTCGAATTTACGCCCGCGGCAGTTATGAACGCGCTCTCGCCATCGGAAGCGAAGCGCACTTCGATACCGACCAAATGGTTCAGGTCCTGCACAAAGTCATCGACGACATCGCCTCGCAGGGGAATTCCGTCATTGTCGGTCGCGGCTCCACTTATATCCTGCGCGATCGCCCGGATGTCTTTCACGCGTTTATTTACGCTTCCGAGGAAGAAAAGATACTCCGCCTCAAGGCCATCGGAAAATCCGATCGCGAAGCCCGTCAACTCGTCGAAGAGGTTGATCGCGACCGCGCGGCCTTCATCCAGCACTACTTCAACAAGCACTGGCCGCACCGGCCGCTCTACAACATCATGATCAATTCGAAGCTCGGCGACCAGTACGTAGTCGATTCGATCATCCAGCAAGTCGCCCTGCTCGAAAAGTATCAGCCCTCGCTCGAGACGGCTTCGCAACGTTAGCGAACGTTATCTTTAAAGCCCGTAAACCGCTCTACTTCGCTTCGCCCGGCTTGAAGAGCGGGTTGTAAATCACGCCAATCACGTTGCCGAAAGGGTCGCGCACTTCCGCAACCATAATCCCGCCGCCCACGTCCTGCACGTCGCTTACCGGCGTCGCGCCCAATTCGAGCAGCCGCTTGTACGCCGCTTGCGCGTCTTCCACACCCCAGTACGCCACGCCCGCAGCTTCGCGCTTCGGCCCCGCTTTCGGCGCTGGCGTCAGTCCAAGCTCGTACCCGCCGATGTTGTAACCCACGTAATATTCCGGCCGGTCGTAATACGGCTCTACTCCAAAGACCTTGCTGTACCAGGCCTTTGCTTTCGCGATGTCCGCCACGTCGTACTTCACGGTTCTCAATCCCAGAAACATGTGAGGCTCCTTCGCGCCGTCGGTATCGCCTGCCGCCATAAACATAGATGCTGAATTCACCGCAATCGGCCGCGTCGTATTCGCTCTTTCCGCGGCCGCAGCATCCGCTTCGGACACATCCACGCGACCCGCCAAAAATGCCAGCAAGCACAGCACTGCCACGCACGCCGTGAAAGACGAAACGTGCTTTAGCGAAATGCCTCGCTTCGGCGGCAAATCCGGCACAAGGATCGGAATCAGCACCGCCGGCCTCGGCAGTGGCGCCTGCGCTTTCCCGCTCCTACCAATACGGCGCGTTGTGGGTCTGTTTCGTGCCATCGCTCCCTCCTTCATTTAAACTCAGCGCCATTTGCGGTGACTTCCACGATCGGTCCGGCCCGCCGTCCGATTCCTGGCTCGGCCTCGATCCCATTCCGTACTTGTCGCGCAGCGCGCGCACGCGCTCTGTGACTTCCTCGCGATACGAACTCGGCGCATTTCCGTACTGCACATACCACTCCTGATACTGCTTCGCGAGCCGCGGAAATTCCCCGCCGATAAATTGGAGGAAGTGATCCTTCGACGACGAGCGCAGAAACAGTACGTTCCCGGCGAACCACTGCGCTCCCGCCTCGCTCGCCGCTTTCGCCAGCGCCTCCAGATCTCTTTCGCCATCCGTAATCCCCGGCACAATCGGCATCGCCAGTACTCCGCAGGGAATGCCGGCCGAGCGCAGCTCGCGCACCGCTCCCAGTCGCAGGTCCGGCCGTGGCGCTCGCGGCTCCAGCGCCCGCGCCAGGCTCGTCCGGATCGTCGTCACACTCATGTTCACCGAAATCGACGACCGCTCGCTGATCGCCTTCAGCAAATCCAGGTCGCGCACCACGCGGTTCGACTTCGTCGTAATCGAAACGCTCAATCCTTCACGCTTCGCGATCTTTTCCAAAATGGAACGCGTCGCGCCGAAATCCTTCTCCGCCGGCTGGTACGGATCCGTCGCCGTCCCGATCGCGATGTGCTCGCCCCAGACAGGTTCCCGCCCCAGATCGCGCTCCATCAGCGCACCCGCATCCTGCTTCACATAAACTTTCGATTCGAACTCGTCGCCCGGAACTTCCATGAACTCATGCGTGTACCGCGCATAGCAGTAATGGCATCCAAACTCGCACCCACGATAAGGATTCACCGTGAACCGAAACGGAACGCGCGGCGAATCGCAATGATTCAGGATCGACTTTACAGGTAAGAGGAAATACTCCGTCCCGCGCTTAGCTTCTGCGCAAGGGGAGGAAGCGGCGAGGCGCGCAATGCCGACCAGCTCCGAAGCGGGCTTCGTTCCCCGGTTAGGTGCCGGGGTGGGCGCGGAAGCTTCGTTCGGGAACTCACAGGTGCCGTGGCGAGCGGCTGTGGGGAAGAAGGTGAGACTGGTCTGCTTCGAAGCCGTCCGAGGGCGCCGTAGCGTCCGTGGAGCGTCTCGAAGTATGGGGTACGTGGCCATTGTTTGCCTCGCCGCACTGGCGCACTATATTCGCCTTTTCTTCGCTGTGTCAAGCTAAAAGTTTCGCCTTTCATTCGCCTGTCTCTTTCGCTTGGCCTCCCGTACAAGTTCGCCCCAGGAAACCCGGCTCTCCGCCATGGAACCCGCGGCCAGTCCCGCCGATATACTCCAAATAGACTCTCTGGCGGGAGCCCCTGTGGTAAAGAAAGTCGGAATCCTCGTCATCGACGACGACGCATCCAGTCAAGGTGCGCTCACAAGTATCCTGGACGCCGAAGGTTGGCGCGTTCGCATCGCCTCCGAAATCCCCAAAGCCATGGCCGAGCTGGCCAGCGGCGAGTGGAGCCTCGTCATCGTCAACGTCGGCCTCACCGACGTTACCGGCCCCCTGTTCATGATCCTCAAAGACCTCGCCCAGGGCGAAGCCGACGCACCCGCCGGCGCCTCGATCGACGATTCCCGCCCTCGCGGCATCCGCGTCCTATTCCTTGTCCCTGGCCCGCTGGCGAAGACGGCCAAGCCCGTCCTCGAACGCGAGCGCCTTCCCTTCTTCACCAAGCCCTACCACCTTCACGACTTCCTCGAAAAAGTCAGCGACCTGCTCGTCGCCACCGGCTCCATCGAAGATCCCATCCGCAGCATGAGCGATTTCAGCTTCGGCAGCCGCGCCCAGAAGGAGCGCACCGAATCCAAGCGCGCGCCGCAAAACCCCATGTTCGCTTCCCGCGCCGAATATCAGATGACCGAAGAAGAAATGCTCGAATGGGAACGCAGCGAAGCCGAAGCCAAGAAGAAACAAGAAGAAGAACTAAAAGAACGCCAGCGCTTCTGATGTCCAATCAAACTCTCGCGTGGCACAGACATTCGTGTCTGTAGGCAACTCACTTTCAGCGAGTTGCCGGATTAGCCATTTCAACATCAACTCCCCGTCATCGATCGTAAGCGCCGCTTCCCAGGTAGCGTGGGCGACCACGCCCGCGGCTTTTCGCCGCGTTTGCCTCTGCACTGTTCGCAGCGTGCGAGACTCTCGCCTGCCGTTGAAGCGCTTCCGCTTCAGCGAGATCGACAGTCACAGGCGATGTCGCCTATGCTACTCGATTTTTTTTACCTCACTCCGATCCCGCGTCTCCGCCAGCAACTCCGCCACGGTCTTCCGTAGCACCGGATGCACCGCGCCCGGCGCAATCTCCGCCAGCGGAACCAGCACAAACCGCCGCTCCGCCATCCGCGGATGCGGAATCGCAAGCCCCGGCTCGTTCACCACGCGCTCACCGTAGAGCACAATGTCCATATCGATCACGCGCGGACCCTTCGGCTCAAGGCGCTTCCGACCCATCCCGCGCTCGATCACCAGCAGCTTGGCCATCAACGCGCGCGGCTCGTCTTCCGGTTTCTCGTCCGTCTCGATCTCGATCGCGCTATTCAAAAACCACTCCTGCGAGCGCATCTCCACCGGCTCGGTCTCATACAGCGCCGACTCCCGCGTCACCCGCACCCCGCGCTCGCGCAACGCCGCCACCGCCCGCGCCATGTTCCCCGCGCGATCCCCCATGTTCGACCCCATCGATAAATAGACTTTCTCCATCGCCCATGCATTCTAGCGTGGGATTGAATTGGTAGGGTGGCACGTTCGAGGCGGCTGGATGGGATCAGTGCGAATGAGTGGTTTTTCACTCATTCGAAAAAATGCATTGTTAGTGACGATTAGAAATGGATTTGTGCTGCAGGCGCTGGAGTTAGAGGCGATTCTAATTGCACCGCGACGATTAGAAATGGCGGAAACTACGGAGTGGTCTCGGTAGAAATACGGATGGGAGGTGCGATCAGGGTTCGGCGTGGGATTCGAATGCGTTCCGAGTTGGCCGCCGCCGAGCATGTGGCGCTCTCCGTGGGCTTATCTTAATGCCCGACCTACGTTACCATATTGACATCATAATGTAAAGAGAATTGTGCGAAGCGGTGGATGTCGGGGCGCGCCGGGCTGTCGGCTCAAAGCGCTGCGCTGACGCTCCGTTACAGGACGCGAGGAGCGGGATTCGGGGCGGCGGCGCGAGCAGTGTCCGGCGACGACCTGCCTGATTGCTTGTTTGTTTGGCTGTAAGCGCTCGCACCCTTCGAAAAACGCGAAGGGATGCGGCAGCCGCAATAGCTAAGGCTCGCGGCTCGAAACGGTGGCCAACCGCCAGAGTGCTATTTAGTTCGCTTGTTTCGTGTTGTTCGAGTCTTGGAGCGCTGGCTCTTGCGATCGGCCGCTAATGCAGCCATTTTGACCACCATTGGATCTTGATCGGTTGGCTTCCAGCGCTCCAAGGCACGGCGTAAGTCGTTCACGTCGCTGGGAGGTCTCACAGTGAATCCTGCTTGGAAGTTCGATTTAAAATTCACGAGCAGTCCAGTCGAAGTCACCAAGTCTGCGACCCACCCGAAGCCCATCACCTGCACGAGTGCGGTGTGCATTTCTACCATTTCGTCGTCGCGAAACAGAAGAGCCGGCGCGACGTCCAGAGGTCGCAACTCGCCCCGTGCGCGCCGCATGTCTTCAATAATTATTCGCCCCACGCGGCTATCAGAGGGGCTGCCGATGTTCCAGCCTTGCATCCAGATTAATCCCCCGCCGAACAGCGTCGCATCTCGAAACGTCAGTATCTCGCGAGAGAAGGCAAGAATTAACCGAAACTCTTCTGGGACCCGGACGAAGAACTGTGGCTCCCGGAAACCCGGATAGTGTACCCGGTATCTTGGCGTTCTAAATCCGGCCTGCGAACACCATTTTTGCGCTTCTTTTGCCGTTAAGGTCCTCATCAGCCCTGTCCCCGTTTCAAGGATTCTAAGTGACGCCGGGCTATTTCTATGATCGTTATAACTTCTCAAGGAACTGGAATCAAATTCCGCGGTAAATAGAGCCTGGATCCCTCGCTGACGACGATGTAGGCGATAATTGCGGCCGTCCCGGCGTTGACGACGGCTTTTGGCGGTATCGAGCGCAGCCTGTCCATCACCGTCGGAGCGTCCTGCTGGTTTACCCGATTCCCCCACCTGTCATAGTGTTCTCGATGATTTCCATAGCCATCATCGTGAGACCACCAGCCGTCGATTGGATCCCACAATACTTGCGGGGATACACCGGGCATCGGGTACTTGGGTCTGTACGTGGGTCCGTACTGCTGGTCGTTGGTCTTTTGGTCCTTCACCCACTCATTCGGTTCGCCATTGGGGCCCTTCCCGGGTGGCGGCGGGACCTTCGGCGGGCCGGATGGCGGGGCCTTGACGCCGCCGTTTTTATCATCTGGTCCATTTGACTGGGCCGGATCGCAGAGGGTGCAATTAGCTCGCGGCGTGGATTTCGGTTCTCCCGAGACTGTTGCAGCTTCCATCTTCGCTGGTAGCGCAGAAGCCTGAAAAAGTGTTGGGTTCGACGACAGGCTCTCCAATCCCGCCCAAGTGACCATCGAGATCGGCGAACGTCTCGGGGTCATCGCTAGCCATCATGTAAAGATTCAGAGTTTGGGGATTGGTGAGGTTGGCGTAGGGGACGGGCGCTGGGATGGAGGACCAGTCGGGAGACTCCCAGCGGCCGAAGGAGGAGGAGTAGTAGCGGGCGCCGAAGTCGTCGTTGCCGGTTTCTTCGTCGCGTTTCTTGCCTTCGAATTTGTAATTTTCGGCGCAACTGGTGGTGTACTCGCGCTCGCCGCCGAAGGGGTAGAAGTCGGCGTCATAGCAGGGACTGCCGGCGGCGGAGGGAAGGATCACGCGGTTGGTGCCGAGCATGTCCTCGGCGTAGTAGGTGATTTCGCCGCTTGCGTAGCGGTGGGCGATGCGCTTGGAGCCGAGGAAGACGAACTCGTCGGTGATGTTGCCGGAGGAGTGCGCGAGCCCTCTGGAAAGCAGAGAACTCGCGCGGCTTGGTGGAGCGGGCTTCGCGACGATTTGGGATGTCGTGGCTCAAGCCACGACCCGCAAATATGCGCGCGAGGCGCAAGGCCAGAACGGAACAGCGAAGCGCGAGCTAGAACAGGCCGGGCTGGGAGCGGGGCGGGTCGAGCTGGAAATGTTTGTAGGCGAGGGCGGTGGCGACGCGGCCGCGCGGGGTGCGGTCGAGCAGGCCGAGCTGCATCAGGTACGGCTCGTAGATTTCCTCGATGGCGTCTTCTTCCTCGCTGAGCGACGCGGCGAGAGTATTGAGGCCCACGGGGCCGCCGCCGTATTTCTGGATGATGGCGAGCAGCAGGTTGCGGTCGGTTTCGTCCAGGCCGTGCTCGTCGATGCCGAGCATGGAGAGCGCGTCGCGCGCGACGGCGAGATCGATCACGCCCTTGGCGCGAACCTCGGCGAAATCGCGGACGCGGCGGAGCAGACGGTTGGCCACGCGCGGTGTGCCGCGGCTGCGGCGCGCGATTTCCACGGCGCCGTCTTCGTTCATCTGGATGCCCAGGATTTTCGCGGTGCGGTGGACGATGCGCAGCAGATCGGCCGGCTCGTAAAATTCCAGGCGGTGCACGATGCCGAAGCGCGAACGCAGCGGCGCCATGATCAGCCCGGCGCGCGTGGTGGCGCCGACGAGCGTGAATTTATTCAGCTGGTAGGGATGCACGCGAGCGCCCGGGCCCTGTCCGATGATCAGGTCCACGCGGAAATCCTCCATCGCGGGATAGAGAATTTCCTCCATGGAGGGCTGCAGGCGGTGAATTTCGTCGAGGAAGAAAAAATCGCGCGCGTCGAGCGAGGTGAGCACCGCGGTAAGGTCGCCCTTTTTTTCAAGCAGAGGCCCGGCGCTCACTTTGATGGCCGAGCCCATTTCGTTGGCCAGGATTTGCGCGAGCGTGGTCTTGCCCAGGCCCGGCGGGCCGTAGAGCAGAACGTGATCGAGCGCTTCGCCGCGGCTGCGCGCGGCTTCGACGGCGATCTGCAAATTTTCCTTCACGCGGTTCTGGCCGATGTAGTCGGCGAGGCGCTGCGGGCGGATGCTGGCCTCGATGCGCGAATCGTCGTCGGGGAGGGCGCGGCCGGAAAGGATGCGTTCGTGGGGTTCGGTCATTTTTTCTTGGTGGAGCGCTGGAGCTGCTGCGCCGCGCCTCGCGGTTGCTTCGCTCATTTGGTTCGCACGGATTTCTGCGTCGAAGCGCCGCCGAGAATCTGCAGCGACGCGCGGAGCAGCGATTCGAACTCCGCGTTCTCCGGCCGGCGCGATTTCGCGATCGCGCTTTCCACTTCTTTCTCATCGTAACCCAGATTCACCAGCGCGGACGAGACGTCCGATTCGAGCTGCGATTTTGTGGCCGGCTTGCCGGCGCCGGGCACATCGACGGCGGCGAGCTTGTCGCGCAACTCCACCACCATGCGCTCGGCGGTTTTTCGTCCCACGCCGGGAATGCGCACGAGCTGCGCCAGGTCGCCTTTGCGGATCGCGGGGATCAATTCGTCCAGGCTCATCCCGGAAAGAATCTTCAGCGCCAGCGACGGTCCCACGCCCGAAGCGGAAATCAGCAGCTCGAAGCAATGCTTTTCGCGCGCGGTGAGAAATCCGTAGAGCGTGAATGAGTCTTCGCGGACGTGCGTGTGGATCAGCAAATACGCATCGGCGTGCAGAGGTCCCAAACTGGTAAACGTGGAAAGCGGAATCTGTACCAGATAGCCCACGCCGCCGATTTCGAGAAGAAGTTGATTCGGGCGCTTTTCGATGAGTTTGCCGCGAAGCGAACCAATCATGGCTAGAGATTATTGATGAGTGTTACGGGAGTGTCAACGAAACGGCGGAAATGGCGCGGAAAATGCGAAACAATTTTGCGACACGATGCGTATCTGTTTGCAGAGCGAGAAAGAAAGAGTTTGCAGCAGCGGTATGAGGTTTTCGGAGCGAATCGGTGTTCGATTTCGAGCGGACAGTGCGCGAACAGTGTCCGCTTTCGATGCGGTTTGTAAATTGCGCGCGGCGCGAAAAGTATTTTCATGAAAAGTAAACCTTCGTGCTGCCGGTGGAGTGAGAACCGCGTCTAAGAATTTCAAAAGGGCGTTTCAATTAAAAGGAGAACGAACATGTCACGAGGTGCGATGAGGCAGGCGATGTCGGTAGCGGCAGTACTGGCGATTTTGATTTCAATGGCGGCGGGGATTGCGACGGCGAAGGGCACCAAGCCCGTGGTGAGCACCACGATGAGCCTCTACAATCCCGCAACGATCGAAGGACACGAATTGAAGGCCGGCGATTACGAGGTTTCGGCCACGGACACGCTCGTCACGATTTCGCAGAACCATAAGGTGCTGGTGGAAGCGCCGATCGAGTGGAAGAACGAGACCGGCAAGTCGCAATTCACCACGTTTGTGACCGACGGAAACAAGGTGACCGAGCTTCACTTCAGCGGCAAAACGCAATTCGCATCGCTGAAAAGCTAGTGCGACAAACACAATTCGTTACACCGGCGGGCCGGTTTGCTATCGCAAGCCGCGCCCGCCCTTTTTTGCACGCAACCCGCAGCCGAGTATCGTGCTGCCGCTCACCATTCTCGAACCGCCTCGGCCCACGTCATGAACACAGCGGGCGGACAATTTGTTTGCCCGCCTGACCTCTGCGTGATATTTCTGAATGTGCCCATGATCTTCGCTTCTCAGGTTCGGACGCTGGACCGCCGCGCGATGAACGCTAGCGCGCACGGGTCAGCCTGCCCAATCCACGCCATCGATATTCGAATTACACGAATTACCAAACACCCAGGGAGCGGATGACGGCGGGCGAAACGAAATCAGCGAATCGAACCCAAGGCCGTTATCCCCAGAAGGGACGACGGCCTTTTTTGTTATGGAGCGCCAAGTTTTTCATTTCCCGGTAACGAAGGAACCCGATGGTCACGCTGCAGCAGATCAAAGACGCCGCCGAGCGCATAAAAAGCTCGATCTATCACTCGCCGTTCATGCGCTCGGAAACTTTTTCGCAGCGCACGGGCAATTCAATTTTCCTGAAGCTCGAAAACCTTCAGATGACCGGCTCGTTCAAAGAGCGCGGGGCGCTAAATAAGATTCTTCTGCTCACGGACGACGAGAAGCGCCGCGGAGTGATCGCTGCGTCGGCGGGAAACCACGCGCAGGCGGTCTCCTATCACGCGACCAAGCGCGGAATCGCCGCCAAGATTTGCATGCCGCTCGCGACGCCGCTGGTGAAGGTTTCCGCGACGCGCGAGTTCGGCGCGGAAGTGATTTTGGTGGGCGCGAACTACGACGAAGCGTGCGAAGAGGCGTTGCGCATCCGCGAAGCCGAGAACCGCACTTTCATTCATCCATTCGACGATCATGACGTGATTGCCGGCCAGGGAACAGTCGCCCTGGAAATGTTGGCTGCGGTGAGCGATCTTGACGCTGTCGTAATTCCGGTCGGTGGCGGCGGGCTGATCGGCGGCGTGGCTTGCGCGGTGAAGGAAACGAATCCTAAGGTTCGCGTGATCGGTGTGCAGACCACCAAGCTGCCGTCCATGAAAGCCGCGCTCGAACAAAATAAACACGTCACGCTGCCGGCGGGAAAAACGATCGCCGACGGTATCGCCGTCCGGTCGCCGGGCGTGCACACGCTGCCGCTGGTGCGGAAGTACGTGGACGACATCGTGACCGTCGATGAGGAAGAAATCGCGAACGCGATCCTCACGCTTCTCGAAAAGGAAAAGACGCTCACGGAAGGCGCGGGCGCCGTGGCTGTGGCGGCCGTGCTGAACGGAAAGACGGGCGACAGCGGAAAGAAACTCGGCGTGCTGGTGTCCGCGCGGCAATATCGATGTGACGCTACTCTCGCGGATCATCGAACGTGGCCTGGTGAAAGACGGCCGACTGGTGCGGCTGCGTATTCATCTGCCGGATTATCCCGGCGCGCTGGTGCGGCTCTCCACGGTGATCGCGGAGCAGAAGGTGAATATCGTGGAGACGGCGTTTAACCGCTCCTACTACGGCGTGGTGCTCGGCGACACGGCGATCGACATCACGATGGAGACGCGCGGGCTGGAACACATCGCGGAGCTCGAGAAGGCGCTCGACGGGCACGGCTACGTGCATGAGCGCGTGCAGTAATGAATTCGACCGCCGGCTGTGACGCGCGCCTCACCACTGAAGCCTGAAATCATCCCGAATCCTTAGCTACAATCTCTCGAACGAACCGAAATGCTCACGATCGGACACTCGACGCTCGAAATCGAAATATTCCTCCGAGCACTCAAGGACAACGGATGCGAGACGCTCGTCGACGTGAGGCGCTTCCCCGGCTCACGTCGGCATCCGCAATTCGGGCAAACGAGTTTGTTCGCTTCACTGGCCGAAGCCGGAATTCGTGGAGTGTGGTGCGAGGGACTGGGAGGGCGCCGGCCCGCGCGAAAAGACAGCACAAATGTGGGTTGGAAGAACACAAGCTTTCGCGGGTACGCAGACTACATGCAGACCGAAGAGTTCGCGCGCGAAATCGACTGGCTGATCGCGCTCCCGAACTTGGATTCGGCCGTGATCATGTGCGCCGAGGCGGTTCCGTGGCGCTGTCACCGGTCATTGATTGCCGACGCCGTTATCGCGCGAGGTGGAACGGTCGAAGATATTTTCGTCGCGGCGAACGGAACCAGTTCACGAAAATTGCACGGGCTGACAAAGTTCGCACGCGTGGAAGACGGAAGCGTTTCTTATCCGAAGAATCTGCACGAGACGCGATTGTTTGAGTAATCAGCGGGCGCAACTTCGCTCACGAGCATGTTTAGTAGGCGGAGATGCGAGACAAAGGCAAGAGAGATCCTTCGCTTTGCTCCGGATGACAAACTGAAAATGAGGACTAGTGGAGCGCGCGGTCTTTCTTCACGGCTTCGTCCACCAATGCTTCCAGCTCGCGGCGCGTCAGCGTGATGCGCTCGGTGTCCGTGGTTTCCGAAGTAACCGGAGCGCCCGGCTGCGGCACCGAAGGCGACTGCAAGCCGTAGCGCGCGCGTGCGGCGAAGAGCCGCTCCACATCGCCGCCGGAAAGCAGCACCTGCTTGCCTAGCATTTCGGTGACGAGTGCAACGCGAGCGAAGTGCTCCGTAGTTTCCATCCGGAAATAGGAAGTCATCAAATCCGCACCGTAGGTCACCACGCCGTGATTCGCCAACAAAATCGCGTCGTAGCTCTGCACCAGCGGGGCGATTGTTCCCGCCAGTTCCGATGTGCCGGGCATCCCGTACGGAGCCACCGGCACGCGAGCCCAGCGAAATCACCAGTTCGCACAGCAGCGCCTTATTCAGAGCCATGCCGGCAGCGGCGTAGCCCGTAGCCGTGGGCGGATGCGCATGGCACACCGCGTTGATTTCCGGACGCCGCGAGTAAATTAAGAGATGCATCGCAAGTTCGGAAGATGGATTGCGCCGGCCGGCGACTTTTTTTCCTTCGAGGTCGGTGATGACCAGATCGTCCGCGGTCATCATGCCTTTGCACATGCCGGTGGGAGTGGTGAGGATGTGGCGCGGATCGAGGCGCACGGAAACGTTTCCGTCGCACGCCGCCACGTAGCCGCGTTCGTGCAACATGCGGCCCACCGCGCACACATCGCGGCGATGATCTTCTTCGGATTTCAGCGCTCCCGGATAGATCGAATCAGGACTCACGTTCCCTCCTCGAACAAGCGCCGGGGTGTGCTTCGCGTCAGGCGTAGATGCCGCGAAGTTTCAGAGCGCGCGCCACACGATCGATGGCCATGATGTAAGCCGCGATGCGGTTGTTCACGCCGTGCGATTCGGCGTAGCGCACAACCTGGTCGAAGCTTTGATCCATCACGTCCTGCAAGCGCTCGTTCACTTCGCTTTCGCGCCAGAAAAATCCCTGGCGGTCCTGCACCCACTCGAAGTAACTCACCGTCACGCCGCCCGCGTTCCCCAGGATATCCGGGATAATGAAAGATATCCTTGGCCTCCAGAATCGGGTCGGCATGTGAGGTTACAGGACCATTGGCTCCTTCGCAAAGAATTTTGCAGTCCACGCGGTGGGCGTTTTCGGTGGTGATCTGGTTCTCGGTGGCGGCGGGGATCAGAATGTCGGTCGGGTGAAATAGTACGTCGCGCGAGGATTCCTTCGCTCCTCCAGCCGGAAAATCGTGCAGCTTTTTGCCCTGCTTATAAACCCAATCGACGACCTTCGGAATGTCGAATCCTTTATCGTTGTAAAGGCCGCCGTGAATGTCGGCGAGGCCGATGATCTTGTAGCCGGCTTGATGCATCAGGATCGCGGCCTGCGAGCCGACGTTGCCGAATCCCTGAATAATGACCCGGCATCCTTCTTTCTTCATCTTCAATTTTGCGAGCGCGTTGTCGCAGCACATCATCACGCCCCGGCCGGTGGCTTCCTTGCGGCCCAGCGAACCGCCCAGTTCGAGTGGCTTTCCGGTGACGACGGCCGTGGTGGCCTGGCGGACGTGCATCGAATAGGTGTCCATCACCCAAGCCATGGTTTGATCGTTGGTGCCGATGTCCGGCGCGGGCACGTCGCGCTCGGGACCAAACCAGTCGCTCAGCTCGCCGGTATAGCGGCGGGTGATACGCTCCAGTTCCGTTTTCGAAAGTTTCGAAGGATCGCAGATCACGCCGCCTTTGGCGCCGCCGAAGGGAATGTTCACCACGGCGCATTTCCAGGTCATCCACGCAGCCAAGGCGCGCACTTCGTCCAGGGAAACGTCGGGCGCAAAGCGGATGCCGCCCTTGCCGGGGCCGCGCACCGCGGAGTGGAGCACGCGGTAACCCATGAAAACTTCCAGGCGGCCGTCATCCATCGCCACCGGCAGATAAACCGTAATCTCTTTGCTGGGATACTTCAGATAGCGGTACACGCCATCTTCCAGGCTCATTTTCTTGGCGGCGAATTCGAATCGCGCCTCGGCGGACTTATAGACGTTCAGTTCTTCCTGCGATACCGCACACATGCCGATCCTCCTGGAATATTCAGGGCAAAACGTAAGATTGCGAGTTTGGCCGAACGGGGCGCCGCCCGGCGGCCCCAACGCTTCAGAACGCAAAGCGGAACGCTATTTGGGCAGCGCGGGCCAGTATACGAACCTGAAGATGTAGGCGCAACAATGGGGTTTCCAGGATTGCTATCCACCGAACAGACCAATGTGGCATGCCACAGTTGCGCGAACCGAAATCTACTGGACGTGGCGTTTGACGAACTCTTCCATCAGCAGGCGCGTTAGTTTGTTCTGATCGTGGCGCACCACGCGATTGTGCCGCACTAAATCTCCTGTGATGTAGCGGATGCCCATGCGCTTCAGCTCGACGGCGGAGGGCTGCACGGGCTCGGCGCCTTCGGCCTTGTAACGGCGCAGCGCCTTTGCGGGGACGGCCTTGCGATTGATCACCACGAAATCGAACAGGCCTTTGCGTGAGTGTTCGTAAATCGCGTTCACGTGATCGGCAACGGAGTAATGCTGCGTCTCGCCGGGCTGAGTCATGAGGTTCGCGATATAGACGCACGTGGCGCGGGATTTGTGGATCGCGTCCGCAACTTCCTCCACCAGAAGATTCGGAATGATGCTGGTGTAGAGCGAACCGGGCCCGACGAGAATCAGGTCCGCGTGGCGAATCGCTTCCAGCGCTTCGGGCAGCGGGCGAACGTGTCGCGGGACAAGCCGGACGCGAACGATACGTTGCCGCGAGCGCGAGATATTGGTCTCGCCCTTCACGATCGTGCCGTTTTCCAGCTCGGCTTCGAGCGTCACATTCTGCGAGGTGGAAGGAAAAATCCGCCCGCGGATGGCCAGCACGCGCGACGACACGCGAACCGCCTCGGCGAAATCGCCGGTCACGTTCGTGAGCGCCGTAACAAATAAATTCCCAAAGCTGTGTCCCGCCAGTCCACGCCCCGCCGGAAATCGATACTGAAACAGTTTGCCCAGCAGGCGCTCGTCTTTCGATAGCGCCACCATGCAATTGCGAATGTCGCCCGGAGGCAGCACGCGATATTCGCGCCGCAATCGGCCGGAGCTTCCGCCGTCGTCCGTTACGGTGACCACGGCGACGAGATCCGCGATCGGCCGAAGCTGGGGCCTGCCGTTCGGCTTGGCGCTACCGCTCCGAGGCTTCGCGCGAAATTCCACGAAGTCCTTCAAGCCGCGCAGCACGGTGGAAAGCCCGGTGCCGCCGCCGAGCGCGACAATGCGGACGGGCCGCTTGCGCAAATTGGATTTGGGTTCGCTCGGACGCTTGGAGGAACGTTTCATGGAGAGACGGCGCACGATGGCGCGAACCGCGAAGCTCCCATCGTTACGCTGCGTAATCGAAGATCAGCCCAGCGAACCGTCGCGCTCCGGGTAGAGCAGTTCGGTGAACCGCGGATCTTCCTGCAAAAACGCGAAGTCCTCGTCGTTGCGCGCGTGATAACGATTCTCCGGACGCAGCTGAATCGCAATGCGAAGATTCGTCATAGCGGAATCGGCTTCGCCGGTCAGGCAATCGAGCGCGGCCATCGCGTACACAATGTGGTCGGCTTTCGGCGCGGCCTTGTGCGCGCGGTCCAGATGTTCGCGCGCCTCGTCCCAGCGGCCAAGATTCATCAGCGCCACGCCCTGGGTATAGTGGTCTTCTGCGGTCTTTACGGTGGGCACGGGCGAGCGCGAGCCCCGCTGGTCGCAGATGCGGATGTGCATCTGGGCACGGTCCTGGAGCTCTTTGCTGGGGCCTTCCAGCGCTTTCTCCAGGGCCTGCTTGGCCTTGGGGAACTTCTGCTGCTGGAAATACTTAAGGCCCTCTTCGTAGGCCTTCAGTTGAGCCAGCTTGGCCGGTCCATCGGGGTCAGGCATCGCCGCCTGCGCCTTGGTCTTCAAGGCCTTCTTTTTCACTAATTTGTGGGGGGCCGAAGACTTTGAGGTCAGGGTGGCGCGACGCTTCACGTGTAGGCTCCGCTAAAATTGCTACGGGAACATAGCAAAACTGGGGGTGCGCGTCAATGCGAGCCGTCCGCCCGGCCGGCGCGCTCTGCCTCGCGTGACCCCGGGTTTCGGCACGGTTATCAGTTGGGAAAGCACTTCCAACGGGGCGCGTTGGAGCATGGTACTGCCTATGCTATAAAGAGGAAGTCGCCTAATCTGAGGAAATTGTGCCGTTTATAAACTTTCCTGCTCGCGAAATTAACTGCAAGCTCGTCTATTACGGTCCCGGCCTCGGCGGGAAGACGGCGAACCTGCAATGGATCTACGAGCACACCGGGGCGAATCAAAAGGGAAAGATGGTTTCGCTGGCTACGGAAACCGACCGCACGTTGTTCTTCGATTTTCTTCCGCTCGACCTCGGCACGGTGCGCGGATTCAAAACCCGTTTCCACTTGTACACGGTTCCCGGCCAGGTTTTTTATGAAGCCAGCCGCCGCCTGATTCTGAAAGGCGCGGACGGCGTGGTGTTCGTGGCGGATTCGCAGGAAGAGCGCCTCGATGCGAATCTGGAAACGCTCGACAACCTGCGCGAGCATCTGAAAGATCACAACCTGGACTTCAATACGATTCCCTACGTGCTGCAACTCAATAAGCGCGACCTGCCGAACGTGCTGCCGACCGACGAATTGCAAAAACAATTGAACGTGAAGGGCGAGCCGATTGTCGAAGGCGTGGCCGTCACCGGCGCGGGCGTGTTTGAAACGCTGAAGGAAGTCGCGAAGCTCGTGCTCGCGGAACTGAAGAAGAACGCATAACTACGGTGTGTGTATCGGTTGCGCGTGGAAATCGCGCTTCACTGGAGTGCGCTCGGCACTCGCTTCGCACCGTAAATCTCGCACAAAATTAAAATGAGAATCGCGTGTTGTATTAAGCGCGTGCGACGCCGCCGCGGAAAGCGGCGACGGCTTTTGCTTCGTCGGTGAACGTGGGAATTGCGTTGATCAGGCGCGTCAACTCCAGCACGTCGCGCACGTGACCGGTGGGATTCAAAAGTTTCAGCCCGCCGCCCTGCCGCTCCAGGCTCACAAAACTTCGTACCAGCGTGCTGATGCCGGAGCTATCCATCTGCACCACGCCGGCCAGATTCACCACCACTTCCGCAGGCGGTTTTTCTCCGATACGGCGCAGTTCGGCGCCCAGCGTGTCGTTGCTCACGCCGATGATGATCCTTCCCACCAGATCGAGCACGGTCACGTTTCCGGATTTGCGCTCTGCGATTTGCAGCCCCATCTTCGCTTCTCCCGCGGCGATTCCCGGTCGCCGGTGCCGTTCGCGGCCGTCAGGCCGCCAACGTTCCCGAATGGGCGGCATTATATCGCGTCCCATCGCCGGGTAAACACATTCCGCGAACGGCGTTCGAAAGCGTGCAGCGTCCGAACGCGAATAGGCGGCAACGCCGGACATGGAATTGGGAGAGCGGGCGGGTTCTACGAAAATAAAAACGGGAGGCGGAAACCAAAAGGAGTCCACCTCCCGGGGTGGGTGGGTTGTTGCAAGATTGTCGTTGATGGCTGCGTCATCCGCGCCTGACACCCCTGCAATCCAGCGTTTCCGCCGGAGACCACGGTTGCGCAATGAATACCATGCGAATTGAAACTGTGTCAACGGGTATGAACGCCTGAGCATGCGGCGCAACGCGAAAATTACACCGGATTCAACTTTGAAACATGTTGGTCCAGGGCCTCGCGCACGCGACGGGCCAAGTCTCTTGGAATGTAAGGTTTCTGAAGCAGCGTGGCACCCTGCAGCTCGGCTTTATGCAGCAGCGCGATGTCTGAACTATATCCGGTGGCGAAGATCACCGGCACGTCCGGTTTGCCCTTTGCAATTTCAGTGTAGGCCTCCGGGCCGCTGCGCTTGGGCAGCATTACGTCGAACACCAGCAGGTCGATCCTGCCGCTGAACTTCTGAAACTCGCGAACCGCCTGTTCGCCGTCGCAGGCCAGCAGCACGCGATAGCCGAGGTTGGCCAGCGTTTCGCGGGCCAATTCGCGCAGGCCGTCGTGGTCTTCGGCGACCAGAATCGTCTCGGCACCGCCGCGTACCGAGTGCGGTGTGTTCTTCGCTGCCGCTGCCACGGCTCCAGTGGTCGTGAGCGGCAGGTAAACGCGAAACGTGGTGCCCGACGCCGACTTCGCTGTACACGTCCACAAATCCGCCGTGCTGGCGCACAATCCCGTAAATCGGTCGCCAGGCCGAGGCCGGTGCCCTTGCCGGTTTCTTTGGTGGTGAAGAACGGCTCGAAGATGCGGTCCAGCGTGCGCCTTTTCCATGCCCGTGCCCGTGTCGGTGACCCGGAGCACGGCAAATTTTCCCGCGTGGGCGATGGAGTGCGCCGTGCAGCAACGCTTCATCGATCGTCACGCTGGACGATTCGATATCCAGCGTGCCACCATTGGGCATGGCGTCGCGGGCGTTGATGCACAGATTCATCATCACCTGCTCGATCTGTGTGGGATCGGCGCGCACCGCTGGGGGATCGAGCGCAAATTCACGCGGATTTCGATATTGCTGCCGATCACTTTTTCCAGCAGGCTCAGCGTCTCGGTAACGGTCAGGTTCAGGTCGATGTCGCGCGGCTCCAGAATCTGGCGGCGCGCGAACGCGAGCAACTGCCGCGTGAGCGCCGCGGCGCGCTCGGCCTGCTGGCGCACTTTATCGAAGTGGCGCTGTAGGCGCGTGTTCGGCTCGGTTTCTTCAATCCCCAGCTCGGCCCACCCGAGGATCGCTCCGATCATGTTGTTGAAGTCGTGCGCGATGCCGCCGGCAAGCTGGCCGATGGCTTCGAACTTCTGCACCTGCGCGAGCTGCTTTTCCAGCGCCAGCCGCTCGGAAATGTCTTCGACGAAAAACTCGATGCAGTCCAGCTTGCGGTAAAGATCTTTGGTCCGCCGTCCGACGAGGCGCACCGTGATGCGCTTATCGCCCTTGCGTTTCCACTCCACCGTGGCTTCCACGCGCCCATGTTGCCGCGATTCTTCGGCGAGGGTTGCGAACGACGCCGGATCGGCAAAAAGTTCCGCCGACCGGGCCACACGCAGCAACTCCTCCACGTTTTCGTAACCGAGCATCTGCACCATCGCCGGATTCGCGTCCAGCAGGACGTCTTCGAGAGTCACCCAGTAAATCCCGTACGACGCGTTGTTCACCAGCCCGCGGTATCGCGCTTCGATTTCCCGCATCGCTTCTTCGGAGCGTTTTCTCTCGGTGATGTCCAGAATGCTGGCGCGAATCGTCTGCCGCGTCGGCGACGGCAGGCGCACCAGATGAACTTCGCAGGCAATCTCTTCGTCGGCTGCGTTGCGGTGAATCCATTCGAACGACGGCTTCGCGTCATTGGTTGTCCGTTCGAACCAGTCGCGCGCGGCCACCGCCGAATGCCGTCCGTCCGGTTGGAACGGCGGACTCAGTTCGCCGGGCCCGAAGCGCATCAGGTCCGCGCGGCTCATCCGGAAAAGCTTCAGTGCGTTGTTATTGCAATCGATGAAGGTGCCCTTTTCCACGTCCAGCACGACGATCGCTTCCGGCGCGTTCTCCACCAGCGTGCGGAAATGCGCCTCGCTTTCGCGGAGCGCGTCCACGGCCTTTCGTTCCCCCTGGCGCAGAAGTTTCTCTTCCTGTGCGCGAATGATCGCCATGGGCAACCGCGCGAGCTGATGCTTCAACACGTAATCGGTAATGCCCAGCTTGATGCACTCCACGGCTTTGCCGTCGCCCAGAGTGCCCGTGAGCAAAATCAGCGGAATGTCGTGCCCGGACTTTACGATTTCGGTGAGCGCGTCGATCCCGGTCCATCCCGGCATCCGGTAATCGGATAGCACCAGGTCGATCGGCTGTTCCTCGAGTTTGTGGACGAATTCTTCGCGCGTGCTCACGGTCTCAAGCTTCAGGTCGAGGCCGGAGGTCTTCAGGGCGCGCAACGTGAGCTGAAGATCGTCGGGATTGTCTTCGGCGATCAACACCCGTAGCGGATTGTCGTAACAGATCATTTCATTGGTGGATACGCGAACCATCCGCCCGGCTGCTCCTAAGCGCCCGTAAACGCGCCGGCGGGCGGCTTGCGATTCACCACCAGCCAGTAAAATCCGAGCTTGTGGACCACTTCCTGAAACTCCGCGAAGCTCACCGGTTTCTGAATGTAGCTGTTCACGCCGCGCTGATAGCCCGTGGCCATGTCCTGCTCTTCCTGCGAGGAAGTGAGCAGAATCACCGGAATGGCGCGGGTCCGCGGATTCGATTTCAATTCCTGCAACACCTGCAGCCCGTCCACCTTCGGCAGTTTCAAATCCAGCAGGATCATCGAGGGCCTCATCGCCGCGCTGCGACCCGCGTACGCGCCGCGACAGAACATAAAATCCAGCGCCTCTGCCCCGTCGTGCAGGTGCAGAATGTGATTCACGATTTTGCTTTTGCGCAAGGCGTGCAACGCCAGCTCGGCGTCGGCGGGATTATCTTCCACCAGCAGAATTTCCACCGGATCAGACTCGGACATGTTCCACCTCTTCCTGTCTCGGAGCCGGCATCGCGGCGGGCTGCGCGCCAAGCGTGAAATAAAATGTTGCGCCGCACCCGACCTGCGATTCGGCGCGAATCGCTCCGCCGTGGCGCTGGATGATCCGCTGCACCGTGGCCAGCCCGATTCCGGTACCGTCGAAATCCTCCTGCCGGTGTAGGCGATGGAACACTCCAAAGAGCTTATCGGCATACTTCGGGTCGAAGCCCACGCCGTTGTCGCGCACGAAGAGCGTGGGATTGCCTGCCGAGTGCAAAACTCCGAGTTGAATCACGCGCGGGCGCGCGTCGCGCGTGAACTTCACTGCGTTCTCGATCAGATTCGCGTACACCACTTCCAGCAAGCCGGGATCGCAATTCACTTCCGGCAGCGGATCGAGGCGCCATTCCACCGGGCGGCCTTCCTCGGAAACACCGTAATTCGCGATAAGGCGCTCGATCAGCTCCTGCACCGATACCCGCTTGCGGCTCAGTTTTTTCCGGCCGATTCGTGAAAGCTCCAGCAGGTCGTCGATCAGGCGCCCCATCTGGTTCACGGCTTTCACGATGCGATCCAGATAATGGCGCGCGTCCGGACTCAACTCACTGCTGAATTCGCTCTCCAGAATTCGCGAGAACCCATCCACATGGCGCAAAGGCGCGCGCAAATCGTGCGACACGGTGTAACAGAACGAGTCCAGCTCCTTCACCGCCTGTGTCAGCTCCAGCGTTCGCTGCTCTACCCGCATCTCCAGGGAAGCATTCAGAAGCTGAACTTGCTGCTCCGCCTTCTTTCGTTCGTCGATCTGGGATTGCAGCGCGAGATTCGCCGCGCGTAGATCTTCCGTCCGTTCGTATACGCGCTGTTCGAGTTCGGCTTGCGCCTGTTTGAGTTCTCGCTGCACGCGCCCGCGTGCGCGCATTTCGTTCCGCAGGATAATCAGGCACAAAGCCGAAAGCAGAATCGCGCTGGCGTATCCAAAAACCAGCAGGTACGACGTTCGCTGCAGGCCGGCGTCGATCTCCTGCCGCCGCACCAGCGCCAGCCGTTCCTCTTCGGCGTTTAATTGCTGCAGGATGCTCGCGATCTCACGCGACAGCGTGGCTCGTTCCGGCGCTGAGGATCGAGCGGCCCCTCCATTCATCGGCGCAACCGCATCCCGCAACAGTTGCAGGTAGCGCTGGATCTTCGGCTCGAGCGCGTCCAGGCGCTGCTGCTGCGACGAATCGTCAGCTGTCAGCATCCGTAGGTCTTTTTCCGTGCGTACAGTCTCGGCGGAAATCCGGTCCATCGCGGCGAGTTGATCGGCATCGGCCGTTTCGGCGTGGTCGAACGAAATCGCATCGATGCGGTCCAAGCCCTCGCTGATCGCTTCCACACGATGCAGCACCACGCGCGAATGGCGACTCCACAGCCGCGAGGCTTCGACGCTCGAAGTATTCCGGTACGACACCACGGCCATCGCGCACAAAATCACCATCGCCAGCCCATACGCCGTCGCAAGCCTCCCTTGAAAAGTCATGGATTTCGCGCCTCTCTCCCCCGTGCTCTCGATTGCCGCACCCCGGAGTGC
Organism: uncultured Acidobacteriota bacterium; assembly: GCA_963839325.1. GTDB lineage: Bacteria > Acidobacteriota > Terriglobia > Acidiferrales > UBA7541 > Palsa-295. Next base: position 1,444,351 of record CAWIUO010000001.1, on the reverse strand, counting down.
AGCCAATGAAAACTTTCTCGCCGAGTCTAATGGCCGGATGCCGGTACCAGCGCCGGTTCGCGCCGGCTTGCGATTCCACTCGGGGCGGATTCCCCGGCCGGCTCTCCAGCGTGTGCCCCCGGAGACGCCGCGCGCGCCGTTCCAATCGTGAAGTAAAACGTCGCGCCCTGATCCAGCGCGGACTCCGCCCAGATCCGTCCGCCGTGCCGGTGAATGATCCGCTGCACCGTGGCCAGCCCGATTCCCGTGCCTTCGAATTTCTCCTGCGCGTGCAGCCGCTGGAACACGCCGAACAGTTTGTCCGCATACTGAGGATCGAAACCCACTCCGTTGTCGCGAACGAAGAATGCCAGCTCGCCGTCGTTTGCGGCGGCGCCCACCTCAATCACCGCAGCCGGCCGGCCCCGAGTGAACTTCAGCGCGTTCGATAGCAGATTCGTAAGCACCACTTTCAATAGATCCGGGTCGCATTTCACCGTGGGTAATGCTTCGAGCCGCCATTCCACGTTGCGGTTCGACTCGCCTTCCGGCAAATTCGCAATCGCCGATTTCACCAATTCGCCGAATTGCACTTTCTCGCAAGCCAACTCCTGCCGCCCCAGATGCGCTAGTTTAAGCAAGCTGTCGATCAGCTTGCCCATGTCCGTGGTCGATTTCAGGATGCGATTCAGATAGCCGTGCGCGTCTTCCGGCAGGATTGCGGCGTATTCGTCGGAAAGGATCCGAGCGAACCCGTCAATGTGGCGCAGCGGCGCGCGCAGATCGTGCGACACCGAATAGCTAAACGACTCCAGCTCCTTGTTTGCAAAAGTAAGCTCGCGGGTGCGCTCCTCCACACGGCGCTCCAGGCTCGCGTTCAAAGCGACGATCTCGTTTTCCCTGTTCTTGCGGTCTGTAATATCCAGGTTCGCGCCCACCAGCCGACGGAACTCCCCCTGCTGGCCATAGAAGATCTGGCCCAGCGCGCGAATCCAGCGGACTTCACCATCCTTACGCACGATCCGGTACTCGTTCGAATACCGGGAGTGGGTGGCGATCGCGCCGTCCGCAACTTCTTTCGCACGCTCCCGATCCTCGGGATGCACCATCGCAATCCAGTCTTCGCGCGTTCCGCCGAACGTTCCCTCGGCGAGTCCATAAATGGCGTCCTGGCCTGGCGTCCAGTGCGTTCTTCCCGTGGCGCCGTCCGTTTCGAAGGTGCCGATCCGCGCGACGCGTTGCGCGAGCGCCATGCTCTCCTGAATCTTGAGCAGACCTGCATTCGCGTCCGCCAGTTCCTGCGTGCGCGCTTGAACGCGCTGCTCGAGAAATTCGTTGGCATCGCGCAGGTCCCGCTGGATGCGCAGCCGTTCGCTCACGTCGCGAATCGCGCTGGAAATCAAAACGCCTTCGCTGGTTTCGAGCGGACTCAAGCTGATCTCCACGGGAAATTCCGTGCCGTCTTTCCGGCGCCCGTGCAGTTCGAGGTTTTCGCCCATCGCGCGCGGTGCCGGGCAATTCGAGTAGCGTTGGCGGTGCCCCACGTGGCGCTCGCGGAATTTTTCAGGAACGATGATCTCGACACGCTGCCCGATCAGTTCCTCGCGCGTGTACCCGAACACTTTCTCCGTGCGCGCGTTCACCAGGGTGATTTTGCCGCGGCCATCCACAATCACCATCGGGTCTGGCGCCGATTCGAGCAGTCCACGGAACTTCGTTTCTTCTTTCGCGCGCGCGGTGACGTCGCGGTTGCTTTCCAGAATCGAAATCGGTTCGCCGTTCGCGTCGCGGCGCAGCGCCCACCGGCTGGACACCGTGCGCACCACTCCGTTTTGGCAGGTGTGGACCAACTCGCCTTCCCACGCGCCTGCTTCCATCACGCGCCTTTCGATCTCCTCGCGAGGAATCGGGAACTCCGTTCGTAGAAGCTCGTGCGACACAGCGCCGCTGGCTTCTTCTTTCGACCAGCCGTAGAGCCGCTCCGCCGCGGGATTCCAGAACAGAATCCGGCTATCGAGGCTGCGGACAAAAATTGCGTCGTGCGTCAACTCCACCAGCTCGGCCAGATCGCGAAAGTGCGCTTCCTTCTGTCTCAGCAGCATCTCGGTTTCCCGTCGCTCGCGCGTTTCGCTTTCCAAAGCCGCGTTGGCGCTCTTCCATTCGTCCGCGCTCGGAAGCGCCACGAGCCCGGGCGCGGATCGAGCCAGCACGATCGCCGTCGCCACCGAAGCAACGGCTGTCAAAGCTTTGATCCATCCTTCCAGCCAGTAATCCGTGTGCCACAGGTTCCACACTTCCATCAAATGAGTCACACCGCACGCAATGATGAACAGCGCGAACAAACCGAAAATCCAGCCGAACGGCACATCGCGCCGCTTCCGCGCCAGCCACAACAGCGTCACCGGAATCGTAAAGTAGGCCAGCGCGATGGCGGTGTCTGACGCGATATGCAGCCACATGAGCTGCTGGTTCCACAGGTAACAGAACCCGTGCGGGCTGAAATCGCCCGAACCTGGAAGCATCGCTAAAAAATTGCAGACGGTTGCCATAAATCTCCCTCCGGCGCACCGGCCGGAGCGACACTTCTCTAGAGGAGTGAATCGGACGATTGGGAAGAAACTTCTACCTGGGTTCAGGACGGAACATCTCGGCGGGTCAAATGCAAAACGGCTCCGGCACTTTCGCGCCGAAGCCGTGGATTCTTCTAGAACATTTTAATGTGCAAACAAATCGCGTTTCTTACTGTGCGGACGGCTTCGGCGGATTCGCCGTAAAGTACTGCGCCAGATTCGTGGTTAGATCCTGCATGCAGGCCTTCACATTGGCATCCATCGCCAGAACGATGTCCGGGACGGTCTTTCCCTGCACCGGTTCGTCGTGCGTGTAGGGCCGCGACCAGACAATCGAGCGGTTGGCCGGATCGTACAGCTCGAACTGGATCGTGAAGCGCGCCATCATCGCCGGTTGATCCACGCCGTACATGGCGATCAGGCGGCTGCGCAACACATAATCGCCGCGCACACTGCTGGTGACGCGAGAAACCGATTTATATTGGCCCGTGGAACGCAGCGCCGCCACGATCGTGTCCTGAATCATGTCCGCTGGCGGCTGCGCCCAGCGGTCGTAATCGTAAGTTCCCAGTTGCACCGGGCCCGAGCCGTACACCAGTCGATCGTCGCGGTAGAGCTGCGAGGCCAGGACGCGCGAAACCAGCAAGCTGACCGGGAACTGAGAATTCACCGACGTGGCGGGGGCGGGATTCACGTCGAGCACGTAATACTTCACCGGACGGGGCGCGCCGCAGCCCGCTACGGATGAAGCCAGAAGGATCGCAAGTCCCATGATAAGGCTGTGACGGCTAAACACGCTTGGCTCCCTCCGCCTGCAATTCTGAAACTGTTCCGGCCCGTGCTTCGTAAATCCCGCGCTCGCGTTTCACGAACGAAAACTTTTCCCTGCTATTTCGGCAGCGCCGATCCCGGCTTGTGCGGCTTGGGCGACGAGTCGCGCAGCAACGTGTACGGCCGCGTCTTGATCGTCTCCGTGAAAGAATTCAGGTTCTCGGTGGTGACCCGCAGGTTCTCGATGATCTCGTCGATATTCTCCGAGTTGTCGTCCAGCGTGTTGTTCAGTTGCGCTACGGCAGTCTTGGCATTGGCCAGCGTGACGCGCAAATCCGCCACCGCGTGGCGAATATCCTCGCGGTTCTCGCCGATCATCGCGTCGATGTGGTCCAGCGTTTTGTTCGCGTTGTCCGTTGCGAGCGAGAACTTATCGATCAACGGCTTCAGTTTCTCGGTCGCGTCGTTCACGTTGGTGAGGGTTTTGTGGACCAGCGGCCGGTCTTCCTGCAGCATCCCGCGGACGTTTGCGAGCGACGACGAAATATTATCGCGGTTCTGCTGGTTCAGCAGGTCGTTCACGCGATACAGGGTGTCTTTCAATTCGGCAACGCGCGCGTTCAGGTTCGTCAGCAGTTGATTCGCCTGCGGCGTCAGGTCGTTGATCGCGCCGGCGATATCCGCGAAACCGATCGGCTCGGTGGATTTGAGCACGTAATCTTTCGGCGCGCGCGGAGCATTCGCCGTGCCTGGCTTGATGCCCAGAAAATTTTCACCTAGCGGGCTAGTGCTGGTAATGAGTACGCTCGAATCGGTTTTCACTGGCAAGTCGGGATTCACGTCGAAATCCACCAGCATCCGCGTGGGATCGCCGGGATCGACCACGACTTTGCGAACCCGTCCGATCGGAGGGCCGCCCGCGTAACGCACTTCGGAGCCGGGCCCAAGTCCGCCGGCATTCTTGAAGTACGTGCGGTAGGGGATCTGGTTGCTGCTGAATGTGCCCGAAAGCGCGAACAGCGTGCCGATGAGCAAGGCCGCGACTACGAGAACAAACAGCCCGACAAACGCCTGCTCACGCTTCGAATCCATTCGTATCCTCGATGATTGACGCGGGGGGCGCCGCGCTTCCCTGTAAGTGCCGGGAGTATAGCAATGCAAGTTCTACAGCGCTAGTGCCAGGGCCGTTACTGGCGGATCGGCGGGACGTCTCCCGTCAGCATCTGCAAGTAGTCGATTTCCGCACCGACTTCAGGTTCCGGTACTCGGTCCAGAAACTGTCGCACGCGGGGCTGCGTGCTGCTTTTCATTTCATCTACCGTGGCGTCGGCGACGATCACGCCTTTGTCCAACACAATCATCCGGTCGGCAATTAGAAAGGCGCTGGCCAGCTCGTGCGTCACCACCACAATCGTCATCTTGAACGCTTTTTTCAGCTTCAGAATCAGCTCGTCGATTCCGGCCGCGATAATCGGATCCAGGCCCGCCGACGGCTCGTCAAAAAACAGCACCTGCGGATCCATGGAGAGGGCGCGAGCGATCGCCGCGCGCTTCTTCATCCCGCCGCTCAATTGCGCGGGCATGTAATTCTCAAATCCTGAAAGTCCCACCTGATCGAGCTTCAACCGGACCATGATCTCGATGGTCGATGGATCGAGATCGGTGTGCTCCTGCAGCGGCAGCGCCACGTTTTCGCCCACCGTCATCGAGCCAAACAGCGCGCCGCCCTGAAACGACATGCCCATCTGCTTGCGCAGCTCGTCGCGCTCTTCCTCGGAAATGTTGGCGAATTCTTTTCCCTGGATCCAGATTTCGCCGGAGCTGGCGCGCTCCAGTCCCACGAGCGTCCGCAGCAGCGTGCTCTTTCCAGAACCCGATCCGCCCAGGATCACCATGGTCTCGCCCGCGGGCACTTCGAAGCTCACACCGTGCAGAATTTCGCGGTCGCCGTATTTCACGCGCAAATTGCGCACGGAAATCGCCGATCCTTGCTTAGTCGCCGGCGTCACGTCTGGAACGCCAGGCTTTTTTGGAGTTAGCATGCTCATTTAGCGCGGCGCCGTCAGATAAAAGATCGTGGTGAAAATCAGGTCCACCATCACCACCATGAAAATCGACTTCACCACGGCCGACGTCGTCGAGCGACCCACCTGCTCGGAACCCAACCCAGTGGAGAAACCTTCCTGGCAACCCACCGCCGTGATCACCAGGCCAAACATCATCGCCTTGATCAGGCCGGTGATGATGTCGTGCGCGACCAGCGCTTCCAGCGTCGCCTGAATGTAGCTGCCCCACGTAAAGCTCGCCGCCGCCAGTCCAAACGCGCCGCCGCCAAGCACACCCATAAAATCGGCCCAGCACGTAAGACAGGGAACCATCAGAATCATCGCCAGAAATTTCGGAGCCACCAGGAACGAGATCGGCTCGAGCGCCATGGTTTCCATCGCGTCGATTTCCTCGTTCACCTTCATCGTCCCAATTTCCGCAGCGAACGATGAACCGGACCGCCCAATCACCACCACGGCGGTCATCAACGGGCCCAGCTCGCGCGTCATCGAAACGGCCACCGCGCTCGCCACCAGATGCAGCGCGCCGAATTTGCGCAGCTCGTACGCGGCATTCACCGCCAGAATGGCGCCGATGAAAAAGGAAATCAGGGAAGTGATCGGAAGGGCTTCCACGCCCACAGCCATGGCCTGGTGAACGGCGCGGCCCATGTGGAAGCGCTTCCCCTGGAACGGAGAAATGAAAACGGCTTTGGCGGCGCCGCCGGTGAGGCGAGCAAGTCCCCCTACATACGCCAGGCCATCGATGGTGGCCGCGCCAATCGTTTCAGTAAATGCCATTGGAGAGCGTGGGGGCGCCCGAGTCTGCTAACGTGCCGGACTTGCGTCCGTTTTGGCGCCTCCCGCCAGCGCCTCTTCCTCGGTGTTATACACTTCGAAAACTTTGATCAATCGCGTCAGTTCCAGCACTTCGCGCGCGGTCCGGCTCAATCCATACAGCGCAAATGTGCTCTTCTGGTCGCGCGAAACTTTTAGCCCCTCAACCAGCGACGCCACTCCCGCGCTATCGATGTATTTCACGCGCTCCAGATTCACGATCGTTCGCGGCGACTTCTTGTCCTTGATCAGATCCAGCAGAACCTTGCGGACTTGGGGCGAATTGTAGAGGGTAATATCGCCAACCACATCGACAATCGTGGCCGCCCCTACTTTGCGTGTGCTGATATCCATCAGGTATGCCCCCCGCAGGGCGTCACAGTGTTTTGCCAGAGATTGCCGCCAGATGCAAACACTTTCGGTCCTGGAAACGACTCGCTTGACTGTATCAAAGGTAAACCTGCGGCGAACCTCGCGCGGATGGTGATACCAGTACCCGAGCCCGGAACACTCGCTACGATTCCTTCGCGCGCCTACTTCCGCTCGTCCATGCCCACATAGCTCCGTAGATCGGAGCCGAGATAGACCTGGCGCGGCCGCGAAATCTTCTGCTCTGGATCGAGCAGCATCTCTTCCCACTGCGCGATCCACCCGGAAGTGCGCGGAATCGCGAACAGCACCGGGAACATGGTCACCGGGAAGCCCATCGACTGGTAAATCAGGCCCGTATAGAAGTCCACGTTGGGATACAGGCGGCGCTTGACGAAGTATTCGTCTTCCAGAGCGATCCGCTCGCACTCCAGCGCGATTTCGATCAGCGGATTGCTTGCCCATCACGTCGAAGACTTCGTAGGCGATCTGCTTCACGATGCGCGCGCGAGGATCGTAATTCTTGTAGACGCGGTGGCCGAAGCCCATCAGCAGTTTTTCGCCCGCCTTCACGCTTTTGATGTACGCGGGAATATTGTTGATCGATCCGATCTCCACCAGCATGCGCAGCACGGCTTCGTTCGCGCCGCCATGAAGCGGGCCGTAAAGCGCCGCGGTCGCCGCCGCCGTCGCGCAATATGGATCCACATGCGAGCTGCCCACCACGCGCATTGCCGTCGAAGAGCAGTTCTGCTCGTGATCCGCGTGCAGAATGAACAGCACATCCAGCGCGCGCTCCAGCGTCGGATTCGGGTGGTACTTCAGCTCCGCCGTCCGGATACAGCATGTTCAGGAAATTTCCGCAGTAGCTCAGTTCGTTGTCCGGATAAACGAACGGCATTCCCAGGCTGTGCCGGTAGGCGAACGCCGCCAGCGTGGGCATCTTTCCGATCAGCCGGTAGGTCTGCTTCTGGCGCGATTCCGCGTTGAAGATATCTTTTGCGTCCGGATAAAAAGTGGAAAGCGCGGCCACCGTCGAAATCATCATGCCCATCGGGTGCGCGTCGTAATGAAAGCCGTCGAGGAATTTCTTGATGCTTTCGTGAATGAACGTGTGGTGCGTGATGTGGTAGGTCCAATCTTGCAAGCTGCTTGCGGTTCGGCAGCTCGCCGTGCAGCAACAGGTACGCCGTCTCGATGTACGTGCTGTTCTCCGCCAGCTCTTCGATCGAGTAGCCGCGGTAGCGAAGAATGCCTGCGTCGCCGTCGATGTAAGCTGATCTTGCTGGTGCACGACGCGGTGTTCGTGAACGCCGGGTCGTAACCCATCATCCCGAAATCGGCGCCGTCCACCTTGATCTGCCGCAGGTCCATGCGCGCGGATCGTGTCGTTCTTGATGGGAATTTCGTATTTCTTGCCGGTGCGGTTGTCGGTGACGCTGAGCGTATTCTGCCCGGCGGGCTTGGCCGCCTTCGGGTCCGCGGCGTCGAGCGTCTCTTGCTTGGTGGGATTCATGGAATCAAACCTTTCGAAGCGGGGGCCATTTCCGGGCGCGTTTCGTTTACTTCTAGACTCTACACCAAACCCCATTCTGCGTGGAATGGGATTCAACCTCGATTCTGGGAATGCGCGCGAAACCGTTAAAACTCAATACGGAACGGTATATTCGCCGAGCAATAACCATACACTCACGCCAAACTCGGCAAAATTTGCCGGGCGAAACTCAGTGAAGCTCGTCTTCATCCGTGCACGGGATTCACGCCGCCGGAATTCAGCCGCCAGATCGTTCCATTCAAGACCGTTGCGAACGTCACCCACGCGAGATACGGCACCAGCAGCCATGCCGCCGTTTGCGAAATGCTCCAGAACAGAACGATCGTCACAACGATCGCCAGCCACAGCATCACGATATCCACCAGCGCCGCGCCGGGCCGGTGCATTCCGAAAAAAATCAGCGACCATGCCGTATTGAACGCCAGTTGAATCGCAAACGCCGCAAGCGCCGCTGGAACTCCCGCTTGCTTCCCGAGCTGGAGCCACACCAGCCACGCAGCCACAGCCATCATCGCGTACAGCACGGTCCACACCGGGCCGAATAACCAGTTTGGCGGCTGCCACGACGGCTTCGCAATCTCCGTGTACCACGTCCGCACCGAAGGAATCGTGTACGCCGAGGCAAACCCCGCCGCGCCAAAGCAAATCGCTAGGCTCACCGCTAACGCTATATAAGGATGCGCCTTCAACATCGCTCCCGTTGTCCTGCTCCTCGCGCGTGCCCGACGACCGCCGTTACTTCGCGAGATCCGCCACCACCGCTTCGGCAGCGCGCCGGCCCGAAAGCATCGCACCGTGAATCGACGCCGTGTCACGGTGATCGCCGCAGACATACAATCCCGGCCCGAGCTTCACCGGCCGCTCGATCGGATCGAGCGCTCCCGGCAACTGCTCCGGCTGAGCATGCGGAATTCTGTAGCTGCGCAGCAACTTCCAGGTTCGCACCACGGGACCGAACCATCCCTTGAGATCCGCGATGGCGAATCCGCCGAGCTGCTCTTCGGTGAGCGCGGGATTCCCCAACACCGTCACCGATACCAGGGATTTTCCTTCCGGCGCGTATCCGGGCGCGACGCGATTCATCACGCACAAGTTATTCACTGTTCCGCCGCGCGCGCCGGCAAGAGCCAGGATTGGCTCCTTCACCGGCGGCTCATCCGCCGCGTAATAAAAGCAGCTCACGCTGCGCGACGCCACTGGCTTCACTCCGTTCACCAGCTTCGAAGCCGTCGGCCCGTCGGTGGCCACCACCACGGCCCGCGCTTCGATTTCTTCGCCTCCCGCGAGCGTCACTTTGTTCGCCTCAACTTTTTGCACGGCGGAATTCACGCGCAACGCATTCGGCGGCAGCTTCCCCGCTATCTGCGCCGGAATCGCACCCATCCCCCGCGCCGGCACCGAAACCCGGCCGCTCGACATCATCGAGAATACGAACTCGAACATCCGGCTGGACGCGTTCAAATCCCGGTCCAGCATGATCCCGCCAAAAAACGGCTCGAAAAAATGCTCGATGATCACCGGCGAAAATCCCGCGCCTTCCAGTTCCTTGCGCGTTGGCTGCTCCGGCCGCGCGAAAATCTTATCCAGCGGCATTCCCTTCAGCCGCGACCGCAGCCGCCACAGCTTTAGCTTGTCCCCCAGCGAGCCAACTGGCGAATCGTACGCCGCTCGCCACTGACCTTTTTCGCGCCACGGATCGGCAAACCGGTTCATTCGCCCGCCAAACCAGATCAGCGCGCCCGCTTCAAACGGCTTCAGGTCCAGCGCCGCATAATCCAGCACTTGCCGCGCTTCCGGATAATCCTCCAGCAACACCTGAAAACCGCGGTCCAGCAGAAATCCATCCACGTGATCCGTGCGGACGCGCCCGCCCACGCCGTCCGACGCTTCGATCACCTGAAAATTAATGCCCGCGCCATGCAGAATTCGCGCGCAGCACAAACCCGCTAGTCCCGCGCCGACAATCACTACATCCGATTTCGTCGTCATCCTTGCTCGATGTTCCTTTTAAGCTGTGCAAACGGCACGCGTACGAGATGTGATTCTCGCGCCGTTCATTCTCGCGCATTTTTACGGGTGCGTCACGGCTCCCGCACCGCTTCCGCCGTCGCACGGTGCCGGAATTCGAAAAGGCGCTTCAGCTTCCGCCTTACGAACCAGTCTCCGAAAAATTTCCCCAGGGCGCCAAGCGGCAGCTCGTATTCGATGCGGTCTTCAAGCGTGCAGGCCGCCGATCCCTGGGGCGTCATGAGGTGCCTATGCGTCCAGCTGCGGAACGGCCCGGAAAGCTGCACGTCGGAAAATTCCCGGCCGGCCACATACCCGCGGTGTTCCAATTCCCAACGCATTCGCACCGGCCACGGACCCACGCGCAGCACCGCGCGCGCTCCGTCCTTTATATTCGCGGGCCGCTGGACGAATTCCACCGGCTCCCACGGCGGCGTCAGCCGCTCGAGCGCTCCCGGCGATTCGTGAAACGCGAACACGCGCTCCGCCGGCGCTTCAATTCTCGAACAGGCTACGAATACGCTCGGCTGGCCCATACCTTTGGAGATACTCCTTCACGTGCAGCTTCCGCGCGGTATTGTCCGAGCTCATATAGCGGATCGTTCCGAAGATCGGGCGCTCCGGTCCCCACGGCCGGTCGTACCGGCCCAGACACCAGAAAATTCCGCTGTACGAATTCGGATTCCGCCCGTCGAGCCCGTAACGATTGTTCAGCTCGATCATGATTTCCAGGGCCTCTTCCGGCGTACGCGACCACTCCAGGATTTTTTTGCCCCACACCATGCGCATGTAATTGTGGATGCGGCCTTCCGTCATCAACTGGCGTTGCGCTGCATTCCACAGCGGATCGTGCGTGCGCGCCGCCGCGAAATCCTTCAGCGTGTACAGTACCGCGCGTTCATCGACGGAATGTTTTGCGAGCGTCGTCCGCGCCCACTCCGGCAACGAATCGTAGGAATCGTAATCGGCGCTGTGGCTCGAAAAGTTGTAACCCACCTCGCGCCATGTAATGAACTGATCGAGAAACTGCTCCGCGTTCGCGCTAACTCCCCACCAACCGCTGCGCGAGCCGTCCGCGCGCAGCGCGAGTTTCTTCGGCGACCAGTCCTCGCGCTCCATCAACTCGTGAAACATCTGGTAGGTGGAGATAAATCCGAAATGGAGATATGGCGAAAGCCCGCTGGTCGCTTCTTCCGCCGGCTCGTTGCGGTCTTCGACATATCGGTCGAGCTTCAACTTAAGGAATGCGCTCCACATTTTTCGCCCGGGCGCTTCGCCGCCACGCACGGCGCCGTCACCAGTAGCCACGCCGATGGCGTGGTTGATGGGCAACGCCGCGAGCGACGCCGGATCCTCCAGCCATTCCTTCGTCGCCGCAGGCCAGCGCTTCGAGATTTCTTTCGGCAGCGCGTTCAACGCCGGCAGCTTCACTCTCGACAGTGGATCGTGCTTCGGAAAGTGTTCCAGATGATGCGGCAAGTTTTTCTGCAGGAATCGCCGGAACGCATACGCCGTGGGGAACACCTGCTCCGCCGCTCGCAACGGCAGCAGCCCGTTCGAATCGACCGCCTCGAGCCGCGCGGAAATTTTCCTTGCGGCGCTCGCCACCATTCGCGGAAGGAAAAAACACGGAAAATCGTCGGTCACCACCGCGCATGCGCGCTCCGCCAGCGCGGCAAGCAATCCCTTATCCGCATCCGGCGCGGGCTCGATGTACGGGTAATAAAGGACCGGCGCATCTTCGAGCGCCCCGATCTTCTCCGCCATCCCATCCATCACGAAGCGATGAAACCGGTCGCACGCCCACGCGTAACCGCAGCGCAGCGGTTCGAAGATCACCAGCGGTTTTTCCAGGTCGCGCGCCAGTTCCACGGCGCGGTCCAGTGAGAAATTCCAGTGTACGCGCCGGAACGCAATCATCCAGTAGAGGACGTAATCTCCATCCTTGCGAATATCGTGCTGGTTGAGGGCGAGGATCCGGACTTCAGGAAGGGACAACGAGCGCTCCGTCGATCGGCTTCACGGGCCGGCTCCCGTTATCTTCCGATGTTCGGCGAGCCAAGTGCAAGCGCGAGCGAAGCGACGAAGCGTTCGAACTGAATGAAATTCGCGAATGCGCGTCGGCATCCGGCAGCCGGTCCGCTCCGCAAGTTCAGCGCGACGCGGACTTTTCCGCCGAACTCGATGTCAACGCCGAATCCGGCTGCCCGAGGCCGAGCGTGCTTGCATTCAGCGTTGCAAATTCTTCTTCGGAAGCCAGCTCGCACCGGTTGCGCCCATGCTGCTTCGCTCGATACAGCGCATCGTCCGCCAGCCGCAACAAATCCTGCGCTTCATGGGGATTCGATTCCGTGCTCACCGCCGCGCCAAAACTCGCCGTGATCGCGATCTCTCCCACTTCGGTGTGCACGGGTTTGGACTCCACAGCCTTGCGGATGCGCTCGGCCAGGCCCATCAGCCCGGCCACGTCCGAGGCTGGCACCACAATCAGAAATTCCTCGCCGCCGTAGCGCCCCACGAAATCGTACGGCCGTACCGAAGCCGCCATGCGCTTCGAAGTTTCCTGCAGCACCACGTCGCCGATGGGATGCCCGTACGTGTCGTTCACATATTTGAAGTGGTCGATGTCCGCCATCACGATGCCGAACGACTTCCCGTCGCGCGATTGCCGCATCCGCTCGCGGCTCACCATATCCAGAATCACGCCGCGGTTCGCAACGCCGGTGAGCGTGTCGTGCGTCGCTCGGAACAGCAGCTCCTCGCTGATCGAAATCAGGCGGTCCTGCAAATCGAGCACTCGCTGACCCACGTGCAAACGCGCGCGAAGCTCCTGCGCGTCAAACGGCTTGGTCAAATAGTCGTCCGCTCCGCATTCCAAACCGTGTAACAAATCCTCTTTCTGCGCGCGCGCCGTCAGCAGCAGCACGTACACGTAGGGCCGGTCGGTCGAGGCTCGCAATTTCTGGCAGACCTGCACGCCTTCCAGGCCCGGCATCATCCAATCCAGCACGGCGAGGCGCGGCGCGTCCATGCGTTCCAGCAGCTGCAGCGCGTCGGTGCCGTTCGTTGCCACCACCACTTCGAATCCCCATTTCAGCAAGAATACTTCCAGCAACCGCCGCGAGACGGGATCGTCTTCCGCGATCAGGATTCTCTTTTTCTTGTCGGTGGTTTCGGTCATTTTGCTTCCTCTCGAACTCCCTCGTGCGCCGCGACGGCCGGCTCGGCTTGCGCCAGTTCAAACCGCGCCGTGAAATGAAACGTGCTTCCGTGCCCCGGCTCGCTTTCCAGCCATATTTTTCCGCCCATCAAATCCACCAGTCGCGCCGTGATCGTGAGCCCCAGCCCGGTCCCGCCGTATTTCCGCGTCGTCGAGCTGTCTGCCTGAGTGAACGCTTCGAACACCAGCGCCTGCTTTTCTTTCGGAATGCCGATGCCCGTGTCCTTCACGCTAAAGTGCAGCATCACGCCGGCGCGCGATTCCTCTTCCAAATCGATGTTTACGCGCACGCTGCCGTGGTCGGTGAACTTGATCGCGTTGCTCACCAAATTCAGCAGCACCTGCCGCAGCCGGAGCGGGTCTCCGATCAGGATGTCCGGCACGCCCGCACCCAGCGTCCAGGTAAGCGCCACGTGTTTCTGGTTGGCGCGGAATTTCATCGGCTTCAAGCTTTCGTCCAGCTTCTGCGCGATCGAAAATTCGATCGGGTCCAGATCCAGCTTTCCCGCTTCCACTTTCGATAGATCCAGAATGTCGTTCAACATTTCCAGCAGCGAATCCGATGACGATTTCACCAGCCCGAGATATTCTTTCTGCTCCGCGTTCAGCGGGCCGTCCATTACCAGCTCGGTCATGCCGATGATCCCGTTCATCGGCGTGCGGAATTCGTGGCTGATATTCGCCAGGAACTCGCTTTTCGCCCGGCTGGCCTGTTCCGCGCTTTCCTTGGCCCGCAACAGCTCCACTTCCTTGCGCTTTTGCTCGGTGATGTCCAGCGCCGTCATGCACACGCTCTTGGCCGGCCCCGTGGGCGATCGCACCGGATTGATCCGCGAAAGCCACCAGTAATCCCGGCCCTGAATAGGAAGAAAATATTCCAGGCTCTCGCCCCTTCCGGTGCGCAGCACGCGGCGGCACATCTCCAGCAGATTCCGCCCCGCGTCTTTCTCCAGAATCTCCGTCAATTTCTTTCCGATCAGTTGCTCGCGCGGTACGAGCAGCCTCGATTCGTCGGTTGCCCACACATTCTTGTAAACGCCGTCGCGGTCGAATTCGAAAATCACTTCGTTCACCGACGCAACCAGCGCCTCCATCCGCGCGTAGCTTCCGCGCAATTCCCATTCGCTCTGCTCGCGCTGCGTCACCAGCGTCCCCAGCGACAGCCCGGTCAACGAAACGATCAGCATGAGCGTCTGAAGCATCCCCAGCCGGTAGCCCGACTCGGGATAGAAATAGACGTTCACCATCGCTCCGGCATTCAGCAGCAAAATCGCGATCGTCGCCCCCCGCAGCCCGTGCCGAACCGCAATCCAAATAATCGGCAAAAAAAACAAATAAAAGAGTTCGTAGCTGGCCGATACCTGCCAGCGGAACACGATGAAAAGCGACAGCGCAATGCTCGCTCCTTGCGCCGTGCTTTCCAGCAGCCACCGCCCCGGCCTGTTCAACGCCGTCTCCGACGCAGCCGTTCTGGCAACTGGCATGCCTTCGTCGATTCCCGTGTACCGTCGGATCCACGGCAGCACGTGAATCAGCAGAAACGGCGAAAAGCACACCAGCGCCACTGAGTCGCCAATCCACCAGTTCAGCGACGCTTCCGCGTAATCCTGCAGCCGCACGCTGCTCAGCGCCACCAGCGTGAAAGATCCCGCGGCGGCCACGAATCCCGCTGCGCCCATCGAAATACTCAGGAATACGATCACCTGCCGCAAATTCCGGAACGGCGACCGCGCATCCAAATACCGCCGCAAAAGTTCCGCTGCGCACCAGTAGCCCGCGAAAATCACCGTCGTCTCGATCCAGAACGCGTAACTCAGCGGCGACTGTTGATAATTGACGACGTTGCAGATCACCGCCGTCCAAAACAAGAAAAACGCGTATCGCAACTCGAGACCGAAAAACGTCGCCAGCAACAATCCCGCCGGCGGATACCACGCGCTGATCCCATTCCAGAGCTGAAACTGCACCGTCACACGATCCAGCAAAAAGTAGGCGACGCACAGACCCACGGCGACGGCCGCTCGCCGCCCTGTCCACCCATGCCGGAAGGCCTTCCATTCCGCTTGCGCGCGGCCCACGACAGCCAATCGCGCGGAGAAGGCGGTTTCGCGCAGTTCCGCCCAATTCACCGGGCCACCTTGTTGAACTTCCCGCCACATCGCGACTCACCGGCGCTCCACTGTCGCTGCGCCAATCACCGTCCCGGACGAATCGGCAGACGCTCGGCGATCGCACGCGGAGAATTCGTGGGCATGGACCGAGCATCCGAAATTGCCGCCGCAGCGGATTCCCGCGCGCGCTCGGTTAAGTGCGCCGCAATCGGTACGAGCGCTCCCTCCGCTTCCTTCAGAAACGTTAGCCCAGCCTGCCCTTCGGCCCAGTCCACCGAAATCACATCGCCGAGTGAAACCTGTTCGGTAGCCAGCAAGCTGGCAAGCGGATAAACCAGATGCCGCTCGATCGCCCGCTTCAAGTGGCGCGCGCCGTACTTCAAGTCCGTCCCTTCGCGCAGCAAAAACTCCCGTGCCGGCGGCGTCGCGCGGAACAAGAACCGTCCCTTGGCCGTTTCCAGCACGCGCTGCTGCACCATTCCCAGTTCGATATCCAGGATCTGCTCCAGCTGCTGCGACCGCAGCGGATGAAACACCACCGTCTTATCGATCCGGTTCATGAATTCCGGCGCGAATTTGCGCTTCGCCGCTTCGGCTGCGGTCTTCTCGACTTTTTCGTCCAGCCGCACGGTTGTGTCCGCTTGCTTCACCGGCGCAAATCCCATCCCGCCGACCATCAGCTCCGTGATTTCCTGTCCGCCCAGGTTCGACGTCAGAAAGATCATCGTCTGCGACAAATCCACGCGCCGGTTGTCTCCCAGCGTCAACGTTGCCTTGTCCAGAATTCCCAGCAGCAACTGCCACAGCGCGTCGCTGGCCTTTCTCGATCTCGTCGAACAGCAGGAAACGAAATCTTCAGCTTCTCGGTGTGATACTGCGCGAGCGCTTCCTGCGTGATCAGCGGATGCGTCTCGCGGTGCCCCAAATAGCCCGGGGGCGAGCCAATCAATTTCGCGATTTCGTGCGAGTGCTGAAACTCGGCGCAGTCCACCTTGATCACCGCGCGCGGATCTCCAAACAGCACTTCGGCCGTCGCCTCGACGACGCGCGTCTTCCCCGCACCCGTCGGGCCCAGGAACAACAAGTTCCCCACGGGCCGTCCCGGCGAGTTCAATCCCGCCCGGAACACCTGATACAGGTCCACCACCGCCTGCACCGCTTCATCCTGCCCAACAATCTTCCGCCTCAGCCCTGCCTCGAAATCCCGAGATTCCACGCTGCGCCTACCCGGATCCAGTTTCCGTTCCACCGAAGCTTCCATGGCACCAACCTCCCCAAAATCCCCGTCCCTGCGCCCAATTCGAGATAACGCGCCTTTACCCGGCGTGCGTATCTCTACCTTGCAGAACCGTGGCCAAATCTCATCTTTCCCCATCGGCAGCAACCTTCGTGAAATGAATCACATCGCCACGCCCGTTCCCACAGCCGCCCAAGCCCGTGTTTCACCCGGAACGCACCGTCCCGCTCCGACACGCCGTTACAATTCCATTAAAATACCGTGACAATTTCCCCCAAGCCTTGCTTCTGGCACGTGCTTTCTCGTATCGTGTGTCGGTCTCCATGAAAGAAACCCAATGAAACGTGTACTCGTTGTCGAAGACGACAAAGACATCGTCGAACTGGTCCGTTACAACCTCGAAAAAGACGGATACCAGGTCGGCTCCAGCGGAGATGGCGCCACGGGCCTTGCGCAAATCCGCAAGTCGCCTCCCGATCTTCTGATCCTTGACCTGATGCTCCCAAAGCTGACGGGTCTGGACATCTGCAAAGAGATCCGGAAGGACGTCACGCTGAACCGCCTTCCGATCCTGATTCTCACCGCAAAAGGCGAGGAAGCCGATCGCGTTGTGGGCCTCGAACTTGGCGCGGACGACTACGTCACCAAACCCTTCAGCCCGCGCGAGCTTGCCGCCCGCGTGAAGGCGCTTTTGCGCCGCGCCGATCCCGGCACGCCGTCTGAGAAACCCATCGAAGTCGGCTTGTTGCGCATCGATCCGGCGGCCTATCGCGTAACTCGCGCGACGAAGCCCGTGCCCATGAGCACGCTGGAATTCCGCCTGCTCTACTTTCTCGCGGCGCGGCCGAATCGCGTGTTCACACGCGACCAGCTTCTCGATGCGGTGTGGGGCACCGAACGATTTGTCACGCCGCGGAGCGTGGATGTGTACGTGCGCCGCCTCCGCGAAAAAATCGAGACCGATCCGCAGCATCCGTCATTCATGAAGACCATCCGCGGAGCCGGATACTTGTTCGAGACCCGTGCGAGCTAGATTGTTCTGGAAGCTCGGCCTCACGTACGTGGCCGTTCTTGCCGTCATCCTTCTGGTTTACAGCCTCTATCAACCGCCCGACCGCCGCTGGGGTTTACTCGGTATCACTGCGATTCTTCTCGTCGTCGGCATCGCGCTCTCGATTCTCTTCTCCGGTTCGTTTTCCGCGCGTGTCGGCCGGCTGAGGAATTTCTCCCGTCGCATCGCCGAAGGCGATTTCCGTCCGCTGGATCTCGACGGGCCGCAGGACGAACTCACCGATCTCGGCGATTCGCTGAATCAAACCGCTGCCAGCCTCGATCGCGAAATTCGCCTGCTGAGCGGTGAGCGCAACCGTTCGAGCGCCATTCTGCGAAGCATGGTGGAAGGCGTCGCCGTGGTTGATCCGCAGGAACGCATGGTTTTCTGCAACCGCGCGTTCTCCGAAATTTTCAACGTCGATCCTTCCAGCGGCGAAGGACATGCGCTGATCGAAGTCGTCCGCAATTCCGAATTACTCGCGCTGATCCGCAAAGCGCTGCGCGGCGAGGAGGGCCTGCAAAGCGAAATCGCCATGGGTATCGCGCAGATTCAGTATTTTTCCGTCAGCGCCACTCCCGTCCGTGCCGATCGAGTCCCCGGCTGGCCGCCGCCGTGGTCGGTAAAATTTCCGGCGCCGTCGTCGTGCTGCATGACGTCACCGAGCTTCGCCGGCTCGAACGCGTCCGCCAGGATTTCGTCGCCAACGTTTCCCACGAATTCAAAACGCCGCTCACCGCCATTCAGGGATTCGCCGAAACGCTGCTCGGCGGCGCGCTTGACGATCCCAAGAACAACGTCCGCTTCCTGCAGATCATCCGCAACCACGCCATGCGCCTTGCGCGCCTCACCGACGACCTGCTGAAACTCGCGCGCATCGAAGCCGGAAAAATGGAAGTCGAGTTTTTCTCCGTTGGGCTGATGGAACTGATTGAAGGCTGCGCCGAAACCGCGCTGATGAAAGCCAGCAAGAAACAGATCACTCTCGATATCGAAGTTCCTTCCGGCCTGCCGGCGGTTCGCGGCGACGCCGAGTTGCTGAAAGACGTGCTGCAGAACCTGCTCGACAACGCGATCCAGTACACTCCCGCCGGTGGTCGGATCCATGTCACAGCCGCAGCCGGCCCAAAAGACGCCACCGTCACTGTCTCCGACACGGGCATCGGCATTCCGCTCGCCGATCAGGAACGCATCTTCGAGCGCTTCTACCGCGTCGATGCGGCGCGTTCCCGCGAAGCCGGCGGCACCGGACTCGGCCTTTCCATCGCCAAGCACATCATGGAAGCGCACGGCGGCCGACTCCGCGTGGAAAGCGAAGTCGGCAAAGGCTCAAGGTTCTCGTTCTCGATACCGCTCGCGGTTTAGCCGGTATCGAATCGGCTCCGCCAAGAACGAGGGCGGCTATCCTCCAGATTCCGCGCAGCTTCCGTCGCCTTAACCGAGCGTTCACGCCCGATTTATCTCGTTGCAACTATCGCCTCTCATGCTTTACGCGTGGGGCTAGGTGCAGGCCGACGCCTGCAAGGAGACTCGGACAGTGGCGACGTCAAAGCCCGTGAGCGAAGGTGTGTTTCAATCGGTGCTCGAAAATTATCTCGTCTCGCAAGCGCGCACCGTGGAAGCTTCGGTAAACCGCGGCCTCCGCGCGCTGCTCGAACGCAACGAACGGCTCGCTAGCGAAGTTTTCCTCACCGAGCCGCGCATCAACGAAATGGAAATCCTGATCGACGAGCACGCCATCCGCATGCTGCGCCAGGGTAATCTCTCCGACACCGATGTCCGGCTCATCGTCGCCACGCTGAAAATTAATAACGATCTCGAGCGCATGGGCGACCTCGCCGTCAATTTGAGCGAACGCGCCGTTTCCCTTGCAGGCATGGGCGAAATCGCGATCCCCTCGGAAATCGAGCCGATGACTTCCGCCGTCCGCGCCATGGTTTCCAAGTGTCTCGGTGCGCTGATCTACAAAAATATCGACCTCGCCGCGCAGGTTCTGGAAAGCGACGACGTAGTCGATCAATACCGCGATCAAGTCTTCGAAAAATTGCTCGAAGGAATTACGGACAATCCCGCCACGGCCGCACCGAACTTGCATTACGTTTTGGCCTCGCGCCACCTCGAACGCATCGCCGATCATGCCACCAACATCGCCGAAGACATCATGTTCTGGGTGCGCGGCCTCGAGGTCCGCCACGGCCGCGGCAAGCAGATCGAGTTCACGCCGGATAAATCCAACGACAAGACCTCGGAAAAATCCGGAGACAAATCCGAGGCCGCGGGCGCCATTTAACCGGCTTTTCACCATTCCGTAATTTCAAATCGCCCATTTTGGGCTAGTCTCAAAGTGCGACAGGGCTTCCGAATCGCCCGTCGGCCGCCGGTCGCACAAGCTATCTCACGGAACCAATAACCTCCCGCGTTTCCTTACGGTTGCGCGGCAGGAGAGACAGCTTTCTTCCCCCGCATCGCGAGGCGCAGTTGCTCCACACCCCGATAAACTGCGCCTCTCCCCTCCTTTGCGTCCGATTTCACCCCGAATTCTTAACGATGTAACAATCCCGTAACATTCCACGCCAAAAATAGATGTACAAGGAGAGTCCCGATAATGAT
Organism: uncultured Acidobacteriota bacterium; assembly: GCA_963839325.1. Taxonomy (GTDB): domain Bacteria; phylum Acidobacteriota; class Terriglobia; order Acidiferrales; family UBA7541; genus Palsa-295. The sequence continues at coordinate 1,423,989 of CAWIUO010000001.1, read as the reverse complement.
GAAGAAGACTCTGGTAGTTGTGTCGCTCCTGCTCGCGCTCGGTGCGGTCGTATTGGCCCAGAGTACCGTGCTTTTGAACGGCGCTGGCGCCACGTTTCCGAATCCCATTTACACGAAATGGTTTGACGTGTACCACCAGGCTCACCCGAACGTTCAGATCAACTACCAATCCATCGGTTCCGGCGGCGGCATTCGCCAGCTCCTCGCAGGCACGGTGGATTTTGGCGCTTCGGACGGCCCGATGAGCGACGAACAGCTCGCTCAGGCCAAATTCAAAATTCTGCATTTTCCCACGGTGATCGGCGCCGTTGTGCCCAGCTACAACATTCCCGGCGTTACCGGCGAATTGAACTTCACGCAATACGCGCTCGCGGGAATCTATCTGGGCACGATCACCAAATGGAACGATCCGGTCATCGCCAAAGCCAACCCCGGCGTGAACCTGCCCGCGAACGACATCGTCGTGGTGCATCGCTCCGACGGCAGCGGGACCACTTACATTTGGACCGACTTTCTTTCAAAAGCCAGCTCGCCGTGGGCCAGCAAGGTGGGCAAGAACACTTCGGTGAATTGGCCGGTGGGCCTCGGCGGCAAGGGCAATGAGGGCGTTTCCGGCCTGGTGAAGCAAACCCCGAACTCCGTCGGTTACATCGAGCTGGTCTATGCGGTTCAGAATGGGATTCCGTTCGGCAAAGTACAGAATGCCGCGGGGCAATACATTAAGGCCGATCTCGCAAGCGTGACGGCGGCAGCCGCCGGCGCGGCGAAAGACATGCCTGCGGACTTCCGGGTTTCAATCACCAACGCGCCGGGCGCTCACTCCTACCCGATTTCGAGCTTCACCTGGCTCTTGATTCCAGCTCAAATTCAGGACGCCACCAAGCGCGACACGATTAAAGATTTCCTGAAGTGGATGCTGACGCAAGGGCAGGGTTACAACGAAGGGCTGACCTACGCAAAGCTTCCGAAGGCCGTGGTCGATCAGGAGCTGAAAGCGATTGCACTGATTCAGTAGTCGATTCCTTTCCCAAACCCAATGTCAGCTTCAGCCACAACGCTAGGTCACGAGGCCCCGCCGGACGCGGGGCTTCGTGCTTTTCTACGTCGGTTTCGTGGCGGAGACGAGGTCGCGCATGTCATCACGCTGGTATTCGCCGCCAGCATTCTGCTGCTCACCTCGCTGCTGGTCTGGGAACTGTGGCAGCAATCGCATCTCTCGCGGGCGAAGTTCGGATGGCTGTTTCTCATCACGCGCGTCTGGGACCCGGTTTTCGATAATTTCGGGGCGGCCCCGTTTATCTACGGGACTCTGGTCACCTCGGCCGTTGCACTCGCAATCGCGGTGCCGCTGGGCCTGGCCAGCGCGATTTTCCTCGCGGAACTGGCTCCGCGAAAAATTAGCGACATCATTTCCTTCCTGATCGACCTGCTGGCCGCCGTGCCCAGCGTGATCTACGGCCTGCTGGGCATTTTCGTCGTGGTGCCGCTGATGCGGAATCAAATCGGTCCGGCGCTCAAGAAAACGCTGGGATTTTTGCCGCATCTTCAGCGGACCGAACTACGGCGTCGGCTTTCTCACGGCCGGTATTGTGCTGGCCATCATGGTCGTGCCTTACATTATCTCGGTGTCGCGCGAAGTGCTTTTGACGGTACCGGGCGACCAGCGCGAAGCGGCCCTTGCGCTAGGTGCAACGCGCTGGGAAGCCACCTGGAAAGCCGTGGTTCCCTGGGCGCGGACCGGCATTATGGGTTCGGTGTTTCTTGCGCTGGCGCGCGCCCTCGGCGAGACCATGGCCGTGACCATGGTCATCGGTAACGCGCCGAACATTGCAGCCTCGCTTTTTTCCCCGGGCGATACCATCGCCGCAACCATCGCCAGCCAATTCACCGAAGCCACCGGTGATCTCTATCTCAGCGCGCTGATTGAACTCGGCCTGGTGCTGTTCCTGATGACTTTCATCCTGAACGGGCTTGCGCGGCTGCTAATCGTCGCCACCGAACGCGGAAGAGGAAAGCAGACATGAGCGCCTTGAAACAGGAAAAAGCCAAGCTGCATTGGCGAAAGTCCGTGAACGCAATCATGCTGAGCCTTACCGGCATCGCCGCGCTCAGCGTGGTGAGCATTCTATTTCTGATTCTCGGCTACTTGATTTACAACGGCGGCCACTCGCTCAACTGGAATTTCTTCACCCAGTTGCCGACGCCGGTAGGCGAGAGCGGCGGCGGCATGGCCAACGCCATCGTCGGGCAGCCTGAAGCTTCTGCTTCTCGCGGCGCTGTTTGGTTTGCCGGTCGGCCTGCTAGCCGGCGTGTACCTCGCCGAGTTTGGCGGCAAGACGTTTGCGTTCCTGGTCCGATATACGAACGACTTGCTGAACGGCGTGCCCTCGATCGTGATCGGCATCTTCGCGTATTCGCTTGTGGTGCTGCCGGTGAAACACTTCTCCACGCTCGCGGGCGGTTTCGCGCTGGCCATCATGGTGATTCCGGTCACCGTCCGCAGCACCGAAGAGTTCCTGAGGGCCGTGCCCGGCAGTATGCGCGAGGCCGCCATGGCCCTGGGCGCCAGCAGATGGAGAACCATCGCTACCGTGGTGCTGCCGGCGGCGAGCGGCGGCATCCTCACCGGCATGCTCCTGGCTCTCGCGCGTGTGGCCGGCGAAACGGCCCCGCTTCTCTTCACTGCGTTCAGCAATCGCTTCTGGAGTCCGGGCTGGACGCAACCGATCGCATCGTTGCCCGTGATGATCTATACCTACGCGATCGCGCCGTACGATGACTGGCACCGCCAGGCCTGGGCTGCCGGTCTTGTGCTTCTCGCGCTCGTTTTGCTTTCAAATCTCGGCGCCCGGTTTATCCTGGCGCGCACGAAAGCCGTCTAAATGACTGAAGGTGAACCCGTGAGTGGATCTCCACAACCTGCGACGTACGCAAAACCGCTGCGAGTACCGGTGACCATGGAAAATACAGCGACGCAGCAACAAAAAGCCGAGCAAGCCCTACGGCTGAAGATTGAGAATCTCAATTTCTTCTACGGCGCCAAACAAGCCGTCTTCGGCCTCAACATGAACATCCCCGTCAACCGCGTCACGGCTCTCATTGGCCCTTCCGGGTGCGGCAAGTCCACGTTCCTGCGCACGCTCAACCGCATGAACGAGACCATTCGCAACACGCGCGTCGAGGGCGGCATCCTGCTCGACGGGCAGGACATCCTCGGCATGGACGTCGTGGGCCTCCGCCGTCGCGTCGGCATGGTCTTCCAGCGCCCCAACCCCTTCCCGAAATCCATCTATGACAATGTCGCCTACGGCCTGCGCATCAACGGCTTCAAAGGCCGGCTCGACGATCTCGTCGAGCAAAGCCTTCGCCGTGCCGCGTTGTGGGACGAAGTGAAGGACGTACTCAAGAAATCCGCCTTCGCGCTTTCCGGCGGCCAGCAACAGCGCCTGTGCATCGCGCGCGCGCTGGCCGTCGATCCGGAAGTTCTGCTGCTCGACGAGCCGTGCTCCGCGCTCGATCCCGTCACCACCGCGAAGATCGAAGAGTTGATGTTCCAGCTGAAAGACAGTTGCACCATGGTGATCGTCACGCACAACATGCAGCAGGCGGCGCGCGCCAGCGACTACACCGCGTTCATGCTCGACGGCAAGCTCATCGAGCACAGCGAAACTTCCAAACTGTTTACGACTCCGACCGATCCACGAACTGAGGCGTACATTACCGGCCGTTTCGGATGATACTGGTTGCAACCAATTTCGTCGGGTCGCGCGTGCCGGCAATTCACTGAGGGAATATGGAACGACATTTCGAACACGATCTGGAAGAGTTGAAGCAGCGGCTGCTCTGGATGGGCAGTCTCGCCGAACGCGCCGTCCATCAGGCTGTTCACGCCGTGCTCGACGCCGAGGAAAATCTCGCCGACTCCGTTCTCACCGAAGAGAGCGCCGTCAACGAAATGCAGATCGAGATCGACGACCGCGTCCAGCGCCTGCTCGCGTTGCAACAACCGATGGCCGCGGACTTGCGTTTTCTTCTCGCCGTCTCGCGCATCAACCAGGATCTGGAACGCATCGGCGATCAGGCCGTCAACATCGCGCAGTCCGCGATGCGCATCCTCCGCCATCCGCAAGTGAAGCCTTACGTCGATCTTCCGCGCATGAGCGAGCTGGCCGAAGCCATGGTCCGCGATAGCTTGAATGCATTGGTTCGCGGCGATCAGGACCTGGCGCAATGCGTGATGCGCCGCGACGATCAGGTGGACCGCTTGCGCGATCAACTCTTCCGTGAGCTGCTCACTTACATGATGGAAGATTCCGCGCAGGTCTTCGCCGCCTTTGAACTGATTCTCGTAGCAAAGAATCTCGAACGCATCGGCGACCACGCCACCAACATCGCCGAAGACGTCATCTACTACATAGCCGGCCGCGACGTCCGCCACCCCGCCCTCGACCGCCGCTAGATCGTGGGGCAGACACTCTTGTCTGCGTGCTTTTACGCAAAAACTTGTGGAATTTGCACAACCGGCAGGAACTACAAACTGCTCACACTCGCGCTCTAAATCCTCGTCAACGCCACGGCTTCATCATCGGCAAGATCGAGGATCGTATCCAGCCGCACCATCTTCAGCAGCATCAGCACGCGCTTGGTCGGCGCAAAGTAAGTCGCCTTCCCGCCCGCGCGCTTCAGCGTGGTGAAAGCTCTCACCAGCGCGCCAATCCCTGAGCTATCCAGCTCCGTCACGCCCGCCAGATTCACCGCCACATGCAGCGACCCCGAATCCACCAGTTGTTGAATCTGGTTGCGGAACGCCTCCTCGGCATCCCCCAGTTTCAACGGCCCTTCCAGATCCAATATCGTCGCGCGACCCGCTTTTCGTATCCCGATGTTCACAATCGCCTCGCTAGGACATGCAACGCTAACCGAATTTCAGCCTTCAATCAAGCGTCCGGCGGCACTTTGGAGCGTGAGCCAGCCCGTCCGTCCGCTTCGATTGACGCCCGCCAACTCAGCCTCTAACATCTTCCACGCATGCCGGACTCTCCCTCGCTGATCGGCCAGACCATCTCTCACTACCGCATCGTCGAAATGCTCGGTGGCGGCGGGATGGGCGTCGTCTATAAAGCCGAAGATACGCGCCTCGAGCGCTTCGTCGCTCTAAAATTCCTCCCTGAGAAAGTTGCCGAAGACCCGCAGGCTCTCGAACGCTTCCGCCGCGAAGCCAAAGCTGCCTCCGCCTTGAATCATTCGAACATCTGCACCATTTACGATATCGGCGAGGAAGGCGGCAAAGCCTTTATCGCGATGGAATTTCTCGATGGCGTCACGCTCAAGCACGCCATCGCCGGCCGCCCGCTCGACACCGAAAAAATTCTCGATCTCGCGATCCAGATTGCCGACGCGCTCGACGCCGCGCACGCCAGAGGGATCGTCCATCGCGACATTAAGCCCGCCAACATCTTCGTCACCCGGCGCAATCAAGCCAAGATTCTGGACTTCGGCCTTGCGAAACAAACGGCGACCGATGAATCGCCGGACGCCAACACTCTGGGGACCGCCAGCGGCGAGCCCGAATTTCTTACCAGCCCTGGCACCGCGCTCGGCACCGTCGCCTACATGTCGCCGGAGCAAGTCCGTGCTCGCCCGCTCGATTCCCGCACGGATCTTTTTTCCTTCGGAGTGGTGCTCTACGAAATGTCCACCGGGCAAACTCCGTTTCACGGCGAAAGTTCCGGCGTGATCTTTCACGAAATTCTCGATCGCATCCCCGTCGCACCGGTCCGCCTCAACCCTTCGCTGCCCCAGAAACTCGAAGACATCATCAACCGCGCGCTCGAAAAAGACCGTAACCTTCGCTTCCAGCACGCATCCGACATGCGTGCCGAACTGCAACGCCTGAAACGCGACACCGATTCCGGCCGCAGCGGCGCCGTCTCAATCGATTCTGCCGGCGCTACTTCTGCTTCTTCGTCGTCGCCCGCGGCAACGCAACCGACATCTCCTTCGCTTTCCTCCAAAACGCCTTCGTCAACCGTCGTCGCCGCTGTAAAAGAACACCGCTGGAGCGCCATCATCACCGCGATTGTCGCCCTCGTTCTGCTCGCCGCGGCAGCCTACGGCATCCGCGAATTCCTCTCCCGTCGCGGTCCGATTCCGTTTCAGACGTTTTCCATCACTCAGCTCACGGATTCCGGCAACGTTTCGCTCGCTGCGATCTCGCCCGATGCGAAGTACCTGCTCACCGTCCAGCATGACAAAGGCCAGGAGAGCCTCTGGCTCCGCAATCTACCCACCAACAGTGACACCCAAATCCTTCCCCTCTCGGATGCTATTTACAACAGCCTCGCGTTTTCGCCGGACGGCAACTACATTTACTATCGCCGCGCCAATGATAAAGACGGCGTCTCGCACGATCTGTTTCGCGCTCCGGTGCTCGGAGGCAAACCGCAAGATCTCGTAAAGGACATTGACACCGGCATCACCTTCTCTCCGGACGCTTCGCGCATGGCGTTTGCGAGGTGGCAGGACCCCGAAGCCGCAAAGTATCGGCTGCTTAGTACAAATCTCGATGGTTCCGATGAAAAAATCCTGAACATCGGTTCGTTCCTGCCCGGGATCGGAAACGTCGCCTGGTCGCCCGATGGAAAACGCATCGCCTGTGGCCCGATCCAACCTGACGGTTCTCTCGGTGCGATTGACATCTATGACTTCGCATCGAATGCAAAGACTTCGTGGCTGAAAACGAATGATCGGCGTGAACGTGGAATGTTGTGGGCGCCGGACGGCCGCGGCATCTTGATTCGCTATACGTCGCGCATCAGTGCCGGCGGCCTTCTGTGGCAACTCGGCTACGTCGAGTACCCCAAAGGCGATTTCCACTCGATCACCAACGACACAAATTCCTACGGGGCATTCTCGCTTTCCGCCGATGGAAAGACTCTCGCCACAATCAACGAAAAATTCTCCAGCGAACTCGACCTGCTGCCAGCCGCAGGAGGAGCCACCTTCACGCCGGCTTCCGGCTTTTCGAAAGGTTCGTCGATTGCAGACGTCAATTGGAGACAAGACGGCGACATGCTCGTCGCAGCACGCGATCATCTCGTCCAGATAGCCCCGGATGGCAGCCGCTCCGCGGATTTGGTAACTGATCCGACGGCCGGCATCGATGCCGTGGCCTTTTGTGGCTCGGGACACTATCTTTTTTTCACGGAACATCCGTCCAACCGTTCTACCGGCAGCGTGATCTGGCGCGCCAACGCAGACGGCTCGGGCGCCGCCATCTTTAGCCACGGCAGGAACGACATTCGCCCGGCCTGCACTTCCACTGGCAAATGGGTGTACTTCATCGATGCTGACAATTATCAGTTGATGCGCGCTCCTGTGGATGGTGGTCTGGCCGAGAAGATTCCCGGCAGCGCGATTCCGAATTCGATCGTCGATTACTTCGCGCTTTCTCCGGACGGTTCCCGTATCGCGTTCGTCAGTTCGACGGAAGATCCCGCAACGCAGACCGTGCGGCGTAGATTGGCTATGCTGAAGCTCGATGACTCCGCACGTTCGCCGCTGCAGTCCTCCGATCTCGACGTACGCGCCGAGGGCAACATACAATTCACGCGCGACGGGAAGCAGCTCGGCTTCATCGCCGTGCAGCAGGGTGTCGGCAACATTTGGCTGAACCCGCTCAACGGCTCCGCACCTCATGCCATCACCAATTTCAAATCCTCAAAAATTCTCGGCTTCTCGTGGTCGCCCAACGGCAAATCCCTCGCCGTCGTCCGCGAGGACAAAACCTCCGACGTGATTCTCCTCCGCGACACTACTCCCAAATAGCGGTCCCAAAACTCGCAGTACGCGCCTCCATTCCTTGACGCACCCTTACCCCTTTTGCTAGTCTCGCCCATCTCGTCGCACGCTTGGCGCTCGTCGTCCGTCTGCGGCGGGAGACCGGAAGTGCCCCCTTCCTCCTGGGAGAGTCATGGAAACGTCGTCCGCGCTCTATGAACTGGCGAGCGTGTCCCTAGCCTGTCGCGACCAAGACACTCTGCTGAAGACCTTCGCCGCCCGCGTGGGCGCCAATCTTTCCGCTCGCGCTGTTTTCATCTGGACCTACGACACCGCCTCCGAATCTCTGGTCTGCCGCACCCGCTGGACCGAGCCGGGCGAGCGCCTCAACCCCGTCTCCGAACCCGTGACCAACGGCATCCTCACCGAAGTGTATGAATCCGGCAGCAGCCGCGTCGCCGATGCCGACGCCATCGCCGAAGACGGCTTCGAGCATCTCGACGAGGCCAGCCGCCCGCGCGTGAAGTCCGCGCTCTTCGCCCTTCTGAGCGGCGCGCAGTCGAACGAAGGCGTCGTCGAAGTTCTCAACCGCCGCGGAGATTTCACTGCCGATCAGGCCAGCTTCCTCGAGGAAGCCAGCCGCTTCGCCGGCCACGCCTTTGCGAACCTCGGCGCCATCGAAGCCGAGCGGCACACCCAGCTCTTCACTCTCGAACGCCTCACCGCTCTCTACGATCTCGGCCGCACCTTCACCTCCACTCTCGAGCTTGGCGAACTGCTTCCCGTCGTCGCCGGAAAAATTCGCGACATCCTTCCGGCCGGCGCCTGCAATCTCTGGCTTGCCGACTCCGGCTCCGATGAACTCTACCTCGCCCGAAAAGTCGGCGAAGATCCCACCGTTGAAGACGAGGCGCGCGTCTCTCTCACCGAGGGCCTCCTCGCGGACATCGCCCAGAAAGCCGCGCCCAAGCTCGTCGAAGACGCTTCCAGCGAACCGTGGCTGGCCGAACGCCTGAAAGCCGGCGACGGTTTCGAAATCACCTCATGGATGGGCGTGCCGCTTCGCAAAGACGATCAAGTTCTCGGTGTGGTCGAAATTGTGAACAAAGCCGACGGTACGCAATTCAATGAAGATGATCTCTTCTTCCTCGCCAGCATCAGCGAACAGGCCGCCGTCGCCCTCCACAACGCGAATCTCCTCGAAGCCGAGCGCAAAGTCAGCGCCCTCGACGCGCTCCTGAAAATCTCGCAGGAAATCACTTCCACTCTCGACCTCGATCACGTTCTCACCACCGTCGTGCATCAAGCGTCTTCCGTCGTTCCCTTCGAGCGCTGCGTTATCGGCTTCTTCGACCGCAGCAAGTTCATTCTCGGCGCCGTCTCTGGCGAAGCCGAAGTCCCCAAGACCCGCGAAATGTCCGACCTCCGCACCCGCCTCGAATGGGTCGCCGGGCAGGCTGGCCCCGTTTCCTCCGACCTCTACGAAGACGGCTGGCACACCACTCCCGACGACGCGAAAGCGCAGATCGTTCCCTTCCTCGAAGCTCATACCCAGAATGGCTTCTACGGCCTGCCTCTGAAGGACGATCAAGGCACACTCGGCGCCCTGGCTCTGCTCAGTGGCGACGCCGACTTCCTGACCGAGAGCAACAAGGAAACCGTCGGCATTCTCGCTAACCAGACCACCGTCGCAATTCGCAACGCGCAGCTCTACCAGCAGGTTCCTCTCGCAAATCTCCTGCAGCCCTTCTCGCAGCGCAAAAAAAGACTGCTCACCGCGATGCCCCGTTCGCGCTGGGGCGAATACGCGCAACGCGCCGCTTTAATTTTGGGCGCGCTGATTTTCATTCCCTGGCCGATGCGCGTCGGCACCGATGCCACCGTGGTCTCCGCCGATCGCCGCGTCGTCAGCGCCATCGACGGCGGCGTGGTCCAGCATGTGTTCGTCCATGAGGGCGATACGGTGCAGCCTGGCCAGGTACTCGCGCAGCTCGACAACAGCGACGACCGTGTGAAGCTCGCCCAAGCTCAGGAAGCTCTCGCGCAAGCCCGCCACCAACTCGCCGAATCCGAATTCCGCAACGATCCCTCTGCCGCCGGCCAGGCCAAGATTCAAGCGGATCTCCATCAAGCCGAAGTCGATCTGGAGCAGCAGCGTGTTTCCGAATCGGTACTTCGCGCCCCGATCGCCGGCCTCGTAGTCACCGCTAAAATCGAAGACAAGACCGGGGCCTACCTTCACCCCGGCGAAACCTTCGGCGAAATCGTCGCGCAGGACCGCATGGCCGTCGAAATGAGCGTTCCCGAAACCGATCTCACTCTCGTGAAACCTGGTGCCAAAACCGCCCTCAAGCTCAATGCGTTTCCCACCACCACGTTTCAAGGCTCGGTCGATCGCCTCGGCGCGCAAACTCACGGAGACGCGGGCGAACAATATTTCCTCGTGCGCTCCACCTTCGAAAACACCGGCGACCGCGCCCGCAGCGGCATGGTCGGCCGCGCGCGCATCTCCGCCGGCGGCGGATGGTTCGGCAGCGGCTGGTATCCGGTCGGCTACGTTTTGCTGCGTCCGCTTGTGCGCTGGGTCTGGGAAAAAGTTTGGGGATTCTTACCTTGAGGTCTCACGGAATGAAGTACACATCGAATACGCTCTTAATCTGCGCCGCATGCATCGTTCTCGCGCTGGCCGGATGCAGTGACTCCTCCTCGCATCCCGAAGCCTCCTCGCCCGCCACGCCATCCTCCGCGGCGCACGCACCCGCCGCACCCGCTCCGATCCTCACCCCCGCCTCTCCTTCGAACGAAGTTCTCAGCGTTCTCACTGTCGAGCATCAAGTTGATGTCGTGGCGCAGCGCGACGGAGTCGTCACCGCGATCTCCAAAGACGAAGGCAGCCCCGTGAATGCGGGCGAGACCCTCGGCAAGCTCGACGACCGCACCATCCAGACCGAGATCGTAAAAGCTCGCGACGATCTGCAAGTGGACGAAAACAACCACAAGTACAAAGAAGCCGAACTGAAAGCGAAATCCTCCGCGCTTCATCGCCAGCAGCAACTTCGCGCCCTCGGCCTTTCCACCGACGCCGATCTGGAAACTGCCGAATTCGAAGCCAAAGCCGCCGAGTACGACATGAAAGGTTACGAAGCGCTGGTCGAAAGCGGCCACGCCGAAATCAATCGCCTCAATCTCGAGCTCGAGCAGACTCAGATCAAAGCTCCGTTCTCCGGCGTCGTCGTCCGCCGCTATATCCGCGAAGGCCAGGCCATCGCCAAAGGCGACAAAGCGTTTCGCGTCACCCAGCTCGCGCCCCTTCAAGTTCAGTTTCAGGTTCCCGAGACCGCGGGCTGGAAACCATCCATCGGCGCGTCCGTTCAGCTCGCGCTCATCGGCGACGCGAATCGCTCGGTCACGGCGCACGTAATCAAAATCAGCCCCACCATCGACGCCGCCAGCGACAGCTATGACGTCCTCGCCCAACTCAGTGGCGCCGGCATTGGCGATCTTCGTCCCGGCATGGCCGTTCGCGTGGACTGGCCCATGAACGCCGCCGCAAAGAAACCGTAGCCCCTCCACCGATGCGCTTCGGACCCACCAGCCTTCAAGTCTCCAGCGTCCTCGCCAAAGGCTTGCGCCGTCCCAAGCTCCGGTCCGACGTTCGCATCAGCGAGCAAACCGTCAACGGCGAGACCAGCTACGTCATCAAGAACCACGAAACCAATTCCTACAATCGCTACGGCGCCACCGAATACGAACTGCTTCAGCTTTGCGACGGCACGCGCACGCCGCTCGAAATTTCCGAGGAGCTCAGCCGCCTTCACCCGGATTCGCCTCTGGACGAAGCCGAAGTCCTCGAATTTCTCGACAGCATCGAACCCGCCCTCTGGGAACGCTCTGCTCGGCGAAAAAAATCTCGCCGTCCTCGAGCGCATTCGCGACGAACGCAAAGGCCGCGTCGAGCAGTCCAGCGTCCTTTATATGAGCTTCAAAGCCTGGGACCCCAACAAAACCCTCGCCAAACTCGATCCCTATCTCAGTTGGCTGTTCACTCCCGGCTTCGTGGCCTTTTCGATCATGCTCTTCATCGCCTCCGCCTATCTTCTCGCCGGCGATTGGACTCGCGTCCAGAACGACACCGCCTCGCTCTACAATTTCGCCGACAAGAGCGCCTACGATCTCTGGATTTTCTGGATTCTTCTACTCGGTCTCGGCGGCGTCCACGAATTCGGCCACGGCCTCACTTGCAAGCATTTCGGCGGCGACGTTCATCAGATGGGTTTCCTGCTCATTTATTTCACTCCCGCGTTTTATACGGACACCACGGACATCCTGCTCTTCACCAAGACTTCCGAACGCCAGTGGGTGATCTTCGCCGGCATCTGGGTCGAACTCGTGCTCTGCGGCCTCGCGGCTCTGCTCTGGCATTTCACTTTGCCCGGCACCGTGGTTAACGACATCGCTTACAAAATGATGCTCCTTAGCGGCATTCAGGGCGCCCTTCTGAACTTAAATCCTCTGATCAAAGCCGACGGCTACTACGCGCTCTCTCAATTCCTCGACATGGACAATCTTCGCGAGGATTCCTTCGCCTATCTCCGCGCATGGTTCGATCGCTACATCCTCCGCAAGGACATCGATCTGCCCCCCGCCAGCCGCCGCCAGCGGCGCATCTTTTTTATATTTGGTGTCGCCGCGATCATCTACAGTGGCTCGCTCCTGGTGATCGTTGTCGTCTTCGTCAAAAACATTCTTGTCAACCGCCTCGGCACCGAGTGGGGTTACATCGGCACCGCCTGCGTAATTTATTTCTTTTCCCGCGCCGGGATTCGCAGCGCCATTCCCAAAGTACGCGCCTGGCTCCGCGACAAGAAGGAGGTCTGGATGAACTGGAAACTCACGCCTGCCCGCGGCGTCGGTGCGCTGGCCGTTGCGCTGCTGATCTTTTTGCCGCCCGTTCCTTCGCGCGTCTCCACGCCGCTGGTTCTCGAAGCCGGAAGATCCGCTCACGTCCGTGCGGTGGTGCCCGGAAAAATTCAGACGGTTTTCGTTCGTCAGGGAGACACCGTTAAAGCCGGACAGCTTCTTGCGACTCTCGATAATCCGGAAATTACTTCCGATGATCGCGTTCTCACCCAGGAACTTGCGCTCGCCGCCAGCGGCGTGCGTTATGGCGAAGATCGCTCCGATCCATCGGCCGACGCCACAGCGAATGCAATCTCAAAGACGGCTCGCATCCAACAGGAGCTGGATGTCGCCAATCGCCAGCTCGCCGATCTCCAGCTTCGCTCTCCCATCGACGGAATCGTCGAAACCACCGGCGTTTCCGAAATGGCCGGACAGTTCCTTTCCCCCGGCGACGAATTCGCCAAAATCGTCGATCGCAGCCACATGCGCGCCAGAATTCTGGTCCGCGATCTCGATTTGCAGGACGTTCAGGTGGGCGCCCGCGCGCGGGTGAAAGTGTTGCCGTACCCGTTCCGCACCTTCGGCGGCGACGTCGAGCGCATCATGCCCGCCACATCCGCCGACCGCCCCGTCGCCGAAACCGAAAACCTCGAACGCCTCGGTCAGCAACTCACCAGCTACATCGCCGTCGATATGGATTTTCCAAATCCGGATGGCACGCTCAAGGAAGGTATGACTGGCACCGCAAAAATTTCAGGCAAGCCCTCGCCGCTCGGCTGGCAAGTCGCCCGCGCCGGCTGGCGCTGGCTCCGCGGTCAAGTCTGGTAGGAAAAACCGCCGCAGTCGATTCAGGCCACGTTCGTTCCGGGCAGCGTCTGGCCCAAAATGCCGGGCCAAAAAAAAAGAAGACCGCCGTTCCTGGGACGGCGGCCTTCCTTTGGGAGTGCTACTACTTCGCGCCCTGCCGAGCCCAAACCCGCCAGGGGATTCCGTTTGAGACTTAGAACTTTCTGGTCAGCGTCCGCGTCAGCGGCAGCACGTGCGACTTCTTCGCCGGTTTCTGAATGCCTGCTTTCTTCTCGCCCTGCTTGATCGGTTTCGGTTTCTCTGCCATGGCTGGCTCCCTTTCGATTCGCTCGAGTCTTAACCGCGTGCCCTACCTGACTGCAATCCGCGCGCCAAATCTTTGAAAATCGTTATCTCGCCAAAGCACAGAAACAAAGGCGTTTGCGCGGGTAACGGCTCACGCGCTTCTTCGCCACAGGTGGTAAGTGTTGAAATTTTCCTGGCCGCGTTGAATTTTTCAATCGCAAATCCATTTGTGCCGGTCGCGGAATAGCCACCCGCCAAAACAAAAAGAGCTGCTGTCCTGGGGACAGCAGCTCTCGATTTCCGAGCACTCTCAAGCTCGCAGGGCTGGGTACGGCCCATGGCCGAGCTTCAACTCTGTGGATTAGCCCCGGCCCGGGATCACCGGCAGCTTTCCGATCGTCAACGACTTCGTCGATTCCATCTTCTTCGCCTTCTTCAAAGTCTTCTTGGCCATTTTGTTCTCCCTCGCTTGATTTGCCCTACCGGGCATCTGCCTACCGTATATGCAACGCAATCTCCAAACTCACGCCCGATTCGTTCCGTCGCTAAGTCCCGCGTTTTCTTTCCACCTGTACTCGATCCCCGCGCGGACCTGTACCAATGGCCAGTTTTCCGTTGAATTATCCACGCCGCGTTGACATTTTCAACGCCCTGCCGCCCCGACCACCGTCACTGCTCCGCCGGACGCTACAGCCCACTCAGCCGAAGCCCTACAAGTTGTACTTCCGGCACAGGTAGTTCAACCGGTTCCGGTCCACTCCCAAAAGCCGCGCCGCTTCTGACTTCACATTCTTCGCCTGCTCCAACGCTTCCTTCACCCACCGGCTCTCGAACGACTCAATCTCCCGGTCCAGCTTAATTCCGGTTGCCGGCAGCTTGAACCGCCCCCGCCCATCGTGCCCCCCCGCCTGCACGATCTCCCCCGGCAGGTCCTTTAGCATCACCGTATCCCCATCCGACATGATTACCAGCCGCTGGATCGTATTCTCCAGCTCGCGAACGTTCCCCGGCCACGGATAGCGTTTCAGCGCCGCCATCGCCTCGTCCGCGATTCTCTTGGGCGGTATCCCGTTCGCAGCCGAATAGATGCTCGTAAAATACTCCGCCAGCACCGGAATGTCCTCCACCCGCTCGCGCAGCGCCGGCACGAAAATCGGCACCACATGGATCCGGTAATACAGGTCCTCGCGGAACTGATCCTTCCGGACCATCTCCTCCAGGTCCTCGTTCGTCGCGCTGATCAGCCGGAAATCTACCTTGATCGACTTCTTCCCGCCCAGCCGCGTCAGCGACCGGTCCTCCAGCACGCGCAGCAGCTTGCTCTGCAGCGGCAGCGTCAGCGTCGCAATCTCATCCAGAAACAGCGTCCCTTGGTGCGCCAGTTCCACGCGACCCTCTTTCGCCGCCACCGCGCCCGTGAACGCGCCCTTCTCGTACCCGAAAAGCTCCGCCTCCATCAATCCTTCCGGCAGCGCCGCGCAGTTCACGCTCACAAACGCCCGGCTGCGCCTCGGGCTTTGCTCATGCAGCGCCCGCGCCACCAGCTCTTTCCCGACGCCGCTTTCCCCCCGAATGATCACATTCGTATTGGCCTTCGCCACGCGCGTGATCGACTCAAACACATGCCGCATCGCGTCGGTCGCCCCGATAAAGTCCCCGAGCGTTTTCTTCCGGCTGATTTCCTCGCGTAGCAGCCGGTTTTCCCGCTGGATTCGCAGCTTTTCCACCGCGCGCCCGATCAGGTGCCGCAACACGTCCGTATCGATGGGTTTGATGAAGTAGTCGTACGAACCTGCATCGATCGCCTTCAGCGCCGCGGCTTTCGATTCATCCGAACTCAGCACGATCACCAGCGTATCGATGTCGCTGCCGTCCAGCCGCGAAAATAGCTCGATGCACTGCTTTAGCCCGCCCGATTCGATCGGCATGCCGAGCAGCAGTACGTCCAGCTCCGACTGTTCCAGCAGCTTGTAGGCGTCAGCGTAATCTTTGCCCTCAAATACCTCGAACTCCGTCCGCAGCGCCGACGCGATCTTGCCGCGCAGCGCCGCGTCGTCATCCACAATTGCGACTCTCGATTTGGGTGCCCCAGGTGTGATGGCCAAGCTCCCGCGTTGGGAATGCGCGTTCCGTCCACGGACGGGGCAAAGAAGGTGCGTTCCGTGTGCGGAGATTCTAGGGAACGCTCGCCTGCCTGTCAACGCCGCTATGCCTATTCAAGCGATTCAGAAACCCATCACATCGCGCCTCGTTTCCGCCGCGAATTACACCCTCACCGCGTGCCGCGCCAGCCGCCCTGATGCAGTAGAATTCTTGCGTCTCTCAAGGACTCGAATGCCGTCCACCGTCTCCAAAACCATCCTTCATGACTCGTTCCGTGTCGGCATCACCCTCAAAGGCTTCGACGGCATTCTCGAAATCGTGTCCGGCGCCGCACTTTGGCTCCTCTCGCCCGCGAAAATGAGCGACCTGATCCGTGGCCTGTGCGAGCACATGCTCTCTCGCATCCCGAACGGGTATATCTCCGCTCACCTCATCGCCGCCTCCCAGAAACTCAATAACGACAGCCGCGAGTTCGCCGCGTTTTACCTACTCACCCACGGCCTGGTGAAAGTCATCCTCGTCGTCTGCCTCTGGATGAACAAGCTCTGGGCCTACCCTCTCACCATCGCCGTCTTCGGATTGTTCATGCTCTACCAGATGGCCCGCTTCACGCACACGCACTCCATCGCGCTCATCCTGTTGACCGTCTTCGACGGCCTGATTATTTATCTAACTTGGATGGAATTTCAGCAGCAGAAAAGCCGCAAATGGAAGGAAGACAATCGGAAGGAAACTGTGGCGAGCTAGTCGTCGAGCGATTCGGCGTCGATCCCGATATTGGTCTCGCCCGCCGCTTTCTTTTCGTTGTACTTTTTCACCCACGCCGCGAAACTCTTTCCCGCGGCCGTGTCTCGCCCGGTGAACGCAAGTCCCGCAATCTCACTGAACGGAATCTTCAACTTCTCCGCCGAATCTTTCGGCATCACCCGCACAAAACAATCCGTCAGCCTCGGTCCCCCGATCTTGCGATCGAACAAATATCCAACGACCGTCCGCCCATCCTTCAGCGAAATCGTCAGATCGCCCCGGTAATCAAACGCCTTCTCTATCGCCTCATGCACTTCCGAATCCGTCGCCAGCGTCGGCACCCACCCTTCGAGGTTCTCGTGCACCACGCCGAGTTTCTGTTCTTGATCTTCCGTGAAGTGATTGTTCAGGGGATTCATCGGGCCTTCGAAACGAAAATTGCGTCCGCCAAAAAACTACGCCTTCGGCGCCGCCATAATCTGTACCAGCTGTCCCGGATCGCCGCTCGCGCCTTTCGAAGCGCCGCCCATCGCGTCCGGATCGTTGTAACTGCTGAACGTCGCCTTCACCGCGCTCACAAATCCGCCCAACGAGCCGAACATATGATTCACCGCGCTCGCCTCGTATCCGCTGTGCACCATGCAGTTCGCGCACTTCGGATTTCCGCTCTCAGTGCCGTAGCGGTCCCAATCCGTCTCGCGCAGCAATTCCTCAAACGTTTCCGCGTACCCGTCCTGCATCAAATAGCACGGCTTTTGCCATCCGAAAATGTTGTAGGTCGGCATGCCCCACGGCGTGCACGCGTACTCCCGCTTCCCCATCAACATTTCCATGAATAGCGGGCTTAAATTAAAACGCCAACGCTTCTTGCGGTTGCTCAGGATTTCCCGGAACAGGTTCCGCGTCTTGGTCTTGCTTAGAAAATGTTCCTGGTCCGGCGCCTTGTCATACGTGTAGCCCGGCGAAAACATCATCGCCTTCCACGCCCAGGTCCATCATGTCATCGAAGAAGTTCCGCACCTTCTGCGGATCGGCGCCGTCAAACAGCGTCGTGTTCGTCGTCACGCGGAATCCGCGCTCGAGCGCCAGCTTGATCGCCTCTTCCGCCTTGTCGTACGTACCTTCGCGGCAAACCGCAAAATCGTGTTCTTCGCGCTGCCCGTCCATGTGCACCGAAAACGAAAGATACTTGCTGGGCGTGAACTCGTGCAGCTTTTCCTTCAGCAGCAGCGCGTTCGTGCACAGATAGATGTACTTCTTCCGCGCCACCAGTCCCTTCACGATTTCCGCGATCTGTGGGTGCATCAACGGCTCGCCGCCCGGAATGCTCACCATCGGCGCGCCGCACTCCTCCACCGCCCGGAAACACTCCTCCGGCGTCAGGTGCTTCTTCAGCACGTGCGCTGGATATTGAATCTTGCCGCAGCCCGCACACGCCAGATTGCACCGCAGCAGCGGCTCCAGCATCAGGACGAACGGGTACTGCTTCCGGCCCTTCAACCGCTGGCCGATCACGTACGACGCCGTCGTCCACATCTGTGAAACGGGTACCGCCATTTCGCAACCTCACCTACGCGCGCCATCCGCGCACAACCCTTACCTTCTCATTTTACCGGATTTGATGCCCCCACGAAACCGCAGACTCGCTCTTTTGTGTTTCCTACCCACCACGCGCTGCGGTTGGCCCGCTTCGCGGCACTACGCAACGCAGCCCACACCTCCGTGAAATGTGCAACTCCCACGTCCCCTCCGAACCGTGTCCCGCCCGCGAAATCGCGCCTCATCTTACTTGCTAGAGTACCGGCGTCTCCCCCAGGCCCCTGTATTCGTAGCAATCGATCTTCTGTCCATACGGCATCTTCGCCTCGTCCATTCCCTCCGCAAACGTCCAGTGGTCGCCCCGCGCACCCGCCTGCGGGAGCGCCTGAGCAGGGGCTGTGGCAGGTGCCGTTTCAACATGCTTCTCGAAAACGCAGTCTTCGCGCCGAATCACCCTGAACTTCCGAACCGCCGGTTTGAGCGTCGCCCACTCCGGCGCAACATTGCACCGCAGATTGAACGCAACGTGCGCATACCGACTGCCCCCCTTCTTCGGATGCTCAAGTCGAACGATTGCTGTCCACGGCGTCGTATTGTTCAAACAAATAGGCAGGTCATTTTCGTAAGCCACCACAGTCCCTTCAATCGTCTCCTGCTTCAACTTCTCTGCCTCGGTCACCGCACAAATCGCCAAAGCAAAAATCATCGCCACCAGCCCGGCCCGCACGGCGTGGCGCAGACACTCCTGTCTGCTCGCCTTTAGCCCCACCCAAAAAAATCGCCGCATCACGAACACGCCCTCACTGCGCCAGCAACCCGTACACCTCCACCTCTCCCACCGCGCCAAAATAAACTTTCCCATTCACCACCACCGGCACCACAAATCTCGTCGCATTCGCCGAGTGATCCCGTGCCGCATTCTCGGCCGAAGTGTAGATCGGCCCTCCCATCTTCATCGCTTCGAACGCATACAGCACCGCCGCCTGCGCCCGCCCGTTCCACGTCTTGGTCGTCACCGCCCACACAATCCCATCCTTCGTGCCATTCGCCGAAATCGTCGGCGTCGCGCCCGGATTCTCAAACTTCACGCTCGCACTCTCCGTCGCGCGAAGCTGCCCCTTCTCCAGCGCGTAGCTCCGCACCGGCTCTTCTTCGCACGCTATAAACACATGAGCATTCCAGTATGCGGCCGCCGTGTAGCAACCGCCCGCCAGCTTGAATTTCTGCAGCACGGCATCGCTGCTTTTTCCGTAACCGCCCATCTTGTCGCGATTGATTACGTACACTGTTCCATCTTTCCCCGGCTGCACCAGTATGTGCTCGGCACTCCCGGGCTGGTCCGGCAGAACCGTCGGCCCGCTCGATCCCAAATCCGCGTCCGTCTTGCTCAGTTGCTCCTGATTAAAAGGTGTAAACGAATCCCGAATCTTCAGCGCCGATCCTTCCAGTCCCAACTTCAAAATCGAATCGCCCCAGTCGCGGCCTCCCTCCTTATTCGCGTCGAACGTCCCATTCCCAATCGGCACGTAAACGTTCCCCGCTGCGTCCGCCGCCGGACCCGCATCGCTCATCCAGATCCCGCCCTCCGATCCATCCGGCGTCACGTTCAACGTCGCCTTTTGCTCCAGCGTCGCCGGGTCGTACGCCATCACCCATCCGTGATACGGATCCACATCGCACGACGAGGCCCAGGTGAGGTACAGCACGTCGTTCGAGAGCAACAGCGCTGCTCGCGGGTTTTCGCGCAGATCGTTGAAACTCACCAGATCGTTTTCAGCGCCCTCTCCCGTTCCCTTCGCCGTCGCTGAAATGATTTTTGGCCCGCCAAACTTTTCCACGCCCGTCGTAATCGCCAGAGCGTGCAAATTCTGAAAGTACTCGTTCTTCGAAAGCGTATGCCCGATCATCGTCCGCGCCAGCACGTATAGCGTCCCTGTCTTCATATCGATCACCGGCGTTGACGTAATTCCCACTTCCGGCGCGATAAAAAGACAGTTCGTCTGCTGCATCGGCACTGCGGTGATCCCGCGCTTTGCATCCAGAAAGCTCACCTGCCACAGCGGCGCATCGCCTGGCTTGTCCGCATCGAATGCGTACACGCTATCGTGCTCCGTGGCAACGAACAGCACGTTGTGTGTCCCCCTTCCCGGTATCGGCACGTCCGGCACGAAAAGCGGCTGAGCATATACCGCGCCGTCCACCTTGTACGCGCCCACCTTTCCGAAGTCCCGCGCGTTGACGTTCTTCGGTGTCAGCGTGGTCTCGGCGAGCGTCGCTCCCGTCCGCGCATTATCGTATTGCGAAGTCGCCACTGGCCCGGCGCCGCCCTGCGTCACCGCAAGCTGGCCAAACACGCTCCCCGCCGCAAGCGCCATCACCAGACCCAACCCGCCTCGGATCCCCAGTCCCTTCATCCCCCGCCTCCCTTCCGCCACGCCCGCCCTCCGCCTTCTTATACGCCATCTGCGCCCCCACGGCGCGATCTTCCTCACCCTCGATCTCGTTCAGTACTTGTCAACCTGTTACCTTTATGCTATCATCGGCCTGTATGAAAAATGAACTTCATCCTTCCGCGCAAAAGCACTTTCCCAAAACGGGAATCGCGCCTTTCCCCATCCTCCCGTCCCACCTTAGAAATGAAATTCCCTTAGGTACACTCGCGGGAAGGGAATTCACCGTATCTTCAACAAATCATTCATCCGGCCTTCATTTCCTTAGGTACACTTTCGCGATTCGCGAGACGCGAAAATGGGGGCGCCTCGCCGGGCCTAAGGCATAGCAGCGCACCTCAAATTCGTGTAAATTTTTATTGTGACCGCTCCCAATAAATTTAAAGTGGCTCTCATCCAGATGAGCGTCGGCGCCAAACCCGGCGACAATCTGCAACGCGCAAGCGAATTCATCGAACAAGCCGCTGCCAAAGGCGCCCAGGTCGTCTGCCTGCCGGAACTCTTTCAATCTCAATACTTTTGCCAGCGGGAAGACGTCGCCTATTTCGACCTCGCCGAGCCTGTCCCCGGCCCGTCCACCGAAGCTCTCGGCAAAGTAGCGAAGAAAGCCGGTGTCGTCATCGTTGCGCCCCTCTTTGAACGCCGCGCCGCCGGTGTTTACCATAACACTGCCGCCATCCTCGATGCCGACGGCTCCGTGGCGGGCATCTACCGCAAAATGCACATCCCGGACGACCCCGCCTACTACGAGAAGTTCTACTTCACCCCCGGCGACCTCGGCTTCAAAGCCTTTGACACCAAAGCCGGAAAGATCGCCACGCTGATCTGCTGGGACCAGTGGTACCCCGAAGGCTGCCCGCATCGCGGCTCTGCACGGCGCCTGTATTCTCTTCTACCCCACCGCCATCGGCTGGCATCCCGCCGAAAAAGCCTCCAACGGCGAAGCCCAGCGCGATTCTTGGCGCACCATCCAGCGCGGCCACGCTATCGCCAATGGCATCTACGTCGCTGCCGTCAACCGCGTGGGCCACGAAAATCCCTCCGGCGGAGACGGCCTGGAATTCTGGGGCACTTCGTTCCTGTGCGATCCCCAGGGCGTCGTAATCGCCGAAGCTTCCACCAACAAAGAAGAAATTCTCTACGGCGACGTCGATCTCGCGCATCTTGAAGACGTCCGCCGAAACTGGCCTTTCCTCCGCGACCGCCGCATCGACGCTTACAAGGGCATCGAACAGCGCTTCCTCGACGGCAAACTTTGAAATCAAAAATCCAAATCGCCGCCGCGCCCACTCCGGCATCGCTCGGCTACACCATGCCCGCCGAGTGGGACCGCCACGAAGCCACCTGGATCGGCTGGCCGCACAATAAATCCGACTGGCCCGACAAAATCGCCACCATCCATTGGGTGTACGGCGAAATCGCCCGCAAAATCGCCGAAAGCGAAATCGTTCGCATTCTGGTGAATTCCGCCGCCGATCAAAAAAAAGCGCGGGACATCTTGAAACGCGCCGGCGCCAATTTAAAAAACGTCCAGTTCTTCCGCTTCCTTACGAACCGTGGATGGACCCGCGACTTCGGCCCGATCTTTGTGAAGCGTTCGGGCCCCGATCCACGCGTAGCGATCGCGCCGCTTCCGCTTCACCGCCTGGGCGAAATATCCCGACTGGAAAAAAGACGACGCGATTTCTCCGCAGCTTGCCCGCAAACTGAAATGCGAAATCATTCCCACGCGCATCGGCTCGCGCGATTTTGTTCTCGAAGGCGGCAGTATTGACGTCAACGGCCGCGGCACAGTACTCACCACCGAAGAGTGCCTTCTCGATCCGAAAGTTCAAGTACGCAACCCCGGGGCGAGCCGCACTGAGATCGAAACTGCGCTGAAAGAAAATCTCGGCGTCTCCAACGTCGTCTGGCTCGGCAAAGGCATCGCCGGTGACGACACGCACGGCCATGTTGACGATCTCTGCCGTTTCGTCGATCCGCGCCGAGTGGTGCTGATTCGCGAGAAAAATTCCAACGACGCAAATTACCGCCCGCTCGAAGAAAATTGGGAGCGCATCAAGGACGTCCGCCTCGAAGACGGCTCAAAAATCGAAGCCATTGAGCTGCCTATGCCCGCTCCGCTGTTCTTCGATGGCGTTCGCCTGCCTGCGAGTTACGCGAATTTCTACATCACGAACGGCGCGATCCTGATGCCCACGTTCAACGATCCCAACGACCGCGTCGCCCTCGGCATCCTCTCCGAACTTTTCCCCGGCCGCGCCGTCTGCGGCGTCCACGCCGTGGATTTGGTCTGGGGCTTCGGCACGCTGCATTGCCTCACACAACAGCAGCCCGTTCCCTAGGCCTACTGGGCCGCACGTTTAACTTCCCCCGAATGCCCTCCGTCGTACCACATCGAAACACGTACTTGACGTTCCGCTCGTAACATCGGAATCCGAATTGCCTGAGTCTCTTCAGATATTCAGATTCCGACGAGACGGCGTGTCCCAAAACCATTCACAAGCGATCGCTCAATACGAAGCAGGCCGCTTCCTCGAAGCCATTCGCATCCTCGAATCTCTGCTGATCGAATCGCCTTCCAGCGAACTCTGGAACGATTGGGCCACCGCGTATCTCGCCACCGGCGACACATCGAAAGCCGCCGACGGCTACGCCCAGGCGCTGTCTCTCGATCCGGCGAATCACTCCGCCGCGATCAACTACGGCATCCTGCTCTGCTCTCTCGGCCGCACCTCCGAAGGCAAACCGCTCCTCGAAAGCGTGCTGCCGCAGCTCGCACCTCCCGAACGCGCTCAGCTTGAGGCTTTTCTCTCGAGCGTTCGCGAAGCGCTGGTCGCGTATCCGCCCGCACCTCGAACTCCGAAAACGCCGTTGTTCGTTGCGCCCGATACCGCGCCCGCGCCGGACTCTCCGCTCAACGTCCTCGTGGTCCACGAAATCCTGCCCCATCCCGATCGGCACGGCGCCGACGTTCAGTGGATGCAGATGCTCCAGGAACTTCGCACGCAGGGCCATCGCGTCACTCACATCGCCCGCAGCGGCGTGAATCGCGAACGTTACGCGCCGCAGGTTGAGCGGCTCGGCATTCGCGTTCTTTGCCCGGATGCCGAACGTATGCGCTTCGCAGGCTACGATCTGCCGCAGACCTGGCGGCTCGACGACGTCCTGCGCAGCGAACGTTTCGATCTCGCTGTCCTCGCTCTCTGGTTCTGGAATGGCATCTCGATTCCCGAGCATTACATCGACGAGATTCGCGCGATCTCTCCCCACACCTTCATTGCCGTCCTCACCGACGACCAGCACGGCCTCCGCGAGCTGCAGATGGCGCGCCTCACCGACCGCTGGAATGATTTCGAGCGCTCCGAAGATTACGGCGCGCGTGAGATGGAGGTGTATCGGCGCTCCGACTGCGTCCTCACCATCTCCGACGACGACGCGAGCGCCTTCCGTGCCAAAGCTCCCGAGATTCGCACCGCGCGCATGCCCATGATTGCAGACATCGCGCCCGAAGGCCCCACCTACGAACAGCGCTGCGGCCTTATCTTCCTCGCCAATTTCGACAACCTCGCCAACAGCGACGCCGCGACCTGGTTCCTGCGCGAGATTTGGCCACTGGTTCGCCGCTCTCTCCCCGACGTGCAGGTCGCCCTCGTCGGCAACAATCTTCCCGACGACCCTAAGTTTCACGGTGCGGGTATTCTCCGCGTCGGCTACGTGGCGGATCTCATGCCCCAGTTCGCCAAGGTCCGCTTGGCCGTCTCGCCGGTCCGCTTCGGCACCGGTATCAAAACCAAGAACCTGCTCGCTCTCGCTCACTCCGTACCTCTAGTCACCACCACCGTCGGCGCCGACGGCATGAACCTGATCGACGGCGAAAGCGCGCTCATCGCAGACACTCCCACGGAGTTTGCCGCCGCCGTGGTTCGCGCTTATACCAGCGACCTCCTCTGGCTGAAACTCGCCACTCTCGGCCGCCGCCACATCGCGGACCAGTTCAGCTCTCAACGGATGCAACGTGCCGTGCACGAGCTCTGCACAATGGCCCGCACCTGCGACCCAAAACCTCACGACACGGCGCATTCATGGTCTTTCCGCCGCGTGGAATCGCACTCACCTGAGTGCCTCACAGGAGTTCCGCCTCTTCAGCGGCCCACGCTTCGCGTCGCGGCCTATGTCGCCCTTGCTGCTGAGTTGCTGGCCGAAGGCCAGCCTGCGAAGGCACTCGTGCAGTTGCGGCATTTCTACGGGTTGCTACGCGGCCCGGTGAAAGCCACCAACCTGACCATCCGCTCGATGGAGCTCGCAGTGCAGTGCTACGAGGCGCTCGGTGTTTCTGACAAATCGCGCGAGTACGCTGAAAAAGTCGCTCACTCATGCGCGCTCGACCACCGCCCAGCCGTCGTTGGGATGCACTCCAAAAACCGGAAGCGCCACGGCCGCAGGCACGACATCGAGTTCTCCGTAATCGTCCCCACTGTCAACCGCCAACCGACGCTCGCTCTGTGCCTCGACGCTTTGGCGTGCCAGACCTACCCACGAGATCGCTTCGAAGTGATCGTCATCGACGACGGCTCGTCCGATGGAACTCCCGCGTTCTGCCGTAACTACCATGCGTTTCTGCACTTCCAGTATCTCCGCCAGACCAACGCCGGTGCCGGAGCGGCCCGGCGGCGCGGTGTGCACCACGCGCGTGGAAAATTCCTGCTGCTGATCAATGACGACACCCTCGCCGACCCGGACCTTTTAGCAATCCACGCTGAAGCTCACCGCGAGCGCCCCGAAGATCGCCAGGCCATCCTCGGCGACTTTCGTTTCCCTCCGGCAGCCATGGACCGCGCGCTGACCCGTTTCCTCACCGAAAGCCCTTTTCTTTTCCCACAGGTGAAGCTCGAACGCGGAGTGCATTGGGATTACACGAAGTTCGTCACGTGCAACACAAGCGTTCGCCGGGACGCTGTGGTCGGCGTCGGCTCATTCGACCCAGAATTTCGCGTGGCCGAAGATTCCGAGCTGGGACTGCGCCTCAGCCGGCGAGGATACTTCGTGCGTTACGTGCCTGAAGCGCATGCCACGCACTGGCACATTCCATTTGCCGTCTCGGATCTCGTTCACCGCGCGGAGGCTTACGGCAAAACGCAGCTTCAGTTTCTCAGGAAGCATCCGGGCTTGCTTGGCGATGGCTCGACGCAATATGGCTTGCTGGACCAACGATTCGTGGACGAATGGCGTGAGCGACTCGCGGCCCAACGGCACGAAATCCACGATGCGGAAGCCGCGCTCGCGAAGTATGACGCCGTGGAGTTCGCGGAATTCAATAAACTCTCGCCCCACGGCCAGTCTTTATCGGAAGACGTGATGCGCATGTTCCGGCGCGTGGTGCCCGAAGTTTATTGGCACCGCTTTTACGCCAGCCTGGTGCGCGCCGTGGAAGACGAAGCTCGCCTTTCAAGCGGCACGCGCCAGCAAAAGGCGCTCGTCGAGCGTGACGTGTTCCTCTAAAACGCGCACCGTACTCAATGAGGGCTTTGCGCGTGCTTTATTTCTTCGCGGGATACGCGACGCGAATCGTCTCAATCGAGAACGGATGAACCGCGAACGTGACTTGGCCATCCGTTAAAGCAAGAGCGGAACCCTCGGGCTTTTCCATCAGGTTCGTCGCCGTCACTGACAATGCACCAGCGGGAACACTGACGCTCACGTTGCCATCTTTGCCCGCCCATTCGTAGAATCGGAGAAGCAATCCGTCGCCGTCTTCGGTCTTCTTCATCGCGGTGAGCACCACATTTTCGCTGTTCACCGAAACGAACGACTTGGCCGCCGGCCACGCGCCTTCGTGCGTCCAGGCCTGAACCGCGACCACCGGGTAATTGAACTCGTAGCCGCGGCGGACCGTTAGCGCCTGCTTCCAGTCTCCGCCGTGCGCATAAAGCGAATACGTGAAGTGGTGCGGACCGCGGTCGGCCTCGGCGTCCGGCCACGTGGGCGATCGCAGCAGCGAGATGCGCAGCACGTTGTCTTTGGCGTCGTAACCGTACTTCGAATTGTTGATCAGGCTGAAGCCATGCTGCGCGTCGCCCAGATCGGCCCAGCGAAGCGCGGGAACCTCAAACTTCGCGGCTTCCCAGCTGTTGTTTCGTGTAGTGGGGCGTTCGATCCACCCGTACGGAATTTCGTACGTGGCCTGCGCGCTCGACGCAGCCAGCGGGAACGCGGCCTTCAGCAGGATGTGCGTTTCGTGCCAGTCCACGTCATTCGCAACATCGACGCGGTCCAGGTTCGCGTAGAGCGAGATATCTTGCACGAATTTGGAGTTTTGCCACATACGGGTCACGCGAATCGTGGCGCGCACCGGCCCCTGCTCGACGAGCTTTACCGATTCGGCCCTGTCGAGCTTCGTGAAAACCTTGTCGAAGTCCGAATCGATGTTCCACGCGTCGTAGTCCTTCGGAGTGTCCTTGAAAGCGATGAGTTCATTGCCGCAGCCGCCCTCGGCGATCGATTCGAACTTCGATTTCTTGTCGTACAGGCTCGTGATGCATCCGGACTTCGGATCCACAACGACTTTCAAAGCCGAGTTTTCGAGCGTGAGGCCGGTCGCCTTCAGATCCGTCGCGGACTCCGTCTTCGCCGACGGCGCGACCTGCAGCACTTCGTAGCCGAGCGAAGGAATGTCTTTCAATTCGACCAGCAACTTGTAACTGCTCTTCGCCCGGTCATAGGACAACACTTGCGTGGGAACTACGGCGCGCTGTGCGTCGGTGACCGAAACTTTTCCAGTTGTCGCACCGGGAAAAACCACGTCGAAAGTAGCCAGATCGGCTCGCTGCCAGGCGAGCGGGTTGTACACGATCACAGGCACGCTTCCCGGAGCCGCTGTCTTCGTGTTCACGAATCCGGTGAGCGATTCCAGAGCGTTTGACGTTGCGTCGCCGGCAGTCCATTGCACCACGTCATAGTCGCGCTGCGCGTCCTTATAGATCACGCCGATGCCGGAGCCAGCCGCAAGGTCGTGGAACTGGTTGAAGAGCACCTTTTTCCACGCTTCGTTGAGCTTATCCGATGGATAATCCGAGCCGTTCAGCCACGCCAGCGACGAGAATTTTTCGGCATCGAGCATCGCTACTTCGGCTTCGCGCATGTTGCGCTTGTGTTCGGCCTGCGTGGTGAACACGCCGCGGTGATATTCGAAATACAGCTCGTCGTTCCAGACCGGAAGGCTGATTTTGCCTTCCGGCGGTGCGGGCAGATTCGTGTTCGCAGTCGCGATGGACTTGTAGTTCCAAACCGGCGAGTGCTCGGTATCGAGTTTGCCTTCCACATCCGAGAAAAATCCCTGCGCAACTCCGAAAAACATTTTCGGAAACACGACCTTGGGATCGGTCCAGAGCATTCCGCTATCGAGCATGGCTCGCGTGGGGCCGCCGCCGTGATCGCCCACGCCGTAGAGATGCATCATTTCGGGCAAGCCCGGGTTGTGTTCGCGGGCGATAGTGATGTCCTTGGCGATCCGCACCGGCTCGATTTCGTTCACGTAGTCGTGCGGGAAATACGTGAGGACGCGGCTGCCATCGGGCGATTGCCACCAGAAGAGTTTGAATGGAAGCTGGTTCGTATCGTTCCACGCCATTTTCTGCGTGACGAAGTAATCGACTCCGGACTTTTTGTAGATTTGCGGCAGCTGCCAGTTATAGCCGAACGAATCGGGATTCCAACCGATGCGCACGTCCACGCCGAACTGGTCCTTGAAGTAGCGCTTGCCAATGAGTAGCTGGCGCACGAGCGATTCGCCGTCCGGCATGTTCAGGTCCGGCTCGACCCACATCCCGCCGACCATTTCCCAGCGCCCTTCCTTCACGCGCTGCTGAATTTCCTGGCACATCGACGGGTATTTCTGGCAGATCCATTCGCTGTAGGCCGCGGCGGATTGCGTGTACGTGTATCCCGGATATTCATTCATCAGCTGCAGCGCGGTCCCGAAGGTGCGGCGCGTCACATCCACGGTTTCCGTCCAAGGCCAGAGCCACGCGGCGTCAATGTGCGCGTTTCCGGTGAGCCGGACCGAAGTGCCCTGAAGCTTCGGCTTCAGCGCATCGAGGCCGGCTTGCGCCTTCGTCAGCGACTGGTCGAACGCAGCCTGATTCGCCTGATTGAGGGCCGGAACATCGATCGATTCAGCGGCTTGATTGAGCATCGCTCGTGTAGGAGCGGCGTCTGCGCCGAGGGACGGAATCAGCTCGGCAGTGGCAAGGATCTCATCAAGTATCACGCCGGGATTCGGGCGCGCAGGATTGAAGTCGATATGAAGCTCCGCGCCCATAAAGCGCTTCTTATCGACGGTGTGGAGAAGCTTCACGGCGACCAGGTAACGATCGCCGGGTTGCGCATGATCGAACAGAACGATCGGTTCGAGGTCTTCGCCGAGAGCGACGCGGCGGCCATTGAAATAAATGATTTCGGGAATTGGACCGTTAGCGTTGGTGTTGAACTCGAACCAGATCCGCGAACCCGTGAGGTCGTAGCCGTTCAGCGTCTTTGGGACTTCGATCGCGCGCCGGTACCAAACTGCGTCGAGGTAGTCGCCGCTGTCTTTCTTCGCCACGGGCCAGCTCGAATCGTCGAGGTCGGGTGCTTCGCCGTGAGCCATGTCGCCGACGTGAACGCGCCACTCGTCAGCCGGGAGCGCGGAGAGAGCGTCGAGCTTCTGAATCGCCTCTTGAGTTTGCGCGGACAGCGCTGCTACGGGCGGATCGGCGTCAGAGCGTTTCTGAGCGTCCGCGGGGAAGGCGAATCCGCACACAATCAGCGCGATCGCGAGGCTCGCGAGGCGAGATACGCGCAGCCAGCGGCCGATCCGTGCCGGTAGATCCGAATAAACTGGCATGAAAATTCTCCTTGGAACACGACCCGTGCGAATTCGTTTCCTTACGATTGCGAATCGACGGCGGATTATAAAGCAATCCTCGGCTCGTGTAGTATGGTTTCCGTTTCGTTCCACGAAGGGAGAAAGCCTTGAGCCGTCCCGTAATGCGGACTGCAGCGCCGGTGTTCGATCGCACCGTTTCGAACGAATTCAGCGTGGGAGTCGATTTTGGCGGCACGAATTTGAGGGCGGCGGCGTACTCGCCGAAAGAGGGCGTGCTGGAGCTGATCCACCAGACAACGCGGCTCGAAGACGGGCGCGACGCGGTGGTTTCCGACATGTGCAACGGGATTCGGGAGCTGATCGAGCGCCATTCGAAGACGCGCAAGCTCAAGGGAGTTGGCGTGGGCTCGCCGGGGCCGATCGAGCTGCCAGGAGGCTTGCTGCACGATTTGCCGAATCTACCCGGGTGGGGCGGACTGGAGCTGCGCAGCACACTTGAGAAAAATCTCGGCACGAGGGTGATCATCGAAAACGATGCGAACGCTGCGGCGCTCGCGGAGTGCTTTCTGGGGCGCGGAAAAACTCTGGGCATCGATTCGCTCTGTATGATGACGCTGGGAACCGGAGTGGGCGGCGGAATTATTCTCCACGGAAACATCCTGGACGGGATGAACGGCTTCGCGGGCGAAGTGGGACATCTGAACATTTGGACCGACGGTTTACCGTGCGGGTGCGGCAGCCACGGCTGTACCGAACCATACGCTTCGGCCACTTCTGTGCGGCGAGCAGCGAAGGATTTGATTGCGGCCGGAAAGGCGCCCGGCCTCGCTGCGCTCTCCGCGAAGAAACCGGAATTCACCCCGCGCGATGTAGGTTTGCTCGCGCAGGAAGGCGATGCCGATGCGATTCGCATCCTCGAGAACCTCGGCCAAGCGCTCGGAATTGCGCTGTCCGCAATCGTCAATACACTGAATCTGCCTCTGTACCTGCTCGGAGGCGGACTGCTGAACGCGTGGGATCTGTTCGCGCCGTCGATGTTTCGCGAACTGCGTTCGCGCAGCTACATCTATCGTCTGACGGAGCCTTCCGCGGAAGATCTGCTCACGCATCGCGACGGCAAGACCTACGTGGAGAAAGCCGAGCTGGGCACCGACGCCGGATTCCTGGGTGCGTGCCTGCTGCCGTTTACGACATGGCAGGAAGCGCAGCAGTAGTTTCGAATCTGCCGAGGCCGCACGCGCTCTTCCGATCTTATCCGCGCTTAGAAATAAAACTTCACCGCAAACTGGATAAACCGAGGATCGCGCGCGCCCTGATAGTAGCCGTACTGCGGCGTGCCGAGTTCGAGCGGCTGCGGCTCTTCGCTGATCGCATTTGCAGGCTCAATCAGCGGATTGTAGTGATTCCAGATATTGAAGAACTCGGCCCGGAATTCAAAGCGCTTGGTCTCGTTGACCGGAAATAGCTTGAAAATCGAGAGGTCCCAGTTCTGATAGCCGGGGCCGCGAACGATATTGCGCCCGGCGTTTCCAAACGTGAACGGAATCGTATTGTCGATGAATGCGCACGTGTTGAAAAACTGCCCTGCAACGCAGGGCTTGCCGTTCGGATTCCCAACTACGTTCGGACGCACCGTGTAGTAGCCGACCCCGCCTCCGCTGTCGCTGGTTGAAACGTTCGATGCAGCGTCGGTAATCGTGTAATAGTTTCCCGTCGAAGCGGTGGTGATACCTGCAACCTGCCAGTTTCCTATCAACTGATTTTTCCAGCCCGTCGCGTCGTTGCCGAACTGCTTTCCGTTGCCGAACGGGAGTTGGTAGATGTAGCTCATCACAAGACGATGGCGAACGTCGAAGTCGGAATTTCCGTACTCGAGAAACGGATAACGCTGGTCGCGGAAGTCGCCGTTCGCGAGCGACCCTAATGCAGCGCTCGAGGCGTCGTCGAGAGCATGCGCGTAGGTGTAAGACGCCTCGAACTGCAGGCCGTGCGAGAAACTCTTCTCCCAGCGGACCTGCAGAGAGTTGTAATTCGAGAAGCCATCGGATCGCAGCTCATCGATCGCGGTATCAAAAACGTCGTTGCACGCCGGCGGAAACACCGAGTCGTCGCATTGCTGCGCCGGCCGACGCGCGTCCGTAGGACAGTTGCCCGGAGTGTTCGGTGGAGTTGTGCAAAATGTGGCGTCCGGCACGGCCTGGTTGCCGTTGTAGAAATTGTAGAGGTCCGAACCGTGCGAGCCGGCGTAAGAGATCTCGACCACGCTGTCGGCCGGCGCCTGATATTGGAATCCGAGGTGCCATTGCGAAGTGTAGGGCGTGCGCAGCTTTGGGCTGATCGAGAAGAGGATCGGAGTATTGGGATCGGTGAGCGCGTTGGACGGGAATCCCTGATTCAAGATGTTCAAACCAGGGATCGAGCAGTCTGTCTGATTCGGATTCGCGGACGGTGCGAAGCACGGAACGTTGTACGACTGTGTGACGAAGAACGGCGGATTGAAGCCCGGACTTGGATTGGAGTACGGACCATTTTCCTGCCCTCCGTAGAAAATTCCGGCGCCCGCGCGCAGCACCAGCTTGTCCTTGATCTGGTACGCGAGGCCGAGACGGGGCGCGAAATTGTTGAGGTCCGGATGAATCAGTCCGGGGCTTCCAGTTCGGTCGATGGGAATATTCGCGGCAAGATAGGGAGTGAGCTGAGCGGTCTGGCCGCGTGGCACAAGGATGGAATCGTCCGCGAAGTCGAACGTACCCTGATCGTTGCCCGAAGCTTTGAGCGTGGTAAACAGTTCGTAGCGCAAGCCCAGGTTGAAGGTGAGCTTCGGCGTCATGCGGAAATCGTCCTGCCCGTAGAATGAGTAGATCTGCCGGTGATAGTCCACTTCGTTCACGCTGGTGATTTCGCCGCTATCGGGAATTCCAAGCAGAAAAGTAGCGAATGCGTCGCCGCCGGTGGTGGGAGACGCGGGATTGTCCGTAAAGTCACTTCCGAAACTCATCGTGCCGCGAGGCGCGGCCGGCTCGTAGAGCGTGAACTGTTCGAATCGAATTTCCGTGCCGAATTTCCACGAGTGGCGCCCGTGAATCCAGGTCAGATTCTCGGTGATCACGTAGCTATTCTGCTTTTCGATCGCGGGCAGGAAACCGGAAGCTCCGATTCCGGTGGTGCCGTCTGAAAACGAGATCTGCGGCAAGCCGCCGAGATTCGGGCCATACGGGACACCGGGGAAGTTCAGTTCCTGCGCGACGTTCTCGTTGGCGTTCAGCTGGTAGCGGTGGCTGTTGATACGGTTGTAGCCGACGCGAAATTCATTGATGAAATTCGCCGAGAATAAGTGGGTTTCGCTTAGTGCGAGGCTGCGGAACGAATCGCTCTGTGTACCGTCCTGGAAAGCTCCTCCGTCGAGCGCGTTTTGAAACGGCGACGGCGTAAAGCTCGGCTGGTCTTCGTAGCTGAAGCGCCCGAAGAAACTGTCTTTGTCGGAAATATGTTGGTCGATGCGAACGTCGGCGTTATTCCGGCTACTTGTGAGCTTGGGTTCGGAGATGAAATTCGAACCGTTCGTGTTGGTGTTTGGCGCAGGGAACAGCGCCGAGAGCCGTGCAGCCAGTGGATCGATCGAACCATTCGGGAAGATGTTTGTTGGATTGTTCGCGCCATCGACACCAATGGGGACGCCGCAATAGCCACTGGGATTCAGGTTGGATGACTGCGTCAGCCGCGAATTGAAAATCTCGCCCATGTAGGTCGGGTGACCACTACAGTCGAGCGCGACGGTGTTCGGAATCACGTTGCCGTTGGCATCCACTTGCGGAGCAGTCGTGTTGGTAAGGAGCGAAGAAAAGTTACCGGCGATCTCATCGGGCGTGGGCACCAACGACAACTGCGGGCTGCCCTGAATGATGCGCAGGCCCTCATAGTCTATAAAGAAAAATGTCTTATCGCGGATGATCGGTCCGCCGAGCGTGGCGCCGAACTGATTCTGGTGATACGGCTGGCGCCCGAGAAGGTCGAAAGCGTTTGCCGCGTCCAGTGCATCGTTGCGAAAAAATTCGTAAACGTCGCCGTGGAATTGATTCGATCCGGACTTGATTACGGCGTTGAGGATGGCACCGTTGCCGCGTCCGAATTCCGCGCTGTAGGAGTTGGTCTGGACTTTGAATTCCTCGATCGCGTCCACCGACGGCTGGATCACGTAGGCCTGTCCGGTGAGCACGTCGCCGAGGTTCGAGTTATTGTCCACGCCGTCGAGCAGGAAATTGTTCTGCAGGGCACGCGCGCCGTTCGAGCTGAAGCCATAACTGGTGGAAACGCGCGAACCGGCTTCGGCGGGAGCAACGCCCGCGCCCAGCAGCGCAAGTTGCGCGTAGTTGCGGCCATTGAGGGGAAGCGTGAGAATGCGCTCCTTGTCGATCACCTGGCCAAGATCGGACGTCTCGGTTTCGAGCAGCGGCGCGCTGGATTTCACAGTTACGATTTCGTCGGGATGACCGACTTCAAGGGAGAAATCCGTGGAAACGCGAGCCTGGACATTCACGACCACCGGTTCAGCGATGGCTTTCTTGAAGCCGCTCTTCTCCACAGTCACTCGATATTGGCCGATCTTCAGCGGGCCGGCCACGTAGTCTCCCGTCGCATTTGTGGTGACGACGAGCTGCGTCCCACGATCGATATCGTCCACGGTGACGCGCGCGTCCACCACAACGGCGCCGCTTGCGTCCTTCACCGTGCCGACGATGCTTCCGGCGTCTTTCTGCGCCAAAGCGGGAAGCGCCGACGCTAGCAAGACAATCACGACCGAAACGAATCGAAGATAAGAGTTGCGGAGCATTCGATGTCTCCCTGTGGTGTGGGTGACTACAGCCCACCCTGCGCTGAAACAGAGGGCCTCAGAACCGGGCGAAAAAGCGATTGTGAATCCAGGTTGAACCGCCACTTTCGATTTGCTACTTTTACTTACGAATTGTTTTCAAGTCAAGGAAAACCTGCGGCCTCCCCGGGGTTGTGATATGGAGGGGGGCGCGTACGAACGATCGCCTTGTGGACGGAGGCCTGGAATGCGGAACTGGATCAGGTTGGCAGCGTTTGGAGCGGCGGGCGTGGCGTTGACCGTGATGACCGCGCTTGCCATGCAACAAATCACATACAGTGGCGACCCGAAGGCGAAGTCGCGGATGACGCTGCTGCTGCGCGACTTCCACCCGCACTCCATGCTGCACGTGCCGGTACACGAAGTGGCTCGCGCGAAGTTCGGCGTATGGGACGTTCACAATCATGTGGACGACGCCGCGGGCATCGGTAGCCGCATTCCCGTCGAAAAAGTGGTGCAGACCATGGATGCAGTGAATGTGCAGAAGGTGGTGATCCTGACCGGCGGATGGGGAGCGTCGCTACAGGCTGTGCTCGACAATACAGTGAAGAAATATCCAGACCGCTTCATCGTCTTCGCGCAGGTCGATTGGAGCAAGGTGAACGATCGGAATTTCGGCGAGGAAATGGTCGCGCAGCTGGATGATGCCGTGAAGCGCGGCGCGAGGGGTCTGAAATTTTTGAAAGACCTGGGCCTTGGAGTCCGCGACGCAAACGGAAAATTCCTGCGCGTGGACGATGCGCGGCTTGATCCAGTGTGGGAGGAGTGCGGACGGCTGAGAATCCCTGTTTTCATACACGTGACCGATCCCGAGGCGTTCTTTACCCCGATCGACGGGAACAACGAACGCTATGAAGAACTGAAGATGAATCCGTCGTGGAGTTTCTACGGACACGGGTTTCCTTCGAAGCAGGAAATTCTCGCTGAACGAAACCGCGTGATCGAAAGGCATCCGCATACGACCTTTGTCGCGCTGCACGTAGCGAACTGGCCAGAGAATCTGGATGCGGTTTCCGGCTGGCTGGATAAATATCCGAACATGATGGTGGAATTCGGGGCACGAGAGGCTGAATTGGGGCGACAGCCGCGACGAGCGTTGAAATTCTTTCAGGATTACCAGGACCGGATCATGTTCGGCACGGATTCCGATCCCGAAGAAGCGATGTACCGGAATTATTTCCGCTGGCTCGAGACCGATGACGACTACTTCGAATACTGGGGTTCGCCAGGCCAGGGCCGCTGGGCCATTTACGGACTCGGCTTGCCGGACGATATTTTGAAGAAGGTGTATCAAACCAACGCCGAGCGCCTGTTCGCGCAGTACAAGGGTTTACACAATTAGCCGGGAAAAGGCCGACGCACGACGAGCTGGGCGCTACTTTCCGGTCGCGTGTTGTGCGAGGAATTCCGTAAGCGTTTGGCGATTGCGAAAGGCTTCGGTGCCGCCTTGCTGCGTGGTGGAAAACGCGCCAACGAGGTTGGCGAAGTCGAGGCACTGTTGCGGCGTGGCGCCTCGCAGGAATTGGTAGATGTATCCGGCGTCGAAACTGTCGCCGGCGCCGACGGTATCGACTGTCGCTATCGGCGTGGGCTTGCAGCGCCATTCATTCGATCCCTCGCGAGAAATCGCACCCGCGGGGCCGAGTTTCACCACGACTCTTTCGACTTTTTTTGAAAGTATGTCGATCGCTGCGGCCACGTCACCCGTCCGCGTGATGCATTTCGCCTCGCGCTCGTTCGGAAAGAAAATATCGACGTGCCGCAGAACTTCGAGTAGTTCGTTACCCCACTTCCCTTCCGGATCGTCGTTGGTATCGAGAGACGTCGTGAGGCCGTGCGCTTTTGCTTCGCGAAAGAGATCTGCCATGCGGGGACGCAGCGCGCGATTGAGATAGTACGAAGCAACGTGCAGGTGCCGCGCGGCAAGAAGATACTCGAGATCGAGATCTTCGTAGGCGAGATCGAAAATCGTACCGGGATACGTGAGGATAAATCGATGCCCTGGGTGCGTGAGGATTACGCTTAATCCCGTTGCAGTATTTTGTTTTGACTGAACCACGCGCGAGAGATCGACGCACGCGGAGCGCAGCCAGCCAAGACACATTTCTCCCAGCGCGTCCGCTCCGATTTTAGCGATCATACCGACGCCGGTGCCCATAGCAGCCAAATTATGGGCGAAAATCGCGGACGAGCTGCCCAGAGTAAGCCGAAAACCATCGATGAGATATTCGTGATCGGGCTTGGGATCGTTGGGCAGTCCGTAAAGAATCAGATCGGGATTCAGCTCGCCAACGACGCACACGTCCAATCGTGAAGATCCTTCGCCCGTGGACTGGGGCGTCACGTCCCCTCCAGCATCACCACACGCGACAAATTTCGCGGGCTATCGGGATCGAATCCTTTGCGGATACCGGTGTAGAAACCGAGAAGCTGACCGGGAATCACCGCGGCAGCCGCACGCGCAACTTCCGGTACGGAGAGACCGAGTTCAATTACGTAGTCGGCCGCTTTACGCACAGCGGGAGAGACTGCGTTCGCAACGACGAGTGTGATCGCTCCCAATTCCTTCATTTCGTGCAACACCGCGGCTTCCGCTTCGTATCCGCTCTCGCTCAGAAAAAATGTAAGCAGCGTTTCCGGGCTGACGATGGCCTTCGGGCCGTGTCGAAATTCAAGCGTGTGAAAGCATTGCGCGTACGAGCACGACATTTCCTTCACCTTCAGCATCGACTCTTGCGCGATGCCAAAGAAAGGCCCTTGGCCTAGGAAAACGTAGTCCGCGAAATTGCGAGCGTTCACCAGCGTGCGGATCGTTTGCTGCGCCGGCGAAATCACAGTTTCAGTTTCGA
Organism: uncultured Acidobacteriota bacterium; assembly: GCA_963839325.1. Classification (GTDB taxonomy): domain Bacteria; phylum Acidobacteriota; class Terriglobia; order Acidiferrales; family UBA7541; genus Palsa-295. The sequence continues at coordinate 1,386,792 of CAWIUO010000001.1, read as the reverse complement.
CCGGCAGAGTACTGAGCGCCGCAAGGAAGCCGGAGTTGTCCGCCCGATGTGCCGCCAGAGACTGAAGCGCCAAAAGCATCGACGTGAAGGAACGCGTCATTACCGTGCTTTTCTCGTCGGCAGCCTGGAGGCCGATCGTAAACGTGGCGAGCCTCTCGAGAGGCGTGCCCGTTCCGCACGTCACGGCCAGAAACGGCGCTTTCGAATGACTTTTCAAGCGAGTCGCGGCCTGGATCACCTCGGATGTGTGGCCAGAACGTGAAATCAGCACGAATTGCCCAAGTTCCGGCAAGGTGCCCGGGAAGAGCAAAATCTCAGAAGCAGGAACTGCGCGGGCGGGGCCGCCCGTGAGCATCGACCAAGTTGCCGCCGCGGCCTGCGCGAGATAGAAACTCGAGCCGCAACCGACGAAAATCCATTCGATATCGCGCTGCAGATCGTCAGAGAGCTGCTGCAACTGTCCGGAAGTCTCGAGGCCAGCGAGGCACCTGCGCCAGGTTTGCGGCTCGGAGAGAATTTCGCTGATCGTGTTCGTGCCGGGATTCGAAGTGAAAACCATCCAACAACCTCCGGAATTCGAAAGCTGCGTGCGGCAAATCGCGCTACGCGACAATCACCTTCACACCCGTGTCGCGCAGCGCACGCAACACTTTTGGCGGGATCTTGTCGTCTGTGATCGCGTGCTGCACTTCGCTCGTCGGCGCGATTAACGACAAACTACGGCGCCCGAACTTGCTCGAATCGCATACAACAATCGTGGTTTTCGCACTGGCCATCATGGCGCGATTCACTTTAGCCTCGAGCAGGTTCGGCGTCGTGAGGCCGTAATCGACATCAAAACCATCGACGGCCAGAAACAGTACGTCCGCCGACACATGCCGCAGCGAATCTTCCGCCAACGGTCCGACGAGCGAAAATGAATTTTTCCGGAGTGTGCCGCCGGTGAGAATCACTTCCACGTTCGTGCCGGCCAGTTCCGATGCGATATTCACGCCGTTGGTAATTACCGTGAGATTCGGAATGTTTTTCGCAACGCGGGCGATTGCGGCGCTGGTGGTGCCGGAATCGAGGATAATCACCTGGCCGGGCTGAACGAATCGAACCGCGGCTTCGGCGATGCGGTGCTTTTCCTTGCGATGGAGACGCTCTTTTTCGCGGAGCGCGGGATCGCGTTGCGCCGTGGCTTCGACCGGCAGTGCGCCGCCATGGGCGCGCTGGATGCGGCCTTGCCCGTGAAGATGCTCGAGGTCTTTGCGAATCGTGATTAGCGACGTGGAAAAGCGGCGGGCCAGGTCTTTCACGACCACACGGCCGTCGCGCTCCAGCAGTTCGAGGATTTTCCGTCGTCGTTCTTCGCTCAGCATGGATTCGGGTGAGAAAACCGCGACTTTCGTTTTGTTTCTTTTCGTTATCTATTTTAAGCTGGGCACAGCTTGACATATTTGGGAGGACGGGACAAGTGCAAGCCGGATCGCCCATCGTTGTGTGCGTGAGCGCAAATCCCGCGCTGGACCGGCGGCTGAATGTTCCGTCCATCGCGCTTGGTGAAGTGAACCGCGCAACAAGCGCGGTGAACATGCCGGGCGGAAAGTCCGCGCACGTAGCCATGACGGTGCATGCGCTGGGCGCGCGGTCGATATGGATCGGATTCAGCGGCGGCGCCACGGGCGACGAAAATGAAGCTGGACTCGCCCGGCTGGGACTCAGAAGTACATCCGGTCCGAACTTCCTCCGCCACTCGAACGAACCTTGAAATCATCGAAGAATCCGGAAGAATCACTGAAATTCTCGAACCGGGCGGGAATATTGATTTGGAGGAGCAGCAGGAGCTGCTACGAACTTGCGAGGAACGTTTAGCCGGCGAATGGACGGGAGCGTCCGTTGCGATTTCGGGAAGCTTGCCTCCCGGCGTCGCGCCGGATTTTTATGCATCGCTAATCCGTCTGGCGCGCACAGCCGGCTCGAAGGTATTTCTTGACGCGAGCGGCGATGCTTTACGTAATTCGATTAGCGCCGAGCCGGATTTCGTTAAGCCGAATCGGCGCGAGGCGGAACAATTGTTGGGCGAAAAATTAGACAGCCTGGACGCGACGGTCACTGCTCTGAGTGCGCTGATCGACCGCGGCGCAAAGAGCGCGGCCATCACGCTGGGAGCCGAGGGTTTAATTTGGAGGTCGGCGAAAGGCGGAGAGTGTTGGCTGGCAAAACCGCCAAAACTGAAGCCGATCTCGACAGTCGGCTGCGGCGACGCCACACTCGGCGGATTTGTGTATGCCGCGCAAACGGCCCTCCTTGGCGAGGAGACGGTTCGCTTGGCCGCCGCGTGCGGTGCGGCAAATTGCCTGGCGCTACTCGCCGGGCAAATTAAAGCAGCCGACGTGAAGAAGCTTTTGCCCGAAATTGAAGTGCGGCGCCTCGCGACCTAACGATTCTCGCAAGCGATTCGTCGAACAGGGCTATTTGTTCGCAGGAGCCGCGGCGGGCGGCGTAGGCTCGTCCTTCTGTGGTACAGGCGCCGCCGGCGGATTGTTCGACGCAACGTCATGCTTGCTCGGAAGCTGGGAAGCATCCCAGCCTCCACCAAGCGCCTCGATCAGCTGTACGCTCGAAGTCATCTGCTGAATCCGCAAATTCACTGCGGTTTGCTTGTTGCTGAGCAGTGTAGTTTGCGCGGTGATGACGTTCAAATACGGATCGATGCCGAGCTTGTAACGGTCCGTCGCAATCGTCAAGGCGCGATCGGCCGAACTGACAGCGGTGTCCTGCTGCTGAATTTCCGCTGAAAGAATACGAAGCGCCGCGAGATTGTCCTCCACCTGCTGGAAGCCGGTGAGAACGGTTTGGCGGTAATTGGCGACGGCCTCGTCGTACTGTGCCCGATACTGCATCACGGTAGCGCGGCGAAGTCCGCCATCGTAGATCGTTTCGGACGCGGCAGGACCGAGCGACCAGAAGCGCGACGGCCACGTGAACCAATTCGTGAACGAAGTAGTGGTGAAGCCGGCGGCGGCGTTAAGCGTGACGGTCGGATAATACGCCGCGGTGGCAACGCCAATCTGCGCGTTGGCCTGCTCCATCAGGCGCTCGTTCGCGGCGATGTCCGGCCGGCGTTCCAATAGCTGCGAAGGCACACCATAGGGAATCGGAACCGGATTGGATTTCAGCGGCTCGATCGGAATCGAAAATGTGGAAGGAGGCTGGCCGACGAGCATTGCAATCGCGTGCTCGTATTGGGCCCGCAGAATTCCCAGATTCGTCGCTTCGGCCTGCGTGGTTTCAAGCTGAGTTTCCGCCTGCGCCACGGATTCGTCGGAATCGATGCCCGTCTCATAAAGAACCTTCGTCAGGTTGAGCGATTCCTGGTAAGCGATCACGGTGGAATCGAGCAACTGTTTCAGCGCATCCTGTCCGCGAAGCGAGTAGTAATCCACCGCCACTTCGGCCTGCGCCGTGAGTCGCACATTTTCAAGGTCGGCTTCGCTGGCCTGCGCCGCGGAAGCATTTGCGCGTACCTGATTGCGGACCTTGCCCCACAGATCCGGGACCCAGGACGCATCAAACGGCAGCGAATATTCCGTAAAAGAGCTTTGCACGTTGGGCGTGGAGGTGTTCGCCGTGCTCAGAATCGGTTGGCGCTCGTTGGTGATGGCGGGGCCGACGCTGACCGTGGGGAAATACTGCGAACGGGCCTGCTTCACCAGAGCGCGCGCAGCCATATACGCGGCTGCGGACGACGCGACGTTTTGGTTCGAGATACTGACTTTCTCTTCGAGCGCGTTCAACTCGGGATCGTTGAACGTTTCCCACCATTTGCCTTTCAGCACTCCGTCCGATGGCTGAGCGACTTTCCATCCGTCCGTGTTCTTGTAGTCCGCAGGCGTGAGTTCCTTGTATGCGACAGGAGCATCCACGGACGGCCGCTGATATTTCGGGCCGACGGTGCAACCGGTGAGCAAAGTTGCGATGGCAGCAGCCGCGACGATCGAGCGGCCCGGTTTTCGTTTGCCAGTCAATGATGGTGATTCGTGCATGAGGTCCATGTTCATAGCGAGTCAGTGTGAGCGCTAGCCCAGATTCTCCCCGAGCGTCCCGTAGGGCTGTTTGTGATGCGCCGCATCCCAGCGCAGGCGCATGCGATCGAGATAAAGATAAACGACCGGAGTCGTGTAGAGAGTCAGGAGCTGGCTGACAATCAATCCGCCAATGATCGTGACGCCGAGCGGCTTGCGCAATTCAGAGCCGGTGCCGGTTCCGAGCGCGAGCGGAATCGCGCCGAACATGGCGGCCATGGTGGTCATCAGAATGGGGCGGAATCGCAGCAGGCACGCCTGATAAATCGCGTCCCGCGAATTTTTCCCTTCCTGACGTTCGGCCGCGAGAGCGAAGTCGATCATCATGATGGCGTTTTTTTTCACGATGCCGATCAGCAGGATGATTCCTATGAGCGCGATGACGCTGAGGTCCATTCCCGTAATCAAGAGCGCGAGCAACGCACCAACGCCCGCCGACGGCAGCGTAGAAAGGATCGTGATCGGGTGAATGTAACTTTCGTACAAAATTCCGAGGACGATATAGACGGCCATCAGCGCGGTGAAGACCAAGTACTTCTCGGTGGAAAGCGATGCCTGAAATTGTTGCAAAGTGCCGGAAAACATTCCGTGGATCGTGTTTGGCATTCCAATCTGTTGCTGCATCTTGATGATCGCGCTGGACGCATCGCTGAGCGAGACGTTGGGCGCAAGATTGAAAGATACGGTGACCGACGGAAATTGGCCCTGATGATTTACCGCCAGGGGCGCGGTACTGGGATCATATGTTGTGATCGTGTTGAGCGGGACTTCATTTCCGTTCGAAGGTTTCAAGTAAACGTCTTTTAGGCCTTCGGGGGTCTGCCAGTACTGCGGTGCGACCTCCATCACCACGTGGTACTGATTGAGAGCGGTGAACATGGTCGAAACTTGCGCTTGGCCGAACGCTTCGTAGAGCGTGTTGTCGATTGTCTGCGGGGTAAGACCGAGCCGAGAAGCGGTATAGCGGTCGTAAACCAGCGCAGCTTGAAGCCCGCTGTTTTGCTGGTCGGAGTTTACGTCGGTGATAATTTGCATCTTCTTCATATTCTGAAGAAGAACGGGACCCCACTTCACGAGGTCGTCCAGATTGTCGCTCTGGATCGTGTATTGATACTGCGCGTTGCTTTGCCGGCCGCCGATGCGTAAATCCTGCCCCGCTTGCAAGAAAACCGTGGCGCCCGGAAGCGAAGTGAGCTTCGGGCGCAGGCGATCAACCACCTGGCTGGACGTGATTTTGCGGTCCTCGAGCGGTTTCAGCGCAAGATAGACGAACCCGGTGTTGACCGCGCCGCCGCCGCCGGTGAAAGCGCCAACGTGCATTACCGCCGGATCGGTCTTGATGATTTTCACAAATTTAAGGGTGAGATCATTCATCGCCTGGAACGAGATATCCTGCGAACCCTGAATGCCGCCGAACACGGTTCCGTTATCCTGCTGCGGGAAAAAGCCCTTCGGTACGATTCGATACAAGTAAACGTTGACGCCGATCGTTATCAAAAGCACCGCAAGCGTGAGCGCAGGATGCTCCAGCACCCAACCGAGCGTTCGTTCGTAGAAACCCAGAAGCGCATTGAAGGCCCGCTCGCTGGCATTGAAAATCTTGCCGTGCTTCTCCGTGTTGTGCTCCTTCAGCAGCTTCGAGCACATCATCGGAGTGGTGGTGAGCGAAATCACGAGCGACACCAGAATCGCCACTGAGAGCGTTACCGCGAACTCACGGAAGAGTCGGCCCACGATGCCGCCCATCAAAAGAATCGGGATGAAGACAGCGACCAGAGAAATGCTGATCGACAGCACCGTGAAACCGATCTCGGCGGCGCCTTTCAGGGCCGCATCCATGGGGCTCAAGCCCTGTTCGAGGTATCGCGACGATGTTCTCGATCACCACGATCGCGTCGTCCACCACGAAACCGGTCGAAATGGTAAGCGCCATCAACGAAAGATTGTCGATGCTATAGCCGCATAGATACATCACGCCAAACGTGCCGATTAGCGACACCGGAACGGCTACGCTCGGAATTAAGGTCGCGCGGACGTTGCGCAGGAAGACGAAAACCACCAGGATGACGAGCACAATCGATATGACCAGCGTCCGCTCGACGTCGTTTACCGAAGCTCGAATCGTCGTGGTGCGGTCCAACACGTAAACGAAATCGATGCCTGCCGGCACCGAGGCCTCCAAAGACGGAATCGCCTCTCGGACTCGATCCACTGTATCGATGATGTTGGCGCCGGGCTGGCGGAAGATGATCAGCATGACACACGGTTTTCCGTCCATGTATCCCGCTGCGCGAATGTTCTCCACCGAATCGTCGATTTCCGCGACATCCGACAGTTTGATCGCCGCGCCCTTGTGGTACCCAACGATCAGGTCTTTGTAGTCCGCGGCTTTCAGAATTTGATCGTTTGCGACAATATCGACGGTGGTGTCCCCGTTCGAGATCTGTCCCTTGGGCTCGTTCGCGTTCTGCTTGCTCAGCAGCGCCTGTACGTCTTGCAGACCGAGACCATAGCTATTCAGCTGCGTCGGATTCAGCTCGACGCGTACGGCCGGCAGAGAGCTTCCGCCGACAGTAACCTGGCCAACGCCCTGAACCTGCGAAAGCCTCTGCTCAATAATTGTGGACGCCGCGTCGTACATGGGGCCGCGGTCATAAATGTCCGAAGTTAACGCCAGAATCAGGATGGGCGCGTCCGCCGGATTCACCTTCCGGTACGTCGGATTCGAGGGCAGGTTGGTCGGCAGGTAACTGCGCGCGGCGTTGATGGCGGCTTCCACGTCTCGCGCGGCGCCGTCGATATTACGGTTCAGATCAAACTGCATTGTGATGCTCGTCGTTCCAAGAAAGCTCGACGAAGTCATCTCCGTGACGCCGGCAATACGGCCGAACTGGCGCTCGAGCGGCGTTGCCACCGAGGAGGCCATGATTTCAGGCGCCGCTCCGGGCAGCGACGCGCCGACCGAAATTGTCGGAAAGTCAATTTGTGGGAGCGAAGAAACGGGCAGCACTCGGAACGCTGCCGCGCCCGCCAGAGCGATGGCGACGGTAAGAAGCGTCGTCGCGACCGGCCGATGAATAAAGGGTGAGGATATGCTCATGGCTTAGTCCGCCGGGACCGACTCCGGGCTTCCGTGACCCGCTCCTGTCGGTTCACTCTCTCCGGCAAGCCGCTTCGAGAGATTGTCGAAGAAAATGTAAATGACGGGCGTGGTGTACAGCGTCAGGATCTGGCTGAGAATCAACCCGCCGACCATCGCAATTCCGAGTGGGCGGCGCAACTCCGATCCGATGCCGCGGCCCAGGGCCAGCGGCAGGCCGCCGAGCAGCGCGGCCATCGTGGTCATCATGATCGGACGGAAACGAAGCAGGCAGGCTTCGTAGATCGCATCGACCGAATTCTTCCCGTGCTTGCGCTCCGCCTCGAGCGCGAAGTCGATCATCATGATGCCGTTTTTCTTCACGATACCGATCAGCAGGATGATTCCTATGAGAGCGACCACGCTCAGTTCCTGCCCACAAATCAGCAGCGCCAAAATCGCGCCGACCCCGGCTGACGGCAGCGTGGAGAGAATCGTGATCGGGTGGATGAAGCTTTCGTATAAGACGCCGAGCACGATGTACACAGTGACCAGGGCCGCAAGAATCAGAATCGGTTCATTGCTGAGCGAAGCCTGAAACGAAGCCGCGGTTCCCTGGAACGCCGCCTGCACGCTCAACGGCATGCCGATGTCCTGCTGCGCCTGATTAATCGCTTTCGTCGCCTCGCCCAGCGATGCGTTCTGCGCGAGGTTAAACGAAATCGTCACCACTGGAAATTGGCCCTGATGATTCACCGAGAGCGGCGCGGTGCGAGTTTCGAAGTGGGTGATCGCGCTAAGCGGTATAGCTGCACCGTTCACTGCTGTTACCGCAGTCGGGTTCGCAGACCCGGAACTGGTGGCGGCGCTATTGTTCGCGCTTGGGCTGGGCGTCGAACTGCTGCTGCCAGAACCGGATGCGGTGATGATCGAATTAGCGGACGATGACGATGTAGTGAGATTCGAGTTCGCCACGGCCGATCGAACGTAAATGTCGTGCAGCTTTGCCGGATTCTTTTGGAAGTCCGGCAACGTCTCCAGAATCAGGTGGTACTGGTTGAGCTGCGTATAGAGCGTGGATACCTGGCGCTGCCCGAACCCATCGTAGAGTGTCTGGTCGATCACCGAAGGAGTGATTCCCAGGCGGGACGCTGTAACGCGGTCAATAATGAGCGACGCAGTAAGGCCATTGGTCTGCTGGTCTGTGGCCACATCGCGAAGCTCCGGAATCTGCTGCAACTTGGCCACCAGCTTCGCGGTCCATTCATTCAACTCGTTAATGTCGGGATCTTCGAGCGTGTACTGATACTGGGTGCGGCTCACGCGGTCTTCCACAGTGAGGTCCTGCACCGGCTGCATGTACAGAATGATGCCGTCCACTTTCGCAAGCTCAGGCTGCAAACGCCGAATCACTTGGGTTGCATTGATGCCGCGCTGACTCAGAGGCTTCAGGTTGATCAAAATTCGGCCGCTGTTGAGCGTCGTGTTTGTGCCATCTACGCCAATAAAGGAAGACAGGCTCTCGACCGCGGGATCCTGCAGGATGATTTTGCTCAGCGCTTGCTGCCGCTCGGCCATGGCTGGGAACGAGACGGTCTGCGTGGCTTCCGAAATCCCCTGAATGATGCCGGTATCCTGAACGGGGAAGAATCCCTTCGGAATAATGATGTAGAGAAAAATCGTGGCGGCAAGCGTGGCGACAGCTACCAGCAACGTGGCGGTCTGATGTTGCAATACCCACTTCAGCGTGCGCCCGTAAAAGGCGATGATACGCTCGAAAGCATTCTCCGACCATTTATAGAATGGCTTGTTCTGCGCTTCGGGATCGTGCTTCAGAAGGCGCGCGCACATCATCGGCGTCAACGTCAGCGAAACGAACGCCGAAACCAGGATTGTGACGCTCAGCGTGATGGCGAACTCGCGGAAGAGCCGTCCGACGATGTCGCCCATGAAAAGCAGCGGGATCAGCACCGCAATCAAGGAAATCGTCAGCGAAACGATGGTGAAGCCGATCTGCTCGGAGCCTTCAAGCGCCGCTTTGAGCGGGTCTTCGCCTTCTTCAATGTAACGGACGATGTTTTCGATCATCACGATGGCGTCATCGACGACGAATCCCGTGGAGATCGTGAGCGCCATCAGCGTGAGATTGTTCAGGCTGTAGCCCGCCAGATACATCACGCCGAATGTTCCGACCAGTGACAGCGGGACGGCCACGCTCGGAATGATCGTGGCGCGCACGTTGCGCAGGAACAAAAAGATCACCATCACGACGAGGCCGACGGTTAGCATCAACTCAAATTCGACGTCCTGCACCGACGCTCGAATCGTTGTGGTGCGGTCGGTCAGGACGGTCACATTCACTGCCGCGGGCAAGTTGCCCTGGAGTTGCGGCAGAAGCGCCTTGATCCGGTCAACCACTTGAATAATGTTGGCGCCCGGCTGGCGCTGGATGTTCACGATCACGGCAGGCGTCAAGTTCATCCACGCGGCCTGCTTGACGTTCTCAACGTCGTCGATTACCAGCGCGACGTCTGAAAGCACCACGGGCGAGCCGTTGTGATACGCGACCACGACCTTCTGGAAATCCTTGCTTGTCAGCAGTTGGTCGTTCGCGTCGATCTGATAATCCTGGTGCGGACCGTCGAAGTTTCCCTTTGCCGAGTTGAGGCTGGTCTGCTGCAGCGCGGTGCGGACATCTTCGAGATTGATGCCGTACGAGGAAAGCGCCGTGGGATTCACCTGCACGCGCACCGCGGGCTTCTGTCCGCCGCTGATGCTCACCAATCCGACGCCGGGCAAGCTGCGAAATCTTTTGCGCGAGCCGCGTGTCGGCAAGGTCTTCGACTTGCGGCAGAGGGATCGTGTCCGAAGTCAGCGCCAGAGTCAGAATCGGCGTGTCGGCCGGATTGGTCTTGCTGTAAATCGGCGGCGTCGGCAAATCGGCGGGCAGATACGATTGCGCGGCGTTGATCGCGGCCTGCACTTCTTGCTCGGCGACGTCGATATTCAGGCTCAGCGCAAACTGAAGCACGATCACCGAGCTGCCGTCCGAGCTGGTGGACGTCATCTGGTTCAGGCCCGGCACCTGGCCGAACTGGCGCTCGAGCGGTGCGGTGACCGCCGATGCCATCACGTCCGGATTCGCGCCCGGATAAAACGTGACCACCTGAATCGTCGGGTAATCAACTTCCGGCAGCGCCGAAACCGGAAGCTGGCGTGAAGCCCACGAACCCGGCCAACAGAATTGCGGCCATCAACAGCGAGGTCGCAACCGGCCGGGTAATAAATGGGCGAGAAGGGTTCAAGGACGGTTCCCCGTTGTGGAGGTGGCGGAATTCGGCGTCGCGGACCCCGTAGGTGAAGATCCCGGAGCCGAACCGCGCGTGCCATTCGTTCCAGAGGTGCTGGAATTCTGACTTGGAGTGTTCCCTTGGCCGTTCGGCGGAGTGTTGTGGACGGCGACTTTCGCGCCCTCCTGCAATTTATCGAAACCCGTTGTGGCCACTTCCGCTCCCGGCTGAATTCCCTGGACCGCCGAGATGCTTCCGTCCGTGGTTCCGAGCGTAATGTTTTGAAGCGACGCGGTCGAGTCCGGCTTAATCACGTACACGAACGCGCCTTTGGAGTTCCGTTGAATCGCGGCCGCCGGAATCAACGTGGCGTTCTGCTGCGTATCGACCAGCAGACGCGCGTTCACAAACTGGTTCGGGAACAGCGCCAGATCCGAATTTGGGAAAATGGCTTTGAGCTTCAGCGTGCCCGTGGTGGTGTCAATCTGGTTGTCCAGCGTGAGCAAGGAACCCATTCCCAATTTTTCGGTCTGATCGCGATCGAGCGCTTCCACCGACATCGTGCGGCCACCGCGAAGCTGCTTTTGCACTTGCGGCAAATAGTCTTCCGCGATGCTGAAGATCACGGTAATCGGCTGAAGCTGCGTGATCACCACCAGCGGCGTGGACGCGCTCGCGTTTACGATGTTGCCGGGATCGACCAGCCGAAGCCCGACGCGGCCGGTGATCGGCGCGGTAATCTTCGTGTAGATCAAGTTCACTTTTGCGGTGTCCACCGTGCCTTGGTCGTTTTTCACCGAGCCTTCGTATTGCAATACCGTCTGGTTTTGGTCGTCGAGCTGCTGTTTCGCGATGGCATTGCGGTTAAACGCTTCTTGATAGCGATTCAAGTCGATGCGCGCTTCATTCAGCAGCGCTTCATCGTGCGCAAGCGTACCCTCGGCCTGTTTCAACGCGGCTTCGTACGGGCGCGGGTCGATCTCGACGAGAAGGTCGCCCTTCTGCACCATCTGGCCTTCTCGATAGTTCACGTTCATGATCTGGCCATCGACGCGGCTGGTCACCGTGACGGTGTAAACAGGCGTGACCGTGCCAAGCGCGTTGATGTACACACCTATCGGACCAGAACGTGCTGTCGCGGTCGAAATCGGCACGGTAAACACGCGCGCATTCGCCTTGGCTTTTGCGGCCGCTTCGGCGGCTTGATGCTGGCGGTAGAAATAGAAAATCGCGCCACATAGAACAAGCACGATGATGAGCCAGATCCACGCATGGCCCGACCCGCTTTGAGGTTTCTGGGACGGTGGCGTGGTACGCGCCGAAGCGCTGGGATTACGGTTCGTATCGGGTAGAGGCTCAGCCACTGGTATTCCCTTTTAATTGATTTCCGCAATTTCCTGCGGACGGTGACAGTCTGCCCACGGAGCACATCTGGGTGCTCGGCGTTTCTTGATTCAATCCGCTTGCCTGTGAAGAAGACCGATTGACTTCCCGCCAGGAGGAACCCCTGAATGAGGGAACGTCTTCATTCTCATTATATTCCGACGAAGGGCGGAAAGGTTTGGTTTCAGAAGAGTTTTGGCTGCGGGCTCGCGAAACGCCGTTTGGCAGCCCGGCGCATTCTTTACAGTTCTGGTGCGATATGGGAGAGTGCGTCGGCCGAAGAGAATCGCCCTCTCAGAACGATTCGATCCCAGGTGTAGCCGCTACACGTCGGCGATTTGACGCCGAAGCCAGAAAAGGCTCGGTAGCATTCGTTCGCAGGAATAGGGAGACGGGTGGACGACGATCGCTCACCCGAAGGCCATTCAGAAACGGGCGGGAATTCCCGCAGTGGTGGAGCGCGCTTGTCTGGTTCGACGGACGATCTCCAAAACCAAAATGTAAACCGGCCGAAACGCGCGATGGGCTTGCGCGACGTGGTGTTTTTCTACGTCGTCACCGGCCTCAGCCTGCAATGGGTCGCAACAGCAGCCACGGCGGGCGCCAGCGCGATGGTGATGTGGATTGTCGCGTGGCTGATCTTCTTCGTGCCGCTTGTTCTCGCGGTGATCGAGCTTTCCTCGCGCTACCCGCAGGAAGGCGGCCTCTATGTCTGGACCAAGCAGGCCTTCGGCGAGTTCGGCGGATTCATGGCCGGATGGATTTACTGGTCGAGTGACCTTCCCTACCTGCCGAGCATTCTCTACTTCGCCGCTGCCAACGCGCTTTTCCTCGGCGGTGAACGAACTCGTTTTCTCTCGAATAACAGCACCTACTTCATCGTCTTCTCGATCTGCGGGCTTGCGCTCGGGCTCATCCTGAACCTGATCGGCGTGGACATCGCCAAATGGCTTTACAACGTCGGCTCGCTGGGCACCTGGGTTCCCGCCATAATTCTGATGGTTGTCGGCGCTATTGCCTGGCTCAAATTCGGCAGCGCGACCTCCTTCACGCTGCAAACGATCCGCCCTGCCACAGGGCTGAAGGATCTGATTTTCTGGGCGACGATTGTGTACGCGCTGAGCGGCGCCGAATCGGCGTCCTTCATGGGCGACGAAATTCGCGACCCGCGCAGGACGATTCCTCGCGCGCTTCTGACGGCAGGCGTGGTCATCACGATCTGCTACATGCTCGGCACGTTCGCCGTCCTGGTTGCGCTCCCGAAGGACCAGGTCACCGGCCTCGAAGGCATCATGCAGGCGATCGTGCAGAGCACCAGCAGAATCGGCTGGAGCGGTTTGATTCCGATCGCGGCGTTTCTGCTCGTGTTAAGCAGCCTGGGCAGCGTGGCGGCGTGGCTCGCGGCGATGTCGCGCATCCCGTTCGTCGTAGGAATCGATCGCTTCCTGCCACCGGCGTTTGCGCGGCTGCATCCACGGTGGGGCACGCCGTACGTGCCGCTGTTGATTCAAGCAGTGTTAGCGGCGGTTTTCATTTTTCTGGGGCAGGCAGGCACATCCGTGCGTGGAGCGTATGACGTGCTCCTCAGCATGACCATCATCGTTTACTTCGTTCCGTACGTGATGCTCTTCGGCGCTTTGATCAAATTGCAGCGCGAGCCGGCCGGGCCGGAAGTGATCCGAGTGCCGGGCGGCAAGCCTGTGGCGATTATCGTTGGGATCGTCGGCATGATGACCAGCGTCTTGACGATTATTTTCTCCGCGTTCCCGCCCGCCGAAGAGATGCACAAGGGGCTGGCTTTGCTGAAGGAAGCAGTACTGGTGGGGCTGCTTTTCGCGCTGGGCGCAGGCATTTTCTTTTTCGGCAAGCGGGCGGCGCGGCGAGCACTTAAGTTTCGGTAGGCACGCTCTGCGGGTGCGTTCGAGTGAAAAAGACGGCCACGATGAGGTAAATCGAAATGGCCAATCCAGACAGGGAGCGAGAACGAATGACGCGGAATACCCGGCCACGGTGCCTGCCGGTCGTTCCGCGTCACGCGAGGAGGAAAATCAATGCGGCTTATATAGATCGGGCAATTCTTTCTTCAGGTTCGCGACTTTCGGCGCGTCGTTCATCATGATGTAAGTGTTGTACGGATTCTTCTCCGCAAAATCCTGGTGATAGTCTTCCGCCGGGTAGAACGCGGTGTACGCCGTCACCTCGGTCACGATCGGTCGCGGATACACTTTGGCCTGGTTGAGCTGATCGATATACGCCTTCGCGATTCGCTGCTCGCTGTCGTTCATGTAGAAAATGGCGGACCGATATTGCGTGCCGCTGTCCGGTCCCTGCCGGTCGAGTTCTGTGGGATCGTGCGCCACCGCGAAAAATACTTTCAGGAGCTGGCCGAACGTGACTTTCGAAGGATCGTAAACAATCTTCACGGATTCGGCATGGCCCGTGGCGCCGGAACTCACTTCCTCGTAGTCCGGATTCTTCACCGTGCCGCCGGAATAGCCCGCGGTCGCGGATTTCACGCCTCTTACATGCTCGAACACAGCCTGAATTCCCCAGAAGCACCCACCGGATAGAACCACCGTTTCCTGGCCCTTCGCCGCGGCAATCGGCTCGTCCACAGTCGGATTTGGGATAGAGACGGCGGCGGTGGTCGTACTTGGCGCGATCATCGTGAGCACCGCCATCACGAGCACCATCACCCCGAGCCCGACGAGAAATGTGCGGATCATAAAGAACTCCTTGTTCCGAGGCCCTAACCGTGGAACAAACGCTTTTTACACCCTATTCGATTCAATCCGGCTAAAAAAGTTACTGAGTCGGCCGCGTAGCTCCGATCCGGCAAAAGCCCCTGGAATCTGTTATTTTAGCGCTTCGCGAGTTCGGGAGCACACCTTGATGACGGAAGTACCGCAGGTCGATGCAAAATCAACGAATGGCGGTACCAGTTCCGGCGCTCCATCCGGGCGATTAATCAGCTGGACGAGCCTGGCGTTCGCGCTGCTACAGAGCGCGTGTACGGCGGTGATCGCGATCAGCGGGATCCGCGTGGCGATCGGTCTCACGGCTCTCGCCGCCGCGGCGGGCATCAACGCTCCCGCCACCGGCTTTCACTCCGACGCGATTCGAATCCCGATGATGCTCTTCGCGTTCTTAGGTGCCTGCGTGAACCTCTACATCGTCGGCCGAATCCGGCGCCTGCGCGCGCGCCCATCTTCGCAATGGCGGCAGACTCCCGTGCCGAAAAAGAAATTAAATTCGGAGCGGCTGCAGATCGCGTTGTCGGTGATTACGCTTCTGCTTCTGCTCGCGGAGTGGGTGGCGCACCCGATGATCCACCGCGTTCACTAAACGCGATTTCCCGCCTGCCATTCCACGCGTGAGCGTTAGTGCGGCTCCGTCTCCATTTCCCTCGCGAGGCGTTCATGCAGCCGCTCGCTAAAACCGACCGGAAGCTCGAACGTCCGATCGTCCGCCGTCAAAATCAAAATGTTGCGCGTGGAATCCAGGATCGCCGAGCAGATCTCGCAGTGCTCGAGGTGGTTTTCGATTTCGGCGCGCAGTTCGGGGGCCACCGATCCCTCGATGTAGTCCGAGATGAAGCCCCAGACGTGTTTGCAGTCGAGCTTCATGGTCTCCTCCCGAACAGCCCTCGCCGAGGCGGCGCAACCGTTTTCAAAAGCGGTACAAGCCGTTTCTGCAGCAGCATGCGCGCGCGATGCAGGCGAACCTTCACCACGTTTTCGGAAAGGCTCAGCGCCTGCGCGGTCTCCTGCACGTTGAACTCCTGCACGTCGCGCAGCGTGAAGACTTCCCGGTAGATCTCCGGCAACTCGGCAACGGCTACTCGCAGCGTCTCGCGCAATTCTTGCCGTTCCAGTGCCGCCAGCGGGACTTCACGCCAATCCGTCAGGAACGCAGGCGTAAAGTCCCCTTCGCTCGTTTCCAGCCGCTCGTCGATCGATTCCATCACGGCGCGCTTGGCGCTGCGGAGGCGCTGCCGCGCTCCATTCACCGCAATCGTCACCAGCCACGTACTGAACTTCGCTTCGGCGCGGAAAGATTTCAAGTGCCGGTACGCGCTAATTACGGCTTCCTGCGCGGTTTCTTCCGCCTCGCTTTCGTCCTTCAAGATCGAAAGCGCGGTGAGATAGACCATTTTCTCGTACGGGCGAATCAGGTCGTGGAATACGTTCCGTTCGCCGGCGAGAACTCGCGCTATCATTTCGGGTTCGGTCATTTGCTGTGGTTCAACGCACGGCGGAATCGTGCCGCGATGGGGCTCGTTCGTGAGAGTGCACGAGGGTTGAAAGGTTACACGGGATTCGACGCCGCGTGAGCAGCCCCACGCGACTCAGCCGACCGTCAGCAATTCCTCGTAAAACCCGCCGATCTGGCGGGCGCGGTCCACGAAATGGATTTCAAGGATCCAGTGGCGTTCCTGACCGTTCGCGTCAGCGTCGCGCATTCGCAAATGGTTCTCGGGATGAACGTAAAGCGAAATTTTGTCCTGCGGGATGCGCTCGTGCGGGAATTGGCCGATCAGGTGACCCGCGATCGGCCCGCCGTACTCCCATCCGAACTTTTCGGCGAGAACCTTTGCGTATGCGAATAGCTCGTTTGCGCGAATGTCTGGATGGCGTTTGAAATAGCGCTTCCCTTCGTGGAAAGCCTCGGCGATGTCGTTCTGGAGCCGGATCTTTACGGGATCGGAACCGATCACGAACGTGCGCCCGAAATCGGCTTCCCATTTTTCGAAAACGGGTCCGAGGTCGAGAAACACGATGTCGTCGGCTTGCAAGGTGAGATCCGGCGGATTTTCGTCGTACGGCGCCAGCGTGTTGCGCCCCGCGCGAACGATGCGTTTGTGCCAGTACGTTTCGACGCCGAACATTTCCTGCGCCATCGCGTAAACGTCCGCGTTGATTTGCGTTTCACAGACGCCCGGGCGGATTACGCCGGTCACTTCGACGCGCTTGAACAGGGCGTCCGCTTTCTGTTGCGCTTCCCACAACGCAGCGGCGCGGTCCGTTTCGAGTTCAGGCATGCCCAAAATCCTAACACGGCCCGCACCGCCGCATCCGCGTGGGACTATGCCTTCGAAAACTTCATCGCCAGCGAATTCATGCAGTAGCGCAGGCCCGTCGGCTGCGGCCCGTCATTGAAAACGTGCCCGAGATGCGCCACGCACAGCCGGCACGAAACCGCCGTCCGAACCATGCCGAGCGAGGAGTCTGAAGTTTCGATCACATTTTCGCTGGCGATGGGCTCCCAAAAGCTCGGCCACCCAGTGCCGGATTCGAACTTCGTGTTGGAGTTGAATAGTGCGTTGTCGCAGCAGATGCACCGGAACACGCCCTTGTCGTGAACGTTCAACAGCTCGCCAGTGAACGGACGCTCCGTGCCGGCGTTGCGAGTGATTTCATACTCATCGGGCGTGAGCTGCTTCTTCCACTCTTCGTCCGACTTTGTTACCTGTGGCTCGGACACCACGCCGAGTTTCTTGCCCGCGTCGGAGAACTGCACGATTTTCACGAGCTTCGGCGTTCCCGCATAATACGGATTGGCCTGCACCGGCTCTCTGGTCCAGTAGTGCCATACGACCAGACCGCCGACGAGCGAAGCCGAGACACGAAAAAAAGTCCGGCGATCGAATTTCTTCGAAGATTCCGAGTCTGTAAGAATTGGCTTATCCATCTTTATCTCCTGAAACAAATTCTATCCAAACGTAAACGCAAAGGCCTGGACGCCGGGGTCCAGGAATTGAATTTCAAACGTGCGGTCTTCCACTTTTCCGGTCTGACGAATGAGTTGATACAACCGGTAGCCCTTCACCACGCCATTTCCGTTTTCATCGATATCCATGCCGTGATCGCCGAGCGGCGCTCCACCATCGAATAGCACGCGGAAGCGAATCGGCTTGCCATCCTTGCCCGGCCCAAGAACCAGATGCAAATCGCGCGCATGGAAACGAAAGACGATGGACCCGGGCGCAGTGCGCAGCGTAGCGTGCTCGTCGCTCACTTCCCAATTTCCTTCCAGACCCCACTGATTCACATTGAGCCGGAGCGGCAGCGTGTATTTCTGCGCAGAATCGGCAGCAATTTCCTCGGGCGATGCGTAATTCTGTTGCCGCGCATATCCCACATACGTTTCCGGCGATTGCACGTCTTTCAAATCCGCTGCAGCCTCGGAGCCGGAAGCCCTGACCTCAACCAACCCCGCCAAATTCAGTCCCGAATTCTTCTCCTTGAGGAGTTGTTGAATCACGCGCTCGGACTCGTCGTACTCGCCCTCGCCAAAGTGGTGGTAGCGAATCGTGCCATTTGCATCGACAAAGTAGTGCGCTGGCCAATACTGATTATTGAAGGCTTTCCAGATTGCGTAGTTGCTGTCCAGCGCCACCGGGTAGGTGATTTTCAATTCCTGCACCGCTTTCCCGACATTCGCAGCATCCTTCTCAAACGCGAATTCCGGAGTGTGCACACCGATTACCACCAATCCGTCACTCTTGTATTTTTCCGCCCACGCCTCGATATACGGAATCGAACGCAAGCAGTTAATGCACGAGTAGGTCCAAAAATCGACCAAAACCACTTTGCCGCGAAGTTGAGCCGTCGTGAGCGGCGGCGAGTTCAGCCAGGACACCGCCCCGTCAAGGCTCGGCATTGGCCCTTCGTTCGAAAGTGCGATCGCAGACTGCTTGCCGCCATCCGCCGAGACGCTGCCGTTAGCGAGCTTCATCGAAGCAGGGTGAAAGCGGTTGAGCAATGTCTGCTCGAAGCCGGAAGTGCTGGCGAGCGAGACGCGGGCCAATATTCCCGTGTCCAGACCCGAAGCGATCGCGACCACGCCCAGCAGCACCGCGACGCCGAGCCCGCGGCGAATCCATTCTTCGGCGCCGAGCGAGCGCTTCATCAGCCCGAACACTTTCTTTCCGGCAAGCAGCGCGAGTGCCAGCGACGCGGCCGCTCCCAGCGCGAAAGCCAGCAGCAAGAAAGCCGAGCGCGTACTGGTTCCCTCAACCGCTGCGCCCGTCAGGATCAATCCCAAGATCGGCCCCGCGCATGGCGCCCACAAAAATCCCGTGGAAACACCCAGAAGCAACGATTTCCCCACGCTCGGCGGAGCGCCTCCCTCCTGCGTAACTTTTCCGCCAAGCCGAACGAACGGGCGCGACAGAAATTCCGCTATCCCCGGGAACAAGAGCGCCAAACCCAGAACTGCGAAAATCACGATAGCGATGTACCTGCCGTACTGATTGGCGCGCCCGATCCACGAGCCAGCGGCTGCCGCGATGGTCGCGACGCCCGCAAAAGTGAGCGCCATTCCCATCAGCATCGGCAGCCCGCTGCGGCGGAATGGCTGATCGGCCCGCGCAAAGACGAACGGAAGCACCGGCAGAATGCACGGGCTTACGATCGTCAGAACGCCGCCAATGAACGCGAGGAGGTACAGCAGCATCGATGCTCCTTCTTGCTTCTATTAGATACGCGTTGGCATGAATAGTTACACCTCGAGCAGCTCGTGTGAAACGCCCAAGCGCGATACCCACTTAGGGTACGCTTGATTTCGCCTCGCGGATGCTCAAGCCGGGCCGCCCACTTTGACGGCTGTGTCGATTATCTGGTATTCGCTAGATAGTAGGATGCTTCGCGCGCTCGCCGAACGTGGCGTTTTGCATCCACGCCGCATCCAATAGATTCCTGCGCGATTTCTTGCACATGACTAAGTCCAACCATTCGGATAACGCCCCCGGAACGAGTGAGACTCGCTCGAACAGTCTTGCGCTGTTCCATCCCGCGGTGCGGAACTGGTTTGAAGCAGTGTTTCCGGGTGCAACCAAGCCGCAGGAAATGGGCTGGCCTGCCATTGCCCGCGGCGATTCCACGCTGATTCTGGCGCCCACTGGAACCGGCAAAACTCTCGCTGCGTTTTTGTGGTGCATCAATCGGCTCATGTTCGCTCCCGTTCCGGAAAAGAGCGCGCGGTGCCGCGTCCTTTATATATCGCCGATCAAGGCCCTCGCCGTGGACGTGGAGCGCAACCTTCGCGCGCCCTTGGTCGGAATTTCCCAGGCCGCCAAACGAGCGGGCATTCCGTTCCACGAGCCGGTCGTCGCCGTCCGCACCGGGGATACGCCTGCCGCCGAACGCGCGCGTTTTCTCCGCCACCCGTCCGACATCCTAATTACTACGCCAGAGTCGCTGTACTTGCTGCTCACGTCGAACGCGCGCGAGTCTCTGCGCTCGATAGAAACAGTGGTGATCGACGAGATTCACGCGCTGGTACCGACCAAGAGAGGATCGCACCTCGCGCTATCGATCGAGCGGCTCGAGCATCTGTGCGGCCGAACGCTCCAGCGCATCGCGCTTTCCGCCACGCAGCGCCCATTGGATGAGGTGGCCCACTTTCTGGGCGGAGCGCAGATCTCGCGGGCGGCGGCGCCTGAAGTTTCGCCGGTAACGTCATCCGAATCTGAGGAGCGAGCGTTCCTGGAAACCGAATCGTCGATCGTGGCTCCGGCCTACCGGGCCGTGACCATCATCGATGCCGGTGAGCCAAAGCGCCTTGATCTCAAAGTCGAAGTCGCGGTGGAAGATATGGCTCGCCTGGACGTAATCGATCCGCTTCCCAGCGGGCCGGCGTCACAAGGGCCTGTGCGTACATCGATATGGAGCGCGATTCATCCCAAGCTGCTCGAGTTGATCAAATCGCACCGTTCCACTCTCATCTTCGTGAACAGCCGCAGGCTCGCGGAAAGGATCTCAGGCGCGATCAACGACCTGGCGGGCGAAACTCTGGTCCGCGCCCACCACGGAAGCGTCGCGCTGGCGCAGCGCAAAGACATCGAGGACCGGCTGAAGTTAGGCACCCTGCGCGGCCTGGTCGCCACATCGTCGCTCGAACTGGGCATCGATATGGGAGCGATCGATCTGGTGATTCAGATCGAGTCGCCGTCCTCCGTCGCCAGCGGGATGCAGCGCGTGGGCCGGGCCAACCACCGCGTCGGCGCCGTAAGCCCGGCTGTGATTTTTCCTAAGTACCGCTCGGATCTTGTGGCATGCGCGGCGATCACGCGTGCGATGTACGAGGGCGCGGTCGAATCGGTCCGCTATCCGCGCAATCCGCTCGACGTGCTCGCGCAGCAAATCGTCGCCATGGTGGCTATGGACTCCTGGGACGCCACCGAACTCTACGACGCCGTTCGTCGCGCCGCTCCTTTTGCCACGCTCACCCGAGCGATTTTCGAAGGCGTGTTGGACATGCTTTCCGGACGTTACCCATCTGAGGAATTCGCGGAGCTTCGCCCGCGTATCACCTGGGATCGCCTCGCGCACAAGATCACCACGCGCGAAGGCGCGCGCCGCGTGGCGGTCATCAATGGCGGCACGATCCCCGATCGCGGGCTCTATGGCGTGTTTCTCGCGGACGCTGTAAAGGGCGCGCGCGTCGGCGAACTCGACGAAGAAATGGTGCATGAGAGCCGCGTGGGCGACACGATTGCTCTGGGCGCCACCACGTGGCGCATCGAAAATATCCTGCATGATCGCGTAATCGTGACGCCCGCCCCAGGAGAGCCGGGGAAAATGCCGTTCTGGCATGGCGACGCCGCGGGCCGGCCCGCGGAATTCGGCGCGCGGATCGGCGCGATGTCGCGCGAACTCCTGAAAATACCCCGCCTCGCTGCTTTCGCAAAGCTGCCAGCCGAACACAGCCTCGATGAAAATGCCGCGGAAAACGTGCTGCGTTATCTCGAAGACCAGCAAGCCGCCACACACCGATCCCAAGCGACGAGCAGATCGTGATCGAGGTTTGCCGCGACGAAATGGGCGACCGGCGTGTGTGCGTGTTGACGCCGTTCGGTTCGCGCGTACACGCTCCGTGGTGCATGGCCGTCACCGCAAAGCTGCGCGACGAACTCGGCTGGGAAGTGGAGTCGATGTGGACCGACGACGGCTTCGTGGTCCGCCTTCCGGAAAACGAAGCGCCGATCGATTCTGCGATGCTGCTTCCGACTCCCGTTGAAATGAAAGACTCTCGTGCTGCGCCAGCTCGGATCGACGTCACTCTTCGCCGCGAAATTCAGAGAATCCGCGTCGCGAGCATTGCTCTTGCCCCGTCGCCGCGCCGGTCAAAGGACCCCGCTCTGGCAACAGCGCAAGCGCGCGGCGGACTTGCTGGCGGTGGCGGCGCGGTTCTCCTCCTTCCCGATCCTGCTCGAAGCCTATCGCGAATGCATTCGCGATGTGTTCGACTTGCCCGCACTCTCCGCGATTCTCTCCAGGATTCAGCGCGGTGAGATTCGCGTCACGACGCTCGAATCCGCAAAGCCGTCGCCCTTCGCAGGCTCGCTTCTCTTCGGCTACATTGCGAATTACATTTACGACGGCGACGCGCCGCTCGCCGAACGCCGCGCGCAGGCTCTTTCGATCGATCAGTCGCAGCTCGATGAATTGCTAGGCGACACCGATCTGCGCGAGTTGCTCGATCCCGCTGCGCTCGATGAAGTGGAAGCCACACTGCAGTCGCTAGACCCGGAATATCGCGCGTCCCACGCGGACGGCGTCCACGACCTGCTGCTCAAGCTCGGCGATCTTACGGACGCCGAGTTGCGCGCGCGTTGCGTGGATGAAGCCACCGCCGCGACGATCAGTGCGCTGGTGGATTCGCGCCGGGCCGTGCGCGTCCGCATCGCAAACGAGTTCCGCTACATTCCCGTGGAATATTCCGCGCGCTATCGCGATGCGCTCGGCACGCCATTGCCTCCAGGACTCGCCGACGTATTTCTTGCCAGCGTCGATGGCGCGCTTTCCGAAATCGTCCGCCGCTACGCGCGAACGCATCTGCCGTTCACCACGCTGGAGCTGGCGAATCGATACGGGCTTTCGTCTTCGGACGTTGAGCCCCTTCTGCGCGCGCTGCACGGCCAAGGAAAACTGCTCGAAGGCGAATTCCGGCCGAACGGCCGCCACCGTGAATGGTGCGATCCGGAAATTCTGAAGAAAATCCGCCAGAAGAGCCTGGCGCGCCTGCGACGCGAAATCGAGCCGGTGGAGCAGCGCATCTTCGCGCGCTTCTGCACGCGTTGGCAGGGCATCAGCGCGCCTCGCCGCGGAGTAAATGCGATGCTCGACGCGATCGAATCATTGCAAGGCGCGGCGCTTCTCGCTTCGGAGCTCGAACGCGACGTGCTGCCCGCGCGAATCGCCGATTACCGGCCCGGCGACATTGACGCGCTCATGGCTGCGGGCGAGGTGGTTTGGGTCGGAGTCGAACAGGTCGGCGACCGTGATGGACGCGTTGCGCTCTATTTGACGGAGTCGCTGCCATTGCTGCTGCCGCCTCGCGATTCCGAAAACCGCTCCGCCTGCGCCGACCGAGCGTGGTCAGAAAATCATTGAATGCCTGGGGCAGCACGGCGCTTCGTTCTTTTCAGAAATTCACGCAGCGTGCGGCGGCGGATTCCCCGGCGACACGACGGAGTCGCTGTGGCAGCTCGTCTGGAGCGGCCTCGTCACGAACGATACGTTCCATCCTTTGCGGAACCTTACGCGACCGCCCGATACGAAGCGCAATCGCGCCGAATTCAGCGACGGCCGGCCCGGCTCGCTGGAATTCCTAAGCCGAATGCGTTCGCGCACGTCTCGAGGAGGTCCGGCTCAGGGGCGGTGGTCCTTGATCCGCCCGCGCATCTCCCAACCGCAGAACACGACTGAGTGGAGCGCGGCGATCTCGCAGCAGCTTCTGGTCCGGTACGGCATCGTGATGCGTGAAACTGCCGCCGCTGAGAACATCGCGGGCGGGTACAACTCCGTATACCCCTCTTTGCGCACCATGGAAGAGAGCGGGTGGATTCGCCGAGGCATGTTCGTGTCTGGAATGGGAGCTGCGCAATTCGCATTGCCTGCGGCCGTGGATATTCTGCGCAGCCTGCGCATGGATTCTCCTTCGCCCGAAGCGGTGTATTTGAGCGCCACCGATCCTGCCAATCCCTACGGCAGCTTGTTGCCGTGGCCGCGCAATGCCGTGGATGCCACCGAGCCCGGCGGTGCGGCGGAGCAACAACCGATGCTGGCTCGCGCAAGCGGCGCCGGCGTCGTTCTCGTGGACGGGACGCTCGGCGCTTACATTCGCCGCCGCAATCCTGCCGTTCGAATATTCCTTCCTGATCAAGAACCGGAGCGCTCGCACTACGCCGGTGCCCTGGCCGCGAAGCTGGCCGAACTCGCGGTGCGACGTCAAACGCGCAGAGGCGGCCTTCTGATCGGCACAATCAACGGCGCGCCGGCACGCGAACATTTCATCGCGCGCTTCGTGGAAGAGGCCGGGTTCGTGAACACCGCGCTGGGCTTTCAAATGCGGCGCGTCACGCCGATCGCCCTCGCCCCCGCCACGGACGAAACGGAATCGGACGACCAAGACAGTTCCGGTGTCTCCGAGACAGCCTGACCATGCCTGAGGGCGACACAATCTATCGCACCGCGCGAACGCTTCAGCTCGGTCTGGGTGGGCAGAAGGTCACGCGATTCGAATCGGCATATCCAAAACTTTCGCGCGTCGATGTCGACACGCCGCTGACGGGAAGACTTGTCGAAAAAGTCGAGTCGCGCGGGAAATGGCTGCTGATTCATTTTTCGGGTGATCTGATCTTGCTCACGCATATGCTGATGAGTGGAAGCTGGCACATCTATCGCCCGGGCGAGCAGTGGAAGCGGCCAAGTGGACAGATGCGAATCGTAATCGAGACCGCGAAGCTCCTTGCAGTGGGATTTATGGTTCCCGTGGCGGAATTTCACACGGCAGAAAGTCTCGAACGCCGCGAAGGCTTCAAGGACCTCGGGCCACGGTTGCTCGACGTTGACATGGACGAAGCCGAAATCATTCGCCGCCTGCGTTTGCGGCCTGATCTGGAAATCGGAGTCGCGCTGATGACGCAGTCGCTGCTCTCCGGAGTTGGAAACGTCTATAAATCGGAAACCTGCTTTGCGTGCCGCGTGAACCCGTTCCGGCGAGTTCGATCACTGAGTGAAGCCGAACTCGCGAGCTTGGTTTCGACGGCGACAAAATTCCTTCGCGCGAACGTGACCGACACGTCTGGGGATGTTGTAGTCACCTACAGCGGCATGCGGCGAACCACGGGACGGGCGAATCCCACGGACCGATTGTGGGTTTACCGGCGGACGGGCGAGCCGTGCAGAAAATGTGGAGGCCGGATCGAATCGCACAAACAGGGCCTGGACGCGCGCTCGACGTTCTGGTGTCCGAAGTGCCAGCCCATGGCTCTCGCGGCGACCAACGGCGCCTGACAGATAGGGCTTTGTGTCGCGACGACGGTCAACGGCGCTTACTTCTTCTCGAGCTCCGACCAGCGCTCGTATAGGTGGTCGACCGCTGCTTGCGCAGCCTGCATTTCTTCATACGCCGCGTGCAGCTTGGGCGCGTCCGTCACGATCGCCGGATCCTCCAGCGCTGCCTTTTTCGCCGCGAGAATGGCCTCGGCATCGGCGATCTTCTTTTCCATCTTGGCCGCTTCCCGCGCGCGCGCTTGGTTTGTTTTTGTCGGTGCCTGCGCCGCGAAAGTAGTCGTCGGTCTCGTTCCCGATGGTTGCACGGTCGCCACCGCTCGATCCGCGCTCTCGGTTAACCATTCCTCCCATTGCGAATAATCCGCGAATCTTCCAACTCCGCCCCGGCCGTCCAGTCCCACTACCACCGTTGACACGCGATCCAACATGTAGCGATCGTGCGTCACGAGCAACAAGGCGCCGGAGTATTCCAGCAGGCTCTCCTCTAGAATCTCGAGCGTCGGAATGTCCAGGTCGTTCGTCGGCTCGTCGAGCAGAAGCACGTCGGCGGGTTGCAACATGAGCTGCGCGATCAGCACGCGCGCCCTTTCGCCGCCGGAAAGCCGCCCGACCGGGCGGTTGAGATCCTCCGCCGCGAAAAGGAATCGCGCGGCCCACGATGCCACGTGAATCACGCGATCCTGATAGATCACAGAATCGCTGTCCGGCGCCAGGGCGCGTCGTAGCGAAATTTCAGGGTCAAGCTCGCGCCGCTGATCGAAATACACGATGCGTAGCGAATCGGCGCGCACGATTTTCCCATCCGTCGGGTCCATATCGCCGCGAGCGAGCCGCAGAAGCGTAGTCTTGCCGCTGCCGTTTGGGCCAACCAGGCCTACCCGCATTCCATTCGTAATCGCGAACGTGAGATGTTCGAAGAGCTTCTTGCCGGCAATCAAGCACGAGACGTCGTCGAGCGTGATGAGTTGCTTGGTCTGCCGGTTGGATGCGGAGAAGTCGATCTTTGCGGAAGCGCTTCGAGTGCGCGAGTTCAATTCCGCCAGCTCTCCGATCATTTCGTGAGCTTTATCGATGCGCGACTTGGACTTCGTGGTCCGCGCCTTCGGGCCGCGGCGCAGCCACTCGATTTCCGTGTGAACACGGTTTTCGAGCGCCTCCTGCCGCTTGCCCTGGGCGTGCAGATGAAGCTCCTTCGCTTCCAAAAACTTGCTGTAGTTTCCGCGCACGCGCAAGAATCCGTCCGCATAGTAGCGGCTCAGCTCCACCATGTCGTTCGTGACGCTCTCCAGAAAATAGCGGTCGTGGCTCACCACCACGCACGCAAACGCCGCGGAACGCAGCACGCCTTCCAGCCACTCGATGCCGGCGAGGTCCAGATGGTTCGTCGGCTCGTCGAGGAGAAGGATGTCCGGCGCTTGCACAATCCCTTCGACAATCGCCAGCCGCTTGCGCCATCCACCGGAGAGCGCCGTCGCATGAACTTCGTAGTCCGAAAATCCGGCGCGGTGCAAAGCTTCCTCGGCACGGTAGCCGCGCTCGGTTTCATCGACACCCGTTCGAGCGAGCGCCGACTCGATCACGCTGCGGCACGTGGATTCGGCGGGAAATTCGGAGATTTGCCGGACGTATCCGAGCGAGACGCCTTTGCGGATCGCGACTTCTCCGGTGTCCGGCTTCGTACGACCGGCGAGAATTTCAAGAAGTGTGGATTTTCCGGAGCCGTTCGGACCGATCAGGCCGATGCGGTCCCCTTGTGAAATCGTGAAGGAGATATTCTGAAATAAAGGCGCGACGCCATATCGTTTCGAAAGACCCTGTGCATTGATGATCGGCGCCAAATGATTCGTTTTTCTCCCACTCTGAGTTTAACCTTGATGCGGCGGGCGGCCAAATCCGCGGCGATTTTCGCAATACGCGCGATGTCCTGCAGCCACTCGACTCGATGACCGACTCCGACCCCGCTCAATCCCTCGATGCACTCGTAATCGGCGGTGGCGCGGCGGGCTTGATGTGCGCCATCGAGGCCGGAAAACGCGGCAGGCGGGTGGCCGTGCTCGAACGCGCCGAACGCTGCGGCAAGAAAATTCTCATTTCCGGCGGCGGTCGCTGCAACTTCACGAATATTTACACTCAGCCGGAAAACTTCCTTTGCGCGAACCCGCATTTCGCGAAGTCCGCTCTCGCTCGCTACACGCCTGCGGACTTCATCGCGCTCGCGGGAAAGCACGGCATCCGCTACCACGAAAAGAAACTCGGGCAGCTCTTTTGCGACCGGGCAGCGCAGGACATCCTCACCATGCTCGAAGCCGAGTGCCGGATGGCTGGTGTGAAGATTTTCCGGAACTGTCACATCAAGAATGTTACGCGAGTCACGGAATTCGTTGTGGAAACGAACGAGTCCGAATTTCACGCGCCGGCACTCGTGGTCGCGACGGGCGGACTTTCCATTCCGAAAATGGGCGCGACCGCGTTCGGCTTCGACCTTGCGCGCCTCTTCAGATTGAAAATAACGAAGACGAATCCCGGCCTCGTGCCGTTCGTTCTGAATCCGGAAGACCGCGCGAAGTTCTGCGATCTCAGTGGCGTCGCGGCGGACGTCGCTGCTCGTGCCGGCGGCCAGACATTTCACGAAAGCATGCTGATCACGCATCGTGGCCTGAGCGGGCCGGCGATCCTTCAAATTTCTTCCTATTGGGCACCGGGAGAACCAATTCATCTTGATCTAGCACCGGGGCGAACCGTAACCGCGAGCGCCAAGCCGGGCTCCGATCGCACTGCGACGCAGATTCGCGCCGCCGTACAGAATTTGCTGCCCAGACGTCTCGCGACGCGCTGGCTTGAAACGCACGCGCCGCGGACCTGGAGCAACGATTCGCTCGCGGCCTTTGAAGCCGGAATTCATGATTGGAAAATCGTGCCCGCTGACACGGAGGGTTACGAAAAAGCGGAAGTGACGACAGGCGGCGTGGACACCAACGAGTTATCGAGCAAGACGATGGAGAGTCGCAAAGTGCAAGGTCTCTTTTTTGTCGGCGAGGTCGTGGATGTCACTGGTCACCTCGGCGGGTTCAACTTTCAGTGGGCGTGGGCGTCAGGCGCTGCAGCGGGACGGGCTTTATAACCGAGAGATGTCCATCTACTGAAACTGCTTCTTGAACTCAGCGAACTGCGTCTTCAGTGTGCTGAGTTCCTCGCGCAGCGTTGCAATCTCTAATTCCAGCTGCGCGATTCTCTGCACGTCTGTCGATTGTGCCACCACAACTGAGTGGGTCTCCCGGCGCGATTCGTGGGTCGTACCGGTTGTCGGCGGCACAACGTCGCCTGCCAGCAGCTGCGCGTAGCGCGCCTCCTTGGTGCCCGGTTGCTTGGGGAGGAGCTTTACCAGCGGTGGCTCGCGTTTCATCAAACGCTGCAAGGTGAGTTGAATTTCTTCGAGATCCTCAAACTCGTGCATGCGCTCGCAGCGGCTGCGCAACTCTCCCGGCGTTTGCGGCCCGCGGAGGAAGAGTTCGCACAGGATTGCCGTTTCGCGCCTGTCGAAGTTGAATGCCTCCTGCAGGCGGTGCTCGTACTTCGTCACACGGCTGTCGAAGTTATCGGCCGGACCGGCATAACCGCGTTCGCCCAGGCTGCGCAACGCAGCCCGCGCCGCGTCTTCGTCCACGCTCATAACGGGATCGCGATTCGATTTCTGGTTGCACGCGTTCATCAGCGCATTCAGCGAGAGCGGGTAGTACTCCGGTGTAGTGATTTCTTTTTCGACCAGCGCGCCCAGGATGCGCACTTCAATCGCAGTAAGCGGAGCGTCCATACAAGAAGCATACAAAATTCGGGAGCGCCGCCCAAGCAGGTCGGGTATTTCGATTTCCGAAACTTCGAGACCAGTGGGAAGACAACAACGGACTTTTAACGCGGCGCAATCCACATCTTGTACACAACGACGATCACCATGAAGACCAGATAAATCCGCAGCGACCACAGCACCGACACTTCCACCCCCGTCAACTTCCGCTTCGGCAGGATCTGTTGCTTCATCCCCGTAAGCTGCTCTCGCTCGAGCGCGGACATCACCATATCCTTCGCTGCCGAACTCACCTTTATCGCGTGCGCTTCTGTCGGCGTCATGCGTTTGTCTCCTACCTACTGCCAAAAATATCGAGAACGGTTGGCGCAAGAATGCTGATTCCAAAAAGCACGCCGGCGCCCGTAAGAATGATCACCACGATTGTCGCGAGCACATTCGCCCACAACGGGCTGATCAGGTCGCCCATGATTTCGCGGTCATTTACCAGCATGAACAGAAACACCAGTGCCGGCGGCATGGCCAGCACAGCAATCACGTTGACCAGTAGCACCACGGGCACCAGTGGCAGGCTCGGAATCAATACGATCCCGGCCGCGGCCGCCGCGCAAAGAAACAGCACCGAATAGAACGCGCGTCCTTCCTTGATCGGTAGATTCAAACTATGGGGTGTGTGCGCCACCTCGGCAAACGCATACGCCGAAGAAGTGGAAATCGTAATCAACGCGACGATGCCGGCCTCGACGATGCCAATTGCAAACAGCGAAGCGCCCAGCCGCCCGATCCACGGCTGCAAAGCCTGCGCGAATTGCGCGGCTTGAAAATCATCCGCCTTCATCTGGTGCTGGAATAGCAGGTTCGTCACCATCAGCGTCGCGACCGCCGCAGCGGCCGCAAGCACGGCGCCGATAATCGTATCGATCCGACCGAACCGAATGTCTTGGCGCGTGAGCCCTTTGTCCACCGTCGCGCTCTGTTGAAAGAACAGCATCCACGGTGTGACGGTGGCGCCGATCACGGCAAGGAGCAGTTCCAACACTTCGGCCGTGCGCCCCACAGGCATTGGCTTCCATGTGGCGAACGCATGCGCCACCGCATGCCAGTCAGGATGGCTCATCAGTGCGACCGGAACAAAAATCAAGTTCAACAGAGCGGCGGCCAGCGTGATGCGCTCCCATGTCCAGTAACGGTGCGTCAGCAGCGCCATATAGAGAATCGCAAGCGCCGATAGCACCGCCGCCCACGGCGGCACGCCGAAGAAGCCGAGTCCGGCGCGCACGGCAATAAATTCCGTAATCAGCGTAAGAAAATTTCCGATGCCCAGATCGATCATCGAAAACCAGCCCCAGAAAGGCCCGAAGCGCTCGAAGATCAATTCGGCGTGGCCGCGATGCGTGGCGGCGCCAAGCCGCACCGTCATTTCCTGCACCACAACGGCCATCGCGAACGTGAGCGCCACGAACGGAAGAAAAAACCCGATGCCGAATCGCGCTCCCGTTGCAGCGTAAGACAGCATGCTCGGCCCGTCGTTCTCCCCGAGCATCACCAGAATTCCGGGACCGACGAGCAGCCAGAGGAGCTTCAGCTTGGAAAATCCGCCGCCACTCGTGCGGGCATCGGATACACGGGCACGATCCCGCGCGCGATCCACGTCCTCATGGGTAATGATTATTTCTTCGCGCGGTTCGGGCTTGGTGAGTCTCGAGGTCTTCACAGGTAAGGGCCGTGCGTGTTTAAACTCAATTCTACTTTTCTTTCGGCGAATAGCCTACACATCGCAGCACGGGCAACGTCGGATACTTTGGGAAATTCGAATCCGTAGCCGCGCGCCCGCACAGAACGAACTGCGAGCCGCGCGAGGACTCGATCGTTCGCGCGTACAAGCAATGCGAACACAGGCCCGCACCCAGCGCTTCTGCAGGAGACTTCAAATCTTCCTCCAGGGAAAAAGAATACGCCAGACAGTGGCCAGTGCCGCTCGCGTTATTTCGAGGCTTGATTCGACATACGGATGGAGCGAGTGAAGCGCGCCAGGAGCCACAAAATGAAGGTCGTTACTGCTGCCAGCCGCCGCCAAGCGCATTGTAGAGCGCAACGTAAGCCGTCAACTCATCGGCCCTCGCCTGCGCCAGCGCTAGCTCTGCGGTGAAGTAATTCGTCTCGCTGGTCAGAACTTCCAGATAGCTCGCTACTCCGCCCTGGTATCGCGTCTTGGAAAGCTCGTCGGCGCCGCGCGTCGCCTCAGTGAGTAGTTCCTGCTGCTCCCGATATTCGCGATTCTTGCGATAGGCAATCAGCGCATCGGAAACGTCGCGGAATGAATTTTGAATCGTCTGCCGGTAGGTGAGCAGAGCCTGCTGCTGCTGGGCCTCCGTCAGTTTCACGTTGGAGCGAATCTTGCCCGCATTGAAAATGGGCTGGGTCAGCGACGCTCCAAAATCCCACAGCCCCGCAGGTCCCGTGAACAGGCGCGTTAATGCGTCGCTTTGGAATCCGCCCGTCGCGGATAGGGAGATGTCTGGAAAGTAAGCTGCCCGCGCGACTCCAATCTGCGCGTTCGCCGCGATCAATTGCTGTTCCGCGGACTGAATATCAGGGCGCCGTTCGAGCAGCGTGGACGGAAGCCCCGCCGGAACGGTCGGAGGGTGAGGTTGCTCCGTCAGCTTCAATCCGCGCGCGATGTCCGTGGGATTTTCTCCCAGCAACGTACTCAGCAAATCTTCGGTCTGGCCAATTTGCTTTTGAAGCGCAGGAATCGTTTCAGACGCCGTATACACCAACTGTTCGGATTGGCGGACGTCCACCAGTGACACCGAGCCGCCTTGCTCGAGTGCCTCCGTCAGTTTCAGCGAGTCCTGCCGCGAAGCAAGCGTTTGCTTCGCAATCTCAAGCTGGAAATCCAGGTCGCGCAACTGGAAATACGCCGTGGCCACATTCGAAATCAGCGTGTTAATTACGCCGCGCTGATTCCATTCGCTGGCCAGCAGGTTCGCACGCGCCGCTTCTGTGGCTCGGCGGTATTTTCCCCAGAAATCGAGTTCCCACGCCGCCGTTAGCGCCACTTGTCCCGCGTTGATTTCGTAAGGAGGCGATACCGGCGTAAGCGGGTAACGCTGGCTGCTGATTCCCGCCGAACCGTTGAGCGTCGGATACTGGTCCGCGCGCGTAATGCCGAGCTGGGCTTGCGCCTGCAGCACGCGGGTCGCCGCGATTCGCACGTCGTAATTGTTTTTCAGCGCAGTCCGGATCAACTGCTGAAGCTGCTCGTCTTTGAATACATCCCACCACTTCATGTCGCCAAACGAAGCGCTTGCAGTCGCCGCGGTATCTTCGGGCGTCGCATTGCGGTACGTGGACGGGACATCCACGTCCGGCTTCTTGTAATTCGGCCCTACCTTGCACCCGGTAATCGAGCCCGCCAACAAGACGGCGGCGATCAGAGTAGAGCGGCGCATCATGCCGTCTCTCCCGCTGGCGCCGGAGGCGGAGGAGGACCGGCTTCCTCTTCCTCGCGGCGCTTACGGCGGGTGGCGAAACTTTCCACCACGTCGAACGTGACGGGAATCAGGAAAATCGCAATCAGCGTCGCGGCCAGCATTCCCCCGATCACCGCCGTGCCCATCACCTGCCGCGAAACCGCGCCCGATCCCGTTGCACGCCAGAGCGGCACGCAACCCAGGATGAACGCGAACGCGGTCATCAAAATCGGGCGGAAACGAACGCGTGCTCCGGTGAGCGCCGCCTCCGCCACGGTCTTACCGCCCTTCTCGTACTCATCCTTGGCGAACTCAACGATCAGAATCGCGTTTTTCGCCGCAAGGCCAATCAGCATGATCAAGCCGATCTGCGCGTACACGTCGTTATCGAACTTCCGCAGATGCAGCGCGAGATATGCACCAAACACCGCAATCGGCGTGCCCAGCAGCACGCTGAACGGCAGCGACCAGCTTTCATATTGCGCTGCGAGAATCAAAAACACGAACAGCACGGACAACCCGAAAATGACGTTGGGCGAGATGCCTTCCGCCGCTTGTTGCTCCTGGTACGAAATACCCTGGTAGTCGTAGCCCATTTCCTTCGGCATGGTTTTGTTGAACACGTCCACAAGCGCCGCCCGAGCCTGGCCCGAACTTACACCCGGCGCGGTGATCACGTTGATCTGCGCGGCTTCGTGTTCGTTGTAACGCGTTGTGAATTCCGGCCCGAATTTCTGCTCGATGCTGGTCAGCGCGCTCAAAGGCACGCGGCTCCCGGTTCCGTTTGAAACGTAGAACTGTCCCACGTTTTCCGCGCGCGTTCGCGAGTCGCCTTCGGCCTCCACGTACACCTGCCACTGGCGCCCGAACCGGTTGAAATAGTTCACCAGGTAGCCGCCCATAAAAGTCTGCAGCGTCTCGTACACGTCGCCCAGGTTTACGTTCTGCTTCAGCACCTTGGCTTGATCCACATCCACATACACCTGCGGCACGTGCGGCAGGAACGTCGAAATCATGCCCGCGAATTCCGGCCGCTTCTGCGCCGCCGCCAGGAATTTTTCCGTCTGCGCCGCAAGAAAATCGTTGCCTTGGCCGGAACGGTCCTCCAGCACCCACGACACGCCGCCAGACGAGCCGACGCCCGGAATCGCCGGCGGGGGGAACGAAAACGCGATACCGTCCTGCACCTTGGAAAGCGCGATCTGCACGTTCTGCTGAATTGCTTTGTACTGTTCGTTCGGAGCTTTGCGCTGATCCCAATCCTTCAGCGTGACGAAAAAGAACGCCGTGTATGTGCTCTGCGTTCCGCTCAGCAGGCTGAATCCCACCACCGATACGCAGCTCTGAATGCCGGGCGTTCCCAGAATTGCCTTTTCCACCTTCGTCGCCGCGTCGCTGGTTCGCTGTAATGACGCAGCATCGGGTAGCTGCATTCCAACGAACAGATATCCCTGGTCTTCGTCCGGCAGGAAGGAGCTAGGTAACCTGCTGCCAATAAACACCGCCAGTACGGCAATCACCGCGAGGAAACAAAGGCTCAGCCACACTTTTCGGATCAACAGTGAAGAGAAACTGACGTAGCCTTCCGTGGTGCGGCCAAATACGCGATTGAACCACTTGAAAAATCGCCCAAGCGGACCGCGTGATTCCGTCTTTGGCTTCAGTAGCAGCGCGCACATCGCGGGGCTGAGCGAAAGCGCGTTGAATGCCGAGAACACCACGGAAATTGCGATCGTCACCGCGAACTGCTGGTACAGCCGTCCCGTGATTCCGGGAATAAAAATCGTCGGCAGGAAAACCGCCACCAGAATCAGTGCGATCGCGATGATCGGACTCGAAACTTCCTCCATCGCCTTCAGCGACGCCTTTCGCGGCGACATCCCTTCTTCAATATGGTGTTCGACGGCTTCCACCACCACGATCGCGTCGTCCACCACCAGCCCGATCGCCAGCACCAAGCCGAAAAGCGACAGCGTATTCACCGAAAAGCCCAGAATCGGAAACACAGCGAACGTCCCGATCAGCGAAACCGGCACGGCGAGCAGCGGAATCAACGTTGCGCGCCAGCCCTGCAGGAAAATGAATACCACCACGATCACCAGCAGCAGCGCTTCGATGAGCGTGTGCTCGATCTCTTTCATACCCGACGTAACAGCGAGCGTGGTATCCAGTGCAACGTCGTAGTCGAGGTCCTGCGGGAACTTCTGTTTCAACTCTTCGATTCTTTTGCGGACGTCCTTCGCCGCTTGCACCGCATTCGAGCCCGGAAGCTGATAAATCGCCAGAATCGCGGCAGGCTTGCCGTTGAATCGCCCCGTCAGGTTGTAGGTTTGCGCGCCCAGCTCGAGCCGCGCCACGTCCTTCAGCCTCAGCACGGTCCCATCGGGATTGGCGCGAAGAATGATATTTCCGAACTCTGCGGTTGATTCCAGGCGCCCCTGCGCGCGCACTGTGTATGTGAACTCCTGGCCGGAGGGCACCGGCTCGCCGCCGATTTGCCCCGCGGGGTTCACATTGTTTTGAATCTGCACAGCGTTGACGATTTGTGGGACCGTGATGTTCAGCTTGGCGAGCTTGTCGGGCTCGACCCACACCCGCATTGCGTACTGCCCCGCGCCGAACACCAGCACTCGCGCAATGCCCGGAACTCGCGTCAATTCGTCGCTAAGATTGATGTACGAATAGTTCGCCAGAAAAATGTTGTCGTATGTCCGGTTCGGCGAATAAATCGTGATCAGCATCAAGGGCGCGGTAAACGACTTCTGCACGATCACGCCCGATGTATTCACCAGAGCCGGCAGCTGGGACTGCGCCTGTGCCACGCGCAACTGCGTTAGCACCTGGTCGATGTCCGGATTGGACGCCACGTTGAAATCCACGGTGATCGTCGTTTGTCCGTTGTTCGCATTCGTGGAATACATGTAATTCATGTTGTCCACGCCGGTGATTTGTTGTTCGAGCGGCGTCGCCACGGACTGCTCGAGGGTCAGCGCGTCGGCTCCCGGATACGTCGCCTGCACCTGAATTTCGGGCGGCACGATATTCGGAAACTGCGCCGTCGGCAACTGGAAGAAGCACACCCCTCCCACGAGCACCATCAGGATGGCAATCACCATGGCGACGATGGGACGGTCGATGAAAAACTTGGACATGAGTTATTGGGCCTTGGTATCCGGATCCGCGTCGATCGCTTGCAGCTTCGGCGTTACGGTCGCGCCGTCGCGAACTTTCATCAGGCCCTCGACGATCACGTGCTCGCCCGGTTTCAGGCCATCGCTAATCACCCACAGCGAACCGGCGCGGTCTCCGACCTTCACCGTACGAATGTTTACCTTGTTGTCCGCGCCGACCACCGCCACTTGATAAGCGCCCTGCAGTTCCGTCACAGCTCGCTGCGGCACCACCACCGCGTTCGCGTTGTTACCGGTCAGTGCGCGGATCTTCGCGAACTGCCCGGGGCGCAGCACATTGCCCGGATTCGCAAATCCTCCGACGATGCGAATCGTTCCCGTCTGCGGATCCACCTGCCGGTCGGTAAAGATCACCCGCCCGACTTGCGGAAATACGTCGCCGTTCGCAAGCGTGAGTTGCAGCGGCTCCCGGTTCGTGGATGCCAGCATGTCCACGCTGCCCTTGATCCTGTCCGAGATCGCCATATATTCCTGCTCGCTGATCGAAAAATACGCCTTGATCGGATTTACCTGCGACACCGACGTAAGCACCGTCGTCTGCCCCACCAGGTTTCCGATTTGGGTTTGCGCGATGCCCGCGATGCCGTCAATCAACGACAAAACTTTTGTGAAGCCCAGATTCAGGGCGGCTTGTTCCACGTTTCCCTGCGCCGTCTGCACGGCGGCTTCATCCGCGGCTTTTGTTTGCGTGTCGGTATCGAGCTGGCTTTGCGGAATCGCGTGCAGCTTGGCCATCGGCTCGTCGCGATTCACGTTGATGTTGGCAAGGTCCAGTTGCGCGCGCGCTTGCGCCAGTTGTCCTTTTGCCTGGTCGAGAACAGCCTGGAACGGGCGCGGATCGATTTCAAACAGCACATCTCCCTTGTGTACGAACGATCCTTCGCGGTAATCCTGCTTGATCAGGTAGCCGGTCACCTGCGGAGTGATATTTGCGTTCGTGTAGCCATCCAGCGAGCCGACCCACTCCCCGTACACCGGAATATCTTTCTGCGCCGCCGCGACGACCACCACACCTGGAGGAGGCGGTGCTGGCGCCGCAGCCTTTTCGCATCCGGCTATCGCAAACATCGCTAGGCCAACGCTCGCTGCATACGCGGCGCGCGAAGCGAATCTCTTAAAACATAACGGTCGCTTGGGCAATTTTGGTGGGTGCAGGAATAGCGGCGGCTTTTCCAAATTTATTTCCTCTTTGAGAATCGTCAAAGTCGCTCGTGGAATGGCGCCGGATACGGCGCGCCTGATGCGGCTTTCCCACAAAGGTATTCAGATGCGGAGCGTCCGGTCACGATTCAGGAAACCGAAGCCCTCATTCGATTGAACTCGGTAAATTCGAGCGGCAATTCCGGCAAGAAATCCCGGTCCGTTAGCCGGTTCCCTACGCCACCCTCGCGCGAAAGGGGCGACAGTATCGCACAGACGATTGGCGTTTTGCAGAGGCGCCCAGAAAAAAAGGTGCTTTTATCGGCGCGTTTGGCGAGTTCAACGTTGCGCGTGGCTAGGCCAGATTTACGCGCGATTGGCGGGCGTTATATGCTCTCTTCGTGGCTTCGCGCGTCGATCGCTCCCCTACGCTTGGGCTCATTCTGGGCCTGATTATCACGCTCGCCGCGGTCGTCGCGTACTCGGCGTATATCACGCGCCAGATCTCCGGCCTTCGCGAACTGCAAAGAAATCTCGTCGATCGAAACCGCAAGGACTCGATTCAGCTTCTGCGACTACAAAATGATCTCAATTCGCTCGGTCTTGCGATGCGCGACATGCTCGACTCCGACGGCCGCTATTCCGTCGATGCATGGGCCAATCAATTCGCCCGCATTCATGACGATATGGCCAACGCGCTCGAAGTCGAAGCGTCGCTATCCCCCGATCTCCGCACCGCCGATCAGCAGGAGTTCCTGCAGAACACTTTCGCGCAATTTTGGGACGTAGCCGCAGACGCTTTCGACATGGCTCGCAATGGCGACGACGTCGCGGCTCGCGATCAGATACGCCTCGCGATGCAGCCTCGGCAAGAGGCCCTGAGCAGCACGATCTCGCGCTTGCTGGTTTCGAACAACGAGAGTGAAGAAATTGCCGCTGCGCAGATCCGCGAAATATATGACCGCGTGCAGCGGCAGGTCTATTTTTTCCTCTTCGCCACGCTCGCCGCGATTCTGCTGACCAGCATCTACCTCATCTCATCCAACCGGCGCCTGTTCGCGCAGCTTGCCGCTCTCTCGCACCAGCGCAGCGAGCTTGCACAGCGCCTGATCACCACGCAGGAATCCACGCTGCGTCATATTTCGCGTGAATTGCACGACGAATTCGGCCAGATCCTCACGGCCATCGGTTCTTTGCTCAGCCGATCGGAAAAGCTCGCGCCGGAAGGCTCGGTGCTGCGCAACGATTTGCATGAAGTCCGCGACATCACGCAGACCACCCTGAATAACGTACGTACTCTGTCGCAGGCTCTGCATCCCGTGATGCTGGAAGAATCCGGTCTCGACGCCACTGTCGATTGGTACGTTCCGACGATCCAGAAGCAGTCTGGAATCGACATTCACTACGAAAAGACTGGTGTCTCTTTTCCCGTCGAAGGCTCCGCCGCAATTCACGTTTACCGCATCTTGCAGGAAGCGTTGAATAATATGACTCGCCACTCGAATGCTGACGCTGCGTGGGTACGGATGCGATATCTTCCTTCACGCCTCGAACTGGAAGTGGAAGACAATGGAGTGGGACTGAAAAGCGGCTCCAACGGAAATGGATTTGGGATGGGGATGATTGCCATGCGCGAACGAGCCGAACTTCTTGGCGGCGAGCTGGAAATCGGACCAGGCGCCCACGCCGGGACCCGCGTGAAGCTGAGCGTGCCGCGCGAACGAGTGGAAACGAATGCCGGCTAGAATTTCGGTTTTGCTCGTGGACGATCACAGCCTGGTGCGGCGCGGTTTCCGGCGCATGCTCGAGGACGAGCCCGATCTGAACGTGGTGGGTGAAGCCGGCACCGGCGACGAAGCGATCAAGCTCGCGCTAAGCCTTAGGCCACACGTGGTGGTAATGGACTGCGCCCTCCCGGGAACCAGCGGTCTCGCCGCGACGCGCAAGATTCTCGAGGAACTTCCCGGCACGGCAATCCTCGTGTTGAGTATGCACTCGGAGGATACGCTGGTGCGGCAAGCGCTGGACGCCGGCGCTCGGGGATATGTGTTGAAGAGCGCCGTCGATTTGGAGCTTGCGGCGGCCATCCGCAGCGTCGCGGCCGGGCAACAAGTGCTGGCGCCGGAGCTTTCCCGCGCTGCCGCGCTGAAAGGTGAATCGAAATCCCGGCTCACCACTCGCGAGCTGCAAATTCTCCAACTGATTGTGGACGGCAAATCAAATAAAGAAATTGCCGATCAGCTTTCGCTGAGCGCCAACACCGTGGCCGTGCATCGCGCCAACATCATGGACGCGCTCGGCATCCACAAGACCGCAGAACTCGTGGTCTATGCGATTCGCAACGGACTGGTGAACATCGCTTGAAGTAAGGGGTGGGCGGCGCGAGCAACGGGGGAGAAGCCCGCGCCAGGCCCGGTGGTGCAAACTTTTTCCGCCGCTGTGGAGTGAGACTAGGCGGCTTTCTTGCGGGGAACCTTCGCGCCTTTCTTTCGCGCTTCCGACAACCCGATTGCTATGGCCTGCTTGCGGCTAGTCACCGTGCCGCCTTTTCCGCCCTTGCCCGACTTCAAAGTTCCGCGCTTTTCTCTGTGCATCGCGCTCTTCACGCTTTTGCCTGCAGCTTTTCCGTATTTCGCCACGATCCACCTCCAATTTCATATCGCATCTTAGGTGCGTCACGCTGTGGAGGTCGATAAGGCGGTCCATGTACGCCCCTCGAATATTCCCCCTACGTCGTGCGGAAACTTCGGCAAGCAGCGGAGGCTTGGTGCAACGCGAGAAGCCCGACTCGACACCGGATACGCAGGCTGCCACAGGTTGCTGAGAGACGGAAAACTGCCCGATCGAATCTCTTAAACATCAGCCTGGTGGCCGCAGGACTGTGCCCGGACTACAATACCCTGCAAAATCCCGGACCTGCTTTCGCTCTGCCGGCACGCCTTCAATCGCCATCCGGGGCGCCCCAGCGGTTGCGTCACCGGCATTGCGTTTTCCGCGCATGTCCATGCAAGCTCTTATCCATGCCCGAGCTGCCGGACATCACCGCTTACCTCACAGCGCTGGAAGCGCGTGTGATGGTTCAGCGACTGGAAAAAGTGCGCCTCGCCAGCCCGTTTCTGCTTCGAACCGTGGAACCGCCGCTCGAATCGATCGAAGGGCGCACGGTCAACGGTCTCCGCCGCGTGGGAAAGCGCATCGCCTTTGGATTCGACAACGGCCACTGGCTCGTTCTCCATCTAATGATCGCTGGGCGCCTTCACTGGAAAACCGCCGGAGCGAATCTTGGCCGGCGCAACGATCTGGCGGCGTTCGATTTCCCCACCGGCTCGCTGGTGCTCACCGAGGCCGGATCGAAACGCCGCGCCTCGCTTCATCTTTTCCGCAGCGAGATGGATATGGCGACAATCGATCCCGGCGGGATCGAAGTGTTTGACGCGGACCTTGAAGCGTTTCGCGCCGCGCTGACCGCCGAGAACCGGACTCTGAAGCGAGCGCTGACCGACCCGCGCATCCTGAGCGGAATCGGAAACGCATACTCCGACGAAATATTGCACGCCGCGAAGCTCTCGCCTCTCCAGCAGACGCACAAAATGACTCCCGAGCAATGGGAGCGCCTGTACGCGGCAACTCGCTCGACTCTTCAAATGTGGATGGACCGCCTCGGCGCCGAAGCTCGCGAGAAATTCCCGGAGAAGGTGACCGCGTTCCGCAAGGACATGGCCGTTCACGGGAAGTACAAGCAACCGTGCCCGCGATGCGGCTCTCCCGTACAGCGCATTCGCTATGCCGACAACGAAACAGACTACTGCTCAACCTGCCAGACCGGCGGAAAAGTCCTCGCGGATCGCGGACTTTCGCGGCTGCTCGGCGCCGATTGGCCGCGCACACTCGATGAGCTTGAAGCACTGCGCAAAAAGTGAGCCGTGATGAACAATTGCTACTTGCCGACGGGAGTTGCCGGCGCGGCGACGTTCGATTTCGGCGGCACAGTCTCGCTCCTGAACGAATTCGTGGGATCGGTGAGTGCGAGGACGGCGTAAGCCGTGGCGGAGTCGTTCATGAACTGTGAGACTTCGGAAAACGGATTGTGGCGGCGCTTATTCAGTGAGTAGCCGGACCAGCCGCCATTCAAGAGACTCTGATTTTGCACCAGCCAGTTCAGCGCGGCTCTCACGTGTGCGTCCTCGCGTGAATATCCGAGCTGCTGCATCACGAGCGCGATGAATCCGGTCGCGTAACCGTCGCTCTGCATGATCTGGGGCGTTCCGTCTTCGCGCTGCCAACCTCCTGACAACTCAGAAAGGCTCCAGCCGCCGTCGCTGTGCTGCTTCGGGAGAATCTCATCGACGATCGCTTGCTGCTGCGCGCTCGTGAGCAGGCCCGGCAACTGCACCGAAGCCCACAATAAATTTACGCGCTGAATCGGAGTTTGAGCCGCGGCCTCGCGGCGCAGATAGTCGCTGAGGGCGGCGATATTGGGCTGGATCGCGAGGTCGGATGAATAATTTTCCGGAGCGATTCCAGCTGCGATCGCGGCGAGGCATGCCCCGTAGTAAGGCGAATCGGCGGCTTCCCACGGCTCGTTGTCGAAAAGGATCCACGCCCACGCACCCTTGCGATCGCCGCTCGTGAGCTGTTGCTCCCACATGTGCGCGAGAGCGGCACGCCCATCGGGCGAAAGCTTTCCGGCCCGCGCATCGTGTCCCGCGAGGATCAGCGCGTTCAGAACAGACTCGGTTCCGCGCGATTGCGCCGGCATGCTTTCGTAGTAGGGTTTGATTTCGTTCCAGAGGCGAACGCGTTTTTGCACATTGTCGAGGAGCAGGCGCTCCTGATCGGCCGGCTGATTTTCAGAGAGCGCGGATCCTAGCGCCGGGCGCGCAAAAGCATACGGAAGAGCGGTGTGACACGAAACGCAGAACGTGCCCTGGTCGCGCGCAGCCTGGGGCCACTCAGCCCAGTATTTTTCGCGTCGGTCCAGATAACGCGCCGCCGCTTTGCGATCCCACGCGGTTCGCGTTCGCGTCTCGGCATAAAGCCAGCCGGCCAGCAGAATCGCAACGCACACCACTACGGCGATGCCGATTCGTCGAGTGAATTTACTCATAGGCGCACAAGCTCAGTGTAATTCTTTTGAGCTGCACACGTGAAGCGCTGCGACCGCTGCCGGACGCTATTTTTTCGGAGGAGCGAACGCGACGGCCGCTTCCGAAGTGAGATAGAGGAACGTGAAAGTTTCCTGCAGGTACAGCTTCACGCTGGTGTCCGTGTGGCTCAGGTAGCCAATCGAAAGATCCTGCCCGATATGAAAATCGAAATCGCCGCCGCGCGTGGTGACGATGAACGCGCCTTCGATCGCCGGCGCCCAAATGATTTTGTCTTCCACGAGGCGCTTCACGTGTTCGAGTACCGGATACCCGTGGTCGCTGGTTTCCGCAAGAGCGGTGTAAGCAGCGGCGCCGAGCAGCACGGCGTACGGTCCGTTCACGCCCACGAGGCGAAGCTGGCTCAGGCCCTGTGCGATCGCATCCGGGTACTGGCGCACATCGGCGGGGAGCGTGAGCTTCGGATTGCTGGTTCCCTGGCGCATGCCCACGATCCCGGCCGCGTTATAGCCTTCGAAGATGGCGCCGTCTTCGGCGAAGGCAATTTCGCGCGCGGCGTCTTTCGCCGGCTGCCAGTCGGAATCGTTCGCGCCCCGATCCACGTCGTCGATGGCCTGCCGAGTCAGGTCGAACGGCATGCGCAGTTCGACGAGCGAGTTCACTTCGCGCTGCCGCGCCAGCATCCCTTTGCGCGACGCCGCGATTTGTTTCAGGTGGCCCGTTCCGACCGCGGACAGTATGACGCCCTGAGCTGCATTCACATCCACCACGCGTCGGCCCGCGAGATAGCGCTTAAAGGTACGCGCGACTTCTTCTTCGATTTGCTCCCATGCGCCGTCGGAAATAGGTGCAAGCTCGCGATGCAGGTTATTCATGGTGGGAATCTCCTTTCAGGGAACCGATGTTGAGCGAACCTTCGCTCGAGCGTAGTTGTTGTGGCGAAGCTGATTTTTCGGATGGCGGCCCTGAGTCCGAGGGACTGTCGATGGTCGGGTCGGAATCTGGCGCGGGCGCATCGCTCACTTCATCAAGAAACGTCGCGGATGGAACGAAAAATAAGCCGCCCGTGACGGCGCGGCTGAAATCGAGCAGGCGATCGTAGTTTCCCGGCGGGCGGCCGATGAACATATTTTCGAGCATTTGCTCGATGGTACGCGGAGAGCGGCTATAGCCGATGAAGTAGGTGCCGAACTCTCCGTCGGACGGACGGCCGAAGGGCATGTTGTCCCGCAGGATTTTCACTTCTTTGCCATTTTCTTCGATCACGGTGAGCGCGTTGTGAGCGTTCGAGGGTTTGGTCGCGTCGTCGAGCTCGATATTTGTGAGTTTCTTGCGGCCGATGATGCGCTCCTGCTCCTCGGTGGTGAGGCGGTTCCAGCCGTCCATATCGTGCAGATATTTTTGGACGAGCACGTAACTGC
The DNA here is from genome assembly GCA_963839325.1 of uncultured Acidobacteriota bacterium. Lineage (GTDB taxonomy): Bacteria > Acidobacteriota > Terriglobia > Acidiferrales > UBA7541 > Palsa-295. The sequence continues at coordinate 1,343,531 of CAWIUO010000001.1, read as the reverse complement.
CGTTGGCAAACGCAGCATCTTCGTCGCCGACCAACACGGCATCTTCGACCGCCTGGCCGCGCGGATTTTCCGTGCCGTCCACAAAACCGATCAGATCGCGATCGTCGAAGTAGCGGAAGGCCTGGACTTCATCGACGGGTGCAACGGATTCGCCGAGGCGTTCCATGATTTGCGACGCCAGCTCGAAGCAGAGATCCATGCGAATCGCGCGGATGTGGAAAATCAAATCTCCGGGCGTCGCGATGGCGTGGCGGTTGCCGGCGTGAAATTCGCGGAAAGGGTGCAGCTCAGCCGGGCGCGGCTTGCCGAAAAGCGCGTCCCAGGCTTCGCCGCCTACGCCCATCACGCAGGAGAGCTGGCCGTCGATATCGCGAAACTCCACCGAGCGCACCAGCCCCGAAAGGTCGGCGCAGAACGCGCGAATCGCAGCGCGATTCTCCGCACCCGGCTTGATCTTCACAACAAGGAAAATCGCCGCGCGCGTCAACTGCGCAGACACAAGCTGCGCCGTGCCCTTGATTCCGCTGACCCCTTCGTCAGTATTATTGGGATTTTCGGCCATGGGATGCCCGTGAGCCGTAGAGCTTACACAATTTCCCGCCTCGAAACATTATCGTCGAATTGGCTGAAGTGGCGCAACACCCTGAGGCGACCGTCGGCAATGGGAGAACGTAATCAAGCAAGCTGGGATTGACTCGACCGACGCTATGGAGTCACTTCCGCCCGCATGAGCCCTCCGAAAAAATGTAACGTTAATGCCGATTAGAAATAGCGCGGTGGTTTGTTTTGTGTGAGTTACGGCGATTTCTAATCGCGGAACCGCGATTAGAATTGCGGGGAGTTCGTACGTAATGTGCGGAGCGGTGCGAACTGAAGAAACGGCCCACCTGGAACCGCTTAGCGAGTACCAGCGATGCTTGTTTTCTGGGGGTTACGTAACATTCTAATCGCAGCAGCGCCGATAAGAGCGCTGCGGTGACTTCGGAGTGATAGCGTCGGTAGTTATACGGATATGAAGTGGCGCGCGAGGGAGGGCGCTTTGCCGGGGTGAATCTTTCCGGCGCCGAAGTCGTACGCGGCGCGCGCCATGTGCGTTTAGCGGTGGGCCGGTCGATTAGCCCAGTCGTATTATAGCTGATTGGTACACAGAAGGCAACCGAAATCGGGGAAGCGCTGACCGCTGGCACACATGTTGTGGCGCTGGCTGGGCGCTAATTAAATCCCTGAGTTTACGACGGCCTCGTCGTCATTGCACAGGCCTTGCAACACACCCGACTGCCGGGAAATTTTGCCGGTGGGAATTGCGACAACCCGATTTCTTACTGGCAGTACTGAAATCATCTTCGCCGCCGGCATTCCACGCCGACGCGCCAATTTACATCCCAGTTGCCTAGACTAGGATTCCAGCAGCGCCCGTAACTTATGGGCGTATCTCCGGCTCGACGTGACCACCGTTCCCTCAGCCAGTACGATGTCGTAAACCCCATCGAACATCGGACGGATTTCGATAATGGAAGCGCCGTTCACAATGGCGGATTTCCGCACGCGGATGAACTGGTGCGGCGCCAGCTTTTCTTCCAAGTGCGCGAGAGTTTCCCGCAACAAGTGACTGTCTTTCGCGGTGTGTATGCAGGCGTAGTTCCCCGCAGCTTCGATCCACAAAACGCTGGAGACGGAAACGAAGAAAATCCGCTTCTTATCCTTTACGACGAAGCGCTCCAGCGGGCGAAGAGTACGCAGGGATTCGAGCAGCGGTTCGAGATCCCGATTTGCTCTTCCGCGCCGGTCGAGAACTTCGCGTGCGTGAGCCAGGGCCTTGGCAAATCGCTCCTTATCGTAGGGTTTCAAGAGATAGTCAACGGCGTGCACTTCGAAGGCGCGAAGGGCATGTGCATCGTAAGCCGTCACGAAGACATAAACGGGCGCGCGGCCGGTGGATGTTTCCACATTCTCGATGACTCCAAAACCATCCAGGTCAGGCATCTGAACATCGAGAAAAACGATGTCGGGATGAAGATCATTGATCTGCTCCACCGCGCTGATTCCGTTCGCCACCTCGCCTACAATTTCGATGTCGTTGTGTTTGGCCAGAAAGCGGCGGATACCGCGCCGGGCGATCGGTTCGTCATCGACGATGAGGACTCGCGTCTTCATGCGAACTCCGGAGTGGAATGGTGATGACGGCCTCGCAGCCTCGGCCGCCGGCGCTGGTAAGTTCGAGCGAAGCCTCATCTCCGTAGAGCTGTTTCAAACGTGACTGGACATTTGTGAGCCCAACGCCGAATCGCGGGAGCGATCCCGGCGCAGGACCGGGACCGTCATCGCGGACGCGAAGCCGAATTGTGCCGTTGTGGCGTCGCGCAGCGATCTCGAGCCGACCGGCGGTGGAATCGACGCTAATGCCGTGCTTGATCGCATTCTCAACTAAAGGCTGAAGCGCCAGGCTCGGCACGTACAGTCCAAGAAGGTCAGGCGGCACGTCCGTGAATACTTTCAACCGGTCGTGAAAGCGCGTCTGTTCGATCTCCAGATACTTGTCCACGAACTGGAGTTCGCTCTGCAAGGTGATCTCGTTGTCCCGCCGTTCGAGGGCCATGCGCAGCAAGTCGCCGAGAATGACCAACAGATGGCTTGCAGCCTCAACGTCTTCCTGCATCAGGACTCCGATAGTGTGAAGGCTATTAAACAAAAAGTGAGGATGTAACTGGCTTTTAAGGTTATCGAGTTCGGCTTGCGAGAGTTGCGTTTGCAGTTGCGCCGCTCTGGTCTGTCTCTCCATCGCGGCCTGGTAAAAGTGGAACGCCTGGTAGAGTCCCACAACGAGCCAGTACGTGAGCAGGCCAGTAACGCTCATCGACAGAAGAACGTCTGTCAAAGTCGGGAGAAGGCGCAAAGCACCTGGATCGGTTAAACGGAAAATCAACCGCAGAAGTGCCCCGCTCAGAAAGTATTCGGTGACCGATGCCAGGGGAGCCATCAAGAGCGACGCGATCGTGTGGATCGCGATATGAGGCGCGACCTTCGGCCCCGTCAAAGGGAACCGCTTGGCCAGGCCGATCACAAGTGGTGTGTAGGCCGCCCACACATTCCAGTAGATCAGCTCGATCACGGCCACGAGGACCCAGTTCACGTGCCCGCCGTGGACCTTCGCCAGCACGATTTCCTGAATGGTGAATAGCAGTCCGACGGTCGTCCAGGCGCACACGATCAAGATCCATCTTGTGCGTCCCATTTCTGACCTAGCCTGTTGCAACAGGTGAATCGCCTCCCAGCACGGATTATAGCCAACCTTCGAAGAACGGATCTTACCGCTTGTCTCATCCCGGACACCGCATATCACTTTTCCGGGCAAGCACTGGCTAGTTGAGGGATATGGTCCGGTCTCCAGGAGGGAATATCGATGACCTTTAACTATGGGAAATGCGAAGGCGGGAAATCCAAGCGATGGAGCGTTTGCGCCATGGCCCTGCTCTCGTTCGCGGCGGGATCTCTGATTACTGCCCGGCTTGCTCACGTTGAGCAAGTGAGGGCCGACAGCAATCGCGTCTTCGAGCTTCGCATTTATCACACTTCACAGGGCAAATTGCCGGCAGTGGAATCGGGATTTCGAGACACCTATTCAAAGCTGTTCGCCAGACACGATCTACAGGTTGTGGGTTACTGGGTACCTGAGCAGAAGGCCGCTTGGGACAACACATTCGTGTACCTCCTGGCTCATTCCAGCCGGGAGGAAGCAGAAAAGAACTGGGACGCGATGTTCGCCGATCCGGACACTCAGAAAGCAATCAAAGCCGAGGAGGCCGAGAAGCTGGTGGAAAAAGTGGACGTTACGTACATGCGGCCGACGGATTTTTCACCGCTGAAGTAGCGCCGCGTTCTGATTCTTCGCGGGCCATTGTCCGCGAACAACCGCGTTGAGACCTGCATTCGCCGTGAAGAGCAGCATAAATCGTTTGGTAATGAGGAGAAACTCCACATGAAAAAGATTCTGATGCAGTACGCAGTGTGCGCGCTTGCGTTCGCTCTAATGGTTTCACTGGTGCATGCGCAGACGGCAGGATTGCAGGCAGCGTGGGCAAGCGATGCCGGAACGCTTTCCGACAAATTCACCGGACTCGCGCGCGTTATGTCCGGCAAGTACGACTGGAAGCCCGGCCAGGGCGTTCGCTCCGTCGCCGATGTGTTCAACCTGATCGTCCGCGAGAATGGCTTGCTCGCGGGCGTGCTTTCGGGCACGCCGACTACGGGCGCGAAACCTGCGCCCATCACCGACCCGGAGAAAATGCAGGAAGCGCTGAAGGATTCTTACGCCAATCTGCAAAAAGCGATCACGGCGCTTCCCGACAATGACCTGCAGACGAAAGTGAAACTATTCGGAGAGGACATGACGAAGCAAGAAGCTGTGACGCTGATTCTTGCAGATCAGCACGAACATCTGGGACAGTCTATCGCGTACGCGCGCACCAACGGCGTGGTTCCGCCCTGGTCTAAGTAGGAGCGCCGCGCGGTGTGGCCCGGTTCTCACCGCATGGCGCACTAGTTGAATGGATAAAACAAGAAGATGATCCCATGATTCTTAGTCGCGTTCTTGCATTGAGCTGTTTTCTGGTGGAACTGACGCTCAACCCGAGCGCACACCAGTCTAGTCCTGCCGCATCTGCGCCGCCTCCGCTCGTCGGCGCACTCGCAGGGCATCCAGACTGGCCTGCGGCCAAGAACCCCGGCGACGTGGACACTGTGGATCACCTCATCGCTTCACCCTATGACGTGGTCTCGGGCCCAGCTGGACCGCGCGACTGGGACCGCTTCCGCGCGCTGTTTGTTCCCGACGGTCGGCTTGGCTGGATTGTTCCGGAGTCTGCGGCCACAAAGGATGCACCGGCACGCAAGGGCGATGCCTTTTTCTTGACTCCCGACATTTTATTCAGCAAAACGATCCCTACTTCAAGACGCACGGTTTCTTCGAGCGGAGCGTCGCGTACCGCGTGGAGGAGTTTGGCAACCTTGTCGAGGTTTGGAGCACAAACGAAAGCCGGGATGCGAAGGACGATGCCCAACCCTTTCTTGGGCCTTGATTCTGGGGGCACCAGGCCGTTGATCCGGTAGTAAACCACCAGCTGGCCATAGTGTCCGTGCGAATGCCCGGTCAGTCCGTAAGCTAAATCGTACAGCCGGTCCAGATGCGGCCCGCCGTCATCGACCGTTTCCATCAGGCCTTTGTCGCCCTTGGCCTTGATCTCCGCGGCGCCGTCTTCCACGCACTTGGTCACAAAGGCCACAAGCTCCGCCCGGGTTTTCACGCCGACGTCCTTGGGATCGTCGGCAAAGCTTGCCGGCCGCGGTTTCTTCCCCGCGGCGGTATCCGTGAAGAAGTACATGGACGTTTTGTAAGCAACTGAGAGAAGGAGAAGGTGGCTCCCCGGGCTAGATTCGAACTAGCAACCCTTCGGTTAACAGCCGAATGCTCCACCATTGAGCTACCGGGGATCAGCGAGGCAGATATAATTTACAACAATTTCGGCGGTGATGCTACTCGCGGCTGTGCATGCCCAAAACAAGGAGCGCGGGAATTCGGTCGAACGATGCGCGAGCAGCGGACATCAAGGGAGTAATTCAGCCCACGGTGATGTCAGCCGCGCATGCGACGCGCCCGATAACCCACTATGTTCGATCGGCGCGGCCGGTCAACACCCCAGCCACACGCACCGAAACCAACGAGCACGCTGCTGCAACATTCGCTGCGGCAATCAGCATGTCACCGCGTTCGAAGCTCCTGAAAGGTTTCGTACTCAAACGCGGAAAACGTGGTGTAGCCGCCGATGAAACCGATCGGAATCAAGTAACGCCAGTTCGGGCTAAAGTCGGTTCGAGCCACAAGCACTGTAACAATCAGACCCATCAGAAACGATCCGGTGGTGTTCACCGCAAACGTGCCCCACGGAACGCGCGTACCAAGCTTGCTTGTGAGCAGCGTGCCGACCCAGAATCGCATCACCGACCCGACGAACCCACCCACGCCGACAATAAAATATTTCATCATCCCGGATGTGCTCCCTCGCGGAGCAAAGACGATGATACGTCGGCCCACTTCGAAGTCAATCGCGGAGACAAAGGAGATAAATCAGAGAACGCGTACGAGGAACAACAAATATTACTGGAGTTTCTGCGTCGAGGCGTCGTGCGAGACCAAATTTTCAAAAATCGCGAGGACGTGCTGGCGGTAACGAACCATGCGCTCGAGCACCGAGCGGAGCTGCGGCTGACGGACCGTTTCCTTGTCCCACTTCGCAAGCACCACCGCGGGAACCTGAATGTCTTTTCGGAGTTCGTCTGCGGAGTGGCCGCGCAAAAACAGGCCGTAGAAAAAAGCCGCCTCACGCTGCGGGAAGTCGAACTCCTGCAGCGGTTCTTCTTGCGGGATCGGCATCGGATTGGGCATCGTCGCCATGTCAGAAATCGCAGTTTACAGATTTTGAAGCGCTCGTCAAGACTTCCTGGAGCGAAAAAGGAAATTCTCAAACGTTCGCAGAACGTGCATTCGATGTTCGAAGTGGCACGGAAGTTGCTGGCTGTCGCCGATCACCAACACGACGAAGCCGCCGTCTTTGTCGGCGATTTCGAGCTAAATCCACTGCTTTCAGACTTCCAGCGCTCGCGCCGCACCCGCCAACAAATCCAAAAAACTAATCTGAATCATGCGGCCCAATGCAAAACGCCTGCCGCTTCGGTGGTTCATCGGTGCGAGCGCCGGAATCTTTAACAAAAATAGAGACGAAAAAAAGCGGGAGCGTAACCAAATCCGCCCCCGCTTGGGATGCTGCTGGCGGAAAAACCTACTTCTTGGCTTCCGCGTAGTTCTCCGCCACCTGCGCCCAGTTCACCGTGTTCCACCACTCCTCCAGGTATTCCGGCCGGCGGTTTTGGTATTTCAAATAGTAGGCGTGCTCCCATACGTCGATGCCGAAGAACGCTTTTCCGCCGTCCAGATTGGATTGTCCTGGTTCGCGCGTGGATTCGATCGCCAGCTTTCCGTCCGCGACGAGCAGCCATGCCCAGCCGGAGCCGAAGCGCTTGGTGCGCCGGCATCGTCGAACTTTGTCTTGAAATCCGCGAAGCTGCCGAACGCGCCGCTTGATGGCCGTGGCCAGCTCGCCGCCGGGTTCGCCGCCGCCGCCCTTTTTCATGATCTTCCAGAATATCGAGTGGTTCGATGTGGCCGCCGCCGTTGTTGCGCACGGCCGCGCGAATCGTTTCGGGCACGCTGTTGAGTCGCGCGAGCAGTTGCTCGACGGTTTTGTTCTGAAGGTCCGCATGGCCTTCAAGAGCCTTGTTCAAATTCGTCACGTAGGCGCCGTGATGCTTGTCGTGATGGATCTCCATGGTCTTGGCGTCGATGTAGGGTTCAAGAGCGTCGAACGCGTACGGCAAAGGCGGAACTGTGAAAGTCATTTGAGGAATGCTCCTTGATTTGATTGTCCAAGCGCTGCGACCAGATTCACCTGCTGTTTCCCTCTTTCGGGCTCCTGATTATACGCATCCCCGCGAAGATAAAGGGAACGGTGGCCTCGGTTCGCCGCCGCCCGTTAGATGATCGCAGGGAGTGAAAGATGCCATCCACCGAGCACGTTGAGAAGCACTTCACCGCCACCGCCGCCGTGCGCGACATCGTGATCGGAATGTCCGACGGACTCACCGTTCCGTTCGCGCTCGCCGCCGGACTCACCGGCGCCGTGGCCGCATCCACTCAGGGCACCGGCATCATCGTGACCGCAGGACTCGCCGAAATTGCCGCCGGCTCCATCGCTATGGGACTCGGCGGATATCTCGCAGCAAAAACCGATACGGAGCATTACGCCTCCGAGCTCGATCGCGAATATCGCGAGACGGTGGAGCTTCCCGAAATCGAAAAGGAAGAAGTGGCGAAAGTTTTTCGCGATTACGGCCTCACCGAACAACAGATGGCCCCGATCGTCTCCGTGATCACCGCCGACCAAAAAAAGTGGGTGGACTTCATGATGCGCTTCGAATTGGGACTGGAAACTCCGGACCCGACGCGAGCGGCGCGAAGCGCAGCGACGATCGCCGCGTCTTACATCGTGGGCGGCCTGATCCCGCTGGCGCCATATATCCTGCTGCGTCACGACGCGCGAATGGCGCTTACGATATCGATCGCGGTCACGCTCGTGGCGCTCTTCATTTTCGGCTCTATTAAAGGTCACTACACTGGAGTGAAACCCCTTCGCGGAGGCCTGCAAACGGTACTTGTCGGAGGCCTCGCGGCCGCTGCGGCCTTTTATATAGCCCGGTTGATAAGCTAAGTCCGTAGAGCGCCCGATCTAATCTAAATCCATTAGGCTCATATGTTTTCGGGCACTCAAAAATCATCGACCCTTCACGCGACCACTGCCAATTATTTTTGCTGCCGTCACGCCTTGGCTTGCAAGCGCCTTCCTTGCCGTCACATACAAGCAAATTTCGACGGCGGAAGCTTGCTAACCTCCGCTAACACCATTTCCGGCCTGCTACGTCAAATAAATCGAGTCACGCAGCGCGCCACCGTAGCGCGCCGCGCGTGAAAAGAGTAAATTTGGGTTTCCAGTGAAACCAGGAGAGACAGCCATGCAGAGCAGTATCGTCAAGATTCGCCGCTGGGTCGCCGGAGTCGCCGTGGCCGCAGCGTTTGCGGGAGGCGCCCTACTCTCGCAAGGATTCCGTGATTGGGCTGGCCACACAGTTTTGGGATCGCCACGCACTCCCGTCACCATCGCGCAGAATGCTTTGCCGGTGAGCCTGGGAAATTTCGCCAATGGATTTTCAGCCGTCATCAAGCCCGCGCTTCCGGCCGTAGTCAACATTCGCACTTCAAAAATCGTAAAGCCGCAAGCGGGACAGCTCTCGCCGATGTTCAACGACCCGATGTTCCGCCAATTTTTCGGCGATCAGTTCGGGCAGGGCGGTCAACCAAAAGCGGAGCGTGAACAGGCGCTCGGTTCGGGCGTGATCGTCACCAACGACGGCACCATCCTCACCAACAATCACGTTATCGACGGCGCCACCGACATCAAGGTGTATTTGAACGACAAACGCGAATACGCAGCCAAGCTCGTCGGCGCAGACCCGAAGACGCGACATCGCGGTCTTGAAAATTGACGCGAAAGATCTGCCCACGCTTCCGCTCGGCGATTCCGCTCAGCTGCAAGTGGGCGATTTGATTTTCGCGATCGGCGATCCATTCGGCATCGGCGAAACCGCCACGATGGGCATCGTCAGCGCCACAGGCCGCGCGGATCTCGGCATTGAGAACTACGAGAACTTCATCCAGACCGACGCCGCGATCAATCCGGGCAATAGCGGCGGTGCGATGATCGACATTCACGGCAACCTGGTCGGCATCAACACCGCGATTCTTTCGCACGGCTCCGGCGGCAACGAAGGCGTCGGCTTCGCGATTCCCGATGAGCATGGTCAAGCCGGTGATGGACCAGATCTCGAGCCACGGCAAAGTCGTCCGCGGTTATCTGGGAATTCTGCCGCAGGACGTGACCCCGGAACTGGCCAAAGCGTTCAACTACAACCAGAGCGGCGGCGTGCTGATCGGCAATGTGGCTCCGGATACGCCGGCGCAGAAAGCGGGCCTGCATCAGGGCGATGTGATCACTTCGCTCAATGGCCAGCCCACCACCGACCGCAATACTTTCCGCAACTCGGTCGCTGCCATGGCTCCTGGAACCACCATCAAGCTGGACGTCTGGCGCGATGGAAAGACGGTCCCATTCACCGTTACGCTGACGGAACTTCCGCCGGACAAGAACGCGCAGGAAGGCCCGGCCGATAACACGCCGAACGGCGGTCTGGAAGGCGTAACGGTTCAGCCGCTGACCAGCGATATCGCGCAGCAGTTGAGCCTTCCGGCCAGCACGAAGGGTGTGGTGGTCACCGCAGTCGATGACGCCAGCCCTGCAGCCGAAGCGGGTTTGAGCCGCGGCGACGTGATTCAGGAAGTGAATCACAAGCCCGTAACCAGCGTCTCGGAATACCGCTCAGCCGTTGCGGCAGCTGGGGCGAATCAACCGCTGTTGCTGCTCATCAATCAGGGTGGCATCACCCGGTACGTAGTTGTGGAAGCGCACTAATCCGTAGAAACCGAAACGAGCTATCGGGAGGCCGGGAGTTCGAGTGCCCAAACTCGAACTCCCGTCTCTTTCGTCACACGAAGCGGTAATTCCACAACTCGAGCCCACCCGGACGGGTTACAGTATGGAGGGGCTTCTTCCGTTGTTCGCGTTGAATGAGTCTGAGGGACGCATGGGACGCTTACTCTCTTGCTACCCGCTGACTATCGCGTTATCGCTTTCAACACGAGCGACGGTAGAATGGTACTCGAGTCCTATTCACCCGGACCCCTGGTTCTAGTACTTAGATTACGTCGGCAATATTTGTGTCTGAACGCATCTAACAAATCTAGGCAGGGGGAATCGGAGAGAGTTATGTCACGGATCACAAATCGAGGTGTCTTCAATGCCTCGCTGCTCCCGGACGCGCAGCCTCGTTGGGACCTGTTCAGCGCGGGATTCGGCCTGCAGATCGTCGCCGTCACGGCATTAGTTGTGATCCCTCTCCTCATGCCGGAAAAATTTCAGATTGCCCAGCATTTCTGGACCACGCCTGTGGAAGCGCCTCCGATCGTGGCCTGGAAGCCGCAGCCTCCTCCTCCGCAGCCCAAGCCCGTAATCAAGGAAGTTGCAGCGAAACCGCTTCCGAAGCCGGATCCCGTTCCAACGCCCGTGGAACTGCCGAAGCCGAAGGTGTACAACCCGGTGGTTGCCGCACCCGTCGTAAAGCCGGTGACTCGGAAACCAACCACGGCGCCGGAAGCAGCCGAAGTAGCCAAGGCCTTCCCTGACCCGAATCCTCCGCTGTCGATGGGAAGCTCGGCGCTGCCCACGCTTAAGAAACCTCGCGAAGCTGTGCAGACCGGCGGTTTTGGCGATGTAGATGGCGTCAAGGCCAACAACAATACGAACAAGAATCCGAACATCAACAACTCCGGCGCTTTTGACATGCCGGGTGGACCCGGTGTCGGCAACGGCACGGGCGGTGCGAAAGGTGCCAAGGGCGTAACCGGAAGCGCGGGCTTTGGCAACGGCATTGCCGTGGGAGGCCCCGGAGGTTCGTCGCATGGCACCGTGAAGACCGGCGGGTTCGACGAAACGGCCGCGACCGCGCCCACCAAGGCAAAGACTGCCGTACCCAGCAACAACTTCAAAGCCGCCGAAATTCTCTTTAACCCGCGGCCGGTGTATTCCGACGAGGGTCGCGCCAAGAAGATCGAGGGCTATGTTCGCCTCCAGGTCGTCTTTGGCGCCAACGGCGAAGTCAGAGTCCTGCGCGTGGTTGAGGGACTCGGCCACGGCCTGGACGAAGCGGCCGAAACCGCCGCCCGCCAAATCAAGTTTAAGCCCGCTCAGCAGGATGGTCAGCCTGTGGATTCGACCGCCGTGGTCCGCATCGTATTCGCACTCGCGAATTGAAAAGGGGAATGGAAATGCGCATCTGGAAGAATGTCTGCCTCAGTTTGACTTTGATTGGAGCTGCCGCCGGCGCCGTTTCCGCGCAAACGCAGCCCGTTAACCAAACGCAGCCGCAGTCCAATTCCGCTGCGACTCCCGTGATTACGGTGGATCAGGCCATCGACCGCATCATCGCGCGCGAGCACGAAGAGATCGCCACGATTCGCCGGTTCAGCCCGATCATCGAAACCTACATCCAGGACATGAAGCCGGACAAGGACATGGGCGCCATTCCGGTCAAGGACCACTACTTCCTGGGCCAGGCCGATCTTTCCAAGGGCATCGTGGACCACTCCATGCTCGACCGAGACAGAAGGGTAAGTTCGACGCCGTGAATCCGCTCTCGCACCTGAGCGGGTATTTCACCTCGTCCTACGTTCCCGAAGGCTTCCTGCAGATGATTTATATCGACACGAACGGGTTCGACCGGCAGCACTATCAGTTCGACTATGTGCGCCGCGAATTCCTCGGGCGAAGTCCGCTGCGTGGTGTTCGACGTGACGCCGCTGCCGAAATCCGGCAAGGGCCGCTTCAAGGGCCGCATCTGGGCGGAAGATCAGAATTACACGATCGTCCGCTTCAACGGCGTGTACACGCCGCTCGCGGGGATCAACGGCTTCAACCTGCACTTCGATAGCTGGCGCATGAACGTGCAGCCGGGTCTGTGGCTGCCCGTCTTACATCTTCAGCCAGGAATCCGATCTGAAGGATTTTCTCGGCAACAACATCCGCTTCAAGTCGCAGACCCGCCTCTGGGGCTATGACCTGAAGAACGTCGGCCACCAGGAGGAGTTCAGCGAACTGACGATCGAATCGCCCAACGCGATCCAGGACCAGGCTGCGCACCAGCAGCAGGATCGTTCGCCCATCGAAGCCGAACGCGAATGGCAGCACCAGGCCGAAGTCAACGTTCTCGACCGCCTGCAGCGCACCGGCTTGCTCGCGCCCCCGGGAGAAGTGGACAAGGTTCTCGAGACGGTCGTCAACAACCTGGAAGTCACCAACAACCTCGACATCGAGCCGGAAGTTCACTGCCGCGTTCTGCTGACCGGCACGCTCGAATCCTTCTCCATCGGCCACACCATCGTCCTGAGCCGCGGCTTGCTCGACGTGCTGCCGGACGAAGCCAGCCTGGCCACGATGCTGGCGCAGGAACTGGCCAGACATCATCGTCACCAAGCCTTCCACCGATCAGTGGGGCTTCAACGACACCACGAACGTCACCACCACCGAAGCGCTTAGCCATTTTTCGTTCAGGACACGCCCGGCGCAGGTGCAGCTCGCCAATCAGAAAGCCCTCGAGCTGCTGAAGAATTCGCCCTACAAAGACAAGCTCGGCACGCGCCGGCCTGTTCCTGAAGCAGCTGGACGCCGAATCGAAGAACCTGCCCGCGCTGATCAATCCCCACCTCGGCAACCGCGTCACTTTCGGACGAGCAGCTGGTCGGCGCGGCCCCGAACCTCGATCCCGACAAGCTCGACCAGATCTCGGCTCTTCCGATCGGCGCGCGCGTGAAGCTCGATCCCTGGAGCGATCGCGTCGAACTGGTGAAGGCCAAGCCCGTGCCGCTGCTCTCCGCGCGCGAAAAGATGCCCTTCGAAGTCACGCCGTTCATGCCGTTCCTCACCCGCTACCAGAAGCCCGGCGAGGTCAGCCCGGTGGATGCGCAGAAGGCGGACGTGGCCAAGAAAGATCCGCAACAGCAGACGCAGCAGCAGTAATCGCTGCGTTTTAGTTTTACAGAAAGGGCGGGTGGCTCAGGCCATCCGCCCTTTTTCTTTTGAGCAGAAAGTTCCCCGCAGACTGTGGCTAATTATTAAGAGGCAAACGCAGGTGGGCTTCCGAGCCGTGTGTGTCTTCCCGGTTTTCCAGCGTCAACGTCCCGCCGTGGGCTTCCGCGATTTGCCGGCACAGCACCAGCCCGATGCCCGATCCTCCGGGCTTCGTCGTAAAGAAGGGCACAAAGAGGTTCGCCGCATTCGGAACGCCGGGTCCATCATCTTGAACCCAAACCTCCACCCCTCCGCGGTCGCGCTGCCATCCGACGCGAACCCCGCCGCCGGTTTCGAGCGCTGCATCCACGGCGTTGTGCAACAGGTTGATCATCAATTGCTCGATTTGGTCCGGATCGGCTTCGATTTCCAGATCCTCGCTCGGCAACACCTGCACCGGCAAGCGCCTCTCGAGATTGGCCACTCGCCGCAACAGCACCCCGATCTCCAGAGGGCGCATCGACGGCGGCGGCAACTTCGCGAGTCGCGCGTACGCGCTCATGAAACGCGCCAGGCCGTCGGAACGCGTGGCGATGATGTTTAGGCCGCTGCGCATGTCGTCCTGCCAGTCGTCGGCGCGGTCTTTCCGGCCCAGAATCGAAACCAGGTTTTCCGCCACCGACTTGATCGGCGCGAGCGAGTTATTCAGCTCGTGCCCCAGCACCCGAATCAGCCGTTGCCACGCCTGCCGTTCTTCGTCGCGCAGCACCCGGCTGATATCTGAAATCACCAGAAGCTGGTGCGAAACTCCACCCTCGCGGAAATTGCTGCGGTGAATTTCCCAGCGCCCGAGTTTTCCGGGGAATTCGATCTGCGCGATGCGCGGCGTGTTGCCTTCGAGGCACTCGGAGAGATTCAGCGCTTCGGCCGTGCGCCCCAGCAGGCATTCCGCGTCCTGATTCAGAATGCGCTCGCCGGCGCGATTCACCAGGCGCAGGTGATTGGTGCCGTCGAAGGCAAACACGGCGACGTCGATTTCTTCCATCACCTTCCGGAGCAGGGCGGTCGCCTCAAGCGCACCGAGGCGTTCGCGACGAAGCGTTTCGCCCAGCGCGTTCACTTCCCACAAAACCTCGCCGAGCACGTCGTCGCGATTTGCACCGCGAGCGCGAATGGAAAAGTCACCTTCGCGCAGCGCAGCCAGCAAATTCGAAACGGTTCGCAGCGGGAACATCACGCGACTCTGCGCGGAGAATGCAAAGCTGAGCCATGCGATCACAATGACGATCGTGAGCGTCCATTGCAGCTTTGGCGAGAATGCGCCGACCCACAGCAGGATCAACGCGACGAGCGTGCCCCCCAGCCCGGCGGCCAGGGCCAGCAGTAAGATTCGGCGCTCGTACAGAAGAGGGCTCAAAGGCTGTATTTTTGCAGGCGGCGGTAAAGCGCGCTGCGGCTCAGTCCCAGCGCTTTGCTCGCATGGCTCACGTTGCCGCCAAACCGCGCCAGCGCTTTTTGGATCAGCACGCGTTCCACGTCTTCGATTCCCATTTCATCCAGGCGCAACGCCGATTCACGCGTGGGCCGCAAACCGAGGTCGCTCGCGCGCACCGCCGCTCCTTCCGCCATCAGCACCGCGCGCTCCACCGAATGATCCAGCTCGCGAATATTTCCGGGCCACGGGTGATCGAGCAATAGTTGCAGCGCGACTGGCTCGAAGCCTTCGAGTTGCTTTCGGTACCGCTGCGCGGATTGGCGCAGGAAATGGTGCGCGAGCAGCGAAATGTCTTCCTTGCGCTCGCGCAGCGGAGGCATATGAATCTCGATCGTGTTCAACCGGAACAACAAATCCTCTCGGAATTTTCCGCCGGTCACTTCGGCTTGAATGTCGGCGTTGGTTGCCGAGATGATCCGCACGTCCACGCGGCGTGTGGTCGAAGAGCCAACGCGCTCAAGCTCGCCGGTTTCCAGCGCGCGCAACAGCTTCGCCTGCAGGTTCATCGGCACGTTCGCGATTTCATCCAGGAAGAGCGTGCCGCCGTCCGCCAGCTCGAATCGCCCGACGCGATCGGACTTCGCATCCGTGAACGCGCCCTTCACATGCCCGAAAAGCTCGCTCTCGAATATTCCTTCGGGTAGCCCGCCGGCGTTCACCGTGACCAGCGGACGATTCGACCGCGACGAAAGCGCATACAGTGTCCGCGCCACCACATCTTTTCCCGTCCCGTGCTCGCCCGTGATCAGCACGTTCGCGTCAGAAGGTCCAACGCGCGCGATCAAATCCATCACCGGACGCATCGCCGCCGATTCCGCGATCATCACCGGTCGCCCATCCGCGCGCAGCAGGCGGTTCTCCGCCTCAAGCCGCTGCCCGCGCCGCAGTGCCTGCGAAAGTTCGATCTGCGTTTTCAATATCGCGAGAAGCCGCGCATTTTCCCACGGCTTTTGCACGAAATCCTTTGCGCCGCGGCGCATCGCTTCCACAGCTAATTCCAGGCTGCCCCACGCCGTCATCACGATGATCGGCAGCGTGCTGTCTTTCGCGCGAATGTTCGATAGCAGGTCCAGCCCTTCTTGGCCGGACGTAGTGTCGCGCGCATAATTCAAATCCATCAGCAGCCCGTCGAACTCCCGTACCTCCAGCGCGGAAAGCACTGCCGCCGGCGACGCCACAGTCTCCGTCTCGAAACCCTCGCCCTTCAACAGCAGGCGCAGCGCTTCGCGAATGTCCTGCTGGTCGTCCGCCACCAGAATTCTCACCCGGGATGCGTTCGATGAAGTCATGGCGCGAAATTTATCTCCCTGATGAATCCGTCCGCTTTCCGTCGATATTGTGTCGCGTTCCTGCATCATGGGTCCTCACTCGTATCGCAGCGCGCTCAGCGGATCCACTTTCGTCGCCCGGAGCGCGGGAATATAACAAGCCGCAAACGCCACCATCGCCAGCGCCACGGCGACGCTGATGTAGGTAAGCGGATCGCGCGCCTTGATCCCATACAACTGGCTTTCCAGATATTTCATGGCGATCAGCGATCCCGCCAGACCCAACGCCAGCCCAAGGAACGCGAGTTTCATGCCGTCGCGAATGATCATGCGCACCACGTCGTCCGGCCGCGCCCCCAGCGCCATCCGGATTCCGATCTCATGCGACCGTTGCTCCACCCCGTATCCCATTACTCCGTAGATTCCGATCGCCGCCAGCACTCCCGCCACAATCGCAAAAAACGCCAGCAGCGACATGTTCAGCCGCTTCTGCGCCACGGCGATGTCCAGGTATCCGTCCATCGAACGGACGTCCGTCACCGGCTGATTCGGATCCACGCTCTGCACTACGCCGCGAATCGAGCTCGTCAACTGATTCGGATCGCCCTTCGACCGCACCGTCAGATGCATGATCCGCGAAGGATCCTGTGCCAGCGGCAAATACATCTGGCCCGCTTTCGCTTCACCCCAAGCCCAATCGCGCGCGTCCGCCGCAATCCCCACAATGGTGAGCCAGCCGGCTTGAGGTTCGCCGTCCCACACTTGGCGTGTCGCAGGAAAAATCAATTTGATCTGCCGGCCGACGGGATCTTGTCCGGGCCAGTACCGGCGCGCGAGCGTCTCGTTGACAATGGCGACACCCTGAGCCCCCGGACCGTCGGCGGCGGTGAACGCGCGTCCCTCTTTCACTGCGATGCCCATCGTCTGCAAGTACCGCCAATCCGAGACGCGATATTGCGTCGTCGGCTGCTCGTCGGAATCCGCGATCGGATGTCCTTCGATCTCAAAATTGCAATACACAATCCAACCCGTGAGCGGCAGAAAATTCACCGCGCTAGCCGACTGCACGCCAGGCAGTGCGCCGACCTTGCCAAGCACGTCGCCATAAAAATTCGACACGCTTTGCGTCGTCGGATACTGCGCCGGCGACAGAAAAATCTGCATGGTCAGCACATTCGACGGATTGAAGCCCAAATCCTCGGACATCATCCGGCTGAAACTCCGCACCAGCAGACTCGCTCCGACCAACAAAACCAGCGAAAAACCGACTTCACTGACGATCAGCGCCGACCGGATGAACTGGTTGCGCCGCCCGCTCGTGGTGCCGCGGCTTCCTTCCTTCAGCGACTCGTAAATCCTGGCGCGCGCCACTTGCAACGACGGCGCGAGGCCGAAAATCACGCTGGTGATAAACGCGATGCCGATTGTGAACGCCAGCACCGTTGCGTCGATCGTGATCCACTCGGGATGCGGAATCTGCCCGCGTCCCGTTGGCGGCGGCAAAAACGCGCGAAGCAGATGCAGCCCGCCGATTGCAAAAATGATTCCGACGACCGCACCGAGCGCCGCTAAAAGAAAACTCTCGGTCAGAAGCTGCCGCAGAATGCGGTTTCGGCCCGCTCCCAACGACGCTCGCACCGCAATTTCCCGTTCCCGCGCCGTCGCTCGCGCCAGCATCAGGTTCGCGACGTTCGCGCTCGCAATCAACAGCAAAAACCCAACCGCCGGCAGCAGCAGCAAGAGACCGGGGCGGAGCGAACTCACCAGCTCCTCGTGAAATCCTGTCACGCGCAGGCCGTTCTTTTGGTCGATCCCCGGGTACTTTCGCTTCAGCTCTTCCTGAATCGCGCGCATCTCCGTTTGCGCTTGCGCAATGGTTACATCCCGGCCCCAGCCGCCCGAATATCACGAGTGCGTGAGCCTGGCGATCCAGCTTCGCCCGATCCAACACGAGCGGCCGCCAGATATCAAACGGTGGCGACGTCCCGTAAAGCGAAAAACTCTTTGGCAAGACGCCAATCACCGTCGCCGGCTTTCCGTCCAGCTCGATCGTTTTTCCAATCACGCCCGGATCGCCGCCGAAATGCCGCCGCCAGAGAGCGTCGGTGAGAATCGCGACCGGCTCGTGCCCCGGCTGCTCGTCGTCCTTGTCGAAAGTCGCGTCCCATAGCCGGCGCGACCTTGAGCATCCGAAAAAAATTGCCCGAAACTTCAGAACCCCAAACGCGTTCGGGATCGCCGCTACCCGTGATCGTGTAGTACAGCCCGCGCCACGCAGCCAGATTCTCGAAGGAGTGATTCATCTCCTGCCAATCGAGAAATTCCGCCGGCGACGCCGTGCCGCGCACGATGTTCCGCTCGCTGTCCGTCTCCCAGATCGTGACCAGCCGCCTCGACTCGGGAAACGGCAGGGGCTTCAACAGCACACCGTTGACCACGCTGAAGATCGTTACGTTCGCGCCAATCCCAATCGCTAACGTAACAATCGCAACAATCGCAAAGCCAGGATTCCGCAGGAGCGAGCGCCATCCGTAGCGCAAGTCCTGCCAAAGCGTTTCCATAGGGGCCTGTCCCAAGTTGACATCGAGTAACGCTCCATTTTACTGCCACGTAACGTGATGTCCAATTTCTGACCCTGCCCCGTCACGCCCACTCGGGCCGCCTTCGCCTTTCCGCGTGCCGCGCCGCTTCACGCGAGCTACCGGTTCGCTACCGCCATTTCACCCACTTTGCTGTTCCCATCGCACGATCCAACCGTCCGCAAGCTGAATGATCCGGTTGCCGTACGCAGCCCATGCATCGTTGTGTGTCACCTGAATGATCGTCGTGCCTTCATCGTTCAGCTTTTTCAGCAAGTCCATGATCATTTTTCCCTGGCTGGTGTGCAGGCTGCCCGTCGGTTCGTCCGCCAGGATGACCTTCGGTTTCCCAATCACCGCGCGAGCGACCGCAACGATTTGCTGCTGGCCGCCGGAAAGCTGATTCGGGAAAAGCGCTTTCTTTCCGACGATCTGGAAACGGTCGAGAATGTCCGCAACTGTTCCTTCGCGCTCGTGCTTCTTCATGTCGCGATACGAAAGCGGCAAGTCGAGATTTTCCGCCACGGTCAAGTTGTCGAGCAGGTGATATTGCTGGAACACAAATCCGATGTATTTCTTGTGCAGCTCTGCGCGGCGGCGGTTATCCAGTTTGTGCACCGCGATTGTCGAGCAGGTAGTACTCGCCCTTCCATGCTCCGTCCAGCATTCCGATGATGCCCATCAGCGTCGATTTGCCCGCGCCCGACGGTCCCATCACCGTAATGAAATCGCCTTCGCTGAATTTCCAAGATTGATGCGCCGCAGCACCCACGTCTTCCCCGCGCCCGATTCGTATGCCTTCTCCACGTCCACCAGTCGGATCATTTCATTCGCTCCTGAAATTCCTTGCTCGCCGCTACTCGACGGCGATTACGATCAGCGTGGCGTCGTCCTGCCACGCGCCTTCGCAAAACTCATTGACCCGCGCCAAGATGCTCTTCTGCATGCCCTCCGCATCGAGCGCGTTGTTCTCCAGAATCGTTTCCAGCAACCGCTTGTCGCCGAATTCCTCCGCCTCTGCGTCCGCTGCTTCCGTCACCCCGTCCGTGAAGAACACCACGCGATCGCCGCGTCGCAAATCTTCGATTCCGCTGGCATATTGTTCGTTCGGAAAAATACCCATCACGCCGCCGCCCACCTCTAATCGCGCATGCGAACCATCCCGCCGCGCGACGATCGGCGCGTTATGGCCCGCGTTCACGTATCTCAGTTTGCGCGCTTCGCCGTCAAGCTGCGCATAGAACAGCGTGATGAACCGGTCCGCGCCGAGGTTGTCGCACACCCGTGCGTTCAGTTTGTCGCACACCACCTCCGGCGCCGGCTCGCTTGCCGCGATCCCTCGGAATGCCGCCTGCAGATTTCCCATCACCAACGCTGCGGGCATTCCTTTGCCAGCCACGTCCGCGATGCAAATCCCCAGCGTCTCGCGCTTCAGCGCCAGGATGTCGTAATAATCCCCGCCCACAACGCGCGCCGGCTGCCACGCCGAAGAAATCTGATACCCGCGCAGCGCGGGAATCTCGTGCGGCAGAAACCGCTGCTGAATCTCGCGCGCCTCTTCCACTTCTGATTCGCGCTGTTTCAGTTGCGACGCAATCTTGGTCTGCGTCCGCGCTTCCTCCAGCGATTGCTTCTTCTTGTCGCGGTTCTCGCGCCCTTTCTGAATCTGCGCGTTCAGGATTTCCAGCAGCTTCGCGTTCACCCACGGCTTCTCCACGAAGTCGCCCACTCCGCGCTGCATCGCCTGCACCGCAAGGCCCACCGTGGCCCATCCGGTCATCACCACGATGGGCGGCGTGTTTTCGCGCCCTTTGAGCCGTGCAAGCACGTCCAGGCCTTCGGCACCGGACGTCGTATCGCGCGCGTAGTTCAGATCCATCAGAATCACGTCAAACTCCGTCTGCGAGAGCGCTCCGAGCAGCGCCGCCGGTGACGTCACCGCTTCCGTTAAGTACCCGTTGCTCTTCAGTAGCAGCCGCAGCGCTTCCAGCAAATCCGGCTGGTCGTCCGCAATCAGCACTCGCGGTTGCAGCGTCACGTTTTCGTTTTGGAGGTTCATGGTCATGCTTGCCATTGGGCCGGGCGTCCCTCGGTTCTAATACGTTTCGCCGCGCGCCGAGTTTCAGTCGTAACGCAGCGCCACCATCGGATCCACTCCCGCCGCTTTTCGCGCCGGCAGCCAGCCCGCCAGCATCGCAACGAACGCCAGCAGCACTGCCGACATCACAAACACCAACGGATCGCTCGCCTTCACGCCGTAAAGCTGCGTTTCAATCAGCCGGCCCAGCAGATACGCCACCACGAGTCCAATCGCCAGCCCGGTTGCGCACATCAGCACGATTTCGCGCAGGATCATCCAGGATACGCTGCCGCCAGTCGCTCCCAGCGTCATCCGAATCCCAATCTCGCGCGTGCGCCGCGCCACCACGTACGCCATCACGCCATACAACCCAAGCGCGGCCAGCAGCGCCGCCAGCAATCCAATACACAGCGAGAAAACCGTCACCAGCCGGTCGGTGAACGCCAAATCATTCACGTCCGTCTGAAGCGTCTTTAAGTCATAGACCGGAATATTTGGATCAAGCCCGCGCATCACCCCGCGTATCGTCGTACCGAGCGCCGCAGGATCGGAATCTGTGCGCACGTAAAATGTCGCGTCGCCCGCGCGCTCCATCTGCGTGTACGGCGTTAACGCAAATGGCTTCACTGCCGACCGAAGGTCCGTGCTTTTCGCGTCGGCCATCACTCCGACGATCTCAATATCCACTTTTGTGCCGTCGCCGCTCCCCCAGCCGAAATGCTGTCCGACTGGATCGCGTCCCGCGAAAAACTTTCTCGCCATCGTCTCGTTGATGATGGCCACCTTCTGCGACGTCGATGTGTCGGAGTCATTGAACTCGCGACCTCGCTTCAGCGGAATTCCCAACGCGGCGAGATAGTCCGGGCCAACCGAATTCGTATCCACATCCGTATTTTCGTCCGGGCTTAAGCGGTACCCCTCCGCTGTGATATTTCGCGAAGCGTTGCTGTCCGCCAGAACGGGAATCTCGGAAACACTCACCGATCGAACGCCCGGCAGCGCTGCGATATTTTGCCGCATCCGCTGCACCAGAAGCTCCTCTCGCGGCAACTCGTAGGCGCTCAACTGCGGCGAAACGGAAAACTCCAGCACATGCTCCGTCTTGATCCCCAGGTCCTGGCCTTGGAGGTTTCTCAAGCTATGCGCGAAAAAACCCGCAGCAACCAGCAGAACGGCTGTCAGCGCAACCTGACCAACCATCAAAACCTTTCGCAGCCGCACATTGCTTGTACTGCTTGTACTGCCCGAGCCGTGCTCTTTCAGCGTGATATAAATCGATGAAGCGCTCGCGCGCAACGCCGGCAGGAATCCGAACATCACGCCCGTCAGCAGCGTCAGGCCAATCGCAAACAGCAGTACCCGGAGATCAAGCACCGGTTTCAGTCCGCTCGCCCCCACCGACTCCGGAATCGAAGTGACGATCGCGTTCAGCGTCCACTCCGCAATCAGCAATCCAGCCACACCGCCCGCAAACGCAAGCAGCAAGCTCTCCATCATCAATTGCCGCACAAGGCGCCAGCGCCCCGCGCCGAGCACTTGCCGTAGCGCAATTTCCCGTTGACGTGCTTCGGAACGCGCTACCAGAAGGCTAGCCAGATTCGCGCACGCGATCAGCAGCACCAGCCCGACCATGCCCATCAGGATCAGCAACGGTTGCTTTGTATCGGCTTGCAGGATTTGCCGTCCTCGCGCACCGGGCGACAAGATCATTTTTTTCGCAATATATTGCTTCTTACCATGTTCGGATATTTTCAAAGTCGCGAGGTCATCCACCAGAAACGCGTGATATGCCGGCAAAATTCCCGCTTCAGCCCGTTCGCGCGTCAGGCCCGGCTTCAGCCGGCCAATCAGCGAAATCCAGAAATTCCGGTGCTCCATCAAATCGTCATTCGCCGGCATCAGCACGGGCTTCTCGGTGATCGGGATGAACACATCCGGAACCTGGCCAATCTGCACGCCGGTGAATCCCTGCTGCGCCACGCCAACTACGGTGAGCGGAACGTTGTTTACCAGGATCTGTTTGTTCAGGATTTGCGAGTTCGAGCCGAAGTGCTGCGCCCAGTATCCGTAACTCAGCACTGCTACGGGATTCGCATTCTTCGCGGTTTCGTCGTCGCTGGCGAATACGCGCCCGAGCGCCGGCCTTACTCCAAGCACTTGAAAATAATTTCCGCTCACGAGCTCGCCGTTGGCCATCTGTGACTCGCCCTGCCCGGCCGTATTGATCTGGATCGGATATCGTGCGAGCAAACCGGAGAAAACTTCGTTCGTATCGCGCAGCGTTTTGTATTCGGGGTAAGAAAATGACGCTCCGGGCTCGCCATCGCTATGAACGTGTCCGTCCAGCGGACCAGGCGAGCTGAGCACCACCAGTTGCTCCGGCCTCTGCACAGGAAGCTGCCGCAGCAGCACTTGATCGGTGAGCGAGAACATCGCCGTATTCGCGCCGATACCCAGCGCGAGCGTGAGCACCGCGATCAGCGTGAACGCCGGATTCAGGGCCAGGTTCCGCAGCGCGTGCCGCACGTCTTGTAGCAGGCTCTCCATCACCGATCCTCCATCTCGTACGACAGCCAAATCATCAGAGCACACCCGTGCGCCCGCTTACGACAACCACATTGGGCTGTTGGGTGGGTCGATCTAAAACGCGCGCGGTTTACGCGGTCGCCGGTTTCGTGCCGAGCGTTTCTTCCACGATTCGGCCGTCAAACAGGTGAATCGTGCGGTCCGCGATGCTCGCGTAGCGCGGATCGTGCGTCACCATGCAGATCGTCGCGCCTTCGCGGTGCAGCTCGCGCAGCAAATCCATCACGGCTTCGCCGTTCTCCGAGTCCAGGTTTCCGGTCGGCTCGTCCGCCAGCAGAATCGACGGCTCGCCGCCCAAGCGCGCGCGCCACGGCGACGCGCTGTTGCTGACCGCCGGAAAGCTGCGAAGGATAATGCTTCATGCGGTGCGCCATGCCCACGCGCTCCAGCGCTTCCTGCACGCGCTTCTTGCGCTCCGCCGACGGCATGCCGCGATAGGTCAGCGGCAGCTCGACGTTTTCGTACACGGTAAGGTCGCCGATCAGGTTGAACGCCTGAAAAATAAATCCGATCTCGCGGTTGCGAATCCGCGCGCGCTCCGAAAGCTACAGGTTCGCCACCGGCTTGCCGATTGATCGGTAGTTGCCTTCCGTCGGCGAATCGAGCAGCCCGAGAATCGACAGCAGCGTCGACTTGCCGCAGCCCGAAGGCCCCGCGATCGAAAGGTATTCGCCGTTCTTGATTTCCAGGTGGATGCCGCCAGCGCGTGCGTTTCCACTTCGTCGGTGTAGAAAACCTTGGTCACGCCATTCAGTGAAATCAGGGCTTGGTTTGTCGTGTTCATCCTACGCTCCTAAAGATTCACAAACTGGTACGAGTCGCGCTCGGTAAAAAGTTCCCTAAATCAATTCAGCTTTACGCGATCGTAGTTATCCCAGGCCGACATATCGGACAGGATCACTTTGTCGCCGACTTCCAGGCCCTTCAGAATTTCCACCTGATTCACGGAAACGCGGCCCAGCTGCACCTGCACTCGCTCGGCCTCCTTTCCGTCGTCCACAATCTTGAATAGGCCTACCGTGCTGTTGGCTTCTCCATGCACCGGCCGCCCAACGAACAACACATCCGCCAGCCGCTCGATCTCGACGGTCCCTTCCACGCTCAGGTCCGGCCGCGCGCCCGGAGGCAGCGGGCCGTCCAGCGCCACATCCACCGTAACCGTCCCGTTTTGCACAGCGGGGTCCACGCGCGAAACGTGTCCGGGGATGATGCCGTTGTGCGTATCCACCGTCGCCTTCTGGCCGACCAGCACATCCTTCGCCTGCGTCTCGGCGATCTTCAGTTGCGCTTTCAAGTGGGTGGGCTGCGCCACACGCGCCAGCACCGTTCCCATGGTCACTTTCTGGCCCACTTCCACATCCAGTTCTTCCAGCATTCCGTCGATGCCCGGCCGGACGTGTAGTTCGTCCATCTGGGTTTTCTTCAACTCGTACAACGCGCGCATCTGATCCACTTTCGCCTCCTGCACGGCCAGTTGCGCGTTCGATCGAACCCTCGAACGTCGAAACTTCCTTCTGCGCCAGGTCATTCTCTTTCTGCAGTTCCTCGGCCTGCACTTGGGCCGTCTTCACGTCGAGTTCTGGCGCCAACCCGTTCGCGCCAAGCTGCTCTTTGGTCTGCTTCACCATTTCCGCGGTTCGGTATTGCGAAGAAATGCTCGCCGCCTGCGTCCGCTTATCCATCAACTGGTTCTGAAGTTGCGCCTTGGTCTGTTCAAGCGTCGCTTGCGCGCCCTTCAATTGGTATTCGGCGTCCAGCGCTTCCTGCTGCAGTGTCGGGTTGCTCAAATCGAAAATTACGGTATCCGCTTTGACGGGCGTTCCCGGCAGAAGATAGCGCTGCTGCACCTGTCCATCGGTAGCCGCTGGAATCAACCGGATCGTTTCCGGCACCAGGGTCCCCAGCCCGCGCACGTCGCGCAGCATCGGGCCGCGCTGCACCGTGCCCGGCCAAATCGTGCCGGCATCTACTGTCGGCGCCGCCGGCTTCAACTTCGAAAGTGCGAACGTAACAAGGGGAATCAGTACCACAGCCGCAGCGATATAGATCGTCCGGCGAATCTTCTTTTGTCGTTTTGCTTCTGGGCGCGCTATATCCACGGGAAACTGACCTCACACTTTGTATCGCAAATAGGATTCCGCGAACCAAACAGCATTAAAGTGTCTCTTTTGTTACAGATAGGATGCCATTGCAGGCCCCGGAACACCCTGTCTTGGGCGTTCGTGGGAATCACTCGTCCCGCAATCGGACATTTGTACGTGGTACCAAAGACGACGGACAGCGCACCCTACGGCATGAGCCATCCGCGCAACGCCGCCGAAAGCGTACAAAAACTAGGAGGCTGACTCCGTGCTGGCCCTGATTTCCTGCCAACGCTTCGGCCGGCGCTTCGCGTCCAGCACCTTCTTCCGCAGCCGGATCGACTTCGGCGTCACTTCCACATATTCGTCATCCGCGATGAACTCGATGGCCTTCTCGAGCGTCATGTCGCGCGGCGGGATCAGGCGGATCGCTTCATCCGCCGAGGAAGACCGCATGTTGGTCTGCTTCTTTTCCTTGGTGATGTTCACGTTCATGTCGTCTTCGCGCGAATTCTCGCCGACGATCATGCCTTCGTACACTTCAATCGCCGGGCCGACGAACATCTCGCCGCGCTCCTGAATTCCCCAGATCGCGTACGCCGTCGAAACGCCGGAACGGTCCGACACCAGCGCACCGGTGAGCCGCATCGCCATGTCGCCCGCGTATTCCGTCCAGCCTTCGAGGATCGAGTGAACCAGCGCCGTGCCGCGCGTATCCGTCATCAACTGCCCGCGCAAGCCAATCAGTCCGCGCGACGGGATACGGAACTCCATGCGCACACGGCCGGAGTTGTGATTCACCATCTTGGCCATTTCGCCCCGGCGCGTGCCCATCAATTCCATCACGATGCCGATAAAGCTCTCCGGGCAATCGATCACCAGCAACTCAAGCGGTTCGAGGCGCCGGCCGTTTTCGGTGCGGACCACGATCTCCGGCTTGCCCACCATCAATTCGTAGCCTTCGCGGCGCATCGTTTCGATCAAAATCGCAAGCTGCAGTTCGCCTCGGCCCAGCACGCGAAATGCGTCGGTGGATCCAGCGTCTTCCACGCGGAGCGAAACGTTGGTGAGCAATTCCTTTTCGAGACGCGCGCGAATATCGCGTGACGTTACGAATTGGCCTTCGCGTCCCGCAAACGGCGAAGTGTTGATCGTGAACACCATCGTCAACGTGGGTTCGTCGATCGTCAGCGGTTCCAGCGGAGCAGGATTCAAAAGGTCGGTGATCGTTTCGCCGATTTGAATGCCTTCCACGCCCGCAATCGCCACGATGTCGCCGGCAGTCACCACTTCGGCTTCATCGCGTTGTAGCCCGCGAAACGTAAACAATTTCGTGATCTTCGTCGGAAGTACCGAGCCGTCGAGCTTCACGATGCCCACTTCGGTGCCGCGCTGCAGCGTTCCCTCGAACACACGCGCGATCGCGACGCGCCCCAGGAATTCGCTGTAGTCCAGGTTCGTTACCTGAATCTGAAGCGTCTTTGTCGGATCGCCGGTCGGTGCAGGTATCGACTTCACAATCTGCTCGAACAGGGGTTCAAGCGTCGTCGAAGCATCTTCCACTGCATTGTGCGCAACGCCGAGCTTCGCGTTGGTGTAAATCACCGGGAAGTCGAGTTGATCTTCGGTCGCGTCGAGGTCGATAAACAGGTCGTAAATCTCGTCCAACACGGCGGCAGGCCTCGCGTCGGGACGGTCAATCTTGTTGAGCACCATGATTGGCGGAAGCTTCGCGGCCAGCGCCTTCTGCAACACGTAGCGCGTCTGCGGCAGCGGTCCTTCGCTCGCATCCACCAGAACCAGCACTCCATCCACCATGCGCAGAGCGCGTTCCACTTCGCCGCCGAAGTCGCTGTGGCCCGGCGTGTCCACGATGTTGATCTTCGTGCCCTTGTACTCGATCTCGGTGTTCTTGGCGAGAATTGTGATGCCGCGCTCGCGCTCCAGGTCGTTCGAGTCCATCACCCGATCGACGAGTTCCTGGTTTATGCGAAAAATCCCGCTCTGCCGCAACATCGCGTCCACCAGCGTGGTTTTGCCGTGGTCAACGTGCGCAATAATAGCGATGTTTCGAATATTCTTATTCATCTGTCGTCACTGCCAGCGATTGAATTTAAAGGTTATAGCGCGGTCTTGCAGCCCTGACCGAGCCCTACGGAACCACGGAGGAGGTGTCCAGGAGCAAACAACGCGCCTCTATCCTAGCACGCGCTCGGGCTGCCTCGCCACGGTTTCCGAGCGCCTTCGCGGCCCCGGAGCGCATCCTCGCAACACAAATCCAGCATCCCGGCTGTGGTACTCTCGCCCGTCAAGTAAAACCACAATCGGCCGTCGCTGGAGGAGCGCCTCATGAACGTCAGCGTCAACTTCAACATGGTTACCACCGCCTTCGATTTGCCCGGTTACAAAATCGTGAAATCCTTCGGCTTGGTCCGCGGTGTCACTGTCCGCTCGCGCAGCATCTTCGGCACCATCGGCGCGTCGCTCGAAACGCTCGTGGGCGGTAACATCACTTTGTTTGAAGAAATGTGCGAGAAGACCCGCGAGGAAGCGCTCGAATTGATGATGCAGCACGCCACCCAGCACGGCGCCAACGCCGTAATCGGCGTGCGTTATGACGCCACCGAAGTCATGCAAGGCGTCACCGAAGTCCTCGCCTACGGCACGGCCGTTCAAGTCGTCCCTGCGACGGCGTAATCGGGTTCGCCCCTTCGACCCGTGCAAAGCGCGGGCCGCCGGCGCATCTACTCTAGCGTCCACCTCACGGTGGGGCATACAATCGCTAATTCAAAGTTAGGAGGCCCACAGGAATGAAGGTTGCGGTTAAGGCTCTGCTTGTCACGCTCGCTCTCGCACTTACCTCCATCTCAGCCACACCTCAGGCCGAAGCTCAGGCCGCTGCCGCGAAGGCGCCCGCCGCCAAGACGCGGGCCGTGCCTACGAAGACGCAGGACGTTACCTTCACCAGCGACAAGGACACCCTGGGCGGATTCCTGGCTGTGCCCGACAAAGCCGGCACCTTCCCTGCGGTGATCGTGATTCATGAGTGGTGGGGACTGAACGATTGGGTGAAAGATCAGACTGTCAAAATCGCCGGTCTCGGCTATGTAACGCTGGCGGTCGATCTCTACCGTGGCAAGGCCACTACGGATCCCAGCGAAGCCCACGAACTTTCACGCGGCTTGCCCCAGGATCGCGGCCTCAAAGACATCCAGGCGGCTTACGACTACCTGATAGCGCGGAAGGACGTAACCAAAGACCGGATCGCAATCATCGGCTGGTGCATGGGCGGCGGATACGCCGTTCAATTCGCCATTCGCCAACCCCGGCTTTCAGCCCTTGTCATAAACTACGGAGCTTTGCCCACAGATCCCAACGATCTGCAACAGATCGCCGCTCCGGTGCTCGGCAATTTCGGCGCCGACGACAAAGGCATCACGCCCACCGACGTTCACGCCTTTGAGGATTACCTCAAGAAAATCAACCACTACGTGGACGTGAAGATTTACCCCGGCGCGGGACACGCCTTTGAAAATCCCAACAACGTCAACGGCTACCGCCCCGAAGCCGCCGCCGATGCATGGAATCGTACCGTCGCGTTCCTGCATCGCTGCCTGGGTTCCTAGCCCGCCGTCTTTCGGAACCTCTTCGCGAGCAGAGTATCCAGCGCGTATTTACCCGGACCGAAAAACAGCACGACTAGCGCTACCGCCAGAAAAATAAAAGGATCGGCTGCGACGAATTTTGATGGATCCGCGGAAAACAGCGTCCCCAGCGCTTCGCGATCCGAGGTGATATAAGCCACCGTCATGTCGATCACAATCCCCATCGCCGCGATCCGCGAAAAAAGCCCCAGCGCGAGCAAAATTCCTCCCACGAGCTCGAACACCGACACGAACACCGCCGTCGGCCCCGGCGCCGGAAGTCCCAGGCTGGTGAAAAACTCGATCACGTGGGGAAGGTTGTGCAGCTTTCCCCACCCGGTCTGCGCAAACTGCCAGCCCCAATAGACCCGGATCAGCAATAAAAATGCGGACTGCAAGCTCGTTAAGATCCTCACGAATATGTCGTGCCATCCCAAAACACGAGTCGTCACGCTGCTCATCGGAACACACTTCTCCTCGCGCCGCGCCTCACGTGCGCAACGCCGCTACTTTTTTGAATTCTTGTCGATGTGGCAAAACCAGCCGAGCGATGACCACGTCTGAAACCAGTGCTGCACCTGCGATTGCCGGTCCCCAGGGAAAATTTTCGAGTCCTTCCACGCCGCATCCAGCGCCGCCGCAAGCGGCCTTCCCGCATCCAGCGCCGAAAGGATCACGAATTCCTCTCGATCCACCCGCCGGAAATATACGTCTTCATCCACGCGATGCACGGCCAGGAAAATTTCAGCCGGCTTCAGCGTCGCCACCTGCCTCACGCGCTTCTTCTTTTGCCGCTCGCTAAAGGCGTTGCTCGCAACGTTCAGTTCGTCGGCGTCTTTCCGCACTTCCAGCAATAAATCGTCAACCGGGTAGTTCAGGTCGAGCAAGTGAATGTACGGCTGCAGGCGCAACCGCAATCTCGCGGGATTTGCCGCGGCGAGATCTGCTTGTTTCAACCCCGGCTCGGCCAGCCCATCGAACGCGTCGATGTCCGCCCATTCCAGCCGTGCCATATCGATGGCCAGCCCCGCGCGATCGCCAAGTGTTTTGGTATGTTTCCGCAGCCACATCTCCAGCCGCGAGCCTAGATTTCGCAGCGTGAATGATTCCGACGGGCAGTCCGCAATGTATGCCTTCGCCACCGCGTCGAACTTCCGCTCGCCGAGCACCGCGCGCAGCCCGGGAAAATCCTCGGCAAAACCACTGAGCACGCGGAACCAGTATTGCCGGTTGTAGATCTCGAGCCGCTCGAAGGAAGTCAGCCGGTCATTCGGCTTGATGAACTTATCCGCTTCGGCCCGCATCGATCCGCCGCCGCGCGCCACCGAACGCATGCGCTCGTTGCGCGTTAGCGGCGTCATCACCGCGCGTGCCATTCGCCGTTGCATCGCCAGCAGCTTCATCCCGCCTTCTTCAGCGAAGCGCTCGCCAAAAACTTATTCGCCTTCAGCGCCTCGTCATGCACTTCGTCGAACGACGGAATGCTGTCGTCCCACTCCAGTAAAGTCGCCGTGTGTCCCACGCGTTCGATCGCTCGCGCGTACAGCTTCCACACCGGATCGATCACCGGATGGTCGTGCGTATCTAGGATGTATTTGCGGTACTTCGAATGTCCCGCGATGTGAATCTGCGCCACGCGTTCGGCGGGAATGCCATTCACATAATCGAACGGATTGAACGAATGGTTCTGCGATGAAACATAAATATTATTCACGTCCAGCAAAATCCCGCA
The DNA here is from genome assembly GCA_963839325.1 of uncultured Acidobacteriota bacterium. GTDB lineage: Bacteria > Acidobacteriota > Terriglobia > Acidiferrales > UBA7541 > Palsa-295. Next base: position 1,312,783 of record CAWIUO010000001.1, on the reverse strand, counting down.
GTCCGCGCGCTCCACCACTTCGTTCAGGAATTCCCATTCCGTCATTTCCGAAACGTGAAATTCCGCGTAGCTGCTGACGTTCTCCACCACCATCGGCACTTCCACAAAATCCTGCACTTCTTTGATCTTCTGCGCCGTGATTCTCGCCGCTTCGAACGTGTACGGCATCGGCAGCAAATCGTGCGTGTATCGCCCGTCCACGCTGCCCCAGCACAAATGATCCGAAAGCCACGGCGTTTTCGTCCGCTGCACCAGCGCCTTCAACCGCCGCAGGTGTTCGCGGTTCAATTTCTCGGCCGAGCCGAAATACATGGACACGCCGTGCTGCACCACTTTGTACTGCTCCAGAATCTGATCCAGAATCCGCAGCGGCCGCCCGCCGTCGATCATGTAATTCTCGGAAATAATCTCGAACCAGTCCACCACCGGCTTGCGCGTCAATATATGGTGATAGTGCGGCGCGCGCAGACCGATTCCGATCCCATAATCCGTAAAATTGTTAAACCGATTCGCCGGCATTTCCGATCCTCAAAAAAAACAACCGGCGCCAGAGGCCAGCCGATCGACCCAGCCAGTCTCCGGCACCGGGTTGCTGGCAAAATTACGCCTTCGGCATCTTCGAGCCGTCCGTCGCGCATCCGCCTTTGCCCTTGCACGAGTTCTTGCCCTTGCAACCGTTGTCCGAGGACTTACATCCGCCCTTTCCCTTGCAGGAGTTCTGGCCCTTGCAACCGTGCTTTTCTTTCACCTTTGTGTTGTCGGGGGTCTGATCCTGGGTGTGCGTCGCCGCAGCCCGTGCTCCCGCCACCACGTTTGACGCCTGAACCGCCGTGCTCGTTCCCGCCAGCAATCCCGCGAGAGCTGCGCCGGCAATCATTGCCTTCTTTGACTTTGTCATGTGCTGTCTTCCTCCAGTGAAGTGTGTTGCTTTACCTACGAACTAGCAGGGGCCCGTGAATCGGCTGGGTTATTCCGCGAATGATCGAATCGTGCCCTCAACCGTTCCCTCGCCTTAATTTCCGCAATTTCGGCGGAGAACGCGCGCAGCAAGTATCCGGCTGCTCCGCTCGTGCCCGTTAGACTGCGTCGCTTGGCTTAGGTTACAGGTTTTCTTTGCAGGGCTCCGTCGATGCGAACCGCGTCCAATGTGGCTCCGCCGCCACCACCGGCGTGCGGAACCCGCCATCGGAATGGGCTAGGCTCCCCTTTCCTATACTCCAATCCGAAGGCTCGGTCCAGTCACATCCTGTACGCTAAAGACCGCAATCGCGGATTTACCCGCCTCAACCGTGATTTGTAACGGGAATGTGACAATTCAACGATTATCGTCGGCCAACGCCGGGAAATAAGGTGTCGCTAATCGGACGCACCGCGCCGGAAACGCACCTACCTGAGCGGCAGCACGTCGCCGTCAGTGTGCGAAATCGAGACGCCGCACAGTTTCGCGAGCGTCGGCGCAATATCCGCCGGCGTTGCCGCTCTGGGGTCCGTTTTCGCGCGCACTCCCGCGCCCATCAGTATCAGCGGAACGTGTTGGTCGTATTCGTACGGGGAACCGTGCGTCGTCCCCGATGGCTTGCTGTCCGTCTTCGCATACAAAAACCAGTACGGCTTCGTGATCACGATTAGGTCGCCGCTGCGGCTGGCGTAGTAGCTATAGTTCGCCGCTTTTGCCAGCGCGTTCGTGCTCGAGTCTTTGGCCAACGCGTCGCCCGGAAACGCCTCAGCAATTCCGGGCACTGTTCTTAATGGCCGCGATCACCGCCTTCATCGCATCCGGATTGGCCTTCAACTTTTCCTCCACCTCCGGCCTGAAGTACAAATTCATGTCCTGAAAGCTCGCGATCGGATTGTCGCCAAGTTTGTACGGCGCGAGCGCTTGTTCCACCTGCGCTCTCACTGCGAGAATGTCCGCCCGGCCCGCATCCATGCTTTTCTGCAGCGCGAGCTCCGGAATCGGCGCCACGCCGTGATCCGCCGAAAACGCCACCACGTAATTTCCCCGGCCGACGGTCTTATCCAGATGATCGAACAGCTTTCCGATCGTTCCATCGAGCTGCAGCAAAATATCCTGGACCTCCGCGCTGTCCGGCCCGTATTGATGCCCAACCAGATCGAGCGCCGAAAAACTGATCCCCAGCACATCGATCGATCCGCGCTGACCGAGCTTCATGCTATCGGTCAACGACTCGCCCATCGCTTCGAGGTACTCGTCCGAGTACGGGCTTCCTTCCCACATCCGGTAGAAATTCGCGTCTGCCGTTCCGCTCGTACTTAGCGTGTGCGGAAACGCCGAACTCAGCGCGGCCCCCGATGCATCGGTGGCCGCACCCGCCGCCGGACCCGTCCAAGTCTTGCTCGCGTCGTCTTCCATCGGGTGCGCGGTCACAAAAGCCTGCACTTCCGGAACGCGCGCGCTTTCGTACGCCGTGGACGTCATCCAGCGATTTCCTTCCAGCCACGTCACCGCGTCCGCCGAATGTCCCGCCAGCGTCGCCGCCGCGCGGGCCTTCAGTGACATCGTCACCACCCGTGAACCCGGCGACTCCTTCCGAATCTGTTCCGCAAGAGACGGTGCCAGCATCCTCCACGCGCTCTCGCCCTTGCCGCTGATCGACGGTGTTCCTGCGCCGTAATCGATCAGCGTCGCCTTCGGATCGTCCACGCACGTGATCCGCGAATGCGTGTCGCGCTCGTACCAATCGTTCGCGATCATCCCGTGCGTGGAAGGGAAGTCGCCCGTCGAAATCGTCGAATGCCCCGCGCACGTCACCGTATTCGCATACGGATAGAATGCGTTCGTGAAGCGCGCCCCCTCGGTAACCAATCGGTGCAGACCGCCGTGCCACGATGCACTGAACCGGTCCACGTAATCCGCGCGCATCTGATCCACCACCAGAATCACCACCAGCTTTGGCCGCTGCTGCTTCGCGGACACAGAAACGCCCGCTGCCGCAATAACCAGCACGATGGTGGCGGCCAGGCTTACGAACCTCGCGCTACTTCGGCGTACAAGTTTCATCGGGCCCTCGAAGCACAGAGTCTATCGCAATCGCTCCCTGATACAGTTCTCGGCGTGAGTATTTTCAATTCGGCGCCGCAGCGGGAGTCTTCCCTCTCAGCACAGTCAGCGAAGCCGCGGGTAACTCGTACATGCTCGAGGCCGTCGCTTGCACCGTCGACCGAGCCGCCGGCCCGTCCGGATCGGCGTAGCCTTCTTTCCGAGCCGGATGCCACGTGTACTGCTCCTTGCCAAACGTGATTCGCGTCACATCGCCGCTGAACTCCTGCTCCACGCCGCTCGCATCGTCGTGAAACACAATCTTCACCGAGTGCGCGTGAACCTGATCCTTATTCACCAGCATCACCGCCCATTGCCCGTCAGGTCGCTTCACGGGATACGCCGTCACTAGCACGTGCCCGTCGGCGTCCTTCAAATCCGCCGTCGCGCGGAATAGCGTGTGCGCCTGATCCACCGGCTGCGCCCATTCCTGCGTGATCATCTGCGCCGCGAAATATTGCGAAGTTTTCTGGCGGATCTTGAAATCTTTGTCGAGCATGAACATGTGATACGTGCCCCAGCTATTCGGACATGCCGGATGCGCCGGCGAATACGGCAGGTCGTGGTAGTAATACGTTCCTTGGCCGCCTGCCGTTAGAAATCCGCCGAACGAATCCGCGAGCCACAACGCGCCGAATACTTCTACGGAAGCCTCGCCTCCATGCGCGTTCGTTTCCGTATCGAACAGCGGCGTCCCCGCCGGCAAACCATCACCGCGCCACACGTCCATGATGTGCATGATTAAATGAGGCTCTTGGTACAAATTCGCCCACGGCGTCTCGCACCCGTCGTACGGGTAATGCTCGAAAGACATGAACGCGAAATCGCCGAGCCGTCCATGCGCCTTCAGGTAATCGAGAAACCGCGCGAACCATGAATCGTTCCCATTTGCGTCTCGCCACGTTTTAATGTCTTCGGCGACCCCCTGAAACGCCGGGCCGCCGAGTTTCAGATTCGGATCCACGTGATGCAGCGCCGTCGCCCACTGAATGTAGAGCGCTGCGTAATCCTCCGGCACCATGTACTGTCCGTCCGCCTCTTCACCCATTTCCACGCGGGCGATGGGATATCCGCGCTTTTCGATGTACGTAATCTGAGCCGCTGAATCTTCCGGAACTCCATAAACAAGCGCGATCGGAATAATTGCCGGCATTCCGCGTGTGATCCCGCTCGTATAGAAAAGATCGAACCCCGGCTGATCGCCTGACCACATCTGATTCGGCGCGGTCTGCAAGTCGGAAGCCGCGTGCCAGGGATCCACGGACGAACACAGTGTGTAGGTCTGGTCCTGTCCCTTCGTGTGCTTCACGAAATCCGTGAATTTTCCCGTCGCGTCGGTCGCACCCAGATACACTTCGTCGATCGCGTATCCGACACAATTCCGCTTGTCCGCCGAGCCATGCGTGTCGCAGGTATTCGACGACTCCGTCATCAGCACCCGCACCCAGCGCAATTCGATAGGCGCGTCCGCCAGCTTCAGCGTCACCTCGCCGCCCTTCGCCTCGCGGATATCGCCACCCGGAAACGCCTTCCAATCGCCGGACGCTTGCTCATCCATCGCGTCTCCGGTTCCTGCCCAATATTGCACTTGATAGACGCGCGCGTAAGGCTCAGCCCAATCGATCCGCATAGTGTTCACGAATTTCTTTCCTTCGAGGTCGATCACGATCCACTGCGGATGCAGCGCGTCATCCTCACCCGTAAACGCCCTCGTCAGATAGGGATTGCTTTTCCAGTACGACTTTGTGTCGCCGTCATTCAACCGCGAAAATCCGTCGTCCTCCGTGCCGCCGTTGCGCGTGAACCCCCGATGCGGCAGCGCATAACCGTACGAATGCCGGATCAGCTCGCTGGTCGGAGTCGCATCACCCACGAAATATCCCTGTTGCCTGCTCGAATCGCTCCAGGTCCCCTTCGGATTCCAGTGCCAGTCTTGAATAAACAGTTCGGTGTTCTGGCGATAGCTGATCTGGCCCCATCCCGCCGACAAAATCTGCTGCAACTGATCCGGCGCGAAAAACGTGTCGGTCATGTTGCTCGGCACGCGATCCACCGTTGACCCGAGCGCATAAGGAGGGCTGAATGTGTTTACCGCATGCGCCGGGCGTCGCGTCGATATGCACTGTTTGCGCTTTCGAAGTCCCTACCAGCGGCATAGACGCGGCAACCAATACCGCCGCCGCAACCGCTCCCCAGAATCTCTTCATTGTTCGGGCCTCCAGACTCGCGCCATAATTGGGCCGCTTTAGCTTAAAACGCAAGCGCGCGGAGAACACTCCATGATCTTTCAGGATCTACGAAGACAAGCTCTCGACTGGGGAAAGCCGCCGCCCAACATGCCGCCGCCTGCAATTCGCCGCGCCATCACGGAACGCGGCGTGGCTCGCGTGGTGGCCGCCAGCGCGGCATCTCAATTCGAGTTTTCTCGAAGCGCTGGTCGCCGAGCCCGGCATCGACTGGAAAAAAATCGAACTCTTCCACCTGGATGAATATCTCGGCCTGCCGATGACGCCATCCCGCGAGTTTCTGCAAATTTCTTCAGGACCGCCTCATTTCGAAGACCGGCATCACGCGATCTTCACCTCCTCGAACGGCGAGGACGATCCCATCGCCGTGATCACCCGCGCGAATGAAGCGATTTCCTCCGCGCCGATCGACGTCTCATTCGTCGGCATCGGCGAAAACGGCCACCTCGCCTTTAACGATCCTCCCGCCGACTTCAACACCGAAGCACCCTACATCTTGGTGAAGCTCGACGAGCTTGCCGCCAGCAGCAGGTCGGCGAAGGCTGGTTCCCGGATCTCTCGCGCGTTCCAACCCACGCAATCTCGATGTCCATTCAGCAAGTGTTGAAAGCGAAAGAAATTCTCGCCGTCGTTCCGGACGCCCGCAAAGCCGCGGCGATCGCCGCGTGTTTCAACGGTCCCGTCAGCCCTTACGCTCCGGCCTCGATTCTTCGCACGCACCCCAACGCCGTCGTCTATCTCGACCGCAACTCCGCCGCGCTACTCACGCACTGAAGCTGCGCTCGCTACAATTCGCCGACCGCACCGGAGCGAACGCCTGAGCGGAAGCCTCGCACGCAAAACCGCCAGATACGTGAACTCCGCCTCCAACGCGCCGCTCGATTCCTTCGCTGCGCTGGTGGATCGTCGCGCTGCTCTTTGCTTCCACCGTCATCAACTACATCGATCGCCAGACGCTTCTCGCTCCTCGCGCCGTTCCTCAAACGCGACTACCACTGGACCAACACCGATTACGCCAACATCGTTGTCGCCTTCCGCGTCGCCTACGCCATCGGCCAAACGCTGTGCGGCCGCCTGATGGATCGCGTCGGCACCAAGCGCGGCCTCACCATCACCGTCCTGTGGTATTCCATCGCGTCGATCTTCACGCCGCTCGCGCGCGGTTTTCGCAGCTTCCTCGGTTTTCGTTTTTTGCTCGGTGCGGGCGAATCGGGGAACTGGCCCGGCGCCGCCAAAGCCGTCTCCGAATGGTTTCCCGAAGCAGGAGCGCGCGCTCGCCACGGCGATTTATGACAGTGGCTCCTCCATCGGCGGGGCCGATCGCGCCCTTCATCGTGCTTCCTTTATACCTGCGGTGGGGAACTCGCCCGCGCTTTTGTGATTCCCGGGCTGCTCGGGCTTATTGTGGCTGGCGGTCTGGCGCAACTTCTATCATCGCCCGCAAGATCACCCGCGCATCAGCGACCGCGAGCGCCAGATGCTCCTTGCTGATGCCGCCGATTCCGAGAACGAAAATCCCGCGCCATCAAGAAGCCGCGCATCCTCGATCTCCTGAAGCTTCCGCAAACTTGGGGACTCGATCGTCGCTCGCGCTTTCACCGATCCCGTTTTCTTTTTCATTGCCGATTGGTTTCCGATCTATCTCGTGGCCAAGGGCATCGCGCTGGAAAGCGGGTTGATCGCGATCTGGATTCCGTTCATCGCCGCCGACCTCGGCAATCTTTTCGCGGGCGCTGCGTCCGGCTTCCTGATTCGCCGCGGTTGGCCCGTTGGCCGCGCGCGCAAAGCTCTGGTCATTTTTGGCGGCCTTGGCGTCACGCTACTGATTCCCACGGTCTTCACCGTCAACCTGCTCGCGCTCACCGCTCTTTTCGCCGTCGCCACCTTCTGCTACGCCGCCTTCACCACCATGGCCAACGTGCTGCCCACCGACCTGTTCCACCACGACTCCGTCGCCACGGTCAGCGGGCTTGGCGGCACAGGCGCCGCCATCGGCACGATCATCGTGTTCGAGCTGGCCGGCCATCTCTCTGACGCGCGAATCGCCACCGGCACACATCTGTTCGATCCGCTGATGATCTTGAGCGGCCTGATTCCGTTCACCGGAATGATTCTGGTGCTACTGCTCGTCCGCAATACGAAGGACGACCGAAGACGGCCTCGTTCGAAGAATCTGACGCAACTCGCGTGGTAAAGTTTCCGTGCCGGAGGCTCCCATGCGCATCGCCAACGCAATCATTCTGTTGCTCGTTTTTGCCGCTATCGGATTTCCCGCGGCTTCGCGATCGCAGTCCGCGCAAAACACACCGCAACGCGAAATTGCCATCACCATCGACGATCTCCCGGCGGCCTCCGCGCAAAGTATGACCGGTGCGGAAATTCTCGCCATGACCACCAAACTTCTCGCCACGCTCTCCGCGCAAAAAGTTCCGGCCGTCGGCTTTGTCAACGAGAGCAAGCTCTACATCAATCTCGACGACGTGCAGCCGCGCATCAAGGCGCTCAGCTTGTGGACCGATGGCGGCTTCGAACTCGGCAATCACACCTTCAGCCACATGTCCCTCAACAACAACACTCTTGCTGCCTGGGAAGAGGAAGTCGTCCGCGGCGAAACCGTCACGCGCCTCCTCCTCGCCCAGCACCACATGAAGATGCGCTACTTCCGCCATCCCTTCCTCGACACCGGCCGCGACATCGAGACCCGCCGCCAGGCCGAAATGTTTCTCGCGCAGCGCGGCTATCGGATCGCTCCGGTCACCATGGACGCATGGGATTGGATGTTCGCCGGGCCGTACGCCTACGCGCGAAAAAACGGCGACGCCGCCCTCCAGCAGCGCGTCGTGAATGAATATCTTTCCTATACGACCACCGTCTTCGACTATTACGAGAAATTCTCAAAAGAACTCCTCGGCTACGAACCACGCCAGATTCTTCTGCTCCACGGCAACTGGCTCGAAGCCGATCACATTGGCGAGCTGCTCGACCTGCTTCGCAAGCGCGGCTATCAATTCGTCACACTCGAGCGCGCGCTCGACGATCAAGCTTACGGATTGTCCAACACCTACGTCGGCGAAGAAGGCGAAGGCTGGATCGATCAGTGGGCGATAACCATGGGCAAGATTCCGCAAAACACCCCCGTATTTCCGCAATGGGTGATCGATAAATCGAACGAAATTTCCGCGCCGCGCGAACCCGTCACTCCGCCCGCGCTCAAACCGTAGTCAAACCGTAGTCATCCCGCGATGCATCTGTTAGGCTCGGATGCTTGCGCCATTAAAACTTCATTTCGGGGGAAGTCGGCATGTCGCGTTTGCGTTTTGGAATCGCCGTCGCATCGGTGTGGCTGCTCGCGGGCGCCGCAGCCGTTCGCGCTCAACAGTCCGACTCCTCAAACGAACTCGCCCGCAACATCTATAAACAGCTCATTGAAATCAACACCACCGATTCCGTCGGCAGCACCACGGTCGCCGCCGAAGCCATGGCCAAACGCCTCCGCGACGCCGGTTTTCCCGCCTCCGACGTGCAAGTTCTGGGCCCTACGGACCGCAAAGGCAATATGGTCGCCCGCATCCACGGCACCGGCGCGAAAAAGCCCATCCTCTTCATCTGCCACCTCGACGTGGTCGAAGCCAAACGCGAAGACTGGTCCATGGATCCCTTCACCTTCATCGAAAAGGACGGCTACTTTTACGGCCGCGGCTCCGGAGACATTAAAGACGGCGACGCCATCCTGATGACCACCTTCATTCGCCTCAAGCAGGAAAACTACAAGCCGGATCGCGATCTAATCCTCGCGCTCACCGCCGACGAAGAAGGTGGCTCGCACAACGGCGTCGATTGGCTCATCAAGAATCACCGCGACCTGATTGACGCCGAATTCATCATCAATCCCGACGCCGGTGATTTCGAACTCGACAAAGGCAAGCACGTCATCGTGGGCATTCAGGCCGCCGAGAAGCTCTATCAGGACTTCGAGCTGAACACCACCAATCCCGGCGGCCACAGCTCCCTGCCTCCCTCGGACAACGCCATCTACGAGCTTGCCGACGGCCTCGTGAAGCTCCAGCATTATCAATTTCCGTTTGAACTCACCGACGTCACGCGCGCGTACTTCGAGCGCGAAGCGCCCCTTATCGGCGGGCAGACCGGCGACGACATGAAAGCCATTCTGAAAAATCCCCCGGACCAGGCTGCGATTGAACGTCTCTCGGCGATTCCGTTTTTCAACGCCCGCATTCGCACCACCTGCGTCGCCACGCGCTTGAACGGCGGCCACGCCAACAACGCGCTGCCCGCCGCCGCCACGGCCAACGTAAATTGCCGCATCATTCCGGGCCACCCGCCGCAGGAAATTCAGGCCATGCTCGTCAAAACGCTCGACGATCCGAAAATCACGGTTTCTCCTGTCACCTCCGGGGCGATCGTTCCGAATGCCGGTCCCCCGTCGCCCTTGCGTCCGGACGTCATGGGGGCCCTCGAATCGGTCTCGCAACAAATGTGGCCCGGCGTGCAAGTCATTCCCGTAATGGATGCAGGCGCGAGCGACGGCGCCATCTCCCGCGCCGCCGGCATTCCCACCTACGGGGTCCCCGGCGTCTTTATGGACATCGACGACGACCGCTCCCATGGGCGCGACGAACGCATCCGCGTATCCTCGTTTTACGATGGCGTGGACTTCTACTACCGCTTCGTGAAGGAGCTGAGCAAGCCGCAATGAGCTTCGGTCGCACGGCCATCTTGAAGGCGGCGCAAAGCCCCTGGCTTCGCGAGCGCGCGCCGCGCCTCGGATTCGTTCGGCGTACCGTCAGCCGGTTCATGCCCGGCGAGGAGGCGCAGGACGCGCTCACCGCTTGCCGCGCGCTCGCTGGAAACGGCATCGGCAGCATCCTCACCCATCTCGGCGAAAACATCACCGACCGCAGCGAAGCCGGGGAAGTGAAGCAGCACTACCTCGATCTCACCCAGCGCATCGTCTCCGCCCAGCTTCCCGCGGAAATTTCCCTCAAGCTCACTCAGATCGGCCTCGATCTCGATCCGGAATTTTGTTACTCGAATCTCGTCGCTCTCCTCGCCGCCACTCCGCCCGAAAAAACTCTGTGGATCGACATGGAGCAAAGTCCCTACGTCGATGCCACGCTCGCGATTTTCAAGCGCGCTCGCACTGCTTACGCCAACGTCGGCGTCTGCGTTCAAGCTTACCTCTATCGCACCGGACAGGATCTCGATTCCCTGATTCCGATGCGCGCTGCGATTCGCCTTGTCAAAGGCGCATACAACGAACCCGCCGAACTCGCCTTCCCCGCGAAAAAAGACGTGGACGAAAATTACTTCCATCTCGCGCAACGTTTGCTCAGCCCCGAAAGCCGGAAACTTGGCGTCCGCGCCGCTATCGCCACCCACGATAAGGCCCTCATCGCACGGCTGAATGCGTGGGCCGAAGGCCAGGGCGTTCCGAAACAGGGAATCGAATACCAGATGCTTTACGGCATTCAACGCGCCGAACAGCAGCGCCTGGCTGCCGCCGGTTACCGCTCCACCGTCCTGGTCGCCTACGGAACCTTCTGGTTCCCGTGGTTTATGCGCCGCCTCGCTGAACGCCCGGCGAACGTCCTGTTCCTTGCGCGTAACTTTTTCTCAAACTGATCGTTTTATTGGGCACGCACAAGCGGAGGGAAAAACATGTCTGCCGCAAAAATCCAGCTGGGCGCCATCGGCCAGATCGCCATGCCCGTCACGAATATCGAATCCTCGCTCGCGTTCTATCGCGACAAGCTAGGCCTGAAATTTCTCTTCCAGGTCCCGAATCTCGCCTTCTTCGATTGCGGCGGCATCCGCCTGATGCTCGACATCCCGCAGGAGCGCGCGTGGCACAACGGCTCGCCCATCTACTTCAAAGTTTCTGACATCGACGCAGCTTACGAAACCCTCAACCAGCGCGGCGTCCCCTTCGAAGGCAAACCCCATCTCGTCGCCAAAATGCCCGATCACGAACTCTGGATGGCCTTCTTCCGCGATCCCGACCGCAACATCCTCGCAATCATGTCCGAAAAGCGCGAGAAATAGGCCGTCCAAAGGCACCGTCATCCAGAGGCCCGAATTATGGGGCCGAAGGATCTCTCTTGGCTTTTCCGGGCCCGTACGCCCGATCTTCCCTACTCCTGCACCAGCACATGCGTATTCCGGTCCACATCATAGAATTGCGCCAAAATCCCGCCCCACGGCTGCTTCTCCGGTTTCTGCTTGAACTCCACCCCGCGTTCCAAAAGCGTTTTGTATGTCTCGTCGATGTCGTCGACCCCAAACACCAACCCGGAAAACGTCCCGATGCGATCCTCCTGACCAGGCGGTGTGAACGGCACCAGACGCGTCTGCGCTCCCTTCGGCCGCAATTCAATCCATCGCGCGCCAGGCCCCATCGGCTGGTCTCGAAGGAGCTCAAATCCTAAAACATCCCGGTAGAACTCCACCGCCTTCTGCTGATCCTTCACATACACGCACACCGTTCCGACTTGCGTAATCATCGTCTCGCCTCCATTCCTGCCTCTTTCTCGCTCTCACAACCCGGTATCACCCCGTCTGCCGGAGGATGAAATCCCGTATCGTCCACGTAATTCAGCACTGCCGGCAGCCTCTTTCCCAGAATCCGCGACTTCCATCCGCCGCCCATGAACTTGCTCGCCATGAATCCACGGAAGCCCGCAAAGCCGGCGTGATCGAGTGTCAGCTTCGTTGCTCCCGCTTCGGGCACGAGCCGGATCGTCACTACCGTGTCGATCCCTCCGCCCACCCACGAATACGCCAGAGTTCGCGGTGGCGACACTTCGAGTACCTTGCACTTTACCGTCCCGTCCCACCCGCCGCGCGGCGTCGTCCGGAAATGAAATTCACGCCCGACTACCGGCTCAAAATCATTCGGCATCAGCCAACGTGCAATCGCGGCCGAATCCGTGATCGCGCGCCAGACTCGCTCCGTCGCATGGGGATACGTAAACTCAAAATGTAAATCGCGGCCCATACGCGCTCCCCATCCTTATCTCTCATTCCTCTTCGCTCGCCGCCTCGGCATCCAGTAGATCGCCCAGCGCCGCGAGCTTCTCATTCCAGAATTTTTGGTAATGTGCCACCCAGTCATAGACCCCGCGCAAACGTTGTCCGCGCAATCGGTACCGGCGCTCGCGTCCCAGCCACTCCGCATCCACCAGTCCGGCCTGCCGCAGCACGCGCAGATGTTGCGAGATCGCGGGCTGCGTCATCCGGAACGGCTTTGCCAGTTGCGTCACCGTCATCTCGGACACGAGCAGCAAATCCAGCATCCGCCGCCTGGTCGGGTCGCCGATCGCAAAAAACACCAGCGCCCCAGCAGCCTTCCCGGCAGTCGCGCGCTGCGCGGGCCTTCGAATCGATCGATGCCCTCGAACCATGCCGCAACAATACATAAGTTATCGCTTATGCGTCAAGTCAAAAAAAACCGCAGCCCAAGCTGCGGTCTTTTGCCAATCCAATTTCGATGCCGGATCTACCGCGTCTTTTCGTCCCTCTCCACCCTTCCGTCTCGCAATCGAATCACCCGGTGCGCGTGCGCCGCAATATCTTGTTCGTGCGTCACCAGAATGATCGTGTTGCCCTGCTGGTGCAGGTGCGCAAAAAGCGCCATGATTTCCTCGCCCGTCTGCGAATCCAGGTTCCCGGTCGGCTCGTCCGCCAGCAAAATCGAAGGATTATTCACCAGCGCTCGCGCGATCGCCACGCGCTGCCGCTGTCCGCCGGAAAGCTCGTTCGGCTTGTGTCCCATCCGCTCGCTCGAGATCGACCTGCTTCAGCGCTTTCTGCGCGCGCTCGATCCGCTCTTCCGCGCCGGTGCCGTTGTAAATCATCGGCAGCTCCACGTTGTGCAGTGCCGTGGCCCGGGGCAGCAGATTGAACGTTTGAAACACGAACCCGATTTCCTTGTTCCGGATGTACGCCAGTTCGTCGTCGTCCAGCTGGCTCACCAGGCGTCCCGCCAGCCAGTACGCGCCCTTGGTCGGAGTATCCAGGCATCCGATCAAATTCATTAGCGTCGATTTTCCCGATCCCGAAGGGCCCATGATCGCCACGTACTCGCCCTTGTTGATCTGGATGCTGACTCCCCGCAGCGCGTGCAGCTTTTCCGTCCCCATTTCATACGTCTTCCAAAGCTCGTCGGTCTGGATGACGATGCCGGCATCGATCAAATCCTGCCGGAAATTGTTCGCGACGGCCGCTGCGGGCGCTGACATGTCGAAATTTCTCTCCTGAATTCCTCGCCCTGCTGGGATGAGCCTGCTTCTAGCTGCCCGAATCGTCCTTCTTCGGCGCGCTGTTGTCCACCTTCACGCTCGCGCCCGGCTTCAACGTACGCAGCGCTTTGTAGCTACCCGTCACGATCTCATCGCCATCCTTCAATCCGCTCGTCACTTCGATGTCGGTCACGCCGGTAATCCCCGTCTGCACCGGCACAAATTCCGCCTTCTTCCCGCGAATCACAAATACGCCTTGAATCTCCGCCTTCTGTACCGAGTCGCCGCCCGCCGCCGGCTTTGGTGCGGCCAACGTCACATTTCCGTTCGGGCCTTTCGCCGCTTCATCCAAGTCGTGCTGCGTCCGCACCGCCAGCGCCTGAATCGGAATCGTCAGCACGCCGTTCTTTTTCGCCGTCTGAATCTTCGCGCTGGCCGAAAGTCCGGGACGCAACAGCGCCGGTGGATTCGCAATCGTCACCACCACCTTGAAATCGCGCGCTTCCTGCGTATTCGCGGTTGTTTGCGTCGTTGCCGCCAGTCCGGACGATCGCAAAATGGCCTCGTCGCCTACTTGCGTTACGCTCGCCTTGAACGTTTTGCCGGGGATCGCATCGATGGTCACTTCCGCAGGATCGCCCACTCGTACGTTCGTGATGTCCGTTTCGTCCACCTTCACTTCGGCTGCCACCACGCTCATATCGGAAATCGTCATCAGCATGCTGCCTTCAGCATTCTGAATTCCAGGCACCACGTTCTCGCCCACTCGCACCGCGATGTAGCTCACGATTCCGTCGATCGGCGCCACATAGGTTGTCTTGCGCAGCACGTCCTTGGTGTGAGTCAAAACCGCGCTTGACTGATCCAGGTTAAATCGTGCCTGTTCGCGCGAAGCTTTTGCCTGCTCCACCTGAGCCTTTGCTGCCGTCAAAGCGGCGGTCGCGCTGTCAAATGTCGCCTTACCGGCGTCAAAGTCCGATTTTGCGATCAGCTGCTCCTGGTAAAGCTTTTGTGTCCGTTCAAAGTCGAATTTTGCCTTGGTCATGTCCGCCTGCCGCTCAGCAAGCGTTGCCACGGCCGAATCGTAGCTGGCAGAGGCCATCTGCATCCCGGCTTCGTTCGAATCGATATTCGCCTGTTGAGCCCGAACGTCTGCTCCTGGCTGTATGTTCTCTAGTTTCAGAAGGATATCGCCCTTCTTCACCTGATCGCCCTCTTTCACCACGATCTCGGTGATCTTGCCGATCCCCTCGCCTTCCACGTTCGTAAAGTTTCGAGGGCGGATTTCGCCCGACGCCGTCACGATGGACGTCAAGTCGCCTTTGGTGACTTTGCCGGTCTGTACCGCCACCACGCCCTTATTAGCCTCGTACACGCTGTACCAGACGATCCCGCCCAGCACCAATACGATGGCGATCCCTAGTGTTACCTTTTGCCACGTTTTCATTTCGTTTGACCCTTCATGTCGGCTCGCGCCTCTGACACAACTCCCTGCACTAACATTACGTGCGGGCACACCGGAATGTTTCCCGTTAGACGCAATCCCGGCCCGAAGGACAGGCGAGGGCGACCGATTGGGGACCACCGGGGATCGGGCTATCCGCCAGCCCGAAGCGCAACTCGCGCGCAATCTTCAGTGTAATCGGTTCTCGTCCAGAAAAAAACCGAAACCCAGGCACACCCCGAATTTTCAGTCCCGGTACACACCCGCCTCGCTTCCCAATTTGGAACCCGCCGTACTCGTCCCACCCTGTGGACGTCTGTGGATATCTCAAGGCAACCCCTTGGCTCACAAGGGATTCCAACACTTCCAAGAGCTGGGGTGAGGGGATTCTCACGTTGACCTGTACCAGTGGACAGGTTAAAATCCTCAGCCGTACTCGAGGCAAGGGTCCAACAATGCGCCGCAGGGCAAGCATTTTCGCTTTTGCATTTTTTGCGTGTGTCTTCGTGTGTGCGCCTTGCGTCTCGGCTCAGGGTGAAAACTCTTCTTCCAACTCCTCCCAAGATCAGGCCCAAGCCGATAAGAAGGCCTCGCAGCAAGCCAAGAAAGCCAAGCAAAAGCGCGACAAGGATCTCTTTAACGAACTCGACTCCCAGTACAAAAAGTGGCTCAACGAAGACGTCGTTTACATCATCTCCGCCGAAGAACGCAGCTCTTTCCTGCATCTGAGCACCAACGAAGAGCGCGAGCAATTCATCGAAGCTTTCTGGCAGCGCCGCAATCCCGATCCCGACTCCGCAGACAACACTTTTAAAGAAGAGCACTACCGCCGCATCGCCTATGCCAATGAGCACTTTTCCTCCGGCATCCCGGGCTGGAAAACCGACCGCGGCCGCATTTACATCATGTGGGGCCCGGCAGACGAAGTGCAAACCCATCCGACCGGCGGCAGCTATGACCGCCCCGCATCGGAAGGCGGCGGCGAAACTTCCACCTACCCGTTTGAAGATTGGCGTTACCGCTACCTCGAAGGCATCGGTGAAAACGTCGAACTCGAATTCGTCGATACCACCATGAGCGGCGAGTACAAGCTCACCACCGACCCTTCCGAAAAAGACGCGCTGCTCAACGTTCCCGGCGCCGGTTTGACGGAAATGGAATCTATGGGCCTCGCCAGCAAGACCGCGCGCTTCAACAACACCGACGGCTCGCACCTCGCTCAACCCATCGGCCTGCTGCCCGAAACCATGCAGGAATTTTCGCGCCTCGATCTCTACGCCAAAATCAATCAGGCGCCCCCGGTTAAGTTCAAGGACCTCGAAGCCGTCGTCACCTCGCGCCTCGTTCGCGATCAGGTGAAATTCCAATACCGCACCGATTTCCTGCGCATCACTTCAGACACCGTACTGGTTCCCATCACCATCCAGATTCCCACTCGTCAATTGAGCTTCAAGGAAAAAGACGGAATCGAAACGGCTTCCGTGAATCTGTTCGGCCGCGTCACCAGCATTAGCGGCCGCATCGTGCAGACCTTCGAAGACAACGTCCGCCGCGACGTGCCGCAGGCGGAGCTTCAGCAATCCCTCGCCACCGCGTCGATCTATCAGAAAGCCGTGCCTCTCACTCCGGGTCTCTACCGCCTGGACATCGTGTTGAAAGACACCACCAACGGCAACGTCGGCGTGGTCAATGCGCGCCTCGCCGTTCCACGCTTCGAAGATGACAACCTGTCCTCCAGCACACTGATCCTCGCCGACCAGATCGCCCGCGTCTCCTCGCACGATATCGGACTCGGCCAGTTCGTCCTCGGCGACATGAAAGTCCGCCCGAAGATGGACGCCGCGTTCAATGCGTCCGACAGCATGGGCGTGTTCCTCCAGGTGTATAACCTGAAGACCGACGAGAAAACCCACAAAGCCGACGCCAGCGTTCAGTATCGCGTTATGCGCGACAAGGAAACCACGCCCGTGCTTTCCTTCGATCTTGCGCGCGATGCCATCCCCGAACATGGCGAAGAATTGACCCTCGAAAAAATCATCACCCTGGGATCTCTTACGCCTGGCAAATACAAACTCGAAGTCGCAATCACAGACAACATCGCCAAACAAACCATCACCCCGGCTGCCGACTTTACCGTCAAGGGTTCAGGTGGCGCAGCACCCGCGCCGCAGCAGCCGCAAGCAAAACCGCAAGGAAGGTAAATGGGGTTTTATCCGCGCCTCCGTCGAGTGGCTTTTCTCGGCGCATTGGTTTGCGTGCTGGCTTTCACCGCCGGTGCCGCGCCGGATGGCGGAAAAATCGCGGGCGTCGTGGTGGATGCAACCGGCACCCCTCAAATGGGCGCCACCGTGATCGTCACCTCCGATCAGCTTTTCTCGAATCTCTCTTACGAGCTTCTCACTAACGATCGCGGCAAATTTAATCTCGCCAGTTTGCCCGCCGGGTCCTACTCGATCAAAGTCACCCTCGCCGGTTTCCTCCCCTCCATCGAGCAGAACGTCTTGGTGAACGAGCAACACGTCACGCTGCTTCAAATCGTGCTTGGCTCGGTTTTTTCTTCCTTCGATAAACTCCGCCGCGCTCCCGACCAGCAGGTTTCCACCGACGAATGGTCCTGGGTCCTGCGCAGTTCCAACGCCACTCGCCCCGTGCTCCGCTGGCAGGACTCCAACGTCGCCATGAGCGGCCAGGGCATCCCTTATGATCTCGGTCAGAATCAAGGACCACGCGCTCGCGTCGAACTAACCTCCGGTTCCGATCATCCCGGCTCTATCACCGGCCTCGCCGATACGCCCGGCACCCTTTTCGGCTACGACTACGAAACCGGCGGCCTCGGCGCCGTTATCGTCGCCGGCCAATATAGTGACGACGGAAGCTCTTCCTCGAGCGGCATCGTCACGCAATGGCTTCCTTCCGGTGAAAATGGCAACGGCCCGGTCACCACTTTGCTCGTCCGCGAAACGCGTTTGGGTGAAAGCGGCGCATCGTTCCGCGGCCTTCGTATGTCGCACGATGGCTCATTCGCTCTCGGCGACCGCGTGAACCTGCGCTACGGCGCGGATCTGATCATGGCTGGCTTTGCCGGCACCACCACTTCAGTTCGCCCGCGCGCCGAAGTCGCCGTCCGCATCGCTCCCAAGTGGCAAGCTTCGCTGCTTGTCGCCGAAGCGAACTGGCAGAACAATCCTTCTGGCGAAGGTACCTTGCAGGGCGCCATGCAGCAGCTCGATATGTTCCCCACGCTGCTCATGCATAATGGCCGCTCGGTTCTCGAAGGCGGCTTGCACGAAGAGCTGGCTCTCGAGCACGACCTCGGAAAGAAATCCACGCTCACTGCTGCGGTCTTCAACGACCAGAACTCAAACACGGCCGTGTTTGGCCGCGGCACCGCCACTGGCCCCGATTACCTGCCCGACTTTTTCTCCAACGTTTTCGCCTACGATGGCGGTTCGATGCACTCCGGCGGCGCCCGCCTCGCTTACACCCGGAAGTTCAACGACAACATGGACATGACGCTCGTTTACGCCTACGCCGGAGCGCTTGCTCCCAATGGCGATCCGTCCGACGTTGTCCTCCGCAACGAGCTTTCTACTCAGTTCCGCCACAGTGCCGCCGCTCGCTTCTCAGCGAAGGTTCCTCGGACCGGCACCCGCGTCACCACAAGCTATAAATGGATGAACGGTCCTTCCGTTTCACAGCAGGATGCCTACGGTGAGTCGGTTTACCACATCGATCCTTACCTCAGCGTCCAGATCCACCAGCGCCTCCCCAGCTTCATCCCCGGCCACCCTGAAATCGTCGCCGATTGCGGCAACCTGCTCGCCCAGGGCTACGTCACACTCAACACCAGTGACGGCTCGGTGGTCTTGATCCCCACCTATCGGTATTTTCGCGGTGGTCTGAGCTTTCAGTTCTAACTCCCGCAAGCCTACTGGAATCGGGAACCGCCATTCCACAATCGGTATGATTCTCTCCGCCCCACACTCTAACTCCAGTAAGTCACTAACGATGAATCACTTACACATTTCGGAATCTCTGCTTACCTGGAAGTCAACGTGCTACCATTCCGAGCGGAGTTGTGTGAGTGTGTCTGCATGAACGATAGCCTGCGAATGCGTCTGGGTGCAGTCCTTCTGGCCCTGTTGACCCTGGCAGCCGTCGTTTTTGCCGTCCTCAATTTCCAGCAGCGCTCCCGCTACGTCCAATCCGACGACGGCGTCACCTGGATGGACTCCACTTCCGGCGTCACCGCCTGGCACGTAGTCGCCGATTCCCCCGGCTCCAAAGCCGGCATCAAGGAAGGCGATATCGTCGAATCCGTCCGCGGCGTTCCCGTTCATCGCAGCACGGACGTCACGAAAGTTCTGTTCCGCGTCTCGCCCTGGACCGAAATCCGCTACCAGCTTCGCCGCGACAATCGCACCTTCGAAACCCCTGTCGTCACCGCCCCGCAGGACAATTCATCCTCCATCGAGAACTACCTCCGCATCACCGCGCTCCTCTACCTGTTCATCGGCCTTTTCATTTTCGTCCGCCGCTGGAACGCTCCGCGCGCTGTCCACTTTTACGTCTTCTGCCTCGTTTCCTTCATCCTCTACAGCTTCCACTACACCGGTAAGCTCAACGCTTTCGATTGGAAAATCTACTGGGGCAACGTCGTAGCGCTGCTCTTGCAGCCCGCGCTCCTGGTCCACTTCGCGCTCGTGTTCCCCGAACGTCGCGGCAAGCTCTGGCCGCGCCTGCTCGCCGTTTACGCGCCGCCAGCCGCGCTGCTCACGCTTCACATCTTCATCGCCACCGGCACGCTGGACTTCCTCCCATCGATCAGCACCCAGCTGTGGCTTGACCAGATGGAATTCGCGTACTTGGGCGCATACTTCTTGCTCGCTGCCGGAATCTTCCTCGCCAGCTACTTCCGTGCGCCGAGCGGCGTCCTCCGTCAACAACTCAAGTGGGTCACCGGCGGCACCTTCGCGGGCATTACTCCGTTCCTGCTCTTCTACATTGTCCCGTTTTTCTTCGGCTCCGTCCCGACGGGCTGGATGAAGGTCTGCGTCTTCTCCCTCGCGCTGATCCCGCTCTGCTTCGGTTACGCCATCATCCGTTATCGCCTGATGGACGTGGACATTATCTTCAAGCGCGGGCTTTCCTACACGTTCGCTACCGGTACCGTTGTCGCCATCTACTTCGCCATCGTCGCTGTCATCGGCGAAATGTTTCATCGCCCGGGACTTTCCACCGGTCCTGCCGGCGGCGTAATCGCCATCGTTGTTGCCGCGTTCCTCGTCGAGCCATTGCGCGAAGGCGTCCAGGCCCGTCTCGATCGCTTCTTCTATCGCGATCGGCTCGACTATCGCCGCACGCTCATCGAATTCGGCCGCACCCTCACCAACGAAGTTCGCCTCGAACCGCTCGTCGGCTCGGTTCTCGATCGCGTTTCGCAAACCCTGCTCGTCGATCGCCTCGCGATCTTCCTCGAAGACGCATCGAACCCCGGCCACTTCACGCTTTCGCGCTCCATGGGTCTCCGCCCCGAAGGTCCGCTCGACCTCTCGTTCCTCGATCCCTCAGACCCGGCCCTTCAGCGCGGCTGCCTGTTTTTTGAATCCGCCCGCGCCGCCACGGACGTTGAACCTTCCGTGCGCCGCACTCTCGAAGAACTCGATCTCAACTACTTCATCGCGTGCCGCTTCCGCGAACGCATCGTTGCCGTCCTCGGCCTCGGCAAAACGGTTGACGGCGACTACCTCTCCAGCGACGACCTCGAGCTTCTCTCCACCATCGCCGGCTACGTCGCCATCGCCATCGAAAACGCGCGCCTCTATCAATCGCTCGAGCAAAAGGCCGTCCAGATCGAGCGCCTCAAAGACTTCAGCGAAAATATCGTCGAATCGCTCAACATCGGCGTCCTCACCATCGATCTCGACGACCGCATCGAATCCTGGAACCCGCAGATCGAAGACCTGCTCTCAATTCCGCGCGCCGAAGCGCTCCGCCACAAGCTCGAAGAAATTTTGCCGGCCGATCTCGTCGGCGAGATCAACGCGCACGCCGCGAGCGACCGCGTCTCCGGTATCTACAAATTCCGCCTCACCACACGCGCCGGCCGCCACCTGGTCGTCAACGCATCCATCGCGCCTCTTGTCGGAAAGAGTGCAGCGCGCCTCGGCCGCCTCATCCTCCTTGACGACATCACTCAGCGCGTCCGCATGGAAGACCAACTCGTACAGACCGAAAAGCTCACCTCCCTCGGCCTGCTCGCCGCGGGCGTCGCGCACGAAGTGAATACTCCTCTCGCCGTCATCTCCAATTACATCCAGATGCTCGCGAAACAGATCCCCGCCGACGATCCGCGCCAGAAAACCATCGAACGCATCGTGAAGCAGACTTTCCGCGCCAGCGAAATCGTCAACAACCTCCTGAACTTCTCGCGCACCGGCGCCGCCGAATTCGTCGAAGTCGATATCAATTCCGTTCTGGAAGAAACTCTCACTCTCGTTCAGCACCCGTTCAAAACCGCGCAGGTCAACGTTATCAAGAATTACAACGACACACTTCCTCCCGTTCTCGGTTCCACCACGCGCCTCCAGCAAGTCTTCCTGAATCTCTTCATGAACGCGCGCGACTCTATGCCCCAGGGCGGAATGCTCGAAGTCCGCACCGGCGCGCACAACGGCTCCGTTGAAATCGAAGTCACCGACACCGGCAGCGGAATTTCGCCCGAGCACCTCCAGCGGATTTTCGATCCATTTTTCACCACCAAAGCCACCGGCCGAGGCACCGGACTCGGTCTTTCCGTGAGTTACGGAATTATCAAAGAACACTTGGGCAAGGTGGACGTGCGCTCCACTCCAGGCAAAGGCACGAGCTTCCGCCTGGAATTTCCCGTAGCCAGGAAGCCCGTCCATGCCTAAGGGCTCCATTCTCGTCGTCGATGACGAGCTCGAAATCCGCGAAGGCCTCGAGGCTCTGCTCACGTCCGAAAGTTTCGACGTCACCCTCGCTGAAAATGGGGAAGTCGGCCTGCAGAAGCTCGAGGATCATCCGTTCGACTTGATGCTTCTCGACGTCAGCCTCCCCGATCGCAATGGCATCGAACTCCTCCGCGAAATTCGCGCGCGCGATCCGCAGCTCTCCGTCATTTTGATCACCGCATTCGGCTCCATCGATATGGCTCGCGCCGCATTCAAAGGCGGTGCGCAGGATTTCATCACTAAGCCTTGGTCCAACGATGAACTCATCGCGCAAGTCTCGCTCGCCATCGAAGGGCGCCGCCTCCGCGACGAAAACGTCCAACTCAAGCGCGCCCTGAAGCAGCGCTACAACTTCCCGAACATCGTCGGCAAAAGCGACAAGATGCAGGCCGTGCTCGACCTCGTCACGCAGGTCGCGCCTTCGCGTTCCACCGTTCTAATCAGCGGTGAAAGCGGAACCGGTAAAGAAGTCATCGCCAAAGCCATTCACTCCGCTTCCACGCGCGTCGATAAAGCCTTCATCCCAATCAACACCGGCTCAATTCCCGTCGATCTTCTCGAATCGCAGCTCTTCGGCCATGTCAAAGGCGCTTTCACCAGCGCCGTGGCCTCCAAAAAAGGCCTCTTCGAAGTCGCCGACCAAGGCACGATTTTCTTCGACGAAATTTCCACCGTCAGCTCCGAGACCCAGGCCAAGCTCCTTCGCGTAATTCAGGAGCGCGAGTTCATGCGCCTCGGCGGCACCGAAACCATCAAAGTCGATGTCCGCATCCTCGCCGCCTCCAACGAAGATCTTCGCAAACTCGTCCGCGAAGGCCGCTTCCGCGAAGACCTGTTCCATCGCCTCAACGTGATCTCTATCCACTTGCCGCCGCTCCGCGAGCGCAAAGAAGACATTCCGCTCCTCGTCGAGCGTTTCCTGAAGCAGTATTGCCTGGACAACGCAAAGCCACCGCGCAGCTTCACCAACGCCGCGATGAAGCTTCTTGTCGATTACGATTGGCCAGGCAACGTCCGCGAACTCGAAAATGCTGTCGAGCGCGCCGTCGTCCTCTCCAACCAGGAGTTCATGGACGCCGATCTGCTGCCCGAAGCCGTCCGCACCCGCGAAATCGTTCGCGGCGTCCGCCTCCAGCTCAACGAATTTCTGCCATCGCTTCCCGGCCAAGCGGGTGGCCGCGAAGCCTCGCCGTCTCTCTTCGCCATTCTCGAAGAGGTCGAGCGCCGCATCATCGTGGACATGCTCGAACGCACCAACTGGAACCAGACCGAAGCCTCCGAGCGCTTCCAGGTTCCGCTCTCCACCCTGAACCAAAAAATTAAACGCCTCGGCATCGAAACCCGCCGTCGCAACCCCTCTTCGCGTCCCTTCGACGACGACGCCCCCGCCAACGGCTTCGCCGCAACCAAATAAACATCTCTCGTAAAGTAGTCCCGCGACCGCGGCTAGCGCATGCTCCGCGTATAAATACAAATTCAAGTTATTGCGCCGCACTCAACGGCTCTCGCGGAGTGCGGTGGCTCGTCCACAGGACGAACCACCGCCGGCCACAACCGCAGCCCACGCCACGCCGCAGCCTCGAACACCACAACTCTTTCTCTTGTGTTTAGTCTTCCAGGTAGGAAAAATCTACTTCTTCAAATACCGCGCAAACACATCCGTCACCGCCTTCAACTCCGACGCATCCGCCACATTCCACCCCGCGTGCAGCACCCCGCTCAACTTCTCATTAATCTTCTCGGAGGTCATTCCCGCCACCGACTCCACAAACGCCTTCCACTGCGCCGCCACGTCCCGTATCTCGTCCGCGCTCGCATCCTCGCAAAACGCCTCCGCCGCACCCGCCGCCGTTCCGTACTCTTCCGCGAAATCCTGATTCAAGTATCCGCGCGCAAAATCCCGCAGCGCCGAATCGTCGGTCCCTCTCGTACCGCGCGAATCCGACGCCTTCCCATTCTTGTTTCCAGGCCTCTTCATCGCGGGCACTCCGGATAAGTCGTCAGCACGTAAAAGTCGCGATCGCCGTACGCTTTCAGCACCACCAGCGCATCGTACGCCGGCACAGCTTCGGTCGAGCCTCGCGCGATGCAGCGCCCCACGGGATGCGACGGCGATCCGTGATAGTCGAGCACCAGATTCGGCTTTCGCCCGCTGCGGTCCAGCCACCGCTCGAGTTTCGAATTATGCTCCAGCGTCTCGCCCACCGCCTCTTCCGCCAACTCGCGATTCGTCCAAGTGGAAGACGCCGAAATATTTCGCTCCCGATCCAGGCGTTCCAGCAGTTCCTGATCCGTGCGCCCCACGTGCTTCTTCAGCGTGTGCCCGCCGCGGCCTTCATCCCGCTCGAGGTTGTAGCGATGCGCCGACCCATTTTCCGAAGCGCCGCTCGCCGGCGCGCTACTCGCTCCACCCCCGGTCGCCGCCACCGGACTCTGCGTCCCGCCACACGCGCACATCGCCGCACAAACGATCGCCAGTGCCGCGACCTTTAATCGATTTCGAGCTTTCAAGCCGCCGGCCTCAAGTACTTTTCCTTTTGCTGCAGATCTAAGTAGTGAGTGGCCGTCCCGCGATATTTTCCAAAATCCGGTACGGTGCGGCCTCGGGCGTAACCAGCGCCGCCGGCGGAATCAAGAAAGTCTGCTCGATCGCGTATTGCCCGGACATCACCGCATGCGCCACGCAATCCGTAAACACGATCCACGTCGCCAGCGGCGGAAAATCGACCTGCATCTTCGGCGTGTTCTTCTGAAAGTCTGCGTTTTCCTTCAGATAGTCGTGAAACCGCAGCATGAACATGTCGTACGGCGTCCGCCCCGCGGCCGTCAGTCCCAGCTTCGCGCCCAGATTCTGCACCGCCCGGCCGATCGCTGAATCGTCTTCCGCAATCTGTAAAAGCCCGGCCGGCTTCGCGAATTTCGACGCAATCGCTGCAAAATTCTCCGTCGTGTTCCACACCCGCGGTCGCGACCGATTCAAATTCGTAAAAATCCGCAGGATGCGCCCGCCCTGCGTCGGACGGCTCGGAAACGCATCTACATGCAGCAAATCATTTCGCTTGTGCAGCGGCAGATCGCGCCCCTCTTCCTCCAGCGGACGGAAGCTCGCGAAATCCAGAATCCATTTGTCTTTGTACGGTGAGAGAAAACTTCCCGCAAACGAGATTACTTGCGCCGTGTAGTTCTGAAAAATCTCGCGCAGCCGTTCTACCGTCGCGGGGTTGCCGCTCACCCCGCGCAGCACATCCTCCGCCGGACGGTACGAAACGTTCTTGTGCATCCGCAGCTCGGTCCATTCCTGCTCGCGCAGAAATTGTTGGTCCTCGCTGGAAAGTTGAAAGGGAAGTTCGCGGAAGAAAAGAATCTCGCCGCGTTCGAGCATCTCGCAGTACGCGCGTGAGCGTTCTTCGCGCTTCTCGCCGGAAACCCATCCGCGCGGAGCCTTGTAATCTTCCACCTGTATCCACGGACTGTTCGGCATCGAGATGTTTACTGCGTTGCAGCGCCGCGCGATTATAGCGTGACCGAATCTACTCGGGACGCTTGTACCCCGGCGGCATCAGCGTCGTGCTCAAATCGAGCCCGGATAGATCCACGCCTTCCAGGTTCGTCTCGCGCAGGATCGTCGTCCGCATCATCGCGCCGGAGAAATCCGCTCCGCGAATCTCCGCGCTTCGAAAATTCGCCGCGCCAAAATCCGCGTTCCGCAGGATCGCTCCGCGAAGGTCCGTGCGAAAAAGCTCCGCTCCGCCCACTTTCGCATCTGTCAAATCCGCTCCGCTCGCATGCGCTTCCGTCAGGTCGGCTTTGCGCAGATCGGCCTTTTTCAGGTTCGCCTTGGTCAGGTCGGCCGACGAAAGCCGTGCATTATAAAGCTTTGCGCCTTCCAGGTTTGCTCCGCTGAAGTTCACCAGGTCCAGGTTCATCCCTTCGAAGTCCACGCCGGAAAGATTCGCTCCGGATAAATCCGCGCGGGTACCCTTCTCATCGCCGCGGATGAACAGCTTGTGCTTCTCGATAATTTCGGAAACGCGCTCGCCTTTGTGGCGCACGCTATTCGGGCTTCTCACTGTCTTCACACTCCAATCTTTCGATTCTCACGTTAGGACGCCCAACGCGCCCTTTCCAGCCCTTAATTTTACTCGAATCCGCGCCTCCCGACGCATCTATCGCTCGCCGTCGCGCCGCCCCGAAATGTTTTGTGATACCGTCGCCTTATGCACGCGCGCCGCAATTTTCGAAGCTCTTTGCCGCTAATCCGCGTGCTGTCGATCCTCGCCTCGGCGCTTCTGTTCATGGCGTCGCCCGCGCTTTTCGCTCAGGAAACCCAGGACGCGCCCACCGAAGAGTTCGTCGCCAACTTAGCCGCCGGCCGCGTCGTCATCGCCGTCGTCAAAGACGCGATCGTCGTCGCCACCGTGGAAAATCCCATCGAAGTGCAGACTCACGTGCCCGCGCCGGTACCGGTTTCGTCTCTCCGCGCCGAAATTCTCCTCGGTGCCGTCGATTGGCTCTCTCCTTCCTCGCGCATTCAACTCGCGCGCATCGACCAGGAATTGCCTCACCTCCGCGCGAGCGCCAGCAGCGCCGCTCCTGTATCAGCCGGGCCCCCGGCTCTCGTGCCATCCCTCGCCGGCGTTTCTGCAAACGGCGAAGCCACCGATCTCGAGGGCGTCGGCCAGGCCCTGTTCGAGCGTTTCAACGAAATCACCAAAGACATCCACGGAAAAATCTCGCTACCCCCAGGAGAGCCGATCGCCCAGCTCGTCATCTTCGGCTACGCCAAAGACTACGGCCCCGAAGTCTGGCTTCTCAACTTCGACGTGAAACAGGATATCCAGCGCGAGGACTACTTCAACACCCACGTGACGCGCCCAACCTTCCTTCAATACTGGCCGCCCGAAAAGGGCCAACCCCACACGCTCGTGGAATTTCAATATCCGCCCGAAAATCCCACCCCCACCATTTTGGAAATGTTGAAGAACAAAGACCCTCGCCTCGAAAACGTTATTTCCTCCGATGCGAAGATGCGGCAAGTGGCAGGCTTATTCGTGGCGGGAGATAGCAAGAAAATTCTGGGCGTGGACGCCGTTCAATTTCTTCGCGCCGTCCTCGGCGCCATCGCCCCCGAAAAAACGCGCGAAACCGTTTCTGTTCTCACCGAAGACCGTGGCCTGCAGTGGGTCCTAAAACCACCCTCCGAGGCAAAACCTGCGCCTCGCCCCGGCGAAACCGACCGCCCACCCGACGCCCCCTCCCTCATGCACCCAAATTAGCCGGCGCCAATCTCAACTCCCCGCCTGCGCAACGCCGCCCTCTCCAGTCGTGGGGTAGTCCCGCTTCGCGGGACTGCGCAACGCTATCCCCACCATAATGTTCCCACGTGCAACCGCGCTCACCCCAGCAAGCCGAGCCTCGCTACCCACTCAAACATCGCCAAAACAGGTGGGGTAGCCAGTACTGGCTGCGCAACGCCGCCCACACCTCAGTGCTTCCACATAGGTACTGCTAACCTTGTCGGTTATATATTCATGCTGCGTACGCCGCATCTCACCCACAAATCCAAACTAAGCCTTCCCCTCCGCCAGTTTCGCCTTCAACCGCGCATTCTTCTCTTCCACGCCCTTCGCCAGCTCCGCCTTATGTTCCACCAGCTTCTTCGCCACCGCCGGATCCGACAATCCCAAAATTTCCGCTGCGAAAATCGCCGCATTCATCGCGCCGGCCTTGTCGATGGCCATCGTCGCCACCGGAATTCCTCCCGGCATCTGCACTGTCGATAGCAGCGCGTCGAGCCCGTTCAGCGAACTCGTACCCATCGGCACGCCAATCACCGGCAGCGTGGTATTCGCCGCAATTACTCCCGCAAGGTGCGCCGCCGCGCCTGCGGCCGCAATCAAGATTTTCAGCCCGCGGCTCAGTGCTGTCGTCGCGTATTCGTGCGCGCGCGCCGGCGTGCGGTGCGCGGACATGATTTCAATCTCGTACGCGATTCCGAATTTCTCCAGCGTTTTCGTCGCCTCCGTCATCATCGGCAAGTCGCTATCGGATCCCATAATGATTCCCACTAACGGATGATTCTGCTTGTCTCCCGAACTCACTCGTTTTGTCTCCTTGTTATTGAGCTGCTGTTTATTCGTCAGCGGTCGTTGTCGCCGCCTTCTCAATCACTTCAATCCGATCGCCTTTTCGTATTTTCCCCGGCACAATCACGCGGCACAACCACCCGCGCTGCCCGCGTAACACTTCCTCGAGTCCCTCTCGAATTTCTTCCATCCTCGGGCACGGATCGCACGGAATCGTGATTCGCAGCCTCGCGTCGCCCGCTTGCAGTTCTTGCCCGATCGACAACTTCGAAAAATCCAACCCACTCACCGTCAGATTCTCTTTGATCTCGCCCGGTTTGAGGTCCAGCTTGTCGAGCGTCTCCACGTCCATCAGCAGCACCTGACGCTTGCTTCCCGGGCGCCCGTGGATGCATCCGCGAAGCCCTTTGTTTTCAATAGCCTCCACTTCCTCCACCTCCTTCATCGGGAAGCGGTGTACCAGGCACACAAAGACATTCTGAATTTCAGCCATTCGCAGTTCCCGATGCGATCTTCGTTTCCGCCGGACCCGTGGCAGTCAATCCAGCCACGCCGATGTCCCTTCGAAAATGCGCGCCTTCGATTTCGAGCTTGGCGACCGCGGAATATGCTGCCGAGCGGGCCGCCTCCAAGCTGGCGCCTGTCGCTGAAACGCCCAGGACCCGACCGCCGCTGGTGTAGAAGCCGTCATCCTCGTGCCTCGTTCCTGCGTGAAACACCACCGCTCCCGAAACGGCTTCCGCTGCAGCCAACCCTTTGATTTTCTTCCCGATAATTGGGTTCTCCGGATAGCCTTCCGACGCGACCACCACACAAATACTCGCTTCCGGCTTCCATTTCGCTACCGACCCATCGAGTTTTCCGTTCGCAGCGTCGAAGCAAGCCTGCGCAAAATCAAAATCCGCACGCATCAGGATCGACTGCGTCTCGGGATCGCCCAGCCTGCAATTGTATTCCAGCACTTTGGGCCCGTCCGGCGTCAGCATCAATCCAAAGAAGATAAACCCACGAAAATCCAGCTTTTCCTTTTGCAATGCGGCGAGAGTCGGTCGCACAACGTCTTTCAGGATCGCCGCTTCCAGATCCGGCGCAAGCATGTCGCTGGACGAATACGTCCCCATTCCGCCGGTGTTCGGCCCTTGATCGCCATCAAACGCCCTCTTGTGGTCCTGCGTTGGCGCCATCGAAATGAAGCTCTTCCCATCGGTAAGAATGATGTAAGAGAGCTCCTTTCCAGGCAGGGCCTCCTCGAACAGAACGCGGTTTCCTGCGTCTCCGAACTCCTTCTTTTCCATCACCCGCTCAATAAATTGCGCTGCTTCGTCGGCCGACGACGCCACCAGCACACCCTTTCCCGCCGCGAGCCCATCCGCCTTAATCACCAGCGGAAAGTCCACCGAGCTAAGTGCCGTGTGCGCATCGATCGCCGAATCAAACACTCCATACGTGGCCGCCGTCGGAATCCCATTCCGCTCCATAAACTGTTTCGCAAATATCTTGCTGCCCTCGAGCTGCGCCGCAGCCTTCGACGGCCCAAGCAGCAACAGCTTCCGCGCTCGCAAACTCGTCTGCGATCCCATTCACGAGGGGCTGTTCCGGTCCAACGATCGTCAAATCCGCTCCAAGCCTCATCGCCAGATTCGCTGCCGACGTCGCATCCTTCATGCTCAACGCGACGCAATCGATATGTCTCGACATCCCCCCGTTTCCAGGTGCGCACCACAATTTCTCGACGGAACTCGATTGCCGGAGCTTCCACGCGAGTGCGTGTTCGCGTCCGCCGCTTCCGATGAGGAGGATTTTCACGGTGAGTTTTGCCAAGAGAAAGATACGGCGAGCCTCCGTGCATGTCAACCCACGTCGAGGTGGATTTCGAATCAGTTCGTCTTGTGCTCCTTCGTGAAAAGTGATTTTATGGCGTCACAAATTTCGCGGCCTCGCTCTCCGCCAGACAATGACGAAGCTCTCCAATTCCGAGATCAAGAAGCTCCTCCTACCCTACGGCGTCTCGGCCTCAGACGTTCTCTGCGATCAGGTCCAGATTTACATGTCGCACCTCCTCGAATGGAACCGGCGCGTCTCCCTCACCACCGTCACCGATCCAGTCGAAATCGTGAAATTCCACTTTGGAGAGAGCATGTTCGCCGCTTCCTCAGTGCCCATACGGAATGGTCGGCTCGCCGACGTTGGTTCAGGCCCCGGATTCCCAGCCATACCACTAAGTATGGTCAACAAAGGACTTTCGGTCACTCCGATTGAGTCGAATTCCAAGAAATCTACGTTCATGGCCGAAGTGGCTCGCCGACTATCCTTGCGCACTGTTTCTCCTTACCGTGGCCGTATGGAAGATTTCCGACTCAGCGAAGCGAATTTTGACTGGATCACCGCGCGCGCCCTCGGAATGTATTCGGATCTTACTAGCTTGGGCAGCGAAGGCGCTGGAACCTTCGATGGGAAAATTGGTGATGTGGCTAGGCGAAGCCGATGCGAAGCCATCTCTCACACAAGAAATTGGAGCTGGCGCGATCCAATCAAAATTCCGGGCTCGGATCACCGGGTTCTCCTCATTGGGCAGCCTTCGCGGTCAGCGACCTGATGTTTCACGTGGAACATTGACACCGCCTCGGGTTCTCGATGTTCCACGTGGAACAAACTCCTAGAAATTCACGTTCCACGTGAAACAATTCGCGAAATCCACAAGAAATTCCATTGTTTCACGTGAAACACCTTGCTTCTCCCGTTTTCCCTCTGCTACATTCCGCTTTATCGAAGGAATATCGAATTTGGCTCGCGTAATCGCCATTACCAATCAAAAAGGTGGCGTCGGCAAGACAACCACCGCCGTCAATCTAGGCGCCTCTCTCGCCGCATCCGAACAGCGCACCCTCATCATCGACTGCGATCCCCAGGGCAACACCACCAGCGCTCTCGGCTTCGCCAAAGATCCCGCCCGCCGCACCCTCTACCAATCTCTCATCCTCGGCGAACCCATCGAACGCGTCATTCTCGATGCCCAGGTCGAAGGCCTCGACCTCATCCCCTCCGACAAAAACCTCGTCGGCGCCGCAGCTCGAGCTCATCTCCATGGAAAACCGCGAATACCGCCTCAAAGGCGTCATCGCTGGCATTCTCGCAAAATACAACTACGTCCTGATCGATTGCGCCCCGTCGCTCGATCTTCTCACCCTCAACGCCCTCGCCGCCAGCGACTCCGTCCTCGTCCCCATCCAGTGCGAGTTCCTGGCTCTCGAAGGCGTCGCCGAGCTTATCGACACGCTCATGCGCCTCCGCCGCTCCATCAACCCAGCCCTCGCGATCGAAGGCATCCTCCTCACGATGTATGACGATCGCACGACGCTTTCCAAGCCAGGTCGCCGCCGACCTGCGCAGCTTCTTCGGCGCACAAGTCTTCGAAACCGTCATTCCCAGGAACGTTCGCCTGGCCGAAGCTCCCAGCCACGGCATGCCCGTAATGTTCTACGACATACATAGTAAAGGCGCCGAAAGCTATATCCAACTTGCCAAGGAGGTTATTGCAAATGCCCAGAAACGCATTGGGCAGGGGATTGAGCGCGCTGATTCGGGAGCCGGAGAACGACTCGCTTCAAACTCAGCCGCCGCCGCTGCAGCAGCCGGAGCAGGTGTCGTATCCAGCGCAACAAACGCAGTGTCCCCGAGCCAGCGCCGTCGAGCCCGTTCGGAACGACGGGGACGGCAACGGCGGCAGCGGTAGCTCTGGCACCGACTGAAACCTTTCTTCACGTTGACATCGACCTGATCGATCCGAGCCCCTATCAGCCGCGTACGCGCTTCCGCGAAGACGCGCTCGATGAACTCGCCCACTCCATTCGCTCGAGCGGCATCGTCCAGCCCCTTGTTGTCCGCCGCGAGGCTCTCGCTTTCAGCTGATCGCTGGCGAACGCCGTTGGCGCGCCGCCCAACGCGCCGAGATGCACAGCGTGTCCCGTCGTCGTCCGCGACGTACCCGAGGAGTATGGCGATGGAAATGACCCTCGTCGAAAACCTCCAGCGCGAAGATCTCAATCCCATCGAGCAGGCCCACGCCTTCCAGCGCCTCACCGACGAATTCCATCTCACTCAGGAGCAGGTCGCCGAGCGCACCGGAAAAGACCGCGCCACCATTGCCAACGCCGTCCGCCTGCTCAAGCTCGAAGCTCCCATTCGGGAACTTGTCGAAGAGGGCCGCGTCACCGCCGGCCACGCCCGCGCGCTGCTCGCCGTCGCCGATCCGAAACGCGCCTCGATCTCGCCAAGAAAATCGCCCGCGGCGGCATGACGGTTCGCCAGGTCGAGCGCCTTGCGTCCCGTGTTCCACGCCCACGCGCGCATTCAGTGGCGTTCTCGCCCGATCCCAACACCAAAGCCGCCCTCGAAGAACTCCAGCGCGAGTACGGCACCCGCACCCTCATCCACCCGAAACCCGGCTCAAAGGCGGGCGAGTTGGCGTTTGAGTACTACGACGATGCCGACCTCGCGCGACTCTACGACCATCTCATGCGAAAATAACCGCGTGCTTGCCTAGCGAGTCTCAACACGCGCCAGGCGAGCAAACCGGAGATGGAATGGTTCTCAGTTGGTTTAAAGGCGACTCCAAGGACGCCGGCGAATGGACCGGCTTCCTCGAACGCGGCGTCAAACTCGAAGGCAAGCTCGAAACCACCGGCACATTCCGCGTGGACGCCGCCATGAAGGGAACTCTGGTCTCCAGCGAAACTCTGATCCTCGGCGAACACGCTCAGATGGAAGGCGATATCGAAGGCCATCTCGTCATCGTCGCCGGACAATTTGGTGGCACCATCCACGCCGCATCCAAAGTCGAAATTCAGCCCACGGCTGTCGTCAACGGCGACATCTACACTCCGTGCCTCATCATCGAGCCAGGCGGCCTGTTCGACGGCCGTTGCCACATGATTTCCTCGAGCACGCACGACGCATCCAAAGCCCCCATCGCCATTCCCATCCGCTCCGCCGTAGCCCGCGCCGCCACCCAACAAACGTAGCAACGCCGTGAGATAGCCTGCCGCGCAGGCTGTCATCCGACGAATCCGAGCGACGACAGCGCAACATCACGGACGGCGCGCAGACCGATCGACGCGCGCGATCCGCATTATGCGCCACGTTACCCTCGTCCATGTCCGCTCTGAAACCCGCGCTATAATCCAGAAGCACCACCGCATTTCGCCGAAGCAATAATAAAAGGACCAGCGTGCCCGATTCCGTCCGCCTCACCGCCACCGCAAAAGCCGCCGGCTGCGCCGCAAAACTCAGCCCCAGCCTGCTCGATGCCGTCCTGAAAAAATTGCCGCCGCAGTCCGATCCCAATCGCATCGTCGGCTTCGAAACCAGCGACGACGCGGCCAGTCTTTCGCCTCTCCCCCGATCTCGCCATCGTTCAGACCGTCGATTTTTTCACGCCCATCGTTGACGATCCCTTCACTTTCGGCGAAATCGCCGCCGCCAACGCGCTGAGCGATGTCTACGCCATGGGCGGACGCCGCTCTCCTCGCTCACCATCCTTGCCTTTCCCGGCACAAGCGACCCCGCAGATCCTCGAAGCAGATTCTCCGCGGCGGCGTCTCGAAAATGATCGAAGCGGACTGCACTGTCGTCGGCGGCCATTCCATCCGGACGACGAAATCAAATTCGGCTACGCCGTCACCGGCACCATTCATCCGGACAAGATCTGGACCAATGCCGGCGCGCGGCCCGGCGACGTCCTGCTCCTCACCAAGCCTCTCGGCACCGGCGTCATCTCCACCGCCATCAAACAACAAAAAGCCCAGCCCGCCTGGATCGCCGCCGCCACCGCCGCGATGACCACCCTCAATCGCGCCGCCGCCGACGCGCTTCACGAACTCGAATCGCAGCCTGGCGCCGCCACCACGATTCACGCCGTCACGGACGTCACCGGCTTCGGCTTTCTCGGCCACGCCCGCGAAATGGCCATCGGCAGCGGTGTCTCCTTCGATCTGCATCACGATCGCTTCGCCTATCTCGAAGGCGCAATTGACGCCGCCCGCGCCGGCTTTTTCTCCGCCGGAATGAACAACAATCGCGACTTCGTCGAAGGCTGTGCCACATTCGCGGCCTCCGTTCCCGACGAATACCGCGCTCTCCTCTTCGATCCTCAAACCGCCGGCGGCCTGCTCATCGCCGTCGCTCCCGCTCACGCCGATCAAGCGATCGCTGCGCTAAAGCGCAACAACGTGGACGCCCATGCCATCGGCTCCGTCCAACCAAAAGGCGCGCACCTCCTCTCCATCTCCTAATTGCCACCGCGCACAAATTTCCGCGCTATCGTGTAAAATTTTTCTGCGCACAATTCCCGCCTCATCGCAAAGTGCGCGAGTTCATGGACACCATCACCCACGGCATCGCCGGCGCTCTCATCGGCAAAGGCTTCTTTTCAAAACGCAACGCCCGCGTCGCCACGTTCGCCGCCGTCGTCGGCGCAATGTTTCCCGATATCGACATCCTCCGCTACGGTGTCTCCTCCGACCCTCTCGCCATCGTCAAATATCACCGTGCCATCACCCACTCCTTCGTCGCGCTCCCGTTTTTCGCCATGCTTCTCGCCTGGCTCACGCGTGCCGCTCTGCCGCTGTTAAGGAAAAAGTTCACGAGCCTCGCCGGCGTCGAATCTCCATCCTGGCTCATGCTCACTTTCATCTACGCCGTCGCCATCGCCAGCCACATCCTTCTCGACGCGATGACTTCCTTCGGCACCCGCATGTGGACGCCCATCTCGCAGCAGCGCGTCGCCTGGGACATCCTCTTCATCATCGACCTCATCTTCACCTCGCTCGTTCTCGTCCCGCAGATCGTCGCCTGGATCTTCTCCAATCCCGAAAAATCGCGCATCCGCGGCATCGCGATGTGGGTCGTCCTCACCATCGCCGCAATCGCCGGATGGTTCGTCACTCGCGCCGTCGGCTTCGGATTCCATCTTTGGATCGCGCTACTCGCCTCCGCGATTTTCGCGATCCTCTTTTTCGCTCCGGCCGCCAAAGGTTGGGGCTTCCGCGTCGGCACCCCGGCGTGGTGCCAGGCCGGCGCGTTTCTCACCCTCGCGTATCTTTTTGCCTGCACGTACGCACACCATGTCGCGCTTCGACGTGTGGTGGATTTCGCTCACGCGCGCTCAATCCCCATCAACCGCATAGCCGCGCTGCCGCTTCCACCCTCGCTTCTCGATTGGGGCGGAGAAGTCCGCTCGCCCGTCGGCGTTTTTCAATCGCGCTTCGATCTCCGCAGTCCCGATCCGCCGCTCTTCCGCTTTTCGCCCGATTCGCAGCCGGACGCCTACGTCGCTCGCGCCATGCAGCTGCCGGAGGTCCAGCTCTACTGGCAGTTCGCGCGCTTCCCGGTGATTCGCACCTCGTCCGAGCCCGGCATCCACGTCGTCGATTTCAACGAGAACCGTTTCATCGCGCGCCAGAATCCGGAAAAAGGCCCGACGCCATTTTCCTATCGCGTCGTGTTCGACGACTCCGGGAACGTCGTCGAAGAAGGCTGGCAAGCCGACGGCCTCAACGTCCGTCGCATGTCTCGTATCCTGCCGCCCCACGGGAAGGAGCTCAAATGAAAGTCCTGATCTTCAGCGACATTCACGGCAACACGCGCCAGCTCGAAAAACTCGTCGCCACGCCCGCCGACATCTACATCGCCGACGGCGATCTCTCGAATTTCGGCAAAGTTCTCGACCGCTGCGGCGAAATCATGAAGCCGCTCGGCACGCGCGCCTGGATTCTTCCTGGCAATCACGAAACGCAGCACGCAGAACACCGCCTTCTGCGAAAAATTTGGCTTCACCGATTTTCATCGGCAAAAAATTTAAGGCGGGCAACAGCAACTGGGCAGGCCTCGGCTACAGCAACATCACGCCGTTCCAAACTCCCGGCGAATACACCGAAGAAGAAATCGCAAAAGCCCTGGCCGAATTCGACGGCGTGCCGCCGCTCAATCTCGTCGTCCACTTTCCGCCGCTCGATACCAAGCTCGACGAATTCGCCCCCGGCAAACACGCTGGCAGCGCCACTCTCCGCTCCTGGGTCGAACGCGAAAAGCCCGCCACTCTTTTCTGCGGCCACATCCACGAAACCGCCGGCCTCTCCGATGCCATCGGCCCCACCCAATGCCGCAACGTCGGCCCCGAAGGCTACCTCCTCGAAATCTAAGCGCGGTGGGATAGCCTGCCGCGCAGGCTGTCGTCCGACGACTGCCTATCTATCAACGCGCAAGACTCACAAACGGACCTCGCCTTCAACTCACGCCGCCCACCCCACTCAGCAGCCTCGCCCACCACCGTCCTGCACAAAAGCCTCGTCATTCAGAGGCCCAATTCATCGGGCCAAAGCGCGCCTTTCGCGCCCGCCGTGGCGGGAATCTCTCTTCGGTTTTTCGCGGCAATCAAACACACCAATCCGCCCCCACCCGAGTAGCGTGGGCGATCTCGCCCCTGGCCTTCAATCTTTGCAGTTGTGGTTATTTTTTACTGGCAGGATAAATCACAAGCCGGCGCTGATCTCCCGCGCCCTCGCTCATCGTCCGCACATCCGACGCGCCAGCCAACTCCAAATGGATCAGCCGTCGCTCTCTAGGCGACATCGGATTAAACCGAAACTCCATCCCCGTCTCGCGCACGCGCTGCGCCGCCACACGCGCCGAAAGTTTCAATTCCTCGAGCCGCGTCGCCCGATACTCCGCGCAATCGAATCGCACCCGGTCATGCAGCCGCGGATCCAGCCGCAGCCAGCGATGCCCCACATGTTCGAGCGCCAGCAGCAACTCCGCCTGTTGCTCGAGCAGAAAATCCTGGTCCGCGCCGTGAAACGTCACCAACACATCTTTATCGCCCGCTCCGCCTCCCACCGTCGCTGGTTCCGTGATGTCGAATTCAATCTCGAGGCCCATTTCGCGCACTGCCACGTCCAGGTAACGCTTGATCTCGCTCAGCGCGCGCGCGTTGTCCAGCTTCGGCTCCGGCTGCGAATGCTCGCGGGCCCGCGGTTTATGTCCGTGATGTTGTGGCGCTCGATGGTCGCGCATCAGTCGTTCGGCTTATTTTTGAATTTACTTCGCGACGGCAGCGGCTCCGACTTGTTCAGATAATACTGCTGGCCAACGCCACCAAGTTGCTCGTGCTCATGTACAGGTTCAATCCGCTGGACAGCCGGTAGAAAAAGAAAAGCATGAACAGCGGCATGAACGCCATCATCCTCTGCTGCGTCGGATCCACCGTGGTCTGCGGCGTCATGCGGTTCGTCAAAAACATCAGCAACGCCATCGCGATCGGCAAAATATAATACGGATCCATCGCCGAAAGGTCGTGAATCCATCCGAACCACGGCGCATGCCTCAATTCAATCGCGCCGTTCAGCACCCGCCACAGCGCCCACCAGATCGGCAGCTGCGTCAACATCGGCAGGCAGCTTCCCAGCGGATTGATCCCCTCGCGCGAGTAAACGGCCATCACTTCCTCGTTCATCTTGGCCTTGCGCGGATCGTTCATTTTGTATTTCTTGTAGCGGTCCTGAATCTGCCGGATTTCCGGGCCTACGCGCTGCATCTTCTGCATCGACCGCCAGCCCTTCATCTTCAGCGGGAACAGCGCGATGTTGATCACAATCGTCATTACGACGATGCACCAACCCCAGTTCGGAATCTTCGTGTGAATCGTCTGCAGCACCCACAGTAGCGGTTTTGCGATCACGCCCGTCCAGCCGAAGTTCACCAGGCCGGTCAGCGACGGCTGCATCTTTTCCAGGATGCTCAGGTCTTTCGGGCCAACGTACATCCGCAGCGCCAGCGGCCCGCCTGCCGCGTTGCCGGCCGCCATCTCCGCTTCCGGCTCGGTCTGCTGCTTGTTGTCGGCTACGAAGTTGTGATCCTGCTTCCAGTGCCACAGCGAAAGATTTGTGCCGTCCGGAATGAATGCCGCGGTAAAAAACTGGTCCTCAATCCCCGCAAACTCCAGCGGCCCATTCTGAATCGCCGGCTGGGCTTGGTTGTCCTTCACGCCCAGCTTTTTGTACTGCAACAGGCTCAGCGATCCGCCCGTGTTGTAGTACACCGTCACCAGTTGCGCCGCGTTGTACACCGCGCGATCGCCGAATCCGCCGCGCCACGCCAGCGCCGCCGGTTGCGGCGCGCCGTCCATCGTTACGTCCACTGAAACTTTCAGCTCGTAATTTTCGCTGAACGCCAGCTTCTTCGTCACATCCAGGTGCCCGTCGCTCCAATGAAAATCGATTTCCGCGGGCGCCTGAACCGTCTGGTTCGGCGTGCTCGTCACGGCCGCTTCGCTATTCGCAGATGCGGGATTCGCGCCATTGAGCACCGAAATCTGATACAGCCCCGCGTTCGCTGCCGCTTCCTGCTTCGCATCGCTCATCATCAGCGAAAACGGCCAGCCCAGCTGCTGCGCCACCGCGTCGTTCACCAAATCGAGAGGCTTCGGCGGCTTCTGATCGTCGAAATATTTGTTCAGCTGCCAGGTGCGAACCACCGCGCCGTGGTTCGAAAGTTCCACATGGTACAGCGGGCTTTCCACCGTGATCAGTTGTTCCGCGCTCGCTTCCGTCACGGCGGCACTCGACAGCGCCGCCGCTCCCGCCGCGTTGCCCTTCGCGCCGCGCTTCGCAATCGCGCTCGTCGCCGCTGCGCTACCCGTTCCACTCGTAGGATTTGTCGTTCCCGAGGAAGGCGTCGCACCACTCTGCGACGGGTTCTGCTGCGAAGATTGCGCGCTCTGCGCCGGCACGATCGGCGCCGCGGGCTTATAGAAGTGTTGCCACACAAAAAGAATAATCAGCGCGACGATGACAAAAATAATTCCGCGTACCTGGTCCGACATTTCTTCCACTGCTATGACTCCTTAAACCGAAAGGCCGAAGCTTCAACTCCGCCGACCAGCCGCCACACCGAAGCGCGGAGTTTTAACTCCGCCGTACCCCAGCCCCAACACTCGGGGCGTCAGGCCCGCAGCTGGAAGGGCTGAGCTTTAGCTCCGCCGAACCACACCGCCGCGTTCAGGGCTTTAGCCCCTGAAGCCGCTATTCAATCTCACCAGGCTCCGGCACCGGATCGAATCCGCCCTTCACAAACGGCCGGCATCGCCCCAGCCGCTTCATCGCCAGCCACGCTCCGCGCCGCGCTCCGTGCTTTTGCACCGCTTCCTGCGCATAGTGCGAGCACGATGGATAATATTTGCAAGCTCCTCCGAGAAACGGCGAAAGAAAGACCTGATACACGCGAATCAACGCCAGCAGCACCCACGCGCCCGCCGATTTCGCCCGCGCCCCAGCCTTCGCGCCAACGTTCCCACTAGTTGCTACGTTCGCCGCGCCGCTCATGTTTCCTCACGCCTGCTCGCCGAAACTCTTCGCGCCGCCAGCCGGCGCCTCGCGCGGGATCAACTTCACCAATTCCTCCGCCAGCGGCGCAAACTCCGCCGTCGCCACCGTGTTCCGCGGATGAATCACCACGTCCCATCCCCCGGCAATGTCCCGCCGGCGCAGCCGCAATATTTCCCGCAAGCGCCGGCGGATTCGATTCCGGTGCACCGCGTTCCCCAGCGCCTTTTTGATGCTCCATCCAAACCGGCTGATCGGGAGTCCATTCGGACGTAGAAACAGCGTGAATTGGCGGCTCGATCGCCTCCGCGCCTCTCGATACACCAGGTCATACTCCGACCGGCGCACGATCCGGCACTCCCGGGGCAAATCCAGCCGCGGCGGGTCAGACGCGCGTAAGAGCGTGGCGCCCCTTCTTGCGGCGTGAGGCAAGCACCTTTTTTCCACCTTGCGACTTCATCCGTTTGCGGAACCCATGCTTCTTATGACGCCTGCGTACATGGGGTTGAAAAGTACGTTTCGGCAACGAAAATCTCCCTTAATTTTAATGTCCGCTCACGTCCGATCCGTCCCGGATCCTCTCACTCTCGCGGACTCACTCGCGCTCCACAGCGCGCCATC
Source organism: uncultured Acidobacteriota bacterium (assembly GCA_963839325.1). Classification (GTDB taxonomy): domain Bacteria; phylum Acidobacteriota; class Terriglobia; order Acidiferrales; family UBA7541; genus Palsa-295. The sequence goes on along the minus strand of CAWIUO010000001.1, from coordinate 1,272,718 downwards.
GACACCCCGGCGCCCACTCGCACGAAACAACAAGTCTAGACGACCCACCGCGCACCGGTCAACCAATCCCCAGCACGTCCGACAGCCTCCCAGGCGGTCGTCTTACGACGAATCACCTCGCCACGTCCCCCACTCTCTCGCGGCGCACAAGAGCGCCGTTCCGGGTGCCGCACCCTTTTCTTCTCAAAAGGGTGCGCTGCACCGCTCCAACCTCGCCTCAATTGAATCGGGTTCGGCTCTTCTCCGCCGCGCGACTTTCACTTCTGCAGCTTTTCGTATTCCGCCTTCGCCTGGATGTAAACCGGCACATCGGGATCCGCGTTTTTCCACAACCCCAGAAAATCCTGATACGCCTCTCGCGCCTTGGCCTTCAGCGCATCCGCCTCCGCACCCGACGCGCCCGCCGCCTGCATCGCATACGCGCGCCCCAGCCCCAAATGCGCCAGCGCTCCCATCACGTTATTCGACACGATCGGCTTGTTATCGATCACCTTTTGAAAATCTGCTGCCGCCGCGTCGCCGTTTTTCGCCGCCAAATCCGCCTGCCCGCTCAGATACGGGCCCCCGCCGGCGATATCGATCTGAAAACCGCCAAGTTGGAAGGGCTTGTTCGGTTCGAGCGCGGTCAGCGCTCTGTTTGCTTCTCCGGCGTGCAGCGCGACACCCGCCTCGATCATCGGTAGGTACACGAACTTAGCCAGCGTGTCTTCTGGAAATTTCTTTTTCAGGTCATCGGCGATTTTCTGCGCTTCCACCGCGTCACCCGCCAGGCCCAGAGCTATTCCTTGGGCGGCTTCGATATCGCGGTTCGTTGCGATTCGCGCACCATCGTTCGCCCATTTCTTGGCGTCAGCCGCGTTGCCCACCAGCGCCTGCGTCACCGCGAAATTCACGGAATAAGCCGCGGCCACTTCTTTCTCATCCGCATGTTCCGCCGAGTTCACCGCGTGCTGCACCAGTCCCTGGGCTTTCTTCAACTGTCCGCCGTAAGCCGCGGTATCCGCCTCGAGATACATCAAAACGTCTTCGAACCCGGGCTTGCCGTTGGCCCACGCCACAGCCTCGGCCATCCCCGCCGAATCGCCTCGGATGAAATCAAGCGCGTACTGGTTAGCGTACAGAGCTGCCGATTCGAGGTTTTTGCGCTTCGCTTCCTCGAGTGTGAGCCGCGCTTCGTCGAGCCGCCCGGAGAATAAAAATCCGGAAACCAGATTCGAATAGTTCAGCCGGCTTTGTGGGTCGAGATTCAATTCCTCTTGATACATTCCAAGGGATTTCGCCGGATCGCCCATCGCCGAGTAAACGAATCCAAGGTTCGTTCGTGGCCCTTCGTCTCGCGGATAAGTTTGGATCCACTCGCGAAACGTTGCGGCGGCCTTGTCCAGGTCGCCGGTTACCATCATGTTGTAGTGTGAGTCGATGTAGAGCCGCTCGCGCTCACTAGTGCGGTCCCGCAGCGCATAGGCCTTGCTTATATTTTCGTTGGATGAGCCCACTTCTCCCAGATTGCTGTACGCGGTACCGAGTCGTGCATAGGCCATCGCGAAGTTAGGATCGAGTTCCACGGCACGCTTGAAGTGCGCCACTGCTGCCGGCGCGTCGTTACCGATAATCGCGCGATGACCCAGCGTGAATGCCTGCAGCGCTTCCAGCGACGGAGTCGTCGCCTGCTCGAGTGGCGTGTCGTACTTCGCGAGCGAATCGTGCGACTCGCCCAGCTTCTCGCGCAAACTGGACGACGCTTTCGCCAGCGCATCGAGCACGTGTGCTTTGTCCTGCGCCGTCGCCTGTTCCGTCGCCAGCGTCTCGCCCGTCTTACAGTTCACAGCTTCGAGTCCCACCGCGTACGAACCGCCCAGGCTCGCGATCGACCCTTCGATCACTGCCGCCGAAGAAGTTCGCTCGCATACCTGCCGCGCCACGTCGCGCGTCAGTCGCGCGTCCGCCGCGAGGCCCATCATCTTCAGCGTTCCGTCCACCTTGTCTTCGGAAACGATGTTCAGGTACGGCGACTGTTCCAGTTGCGCCGCAAGCCCCTGCCGCAGCGTCCCGTCAAACACCGGATCGCCCGTCGTATTCGCGAAGTCCGCCAGCACGATCGCGTCTTTCGTGGTCAGCTTCGGCTTGTTGAAAAAGAAAAAGTACGCCACGCCCGCCGCCACCAGCGCCGCCACGACTCCGCCAATCGCGAATTTCAGCCACGGTTTCGCGGGCGCGTCCGACAGGGCCCCAGCCTGGTCGTCCGTCGTCGTTGCCACGGTCGCGGTTGACGCCTTCCGCTTCGACGAATCCGTTCTCGCCTTCGCGGTGCCGCTGGATGGCGTCGCGGCCATCTCCGTCATGTCCGCGTCCGGCGCGCTCGCTGCCGTCACTGGCGCGCTGAACCCGCTCGAGACGCGCCGCGAATCGGTGTCGCGCTTCAGCCGCTGCAAATCCGTCCGCATTTCGCTCGCGTGCTGGTACCGCAGCGCCCTGTCCTTATCCAGCGCCTTATTCAGAATCGGCTCCAGCTCGGCGGGCATTTTCGGATTCAGCCGCACCGGAGACACCGGCGCCTTATGCAAAATCGAATCGAAAATCGCCGCCGACGTCGTCCCCGAAAACGCCTGCTGTCCCGTCGCCATTTCGTACAGCACCACGCCGAAGCTGAAAATATCCGTCCGCGCGTCCAGCGCCTCACCCAGCGCCTGCTCGGGCGACATGTACGCCACCGTACCGAGCGCCACGCCGGGGCTGGTCAGATTGGGCCCGTCGCTCAAATCGCCTTCGCCCGCCGTCGTCGTTCCCGTCTGCGAATTTCCGTTCGCCCCTTGCACCTGCTTCGCGAGGCCGAAATCCAGCACTTTCGCCTGCCCGCGCTCGGTCACGAAAAGATTCGCCGGCTTGATGTCTCGGTGAATGATTCCGCGCGAGTGCGCCGCATCCAGCGCATCCGCAATCTGCGCGCCCAGATCCAGCAGCGCGCCCAATTCCAGCGGGCCCGCCGCGATCCGGTGCTTCAGCGTCTGCCCTTGCATCAGCTCCATCGCGATGTATTCGGTGCCGTTGTGCTCGCCGATTTCGTAGATCGTGCAGATGTTCGGATGGTTCAGCGCTGCGGCCGCGCGCGCTTCGCGCAGAAATCGTTCCAGCGCTATTTTGTCCGTGAGTAAATCTGCAGGAAGGAACTTCAGTGCCACTGGTCTCTCAAGCTTCGTATCTTCAGCGCGATAAACCACGCCCATCCCGCCGCCGCCGAGCTTCTCGATCACACGATAGTGCGCGACGGTCTGGCCTACCAACGGCGCTGAATCAGGCATGGGCGCGGACATCTTAGGCTGGCCCTAGTGGCCTGTCAATTAACCCGTCATCCCGCCCGCTCCCACGATCCGCGCCTGTGCCTTTCCGGACGCTGCATCCTTTTCTTCTCGAAAGGGTGCGTACCTCCGCCTCAACCTCCCGCACCGTTCCGCCGGCCAGGGCCCGAGCGCCCTCACCGCCGCCGACTTCAACAGTGACGGCAAACTCGATCTCGCCGTCGCCAACACTTCCTCCGGCACCATTTCCATCCTGCTCCAACAATAACTTTCCCCGCCGCAAGCTTTGCGGGTCACGGCTTCAGCCGTGACATACAATCGCACGCCAGCGCACTTCCTTACGCGGTGCCTTTCCCGCGTGCCTTCAGCGTCCGTCAAGCACACCGCTTCCGCGTCGCCCACACCATCGCCCGGCGCAACGTCTCAGAGGCCTTCGCCCCTCTCGTTCCCGCGCGGCCCAGCCTTTCACGCCGCGTCATCCAGAACCCCGCCTCCGCGGGGTGAAGGATCTCTCTTCGCTTTTAGCTCACTCCCGCTCTACTACAGCCGCCGCACCCGATACTCCCCGCGGCCCAACGACTCGACAAATCCCAGCTTTCGCAGCTGCTGGAGTTGCTGTCGAATTTTGGGTTGTACGTTGCGATTGTTCGGATGGAGGCTCGCCAGGCTCTCTTCGTGCGCGTAAACATCGTTTAAATGGAATTCAGTCTTTCCCAGCGCGCGCACCACGTTCAATACTTCCAACATCCATCCCCGTTGCTTTGGCTTCAGCATTCCCAATCGCCGAATCCTCTGATACTGCGCGCGCACAGCGCGAGGGGCACGAGGCAAGCCGGCTGCGATGATTTGAATTCGGGCGTCAGGTGGGATCGAATCCAGAAGAATATAGTAACCGACCCAACCTTTGCGTCGTGCTTCGGGGTTTAGCGGAGGGCGCTCCTTAACCGCGGACAGAGGGAAAGCGAAATGGGGAATCAGGATGAGATTCTCGACGCACCAGTCCAACGGCCGGTAATGCATGGCGAGGAGGTTTGGTGTACGGTCTTCGAGAATCTCGCGACGAATCGTCACGTAAGACGCGCCGGCAATCCTTCCTCGTAACGGCCTTCCTTGCGACTTTAGTTGGTATCTCGAATCGCAGACTTCGCAGGCGAAATCGATCGCCCGAGTGTTTGTCGGTGTTTCACCTAATCGTGGGGAGATGCAATTTGCGCAGTAGAGATTCTGTTGGCCCCACGCCTCCGTGGACACCCGCGCTCGCTGAGAGTTGCTCTTATATCGTTCGAGACCCTCTCTGGGTAATGCGGTCTGCACGCCCGCATTAGATCATTTCGGCTCCGCCAGATAAATCTCCGTTTCCGTCTTCACCACCATCAGAATGTCGATGGCGCTTTGCGTGCTGGCCGAGAATTTCTGAATGGCCTCTTCCATATCGCGCGCCACAACCGAATAAACAACCTCCCGCCGGAACGTTCCGACAAAATAGAAATTCCGCTCTCGGCGTACAAGTCTTCCTGTGGTCAACGCGTCCATGGCCCGGTTTTCGTTGCACATCGATCGATCCATAGATCGCGTTGCGAGATCAAGATCAATCTCAAGCGCGACTGCCGAGACAGAAACAAAAACCAGCTCACAAACGATTCGCGACAACGTCGTGGACAAAAACTCCTCGTCGCGCTCAATTCCCAGTACCAATCTGGAACAGCGCGTCGCCGCCACCGCCGTCGTCCCGCTACCCAGAAACGGGTCCAGCACCAAATCTCCCTCATTCGATGCCGCGCGAATAATCCGTTCAATCAGCGACACCGGCTTCTGCGCCGGATGTTTCCCAAATCGCTTTTCCTCGCGGGTTGGCGGCAAAATTTCCCACACACTCTTCATCTGCTTCCCGCGATTCTCTTCCTTCATCAGCTTGTAGTTGAACGTGTGCCGGCTCTTCTTGCTCTTCGCCGCCCAGATAATCGTCTCCGTAGCATGTGTAAAGTACCGGCAAGAAAGATTCGGCGGCGGATTCGGCTTCACCCATGAAATGTCGTTCAGCAATTTGAATTCAAGTTGCTGCATCGCGAATCCCACGGAGTGAATCACGTGGCTCGTACCACTCACCCAAATCGACCCGTTCGGCTTCAGTAGCCGCTGGCAGGCCGCCAGCCACGTGCGATTGAACTCGTGATTCGCATCCGCGCCGCGCGATTTATCCCACGCACCCTTGTTGACGCTCACCATTTTTCCGGCATGGCAGGTAATCCCGTCATTTGAGAGGAAGTACGGAGGGTCCGCAAAAATCAGGTCCACGCTCTCTTCGGGAAGCGCGGCCATCACGTCCAGGCAGTCGCCCTGGTAAATCCGAATATCGTGCTTCGGGTCGTGGAACACCGGTTCCGCCGCCGGCGCCGCCGCATCGGTCGGTGTCCGCGAGCCTGGAGATTTCTTTGTAATTTTCGTCACGAAGGGACAGCGCCGGAATCTTCACAACGCGATCGGATCGTTGATCGGAATCGCCTCCACGTCAACCGATCCCTCCACTATGGAGCGCGCCGGCTCGACCGCACAACGGGCGAACTGCCGCCGTGCCACCGCGTCGCCCACACTACGGCGTCGCCTCGCCCATCACTCCACCGCGCCCCCACCCCCAGCCGTCATCCAGAACCCCGCTTCCGCGGGGTGAAGGATCTCTCTTCGCTTTTCACATTTAGCCTCAAGGCTGGGACCCAAAAATCCCAGTCCCAGTACCCACTATTCTCTTTACATAAGATAACTAACCTGCTATCATCAGTCGGGCTTTCAGTCACGCCTACTAAAAACCCAACATGGCGCACGCACCTCAAATTCGGCCCACCACACACCCCAAAACCCAACCCGCGCCCGCCCCAACTACGTACTTTCCGCAACTCACACCGCGGTCTAATCGGCTCCTCCCGCGATTAAAATGTTACGGAACTTCAAGAAAAGAATCAGCCGTAGTACTCGCTAATCGGCTCCAAGTCGGCACTTTTTCCGCTCATCACTCTACGTACGTACTCTCCACAGATCCCCGCCTCTGGCAGCCAGCTTCCAAAAATTCCCTTAGGTACACTCACCGGAAGGCAGCCACTCGCAACTCGCTGAAAACAATCATCGCGCTCTCATTCCCTTGGGGACATGTTAGCAATTTCACCTCTCTCCGGAATTGCCGCAGCACTCGCAAATTTCTAATCGCGGCTCCGCGATTAGAATTCCCCGTATCTCCAACAAAACAATCGCCCGCCGCATTTCTAATCGACGCTAACCGATCAAAATTTTCACCATCCGAGCGCGCCTTCCGCAACTCCGCCGCGCCCTCGCGTTGACCCTTCCTCACGCCTCCCCTACAATCGAAGTTCACGCTCATGTTTGAATCGCTCACAGAGAAGCTTCAGCGCACCTTCAAAAATCTCCGCGGCCAGGGCAAGCTCACCGAAGAGCACCTGGACGCCGCTCTCGCCGAAATCCGCGACGCCCTGCTCGAAGGCGACGTCAACGTCGGCGTAGCCGACGAATTTATCACCCACGTTCGCGCCAAAGCCGTCGGCTCCGAAGTCTTGCTGCAACTCTCGCCCGATCAGCAGGTCGTCAAAATCGTTCGCGACGAGCTCGGCGAACTCCTCGGCAAGGAATCCAAGCCCCAGTTCGGGTCGAAGCCCCCCGCCGTCTGGCTCATCGTCGGCCTGCAAGGCTCCGGTAAGACCACCTCCACCGGAAAAATGGGCAAATGGCTCGCGGAACACGGTCACCGCCCGCTCGTCGTCTCTACCGACGTTTACCGTCCCGCCGCCCGCGAACAGCTCGCCCAGGTCGCCAAAGCAACCGGCACTCCGCTCTGGCCCGGCACCGGAACCGATAAGCCTCTCGAAATCGTTCGCGGCGCTCTACGCGAAGCCAAGCTCGCCGCCTGCGACGTCGTCCTCGTTGACACCGCCGGCCGCCTCCACATCGACGACGATCTGATGAACGAACTCGCCAACCTAAAAAAAGAACTCAATCCCGCCGAGCTGCTCTTCGTCGCAGACGCAATGATCGGTCAGGACGCCGTGAAATCCGCCGGCGAATTCCACAAGCGCCTCGGCATCACCGGCGTCGTCCTCACCAAAATGGACGGCGACGCCCGCGGCGGCGCCGCTCTCTCGATTCGCAAAGTTACCGGCGCGCCCGTAAAGTTCGTCGGCGTCGGCGAAAAATACGACGCTCTCGAACCGTTTCTTCCCGATCGCGTCGTCTCCCGCATCCTCGGCATGGGCGACGTGCTCGGCCTCATCGAGCGCGCCGAAAAAACCATCGACCTCAAGCAGGCCAAGGAACTCGAGCGCAAACTCCGCGAAGACGATTTCACTCTCGAAGACTTTCGCGATCAGTTGCGCCAGGTCCGCAAGATGGGCTCGCTCGAATCGCTGATGGGCATGCTTCCGAAAGTCGGCCCCTTCGCCAATCTCCCGAAAAATCCTGAAATCGACGAGAAGCGCCTCATCCACGTCGAAGCCGTCATCAACTCCATGACCGCCAAGGAACGGCTCAACGCCAACCTGATCGACGGCAAGCGCCGCAAGCGCATCGCCGCCGGCAGCGGCACTTCCGTTCAGGAAGTGAATCAGGTCCTCAAGCAATACGCCGACATGAAAAAAATGATGAAGCAGTACGGCGCCCTCGCCCGCACCAAAATGCGCGGCCTCGGAAAGTTCGCCGGCCTCAAAGGCAGCAACTAGGAAATAATCAAGATGGCGACGCGCGTTGAGCTGAGGGACTTGGCAGCCTTAAGGCTGCGAGAAGCCGAAGCCCTTTTTAGCGCTGGGCTGTTTGACGGATGCGTTTATCTCTGCGGGTACGTGGTGGAGTCGGCTTTGAAAGCCCGAATCTGCGCCACGCTGAACGTGGACGAATATCCAATTCGCCAACAATTCAAAACACATGACTTCGAAGACTTGCGGGTCTTGGCGGGACTTTCGAAGGAGCTTTCCTCGCAAAATCCGGTCCTCTGGGATAATTGGACCGAGGCTACTCAGTGGAAACCCAATTGGCGTTACGAGCCGGCTGGAAGCTACGACGAGATGGCCGCTTCGAGTATTTTGAAAGCAATTAAGGATGTGCCGGATGGAGTTCTCGCATGTATATCGCAACGTTGGTAGACGACATCGTGAAAGTTCTCTCGAAGCTTGAGACGCGACACGCGAGCGAGTTTTCCTTCGCGATGCTCTACAGCCGCTCGGAAAGCACGGATTTCGGCTGGAACCTCATTGTCGCGTCTCCCTGGATTGACGCCGACTTGCGCGCAGCGAGGCTGGAGATCGCGTACGCACTTCGCGATGAACTTGGATCGGAGAATCAAACTGCGATCGCCAGAATCACAACGCTCAAAACAACCGATCGTTTTGTACGCGACGCAAGGTTTTATGCTGGCCGCGTCAGCCTATCAAATCACATGCTCGTCCAGAATCTTGCCTTTGACGGCATTCCCGTCGTCAACGGATTGATTCTCCGCTCGAGTCCGAACTGATGCCCGCCTCGCCCTACGTCAACGAACTCCGCGCGAAGCTCGGCCACGGCCTCATCATGCTTTCCTCGGCCACTGCGATGCTGTTCGACGGTCAGCGCCGCCTGCTCCTCGTTCAGGATGCCAACTCCCAAAGCTGGATCACCGTCGGTGGAGGCGTCGATCCCGACGAAGCCCCCTCCGATGCCGCCGTCCGCGAATGCTGGGAAGAGTTGGGCATCATTGTCGAACCAACGCGCCTCATGGGCGTCTTCGGCGGTCCTCAGTTCCGCTCCAACTACACCAACGGTGACACCGTCTCCTACGTCGTCAGCATGTTTGAGGTCCACAAGCTCTCCGGCGAGCCTCGGCCCGACAACCTCGAAATCTCCGCGCTTCGGTACGTCACCCGCGAAGAAGCCGCGCAGCTCAAAATGACTGCCGGCACTCGCGAAATGGTCGAGTACGCCTTCCAGTTCGATGGAACGCCCTACTTCTCCAAGCCCGTCTGGCATCCGCCAAAGTAAGCACTCAGTCCAGAAAAGGCCTGCTTGCCAGCCAAAATCGCCTAAATACCGATTGGTGAAGCGGCTCGGGTCCGCTATACTCGTTTGATTCGACTTTAGGAGGATGTACGCAGTGTTGACGATTCGTTTGGCCCGCATTGGCAAGAAGAAGCACCCGTTTTACCGCGTTGTGGTCACCGAAAAGACCCGCCCGCGCAACGGCCGCTTCGTGGAAATCGTGGGAACCTATGATCCGGCGAAGAACCCTGCCGCCGTGGACCTGAACCGCGAGCGCGTGGATTACTGGATTGGCAAGGGCGCACAGCCCAGCGACACTGTCCGCAGTTTTTTGCGTAACCGCAAGCCTGCCTGACGCGTCCTTTCTCTACAGCAACAATTTAGTGGAACTTGGGTTAACGACGGGGCGAATCATTCCCTGATGCTGCTCCCGTTCCTCTCGCTGTGGAGGCGCTCATGAAGGATTTGGTGTCCGATATCGCGAAAGCTCTCGTCGATCATCCGGACGAAGTTCAGGTCAGGGCTGTGGAAGGCGAGCAGGTCACCGTGCTGGAACTCCGCGTTGCACCCGACGATCTCGGTAAAGTGATCGGTCGCCAGGGCCGCACGGCTAAGTCCATCCGCACGCTTCTGGGTGCGGCAGGCATGAAGCTGAAAAAGCGCTTCACGCTCGAGATTTTGGAATAGTTCTACATTTCCTGCACCTGTATCATCCTCGCCAGGCGCTTGGCTCCTACTCGGCAATGACAAATTCTGATCAGCACAACGGCATAACCGTCGCTCTCGTCGTGCGCCCGCACGGCGTCCGCGGCGAAGTCGCCTGCGACATCCTCACCGACTTCCCCGACCGCCTGAAAACTCTAAAGACTGCCGATCTCTGGGACGGTAAGCGCCCTCCACGCCACGTCGCCGTTCGCAAGTGCTGGCTTTCGCACAGCCACGGCGGGCAAGCGATTTTCCACTTCGAAGGCGTCGATTCCATGGACGCAGCAAAAAAGCTCGTCGGCCTCGAAGTCCAGGTCCCGCTCGACCAACGTGTTAAATTACCGTCCGGCAGCCACTACATCTCCGATCTCGTAGGCTGCAAGGTCGTCGAACGCGACGGTACCGAGGTTGGCGTTGTGAAGGACGTTCAATCCATCGGCGATGCTGTCGTCGGCACCCCGGTCCTCGAAGTCGCCGTGCCCGCTGGCGATGAATTGTTGATCCCGCTCGCACAGGACATCTGCATCTCCATCGACACTGCCAAGCGTGTAATCGAAGTGGTCCTGCCGGAAGGGCTGCGCGACATCAACCGCGCGTGACGCAAGCCAGCGAAGCCATCGCGCTTGCGATACGATAATCACCAATGCGTTTTGACATCATCACCATCTTCCCCGAGTTCTTCGCCGGTCCGCTCGATTACGGCATCGTCCGCCGCGCCCGCGAGACCAAGCTGATCGAAGCGCACGTTCACGATCTTCGCGCCTTCACTCACGATCGTCATCGGACCGTGGATGACCGCCCGTTCGGTGGCGGCGAAGGCATGGTCATGAAGTGCGAGCCCCTGTTCGAAGCCGTCGAGTCACTCGTGCCTCCGGATTCGCGCGACACCCCCGAATTCGCCAAGGCTGCGATCGTACTGCTCTCCGCCGCCGGCAAGCTGTTCCGCCAAGCCACGGCGCGCCGCTTCGCGCAACTCGATCGAGTTGTTTTCATTTGTGGCCGATACGAAGGCGTCGACGAGCGCGTCGCCCAACATCTCGCCACCGACGAAATCTCGATCGGCGATTATGTTCTCTCCGGCGGCGAACTGGCCGCAGCCTTGATCCTCGATTCCGTCACTCGGCTGATTCCTGGCGCTGTCGGCAACGCCGACTCCACCGTTAACGAATCCTTCAGCGCATCCAGAGCCGCCGCTACCGAAGAAGAATTGCCCGGAATGTCCGCCTCAACCTCCACCGGCGCCACCAATCTCGGCATCCTCGACTACCCGCACTACACCCGCCCGCCCTCCTTCCGCGGCTGGGATGTCCCCGACGTCCTGCTCAGCGGCAACCACGAAGATATCCGCCGCTGGCGCGAAGCTCGCGCTCTGGAAAAGACGCGCCGCAACCGCCCCGATTTGTTTGCCTGAGCGGGTTCCACGCCACATTTCCGCTAGTCAGAAGCCTCCATTTTCGGTAGAATTTGAGTTTGTCTGTCGTAGCTGGCCCCACCTGAGCGGGTCTGCCTGGAAAATAGAATCATGAATCCGATCGTGCATAAGTCGCAGCAGTCCCAACTTCGTAAGGACCACCCCAACTTCCGTCCGGGTGATACCATCAAGATCAACGTCCGCCTGAAAGAAGGCGAGGGCGATAAGGAACGCATCCAGCCGTTTGAGGGCGTGGTCATGAGCCGCCGTGGCGAGCTTTCCGGCGAATCCTTCACGGTCCGTCGCGTGAGTTTCGGAATCGGTGTGGAGCGCATCTTCCCCGTGCACTCGCCGATGATCAGCTCGATTGAGATCGTGCGAGCCGGCCGAGTCCGCCGCGCCAAACTGAACTACCTCCGCAAGCGCAAAGGCAAGGCTGCGCGTATCAAACGCGTTGAGAAGTTTGACGCGCCCGCAACCGAAGCCAAGAAGTAAGGACATCGATTTCTGCAAAAGGCCCGCTCCGGAAACTTCGGGGCGGGCTTTTTGTTTTCCACCGTTGGTTGTCCAAAAAATCCACAGCGCGTCGCGCTTGGCGCAAATCGCTTTCGCGTTCGTGTGCTAAAATCCCCAGCCGATGGGAAGACTTTGCTCGTCGCGATACGAACGCGAAGCGCGCCAGAGCGGTTGGATGCGCATCGCAGGGCTTGATGAAGCAGGACGCGGTTCGTTATTCGGCCCGGTCGTCGCGGCGGCGGTGATTCTGAATCCCAGGCGGCGCATCGTCGGCCTCGACGATTCCAAGAAGCTCAACGCCGAACGCCGCAACGATCTCGCTCCTCGCATCCGTGACCACGCTCTCGCCTGGGCCATCGCAGAAATTGACGCCGCCCGCATCGACGCATGGAACATCTATCAGGCCAGCCGCCAGGCCATGATGGCCGCCATCTCCCAGCTCTCTCCGCTGCCCGATTACCTGCTTCTCGACGCTATCGAGGTCGATCTGCCCATCGAACAGAAAGCACTGATTCACGGAGACGCGCGCTCAGTATCCATCGCCGCTGCCTCGATCCTCGCCAAGGTCGAACGCGACCGCCGCATGGCCGAGTTCGACGAGATGTATCCACAGTACGGCCTCGCCCAGCACAAAGGCTATGGCACCCCCGAGCATCTGGAAGCTCTTCGCCGCTTCGGACCCTCGCCCCTGCACCGGTTTTCCTACGCTCCCGTGCGAGACTCCCGCTGCTGGGCCGCCCAGGCCACCCAGAATCCTCTGCCCCTGGCCGGCGCAGCCGAAGCCCTGCCCGGCTAGCGCGCCGCCCCAAACCAACGCGACCCACTCGGTGCCCAGCTCCCGCGTGTTCCCAAAGAGACATGATGGCGCGTGAACGCCACTGTTATCGTCTTTGGCACTCCTGTCCTTACCGCGCGTTGCCCCTTCATTTTCCCGGATGCTAACCTTCGAATCTAAGCCGAATTGGGGGCTCTGGTGTCGCCCGGTATGCTACGGGGTCGGGCGGCCGATAAAGCATCTATGGCGTTCAACAAAAGCAAAGCTCTTGAGAATGCTCTGAAGTTTCTCAATCAGGGGAAAGTTCCCCAGGCGATTGCGGAATATCAGCTCATCCTCCGCGCCGACGCGCGCGATCAAGCCACGCTCATGACCGTCGGCGATCTGTTCGCCCGCCAGGGCGACATGCCGCACGCCATCGAGTATTTCGAGCGGCTCGCTCAGGTGTATCTGGGCGACGGGTTCAACAGCAAGGCCATCGCTATCTATAAGAAGATTGCCAAGCTGGCGCCGAATGAGCTCGCGCCGCTCGAGCGCCTCGCCGATCTCTACGTTCAGCAGGGCGTCCTCAGCGAAGCTCGTCCTCTGTTCCTGCAGATCGCCGAAGCGCACCTGAAAGCGAACCACGCACAGAAAGCCGTCGAAGTCCTCCACCGCCTGCTCGACGTCGAGCCGGAAAACCAGCGCGTGCAGATGCGCCTGGCCGAACTCTACGGCATGATGGGCCAGAAGAAGGAAGCCGCGCAGACCTACCTGAACTATGCGCAGCGCCTCTTCGAACGCGGCGAAGCCGAAGAAGCCGAAAAACTCGTCGAGCGCTCGCTGGAAATGGATCCTGCGAGTCCCGCGGCTGTGCTGCTCAAGGGCAAATCCCTGGCACAGCTCGAAAAGCTGGACGCGGCCATCGCCACTCTCGCCAGCCACCCCGAAGCAGGAAATGGCGGCGAGGTTACCCACCTTCTCGTTGATCTTGAATTGCGAGCCAACAAGCTCGAACAGGCCGCGCAGCGCGCGCGTCGTTTGATGGCGGCAGCGCCTTCGAGTTATACGCTTCTCTACCAGGTCGCTGACGCGCTCATCGAAAATGGGCACGCCGAATCCACGCTGCCGCTACTGGCGGAACTTCGCGCGCCGATGATCGAGCACGGAGCGCAGGAAAATTATTTGAAGTCGCTTTCCGCAGCCTGCACGGCGCTGCCCGGACGCACGGACGCGCTCGAACAACTTGCCGACTTCTGCCGGCACTCAAGCCAGCCGTTCCATCTGAACACCGCGCTCGGCCAGCTATCCGATGCTTATGCCGCGAAGGGCGATTTCGCGCGCGCCGAGCAAGCGCTGGTGGAGCTGGTCGAACGCAATAAGAACGACGAGCGCGTCGTCGAACGCCTGAATCAGTTGCGCGCGCGCGCGGGCGGCTCTGCGATGCCTGCCGCGCCTGAACCCGTGGAACTCGCGCCTCCGGGCCCCGAAGAGCGCTTCGAAGAGCCTGCCGCCGCTGCGACCACGGCTGCCGCGCCCGAAGAATTCCTCGACGAAGAAACCCAGCAGTACATCGCGCAAGCGCTCACCGACGTCGATCTTTTCTCCAGCTACGGCTTGACCCAGAAAGCCACGCACTTGCTGGAAAACGTGCTGCAAAAAGCCCCGCGTCACACGCCAACTCTCGAGCGTTTGCTGGACCTCTACCTCGGAGCCGGCAACGACCGCCGCACCGCGGAACTCGCTTCGCAGCTCGATCAGATTCATCGCGAACGCGGAGACATCGCCAACGCCGATCGTTTCGCCGAGCTGACCCGCCGGTATTCGAAAGTCGCCGGGATTTCCGCGGAAGATCTCCCGCAAGTTCCGCCCGCTCCCGCTCAGGTCGCTCAACCCGCCGCCGAAGTGCAATCGTCGGTTTCGGTTCCCTCGTTCGACGAGCCTGTGGCCACGCCAGAACCGGTCACCGAAGCGCCTACGTTCGAGATTCAATCCGTTCCGGCCCAAGCCCAAGTGGAACTTCCGGTGGAGGCTGCCGCTGAGCCGCCCGCGTTCGAACTTGCTCCGGAACCGGTGCAACACGCCGCGCCGCCGGCGCCCGCGAAACCTGCACCCGTCCCCGCCGAATTCGAAGTGCCACTCGTCAGCCTTGAAGACGAACCGGTCGCGCAAGTTCCCGAGCCTGTCGTGGAACAGCCAGCTGCCGTGGAAGTCGCCGCGGAAAGTTCCGAGGAACTCGATCTCTCCGCCGAGTGGGAATCCATCGCCAGCGAAACCGCGAGCGCCGAAGTAGCCGAGCCGCTCTCGCCAGGCGGAAATCTCGATCCCGTGGTCGAACCCGAAGCCTCAGCGATCGAAGAGCCTCTTGCGCACGCCGGGCAAGCCGCTGCGCTCGACGAGGAACCGGAACCTGCTCCGAAGTTCGATGCTTTCCACATTGAAGAAAACATGGGGCAGTCGGACCTGGTTTCCGAACCGGCGAACGAAACCCATGCGCCTGCCCTCGCCCAGGACCTCCACTCGGCGGCGCAAGCAACACAAACCGAATCCGAAATCGCCGCGGAAATCCCTGGTGAAATTCCGGCCGAGCAAGCTTTCGAAATTCCGGCGCAGCCGACGATGGAAATTCCGCAGACGGTCTCCGCCGAGGAGCTCGCGGCGATTTTCGATGCGCCCGTGCCGCTTACCCACGCCGCCGAATCTGCTGCTGCGGAACCTGTCGCCGCGCAAGCCGGAGCTTCCGATGCGGCCGAATTCGAACTCGAATTGACGCCGGAACCCACTCCCGTGAAAGCCGGCAGCCCAGCGACCACGGAAGACTTCATCAGCGAACTCGTCGCCGAACTGGAAGACCTGGAAGCTCCGGGCGCCGTCGCCCAGCAGCCCCACGCCGAACCGGTCCACGAAAAGCTCACGGAAGTCTTTGCGGCCGCTCCGCCCGCGCCCATGGCCGCGGTGAATATGCCTGCGCCAGCTACCGCGAACGGCCACGCGAATTCCGTAAATCTCAACCTCGATGCCGCCGCGCCGAACGCCGAGAGCCTGAACCAGCTCGCCGAAGTCTTCCAGGAGTTCCGCAGCGAGCTTGGCGAAATGAGCGATGAGGACGAAGACCTGGAAACGCACTACAACCTCGGCATCGCTTACCGCGAAATGGGATTGCTCGACGAAGCCATCGGCGAATTCCAGAAAGTCGCCAAGGCCGTGCAGAAGGGCAAGCCTTTCCCGTACATGATGAATTGCTCCACCATGCTCGGCCTCACCTTCATGGACAAGGGCGAGCCGAAAGTTGCGTCGCTCTGGTATCAGCGGGCCCTGGAAACGCCGGGCCTCGAGGAAGAATCCATTCTCGCGCTGCGCTACGATCTCGGCATGGCCCTCGAAGCCGCCGGCGAATCGAAAGCTGCACTCGATAGCTTCCGCAACGTCTATGCGATGAACATCGATTATCGCGACGTGGCCGACCGCATCGCCTTAATTCAAAAGCGCTAACCCTGTTGCAGCCTTTTTCGGAATCTCCCATAATCGAATCAGATGAACCGCACGCTGCGCATTGCCCTGCTCCTGCTCTGGGTTGAACTCGGAATCCTTGTCGTTCTGCTTCCCTGGTCCGACTGGTGGAACGTCAACTATTTCCTCCGCTACGGAGCCTTCGCCATGCTCATCCAGAATCCCTTCGTTCGCGGCGCGATCTCTGGCCTCGGCGTGATCAACGTGCTTCTGGCGGTGCAAGGCTTCCGCCAACGGACGCTCCCCGTTGCCGCCCGCACCTGAAAAACCAATCGTTTGCTACGTAACCGATCGAACTGCCTTCGATGACGGGGAGAATTCCGTCGAAATCGTGCTCGAGCGGATTCGCATCGCAGCTGCCGCTGGCGTCGATTGGATTCAAATTCGAGAGAAGGATTTGCAGGGACGCGTTCTCGCCGATTTAGTCGAGAAAGCGCTGCTGGCCGCGCGTTCGACGGCAGGCGCGCGCGCCAAAATAATCGTAAATGATCGCTTGGACGTCGCGATTGCCACGGGGGCAGACGGAGTGCATCTAGGGCACGAATCTCTGCCGCTCGCTGACGTGGTTCGCTGGTGCCGGAGCGGGAACGCGCCAAACGAATTTCTGGTCGGAGTTTCCTGCCACAGTGCGCAAGAAGCTCGGGAGGCTGAAGCCGTTGGCGCGAGCTACATTTTTTTTGGGCCGGTCTTCGATACGCCGTCCAAGCAGCAGTTCGGAGCGCCGCAAGGAATCGCCACGCTATCGGAAGTTTGCCAAGCTGTGCGTATCCCAGTGCTGGCGATTGGCGGCGTGAATTCCGTGAATGCCGGCGCATGCGTACGCGCTGGGGCGGAAGGCGTTGCCGCGATTCGTGAGTTTCAGGAAGCGAACGGTAGCCAGCGGGCGCAGACGTTCATCCAGCTCGTCCACGGCTCCATGTAGGAAAATCATCTGTGCAGGGAGAATTACGCGCTGAGCCAGCGGCCTACCGGCTGCAAGCTCTCGTTGTGGTCGCAGATTACCTTGATCACCGCGGTGATCGGAATCGCCAACAGCAATCCAACTCCGCCCCACAAAAATCCGAAGAAAAGCAGCGACACCGTCAAAGCCAGCGCGTTCAGCCTCACGCGCCAGCCGACCAGCGCGGGCACCAGCAGGTTGTTCGCGATGAAGTGGAATCCAGTGAGGACCGTGAAAATGAAGATGAACGGCCCTGGCGTATTGAACTTTTTGAGCCCGATCAGGACAGGCGGCATCCACGAAAGCACTACGCCAAGGTACGGAACCAGATTCATCAGGCCCGAAACTAGCGCGAGAAGAAACGGGAATTCCAGCCCCATTGCCATGAAGAAGAGCCAGCTCGCAATAATCAAAATTAGGCCGACGAGCGCCGTCCCAACCACGTAACTCCGTAAGACCTGCGTCACGTCCGAAAGCGTTTCCTTCACATCCGTGCGCCGCGTGGCCGGAAAAAGCTGCATCGTGGCATGCCATACCTGCCGTTTCGCCGCGAGCATGAAGAACAGTAGAAACGGAACGAACGTGGCCGCTAGAATCACCTCGTACAACCCGCTGAGCTTCGAAAGAATAGCGTCCCGCACGGGATGCGTCTCGGGACCCTGCACGTGTTGCGCGGTCGGTTCTGAACCCGGCTCAATTTCCGAAACGTGCTTCTCGAAAGACTCCATCCGCGATTCCACCGCGCCAGCGACGGCGCGAAGAGGTTTCTGGTATAGCGGCCAATCGCGCCCGAATTGGTCGATGCGAACCACCAGCGCCCACGCGGTTACCAGCAGCGCTCCAATCGTCACCAGAACCACGATCAGCGCGCCAAGCGAACGCGGAATGTGCCAGTCCTCCAGCCACGTCACCACGGGATCGAGAAAGTACGCCAACAGCACGGCCACCAACAGCGTCACCAGGATAGACGACGCCCAGTAGCAGAACGCGATCACAATTCCAGCCGCAATGATTCGCCCGCTCGTGGAATTTGCGTTGATAACTCGGGTTTCTTCGACCGGCATCGCCGTAACGATACCATACCCTTCGTCCGCTACAGATAGGCTGTGTCCGCGAATACACTGGCCTGGCCGATACGACGGGCGAAGTTTCGGACAAGGCGCGGTGTTGTTAACCTCCTCGAACTGTTGAACGGTTCGGCACGGGACGCGTCCCTGCGCGGGATGATACGATGGCTTTCCTGGCTCGTTCGCGGCGCAATACCCAACATGGCGAAACAACTTTTTGGCACCGATGGAGTCCGCGGAGTTCCCGGCGAATATCCGCTGGATGACGCGACGCTGGACCGCATCGGCTTCGCGCTCGGCGCGTATTTGCGCGCGCAGACCGCGAATCACCGCGGCAGCGAGATTCCTCGAGTCCTAATTGGGCGCGACACTCGCGAATCCGGTCCCCACATTGCGGAGCGCATCGCTCGCGGCTTGACGGCTGCGGGCGTTGAACCAGTTTCGGCAGGCGTCGTCACCACTCCGGGCGTCGCGTGGCTCGTGAGCCGCGAAAACTTCGCCGCCGGCGTGGTGATTTCCGCCTCCCACAATCCTTACCATGACAACGGCGTGAAGCTGATCTCTGCGAATGGTATGAAGTTTCCGGACGCCGTGGAAGCGGAGATCGAATCGCTCATCCTCCAGCCGTCGGCCGCGAACGTGCCGGCCAGCGCCGTTTATCTGGAAGACGACGAAGCCATCGACGACGACTATCTCGGTGGATTGCGCGAAAACGTGCTTCCAGGCGCGACCTTCGCGAGTATGAAGATCGTTCTCGACTGCGCGAACGGCGCCGCCAGCAACCTCGCTCCCAAGCTTTTCGCGTCGCTCGGCGCGGACGTAATCGCGCTCCACAACACACCCGACGGAAAGAACATCAACGCCGGCTGCGGCTCGCTTCATCCCGAATCGATGCAGAAGCGCGTGGTGGAATCCGGCGCGGCGCTCGGTGTCGCCTTCGATGGCGACGCGGACCGCGCGCTTTTTGCAAGCGCTTCTGGCGCACTCGTGAACGGCGATGGCGTTCTACTCGTACTTGGGCGCTACATGAAGGCCCAGAAAAAATTGAATGGCAACGTGATCGTCGGAACCACCATGGCCAATCTCGGACTGGAACGCGCGCTCGACCGGTCGGGCTTGAACTTCGTCCGCACCGCCGTCGGCGATCGCTACGTTCTCGAAGAAATGCAGCGCATCGGCGCGAACCTGGGCGGCGAACAGTCCGGCCACATTCTGCTGCTCGATGACGCCACCACTGGCGACGGCATGCTCACCGCCCTCAAAATGGCTTCCATCGTCGCGCTGTCCGGACCGCTCGATACTCTGGTGGCCGACCTGAAAAATTTCCCGCAGCAAATCGTGAACGTGAAAGTGAAATCCAAGCCACCGCTCGAAACCCTGCCGGAAGTCTGGCGCCGCTTCAACGAAGCCGAGAAAACTCTCGGCAAGTCCGGCCGCGTAGTCCTGCGTTACTCCGGCACCGAGCCTCTCGCGCGCGTGATGGTTGAGGCCGAGCACGACTCCGATGTCCATCATTGGACCAAGACGCTCGCCGACGCTTTGCGCGAGTCAATCGGCGCCTAGCGTAACGCTAATACGCTTCCCACGCCGTAAACTACTGTAGATAAGTCACCTAACTAGCCCCGCTGCGATCACGCCTCCCGGCGCCACGAATCGCCGGCCGTCACGTCAAACAAATTCAACCTTCGCGGGGAACTTTCCGCGCGCTCGCGACATTCCATAGGTGACGCGACCGGCGAGTGAGCCTAAGCCGCCACAATGCAAGAAAGCAGCGACGCGCCGTTCTAAGTTTCGATGACCACCGACGAACAACTGATCGTTGCATTCCAGCGCGGTGAGCGCGACGCCTTCAACGAATTATTCGAGCGCTATCGCCAGCCGGTGTACGCCTTCTTCCGGCGGCGGCTCGCCAATCCGGCACGCGCCGAGGAACTCACGCAGGAATGTTTCGTCGCGCTGATTCAAAACGCCGGTCGCTACGAGCCGCGCGCAAGTTTCCGCAGTTATTTGTACGGCATCGCGATGAAGATGGCCCGGGCCGAGCGCCGCAAAGCGGGCCGCGAAATTGTGGAAAACGAAAAACTCGACGCGCGAATCGACGGCACAACAAACAGCGGCTCCGGCGACACGGGAATTTGGGTCCGCGATGCGCTCGGCAAGCTCGACGATTCCGAGCGCGAAATCCTGATGCTTCGAGAGTACGAGCAACTGAGCTACGACGAAATCGGCACGCTGATGCGCGTGCCGCTCAACACTGTGCGATCGCGCCTGTTTCGCGCTCGCGCGGCCATGAAGGAACAACTGAGGTCAGTCAAGGTTTGACTGGAAATTTTATGACTCATTCCCTGCAACACGCATTTGAAGCCGAAGAACTGATGGCCTACCTCGACGGCGCGCTCGATCCGGACCGCGCCGCCGCCCTCGTCGCTCATCTCGAAAACTGCTCCGAGTGCCAAGCGCTGGCGAAGAGTTTCCGCCAGCTTTCCGATCGGATGCTGACCTTCGATATCGAGCCTGCCCCCCAGGCCATACACGAAGCCGTGACGAAAGCTCTCGACGAGCGCAATTCCGCAAGACCCGCACCACGCGCGACGTGGAATCGCTTGGACTTCTGGAATTGGCCGCCGCTTCAGCGGCTCCATCGCAATTGGGTGATTGCGGCTGTAACGGCGGCGGTTGCCGTTGTGCTGTTTCTGCTTTCCGTTCCCACACTTCGTCGGCGGCCGATCGTCCAACCCGACAATATGTCCGGTGAGAGTCTGGCGTTGAGCTATGACTCTCCGCGTCCAGCGTCTCCGCCCCAGCCGGCATTCGATCAAGCCCTCTCCGCCACCGCGCGCCAATATCAAGCGTTGATGGAAAGGAAGCAACGATCCGCACTCTCAGCGAGTCTTGAGAACAATCCGTCGGACCAATACACGGCGACGGTTTCAGACAGCTCCGGCGACTCAGCCGCCTCCAATGGCCAACTCGCCGCGCCGGAGATTTCCGGCCCGATGATCGAGCAGAACGTCTCACTCCACATCGTTCCGAACAATTACGACGACGCCAGCGCCTCGATCGAAAATCTCGCCGCAGCCCGTGGCGGCTACATCGCAAACCTCTCCGCCACGGCGCAGACCGGCTCGGCGCGCGACGTCTCCGTCGAGCTGCGTATTCCAGCGAAGCAAGCCGATGCCTTCATCGCCGATGTCCGCAAACTGGGCAAAGTGGTCGAGGAAACTCGCACGGCCGACGAAGTAACCGCCCAGTATGTGGACCTGCAGGCGCGGCTGAAAGCAGCCAAAGCCGCGGAGCAGCGCTTGGTGGAACTCCTCGGCACTCGCACCGGCAAGCTTTCGGACGTGCTCGAAGTCGAGCGCGAACTCGCCCGCGTCCGCAGCGAAATCGAAAGCATGCAAGGTCAGAGCAACGTTATGCTGCACCAGGTGAACTACGCTACGGTAAAGGTCGAGCTGAGTGAGGAATACCACGAGACCCTCCGCACCGACGCCTCCATCGGCAGCAAGATACGCAACGCCTTCGTCAGTGGCATGAGAAACCTGCGCGATGGGATCGTCGGCGCGCTGGTTTTCCTGCTCGAAGATGGGCTATCTCTCGCTTTCTGGGGCGGACTTATTCTTGGAGCAGCCTTGCTGCTCCGTAAACGGATACGGTCGCGCCGCACCGTGACCTCAACTCCGGCAACAGGAAAATGAAACGGAATTCCTTCCAAAGACCATAGAAATAACCGTCTTTAGTTTTCAGAAAGCGGAGAATTTTGCGGAGAAATTCAGCTTCCGCCGCACCTCAAGAAGCTAAGACCTTTAAATACAGACAGTAAACTGCCTAATAGAAAATACTTAGTCGTGGCACGCGAAGTGCATCCCACCACCCGGCTGTCTCATATCCCGGGGTGGGCCGGTTTCGCCGCGCTGAAGCCGGATCTTAGGGGTAGAGCAAACGGGGGTCCGACGGGACCCCCTCTTTTTTTGTCCGCACTGCTTCCCGCACGTTCGATAATCTTCTCAATGTGAGACGGACTCACCCTGCCTGTCGATCCTCGCGGGCACTCAATCCCATCCACAAATAAAAAGGGCGGCCCCAACTGCGAGCCGCCCTCGTTAGACCGCATTGAGTTTCGTCTAGCTGCAGCCCGATGTGCTGCCACAGTTCGAGCACTTGTAGCAGCTACCATTCGGCGTCATCAGCATGCCGCACTCCGAGCAGGAAGGCGCATCGTCGATCGCAGCGCGAGGACGCGTGGCCGGTTCCGGCTCCGAGTACTTCGGCATAGCCGGCGCGGCGGCGGGTTTCGCCAACGTTTCTGGCGCCGCAGACTCCACCACCGAAGCCGCCTCGGCAGGCTGCACCGGAGCGTCGTCAAGGTAGTCCGGCGAAATAAACTTTCCGCCGAGCCACCGGCCAATGTAATCCACCACCGATTTCGCGTAGCGGATGTTCGGATTGCCCGTGTAGCCCGAAGGCTCGAACCGCGAGTTCACGAACTTATCCACCAGCGCACGGAGCGGCACTCCGTACTGCAGCGCGATCGATACCGACAGCGCGAAAGCGTCCATGATGCCCGAAAGCGTGGAGCCTTCCTTCGCCATCTTGATGAAGATCTCGCCCGGTGCGCCGTCTTCGTACTTGCCGACGGTGAGGTACCCCTCGTGTCCGCCGATCGAGAACTTGTGCGTGATCGAATCGCGCTCATTCGGCAGCTTGCGCCGGCGGGTGCGAATGAAAAGTTCCTGTTGCTCGGGTGACGGCACTTCCACTTTCGCCGGCGATGCGACTGCGGCTGGAGCTTCAGCTGCGGCGGTCTTTCCGTCATCCTTGCTGGCAGCCGAAAGTGGCTGCGAGCGCTTGGAATTGTCGCGGTAGATAGCGACTGCCTTCAGGCCGTACTTCCAGGATTCGATGTAGGCCTGCATGATGTCTTCCACCGTCGATTCTTCCGGCATGTTGATGGTCTTGCTGATAGCGCCCGAAAGGAACGGCTGCGCAGCAGCCATCATCCGCAAGTGACCACGCCACGCGATCGATCGCCCGCCGCCCATCGGAGTGAGCGAGCAATCGAACACCGGCAGGTGCTCGTCCTTCAGGTGCGGAGCGCCTTCTATCTTCGCGTTCGCGTCGATGTAATCGACGATCTCTGACACTTGCTCTGGCGTGTATTTCAGATTCATCAACGCCTGCGGCACGGTGTTGTTCACGATCTTGATCACGCCGCCGCCCACCAGGCGCTTCTGTTTCACCAGCGCCAGATCCGGCTCGATGCCCGTCGTGTCGCAATCCATCATGAAACCGATCGTTCCAGTGGGAGCGAGCACGGACACCTGTGAGTTCTTGTAGCCATACTTTTCGCCGAGCGCCAGCGCGTCATCCCAGGACTTCTGAGCGGCACGGAGAAGCGACGGCTGCACATTCTCTTCCTTGATCGGCCGCAGCGAATCGCGGTGCATGCGAATCACGTCGATCATAGCGTCGCGATTGCGCAGGTAGCCGCCAAACGGCCCCATCCGCTCCGCAATGCGTGCGGACTGGGCATAGGATTCGCCGGTCATCAGCGCCGTAATCGCTCCGCAGAAATCGCGGCCGCCATCGGAATCGTACGGCAGCGCGAGCGACATCAACAAAGCGCCGAGGTTCGCATAACCAATGCCCAGGGGGCGATAATCGTGCGAGTTGCGCGCAATCCGCTCCGTGGGATAGCTCGCGTTGTCCACCAGGATTTCCTGGGCCGTGATGGTGATGTCCACCGCGTGCGTGAACGCCTCAGTGTCGAACTGGCTGTTCGGCCCGAGGAACTTCATCAGGTTGAAGGATGCGAGGTTGCACGCCGTGTCGTCCAGAAACATGTACTCCGAGCAAGGATTCGACGCGTTGATCCGGTCCGTCGCCTTGCACGTGTGCCAACGGTTGATCGTCGTATCGTATTGCATGCCGGGATCGCCGCAGTGCCACGCCGAGTCGGCCATCTGCTGCAGCAGCTCGCGGGCGCTGTATTTCTCGGCGGGCTTGCCGTCGTTCACGTTGCGCGTCCACCAATCGCGATCTTCCTCCACCGCGCGCATGAATTCGTCCGTCACGCGTACCGAGTGGTTCGCGTTCTGGAAAAACACCGAAGAGTAGGCCTCGCCGTCGATCGCCGAGTTGTAGCCCTGGCTCGATCAGCACGTGCGCCTTGCGCTCTTCCTTCATTTTGGACTCGATGAATTCCACGATATCCGGATGATCCACGTTCAGGATCACCATCTTGGCGGCGCGGCGCGTCTTTCCGCCGCTCTTGATCACGCCCGCAAACGCGTCGAAGCCCTTCATGAAGCTCACCGGACCGGAAGCGATGCCGCCGCCCGAAAGCGTTTCGCGGCTGCCGCGCAACGAGGAGAAATTGGTTCCCGTGCCCGAGCCCCACTTGAACAGCATGCCCTCGGTCTTCGCCAGGTTCATGATCGAGTCCATGTTGTCCTGGACGGAGTTGATGAAGCACGCCGAGCACTGCGGCTTGGGCTGCACGCCTACGTTGAACCACACCGGCGAATTGAATGCCACCTTCTGCTCCACCAGCAGGTGCGTCAGTTCGTCGCGGAAAATGTTTTTCGATTCGGCGCTCGCGAAGTAACCGCCCTCTTCGCCCCAGCGCACAATCGTATCTACTACGCGGCCTATCAGTTGCCGTACGGAGGTTTCTCGTTCGGGGGTGTTTGGCTTGCCGTGAAAATACTTCGAGGCAACGATGTTCGTCGCCGTCATGCGACCAGGTCTTGGGCACTTCCACGTTTTCCTGGCGGAAAATCACCTGGCCCTTCTCGTTCCCAATCAGCGCGGTACGGCGTTCCCACTCCACCTTGTCAAAAGGTGAGGTCTTGCCGTCTGTAAAGCGTCGCTGAAATTCCAGCCCGCTCACACGGGGTTTGCCCTGTTGCGTTTCCGTGTGGGCGTTCAAAGCCGTTCTCGTTTCTGCCATCTCTGCCTCCGCGCCGGCAGTCTTGCCGTCGAAATGTGTGACGAAGCGCCACAGCCGGCTGGAACCTCCATTTTACTCCGAGCCGTGGTGTTCGTGAATGGTTGTTGCGTGTGCCGGCGGCACACAGTGCATTGTTCTCAGGGGCCGAGTACATCCGGACATCGGGAGGTCGATCGAGGAAATCGAAAAAAGAGAAAAGCCTAGCTAACCCGCGCTAAATTCCCGAGGCGCGGCGTTTGGTGATTCCTGGCTCTTCGTTTTTTTTCGGTTACTCCGGTCCGTGTATGCGATTCCGGCGGCGCTCCAAAGCGCGACAGCCGGAAAAACTCCCCCGAGTCTGGATGCGAAGTATCGTGGCTTGTGGAAAAGTTGTCAAGAAAAATTCATATTCGAACCACAAAATCTTCCGGTTGAGGTGTCGAAAACGTCTATCTGTAGTGGTAACCAAGACGACATGCCCAATCTGTGTCCGGCCCGATTTTGAACGCGTGCGATCATTACGAGGCCGGCTTCGATCAACCGAACCATTTCCGATTCTTCCTAGCGGTACTGCACGCATTCGCCGCAAACGGCAGTGCAAGTTCCGAAACAGTTTCGCGATTCGCTACGCTTTCGCTCGCAAAAACAAAAGATAATCACGCTGTATGAGTGCGCCCGCCATCGAGATCCAGTCGCTCACCAAAGATTACCCGGTCGGATTCTGGCGCAAGACGTATGCGCCGCTCGCTCGATAGCCTTTCGCTCGAAGTGCATGAAGGCGAAGTGTTTGGATTTCTCGGCCCGAATGGCGCGGGAAAAACCACCACGCTGAAGTTGCTGATGGGAGCTGATCTTTCCCACCTCGGGCACCGCTCGAATTCGCGGCCGCTCCATTGACGACGTTGCGATGCATCGCGAAATCGGCTATCTGCCCGAACAGCCATACTTCTACGACTATCTCACCGCGCGCGAGCTGCTCGATTACTTCGCCCGCTTTTTTCGGTATAGCGCCGCCGAACGCCGCGAGCGCGTCGAAAAATTTCTCGATCTGGTCGGCTTGACCGCCGCTGGAAACATCCAGCTTCGCAAATTCTCGAAGGGCATGATGCAGCGCGTCGGAATCGCTCAGGCGATCCTGCACGATCCTAAGGTGGTCTTCCTTGACGAGCCGATGTCGGGTCTCGATCCCGTCGGTCGCCGCGAAGTCCGCGATATCATCCTCGAACTCAAGCGCCAGGGCCGCACCGTCTTTTTCTCCACGCACATTCTCACGGACGCCGAAATGCTCTGCGACCGCGTCGCCGTGCTTGTGGGAGGAAAGCTGCAAGGCGTCGGCGCGCCCGGACGAAATTGTTTCGCTCGAAGTGCATGGCATGGAAATTCTGTTCGAACTGAAGCGCCGATCAAACGTTGCCGGCGCAGTCTCGCCGAGAAGGCCACGCACACAGGAAACCGCTACCGCAGTCGAGGTTCCCGAGGTGTTGCTGTACTCCGCGCTTGAGCAACTCAAAGCCGCGAATGCGAAGATATTGTCCGTCGTTCCGCTTCGCCCGTCGCTCGAGGATTATTTCTTCAAGCTGGTCGGAAAAGGGAAGTACGCGTCACACGCCATCGAGGTGAATCCGTAATGAGTACCATCCCGGGCGTGGTGGCGATCAACACTTTTCGCGAAGCGGTGCGCGACCGCGTTCTTTACAACCTGATCTTTTTCGCATTGCTGATGATGGGCGCGGCGATTCTGGTTGGCCAGATCTCGGTCGGCATCGACCGCCTGGTGATCGTCAACCTGGGCCTTTCCGCGATTTCGATCTTCGGCATCATCATGGCGATCTTCATCGGCGTAGGGCTGGTCTACAAGGAAATCGAGAAGCGCACGCTCTACAGCCTTCTGGCAAAGCCCATCAAGCGCTGGGAATTCATCGTCGGCAAGTTTGGCGGCCTTCTGCTCACTCTCGCGGTGAACACGTCGTTGATGCTTCTCGGCCTTTTCGCGGCTCTGCTCTACGTGAGCCGCCACCTCGAACGGGTGGACGTCGGCATCCTCGAAGCGGCTTACTTCATCTTGCTACAGCTCGCGCTGATCACCGCTCTCGCGCTTTTCTTTTCGTGTTTCTCCAGCCCGATGCTCTCCACACTCTTCACACTGGGTATTTACGTAGCCGGCGTTTTCGCGCCCGACATCCGCGACATCAGCACGCTCACGAAAAATCCGGTCGCAGAGTGGGTCTGCAGGATCATCTACTACCTGCTTCCGAATTTTCACAATTTCAACGTGATCTCACTGGCCGGACACGGCGACGCCATTCCGTCGAGCCTGCTCTGGCAGAACACACTGTACGCGGCACTTTACGTCGCGGTGCTGCTGCTCGCTTCGGCTGCGGTCTTCTCTGGGCGGAACCTGAAATGAAGTCGCGCACCAAAGCGGCATTGCTCGCAGCTATCGGCGTACCCTTTCTCTTCTTGGCTTTGATCGCCCTCCAATTCCGGATCGATGCGAGCGTGGCCGAAGAAGCCGCGCGAAACGAAGAACTCCTCGTTCCGTCGGGCAAGCTCCTCAAACAACTAAGTCTCGGTTACGACTCACTGCTCGCCGACATTTACTGGACCCGCGCCGTGCAGTATTACGGCTCGAACGCAGGCATTCCCGGCGTGAAGTTTCCGCTGCTTTGGCCGCTCCTGGACATCACCACCACGCTCGATCCGCACCTGACTCCCGCGTACCGCTTCGGCTCCGTGTTTCTATCCGAAGAATCGCCCGTCGGCGCAGGCGAACCCGAACTTGCCGTGAAGCTCACCGATAAAGGCATGGCGGCAAATCCCGAAGATTGGCAAATGAACGCTACCAAAGGTTTTCTGTATTACTGGTATTTGAAGGATTACAAGAAATCGGCGGATGCGTATCTCGAAGGCGCGAAGAATCCTCTCGCGCCCGGTTGGCTAGCGATGATGGCGGCGCAAGTCGTATTGAAAGCCAACGCCACCGACACTTCCAAGATGATCTGGAGCAACATTTACAATTCGACGCCGAATCCCGCGATTCGCAAAAGCGCGATGCAACATCTGGAAGGTTTGCAGGCTTCGCAGGACATCGACACGCTCAATCAACTCGCCCAGCAGTATCGCGCCGCGAACGGGCACTTTCCGGCGTCAATGCAAGCGTTGCTGGACGCACGACTGGTGCGATCGACTCCGGTCGATCCAACGGGCTTGCCTTACGTCTTCGCTTCCGATGGTACGGCACACTTAAATCCAAAAAGCGACATCCTGCTCGAAGCCGGGCCGCCTACTCCGCCTTCCCTAAATCCATAAATTCTTATTCGTAGCGAAGCGCTTCCACGGGATTCAGCCGCGAAGCTTTCGTCGCGGGCCACACTCCAAAGATCAACCCGATCCCCACGGAAACCGAAAAGCCTATCACCACCGCCCAGAGCGGCACGACCGCCTTCATGGAAGTAACCACCGGTATGAGGAGCACGATGCCGCCGCCCACAAGGATGCCGATAATTCCCCCGGCTCCGGTGAGCGTCATCGCTTCGAAGAGGAATTGCCACGTGATGTCGCTGCTGCGCGCGCCGATTGCTTTGCGCACGCCGATCTCGCGCGTCCGTTCGGTCACCGAAACGAGCATGATGTTCATCACGCCTACTCCGCCTATCAGCAAACCGATCGAGCTGAGCACGATGATCGCGAGCACCACGCCGAAAATAATGTCGTTGAACTGCTGCGCGGCTTCCACCTGCGTTTGAATCGAAAAATTGTCGGGCTTGTTGTACGGCACGTTGCGCCGGCGCCGCAGGACTTCGCGAATCTGGTCCACTGCCGCGTCGAGCTTTCCCGGATACGCGAGGAAGCGGAACCCGATCTCGTAGCTGCCCGGATACATTTTCATGAAGGTGTAGAACGGGATCACCATGCGCCGGTCTTCGTCGCTGGTGCCGAATCCACCCGGTTCTTTCTGCAGCACGCCGATCACGGTAAACGTCGAGCCGTCCACCAGAATGTCTTTGCCCAGCGCATCCTCGATGCTGGGAAAAAATGCCTTCGAAAGGTCCTCTCCGATCACGACCACATTCGCGCGGTGGTCGTTCTCCGATTCCGTGAAGAAGCGCCCGATTTTCATGGTCGCGTTCGAATACACCGTCAGGTACGCGGGAAACGTGCCGCGAAAATCGGTGCCCTCCACAATGTCTTTTTCATGCCGCGCCGTATGCGCCAGGCTCCACTGAAAACCGGAAATCGCAATTTCCTTCACCGCCGGGCACAGCTCGCGAATCGCAAGTCCGTCTTCCAGCGTAAGCGGCTTGCGCAGCTTTTCCTCTTTCGGCCTGCGCTGGTTCTGCGGCCCCTGATCGAATCGCGAAATGAACGCGGTATCGATGCCTTCCGCCGTAATTTCGTCCTGCACGGTCTGGCGGAATCCCTGCACCAGCCCGACCACAAGAATAATCAGCGCGACGCCGATCATCACACCCAGAATGGCCAGAAAGCTTCGCAGCTTGTTGGCGCGAACCGTATCCAGCGCCAGTTGCAGATTCTCTTTGAAGTCGGAGTTAACCATGGCTCAGGCCTCGGCTCGCAGCGCTTCGATCGGATCGAGCTTCGCGGCGCGCATGGCGGGATAAATTCCGAAAAATAATCCCACCGCCGTTGAGAGAATCAGCGAAATCGCAATCGCGAAGATCGGCGTAGCGATGGGAATCGATGTGGTGGCGCGAACCAGCTGCCCAATCGCTACCGCCGCCGCCACGCCCACAAAGCCCCCCGTCGCAGCAAGCATCGACGATTCCACCAGGAACTGCAGGATGATGTCCGCGCGTCGCGCGCCGAGCGACTTGCGCAACCCGATCTCGCGCGTCCGCTCCGTCACGCTGGCCAGCATGATGTTCATGATCACGATCCCGCCCACCACCAGAAACACCGACGTCACCCAGATCGCGATCCCGAATGCATTTCCCGTGATGCGATTCCACAATCCCGTAATCGAAGTGGGCGCGATAATTGCGAAATTGTCGTCCTTCGAATACGGCACGTGCCGGCGCGACCGCAGGATCGTTCGCGCCTCGTCTTCCGCGGCATCCATTAATTCCGGCGCGGGCGCTTGCACGAACACCGTCACGGAATCCTGTGGCGCAAGCCATTCCTTCCGGTACGTGCCCAGCGGCAGCATCACGAAGTTGTCGCGCGATTGACCCAGCACCGTACCCTGCGCTTTTGCCACGCCGACGATTTCGTATTGCCCTTGTCCCGCGCGAATCTCTTTTCCGATGGGATCGGTGTTCGCGAAAAACTTGTTCGCCACGTCGGCCCCGATGATGCAAACGCCCGCGCGATGCTCTTCGTCCACGTCCGTAAAAAGGCGGCCGTTCGCAACATCGATGTCGCGAATCGCCGCGTAATTCGGCGACGCGCCCATAATCGTCACGTCTTCGCTCAAATCGTTGCCGTACCTTACGTCCGCGTTGGTGTTCTGTTCGCCGGCGATGTTGGTGGCAAGCTTCATCCCGGTGCGAAGCGCGTCCACGTCGTCCATCGAAAGCGCCGGCCGCTTCCGCGCGTTATTCCATTCCTGAAAATTCGTGACGATCCCGATGCGGTCGATCACGAACGCGTTCGCGCCCAGGTTAGCCACTTTGTCCGAAATATAGACGTTCAGCCCATTCAGCACGGAAATCACCGCCACCAGCGTGGTCACAGCCAAAATCACTCCCAGTAACGTCAAAAATGTACGCATCTTGTGCGCCCGCAGCGTATCCAGCGCGATGAATGTGGTTTCACGCAGGGAGGCGAGAGTTTTCCGAGCGGTTGGACGGCTGAGGTTGGGCTTTTTCATGCTGGGTCGTCGATACCGACTGCTACCTATTATAGACGGTCAACTCAGTGGAAAGACTCGTCCTTATTTGCCCCGCGGCGGGACGCAAATGGCAACGACAATGGTTTTAAAACTCGCGTCTTCGATGGCGTTGCGCGAACTTTCACCCTAAAATTACAGAGAGGACGGATTCGCATAAGCACTTCCGCCGAACCGTCGCGTTCTCAATGAAACGAAAATCGATCTTCATTCTGGCCGGTATCGCTGCGCTCGCCTGTGCCGCAAATGCCTTCGAGCGCGCGCATGCTCATATAGCGATCGCAGCTCAAAATGCCGCGACGAACGCGCGGCCGTCCGATGCGGACCTGCGTGTTCGCACCGACAAGCTGATCGAGAATCAGCATCGCGACGACGAAGCCCTCGAAGAATACGAACGCGTCGAGCGCCAGATGGACCGCTCCGGCGGGGCCACGCCTCGCGTCCTGGAGGACAAGCTTTACCGCATCGTGCCCACTGGCACCGGCACACTGAAAATCCTGCTGCGGGACGACGGAAAAGACGTCGATCCTTCCGCCTACCGCCAACAGTTGCAGTCCTGGCGCGAAGTGCTCGAGTTGATGCTCAAGCCGGACGACCCGCGTACCAAATCCGCCTTCGCGAAAGCAGAAAAGAAAAAGCAAGACCGCGTCGAACTCGTCGCCGCCACCCGTCAGGCTTACATCCAGAACTGGCTCCCGCCTGAGATGATTAACGGCCGCGTCTGCGACGTGATCGACCTCACGCCCGACCCGAATTTCCACCCCAAGAATATCTACCAGGATGCCATGACCCACGTCACTGCCAAGATATGGGTCGATCGCACCAGCCTCCAGCTCGCCCGCGCCGAGGCGCACGTCATCAAGGACCTTTCCATCGGCGGCGGAATTCTCGGCAAGCTATATAAAGGTGGCGTTTTTTTCTTCGAGCAGGCCGAAATCGCGCCGGGTATCTGGCTCCCCGTCCGATACCAGTTTGACTATTCCGCGCGTAAATTCCTCTTCCTTGTCGAGGAACACCAGCTCATCGAAGTCAGTCAGTACAAGCACGACGGACCTCCGAAGCAAGCCCTCACAGTGGCGATAAACGACTTAGCCAGCGGCAAGATGTTCGCCGCAGGACAGTAACTTTTAGCGAACCACAGGGTTTAACGTGGTACTGGTACCACGTCTTTTCGTGAAATACTTGGGCTCTACCCCTTCCCAGCTTTGCTCGGTGGCATTTGATCTCGTTCCGGTTCAAGGAGGCTCTATGCGGCGTCGGGTAGCACTTCCAGCGTTCGTGTTCGCGGCGTCATGTCTGATCGCGAGCAGTGCCTGGGCGCAGGCGGCGCCTGCGCAGCAAAGTTCGTCGTCCGGCACCACACAATCGAGTTCCGATTCTCAGGTCGCGAATGACTCCGCCGCGCCGTCTGCCGCTCCAACCAAAAAAGTTTGGACCAACGAAGATGTCGGCGACTTGCGCGGGACCTCGCCGATCTCGACCGTCGGCGCCATGCATCCGAAGCAGCAAAAGCAGGCCACCACCAAGCCGGCCGCAAGTCCTGAAACGATCCGCTCTTATCACGACCGCATTACCGGGCTTCAGCGCCAGCTACCCGGCATCGATTCGCAGATCTCCGATCTGCAGGCTGCTCTCAACGGTCAATCCGTGAATTCCGCGCGACACGTTGGCGGCGCAAAAATCGACGACTGGCACGACGAGCTCACCCGGCTCCAACAGAAAAAATCCGACCTCGAGAACAAAATCAGCACGCTGCAGGACGAAGCCCGTCACAAAGGCGTCCCCGAGAACGAAATACCCGAATAGCCCGTCGAGACAACGGTCGCGCGTCCGTGCAATCTCGGGGCAAAAAAAGGGAGAGTCTCGCGACTCTCCCTTTTCGCACTTCCCGCACATCCGCCGGGTGAATCTTCTTAACGTGTTGCAGCCGCCGTGGTTTCCTTCACGATCGGAGCGCCGATCAAATTGCCCCACTCGGTCCACGAGCCGTCGTAATTCTTCACGTTGTCGTATCCGAGCAGATACTTCAGCACGAACCAGGTGTGCGAGCTGCGTTCGCCGATACGGCAATATGCGATCACTTCATCGCCGCCCACGATGCCTTTCGATTGATAAAGCTGCTGAAGTGCGTCTGCCGATTTGAACGTGCCGTCTTCGTTCGCAGCTTGCACCCACGGTATGTTGGCCGCCCCAGGAATGTGGCCAGCACGTTGCGCGGTTTCGGACATTCCTGGAGGCGCGATGACCTTGCCCGTGAATTCATCCACCGAGCGCACGTCCACAAGCTGCGCCTTCTTGCTCTTATCGATCGCCGCGAACACCTGCTCCTTGCGCGCGCGGATCGATTCATCCGGACCCGTCGCCGTGTATTTCGTTGGAGTCACTTTCACCGCATCCGTCGTCAGTGCGCGCTTCTCTTCGATCCACTTCTTCCGGCCGCCGTTGATCAGCCGCACGTCCTTGTGCCCGTAATACTTCAATTGCCAGAAAGCGTACGCCGCGAACCAATTGTTGTTGTCGCCGTAGAGCAACACTGTCGTGTCGTTCGAAATCCCCGAATCTCCCAGCAGCTTTTCGAGCGCCGCCTTCTCGATCAGGTCGCGGCGGATGTTGTCCTGCAGTTGTGATTGCCAGTTCCAGCCCACCGCGCCGGCAATGTGGCCCTGGTCGTACGCAGAGGTATCGACGTCCACTTCCACCAGCCGGACCTTCGGGTCATTCGCATGATCCGCGGCCCACTGCGTAGTTACCAGCACTTCCGGGTGTCTGTATTCAGCCATCTCTTTTCTCCTGGTGTACAAGCATTCGTCGTTCGTTCGGAACATTTTCCCGGGTTCGATTCGGTCCTAAAATAAAAAACCCACCGGCCAGCTTATTCTGGCGGTGGGTCGGGAAACTCTGGGCTTGTTTGCGATGCCTACTTAGCTGCCAAGCCTCCCGCGCCAGAACACACGTGCGCACAACACTTACAACAACAGGTGTTGGCGGCAGTCTTGGCGCAGCAATTCATCGCTTAAAGCCTATAACGGAAAGGCCGCTGGGGGCAATGGTACCTCCCGCGCCGCGGCAAACGGGTTACGATGCGGGGCGAAGGCTGCCCGATGCGTCGGATTCCAGCTCGATCCGCAGAAGCCAGTCGAAGTGAAACTTCTCGCGCGTCAGCCACGCCTCTAGTTCTTCGCGAGTCGGCGCGCTGAATTCGGCCAGCATCTTGCCGTCGTGCATGTTCACCAGCACGCGGCTCACGCTGAATTCCTTCGCGCCCATCAGGCGCTTGGCCAGTTCTTCCGCACCCTGTCGCGTGAGGCAGGCAAGTGTGTGTTGAGATAGAAAGCGAGGCATCGAAGCTCCTGTCTTGCGGGCACTCCCTCACAATTGCGAAGCGAAAGAATAACTTCAAACTTTTCGAACGGCACTAGAATATCCGCCGGACGCCAGCAGTCAGGAGATGCTCTATGCCGGACGCACGCACCAGCCATCCGTACCACATGTACGAAGCAATCCGCGCCCAACCGCTGTTGATCGAAAACGTCTTAGCCCGCCGCTCCGAAATCGAAAAAATCGCCGACGCCGTTGCGAAAAAAGACCGCATCACCTTCGTCGGCATCGGCACTTCGCTGCATGCCGCGCGAATTTGCGAAAACTGGATGCGTGAACTCACCGCCGGACGCTTGCCCGCCCACGTGGAACAATCGTTCGAGCTGCTCCACCACCCGATCGCCTTCGGTCCGAGCGACGCGGTGATCGTGATCACGCACACCGGAACGTCTTCGGCATCCGTGGAAGCTTTGAAACGCGCCCAGGCCGCCGGCGCGCTCACCGTTGCAATCACGGGTGAAAATTGCGGTGAAGGCGCGCGCATCGCCGATCTGCGCATCGAAACTTGCGATCAGGAAAAGGCTTTCGCGTACACCAAGAGCTACGCCACAGCCCTGGCCGCCTTAGCGTTGATGATTATTCGCATCGCCGAGCAAAAGAAATTGCTCGCGAAACCAGGCGCTTCTGAACAGCTGGCGCGCGTTCCGAACTGGATTCTCGAAGCTCTCGATCTCGAACCCCTCGTCAAGTCTCTGGCCCGCGTGATCGCGCCGCTTCAGCGTCTCGAAATTTTCGGCTCAGGAGCGGGGTGGGCTACTGCCTCCGAAGCGGCACTGAAAATCAAAGAAGCCGCCTACATCGCCGCCGAAGGATTCGACACCGAAGAAATTCTTCACGGCCCATTCTCCGAAACCGATTCGCGCGCGGCGTTGATCGGACTTTTCACCGGCGTGCCGTCCGACGATCGCGCCCGCCAGATACTTCGCGCCGCCGGAGAACTGGGCGTCACCCGCGCCGCAATCGCCACACCCAGCGCCAATCATGACCTCGCCTCTGAAACCGTATTACTTGTGCCCGAATGCGGAGAATGGCTCTCCGCCTTCGTGCACCTGATCCCGCTCCAACTGCTTACCTATTTCTTGGCGATTGAGCGCGGCGCGAGCCCCGATTCAGGCCGCATGGAACAGAGTGGCCATTCCGCCGCAAGCAAACACTACAAGTACTGACGTGAGGACCGTGCGCGTGCCTGTCCGTCAGGACAGGAGTTTGCTTTGCGCCACACCCGCGCTCCGCCACTCCACCCATTCCAAAGTCGAGCGGTAAAATTGATGGCGGATGTTCCCGAGAGGTGTGCTTTGAGACGAAGCGGAATCTTCGTAATGCTCAGCGCTGCCCTGGTGTTCGCACTCGCGTTCGCCGCTTGCACCCCGGCTCAGAACCTGTTTGGCCTTGGCGCGCTCGAAGGCCGGGTGCTCGATTCTCACGGCAAGCCCGTTGCCGATGCGAGCGTGACGATTCAAACCTCCGACGGCCTTCACCCACACGCCACCCACACTGACGGCAGTGGGCACTTCGAATTTCAGCGATACAGCGCGGGGCAGTACGATTTGCGCGCGTACTACAAGGGCTCATTCAGTGAGTGGAGCAAGCGCCAGCTGATCCGCCCCAAGAAAACCACCGAAGTGACTCTGAAGCTCCCGGCCGACAGCGCCGAGACTGTCGTCGTTCCCAGCAAATAATTTCCGCTATTCGTGCCGCAGCGCCACCATGGGATCCATGTGCGTCGCGCGGCGGGAAGGCACGTAACCTGCGAGCACTCCCGCTCCGAACAAAATCACGACCACGAAACCGAGCGTGAGCGGATCGTGCGGTGAAAGTCCGAAGAGTTGGCTGGCGATTACGCGTGAGAGTCCCCACGCCACCGGAACGCCGATGGCGACGCCCACAAGCACGAGCATCAGCGTCTCACGAAGTACCATCCGCCCGATTACGCCTCGTTGCGCACCCAACGCCATCCGAATCCCAATCTCATTTGTGCGTCGCGCCACGTTGTACGCCATCAATCCGTAGATTCCGACACCTGCCAGGATCAGCGCCAACACGCCGAAACCGGCGGTGAGCGTCGCGAAAATTCGTTCCTGCTGCATAGTCGCGTCGATCTGTTCCGTTTGCGTGCGCACATCCACCAGCGGAAGATCCTTGTCGATCGATTGCACGGCCGCGCGGACGCCCGCCAGCACGCTCGCGATGTTCGAATGTGTGCGGATCTCATATGTCATCCCGCCCGCGTCATCCATCTGCCGGTACGGAATGTAGAACGTCGCAGGCGGCGGATGCCGCAAGCTGTCGTATTCTGCGTCCGCGCAGACGCCGACGATCTCGAAGTGTTCTTTGTTGAAAGTTTTCCCGATCGGATTCTCATTCGGAAAGAATTCCTTCACAAGCGCCTGATTCACCACTCCGACCTTCGGCGCCGTTTCCGTGTCGCCCGCGTTGAAGCTGCGTCCGTACAAAATCGGAATCTGCATCGTGGTGAAAAAGTCTTGCCCAACGTCGTTTACGTGAGCGGCCAGCTCCACGCCGTCGCGCTTCACGCCGTCGTTCGGCGCGAAATCCTCGATCGACACATCGTTGGCTACCAGAGCCGACCCGGTCGAAGTCACCGACTCGACGCCCGGGATCGCCCGCAACGCTTCTTCGATCTGGTGGTGCAACGCGATGTCTTTGGCCGCGGGGAACCGCGACGCCGGCGGTACGATATCGAAAAGCAACACGTTCTTCGGATTGAATCCTGGATTCACCGCCGCCAAATTCACAAGCGTCCGCACGAAGAGTCCGGCGCAGACCGCCAGCACCAGCGAGAGCGAAACCTGAAACATCACCAGTGATTTCCCGGCCAAGCCCCGGTGCCGCGACGACGTAGCTCGCGCTCCTTCTTTCATGCCGGCGTTCACGTCCGTCTTCACGGCTCGCCAGAGTGGCGCGAGCCCAAAAAGAATTCCGCTCAAGATCGCCACGCCGGCGCAGAATGAAAGCATCTGCCATCCGAAGTGCGGTGTGAAAGGCGCAGGCTCCCACGACGTCGAAAGCAACCGCGGTATTGTGTTGCGGCCCAGATATCCAAGAAAGAGTCCGGCCGCTCCTCCGAGTCCGGCTAGCAAGAGGCTCTCCGTCATGATTTGCCGCGCGATTCTTGCGCGTCCGGCGCCCAGCGCGAGTCGCACGCTCATTTCCCGCTGTCGCGCCGACGCCCGAGCGAGTAGAAGGTTGGCCAGATTCGCACACGCGAGCAGCAGCACGAAACCGGCCAGCGCCATCAGCACGTAAACCGGTTGGCTAAACTGCCGTCCCGCGTAATTAAGCCCGCGGCTTCCCGAAGTCAGTATCATCCGCGGAATCACATCGTCTTTGCCCACTGTCATCTTGTCCCGCACCGCCTGATTCAACGCCACATTCAGCGAAGCCGTCGCCTCCGTATCCGAAACTCCCGGCTTCGCGCGGCCCATCACCACGATCCACCAGAGCTTCGATTCGGTCAGGATTGATCCGTCGCGATTGGAGTCGCGGCTCGGCGCGACCACTGGCTGGATCGCGAATGGCATAAACACTTCCGCCGAGGTCTGCGCATTGTGCGCTCCCGTGAATCCTCTTGGATTCACGCCCACGATCGTAAACGGGATTCCGTTCAGCGAAATGGTCTTGCCAATCACGTCCGGCGACCGGCTAAACCTCCGCGCCCAGTATCCGTCGCTGATCACGGCCACAGTGCCTGCGCCGATCGTCGCGTCATCCGCCGGCTCGATCGGGCGCCCGAGCTGCGGCACCACACCGAGTTCCTGATAATAGTTTCCAGAAACCAGTTGTCCCTGGACGATTTCCGGCTCTCCGTTTACCGTCGATGTGATCCGATTCAGTTCCTTAAACGCGAACAAGTCGCCAAGAACCGTGTTTGATTTGCGCAACTGTTGGTACACCGGATAGGCAAACGAACTGCTGGTCGAGTCGCCGTTTGGAAGTTTGTCGTACTGCCCCCAGGTGCTATGCACCACGTTTCCTTGGCCCGCTGCCCAGTTCAACATCCGGAGCTCGTCCGGACGAGGGACGTGCAGCTTTTCCAGCAGCACTTCCTGCGCGAGAGTGAATATCGTCACGTTCGCGCCGATTCCCAGCGCCAGCGAAAACACCGCGACGGCCGTGAACCCAAGGTTGTTGCGAAGGCCGCGCAGGCCGTAGCGAACGTCGGCCAGAAACGAATCGAACCAGTACCCGCGCCGCTCCTCGCGGCAGCTTTCCTTCAAGCCTTCCTCGGCACCAAGCTGCAGCCGCGCCTGCCGCCGAGCTTCTTCAGGCGTCATTCCCGCAGCCATGTTCGCCGACGTTTGCCGCTCTAGATGGAAACGTAATTCCTCGTCCATCGAGTCTTCCCAGCGCTTGCGGGAAGAAAATAAACTTGTGAACCAGTTCGCCATACCCCGCTCCCTATTCAATCAGCAATACTTTCACCACTCCGCCGCTTCCTCGTGCCTATGCTCGCTGCACGATCAGCGCCACTGCCGACGACAATCTCTCCCACTGCTCGGCTTCTTTTTCCATCTGCGTCCGCCCCGCCGGTGTAAGGGCGTAAAATTTGGCGCGCCGGTTGTTCTCCGAAGCTCCCCATTGCGCGCGAATCCATTTTTTTCGCTCCAGGCGATAAAGCGCCGGGTATAACGACCCCTGCTGGATTTGCAGCACGTCCTTGGAAATCTGCTGGATCCGCTGCGCGATTCCCCAGCCGTGCATCGGCTCCAGGGCCAGCGTTTTCAGGATCAGCAGGTCGAGCGTGCCTTGTAATACATCTCCCGATGGGTTCATACCGCTCCTTTAGATGAACTAGGGGAGTTTCATATCGCTCCTGTAGATTGTCAAGGGGAAGATTTTTGCGCTCAACTTCGAGCCATCGAAGCGTTGCAGCTATAAGAACACGCGCCCTTATGGCCAAGTCTCGACGCTTGCGGCCTTCGCACCCTGCCGTCATTATGTTTGCCATGGAACCGCTGTGGAATGCGCGCGATCAGGCCAAACGCCTCGCTGAACTCACCGCCGGTACGGCCAACGCCGAGAAGGAAACGCCGCTCCGGCGCGACGTTCGCTCCCTCGGCGTGCTTCTAGGCCGGGTGCTGGTTGAGCAGGGCGGCGAAAAGTTACTTGCAAGCGTCGAGCAGCTCCGCAGGCTGTTGATCCAGGGTCGCGACGCGTCGGGGCCTTTCGTCGCCGAAAACGATCGCATGGCGGAAGCCCGCGCCACGATCGAGAAAATGGACGTCGAAGACGCGCATCGCGTCACCAAAGCCTTCGCGATCTATTTCGAACTCACCAACCTTGCCGAAACCAACCATCGCAAGCGCCGCCGCCGCGCCGCCAAATTGCACGCTGAGCAGCCGCCATTGCCCGGATCGTTTCGTGGCACTCTCACGCGCATGCGCGACGCCGGCATTTCCGCTTCCGACGCGCTCGCCGCTCTACAGCGCGTGAAAGTCGTCCCCGTTTTCACCGCGCATCCCACCGAAGTCGCGCGCCGTACCGTGCTGATGAAGCGCCGGCGCATCGCGCAGCACCTCGAAAATCTGGATCGCTTGCCGCTTCCCGAAGAAGACGCCGCAAGCCTTGAATCGCGGATCCTCGCGGAAATCACTTCCCTCTGGCAGACCGACGAAGTCCGCCTCAAGAAGCCGGGCGTCATCGACGAAGTCCGCATGGGGCTCGACTACTATCCGATGACGCTCTTCGAAACGCTGCCGAAGGTCTATTCCGAATTCGCGGACTCATTTGAATCCGTTTATGGCCGCGAGCTCCGCCATGACGAAATCGGCGACGTAATACACTTCGGCTCCTGGATCGGCGGCGATCGCGACGGCAATCCGCTCATCACTCCACAGGCCACCGCCGACGCGCTTGAAATGGCGCGCCACGTCGTTCTCGATTTCTATTTGCAGGAAATGGCGCGGCTCACCGACCAGCTCAGCTCATCCATGCGCCAGGCCGGTTGCTCGCTGCGAACTGCAAACCGCGCTCGCAGCTTATCAATCGACGATGGGGGATGAAGTCTCCCTCGGAAAATGGATCTCCGAAACCGAGCTGACCCGCAAATTCCTGGACTTCATGCGCATTCGCTTGCAGTACAGCCGCGACGAATCGCGCAACTCGCGAGCCTACCAATCCGCCGCTGAACTCACGCGGGATCTCGAACTCGTTCGCGCGAGCCTCGCTACCAACGGCGCCGAACGCCTCGCCGAGTTGCTCGTCGATCCTTTCGCGCGCATGGTCAGCACCTTCGGCTTTCATCTGCACGCGCTGGACATTCGCCAGCACGCGAAGCTGCACGCCGAAGCGCTCGCGGAAATCTCGTCTGCCGAATCCGCAAAGAAGGGTTCCGGCCTGAAAGTCAAATCCGAGCGAGCCCGCGACGTAATCGACACGTTCCGGATGGTAGCGAAGCTCAAAAAACTCTACCCTCCTGATTCGATTCGACATTACGTCATCAGCGGCACCGAATCTGAATCAGATATTCTCGACTGGCTCGCTCTCGCGAACCTCTGCGGCCTGCACGCCGCCGGATCCGCCGACGATCCCGGCGTGATGCCCGTCCCGCTTTTCGAATCGATCGAGTCGCTGCGCTCGGCCGCGGCTATCATGAAGCGCATTTGGACCTCGGATGCCTACAAACCGCTGCTCGATTCCTGGGGACGCGAGCAGGAAGTGATGCTCGGCTATTCCGACTCCAATAAAGACGGCGGAATGCTCACCAGCATCTGGGAATTACAGAAAGCGCACCGCGAACTGCATCAGGCGGCGCGCGAATGCGGCGTGAAGCTGCGTCTTTTCCACGGCCGCGGCGGCACCGTGGGACGCGGCGGCGGTCCCACGCATCGCGCTATTCTTGCGCAGCCGGTCGGCGATTTCTCCGGCGAGATCCGTATCACCGAGCAGGGTGAAGTCTTGAATTGGAAATACTCCGATCCCGTTCTCGCCGAGTGGAATCTGGAATTGATGGTCGCCGCGTCTCTGGAAGCTCTCACGCGCCCCAGCGGCCGCACGGCCCACGACGATCGCAAGTGGGACGAGGCGATGAACGAAATCTCCGCCGACGCCTTCGCCTACTACCGCAAATCCATCGCCGAGAGCGCCGAAGTCCTCGAATATTTCGAGCTGGCCACGCCGGTGAACGAACTGGTTCACGCGCGCATCGGTTCGCGCCCCGCGCGCCGTTCAGCCAGCCGCGAACTGGCGCAACTCCGCGCCATCCCGTGGGTGTTCGGCTGGATGCAAAGCCGCCACGCGCTGCCGGCATGGTTCGGCGTCGGATACGCCCTCGAACGCTATGCAGCACAAAGTCCGGAACACGCAGGCCGCCTGAAGGCCATGATGCAATCTTTCACCCTCTTCTCGGATCTAGTGCGCAACGTGGAAATTGCCATGGCCAAAGCCGACATGCAGATCGCGCGCCTCTACGCCACCGCGCTCGTGCCTGACGCCGCTCTCCGCGAGAAAGTTTTCGGCCTGCTCGCCGAAGAATTTGACCGCACCAGCCGCATGCTCAGGATGGTCACCGGCCAAAAAGACCTGCTCGAAGGGAACTCGGTCCTCTCGCAATCCATCCGGCTCAGGAATCCCTACGTCGATCCGATGACCCTGATTCAAGTGGAATTGCTCAAACGCAAGCGCTCCGGCGAGCCGAGCGAAGCGCGAGATTACGCGCTCGGCGCCACCATCAATGGCATTGCCGCCGGCCTCCACAATACGGGTTGATCCGCCCGCCAGCGCCACCAAAGGTATCAGTAGCAATCACTTACAGCCATCGCGGGCAGGTTGGTACCAAAACCCCAGTACCCGGAAATTTGTGACCGGCGCACCATAGGTTTTGTCCACCGCTCTTGCCAAGATAGCGCCACGGGTTGAAGGCCTGCGAAAGCGGGGACGACGGTTCCACAAAAAAGGATCCGGGGCACGCTTTCAACCCGCCCAAATTCTAAGAGCCAGCCCTTCACCAATCTTTCCATCTCAATTCCGCGTAGCATCTTAAGAGTGCGCTCGTTTCAAAGAGCGCTCTGGCAACGCTCGTGCATCCTGCTCGATACGAGCCGCCGCAATGGACATTTCAGCGATCGAAGTGAAAGGCATGCGCGACACGTGAACGAAACAAACGACAGACTTCCGCACAGACTTCTCCGAAGAACCGCAGCTTTCCTGTTGGGGCTGCTGTTCGCATTTCCGTCGCCCGCCCAGCCCTCCGATCTGCAGCCCAAGGCGAACCAGGCCTACGACCGCTACGTCGCACTCACTCAAGCCCAGGTCTCTCTCCAACTCGCGAAGCTCGATTCGTATCTCTGGATCGATCAACTGCCAACTGACCAGCAGCGCGCGGACTACCAAACCCTTCGCAGCGGCGGCCTGGTGATCGAACGCACCGAAACT
Organism: uncultured Acidobacteriota bacterium; assembly: GCA_963839325.1. GTDB lineage: Bacteria > Acidobacteriota > Terriglobia > Acidiferrales > UBA7541 > Palsa-295. Next base: position 1,229,962 of record CAWIUO010000001.1, on the reverse strand, counting down.
CTCGAAAACGGAAAGGCCATCGCCGCACCTGGCGCTCTGATCCATCACTGGGTCGGCACCGTCTTCGTTCCCGGCGCCACTCTCGACCAGACTCTTGCCTTTATGCAGGACTACGACCACAAAGTCGATTACTTCAAACCGGACATCCTGATCTCCAAAATTCTCGCGCACAACGGCGGCGACTACTCGGTCCACATTCGCTTTTACACCAAGAAAGTGATCACCGAGGTGGTCGATACCGACCAGGACGTTCACTATCAGCGTATCGACCTAACGCATGCCTGGAGCCGCTCGCGCACCACGCGCGTGCAGGAGGTTTCCAATCCCGGCGAAAAAGACGAGCGCCTCGATCCCGAAGGCCACGACCACGGCTTCGTCTGGCGCATGAATACGTTCTGGAAATTTCAGGAAAAAGATGACGGGACGTACATCGAATGCCAGGCGCTTTCTCTGTCGCGCGATATTCCCACCGGACTGGGATGGATGGTCGGCCCGTTCGTGCAGAGCGTGCCGCGGGAATCGCTCACATTCACGCTTGAAACCGCGCGCAATGCGCTCATGAAAAAAGCGGCGGCGAAAAAATAGCGGCACAATTTTGATTATCGGACTTTGTCCGCTGCGGTTTCCGCAGCGGCTGCTGCCTCTGCAGCGACATTCGCGCTTTCGCCGGCAGCCGCGCCGGAACTCGCCGTTTTCGCCGAAGGCGTGGTCTTGTCCGTCACCACCACCGTCGTAAACGTCGTGGAACCGAGGAAAATATCTTCCAGTCCATTGGTATCGTTCGGCACCAGGTTGCTCCCAAACGAAAGGAAAGCTACCGTCTGCCCGTTCGCGCTGATCGACGGCACGTAACTCGCTCCGTTCGCGGGCGAAGCGTTCGACGGAGACCCCGGCGTCCCATTCGTGCCCTGCGGAATGCTCGCGATCGCCAGTCCTTGCGTGCAGGTGATGTCCACCGCAAGGCAAGTATTGCGGACGAAAATATTTTCGATCCCGTTCGTGGTGTTCGCGAAATTCGAAGCCAGCGAGGAAAACGCCACGAACTCCGCCGCTCCGCTGATGCTGGGATGCTCGCTCAGCCCATTCCCCGGCGTCACGCCGTCCGCCGTCGAAACCAGATACGTCGTCGGCGCACACGGCGCGATGATTACGCTGGTGTCCACCCCGATGCACGTATCGCGAATATAGATTTGTTGTGTCGGCCCTGAGCCGGGAACCAGGTTCGTTCCCGTCGATGCAAACGCCACGAACCGTCCGTTGTAAGCCACTCCCGACGTGCTGGTCGAAGTCGTCGTGTAGGAAATTGCCGATTGCGAGCTTGAACCATCGGCCGGAGTCACGCCATCCGGCGTCGAAATCAAAATCGTGGAAGGCGCGCAAGCGTTCGTCGTGGACCCAATCGAAGTGGAGCACGTGCTGCGCTCGAAAATCTCGGACGCGCCAGACGGATTGGGAGCCGTCGCGCCCAGGTTTGTCGCCTTCGATGCGAAAGATACGTACAGCCCCTCGCTCGAAATCGAAGGATTCGAACTCGCGTAATTTCCCGGCGTCACTCCGTCCGCCGTTGAAACCAGGTACGTCGTCGCCGCGCACGCGCTCGTCGGCGTCGCTCCATTGCAAGTGGACCGGATGTACACCTGTGGCGTCACTCCGTCCACGTTGGCGCTGGAAACCAGATTCGTCGCCGTTGATACGAACGCCACATACAGGCCGTCCGCGCTCACCACCGGATTGTAGCTGTCGCCATTTCCGGCGCTCAGCCCGTCCGCCGCCACCGAGATCAACTCAGTTACATACGTGGTCGAAGACACCTGGCAAGCGTTCGTTGCTGACGACGTGCAAAGCGGCCGCCAGTACACTTGTTTATATGTGGAAGGAATCGGAACGCTGGTCGTCAGGTTCGTTGCCAACGATGTGAACGCCGCAAATCCGGGCGTCACCTGAGACGTGGAAATCGAAGGCTCGGAGCTGGCGCCGTTCGAAGGGTTCCCGTTCGGATCGGTGCTCACCACTGTCGTGGCTGGCGTGCAATCTGTCGTGGACGTCGCCGTCTGCAGGCAGGTATTACGCAGGTAGATGTCCGCGTTCTGGCTTTGATCGCTCAGAACCAGGTTGTGCGACGCGGATGCGTACGCGACCCACGAACCCGTGTTGCTCGCTGACGGGCCAACCGTCGGAATCGTCAGGCCGAGCGCGCCACTGCTGCAATCATTTACGCCGCCGCAGATTCCGTTCGTTGCCTGCGTCGCGTTCGCCGCCAGGTCCACCAACACTGGCAGGCCGAGTAACGGCTTCGGGTTCACGGAAAACGCCAGGGAATTCGATTGCCCTCCGCCCGGCGCGCCGTTCACCACCACCACGCTTTCCACGCCGCCTTGCAGCAACTGCGCTGGCGTGAGCGAAGTAGTCGCTGTCGTGGCATTCGAAACGTTGGTCGGTACGGCCACTCCGTTCAAAGTAATCGTAGTAAATCCCGTCACGAACCCCGTGCCGGTCACGGAAAGCGTCGTCGAAGCCGCGCCCGCCACCACGCTCACAGGCGAAACCGAAGCGATCGTTGGGACCGCCGTGTTTACGGCCAGTGCGACAGCGTTCGAAGTTCCGCCACCGGGCTCGGGATTGGTCACCGTCACCTGCAGCGAACCGGGCTGCGCGACATCGCCCGACGATACCGTAGCCTGAAGCTGCGTCGAGTTCACATAAACCGTGCTGCGGTTATTGTTGTTGATCGCGACGGTGGACTCCGAAACAAAATTCTTCCCATTCACAAGGATCGTTGTGCTGTTTCCGGTGGCGGCGATCACGGCTGTGGGCGAGATCGAAGTGATCTGCGGCGTTGGGCTGGAGATCGGATTGATCGTGAACACGATCGGCGGCTGCGTCGAGGAAGGTGAAGTCCCGCCGCCCGGAGTCGGTGTGCTCACCGAGATGTCCGCCGTGCCGGGATTCTCAATCAGCGACGCCGGAATTGTGGCATTCAGCTGATTTGTGTTTATGAACTGCACGAAAGGGATCGTCACGCTCCCGCTGTTCGTCGTCCAGGTCACCGACGTCTGCTGTACGAAATTGCTTCCCTGAACCTCCAGAATGAATTGCGGCTGGTTCGCCGAAATACTGGTCGGGCTGATCGATTTCAGCGTCGGCGCCGGATAATTAATGATCTGCTGGCACGAGGGCAGCACGAGAATCACAAACAATAGCAGTAGAAACGCAATCCGAGATGGTGCCCGCAAATCGCTCACTCCTATGGTGTCCGGTTGTTTCGGCAGCCCTGGCGCAATCCTAGAGACTACTAAAGATGTCGGTAACCGGCAATCAGGATGCCTGACTCCGAAGCCCTTTGCACCGCAGACTTGCAGCTGCCCAACATTCCGCGGTACAACCAAGCTCGCCGTGCGGCGCTTGTGCTCAGCCGCGCCATTCCAAATGGATTTCTAGCGGCTCAATCGGGAGGAAATTCGAATGCCAGCGTTTAAGTGGCTTCATCGCAATCATTTTGTCGGGCTGGCGGCGATTCTCTGCCTCTCCGCCGCCCCGGCCAAGGCGCAGGAAAAGCCGGCCGACAATCCCGCTGCTGCGCCGGCCCAAGCCGCGCCTGCAACCCTCGAAGCCAAGCCGGCCGACGTGGCATCTCCCGAAGCAATTCTCGCCGCCACCTACAACGTAATTTCCGGTCCTCCGGGCGAACGCGACTGGAACCGCTTTTTCTCGCTGTTCCTCCCCGACGCTCGCCTCGTCGCCACCGGCACCGGAAAAGACGGCGCGCAGTACATCAAGTCGATCACTCCCGATGGTTACTCCAAAATGGCGGGCGCCTATTTCCTAAAGAACGGATTTTTCGAGCGCGAAATTGCGAACAAAGGCGAGCGCTACAGCAACATCATGCAGATCTTCAGCACCTACGAATCGCGCCACACGGCCGAAGACGAAAAACCTTTCGCGCGCGGCATCAATAGCTTTCAGCTTTATTTCGACGGCAAGCGCTGGTGGATCGTGACGATTTTCTGGGAAGAGGAATCCGCAGTCACGCCGATCCCTAAGGAATATTTGCCGCAGTAACCTCCCGCGGCTCGCAACCGAGCGAGAGAGCTCGACGTCCGCTCGCGACGCGTTATCGCGGTGAGGGCGGCGCCGGCGGCTTAGCTCCGCCCGACGGGGGCAGCACCGGATGTTGTGCCGGTGCCACCGCCGGCGGAATCGCAGGGCCGAGCGGCATCGCAGGCACGGGGCTGGTTACATCCGGCAGCGGCTTCAGCTCCGCCAGCACTTCCGGCGCCAGCTTGTCCGCGCGTGTCACCAGCGCGCTCACCTGCCACATCTGATCTTCCGTCAACGCCGATCCAAAGCTCGGCATCCCCGTCAGCCGGATTCCATTTTTCACTTTCCAGAATGTCACGCCGACCGGATCGTCGGTTACGGTTCCTTCCTGCGTGAAAAGTTGCGGCGCATCCGGAAACATCCCCTTCGCCGCCGCGGACGGCGGCTGCCCCGGCAATCCGTGGCAGAACGCGCAATTCTTCTGGTAAGTCTCCGCTCCCTGTAGCAAGTCCGGCGTGGTAAACGTCGCCACGTCCTTGTTCGGATGCTCCCGCGCGATTCGCGCGCGCAGGCTCCCGCGTGCCAGGAATTTCTCAAACGGCATCGGGGAATCCGTCGCCGCTGCCGGCGCTGCGCCGCTGCTCAGGTAAACGTAAAGTACGGCGGGCACCAGCAGCACTCCAACGATCAAACCAAGCAGAAACTTCATTTGCAGGCCATCCTTTTGCGGCGGTTCCGGGCGCGAGTGAATTGAATATCACAGCGGCCCTTCGAATCCAAGCGCCTCGCGCTGTTCCAGAAATGCGCTTGCGATGCCGCTCCGATCGGCGAAGAATACAGGCGCTTTCCGGAGGCCTCGCGATGTATCAGTCCGATCTTTTTAAGGGACGCACTATTTTGATTACCGGCGGCGGCACGGGTCTCGGCCGTTCCATGGCGATGCGCTTCGCCGAAGTGGGAGCGAATCTCTTTCTCGTTGGCCGCCGGCCCGAGCCTCTCGCCGAAACCTGCGAAGCCATCCACACCAAAGGGGCGCGCGCCGCATACGCCAGCGCGGACGTCCGCGAATATTCTGCCGTCGAAGCCGCCATCGCTGCCGCGGAAAAAGAATTCGGCTTCGTTGATACGCTCGTTAACAACGCCGCCGGAAACTTCATCGCGCGCACCGAAAAACTTTCGCCCAATGCCTTCAACGCCGTCGTCGGCATCGTCCTTCAAGGTACTTTCTACTTCACGTTGGCCCTCGGCAAAAAATGGATCGCCGCGAAAAAGCCCGGCAACATTCTCAACATCGTCACCACCTACGCCGCAACCAACGCCGGTTCCGGTTTCGTCGTTCCATCGGCCTGCGCCAAGGCTGGAGTTCTCGCACTCACTCGCTCTCTCGCCGTCGAATGGGCTAAGCATCACATCCGCCTGAATGCCATCGCGCCCGGCCCGTTTCCCACCGAAGGCGCCTGGTCGCGCCTCATGCCTTCCACCGAAATTCAAGAGCAAGCCAAGAAGCGCCATCCCATGAAACGCTTCGGCAAGCACGAAGAACTCGCCAACCTCGCCGTGTACCTGCTCAGCGAACAGGCCGATTACGTGAACGGCGAGTGCGTCGTCATCGACGGCGGCCTCTGGCTTCGCGGCGCCGGCGAATTCAACGACTTCCTAGACATGCCCGACGCCGCCTGGGACATGATGGAAGCCGCCCGCAAAAAGTAACCGCTCTCGCGGCAACGCCGCCTCGGATTCTGTTAACTTCTCACCGCCCCGCGCTTCGGAGTATATTGGCCGCACTGAACGTCCTGAATCGCCACCATTACGGAGGCGGCCATGCATGCGCGTAGCACCCACTACGTTGTAAAGCCCGAGAAGTATGATGACTTCATCGACTCGATCACCAAGTCTGTCCCCCTGATGCGCCAGCAGAAAGGATTCCACTCGATGTGCGTCCTGCGCGTCGAGGGGACCAACCCGCCCGAGCTGCGCGTCCTCACAATGTGGGAATCCCAAAAAGCACTGCAGGATAGCGAACGCAACGTGTACTTCTACCAAGCCGTCTCGCGCGCGCTCGCCTACTCGAGCGGTTTTCCCCGCATCGTCGAAGAAGAAATCGTCCTCAGCGATTTCCCCGATTAGCCTGGGCGGGCACCGTTGCCTCGTCAACCTCCGCGTCCCCTCCTTGACCGCCCCTGCCCGCGCCGTTAATCTAATCTCTTCGAAACTCGCTCGAAGGACCGCATGACCACCGAAACCATTCAGATCACCCTGCCCGACGGCTCCACTCGCGAGGTGCCTAAAGGCACTACACCCGCGCAAATCGCCGGGCAAATCGGACCGCGGCTCTTGCAAGCGGCATTCGTGGCGCGCGTGGACGACGAACTCGTCGATCTCGCGAAGCCGCTTGAGCAGAATTCGAAGCTCGCGATCCTCACTTCCAAAGATCCGGACTCCCTCCAGGTCTTCCGGCACTCTGCCGCGCACCTGCTAGCCGCCGCCGTGATGGAGCTATATCCCAACGTGAAGCTCGGCATTGGACCTCCTACCGACACCGGATTTTTCTACGAGTTCGTCCGCGAAGAGCCGTTCACCCAGGACGACCTCGAAAAAATCGAAGCCAAGATGCACGAGCTTGCCGGGAAAGACATCCCGAACGAGCGCAAGTGGCTCCCAAAGCCGGAAGCTCTCGAGCTATACCGCAGCACCAATCAGGAATTTAAGTGCGAGCTGGTCGAAGAAAAAGCCACCGATCCGATGGTCTCCTTCTACACCACCGGAAAATTCATCGACTTCTGCCGCGGCCCGCATATTCCTTCCACCGGACGCATCAAGGCGTTCAAATTGATGAACGTCGCCGGCGCCTACTGGAAAGGCCAGGAAGGCAATCCGCAGATGCAGCGCATCTACGGCGCCGCATTCATCGACCAGAAAGATCTCGACGAATATCTCCACAAGCTCGAAGAAGCCAAGCGCCGCGATCACCGCAAACTCGGCGCCGAACTCGACCTCTTCAGCATTCAGGAAGAAGCCGGTCCCGGACTGGTCTTCTGGCATCCGAAGGGCGGAATCGTCCGCCGCGAAATGGAAGACTGGCAGCGCGCCGAACTCACCAAGCGCGGCTACGATCTCGTTTTCACTCCGCACATCATGCTGCTCGATCTCTGGAAAACCAGCGGCCACGCCGGTTTTTACAGTGCGAATATGTTCGGCCCCGTCGAAGTAGAGAAGGCCGATTACCAGTTGAAGCCCATGAACTGCCCCGGCCACGTGCTGATTTACAAATCGCACCTGCGCAGCTATCGCGAGCTGCCCATTCGCCTCGCCGAACTCGGCAACGTTTACCGCTACGAGCGCTCCGGCGTGCTGCACGGCTTGTTGCGTGTCCGCGGCTTCACCCAGGACGACGCGCACATCTTCTGCATGCCGGAGCAAATTGAAAAGGAAGTTGAGGATTGCATCCGGTTTGCGTGGGAGGCTTTGCGCGTTTTTGGTTTCGATCGCTATGAAGTGGAACTGTCGGGCGGCGACCGTTCGCGTCCTGAGGATTACGCCGGCTCCGCCGAAGAGTGGGAGAAAGCCGAAGGCGCGCTCCGCAGCACGCTTGGAACGCATGAACGTTCCGTACAAATTTATTCCGGGCGAAGCCGCGTTCTACGGCCCGAAGATTGACGTCAAGCTCGTCGATGCCATCGGCCGCCCTTGGCAGCTCACCACAGTCCAGTTCGATTTCAACCTGCCCAAGCGCTTCAAGCTGGAATACGTCGGTGAAGACGGCTCGCGCCACCAGCCGCTTATGGTCCACCGCGCGCTCTTCGGCTCGATCGAACGCTTTTTCGGAGTCCTGATCGAGCACTACGCGGGCGCGTTCCCCGCGTGGCTCGCGCCCGTGCAGGTCAGCGTGTTGCCCGTCAGCGGTAAATTTAGCGAATACTCCGAAAAAGTCACCGCGCAACTAAAAGACGCCGGCTTCCGTGTCCACTACGACGACCGCAACGAAAAGCTCCAGGCCAAAATCCGCGACGCCCAGCTCCAAAAAATCCCCTACATGCTGATCATCGGCGGAAAAGAAGCCGAAGCCGGCACCGTTTCCGTCCGCCACCGCGCCAAAGGCGACCTCGGCCCTCGCCCCACCGCCGAATTCGCCGCCGACCTCCGCGCCGAAATCAACTCCAAAGCCGTCGTTTAGGACGCAAGTTTTTTGCCGCCGAATACTTGCACGGCCGAACCGTCAGCAACGAACGCGGAATGAGGCTTTGCAGTAAGCGCCTGTTCAAATTCTGCGCCATATAAAATTCCCGGGTTCCCTTCGAATTTAGCTGCTATCACGTTCCACACTCGCCACGGTTCGTGAGCCACTCGATATTCCACGGTGCCGCCGTCGCGCTGCTTCGCGTAACCCCAGTAATGTTCGGTGATGAACTGCGCCGCGCTACCGGGTTCCAGTTGCTTCGATTCGCCAACGGTCTGGGCTTCTAGCGCGTACCGCTGCTGGCGTCGTCTCCACGAGTACCGGAAGCTTCGTCGCTCACCATCCGGCGAAAAATGGTGAGCCATCGGATAGCAAGAGTAGTTCTCGTTGTAAGCAACGCGCGCAACAACCGCGATCGCGAGTCTCGGTACGATTTCCGACACAAACACCACGCCTCGCCGAATTTCTCCACCCACTTCGCGCCGAACATAGAATCGGAGATTCACCTCGTCAAAGTTGGAGTGGAGCGGTATCGCGAGCCGTCCGCCCAGCTTGGTCGATAGAAACTGAAAACCAATGAGGCTGACGAACGTCTTTCCTCCAAATGAGTCAACTCGTGTCCCTTGAGGAACATAGCAAGCCAACGAAGCCGGATCGACTTCATAGTTGAGCATGACCAGGTTCCGCCACTCGGCAGTGAGAAATGGTCGACCTTCGGAGGGTTTGGTTTTCAAGCGCATGGGCCGTCGCGCTTCATCCTATTACACCCTTACGCACCCAGATAGCGAACCGTCGGATGTGACATTCGAGCTTGCGGGATGGCCGCCCGTGCGTGCTATACTTTTCGGCCCGCCCCTCATACAGGACTTTTCTGCCTGTAGAGGGCCGGATAGCGGGCCACGAACAGCATTTTCGTGAGCTCGGGAGGTGGGTTTATCGCTGAACGTGGTGGAGTTCCTGGACTACGGGTTAACGAACGGATTCGTGCCCGGGAAGTCCGTGTGGTGGACGAAGCGGGAAATCAGCTTGGCGTGATGACGTATTTCGACGCCATGAAAGCGGCTCGTGACGCCGGCATCGACCTAGTGGAAATCTCGCCCAACGCAGTTCCGCCGGTCTGCAAGCTGGTGGATTACGGCAAGTTTTTGTACGAGCAGAATAAAAAGGCGCACGAAGCCAAGAAGCACCAGAAGAGCTCGCACATCAAGGAAGTGAAGTTTCGGCCTTCCACCGCCGAGCACGATTATCAGGTTCGGAAGAATCAGATCATCCGCTTTCTCGGCGAAGGTTACAAAGTGAAGGCCATGATTTTCCATCGCGGCCGCGAAATGGCGCACCAGGAAGTCGGCCGCAAGAAGATGGACCGGCTCTTGAAAGAGATCATCGACCACGCGCAGGTCGAGTTCGGGCCGCGTATGGAAGCAAATATTCTGCTCTCGCTTCTCGCGCCGAAAAAGGGCGCGGTCGCGTCGACTCCTGCAAAACCGGTTGGCGTGGGCGAGCAGGTTTAGCGCGATTTTTCAGTTCTTTCGGATTTCGTCAGCAAACAATCGCTGAAATCGAGCCGGGGAAATAAAGTAGCGGCCGCCAGCGGCTGCGCAATAGAGGGATATCGTCGTGAAAAAGAACAAGAAGATGAAACTCAAGACGCACCGCGGCGCTGCCAAGCGCTTTAAGATCACGTCCACCGGCAAGATTCTGCGTTGGCACTCCGGCAAGCGCCACCTGCTCGGCACCAAGAAGCCGCGCCGTATGCGCAAGCTCTTGAATAAGGTCGCCGTGAATCAAGCGGACGTGAAGAACGTGCGTCTCGCATTGCCTTACGGTCTATAAGCGTTCGGCCTGTAAATGGGCCACAGAATTTCTCAGGCCTCTCTTTTGAGAAACCTGAAGTAACCGTGCCAAACAGAGCGTAACGGGTGCCTGCAGGCCGGTTGTTTCGCAAGCGAAGATTCATCTTCGCATTCGCGGAATGTAAACGAAGTCAACTGAGACAAACCCGTCCTGATGCTGGCGCATTTTCTCCGGCAATCGGGCCGCGCCTGTCTCCTTGCACGAAATCGGAATCGTATTCGATTGAATCGATAGGAGATGAACTATGCCTCGAGTTAAACGCGGAACCAAACGCCGCGCGCGCCGCAAAAAGCTTCTCAAACACGCCAAGGGTTTTTTCCTGACAAAGGGAAAGCTCTACCGCTCCGCAAAGGAAGCGGTGAATCGCTCCCTGCGTTATACGTATCGCGATCGACGCGTCCGCAAGCGCGAGTACCGCGCCCTGTGGATTCAGCGCATCGGCGCCGCCGCGCGCAATAACGGCCTCACCTACAGCCAGTTGATTCACGGGCTGAAAGCCGGCGGCATCGATCTCGACCGCAAGATCCTCGCGGATCTCGCGGTGAACGACGCTGACGGATTTGCCGCGCTCGTCGCGTCCGCTAAGCCGCATTTGCCGAAGCCGGCCGCCGCGCACGCCGCAAAGTCTGCGCAGGTTCGCCACCACGAAGAAGGCTAGTCGCGGCGCATTGCCCGACCGCAAGCTTGGCCGACTCGCCATCGCGCGCGCCGGCCAACTTTTATTTCGCACGTGTGTGACTTCCGAATTTGGTGCTTTCGTTCCAGCGGCTAACTGCGCCATGATTTTGCCGCGTGTCTAGTCCATGACCGAGAAATCGATCGTCGAACAATCGCTTGCGAGCCTCGGCGACACAACGCCGGAGCAAGTGGCTGCGCGCTTCGGGGAAGTCACCGCGCGTTTCGATCAGCAAGCCTCCGAAAATTCTTCGAGCGCCGAAAGTTGGCGCGCGTTCCTCGTCGCATGGACTGGACGAAAATCCGGCGAACTCACTAAAATCACGGACAACTGGCTCAAGCCCGCATCGCCCGATCTCAAGCGCGCGGTGGGTCAGGAACTGAATAAGCTCAAAGCGCACATCGACGCCGTTGTGGCCGAAAAGCAGTCAGCGATCGGCGCTGCCTCGGAACAAGCTGCGCTCGCACGCGAGCAGATCGATCTTTCGCTGCCCGGCATTGAGCACTCCATCGGCACGCGCCACCTGATCCGCCAGACCTACGATGAGCTGCTGCGCATTTTCGGAGCGATCGGCTTCAGCGTAGTCGAAGGCCCCGAGATCGAGACGCCTTACTACAACTTCGAAGCGCTGAACATTCCCGAGCATCATCCGGCGCGCGACAACATGGATACCTTCTACATCGAAGGCGCGCGCAATAGCGATCTGCTCCGCACGCACACTTCTCCGATGCAGATCCGCACGATGGAGAAGCAGCCGCCGCCCGTTCGTATCGTCGTCCCTGGCAAGGTCTATCGGCGCGACAATCCCGACGCGACCCACGGCTACATGTTCCACCAGATCGAAGGCCTCGCCGTCGATACCGACATCACGTTCTGCGATTTCAAAGGCACGGTGGATTATTTCGCGCGCGCGTTCCTGGGCCCGAAAACGAAAACGCGCCTGCGCCCGAGTTATTTCCCGTTCACCGAGCCTTCGGCCGAAGTCGATGCAACGTGCCACGTCTGCGGTGGGAGAGGCTGCCGCGTCTGCAAGCAGAGCGGCTGGATCGAACTTTTCGGCGCCGGAATGGTGAATCCCGCCGTGTACGGCTTCGTGAATTACGACGCGGAGCGGCTCTCCGGCTTCGCCTTCGGTATGGGCGTTGATCGCCTGGCGATGATGAAATACGGCGTCACCGAAGTGCCGCTGCTTTTCCAGAACGACGTGCGATTCTTGCAGCAGTTCTAGAAGCGCACGCGAGCAATCTCGAAAATGAAGATCGTTTACAACGAACTGAAGGAATTCGTGGACGTCGCGGCAACGCCCGCCGAGGTCGCGTCGCGGCTTTCGCTCGCGGGCGTGGCCATCGAATCGGTCGAAGAGAGCGCCGCGGGCCCGATCCTCGACGCGGAAGTCACTGCGAACCGTCCAGACTGCCTGGGCCATCTCGGCATCGCGCGCGAAGTCGCCGCCATTTACAAAAAATCGCTGAAGCCTCTGCATCCGGCGCTGAAAGAATCGAAAGAGACCGCAGCGTCTGCCACGCGCGTCGATATCGAAGCGCAAGATCTGTGCGGCCGCTTCACCGCGCGCGTCATCAAGGGCGTGAAAGTGCAGCCTTCACCCGACTGGCTCCGCCAGCGCCTCGAAGCCATCGGCGAAAAATCGATCAACAACGTGGTGGACGTCACGAACTACGCAATGTTCGAGCTGGGCCACCCCATGCACGCGTTCGATTTCGATAAGCTCGGGGAGAAACGCCTCGTCGTCCGCCGCGCTCGTCCCGGCGAAAAGCTGCGAACGCTCGATGGCGCCGAACGCACGCTCACAAAAGACATGTGTGTCGTCGCCGACGCGACGCGCGCCGTTTCCATCGGCGGCGTGATGGGCGGCGCCGAATCCGAGATCGGCTTCAGCACGCGCAACATTCTGATTGAGTGCGCCTGGTTCGATCCCATCTCCGTTCGCCGCACCTCGAAAGCTCTCGGCCTGCGCACCGAAGCTTCGTACCGGTTCGAACGCGGCGCCGACCCCGAAATGGCCGAGTTCGCCTCACGCCGCGCCGCAGAACTGATCCAACAACTCGCGGGCGGCGAAATTCTCGCCGGCGTCGTGGATGTCTATCCTTCGCGCCAGCCCGAAAAAAAGATCGAGCTTTCCCGCCAGGAGCTTCTGCGCGTGATGGGCGCCGACGTTCCCGACCGCGATATCGAAGACATCCTGAGCGCCCTCGGCTTTCATCCCGTCCGCATCGACGAGAATCGCGGCGCAGAAGGCTCCATCGCGGCGGTCTGGGAGTGCAAGCAAGTCTCCTGGCGCAGCGACGTGACACGCGCCATCGACCTGATCGAAGAAGTCGCGCGTCACTACGGCTACGACAAGTTCCCACCGCGCCTGCCTCCCTCGAAATTGCCCGCGCGGCGATTGCCGCATGCTGACGCGCTCGATCACCTGCTCGAGCGCCTCGTCGCTCTCGGTTATCACGAGATCGTCGAAATCCCCATCGTCGATACCCAGCGAGACGAAATCTTCCGGCCCGAAGGCGTCACGCCCGCCGCGATCGGCAATCCGCTCGCCGAAGACGCATCCGTGATGCGCTCGAGCGGCACCGTCAGCATGGTCAGGGCAATCGAATGGAATTTGAATCACGGCCAGCGCGACGTTCGCCTTTTCGAAGTCGGAAAGCGGTATGAGCTGCGCGATGGCCAGCCGGTCGAAACGCGCGTGCTCACGCTCGGTGCCACCGGCCTCGCCCAGGAAAAAACAATTCACGAGCCGCCGCATGAATATGGCTTCGCGCATCTCAAGGGCGACCTCGACCGCATCGGCGAAATCGCCGGAGGATTCGAGTGGCTTGGCGGCGGCCCGTCGTGGCTCACGCCCGCACGCGCCGCGCAAATTTCGCTGGAGCGCGGTGCCGACGGCCCCGAAGTTCAGCATCAGCACCACGTCGGCATCGCCGGGCAGCTTTCGCGCAAAGTCGCCGACCAGCTAAAGCTTCGCCAGAACGTCTTCGTCGGGGAACTTTCGCTCGAGCCACTGCTTGTTGGTGTCGAAGCAGCGAAAGCCGCTTTGCGTTTCGTTCCGCTTCCGCGCTTTCCATCCGTTGAGCGCGACTTTTCGCTCGTCCTCGATGACGGCACGTCCTTCTCCGAAGTCAGCGAAACGATCATCGGACTTGGCATCCCCGAGCTTCACAGCATCGAAGCCGCCGACCTTTTCCGCGGCGGACAGGTGCCCTCGGGAAAATTCTCGCTGATGATTCGTGTCACATTTCAGAATCCGAGTGCCACATTCACGGACGCTCAGCTCAACGGCTTTTCCGCGCGCATCGTGGCGGCGCTCGAGAAGAATCTCGGAGCCTCGCTGCGCACATCATAAAAAAGCACCGCCAACCTCAACGCCGCGGCCTGCGTCGTCGAATTTTCAACAGCCCGTTGCGCACTCCCGCCGAATGGCCGACAATGACCTTGCCTGAGCCGGGAGCGCATTCATGAAGATCGAAATTTTCGACCAGACCTACAACGTCAATGCCGACGGCAACGAGGAATACCTCGCCGAACTCGCCGCCTACGTGGACAAAAAGATGCGCGCCGTCTCCGAATCCACCCAACTGGTCGATTCGGTGAAAGTCGCGGTACTCGCGGCGCTCAACATCGCCGACGAAACGTTCACCCTCCGCCAGCGCAACCAAAAGCTCGAAGGCCCGATACGCCAGCGCATGGAAAAATGCGTCTCCATGGTCGAAAAGGCTCTCGAACAGGCCAACTAGCCGTTCGCTCGAAAACGGCCCTCCCTCCGCCTGGCTGACTGCTTGCCCCATTTTAGTTACAGGTCTGAGACACAACACATTGGTGGGCCGCGCCATCCTCTTATATGATGGGAGGGTTAGGGTGGCATGTCGAATGGTGCCACAGCACGCCCCAAAAGCAGCAGAATCCGCATGAACCGCCGGAACACAATTCGAGCGCTTGCGATACCAGTCGTGCTTCTGGCGTTGCTGGTGTTCGCCATGACGCTCGGAACAGTGGTTCACACTCACAGCGGAACGAGCGAATCAAGCTGCTCGATCTGCCATCTGAATCACCAACCGATCGATCGAACTTTCGTAGTGGATAATGCGCCGTCGTTCGCGCAAGTTGGCGTCCGAACGGATGTCGCACAGCCGACCGAAACTCCGTTCCAACCCGCGCGGCGGCTCCCGACCCGCGCTCCGCCTGCCGCTTAGTATTCCGCTCGTCCTGCGCTGACCGGCGCACCGACTCACTTTCCATTTTTGGATTCAGAAGGCTGACGACCATGCATTCACGATTTTTGCGGCGCGCTTTGATCGCAGCCTGGGTGGCGTTACCGGCGCTTGCTTACGGCCAGGCCACTCCCATGCAGCAGCAACCCGTCT
The DNA here is from genome assembly GCA_963839325.1 of uncultured Acidobacteriota bacterium. Taxonomy (GTDB): domain Bacteria; phylum Acidobacteriota; class Terriglobia; order Acidiferrales; family UBA7541; genus Palsa-295. The sequence goes on along the minus strand of CAWIUO010000001.1, from coordinate 1,214,838 downwards.
CTCAAGTGCCCGCATCCACGCAGACGGGCCAGACGCACGGCGCCGTGCGCCTCACGCTCGACGAAGCGATCCAGCTCGCCGTTCAGCACAACCACAATTTGAAGGCCGCGCAGACCACCATCCAGCAGAACGAAGCCCAGGAGATCACCGCGGACTTGCGACCCAATCCCGTGCTCTCGCTCGGCGAGCAATATTTCCCGTTTTTTCAGCCCAACGCTTTCAGCGGCGAGTACATCGATAACAACGCGGAGTTCGACATTGGGCTTAGCTACCTGTTTGAACGGGGAAAGAAGCGGCAACACCGCCTTCAGGCCGCACAGGACGCCACAGCGGTAACGCGATCGACGGTCGCCGACAACGAGCGCACGTTAGTCTTCAACGTCGCATCGCAGTTCTTCGCCGTGCAGCTCGCCGAGTCCACACTCGACCTCGCCCTGCAGGACCAGAACAGTTTTCAAAAGACGGTGGACATCAGCCAGGCTCGCTACAACGCAGGCGACATCAGCGAAGCCGACTTCCTGAAAATCCAGCTCCAGCTTCTTCAGTTTCAAAGCGACGTATCGCAGGCGCAATTGGCGAAAGTTCAGGCGCTGGTCGGACTGCGGCAGTACCTCGGGTATCAGTCCGTACCCGAAGATTACGACGTCAGCGGCGACTTCAATTACACACCGGTCACGATGAAGCTCGAAGACCTGCAGGCCAAAGCGCTTCAATCCCGGCCTGATTTCCGCGCGGCTGTGCAAGGTGTGGCCGCGGCGAAAAGCCAATACGAATTGGCGCGAGCAAACGGCAAACGTGACGTGACCGGGTCCGCCACCTACGCCCACACCGGCGGAGTGAGCACGCTGGACTTGAGCGCGAGCTGGGAATTGCCCTTCTTCGACCGTAATCAAGGCGAGATCGCGCGGACCAGCTACGCCATCAACCAGGCCCAGGAACTCGAACTCGCTGCGAGCGATCAGGTGATGAGCGACGTGCTCGACGCCTACGAGACGGTCAGCCAGAACGACAAAGTGATCACGCTCTACCGTTCCGGCTATCTTGACGCCGCGCAAAAATCCCGCGACATCACCGAGTATTCCTACAAGCGAGGCGCCGCAAGCTTGCTCGATTTTCTCGACGCTGAGCGCAGCTTCCGCGCGGCGCAACTTGGTTACCGCCAGACGCTCGCAGCGTACCTCACGGCAGTCGAGCAGCTTCGCGAAGCCGTGGGCGTGAGGTCCTTGCCATGATCCCGTTCGCTTGCCGTACCCGTTCATCGCGCATGACGCTGGCACTCGTAGCCGCAGGTCTGGCTGCGGGCTGCAGCTCCGATCAACGAGCAAGCCAGATGACCTCGTTCAGCGGAAAAGAAACAAAATCCGAGCAAGCCTCACTCTTCACCATTCCGCAGGAGCAGATGTCCCACGTGGATGTAGTGACCGTTCAACCCACCACACTGACGCGCACTCTCCGCCTGACGGGCGCTGTGGCGTACAACGCGTTCAACACCACGCCGGTAATCACACAGGTCGGCGGCCCCGTAACGCGCATTCTGGTCGTCCCCGGTGAGCGCGTGAAGAAAGACCAGCCGCTGCTCACCGTCACGAGCCCGGACTATTCGCTGCTCTTTGCTTCCTACCTAAAAGCGAAAGACACATACCGCGTGGCCGACAAAAATTATGACCGCGCCAAAGATCTGTACGCGCACAGCGCCATCGCCGAACGCGACCTGCTCCAGGCGGAGAGCGACCGCAACCAGGCGCAAGCGGACCTCAACGCCGCGCTCCTCGGTCTGAAAATTCTCGGCATCCCCAAGCCGGAAGATCTCGCAAACGCGCCAAGCTCGTCCGAAATTCCGCTGCTCTCGCCCATCGGAGGCGAAATCGTCGAACGCGATATTGCTCCCGGCCAGTTGCTCACCGCCGGCACCACGCAGGCGTTCGTCATCTCGGACATGAGTACAGTCTGGGTGCTAGCCAACGTCTATCAGAGCGATCTCGCCTTCGTGAAAGTCGGCGACGACGTGGTGATCCAGACCGATTCCTACGCCGGCATCACCTTCCACGGAAAAATTTCGTTCGTCTCGCCCGCCGTTGATCCCACCACGCGTACCTTGCAGGCGCGCATCGTCGTCGATAATCCCGGCGAGAAACTGAAGAACAACATGTACGTGACCGCGGTCGTTACCGCCGGCTCGATGCAGAACGCCATCGCCGTCCCCGACGCCTCCGTCCTGCGCGACGACGAAAATCAGCCGTTCGTTTACGTAGCCAACGGCTCGAATAGCTTCGGGCGCCGCTCCGTGGACATCGGTCAGAGCGAGAACGGGCAGACGCAAGTGCTGAAGGGACTTTCGCCGGGAGAAAAAATCGCGGGGAACGGCAGCCTGTTCCTGCAATTCGCAAACTCTTTCCAACACTAATTCTTGATGATCCACGGAATCGTCCAATTCGCGTTGCGCCAGCGGTTTCTGATCTTGATGCTGGCCGTCTTCATCATCATCGGCGGCGCTATTTCATTTCAACGCATGCCTGTGGACGCTTATCCGGACCTCGCACCGCCGATGGTGGAAATCATCACCCAATGGCCCGGCCACGCGGCGGAAGAAGTCGAACGGCTGATCACGCTTCCCATCGAAGTGGAAATGAACGGCGTGCCGAAAATGGAGATTCAGCGCTCCATCTCGCTGTACGAGCTTTCGGACGTGATCCTCACGTTTGACGACAATACGGACGATTATTTCGCGCGCCAGATCGTGTTCCAACGCCTCAGTGAAGTTACGCTGCCCACGGGCGTTCAGCCGACGCTCGCGCCGCTCTCAAGCCCGTCCGGCCTCGTTTACCGATACGTGATCGTCAGCCCGGATCGCTCACCGCAGGAATTGAAGACCATCGAAGACTGGGTCCTGGAGCGCGAATACAAGCAGGTGCATGGCGTCGCCGACGATTCCGGCTTCGGCGGCACGGTAATGCAGTATCAAGTGCTCCTCGATCCCGCCCAGTTGTACGGCTATCACATCCCCGTTCCGCAGATTATTCAGCAGCTTTCTATCAACAACGCGAACACAGGCGGCGGCTTCTACTCACAGGGCGGTCAGTTTTATTACGTTCGCGGCCTCGGCTTGATTCGCGACGAAAACGACATTCGTAATGTGATCATCGGCTCGCAGAACGGCGTGCCGATTCGCGTTAGGGACGTTGGCGAAGTCGCCATCGGCCATGCTCCCCGTCTTGGTCAATTCGGCTTCAACAAGAATGACGACGCCGTCGAAGGCGTCATCATGATGCTCCGCGGCGAGCAGACCCAGAACGTGCTGAAGGGCGTCGAGGAAAAAACCGCCGAGCTGAACTCCCACATTCTTCCGCCGGACGTGAAAGTCCTGCCGTACTACGACCGCAGCGACTTGGTCCGCCTGACCATCGACACCGTGGAAGAAAACATGATGCTGGGCATGACGCTCGTGCTCATCGTGCTGGTCTTCTTCCTTGTCAGCGTTCGCGCCGCGGTGATCGTCGCTCTCACCATTCCGCTGGCGCTCCTGTTTTCCTTTATTTTTCTGAACGCGCGCGGCGTCGCAGCCAACCTGCTCTCGATCGGCGCAATCGACTTCGGCATCATCATTGACGGCACGCTCGTGATGGTGGAGAACATCTACCGCGAGCTCGGCCTGCGCGAAGGCCAGTCCTACGACTTGTACGAAGTGATTCTCGCGGCCGCACGCGACGTTGACCGGCCGATTTTCTACTCCGTAGCCATCATCATCGCGGGTTACATCCCGATCTACGCGCTCAGCGGACCGTCCGGCAAATTGTTTCACCCGATGGCCGATACCATGGGGGTCGCGCTGATCGGCTCGCTGATCCTCACGCTAACGCTGGTCCCCGTTCTCTGCAGCTATTGGTTCAAGGGCGGCGTGCGCGAAAAACGAAACCGTGCCTTCGATTGGATCAAGAACGAGTACGCGTCGGAATTGAAGTGGTGCATCCAGCGGCCCTGGCTCACGGTGATCGTGTCCGTGATTATCCTGGCTTTGAGCCTACTGCTGATTCCGTTCATCGGTGGCGAGTTCATGCCGCACCTCGACGAAGGCGCGCTGTGGGTTCGCGCCACGATGCCGTACACCATCTCATACGAGGAAGCTGCGAAAGTCGCGCCACAGATTCGCAATATCTTGGCGAAGTATCCGATGGTCACCGACGTCGGCTCCGAGCTCGGCCGCCCCGACGACGGTACCGATCCTACCGGCTTTTTCAATTGCGAGTTTTACGTCGGCCTCAAACCCTATAAAGACGCCGTTTGGAAGACGAGCAGCGTTCACACCAAGGCTGAGCTGATCGAAGATCTCCAGAAACGGCTCAACGCATATCCCGGCGTGATCTTCAATTACACACAGCCTGCAGAAGACGCGGTGGACGAAGCGCTCACCGGCCTGAAGAGCGCGCTGGCCGTAAAAATTTATGGCAGCGACCTGAACGTGTTGCAGGACAAGGCTCTAGAAATTAAGCGCCGCCTCGAGCAAGTGCCCGGGTTCACCGAGTTGACTGTGGTGCGCGAACTCGGCCAGCCAACTCTGATCGTGCAGGTGGATCGCGACCGGATCGCCCGCTACGGCGTGAACGTGGCGGACGTTGAAGCCATCGTGCAGGCCGCCGTCGGGGGACAGGCCGCCACGCAAGTGATCCAGGGCGAAAAGCTTTTTGACCTCGTCGTACGCATGCAACCGCAGTTCCGCGAGAACGCCCAACAAATCGCGAACCTGCTCGTTGGCACTCCCACGGGCCAGCAAATCCCGCTCAGCGAAGTGGCGGACATCCACGAAGGCAACGGCGCCTCGTTCATCTATCGCGAAAACAATTCGCGTTACATCGGCGTGCAATACAGCATCGAAGGCCGGGACCTTGCGAGCGCGGTTCGCGATGGCCAGCGCGCCATCGCCGACGTGCAGAAGTCGCTGCCTGTCGGATACCGACTGGCGTGGGGTGGCGAGTACAGCGAGTTCCTCACGGCCATGAGCCAGGTTTATTTCGTCGCGCCGCTCACCGTGGTCTTGATCTTCATGATCCTGTTCGCGCTCTACGGCAACGCAAAGTTTCCCATCGTCGTCGTGCTGAGCACGATTATCACGGAACCCGTAGGCGCTCTGCTCGCGTTGAAGCTAACGCACACACCTTTCAGCGTCTCGTCGTTGCTCGGAATGCTAGTGCTGCTCGGCGTCGGCGTCGAAACGGCCGTTATCGACGTCTCATACATCAATAAGTTGAGGCTCGAAGGCATGGATATCGAGCAAGCCACTGTCGATGGATCGCTGATCCGATTTCGTCCGATCATGATGACGGCGCTGGTCGCGTGCCTCGGCCTTCTGCCGGCGGCTTTATCCACGGGCATCGGCTCGGACTCGCAAAAGCCGTTTGCGATCGTCATTGTCGCGGGCCTGATCTCGAGGTTGTTCCTGGGCCGCATTGTCAGCCCGGTGATGTACAAAATGTTCGCGCGGCATGGAGACGTCTTGCAGGTTTGATCCCGGCACCGTGGCTCGGGCGTCAGGGACTTTAGCGATGCGTAGCGTGACTACAAAACGGATTCTCGCCCTGCTTGTGATGCTGTCCGTGTGCGTATTCATCGCGCAGGGCGTGAATCACTCGCACGCAGACGGCTCGGACGAGCGCCATTGCCAGGTCTGCCACGTCGGCCACTCGGCCATTCCCAAGCCCGCCGCGCAGCCCCTTTCGACCGCACAGTTTCCGGTCGTGCGATTCGCGCAGCTCGGCGAACTTGCGCCCACTGTTGAAACCGTCTTCACGCAGCGAATTCCTCGCGCTCCTCCTGTCTAACTCTCGTAAGGAATACAACTGAAACCCCGAAGCGCAGGGCGCATTTTTCAAGCGTCCGGCGCCGATGTCCATTTCCATTCAGCGCTCGCTGCATTCGATGCGGCGGAGCCCTACTTCATACAAAAGGGGAATGATGGATGAGAGTTCGACGTGTATTCCGATTTCCAGCCGTATTTTTACTTTTCGTTATAGCGTTCGCAGCACGAGCCACAGTGGCGCAAACCGGCAACTCCGCAAACCTGCAAGGAACCGTGACCGATCCTTCCGGCGCGGTCGTGACCAATGCTACTGTCACCATCCACAATCCGGTGAGCGGCTACGAACGCACCGCAACAACCGACACCACCGGCAGCTTCACGTTCGCAAACGTGCCGTTCAACCCCTACCACCTTTCCGTGAGTGCGGCGGGGTTCGGAGCCTACGCACAAGACGTTGACGTCCGCTCATCCGTTCCACTCGAAGTGAAGATCGCCCTCACCGTGGCCGGCAGCTCTTCCAGCGTCACCGTGGAAGGCGGCGAGGATTTGACGGAAAACGATCCCACGTTTCATACCGACGTGGATCGCAAACTCTTCGACCGTCTGCCGCTTGAAAGTGCGTCTTCGTCGGTGAGCTCGCTCGTCACGCTTTCGACGCCCGGCGTTGCCGCCGATTCGAACGGCTTGTTCCACGGACTCGGCGACCACGCGGAGAACTCATTCTCCGTGGACGGCCAGCCGATCACCGACCAGCAGAGCAAAGTGTTTTCCAACCAAATTCCGGCCGACTCGATTCAGTCGATCGAAGTAATCTCCGGAGCGCCGCCCGCGGAGTACGGCGACAAGACCAGCCTAGTCATCAACGTCACCACGCGTTCAGGCCAGGGTGTCACGACGCCGCACGGCAGCATCACCGGCTCCTATGGATCGTTCGGGACCTCGAACGCGGGCTTCGACCTCGCCTACGGCGGACAGAACTGGGGCAACTTCATCGCGGTCGGCGGCCTTCAAAGCGGACGTTTCCTTGATCCGCCGGAATTCAGCGTGATGCACGATAAGGGCAATCAGGAAAACGTCTTCGATCGCGTGGACTACCAATTCGACGCCGCCGACGCGATTCACCTCAACGCCGGTTACACGCGCTCATGGTTTCAGACGCCTAACTCCTTCGACTCGGAAAACGCCACCGCGTGGAACGGAGTGGTGGTCGATAACGGCGGCCTCGATCCCAACGGCAACCTGGTAGGCCCGACCGACCAGCGCTCCAGGATCGAAACGTACAACATCGCGCCATCCTGGACACATATCATCAACGCCAACGCGGTGCTCACCACCGGTGTGTTCTATCGTCACGACAACTACAACTATTATCCGAGCGACAATCCGTTCGCCGATCTCGGTCCGCCAAGCCTGCAACGCGAAAGCGTCGCGCAAAATCGCACACTCACGAACGCGGGAATCCGTTCGAGCATCTCCTACGTCCGCGGAATCAACAACATTAAAGCCGGAGTCGTGTACGAGCAGACCTTTGTCGATGAGCACGATCATCTCGGCATCGTCGATCCCACGTTCAACGCGCCGTGCCTCACCTCGGCGCTCTCCGCCGATCCCAACGTTCCGGTGGAGGGATTCACCGATCCATCGCAGTGCGCCGGATCCGGCTACCAGCAGAACCTGAGCACGAATCCCAACGCTCCCGGTTCCACGCTCTATCCGTATTTCAATTCCGTGCTACTTCCATACGATCTCTCGCGCGGTGGCAGTCTGTTTACGTTCAACGGCCACACGGACGTGAAGGAACTGGCGCTTTATCTCGAGGACACGATCAACTGGAAGAACTGGTCCTTCAACCTGGGCATCCGCGGCGATCTGTACAACGGGCTGACCAAAGCCACGCAAGCCGAACCGCGTCTCGGTATCGCCTACAACATCAAGCAGACCAACACCGTTCTGCGCGTTTCGTACGCGCGCACTCTTGAAACGCCGTTCAACGAAAACCTGGTGCTCTCCAGCGTCGGTTGCGAGTCGCCGGTCTTGAATCCTCTGCTTGCTTGCGGCGCACTTTCACCGGAACCGTTGAGCCCTGGTTTCCGCAATGAATTTCACGCGGGATTCCAGCAGGCGTTCGGAAAATATTTCGTGGTTGACGGCGAGTACATCTGGAAGTACACGCACAACGGTTACGACTTCAGCGTGCTCGGTGATACGCCGATCACGTTTCCGATCGAATGGCACAATTCAAAAATCCCGGGATACGCAATTCGTGCCACGGTGCCGGATTACCACGGCTTTACGGCCTTCGTGGTTATGTCCAGCGTTGCAGCGCGCTTCTTCACGCCGCAGATCGGTGGAGCGGGCGTCACGCCTCAACCGCCGGGCACCGGCTCCGAGCCGTTCCGCATCGATCATGACGAACACTTTAACGAAACCACGCACCTGCAGTACCAGCCCTGGAAGAAGGGTCCGTGGTTTGGTTTCAACTGGCGCTATGACAGCGGCCTGGTCGCCGGCGCCGCTCCGTGCTACGGCGTCAATTCCTACAACGACTGCCCGCAAAGCACCACGCTCGGCGGACAGCCGGCCATCTTGATGGAAGACCCGTTCGGCAATCCGTTGACCGCCGATCAGGAGTTCCAGGCCGGTTTCTTCTGCGGCAGCCAGCACGCCACACCGACTACGCCGCTTCCCAATCCGTGCCCTGCATCGGAATTTGGTTCGACGTTAATCAACGTTCCGAAGCCGAACGCGGAGAACGACGATCACAATCCGCCGCGCATCGCCTCGCGAAATCTTTTCGATGTTGCGATCGGCGACGACAACCTGTTTAACGGCGATCGCCGCAAATGGAGCGTCCGGTTGACGGCGATCAACATCACCAACAATTACGTGCTCTACAACTTCCTCTCGACCTTCAGCGGCACGCACTACGTCACGCCGAGAGCCCTTACCGCCGAGATCGGCTTCCACTTCTAGGAAGCGATCCGCGGTTCAAGCAATTCCGGCGCTGCGGGCTTGGTCTTCACGACGAAGCCCGCAGCGTTTTTTTTCACGATGCCGCCGTGATCGGGCCACCGCGCGAATCCTGATACAATGGTCCGCGGAACGCGCCTGCGACGCAGGTGACGTTGCGACGGTCTTTTGAACCAACACTGGATCCCAGGGAGTCCGCGTCGTCCTGCCCTTGTGCCGTCTGCCGGTTTCGGCTGGCCGGATAGCCTTAAAGCAGGCGCAGGGCACCCACCTATTCGTGGGGTTCAGGGCCTAGCAACGCACGGCGAAGTGGACCGTTCTGCTTTTGCGTTTGCATTCCGTCGTACACTTCCAGCTCCAAAGAGATCGGACCCTTCGAGTGAAAATACTCTTCATCGGTGATGTTGTCGGCTCTCCCGGAAGAAAAATCGTGCACGACCGGCTGGCGGATATCGTCGCTCAGCGCAAGATCGACCTGTGCATCGCCAACGGCGAGAACTCCGCGTCCGGCTTCGGCATCACGCCGCGCCTCGCGGAAGAGTTGTTCGCTTCCGGTGTCGAAGTGATCACCGGCGGCAATCACATCTGGGATCGCAAAGAGATCATCGACTTCTTTCCGCACGAGCCGCGCTTGATTCGCCCCGCGAATTTTCCCGAAGGCTCGGCAGGCAAGGGCCAGTACGTCGGAGTGGCGCGGAACGGCGTGAAGTTCGCCGTCCTGAATTTGCAAGGCCGCACGTTCATGACGCCGCTCGAAGATCCTTTCCGGACGGTGAACTCGCGAGCTTGAGTCCCTTCCTGGGGATGTGAAAGTGATCGTCGTGGACATGCATGCCGAAGCCACTTCCGAAAAGCAGGCCATGGGCTGGCATCTCGACGGGCGCGTCTCGGCTGTGCTCGGCACGCACACGCACGTTCCTACTGCGGACAACCGCGTGCTGCCCGGCAGGCACGGCTTACATCACCGACGTCGGGATGACCGGCCCTCACGATTCTGTGATCGGCATGGAGAAAAAACCCATCGTGCAGCGCTTTCTCGATTCCATGCCCACGAAATTCACCGTTGCTGAAGGCGACGTGCAAATGAATTCGGTTGAAATCGACGTGGATCCCGAAACAGGCCGTGCAAAATCGATTGAGCGCGTGAATTTTAGGCTTGATTGAGTGTGCGGAGCGCGGTCGCAAGTATTTATCGCGCCTGACACTCTGAAATTTTTTCTGGAATCAAGAACAATCGACGACGAAAATAAAATTCCCCTCTGTGGAAATCCTGTGAATTATATGTGGAGAGTGCAGGCAGGATTCACGCAGTTTTCTCTTGCTACCAACGTCGCGTTTAGGCAGAATCCCGCCTCGCGTGTCTTGTGACTTTCGAACCGTGATGATTCGTCAGATGATGCAACTCGGGGCGCTTCGCAAGGCATCATCGAACCTGAGCGACAAGACCAAAAATTCTTCCGTCCATTGAGGCGGATTTTTCCACAGCGTTTCCACTCGGCTGGAAACTGCGGCAAGGGCTGATTTTTTCGATGAACCTTTGGGATAAGATTCTTCTTCATACAGAGCGGCGCGTTAATCCACACAGCTTCGCCACCTGGTTCCGTCCAACCCGGATGGAACGCCTGGAAGAAGACCGCCTCATCGTTCGGGTGCCTACCCGGCTCTTCTGCAAGCGCCTCACTGAGACTTACGGCCAGCTTCTCCAAGCCGTGATCACCGAAATTGGAAAGCCGCAGCTTCAGTTGGAATTCGTCTGTGCCGATGCAGAACCTGCCGCCGCGAACGCGGCCGCTACGGCACAAGCGAAGCTGGATTTCGAATCTGTCGCGCACCAGTTGAACCCGCGCTACACCTTCGACTCCTTCATTGTCGGCGCCTCAAACCAGTTCGCCCACGCCGCCGCCGTCGCCGTTGCCGAGCAGCCGTCGAAATCCTACAATCCGCTCTTCCTCTACGGCGGAGTGGGGCTTGGGAAGACGCATTTGATGCAGGCTATCGGCCACTCGCTGAAGAAGCGAAACCCCGCGCTGCGCCTCACCTACATCAGCGCCGAGAAATTCACCGAATGAAGTGATCGCCTCGATCCGTTTCGAGCGCATGGCGGCCTTCCGCGACCGTTTCCGCAACATGGACGTGCTGATGGTGGACGATATCCAGTTCATCGCCACGCGCGAGCGCACCCAGGAAGAATTCTTCCACACGTTCAACGCGCTCTACGACCAGCAGAAGCAGATCGTGATCTCCTCCGACTGCCCGCCAAAAGAAATCTCCTCGATCGAGGAACGGCTTCGCTCGCGGTTCGAATGGGGTCTGATCGCGGACATTCAACCGCCCGACCTCGAAACCAAGATCGCCATTCTGCAGAAGAAGGCTGAGAGCGAGCGCGTCCAGGTTCCCGACGAAGTCGCCGAATATATCGCGCGCTCCATCAAGTCCAATATCCGCGAGCTTGAAGGCGCTCTGATCCGCTTAATGGCCTACGCTTCGCTCACCGGAGCGGAGCTGAACCTTGCCACCGCGCAGCAGGTCCTGAAGAATATTATCGAATCCCACGAAAAGAAGGTCACCATCGAGCAGATTCAGAAGCGCGTCAGCGAAATCTTCGGCCTTCGCGCTCAGGACCTGAAGATGCGCAGCAATTCGAAGGTGATTTCCTATCCCCGCCAGGTCGCCATGTTCATCGTGAAGCAGCTTACCTCGGCATCGCTTCCGGAAATCGGCCGCCAGTTCGGTGGAAAACACCACACCACGGTGCTCCATTCCATCAACAAAATCGAAGGCCTGCGGCAGAGCGACAAAGATTTGAACAAAATTATCAACAGGCTACTCGATTCATTCGGTTAGACTTACTGAAAGATATTCACAAACCCCCGCCTTTTGGCTGTGCGTTTCCCTGTGCAAGATTTTGTGGATTCCGTGAACCTCACCGCCCAGTTGCGTCCTGTCCGAGCGACATGCACTTTTGCTCTGGGGTTCACAGGTCGAACTTGGCGCTAAGCGATGACGCCCGTTGAGTTTGTATGGTTTTCCGCGATTTCCACAGATGCGGCGACGGCGACGGTGTTCATATATATTTATTCAATGAAAGAAAAGCAGTAGAGTAACCGCTGCAATCGTACGCGCACGCAAACGCGAGGGCCGCCCGAGATGGAATTCAGCGTAAAGAAATTCGATCTGCTCGAGGAATTGCAGTACACGCAGGGAGTGGTGGAGCGCAAGACCACGATCCCCATTCTGTCCAACCTGCTTGTGGAAGCGAAAGGCAATCGCCTCACGATTACGGCGACCGACCTCGAGTTGAGCATTCGCACTTCCTGCGAAGCGAAGATCAAAAAAGAAGGCGCCGGCACGATCCCTGCGAAAAAACTTCTCGAGCTCGTCCGTTTGCTTCCGGAAGAAGAGATCAAGTTCAAGCTGCTCGACAACCACTGGGTTCACATCACCTGCGACCGCCGGAATTACAAGCTCGTCGGGATGTCGAAGGAGAATTTCCCCGCGCTGCCGAATTTTCCGCATGCGATGGTGAAGATCCCCGCCGCGTTGCTCTCGGATCTGATCGCGAAGACCACGTTCGCGATTTCACTGGAAGAATCCCGTTACACGCTCAACGGCGCCCTGCTCGTGCTGAAGCCGGGATCGGTACGCATGGTGGCAACGGATGGCCATCGGCTCGCGATGGTGGAGATCGACCACAAATTCGAAGGCTTCTCCAATGAAACCAGCGTCCTCGTTCCCAAGAAAGCCATGACGGAAGTTCAGCGCCTCGCTCCAGGGATCGGCGAAGACGGCCAAGTCGAATTCGGCCAGGACGAAAGCCATCTCTTCTTCCAGTTTGGCGGCCGCCTGCTAACCTCGCGCAAACTCACCGGGCAATTTCCGAATTACGAAGCGGTTCTCCCGCGCGACGCGAACAAGACTTTGGTGCTTGAGAAAGAAGAACTCCAATCCGCGCTTCGTCGCGTCGCGCAGCTCGCCGACCAGCGCACCCACGCCGTGAAATTCATGCTTTCCAACGAAGGGATGGAACTTTCATCGTCCAGCCCGGATTACGGGGAAGCGAAAGAAGTGATCGGTAAGGAATACAAGGGCGAAACGATCGCCATCGGCTTCAACGCACAGTATCTTCTGGATTTTCTCGCGGCCTCGTCCGACGGTCAGATCAGCTTTGAACTGAAGGACGAACAGTCCGCCGGCCAGCTTCGCCCTGTTGCGAAGGACGGCTCCGACTCTTCTCGCTATCGCTACGTCGTGATGCCGATGCGCATCTGACGACGCACCTGGCACAACCTGCGCTACTGGCCGCCGGTTCTGGAAGATCCACTCATCGCGTCCACCGCTGCTAGCGCCTGCTGCGGCCGAGCGCGCACGATGAAATCCTCCGTCAGATTCACCCAGCGGACTTTTCCCGTTGGATCGATCAAAAACTCCGCCGGCCTAGCGATATCGGCCCCATCTTCCCTGCCGTGCGGGTGAACCAGATCCCACCTGCGAATCACTTCGGTGTTCGCGTCCGATAGTATCGGAAACGTGTAACCCTGCGACTGGCGCAACTTTTCCGATTCCTCTGGCGAATCCACGCTGATCGCGATTACCCGAATCTTTCGTGCATCGAATTCTGGCAGGGCCTTCTCAAAACTCCGCAACTCGGAGTTGCAGAACGGTCACCAATATCCCCGGTAGAAAATCAGAACTATGCCGGCCGTTTTCTCCGCGCCCGCCGCGACGCCGTTCGCACTTTCTGGAGTGAATAGAGAATTCAGCGCACCCGTCAAACTCACGGGACGATTCTGCGAATCCGGCAGCGTGAAATCCGGCGCTGTCTGTCCAACTTGTGGCGCGCCCGGCGATGCAGGCAGCACATGCTTCGCGCCGACGAAAATTCCGTAGAGGAATAGTCCGCTCACGCCCAACGACAAGACCGCCAGCACGCTGCCGAAAACTTTGCCGCGATGTAGCTCCGGCTGCCGGAAGGCGCGCATCAGTCCCGCTGCGATCAGCGCCAACCCAATCGCGATCAGCGGCAGGTTCGCCCACGGAAAATCGCGCAGCGCGGGTATGCGAACGCAAATCAGCGGGTAGCTCACCACTCCCGCGAAGACCAGCACTGCGCCGGTCCACAGCGGCGAATTCCAGCTTCGTTTCATCGCGACAGAACTCTCGAAATTCCGCAAATAACTACGCCATTCTCGCACGCAAATCATCCACGAAGTGACGATATGCAGCCGCTTGGGCACGATTCGGACCCTTCGACGCGGTTGCTAGGTCGCCAGTCGAATGGGTTTCGGCCCGCGAGAGTGCCTCGAATCGCGCTGCGAAAGCGCCCGCATTTGCGCCCTAAGCGCCCCGAAAACCGCCAAAATTCGCCGCAAATCGATCGCTCATCTCATGATCTTTCGGCGGTCGCCAAGAACGCCCTAAGTCATTGATATAAATAGTGATAATCATCCCGCTAACCTCACTTTTTTGTTGTGGCTTTGCCCTGCTTTTAGTAAACTCTCTCTCGTTCCGGCAATACCTAGAACGGCACTAAGTTCGGCCGGTTTTTGCTGAGTTTTTCGCTCGCGCCAGAGCGTTTCAGCCTCAAACCTCCGGGCTTCCCCCTCCGCAGGGGAAAAACCAAGTTCCGCCGCGTCTCCCCGAATTTTCGGACTGGGACGGGATGGAACCGCACCCTTCGAGTCTCTGTTCGATCCGGTTCGCCGGCCGATCGGGACCAATGGCAAGGCAAGTGTCGAGCTATCCGCGCGACCCGCCTTCCGCGTACGACCACGCACTCTGAGGAGACGCTTGATCTATGGCTGAGAAAGATGCCGCGGCCGGAAAAGCCGCAGGGCACAAGTACGACGCGACTTCCATCAAAGTTCTAGCGGGCCTCGAAGCGGTCCGCAAACGTCCCGCGATGTACATCGGCTCCACCGGAGAAATGGGTCTGCACCATCTCGTCTGGGAAGTGGCGGACAACTCCGTTGACGAAGCCATGGCCGGCTACTGCGACGAAATCAATGTCACCGTGCACGACGACAATAGCGTCACCGTGCAGGACAACGGCCGCGGAATTCCCGTGGACATGCACGCCACGGAAAAAAAGTCCGCTGCAGAAGTTGTGATGACCGTTCTCCACGCGGGCGGAAAGTTCGACAGCGACACGTACAAAGTTTCGGGCGGTCTGCACGGCGTCGGCGTCTCCGTCGTGAACGCGCTTTCCGATTGGCTCGAACTTGAAATCTGGCGCGACGGCGAAGTGTGGGAGCAGGAGTACGAAAAGGGCACGCCTAAAACCAAGCTGAAAGCTTCGGGCAAGACCCGCAAGACCGGCACGAAAATCACCTTTCACGCCGATACCTCCATCTTCACCACCATCGTCTATAGCTACGACACGCTGGCGCAGCGTCTCCGCGAGCTGGCCTTCCTGAACAAAGGCCTGAAGATCACGCTCGACGACGAGCGCAGCGGCAAGAAAACCGAATTCCGCTTCACCGGCGGCATCGCCGAGTTCGTGAAGCACCTCAACAAAGGCAAAGGCGTCCTTCACGATTCGCCGATCTACATTGAAGGCAAGCGCGACACGGTCGAAGTCGAAATCGCCGTGCAGTACAACGACAGCTACGCCGAAAACGTGTTCGCCTTCGCGAACACCATCAACACCGTCGATGGCGGCACGCATCTTTCCGGCTTCCGTTCGTCGCTCACCCGCACCATCAACTACTACGCCAATTCCTTCGGCATGCTTAAAGAGCAGAAGGACGAAGTCACCATCAACGGTGACGATGTCCGCGAAGGTCTTGTCGCCGTCGTCTCCGTGAAGCTTCCCCAACCCCAGTTTGAAGGCCAGACCAAGGGCAAACTGAACAGCGACATCAAAGGCGTCGTCGAGCAGATGGTCAACGAAAAGCTCGGCGAATATTTCGACAAGCACTCCTCCATCGCTCGCAAAATTATCGGCAAGTGCATCGAAGCCGCCCGCGCGCGTGAAGCCGCCCGTAAAGCTCGCGAACTCACGCGCCGCAAGTCCGCTCTCGATTCGAGCGGCCTGCCCGGCAAGCTCGCCGATTGCCAGGAACGCGATCCGGCCCGCTGCGAGCTGTTCCTCGTTGAGGGAGAATCCGCAGGCGGCTCCGCGAAAGGTGGCCGCGATCGCAAATACCAGGCGATCCTTCCGCTCAAAGGTAAAATTCTGAACGTCGAAAAAGCCCGCTACGACAAGATGCTCGGCCACGAAGAAATTCGGGCCATCATCACCGCGCTTGGCACTGGCATCGGCAAAGACGACTTCGACGCCAACAAGCTCCGCTATCACAAAGTCATTCTGATGACCGACGCGGACGTGGACGGCAGCCACATCCGCACGCTGCTGCTCACCTTCTTCTTCCGCCACATGCGCGAACTCATCGAGCGCGGCCACATTTACATCGCGCAGCCGCCTCTGTATCGCGTGAAGCGCGGCAAGATGGATCGCTACATCCGCGACGAGCGCGAGTTTGCCAGCGAGCTGATGAAGCGCGCCACGGAAGATCATTCCGTGAAGGGCAAGAATGGCAAGTCGCTCGAAGGCGGCGACCTCAGCAAATTCCTGCTCAATGTGCAGGAATACGACCAGGTCACCAAAAAACTCGGCCGCCGCTTGCGCGATCCGAAGCTCGTCGAGCTTCTCGCTGAAAGCGAACTCGAGAAGAAAACAGACTTCGAAGACAAGAAGAAGCTGCAGGAGTTGGCCAAGTCCATCGACAAGGCCAAGCTCGACTTCGAAACGAAGTTCGCCTACGACGAAGAACACAGCCTGCACGAGCTTGTTCTGAAAAATGGCGTCGAACGCCGCGTCAACTGGGCTCTCGCCGCCACTCCCGAATACAAAAAGATGCGCTCGCTCTACGGCGCGATCAACGAACTCGATAAGCCGCCTTTCACCATTAGCCACAATTCCGAAAAGATCGTGAAGGACGACTCGACGGCCGTCCTCAACTACGTCCTCGAAGACGCCAAGAAAGATTTCACCATCACGCGCTTCAAGGGCTTGGGCGAAATGAATCCCGAGCAGCTTTGGACCACCACCATGAACGCGGAAGTCCGCACGCTGCTCAAAGTGCGCGTGGAAGACGCCGTGGCGGCCGAGGAAATTTTCTCCACGCTCATGGGCGAAAACGTCGAAGAGCGCCGCAAGTTCATCGAGGAAAACGCGCTCGACGTCGTCAACCTCGACATTTAACAGGCACTCGGGCGCGCCATGACATATCAGCTCGTTTGGAAGATTTTGCCGGGCCTGCGTGGGCTCAGTTGCTCCGAGTTCAACGCCGCGCCGACGGAAGCGCCGGACAACGAGAAGGGTGTCGCGTTCCGCTGTACCACCGAAGCCGAGCGCGACGAGCTGTTGAAGCTGCTCGAAACAACATTCGAATCACAGCGGTTTTCGAACAACGCAACTGCGTTCGAAACCGTGAAGGCGTTCGTAACCGCGTGGAACTCGCAACACGCGTAGCGTCATCCGCAATCGATTGAATTTTCAAAACGACGGAGAGCCAGAGTGGCGGACGAAACAAATCAGATCCTGACGCCGGTTGATATCGAATCGGAAATGAAGAAGTCGTACCTCGATTACTCGATGAGCGTGATCATCGGCCGCGCTCTGCCCGATGTGCGCGACGGATTGAAGCCCGTCCACCGCCGCATTCTGTTCGGCATGTACGAGTTGGGCCTCACTTCGACTAAGGGCTATCGCAAGTGCGCCAAGATCGTCGGCGAAGTCCTCGGCAAGTTCCATCCGCACGGCGATACGCCCGTGTACGACGCGCTCGTCCGCCTCGCGCAGGACTTCAACATGCGCTACCCGCTCGTCGATGGCCAGGGCAACTTTGGCTCCGTGGACGGTGATCCTCCCGCAGCCATGCGTTACACCGAAGCGCGCCTCTCCAAAATCGCCGAGGAAATGCTCTCGGACATCGAAAAAGAAACCGTCGATTTCACTCCGAACTTCGACGAGACCGAAAAAGAGCCGGTCGTCCTTCCCACGCGCATTCCCAATCTTCTGGTCAACGGTTCATCCGGTATCGCCGTCGGCATGGCCACCAATATTCCGCCGCACAACCTGCGCGAAATTGTCGAAGGCGCGATTCAGTACATCGAAGATCCTGAAATCACCCTGAAGAAGTTGATGAAGACGATTCCCGGCCCTGACTTTCCCACCGCCGGATTCATCAGCGGCCGTGAAGGTATCGAGCAGGCCTATAAGACCGGACGCGGCTCATTCAAAATGCGCGCCAAAGCCGCCATCGAGAAGCGCGGCAAAGATCGCGAAGACATCGTCATCACCGAGCTGCCCTATCAGGTAAACAAAGCGCGCATGATTTCTCACATCGCGCAGCTCATCAACGACAAGAAGATCGACGGCATCTCTGACATTCGCGACGAGAGTGACCGCCAGGGCATGCGCATCGTCATCGAGGTGAAGCGCGACGAAGAGCCGCAAATCGTCCTCAACAAGCTCTTCAAGCTCACCCAGATGGAAGAGTCGTTCAGCATGATTCTGCTTTCCATCGTCGCCGGCCAGCCGCGTGAGCTGGGCCTGATCGATATGCTGCGCCTCTTCGTCGAGCATCGCATCGACGTGGTCCGCCGGCGTTCGCAGTACGAACTGCGTAAAGCTGAAGAGCGCGAGCACATCCTGCTTGGCTACCAGATCGCGCTGGACTACATCGATGAAGTGATCCGCATCATCCGCGGTTCCGCCAGCCGCGCCAACGCTCGCGAAAATCTGCACGACTACTTCCTCGACAAGAAAATCTCGATCAGCGAAGACGGCAAAGCCAAGAGCCTCGCTGGCGTGAAGCTCAACAACAAAAAGTACGGCATGCCTTCCACCATCGAAGGCCTGAGCTACGCGCAGATCGACGCCATCCTCGAACTGCAGTTGCACCGCCTCACCCGTCTTTCTACCGAAGACATTCTCAACGAATTGAAATCCGTCCGCGATCGCATCGGCGAACTGCGCGAAATTCTCGGCAGCGACAAGAAACTGAAGGCCGTCATCGTCGCGGAGCTGCGCGAGATCATCAAGCAATATGGCGACGAGCGCCGCACCCAAATCGTGGACGCGGTGGACGACATCAAGCTCGAAGATCTGATCAAAGACGAAGAGATGGCTATCACCGTCAGCCACGCCGGCTACGTGAAGCGCACCTCCGTCGATACCTACCGCCATCAGTCTCGCGGCGGAAAGGGCCGCATCGGCGCCAAGACCCGCGATGACGACTTCGTCGAACGTTTCTTCATCGCCTCCGCACACAGCTATATTTTGCTGTTCACTTCAAAGGGCCGCATTTACTGGCTGAAGGTGTACGAAATTCCCGAAGCCGCGGCTGCCACGCGCGGAAAAGCCATTAGCAATCTTGTGCGCTTCCAGGAAAATGAGACGCTCACAGCCGTCGTTCCGGCGCGCAATCTCGAGGCAGCCGACACCTACGTCTTCCTCGCCACCAAGAACGGCACGGTGAAAAAGACCGCTCTCGCCGAATTTTCCAATCCGCGTCCGTCAGGCATCATCGCCATCAGTCTCGAACCGGACGATGAGCTGATCGGTGCCAAGCTCACGGACGGCATGCAGATGATTTTCCTGGCCAGCCATGACGGTCAGGCCATCCTGTTCCGCGAGACGGAAGTTCGTTCGATGGGACGCGGGGCAGGCGGCGTGAACGGCATGGATCTGGCGAAGGGCGACTACGTGGTCAGCATGGACGCCGCGCAGCCCGACTTCGGCATCATTGAGAAGGAATTCAAGAAGAGCACGCGCAACCTCGACGAACTGGAAAGCGATCAGATCCGCGAATCGCTTACCTCGCTCATGCTCACTGTCGCCGAGAAGGGTTACGGCAAGCGCACGCCGCTCGCCGAATATCGCGTCACCTCGCGCGGCGGCAAGGGCGTCATCAATCTGAAATCCACCGATCGCAATGGCCCGGTCGTCGCCGCTCTACAGGTCCGCGAAGACTCGGACGTGATGATTATCACCGGTCACGGCAAAGTTATCCGCGTCCACGCCGGCGAAATTCGCGAAGCGGGCCGCGGCACACAGGGCGTCCGCTTGCTCCGCCTCGATGAAGGTGACCGCGTCGCCGCCGCCGCTTCCATCCTCGAAGAAGAGGAAGAAGCCGCCGTAGCCGCCACCGACAAACCCGAACCCGAAAAGAAATAACTTCGCGGTGGCTCTTTGCAGTAGCGTTTCCGGGTACTGGATGCTGCGTTTTGAACTCGGACGCGAGGGCCTATGAGCGATCAGATCGGGTTCTGGATTTTTTGCGCGGCTATCGTTGCACTGGCGGCAATCCTCCTCTGGCTTCGCGACCCCTACCGCGATTTCCGCCACGTACCCGAATCCGTCAGGAAACTGGCTGAACAAAAAAACTCAGTGGGCGCGAGCGCGTTTGTCTCCGGCGTATTTTCCCTTATGTGTATCTATCGAGCGTTCAAGCTCAGACCTTACTGTGGCGGGCTGTCCCGGCGGGCATGGCACTTTTTCTAGCGTGGGCGTGCATTCAAGGCTTTAGACGCTACAGGAAAATCGGCTCCAATTACGGCACCGGCGGAATGTAGTATCCCGGTCTTGTCCGCACGTCCACTCCCGGCCGATCCACTACCACTTTGATCTCGTGATACCCGGTCAGATCTTCGCCCGACGGCCGGTACGCCAGCGTGTATTGCGCATGTAGCTCGCCGCCAATCTCATCCATCGCCTTCTGTATCGCCCCGTCGCGCTTCACATTCACGTGCAGCCCGCCCGTCGCTTTGCTCGCGATCGCCAGCGAGTTCGGCCCCACCGCATTTTTCCCCGTCTTCACCAGCCAGATCACCAGCGGCATCAGATCGATCTGTGAAAAGTCGCCTCCGCTGGCCGCCGCCATCGGCGTGTTCGGCTGCGCCGTTGTCCCACCTGTCGGCCCAAGGTTCGGCACAACCTTCGGTTTCGGCTTCGCCCGCAAATCCGCAACCGCGGTGCTCAAACCAATCGAGTAAATCATCACGTTCGCGAGCTGCGCCTGCCGCAACACCTCTCCCAGCCTTGCCTCGCTGCCCGAATCCTGCGCCTCGCTCACCACCAAAATTTTCCTGCGGACCTTCGGTCGCTCGTCAAGCATTGCGATGCCCGCGGCCATCGCGTCATACAGCAGCACCCCGTCCGAACCTACGGGCATGTGCTTCACGGTGTCCTGCACGGCGTCCGGATCGGTCGTGAATTTCAGCCGCGTCTCCACGGTGCTGTCAAACATCAGCACCGCCGCTTCCGCCGTCGTTCCCATCACCGCTTCGGTGAAGACGGCGCCCACGTGTTGGATCGCGGGAAACATCGGCTCCACATGCCCGCTCGATTCAATCAGCAGCACGATCGATAGCGGATCGCCGCCTACGTCAAAGTGATCGAGTTTCTGCTCCTTGCCGTTATCGAAAACGTGGAAGTTGTCCTGCAGAAGATCCAGCACCATCTCGCCGCTCGCGTCGCGCACCGTCACCGGCGCCGTCACTTCCGACACGCGCACGCGAATCGCCTGTTTCGCAAGCTCCGACTGTGGGATCGGTTCAGGCGCCGCGCCCGGCTTCGGATGAATCGGCCCTGCGGGAGCCTCCTGCGCTCGCGATTCCGTCGCTACGCACAACCGCAATCCGATCAGGCAGCTCAGCGCCACAAGGAACCACCGTGAAATCACCGGAATTATTCGTGCTTTCAAGCGAGTCATCAGGGGCCACAGTATCTGATTCGCGAAGCCAAAACCGCGTTGCTCAACTCGCCAGCACCCGCCTCTCCTCGTCTGGCAATTGCCGCGAGCGTTCTCCTAGAATGGTAGCCTGCCCATTGCGCGCCAATGGATGAGAGGGGGAGTGATGAAGCGTGCAGTAAAACCGAAAGCCCAGCCCGTGCCGCATCTCGCCTATGAAGACCACAAGTTCATGGAGAGCCTGGCCGCCCGTCCGCTGCGCATCATCGCCGAATATCTCGACCCGCTCGCGCGTCTTCGCCGCGAAAACATCGGCGACACGATCGTCATGTTCGGATCCGCCCGCATCCAGTCGCGCGAAAAAGCGCTTGCTCATCTGAAACGCGTCCAGAAAGATTCCCGCGGCCGCCGCTCCGAAGAGTGGCGCACGAAAATCACGGGCGCGAAATCGCTTCTGGAAATGTCGCGCTACTACGAAGAAGCGCGCGAACTCGCGCACAAAATTACTTCATGGGCGATGACGCTCGGCAGCCAGCCGCGCCGTTTCGTGATCTGTTCCGGCGGCGGTCCCGGCATCATGGAAGCCGCCAATCGCGGCGCCGCCGAAGCGGGCGGTCCATCCGTGGGGCTCAGCATTCAGCTCCCACACGAGCAAACTTCGAACCCCTACATCTCGCACGATCTGAATTTCTATTTTCACTATTTCTTCATGCGCAAGCTCTGGTTCGCGCAGATGGCCAAGGCGCTTATCGTGTTTCCCGGCGGGTTCGGCACCATGGACGAGCTTTGGGAAATGCTCACCCTGCTCCAAACCGGCAAGCTTTCCTCGCACCACTTGATCCTGATTTACGGCCGCCAGTATTGGGACAAAGTGATCAACTGGAAGCACATGGTTCGCACCGGCGTGATAGATGCCAAAGATTATGCGCGGCTCCAGTTCGCAGACACCGTTGACGAAGCCTTCGGTCACATCCGCACCGAGCTTGAAGAGCACCACCTGCTTCTCGACGAGGAAGGCCAGCCGGCCGCCCAGGCCCACATGCTCCTGCAAAATAAAATGCGCCCGTAGCGATTACCTCCACGCGGCCCGAAAACGAAAAAGGGGGAAGAAGCGCGAAGCTCCTTCCCCTCTTGTTATTTTTCCGGCAGATTCCTTCGGAAAAAATCGCTCGGGGTACTCACCGAAAGCGATCTGTCATGCGCCGAGTGAACCGTTAGTTGCTCGCGATCGGATCCAGCGAGAATACCGCCTGGAACCGGCGCTTTTCGTCGTTGTCGTGGACCATCACAACTGGAACCACTTTCAACGCCGCTTTGCAGCTGCGGCACGACGTGCTCTCGCCCTCGATATCCTGCACGAAGCCGTCGGTGAAGTGATACGCGGCGCGCGGACGTCGCGCAGCCTTGTCGCCTTTCTGTCCGCACTGCGGGCACGTAAACTCAACCCGGTCCATCAGAGGGTCGCGGTTCAAGGCAGCCCACCCCGTCAAGCGGATCCCAATCGTTTCCAGTGAATTGTCAGCCATTTGAACCACCTCCCTAAACCAAATTCCAAACCCGAGATCTAACTCTGCGTAGCTCAGATTAATCTCACAGCTTTAGACGCAGATGTGTGCCATTTCGTTGCAATTACTTGATCGAATTCCATTAGCGCATTGACCCAGAAGCACTTAGCGTGAAATGGATCCGCTTAAATCATCACTCGATCGTGATTTCGGAGCCATTCGGAAACCGCACGTCGGAACTGGTGTCTAAGGACTTAGAGATCGCGCGAACTCCGAAGCATCCGCCGAACGCCTCCACAAATGCCTCCCGAACAGGGTGGCTTGTGGTTCCCGCGTCCCGGCTGCAGCCACCCGACTTTCCGGGTGTGCCTATCCAAGCCGAGGAGGAGTGCGATGAGTGATCCAGGGAGGCTGTCTCAGTGCATGCTGGAAAGCGACGCCGAAGGCCTGAACGCCGGGCGCTCGCTGCGGCGAAAGGCCCTCACTCTATCCGTCATATTCGAGGGCGCGGTGCTCGCCGCTCTTGTTGTGGGGCCTCTGGTTTTTCCCGGTGTCCTTCCCAACATCCTTGCACACACGCCGGTGCCTCCGTATCACAAAGGGTTCGCCGACGTCTTCGTGCAAAGCATGCCGCACAGCTCGCCCGCGCCGTCGAATCCTGCGCATCCAACGGTTAGTCTGCTCGCTCAACAACCGGCGCAAATCCCGAATCACGTCCACGAAGGGCAGCTCAACAACTCGGTTCCCGCGTCCCCATCTGGAGACGGCCTTCCAGGCGATCCGTTCGGCGATCCCAACGGTTTGGAGATTCCCGGCGTAAGCGGCAATCAACCGCCGCCCGCGCTGAAGCCGCCCGAGGAAAAACGCAATCAACCTTTGAAGGTCAGCGAGGGCGTGATGGCAGCCGCGCTGATTACCCAAGTGCAGCCCAGTTATCCGTCCGCCGCGCGCATGATGCATCTAAGCGGCGAAGTAATCCTGCACGCCACAATCGGCAAAGACGGTTCGGTCCGCGAGCTGCAAGTGTTAAGCGGGAATCCGATTCTGGTGCAGGCAGCCGTCGCTGCCGTGCGCGAGTGGCGCTATCGCCCTACGCTTCTCAATGGCGAGCCGGTTGACGTCGCAACCACGGTCACCGTGAAGTTCGTTCTCGCAAGCGGGGAATAGTCATAACAGATCGCGCAACGCGCTCGGGCGAGAGTTAGCTACAGCAACGCCTCGCCCGCGTTCCGCGCGATCGCTTCCCGTGTCGCATCGCGCAAGCGCACAATTTCCTGCCAGTCGTCGCCCGCTTCCGGATTGGGCGTCACCAATTCTCCAAACGTGAGCGTCACTCGCCCGCGTCTCGGCAGAATCGTTTTGTCGCGCAGCACCTGCCGTGCTCCCCGAATCGACACAGGGCAGATCGGCCGCCCCGTGTCCGCCGCCGCCTTAAACGCTCCAAGCTGGAAAGGCCGAATACCCGACATCGCCGTGAACGTCCCTTCCGGATAGATCACCACCGAAGTGCCGCCGCGCAGCGCCGCGTTCACCTCTTCCGCCTGCCGGATGCGCGCCTGAGGATCGCTTCTATCGAATAAAAACTGATTCGTCCTCTTCGCAAGCGTGCCAACAAACGGTATCTCAGTGAGTTCTCCCTTGGCCACGCAGCGAACGCCGGGCGGCAAGTGCGCCAGCGTGGCCATAATATCGATGAAACTCGTATGGTTCGGCGCGAAAATCCACGGCCCCGTCCGCGCGTACTCCGCCATCACTTCCGAACCCTGCACGTCCACATGCACGCACCCGGCCGTCAGCATCCATTTTGCTCCGCCGCGCAAGATCGCTTCGGCGCGCTTTGCGTCCCGCGTTAGCAGCACGCCCGCCCACATCAAAATCAGCACCGCCGTGAACGCGCTCACCGCGTACACTCCGTAAATAAATTCTCCGGTTTCTCGCGCTGCGTTTCGAATCCAGCCGCCTACTCGCGGCAGCACGCTCCGCGCACCGAGTGCCGCAATCTGCACCGCCGCTTTCTGCGGCTTCTGTCCCAGCTTTCCTTCCAGAAATAACTTTCGCGTATCGCTTCGCCGCAACTTGCCGCTCGACGTTTTCGGTATCGATCCCGGAGCCAGCAGCTTCACAACGTCGGGCGGCATTCCGATCGCATCGTCCACGGCCTTCGTGATCTCCCGTTCGATCCGCGACGCGCTCGCCATATCGCGCACTTCCGCCGCCACCACGAGTCTCTCGGTCCCGCTCCGCTCATCCGGCGCGCCAAACGCCACCACGCAGCCCGTGCGTACGCCATCCACGCGCCCGGCAATCTCCTCAAGCTCGTGTGGATACAAATTCCGCCCGCCCTTGATGATGATGTCTTTCGCGCGCCCGGTGATGTACAGCTCGCCATCGGCCCAATAGGCGTAGTCGCCAGAGTCGAGCCAGTTGCCATCGCGCATTAGCGCTGCGGTCGCTTCCGGATTCTTGTAGTAGCCGCTTGTCGCCGAAGGTCCCCGGAACCACAGCCGCCCCTCGCTCCGCTCGCCCAGGTCGCGTCCCTCTGCATCTACGATCCGCACCTCCACATTCCGCAGCGGCCGTCCCGCATTCACAAATTCCAGCGCCGCTCCGGAACCTGCATCGGCAGCCAACGGTATCGCTCTGCGCGAAGACTCGAATGCGACGCGCTCGATCCGATCCACCTTGTAGCCCGCCCCGAGCTTCGGCACGGACACGGCCAGCGTTCCCTCCGCCAGCCCGTACACCGGCGTCAGAGCCTCCGCGCGAAATCCGTACGCGGCAAACCGTTTCGCGAATCGCTCCAGCGTCTCGCTTCGCACTGGCTCCGCGCCGTTCGTCGCAGCGCGCCACGAACTCAGATCCAGCCCAACTAAATTCTTGTCCGGAATTTTCCTCACGCACAGTTCGTAGGCGAAATTCGGCGCCGGACTAATCGTCGCCCGATGTTTCGCGATCGCCCGCAGCCAGCGCTCCGGCCGGCTCAAAAACGCCAGCGGCGACAGCACCACCAGCGGAATCCCCGTGTACAGGGGCACGAACCACGCCCCGATCAAGCCCATGTCGTGATACAGCGGCAGCCACGACACCGCCACGTCGTCCGCCTTCACATTCACGCCGGAAATGATCGACCGTATGTTCGCCAGCAGGTTTGCATGCGTCAGCACCACGCCCTTCGGCGAGCCTGTCGATCCGGACGTGTATTGCAGAAACGCTATGTCCTCGCTCCGCGCGTGATGCGCCAGATACTCTACCGGCTTGCCTTTGGTGGGAGCGTTCTGTTCCGGCGCTGCGCCGTCGCCGAGCTTTTCCACGTTCAAAACTTCGCGCAGCGTCGGCACGCGCGGCTTCAACAAATTTGCCAATCCCTCTGCCTGTCGCCACGTCATCAGAAAACGGACTTCCGCGTTCTTCAAAATGTTCGATTGTCGCGTCGCGTATTCCGCGATCCGATCTGCGCGAAATGGCGGGTAGATCGGCACCGGAATTCCTCCCGCCAGCAGAATCCCCGCAAACGTGAAAAAGAAATCCGCCGAAGTCGGCAGCATGATCGCCACCGTCTGGCCCGGATCGAGCCCGCGCCGCCTCAATTCCATTCCCACGGCGCTCGCGCGATCGTACAGCTCCCCGAATGTGATTGTCCGGATCGCGTCATTCTCATCGTAAAGCTCGATGTGCGCTCGTCCGGGTTCAGCGCGCCCACGCAATCTCAGGATTTCC
Organism: uncultured Acidobacteriota bacterium; assembly: GCA_963839325.1. GTDB lineage: Bacteria > Acidobacteriota > Terriglobia > Acidiferrales > UBA7541 > Palsa-295. The sequence continues at coordinate 1,188,157 of CAWIUO010000001.1, read as the reverse complement.
GTGAGAGTCTCCGCCCGGCTGATCGGCTCATCCAGATCGGGCGCTGCCACGCGCGTCGCGACCGCCGCACTCCCAGCGAGCGGCGGCGAAAATCCGGAAGCCGGCGTCGGATTCCCCTCCTCGCGCAGAATCGCCTCGATCAGGTCATCGACGGTATCCGCCTCCGCCACCACGCGATCCGGAAGCCGCACGCCGCACGCATCGCCCAGCCGCAGCATCAGCTCCACGCGCTCCAGGCTCCCGAGGCCGAGTTCCCGCTCCAGGTGCGCTTTCGATCCGCGCGCCGCAAGCTCTTCCATCCCGCGCGCGCTTCCGAGCTCACTTAGAATTTGGCGCACCACGGCCAAAGTTTCGTTTTCCACGGTGGCGTGTCGGGCGAGTTTTGTGCCGGTGGCGGACAAGGGTGTGGCCAGTCTGGGTGCCAGTTGCCGGCGCGCGAGGGGCGGTAGTTGGCTTCTTCGGCGAGACTATCACTCGCACTCTAGCCGTTCAATGCTCCAGCGAAAATGCCGCGAAGAACTTCGCAGGTACCTTCGTACCCTCCCGAATTGAACTCTCGGCCTATCGACCCCGGCGCAGCCTCCCGGCATTCTACTCATGTGTTCGGGGGCCACCCAAAACCTCCGGGCATATGCACCTCCATCACCCCATGCCCATGAGCGGCCGGCACCCCCACCGGCCGCTCGCTTTTTTTTTCAGCCCGACGTCGCAACGCTTCCTCGCCCGAAGACCTGACCATAAGTCACTCAACCCACGCGCCTTAATGGCTTCCATAAAGGATTCTGTCTTGACTTGCGTTTCACCGCTCTTATAGTGTCCGCCTCACGGGGTGGTGTTTCCGGATCGCGACGAACTCGGCGCAGGTGTCTCTGCCGCTCGATTCTCGCCTGATGCACAAGTCCTGAACTGGGGGAGGTAGGGTGTGATCTATTTCCGCGGATGTGTCCGTCTATTCGTGGCCTTCGCAATTTTGATTTTCTTCAGCACCGCCGCCTGGGGACAAACCACCGCTTCGCTCCGCGGCACGATCACCGACCAATCCGGCGCCGTTGTCGGTGGCGCGAAGATCACTCTTACCAACACCGGCACCGGTGTCAGCCGCTCCACTCAGTCTGGTGCGGATGGGCTCTACCTCTTCGATCAGGTGCAAGTCGGCAAATATAAAGTCACGGTGGAAAAGGGCGGATTCTCCACGTTCGAGCAGGACGGCATTATTCTCGAACTGAACCAGTTCGGCCGCCTGGATGTGTCGCTGAAAATTGGCCAGACCAGCCAGATTGTTGAAGTCACCAGCAACGTTGCGCAGGTCGATACCACTGGAGCCGTGCTCGGAAAAGTGGAAGATCAGCGCATGATCGTCGATTTGCCTCTCGTCGATCGCGACACTTTGCAACTCGGCCTGCTGCAAGCCGGCGTGTTCAATCCCGATCCCGACGACGGATCGGGCAATCAATTCTCCGTGAGCGGCCAACGCTCCGAATCGCTTACCTTCCTTCTCGACGGCGGAAACAACACCGACTTCCTCGGCAACAACATCGTCGTCAGCCCCAACCCCGACGCCGTCGAGGAATTCAAGATCCTCACCAATAACTACGACGCGCAATACGGCCGCACCTCCGGCGGCATCGTCAACCAGATCACCCGCTCCGGAACCAACGATTTCCACGGCACCGCCTTCGAATTTCTCCGCAATGACGTCCTGAACGCGCGCGATTATTTCTTACTTCCCGGCGAGGCAAAGCAGGCGTTCAAACGCAACGTCTTCGGTGCCACGTTTGGCGGCCCGATCCGGAGGGATAAAACGTTTTTCTTCCTTTCCTACCAGGGGGCTCGAACTCGCGAAGGCGACACCTCCAGCCTGCTTACCGTTCCGGATACTGCGGAGCGAACCGGCGATTTCAGCGAGGACTGCGCCACGTACGACGGATCCGGAAATTGCATCGATCCAAACGGACTTCAGTTGACCAACCCATTCACCGGCGGAAACATTCCCTATAACAAATTGAACACCCCTGGAACCGGCCCCTACGGCGCCACAGGCGATCTCGTGAATCCGGTGATTCAGAACTACATCACGAAGTATGTTCCTGTGGCGAATTTCGGAACGAACGGATTTGTCGCCTCGCCAACTCAGTCGTTCGACGCAGACCAGGGTATCGCGCACATTGACCACAACTTTAGCGACCACGACAACATTTCGTTTGTTTACTTGATCGAGGACGACCGAAATTTCTACCCGCTGCCCTCCTCGTACTCCTCACCGATCGGTGGCGGCAACACGACCAATTATCGCAACCAGATCGGAACGCTTACCTGGAATCACACCTTTTCACCGTCGCTCGCCAACGAGTTCCGATTCGGCGCCAATCGTACTTCCACGCATCAAGCCATTCCTTCCGACACCACTTCGCCCGCGAGCCTCGGTTTCACCAATTTGAATCCTGACGATCCCGCCGGCGTTTCGCCTCCCGTCATCTATACTCCCGATTTCAATTTGGGCTCTTCCGTTCAAGGTCCCACCAAGTTGAACGACAACACGTTTCAGGTGGCCGACAATCTCACCTGGACTCGCGGCAAACATGAATTTAAGTTCGGCACGGACATTACCCGCCTTCAGTTGAATTTCCATTACGACTACTACAACAACGGCGGATTTGATTTTGATGGCGGCTATGCGTCTTCGTTTACAGGCGACCCGCTCGCGGACTTCGTCGGCGGTTTTTGGGACAACTATTACCAAAATTCCCAGGCCACATACGGCATCCGCACCGGTTCGTTCGGTCTGTATGCCCAGGACATCTGGAAGGCCACCTCGCGCCTAACCATCAATTACGGCCTGCGTTGGGACTACTACATTCCGCAGTACGACGTTCACAACGAGATTCTCGGCTACTTCCCGGGCGAGCAATCTACAATTTTTCCTGGCGCGCCTCCTGACATTCTGTACCCTCACGACCCCGGAACCCCCAATCGCGCTCTTGTGTACCCGGACTACAAAAACTTCGCGCCCCGCTTCGGTTTCGCCTGGGACATGCTCGGTAACGCCAAAATCGTAATGCGCGGTGGCTTCGGAATCTTCTACGACATCGAAGACGGCGCTCTAAACCTGCAGTTTGGCGGCCTCCCGCCTTACGCCGCAGTGGCGAACATTACGAACTCCTCGCCTACGTCATACGCCGGCATCACCACCGATCCGGTCGCGGATCCGTTTACGCCTTTCGGCTACACAAACAACTTTCCATTCCTGCCGTCTGATGTCGGCAGCTTCGGGGTTCCGGCAATTTCCTACGGCTACGTCACATACCCGCGCTTTCGCACTCCCTACTCGGACAACTTCAACTATGGATTTCAATGGCAGGCCACCAAAGACACCATGGTCGAGGCTGTCTACGTCGGTAGCCTCGGTCGTCGCTTGATCTCAACGGCCGAAGTGAATTTCCCAGTTCCGTCGGTGGAAATGGAGCAGTTTGCGGATTACGGCTTCGTCAACGAAGACTGCGCCAGGCCATTGTCGCTTTGTGTTGGCGGCTCGAGCCCCACGGATCCCAATGGTTACGCCACGGGAGCCCTTCAACTGTTCACCAACTTGAGCGATGGAATCTCCGACGCCAACGAGCTGCAGGTGACCGTGGACAAGCGTTTCAGCCAGCACTTTGCGCTTCGCGGAGCCTATACGCTCGGCAAGACCATCGACCTTACCTCCGGATTCCGGTCCCGTTCCTCCACCTACACCGATCCTCTCGACCACCGGCTCGACCGCGCCGTCGCCGACTTCGACGTTCACCAGCGCGTCGTTATCAGCGGCATCTGGGAACTCCCGTTCGATCGCCACTTTCAGAATGCCTTTGTCGAGAAAATGGCTCAGGGCTGGCAGTTCAACGGCATCGCCACCTTTCAGGGTGGCCAGCCATTCACTCTATATTCCGAGAATGATTCCAGCCAGCAAGGCAACCTACTCGACCGGCCGGACCTGATTGCTCCCATTCAATATCTGAACCCGCGGAACAATGCCCTCGGAACTGGCTACTGGTTCAATCCGGCGTCATTCAATGTCACGTCGCCATACAACACGGATGGCACGATCAATCCGGCCGGGGTTCCGCTTTTCACGTTCGGCACGCTCCCACGAAATTCGCTTCGTGGCCCGGGGATTGACAATTTCGATCTCTCCCTTACGAAAAACACTTTCGTCCGGGAGAAAAAATCGCTCGAGTTCCGCGCCGAGTTCTTCAACGCGTTTAACCACGCTCAGTTCTCCAACCCGAATAACTTTGGCGACAGCTCTACGTTCGGGCAAATCTCCACCACGCGCGAGAACATGCGGATCATTCAGTTCGGTTTGAAGTTTCACTACTAGCCCTCGCAAAAACGAAAAAGCCCGGGCCGATTCACTCGGTCCGGGCTTTTTGTTTTCACAATCTCTCTAGGATCCAGGCGCTTACGCTTTCTACGAGCGCCCTCGTTACCTCGGCCTACCCATCGGCCGGTATGACGGCGTCGGTCTCGGCCGTAAGCGCATTCGCGGCGCCAGCGGCGGGTGAACCGGGTGCACCGCCACGCCGCAATCGCGGCACACTTCCTGCGGTTGATCTTGCACGCGGACCCACCTCCCGCGCGCCGCACACTCCGGATTCACACACTGCACAGTCTCGCCCGGCCAGTGTTGCATCGTTCCTCCGTTTTGCGATCTTGCGGCTATTAGGTTGCGGTTTCGAAATCGATGACTACAAACAACGCGGTCCGGCTGCGCGCATCTGCCGGAATTTTTGGCTTACAGTGTGTGTACGAGCGGAATTGTGAGCGTGTGCGACGCCAGTGTCAACAGTATTTGAATGCTGTGAGAAAAATTTTGCGGAGAACGTGTGGATTTCTTGGAAATTATTTCGTCTCGCCGCCCGAATTGCCCGCCGCCCTATTGGCTCGCCGAAGTCCCAAGCTCGGCTTCCAGCGCGTCGAGTTCCTTCTGCGCGGCATCCACTTCATCCTGCTTCGCCGCAACCGCATCCTTCTCGGTTTTCACCTGCTCCGCGCCTTCCGTATCGGTTTGGTAGTCGGGCTTGCTGTAGTACATCTGCGAATCCAAATTCAGGCGCCGCTGAGCGATATCGAGGTCCTTTTTCACGCTATCCAGCTTTTCCTTCGCTGCAGCCAGGCGAGCATCCTTATCGGTTCCGCCAGTGTCTCGTGTTTCTTCGTCTTTCTTATCTTTGTCCTTGTCGCCAGATGTTCCCGCCGTAGCCGCTCCTGCATTCGGATCGGGCGAAGGTGCTGCAGTCGAACTGTTCTGATCGGGTATCGCCTGACCCACTACGCTGATCTCGTCTCCCGCTTTGGGAATCGTGTCGTTGTCCCACACCCGTGCTTTTTTCGGCTTCGCGTCGGCGTCGGCCTTGGCCGCTGCTGCCACGTCCGCAGGAGTGGACGCAGCCGGCGGAGGCGGCGCTTGTTGCGCCTGCGCGGACGCGTACCCCACCGGAATCAGAAGCAAAATCCCCAGACTCCAACGCAGCGTCTTCATCGCCTGTCTCCTCAGCTCGCTTTCCTGCCTTTTTATACTATCCGGCCGCTCGCAGCCACGCCAACGCCACTTTCACCGCGCACCCAAAAAGGCACCTGTACGCGCTGTCAGGCGAAGGAACGACTTCGAAGCTTGCAACCACCAATGTCCACGGAGCATACTCCGCTTCACCGTTGCTCGGCGGCCAAGCTCAAACACCACCGGAGGCATCCTTGAATCAATTTCAGAAGCTGGCTCTTGCGGCTTTGCTTCTCCTGCTCGCCGCATTGGCCATCCCTCACCCGGCTTCCGCGCTGTCCCACTACAACTTCCTGCAAACTCAGTCCGACGCCCCCGCCTCCACATCGACCGCTTCTGCGCCCAGCGACCAGCACGTCACCGCCTACACCCTCCCGCCCGGTCTCTACCGCAAAGCTCACCTCCTCGGCCAAATCGCCTTCTGGGGTCAACTCGCCGGATTCATCTACTCCCTGGCGGTCCTGTTGCTGATCCTCCGCTGGAAATGGGCCGCCCGCTTCCGCGATTGGGCCGAATCCGTCTCCAAGTCGCGCTTCGTGCAGGCTTTGATTTTTGTCCCGCCGGTTCTGCTCGCCATCGCGTTCCTCGGCATTCCGTTCGACATCGCCCGCGAGTGGGTGGAGCAAAAATTTGGCCTCAGCATCCAGAGTTGGCCCTCCTGGTTCTGGGACTGGACCAAAGGCCAACTCGTCGGCATCGTCCTCGGCATCGTGCTGATCTTGATTCTTTATGCCGTAATCCGCAGCAGCCCGAAGCGCTGGTGGTTTTACTTTTGGCTAGCCGCGCTACCCATTTCTCTGATTCTCGTTTTCCTCCAGCCCATCGTCGTCGATCCTCTGTTCCACAAATTCGAGCCGCTTCAATCCAAAGACCCGGCGCTCACCGCGAGCCTCGAGCAAATGGTGCACCGAGCCGGACAGGACATCCCGCCCGAACGCATGTTCTGGATGAACGCTGCTGAAAAGACCACCGGGCTAAATGCTTACGTCACCGGCCTCGGCGCCTCCAAGCGCATCGTCGTGTGGAACACCACCATAGCCAAAATGACCACGCCTCAAATCGTCTTCGTCGCCGGCCACGAAATGGGCCACTACGTCCTCAATCACATCTGGAAAGGCCTCGCGTTCGCGGCCGTCGCTCTTTTCGTGATCTTCTGGCTCGGCTCAAAATTGATTGGCGGGTTGCTTTTCCGCTCTGGTGCGAACTGGGGCATCCGCGGCCTCGACGACTGGGCTTCGTTTCCCGCGCTCCTTCTTTTGCTCACGATCCTGACCTTTGTTGCCAATCCGATCTTCAATGCGTTCAGCCGTACGCAAGAGCACCAGGCCGATCAGTACGGCCTCGAAGTCACGCACGGCCTCACGCCCGACTCCGGCCAGGTCGCCGCGCAGGGGTTCCAGGTTCTCGGCGAAGTCGATCTTTCCGACCCCGACCCGAATCCAATCGATATTTTTATGTTTTATTCGCATCCATCGATTCCGGACCGGATCCGTTTCGCGCTTACATACGATCCTTGGGCGAACGGTGGTACGGGCGAATTTGTGAAATGAAGTGACTGCCTAACAGAGAAGCTTGAGTGGACGCGACTTACCCGCGCTTGTGAATTGTCATTTTCACGCCGTGCTTCGGCCGCAGCGTCACCAGCGGCTCCGGAATCACCGGATGTCCCGGCACCAGCTTGAAACTGAATTTCTGTGCCACTGCCGCCGTGGCCAGCGCCAATTCCATCAGCGCGAAATTCTGCCCGATGCACCGCCGCGGGCCATCGCCAAACGGAAAATACGCGCCCTTGGGTAGCCGAGCCTCTAATCCGTCCAGCCAGCGTTCCGGGCGAAACGCCAGCGGCTCATCGAAATACCGCCCGTCCCGATGCATTAGCCATTGCGACATGATTACCGTCGTGTTCTCCGGGAAATCGTATCCCGCGATAGAGAACGGTGCGATCGACGTGCGCGCCAAAATATACGCTGCCGGATAGAGCCGCAGCACCTCGTTCACTACGCCCAGCAGGTAGGGCAACTGCGTTAGATCGTTCACTTCCGGAGCTCGCCCGCCCAGCACGTCGCGCAACTCCGTATGCAGCTTCTCCGCCGCCTGCGGATTTTCGCTCAGTAAATACCACGTCCAGGCCAAGGTGATCGCCGTCGTTTCGTGTCCCGCCAAAAACAAAGTCATCGCTTCGTCGCGCAGTTGCGTCGGCGTCATCTGCGAACCGTCTTCGTCCATCGCGTTCATCAGCATCGCCAGCAGGTCGTTGTGCTTCGAAGGATCGGCTTCGGCCTTCCGTTCGTCGATGATTCCATAAATCATCGAGTCCAAAAATCCGCTCTCTCGAATCGCGCGCCTGTTGTTCGGCGTCGGCCACGATTCGGGAATCGAAATCGGCGATCGCGCTTTCCGAATCGAATACCGCATTAGAAATCCCAGCGCATCGCCCACTTTCTCGGACTCGCCCGGCAGTCGCGTCCCAAACAGCGTCCTCACCGCGATGTCCAGCGTCAGCGACATCATTTCCTGCGCGATGTCCCGGGTCTCTCCGTCGCACCACAGTGCCGCGCGCGCGTCGGCGCATTCCACCATCGTCGCCGAGTAGCTGTTGATCCGGCTCCGCTGAAATGCCGGTTGCGCCAGCCGCCTCTGCCGCCGCCAAAAATCGCCTTCGCTGATCAGCAGACCCTGTCCGAGCAAGCGCCCGGTGACGGCCTTGGTGATCGTGCTCTTATGAAATTTCGCTTGCTGTATGACAGTGACCTGCTCGATCAGGTCGGGATCGTTCAAAAGGATGCGGCTTTGATTTCCCACCCGCAGCCGCACGATGTCGCCATATTCCCGCTCCAGCATTTCAAGCGTGCTCAGCGGGTCGCGCAGGAACTTCAGTGCAATTCCAAACATGGGCAGCCCTGTCGGGCCCGGCGGCCAGCGGTTTCCATTCCCGTTCACGGCTACTTGTGCGCTTATCGGCTCGCTCATGTGGTCGCGAATTCCTCAATCATCGCGCCTCGCTTCGCATCTATTATGATGCAGGCCCTGTCGGAACGACGGAATCAAAGCGGGAAGTCTTGTAAGCCGCACATCGTCGCTTTTGGCGCTTTCCGCGGGAATTGGTTAAGATACGCATTCGCGGGCGCCCCATCCTTCGCTTTTTGCCTGCACGCACGCTGAGGACGCAGTGGAACTCGAGAAACCGGACTGGCTCGCTCAAACTGAAGGCATCCTCGAAACGCTGAACGAAGGCGTGATGATCATCGACGATTGCCAGAACGTGATTTTCGTGAACTCGAGCCTCGTCAACATGACGGATTACCCGCCGGAACAACTGGTTGGCGTGGACCTCTTCAAGTTCTATACCAAGGAAGAAGCCAACTTCATCGTCGAGCAGCGCGAGCGCGGTTACCGCAACCGCCACAACCGTTTCGAATTTGTCCTGCCGCGGAAGAACGGCTCGCGTATCCCCGTCATCGTCAGCTCCAAAATCGTCGAAGACCCCGACGGCCGCAACTACGTGATCATCACCTTTACCGACATCTCCGAGCAGAAGCACGCCGAACAGGAGCTTCGCGACGCCAACAAGCAACTGGAAGAGCGCCAGCGTGAAATTCAGGAAGACTTGCTGCTCGCCGCGCGCGTGCAGCAGAGCCTTGCGCCAAAATCGCTTTCATGGGGCGGCGTTCGCGTCGAAACTTTCTATCACCCGGTCCGCACCATCGGCGGCGACTTTGGCCTCGTCAGCGCGCTTGATAACGAATATTTGAATTTGCTGGTGTGCGACGTTTCCGGGCACGGCATCGGCTCAGCTCTTGTCGCGAACCGCATCTACACCGAAATGATGACGCAGCTTCGCGCCGGCGTCGCTCTTGGCCCGATGCTTCGCCAGCTCAACCGCTTCGTGATGCAGAACATTGGCAGCTCGGTGTTCTTCTTCACCGTCGCCGCAGCACGGATCGATCGCGCCGGACGTCGCATGGTTTACGCCGGAGCCGGCCATCCGCCGATAATGATCGCCCACGCAGGAGAAGAGCCCAAGCTGCTCGAATCGCGCAGCATGGTTCTCGGCGCGCTGCCCGATGCCGTGGACGGCGAAGCCACTCTCGATGTGGATTTGCAGGAAGGCGACCGGGTCGTGCTTTATACAGACGGCATCACGGACGTGTTCGATTCCAGGGGCGAGATGCTCGGCGTCGAAGGCGTTCAGAAATTTGTGCGCGAAACTTCGCTGCTGCCGTTTCACGAAATGAAGCAGGGCATCCTCGACCGCGTGGCCGAATGGCGGGAAGGCCCGCCCACCGACGACGTCTCACTCGTGCTCGTGGACGTTCTGTAGCCGGCCCAATTTTTCGCAGCGCTAAACGCCGACGATTCGCAGAAAGCGCTTTTTTCCCACGCGCAGCGTCACTGGCCCGCCCGCGCCCACCTCCACCTGTTTCTTCACGTCTTTCTCAATCTCGCCATTCACTTCCACCGCGCCCTGCTTGATCAGCCGGTCCGCCTCGCTGCGTGACGCCGCCAGCCCCGCTTCCGCCACTAGCGCGTTGAGGGCGCGAGCACCTGCGGACAATTTCAGCTCCGGCATGTCCGTCGGCGCTTTCCGGTCGCGATAGACCGTCTGGAATTCGTTCGCCGCCTCTTTTGCCGCCGCTTCTCCATAAAATCCCGCGATGATGGTGTGCGCCATCTGCATCTTCGCGTCCATCGGATGCAGCAGACCATTTTTCACTTCGTCGCGCAGCCGCAGAATCACATGCGGCCCAAAATCCGTCAGTAGCTCGTAGTACGACCACATCGTCGTATCCGAAATCGACATCAGCTTGCCGAACATCTGGGAAGGCGCTTCGGTGATCGCCACGTAGTTGCCCAGGCTCTTCGACATTTTCCGCTCGCCGTCGAGACCCACCAGAATCGGCATCGTCATCACCACTTGCGCCTGCAACCCGAATTCGCGCTGAATTTCGCGATGGACCAGCAGATTGAACTTCTGCTCGGTCGCGCCCAGCTCAACGTCCGATTTCAACGCCACCGCGTCGTACGCCGTGAGCAGCGGATACAGAAGCTCGTGCACGGAGATCGGCTGGTTCGAATCGAGGCGCGAACGGAAATCCTCGCGCTCTAGCATTCGCGCCAGTCGGTACTTCGCGCAAAGTTGCACCACTTCCTGGCTGCTCAGCTTGCCGAGCCACTCGTTGTTGTATCGGACTTCGGTTTTGTCTTTATCCAGAACCTTGAAAACCTGCTGAAGATACGTCTGCGCGTTATGCTCCACCTGCCCGCGCGTGAGCGGCGGCCGCGTCTCGGAAACTCCAGTCGGATCGCCGATCATCGCCGAAAAATCGCCGATCAGGAAAATCGCGGTGTGCCCCATATCCTGAAACTGCTTCAGCTTTCGCAGCACCACGGTGTGGCCCAGGTGAATATCTGGCGCGGTGGGATCCACGCCCAGGTAAACGCGCAGTGGCACGCCCGTCTTGATGGAATTTTCGATCCGCGCTTTCAGCTCGTCTTCGCGGATCACTTCCGCCGAGCCTTTGCGCAGGTAGGCGAGCTGCTCTTCAACGGGCGGGAATTTACCAGCGGCCACTATCGACTCTCCGGGATCACTCGAACGCGGCGACCTTCGATGCGGTAGCGGCCTTCGAGCACGATTTTCACGGCTTCAGTATAAATGCGATGTTCCTGCACCAGAATGCGCGCGGCGAGCGTATCCGGCGTGTCGTCGTCTTCGATCGGGACGCAGGCTTGCATCACGATCGGCCCGGCGTCCAGATTTTCATCCACGAAGTGCACGGTGCATCCGGAGAATTTCGCGCCGTGCTCGATGGCCTGCCGCTGCGATTCCAGGCCCGGAAACGCAGGTAGCAGCGACGGGTGGATGTTCAGGATCGCCTGCGGAAACGCTGCAACGAAGTGCGGCGAGAGTAGCCGCATATAGCCCGCCAGGCAAACCAGGTCCACGTTTGCCTCTTTCAGCGCCGCGACCACAAGTTTGTCGTACGCTTCGCGCTCGAGTCCCTTCGACGGAATGGCTTTCGCGGGAATTTTGCGTTGGATGGCGCGTTCCAGGCCCGGCGCGCCTTCCCGATTGCTCAGCACAAGCGCGATTTCGGCGTTCGGGATCCGCCCGGCGGCCACACTTTCAGCAAGCGCTTCAAAATTGGAGCCGCGCCCCGACAGGAGCACGCCTATGCGTTTTTTCATGCCTGCCCGAAAGTAGCACAGTTCGCGGAGGTGGCAAAACCGCGTAGTCTTGCGCCGCGCGCGTCGGACAGCCTCCGAGGCGGTCCTCCGACGACCTTCGCCTCGCAACCGGCACGCCCACTAGCGGTCCGCGCGAGGCCAAGCAGGACTTGTCGCCGCGTACAGCGGATGCTCAGCTTGACACCGATTGTCGCGTGATGCATCTTCGCAACGAGATATGCGGCTGAGAATTTATCCCAGGGAGACCAGAATGCGACGGAGTTTCGGATGGGTATTAATAGTGGCGGCGATTGCGGTTGTGGGGGCGCAGGGCTGCGGAGAAACGGCGAAGGACACGCGGGCGGCGGATGAAGCCGCGATTCGCCAGAAGTCCATGGACTGGAGCAACGCCGCGCAATCGCACGACGCCGACAAAGCCGTGAGCTTCTACGCGCCCGACGCGGTCGTCCTTTCGGATCAATATCCGATCTCCCTCACCCCAAGCGCAATCCGCGACGGTTGGCAGGCGCTATTGGCCGACAAGAGCACCACGCTTTCTTGGAAGACCAGCGCGGTCGGCGTCGCGAAATCGGGCGACATCGCGTACGAATACGGAGCTTACACTCTCGATACCACTGGCAAGGATGGCGAGGTTTCCACGCGCAACGGAAAATACCTGCTGGTCTGGAAAAAACAAGCCGATGGCACGTGGAAAGTCGCCGTCGATACCGACAATGCCGACGCGCCTCCCCCAGCACCTGCACCGCCGACACGTCCCGCTCACCATGCCAAAGCGAAGAAACATCACCATCGTCACTAATGCCGCGTTTCTGGCTGCAGCGCTAATCCTCTCGCTCGCCGCTGAAGGTTGCGCACAATCCACTGCGCCGAAGGACACGCGCGCCCAGGACGAAGCGACCATACGCGCCTACTCGCAGGCCGCCAGCGAAGCTGCTCACGCGAAGGACATCGACAAAGAGATTTCGTTCTACGCCGACGATGCCCTTGCTTTTAGCAACTACAGCGCTACGACGACTACGAAAGAGGCCATGCGAGCCGATATGAGGAACGAATTTTCGGATCCGGGTACGATCCGCTGGAAAACATCGACCATCGAAGTGGCGCGCTCCGGCGATCTGGCCTACGAACACGGCCGCTACACCTACACAACGCCGGAAAAAGACGGGAAGACCAAAATACAAACGGGGAACTATCTCCTGGTATGGCGGAAGCCGCCCGGCGGCGACTGGAAGATCGCGGTCGACACGGACTCCGAAGATCCGCCGGCCGCCCCTCCTTCAGCGAAATAATCCCGGCGAGTCCGTTTAGAGCGCGAGCTTGCCCGTGTACGCGACGCGAGGCTTGCCGCGCGTCGCGCGTTCTATGCGCCCAATCACGTAAAACTTTTCGCGGCGGCGCTTGAGCTCGGATTCCACCCGCGCAACGTCCTTCGCCGGCACCACCAAAATCATCCCCACGCCAAGGTTGAAAGTCTGGAGGAGCTCGTCGCGTTCGATCTCTCCAAGCCGGGCCAGATGCTTGAAAATCGGCAGCACGGGCCACGAGCCCAGATCGATCACCGCCTGCACATTGCTCGGCAGCGCTCGCGGCAAATTTCCGGTGATCCCGCCGCCGGTGATGTGGGCCATCGAAGTGACCCAGCCTTTCTGCAGCACATTTTTAAGCAGCGGCCAGTAGGAGCGGTGCGGTTTCAAAAGTTCGGCGCCGATCTTGTTGCCGACTTCTGCCACGTAGGTATTCGGATTCAGTTTCGCGACGCCAAAGATGAGCTTCCGCGCGAGCGAGTAGCCGTTGGTATGCAGGCCGCTGGAGGGAAGCGCGAGCAGCACGTCACCGGGTCGCACCTTGCGTGGATCGAGGCGCCTGTCGCGTTCCACCGCGCCCACAATAAATCCGGCCAGGTCATATTCGCTCGCCGCGTAAAAATCGGGCATCTCCGCCGTTTCGCCGCCAATCAACGCGCAACCGGCGCGTTTCGCGGCGCGGCTCATTCCTTCGATCACCTGCTCCACGATCCGCGTATCGATTTTCCCCATCGCCAGGTAATCCAGAAAAAAAAGCGGCTCCGCACCCTGCGTCAGAATGTCGTTCACGCAGTGATTCAAAATGTCCGCGCCAACCGACGAGTGCTGATTCGTCGCGAACGCAATCTTCAGCTTGGTGCCCACGCCGTCCGCGCTCGCCACTAGAATCGGATTCTTCCAACGCTTCTTATCGAGCAGGAACAGCGAACCGAATCCCCCGATCGGCGCAAGCACGCTCCGGCCGAACGTCTTGCGCGCCATCGCACCAATCCGGCGCTTGGCCTCGTCGGCGGTGGTGATATCGACTCCAGCATCCGCATATCGCATAAAAAGAGTCTGCTTTCTGAAGGGAACGGATTCGCGTGCCTGAAAGTTCCGGGCTAGAAAATATGGAAGAGCCGTCTCCACCGAATTTCGCTTGGATGGATGATCGCCTGGAAATAGGTTTCGAACCGTTCGGCAAAGTGTCCGGGATTCCAAACTTCCTCGGGCGCATCGATCGACATGTAAATAATCACCGGCGTGCCAATGATATTTTCGCGCGGAACGAAGCCCCAGTAGCGGCTGTCGTTCGAATTGTCGCGATTGTCGCCCATCATGAAGTAGTGCCCCGGCGGCACCACCAGTTCGCCATTCACCGTATTCTTCACGATCTCCGCCGCCCATTCCGGCCGGTCACTGAACTGCATCTCGCCGCTCTCTGTGGGGAAATTTTCAGACGGCATGTCCAGCGCCAGATCGTTGTGCCGCGTGTAGGGCTCCACGAGCTGTTGCCCGTTCACAAACACGGTGCCGTGTACGATCTTGATGTGGTCGCCGGGAACGCCGATGCAGCGCTTGATGAAATCCGGATATCCCTGATCGGCCAGCGGAGCGCGAAACACAATGATCTGCTGCCGCTTCGGGTCGCGCCACAGTGGCACGTGCCACGAGGTGAAGGGGAGTCCGGCATCGTAACCAAAACGGCTCACGATCAGGTGATCGCCGATCAGCACCGTCGGCTCCATCGAGCCGCTCGGAATCACCCGCGCCTGAACGATGAAACCTTCGATAATCAGAAACGCGACAATCACCCAAAACCAGGAGACAACTTCGCGCCAGACCTTGTCGCTGGTCGTTCCCGCTTGGTCGCCTGCTTTCGTCTCGCGTTCCCGTTCTTTGTCGGCCGCTAGAGCTTCTTCCACGTCTGCCTTCACGAACCGCCTCCGGCGCGCGGCGCGTCAGTCCGGAACACGTGGAACAGCCGGTTCCAACGAATCTCGCTCGGATGCAGGATTGCATTCAAATACGTAGAGGCGCGGTCGGTCATGTGTCCGGGCATCCACACGTCTCCGGGGGCGTCGATCGACATATAGATCATCACCGGCGTGCCGATAATATTCTCGCGCGGAACGAAACCCCAGAAACGGCTGTCGTTCGAGTTGTCGCGGTTGTCGCCCATCATGAAATATTTTCCGGCGGGAACGATCAGCTCGCCGTTGACGGTATCTTTCGCAAGCTCGGCGCGCCATTCGGGCACGTCACCGTACGGCAGTTCAGCGGCGCGCGCCGGAAAATTTTCCCACGAAAGTCCCGCAGTGTCTGCCCGGTGCACGGCGTGCGGGTCTTCAATGCGGACGTCGTTCACGTAAACCTGCCCGCCGATGATCTTGATGCGGTCGCCCGGAACGCCGATACAGCGCTTGATCAGGTCCGGAAAATTCTGGTCGGGCAGCGGTGCTCGGAACACGATGATTTGCTGGCGTTGCGGCGCGCGCCACAGCGGCACGTTATAACTGGTGAACGGAAGCCCGGCGCCATAGCCCAGGCGGCTGACGATCAGGTGGTCGCCGATCAGGACGGTGTTCTCCATCGAGCCGCTCGGAATCACGCGCGCCTGCGCCACGCCGCCCTCGATAAGAATGAACGCCAGAATCACCCAGAACCACGAGACGACTTCGGCCCAAACGCGCCCGTTGCGCCGCGCGGATTGCGGCTTCGCGTTCTTTGCCGGCGCGCCGCCGGTCGCGTCAGATTTCACGATGTGCCTCCACTTCGAGTTGCACCAGCTCGGTGGGGTAGCTGCCGGTGTAGCACGACGTGCAGAATTTTTTATCGGGATCGCCCACCGCTTCGCGAAGCGCAGGCAGCGAAACGTAGCCCAGCGAATCGGCAGCCAGGTAGCGGCGAATTTCTTCCACGGAATTGTTCGCGGCGATCAGCTCTTCGCGGCGAGGCGTATCCACGCCGTAGTAGCAAGGCGAAATCGTCGGCGGGCAGCTGATGCGCACGTGAACTTCCGTAGCGCCCGCTTCGCGCACGAGGCGAACGATCTTGCGGCTGGTGGTGCCGCGGACGATGGAATCATCGACCAGGATCACGCGTTTGCCCTCGAGCATTCGACGCACCGGATTCAGTTTTAGCTTTACGCCAAAGTCGCGGATGGCTTGCTCGGGCTCGATAAAAGTGCGGCCCACGTAGTGATTGCGAATCAGCCCCATGCGGAATGGGATGCCCGATTCGGCCGCGTATCCGATCGCCGCCGGAACGCCGGAGTCCGGCACGGGCACCACGATGTCGGCATCGACCGGGTGTTCTTTCGCGAGAGCGCGTCCCATTCGTTCGCGGCTTTCGTTTACCGGAAGTCCGAAGACCAGCGAATCGGGCCGCGAGAAATAAACGTGCTCGAAAATGCAGTATTGATGTGGCTTCTCCGGCGCGAAGCGGATAGATTCCACGCCGCTGCGCGAGATGCGCACCATTTCGCCGGGTTCCACGTCGCGCACGTACTCGGCGTCGATCAAATCGAGCGCGCAAGTTTCGGAGGCGGCCACCCAGGAGCCATCCAGTCGGCCAAGGCACAGCGGGCGAAAGCCGCGCGGATCGCGAATCGCATAAATTTCATCGGGCGTGAGCAGCAGCAGCGAATAGGCGCCTTCCACCTGGTTCAGAGCGTCGGCAATCGCGCCGGAAAGGTTGCGCGCGTTGCTGCGAGCAATCAGGTGCACGATCACTTCGGTGTCGCTGGTGGTCTGAAAAATGGAGCCGCGGTGCTCGAGCTTTTTGCGCAGCTCGATCGCGTTGGTCAGGTTGCCGTTGTGGCCGAGTGCGAGTTTGCCCTTGTTGCAATCGATCACCATCGGCTGCGCGTTGGTGAGCGTGGTGTCACCCGCCGTGGAATAGCGCGTGTGGCCGATCGCCGCCGCGCCGGGAAGGTGCGAGATCACTTCGGGCGTGAAAATTTCCTGCACGTGGCCCATCGATTTGTGCACGTGGATCTGTACGCCCTCGGTCGAAGCGATGCCCGCGGATTCCTGTCCGCGATGCTGCAACGCGTAGAGGCCGAGGTACGCCATCTTGGAGGCTTCGGTGTGGCCGAAAATACCGAACACGCCGCAATGGTCGTGGAAATGATCGTCTTCCAGGAAATGCGTTTTGGCGTTCATCCGTTCTCGATTGCCTTTTGCAGCGATTCAGACCACGGCTTGTGGAGCGAGCCGATTGGAGCTTGAATCACCCTGCCTTCCCCATATTGGATGCGCAAATCGCCCGCCACGACGGCGCCAATCTGGCGCGTTGTAACGCCGCATTGTGACGCAATGGCCTGCAAGCGAGCAAGCAAACTGGGCGCAACGGATACCACTGCGCGCGCGCCGCGCTCGCCAAATACGGCGGCTTCGGCGCTGAGTCCGGCGGATGCGTCGAGCTTCACCTCGGCGCCCAGCGACGACTGGCTTGCAAAGCAGGATTCCGCGAGCGTCACGGCGATGCCGCCGTCGCTGATGTCATGCGCGGAGGAGATCGCTTTTTCGGCCGCAAGTTTCACCAGGCAGTCGATCAGACGTTTTTCGGCAGCCAGATCAATCGCCGGCGGCGTGCCGATCACGACACCATGAATCTCCTTCGCATATTCGGACGAGCAGAACGAGCGAACCGTTTCTTCCGCGTTCATATTCGTTTCGGACGCGCCATCGAGCAGAACGATCGCATCGCCCGCCGCTCGGAACGCCGAGCCTACCGAAAATTCAGCGTCTTCCATCAGGCCGAGCACGCCAATAATTGGCGTGGGGTAGATCGGATTGCCGAGCGTTTCGTTGTAGAAACTCACGTTCCCGCCCGTGATCGGAGCTTCCAGAACGCGTGCAGGCTTCGGTGATGCCGTCAATTGCTTCGCGTGAACTGCCACATCACTTCGGGCTTTTCGGGATTGCCGAAATTCAGACAGTTCGTCGCGGCGATCGGGCGCGCGCCGGTGCAGGCCACGTTGCGTGCAGCTTCGGCGACCGCGTGCATCGCGCCAAGCTTCGGGGAAGCAGCAGCCCCAGCGGCCGTTGCCATCGGTAGCGAGCGCGATGGCGCGCTTCGATTCCTTCAGTCGCAGCACCGCGGCATCGCCTGCGCCGGGGCCGACGCGGGTGTTCGTGCGCACCATCGAGTCGTACTGGCCGGTCACCCACTTTTTCGATGCAATCGTCGGAGACGCCAGCAGCTTGCGGAAATTCTCGGTCAGGTCGGTGCCCGGCTTCGCCACCGGCACGACGACGGCGCGAGCGGCAGCCGTCGGAGCGCGCGATCGGGCGGTTGTAGCGTGGGCCTTCCTCGGCCAGTGCATGCGCGGGAATTTCCGCTGCGACTACGCCGTGATGCAGCACGCGGAGTTTCCCGTCGCTCGGTGACTCTCCCGATTTCAACGGCGTCGAGTCCCCATTTGTGGAACACATCGAAGACTTCGCGTTCGCGGCCGCGCTCCGCCACGAGCAGCATCCGCTCCTGCGATTCGCTGAGCATCATCTCGTACGGCGTCATGTCCGCTTCACGCTGCGGCACGCTTGCAAGATCGATCTCGATGCCCAGCTCCGCCACGCGACGCCATTTCCGAACTTGTGCTGGTGAGCCCCGCCGCGCCCATATCCTGAATCGCCACGATCGCTCCGGTATGCATCGCTTCGAGGCACGCCTCCAGAAGCAATTTTTCTAGGAACGGATCGCCCACCTGCACGTTCGGCCGCTTCTGCTGCGATTCTTCGCTGAATTCCGCCGACGCAAGAAGCGACGCGCCGTGAATCCCGTCGCGCCCCGTCTTCGCGCCCACGTAGATCACCGGATTGCCCACGCCGCTCGCCTTCGCGAAAAACAGTTCATCGCGATGCGCGATACCGAGTGCCAGCGCGTTTACCAGCGGATTGCTCGAGTAGCACGGCTCGAAAACAATTTCGCCGCCGACCGTCGGCACTCCGAAACAATTCCCGTAAAAGCCGATGCCGCGGATCACGCCATCCAGAATCTGCCGGTTTTTCGCGATCTCTTCAGGCGTCGCATTGCCCGCACCCGGACCTGCGACGACCGGGCCGAAGCGCAGCGAATCCAGAACCGCGATCGGCCGCGCGCCCATAGTGAAAATGTCGCGCAGAATTCCGCCGACGCCGGTGGCAGCGCCCTGAAACGGTTCGACAAAGCTTGGATGGTTGTGCGATTCGATCTTGAAAACGGCCACCATGCCGTCGCCGATATCCACCACGCCCGCGTTTTCGCCGGGTCCTTGCACCACGTACTTTCCCTTCGTAGGCAGGCGCTTCAGGTGGACGCGCGAGGATTTGTACGAGCAGTGCTCGCTCCACATCACGCTGAAAATTCCTAGCTCGGTGATGTTGGGATCGCGCCCCAGAATTTTCTGGATGCGCGCGTACTCGTCGGCGGTCAGGCCGTGTTCGGCGGCGATCTGCGGGGTAACTTTGATTTCGGTGTCGAGCATCGTCACGCGGGCACTGCCGCGCGTTGCGCCAGGCTCGCGACTACAGATTGAAACAGCACCAGGCCGTCCGCGGAGCCGAGCGGAGACTCCACGGCGCGCTCCGGATGCGGCATCAATCCCAGCACGTTGCGCTCGCGGTTGCAAATGCCCGCGATGGCGTGCAGCGAACCGTTGGGATTCGCTTCGCGGTCGCTTTCCGCGTCCGCCCCTTCGGGCGTGACGTAACGGAAAATCACCTGATCGTTCCGCTCGATTTCAGCCAGCGTCGCCGCGTCGCAAAAGTAATTCCCTTCCATGTGCGCCACCGGAATCCGCAGCACTTGCCCCTTGCGCGCAGCGTTGGTGAACGGGGTGTTCGTGGATTCCACGCGCACGTGAACCTGGCGGCACAGAAACCGCAGTCCCTGATTGCGCATCATCGCGCCGGGAAGAAGTCCCGCTTCGAGCAAAATCTGGAAGCCATTGCAGATGCCCAGGACCAGGCCGCCGGAACGCGCAAATTTGTCAACAGACTTCATCACCGGCGAAAAACGCGCGATCGCACCCGTGCGCAGATAGTCGCCGAACGCAAATCCGCCGGGAAGAATAATCGCGTCGCTGCCTTTCAGGTCTTCGGACTGGTGCCAGATGAATTCGACGGGCTCGTGGATGATCGAGCCAATGGCGTGGAAGGCATCGTCGTCGCAGTTGGAACCGGGGAACTGGACTACACCGAATTTCATCGGGGAGTTCTCCTAAACCAGCATTTTATCACACCGCCCCAATTTCCCCGCCCACCCGCCCCGTATCCGCGAGCGCCCCGGCGCTCGCCTTCGGGGTGCGGCGGGCAATCGCCGCCTTGCCCACGCCAACCGAACCACACTCTTATTGACGCACCGCGCCGCAAACATCCTCGCCGCCGCACACACTCATCCCAAATCTCAGCTCACAGGAATTACGTCAGGAAGGAACTACATCACAAAACCCAACCCCTACCGCCGCTTCTTCCCCCTCTTTTTCGCCGCCTTAGCCCGCTCCTTGCGCTTCATCGCAGCCCATCCGGCCTTGTTCATTTGCCGGCCGCGCGCAATGCCCAGCGCTCCCGCCGGCACATTCTCCGTAATCGTAGAACCCGCTGCCACGTACGCCCCTGCGCCCACCTTCACCGGTGCAACCAGCGCCGTATCGCTCCCGATAAAGACGCCCGCTCCAATCTCCGTTCGATGTTTCGCCACTCCATCGTAGTTGCAGGTGATCGTTCCTGCGCCAATATTCGCCTCTTTCCCGATTGACGCGTCCCCGATGTACGTCAAGTGCCCCGCCTTCGCTCCCTCATGTACCACCGCATTCTTCACTTCCACAAAATTTCCGATGTGCGCATGTGCGCGAATGTCCGCGCCCGGCCGCAGCCGCGCGAACGGGCCCACATCGGCGTGCGACGCCACCCTCGCGCGATCCAGAGCCGAGTACGCGCGAATCACCACATCATCGCCGATCACAGAATCCCTCAGCACGCTGCCGGTTCCGATCGTGCACCGCGCCCCGATCTTCGTCGCACCAAGAAGCGCCACTCCGGGTTCCAACACCGAATCCGCGCCACCGGTCACATGCGGATCGATCACCACCGTTTCCGGCAGATAAATCGTAACCCCCGACGCCATCAGTTCCGCCGCTTTGCGCGCGCGGAAGATCCGGTCCACATCCGCGAGTCCGGCACGCGTATTGCAGCCCAGAATTTCCGCTGAATCTTGCGCTACCACGGCCAGCACGCGTTCATTGCGCGCGCGAAGCAGCCCGATCGCGTCGGTCAGATAGAGCTCGTGATACGCATTATTGGGCTTCAGCGCATTCAGGCACGGCCACAATTTCTCGAGCGTGAAGCAGTAAATGCTGGAGTTCACTTCCTTGATGGCTCGCTGCTCGGGCGTGGCCGCTTTTTCTTCCACCACGCGTTCGACGCGTCCCTCTTCATCGCGAATCACGCGTCCGTAGTCGGTGGGGTCATTTAGCTCGGCGCTCAGAATCGTCGCGGCAGCTTCGCCCCGGCGGTGCGTATCGAGCAACGCCCTCAGGGTTTCCGTGCGCAGCAGCGGTGCATCACCCGGCATCACCACGGCGTAGTTCGCGCTCTTGCGAATTTTTCGCCGCGCCATTCGCAGCGCGTGCCCTGTGCCCCGTTGGGGTCGCTGCAACACCACGTCCGACCCGAGCGCTTCCGCTACGGCGCTCACTTCTTCGGCCTGGTGCCCGACCACGGTCAACACCTGCGAGGCCTTCAGCGGTTGGCACGCGCGGATCACATGCTCAAGAAGCGGCCAGCCTCCCGCACGATGCAGCACTTTGGCAAGTTCCGAACGCATCCGCGTTCCCTTGCCCGCCGCCAGAATCACGCAAACTGTGTCGCTATAAGCCATCTCTCCTTCATTCTCTCTTTCGCAATGGCGATTTGGCAATGAGCAGACCCGCGAGCGTTGCGCACATCACCGCACAATGCTTTGCACAATCGCGTGACGTGCGGCTATATTTTTCGTCAAACCACGCAGGAGGTAAGCAATGTTTTGCCCGAAATGCGGCATGGCCAATGCGGACTCCGCGCAGTTCTGTAACAAGTGCGGCTCTCCACTCCGCGCCACTCGGCCCACGGCTCCGTCGAGCGGCCCAATCCCCGGCGCGCTGCCGCAGCAATACGCCAACGCCGGAATGGCTGTACCGTACGCCGGTCCAACGGAGACCAGCGGCAAAGCCATCGGCAGCCTGATCTGCGGAATTTTCTTTTTCGTTTTGCCGTCCGCGATTCTGGCCATCATCCTCGGCCACTGGTCGCACTCCGACATTCGAAAGTCCGGCGGACGCCTCACCGGGCGCGGCGCGGGTACCGCGGGCATGATCCTCGGCTATATTGGCGTCGCTTCGATTCCGTTGGTGCTGATCGTCGCGGCTATCGCCATTCCGAATATTCTTCGCGCTCGCGCGGTGGCCAACGAAGCAGCTGCTGTGAACACCCTGCGTGCGATGAACACAGCCCTCGTCACCTACGGCGCCGAGTACGGCAACGGATTTCCCACCAACTCGAACGTGCTGACAACAGGCGACCCCGCAGCGGGAAATTGCAATCATGCCGCGTTGTTGGATCGCTCGTACGACTTCGGGTCGCACCACGGATACAATTTCTACTACACGCCGGTGTACCCAGGCGACGGCGACAAACCCGCGATTTCACCGAAAGCCGCAGCTGCAAATTGCACTTCCGCCGGAGCGTCCGGCTATCAGATCACTGCCGATCCCGATCCCGGTCCGGCCGTTCGGATACCGGCACTTTTACACTGACCAGACCGGCTTGATTCGGTTTACGCGCGAGGACCACCCCGCCACAGCAGACAGCGATCCAATCGAATAACTCTTAAAAGGGAAAGCCAGAAGGACTTCTAGCGTGCGGCGCGAACGCCGCCGGAAATCGTGCGCTCTGGCGGCGCTTCCGCGCGCGCTTCGGTGCTTTCTGTCCACAGGCTGCGGTCGGCCAGCAGGCGGGTCACCAGTTGGGTGTGCAGCGCGTGCCCGGCCTTGTGCGCCACCACGCGCGCTTTCAACGGATGCCCCACCAGCGCGAGGTCACCGATCAGGTCCAGCGCCTTGTGCCGCCCAAACTCATCCTTGAAGCGCAGCGGCCCGTTCATGATCGTCTCGTCGTCGAGCACGATCGCGTTATCCACCGACCCGCCGCGAATTAGCCCCATCGCCTGCATTCCGGCGAAATCCTTCATAAATCCAAAAGTGCGCGCCGGCGCCAGCTCCCGGCAGAACGTCTCGCGATTCACCGCCATGCCGAATTGCTGCCGCCCCACTTCAGGATGTGCGTATTCGACGAAGCACTCCACGCGGAACTCATCCGCCGGGTAAATGCCGATGCGTCGGTCGCCTTCCGAAAATTCCAACGCCTTCTTTACGTGAATGTAACGGCGCTGGCGCCGCAACTTGCGCGTGCCGGCCTTTTCGAGCATTTCGATGTATGGCTGCGATGAGCCATCCAGAATGGGCAGTTCGAGCGCATCGATCTCCACATACACGTTGTCCACACCGCACGAATAGAGCGCGGCCAACACATGTTCCGTAGTGGAAAGCAGCACGCCCTGCTTCATCAAGCTCGTGGCGTAGCTGACGCGCGCCACGTTTCGCACGTGCGCTTCAATTTCAAAATTGTCGAGGTCGGTGCGTCGAAAGACGATTCCGGTGTCGGCGGGCGCAGGTACGAACCGCACGCGCGAAGGAACTGCGGTGTGGAGCCCGATGCCTTGAATTTCGACTGGACGCTGGATGGTGGACTGAAACGCCATTTTGCCCCAGCCACAATTCTATATGCAAACTGTAGTCGGGCCAAAGGCAATTTTCGGCCATTGTTATGTATAGCTTACGTGTGACTCGGGGACATTTTCATTGAACAAGTGTTGTATGTTTGCAACAGATTGCACTGTGCATCCGTGGCGAAAATCCGACAATCGGGGGCGAAAGTCTGACGTCCACGCGGTGGTCAGACCGAAATGTTAACCTTGCGTCCGTTTGCCTCGGCTCGCGCCTGCGGGAAAGCCCCCGCGCTGATCGGCGCGCCTGCTGGAAGGTAGGGTTGGGCGGTCGTAGTCGTCGGTGTTCCTTGCTTCTGGGGCGCCGTTGAAGCCAGCGCAGCATCGCTGGTATTCGCCGTCGAAAGTGTTGCGCTCTGCGTTGGCGACGTCTGATCTGTGAGTGTCGATGGCGCGAGAACTCGCGAAGTCGCGGGGTTCAAAACGGCGGCACCGCTAGGCAGCCCCTGCACGTACTGCTGAATCGCAGCGGGGTCGTTCACCAGCGGCAGCAGCGCGATGCGATCCGCGAAGCTGATCTGCGTTGGATTGATCCCCAATTGCTGCAAGATCTGATTCAACTGCTGCAGTTTGGCTTGTGACGCCGAGGAGAGCATCGAGCCCTGCGTTACGACAGAGGTGGAATTCGATGAGCTGGCAGCAGCCGTCTTGGCGGCGTTTGCAACCTGGGCCGTCGGACTATTAGTCGCAGCTGCCGCAGCCTGGCTAGTCTCGTGCGTGGGTTGCGCCTCGGCGCCGGGGGCGCCCGACGGCGGAAAGTAGGCCACCTGAAATGGCGACGGCCCCTTCCCATTGTGAAGCGCCACGGAGGTCAAGCGGCCGCCTGTTTCAGTAAGGTTTACCGTATCCTGCGCCCGAGACGGAACTCCATCCACCGAAGGCGGGGCGGGCTGAACGGTCGAAGTGTCTGTGTTTGAGGAGTTTGCAGCGCCGGAAACAGAAGAAGTTGTCACTGCTTGCGCGATCGAAGCCATGGGACTCTCCCGGGCGAGGCCCACTCCGGAGGCGCTTCCAAAACCAGCGCGTCCGGAAGAGCCACTGGTATCCCACTCCATCGGCACAACTAGGCAAAACTTGACCCTCTATGAATGCGGGGCGGCCGTTGTCACGCCGCGCGCCCCCGGAGTACAATCGAATTTCGGGATGAGGTTCCCGGCCCCGGCAATGTCTTCTCCTTTCACGATCCTTTCCGATAATGCAGTCCCGCCTCCGGCCGCGCATCCGCGCCCGTCATGGCTCCGCGTGAAATTTTTCGGCGGACCGAACTATCAGGAATTGAAGCGCATCATGCGCACGCTCGACCTGCATACGGTCTGCGAAAGCGCGCGCTGCCCCAACATGGGCGAGTGCTGGGAACATCGCACCGCAACTTTCATGATTCTGGGCAACATTTGCACACGCGCGTGCGGCTTCTGCGCCGTGCCCAGCGGCAAGCCTCTTGGGCCGCCGGAAGAAGATGAGCCCGAGCGCGTGGCCGAGGCAGTCGAACGGATGGGACTCCGCTACGCCGTCGTCACTTCCGTGAATCGCGACGACCAGCCCGACGGCGGCTCGGCAATATTCGCGCGAACCATCGCGCGCATACGCGAACGCGTTCCCGGATGCCGCGTGGAAGTGTTGATCCCCGATTTTCGCGGCCACTGGCCGGCGCTTGAAACCGTGCTGGATGCGAAGCCGGACGTGCTGAATCACAACATGGAAACCGTGCCGCGTCTGTACCGGCAGGTGCGCAAGGGCGCCGTGTACGAGCGTTCACTCGAATTGCTGCGTCGCGCCGGAGAAACGTCGCCCGAACTTTCCACAAAGACCGGAATGATGCTCGGTCTGGGCGAAACGCGCGACGAAACTTTGTCGGCGATGGAAGACATCGCCGCGCAGGGCACACATATCCTTACCCTTGGCCAGTACCTGCAGCCCACGCCGGAACATCTGCCGATCGACCGCTTCCTCCATCCCGACGAGTTCGCGGAATTCAAGCAGCTCGGCGAAAAAATGGGATTCAAGCACGTCGAATCGGGCCCGCTGGTCCGCTCCTCCTATCACGCCTTCGAACAGGAAGAAGCCGCTCGCGCGTAGCGAAATCGCGCTGCCGGTTACGTTTCTCTACCGTTAGTGAATCGCGCCGAGCATCTCCGTCGCGAGCTGCCTTGACCGTACCGCGCAATGCGGATCGGCAATCGCCATTGTCATCACCGATTCCAGCCGCGTCTTTGCCTCCGCGTTCTTTCCTTCTTCCATTTCGAGATTCGCCATCATCAGCTGGAACGACGGATTGTTCGGGTATTGCTCCACCAGCGGCTGCATGTATCCCGCCGCGCGCGCGTACTCCAGATCAAACGTCCGGAAGTTGCGCGCCAGATAGTATCGGGCATTCACTTTCAACAGCACGCCTTTCGCCGCGCCCTCTTCCAGCTGCGCGATCCCTTCCTGTTTGCTCCCGCCCGGAACACCCATGAAGAACCGCAGCATCTTCACAATCGCCGAAAGCGAATCCACGTAGTAGTTGTAAAGCCCCAGCCCCACCTTCGCATCCGCCATCTGTGGATCCAGCGCCAGCGCATCCAGAAATTCCTGCCGGGCAGCCACCGCCGCGTGCGCCGTGGCCCTCGATTCGCTGCGTAACCCGTATAGCCGCGCCTTTAAAGCGTAGCCCATGCCGGCGTACAGATGATCGGTCGCGTCGTTCGACCGCGCGATTCCGGCGAGCGCCAGCTCGATCGCCTTATCCGAAACGGCTAGATAAGCGTCGTCCTCATTTTCTCCATTCTCGGAAACCACGGTGGGCCGGGTGCGCTTCCAAGCATCCACCATGCCCCACTTAATCTCGCTCATGGCGCAGTAAATGATCGCCCAACGTGCCTCTCCCTCCAGTATGTAACCCAGCGCGTTCCCGGGATTCTTGCTCTGCATTTCTCGCGCCATAGGAATCGCGGCGCCCGGATCGCCCGAATAAATCTTGTCCAGCACGGCAATCGCCCGCGGCGGCACGGGCGCCGGTTGCGCTTGCAGTTGTGCCCGCGCCCGCGGCGCGGCAATCAGCGAAAGCGCCACGGCGAGAAACAAACAACAGGCAGCGAAGCTTTGAGCGCGGGTAAAGGTCATGGTATTGAGTTTGTGCGGGGCTTCGACGAGGCTGCTACGATACTCGCAAAACGACCAGAATGCCGGAACTTTTCGATGATTACGGACCAGAAGCCCGCTTTTTATTGGAAATCACAACCACCCCGTCCTCAATAAACGGTCGTCCCGCAGTTTTTCGCCAGTTCTTCCGGACTTGACGTCGAAAGATCGCGCAAAATTTCCTGTTGCTTTCCAAAAGGAACGATGGCATTCTTCCTGTTGGAAACCTAAAGGTGCCTCTTCCTATGAAGGAAAAACCCGACGTCTTGCAGGGAACGCTCGCGCTGATGGTTCTGAAGACCCTGGATGCTCTGGGGCCGCAGCACGGCTACGGCATCGCCCGGCGCATCGAGCAGATCAGCGGAGACCTGCTGGCTGTGAATCAGGGCACGCTGTATCCCCTGCTGCTGAAGCTGGAGCATGAAGGCTCGATCGCCTCGCAATGGGGCGCATCGGAGAACAACCGCCGCGCCCGCTTCTATCGCCTTACCGCGGCCGGGCGCAAACAATTGCAGGCCGAAACCCGCGAGTGGGAGCAAACCGCGGCGATCATCGCGCGCTTCTTCAAAGTGAAGGCGGAGGATCTGCCGTGAAATTCCTGCGACGCTTCTTCAAACGCCTTTCGAATTTCGCCGCCCGGCGCCGCGCCGACCAGCGCCTGCGCGAAGAACTCGCCGAACATCTCGCGTTCCAGACCGAGGAAAACCTGCGCGCAGGCATGACGCCCGCCGAAGCGCGGCGGCAGGCCGTGCTTAAACTCGGTCGCGGCCGCAGCGATCCGCGAAGACCATCACGCCGAACAGAGCCTGCCGCTTCATCGAGAATCTTGCTTTTCGATCTGAAGTACGCGGCTGCGCATGCTGCGAAGATCTCCCGGGTTTGCGTTCGATTGCGATCGCCACAATGGCGCTGGGCGTCGGAGCCACCACCGCCATCTACAGCGTGATCGATGCCACCCTGCTGCATCCTTTGCCCTACCCCCACCCCGGCGAGCTGGTGCGGATTGAAGCCAACTTTCCCGGCGTGGGCGCGCACGACGTCGGCATCTCGATCCCGGAGTTGAAAGACCTCCAGAACTCGGGAATTTTCCAATATGTGTCCCTCGCCTTTTTCGGCACCGACAATCTTACCGGCAACACTCAGCCCACGCGCATCGCCGCAAAGTCGGTCACACCGACCTATTTCGCGGTGCTCGGCGTCGATGCGCAGTTGGGCCGCACCTTCGATCCGCACGACACCACGCCCGGCTTCAACGACGAACTCGTCATCAGCGATGGGCTCTGGAAGCGCGCGTTTGGCGGCGACCCGCACATTCTCGGCAAGACTCTGCGCGTTGACAACGATCCCGCTCAGTGTTGTCGGCGTCATGCCCGCTGGCTTTCGCGATCAGGGCCAAACCCCGCGAAGAGGTCGGTACCGAATTGTGGGCCGCGGGCGGATTTGCCGCCGACCCGGCCCCGCCGCCGATGCGCGGCACGCGTTTGCCGTTCGTCGCCATAGCGCGCCTTCAGCCGGGTCTCTCGCCTGCGGCCGCGCAGGCGCACCTCGATGCGCTGGTTGCATCGCTGAAAAAGCAATATCCGGCGGATTATCCGACGCAAGCCGCGTGGACCATCCATCTGACTCCGCTCGCCGAGACACTTATTGGCAACGTTCGCCAATCGCTCATTCTGCTGTTCGGCGCGGTGGGACTGGTCCTGCTGATCAGCTGCGTCAACGTCGCCAATCTGCTGCTTGCGCGCGCCAGCGCGCGAGGGCACGAGATCGCGGTTCGCCAGGCATTGGGAGCCGCAAGAACGCGCCTGATTCGTCAGCTCCTCACCGAGAGTCTGTTGCTCTTCGTGCTGGGCGGCATCACCGGTTTCGTGGTTCTCTTTTGCGCGCGGAAATTCCTGCTGCGATTTATTCCGGAAAGCCTGCCTCGCCTCAATGACATTGGATCAGCTGGGGCGTGCTGGCGTTTGCCATCGTCGTCTCTGTCGCCGCCGGAACCATTTTCGGCCTTGCCCCCGCGTGGCTCACCAGCCGCCTTTATTTGACGGCGCGCTCCGGCAGGAAGGTCGTGGCTCCAACGGTTCCCGCCGGCGCTCCAGCTTGCGCCATATTCTGGTGATTGGTGAATTGGCTCTCTCGCTGGTGCTGATGATCGCCGCCGGCCTTCTGCTGCGTAGCTTCTATGACTTGTTCAAGGTGCAACCCGGCTTCAATCCCACTCGAGTCATGTCCATCGAGACCTCGCTGCCGAATCCGAACGATCCCAATACCGACATTTACCGCACTGCGACGCAGGAAGGCGTGCTGCTGCGTGAAGTTCTGCGCCGCATCCGGACAATTCCAGGCGTCGAAGAAACCGCCGTCAGTGATCGGGCGGCCATTCCCCTTGGCCATGGCCAGAGCGACCGCAGAATGACTCCACTGATTCGCGAAAGCCTGGAAACGCAAAGCAGCCAGCCTCCGCTGATCGATACACTCATCGTCTCGCCCGAATACTTCCACCTGCTGGGCATTACTCTGCTTCGTGGACGAGCCTTCCTCGACCAGGACCTTGAACATACGCCCTTGATCGCCGTCGTCAATCAGGCCGCAGCCCGCACGTACTGGCCCAACGAGAATCCGATCGGCAAACGAGTCGCAGTTTGGGGGCCATTTGGGCCGTACCAGGCCGGAGTGGACCACCATCGTCGGCGTCATTGCCGATGCACGCACAGAATCGCTCGCGGACGCCGGCATTCCGCAGATGTACCTCGACATCTACCAGCGCCCGTTTAAGTTTCTTGCGTTGTACTTGCGCGGGCAGGTTGATCCCGCCACCATCGCCGCGCAGGTGCGCGCACAAGTGCAGGCCGTCGATCCGAACCTGCCAGTCTTCCACGCGGAGACCTTGGACGACGTTCTCTCCTCTTCGCTTTCTGTGCGGCGGTTCTCCATGGAAATGGTGGCGCTGTTTGCCGCAACGGCCTTGCTGCTCGCGGGACTGGGAATCTATGGAACCATCTCCTATCTGGTGAATGAACAGAGACGCGAGATCGCCATTCGCCTGGCGCTGGGCGCGCAAAGGCGCGATATCCTTACTATGGTCTTACGCCAGGGGCTCGGGCTCGCTGCGGCCGGCGCGGCGCTGGGTGTGGCCGGTGCGTTCATCGTCTCGCACCTCATGGCGGGGCTGCTCTTCGGCGTGTCACCCAACGATCTGACCACCTTCGTGGGCGTCACCGCCGTGCTTACCGCGGTCGCGCTCGCCGCGAGCTACATTCCGGCGCTGCGCGCGATGCGACTCGATCCGATCACGGCGCTCCACTCCGAATGAACCTGGGCACTATTCCAGACTTGTTTTACAAGTTGTTGCCGTCCCAATGATTTTCTTCGAAACGCTGACGAATTCACCCAACAGCGAGTTCCAGCTGACCCATAAGTGGGGAATGGATCGCCAGCGATGCCTCAAAATTTCGCGCTGTGGTCAGCATTGACAACACTGGCGAACGATTCGCTCTACAACGCTATTTCGAGAGCATCGAGGAAGGGGCCGACGAACAACAGGCAAGCATCGAATCATCTGCCGTGCGAGCTGTGCCAGAAATGCTAGAAGAGCATGCTAAACCTGAGTCCGACTTTATGTTGATGCGTCAGACATCTCTACCCGCATAGACCGTCCAGACTGCCTTCGACGCTGAACATTCGAACACTTCGAGCCTACAGTCATAGCATCAGCCTACCTCTTCTAAGCTGAGTTTCGTAACGACGTACTGGCCGGCCCTAACGCGCTCGTGATCTCGTGAATCGGCCACTCGAGCCCGATTCCGCGTGTATGATAGCCGGATTTACCGCGCGTGCGGCGATTCCGCGGCGCGCATCGGCATGAACACGCCCGCCACCGGCCAACCCGAACGCCTCGAGCGCGACTTGAACCTGCTCGAAGCCACCTCGCTGAACATGACGTTCATGGTCGGCATCGGCCCTTTCATCGTCATTCCGTTCATCGTTCGTGCGATGGGCGGCCCGCAATGCATTTTCGCCTGGGTTCTCGGCGCGCTCCTTGCGCTGCTGGATGGATGCGTGTGGGCCGAGCTGGGCGCGGCGATGCCCCAGGCCGGCGGCTCGTACGTTTTTTTGCGCGAAGCCTACGGCGCGCAAAAGTTCGGCCGCCTGATGAGCTTTCTTTTTATCTGGCAAACGCTGTTCCAGGCGCCGCTAAGCATTTCTTCGGGCGCACTTGGCTTCGCGGATTATTCGAAATATCTCACCGCCAAGCTTCCGGGGTTCACTGCTTGGCACGACGCGCATTCCGGTTCCATGCCGCTGCTCTCGGGCAGCTACAATCGCGCCGTCGCCATCGCGGTGATCGTGCTGGCCGTCGCGTTGCTCTACCGCAAAATCTCCGCGATCGGAAAAATCTCCACGGCGCTGTGGGTCATCGTGCTCGGTACGATCCTTTGGCTGATCTACGGCGGCTTTACGCACTTCAATGCTGCTCGGGTCTTCACTTACCCGCCCGACACATGGAAACTCTCCTGGATTTTCTTCGCCGGACTGGGCCACGCGTCCGTGCAGACGGTTTACAGCTACCTGGGCTACTACAATGTCTGCAATCTCGGCGGCGAAATGAAAAATCCCGAGCGCAACATTCCCCGCGCCATTTTCATTTCGATTCTCGGCATCGCAATCCTTTACTTCGCGCTGCAGACCAGCATCCTGAGCGTGATCCCCTGGCAGGAAGCCGCGAATTCGAAATTCGTCGTCAGCCTCTTCGTCGAGCGAACCTTCGGAGCGAACTGGGCCACCTTCGCCACCGCGATGATTCTTTTCGTCGCCTTCGGCTCGATCTTTTCCGCGACGCTGGGATATTCCCGCGTTCCCTACGCCGCCGCTCTCGACGGAAATTTCTTTTCGATCTTTGCGCGCGTCCATCCCTCCAAGAAATTCCCGTACGTTTCGCTGCTCGCTCTGGGTGCCACGTCCATTCTGATCTGCGCGTTCTTCAGTCTTTTTTCGGTGATTCGCGCCATCCTGGCCATGCGTTGCCTCATCCAATTCGCCGGGCAGGCCGTCGGACTTCTTATTTTGCACCGCCGTTGGAAAGCCGAGCGTTGGCCATTCCGCATGTTGTTGTATCCCGTTCCCGTAATTCTGGCGATCGCGGGATGGATTGCGATTTTCATTTCCACCGGTCGCAACCCGATGCTGGCTTCGCTTGCGGCCATGGTCGCGGGTATTCTGGTGTACCTGGTGCGCGCCCGCGTCACGCGCCAGTGGCCCTTTCTGGAGGAGATTCAGTGATTACGCCCAATGGCGTGTCGGCGAGAGTTTCTTGTGTGGTGGTGCTGGCGCTCTGCGCCTTTGGAGTTCTCGCGCCTCACCTCGCCGCGCAGTCCCTGCCCGAAACTGCCGAGGCCATCAACAAATCCCGCGTCACCACACGAGTTCTCTTCATCACAGCGCATCCTGATGACGAATGGTCCAGCGTCCTCGCCTATCTTTCGCGCGGAGAAGATGCCGATGTCGCGTTGCTCACTCTCACGCGCGGCCAGGGCGGCCAGAACGCCATTGGCCCCGAGCAAGATGGCCAGCTCGGCGTCATTCGCACCGAAGAGCTTCTCGCCGCGGGAAAACACTATGGCGTCCGCCAATATTTCACCCGCGCCATGGATTTCGGTTTCTCGAAAAGCCCCGACCAAACCATGAAAATCTGGGGCGATCTCGTTCTCGAAGATATGGTCCGCGTGATCCGCACCTACCGGCCGGACGTGGTGATTAACGGATGGGGCGGAGTTCACAGTGGCCATGGCCATCACCAGGCGAGCGGCATACTGACGCCGAAAGCGGTGGAACTCGCCGCCGATCCCACGAAATATCCCGACCAGATCGCCGAAGGCCTGCCCGCCTGGAAAACCACTCTCGAAGTGCGCCTCGTCCGCAATCGTTCCGACGAAGGCATGGCGCTGCCGGTCTATAAAGTTTCAGCACTCTGGGGCAAGAGTTACGCGCAGTTGGGCGCCGAAGGCCACGAGCTGCATCGCTCGCAGGGTACGCCCGCGTTTGCCGGAAATGCCTTCTACCGCTCTCCCGTTTATCTCGTCGCCGAATCCGGCGGCAGCGCGAACGGAAAGTTTGACGCCAAGCTGCTCGCCGAACCACTCTCCGCGCTCGCCACAAAATTTCCCACGCTTCGCATCATCCTTGCAGCGCCTCTCGCTTCCGCCGACGCGCAACTCGCACTCGCCCAAAAAGATCTTCTGCACCTCGATCGCGACGGCGCGGCCGCGGCCCTGGCCGAAGCGGGCAAGACCATCAAGGATCTGCGCGACACACTCGCCAAACGCAAAAGCCCGGACGCCGCAAAAGCCGCATGGGAACTCGCCCAGGTCAGCAATCACATCGACCGCGCACTCGAACTCGACGTCGCTCTCCCAATTGAAGCCCAGGCCGATCGTCACGAATTGGTCGCGGGCGAATCTCTGCCCGTCCACATCAACCTCAGCGGCGAGCCTGCCGTTCCCGTGAAATGGACCCTGGACGACAAGAGCATCGTCGTCCCGTCCAGGTGGACCGTCGCTCTCATCAAGCAACAAGACGAAAACCGCAGTGCTGACTTCGAAGTGAAAATTCCCTCGGGAGCAAAATTCACTCTCGCGCCCTCCGACGTGATTCTTCCGTTTCCGCCGCCGCTGGTTTCGCTCGCTTTGCCCGTTCAATACGCGGGCTACGAATTCACGATCCACAAAGCCGTTCAATCCACGGAAGCAAAAACCACCGGCATTTTCACCTATCCTCTCGAACTCGTTCCCGCCGTCACGCTCACCGTCGAGCCGCAGCAGGCGATGCTGCCAGTGCAGCACGATTCCGAACCCACCGCGCTCCTCGCGCGCATCCGTTATCACGGCACGAAGCCCGTCTCGGTCACCGCCGGCCTCGACGCGCCGCAAGGCTGGTCCGCCGCCACAATTCCGCCGCTCGATTTCTCCGGTCCCGGCGATCAACTGATCCGCTTCGTAGTCACGCCGCCCGCTCAGCCCGCCATCGGCGCCTACAAAATGAATCCTTACGCCCGCATCGGCAGCGCAACGTTTCGCGACTCGCTCGAACCCATCCCCACGCTGCCCACGCGCGACTGGATCAAGCCCGACGACGCCACCGTCCACGTCCTCGACCTCAACATCCCCGCGAATCTCCACGTGGGCTACGTAGCCACCGAAGGCGACCTCCTGCCCGATATCCTCAAACAACTCGGGATCAAAGTGGACCTGCTCGACGAAGTCGAACTTGCCTTCGGCGACCTCTCCAAGTTCGACGCCATCGTCGTCGGCTTCCGCGCCTACGAGCTTCGGCCGGATGTAATGCGCTCGAACCCGCGCCTCCTCGACTACGTGAAAGACGGCGGCACGCTCCTGGTTCAATACCAGCGCAATTTCGCGGGCGGCCCGTTCACCGCCGCTCCCTATCCCGCCGAGCATGCCCGACGCGACCTCTCGCGTCACCGACGCGCACTCACCCGTCCGTTTTCTCGCGCCGGAGAGCTCCCTGCTGAATTTCCCGAATAAAATCACCGCCGCGGATTTCGAAGGCTGGATGCAGGAGCGCGGAATTTATTTCTGGGGAAATTTCGATTCGAAGTACACGCCGGTGCTCGGCCTCACCGATCACGACGAGCCTGAAACCAAAGGCTCGCTGGTTTGCGCGAAATACGGCAAAGGGCTCTACATCTTCACCGGCCTTTCCTTCTTCCGCGAACTTCCCGCCGGCGTTCCCGGTGCTTATCGCCTGTTTGTCAACCTGCTCAGCCAGTCGAAGGCGCCGTCGCGGCAGTACTCAACTCCATTACGCAAGCCTTGCCGCCGTTGCCGAATCCGCAATCCGCCGCGCGATGCCCGCGCTTGACCCTATTTTCCCCGTGCTATGCTCCTCCGCGGAGGAAAAAATGAAGTCGCCCTTCCTACGAATTTCCGCCGTCATCTTCGCGCTGCTTTTCGCGGCCTCGGCCAGCTCCGCGCAAAAGAAAAACAAGAATCAAACTCCCGAGCCCGCCCCCGACGCGCCGTGCCATCGCTGCCCATGTCACCCGGCGACGAACTTGACAACGACATTGGCCACATGCTCGCCGGCCTGCAAATCGGCAACATCGACGAGATGCACAAGTATTACGCCGACAACGCCACGTTCGTCAGCAGCACCTATGCTCCCCCTATCGTCGGCTTCGCGAACTGGGCCGCCGGTTACCAGCGCCAGCGCGCCGGATTCAGCGGCATGCAAATTGTCCGCCGCAACACCGTAATTTTCCCCCACGGCGACGTCGCCTGGGCCACCTATCAATGGGAATTCACGGGAATGGAAACCACCGGACAGCCCTACGCCGCGCGCGGCCAAACCACCTTGGTTTTCAATCAGGGTAGGAAACAACTGGCTCATCGTACACAATCATACTTCAGTGGATTGCAGCTCGATTTCCGACGGTGCCCCGTCCGCTCCAGCTACACCAACACCGTCCGGTTCGCCCGGTGCCGCCGCTCCACCACCGCCTCAGCCAAAACCGTAGCGTCGCGCTATGGCTCGTCCGCGCTTAGAAGCTCTGAAATCCTTCGTAGAGCTTTGCGCCGCCCGCGATCAATAGCAGGATTACCGACGAGATCGTCAGAAGCTTGATCGGCATCGCCAGCTTCTGCACCTTCGTAATGATTTCCTGCTGCTCCTGGGCCTGTATGTCCCCCGAACTGCCCAGGAACATCTGATCGTCTTCGCGAATCTCGATCGTGCCACGATACACCACCAGCGCGATCAGAGCCGCTGTCACCACTCCCCACACCAACAAAATATCCATGATTGTGCTGTTCAGACCGTCCATGGATACCTCCCTGCCCGCAGGTCGCAAATCGTCCACGTGCGGCGGTTGGCGGCCCGTCCGGGCCCTGTTCCCACTTTAATCGCGGAGTATAGCACCGCTGGGGGAGGGGTAAGTCAAGCGGGGAGTTTCTCGTCCGGAAACTGGATTCCCCAGAAATTGTGTGTGGGATACAGGATTTCCAGGCCCAGTTCCCAGATTCCCGGTTCCTTTGCCGCGCACACCCGGATCACGCGAAACTCCTGCGTATCTTCCGAGATCGTGTTCAGAATCTCCACGCGCGAGCCCATCGCCGGCTCAAACGGCGAACGAACCAGCGCACCGGTGCGGCTCACGGCAATCGCCTCCGCAGGCGTATCGAGCGCCTGCCCGTGCACGCCATAACCGAATATTTTCACTGGGATTCGGATGAATACGCGACTTGAGCGCCGCCGCTCCAGCATCGCGCGTACGGTTGCCATAAGCTGCCTCAATCGCTCCGCCCGGCGGCTGGCTTCGGGGTCGGAGGTATCGAATGAACTGTAGAACTGCCACTGTGCCGGGTCAAGCCATCCGCCGCCGAATGTGCTCCGTTGACAAACTTGCCACCAGCCGCGCACGCGCGATTGCGCACCCGAGCTTTATCGTCCCGCGTACCGCCGCCTCGGTTTTGGTCCGCCGCCGAATCGCTAATCACCCGCCCCATGCTACAATCTCTGAGCTTGCCCGAATGGCGGAACTGGCAGACGCGCTACGTTCAGGTCGTAGTTCTCGCAAGGGAGTGGGGGTTCGAATCCCTCTTCGGGCACCAGTAATTCCGCATTTCCCACCGTGGTGCAGACACTCATGTCTGCTGGCCTTCGTAATCCTTGACGACAATCGCCTGGGTTAATTCACTCTTCATCCCTGCTTCCCAATCCTCCGCGGCGTCGTGTGTAGCTCCCTCCGAAACATCGCAATGAACGCGCTCGTGCTCGCATAACCCACTTCCAGCGCCACGTTCGTCACCGATTCCCCGCCGCCAGCAGCCGCAGCGCATGAATCAGCCGCAGCCTTTGCCTCCACTGCTGAAACGAAACGCCTGCCTCGGCGCGAAACAGCCTCTCGATCGTTCGCGTGCTAGCTCCGGCTCGTTTTGCAATTGCGTCGCAGCGGCTCGGTGGATGCCGGATCCGCTTCCAGCATGGCCGCCACCCGCACCGCGCGCGGATCGCTCGGCGTCTTCAGTTGGAGCGGCACGGTTTCCCGCTCATCAAACTGATCGAGAATCACTTCGATCAACCGCCGCTGCTCCGGAACCGCACTGTCCAGCGCTCCGATCGAAATCGCGTTCAGAATCAGCTCGCGCAGTAGCGGCGACACATTCATCCCCGTGCATTGCGCGGCCGTGTCAGAATTTCGAAAGCTGCGGCACGATGTAACAGCGACCGCGCCTTCACCGGTCCCGAATACACTTCCGTCGTGTTCCACGCCCGCCGGCACCCACACAGCACGATGCGGCGGCACCACCCATGTGCCCTGCGCCGTCTTAACGCTCAATACGCCTTCGCGTCGCATACGTCAGTTGATCCCACTGATGCTTGTGCGCTGCCAACACGCGGCTGCTGGTGAACGTCACGCCAAACGTGCGCACCAGCACCGTTCCATCCAGCGAAGTTCGAGAAATCAACGTTTGGCGTATTCTCGACATTTCTTGTCAGTATAAAGCAAGCACGCCGAAGCCGCCCGCGCTATCCTCCGCCCGGTTCTTAGCTCTTCAACGAAACTCGGAGGCTGCAGATGGCTCACGTAGCGCACTTTTCCATCAATGCGGACGACGTCAATCGCGCCCGCACGTTCTACGGCAACGTTTTCGGTTGGAAATTCGACCCGTGGGGCCCCCCGGGTTTTTACATGATCAACACCGGCGATGCCGACAACGGCGCGCTGCTCGGTTCGTTGCAGGGGCGCCGCGAACTCATCGCCGGCCAAAAAATGATCGGCTACGAATGCACCATCTCCGTGCCGTCCATCGACGAAACCATCCGCGCGCTCAAGGCGCAGAAGGGCAAGCTCGTGATGGAAAAATCTGTGATTGCGGGCGTCGGCACTCTTGTGTTCTTTGAAGATACCGAAGGCAACGTCGCGGGCGCCATGCAATACGAAAAGCACGGCAAGTAGCATCACTGCCGCGCAGCCCGATTCTTCGCCACGGAGGTCGCTATGTCCTCGGCCCCTTCTGCGTCATTCGCGCAAGCCGGAACGCGAATCAACTACCTCGCCGTTCTGGTTTGCGCGGTCGTGTACTACGCCATTGAATCCGTTTGGTTCACCGTGCTCGGCACGCCCTGGCTTCACGCGCTCGGCAAGACGCTGCCCGAAATCCTTGCCGAAATGAACGGCCGTCCCATCTGGCCGCTCTATGTGGGCGCGTTCATCTGCAATTTCTTCGTCGCGCTGGTGATGGCCTGGGTGTTCGCGCGTGCTGGCGTGCGCAGCCTCCGGGCAGGAATCCAGTGGGCGGCGATCCTGTGGTTCGGTTTTGTGGCCACCGTGATGATCACGAACTATTCTTTCGAGATCCGCAACATGATCCTGATCTTGATCGATGCGGGGTGCCCCCTGGCCGGAATGCTCGCCACCGGCGCGATTCTGGGCGGATGGCAAAAGAAAACGCCTTCAACCGTGGTCGTTCAGACGCCGGCTGCGTCATAATTCCTTTGCGCTATGGCCTTCGCGAACGGTGATTTTGTAAAATCGCCTCTCCAGCCTGCGCAAGGAAATCGAAACTTGAAGTCTTGTTGCCCGGCAATTCGGTTCGCAAGCATCTCCGCCGCATTTTTGGCGGTGCTGAGTTTCGCCTCCGCTGCTCACTCATCGCCCCGTCAATCGCAACAGTCCGGCGCATCTTCGGACGGCGTTCCATTGCAGGTGATTGTTGTCGCTTCGCAATCCGAAGCCGAAGCCATCCGCGCCGAACTCCAGCAAGGCGCGGATTTCGCCGCGCTCGCGAAAGACAAATCCACTGATCCCACCGCCAACAATGGTGGCTTCATGGGCGTCGTCGATCCCGCCTCACTGCGCCCTGAATTGCGCGCCGCGCTCCGCTCGCTCGCGCCCGGCGCTCTAAGTCCTGTAATTCATCTCCCTTCGGGCTACGCCATTCTGAAGCTCATGGCGGAGCCGCCTCGAGCCGCGAATCGCGCCCCATCGAATGAGGCCGCTCGTTCGAACATGGGTTCCGGCGGGATGCAGCTTCAGGCCATGTCCGCCGTCGGTATCATGAAGAACACCGCGGACGTTTCCGGTCTCAACGAAGCCGAAGCCGCGCTGTTTCGTTTCCCCAAACCCGAAGGTTGGGATCAGGATCCCGTGGAAATCTGCAAGCTGCGCAACGAATCCTACGCTCACGCGAAATCCCAGCTCGAAGAATTTCTCGCCGGCGATCCAAGCGCGATCCCGGCTGAAGGCCGTTTCGGAGTTCCTCCCGGCGGTCCGCGCCCCATCGATCGTATTCAGGCAATTTTCGGCTTGGGTCAGCTCGATGCGTATCAAGGCGACATGACCGCCGCAATCGAGCAGTACGAAAAAGCCGCCAGACTTGCCGCGCAGGATTTGCCGGAAGCCACGCCGATCTTCGATGAAACGCTTGGCGTCGCCTATCTTCACCGCTCCGAAATGGAGAATAATGTCTATCGCGATCCCGGCGAGCGCTGCATTTTTCCCATGGCGCCGCTCGACAAATACGCGAAGCCCGCCGACTCCGCCAGAGCCATCCAATATTTCCTCCGCTATTTGAGACAGAAGCCCGACGAGCTGGAAGTGAAGTGGCTCCTCAACATCGCCAACATGACCACCGGCACTTATCCTTCCGGCGTCCCGCCGCAAGACCTCCTCGATCCCAAACTGTTTCAGTCCGCGGAAAATGTCGGCCGCTTCAAGGACGTTGCGCCCGCTGCCGGTGTAAACACGTTCTCTATGGCTGGTGGCGTTATCGTCGATGACTTCGACAACGACGGGCTGCTCGACATCGTTTCCTCCAGCATGGATATGTGCCAGCCGCTGCACTTTTTCCACAACAACGGCGACGGCACCTTCACCGATCGCGCCGCGCAGGCCCACCTCTCCGATCAAATGGGCGGCCTCAACATCATCCAGGCCGACTACAACAACGACGGCTGCACTGGACATCCTCGTTCTCCGCGGCGGCTGGGAAGTCCCGCAGCGCAAATCGCTGCTGAGAAATAATTGCGACGGCACATTCACGGACGTCACCAAAGCCGCCGGCCTCGCCCAGCCTGCCACCAGCACCCAAACCGCAGTTTGGGCCGACATCAACAACGACGGCCTGCTCGATCTTTTCGTCGGCAACGAAAACGGTCCCGCTCAACTTTTCTTGAACAACGGCGACGGCACATTCGAAGGACATCTCGCACAGCGCGGGCATCGACCGGATCGCTTACGCGAAGGGCGTTGTCGCCGCCGACTATGACAACGACGGCTAGTCGGATCTCTACGTCTCCAATTTTCAGCGGCGACAATTTTCTCTACCACAACAATCACGACAACACTTTCACCGAAGTCGCGCACGAAGCACGGCGTCCTCGGCAACGGCCGCGGGTTCGCCGCGTGGTTCTTCGACTACGATAACGACGGCTGGCCCGACATTTTTGTCACCAGCTATTTCACCTCGGTGGACGAAACCGTGCGCACTTATCTCGGCCTGCCGCACAACGCCACGACGCTGAAGCTCTACCGAATCTCGGCAACGGCACCTTTCGCGACGTCACCAAAGAAGTCGGCCTGGACAAGGTCTACATGCCCATGGGCGGCAATTTCGGCGACTTCGACAACGACGGATTTCTGGACATCTATCTCGGCACCGGCAATCCGTCCTACGCCTCGCTGGTGCCAAACGTCCTGCTGCGCAACGATGACGGCAAAAACTTCGTGGACGTCACCTCCTCGTCCGGCACCGGCGAGCTTCACAAAGGACACGGCGTCGCCTTTGCGGACATGGAGAACGACGGCAAGATCGACATCGTCACCGAGATCGGCGGCGCGGTACCCGGCGACCGCCACGCTTTTCGCCTCTTCGAAAATCCGGGCAACGACAACGACTGGATCACCGTCAAGCTCGTCGGCGTTAAAACCAATCGCTCCGCCATCGGTGCGCGCATTCACCTCACCGTCGAAAATGCCGGAGCGCCGCCCCGCGAGATCTATCGCACCGTCGGCAGCGGTGGCTCCTTCGGCGCCTCGCCGCTCGAGCAGCAAATCGGCCTCGGCAAAAGCGCTCTCATTTCCAACATCGAAATCTGGTGGCCCACCTCCAATACCCGCCAGAATTTTCACGACGTCGCCACCAACCAGTTCATTCAGATCAAAGAGTTCGAGCCTAACTTCACAAAGCTCGACCGCAAGCCTTATCATCTCGGTGGCAACGTTCCCGCAGCTCGCGCCTCTAACGCGTCCGCCCCGGCAACGACGACTTCAACCGTCTCAGCCGCCTCAGCGAAACAATGACACCGCTCGCCTATTCGTGCACTCCGCAGCTGACGCGCCCTAGCGCTAATCTCCGTTCGTGGCACACGCATTCGTGCCTGTGCGCGACCCACTTCAGCGGGTCGCAGGTTGAGCCATCTCAACCGCATCGCCCATCATTCCTACAGCGCTCTTTGGGCAGTGCCGCGACGCGGCACTGCCCAACCTCCAACTCG
Organism: uncultured Acidobacteriota bacterium; assembly: GCA_963839325.1. Classification (GTDB taxonomy): domain Bacteria; phylum Acidobacteriota; class Terriglobia; order Acidiferrales; family UBA7541; genus Palsa-295. The sequence continues at coordinate 1,146,715 of CAWIUO010000001.1, read as the reverse complement.
AGCTCAGACAAAGTTCAGTCAGGTCTCCACTCGTGGGGTAGCCAGTTCTGGATGCGCAACACTCTCGCGCTTCTTCTAACAACATTCGTTGTAGCCCACGCAACCTTTGCCGACACAAAGCACTACCAGGCCCGCGGCATAGTTCTAAAAATCGACCGCTCCACAAGCTCCCTCTATATTTCCACCGACGCCATTCCCAACTTCATGGAACCCATGGCTATGTCTTACTCCGTAAAAACCCCCGAAGAACTCGACGGCCTCTCCCCCGGCACCATGATCGATTTCGAACTCGTCGTCACCGCCGAAACGTCCTACGTCGAAAACTTAAAAGTCCATGCCTTCGAAAGCCTCGAGCAAGACCCGCTTGCCGCTCGCCGCCTAAAACTTCTCGATCAAATCGACTCCGCAGCCGCTCCCACAAAACTCCTGGCGCCCGGCCAGCCCGTCCCCGACTTCACTCTCATCGATCAGTCCAGCCAACACATCGCCCTCTCCACCTTCGCCGGAAAAGTCGTAGTCGTCAGCTTCATGTACACCCGCTGCGCGCTCCCAAATTACTGCTTCCGCCTCTCTACCAATCTCGCGCGCCTCCAAAAACGTTTCCACGACCAACTCGGCCGCGACCTCATCCTCCTCAGCATCACCTTCGATCCCGCTCACGATCAGCCGCCGCAGCTCGCCGATTACGCGAAAGTCTGGAAAGCCGACCCCGCCACATGGCACATGCTCACCGGCCCCGTCGCCGCCGTCCAATCCGTCTGCAGCGAATTCGGCGTCACCGCCTACCCGGACGAAGGTCTGCTCATTCACTCACTCCACACTGTGATTATCGACAGGCAGGGAAATCTCGCAGCCAATCTGGAAGGAAACGAATTCAGCGCCACGCAGCTTGGCGACCTGGTCGAAACCGTATTGAAGCGCTAGCGCTCCGCGCCTTTCATGGAGCAGCACGAAAACTCAATACCATCCGGTCTTTTTGAACAGCAGCAGAAGCACCACCGCCAGCGCCGTCATCATCCCGGTCGCGATAAACACCCCATACTTCGCATGCAAAAACGGCAAGTTATCAAAATTCATTCCGTAGTAGCCGGTGATCAGCAGGATCGGCAGCGTCACCGTCGCGCACAGCGTCATCACTTTCACGATGTCGTTCGTGCGGTTCGCCGCCGCGGTCAGATGGACTTCCAGCACCCCGGTCAAAATGTCGCGGTACGTTTCCGTGAATTCCAGCGCGCGCAGCAAATGCTCGTACACATCCTGGAAATAGAGCTTCTCATTTTCGATCCACGGCTCGCTCCGCCGCAGCATCTGGCTCACCATGTCCCGCATGCCGATCGTCACCCGCCGGAATTCGATCAGCGCCCGCTTCAACTCAAAAATTTCGCTCAGCAGCTTTGTGGAAGTTTTCTCAATCGCCTTCGCTTCCACGATTTCGATCCGATCCTCGATCGAATCCAGTATCGGCAGGTAGCGGTCCACCATTCCGTCGATCAACCGGTGCAGCAGCTTCGCCGTATTTCCGAGCCGCGGATCGGTGGCGAACGCCGCCTTCGCCGCATCCGCAAATGCATTCTGGCCCGGCGTCACGCTGATCACCAGTTTCTCATTCACGAAAAAATCCATCTCCGTGAACGAACACTCGTTCGGTTCCGCATCGTAGTGAACGATGTTCGCCACCACGAACAGCGTGTCGCCATACTGATCGATCTTCGCCCGCGTCCCCGGCACGCGGCAGTCCTCCACCGCCAGTTCGTGCAGCCCATACTCTTTGGCCAGCTCGTCCAGCGCCGGCCCCGCCGGATCGTCCACGTGGTACCACTTGTACCCGTCGCGCTCCCCCACAAAACACGCCTGCGTCGCTGAATTCGCCGTCGTCATGGGAAAATGTCCTTTTCGGACGAGGGTGATAACATGCGCGATTGCCGCCCCATGCGCAACCTTCGTACAATCGTCGCGCCGCGTCGCCGGATGATCGCAGTTCCCCCGCGCCCGGTCTAAGCGCCGCGCGATCCAGCGTATCGTAATACGACTGTAACACTGCTCAACTAGGCTTCCACGGCTCCGAGGACTTCATGGCCTTAAGGAAAAACGCTCCCACAATGAGTCCCGAACTGTTCCTCAACCGCCATTATCGGCTGGATGCAGTTCAACGATCGCGTCCTCGAAGAAGCCGAAGACCCTTCCAACCCTCTTCTCGAGCGCCTGAAATTTCTCGCTATCACCGCCAGCAATCTCGACGAGTTCGTCGAAGTCCGCGTCGCCGGCATTCTCCAACAGGTCGAGCATGGCAAAGGCGAAATCGGCCCTGACGGCACGACGCCGCAGGCCACCCTCGACGGCCTAGCCGAACGCATCCACAAGTTTGTGAAGGAGCAGTACGACTGTTGGCGCGAACAGCTCGTTCCCGCGCTCGCCGCCGAGCACGTCCGCATCCGCAGCGCAAAAGATTTGAAGCCCGAAGCCCGCGCCTACCTCGACTCGTTCTACGCAAAATCCGTCGAGCCTCTCCTCACGCCCGTCACCGTCGATCCCGCTCACCCGTTTCCCCACGTGCTCAATAAAGCGCTCTGCCTAGCTTTCCTCCTCAAGCGCAAGCGTCGCGGCTCGCAAACCTACCTCGGCGTCGTCACGGTCCCTCGCGCTCTCCCGCGCCTCGTGAAACTTCCCTCCGAAGACGGCACCGTCGACTTCGTTTTCCTCTCGGACGTGATTCAGACCTGCGCCGACCGCCTCTACCACGGCTACGAAGTCCTCTCCGCCGCCGCCTTTCGCGTCACGCGCAACAGCAACCTCTACCTCGAAGAGGAAGAATCGCGCAGCATCATGGATTCCGTGGACGCGCAGCTACACCGCCGCCGCAAAGGCGAAGCTGTTCGCCTCGAAATCGAAGCCAGCGCCAACCAGGAAATCGTCGATCGCCTCGTCGTGAATTTCCGCCTCGCTCCTTGGCAGATTTTCCGCGTCGAAGGCCCGCCGAACCTCTCTCGCGTCCTCTATCTGTATGACGCCGTCGCGCGTCCCGATCTGAAATTCCGCCCGTTCGTTCCCCGCGAGCTGGCGTTGAAACCCGGTCCCGCTTCCATCTTCGAGCTCGTGCGCAAGCGCGAAGTCCTGCTGCATCACCCGTACGATTCCTACTCCGCCGTCGTGCGCTTCATCGAAAGCGCCGCGAAGGACCCCGACGTCCTTTCAATCAAGCAGACCCTCTACCGCACCAGCGAAAATTCCCCCATCGTCCGCGCCTCTGATCGACGCCGCCGCCAAAAAAGAAGTCGCCGTCGTCGTCGAGCTGAAAGCCCGCTTTGACGAAGCTTCCAACATCCGCTGGGCGCGCAATCTGCAGGAAGCCGGCGTGCAGGTCTTCCACGGCGTGGTCGGCCTCAAGACGCACTGCAAGCTCGCCCTCATCGCCCGCCGCGAATCCGACGGACAGATTCGCCGCTACGCACATCTCGGCACCGGAAATTACAATCCTTCCACCGCCCGTTATTACACCGACCTCAGCCTGCTCACCAGCGACCATCACATTACCAACGCCGTGCATCATGTCTTCGACTACCTCACCGCCTATTCCGAGCGCCCGAAGTACGAACCGCTCTTCGTCGCCCCGCTCAATCTCGGTCGCAACTGCAAAACGCTCATCGAACGCGAAGCCGCCCACGCCCGCGCCGGAAAGAAAGCGTTCATCTTCGCAAAAGTGAACTCACTGCTCGACGAGCAGATCATCGAGGAGCTTTACAAAGCTTCGCAAGCCGGCGTGCACATCGAATTGATCGTTCGTGGCGCATGCGCTTTGCGCCCCGGCATTCGCGGAGTCAGCAGCCGCATCCGCGTCCGCAGCATCGTTGGCCGTTTCCTCGAGCACAGCCGCATCTTCGCCTTTGGCAACGGCGGCAAGACCGAGCTATACCTCGGCAGCGCCGACTGGATGCACCGCAATATTTATGAACGTGTCGAAGTCATGTTCCACCTCCGCGATCCGGAATTGTGTAACCAGGTTTACTCCGAAGTAATTCAGCCATATCTCGCCGATACCGAAAAAACGCGAATCTTGGAGCCGAGCGGCCAATACATCCGCGAAAATTCGCACGGCGCGCCCGCCAACGCCCGCGAACCGTTCACTTTCAACGTTCAGGAATTCCTGATCGGATTTGCGGAGGGCCGCGAAGCCATCAGCGAAGTTCCGCACGCGCCTACGCAAATCAAATTTCCGCCCATGCGCCCCGCCGTTCACGCCCCGCACCCGAAGAAAAAAGCTGCGTCCGCCTCCGCAAGAGGCTGACGCGGCCCGCGACTCGCGTTCCCGCGTATAATCCCCAGCAATGCTGGAAAGAATCCCCGCAGCGCTGAAGTGGCTGCTCGATCCCGAGCCTTTGCGCGAGGGAAACCGCCAGGGCGCGCATCTGTGGGTCCGCTGGATCTTCCTCCGCGCGTTCGGCCTGATTTATTTCTCCGCGTTTCTTCCCTTCTCTACGAAATCCGCGGAATGCTCGGCCCGACCGGGATTCTCCCCGCTGTCGACTATCTCCAGGCAGTTGCCGCAGCCATGCACGGCTCACGATTCTGGTTCGCGCCCACTGTGCTCTGGCTCGGCTCGAGCAATCGAGCTCTCACGCTTTTGTGTTGGATTGGTGTCGTCGCGTCGATTCTGGTCGTACTGAATATCGGCCGCGCGTCTCTCACTGCTCGTTTGTTTCATCTGCTTCCTTTCCTTCGTTTCCGTCGCGCAGGAATTCTCCAGCTTTCAATCCGACGGCATGTTGCTCGAAGCGGGATTCATCGCTCTCTTTTTCTCGCCCGACGGATTTCGCCCCGGCCTCGGCGCCGCCAGCGCTCCACCGCGCGCCGCGTTGTATCTCTTGCGCTGGGAGTGGTTCCGGATTTATTTCGAATCCGGCGTCGTGAAAATCGCGAGCGGCGATCAGTCCTGGCGCCACTTCACCGCCATGGACGACTATTACCAGAACGGCCCGCTGCCCACCTGGGTCGGCTGGTACATCCAGCATCTCCCGCACTGGTTTCACGCCTCCGCATCTTTCTTCACGCTCTTCGCCGAACTGCTTCTCGTCTGGATGCTCTTCCTCCCGCGCCGCGTCCGCATCCTGTGCTTCTGTATTCTCACTCCCTTCCAGATCGGCATCATCCTCACCGCCAACTACACCTTCCTAAATTACCTCGTCCTCTTGCTCGGCGTTTTGCTTCTCGACGATCGCACCGTCCGGTGGGCTCTACCGCGTCGCGTTCGCAATTGGATTGCAGGCCCATACGAATTCCCGCATCATGCCGTTACACCCGAATCCGCCTCGCATAGTCCGATTGTTGCCACCGCAGGCGCGTCGTCAGACGCACGCGACGCCAACGCGACGCATTCAATCCTTGCGGGTCATGCTTTCAGCCACGACAAAAACGCCGTCGCGCAGCGACTCCCTTTGTCGCCCGAATCGGACGCCGTAGGCGTCCCGTTCGGGCATTCTTCGTGGGCCGCGCCGTTCACGGTCGGCGTGCGTCGCCTCGTCGCCGGCGTCTGTTTGGGCACAGTCTTCTACGTCACCACGCTCCTGCTTCTGTTGATGTTCGTTTCAATTCCGCCTGAACTGGAATATCTCCTCGAATATCCCGTCCGCGCCCTCGAGCCCTCGCGCATCGCGAATCGCTACGGCCTCTTCGCCGTCATGACCCACGAACGCTACGAAATCGAATTCCAAGGCTCCGCCGACGGCGGCAAGACCTGGATCGCGTATCCCTTCCGCTTCAAGCCGCAAGCCCTTGACAAACCTCCCGGAATTTACGCGCCCTATCAGCCCCGTTTCGAATGGTGCTTGTGGTTCGCCTCTCTCGATAACTGGCGCGACAATCGTTGGGTCCTTTGGACCGAAGAGCGCCTCCTGAAAAACGATCCCGATGTTCTCAGCCTCTTCGCCGCGAATCCGTTCGCATCCGGTGCACCCACCCAAGTCCGCTCCGTGCTCTACCAATACTGGTTCACCGACATGAAAACCAAACGCGAAACCGGCGACTGGTGGCGCCGCAACTTCCTCGGCCAATACGCCCCCACACTCGAACGCGGTCCCGACGGCAAGGTCCTCATGCTCGACACTCCCACCACCGACCTTCAGTAGTCCCACGGAATCGCATCAGCCCAGACCCGACGCCACATCCTCGCTGCCCATCAGCGACGCACAACGAGGCTCACCACTGCAACCTCACCCGCGTAGCCTCCATACTCGATCACCGGCATCCAAATTCTTTAGAATGCGGCGGCGAGCCGCCGCTTTGCCACCCAACAACGCCCCAGCACCCCGCACCCTCGCCGCCACGCACCGCCGCTGCCTCGCCACGCACCCAGACGCTCCCCACGAAGATCAACTGCTACCAGGTCTCGCGCACAACGACCTTCCCGGCTACATGCCATCACGTTACGCCTTCCATCGTTCTCGAACTTCCCATCCCCAAGCCATCAGCCCCGTCATCCAGAGGCCCGATTCATCGGGCGAAGGCTCGCTCTTCGCTTCTCATAGCAACGTCGCCAACGCCCCAACGAATTCCCATTTCGGGAACATACTATTCTCTTTACATTATGGTACCTTTGTGGTAACCTCAGTTCGGGACAAAGTATTAGCCCCACAGCAAGCGCACATGCCAAGCGGCCGCATCACTCACGCCGCCGGACGCACTCTCCCCGGCATCACCCCTTCTTCCGAACCCAAATTTCTAATCGCGCTTTCGCGATTAGAAATCCTCGCAACTCCAACAAAACAAACCACCGCGCCATTTCTAATCGACGCTAACCATGCATTTTTCGAGACCCAGAAATCGCCGCGGCCTATCGTCATTCGCGTGAACAACGCCGATCCGCACGGTTCTCGCGGAGTGCGGAGGCGCGGCCGAACTCGCCGAACCACTGCCGGCCACCCAAGCCGCCCACACCAGCCGGTAGCCTCGTCCATCACGAAATCCTGCGCCGTATCCTATGGACTGCGGTCGCTCGGCCGCGCCACCGGACGAACGATCGCTTTGCCACCCAGCCTCCCGCACCTACCCGCTAGCCTCGCGCAACACAAACCACTCAACGCGGCATCCAAAACCTCGATTCATCCAGGCGAAGCGCACTTTTCGCGCCCGCCGTGGCGGGGATCTCTCTTCAGCTTTGGGTTCGACTCACCCACGCCTTCGAACACGAAATTTCCTTAGGTACACGCAAAGGAAGGGCACCGTTGTTAACTCTCTCAAAACAATCATCGACGCCCAATTTCCTTCGCTACACTTTCAATATCTCGATTCTCGTTCCACCCCCCGGCTCCTCCCGGTTCAAGCCGCTCCCAAATCGAAAACCAGCTTTTGCCTCCCGTCTCCAAATCCGCTAGCCTCAGTGTCAGCCATGCCTTCCAGTTCACGCCATTCCATCGAGCCTCGCGAGCCGATTCAGCCTGCCGTCAATCCCGACGAAGTCGTGCAGTATCTCGCCACGCTCTCCCAGCCCGCCAGCATTCGAGAAATCGCCCACGGCATGGGCCTCCGCCATACCGGACGTCGCTATCTTCCGCGCGTCCTGAACAAGCTTGTGAAGCGTCATCAAGTCGAAGAAGTAAAAGGAGGCCGGTACCGCACCGCTGGAGCCAAACAAGCCAAAAGTGAGAAGACCGCTCGCACCGCTCAAAAAACCCGCGAGCGCACTGCCGCTGCTGTTCCCGCCACCCCTCCCAACAAGGGAAATCGCTGCCCACGAAGAATCGCCGCGTACTCAAAAACCGGAACGCGGCCGCGATCCCAACCTCATTTCCGGCCGGCTGATCGCACATCGCGACGGCTACGGTTTTCTGGTTCCGGACACGCCGATCCCACGTGTCGAAGGCGACCTCTTCATCGGGCGCGATGGCCTGGGCGACGCCATGAACGGCGACAAAGTTCTCGCCCGCATCGAACGCCGCCGCGCTGACGGCCGTGCCGAAGGCCGTATCGTGCAGATCGTCGAGCGCGAGCATCCCACCGTCGTCGGCCTGTTCCGCTATGGCCCGAATGGCAACGTCGTGCTGCCCTACGACGCTCGCATCCTGCACGAAGTCATCATTCCCTCCGGCTTGGAACTCACGCCCCAGCTCCGCGAACAACTTCGCGAGAAACTCGGCGCCAGCGATGCCGAACTTCCCGCCGCGCTGAAGCGCACGCGGCTGCCCGAGCTGGATGGCGCCGTCGTGGATGTGCAGCTCACTCGATTCCCGAAGGGCGGCGTCGCGCCAACCGGCCGCGTGATCGAAATTCTCGGCCGGCCGGGCGAAATGGGCGTGGACGTGGAGATCATCATCCGCAAGCACCATCTGCCGCACGTGTTTCCAGAAGACGTACTGGCACGAGGCTCACGCCGCACCGCAGGCGGTTGCAGCTGCTCGAGCTCGCCGGACGGCGCGATTTTCGCGATCTTGCCGATCGTCACCATCGACGGCGAAACGGCGCGCGACTTTGATGACGCCGTCCACGTTTCGATCCTTCCGAACGGCAATTACGAGCTCCAAGTCCACATTGCCGACGTCGCGCATTACGTGCGACCGCGGCTCGCCGCTCGATCGCGAAGCGCGTCTGCGTGGCACTTCCGTCTATTTTCCGAATCGCGCCGTCCCCATGCTCCCCGAGGAATTGTCCAACGGCATCTGCTCGCTCAATCCAAAAGTCGATCGCCTGGTGATGAGCGCGATCATGGAAATGGACCCGACGGGAAAAATGGTCCACTCCGATTTCACGGCCGGCGTGATTCGCTCCGCCGAGCGCATGACCTACACCAACGTGAACAAAGTTCTCGAAGGCGACCCGGAAATGACCGAGCGCTATCGCCCGCTCGTCGACCATTTCAAACTTATGAAAGAGCTGGCGGAGCTGCGCATCCGCCTCCGCCACAATCGCGGCTCCATCGATTTCGACCTCCCCGAGCCGGTGATCGAATTTGACGATGCGGGCCGCATGACCAGCATCATTCGCAGCGAACGCAATATCGCGCACCGCCTGATTGAAGAATTCATGCTAGCCGCGAACGAAGCCGTCGCACAGTATCTTGAAAAGCGCGCCGTCGCCTCGCTTCACCGCGTCCACGAAAAACCCGATCCGAAAAAAGTGCTCGAGTTCGAAGAGCTGGCCCACGCCTTCGGCTACTCGCTCGGTGTCGACGGTGTGGCCGAGCGCCGCATCATGGTCCGCCACGGTGAGTCGCGTCAGGCTGCCCATGGCCGTCGCGGCGGAAAAGGCCGGACGCGCCCAATGGCCTACACCGCACCCGCCGTGGATGAAGTGGACATTCGCCCGCAGCACTACCAGCGGCTCGCCGAGAAAATTGCCGGCAAGCCGGAAGAGCGCATCCTTTCCTACCTCATGCTGCGTTCGCTGAAGCAGGCGCGCTACGCGGTGGACATCCTTGGCCACTTCGCCCTGGCGGCCAAGGAATATACGCACTTCACGTCTCCCATCCGCCGCTATCCTGACCTGATCGTTCACCGCGCCCTAAAATGGGCGCTCTCCAATCCCGACGCCGCGCCAATCCGCGCCAAAGTTGAAAACCCGAAAACCCACGAGGAAGAATCCGTTGCCGCACTCGGTCCGTATCGCCGCGTCGAGCTAAAAGAAATCGCCACCGAAAGCTCGGACGCTGAACGTGGCGCCGATTTGGCCGAGCGCGACCTGATGGACTGGAAAACCGCGCAGTTCATGGAAAACCATCTCGGCGACGAATACAACGCGCTGATCATCTCGGTGCAGAAATTCGGCTTCTTCGTCGAACTGATGGAAATCTTCGTCGAAGGCCTGGTCAGCATCGATCGCCTCGAACAGTACACCGGTCACCGCTGCGAATATCGCGAGCGCGACCACACCATCGTCACCGAACCATACCGCGGCTCGCGCGGTTCGAACCAACGACGAGTCTTTCGCTTGGGAGATCTCGTTCGGGTGCGCGCCGAACGCATTGACCCTTTCCGGCACAAAGTCGAATTCTCTCTCCTCGACGACCCTGCATCCGATTCAGAAGAAAAGAGTTAACGAAATGCCCATACTTCGCCTTTTACCCTCTGCGGCTATTACAAATACAGTTAACTTTCTCGCATTTCCAACCGCAGTACCATTGACGCGTTTTTCCCCAACCTCGAAACTGGGTTTCTATGCAGCGCTACGCATCTTTCATCGGAAAGCGGGTCGAGGCCCACTATCGATCCGCAGACATTCATCTTTTTGCGGTAGGCGTCATCGTCGCCGACAACGGCAAGTCCGTGTATCTCGAGGATCGCTTTGCTTCAGGTGGAACCGATAAAATAATGCGTCTCGAGTTGCCTTACACTCACATCGTCCGCCTGGTCGAACTGATGCCCTCCCAGCCGGTCCCACCTTCCGCAGTTCGTGTTCCGGCCAAATAGACCCTGGCTCCAACCTTTCGTCTGTCGCGCCTCGGGTTTACGCTCGAATCCGATCATTCGCGTTCCCTCTTCCGCGCGAGTATTATTTTCCCGTGACCTGGAGGAAGAAATGAAACCGGCCGTGGGAATGATCGGCCTTGGGCTGATGGGCAAACCCATGGCGCACAATCTGCTGAAAGCGGGATTCACCGTTTACGTTTGGAATCGCACCGCCTCGAAGGCTGCGGACCTTGTGAACGCTGGCGCAAAGCTCGCTGCAAGTCCGCGCGAACTGGCGGAGCACGTCGACGTACTCATTACAATAGTCAGCGATCCGCCCGCTCTCGAAGAAGTGCTGTGGGGCAAGGATGGAGCGTTTCCCGCCCTGAAACGCGGCAGTATCTACATCGATTCCAGCACAATTTCACCTGACCTTGCTCGCCGCATCGCGAACGCCAGCGAGGATGTCGGCATCGAGTTTCTGGACGCCCCGGTCACCGGCGGAACGTGGGGCGCCGAAAAGGGCGAACTACTTTTTATGATTGGCGGTGAATCCAAGGTGCTCGAACGCGCGCGCCCCGTGATTGAGGCGATGGGCAAGAAGATTTTCCTCCTTGGTCCGAATGGCGCTGGGCAGACCATCAAGCTCGCGATGAATTCGATTCTTGCCCTGCAGGTGAATGCGCTTGCAGAGGCTCTTGCTCTGGTTCGCGGTGCGGGTTTAGCGGGAGAAAAGCTCATCGAAGTGATGCAGTCCAGCATGGCGCGCTCCGGCGTGCTGGATGTAAAAGCGCCGCTGATGTTGAAAGGAGACTATCCAGCGAGCTTTCCCCTGCGCCTGATGCATAAGGACATGCGGCTCGCATTAGAACTCGGAAAAGAAGAAGGCCTAAAGCTGCCCGCGCTTGAGGCGGCCTACGGCACCTTCAGCAAAGTGATGGACGCGGCGAAGGATGATCCGGACTTCGCCTCTGTGTCGCGGTTCTGGGCAGCGAAAGCGTAGGCGGTTCGCGCCACGTTGCTGTATGCATTGCTCTGCGTTACTTCGCGTTGCCGGCGAAGAACGTCAGCGGCAGATCGCGCGACGTCCGAAGGCCCGCGTTCGCCGCAAGAATCGTGGGGATCGCATTGACGGCTACCGCAGCAGTTGCGATGTCGCCGTGCGTGCCGCCCGGAATCGTGAGCGATATGTTCGGCTGGCCGGTAAGCTCAACGGTATCCCCCGGATTCTTCGCGCCCACATACATCTTCAACTCCATGAATATTTTTTCCGTGCCGCCAACCGTGCCTCTGCCGATCTGATGCACGCCGGTCACCTGCCCAGGCGCTACTTCGAGGAACTCGGTCTTTACGGTTTCGTCGGCGATCATCGGTTCGATCGTTTCCGTGATGTCATCAACTTCGATGCCCAGGCCATCGGCAACCATGGCGATCGACTCCGGCAAGCCGTGATGCTTGATTACGCCTGCCGCCACCTGCTGCTTGAATTCTTCGGGCGTCATGCCCGCGCCGATCTTTTTCTGGAGCGGCAGTCGCCGTTTCGATGCGTCGACAACGCGGATCGCTCGCGCGGATTCAACCTTTTGCGAGACCGCTGAAAGCGTCAGCACAAGTTTATCCATCACGAATCCGGGATTTACGCCGGTGCCGAGGATGGCGACGCCCTCTTCGATGGCGGATTCGTCGAGCTTCTTCGAGAGTTCGGGAAACTTGCGGAACGGGTAGGCAAGCTCTTCGCACGTGGAAACCACGCAACAGCCCGCGCCGATACACTCAAGAAGCTGGTCCATCACGCTCGAAAGATAGGAAGACGTGGAATGCACCACCAGGTCGGCGGGCTTTGCCAGAACACTCGCCGCTTCAGGAGCGATCGTCACGCCCCACGGCGCATCCGCTGCGCCGAGAAATTCACCCAGGTCGCGTCCCGCCTTCGCAGGGTCTTTATCCACCGCCCCGACGATTTCAATCTGTACTTTCGTGCGCATCAAACGAGCAATGGATGCGCCGATGGGACCGAGTCCATATTGAACCACTCGAATTTTCTTTTTCACTCTGTCAGCCCTGGTTTGTGGAAAAATAAATCCCGAATTCAAATCTCATTGCGAGAAGACCTGCCAGAATACCTTAAGGTGTTGTCCTACGGAGCGCAACCGCATTTGCGCGACTCTGAGAGCGAATGACGGACGAAGTGAAAGCACAATCCGCCCCGCAGCCGCGTCCTGTTTGGCGCACAGTTCTGCGAGCAGCGCTCCAGTACGGCGCAAGCGCGCTGCTGCTCTACATTCTCTTCCGATTTCTTCCAGCCCACCAAGTTTTGGCGACGCTGAAGCGGCTGAGCGTGCAGCTCTGGCTGCTGGCGATTGCCGGCTATCTGGCTGCGCATGTGATTGGCGCCGTGAAGTACCGGCTGGTGCTGAACATGGGCGGAGCGGGATTGAGTCCCCGCAACGCCGCGCGGTGCTACTTCGCAGGGCTATTCGGCTCGCTGTTTCTTCCATCGTTGATCGGCGGCGATATTTTGCGGATCGCGATGGCGCTTCGGGTGGGGCGTTCCAAGGCGGCTGTGTTTTTAGGCAGCTTTGTGGACCGGCTCTCCGACTTTACGGCCCTGGTGCTGTTGGCGGCTATCGGCGCCGCCCTCGTTCCCGGCGGTCTTTCGGAGAAGGACCGCAAAATTTTCCTGCTGGTGATTGCGGCTGCTTGTCTGGCGGGTGTATTGGCGCTCGGGATTATCGCGTTGTTTCCAGTGCGGAAACTTTCGATCAAGATCCGGCGCAAGCTGGTACGCGTGCGGGAGGCTGGTCGTGAAATTCTGCGTCAGCCGGGCACCATGCTTCGCGCTCTGAGCATGAGCTTTGTGGTCCAGCTCGCATTCATCACCCTGAACGTAATGTTAGCCGTCGCATGCGGATTGGATCTGCCGTTTCGAGTGTGGTTGTTTGCGTGGCCGCTCGCGAAACTTTCCGCCGCCGTGCCGATCACGCAAGCCGGAATTGGAGTGCGCGAAGCGGCGACAGCGGCGCTTTTGTTACCATTCGGCGCAGCGCCTCAGCTATCGGTAGCAACGGGCCTTGCATGGGACGCCGTGGTTGTAGGCGGCGCGATCGCCGGCGGGCTTTTCGCGCTTATGGTCGGAAGCAAGCCGAACGAAGCTCGCTAATGTAGAAGACGCGCGAGAAGCGACCGAGTGGAACGCTTGCTCTCTCTCGATCGCTCCGCTTCCTACAATTGCAGCTTCTAGTGTGCCGACGAGTACTTCCCGTAGTCCGGGTACGCCGGATGCTTCACCGGAGGCGGCGGATTTTTCGCCAGCTCCTGCATCAGCACATCAATACCTTTCTCAAGCTGCGCATCGTGGCCCTTCCGCCACGCGGCCGGGTCCATCTCGATATCGATGTCCGGTTTCACGCCGTTGTTTTCCACGTCCCACTCACCCTCGGTAGTGAAAAACGCAAAACGCGGCGCGGTGACGAATCCGTTGTCGATGAGGTTCGGGTAGCCCCCGATGCCCACGAGGCCTCCCCACGTTCGACGGCCGATCAGTGGCCCGAGTCCGACGTGCCGGAAATACCACGGAAGCGCATCGCCGCCGGATCCGGAAAATTCGTTCGTCAACATTGCCTTCGGGCCATAGATCCCGCTGAGCGGCGTGGTGTAATCGGCTCCCTCGCGCGACGTCCAGTAATTCCAGATTTTCCGTTGCATGTACTGAATGATGTAATCGGCTGCCTGGCCGCCGGTGTTGAATCGCTCGTCGATCAGCGCGCCTTGGCGGCCCACTTGCGCGAAGTAGTAGCGGTTGAAATTGGTGAAACCGCCGCCGGCGGTATTCGGCAGGTAAACGTAAGCGAGCTTGCCGCCGCTCATCTCGTTCACGGTTTTCATATTGCTGTTCATCCACGATCGGTTGCGCAGGTTCGTTTCATCCGGTTCGGGGACGACGGTGACTTCGCGCGTGCCTGAACCGTCGGCATTCGGACCGACCTTCAGAACCGTCTGCTTGCCCGCGGTCTCCTGGAAATATTCGTAGATGTCTTCGGTCGGCTTCACTTCCACGCCGTTTACGGCGAACAGATATTCGCCCGCCACGACGTTCACGCCGGGTTGCGTGAGCGGCGCCTGAAGGTGCGGATTCCAGTTCTCGCCGTCGTAAACCTTGGCGAATCGGTAGTGCCCGTTTTCAATTGCGTAGTCGGCGCCGAGCAACCCGACCTGTAGCGGCTGCACTTCGGGAATATCTCCGCCGCCGACGAACATATGGCCAACGTTGATCTCGCTGAGCATCTGCGCGAACAGATAATTCAAATCGTCGCGCGTGGCGATGCGATCGAGATACGGTTCATACTCTTTCGAAAGCGCGATGAGATTCACGCCGTGATGATGCGGGTCATATAGGAAGTCGCGCTCGATACGCCAAATCTCGTGATACATCTGCGCCCACTCTGCGCGCGGCTCAACCCACACTTCCATGTCCGGAACTTTGAGCACACCTTCACCCGGCTTGGCGGGCGCGGCGGTGGATGCAATGGCCCAGGTGTCGCCCTGTTGGTACAGATATTTTTCTCCGTTGAACGAAAGCGAGATCGACTGGACCCCCGCGATGAGCTGGTCTTCCTTTCGCTTGTTCAGATCGTACTTAGCGAAGACGAGCTGAGGAGGGCCGTCCTGCTCGACGTTGGCCGGGATGTCCGCCAAAAAGATCTCGCCTGCTTTACCGGTGAGAAGAGTGACGTAGTTTTTCGCGCCAATCGGCAAAGCGAGAATGCGCTGGCCGATGTTGTCGAAGTCGATCGTTACGTTGATCGGTTCTTTCTTTGCGGCATCATCTTTGCTTTTCTGGTCCTTATCCCTGGCGTCCTTCGCATCTTTTGCGTCTTTCGTGGAGTCGGCCTCGGCGGAGGCCTTCTTGTCCGCGTCGGGGCCCTTGTCCTCGTCGCTTTCCGGTGCGAGCGGCGAAGGGAGATCCTTGCGCAACACGATTAGATACACGCTGCGGGTGACTTGCTTGCCGTCGGTGGACATGTCCAGCCCGCCGATCGCGGGGCCGATGTTCGTGCTCGCCGTGAAGAAGATGTATTTACCGCTCATGTCGAAAGCCGCGAACGCGGTGTCGCTTAAGCCGTCGGTGAGCTGTGTCGATTTGGCGGAGTCGAGGTTGTACACGCAAACTGCGCGGAAATGGTTCGGCAGAATTTTCGTGTACACGATCCACTTGTTGTCCGGTGACCAGTTCGGATTCAGACCCTGTCCTTCGTAGTAGTCGGTGTCGATCTTCACGGGCGTTCCCTTATCAACATCGACATACCAAAGATTCAGGCGCTTATCGGTGTAGGCAATCTTCTTGCTGTCTGGCGACCACGTCGGTCCGTAGAAGAACGATGGAGGATTGCCGAGATTGATCTTTCGCGTGTCGCCCATGCCGGTTTGCGAGCGCAGATGCAGAGCGTACTCGCCGGATTCATCGGAGAAGTAGGCGATCCATTTTCCGTCGGGCGACCACGCCGGATCGCGGTCCGCAACGCCGGGGGAATTCGTGATATTGCGGATGTCGCCTTTTTCGGCGGGCACGGTGAGAATTTCGCCGTGCGCTTCGAAGACGGCGCGCGCTCCGGTGGGCGAAATGTTTGAATTCGTAATTTGCTTGGCGACCTTTTCAAAATGCGAGCGCGGCTGAATCAGATCAGCGGAGACTTGGATCTGGACGGGATGTTCCCGATGGCTCGCAAGATCGTACAGATGAATCGACCCAAATTGCTCGTACACGATCGCGCCTGGTCCGGCGTCCGCGGACTTGAACGGCAGGCCTTTATTTTCGATTACCTGCGCTTCGGCCTTGGTCTTCGTGTCGTACGAAAAGAGTGTGTAGGCGCCGTTGCGGTCGGAGAGGAAATAAATCGTGTCGCCTATCCACATGGCGTTGAAGTCGTTCCAGCTTTCGTGCGGCAGCGGCACCACGGACGAATCGGCCAGGTTTGCGATCCAGATGCGGGGGGACGTTCCGCCGCGGTAGTGGCTCCAGTTGCCCCAGGGAAATGGTGTCGGTCGGTAAGCCAGATATTTTCCATCAGCCGAGTACGACCCTTCCCAACCTACGGGCAGAGGCACCTTCGTCGGAAATCCACCCTCAGCAGGAACGGTAAACAGTGCCCGGGTGTTGTTCGCGAAGCTGTCGCGCACCGACACGAAAAGAATATTTTTGCCGTCGGGCGTCCAGCCCACGGCCTGATCCGGACCGGCGTGGAAAGTAACGCGGCGTGGGCTGCCACCATCGACGGAGATCACATAGACGTTGAGCTTGCCGTCGTACTCGCCGGTAAAGGCGATCCATTTTCCATCCGGGGAAAAGTGCGGACCTGCCTTGATCCCAGGTCCTGCCGTGAGCCGCACCGCTTGGCCACCGTCGCGCGAAACGCGCCAAAGATCGTCGCCATAAGCGAACACAATATTCGCGCTGCTTAGCGTCGGCTGGCGAAGCAAGAGCGGTTTCTCGGACGACTGGGCACGCGGCGCGGGCACAACTGCGAAGCTGAGAATCGCAAATGCGAGCGCAAGGATCGAGCAGGCTTTCTTCATCGAGCATTCTCCTGGTGGAAACACGACAGGTGATACGTACGCCGGGTCGTACTGGTTCCAGTAGTCCGTTGGACGAAGCCGGTGCAGCAGGGCGAGCAGCATTCTAACTTCTTTTTTGAGGTGGGAGCGAGTGTATGGGCGGATGCCCTGGGCGTAAAAGCTAAAAGCGGGAGCGGCTGGCGCGCACGAAGTCGCGCAATGAACTGATATTGGGACCGTAGGCGCCAACCCGGCCAGCATCGACGGGTAGGCCAAAAGATTCGGCTTGCTCGATGCTCAGACCAGCGTCGTCAAGTTCAGCAAGGCTATAACCTTCCGTGGGAACGAGGCGATTGCGACGCGACAGTGTGACAGGCCGCGGCGGGCGATGCTTGAAACCGCGCCGCTGCACAATATCGAAGAAGTCGTCCCAGTCACGACGGTTCCACATTCAGCACTCCTCTAGAGCTACTAGCAATTCGATGCCCAGCCGCTCAAATCCGTAGCACGAATTTGTAATTACTTCGGGCCGAGGGCTGATTTCTCCGCCTCGCCTTCGCCAAATCTTCACCCGCGCCGATGATAACCCTAGCACACGCGTAAAGTCGCATGGGATGCGCCGAAGTTTCCATTTGGTTATCTACTCGATGCAATCCGAGATTTCGATGCAGAGGCAGGCACGTAACGTCCGCAGAGTGAGAGCGCACCTCCGCGGCGATACCGCTCGAACGACGGTGTTATAATCGCGTTACATTACAACGGTGCGTTCGCCGCGCGAATCCTCCATGAATCATCCTGCCATCGTCGTCCACTATCACGAACTCTGGCTGAAGGGCCGCAACCGCAAATTCTACCTGCGCAAACTCACGACGGCTCTTCGAGCTTCGCTCGATGGACTCGGGCTTGTCGCGGTGGAGCAGGCTGGCGACCGGCTGATTTTGTGGTTCCGCGAGGACACACTAATCGACGAGGCCGTTTCACGAGTGCGGCAGGTGCTCGGGATTGCATTTTTCGCGGTGGCGCGCTCGGTCAATCGCGATCTGGAGAAAATCGCAGTCGCGGCGTGGGAGGAAATGAGCCCACGTTCGTTTCTATCGTTCGCAGTGCGCGCGAAGAGGAGCGACAAATCTTTCCCGCATTCGAGCGTCGCGATTGAGAAGGAAGTCGGCCAAGCACTGCAGGGACGGCTGCGCGCCGAGGGTCGCAGCGCCACGGTGCGGCTGAAGGATCCGGATGTGACCTGTTACGTGGAAATCACTCCGCGTCCTGCCTTGGTCTATGCGCATAGACATGAAGGCGCGGGCGGACTTCCCGCCAACACAGCCGGGCGGATGATGTGCCTGCTTTCGGGAGGATTTGACTCGGCAGTGGCTGCGTACCAAATGATGAAGCGCGGCGCGCACCTGAGCTTCGTGCATTTTCATTCCGCCGGAGCGCAGCCGGGCGAGTCTTCGTCGCATGTGGCGAGCGAACTGGCGCGGCGCCTGGTGACCTACCAATTTCACGCCAAGCTGTATCGAGTTCCGTTCGATGCGATTCAGCGCGAGATCGCACGGCACGCGCCGGAAGACTCTCGCGTGCTGCTCTACCGTCGAATGATGCTGCGCATCGCCGAAGCGCTTGCGACGCGCGACCGCGCGCTGGCGCTTTTAATGGGCGACAGCCTCAGCCAGGTAGCCTCACAAACGCTGAGGAATCTTGTTGCGGTGGATAAGGCCGTCGATATGACGGTGTTCCGCCCGCTGGCCGGCTCAGACAAGCAGGAAATTCTTGCAACGGCTCGCAAGATTGGGACCTACGCAATTTCGGCCGAACCGTTCCACGATTGTTGTCCGGTGTTTTTGCCGCGCAATCCGGCGCTGCGGGCGACGCCGGAGAATCTAGATGTAGCAGAAGCGGAGCTCGACGTAGCGGAGATGGTGCGGCGCGGAATTCACTCGTCCACAGTGCTGAAGTTTGTATACAAAGGCGGCGAGGTCCGCGTCTCGGAAATTGTGGGACCGACGTCAAAGCAGGAGGCCGCGATCGCGTAGTCCGATTGTTTGCACCGTGCAAAAGAAAACGGCCACGGAAGGCCGTGGCCGTTCGAAGATTTTTAGTCTGCGATTCGCGGCTGAATTACCGGTCGCGATCCCGTCCACCACCGCCACCGTATCCGCCGCGGCCTTCGCGTCCACCCCGGCCGCCACCACCACCTCCGCGCCCACCGCCGCCACCTCGGTTCCCGCCGCCGGCCCCGCCGCCTTCGCGCTGAGGACGCGCTTCGTTCACCACCAGCGCGCGGCCCAGGAAATCTTTTCCGTTGAGGGCTTCGACGGCCTTTTCAGCTTCGGCATCATTGGTAAATTCCGCAAAACCAAATCCGCGCGGCTGGCCGGTGAAACGGTCGCGCAACAAGCTGAGCGAATCCGGCTGCACCCCGATCTGCGAAAAAAGCGCCGACACCTCCTCTTCGGTTGCCTTGAACGGCAAATTCCCTACGTACAATTTCTTCACGAGCGTAGCTCCTTGCTCGCGCCAACGCATAGGCGTGACTGCGAGGCTGAAGAGACAGGGAGTCGGCCGCGAGCGGCGCGTATCGAGGGATGCCACGCCCGGCTGAAGCGAGCGCTCCAGCAACTCTGGCAGCATCTTGCTCCTAAACGGTGCGGCAGTCAACAAGCGGAGGATCGGAGCTGTGGGCTCGGGCGAAAGAATGCCGATCGGAAGCAGGCTACGTACGGTAGCTGGCGTTGATGTGGATGTACTCCGTGGTGAAGTCGCAGGTCCACACTGCGCGCGTGGCCCTTGCCGGAGCGCAGGTTCGACGACGATAGGAACGTGCTTCGCGAGCATTTTTTCGTGCGTGGTGCCTTCGTCGAATGTTTTCTCGCGGCCGCGCGCGGCAGACTTCGACTCCCGCGAGCGCAGATGTTCACGCGCTCGGGATCGAAATTTCACGCCGGAGCGGCCGGCAGCGGCCAGGATGCGGCCCCAGTTGGGGTCGGCGCCGGCAACGCCGTCTTCACCAGCGGCGAATTCGCGATCGTGCGCGCCATTTGATCGGCGGCGCGTTCCGATGGGCGCGCCGCGCACTTCGAACTTCGATCACGCGCTGCGCGCCCTCGCCGTCGGCGACGATCGCGAGCGCCAGTGACTTGCAGACCGCGTTCGAGCGCGTCGCAGAATTTTTTGTAGTTCGGCGTCCGTCGCGGTGATGCGCGCGCGCGCCGGACTCGCCGTTGGCGAGCAGCGCCACCGTGTCGTTGGTCGAGGTGTCGCCATCGACGGTGATGGAGTTGAAGGTGCGCGACGACGACATCGCGTCAGCGCGCGCGACGAGCAGCGGCGCGGCGAGATCGCGGCGTCGGTGGCGATGAAGCCGAGCATCGTGGCCATGTTCGGATGGATCATGCCCGAGCCTTTGGCGCAGCCGACGATGCGCACTTGTCTTGCCGCCGATGCGAATCTTTGCCGCGGCCCACTTGGGCGCGTGTCCGTGGTCATGATGGCGCGCGCAAACTCCTCGAAGGCCTCGGCGCCGCGCTTGCGCGATGCGCACCAGCTCGGGCACGCGCGACGAGAATTTTTTCCACGTGCAGCGGCGCGCCGATCACGCCCGTGGAGCAGACGAGCATCTGCGACGGGTCGACGCCGCCCAGTTGCTGCGCCGAGTCGTCGGCGGTGGCGACGGAGGCGGCGATAGCCTTCGGGCCCGGTGCAGCAGTTCGCGTTGCCGGAATTGACGATCATGCCGCGCGCATCTTCTGCGCGCGACTTCTTGCATGTGCGCGCGGAAAGCACCACCGGCGCGGCTGCCACCTGGTTTGTGGTGAACACCGCGGCGGCCGTACGCCGGGCACTTCGCTGAGCAGAATCCCGAGATCGAGCTTGCGTTTTCTTCAGGCCGCAGTGCATCGCGGCGAAAGTGAACCCGCGGGGCAGATCCGCGTGCGGTGAGATGGTGCTTGTTCACGGCTAGCTCCGTCGCAAGCGTTCGGCGAGTTCGCGCCTTGAAATCCTCGAGCGCCGCACGCACGGCGGCGGGCGCGGTGCCGCCGGGCACCGCGCGGCGCGCCAGCGCCGATTCCACCGTGAGCAGCGGTCGCCGAGGTCATCGTCCAAACGCCGGCGAAAATTCCTTCAAGCGCTCGAGCGGCATCTCGCGGATCGATTTGCCTTCTGCTCCGCCGCACGCAGCACTTTGCCGACGATTTCGTGCGCCTCGCGGAACGGCACGCCGCGGCCGACCAGGTAATCGGCCAGCTCCGTGGCCACCAGCGCCGGGATCCTGCGCGGCTTCGCGCAGTCGTTGCTTCGCGGAATCGCGTCGCGGCGAGTGTGGCCGCGGCGATCTGCGCCATCGCAAGCGCCTGATCGTGCGCGCGCGAAGAGCGCTTCTTTGTCCTCCTGCAAATCGCGCTGGTAGCTCGATGGCAGGCCCTTGCATGGTAGTGAACAGCGCGACGAGCGCGCCGTAGATGCGTCCCGTCTTGCCGCGAATCAGTTCCCAGGCGTCGGGATTTTTCTTCTGCGGCATCAGGCTGCTGCCGGTGGAATATTCGTCGGGCAGATCGAGAAACCCGAATTCCGGCGAGGCGAAGAGCACCATGTCTTCAGAGAGCCGCGAGAGGTGCATCGCGAGCGCCGAAAGCGCGAAGAGATATTCGAGCGCGAAATCGCGGTCGCTCGACCGCGTCCAGGCTGTTCGCCGTGATGCGCGAGAAACCCAGGTCGCTGCGCCAGCGCCGTGCGGTCGAGCGGAAATGCGCAGCCCGCCAGCGCGCCCGAGCCCAGCGGGCAAGCGTCGGCGCGAGCGGCGGCGCAGGCGAACGCGTTCGAGTCGCGCTAGAAAGCCTCGCCATGCGCCAGCAGCCAGTGCGAAAGCAGCATCGGCTGCGCGTGCTGCATGTGCGTGTTGCCCGGCCATCGGCACGCCGAGATTCTTCTCCGCCTGCGCGGCAAACGCTCGCCAGCAGCCCGGCGACGGCGCCGCGCATCTCCGCGCGCGGCCGCTCGCACGTACATGCGGAATTCGGTCGCCACCATTTCGTTGCGGCTGCGGCCGGTGTGCAGCTTGGCGCCGAGCGGACCGAGTTTTTCGATCAGCGCCGTTTCAGCGAAATGATGGACGTCCTCGGCCTTCGAAGCGTCGAGCCAGGCTGGATCGGTGCGCGCGCGCTGTTCGATTTCGTCGAGCGCGGCGACGATTTGCTGCGCTTCATCGGCCGTGAGAATTCCCGCCGCCGCGATCGCGCCGCGCCCACGCGCGGTCGAGCGCCAGTTCCTGCGGCAGCATCCGGCGGTCGAAATGCCACGACCGCTCGAACTCGTAGAACGACGCGTCCGGGCCGCGTTCGAAGCGGCCGCCCCACATCTTCTGATCGCCGGGCGCGTCATTTCGCGTGGCCTTCTTCGGCGCATGTCCGCTCGGAACCGCCGCTTCCTGCGGCACGGTGATAGGCAGCGCGAACAAATTGATGAAGCCCTCCGCGTCCTTCGGGTTGTAGCCCGTCATCGTGAAGCTCGCCAGACCTGTGCGATAGAGCGAATACGGCGATTGCCGCGAAGCTGACGTTCACGATTGCCCTGCAGAGCGCCAGCGCCACCGAGCCCGTCACGCGCTTCTGCGCGGCTGGTGAAAAAGCGCATCGAGCGCCTCGCGCAGCGGCGTGAACCACATGCCGTAATACACCATCTCGGCATAGCGCAGCGAGAGCAGCTGCTGGTAGTGCGCCGTCTCGCGGTCGAGCGCAAGCGATTCGAGTTCGCGATGCGCGGTTACGAGCAGCGTGCCGCCGGGAGTTTCGTACGCGCCGCGCGATTTGATGCCCACCAGGCGGTTCTCCACGATGTCCATCCGCCCGACGCCGTTGCGCCGCGCGCAATTTCGTTCAGCTTGTTCGAGCAGACGCCACCGGCGCGAGCTTCTTGCCGTTCACCGAAACCGGCGTTCCGCCTTCAAAGCCAATCTCACCGTCGTTCGGCATTGTCCGGCGCTTTCGACGGCGCGACGACCCACTGCCACATCGCCTCTTCGGGCGCATTCGCGGGATCTTCGAGCACGCCGCCCTCGTGGCTCAAGTGCCAGATGTTGCGGTCGCGGCTGTAGATGTTCTTCTTCGTCTGCTCGACGGGAATGTTGTGCGCTTGCGCGTACGCGATCGCTTCTTCGCGCGAATTGATTTTCCATTCGCGCCACGGAGCGATGATCTTCAGCTCCGGCCCGAGCGCCTTCGCCGCCAGCTCGAAACGCACCTGATCGTTGCCCTTGCCCGTGCAGCCGTGCGCGACGGAATCCGCGCCCAGTTTCTTCGCGAGTTCCACCTGGCGCTTGCGCGAGCAACGGGCCGCGCGAACGAAGTGCCCAGCAGATATTTGTGCTCGTACACCGCGCCGGCGCGCAGCGTCGGCCAGATGTAGCCGGTGATGAATTCTTCGCGCAAATCTTCGATGTACGCGGCGCTGGCGCCGGTGGCCAGCGCTTTCTTGCGCGCGGCCTCCAGATCTTCCTGCTGGCCGAGGTCGCCGATCATGGCGATCACTTCGCAGCCGCCGTAATTTTCCTTCAGCCACGGAATAATGATGGAGGTGTCCAGCCCTCCGGAATATGCGAGCACAACTTTCTTGGCCACTTCGTTCTCCTTATCGAGTTGGTATGGATTAATTGAGCAGAGTAAGCAGGATCGCCTTCTGCACGTGCAGGCGATTCTCGGCCTGCTCGAACACGATCGAACGCGGCGAATCCATGACTCCTTCGCTGACTTCCGAGCCGCGGTGCGCCGGAAGGCAGTGCATGAAGACGGCGTCCGCCGCGGCGCCGCGCGAACAGCGCTTCGTTCACCTGGTAGCCCGCGAAAGCCGCTTCACGCACTTCGGCTTCCTCTTCCTGTCCCATGCTGGCCCACACGTCGGTGTAGATGGCCTGCGCGCCCGCCACGGCTTCTTCCGGGCGAATGCAACATTTCAATTTTGCCGCGCGTTTCGCGCGCCATCCGCTTCGCTTCGGCGACCACGTCTGCATTCGGCTCGTAGCCTTCCGGCGTCGCGACGCGCAACATGCGCGCCCACGCGCGCGCCGCGATGCTCATCAGCGAGTGGCACATGTTGTTGCCGTCGCCCACGTACGCAAGTTTCAGGCCGCGCAGGTTGCCGAAGCGTTCCTCCAGCGTGAAAAAATCGGCAAAGCGCCTGGCACGGATGATACAGGTCGGAAAGCGCGTTGATCACCGGTACGTTCGCGTTCGCTGCGAGCTGATCGAGCGCTTCCTGCTCAAAGACGCGCGCCACGATCCCATGCACCCAGCGTTCGAGGCTCTTCGCGACGTCTGGAATCGACTCGCGCTCGCCGAGGTGCGTGACGGTGTGATCGAGAAACACGCACGCGCCGCCCAGGCTTGCGACGCCGACTTCAAACGTGACGCGCGTGCGCAGCGAAGGCTTTTCGAAAATCAACGCCAGAAAACGGCCGGCCAGAGCGCCACGGTAGCGGTCGGGATGCGCCTTCACGTCGGCGGCCAGCTGACAGGAACGCGCGCACTTGCGCGGGGCTCCACTCCATGCCGGTAAGTAGATCGGTGGTTTGAGTGATCGGGACCGCGGAGACAGCGTTCATGTTCACCTCGACGCAGCCACAGCAAGAGGCTGCTTTTGGGTTGCCGCTTTATGTTTCGTGTCTTGTGCCGGAGCCGGCGCGGCGACTTTGGTAATGGACTTCGCCGCGTTTTGCAGAACCTTTTCGAACTTGTGCAGGAACTCGTCCACATCGCGCTTGCGAATGATGAAAGGCGGCAGCAGGCGCAGAATATGTTCGTGCGTGCAGTTGATCAGCAGGCCGTTCGCAAGCGCATCGGCGACCAGCGGACGCGCCTTCGATCGGAAAGGTCGATGCCCAGAATCAGGCCTTCGCCGCGCACTTCGCGGATGAAATCGAATTTCGACGCGAGCGCTTCGAGGCCCTTCGCGCAATTCAGCGCCTGCGTTCACGGACATTCGCGAGGAGTTTCTCGCTCTTCCACCACGCTCATGAATTCGAGAGCCGCGGCGCAGACCAGCGGCCCGCCGCCAAAAGTGGTCCCGTGCATCCCCGGCGACAAACGCCGATGCGAATTCTTCGTTGGCGATGAAAGCGCCCAGCGGCAGGCCGCCGGCCAGCGGCTTCGCGACGGTTACGATGTCCGGCCGCGAATCGAATTTCTGATACGCGAAATAGCGGCCGGTGCGGCCCAGTCCGCATTGGATTTCGTCGGCGATGAAGGCCGCGTCGTGCTGGTCGGCCAGCTGCGCGCGCGCGCGCCCAAAACTCCGGGCTCACCGGATAGATGCCGCCTTCGCCTTGAATCGTTTCCACGATGAACGCGCAGACCGTGCCATCAAATTTCGCTTCGAGATCCGCGACGTCGTTGAACTTCACGAATTCGACGCCCGGTACGAGAGGCGCAAACGGCTCGCGATATTTTGCTGGATAAGTGATCGAAAGCGCGCCGAAGGTGCGGCCGTGAAAGGAATTCTCAAGCGCCAGGATTCGAATCTTCTTGTTCTCCGCTTTTCCCGCTTTGGCGTACGCGCGCGCGAGCTTCAATGCGCCGTCGATCGCCTCGGTGCCGCTATTCGTGAAGAAAACGCGGTCAAGGCCCGACCACTGCGCAAGTTTCTTCGCCAGCGGGCCCTGAAACGGATTGTGAAAAAGATTTGAAAGGTGGATCGCGCGGCCCGCCTCGCGCCGAATCGACTGCACAAGCCGCGGATGCGAGTAACCCAGCGCGTTGACGGCGATGCCGCCAAGAAAATCCAGATATTCCTTGCCGTCCGAATCGTATAGACGGCAGCCGCGCCCGTGCGTGAAAAGCACCGGCGGACGTTTATACGTGTTCATCAGGTGCTTGGCTTCGTCGGCGCGCACCTGTGCCGCGGACACTCGATTCATCGCGGATGTTTTCTTCACGGCCATTTTCGTTATGCCGCTCCGTGAGCGGTCTTCGCGGGAACCGTGTCGTTTAGCGGAAGTACGCGCGTGCCAGGGCTACGCAGATTCTGCGCAGCCGTGATCAACGCGCGCGGCGCCGTGCCGCCCACAATGCGAACTTCCGTAACACCCGCAGCCAGTGCGCGCTTCGCGGCTTCGAGCTTCAGGATCATGCCGCCCGAAACTTTGTTCGAGCGGATCATCTCTTCGATTTCTCCGCCGCGCACCGCTTGCGCAGAACTTTTTCACCGTCGAGGACGCCCGCGACGTCCGTCAAGAAGATCAGGCGATCCGCTTCGATAAATTCCGCGGCCGCCGCGGCCATGTGGTCCGCGTTGATGTTGTAGATTTCGCCGTCGGCGCCCATGCCCAAGGCACGAAGCGACCGGAACAACCCCCGCCTTCCAGAGCGAGCGCAGGAAATCGACGTTCACCTCAGTGAGGTAGCCGACGAAGCCAAGGCCGCCTTCGAGTTCGTTCACCTGCATCGGCTCGGCCAGAAAAGCACGCAGCATCCGACGCGCTGATGCCCGACAGCCGGCTGGCCAGCGAGCGAGATCGCGCCTGCCACGCGCTTATTCAGCAAGCCGCCAAAGACCATCACGGCCACGTCGCGAGTTTCGCGATCGGTGACGCGCAGTCCATTGACGAATTTGCTTTCGATACCCATGCGCTTCAGCGTGGAGGTGAAAATTTTTCCGCCGCCATGAATCACCAGCATTTCGTGACCGTTCCGCGCCAGTTCGGAAATCTGCCGCGCGATGGTCTGCACCGTTTCGGTGCTTTCGAGCAGTGCGCCTGCAATTTTCACTACGAGTCTCATATCAAACCTGCCGTTACGGGAAAGTTCCACATCCCGTTCATATTTTGTACTGCCTGTCCTGCCGCGCCCTTGCCCAGATTGTCCAGGCAGGACACCACCACCAGCCGCTCGCCCGAATGATCGAGCGCGAAGCCGATGTCGCAAAAATTCGTGTGCGTTACGTGCGCAGTTCCGGCAGCGTTCCGGCCGGCAGAATCCGCACCATCGGATGCGCGGCGTAAAATTTCCGGTACATCGCCTCGACGTCTTCCGCTTTGTGCGGCTGGCCGAGCCATACGTACATCGTGGAAAGAATTCCGCGCTCCACGGGAAGCAAGTGCGTGGTGAAAACAAAATCTTTCTGCGCGAGACCCGTATGCTCGGCCACTTCCGGCGTGTGGCGATGCGAAAAGACTCCGTAAGCGCTTGAAGTTTTCGTTCACGTCGACAAAGTGCGTATCGCGTTTCGGCTCTTTTCCGGCGCCGCTGACGCCGGATTTGCAGTCGGCAGACGATGCCGCGCGACATGTCGATCCAGCCCGACTCGACGAGCGGCTTGAGCGCCAGGATCACGGACGTCGGATAGCAGCCTGGATTCGCGACGAGACGCGCCTTTGGCAGCTCTGCCGCGTAAAGCTCCGGCAAACCATAAACCGCTTCGCCGAGCGCCGCCGCGTTTGGCGCGCGGCAGCTTGTACCAGTTCGCGAAAGTCTCGCCGGTACGAAAGCGAAACGCACCGCTCAAGTCCACGATTCGCAGCTTCGGATTCGCTGCAAGCAAACGCAGGCACGAGTTCGAGCGAAGCTTCGTGCGGCGTCGAAAGAAACACAACGTCGGCACCACTTTGCGCAATCGCGTGCACGGAAAGCGGTTTGCACGGCGCATCACCCCAGCCGCGCAGCTGCGGATAGAGCTCGGTAAGGCAGCGCACGTCGGCGTGTGCGTCGCGCAGATAGAAGGTCGGCTTTTGTGTGTTTGGGTGCCGAAGCAGGAGCTTGGCCAGTTCGAATCCTGCGTAGCCGGTTGCCCCAACGACGGCGACCCTCAGAGGGTCGATCATCGGAGCATTTCCTCGATGCGCTTCTGCACGATGGCGCGCGCAGTCCGCGACGGCGAAATAATGAGTACGGTGTCGTCGCCCGCCAGAGTGCCCGAAACTTCTTTCCATTTTTCAGAATCGACCGCTGCGGCTAGCGGCTGTGCGCCGCCCGGAGGCGTTTTCAAGACCAGCATGTTTTGCGCCGGGCGGATGTCGGTTAGAAAAGATTTCGCGGCACGTTCGAGGCGCGAGACCGCCGGAGACGACGAGTCAGCGTGAGCCCCCTGAGAAAGCGGCTTGTAACCCTCGGTCGTTTTCACCAGATGCAATTCGCGAAGATCGCGCGAAAGCGTTGCCTGCGTCACGCGCAGGCCAAGGTGGAAGAGCTGCCGGCGCAGTTCGTCCTGACTCGCGACGGGTTCCGCTGCGAGCACCTTCAGAATTTGTCCCTGTCGAAATCTTTTGTGCGCTGGCATCGCCATTCTATGCAACTTTATGCATCCCTTTGCATAATCATACAAGATGCGCTTCGAGTGTCAATGGGTTGCATATAAATTCCGGCGGAGAATTTCTATCGTTCGCAATTCTGGTGTGCGCGAATAACTTGGGGCCCAAACGCGTGGCGGATATACAATCTGCGCCGCGCGATACTTGAGATTTCGATCATGACGGAGGCATTTGATGAAAAGATTCGCAGTTTTGTTGATCTGGATTAGTGCGATGGGTGCATTCTGTTCGGCGCAATCGAAACCTCCTGCGCCGCCGGTGGAGATCGCGATTCACGCCGGAAAAATTCTCGACGTTCGGACCGGTGCGTACGCGGCCGACCAGATCATTTGGATCGAAGGCGATCGCATCAAAGCGATCGGAACCGCGACGGAACTCTCGGCAAAGATTCCTGCCGGCGCGAAAGTAATCGATCTGTCGCGGTCAACCGTCCTGCCAGGGCTAATCGACTGCCACACGCACCTCACCATGACTCCTTACGACAGCGGTCCGCGCGGGCTGCACGCTTCGTACCCGCGCCAGGCGCTTACTGGCGCGCGCAATGCACGCATAACGCTTGAGGCCGGTTTCACCACGGTCCGAAACGTCGGCGCGAGCGGCTATTCGGATATTGCGCTCCGCGACGCGATCAACGCCGGCGACGTTCCCGGTCCGCGCATGCTCGCTTCCGGTCCGCCGCTCAGCATCACCGGAGGGCATGGTGACGAGAACTTCCTGGGGCCACAGTTCGAGTGGTCGAGCGACGGCGTTGCGGATGGGATCGAGGGTGTGCAGAAAAAAGTCCGCGAAAACATCAAGTACGGCGCGGACGTAATCAAGTTCATGGCTACGGGCGGTGTACTATCGGAGGGCGATAATCCTGCGCTCGCGCAATATTCGCCCGAGGAAATGAAGATGATCGTCGATACGGCGCACGAGCTTGGCCGGAAGGTCGCCGCTCACGCGCATGGGGCTACGGGCATCAAGTTTGCGGTGCTCGCCGGCGTCGATTCCATCGAACACGGCAGCTACATTAATGATGAAGACATCGCGTTGATGAAAGAACGCGGCACGTATCTGGTGCCCACGGTGTACCTCGAAGACTGGCTGATCGAAAACGTTCAGGTTCTTGGGCTGACGCCGAACATGATCGAAAAAGCCAAGATGGTGCTGCCGATCGCGCAGCAAAATCTTTCACACGCTTTCAAGTCGGGCGTGAAGGTGGCATTTGGAACCGATGCCGCGGTGTATCCCCACGGGCTGAACGCGCACGAGTTTGGAAAGATGGTGGACATGGGGCTGCCGCCGCTAACAGCGATTCAGGCCGCTACCGTGAACGCCGCGGACCTGATTGGATGGAGCGATCGCGTCGGCACACTCGAGGCCGGAAAGTTTGCGGACATTGTTGCCGTGGATGGGGATCCGCTGGCGAACGTTCATGTGCTGGAAAACGTCAGCTTCGTGATGAAAGGCGGGGAAGTGGTGAAGAGCGCAGCTGCGACCGCGCAATGAGCCTTCTCCGCTCAGGATTTGTGCCGGAAAATCGATTTGTCGCATCAATCCTTGAAGCGTCAATCTGCCGGAGAGTTCAGCCCGATACACGCTTTCGCTACCTTTGTTGGTGCTCACTCTGGAGGATTGAAAGGTTGCTTTCGGAAACTTACGAATTTCGAGCACATCGTCGAACTTGACGCGAGTAATCTCTCTCCGGTCGAACTCACTCATATCGTCAAGCAGAGAAAGCGATTCCAGGTTCACCGTCATCCGCAGCGTGGTTCCTGAGTGGCTGGACGGGTTGACTTTTGCGTCTGAGACAAACTCATTAATCCCAAATTTGGCATTGTGCGCGACGACGGATGCCAAGTCACCGGCGAAGGCATGAACCGTGAACTGACCAGCTTTGGTGTCAAGCGTGAAAAGAAAATCGTCCACGGCGAACGAACTCCCATTGAACGGATGCTGCGATCTCCCGCGGATAATCTATTCCTTGTGCAATTGCCAGCGGCATATAGACGGTGAAAGTCCGCATGCGCGATTTGCCCAAGTGGACGGGCGCGAGTCGTGCGCGTCTCGAGGAAATCCACACTCGCAGGGGTGCCGCGAATGCCTGAGTCGATGAATCGGAGTGGGACGCAGTCCCGTCTGGCCAGCGGTTTTATGAAGTTTGCAGTCGCCGTTTAAAATCATCCCGTCCTATTTCCAGATAATTTAAAAAGTCACCCATTCCTTGGCCGCTCTTGGCCGACACGTTACAGATCTTCATTCCTGGACGGACCGATTCGATGCTGTGATTCGCGACGTTCTCGTCAAATTCCACGGCAGCGGCAAGATCGATCTTGGTGATCACCGCGACGTCCGCCGTATTGAAAATTGTAGGATACTTCAGCGGTTTGTCTTCGCCTTCCGTCACGGACATTAGCACGAGGCGCATTTCTTCGCCCAGATCGTAGGATGCGGGGCACACCAGATTGCCGACATTTTCAACGAACAGAAATTCGAGGTCATCCAGCGACCAGCCTTCCAGCGCAGACTCGACCATGGCTGCCTCGAGGTGGCAGAGCGTGCCCGTTGTGATTTGCTTCACGGGCGCACCACTGCGCGCGAGCCGCACGGCGTCGTTTTCCGTGGCCAAGTCGCCAACAAGCGCGGCGACACGATATTTTTTACCGAGAAGCCCAAGCGTTTTTTCGAGCAGTGTGGTCTTGCCGGTTCCGGGGCTGGAAACCATGCTGCAGACGAATACGCCTGCAGCATGAAAACGCTGGCGGAGTTCACGCGCCAACAGGTCATTTTTCTTCAGGACGTTCTGGCGGACTTCTACTAAACGCGGGACGGAACTCATTCCTCGACCTCGAGCGATACGACTTCCAATTCCTTCCCACTTACGATTTCGGATGCGAGCGATCCGCACGTAGAGCAGCGAAACCACTCGGAACCGTCCACCGGCCGCGAAGCGTTGCAGGCTGGACAGAAAACAACGCCCTGCACATCTTCGATCAGCAACTTCGAACCACTGAGCGAACTTTGTTCGCACGCCAGTGCATAGGAGGAAAGGAGCGCGGTCTTCACGACTCCTGCGAGCGCGCCGAGGCGAAGATGCACATTCGTCACGCGCAAACCGCCGTTGCGCTGCGACTCTTCTTCCGCCATTTCGACGATACTCAGTGCGATCGAAAGTTCATGCATGCGCGGAGCCTTTTGTATTCCCGGAGCGATTTTGAAACGCCGCGAGGGCCGCCTGTCCGAGGCTGACTCCGCCATCGTTTGCGGGTACGGAATGATTGGTCCAGATTGCGATCTCGCTGGCGTTCGGCAGCCCTTTCAGGTCTTCGAGCAGAAGTTCGTTTTGAAAGACTCCGCCCGACAACACAACCGTATCGAGCGAACTTCCTGTGCAAATAGAATCGATCGCGTTTGCTACTCCACCAGCAATCCCGCGTTGAAATGCGCGTCCGATCTCGGCAGCACTTCGCCCGCGCGCGCGATCCCGGGCGACGGCTTGCAGCAAGGGGCGAAAATCGAGTTCCTTTCCATCGAATGGAAATGCGTACGCGTCTTCGTTCGCCGCGCGCCGCGCCAGCTGCTCGAGCCAGATAGCGGCCTGCCCCTCATATGACACGCCACTAGTGAATCCCAAGAGCGCTGCGCCTGCGTCGAAAAGCCGCCCCATGGAGGTGGAACTAAACGAGCGGACTCCTTGGCGGAGCAAAGTCCGTGCTTCGTCGAATCGCGCCGGAAAGGAGAAAGGTGCCGCGGTGAAGTCCGGTAGGTCGGGCACTTGAGCCAGAAAACCCGCCGCCGCCTGCACGGGAAATTGCGCTGCGGCATCTCCTCCCGGCAAGACGGCTCGCCGCAAATGCGCTACGCGCTCGAATCCGCGTGCGATGCTTCCGGCGAAAAACTCTCCACCCCAGATTGTTTCGTCGTCGCCGTACCCAGTGCCATCAAAGCTCACGCCCAGAATGCGCTTCTCCCATTCGCGGCGTTCCGCAAGAACAGACGCGATGTGCGCCCGATGATGCTGAACAGTCGCGTGTTCCGCCGCTTCAAAGGTCTGCGCGTGCAGCGTGGACACGTACTGCGGGTGCCGATCGCAAACCACGAGCAACTCGTTCGGCTCGACTTCGTACATCGCCAGCAGGTCGTCGATAGTCTCTTGAAACGCGCGGAACGAAGGATAGTCACCGAGATCGCCGATGTGCTGGCTGACGAACGCCTGGCCGTTGACGACTAGCGTGACTGTGTTTTTCAAATCCGCACCGAGCGCCAGAATCGGCCGGCGGGTGGGAATCGTGGTCACGGCGCCTGGAGCATAGCCGCGCGATCGGCGAAGGATCCCGGGACCAAACGCTCCCACTCTGGCGACCGAATCATCAATCCGGCGCGCGATTGGGCGCTGGCCGATGAGAAACGCATCGGCAATCGGCGCAAGCCGCCCCAAAGCATCGTCATCTTCGTAGGCAATCGGTTCGCTCGAGCGATTCGCGCTCGTCATCACCAGAATTTCCGGTGCACCCGAAGCAAAAAGCAAATGGTGAAGCGGCGTGTATGGCAGCATCACACCAAGTTCGTTGCAGTCCGGCGCAACGTGCGGCAATTCAGCCTTTGCCATTGCCAAGACGATGGGCCGGGCGGTCGAATTCAGAAGGCGCTCTGAGTCTGCGGACAGTTCTACGATTTCGCGCGCGATCGTCAAATCCCTCACCATGAGTGCAAACGGCTTCTCCTTTCGGAATTTCCGCTCGCGTAGCGCTTCGACTGCTTTACCGTGTCGCGCATCGCATGCCAGGTGATAACCGCCGAGGCCTTTTATAGCGACGATCTTGCCATCCGTGAGTAGGCGCGCAGCCGCGCGTATGCTGGCATCGCTCCCACGTACAAGGTCGTCACCGTTTCGGAGAAAAAATCCCGGCCCGCACGCATCGCATGCCACCGGCTGCGCGTGAAATCGACGGTTACCGGGATCCAAATATTCCGCCGCGCAGAAATCATCGAGCGCCCATTCGCGCATGGTGGTGTTTCTCCGGTCGTAAGGCAACCGAAGCGTTACGCTGTAGCGTGGCCCGCAATTTGTGCAATTCATGTAGGGATAGCGGTATCGGCGGTCGGAAGGATCGAAAAGCTCATGCAGGCAATCGGCACACACGGGTAAATCAGGTGAGATCCGCGTCGTGGGACGTTGTTCACGGTGGCTCTCGCGAATTTGAAAATCGTTCATGCCAATCGGATCCGAAGCGCATATTTCAATTTCAGAAATATTCGCCGCGTCGGGCGGGGCCGCTTGCAGTTCGTGAACGAAATTCTCAAGTCCCGTTTCGGAGCCCTCGAGAAATATTTCGACGCCTTCATCGCCGTTCGAGACCCAGCCAGACAGCGTGTTTGCGTGCGCGAGACGGAACACAAACGGGCGGAAACCAACCCCCTGCACTAGGCCCCGAACTTTGATCGAACATGCGTTCATGTTTTCAGCCTGCCTGCTAGACCAGGCGAAGTCTTACTCGCCAACAATGCAGCCGCGGCCTTGCCATCCGATCTGGACAACTTTTCCTCCATCAACGAGGACGGGCACCGTTCGCTGCCCGCCGGAAAGCGTACGCATTCTCTGGCGCGCGTCGAGGTCGGCTTCGACGTCGTATTCTACAAAATCCTCGCCGCGCCATTCCAGCCACTCCCGCATTTCCCGAGTCTGCTGGCATCCGGATGTTCCGAAAAGCTCCAGCTTAGCCACGGCCGAGAACCTCCATCGTTTCGCGAATCACGTGGTACACCGATGCCTGCACTTCCTGAATTCGCGGAATGTAATCGGAATGGACCACCACTGGAAAATCCGCCAGGCCGCGCCGCAGAATTTCTCCGCCGTCGTAACCCAGCAGAGCAACTGTCGTGATCCCGCGCTTGCGCGCTTCTTCCAGCGCAGCAACCACATTTCGGGAGCCGCCGCTCGTCGAAATTGCAACAGCTACGTCATTCGGCCGCGCCTGCGCGATGAATTGCCGCAGGAAAATCAGCTCTGTGCCTACATCGTTCGCGATCGCGCTGATATTTGCTGGCTCGAGCGCCAGCGAAACTGCAGGAATCGGCCGGTAGCCGTGCGGGGGCGCCACGCAATCAATCGCCCAGTCATTTGCATCTGTCGCAGAACCACCATTCCCAAAGATGATTAGTTTTCCGCCCGCTCTTACGCGCTCGGTCATCGCCGCTGCCGCGGCTGAAATACGCTCCGATTGCGTCGCGGCGATCTGCTCGCGGAGTTTCGCGTCGTCCGACACTTTCATCTGGATCGATCGCGCGACTTCGCCCATCGCGTCCGCGGTGCCTTGCTTTTCCTGCCCTAGAAAGGGATACAGAAATCCGGCTTGCCCCACGTCGTGGCCCAGTTCGCGCCGCTCGAAGAAGACATGAACCGTCTCCCAGAGCGTGTGGTACAGAATTTCGATCAACTCCTGATGCAGAAACGCGTCAGACGTCTGTGCGCCAATCGCATACGAACCTTCGAGGCCCGGCAACGCGAATGTCATCGCATTTTTCGAGCGCGCGCGGTTTCGAGCGCCGCCCAGACTTCCGGATCGCCTTCGGGCGGGCCGAATCCCATCACGATGTCGTCTGCCGCGACGATCGTTTCGAGCCACGGACGGAAATGAATGGAAAGGTCCAGCGCTGGCAGAGCGCGTTTTCCGACGATTACGGGATGCACGAACTCCACCGACACATGCTGCGCGTCGGTCGCGTAAGGTCCGCGACCAAACGCCAGCAAGCGGCCACCGCGCAAAAATCGTTCGGACATTTCGCGCGAAGCTTCCGCCAATCGATTGGCCTCGCGCGCGAAAAAAGTTTCGAACAGGCGATTCCGCGCCAGCAGACGCTGAGCGATTTGATTCCCGGCAAGGACTTGCGTAGCCATTTTCTATTCTCAGGTGCTCAGCAGATGCGCGGCAAAGGATCGCCAACCAGCATGTCGATGATTCGGGTGCCTCCGTATTGCGTCGTCACCAACACGGAACCCGCGGGCTGCTCCTGAATTTCGCCGATGATTCGCGCGTCAGCGCCGCCCGGCACGCAATGAATCGCCTTGAGCGCAGCGTCTGCTGCTTCGGCCGCGAGCACCGCGAGGAATTGTCCTTCGTTCGCGATGTGCAGCGGATCGAGACCCAGCAGTTCGCACGCGCCTCGAACCGCATCGCGAATCGGAATCGCGTCTTCACGCAAAACCACACCGAGCCTGCAATCGCGCGCCAATTCGTTCAGCGAAGTGGCTACGCCGCCGCGCGTAGGGTCGCGCATCCAGCGAATCGCGCCGGCTGCCGATTGCGCAAAGGCTTCAACAAAAGGCAGAACAGATCGCGTATCGGACGAAAGGTCGCCCTCAATGTCCAGCTCGCCGCGCGCCAGCAAAATCGTAATGCCGTGGTCTCCGATCGGGCCGGAGAGCAAGACCTTGTCGCCGCGACGCACCGAGGCCGGATTCATCTCGATCCCTGGAATCAACGAGCCGATTCCCATGGATGAAATGTACATGCCATCCGCCTTCCCATGCTCCACAACCTTCGTATCGCCGCCGACAATCTTCACGCCAGCTTTGGCCGCTGCGGCCGCCATGGCTTCGATTTCGCGCTCGCAGAATTTCTGTAGCGAGGCCTGATTCGAGTACGAACGTCGTTACCATTACTTCCGCGCGTGCGCCTGAAACCGCCAGATCGTTCACCGTACCGTTCACCGCCAGTTCACCGATCGATCCGCCGGGAAAACGCAGCGGCTTCACCACAAAACTGTCCGCTGTGATCGCAACGCGCCCGCCACCCACATTGACGTGCGCTGCGTCTGCGAGTGGCTCCGTGGAATCGTCGCAGAGCAGCGGCATAAATAGACCTTCGATCAACCGGCGGCTGGCTTTGCCCCCTGCTCCATGCGCCATCTCGATTTGCGGGTCGCGGAAACGGATCTTCGGCGTCGCGACGGATTTCTTTTCCACGCTCACCGCCGCCGATCCATTTGCCGCGCTGGAAATTGGAGTCATGCCGGCACGCTGATGCTGGTCAATTGCGAAGTTTTCCGGTGCTCGTAGTTGAAATACGCGGCGCACGATCCTTCCGAAGACACCATCAAAGCGCCCACTGGATGCTCCGGAGTGCATTCGTTGCCAAACAACTTGCACTGCGCGGGCTTCAGGACGCCTTTCAGCACTTCGCCGCACTGCGCAGCTTTCGGATCCGTTACGCGGATACCGGGAACTTCAAACCTGCACTCCGCGTCCCACTCCGCATACTCATCCCGGAGCTTCAGCGCCGATTGCGAAATAAATCCCATGCCGCGCCACTCGAAATACGGGCGGAGCTGGAACACTTCCGCCATTGCACGCAGCGCCGCTGGATTGCCTTCCCACGGAACAACGCGCTTGTATTGGTTTTCCACCTTCGCCTCGCCCGCTCGCAGTTGTCGCAGAAGCATCACGATCGACTGCAACATGTCGAGAGGCTCGAATCCGGAGACCACGATAGGTTTGTTCTCGTTGCGCGCGATCCATTCGTATGGTCGGCAGCCGATCACCGTGGAAACGTGGCCCGGACCAATGAAGCCGTCCAGGCGCATATCCGGCGAATCCAGAATGGCGCGTATGGCGGGGATAATCGTGACATGGTTGCAGAAGACCGAAAAATTGTGGAGTTGCTCTTTTCGCGCGCGTTGCAGTGTGAGCGCCGTGGACGGAGCGGTGGTTTCGAACCCAATCGCAAAAAACATCACGTGCTTGTCCGGATTTTGTTTCGCGAGCTTGATGGCATCCGACGGCGAATAGACGATTCGCACGTCCATTCCCCGCGCCTTATGCTCGAGTGGACTGCCGTTCGTTCCCGGGACGCGCATCATGTCGCCAAACGCCGCGAAAATCACATCGCCCTTCGCCGCGATCGAAAGCCCGTCGTCGATCCGGCCCATGGGGAGCACGCACACCGGGCAGCCCGGCCCGTGGATCAATTCGATGTTCGAGGGGAGAACGTCTTTCAGCCCAAACCGGTAGATCGCGTGAGTGTGCCCGCCGCAAACTTCCATCAGTCTGTAGTGGCGGTTCGGATCGGCAAGGCGCCGGATCTCGTCCGCGGTTTTGTTAATCAGTTCGGGCCTTCGAAATTCATCGACGTATTTCATTTCTTGCCCCGTTCAGCGCGTGCAGGGTTACGCAGCAGGCTTGGCGTCCTCGCCTTCTAGCCCGTAGCCTTTCACTTCTTCCATCGCGGCATCGCACTCGCCCAGCATTTCCAGGGTGCGCATCTGGTCGGCAGCGTCCTGCTCGCTGATCTTGCTCATCGCGTAGCCCACATGGATTAGCACCCAGTCGCCGGACTCCGGCTTGTCATCTGAGAGCAGGCCGAGATTCACATGCCGCCGCACGCCGACGACTTCAACGAGCGCGTTGTTATGATCCTCGCCCGAAATCTCGACGATTTTTCCCGGGATTGCCAGACACATGTGACACCCTCCACTCGAGCCGTGGTACGAAATCTCATCAGCCGAATCTTCGCCTGCGCTGTCGTCGAAATTCAGCCGCTCATGCCCGCTTGTTCAAAGTGATATCGAAACTGCATTTCACTTCGTCTTTCACCTTCAGCGCTCCGGCCGCCACGGAGACCAGCGGTATGCCGAAATCCGTTTGCTTGATCAGGCACTCGCCATAGCCGCGAATCGAATCGCCGCTCAATATCACTTGGCCGGAGATAGACTGATTTCGAGTCGCTCCGTGCAACGTCAGGCTACCCGTTAGATTCACGGCGTACAGCGTGTCGCTCAGTTTATTCGCGGTGATGCCGATGCTCTCGAACATGACTTCGGGGAAGCGCGAACTCTCCAAAACCTCCTGGTTGATCCGGTTTTGGATTTCAGACTTGTCTTTCTGGCTGATGTCATCGGTCACTTCAAGAGAATCCGCTTTCGCCACCAATCGAAGCTTCGCGCTCTGCGGTCCGCCCGGACCCATCGTCGCTTCGCCCGAAAAATTATTCACCGCGATGGATGGATTATGCCCCATGGCCGAAAGAAAACCCGAAGCTGTCACCTTCAAGGTTAAGCGGCTGGCGGACGGATCCGATTGATAGCGAACCACCGTTGCATCTGCCGACATTTGTGCTCCCAAGGCTCCAGACATATCCCACACCCGGTCCTTCGCGGCCTATTCCACCGATTCGGTTACATCGAACGCAGTTTTAAATAGCGATCGAGGTCGGGCATCAGATCTTTGGCGATGTTCCCGACGCCGAGCTGCCCCATATATTTCCGCACGGCCGGATTGGTCAAGATCAGCCCCGCACCGAACACTGCCAGTGCCACGCCGCCCAGCAAGAACAGCGTGTCGCGGCTCTCGTTCGACTGTCCGTTTGTTTCGTGCCGCACCATGTGCGTTTCCATGTCGTCTCCTTTTATGTCCTACGATTCCGTTTGCAAAGGCCACTGGCCGGCGGAGAGCCGCTTTATCAAAGATTCGAGAAGCGGAACCGCACGTTCCACCGCCTCCATTACAGGCTCGCTCAATCCCATCTGGCCTTCGTCAGGTCCCAGTGTGAGCGGCTCGCATCCGAGCAGCAGAATTTTCGTTTTTAAGGTTCCGCTCATGGCCTGCGCCGCGCGAATCACATTCATCGGATTCATGCCATGGGCGTCCACCATTGGCGGGGCCGCTTCCGCGACAGGCGAACTTAAATCTGGTTGAACCACGTACAGGTCCCCCGGAGCGCCGCCGCGGGAGCAGGCGTCGACCAGGATTGTCACGTCGGCCCCGTCAATCAGCGCGTACGTGAGATCGAACCCGCGGATACCGAAATCCGCCACGCGAACGCCGGGAGGCATTTCACGATTCGCGAGCCTGCTCACTACTTCCACTCCAAAGGCGTCGTCGCCCAGAAAAATATTGCCGATACCGGCGATCAGGATCGAAGTCGTTGCCGCAGCCGGCGCGGGAGGACGTTCCGCTTCACCCAGCGGGTCGACTTCCGAAGCATCGAAGAAAAAACGATGGCCAGGCTGCCGCATCAAGCCAATGTCGCGCCCTGGATCGTCGTCCACCACAACGCAGACATGTGTTTTGCCCTCATAATCCTGTTCGATCGATTCGACGGTGGCGACCTTGCCCTCGAGAGCAAGATCGAATACATCGCCTCCTGCACGCGGACGCAGCCGCACGCGGTCGCCCGGGTGCACGTCCACACCGCCGATCGATACGCTCATGAGCGTCGGCCTGTCTTCCAGAACGTTGAATTCCCATTCGTTCAAAGGTCGTCCTCGCGTTTGAAATCCCCGGCAAAACTGGCGTCACCGGGCGTCATGCCTCGGAGCACGCCATGAAGCTTCATGAAATGTTCGGCCGGCATGGCTTCGGTTCGCTCAAGCACTTCGCGTGTGCGCGCATCGCTCTGGCGAATCTCGCGTTTCTCATCGTCGCTGAGCGTCAAAATCCGCAGCGCCAGGATTTCGTCGATCTCCGTGCCGTCGAAAAGGTCGCCGTTGCTTTCCGGCGCGATTTGCGGATAGTCGTACAAAATGATGGGAGAAGAAAGCATCGCATCCCGCGCGTTCTCATCTCCGGCCAGCACGGGCCAGGTTCCCACGTTCCGGCAATCGCCTGCCGCAGCCCGCAACTCGTCCGGCGGATCGATTTGCGAAACGAATTCGCCGCCGGCAACGCCGAGCACGGTGTGCGCGGAAAGCAGCGATCGTAACAGCACGTTTTCCCGCGTTTGAGTTTGTGGCAGCTCCAGATCGGTGAGATTCGAGAGCACCACGGTCAGCCGGTGCACGTTGTCGCCCACCAGTTTCGCGGAAACTTCCACGCGGCCTCGGATCGCTTCGCGCTCCCGAACAATGAACGCTTCGGCGCTTGCCGCGCTCGAAGCAACTGCTTCCTTGTCTTGGCCTCCGGGAAATTCGAAGTGGTGCCGCACGGGAGCGCTTCGCAAATCCGCAATCCGCATCGGTGCAAGGTTCAACTCGCGCTCCGAAGCCTCCTGCCACGACCGCAGCTCTTGACCGCCGATCGTGAGCGAGTCCACGATCTCGATTTCCGCATCCGGTCCACTCGCCACGCGCGTGCCGGCTCGGCGGGGAATTCCGATCTTGCGGGCGATGCATTGCAGGAACCGCACCTTGATGTCGATCTCCGCATCCGCTCCGCCGCGCACCAGGCACTCGGTCTGCATCGCGCAAACGTCGTTTCCCTTCTGAATTTCGCTGTATGCTTCCGGAAACACCACTCCAAAATTCCACCGCTGCTGATTCTTCACCGACGACGGCCGGTACGGGTACAGCATGTAGCCCTCGTACAAAACCGCGTTCGCGATGCTCTCGATCAATTTCGCGTTCATGGCCTGGCTGTTTCCTCTACCGAATCGAGCACGCGCTCGAGAGTCTGCTCCCAGGTGGGAATTCCGCAGCGCACCTTGTATTGATAGAGCCGGTCGAACACGTCTTTGCGCAGGCTCAACCACGCGCTGTTCGGATAGTAGCTTTCGATCAGGTCGTGCCAGACACGCACTGGCAACCTGAACTTGGCTTCTTTGTCCCACGAAATCGGAGCCACCTGCATCGTTCCGCTTTCGTTCTCGTAGAAGACCGTTCCGCTAAAGAGAAAAAGCAGGGGCAGGTCTCCATCTTCGAGCGCGTGAAAATACTTTGTGGCCGCCACGTTGAAGTCAAACGTGCAAGGGACGGGCATATCCACGACGGATTCGCTGGTGAATCCCGGAAGAACCACGATCGCATGCGTCCACAACATGGTCTTCAGGGTGAGGCTCCAGCGATCCGGATCGCCGAACAGATCCACAAGACGCGCCTGCTCCTGGGAGGTGTAATGGCGCCGCGTCGATTCGATCTGAATCTGTGCGCGGAGTACCACCGTGTGAATCACCTGCGCGGAGGGCAAGTTCGTGACGCGCAACTTGAAAGCGATCGTGGGGGCAGCGGCGTAGGGCACGGCCGCCGCGGACTCGAGGTTGAAATCCAAATCAGGCATTTGCAGCCTCGCGAGGCGCCGACGACTTTTGCTTCAGCTCGGCGAAAAACTTCCCGATTTCCCGCCACATTTCCGTTCCACCCGAAAGCCCGTGCCAGTGCAGACGAATCACACCGACCAATTTGTAGCACTCGTCGATCGGCACTACGTAATATTCGGCGGTCACGCCGTGCGACGCGCCCACCCGATTCACCAGCAGCGCCTCCACGTCCGGTTCCATTTGTTTGAGAATCGGATTGCTCTCCACGACTTCGTTCCAGGTATCCAGCGCCAGTAGCGATTCTGTGGCTCCCGCTGGGCTCGGATAAAACGCGACCATACGCAGGAGCGGGGAGCTACAGAAGAAAAACGCCATCTCAATCGGAATCATCAAGCTATTCCACTGCGCATCCGAAAGTTGAAATCCCGGCAAGTAACGGGAGAGTTTTGGCACCCTGCGGAACTTGGTATCCGCTTGCGCGGTGAAAAGCAGCGCGCACCCTTCGCACGCGCAGACCAGATTGCGCTTCACAGGCTCGAACAAGTGGTTGTGAGTCGCGCCAATCTCCTTGCTGCACAATTCGCACCGCTCGACGGCCGCGCGACGACGCGCAAAGTCTCGCAGGC
This sequence comes from uncultured Acidobacteriota bacterium, assembly GCA_963839325.1. GTDB lineage: Bacteria > Acidobacteriota > Terriglobia > Acidiferrales > UBA7541 > Palsa-295. The sequence goes on along the minus strand of CAWIUO010000001.1, from coordinate 1,104,924 downwards.
TGACTGCAGCGCCGGGTTTTGCGAATGCGTTCGGCGCGCTCATCGCTACACAGCGCTCCGCGGCGCGCGTGAGAGCACGGCCACCCGCGCTCGTCCATTTTCTTTCAGCAGGGGAATCGGCTGCAGGTGAAGCTGCGAAATATCCACGGAACGGCCCGCGTGAATCAGGTCGTATTTTTGCCGGCAGATCGGGCAAGCCAGGATCGCATTGTCGATTTTGCCGCCTTCAAGTGGCTGTCCGCATCCCGGGCAAGTCATGCCGTAGGCGTAGAGCTGCTCGTTTAACTGGCAGAAAAGCACCGGCTCGCCGCCTATGTATTGCGTTCGCAAAATGCCCGGTGGCAGCGCGTCCAGACCGAACACGTCCTCCCACTCCGTTTTCACCGCGGCGCTAGCGCCGTTCCCGTTGGTGTGCCCGTTCCCGTTCGTCTGCAGGTTGGCGACGGGAATAAATCCGCCGTTCTTTGGCTTCTCATCCACCACGCCATCTACAAAAACACTGCTTACGTCCGGCGCCGCGTCGTAAATCGCCTGCTCCACGGTCGATTGCAGCGTCACCGCCGACGAAGGACAACTGTGGCAGCTCCCCTGCAACTTCAACACGACGGCTCCGCCTTCGCTCACACTCACCAACTCAACGTTGCCGCCGTGCGATTTCAGGTATGGCCGGCTCTTTTCGAGCGCCTGCACGACGCGGGCTTCCAAGTCCAGCGGATGCAGGCCGTAAAGCAGCAACAAGCTGCTTACCAGTTCGTCGCGCCCCATCTCGTCGATGATTTTCTGGCCGCCCGGCCCGCTTTGGTGCGTGATCTCAAGCATCCGCTCCAGACCCATACCGTGAAGATCCATCAAGGATTGGACGAGCTGTTTGGACAAACTTTGAACGGCGGGGTCGGACACCTTCTCAATCTCGCGGACCAAGCCTTCGATCGACTCGATCCTGCGCTGCACATCTTTCTGTTCGGACATCGGGCCATCCCTAATGCGATCGTTATTTGACAGCTCCGGGAGAGAGCCGTTTCCAGCCCTCTCCCGTTTTGTGCCGGGCGTCCGTCCCGGCTTTCGCTGCGCTTCGCCCCTTAGGGTTGAAGGCCAAACATCGGCGAGTGATGTGTTTCGATGGTCTTTCCGTTTCCGAGGTACATATGCACGCCGCAAGGTAAGCAGGGATCGAAGCTGCGCACCGCGCGCATGATGTCGATACCCTTGAACTTGTCCGGCCCGTTCTCCTCGAAAATCGGAGTGTTCTGCACCGCGTCTTCGTATGGACCGGGAGTGCCGTAGATGTCGCGCGGATTCGCGTTCCAAGGCGTCGGCGGGTACGGATGATAGTTCGCGATTTTGTGATCCTTAATTACGACGTGGTGCGAGAGAACACCTCGGACCGCCTCGTGGAAGCCGCAACCGATCGCTTCTTCCGGAACCTTGAAGTCCGTCCACGTCTTTGTGCGACCGGCGTGAAGTTCTTCTAGCGCCTTCTCCACGAAATGCAGCGCGGCCGCGGCCGCGTAAGCCTGGAAATACGTCCGAGCACGATCCCGTTCGATGGCGTTGCTCCACTTCGGAATCTTCCACTCGAACTCGACCTCCGGCAGGGACGTGGTCTTCGGCAAATAAATCTTCACGCTGTGCCCAGTCGCCTTGATGTACCCGATGTCCACGATACCCGCAAGCGCTGTAGCCCAGAAACGCGCGATCGGTCCGCCGCCGGTATCGAGAGCGAGGTGGTCGCCGGTTCGCTGGTCGAGCCACCGTGGCGACATCACCCAGGTGTACTTGCCCGCAAAATCGCGCTTCTGCGGTCTGGGGATGGTCGTTTGGTTCCATGGGTGGTTCTGGTCCACGGGGTTGCCCAGCGGATCGGTCTTTACGAAAGTTTCCTGGTTCTTCCAGTCGTCGTAATACGAGCTGCCGAGCAGAATCCGGATGTTCAGATTGATATCCACTAGGTCGGTGGTCACCAACTTTCCATCCACCACTACGCCTGGGGTGACGAACATTCCGCGGCCCCAGTCCTTCATATTTTTGTAGGTGTAATCGCATACCGCCGGATTGTTGAACGAACCCCAGCACGCCAACAAGATCCGACGCCGGCCCACTTCTTCGTATCCCGGCAGCGCTTCGTAGAAAAAATCGAACAGGTCGTCGTGCAGAGGCACCACTTTCTTCATGAACTCCACATACTTCATCAGCCGCACCACGTAGTCCGTGAACAGCTGAATGGTGGGCACCGTTCCCACGCCGCCGGGATAGAGCGTGGAGGGATGCACGTGCCGCCCTTCCATCAGGCAGAACATCTCGCGCGTCATCCGGCTCATCTGCAGCGCTTCGCGATAAAACGCGCCAGTGAACGGATTCAGCGCCCGCATGATGTCCGCGATGGTCCGGTATCCGTGGAGGTTGGAATGAGGAGCGAGTTTCGTTTCGGCCTTCGCCAGCACCGACGGATTGGTTTCCTTCACCATCTGCTCGCAGAAATCCACGCCGACGAGGTTGTCCTGGTAAATGTTGTGGTCGAACATGTATTCGGCTGCTTCGCCGAGGTTCACGATCCACTCCGCCATGGCCGGCGGCTTGATTCCGAACGCCATGTTCTGCGCGTACGTCGCGCAGGTGGCGTGGTTATCGCCGCAGATTCCGCAAATCCGGCTGGTGATGAAGTGAGCGTCGCGCGGATCCTTTCCCTTCATGAAAATGCTGTAGCCGCGGAAGATCGACGAGGTGCTGTGGCACTGCGCGACCGTCCGGTTTTCAAAATCGATCTTCGTAAAGATGCCCAGGCTTCCGACGATTCGAGTAATCGGATCCCAGTTCATGTCCACGAGCTTGCCGGACTTCTTCGGAGAATCCTTCACTGTTCCCGTGATCGTAGCCATGTGATTTCGACTCTCCTCTTAGTAAGTCTGCGGGTGATAACCCGTGGTGAGTTGGCTGCCGGGGTGGCGCCACTTCGGTTCTTTGTTTACCGTTGTATTCGTAATCGAACGCAACGCGCGGATCGTCTTGCCGTACAAGCCGATCGTTCCCGCCGACACGTGCGACCCCGGAGGCGCGTCCATAAACGGCATGAACTTGTCCGGGAATCCGGGCATGGTGCAGCCGATGCAAATGCCGCCCACGTTCGGGCAGCCGCCGATTCCGGCCATCCAACCGCGCTTCGGCACGTTGCAATTCACCACCGGCCCCCAGCATCCGAGCTTCACGATGCACTTCGGCGAGCCGTACACTTCCGCGAAGTCGCCCTGCTCGTAATACCCGGCGCGGTCGCAGCCCTCGTGGACCGTTTTTCCGAAGAGCCACGTTGGCCGCAGCTGATCATCAAGCGGGATCATCGGAGCGCGTCCGGCCACCTGATAGAGCAAGTACAGGAGCGTCTCCATGAAGTTGTCCGGCTGCACAGGGCAGCCGGGCACGTTCACGATCGGCAAGCCGGCGACGGACTTCCAATCCCAGCCGAGATAATCGGCGAGGCCCATTGCTCCGGTGGGATTTCCGGACATCGCGTGAATCCCGCCGTAAGTGGCGCATGTCCCGATTGCGACTACCGCCAGCGCTTTCGGCGCGAGACGGTCAATCCACTCGTTCGTCGTGATGGGCTGACCCGTCTTGCTATCAGTACCAAGCGCGGCCCAGTAACCCTCTTTCTTAATCTTTTCGTTGGGGATAGATCCTTCCACTACAAGCACGAAGGGGTTGAGCTTCCCTTCCGCCGCCTGGTACCAAAACTTGAGGAATTCATCGCCGACTTCGTATGCGAGTACGGGATTGTGAAGGTGGACTTTCGGCAAGCCGGGTATCGCGCCCAAGAGCACGTCCTCGATACTCGGTTGTGTTGCGGCCGTGATTGAGACTGAATCTCCGTCGCAGCCCAGCCCTGCCGTCATCCATACGATATGAACGTCGGGCACGGGCGACGGTTTCTGGGTTTTGTGGCCGTACGGCACCTCAGCCATGGTCGGATTCTCCTTTTTCTCCAAGCTTTACTGCTGGATTCTTGGCTCAACGAACGAACGCGGAACACGAAACAGGGGCCCGTAGTCGATTATTGGTACGGCGGAATAAAGGCAGGTCCCAGAAATGATTCATCGGACGCGTACTCCAGTTGTCCTACAACTCGAGGAATATAACGTCAGGAAACGAGTGACAAGCAGGCGATTGCCGTATTCTGCGACAGGTGTTTTCCGAAATTCACCATCAGGGATTCCCCGATACGGATATCGGGAAAGATTTTAGGCGGGATCTTCGTGAGGCGAGCAGGTTTGCCCTACCCATCAAGTTCAGGTGCTTTTCTCAGTCACCGTCCACTCAATTGCGTGCTGTACGAGCTCGCGGGCATTACGCAGATCGAGCTTCTCTTTGATGTGCGCCTGATAGGACTCCACGGTTTTCACGCTGATATGGAGTCCATCCGCAATCTGCCGGGTTCCATGGCCCTCGCCAATCAGCCGGAAGACTTCAAGCTCGCGATCCGTCAAGTTCGCCAGCGGCGAATCTTTCGAGGACACAGTCCCGGAGATGAAATGCTGCAGCATGCGGTTGGTCAACCGGTCGCTCAAATACACTTCTCCGTGCAAAATCCGGCGTATGGCAGTCAGGACTTTTTCAGTCGCTTCCTGCTTCATGATGAAGCCGTTGGCTCCCGCGCGGAGCACGCGCTCGGCATAGGTCGATTCATCGTGCATCGACAAAATCAACACTGGCAATCCAGAGTCTTTGATGCGCAGCGTTTTCAACAGCTCGATTCCGTCCGGTCCGTTCAGTGAAATATCCAGAACGAGAATGTCAGGTTTCAGCTCCGCCACCATTTGCAAGGCGATGAACCCGCCGTCCCCTTCGCCGCACACCATCAGGTCCGGCTCTCCGTTGATCAGCAGCGCCAACCCTTGCCGCACGATTGGGTGATCGTCCACGAGAAATACTTTGCGTTTTTTCGCAGCCGCGCCGGATTGCGTCTTGGTGGACATCCGTTTCTCCTCTCACAGTCCATTTCGAACCGGAAACGTGCAGATCACCGTGGTCCCGCCTTTCGCATTTCTTCCGAATTCGCAAGAGCCGCCGATGATGTTGGCGCGGTAGCTCATGATCCGAAGCCCCATTCCGGAATGAGCTGGCAACGGTTCCGGAATCCCTGGGCCATCGTCTCGCACTTCGAGCGAAGCTTCATCGCCGCGCGCGGCCAGCACGATCGTGATGTGCTTCGCTTGCCCGTGCTTGAGCGCGTTGTTTACCGCTTCCTGAGCGATGTGATACAGATGCGTCGCCGTCGTCAGATCTCTCACCAGAACGGGCTCCTCGCACTCGAAACGGCAGCTGGTGTGGAACAAGTCTTCCACTTCGGCCGACATCTGTGTGAGCGCGGACATCAGACCCTGCTCGTCCGCCATGACCGGCAACAATCCGCGAGAAAGCTCGCGCGTTTTGTTGATCGCTTCATTTACGAGGGTCACAATTTTTTTGGCTTCGGCCGCTTCGGACAGTGTCTTTTCAGAAAGCTTTTGCTCGAGCACTTTACTCATGAACGCGATGCCCGTGAGGTGCTGGCCCAGTCCGTCGTGCAAGTCTTGCCCGATCCGGCGCTGCTCGCGTCCGCTGATCTCCAGAATCGCTTTTTCGAGGTGCTTTCGCTCGGTGATATCGATTCCTGTCGCAATGATGTGGTGTACCTCGCGTCTCTTACCCTCCAGCACGGAGGTTGACCATGCAATCCTTCGAGTGGTTCCGTTCCAGGTGAGCCAGGTACTCTCAAATTCCGCCGGTTTCTGCCCGGACTTCAATTCGTGCATCATTCCGCGGAAGCCTTCACTCTCTTCAGGGTTCACGAACAGGTCCGGAAGAAATTTTCCACGTACGTCGGTGAACGAGAAACCAGTGGTTTGCTCGCAGGCCCGATTGAATCGCACGATGCGTCCCTCCGGATCGAGCACCACAATCAGCGCGCCGACGGTATCCAGGATCGCGGAAAGCACGTTGCGCTCTTCCTGCAGCGCCTCTTCGGTCTGCTTCAGTTCGGTGATGTCGAAGCCCACTCCGTGTATGAACCACGGCTCGCCGTCGTCGCGCCGGATCATCCGCGCTTCGCACTGGAACCACAGCACTCGCCCGTCGCGCGCGTTCACCCGATATGCAGAACGCAGCGTTCGCCCTGTGACGAACATCTCCGCCGCTTCGTCGCTCCATCTCTGCTTGTCTTCGGGATGAATCTGGCGGTACCAGCGGACGGGATCTTCCAGCCACTCGCTCTGCGTGTATCCCAGCGCCGCTTCGATCTGCGGGCTTACGTAGGCTTCGCCGATGCCTTTTTCCAGGTAAGCCATGAACACTACGGCCGGAATCTGCTCGACCAGCGCACGGTATTTCGCTTCTACATTTAGCGATTTGAAACCCGGAATCGCGCCGGATTCTCCGCCGGCCAGCTCGCTTAATACGCGGGAGGCTATCGTCTCGTTTCCGAGCTGCACGTCGGCCAGTTCGCGGAGCGCCGCTTCGGCCTCTTCCACCTCGGCCATATGCCGCCCCACCAACACAGTCTGTGACTGTGCCAGCTCGCGCATCCAGTCGCGTTGTTCCGCTGGTCTCATCTTTGGTCGCGTGCGGACGACTTACCGCGGGAACGTCGTTACTCCCACTTCAAAAATGGCTAAGCGCTAGCGCGCCAAACCCCCGCCTTCCGCCGTCTTCTTCCCCATGCGCCGTCGCCACTCCGGCTCCTTGTTCAGTGATGCTTGGGTGAACCGTCTGAGCGCGTGGATCGCGCGCCCGTAGGTCGCCACCGCGCTCGACGACAGCAGCGAGCCCGGCGGCTGATTCATGAACGGCATGAACTTGTCCGGGAATCCAGGCATCGTGCAGCCAATGCAGATGCCTCCGACATTCGGGCAACCGCCCAATACCGCCCATCCATCCGCGCTTCCCTACGTTGCATTGCACGACGGGTCCCCAACACCCCAGCTTCACGATGCACTGGATCGATCCGTATTCTTCCGCGAACTCGGCCTGCTCGTAATAACCGCCACGGTCGCAACCCTCGTGGACTGTCTGTCCGAATAACCATTTCGGCCGCAGCGCATCATCCAGCGGAATCATCGGGGCGCGTCCCGCCGACATATTCAATAGATACAGCAACGTCTCCGTGGCGTTGTCCGGCTGAACCGGGCATCCCGGCACGCAGACGATCGGGATGCCGGCCTCCGATTTCCACTCCCATCCGAGATAATCCGGCAACCCCATCGCTCCGGTAGGATTTCCCTCCATCGCGTGAATTCCGCCGTATGTGGCACATGTTCCCGCCGCGACTACTGCCCAAGCTTTCGGCGCCAGTCGATCGATCCAGTCGCAGGTGAGAATCGGTTGCCCGCTCGCCGCGTCGGTTCCAAAGGACGCCCAGTAACCTCCTCTCTTATTTTTCTCATTGGGGATCGAGCCTTCGATCACCAGGATGAACGGAGGAAGATTGCCTTCAGCGGCGCGATGAAACCGTTCCATGAATTCGTCGCCGTTCTCGATCGAGAGGAATGGATTGTGCAACCGCATTCTGGGAACCCACGGATACGCTCCCATCACCAGTTCTTCGATGCTGGGCTGAGTCGCTGCCGTCATCGCGATGGTGTCGCCGTCGCAGCCTAAGCCCGCGGTTATCCACAGCACATCGATTTCTGTGAGGGGCGAACCGTCCGCGCGGGTGGGAATCCGATAAGTAGGGGAACTGGCCATGAGCAGGCACTCCGCCCAGCGCGATTGTACTCAAACGTACTGCCCGCGGTAGTTTTATTCTTCTCGCGCCGGGTACCAGAACTCTATTGCGCTGTCGCGTCATCGTTTGAGCCAGACCGAACTCCCCGCGTGAACTAACGGCTTCGCTGTATTTCAGATTTCGAGCGCCGCTTATAGCCTCGAAAGGTGTAGATTCGCCGTGGTTGTCCATATCACGGATGGGAAAAATATGAGCATCGAAACCGCACCACGGCAGGCTCCTAGATCTCGCTCAACGGATATCGACGGCGTTGACTACAGCTACGCTCGGCGCCGCAATTCGGAAACGCAGGAAGGAGGCTCTATGCCCGTAAGTTACTTCGTGATCGGCGTCGTTGGCGTGCTCGCCATAATCGCAGCCGTTAAGCTGACGCCCGATTTTATTCGCTATATGAAAATTCGGTCGATGTAGGCTCGCCCATTGCCGCGCGGCGTCAATTTCCCGGGCGCAACGAGCGAGCCCTGGAGATGCACGCAGCATCGGCTACTTTAGATCCTTGCCTGTGCTCGTCACCACGAGTTGTCCGTGCTTTACCCCGCGCAAACTGAGAATACTATTCGCCAGATCGTGTAGATCCCCGGACCTGCCTTTCATGATCACAACCTCCAGGCAGTTGTGATGGTCCAAATGCACGTGCGTGGCCGCCAGCACTTTTCCGCCCGCATGGTGCTGAGCCTCCACGAGCTTTTCCGTCAGATTCGGCCGGTGATGGTCGTAAACGATCGTTAAAGTCGCTGCGACCACCCGATTCGCGTCCGCTTCCTGTGTCACCAGATAGTCTCGGATCAAATCCCGCACTGCTTCCGACCGGTTGTTGTACCTCTTCTTCGCAATGGCCCCGTCGAAACGCTCGAGCAATTCACGATCGAGCGAAAGGCCAGTTCGAACCAATTCAGACATCGCTATCCTTTCTGGCTCTTTGTAGGAGCATCGCCTACGGCCTTCGCACTGTATAGCACGCCGTGCGACCGGCGGCCAAACCGGATGAGGCCGAATAGCCCGAACGTTCGTGCTCGTGCGAACGGCAGCGGAGGCTTGTCCGTGCGGCTCGGCGGTCTCGACCGGTTACCGCCGGGCGTGCGATGCAGCGCCTCCATGTCGTGCGGATCTACGGGCGGAGTTGCAAGGACGTGGAAGGTTGCGCCGTACGGGGCCTTCAACGCACGAGCGGCTTCCCCGAATTTTCAATAGCACGCTTTTCAAATACGTGTTACAAGGGCCTCGTTAGCGAGGAGCACGTGTATGAAATGCGTATGCATTGCCAGGTTTACGGTCGAGCTGCGCCGCCTCGTCGCATCGAGTCCGACTCCAATCATTGCGCTTCGACTCACAAACGAGCTACGCCCGCACATCGCAATCATGTGCTTGTCCATGCTTGCATTGATCTTCGGCCCAACGCCGTCGCGAGGCGCGGCCAATGGCACCCTTTCCGGAACGCTCAGGGACCCGAGCGGCGCGGTTGTTCCTCGCGCCACGTCACTCTGGTCAACTCTGCTCTTAAGTCGCAATACAAGGCAATCTCGGACGGACAGGGCTTCTATTCGTTTCCCAACGCTTCCGGTTGGCCACTACGACACTGACCATCGAAGCCGCCGGGTTCAAGACCCAGAAAAAAACGAATTTGACGATCGATACCGATGCGGCGCTGAAGCTGGACGTCGTGCTCGCGTTGGGCCAGCAATCGGAAACGGTCACTGTGGGATCCGAAGCGGCATTCACCGAGGCGCAAGTCGATACGGTGGCGACTCATCTGGGCGAACTCGTGACCGGCGTCGCAGATGACCGCGCTTCCGCTTGAACGGACGCAGCTTCACGGATTTGCTTGCCATTCAGCCCGGGGTCATCCCGATCACCACGTTGCTGCCCAATTCCGTGATCATGGCCGGAGTCACTGGCGGTCTTTCCCCGTCGGGCGATTTGAATCCCGGAAATTTGTCGATCGACGGCCAGCGAGAATCCTCGAACGGATTCTTGGTGAACGGAATCGACGTGCAGGAGCACATGAATGGCGGGACCTCCATTGTGGCGAACCTGGATTCCATCGACGAATTTCGCGTGCTGACGAATAATTTCGATCCGGAGTATGGCAACTACAACGGCGGCATGGTCACCGTTATCACCAAGTCGGGAAGCGATTCGTTCCACGGCAACGCCTTCGAATTTCTTGCGCAACACGGACTTTGGATGCGCGCGGCTACTTCGATCCCAGCCGCGCGCGCCTTCCGGCAGAATCAGTTTGGCGGCACGCTCGGCGGTCCTGATAGAGCATCAAAAAGTTTATTTCTTCGCGGACTATCAAGGCACGCGGACAAACGAAGGCGTGGAAACGGGACTGATCTCGGTTCCTTCCGTTCAGGATCGCTCGGCAATCTCTCGGACCTGGCCAGTTCGCTGACAGGAAACGTGAGTGGAAGCTACCTCGCCAGCTTACTTTCGCGAAGCTGGGTTATGCCAGTTTCCGCGGGAGAGCCCTTACTCGTCCGGTGTCTACTCCGCGGCGGCGTGATATTCCGCATGAAGTGCTTGGTCGGCGCCGGCCCTCGCTCTGCTGCAATACATTCCCTCGCCCAACATCGGCGCCGATCAATTTTCCACTTCGGCCTTTCCGCAGACGGTGCGCGACGACAAGGCTTCCGGCCGAATCGACGCCAACACGCCGATTGGGGCCAGCTTTCCGCATACTATTTCTTTGACGATTACCGCCTCGACAATCCGTATCCCGGCCAGCAGGGCGGCGCCAGCATCCCCGGCTTTGACGCGCTGACATTCGGCCGCGCCCAACTCGCCAGCCTCGGAGACACAAAAGCTTTCGGCACCGGCACGGTCAACGAATTCCACGCGGGCTTTCTCCGCTAATGCCAATGTGATCGGCCAGCCCAAGGGCGGCCTTGGCGTCAGCCTGGCAGCGCAAGGTTTCGCGCCAGCCGCCCACGGGGATTCATCGTGCAGGCGCCGCAATTTGAAGGCGTGGAAAATATCGCTTTCCCTTCGTTCGTCATGGGCGTTCCGATCACCAACGAAACGCAGATGAACAACACGGTGTATTTGAGCGACACTGTCTCAAAGGTAATCGGCGCGCACACTTTGAAATTTGGCGGCCAGTTTCATCTGCGATCAGGTGAACGAGCATCCCAACGCGACCTTCAACGGCACTTTCAATATCGACGGCACCGAAACCGGCTCTGCCTTTGCCGATTTCCTGATCGGCGTGCCGAGCAATTTCACGCAATCCTCGGGCCAGCCGTTTTATTTGCGAAATCGCTATGCGGGGCTGTTTGTACAAGACAGCTGGCGGGTGCAAACGCGATCTAACGTTCAACTTCGGCCTGCGCTGGGATTACATCATGCCGTTCTGGGAGAAGTACAACCACATTCAGACGATCATTCCCGGCAGGCAGTCGGTCCTCTATCCCGATGCGCCGAGCGGACTTGGTGGTTCCCGGCGATCCGGGCATCCCGAGTACGATCTCGCCTTCGAAAACGCACAACTTCGCCCCGCGACTCGGTCTCGCCTATGCGCCGCGGTTCGATCAGCGGAATTCTGAAGAGAAATTTTCGGGGACAGCGGCAAGAGCAGCATTCGGGCGAGTTACGGAATCTTCTACACCGCTTTCCCGGGCTGTCGGCGGGCATTATGTATGCGCGTGCCGCCATTTGGCTACAACTACCTGAGTCCCGAACCCGCCGCTGTTTGCGACGCCGTTCATCAACGCGCGCGACGGCGGGCAGAATACCAATCCATTTCCACTGACTTTTCCGCCGCACAACGTCTCCGCCGAAAAATCCCGACACTACGTTCGATTGGCCGAGCGTGATCCCCATCGCCGCCGATCCGTATTTTTATTACCGCAACATCGGTTCCCTACACCGAGAATTACATGCTTTCGTTCGAGCGGCAGATCGCGACGACGCATGTTGCTCACCATGAGCTATGTGGGAAATCAGGGGCACCACATTCTGGCCGTGGTATCGACGAATCCCAGCGATCAGGCGCTTTGCCTCAGCCTGAGCCAACCGAGTGAAGTGGCGCCCGGCAGCCCCACCTGTGGCCCGTTCGGCGAGGATGCGCTGATCACAGCAGCGACGCGGCAGGTGTATCACGGGACGCGCGTGGGGCTGGGCTCCAAACTACGGGGAAAATACCGCGCAAAGAGACGATCGCGAACTCGAATTACAACGCACTGGAAACGAACCTGCGCTACGTCGGCAAGCGATCCAATTTTCTGCTCGGATACACCTACAGCAAGTCCATCGATCAAGGCTCGAATCTTGGGCGAACAGCTCAACCCTTTGGATCTGCGCGGCCACGCGCGCGATTTCCGCCTTCGATATGAAGCACAACTTTGTGGCGAGCTACAAGGTGGAGCTGCCGTTTGATCGGCTTTTCAAGCGCACCAATCGGCTCACCGACGGATGGAGCATCGCCGGGACCACGCGTTTCAGCACCGGCCTTCCCGTCACTCTATTACGACGATTCCGACAACTCGCTGCTCGGCACGCTTGGCAACGGCATTAACAACTACTTGCTGGACACGCCGGAGTACACTGGGGCGCCGCTCGACATCAACACCAACCCGCGGAACGGACGGCCGGCATTCAACACGGCAGCCTTCAGCGCCGGAGACGCTGGGGCAATTGGGAAATTCGCCACGCGATTCTTCTATGGGCCGGGAATCAACAATTTCGACATGACGTTGAAGAAACTGCTGAGAATTACGGAGTCGAAGTCGCTCGAGTTCCGGCTGGAAGCGTTCAACGTCTTCAATCACGCCCAATTCTATGGGCCGGCGTCGGTGGATGGCGAAGTAAACGATCCGAATTTCGGACAGGTCGTGAGCGCGGCGGCTCCGCGCCTGGTTCAGATCGCAACGAAGTTCACGTTTTGACAGGTGCTGACGCCTTCGCGCGAAACTCATTGCATGCAGCGCCAAGACGCGGTCACTAGATGTTCCTGATATTCATCTGTGAGAGCTTTCCACGAAGGGTCAGCACCTCCATAACATCCACGAATTCCTTCCAACAAAGACAATCTGGCTCCCCGGAAGTTGAAGCCACAGTCAAGCGGTGCGAGCTGCATGTTTTGAGGCGGAGGAAAGGTCGATTTCCTCGGACACACGATCGAAATCCGCAGGAGTAAAACCGAGGCCGGCACCCGATTAATCCCTCTAAACAGCGAATCTGACATGGCTCTTCTGTAGCTGAGGCGAAGAGCAGAAAACTGTCGGCCCATTCAAACGTTGCACTATGTATTCGGCGCGCTCAGGCCGAAGTTCGAGTTCCGGGGAGATAGCAAACTTCGAATGATGAAGCGGGAGTTTGATCCAGCGGTGCCTGTCGGAAGTTGGAGAACGGCATCGCGCCGCTGAACGAAGAAAGCCGAGCTACAGGGTCTGAGGTTTCACGACCTTCGTCACAAAGGGATCTCTGCTCTCGGTGAGACTGGCGTTCCCGATCGCGTAATTATTATGAATATCGCCGACCATGTAAGCGCTCGGTTGCTCCGCAGCTACTCTCACATTCATCTCGAGTCGAAGCGGAGTGCGATTGAAGCGTTATCCGGTGGAAAGCGACTCGTAATGCTCGACTCCAGCAATGTCACAAAAGATGTAGGTGTAGGGGTGGCAGATCTGGAAGTTACGGAAAGAAGTGGTAGGCCCGTGCGGGCTCGAACCGCAGACCTCCACCGTGTCAAGGTGGCGCTCTAGCCAACTGAGCTACGGGCCTACTGACACCGTAATCTTAGCACACGCCGGGAGCACCGCCTCGTCCCGAACGGAGCGATTTCGTCCACACCGAGTGCTGAAGTCGAACCGCTCGATCTCGCAACGTGTCCGGATTTTAGATGAATCCGTTCGTCACGGAAGTGGAGAGAAACCGAGAACGAGCAGATCTGCGCGGAGTTGCGGCAAGGACGTGTACAGCAGCGCTTGAATGCCTTGGTTGCGGGCGGCATCCACGTTGACCTGTCGATCGTCGATGAACAGCGTCTGGGCGGCGGGCGTCGAGAGTTGCCGCAGAAGATGCTGGTAGATCTCCGGCTCGGGTTTCACGCGGCGGATTTCGGCGGAGAACACAGGAACGTGAAAGTGGTGAAGCCACTCGGCGTGCTCGCGTAGATGGTTCGCGAAGGTCTTGTGAAGATTGGACAGGAGTCCGAGCTTAAAGCCGGTGGCGTGAAGGCGTTCGACCCAATTGAGCATCGGGTCATTCAGCGTCAGCCACATCTCGATGTCCCAGCGTTTCAAGTTTTCAAGTGTGTCGGCGTCAAGCGACCCGGAATGGCCCGCGTTTAGCGCGAACGCCGTCCAGTACTCTTCTGGACTCATATCACCGCGGTCGAGGGCGAGGCGATTGCTGTCGTATAGGCGCCAGAAGGCGGCGTGATCGATGCCGAAAATTTTAGAGACGCGGTCGAGGTCGGCGTCGGAAGGCGCGTGACACAGCACCAGGCCGAAATCGAGAACTACAGCGCGGAGCGGGTGCGATGGGTCGGGAGCCATGGAAGTCGTTCGGCGCGAAATTCGATCAGAGTATGAACTTCGATTTTACGCGTGATGGCGAGGAATCACTGTTACCAACGGCGATTTTTTTCCTAATGACGCGACATTTCCACGCGTCTGCGCTCCAGGTAGTTACGTTCCACTTGATTCGTGGCGTGCGCGAGCGCCATTGTATAGGCGGCGCGTGCCTCGTCGTATTTCTTCAGGCGGCGCAGGAGATCCGCTCGTGCGGCATGGAACAGGTAGTACTGCTCGAGGCCGCCGTCGCTGCCTAGCTGATCGATCAGTGCAAGACCGCGCTGGTAGCCGTCACTCATCGCGACAGCGACGGCGTGATTCAGCGCGACGACCGCCGTCGGCGCGAGGCGAGCAAGTTCGGTGTAGAGAGAAGCGATTTGTACCCAGTCGGTATCTTCGGCGCGCACCGCTTCGCAGTGGACGGCTACGATGGCCGCCTGCAATTGATAGGGTCCTGGCGCGCGTTGGCGAAGCGCCCGCTGCACGAGCGCGACACCCTGGTCGATTTGAGCACGATTCCAGAGCGAGCGATCTTGCTCTTCAAGGGTGACGAGTTCGCCGGCGGAGCTCGCGCGAGCGAGCTTGCGCGAATCGTGGAGCAGCATCAACGCAAGCAGGCCGGCATTCTCCGCTTCGCCGGGCATCAGTTCGAAGAGTATGCGGGCGAGACGAATGGCCTCGGCGCAAAGATCCGAACGCACAAGCTGGCTGCCTTCGGTGGCGACGTAGCCTTCGTTGAAGATCAAATACAAAACGCTCTGTACGCCCTCAAGACGCTCACCAAGAGCGCTCGTCTCCGGTACTTCATACGGAATATTGGCGTCGCGGATCTTTTTCTTGGCGCGGACCAGCCGCTGCGCGAGAGCAGACTCGGACATTAGAAAAGCGCGGGCGATTTCCGTGGTAGTAAGGCCGCCGAGGGTTCGTAGGGTGAGGCCCACTTGCGCTTCGCGATTTAGAGCCGGGTGGCAGCACGTGAACATTAGGCGTAGGCGATCGTCGGGGTAATCGACGGGCGATTCCATCAACGGTGGATCCTCTCGACTGGCAGCGCGAATCGATTCGTGCTGCAGCGCGCCGTGCTTTTCGGACCGCGTGGCGCTGCGGCGCACTCCATCGATGAGCTTGCGATGTGCCACGGCCATGATCCATGCGCCCGGTTTTTCGGGCACGCCGCGTTCCGGCCAGTGGACCAGCGCAGAGGCGAAAGCTTCCTGCATCGCTTCTTCCGCCCGATCGAAGGAGCCCGAAATCCGGATCAAGGACGCGAGGATGCGGCCGGACTCCTCCCGGAAAACCCGTTCTGCCGTCGATTTCAGCTCCGCAAAACAATCCACGAAATGAGTTTCCCACAAATAACGGCAGTGCAGTGAGCGACGCGAACTTCGTGCACTGAAAGTATTCTTGGGAACCTCCGCCGACCCTTGCGCCGCCTAACTGAACGTCATTACCGGACGAACTTCCACGCAGCCGTGACTCGCGGCCGGAATTTCAGCCGCGACCGCGAGGGAGCTCTCGATGTTTGGAGCGTCGAGAAGATAATAGCCGCCGAGTTGTTCCTTGGTCTCGGCGAAGGGGCCATCGAGCGTCGAATGCTTTCCTTCGCGAACAATTACCGACTTTGCGTCGCGTACGGGCATGAGCGCGTTGCCGCCTTTCAGCGCCGCCGCGTGTTTCTTACCGAATTCTCCATATCGCTGGTGAATCGAGTCACGCTCGGTCTTGCTCAACTTGGCCCAGTTGGCTTCTTCTCCGTAAATCAGCAACAAGAATTGCAGATGCGATTCCTCCTCAATTTGTAGGCGATTGGGCGAGTGCCGACGTCTAGCTAAAGGTCATGATCGGGCGCACTTCCACGCAGCCATAACGAGCGCCTGGAATTTGCGCAGCGGCGTTCAGCGCTTCGTCGAAGCTGGAAGCTTCGACGAGATAGTAGCCGCCGAGCTGTTCCTTGGTTTCAGCGAACGGGCCGTCGGTGTTAGTGGTTTTCCCGTTGCGGACACGGACGGTCTTTGCGGTTGTGGTCGGTTGTAGTGCGTTGCCACCTTTGATGATCCCTGCGTGCTTCTTCCCGAACTCGGTGTACTCGCCTAGCTCGGAGCCGAAATCGGACTCGGTAAGGCCGGCGAATCGCTTTTCGTTTTCGTAGATCAGTAGCAAATACTGCATTTTTGGTTCCTCCTGGAAGTTCGACGTTTCACTTTTCGGAAATCGACATCTCGCGCCCAAGATTTCTTGGCGCGGTTTATGCGAATCCGTTACGGTTTCACCGCGCCCGGATGCATCGCTGCGAAGCACGGATCGGTCGGTTGCGGGATCGCGTTGATCGGGCGAATTTCCACCGAACCGTAGGCTCCTTTGCAGCCGGTTGGAATTTTGGATGCCCAGGCGATCGCTTCGTCTAGATTGCTGCAGTCGAGGATGTAGTAGCCGGCGAGTTGCTCTTTCGTTTCTGCGAAGGGCCCGTCGGTGATCATGGGCTTGCCGTTCTCAATGCGAACGGTGGTCGCGGTGCTGGTTGGTTTCAGCGGCTCGGCGCCGCGAAAAATGCCGAGCCGGGAGGTTTCGTTCATCACGGACCAGTGTGCGGCACGCATCTCCGCCATTTCCTCCAGCCCCATCGTGGAGGTATTCGCCTCCTTCGAGTAAATCAACAGCATGTATCGCACCAAGTCTCTCCCTATGAAAAAGCCTTGCCGCGGCGTTCCTACGAACCAAAGACCTGATGACTTGAAATGCGCCGCATTGCGATGATGGCATTCTCCGTGATGGTCGAGCTGGCCGGGGTGTGTCATCCGGTATAACTACGACGCTTGAACAACGCAAAATCGACATGGTGGCGCAAAAAATATCAAGTACGGTGAAAAATATCCGTAATTTTGGACATTTCCCGCACTCTAAGAGAAGCGCTTCGAAGCAACAGGCTCCCTCCCAATTGCCACCAAAGCGTGGGGCGAATCCCACATTGTGCGTGATGAGGAGTTTAATTGGATTCTGTATCGCATATTTTCGGGGCAAGCGTGAGAAAGCTAGTCAGCTGATTTTACACACGATAAGTTTTGGCTTGTCTCGTGCAGAGATTTCTTCAAAGAACCTTGAGGTGACAGCCAGATGAGGCGACTTTCAGCTGCAATGTTGTTGATCGGCTTTTCGCTTTCCTGCAACTCAGCGCGCGCACAAGGCGCAACGAATGCCGGGAATTCGCCGGCGGCTTCGGACCCGAACGATGCGAAGGCTGCCAGGGCGCCGGTGGTCGTGGAGTTGTTCACCTCAGAGGGTTGCGACTCCTGTCCGCCGGCCGACAAGGTCCTCGGTTACATCGTGGAGAAGCAGCCGTTCCCTGGAACCACCGTTATCGCGCTTGAGGAACACGTTGATTATTGGAATCACGAGGGGTGGAACGATCCTTACTCGTCGCCGCGCTGGACCGATCGGCAGCAAAGTTACGCGGGTATATTCAAAAAGGGCGACTACACGCCGCAGATGGTGGTGAACGGGAGAGCGGAACTGGTGGGCAGCGACGGACCGAACGTTGTGAGAACGATTCAATCCGCAGCGCATGAGCTGAGAACGGAGGTGACCATCGCGGCCGGGACTCTGGATCCAAAAGGCGTGCGGCAATACACGATCACGACAGGAAAACTCTCCGGCAACCCGGGCGACACCGCGGAGATTTGGCTCGCTGTAACGGAAGACGGACTCCAATCTTCCGTGAATGCAGGCGAAAACTCGGGAAAGACGCTGCAACACGCATCGACGTTGCATTCGCTCCAGAAAGTGGGCGTGGCCGATCCGAACAAGTCCCCCGCGTCATTTACCGGTGACGCACAAGTGAAATTTGATCCGCGCTGGAACGCTGCGAATACGCACATTGTAGTTTTCATTCAGGAAAAAAAAGGCCGCGAAATTCTTGGCGCGTCGTCTATCGCCGCGGCGAACTAAATCGAATTCCTATCCTGCGTCAGCACTACGCCGCTCGCTCCCTACACGCGAGCGGCGTTCCCCTTTTCGCGCCAATTTTTGAGGCCGTCGAACCCTGTGTTTACGCCTCGTCTTGGGCCTCCAGTTTGTGCTGCGTCTCCGCAATGTGGAATATTCGGCCGTGCTCCTACCATTTGGTGTCATTCCAGCGTTCGCGCGTTTGAACCTACACCGGCGTGTTGCCAGTAACACATTGCCAGGGACCAGCCGCAATTCAGCCTCCCGTTAGCCATAGAAGCGCTCCGCGAATAGACCTGTAAATCATTGAAAAGAAGCATGGTTACTTTGGCGGACCGCTTGCAAGAGCTCACCATGCGCCATTGGAATTTTCCACGTTCTCGACGTGAATTTCTAGGAGGTTGTATGAATTGGAAGCGCATTTTGGCCCTGTTGGCCGTGTTCGTAACGAGCCTGACGCTCGGCTCCGGCCGGCTCAGGGCGCAGACCAGCACCACAGGCGACGTGACGGGTGTCGTCACCGATCCAAGCGGGTCGGTGGTTCCCAATGCAACCGTGAATTTGAAGGACGAAACAAAAGGCGGCACGCAAGAATCAAAAACCAACGCGCAGGGCACATATCATTTCTACCTGCTGACGCCGGGCCCGTATACCGTCACCGTCACCGCCGCTGGATTTCAGACCACGAGCCGGCGAGTGGACGTGGCGGTAGGGCAGATCGCGTCGGTCGCTCTCCAGCTAAGTTTGGGCGCGTCCACGTCGAGCGTCACCGTTACCGAAGCCGTGCCGCTGTTGCAAACCGACAACGGCGATACGGCGACCTCGTTGAGCCAACAGCAGATTTCGCAGGTGCCGAACCCCGGTAACGATTTGACCTATATCGCCCAGCTCGCGCCGGGCACGGTGATGAACACCACGGGAGGCATGGGAAATATCGAAGCCTTCGGCCTGCCGGCGACTTCAAATCTTTTTACGCTCAACGGAATGGATGACAACGATCCGTTCTTGAATGTGAACAACTCCGGCGCAACCAACCTGCTGCTCGGGTCAAACGAAATCCAGGAAGCGGACGTGGTGACGAACGGATTCTCCGGCGCGTACGGCACATTCGGCGGCATCAACGTGAACTACGTCACGAAGTCGGGCGGTAACGACTTCCACGGCAACGCGGTGTATTACTGGACCGGCCGTGCCATGGACGCGAACGATTGGATCAACAAGGCCGAAGGCAACGGGCGTCCTTTCAACAACGCCAACCAGTGGGCCGCGTCCATCGGCGGGCCGATCAAGAAGGACAAGCTATTCTTCTTCTTAAACACCGAAGGTCTGCGCGTTCTTATTCCCGTGCCCTCGACGGTGACGGTTCCAACAACACAGTTCGAGCAGGCGACCGTCACAAACCTGACCTCGCTTGGATTGACCAACTCGATTCCGTACTACTGCCAGAATCTCGCGGGCATTTGCCCGGGAGTTGGTCCGGTGGCAGGGTCGGGAGGCGGCATTTTTAATTTTTATAACGCGATTCCGGGTTACGCAACGGCAGCTCCGACGTCGGGCGGCGGTTGCGGTGGACAGCAGTACGGTGTTGGAAACGCGATTCCGCTAACGCAGTGCACCAACTCGCTGCAGGAAATTCCCATCAATTTCGCGCCCGAGTGGCAGATCGCAGGCCGGTTCGACTGGAACATCGGAGCAAATGACCGCGCGTTCGTACGTATTCAGTACGATCACGGCGTCCAGCCTTCCGTTACCGATCCGATCAACCCGATATTCAACATTACGAGCGATCAGCCGGAATGGCAGACCCAGATCAACGAAACCCACACGTTCAGCCCGACCTTGGTAAACCAGCTGATCGTCGCCGGAACCTGGTACTCCGCGATTTTCCAGTCACCGGATCAAGCCGCGACGCTCGCGGCATTTCCTGGAACGCTGGAACTCGGCGATGGAAGTTTGTCGAACATCGGCGGAGCGATCGGCTTCGTATTCCCGCAAGGCCGAAACGTAACGCAATTTCAGGTGGGCGACGACGTGTCGAAAACGATTGGGAACCACACCGTCAAGTTCGGCTTTAAATTCCACCGAAACTGGGTGAGCGACCACGACGGTTCGTTCTTCACTTCGCCTCTGCAAATTCCGCTTTCGCTCACCGATTTCTTCAACGGCGGGACGGGAGCCGAGCAGGAACAGGCCTATTCGCAAGTGACCAACGTCCCTATCCGTATTAACGAAATCGGCTTTTACGTCCAGGACGAATGGCGCATCAAGCCGAACCTGACCGTGACCGCGGCTTTGCGCCTTGAACACAACTCGAATCCGACTTGCGTGAACGATTGCTTCTCAACTTTCGCCGGCGGCTACAACCAGGCTGTCGCCGATGGGGGCGATCCTTACAACACCTTGATTCAGACCGGGCGTTCGCAAGCGCTCTATAACCTGCAAAGTATCGTTTGGCAGCCGCGGGTGAGCTTTGCCTGGCAGCCTTTCGGTACTAGCGGATCGGGCTTGCGGTCGAATTTCGTGGTTCGCGGAGGAGTCGGAATTTTTAACGACATCTTCCCGGGCCAGATTGCCGACTTGATGTCGCAAAATCCGCCGCTGTACAACCAGTTCGTGGTGGCCGGCGATTCGATCGGCGGCACCTGCACGGGCGGATACCTGTCGCCGAATCAGCCGGGTAACCTGTACGACTGCGAAACGGCGGCGAATGCCGCGTTTAACACCGCCTTCAGCAGCGGCTCGAACGTCGTTGCCGCTCTGCCGAACATCGTCACCGCAGCACATAAGATCTATCAACCGCAGTACCAGAAGTGGAACCTGGAAATTCAAAAGAGCTTCGGATCGAACACATCATTTAGCATCGGGTACAACGGGAACCACGGCATTCATGAACCCGTGGTCAATAGCGGGCTGAACGCTTATGGATTCGGTTCGTTGCCGGCGGTGGTGCCGCAAGCGCAATTCGCGGAAATCTCGCTGGTGGAAACGGCGGCCATTTCAAACTACAACGGCGTCACCATGTCGTTTCAGCACCGATTTGGAGCCAACGGTGTGCTGCAGGTGAACTACACCTACAGCCACGCCCTGGACGAAGTTTCAAATGGTGGTTTCGACTCGTTCAGCGGCCAGAACCTCGCGCCGCAGGATCCATACAACCTCGCAAACAACTACGGCCCTGCCGACTACGACGTTCGCCACAACGTCAACGCGAACTACGTGTGGCAGGTCCCTATCCGCAAGGCGCTGGGCGGGCACGGTTGGGCGCCGCTGGTCGATGGTTGGCAAGTCTCCGGTACGGTGTTCTACCGCACCGGTTTGCCGTACACCATTACGGACGGCGATCTTTCGGCGGGGCTGAATGGCCTTAACTACTTTGCGTCGGTCCGTCCCGATGCGTTGGTCAGCGGCCTTCCGATGAGCTGCGATCCACGGGCCAGCGCCTTTACGCAGGGATCGGTGGTGCCCTGCTATCGGCGAGCATCGGCGGAACCACCCCGGCCACAGCCCTGCACGATCGTAACGCCCGGCGACTTCCCGATTCCGGGTTGCGAGACGGCTCTCGGTATGAACGGAACGCGTAACAAGTACCGCGGTCCGCAGTATGTCAACACCGACTTCACGATTTTCAAGAACACCTCGATCCCGCACTGGGAGCGCGGCAAGCTTGGAATCGGATTCCAGTTCTTCAACCTGTTCAACCATCCGAACTTCGCATTCCCGGTCTCGGATACTTCCAGCTCTTTGTTCGGACAGACCACATCGCTGGTCTCGCCGCCGACGAGCATCCTTGGCTCGTTCCTCGGTGGAGATGCATCACCGCGGTTGATTCAGTTGAAGGCCACACTGTCGTTCTAACCAGACCCCGAGCTGCGCAAGCGGCCGGCTAGACAACAAAAAGGCGCTCCCCTTAACGGGAGCGCCTTTTTTTGCTTGGGCGCGATTTGCAATACCGCTCACGCCCGCGAAAGTATGCGCTTTGCTTATTCCAGGATCATCGCGTCGGTGCCGACCCAAAATTGCGCGATGTTTTTCAGGTTGGATTTGTACGTGCGCGACACGGTGTATTCCTTTCCGTTGCGCGTGCGCAGCATGTATTCGCCGGTGTCGCACGGGTGAATCTCCTGCACGCATGCCGAATTGACGATCACCGATCGATGAATTCGCAAAAATCCGTACGGCTTGAGCTTTTCGGCGAGCGCCGAAATAAGGCCGCGCAGCAAGTAGGAACCGGACGGCCGTTGAAGCAGGACATAATTGCCCTGCGCTTCCACCGCCACAACTTCCGTGGGGTCGATGAAGAGGATCCGGCCTTCCACCTTGATGGCCATCTTCGCGGATTTCGCGATAAGCGTCTGAATCTGCGGCATCGCGCTCAAAAGCGCCGCGGCGCGCTCGGCCGAAGTGCGGCGGATGGCCACGTCGAGCGCCTCGTGAACGCGTTCCGAAGAAAACGGCTTGAGCACATAATCCACCGCATGCTTTTCAAAGGCTGCTAACGCATGCTCGTGATGCGCCGTAACGAAAATGATCGCCGGTATCGGCCGCCCCAGTTTCTTTAAGCGGTCCACGAGCTCAATTCCCGACGTTTCCGGCATGTGAATGTCCAGCAGCAGTACGTCGTAATCCCTTTTTTGAAGCTTGTCGATCGCGTCGATCGCGTCGGGCGATACTCCGATCTCTTCGATGTCATTTCTCTTATGAAGTTCGGTTTCCAGCGCACTTCGCGCCAAAGGTTCGTCATCGACGATTAATGCACGCATCGAGCCACCTCACAGTTGCAGCTTCGTCGGCGGGCCGGTCTCCGCTCTAGGTCGCTGCTGGATGTGTGATGAAGGCAGGCAGGGGGAGGGTTGCCGTGGCCCCCAGGCCCGCCGGGCAAGTAAGGCGGGAAAGGTGCTACGTCGGCAGACCGGCATTTCAAGTGGGAACACGCGTTGCGCATGCCGGCATTATGCTTGGGTTGGCTCCTAAGAGCTTAGCGCGCAACGAATGTGTTTTCGGCGAAATAGACCGCGAAAGAGGCGTTTGTCATAAATTACTGGCCGAACTGAGCGATGAGGTAAGCTCGCACGTCTGACTCAGTAGCTCCACGCTTTAAGCATCTGGGTAACAGCTATGTCCGCCATTTCGCCGAACGCCACGTTAAGGACGGCACGCCCGGGCGCGCTTCAAGCGATTGCGATCGGCGGCTTAGTCGCAGGCACGCTCGACGCCCTGGACGCCGTGGTCTATTACAAAGCTGCGATGGGAATTTCGCCGGGCTTGATTTTCCGGAATATTGCATCCGGATTGCTGGGGATGAGCGCCTTCAGCGGAGGGCACTCCACGGCAGTGCTGGGCTTGGCCATGCATTATGCGATCGCGTTGGGAGCGGCCGCTGCGTTTTATTTGGCGTGCTCACAGTGGCGGGCGTTGTATGAAAAGCCCTGGATCTTCGGCCCCGCGTTCGGCGTCGCTGTGTACATTGTGATGCACTACGTCGTGGTGCCGCTATCGGCTGTGCCGCCGCGCCGGTCGCCGATGGGCTGGGCAGAGTTCCTCAATCTAATTTTCGCGCACATAGCATTAGTTGGGTTGCCGATTGCTTTGGCCGCCTGGTGGTCGGCGCGAACTCGCGAACCGGCGCGAGTTGCGGGCGGGCACTAAGGTTCAAATGGTTTTGGCGGCAGCAGAAATTGCATCCCGAAATAGCCGACGAAGTACGGTTGACCGTTTTTTGCAGGTGCGACGCTCCGTCCGGCCATCAGCAGCAAAATAAGCGGCGGATGGATTTTGTAGCGCGCGCCGACGCCCAACGTCTCGGCGCTGGTCAGCGGGTGGTATGCGCCGACGCTGTAGAACTCCGCGTCCATCTCCAGATTCTTCGTGAAGTCGTGTCCGACCACCACTCCCGCAATCCATCCATCCGAGCCGAGATGTACCAGGTTGTAGCCGGCTTCCCAGTTCAAATCGATCGGGCCGAGCTTTTTTGAAAATTCCACCGGCAAAATCAGACTTGCGCCGCGCGGCGTAATGCCTCGCTTCACGGAGGTGTCCGGATTGTTCAGCGAAACCTGGGGAAACAGTGAAATTGCCCAGCCATTTTTCGGATTGTCGTAGAAGCGCCACTTCACCCCGAGTTGATCCTGACCCAGGCCGTATTTGGCCGGTCCGGGCTGGTCGTAAACTCGGAGCCACGCATTTTCGAAAGTGAGCTGGATTCGATCGCCCAGGCCGAAGTTGATATCGACGTCGGGGGTGTGCGTGATTGACTCGCCCTGATACAGAAACGGCATATACCCCAGATTGATCTCCCACTGTTTGTTGCCGGGCGTGCCGGGATCGTTGGTGTAATAGGGCGGTCCGCCTTGAGCAAATGTCGAGTGGCAGCCGAGCAGCGCGAGCGCCCAAAACACGACGGCAGTGCTGACCCATCGGTGCGGCGAAACGAATCGAAGGGTGCAACAACGAACGAAAGCAACAGAAAGGCTGGCTATTTTGCGGCGGGCCATTTCCAATTACGAATCTCCGGCTTATCGATACCTTCGCGTATACGCGTAGTTGATGCTCTCGATGATCTGGCCCTTGAGCCACTCTTTCAAGTGCGCGCCGGGGCCTTGCAGGCTGGGCACGCGGTCGATCACATCGATTGCCAGCGTGAAGCGATCCACCTGATTTCGGATCAGCAGCTCGAGCGGCGTATTAATGTTTCCCTTTTCTTTGTATCCGCGTACGTGGATGTTGCTGTGGTTCGTCCGGCGATACGTGAATTTGTGGATCAGCCACGGGTAACCGTGGAAGTTAAAGATCACCGGCTTGTCTTTAGTGAACAGCGAATCGAAGTCGCGGTCCGTCATCCCGTGTGGATGCTCGGAGTCGGGCTGGAGACGATAAAGATCGACTACGTTCACGTAGCGGATTTTCAGGGCGGGGAAGTGTTCGTGCAGGATCGCGATGGCCGCCAGAGCCTCCTGGGTAAGGATGTCGCCCGCGCTGGCCATCACCACGTCCGGCTCCGAGCCATCGTCAGTGCTGGCCCAGTCCCAGATGCCGATCCCCTTCGTGCAGTGCACAATAGCTTCTTCCATCGTGAGATAAACCAGGTGATTTTGCTTATCGGAGACGATCACGTTCACGTAGTCTTCGCTACGAAGGCAATGATCGGCCACGCTCAGTAGGCAGTTCGCATCCGGCGGCAAATAGATGCGCGTCACGGTCGCGCTTTTGTTGCTCACCACATCCAGAAATCCCGGGTCTTCGTGCGTGAAGCCGTTGTGGTCCTGCCGCCAAACCAGGGAAGTGATCAAAATGTTGATCGACGAAATTGGCGCGCGCCATGCGATTTCCAACTTGGCTTTCTCCAGCCATTTCGCATGCTGGTTGTACATCGAATCGATGATGTGTACGAAAGCTTCGTAGGTATTGAACAGGCCGTGGCGCCCGGTGAGAACGTAGCCCTCCATCCAGCCTTCGAGCGTGTGCTCGCTCAGCATTTCCATTACGCGGCCGTCCGGAGCGATGTCCGTGCCGTCTGCGTCTTCGGGCTTGATTTCCGCGAGCCAGGTTTTCAGCGTGGCAGCGTACAAATCTTGCAAGCGGTTCGACGCATTTTCATCGGGGCTGAACACGCGAAAGTTCGTCATGTTGCGGCGCATCAGTTCGCACAGAAATTTGCCCAGCGTTTCTGTGGGAGAAACTTCCACCGTGCCTGGACTCTGAATCTCCACGGCGAAATTGCGAAAATCGGGGCACAGAAGCTCTTTGCGGATCGTGCCGCCATTGGCGTGCGGGTTCGCGCTCATTCGTCGCATTCCCGTGGGAGGCAACGCGCGTAGCTCGGGGACGAGTGTTCCCTTCGCGTCGAACAGTTCCTCGGGCTTGTAGCTCTTCAACCATGTCTCGACGATCTGCAAGTGTTGGGGATTTGTTTTTACGTCGAGGACGGGCACCTGGTGAGCGCGCCAAAAGCCTTCCACGCGATGCCCGTCCACGATTTTCGGTCCCGTCCATCCTTTTGGCGAGCGCAGCACAATCATCGGCCATCGCGGGCGATCGGGTTTCCCGGTGCGGCGAGCTTGCTCCTGAATTTCAAGAATGGTCTGCACGCACGATTCGACCGCCGCCGCCATTTTCTGGTGCATTACGAAGGGATCGTCGCCCTCGACGAAATGCGGAGTCCAGCCGTAGCCGCGAAGAAGATGCTCCAACTCCTGGGGCTCGATTCGAGCAAGCACCGTCGGATTTGCGATTTTGTATCCGTTCAAGTGAAGAATCGGCAGCACGGCGCCATCACGAATCGGATTCAAGAATTTGTTCGAGTGCCAGGAGGTGGCCAGCGGTCCGGTTTCGGATTCGCCGTCGCCGACGACTACACTGACGATCAGGTCGGGATTGTCGAAGGCCGCGCCGAACGCGTGCGAAACGCTATAACCCAATTCGCCGCCTTCGTGAATCGATCCGGGAACCTCCGGCGTGCAGTGGCTGCCCAACTGGCCGGGAAACGAAAACGCGCGGAAGAGGCGAAGCATTCCCGCTTCATCCGGGCTCTTCTCTGGATAAATTTCCGAATAGGTCCCTTCAAGATAGCAATTCGAAAGCACTGCCGGCGCGCCGTGGCCCGGTCCGGAAATGTAAATCATGTTCAGGTCGTATTTCTTGATCGCCCGGTTCAAGTGGACCCACGTGAAGGTCTGCCCGGGGTCCGAGCCCCAGTGGCCCAGCAGCCGATTCTTGAAATGTTCCGGCTTGAGTGGCTGGCGCAGCAGCGGATTATCGCGGAGGTAAATCATTCCGCCGCAGAGGTAGTTGCACGCGCGCCAGTACGCATCGGTCTTCCGCAGTTCGTCAGATGAGAGCGCTTCGAGTTCAGCGGAGCCAGGGCTCATGCGATTTACTCCTCGAATCAGGTGGGGTGCCACCGGGCACTCGGTGACGGACATTAGCTTCGCACAACATCCATAGTCCCCGACCTGCATTTATGTGAAGATTTGGTTTCATCGGGCCTCCACGATGGACGCGTGGGCCGTCCGATACTTGTCGAACTGAGCGAACCGAGGAGATGGAGACATGCCCGACGCGCCGATCCTCACGATCAACACTGGTTCCTCCTCGCTCAAGTTTGGGATTTACTTGGAACGAAACGGCAAAGAGGAAATCCAGGTTGACGGTTCGGCCGACGGCATCAGCCGCGACTCCGGAAAACTTGAGATTAAGGATGGCGCCGGCCGCATTCTGCGATCGGAATCCGCTCGTTTTTCGAACGCCTCCCAGGCTTTGGCGCACGCAACGGACTGGCTCGCCGCGCTTTCGCCCGCAAAACCGTGCGCCGTAGGCCATCGCGTAGTGCATGGTGGACCGCGGCTTCTCGCACATCAGCGGATCACTCCTGCGGTGCTAGCGGAGTTGCGCGCGTGCGTGCACTTCGCGCCGCTGCACATTCCTGCTGCGCTTTCGCTGATTGAGGCTGTAGAAAAAGCCTACTCGGGCGTCCCACAATTCGCCTGCTTCGACACGGTCTTTCACGCGACGATGCCGGAACTGGCTTCACGCTACGCGCTCGCGCGTGAACTCTACGACGAAGGAATGCGCCGCTACGGGTTTCACGGGTTGTCCTACGAATCGATCGTCCGCCAGCTCGGCACAGAACTTCCTCGGCGTGCTGTGATTGCGCATCTGGGGAACGGCGCCAGTCTCGCCGCGGTAAGCGACGGCCGTTCGATCGATACCTCGATGGGGCTTACGCCTGCGGGCGGGATTCCGATGGGGACGCGGTCGGGCGACCTCGATCCCGGCGTGGTGCTTTACCTAACGCGCCAAAAAAAATTGCACGCGGACGCTCTCGAATCGCTGCTGAATCACGAAGCCGGGCTCAAGGCGCTATCCAGGGGCCATTCCGATATGCGCGACTTGGAAAAGGCCGCGGAACAAGGCGATGAGGCCGCGCAGCAAGCGATCGACATTTTCTGCTACGACATCCGCAAGTTCGTCGCATCCTACGCGGCTGCGCTGGAAGGTCTGGACATGCTTGTCTTCACCGGCGGCATCGGCGAAAAGAGCGCTATAGTCCGGGCGAGCGTCTGCAACGCATTGCATTTTCTCGGAGTCCATCTTGACGGTGCCGCCAACGAAAAGAATGCGCCGACAATTTCCACCGCGCAGTCCGTGGTTCGTGTACGAGTGATCAAATCGGAAGAAGACCTCCAGATCGCTCGCCACACCCGCGCCCTTCTGAGCGCGCAATAGTTCTACAAAAAGCACGAAGCCTACTTGCCGGAAACCTGAAACGATTCGGGAGGATCCAGCGAGCATTCCCGCCAGAACGCCGTTTCGGGAATGGATTTGTCGGCAAGCTGTTTCACGCTCGGCAGCGCGGCCGCAATTTGTCCGCCGTCGGCAGAATCGAAAACCACCACGATGCCGTCCACGCTTTGATGAGATGTATTTATGTTTTCAAATGCTTTCAGAAACACGGACTTCGCAAACGCGAGTTTTTCGCCTGCCGTTGACGGCGCGGAGGATGTCGCTTCTAGCCATTCGACGCGAACCGTCTTTCCTTTGAGCTTGTCCCAGGAGCCGGTGAACGGATTCGTCTCTTCCTTGGAGATCTGGAATGCCGGAGTGGTGGCCGCCGCGGATTCCGCGATCGCGGCGGTGGCCGCGAACCCGGCCGGCATTTCGAGTTGCGTCCTTCGGATCCAGCCTCGCGAAGCGCCCGAAATGCGAACGTGTACCCAGGACCCCGACACTTCCAGCACTTCAAACTCATCCTGCGCGTCGGCAGACATCAGCACGGGCGCGCCTTCCGCAGCCTTCGTATAGACCGGTGTCTTGGCTTTTTTCACCGCGGCCAGGTTCGCGGGCCGCGATTGATTGTGCTCGATCTCCTCGAGCGACTTGATGTAGCCGCTCAAATCCTGCGACTTCTTCTCGTCGGCCAACTCACGCGCGCGCAGAGTTTCGACGCTTTCTCCC
This sequence comes from uncultured Acidobacteriota bacterium, assembly GCA_963839325.1. Lineage (GTDB taxonomy): Bacteria > Acidobacteriota > Terriglobia > Acidiferrales > UBA7541 > Palsa-295. Next base: position 1,075,767 of record CAWIUO010000001.1, on the reverse strand, counting down.
GTGGGCAGCGCCGCAGCCGGCGCAATCGGAGTCCGTGCGGCCCGAGTTGTATCCGTGGCCGAAGAATCGCGGGAAGACGACTCCCCTGCAGAACTTGAGCTTGAGGAAGAAACCGTAGCCAGATCTCCGTACCCGGTATTCGGCGCGTTGAAGTTTCGCGCGGGCCGCAATCCTCCGCTGGGCGGAGCTGGAGCAGGCGCGGACGCCGACGAAGCGGGGGGAGGAGTTGACGGTCTGCTGCCCGGATTAAGCGCTTCCTCGATGCTATCCAGCGCGTCATTCTCCAGCCGGCCGTTTGACGTTAGAACGCGATAGCCGGAGACGCCGCTGGCAGGATCGTTCAGGAATGCGGTGATCTTGGTCGTCGCCACAACCAGAGTGCCGCCGCCTACGGCCGGAGTAACATCGAACATGCACTCGTAAAACCCTTTGTCGAAGCGGTCCAGCGGGGGGTTCGTTTGGTCAACGACAAATCCTTCGAGGGTTGGCAGCCGCCCGCGCGTGGAATTTCGAACGTTCTGCACCGCTGAACGGACCGCTGCAACCGGTCGGGGGAATACTCGCTGATAACTCGACGCCGTCTGTGCACTTACGGCTCCGCCGCAGATCAAAACGCAAAGCGCGAAACAAAAGAAGCCCAAACCAAGTGTTCGGGAGGCCGAATTGGGGAACGATCGCGTCACGGAAGCGGCTTCACCTGATCCCGTCGAATCCAGCCGCGATGTCCATCGGACGTCTCCACTCCGTACCAATATTCGGTGATGATCTCGACCAGCAGGTCTTCTCCCGCGGAAACTGTCCCCATGGTGCTGGCGCTCTGGAATGGGGCCGCCCTTAGCGGAGTCGTGGGATTGACAACCCGAACTTCCAGTTCATGTTGCAACTGGTCAGCTCGCTGTTGAAGGCCTTGCAGCGAAGTTTCCGCCTCCTGAACGCGCGCTGCCTCCTGGTTGCGTTCTTTGGTGATCGATGTCGCTTCGGCGTTCAGTTGCCTTTTCTGTAGGATTTCCGCGGTCCGCTGCGCTTCCCTTTGGATGGCGACTAAGTGCGATTGAATTTCCGCAAACTCACTCGTTTCCACCGTGGTGTCGGAGGCGTGAACGTGTTTTGTGCCGTCTTCCACGAAAACGGCTGTGATCGCTAGATGTGTCCGGTTGGCGGAAACCGCCTGAACCACATAGCGGACCGTAATTATGCCGATGTCAGCGCTGTTCTTGAAGTGGCGGGGTGCGACCGCGTCTCGGCGAACCTTATAGAAGACGTGCCCATCGCCTGTCCACGGGCCAAAATAAGCGCTGTCGGTCTCGGGGGACGCTTGATCGAGTGTCTCCTCGTGCTCGTACATGTAGGTGCCGTGGATCACATCATCTTCCACCACGGCGCGCACTGCCTTCAACACGTCGGCCTCAGACGCGGTCAGATCGATGACGAACACATCGGCGTCCGCGGGTTTATCTGTCGATAGAATCGGGCTGGCGGGGGTAGCCGTTACGGAAACTGCCGAGCTGAGCAAAGCGAACGATAGCAGGCCGAATGCGGTGGCTGCGCTGAATCGGAATAGAACTGCCAACCGCAACGGCATTGCCTCCTACCCTGGAATCGATCAAACTCCCGCTTGCATTCGGCGCCAAGAGTGCCTTTGGGGGGTGCCCAACAAGACGAAAGGCCGAGTTCACGACAGACCCCACGGCAGTCGTACACCTCCGAGGTTAAGGAAGTCAACCCGAATCTGGGCTCAGGGAATGGCATTTCTTGGTCCGAAGGGACGAATTGTTACCTGAGCCTGTGCAAATGTGGAAACCGGACGGCTAGAAGATTAAGTTTTGTAAGTTTTTATGCTTGCAATCTTAATTTTCCAGAGGTACGTTCTATCCGTTTTTTGGATGTGCTTCCGCGAATTCTTGAATTTCGCGAAGGAAACACGGGCGTTTCGATGCGCGAACTGGGAACGAAACTTACGGTCTCCTTCACACCGCTTTCGGTCTACATGAACCTACTTTCTTCTCTCCGCTCTCACGAAGCCTGGACGCGCGCTTTCGATTCGTTGCATTGTGGCTGGAACAGGAGGCTGTATGTTTAAGAAATATCCGACCTGGGTCCACGGTCTGAAATTACTGCTCGTGAATTTACTGGCCGTAATTGCATTGCCGGCGTTCTTCTCAACGCCGTCTGGCCGTGCGACCACGACGGCGCACGCCGCGCCGCTGCCGCGAATTCGAGTGAACGCGATACCTGCGTTCGCGAGAAAGTATGGTCTGCCGTGTTCGGCTTGTCACACCGCCTGGCCCGAGCTGAACAATTTCGGGCAGGTGTTCCGAGATAATGGTTATCAATTGATGAATGACCGCGATTCTCCGATCTGGCAGAACCCCTCCTACTTTCCAATTACCTTTCGCATTACCCCGAACTGGCATCGTGAGAGCACGAATAACCAGCCGATCGATTCGATCCCTGGCGGAGGCCCTGCGAGCGAAACAATCGCGGGGCGCGTGACGCAGGCCGGGTTCGACCTTTCGGGCATGGATTTGTGGTCGGCAGGTACACTCTACAAGAATATTTCGTTCGTGCTGCTGCCATCGTCGGATCCGACCGCAGTATGGCATTTCGAAGCAGCGTGGGTGCGCTTCGACAACCTGAAGAACAATTCCTGGCTGAATCTAAGGTTCGGGCGGTTCGAGCTGGACAACCTGATTTCCGAAAAGCGCTTCCTGTTTCTTTCGAACAACGGCGGCATCTACCAGATCTATCACTTCAACGTACCGGGCAGCTCGAACAACTTCGGTTATGGCGATAACCAGATAGGTATCGAGTTGGCGGGTCACTCAAAGAACAGCTACACCCGATACTCGGTGGCAATGCTCAGCAGCAACGAAGGCGGCGTGAACTTCACGACGGACGTGGTGCCGGGAGCTCCTCCGAGCAACCGCTCTTACGACGTGAATCTCGCGTTCAGCCAAGCGTTCAATGCCGGCAGCTTGGGACTCGAACGTTTGGGCGTCTTCTCTTATATCGGGCAGCGACCAACGTATTACCAAACAACCGGAGACGGTTCCGTGCCGTTGGTCGGACTAGGTAACAAGCCTTTCTACCGGGTTGGCTTTGCGGGTGACTTGTACCTCGGTAAGCTCGAGCTATTGCCGCTCTTCATGTACGGTCACGACAACGCCTACCTCGGTTCAGACGAAGCATCCACCAGTCCACTTCCGGGCGGCGCGCCGTCGCCGGCGTTTGCGGGCGGGTTCATCGAGGCGCACTACTACGTGAATCCTCAGCTCGTTTTCCTCGGTCGGTTCGAGAAAATCGGGGTCACGCAGCAGGCGTTGGTGAACCAGGGCGCGGTACCGGGCAACTACGGCGATGTGACCGCGTACTCCGTGGGTTACCGTTGGTATCCGATTATGTTCAGCCGGGCCGGTCTCGCGTTCCACAACGAATATTCCATCTCAAAATCGATCGGCATTGTGCCGGAGAGCGGAGACGGTACCGGTTTGCCGCCTATACTGCCGTCAAACGGTGTTTGGAGCAGCAGCATATTCATCGGCTTTGACTTCGACTTCTAGAAGTGAGGACCACAATGAAAATCAAAAAACTATTCGTGGCAATCGCTCTGGGGTCGGCAGGGCTTCTCGGCGCCGGTGCGGTTTCCACTCTCGCGCAGTCGCACATCGACCCGCCCGCTCCCTATTTGGGCACGCCGTCCGTCGAGACGCAAACAAGTCACATCGGCGACCTGACCGGACACGCCGAAGCGGGCAAGCATCTCTACATCCGCTACTGCATAGGCTGCCATGGGCCTCGGGGCAATGGTGAAGGAATGAACGCGCAGTGGATTGATCCGAAGCCTCGCGATTTCACAGAGGCTACCTTCAAATGTCGATCGACTCCAACCGGTACCTTGCCCAGCGATCAGGATTTGTACAACGCCATCACCCGCGGCTTTGTGACTACCAACATGCCGTCATGGGAGCCACTTACTCCGCAACAGCGCGCCGACTTGGTCGCGTTCATTAAGACCTGGTCGCCCCGTTGGGCCAAGGACAAAGCGGGAACGCCCATTACAATTCCGCCAGAGCCGCCGATTACCATCCAGAGCATTCTCGCGGGAAGAGAGGTATTCCAGCGAGTGGAATGCTGGAAGTGCCATGGTCCGAGCGGAGCCGGAGATGGGCCGTCCGCGTCCACTCTGACCGATGACAAGGGCAACCCGCTGAAGCCGTATGACTTTCAGACGGGCACGAGATTTATGTGCGGCGACACGAACCGCGATCTCTACAAGATTTTTATGACGGGTCTGGACGGATCGCCCATGCCCTCGTTCGCGGATGTGCTTAAGCCGGAAGAAGCGTGGAACTTGGTTCACTTCCTGCGCACGCTGCAGCCGCAGGCTTCGCCGGAGTCGGCGCTTTGGAAGGCGTATGCTTCCGCTCACGAAAAAGACATTAAGCCGATTGGTCCCGCTACGATGGAAGGAGCACAATAATTCGGTGCGACTAAGGAGCAATTCAATGCGTTTGAAATTTTTCGGAATGTTGGGACTTATTGTAGCTGCGGGCAGCGGCTTGGTGGTCGCTGCCAGACCGCCTGCGGAGACCGGCACAGTCACCGGAAAGGTAACCTATACGGGCACGCCGATGAAAATGAAACCGATCGACATGTCCAAGGAACCCGCGTGTGCGAAGGAACATAGCACTCCGATCTCGACGCAAAACGTTACGACCGGCCCAGGGAACACCATGGAATGGGTTGTTGTCTATGTCTCCGCAGGCGACCAAGGCACCACGGTGCCGAGCCAGCCTGTACGGTACGACCAGAAGGGTTGCGAATACTTGCCTCACATTCAGGTGATGGAAGTGAACCAGCCCCTCACCATCTACAATAACGATCCGGTGATGCACAACATTCATCCTCTGGCTCGTGTTAACACAGAATGGAATCGCGCGCAGCCGCCGGGCTCTCCGGCGATTGATACGAAGTGGGCCCAGCCCGAGTTCATTCCGGTGAAATGCAACATTCATCCCTGGATGCACGGATATTTTGTCGTCCTGAAGACGCCTCACTACGCGGTAACCGGCCCGGACGGCAGCTTCACGATCAAGGGACTTCCCGCCGGAAAATATACCCTGACAGCCTGGCAGGAACAGTACGGGACCAAAACGCAGGATGTCACGATCACCGGTTCCGAAAGTAAAACTGCGAACTTCGTCTTCACGGCGACACCGTACTAATCGAAATAATGGCGAAGCGAGCGCCGACTCCGTCCCCACACAGGGGTGGTGTCGCCGCTGGCGGCTTTGGTCATTTCCCAACGCACTGTAGTGAGGCGAATACATTATGGGTAAATGGTTTGCGATAGTCGTCACAGTCATCGCTGTTGTGTCAGTGACGTTCTTCGTGCTCCACACGTGGTGGATGCCCGTGGATATTTCCACCACCGGCCCGGCGCTTGACCATCAAATGAACGAAACAATGGTCGAGACTGGGCTTCTATTTCTGGCGGGGCAGTTTCTGCTTGCGATCTTCGTTTGGCGGGGCAGCGACAAGACCGTCGCACGGCGCATCAAGATTTTTCCGGGCGGCGCGACTCCGCTGATCATCGCGGCGATCGTTGTCGTCGGCATCGAGATCCTTGCACTGAGTTTTGTGGGTTCAAAGGTATGGGCGGCGATTAATCTCGACCAAGCTGGCCCCAATGCCCTGAAGGTCGATGTCCAGGCTGAACAGTTCGCTTTCTGGTTTCGCTATCCGGGCCCGGACGGCCAGTTCGGTCAAATCCATCCCGAACTGATCGATGAAGCCAGCGGCAACTATTTCGGATTGGATCCAAGAAACGAGGTCGCGGCGCGCGATGATGTGGTTGTCGGTTCGCTTACGATTCCCGTCAATACGCCGATCGCCTTGACGCTTCACTCCAAGGACGTCGGCCATTCCTTCTACGTCCCGGCTCTCCGTATCCAGCAGGACTTCGTTCCGGGCCTGGACATTCCGGTGCACTTCACCGCTACTCAAATCGGCAAATACGAAATCGTATGCACGCAGCTCTGCGGGCTGGGACATTACGAGATGCGGGCGTTTCTGGAAGTGATGTCGAAAAGCGATTACGACCAGTGGCTGAAGACTCAGGAAGGGCTGTAAACCTTGAATTTCGCGCCCTTTCTACGTATAGCAGCGAAGCTCCTTTCTCCGAGGTCCAAACATGCATGAGGCATCGGCACAACCCGTCGCGCATCAACATACAGCTCCGACGAGTTTCATCCGGAAGTACGTTTTTAGCCTCGACCACAAGGTGATTGGCAAGCAGTACTTCGGCCTGGCGCTCGCCGCCGTCATCATCGGTATGGTGCTTTCCTGGCTGATGCGAATTCACTTGGCATGGCCCGCTTGGCGCATCCCTTTGCTGGATAAGCTGTCCGCTGTCGGAGCGCCGCAGGGAGCGATGACGCCGGAATACTACCTTTCGCTTCTGACGATGCACGGCACGATCATGATTTTCTTCGTGCTCACCAACGCTCCGTTCGCCGCCTTCGGAAATTATTTCCTGCCCATCCAGATCGGCGCGGAAGACATGGCCTTTCCGCGATTCAACATGATGTCGTTCTGGACCACCTTCACAGCCTTCTGCGTGATGATGGCGTCATTTTTCGTGACCGATGGTCCCCCGATATCGGGATGGACGACCTACGCTCCCCTCAGCGCTGTGGGTGGCGCGGCCGGTCCCGGACTGGCTCTGGGAGAGACATTGTGGGCAATTTCGATTGCCATTTTTTGTATCGGCTCGCTTCTCGGCGCGCTGAACTTCATTTCGACCACCTTGGACCTCAGAACCAAGGGCATGTCGCTTGCGCGAATGCCACTGAGCACCTGGGCATGGTTTGTCACATCTGTGATCGCCCTGTTGGCGTTTGCCGTCTTGCTTCCCGCGTGCATCCTTTTGATTCTGGATCGCACGGCAGGGACGAGCTTCTTCATCCCGTCGGGCTTAGTGTTCGGGAACGGTGTCATACCGCACAGCGGCGGCTCGGTACTGCTCTGGCAGCACCTGTTCTGGTTCTTCGGCCATCCCGAGGTGTACATCGCGGTTCTGCCATCGATCGGAATCGTCAGCCACATTCTTCCTGTGTTCGCGCGCAAACCGTTCCTCGGCCCTCGTGCCGCGGTGGGATGCATGATCACCATCGGGTTCCTGAGCTACATGGTTTGGGGCCACCACATGTTCGTGAGCGGAATGAATCCGTTTTCGGCGACGCTGTTCTCAGTGCCCACTTTGATCATCACGATTCCAGCCACCATCCTCACCCTGCTTTTGATTGGAACCGTTTACGGCTCAAAAATGCGATTTACCGCCGCTTCGCTGTTCTGTCTAGGTTTCATTTCGGTGTTTATCAGCGGGGGAATTAGCGGATTTTTCCTGGCCCAGCCGTCGATCGATATTTACTTGCACGCAACCTATTTCGTGGTCGCCCACTTCCACTTTGTAATGGCCGTCGCTTCGCTCTTCGGTGTGTTCGCCGGCACTTACTTTTGGTTCCCGAAGATGTTCGGGCGGATGATGAGCGAGCGGCTCGGAAAGCTCCACTTCTGGCTGACCTTTATTGGAGTGTATTTGATTTTCATGCCCATGCACTATTTGGGCATGGCCGGCAACGTGCGCCGCTACGCGGCGTTCACCGATGACTTTCTGATCCCTCTGATCCCAGTACATAAGTTCATCACGGTCGCGGCGCTGATGACGGGCGCGGCGCAATTGATTTTCCTGTGGAACTTGTTTCACAGCCGTTTCTGGGGCCCGGTCGCTTCAGAGAACCCCTGGGACGCGACGTCGCTCGAGTGGAGCACAACGTCGCCCCCGCCGTTCGATAATTTCGGCGGCCATCACCCGGTGGTGTACCACGGGCCGAATGAATACGGTGTGCAAAATCCGGACGGCACGGATTTCATCATGCAGACTTCCCCGACGAACCCGGCATGAGGCGCGCGACGTAGGATATGAGTTGAACGTCAAATGATGGAACCACTAGCACTACGAACGGAAACGGATATCGAGATCCAGCAGCCGCGGATCGACGACGCTGGCGTGTCCGGTGGAATCCCGGGAAACATCGTTCCTGGGCCCTCGGCCCGAATGGCGGGGACGATGCCGCGTCCCGAGCGTTCCGAAACTGGCGTGTGGATTGGTGTGTCCGCGATCATGATGTCGTTCGCGGCCTTTACCAGCGCGATGATCGTGCGGCAGGGAGCGAGTAACGATTGGGCCCATTTCCAGCTGCCGCGCATACTTTACCTCAATACGTTCATCCTGCTCGGCAGCAGCGTTACTCTTGGCGTCGCCCGATGGCGCTTTTCCGCGCTGGCCTTCGCGCTGGAAAACGCTCCATCGCAAGCCAAAAAGCTGTATGCAGACGGGATCTACTGGCTCTACGTCACGGCAGCTCTTGGGCTGCTTTTCGTCGCGGGTCAGATTCTTGCCTGGAAAGATTTGGCGGCGCAGGGTCTGCTGCTCGCGACTAACCCCAGCTCGTCGTTCTTCTACGTTTTCACGGCGCTTCATGGTCTGCACCTGGCGGGCGGTATTGGCGGATTGTTCTACATCATTCGCAAGCTCGGGAAAACAAACGGAACGGCGCGCACCACCGGACTGGGCGCGGTTTGCATTTACTGGCATTTCATGGACGGGCTGTGGGTGTATTTGTTCTTGTTGCTCGCCATGCGAACGTAATTTTCAGGAGGCGTTGTGAGTGATACGGCAGCGGCGCTGACGCAAGGGCACGGCGCAACCCTGGAGCCCTCGCCCTACGGCGTGCAATCCAAGAAGTTGACGATGTGGTTGTTCATCGCTTCGGACTCGATCACCTTTGGAGCGGTCCTCGTGGGCTATGCGTTTCTCCGCATCGGCTCGCCGAACTGGCCTCGTCCGTTTCATTTTTCTCCGAGCATTCTCAACGGCATGGTGATGACCGCCGTGCTGCTGACCAGCAGCCTGACTATGCTGGGTGCCGTCGAAGCCGCCAAGGCGGGGCGCAAGTCCACTTGCATGCGGTGGCTGGGCGCCACGATCGTCTTGGGCATCGTTTTTGCCACTCTTCACTTGCGCGAATGGTTTCACATGTTCGACGAGGGCTGGGGGCTGGCAAAAAATCCCACGGGCGGACCGGTGATGTTCGGGGCCACTTTTTTTTCGATCACCGGGCTGCACTTGATGCACGTTCTTTCGGGCGTCGTCGCGCTTGTGGTGATCGCCATCGGCTACAAAACAAATTGGCTCGACGAGGGCCACGTAGAAACCACGGGCCTGTACTGGCACTTCGTTGACATCGTCTGGATGTTCGTATTTCCGATGATCTATCTGATGAACGCGGCGCGCTAGAGAACAAAAAATGGCGCGGAAGGAGCGGCGGAAATGAGTGCGACAGATGGACCGGCGATGAAGTCTTCGATCGGGATATGGATCGGGCTTTTGTGTATCGCGGGCTTCGAAGTCTTTCTAACATACAGGGAGTTTTCAACGGCTGAGCTTTTAGCCGCCCTGCTGTTACTGGCCGTTCTGGAGGCCACGCTGGGCTTGTTGTACTTCATGCACTTGAAATTCGAACGTCCGGTGATGATGTGGAGTTTCTTTGTCTCCGTCGTTTTCGTGCTCTTGATGATGAACCACCTGTGGCCCGATGCGCACCGGATGTTGAAGATCGGAATCCACTAGGTTCACGAGCTTGCGCATTCCAATGCTGCGATTGCTATACTGAATTTACGGGACACGTTCGATCGATGTCGCTGACACGACTTTTCGGCTTGGTGATTCTGGTCCTCGCGGCCGCGGGCATCATTGCGTTGACGGCGCCCCCTGCCGCAGTCGCCCAGGGATGTGCTATGTGTTATCAGAGCGCGGCGGCTTCTGGTCCTCGCTCGATTCTGGCTCTGCGGCACGGCATCATCTTCATGATGATTCCCTCGCTTTTCGTCACCGCTATCGTGGTTTGGCTCACCTGGCGGCGGCGCAATCTTCACAATCACACTTCCTAGCGGCGTTTGCCCGCCTTCCGGTACTTTCACCTCGGCGTCGTCTGCGGTGGCTCGAGTTTCAGTTTGGTCGCGCACGGGAGCCGCAGCTCGATCTTCAGTCCGCCGCCTGCGGTGTTTTCTGCGCGGACCGTGCCGCCGTGTATGCGCACGGCGCGGTCTGTGATTGAGAGACCAAGTCCCGAGCCGCCGGAAAAACGGTCGCGTGCATCGCCAACCCGGTAGAACGGCAGGAAGATGTCACGGAGCGCCGCCTCCGGCACTCCGTTGCCGTGGTCGCGAACGCTGACCAACGCCGCCGAATGTCCGTTCGTTGCGATCTTGTGCAACGATATGTGCACTTCCGTTCCTTCAGGCGTGTAGTTCACCGCGTTACGCACTACATTCTCGATCGCACTCCGCAGAAGCTCCCTGTTGCCGGGAACCGTGCACACATCCGTGTGAGTGACGCGCACGTGGCGCTTGCGGCCTTGAGCTTCAAATTCGGCATCGGCGGCCACGTCCTGCACCACGCGATCCAAACTGACCGGTTCGCTCTCCAGTACGGCGCTTCCGCCTTCCAGTCGAGCGAGGCGCAACAGACTTCCTATAAGCGAATTTAGCCGGCCAGCTTCAAGTTCGATGCGGTTCAGCCCTGCTTCGCATTCCGGGCTGGCGTGGAGGCGTGTAAGCCCCAGCGCGACCGTCAGGCGCGCCAGCGGGGATCGAAGCTCATGGGAGATGTCCGCGAGCAATCGCTGCTGCGATTTAATAAGCGACTCGATCTGTTCCGCCATGTGGTCGAAATCGCGGCTGAGTTCGGAGAGTTCGTCGTTGCGGTTGCCGGCAGCGGCGCCCACACGCGCGCTCAGATTGCCCAGCGCCAGGCGATGTGTCGCCGTTCGTAGGTGGAGCACGGGCGCCGTGATGTAGCGCGCAAGCCAGAAGCAAATCACTCCCGCAATCACCAGAACCAGCGCGGCGCGGATGATTTGAATCTGTACCGGTGCTCGTAGCACGTCTGCAATCGACTCGACGTGCGTTCCAATCACCAGTACGTAATGCGTGCCTGTGGAACCCGTCGTTCGCGTCGCGGCAAACTTCGTCCCGTGCGAGTTCCTGATTTCCGTGTTGGGCGACTGCAGGGCGGACTGTGCCATTGCGTCCGCTTCCGGCGGCGTCGGCTGCGAGAGGATTTCCTTCCCCTCGTCGTCGAACAGGTACGCCTGCCAATGCAGTGTCGTTTGCAGCGAGTTGAGGAAATCGGCAAGCGCACTCATCCCGTGGTCGTCCAGGATGTCCGCGGCGCGGGCAGCCATCAGTGGCATGAGCGTGCGGTCGAACTCTGCGGCACGTATGTCGCGGAACTGGGATTGCGTTGTGATTACCGAGGCGACCAGCACGGCGCTGACCAGAACCATCGCCAGCCAGAACGAGAGAAAGATCCTTAGGAAGAGCGTTCGCAATTCAGTGTCGTCCTTATTTTGTTACTCCGTGGTTTCCGCTACGACATAAACGTATCCAACATTTCGAATCGCGCGGATGCGTTCGCTGCCGTCGTCGCAAGGGCCTAACTTCTTGCGTAGATTGCTGATGTGAACGTCAAGGCTGCGATCGGACGGCTCAAGGTCGCGGCCAAGCGCGTTTTTCACCAGTTCCTCTCGCGGCAGCACTTGGCCCGGCGACTTAAAAAAAAGAGCCAGCAACTCGAACTCGACCGACGTCAACTCCACCTCTCGGGTATTCTGCCGCGCCGATCGCGCGCGGGTGTCGAGGCGAATATCGTCGAGCATGATCGACCCCCGCACCGCGAGATCTTTTGCCGCGCCCGAAGTCGTCCGGCGCAAGACGGCGTGTATTCGCGCCGCCAGCTCCCTCGGATTGAAAGGTTTCGGAAGATAGTCGTCCGCTCCGATTTCCAGGCCAACAATGCGGTCCACGTCGTCTCCATGCGCGGTCAGCATGATCACTGGAATCGCGGACTTCGCGCGGATCTGCCGCAGCGCCTCGAATCCTCGGATGCCGGGCAGCATCACGTCAAGTATGACCAGCGAATATTCGCCCCCGAGCGCCGTCTCAACTCCGGACGTTCCGTCATGCGTTGCGTCCACTTCGAATCCCTGCGAACGCAGATATTGTCCCAACAGCTCGCAAAGCTCCACGTCGTCGTCCACTACCAGCACACGAGCAGGCCAGTCGCCGCCAAGAGGTCTTCCGATAGACATGACGCTACTTTATACCCTCCTTCTGCGCTTCGGAACCGGGCGACACCCGGTTTTGAGTTGGAATCGCAGCGCAATCAACGTCGCGGTCTGCCGGCTAGAACGGAGGCGGAGAGAACGGCTTTTCGCCGGGACGCGCGAGGATGAAGATGCCGTAGCGATAGACTTCAAGCTTTGTCACATCGCTGATCTGCGACTGGACCACGTTGCTGAACGCCGAATGCACTTCGTGAAATTGATCCATCTTCAGCAGTCCTAGCAATTCTCCAAAACGATTCTTGGCCTTCGCCATCTCATCGGATTCATCCGGCGTGAGTGCGCGATTCTGCTCTTCTTTGTGCGCGTACCCCTCCAGGAATTCGTAACGGAACTGCAAAGCGTAAAGCGACGCGTAGGCCGACTTCACGGCGTCAGCCGGTGGAATTGTATCGGCCAGAGCCTTCGTCGAGAAATCTTTGAGAGCGGCCTGAAAATCGCGAAAATCGCCGTTTGCCCCCATCAATGGACCTTTGCCCGCTCTTCCCAGTGAAGCGGCGAGCCGGTTCGTTCGCGCTTCATAGCATTTCGCATACGCCTCGATGGATTTGAGCGTGTCGTCCTGGCTCGCGCTATCGGCTCTGGGTGTACTTAGCGATCCAGTCAGTGGACGAAAGTCGGAGTATGGCCGCGCAGTTCGGCTCCGCAGACGTATTTGCCGTCGAACTCTTCGATTTGGCGGTCCCTGTTTGCTGCGCCAGGTCTGCGCTTCCGAAGGTCAGTGTGGCCGCAATTGCGACGGTGAAGGCCGCGTATCTATGAACTCTCATAATCTTCCTTAGGATGGGACTGTAGCGTAACGAATCTCAGCAATGTCGAGTTCCTGCTCGAGCCGCCGCAGGACCTCATCGTTGATCTCATTATGATTGCGCAAATTCAGCAAAGCCGCGCGTTGCAGCGAGCGGACGTTGCGCGACGCCTCGACGAAACGTTCGTAGTGCTCGCGCGTGTAACCGGTGTCGGCGGTTTGTTTGCCGGGCAACAGGTTTATGCGGTGCTGCTGCACGCGAATCAAATCGTCGTACACCGACGCATACTTTGCTGCGTCCGATTCCTTCGCGTGCTCCAAATACGCCAAAGCCGCTTCGATCATCTCGTACCGCGCTCGTTGCTCTTCCGGATCCACCTTGGGCGGATTCGAAAGACCGAGCTTGCGAATTATAAACGGCAGCGTGAGCCCCTGGCCGACAAGCGTCGCGAAGATCAGGCAAAACGTGAGAAAAATGATGATCGAGCGCTCCGGGAAAGGCGTGCCGTCGCTAAGCGTTAGCGGCAACGAAACCGCAGCCGCCAGCGCCACCACGCCGCGCATTCCCGACCACCCAATCACGAAAAGCTGCCGCGGGTCCGGAAACGGGATCGGCTGCTTCAAGATGCGGCGCCGGATCCAGTTTGACGTCCAGCCCCCGGGATAGACCCATATCAAGCGAAGCACGATCACAATCAGGCTGAACTCGATTCCGGTGCGCAGCCACGCCCGCAAGCCCAGCGCGCGGACGTCAGCCATGATGTGGGGCAGCTGCAGCCCCAGCAGAATAAAGACGATCCCATTGAATACGAAGCTTAGCGTCTCCCACACGGCTCCCGATTCAAGGCGCGCCTTCGTGGAAAAAAACATCGAGCTGTGATGGCCCAAGTAGAGTCCGGCGACGACGGTAGCCAAAACACCTGACGCGTGCGCGCTTTCTCCCGCGAGATACGCAAAGTACGGCGTCATCAAGCTGATGGTGATCTCGATCGGCGCGTCATCCACTTTTGTTTCCACCCACGCGACGAGTTTTCCCAGCGCCAGCCCGATCGCCGTGCTGCTTACCAGAAGATACGCGAGCATTCCGAGGCTAATGAAGAACGGCGCCGGATGGTTGGTCAGTAGAATGGCAATTGCAATTTGCAGCGCTAGGAGCCCGCTTGCGTCGTTCACCAGGCTCTCGCCTTCGATCACATCACGTATGCGGCGCGGCAAACCAACCCGATCGGCGATCGCCGTCGCCGCAATCGCATCTGTGGTGCAGACCACCGCGCCCAGTACGAGCCCGGTGTGCCAATCGAAACTCGGGATCAGCCAGTGCGTGGTGAGCGCCACGCCGAACACCGTGAACGTGACCAGCCCAATCGCCAGCATCGAAATGCTCACCAGGTTGAAGCGGAAGTCCCGCCACGACGTTTGATACGCCGCCGCAAACAACAGCGGCGGAAGGAACAGCAAAAACACCAGATTAGGGCTGAGCTGTACCTTCGGCATCCGGGGCAGAAAACCCAGCACCGCTCCGGCGACAACCAGGACGATCGGGTACGGCGTCTTATACTTCTTGGCAAACGCCGCGAGAATCACCACGCACACCAGTAGCAGCAGGAGGATCGGTTCAGTGTGGTGGATGTTCCGTCCGAGCATGACTGTGGAGAAATACGATAACGCAGAAACCTAGGCGCAGCACGACTTCGTTCATGTGCAACGCAGACCCAATCCGAGCATAGGGAGCGATACTAGTGGTTACCTAAACTTTCCACGCTTTGGTTCGACGCGGCTTCGTCGGAGAGCGTTTCGTCGCCGGCGGCCGCATCAATGCGCGTTCACGAAGGTGATCGATCGTCTTTTCAATCGCACGTACGCGAGCGCTCGGTGATTTGGTTTTGAGATAGTAGGCGAGCAGTTGGCGGCGGTGCCCGGGAGGAAGCTGATCGAACTCTTTCTTAGCGAGAGCGTTCCTCTTGAGGGCCTCCAGATATTCCGGCGGTGCCGCGACCTCGCGAGAATTCGGATCGAATTTCAGCGCAACGCCGATCACGTCGCCCGTGTCCGCGCACCCAGCCTTTCTTAGCGCGGTGTTGAGCGTAAGCCTGTAACGCCCTGCTCCCGATGGCGCGAGCGTCGTCTTCACCGACTTGCGATTCACCGTGGCGACCACCGGAATATGCTTCGGCGCCGCCTGCTTTCGTCCCGCGCCCCCGCGCCGCATCTCCCCAATCAGCGCCATCGCGATGTCCGCAGGCACATCGACGTGCCGCATGATCCAGATTTTGTAGATCGTGGCGAGAAATTGCTTCGATTCTCTAGCCATGGTGCTTTACCGCCCCGGAAGAGATTTCTAAATAGCATTGCCTAAAACAAAAAAGGCCGCGAACGCTTTTGAGCGTTGCGGCCTTTTTTAATTTAAATCCCTGGCGGTGACCTACGTTCCCGCGTCGTTTCCAGCGCAGTATCATCGGCCCGGCAAGGCTTAACTTCCGTGTTCGGGATGGGAACGGGTGTGACCCTTGCGGTAAGACCACCAGGAAACTTGTATCGAAACTGGAGATCGAAGTTCGAACCGCAGCGCGAACGCCGCAGCCGAAATCCGAAATTCAGAGTTTCGATGAGCAACTGAAGGAAGTTGGTAACAACAAACCGCCAATTCGCTTGATCGTAGTGCAATGCGAAAAGTGCGTGCTTACCTTTCCCGACGCGCTTTTTAGGGGACGACGGTTGAGGAAAGTTTTATGGTTAAGCCGAACGGCCGATTAGTACGGGTTAGCTACACGCATTACTGCGCTTCCACCTCCCGCCTATCAAAGTCGTAGTCTTCGACTGGCCTTCTTACCCCCCCGCAGGAGGGTTGGGAAACCTTATCTCGAGGCGAGCTTCTCGCTTAGATGCTTTCAGCGATTATCTCTTCCGGACTTCGCTACCGAGCTATGCCACGGGCGTGACAACTCGATCACAAGAGGTCCGTCCATCCCGGTCCTCTCGTACTAGGGACAGCTCCTCTCAAGTTTCCTGCGCCCACACCAGATAGGGACCGAACTGTCTCGCGACGTTCTGAACCCAGCTCACGTACCGCTTTAATAGGCGAACAGCCTAACCCTTGGGACCTTCTACAGCCCCAGGATGCGATGAGCCGACATCGAGGTGCCAAACCTAAGCGTCGATGTGAACTCTTGGCTTAGATCAGCCTGTTATCCCCGGCGTACCTTTTATCCGTTGAGCGATGGCCCTTCCACGCAGAACCACCGGATCACTAGATCCCACTTTCGTGCCTGCTCGACCTGTGTGTCTCGCAGTCAACCCGGCTTATGCTCTTGCACTCCACGGCGGGTTTCCAATCCGCCTGAGCCGAGCTTTGAGCGCCTCCGTTACCATTTAGGAGGCGACCGCCCCAGTCAAACTACCCGTCTGGCCGTGTCCTCCACCCCGTCTAGGGGTGCAAGTTAGAGCGACAGAACTATCAGGGTGGTATTTCACCGTTGCCTCCCTCCCAGCCGAAACCAGGAGATCCCAGGCTCCCACCTATCCTACGCAGGCAGTACCGTTAATCATGACCAGAGTGCAGTTAAGGTGCACGGGGTCTTTCCGTCTAGATGCGGGCATCCGGCGTCTTCACCGGAACCACAAATTCGCCGAGCCGTTCGCCAAGACAGTCGTTCGATCGGTACGCCATTCGTGCAGGTCGGAACTTACCCGACAAGGAATTTCGCTACCTTAGGACCGTTATAGTTACGGCCGCCGTTCACCGGGGCTTCAGATCAGGCCTTCGCTGCCTTGCGGCAGCTAAGCCCTCCCTTTAACCTTCCGGCACCGGGCAGGCGTCACCCCCTATACGTCGTATTCGACTTAGCAGAGAGCTGTGTTTTTGTTAAACAGTCGCCGAACGCATTTCACTGCGGCCCCCTCGGGCTATAAACCCTAGCGGGGCACCCCTTCTCCCGAAGTTACGGGGCTAATGTGCCTAGTTCCTGAGCGAGCGTTCTCTCGAGCGCCTGTGGATATTCACCTTGTCTACCTGTGTCGGTTTGAGGTACGGGCACCATCCGAACTCCTTAGAGGTTTTTCCTGGCAGCGTGAAATCAGAGACTTTGTGGCCGTGTGGCCTCGGACCCGGTCTGACCGTTGAATGACCCCGTGGATTTTCCTGCGGGATCCGGCTTGCACCGAGCCATCGGGACATCCATCACCCGACTCCCCTATCCTTCTGCGTCACCCCATCGTATAACGTTCGTATGGCGGGACAGGAATGTTGACCTGTTGTCCATCAGTTACGCCTCTCGGCCTCACCTTAGGACCCGCCTAACCCTGAGCGGATTAACCTTCCTCAGGAAACCTTAGACTTTCGGCGACACGAGTTCTCATCGTGTTTATCGCTACTTATGCCGGCAGAGTCTCTTCCGTGGCGTTAAGTAGTTCTCTCGATCTACCGTCGAACTCCACAGAATGCTCCCCTACCAAATGACGATCTCCGTAGAAATCGTCAATTTCGCAGCTTCGGTCGTAGACTTAGCCCCGTTGGATTGTCGGTGCGTGAACACTTGACCAGTGAGCTGTTACGCTTTCTTTAAAGGATGGCTGCTTCTAAGCCAACCTCCTGGCTGTCTGTGCGCTCACACGTCCTTTCCCACTTAGTCTACAGTTGGGGACCTTAGCTGGCGTTCTGGGTTCTTTCCCTCTCGACCACGGAGCTTATCCCCCGTAGTCTCACTCCCGTACTGTTGTCCACGGCATTCGGAGTTTGATTGGATTCGGTATCCTGGATGGGACCCTAGTCCATTCAGTGCTCTACCACCGTGGCAAATCATACGAGGCTGCCCCTAAAGGCATTTCGGGGAGAACGAGCTATCACGGAATTTGATTAGCCTTTCACCCCTACCCTCAGCTCATCCGAGCGATTTTCAACTCACACCGGTTCGGTCCTCCAGTCGCGGTTAAGCGACCTTCAACCTGGCCAAGGGTAGATCATCCCGCTTCGCGTCTATTCCCACACACTGAGCGCCCTATTCGGACTCGCTTTCGCTACGGCTCGCTTTCGCTTAACCTTGCGTGTGAGAATAACTAGCCGGCTCATTAAGCAAGAGGCACGCCATCAGGCATTTCCGCATCCGAAGACACGGCATAGCCCTCTGACTGCTTGTAAGCATACGGTTTCAGGTTCTATTTCACTCCCCTAGCAGGGGTTCTTTTCGCCTTTCCCTCACGGTACTAGTTCACTATCGGTCGCCAACGAGTATTTAGCCTTGGAGAGTGGTCTCCCCGGATTCCCACGGGGTTTCTCGTGCCCCGTGGTACTCAGGATATCCCTTCGAGTCCGGTAAGCTTTCGGCTACGTGGCTTTCACACTCTTTGGCCCCGCTTTCCAGCAGGTTCACCTAGCCTCCGGATTGGTAACTCTACTTATGCGGATCCTACAACCCCGGGATATAAATACCCCGGTTTGGGCTGTTCCGATTTCGCTCGCCGCTACTTTCGGAATCTCGTTTGATTTATTTTCCTCCAGGTACTGAGATGGTTCACTTCCCTGGGTTGACTCGTACCGACCTATGTATTCAGTCGGCCGTAACCTGGTTTTACCAGGATGGGTTTCCCCATTCGGAAATCCCCGGATCAAAGCCTGCTTGCGGCTCCCCGAGGCTTATCGCAGCTTGCCACGTCCTTCATCGCCTGTTGGCGCCAAGGCATCCACCGTACGCCCTTAGTAGCTTAACCATAAAACTTACCCAACACGTCGCCATCGCCGGCCTCTGGATGATCACTCATGCAGAAGTCCGACACCGCGCGTGGAGTAAATTCGCCTTTCCACATTGCGCTACTCTCGAGCAAATATTTGCGGTTTACTACGCCATGCGAGACTTGAAACCCGCATAACGTAGTGCCAGCTTCCTTCAGTTGTCAAAGAACTTCATTCCTGTCATCAACTTCCGACCGGAATGTCTCCCCGTCCGGGGGAGCGCAAGATGAAGAGAAAAACCACCCTGCGAGCAATAAAAAACCCGGCGTCGAGCGCCGGGCGGATCCGTCCTTCCTGCGGGCCGTTTCGTGACGTGGCCCTAGGACGGACGTGCTCGAAGCTCGATTTGTTTCTACCCGGTGTCTCTACCAATCTCACCTCTGGATGAGCGGCAAACCCGGTCTGTCAGTGCGCACATCGCTTTCACAAGCGTGTGCCGACATCAGGCAATACTATCAGCTTTCTTAAGTTCGTCAAGCATATTCCAAATATTTTTTTCGTATTCATCTGTGGAAAACAGCCCTCATGTGGATAACGCTGAAACCCCTTTGAACATGGGCCTTTCGCGATTTTGCTGCGGTGCAAAACATCCGATTCCGTTCGACCTGAGATAGTTTCAGTTCGGACCGCATTCTACGAATTGCGATTGACGTTCCCATTTCGGGTTCGCTACGATGCGCCAATTCGCCCATCCCTTGGCGCTTCTTTGCCTTTGGCGCCGGAGGCTTCATGCCGTTTTGCTCGAAGTGCGGTGCCAACGTTGCTGACGGTTCCGGCTTCTGTAGTTCCTGCGGCCAGCCGCTTCCCGCAGTCGCTGCGCCTACCTCCCCGCCGCCCCCGGCAAATGCTGGAGCACCCGCATCCCCTTCAGAAATAATGGGTTGCGCTGTCTTGGAGCCTCGCTACCAACAGCCTCTCCCTCGCACTGCGCCCTACGCTGGCTTCTGGCTCCGATTCGTAGCGTGGTTCATCGACGCGATCGTCCTCGGCGTCGCGGGGAACATTCTGCTCCTCCCCTTCGGTGGATGGATGGGATTCAATCTCCACCGAATCATGATGGGGAATCCGCCCCGCCCCGAAGACTTCTTCCCCGTCGCGGGATTCGCTGTTCGCGCCTTCATCGTCAAGAACATCCTGCACTGGATCTATTACTCGCTGCTCGAAAGTTCAAACTGGCAGGCTACACTCGGCAAGAAGGCGCTCGGCCTGGAAGTCACCGATCTGGCCGGCGCTCGAATTAGTTTTGGCCGAGCGACCGGACGATTTGTCGGCCGTTATCTCTCGGTGATGACGTTGGGTATCGGCTACCTCATAATCGCTTTCACGGAAAAAAAGCAGGCTCTGCACGATTTGCTTGCGGGCACCCTCGTGATTCGCAAAGTCTAGACCGGCTTTATCGGACGACACGTCCAAGGGAGCGCCATGACCTGTTCAAAATGCGGTGCCACTCTCACCACCACCTCTGGATTTTGTCCGCGCTGCGGCCAGCCGATCGTCGGATTTTCCGTTGGACAAGCCGCTCCTCAAAACATCCCGGTTTCCGCATCCGCCGTAACGCCTGCTTACAGTAGCGCAACGACGCCTGCCGCAATCCAAGCAGGCGTTGGTTACGCCGGTTTTTGGCTGAGGCTCGTTGCATCCATCATCGATGGAATCGTCCTCGCCGTCCCTCTCACTCCGATCTTCTTAATTTTGCTTCTGCCGGCGTTTCGAAACTTCCACAATCCCCAGGCATTGCAGGACCCCGCCACCATGATGAGAGTGTTCATGCCCATCATGGGCACGTTTCTGCTCGCCAGCGCGATTGTCTCGTGGCTGTATTGGGGACTCTGCGAAAGCTCCAGTTGGCAAGCCACGCTCGGGAAGAAAGCGCTCGGTTTGTACGTCACAGACTCCGACGGAAATCGCGCTACGTTTGGTCGCACCAGCGGCCGATTTTTCGCCGGTCGTTTTATTTGGTCGATTCCTTACCTTGGCGGGATGTATTGTCTGGTGGATGCTATTTGCGCCGGGCTTACCGCGCGAAAGCAAGCCATACATGACATGATCGCAGGCTGCCTGGTTTTGCGCCGTCTGTAGCTCACTTACCCGCGTCCCCGGAGAAAAATGTTCTGTTCAAAATGCGGAGGAAAACTTTCGGAAGGCGCGGGATTCTGCCCCGGTTGCGGCCAGCCTGTGCCGGTTTCATCGGCGGGGGCTGTCATTCATCCCGAAGTTCTTAGCGCCCCTGAGTCTGGAGCATCGGTGGGCGGCAGCTCACTGATCACGCCCGCAATCGCATACGCGCCACCCGTTCACGGTGGAGCGATTATCTCGCCGAGTCCCTATGCAGGCTTCTGGCTGCGATTCGTCGCGTACCTCATTGACAGTGTGCTTTTAACAATCGTCATGGGAGTGGTGATTGGAGTTTGCGTCCTCGCGATTGGCGTCGGCACCCTAAAAACCACGTTCGCCAACGTGAACCCCGAGGATCCAACCATGCCGATGTTCATCATCGGCTGGATTGCCGTGGCGTGCGTCGTGCTCGTGATTTTGCAGTGGCTGTACTTTGCCGGCATGGAGAGCTCCGAGCATCAAGGTACGCTCGGAAAAATGGCGCTGGGTTTGATCGTGACGGATGTAAATGATCAGCGCATATCCTTCGCGCGTGCTACCGGTCGCTTCTTCGCGAAAATCATCACCAACTACACCTTTTTAATTGGCTACATCATGGCGGGATTCACGGAAAAGAAGCAGGCGCTGCACGACATGATTGCCAGCACGCTGGTCCTGCGAAGAATTTAGGAAGATTCGGTAAATTGGGCCAAAAGACTGAGCGCGCGTCAGCGACTCAGCTATACACCCCAGCCGTAGCGCTCCGAGTGCACCAGCACATCGCTCAGTTCCGCGCGGATATGCTCGGTAAACTCCGAGCTGCGCAGCACCTTCCCGCCGGTTTCCGATGATGTCAATCGTTCGATAGCCGTGGTCGAGCACGCGGTCCACGGCCGTCTCGATCCACTGCGATTCGATCTCCAGCCCGAACGATTCCCTGCAGCATCAAGCGTCGCCGAGAAAATCGCGCCGAGCGGGCACGCCACATCTTTTCCAGCGAGCGAAGGCGCCGAGCCGTGAATCGGCTCGTAGAGCGCCGGCTTGCCTTCCGGCCGCCGCGGCTCATCGACGGAATCAATCCGATCGAACCGGCAATCGCGGCCGCTTCGTCGCTCAGAATGTCTCCAAACATTTGACGTAAAAATCACGTCGAACTGCGCAGGCCGCAGCATCAATCTGCATTGCGGCATTGTCCACGTACATGTGGTCCAGCGTGATGTCCGGGATAATCCTTCGCCACCCGTTCACCGTCTGCCGCCAGAGCGTGGAAGTCGCAAGCACGTTGGCCTTGTCCACGCTCGTCACGTGCCGGTTGCGGCCCGCTGCGCGTTCAAACGCATACCGCGCCACGCGCTCGATTTCCGCGACGCTGAATATTGCGCCACGTCGCGGGCGCTCGCGTTTTTCCCTTCGCCCTTGATTTCGTGCGCGCCGAAATAGATGTCTCCCGCCAGTTCGCGAACAATTTCGAAATCGCAATCCTCCATTCGCTCGGCCGCAGCGGAGAAATCCCCGCAGCGCCGGGCGCAGCTTCACCGGCCGCAGATTGATGTAAAGCCCCAGTTCCTTGCGCAGTCCCAGCAGCCCCGCTTCCGGGCGGTTCCCGAGCGGACAGCGAATCCCACTTCGGGCCCGCCAATCGCTCCCAGCAGAACCGCATCCGCGGAGCCGGCATCCGGCCAGCGTTTCCGCCGGCAGCGGCGAGCCGCAGCGGTCGATCGCCTCGCCGCCGAAGGGAGCTCTCTGAAATTAAACTTGTGGTTGAAACGCGTTCGCGCAATCGCTCGAGGATCTGGACGGCGCGCCCGCGTCACTTCCGGGCCGATGCCGTCGCCGGGCAACACTGCTATCGTCTTCCGCAACTCCACTCATGCAGTTTCCGGACGCTTCCGCGGATCAATCGAAATTTGCTAATCGGCGGCAGCCGCGGGAGCGGCATCGCCCGCGAGGACGCGAGGACTTGCGGCGGACCTTGTGAATGATCGAAAGCAGGTCGCGGTCCGTAACTTCCTTCTCCGCGTCCGCCATCGTCAATCGCCATTGCATAGCATTCGGCCAGTTCCGCGTCGGTGGTTTGATAGCCGAGTTCGTCCAGCCGGGCGCGGAAGTGCATTGCGCCCGGAATGCTTCCCCAGCACCAGCCGCGCGCGCCGGACGCCGACTTTTTCGGGAAGGATGATTTCGTAGGTGAGTGGGTTCTTCAGAATTCCGTCCTGGTGGATGCCCGCTTCGTGCGCGAACGCATTCGCGCCAACGACCGCCTTGTTCGGCGGCACCGTCACGCCGGTAATCGAGGAGAGCAATCGGCTGTCGGATAGATGTTTCTCGAGCATGATGTTCGTGCGACGCGCCGAAGTGGCCCTGCCGCACGTGCAGCGCTACCGCGATTTCTTCCAGCGAAGCGTTTCCCGCGCGCTCGCCGATGCCGTTGATCGTGCACTCGACTTGCCGCGCGCCAGCTGCGATCGCGGCCAGCGAATTCGCCACGGCCAGGCCCAGATCGTTGTGGCAGTGCGCGCTCAAAATCACGTTCGGATATGCCGCCAGATGATTGCGCGCACGCGCGGAACATATCTCCCATATTCCTCCGGCATCGCGTAGCCGACCGTGTCCGGCAGGTTGATAATCGTCGCGCCCGCTTTCGCTGCGGCTGCGATCACCTCGCAGCAGGAAACCGATGTCCGTGCGGCTCGCATCTTCCGCCGAAAACTCCACCTCTTCGCAATCTGTTCCGCGCCGAACCGGACCATCTTCGCGATCTGCTCCAGCGCTGTTCGCCGCGCGATGCGCAGCTTGTGCTTCAGGTGCAGATCGGACGTCGCCAGAAACACATGCAGCCGCGGCTTTGCGGCCGGCTCCAGCGCCCGCAGCGCGGCATCCACGTCTTCACTGGCGCGCACGCGCCAGCGCCGCCACGCGGCATCCCTTCAGCTCCGACGCCACCGCGCGCACCGCCTCCAGGTCTCCCGGCGACGCGATCGGAAAGCCCGCTTCGATCACGTCCACGCCGAGTTCTTCGATCTGGTGCGCCAGCTGCAGCTTTTCCTCGCGGTTCATCGAAAAGCCGGGAGATTGCTCGCCGTCGCGCAGCGTCGTATCGAAGATGTGAATTCGTTCCATTGGGCTCTTCTGTCGACCTTCCCAGTATGACGCAGCCCGCGTAAACCCGTCCAATTTATAATTGTTGCATCGGCGATAAATCTCTCTTATACAGTAGAGTTGGGGCTCGGAGGCATTTCGAATGGATCTGGCGGCTCTGCAGGTGTTTCAAATGGTAGCCAACGAGCGCAGCTTTTCTCGCGCCGCCGAAAAGCTGTTCCGCACCCAACCCGCAATCAGCATCTCCATGCGCAAGCTCGAGGAGTGGGTGGGCCAGCCCCTTTTCGTCCCCGGCTCGGGCGCCAAGACCCTCACTGACGCCGGCGTCGCTGCTGCTCGAATACGCCGAACCGCATGCTCAACCTGCGCGAGGAGATCCGCAAAGGCCTCCATGAGCTGCAAAGGCCTCGAGCGAGGCCAGGTTTCACTCGGTGTAAACGAAAGCTCCATCCACGCCCTGCTGCCCGCGCTCGACAGATACCGCAGCGCGCACCCCGGCATCCACATCCGCGTCCACCGCGTCTTCTCCCGTGACGTGCCCGCGCGAGTTCTGAATCACCAGCTCGACATCGGCGTCATCTCCTATTTGCCGGAAGAGCGCGAACTCGACCGCCGTCGAGTTCTATCGCGACTCGCTCGTGCTGGTCGTCTGGCCAGGACACCGCCTGGCCAGGAAACGCGACGTCGAAATTGACGCGACTCGGTGAAGAAACTTTCGTCGCGCACATCGTCGAATCACCCTACCGCCAGCGCGTCGTTCAACTCTTCGCGCGCCACCGCGTACCCCTGCGACATGGACATCGAGATGCCCACGATCGAAAGCATCAAGCTCTTTGTCGAGATGAAAAAAGGCGTCGCCATCGTGCCGCGGATGTGCGTTCAGGAAGAAGTGAATCGTGGCGAGCTGCGCGAGCTAGGAATCCGCCAAATGAAGATGGAGCGGCGCCTCTATCTCGTTCACAGGCAGGACCGGCCGCTCACTGCCGCTGCCCAGGCCCTTGTCGATATTATTTTGCCTAAAAAGAAGCTCCGCGCCAGTTGACCTCAATCCTTTCGCGTCGCTAATTCTTTTTCGCCAGGTCATCCAGACAATCCGAAACTCTCGATAATCCCTCTGCCAGCATCTTCGTATCGATTCCGAACCCAATTCGGAAATGCTCGGGTGACTCGAAAAATCGCCCCGGTACCACGCTCGTTTCGTATTTCTCGCGCAGCAACTGGCAAAACGCGTCCACGTGCCCACTCGAAAGAAATGGAAACACCAGCGTCCCGGCATCCGGCCGAATCGCCAGCAGGTCTTTCCTGGAATCGAGAAACGTCTTCAGCACCGCGCGATTCTCATCGAGCAGCTTCTTCGACCGCGCCGAGATTTCCGGCAGCCTCTTCAGAGCCAGCACGCTCAAAAATTCCGCGGGATGCGCTCCGCTCACTCCAAACAAGTCGTTCAGGCGCCACATCCGCTCTGCGAGCTGTTTCTGCGCGAAAATCCATCCGCAGCGCAATCCAGCAAGCCCGTACGCCTTCGTCAGGCTGCTCGTGGCGATGAAATTCGGCCCGAGCCGGAACGCCGTCTGCCACGGCGCATCGAAACTCGCTTCCAGATAAACCTCGTCCACCAGCACGTGCGCGCCGAGGCTCCTTGCGATTTCTCCCACGATCTTCAACTTGGCATCTGCCGTTCGAACGCCGGTGGGATTGTGAAGATTCGTGATGATGATCATCCGCGTTCGCGGCGATATGCGCCGCTCCACTTCCCGCGGGTCCAGCTGAAACCCCGATTCGAAGCTGCGCGGAAATCTCCGCACATGAGCGCCGAGATATTCCGCGGTCGAAAGCACCGCCTCGTACGTCGGCTCCTCCACTAAAATTTCATCGCCCTGCTCCAGCAGCGCCGCCATCGCCAGATGGTTCGCCATGGAAGTACCCTGCGTATGCACCACGCAATCCGCGGGAACGCCGGCTTTTGCGGCAAGCGCAGCTACCAGCGGCTCGTAGCCGTATCCGCTCGGTCCCGAAATCTGAATGTCTGAGGGTTGGAGGTGTAACTCTTCGATGGGAAGCGGTGCCACAGCGCTCGCCGCCAGATTGAACCTCGCCGCCGAGCGGAGTTTCCACCACTCAAGATACGCTGAACGAATTTCCCGTCGTTGAGGGCTCAACGGTGACTCGCAGTCGCGCTGGTCTCATCGAATGAGCGGCGCGGGGATCCGATTTATCGCCGGATGATCTTTGTGGAGTTTGGACTGATGAGCTCGTACCGGATCCCACGCCAAAGGATACGTCGGCTCACGAGGGACATCAAAAAATTGTATGTAAATAAAAATGGAACAACCGGAGCCAGCACGGTCCAGATCCAGCTCCAGCTGCTTTGTGCGGATCTCCACTCCGGAATCGCCTCGCTCACCGCAATCGTGCGAAGCGCTCCCTTCATCGCCGCAAGCAGTAGAATCGCCAGCGTCAGGAGCAGAATGGTTCCCCACGGATCCACATCGTGCATGCTATACAGCACCACATAAAATCCAAATAAGACCGTCAGCGCGTAACTGGTGTGCGCCATCGCGGCCAGCTTCCAGCGCCGCGGCGAATAAATCCGCGTAATCAGAATTTGCCGGTTCGTAAAATCCAATAAGCTCTGGAACGTCCACGGTTGTAGCGTCGGCGCAAGGCACTCTGCGCAAAAAACAATCGGCTTTCCAACCACTTCCAGCGCATACGTCATCGTGAAATCGTCGCTCACCGCTCCCTTCCAGGACTCCTCGACGTTCGCATCCTTGAAGGTCGTTTTGCGGATCGCCGTGCCGCCGCCCCAGCAGAAATTGTTTGCCGGCTTTCCAAGCATCGTTGCCACCGACGCGTTCCACACAGACGCGAGCGCGCTCGCGAATCCGGCTCCCCCACTTCCGTTCGGCACGATCCATCGGTAAGCCGTCGTTGCTCCAATGCGCGGATCTTGCAGCGGCGCGATCAACTTCGTCAGCCAGGTCTTCGGCGCACGCACATCCGAATCCGTGAACACGAGCATCTCGATATTTTCCGGAAGAGCGGCCACCGCCCGCGTCAGGTTGTACACCTTCTCGCCGCAATCGTCCGGCGGCCCGGCAATGACGATGTGAACCGGCTTCGCGCTCGCCGTCTTCACGCGCTCGATTATTTTCAACGCCGGGTCCAGGCTCGTCGCCAGCACGAAATAAATCTCGTAATTCGGATAATCGAACCGCGTCATCGCCATCAGATTTTCTTCGAGGCCCCGTTCTGCGCCTTTGCAAGGGACGATCAACGCCGCTGCTGGCGTGTAGAAGCCGGCATGTGTCGATAGCCGCTGCCGCACCATCCGGAACCACACCAATCCCTCGTAGAGGGAATAGACCCCGAGGGCGATCTGCGCCAGAACGAGCAGATAGAAAACGTTGAAAATCATCGGCGTAGGCGCGAGGATAGCAAAGCAAACCCTCTTTGCATCGTGACTACCTCGCGACATGTGCGTTATCTGCAATGCCAGTGCGGCCTGCAGCGTCTGCCTGAAGCTTCGTGCCAGAGGCTAGTTCGACCGGCGGCGCGAGAAAGCCTGTCGCAGCGCTTTGTCCGCAGCCGAATCCAGTTCCACCTGGAACTTCGCCGCCGCGCGCCGGGCTTGGTCCATAAGCGATGGATCAAGCAGCAGAGCGGTGCGATCCACAAACGGCCCGGAAGCCGCGGCTCGAATGGCGCGGGCGGGTTTCCGCTTCGGTTCGTTCGCGCTGAGCGTCTCGTAGAGGTCGAGGTCTCGCCAGAACGCCTGGGCCTCATCCTCGGTCCAGCGTAGCGCCTGTCCCAGCGCTACGAAAAACTCTTCTCGAAACAGATCCAACAGCGGGATGGCTAGCTCCCAGCTTTGCTTCCGCGGCTTCCGAGCCGGCGCTTTCTTCTTCCCGCGCTTGCCGCCCTTCAACTTTTTTGCGCGAGGCTTTGCGGATCGGACATTCACATGCACCTTCAGCCGCGCCGGGAAAATCGATTCAGCGCGTAGCACCATCGCCAGAATCGCCTCTCTGCGGATCGTCTCAAGTTGCTCGCGGTAGTGCGCGGGCGCATCCGCGCGGCCGGGACGACGGTTCTCCGCCGCGTAGATGTCCAGAAACCGCGCCACCATCTCATTGCGGTCCAGCGTGGCCAGCAGCAACGAGGCAGCTTCACGCGCGCGAATCACCAGCTCTCTGGGACGGTAAGGCATGCGGAAATTAGCTGTACGCGAATCCCTCGCGCGCCGCAACTGGAAACAATCATGTGCACACAAAAGAAAAGGCCCGAGGATTTCTCCCCGGGCCTTGGCTGTCTCAGCTCCCGTTCAATCCAGAGCCGCGTTGATTTAGTGGACCGGACCCGCGACCGGGCGTTCATCGTCCGGTTTCGCGGTCGCGACCCCGCGGATCGGCTTCTCGAACTTGCCAAGCGCAATTTCGAGCGCCTCTTCCGCCGTGCGAACGAAGTGGACCTTCACGTCGCCGAGCATCTCTTCCGGCAAGTCTTCCTTCACGTTCGGCTCGTTCTCCGACGGAAGAATGACTTCCTTGATGCCTGCCCGCTTCGCTCCTAGGACCTTTTCTTTGATTCCACCCACCGGCAACACAATGCCGGAGAGCGAAATCTCGCCCGTCATCGCTACGCGTGGCCGGATCGCTCGCCCAGTGAGCAAGCTCACCAGCGCCGTCACCATCGCCACGCCCGCGGACGGACCGTCCTTCGGAACCGCTCCCGACGGTACGTGAATGTGCACGTCTTGCTTGCGGAAGAAATCCGGATCGATTCCATACCGCTCGCAATTCGCTCTCACCCACGTGAGCGCCGCTCGCATCGATTCCTGCATCACGTCGCCCAGGTGGCCGGTCATCGTGAACGTCTTCCCGCCGCGCATCTTGCTCGCTTCGATGAAGACGATGTCGCCGCCCACCGGTGTCCATACCAGGCCCACCGAAACGCCCGGCTTCTGAACGCGCTCCTCCACTTCCTTCTCGAGGCGCATCTTCTGAAGTCCGAGTACGTCGCGGACCACGTCGCTGGTTACAACCAGCTTGTCGCTATGCCCTTCCGCCATCCGGCGTGCTTGTTTACGTACCAGCGTTCCGATTTCGCGTTCCAGGTTTCGCACGCCCGCTTCGCGCGTGTAGTGCCGAATCACGTCGCGCAACGCCTCGTCCGTGAATTCGATTTGCTCGTCGGTGATGCCATGCTCTTTCGTCTGGCGCGCCACCAGGAAGCGCTTCGCGATGTGAATCTTCTCTTCTTCCGTGTAACCGGAGAGTTCGAGAATTTCCATGCGGTCGCGCAGCGGTTCCGGAACGGGATCGAGCCAATTTGCCGTCGCGATAAATAGCACCTTCGACAGGTCGAACGGCACGTCCAGATAGTGATCGCGGAACGTCGAGTTCTGTTCCGGATCTAGAACTTCCATCAACGCCGCCGACGGATCGCCGCGGAAGTCGCGCCCGAGCTTGTCCACCTCGTCCAACATCACGACGGGGTCCATCGTCTCGGCCCGGCGGATTCCCTGAATGATCTGTCCCGGCAACGCGCCGATGTACGTCCGGCGATGGCCGCGGATTTCGGCTTCGTCGTGCATTCCTCCCAGCGAAATACGCACGAACTTGCGTCCTAGCGCTCTCGCGATCGACTTTCCGAGCGACGTCTTGCCCACGCCCGGAGGCCCGACGAAGCACAGGATCGGTCCTTTCATTCCCGGCTGCAATTTCTTCACAGCCAGGTAATCCAGAATGCGCTGCTTGATCTTCACCAGGTCGTAGTGATCTTCATCCAGAATTTCCTGCGACTTCGGGATGTCGATGTCCTCCGTGCCGGACGTCTTGTTCCACGGCAGTGAGGTCATCCATTCAAGATACGTGCGCGCCACCATGTACTCGGCCGAAGCCGGAGTCATCTTCGCGAGCCGTTTCAATTCGCGGTCGCACTCCTTCTTCGCTTCCGCGGACATGCCGGACTCTTCAACCTTCTTCCGAAGCTCGTCGATTTCGGCCACGCCGTCGTCGCTCTCGCCCAGTTCCTTCTGAATCGCCTTCATCTGCTCGCGCAGCAGGAATTCCCGCTGGCTCTGGTTCACTTGCTCCTGCACCTGATCCTGGATCTTGTTGCGCAGATCCAGCACCTCGCGCTCTTTCGTCAACTCATTGATCAGGTTCTCAAGACGTTTCTTCACGCTGAAGGTTTCCAGCAATTCCTGCCGGATCATGGTGCTCAAGGACGGCAGCGTCGACGAGACGAAATCCGCCATCTTCCCCGGCGACTCGATGCTCATCACTTCGCTCTGCAGATCGTCGGAAAGCTGCGCCGAACGCGCCACCACCTCGCGGAACAGTTCCTGCACGTTGCGCTGTAGCGCCGTCAGTTCGGAATCCCGGTTGTCTTCCAGATCCGGTTGCAGTTCCACGTGTGCCTTCAGGAAGGGTTTGAAACCAAGAACTTCCTTGACGCGGATGCGGTCCAGACCTTCCAGGAAGGCCACCACGTTGCCATTCGGCATTCGAACCATTTTGTGTACTTTTGCCAGCGTTCCCACGCCGTGCAAATCGGTGCCGGTCGGCATTTCGATCCGCGGATCGAGCTGCGCCACAACACCTAGAATCTTCTCCGTTCCTTCCAGCGAATTCAGCAGCGCCAGTGAGCTTTCTCGCCCCACCGGCAGCGGCATCACGGCTCCCGGAAACAGAACCGTGTCTCGGACGGGAAGGATCGGAAGCTCATCAGGAATGTTTCTAGTTACTTTGCTCACCGTAGTCCCCCTTGGACTTCCAACAAAACCCGTCGGTTGGTATGAAAGTTATCGACCGACTCCTGTTTTAGATGCATGAAAGGGCCAAAAGATTTCTGCCCTTCGTTTGCTCCTGTAAAATAAGTTGATACTACCACGCTAAGGTCTCTGGATGCACGTCGAGCCCCAACGATTCGGAGGCTTGAGCTTCCAAGATTCTCCTTTAAGATTATTACAATCATAGGATTACGAGCTCTTACGCCGTATTTGCGTCCCCGGCACCGGCTCCGTAATGTTCCACGACAAACCTTTGAGCCTCCTCCCTATCCTTAAGCGAACCGTTCAGTTGCCCGTCCTCCACGGCAGTCAGGATCTCCTTAAACCGCGGTCCTGGCCGAAATCCCATACCGATCAGGTCCTCCCCGGTTAGAAGCCGGGGCGGCGCTACTTGTTCCGGCGGGGTCTCTGCCAGGAACCGCTCCATGGCCTCCCAATTATCCAGATTCCGGTGGCTCGAAAGGCAATCCAGCCGGTGCAGCTCCATGTGCTCGCTAAACCGTTCCAGCCGCGCAAACCGCTTCAGCGTGGCCGGCTTCATCGATGGCACGTCCTTGAAGCGCATATGATTCATCACCAGCTGCGCCACTTGCTCCGTATCTCCATTCGAGAACCGGAACCGCCGCCCAATCTCCTCCGCCATTTTCACTCCGACCTCGACGTGCCGGTCGAACCGAATCCGCCCGTTCGGTCCACTCGGTGGCGTAAACGTCGGAGGCTTGCCCACGTCATGAAGTAGTACGCCCCAGGCCAGTGTTTTGGGTGCACCCGCTTCCAACATTCCCAGCATCAGCAGCGTGTGGACCCACACGTCGCCTTCTGGATGAAACTGCGCCGGCTGCTTCACTCCCTTCATCTTCGCGATTTCCGGCAGCACTTGCGCGAGCAGCCTCGTCTCATCCAGCAGCTCAAATCCGCGCCGTGCCGCTCCTTCCGTCAAAATTTTTGTCAATTCATCGCGCACTCGTTCCGCGGACACCTGGCCAATCTCCGGCGCCAGCTTTTGAATCGCCGCCATCGTCACCGGTTCGATCGCGTACCCGAAGCGCGCCGCGAATCGCACGGCGCGCAACATCCGCAGCTTATCTTCCTGGAACCGTCGCTCGGGCTCGCCGATCGCGCGAATCACGCCGTCGCGCAGATCGTCTCGCCCTCCCACAAAATCGAGCACCTCGCCCGTCGCGGGGTCGAGCAGCAGGGCATTGATCGTGAAATCGCGCCGCGCCACATCCTCCTGTGGCGTCTTCGAGTACGTAACCGCATCGGGATGCCTTCCATCGCTGTACGAAGTATCCGAACGGAACGTCGCCACCTCAACTTTCGCCGCTGCAGAGATTCTTCGGGTCTTCCATCACCACGATCACGCCAAACCGCGCGCCAATGTCCAGCGTGTGCGGGAAAAGCTCTTCGATCTCGCTGGGAGTCGCGTCGGTCGCGACGTCGTAGTCCTCCGGCTCGCGCTTCAGCAGAATGTCGCGCACACACCCGCCCACCAAAAAGGCCTGAAATCCCGCCTTTCGCAGCGTCGCGCACGCCTGATCCGCGAATTCACGCCCACTCATAGCGCGATTATGCGGCAATCCCGGAAAGGTTGAAAGTTTGCTGAGGACCGCGGAGAACTCAACCTACATTAGCGACTCGGCAAGCCACTCCCTTAAACTACGCAATGCGCAGCACCAGCGCCGTGATGTCATCGTGTTGCCGCGCGTATCCCACGAACGCATTCACATCGCCCATCACTCGCGCCGAGCA
This sequence comes from uncultured Acidobacteriota bacterium, assembly GCA_963839325.1. GTDB lineage: Bacteria > Acidobacteriota > Terriglobia > Acidiferrales > UBA7541 > Palsa-295. The sequence continues at coordinate 1,043,305 of CAWIUO010000001.1, read as the reverse complement.
CGTCAGACGCATTTTGGCGAGCCGCCGCTTCGATCGAAGCCAGCAACCGCGCCTCCTTAAATTCCTCACCCCGCTCATTCACTGCTTCCACCACGCCATCGGTGAAAATGAACAACAGATCTCCGGGCATCAATTGCACGTTCGCCGACCCATACACCAGCTCATTCTCCGTGAATAGCGGCAATCCAAGGGGTGGCCCACCCACCGAGAGTCGTTCCACCTGACCCGAAGAGCGCCGCAAAATGGGATCGTTATGCCCGCAATTCGTGTAGCGCATCTCGCGCGTGCACGGATCGAGCTCTGCCAAAAACGCCGTTGTGAATCGACGTCCGTCTAGGCTGTGCGCCCTCGCGTAGCGTTCAAGCCCCACTACCACTTCGCTCAGCGTCGCCGGCGTGGACGAAAGCGCGCGAAGTCCCGACTGAAACGTTGCCATCAGCAGCGCGGCAGGCACGCTTTTTCCCGCCACGTCCGCCACGACCACCAGCAGCGGCGCCGCGTCAGCCGCCACGCCCGGTATCTGACGCACGAACGCATCGTAATAATCGCCGGCCACCGTGTTCTGCGGCCGCGTCGCAAACGCGATATCCACGCCCGGAACCGCCGGCGGCGCGTTCGGCACCAGCCATTGTTGGATCTCCCGCGCAATTTCCAGATCGCGCTTCATCGTCACGCGATCCGCCAGCTCCAGCGCCAGCAGCACAAACAAAATGATCGCGCCCACTCCAACGAAATCGACCGACACTTCCTGATTTGCGGAGCGGAAATCAGGCTGAAATACGATCATCACGAGCGCGAGTAACAGCAAAACCCGCCGCGCTGGCGAAAGCTTCATCAGCATCGCCTGAAAAAGCGCCTTGCCAGACCGAAAGTACCGTTTGAACTTCGATCGCTCCTTGTTCAGCGATTCCCAGTCCACATCTTTCGAGTAAAGGTTGTACCCCTCGCGCGCTTCCGATTTGAACTGGCCCCACAGCTCCTGAATTTCCAGCCCGTCCGTCACACGTCCCCAGTATCCGCGCAAACCGCCGCGATGAGCCGAAGTTGGATTGGGAGGAAGCCTGGAGTGCGAGGCCATAAGCCGGAAATTATAGTGTAGGTTTGAGCCGTGTCGCCGTTCTTACCGTGAATCGCTCATGGTTTCCTCTTCATGGCCGGCGGCGTCAGCGAGCCGCCGAATTGCACTTTCGTGAATCCGAATTTGTCCCGCAACTGATCCGTCGTTTTCGTCAGGCGCTCCAGCTTCTCGCGCCGCGCGGCATCCAGCAGATCGAGTTGCCCCGGCGCGCCCGAAAACGACGTCAGCGCCGCACCCACCAGCCGCAGCTTCGCTTTTCCATCCCACGTTTCATGAAATAGCCCGCGAATCGTTTCCATGAATACTGTATCCACATCGAACGGCTCCGCCAGCGTCCGGCTCCGTGTGATCGTCTTGAAGCTCGCATAACGAATCGTCAGCGTCACCGTACGCGCATGAAGCCCGGCCTCGCGCATCCTCTTCGCGCCCTTCTGGCACAAGAAACTCAGCGTGGACTCCAGTAGCTGTCGATCGTTGGTATCCTCGCCAAAAGTTTGGTTGTGTGAGACCGACTTCGGCTCCGCATCCAGAAAAAATTCGAACGAATCGATCCCTCGCGCCTTTCGATACAGCGCCGTGCCCCAGCGCCCAAACGTCGCCTCCAGCTTTTCGATCGACTGCGCCTGCAACTGCTCGATCGTTCTGGATCGACAGGTCCTGCAGCGCCGCGTCCGTCACTTTCCCTATTCCCGGAATCCGACGCACCGGAAGCGGCGCAAGAAACTTCGCCTCGCTTCCCGGCACCACCCACACGAGTCCGCGCGGCTTCGCCTGTTCGCTCGCGATCTTTGCGATCAATCGCGTCGATCCGAGCCCGCCCGAGCACGGAAGCGATGTCGTCGCCGTGATCTCCCGCAACAATTTGTCCGCGGCTGCCAGCGGCGGCCCGTGCATTCGCTCCGTTCCCGAAAGGTCCAGGTACGCCTCATCGATCGATGCCATCTCTACAATCGGCGAGTATTTGGCCAGGATCGTCGCCACCCGATCGCTCCATTCGCCATAAAGTCCGTGATGTCCCGGAAGGAACACCGCATGCGGGCACAACTTCGCCGCTGTCCGCAACGCCATCGCCGAGTGTACGCCGTATTTTCGCGCTTCGTAGCTGGCCGACGTCACCACGCCGCGTTGATCCGCGATCTCCTCCCACGATCACAGCTTTGCCCTTCAGATCGGGCCGGGCGAGCAGCTCCACGGACACAAAAAACGCGTCCATATCCACGTGCAGGATGGGAGTCGGCGATTCGGTCGTGAGCGGCTGAGCTTCTTCATGCTTCGCGCGGAATTGAGCCAGCCGGGGCATTGAAGTTTGATTCGAGGGTAGCGCGGCGCGTCAAGCCGACGCAATCGGCTCGTTTTTAAGAACTCTCAGCCGGCAGAGCGGGCTAGCGCGATCTCTGCGCCGCCAGACACGCGAGGAATCCCCGCCAGGTCCATCGTCACGGAAACATTCGTCCACCCGCTGCTTCCGTCAAACAGCCCGCGAACGTACTCGTCCGAATCGTGTCCCAGCTCTAACACTAAAATTCCCCGGTCGCGCAGCAGCGCACTTGGCTTCTTCCACGATCGGCGCGTACAGCTCGAGGCCCAGTCGCGCCGCCGAACAGCGCCGAGTGCGGCTCGTGCTCGCGCACCTCGCGCTGCAAGCTCCGTTCCTCTTCTCGCGATATATAAGGTGGATTGCTCACGATCAAGTCGAATCCTCTCGGCAGCGCGTCAGCCTTCGCCATCCGAGCGCATAAACGGCGCCAGCAAGTCCGCTTCAAAAAACGTCACTCGATCCGCAACGCCGTTCCTCTCCGCGTTTCGCTTCGCCATCGCCAGCGCCGCCGCCGAAATATCGGTTGCGTAGACCTTCGCGTGCGGCAACTCGTACGCGAGCGCCACAGCAAGGCATCCCGATCCCGTCCCGACGTCCGCCACGTACATCGTTTCTCGCGGCGCACCTGTATCCATGTGAATCTTCAGCCCGCGCTCGCCCAGCCTCGCCAGCGCGACTTCCATCACGTGCTCGGTTTCGGGCCGCGGTATCAATACTGCCGGGCGACACCTCGAACTCGAGCCCCCAGAATTCCTGCTTGCCTGTCAGATACTGCGTCGGTTCACCTGCAGCCCGCCGCTCGATCAGCCCGAAATATTTTCCTACCGCCGCTGGTTCCAGCTCATGTTCGGGATGCGAAAATAGCCACGCCCGGTCGCTGCTCGTCGCGTGCATCAGCAGCACTTCCGCCGCCAGCGTGTAGGAAGGCACCGCCGCGTCGCGCAATCGCGCCACGCCCTCTTTCAAAGCGCGCCGCACATCCATCGGACCGCGCTCGTTTCTCGGGGAAGTTTCAGCAGGCATTTCCGCTCGTTCGAGCGCCGGCAATTACGCTGCGCCCAGCTCTTTATCGAGCCGTTCGGATTCATAGTGTGTAGAGAGCGGATCCACCAGCGGCGCCAGCTTTCCTTCCATCACTTGGTCGAGCTGATGCAGCGTCAACCCGATGCGATGGTCGGACACGCGGTTCTGCGGGAAGTTGTAAGTCCGGATCTTTTCCGAGCGGTCTCCGCTCCCGATCTGCCCGCGGCGTTCCGCGGCGATGGCTTCGTGCTGCTTCTGCTGCTCCTGTTCGTAAAGCCGCGCACGCAACACGCGCATCGCTTTCGCGCGATTCTTGATCTGCGATTTTTCGTCCTGCTGCGACACCACGAGGCCGCTCGGAATGTGCGTAATGCGCACCGCCGAATACGTCGTGTTCACGGATTGTCCGCCGGGCCCCGATGAACAAAACGTATCGATTCGCAGATCCTTCGCCTCGATCTTGATGTCGATTTCGTCCGCTTCCGGCAGCACCGCCACCGTCGCCGCTGAAGTGTGAATGCGGCCCGCCGTTTCCGTCGCGGGCACGCGCTGAACTCGATGCACGCCGCTTTCATACTTCAATTTGGAATACACCTTCTTCCCTTGAATCGCGGCCACAATATCTTTCATCCCTCCGATCGATGACGCCGAGCTTTCCATCACTTCCACTTTCCAGCCCTGCGTCTCCGCGTATCGCGAGTACATCCGAAATAACTCGCTCGCGAATAGCGACGCTTCGTCGCCGCCCGTTCCTGCGCGAATTTCCACGATCACGTTCTTATCGTCATTGGGATCCTTCGGCAGCAGCAGGAATTTCAGGTCGCGTTCCACGGTTTCGGCGCGCGCCTGCAGCTCGCGCTCTTCGTCGTGCGCCATCTGCTTCATTTCCGCATCTTCGCTTTCCATCAGCATCTGCTTTGTGCCTGCAGCCCTTTTGAATCTCTTTCCACTCGCGGTATTTCGCCACCATCTCGGCCATATCCGAGTGCGTCTTCGCGAGCTTCTGGAACCGCGCCGAATCCGAATGGACCTCTGGCGACGAAAGCTGCTGCGTCAGTTCCTCGTACTTGGTCTCGATCTGCTCGAGTTTTTCAAAAAGCTTCGAATCTGCCATGGCGATGCCTCAATGTTGCCGGAACTCAGATGATGCGATTCTTTGTTTGGGTGCAACTCGGGAACGGCTTAACCCGCAGCGCGGGTCGGAGGGCTCGCTAATAAAACGAGGCAAACATTACTTTCTATGTTTAGGATAGCTGCGGGTAGCTGCACTGTCAATTGGGGTCGTCGGACGGGCTCATCGATACCTCATTTGTGATACTGTGACTTCGATTCCGAGTGCGTTCGCCGCCGACCGGCCATGACATACGATCCTGCCCAACAAACCTTTGCCGACGAAGAACATCTCCGCCTCCTCGCCCTCGGCTACTACGTCTCCGCCGCCATCACCGCCTTCTTTTCACTCATCGGACTTCTCTATGCAGGTATGGGTGCTGTTATCGGCATCGCGGTCTCAAAAGGCGGCAGCTGCCTCGCAAACAGACCAGCCCCCACCGCAATTCCTGGGTTGGATTTTCGGTCTGATTGGCTTCGGGCTCTTCGCCTTTATGATCACCATGGCTGCCCTGAAATTTTACACCGCCGTCTGCCTGAAGCAGCGAAAGTCGCGCACCTTTTGCCTCGTCGTCGCCGCGATCTCTTGTCTTGAAGTCCCGTACGGCACGATCCTCGGCGTTTTCACTTTTTTGGTACTCGAGCGCCCATCGGTCGCGCGGCTGTTCGGCGCTAATCCACTCCCCCGCCCGGCCCCATCCAGTGCGCTTGAATCTTCGCCGCGCTCCGCAGGTTTGATGTGACGCCACCGGTGTAATACGATGGCCGCGATGAGTCCCTCCTCAGAAACCTCTAGCGCAAGCGACATGCTTTGGGAGTTCTGGTATCCCGCGCTGCGCAGCGAACAGGTCCATCGTCGCAAGCTCGCTCGCGCCATGCTGCTCGAAGTTCCGCTCGTGCTCGGTCGCGACTCCGCCGGCAAGCCGTTTGCGCTACGCGACGTTTGTCCCCACCGCGCATTTCCTCTTTCGTTTGGCCAGTTCGACGGCACATCGGTCGAATGCGCCTATCACGGCTGGAAATTCGACGCGCACACCGGCCAGTGCAAAGTAATCCCCTCGCTCACGCCCGATTCAAAGCTGAAGTGCGATCGCATCTACGCCGGCAGCTTCCCCTGCGAGGAGCGCGACGGCTACATCTGGGCCTTTATGACCAACCGCGAAGGCCGCGGCCTCCGACGAACTTCCGCCTCCCGCGCCCGCAACTTCCGACATTCAGCGCCGGCTACAGAATCGCTCATCTGTATGCCGACCTTCCCTGCGGCGTCGATCAGGCCATCATCGGCCTGATGGACCCCGCGCACGGCCCATTCGTGCATCAGGCCTGGTGGTGGCGCACCCGCAAGCAGCATTCGCGAAAAAGAAAAAAAGTTCGAGCCTATCCCCAACGGCTTTCGCATGAGCCCCCACGCGCCCTCTGCCAATAGCGCGCCCTACAAAATTCTGAAATACCTCACCGGCGAGCCTGCCACCACGACGATCGATTTCGTTCTGCCCAATCAGCGCTTCGAGCAAATCCGGGCAGGGCACTACTGGCTCTCCAGCCGCACCACCGTCACTCCCATTCGCCGCGATTTTTGCCGCCTCGATTTCTGCGCCGCGTGGAACATCCTTCCCTGGTTTCCCATCGTCTCGTTCATCATCAACGTCTTCGGCCCGCGCTTCATCCGCCAGGACATCGAAGTGATTCAGAAGCAGGCGCTCGGCCTGAAGTATGAAGACCGCATGATGCTCATCGACGACGCCGACCGGCAGGCGCGCTGGTATTTCGAACTGAAGTCCGCTCTCCAAGATTCGCGCACCACCGGAAATCCGCCTCGCCACCCCATGCAGGGTCCCGTAATCCTCCACTGGCGTTCCTAACTACTCCACGTACTCCGAACTTAACGTCAGCGAACTCGCTCCAGCGCCCACTTCGCATGCTCGGCGATCAAATCGTCGTCTGACGCGCTCAGCTTTTCCAGCAGCGCCGTCACCCGCGTGTGCGCCGCGGACCCCCGCTCGAGTTTTGAATTTCCCAATGCCACGCAAGCATTTCGCACCAGCCCGCGCCACTTCGTCCGCTTCACCGCGCTCCGAGTGAAAATCCGGCTGAACTCCTCTTGCGTCAGCGACGCGATCCACTCCAACTCCGGCGCAATCAGTTCAGCCGTTCTCGCCGGTTCCGTCTCCGTCGCCACGGTCAACTCAACCGTTCGCGGCTGAAACTGCGCCAGCCTTGTCACCGGCGCCTTGCGATTCCACGGACACACGTCCTGGCAAATGTCGCAGCCGATCAAGGCGTGCCCCATCGGTTCCCGAAACTCTTCCGGAATCGCCCCGCGCAATTCGATCGTCAGGTACGAAATGCACCGCCGCGCATCCAGCACGTACGGCGCCACGAACGCCTGCGTCGGACACGCCTCAATACACAACGTGCAGTTGCCGCACAAATCCGCCGCCGGCCCCTCGCCCTCTGCTACCGTCGGGGCAAGGTCCAGCGTCGTCAGGACCGTTCCAAGGAACATCCACGACCCAAGCTCCCGGTTAATCAAGCACGTGTTCTTTGCCTGCCAACCGAGCCCAGCGTACTTCGCCGCCACCCGCTCCAGCACCGGCCCGCTGTCTGCCCGTGCATCTACGCCAAACGGTTCACTCCACTTCTCCTTCATCGCCGCCACCAGCGCGTTCAGTTTCGCCCATACGAGCTTGTGATAGTCGTCGCCCCACGCGTAACGTGAAATCCATCCGCGGGGCGCGCCATCCGGCGAATGATAAACTCCCGCATCGGTGGAATGCGGCCGGTCCGCGTTGTAATTCAGCGCGACCATGATCACGCTCTTCGCACCCGCAAGCGCGCGCCCCGGGTCCGTGCGCCTCTCGTCGTGCAAATACTCCATCGCGCCGGCGTATCCCGCATCGAGCCACTCTGGCAAATGCGACAGCTCCGGCGCCTGTCCTGATTCCGCAGCCGACACCACGCCGCACAAATCAAAACCCAACTCGCGGGCCTTTTCGCAAATCCAGCGCGTCTTCTCCGCACAGTCCATACGCCCATCATGCCATCGTCCGTGCGCCTCAAGTACGGCCAGCCAACTCACTCGCAAGTTGGCCTATTCTCCAATCCGCTGCTACAATGCCCGCGATGGCCGACTGGCGACAAATCCAAGCGCGCATCCGAAAAGCCAAGAACAGCACGGACGCGCGTACTAAACTCTCCGAGCTGTACCAGCGCACGCGCGACGCCATGGTTTCCTGGGAACTCGGCGCCGTGGAAGAAAAGGCCGAGCGCCTGGAAGAAGCCATCAAGTGGTACACCATTTCGGCCGAGCGGTTTCGCCGCGCCGATTGGAAGAAAAAAGCCGAAGACGCGCTCACCCGCCTCGGCGCGCCCATACCCGTCGCCGGCGAAAAGTCGGCCTCGCACGCTCACGGCGCTGAAAAATCCGAGGACAACGAATTGAACGGCAACCTGCCCGCTGAAAAACCGCAATCCACATTAGCGATCGGTGAAATTCCTCCCGACGCAGACATCGAAACCGGCGCCGAAGCCGCTGACGACGAAGGCGAAGAATCCGAGTCTGCTGTCGCTGCAGGATCCGCCGAAGCCGGTTCCGCGGACGCATCGCAGCCCGGAAAGAAGAAACGCCGCCGTGGGCGTCGCGGAGGCCGTGGCCGCCGCCGCAAAGGCGGAGCTGCCCCAGCCACCGGCCTTCCCGATCAGGCCTTCGCGGAACCTAGAACGGCCGCCATGCCTGTGCCGACTCCGCCGACCGTAACTCGCCACGAATCGGCGCCTAGCTTCCGTCGCGAGCCTTCCGAGCGCCGCCCGTCCGCATACGCGGCCGAGCACGACTACGTAAGCCGTGAGGCCCACGAGCAGGTCAATCAGCCCGTCCCAATGCTGCCTTCCGAACGCACCGCGCACGGACGCGCCGGCGATCCGGCGCTGGCCTCGCGCATGGCTAAACTCGATTCCATGCTCCGCCGCCTCGTCGCCAGTCCGCTCCACAAAATGGACGAAGTCGATGCTGCGCCCGCCGGCCCCGGTGTCTTTCTACTTTCCGACTCCGATCAGATCACCTCGTACTACGTCGAAGCCTGCCAGACTCTTCGCGTCGGCCTCGGAAATCTCGCCCGCGGTAGCGGCCGTTCCAATACGAAGCCTGTTCGTGGCGGCCGGCCTGTCTTCGATAGCGGTTTGAAATCGAAACTCGCCGAGCACCTCGGCATCGCTGAAGCTAAAGTCTCGCAGTACTTAAAAGACCATTGCGTCGTCCGCTGGATTCAGCTCGACGACGACGCTCCTCACCTCGCGCACTTCGCCATCGGCGTTCTTCGCACACCTCTCAATAGCGATTGAGTCTTAACGCTAACTTTTCCACCGCACCACCCGCGAACAAACCTGTAACTCTTTCCGCCGTCGCCGCATCTTGTAACACGGGAGGAAATAAGACGCTCTAAACCGAGCTCCGAACCTGCGTAAATCCGCGACGGGTCGTTTTCTCCCAATTTACGCTGGTACCCCCGGTCCCGTTGGCTGCTCCCAGTGACCGTTTAATGTCCGAATTGCACCTTTGGACGCAGGGTCCTAGACCCCCCGTTTGAATCCGGGCAAACTCTGGTAGCGTAACCGTTTACGGGTGGGTAGTTCCATCGCCGGAAAGCCAGGGCACATCAACCGATTTCCGGCCTCGCACTTAAGGAGAGATGAAGTTCTATGCCGAAGACAGTAGGCAATCAGATTTGGAAGTCGTTCGATTGGGCGCTCTGCAAGGCTGCGGGCGTGACCTACGACACCATCCAATTCTTCAACAAGTACAATCCGAATCCTTCCTTCACGCCGAAGTGGTCGGATAAGCCGCTGCTGAAGTCCTGGGAGAAGTCCAAGCCCACGCTCGGCTGGCCGCGCACCACCGATTCGCTTGTGTCCCGACTGCGTCAAGGAAGCGCGCGACGCTGATCATCAATGGCAAGAAGGACTGGACCGACCTGGTGCACGAGAAGGTCGGCGAGATCAAGGCGCAGATCATCGAGCGCGATGGCCAGGTCTGGATGGTGAAGGAATGCCCCATCCACGGCAAGTACGAAGACCTGATGGCCGTCGACGCAAAGTTCCTGGAGTGGATCGAGAAGAATTTCCCGGGCCGCGATATTCCGGCGCACAACGACGAAGATCTGCACAGCCATGGCTCCAGCACGGTTCGCCACGGACGCGGTTCGGTACTCACCGTCGACCTCACCAACCGCTGCAACATGATGTGCGATCCCTGCTTCATGGACGCGAACCAGGTCGGCTACGTTCACGAACTCAGCTGGGAAGAAATTCAGGAAATCCTCGACAACGCCACCAAGATCAAGCCGCGCCGCCAGATGTCCGTGCAGTTCTCCGGCGGCGAGCCCACGATGCACCCGCGCTTTCTCGACGCCGTTCGCTACGCCCGCAAAATCGGCTACAACAGCGTGCAGGCCGCGACCAACGGCATCGAGTTCGCCAAGAGCAAGGAATTCTGCAAGCAGGCTTTCGAAGCGGGCCTGCGCTACGCCTACCTGCAGTTCGACGGCATCGGCAACGACGCGAACAGCCACCGCCAGGTTGGCAACCTGTTCGACGTGAAGCTGCGCGCCATCGAAAACATGCACGAGGCGGGCATCGAAATCGTGCTGGTCACCACCATCGTCAACAACGTGAACAACGATCAGGTGGGCCCGATCGTGAAGTTCGCGATGGAAAACCCCAAGAAGATCTCCTTCGTCTCGTTCCAGCCGGTTTCCTTCACCGGCCGCGACGAGGACATCACTCCGGAACGCCGCATGCGCCAGCGCTACACGCTTGTCGCACCTCGCACAGGACGTCAGCGAGCAGGTCGGCAAAGTCGAGCCCACGCGCGACTGGTTCCCGATTTCGTTCATCAGCACCTTCGCCGGTTTCGCGGACCTCGTACACGGCCCGGATTCGCAGTGGGGCTCGCTCTCCTGCGGTTGCCACCCGAACTGCGGCGTGGGCACGGCGCTGATGATCAACAAGGAAACCAAGGAATGGGCGCCGGTTCCGCGCTTCCTGAACGCGCCGCAGCTCGTCAAGGACGTCCAGCACATCACCGACGCGGCCCGCGGCAAGAATTTCTCGAACTTCATGATGGCTCTGGCCCTGCTCGAAGAACTACGACCCGTTCCAGGCGCCGCCCAGCCTTCGCCTGAAGGACCTCTGGAAGAAGTTCGATAAGACCTGGGCGCTTTCGAAGAACGCCGATAAGAAGTACGGCACGTACCAGCCCGGATCGCACCTTCGAAGACGCCATGAAGCGCCGCGCGGAAGACCCCTGGAACTTCCTGTTCATCGCCGGCATGTGGTTCCAGGATCTTTTCAACTACGACTTCCGCCGCACCGAAATGTGCATCATCCCCTACGCCACGCAGCAGGGCGAAATTTCCTTCTGCGCGTACAACACCGGCGTCGGCTGGCGGAAAATCATCGAGAACATGCACAAGAACGCGACCGTCGCGCAGTGGTACAAGGAGCACGGCAAGCACGAGATTTACGCCAAGGGCAAGAAGGTCAACCTCGAAAGCTACGAACACTCGCTGCGGATCGACGCCGAAGACGCCGCCCGCGTTCGTCATCTCGAGCACGATATTCCTCTCACCGCGGCCGAAGAAGACCGCATCCGCCGCAAGAAGGCCCTCGAAGAAGCGGCCAAAGTTCGCAGGATTTACGAAGAACTCGTGCTCAAGAAGCCCAACGAGACGGTCGTGCAGATCGGCTCGATGCAGCAGATTCTGTTCGCTGTTCCCGGCGCGAACGTCAAGCCGGTTCAGATCGCTCCAGCCGCTCCGCAAGCCGAAGCCGAACCGGTCGCTGGCGATTAATCGCGGCTGACCTCGAACAGAATCACAAACAGCCCCGAAGCGATTCGGGGCTGTTTTATTTTGCGCGGAGCTGTCTGCGCAATTGGTATTGTTTCAGGATCAACGGAGGTCGCATGCTACAGGGCGTTTTTATCACTTCGCTTTTTTTTCTTGCCCACGGCGATCTTGCTGTTTTTCACGCTCGCAGCGCGCTTGGATAAGCCGCGCGATCCGTTGTCGGGAGTCCGCCTCAAAATTTTTGATTCAGCGCTACTCATATCGGCTCTCGCCGTCGTTCTGCTTGTCGCAGGTTTGACTCGCTACGCAGTGACGCGAACTGAGGCGAGTCCGTTCTAGATTGCCTCGAATTTCACTGCAATTGGGTTATGGGCCTTGGGATGCGTAGGCGCATTCTTCGGAAAAACCAAGGGCCGATTGCTGCTGTTGCTGGCCCAAGGTACGGCGTTGTTCGCGGCCTGGGCTTGTCTGATGATGACGATCGCGGACTAGAAATTGAGCGGGAAATGCCAATCCACGAATACATCTGCGACGATTGCAACGAGCGCTACGAGCGCATCGTCCTGAATGAAAGCGCGCCGGTCACCTGCCCGAAATGCGCAAGCGCTAAACACACGATTCAACTGTCAGTGTTCGCCGCGCACGGCAATAGCGCGAAATCTTCAAGCGGTCCAAGCGGCGGAATGGGCGGAGGCGGTTGCTGCGGTGGCGGCTGTGGCTGCCACTAAAGTAGGACAAGCGCTCAGCCTGTCTGCACCCCACTCTCAGTGGGGTGTGCTCTGGGCCCTAAAGCATCCCGCAACGTGAAGCCAGTTTTTTCAACCACTGGCGACCGGCCCTTCTTCCTATTTCTTCAATTCCGCTTCGCGTCTCTTCACGCTCGCCGACACATCCACCTTCACCGTCAACTTCGGATCGTCAATCGGTTCGCCCGCGCTTACATGCAGTGGCAATACGCCCGCCCAAATCGGCAGCTCGTAATCTTCCGCATCGTCCTTCGGCCCGCCCACACGCACCTTCGCGCTGGCTTCGTTCAAATCGAGTGAAAGCACGGAAGTCGCTTTCAGCTCTTGATCCGTCGGCGTGCGCACTTCATCCCAGCGCCCCGGCACCACATGATTTGTGAACAGCTCAAGCGCCCTCATTTTTTCTGTCGGCTCCTCCACCAGCACCGCGCGCCCGAGCGCTACCACCGACCGATAATTCACCGAATGGTGGAACGCGGCCCGCGCCAGCACCAGCCCGTCCACCAGCGTCACCGTCACGCAAACCTGCACGCCTTCCGCCAGCGTCCTCAGCATCCGGCTCGCCGCCGACCCGTGTAAATAAAGCTTCTCGCCATCACGCGCATAATTCGTCGGAATCACGAACGGCTGCCCATCCACCACGAATCCCGCGTGGCACACAAATCCCGCATCCAGAATCGCGTGAATCGTTTCCGCATCGTACTTCCCGCGGTCCGGAATCCGCTGCACCTGCGTCCGCTTTGAAACTGGTGTTGAGTTCATAGCGCGACTCTATTCCGCCCCGCTCCCAGCATCAAGGTCCAATCCCCCTTCATCTTGCCAGTCCACTTCTCTGCGTGGCACCGGCGCGATAAATTGTACGTGTCCAACTTCACGTGCCCGCTTCATCGTCGAATCAAACTACTTTGTACCGACCTCAACTTGTTTTGCCGCCGGCGCGATGTGCACCACGCGAAATCCCGTGTACGCCGCCTCAGCCGGCGCTTCAGCCGCAGCAGGGTCCGCCGGACGGTCTGCGCTTCCGCCCATCGTCTTTCCCCCGCCATTCGGCGTCACCACCCACTCCGCCACATTTCCGCCCAAATCGAACACCAATTCCTCGCCGTCGTCGCCTTCGCCGCGGAAGCTTCCCACTTCGCGCAAAAGCGGCGCATCCCCAGCCAATTCGTTTACCTTATCCTGCAAACGTTTCGCGTCCTCCGGATTCGGCGCGTATCCCGCCCAGTAGTCCAGCGTGTTTTCATTCGGCCGAATTTTGTAGAGCGTCGTCACTTCGGCCGCGTTCGGCAGCCGGTACGTCTCGCCCGTCAGCTCGCTCAACCATTTGCAGTACGCGTGTGCTTGCTCAAACGAGATTCCGTTCGCCGGATAATTCTCGGTGCCCGGCTCGAATTTGTAGTCCTTATCGAACGCGGCGTACTGCCCGCGAGTCACCTCAAATCGCCCAATCAGAATCGCGCCGCGCTTCACCGTCTCAGGGATCAGCGTTCCTACAGGGACCGTCTCGCCGGTCTGCTCGGGTGCCCACAAGATGCCATACATCGCGCCGCCCTTGCGAATCGATCGCCGCGCGAGCGCCACTTCCAGCGGCGAATCCTTCTTCAACGCTTCGTTCTCGGGCGGGTTGATCTTGAACAAATATTTGTCGAACCACGCCAACTCCTCGTCCATCTTCCGCAGTTGGTGCGTCAGCTTCCGCGGCCCGTGCGCCTCACCGGGAAACAAAATAAATTTCACCGGCGCCTTCCCGGCCGTGTATAGCGCGCGATAGTGCGTCCACCCTTGCTCGGTTGGGACTTGCCGGTCGATGGTCCCGAAAAAAATCAGCGTCGGCGTCTTCACTTGATCGAGCTTGAACAGCGGTGACTTCTTCAAATACAGCTCGGGATCTTCCAGCGGCGATTTGCCGAAGTAGTAGTGATCGAACGCCTCGCCAAAATCCACGTTGGCCCAATCGCTCAGCCACTCCACATCACCCGCGCCCACCGAAGCAGCCTTGTACCGGTCCGGATTCGTCACCGTCAGTTGAATACTCAGGATCGATCCGTTCGACCAGCCCATGGCGCCGATCTGATCCGGATCGACAAGCCCCTTTCCGATCAGGCTGTCCACTCCGCGTTCGATGTCCGGAATCTCCAGGTCGTAATAATTCCCGCAACAAATCGATTCCACCCACTTCAATCCGTAACCCGTGCTGCCGTGATAATTCGTCTTCAGTACGAATGCATTTCGCTCGGTCAGTTGATTCGGCGCATACGCCCACCGCTCCGCCCACTCATCGCGATCCGCTCCAGCCGGCCCTCCATGCGTCGCCACGATCAGTGGATACGCCGTCCCCGCCTTGTACGAATCGGGGTAGTACAGAATCCCTTCCACCTCTTCATCGTTCGCGCCGGTCCAGTGAATCACTTCCGTTTTTGTGATCGGCTTGTCTTTGAACGAAGGATTCAACTCCGTGATTTGCTGCTGTCCCGTGATCTTCGCGCCGTCCAGCCGCGCCCGGTAAAACTGCGTCGGCACGCTTGCCGTCGAATACCTGTAGATCACAGTCTTCGCATCGTCGCCGAGCACCAGGCTGAAGTAGTGCTTTTCATGCTCTCCCATCACTGATTTCCGCGACCATGTCGATCCATGCCGGGTATATCGCGCCGTCTTCGTATAAACACCGTCTGCCAGTAGCGCAACAAAGCCATCCTCCGTCGCCTGCAGCGATCCTCCCAGCCCGCGGTCCCAGTCCAAATTCACTTCCGTCGCTTTGCCCGTGCCCACATCGTAGAAGTAGACGCGCTCGACCGTCGCCGTCAGAAATTTCGGATCGCTCGAATACGGCACCGCCACATAGAATCCCGAATTGTCGCGCGTCCACACGAAAGCATTCGGCACGATCCGCTGCCCTTCGAAAATCTGCTTCCGCTCGCCGTTTGCCAGATTCACTAGGCACGACACCGGCGGCGTCTTCTGATCCCACTCGTAGCTCAGCTCCCTCTGCGCGCTCATCACGACCTTCGTTTTATCGCGCGAAACCTCAAACTCCTGAATCCAATCGTCGTTATCCGTAATGCGCTTCACCTTGTTGTCTTTGATCGACAGCTCAAAGAGCCGCACCGGCGCCGCGTGCGCCGCATCGTCCACCACGTTCGAATCGTCCTTGCTGTCCTTGATCTTCGCGTCGTAGAGCGACGGATTCTCCTCCGCGCTAAATAGAATCGTATCGTCGTCGATCCACTCGAACTGCTGGATTCCGCGCTCGGACTCCGTCACCGGCCACGGCTCTCCGCCCGATGCGCTGATCAGCCACAACTGCGTCGAATCCGCTTTCGGGTTGGCCTTCGGCAGCGCCCGAGTGCTCAGAAACCCGATGTAGTTTCCTGACGGCGACCACCGCGGCTGTGAAACCTGATCCGTCCCTCGCGTTAGTTGTACTTCCTTCTTTTCCGTCAGGCTCGATAGATACAAATTTCCCACGCGCTCATTCTTTTCTTTGTCCGCGGTCGTCTTCACCCACACCGCCCATCGCCCGTCCTTCGAAATGTCAAACGGTCCGGCGTCCTCTTGATACACCACGTCTTCCGGTTTCCATTTCAGAGCGGGCGTCGGCAGCGTCTTCGGCATCGCCTCCGGCGTTGCCCTTGGTGACGCTGTCGCGTCTACACTGGGCGTCGATGCTGGCGCCGGCTCGGTCGTCGGCTGCGGCTCCTGCGCCCGCGCCTCACCGGCGCCAAATAAAAACCCGGCCGCGCACAGCCACGCGAGCGCGACTCCCAAAATCTTCGACTGTTTCATGAGTTCCTCGAAAAAAAGATGCGGCACCCTGCCAGTTCGCCCAGCTCCAAGCCGGGCCATGAAAATTACCACAGACCCCATGACACTCCCAACCTCGCTACCGAAAAACCGTCCGTCACCCGCGGCCGCTCGCATTCGCAAAGTTTCAGGGTAAACTGGCAACACCATGGCCATCTCCCGCGCCCAGGCTCGCTCCGAACACACAACCTCCGCCTCGCACGATCAGTTCTCCGAAACGATCTACGGCGTGATCTGCGCCGGTTGCCACAACTACATCCTCATCGATAAAACCAACTGTCCCCGCACTTGCCGCGAACACGAAACCTGCCGCCAGGCCTACGCTTAGCCACTCTGGCCGGCCTTGGGCACCCACCCAACCGTCTTCCGCACCGCTCTGCGCCTTCCCGCGTCCAGCGCCCCCAGTGCCCGTATTCTTTAGGCACACCGCCTAAACGTTTACATCGCCCAGACGAAACACTCTTTACGCTTATTCCAGACTCGCGATGGACCCGGCCCTGAGGACCACGGGCCGACGCAACCGAATTTACGACTGGAGATGACGCATGAAGCCTCTCGCAACAGCGCTGCTCGCACTCGCGTTTTCCGCCGCGCCCGCATTTGCCCAGGACTCTTCGAAGCCCGCACCGGCAAAGCCTGTCACCGTGACCATCATCAATGCCGCCAGCGAACCCGTTGGCACCGCCACTCTCTCCGAAGCCGCCCACGGCGTTCGAATCACGCTCGATGTGAAGAAGCTCCCGCCGGGCCCGCACCTGATGCACATTCACGAATTCCCCAAGTGCGACCCGCCCGATTTCAAATCCGCCGGTCCGCACTTCAACCCTCACGACATGGGCACAGAGACCGCCGCCGGCGCGATGGCCGGTGACATCCCTCACTTCGAACTCACCGTCGGCGCAAACGGTACCGCCCACGTTTCCGTGATCGCCCCGGGCGTTACCATGGGCAACGAGCCCAACTCCGTCTTCGCCAACGGCGGCACCTCCATCGTGATCCACGAGGTCGCCAAGACCGTTTCCGACGCCGCGCCGCCGCGCATCGCCTGTGCCGTGATCGCGAGGCCAAAATAAGCGGATTCACGCTGCCGGTCGAACCCAGGGGCTTTCGGCCGCGTGGATCGCGAATAACGCAACTCGAGCGGCGAAAAGCCCCTAAAAAATCGCCCGCGAGGCGGAAATTCGGCAATATCCTTCGTTGACGCACCCCCCTGAAAACCCATATAATCGGGGTTTGTCACAAGCTTCAGGAGGCGGTATGTACGCGGTAATTAAGAGCGGTGGAAAGCAGTACGTGGTCGAGCCCGGCCTCACGATTCGCATCGAGCGCGTCGAAGGCAAGGTCGGCGGCAACATCACGTTCGACAAGGTCATTGCCGTGCGCAATGACGAAAAGAAATTCGTCTCTGCGGACGTCCTCGCCAAGACCAAAATCACCGGCAAAATCGTCGCCCAGGATCGCGGTCCCAAACTCAAGGTCCTCAAGTACAAGACGGGCGGTCAGTACAACATTCAGCGCGGCCACCGGCAGAACTACACGTCGGTTAAGGTCAGCGATATTCAGCTTCCTTAAGAGGGCGTCATGGCACATAAGAAGGGCGGCGGTTCATCTACAAACGGACGTGATTCTCACGGGCAGCGCCTCGGCATCAAGCGCTTTGGCGGCCAGCTTGTTACCAGCGGCAGCATCCTGATTCGTCAGCGCGGTACTCGCTACAAGGCGGGCCGCAACGTCGAACGTGCCAAGGACGACAGCCTCTACGCCGTTATCACGGGCGTGGTTCTTTTCGAAGATAAGGGCGGCCACGGCAAGTTCATCAACGTTCTTCCGCAGGAAGAAGCCCAGGTTGGCGGCGCCGACCGGCATCAAGCCGCAGCCGCGAATTAGTTCCATTCGACATTCCAATACGCGCTTCGCTTCCGGAGCGCGTATTTTTGTCTTTACCCCCATCGCGGGCGTATGCTTTCTCCCATCTCTCTTCCGGCGGATGTGATTCGTGTTTGCAGACGAAGCTAAAATCTCAATCAAGGCAGGCGATGGCGGCGATGGGGCCGTCGCGTTCCGCAGGGAGAAGTACGTCCCGCGCGGCGGTCCTTCCGGCGGCGATGGCGGCAATGGCGGCGACGTCGTCATGGAAGCCAATCCGCATGACAACACGCTTCTCCGCTACCGCTACAATCGCGAATTCGAAGCCCGTCGCGGCGGCCACGGCGAAGGCTCCAAATGCCACGGCGCCGACGCGGACGACTTGATCCTCAAAGTTCCCGTCGGCACCGTCGTTGTCGACGCGGACTCCGGCGAAAAGCTTTTCGACTTCACCGAAGCCGGCCAGCGCTGGGTCGCCGCAAAAGGCGGCCACGGCGGCCGCGGCAACGGCAATCCTCATTTCATTCGTCCCTGGCACCAGGCGCCGCGCGAACACGAAGAAGGCCGTCCCGGCGAAGCTCGCAATCTGATCATGGAGTTGAAGCTCCTCGCGGACATCGGCCTGGTCGGTTTTCCAAACGCTGGAAAATCCACGCTGATCTCGCGCATCTCCGCTGCGCGTCCGAAAATCGCCGCCTACCCGTTCACCACGCTCGAGCCGCATCTCGGCGTCGTCTCCGCCGATCCCGGTGCAACCCCGGGCCAGGGCCGCATGTTCGTCGTCGCCGATGTCCCCGGTCTTATCGAAGGCGCTCACGAAGGCGCCGGCCTCGGCACTCGCTTCCTGAAACATCTCGAGCGCACGCGGCTCATCGCGCATCTCGTGGACGTCAGCGACTTCAACGATCGCGATCCCGATCCGCGATTTTGAAATCATCATGCACGAGCTGGAAGAGTTCAGCCCCGATCTAGCGGAAAAGCCGATGATCGTCGTCGCCACCAAACTCGACGCCACCACGGATCGCGCTCACCTCGAAGAACTGCGAGACTTCGCCGCCGAGCCGCGGCCTGGAATTTCACGCCGTCTCATCCGCCTCCGGCGAGGGAATTCCTCGAGCTTGTACGCGCCATGGCGGACGCGCTCGATCGCATTCCGAAACCATCTCTGCCCGCCGCGCCGCCGCCCGCTCCATACGCTGGCTCGGCCGCGCCGCATTTGCGCGAATCCGAATCGGACAACGAATCCGACAGCGATCCGCGCGATGAAAACGCCGCGTCCGCGCAGGAAGATTCCGCACGCGCTTCACCGGCCGGAGAAGATTTGAGCCCCACGTCCGGCCACAAATCGCACGCGCATCCATCGCCGCTCGGTTGCGCTCTTCGGCGGAACGTTCGATCCGATTCACGCTGGCCACATCGCTGTGGCCGAAGCCGCGCAGAAGCGTTTTCACCTTGATCGTGTGTATTTCGTGCCGTCGTCGCGTCCGCCGCACAAAACCAAACCCGCGCTCACTCCGTTTCTGCATCGCTACGCCATGGTCGCGCTTGCTTGCGCCGACCACGCCGACTTCCATCCGTCCACAGCTGAAGCGCCAGACGGCGCCGCTCCGCACGTTTTCTACACGTACGACACGGTGCGGAAATACCGTCGCGAACACCCCGACGATCATCTTTACTTCATCGTCGGCGCCGATCAGTTTCTCGAAATTCCCACCTGGAAAAATTACGAAGCCTTGCTCGATTCCTGCGATTTCATTATCGCCAGCCGCCCCGGCTTCCGCATCGACGCGCTCCGGCTCGTCGTCCCGCCGGAAAAACTCGGCCGCAACCAATCGTCCGACCCCAATACCATCGTGTTGCGCAAATCGACGGTGCATATTCTCACCACCGTCGCCAGCCACATTTCTTCCACCGAAATTCGCCAGCGCCTTGCCAGCCGCAAGAATATTCACGGGCTTGTGCCGCCGCGGGTTGAGGAATACATTCTAGGACAGGCTCTGTATCGATGAATTTAGACTCGCTCCCAAAAGAAGTTCGCTGGGCCGTTGAAGCCGCGCAGGAAAAGCAAGCCTTGGATATTTCCGTGCTCGATCTTTCGAGCACCGGCGCGTTCGCGGATTATTTTCTGGTCTGTTCGGGCACGAGCGCCCCGCAACTCACAGGCCATCACACGAGCCATCGAAGAAAAGCTCGATAAATCCGGCCGCAGCGTCGCAGCATCGCGAAGGCCGCGGGAGCGCCGATTGGATGCTGCTCGATTATGGTTTCTTTGTCGTCCACGTTTTCAGCGAAGCGCGCCCGGCACTATTACGATCTCGAACGTCTCTGGCGCACCACCGAACGCTTCGATTTTCCCGACGTCGCGAACACCCATCCGCCGCATTCCCATCTTTCTGCGGAATCCGAAGGCAATGCCTCGCAGCGCTAGCTCGCCCGCCCCGCGCAAATCCACGTTCCATCCGTTTTCCCTTCCGAATTCGCCGCGCGTATGAGTGCGCCTACCGGAGTCGTCTGGATCGCCCACAGCCCGGCGTCTGCTCGCGTTCTGGAACTCGCCGAAAAAGTCGCCGACGCTGCCACCACCGTTCTGATCACCGGCGAAAGTGGCACCGGAAAAGACCAGCTCGCGCGATGGATCCACGAGCGCGGGGCCCGCCATGACGCTCCGCTCCTGAAAATCGATTGCGCCAGTCTTCCCAACGAACTCGTCGAATCCGAACTGTTCGGCCACGAAACGGGCGCATTCACCGGCGCCGTGGCCCGGAAACCCGGCCGGCTCGAACTCGCCGAGACCGGAACCATCGTCCTCGATGAAGTCGCAGCGCTCGCTCCCGGGATGCAGGCCAAACTCTTGCGCGTTCTCGAAGAAAGAAAATTCGAGCGCCTCGGCGGCAATGAAACTCTCCGCATGGAAGCGCGCTTGATCGCGCTTACCAATACCGACCTGACCAAAGCCGTCTCCGACGGCCGCTTCCGCGAAGATCTTTTTTTTCGTCTCAACATCCTGTCCATCGTCGTGCCGCCGCTGCGCGAACGCCGAGCCGATATTCCTCTCCTCGCTTGCCCATTTTCTCGATCGCCTCTCGCCCGTTCACGGCCGTCAGGAAGCCAGTTTTGTCCGGCCTGCGCTGCGGCTTGCTCGAAGCCTACGATTGGCCCGGCAATGTCCGCGAACTGAAAAACGCCATCGAGCACGCTCTGGTATTTGCGCAGGAATCCGCGCTGGGTGTTGAGAATTTTCCGGAGATCGTTCGCATGTCTGCCTCCGCCCAAACCTCCGGCGGCCCGCTCCGTTCGCTTGAAAGCGTCGAACGCGAAACCATCAAAGCCACACTCGAAGCAACGCACTACAAAATCGGCCGCTCCGCCGAAATTCTGGGCATCAGCCGTAAGACTTTGCTCGAGAAACGGAAAAAGTACGGCTTGCTCGAATAGTTCAGCGTGGGCGACGCTCGCGACACAAATTGCTGTCGAACTAGGCAGCGCATCCGATGAAAATTCGCCTACTCATGCTCGGCAAAACTCGCCACGCCGCCCTCCGCGCCGTGATCGACGACTACGTCCGCCGCATCCAGCACTACGCGCCCATCGATGTCGTCGAACTTCGCGAGCCTAACGCCGCCGCAATCCGCAAACTCAAAATCGACTCCGCCTCCACCATCGTCCTTCTCGACGCCGCAGGAAAACAGTTCACCTCCCAACAATTCGCACAGTGGCTAGGCCAGTCCCGCGACCGTGGCATGCGCGAGATGATCTTCCTTTGCGGCGACGCCTCCGGTTTCCCCGAGGAATTCCGCGCCGCCGCAAAACAA
This sequence comes from uncultured Acidobacteriota bacterium, assembly GCA_963839325.1. Lineage (GTDB taxonomy): Bacteria > Acidobacteriota > Terriglobia > Acidiferrales > UBA7541 > Palsa-295. The sequence continues at coordinate 1,021,706 of CAWIUO010000001.1, read as the reverse complement.
AAGATCTCCCTCACGTCACTTACGATGCCCCACGAATTCGCCCGCGTCCTCCTGGCCGAACAAATCTACCGCGCCTTCACCATCCTTTCCGGCCACCCCTACCCCAAATAAGCCGCCCCGCGCACCAGCCGTCCTATCCGCGAGCGTCGCGACGCTCACTTTCGGAGTGCGGCGAGCAATCGCCGCTTTTCCCTAATCCGCACCTATACAACTCGGTCACGCGCCTGCGGGCAACCAGCCTGTAACGCGTGGGGTAGCCGGTTCTGGCTCCGAAACCTGAACGGTACCGACCGAAGACGAAATAGGCGCGAGATGGATGGAGTACACCGAGCCTCGAAGAACTAGCTGTGAGGGGTTTGCGAGAGTTGGATTAATGTGGGCAGCACATCGCCAAAGCTCCCGCCACTGGGGTCGCCAAAGGCGAAATAGAGCTTTTTGTACTGGTCGTAGAGTTGTGCGTACATTTTTTGCGCTTCACGCTGGGGCGAAAACACGGTGTGGCTGGGACACATCTTGTTTTGCGCTTCTTCGACCGTCTTGAATGTGCCAGCCGCGAGAAATGCGAAGATCGCGGAGCCGAGACTGGTGACGCTGGAACTCGGAACTAAAACAGGGCGGCCGAGCACGTTCGCGTAAACCTGATTGAGGACGTTGTTTTTCTGCGGGATGCCGCCGGCGTTGATGACGCGCGAGATATTCACGCCATGCTCCGCCATTCGATCCAGAATTACGCGTGTGTGAAACGCGGTGCCTTCGATGGCGGCGAAAAGCTCGTCCTGCGCGGTGCTTTGCAGATTCCAGCCGAGAGTGACTCCACGCAGATTCGGATTCACCAGCACGGTGCGGTCGCCGTTGTCCCAGGTGAGCCTTAGCAGGCCGGTCTGACCCGCGCGATATTTCTCCAGGCCCTGGCTCAGCGTCGCCACGTCGGTTCCGGCGCGGCGCGGCGATGGCATTGAAAATGTCGCCGACGGCGGAAAGCCCGGCTTCAATTCCGGTGCGATGCGGGATGAACGCTGCCCTGTACGACGCCGCAAACTCCCGGGACGAGTTTGCAGCGATGGCGTGATGCCGATGATGCAGGTGGAGGTGCCGACGACGTTGACCATGTCGTCGGTGCGGCAGCCCGCGCCGATTGCGTCCCAGTGCGCGTCGAATGCGCCGACCGGGATCGGAATGCCAGCTTCGCAATCCGAGCTTCTCGGCCCAGCGCGCGGAGAGATGTGCCGGCGATATGGTCGGAGGTGAGGTACTCGCCCTGCAATTTTTCGCGCACTCCTTTAAAAAGCGGATCGACGGCGACGAGAAATTCCTCGGAAGGCAGGCCGCCGAGTTCGGCGTTCCACATCCATTTGTGGCCCATCGCGCAGACGCTGCGCTTCGCTTTGCGCGGATCGGTGACGCCGCAGAGCGTGGCGGCGACCATGTCGCAATGTTCGAAGGCGGAGGCGAACTTCTCGCGCTTGTCGGGATTGTGGCGCAGCCAGTGCAGCAGCTTCGAGAATCCCCACTCAGAAGAATAGACTCCGCCGCACCAATCGATTGCTGCGAGCTTCGCACGGTGCGCGGCTTCGGTAATCTCGGCGGCTTCGGCCTTCGCGCGGTGATCGCACCACAAATAATATTCATCCAGCGGCTGGAGATTCCTATCGACTGGGATCACGGAAGATCCGGTGGTATCCAGCGCGATGCGCCTCAATCTGGTCGCCAGAGACTCCGGCTTTTTTCACCGCTTCGCGGGTGGCCACAGCGAGCGCGCGCATCTGATCGTCGTGCGATTGCGTGGCGTATTCGGGATCTTCGCGCTTGCGATGCAGCGGGTATTCGGCGAGAGCGGTGGCGAGCAGGCCGCGTTCGCTATCCACGATGGAAACGCGAACGCTGAGGGTTCCGAAATCGACTCCAGCGACGATGGACATAAAGTGGGCGGCGGCTCCGGCAGTGCGCTTGGACTACGCCGTGTGCGCGTACATATCCCAACCGAGATAGCGGGAAGCGGCTTCGTGCACAACGGCGCCAGTTGAGGAAAAGTTCGCGGCCACGTGGTGCTCGAATCCGTTTTCGCAAATGTAGCGCAGCAATTTCTGCAGGCCTTGAATTTCAACGACGCCCGCGCCGCCGAAGGTCTGCAATGGGTCGTCAGTGAAGCGGCCGTGGCCGGTATATCCGCGGACTTTGCCGTGCGTATCGTCGGTGGAGAACCGCGCGAAGCTCATTGCGCCGGCTTTTACCTGGCCGACGCAGGTCCCGAACGTATTCTCCTTGCCCACGGTGCCGGCAATAATTTCCTGAAAGTCCATCTTCACGTCTTTGAAGAAATGTTTCGGCAGGTTGCTGCAGTGGAAGCAGACGGCTTTGTTGGGATCGTTGCCGTAATTGTTGTTCCAGTCGAGAAGAGCGCTCGGAGTTTCGGACGCGAGTTGAAGGGCGTGCATGCCCAGGACGCCGCAGACGTCCACTTCGCAGGCGCTGGAAAGAAGCGATTCGCTCATCATGCTCATCACGGTGCAGGGAACCACCCCGAGATTTTCCTCAAGCGAAGTCCAGCACTGCACGGCGCTGATATCCACGTGCGCCGTTTTCATCCAGTCGTCCACAACGGCGCCAAGCTTCGCCATTTTCATCAGCGCGAGCTGGGGAATGTCGGTGGTGGTTACGTATTTCTGAATGGATTTAAGCTTCGCGACTACGGCGTCGTCGGAATCCTTTAGGCGTCCGATGCGGCCGAGCACTTCGCTGAGGTCCAGCGTCTCGACGGTGATTCCGCTCGCTTCCAGCAGTTTTTCGCTGTAGCGCACCGTGTTGAACGCCGTGGGACGAGCGCCGATTGCGCCAATACGCAGATCGCGCAGCCCCTTTACGACCCGGCACACACCGGCGAACCATTCGAGATCTGTCGTAAATTCCGGCGAGTCCGGCGTCTCGGTGTGGAGTGTGGTGAGCGAGTAAGGAATTCCGTACTGGCGCAAATTATTACAGGCGGACATTTTTCCGCAGAAGCTATCGCGGCGGTGCGTGATGAGCATCTTCCCGGGAGTGTCGGGCGTGGCCTGCACCAGGACAGGAACTTTGAGCCGCGACAGGCGCATCGTATCGGCAATGGCGCGCTCGTCGCCAAAATTCGGGAGTGTAACGATCACTCCGTCGATTTGTTCGGCCTTCGACTTGAAAAGCTCGGCGCAGTGCATCGCGTCTTCGTAGGTTTCCACGGCGCCGTGCTTGCTCTGTCCGGGACCGAGCACAACGGCGTCCATACCCGCACGGGCCAGCGCCTGAATCATTTCGTCGCGGCCGGTCTTCGCCAGATGGTCTGGGAAGAAACCGCGGTTCCCTACGATCACGCCCATCGTCATTTTTCGTTTGTTAGCCATATTTGGATTCGTCGCGTCCTATGAAATGCGTTTCGGTTGCCAGGCTCTGTAAACTTCCAGGCGATTGCACTCGAATGCGGCGCCAGGAACGCCTGCCTCTGTTGCTGCATTTAGTGCTTGGACTTTTCCTGCCCGTAGTACGCCTTCTTGCCGTGCTTTCTCAAAAAATGCCGGTCGTGCAATGTCTTCTCCACCGGCGATGCGTGCGGATGAAGACTCACAGTCAGATACGCGATCCGCGCAGCGGCCTCGAGCATCCAGGCGTTTTCCGCGGCTCTCCGGGCGTTTTCGCCCCACGCGAACGGGCCATGATTCGCAACGAGCATCGCCGGAATCGACATCACGTCGTGGCCGCCGGCTTTCACCGCGCGGATGATCACATCGCCGGTGTTGGCTTCGTACTCGTCGTCGATTTCTTCTTTCGTCATCGGCTCGGTCAGCGGAATCGCTCCGTGAAAATAATCTGCGTGCGTGGTGCCAAAACACGGAATCGATTTGCGCGCCTGCGCCCAGGCGGTTGCGTACTCCGAATGCGTGTGAGCGATGCCGCCAATTTCCGGAAACGCCCGGTACAGCGCCGCATGCGTCGGCAAATCCGAAGAGGGGCGCATGGTTCCCTCCACCACTTTGCCGTCGAGGTCCGTGACCACCAGGTCTGCCGGCTTCATCGTCTCGTAAGGCACGCCGCTAGGCTTGATCACCAACAGGCCTTTGGATCGATCGACGCCGCTCGCGTTGCCGAACGTGGAAAGCACCAATCCCCGGCGCACTAGATCCAGATTGGCGTCCAGTACTTCGTGCCGCAATTCGGACAACAACATTCGAGGCTGACTCCCGTGGATTCCCGGCACCATCCGGCCCTACTTGCGTGCGGAAAACCGCAGAACCGTAGTAGATCTAAGTGTCTCGCCGGGCTTCAATTCCGTCGATGGAAACTTTGGATGGTTCGGCGAATCCGGAAAGTGCTGCGTCTCAAGGCAAAGCCCGGTGCGGTATGCGTAGGCTATCCCACCCTTCCCGTGCGCGGTACCATCGAGAAAATTTCCGGTGTAAAACTGAATTCCCGGCTCGGTGGTCGAAACTTCCAGAACTCTTCCGCTCGTCGGTTCATAGACTTCCGCCGCGAGCCGCAGCGTGCCCTTCGGATTCGCATCGAGTACCCAATTATGATCGTAGCCCTTTGCGAATTTGAGCTGCTGATCATCTTGATTGATTCGCGCACCAATGGCGGTCGATTTCCGAAAATCAAACGGCGTGCCTTTCACTTTCCGAAGTTCACCCGTCGGAATCAACGTTGCATCGACGGGCGTAAATTCCGGTGCGCGCAACTCCAACTCGTGCTTGAGAATGTCCTGGACCGGGGAGCCCGTGAGATTGAAATAGCTGTGATTGGTGAGGTTGACGACCGTGTCCTTGTCGGTTGTCGCTGAATAATCGATACGCAACTCGTTGGAGTTAGCCGGAAGCGTATAAGCGACCTTCACGTTCAGGGTCCCGGGATAGCCCTCTTCGCCGTCGGGACTTACGTAAGAAAGTTCCAGCACTTCGGCACCGGCGCGCGACCGATCGACAGCCGTCCATATTCTCTTGTTAAAGCCGATAGTGCCTCCGTGCAAACTGTTGGGGCCGTCGTTCTTGGGTATGTGAAACACAGCACCGTCGAGCGAGAATTCACCGCTTGCGATGCGATTCCCGTAGCGGCCGATTGTGCCGCCGAAATAGGCCTTTCCGTCTTCGTAGTCGGAAACGTGGTCATAGCCGAGAACTACATCTTCGATCTTCCCGTTGCGATCCGGCACTTTCAGGGAGACAAGCGTCGCCCCGAAGTTCATCACGGCAGCTTCCATGCCGGCCTTGTTTGCGAGGGTGTAGAGGGTTATATCGTTACCCTCCTTCGTTTTGCCGAAGTCGGATGTGCGCACCTTTCCCCCTGAAGCGGCTGCAATGACGGATGAAACCAAGCTCAGGACAGCGACGGAGGCGGCGAATAAGGCGTTGGGTTTCAAAGTGAGGTTAGGCTCCCGACAGGAGTTGGAAATGAGTTTGGATCGTGATTCGAGTAAACGTTTACCACGCCGATAGCCGGATTGCAAGAACTACCCGTTTCGGGATGTGGGTGCCTGCATCAAAAGGATTTAGCAGGCGCAGGCCAAGGTCGGTGCCGCTCCAGTTTGTAGATAGCATATACTCTGGAATTCTCACCGAAGCTGCCCAAGAGGTTTTGTGGATATTCGTGACATAGCCAAGCGCGCCAGAGTCTCCACTGCCACTGTGTCCAGGACCGTAAATCAAGCGGCCACCGTGGACGCGCAACTCGCCAAGCGCGTCTGGAAGGCGATCGAAGAATTAGGGTATTTTCCAAACCGGCAGGCCCGCGCCCTGGTTTCCGGCCGAAGCCGGGTCTTCGGGCTGATCGTATCCGAGATTACAAATCCTTTTTTCCCCGAAATCGTGCACACCTTCGAGAACCTTGCGGTCGAGCGCAATTATGAAATTTTGCTCACTTCCACGGGACACGATCTGAAGCGAATGCAATTGGCCGTGCGCAGGATGATTGAAAGCCGCGTCGATGGCGTCGCCATTCTCACGTTTGGAATGGAGGAGACGCTTCTTGCGGATCTGCGCTTTCGAAATTTGCCTCTGGTTTTTGTGGATGTAGCTCCGAAGGCTCCGCGCGTCAGCAACATTCGAGTCTGCTATGCCGACGGCATTCGCGAAGCAATTCAGCACCTGACCGCGCTGCGGCATGAGCGCATCGGGTTCGTCACGGGTCCGCCGCAGCTCCGCTCGGCGATCGCGCGGCGCGACGCATTCGTTCATTCGATGCGGGAGCTCGGGTTGCCCGTACGGCCAGAATTCATTGTGGAGGGCGACCACACACTCGAGAGTGGCGAGCGAGCGCTCCACACGCTCTCCAGGTTGGAGCAGCGCCCGACGGCACTGCTTTGCTCGAACGACATGACGGCTATCGGGGTGATGCGCGCAGCGTACGAACTTCACATCGAAGTGCCCAAAGAGTTGTCCGTGGTCGGGTTCGACGACATTCGCATGGCCGATTTCATCGTGCCGCCGCTGACCACGATCCGGATGTCGCAGTCGGAGCTGGCGACGCTTGCATTTAACGCGCTCTTGAAGGAAACAAAACGCGAGACGCCCGAACCGGAAGGCAGCGAGTACAATCTGAAAACTCACCTGATTCTCCGGAAATCCACCGCGTTCCCGCCGCAACACACCGGGCGGAAAGCGCGCGCCACCAAGCGAGCTGCGAAGCCACGATCGCGAGGCAGGTGACGCGCCCGCCGGCCTTGCATGCGCGACACTGCCGCGAATGCCACACAGAACACAACTAAGAAGGGGAGTATCCATGCATTGCGATGCGACGCCGTCGTTTCGAGTCGTCGCGCGTTGTGTTTCGGGCGGTCCCACATTTGCGACACCAACCACAAGCGCGATTGGGCAGCAAGAAAACTATTTCGCTTAAAAGTTTCGTTCCCTCGGCCTCTTCTTGCTGCACCGCTGCGATTGTTCTGCCCGTTGTGCACAATCCAGGCGAAAAACCAGGCATCGAGCGAGAAATTTATTGGCTAAGTGCTTTGCGATCAGAGAAAAAGTTGGTGGACGTGACCGGGATCGAGCGGCAGCCCCCTGCTTGCAAAGCAAAAGTTCCGTTTCTAGTGATCCCTTTTCAACCCCCGGTTTCCTGATGTTTTCAACAATTTGGGAAATCTGCTTTTCGCTCAAAACTAATCCCAATCAGTTGAGAGTGATTTTTTTGTGCACAGTTCGTGCGCAGTCGGAAACGCCATTACGGATGCGACCTACCTTCTTTTTAATCGATCGCTCTGCCGGCGAAGGCGTGGCAGCGGATTTTTAGGGCCGTAGTCGCCGGTTTTGCCGTTGATTACGATGAACGAGAGGCGTTGATCGCGCACGGGCGACACCAGCGGATACATACCGCCGCCGCTCCTGGTACCCGAGCCGCCGATTTGCGTTCATAAGGAACCGGCGTTTCTGATCATCCCGCCATCGATGATGTACGTGCTGCCGGTAATGTAGGAAGCTTCGTCGGAAGCCAGAAACGCAGCCAGATGCGCCACGTCTTCCGGCGTGCCCCAGCGGCCCAACGGAATTTCCTCCAGAATTTTGTTATCGAGTTGTTTGTCCGACTCGACGTCCGCATCGATCGAGGTGTAGATGGCGCCGGGGGCGATATTATTCACCGTGATTTTATGCGGAGCGAGTTCCACAGCGATGGTGCGCATCAGCATGCGCACGCCTCCTTTAGAAGCGCAGTAAGCGGCGTTTGTCGGCATCGGAAGATCTTCGTGAATTGACGAGATGTTGATGATTCTTCCGCCGCTGCCTTGCTGGATCATTTGGCGTGCCGCGGCCTGGCAGCACAGGAAGGGCCCAGTGAGATTTACGGCCATAATTTTCACCCACTCGTCGAGGGGATAATCCACAAACGGCAGTTTCTTCTCAATCCCGGCGTTGTTCACGAAGATGTCCACCTTTCCAAATGCCTGCACCGCCTTCCGAATCAGATCCTCAACGTCGTCCTGCTTGGAAATGTCAGCGTCCACTCCGATCACTTTTCCGTCGATGACGCCGATTTTGTGGAGGGTCCTCGAGACAACAAACGCATTTCCCACATAATCGACCACCACGGAAGCGCCGGCCGCCGCGAGTGCCATGGCGATGGCTTGGCCAATTCCGGTGGCCGCTCCCGTAACGATTCCGACCTTGCCTTGTAACTTCATAGAAATCTCCTCCATCCACTCGGACGAACGCTCATTAGACGAGTCAATTGAGGCAAACGGCCTCAGGTGAATCAGTTACGCTGACGTCGCGGTCCAGCAAACTTGCGCCATGCTGTCATCCGTCTGATATGGTAGTCGGAATGGCTGCTCACTACGATGCAATCATCATTGGGAGCGGCGCCGGCGGCGGAACTCTCGCGTTGCACCTGGCCAGGGCAGGCAAGAAGATCCTCATTTTGGAACGCGGTCCCTTCATGCCGCAGGAAAAACTGAATTGGGACACGTCTGCGGTTTTCCTCGACAATCGATACCACACCAAAGAAGTTTGGCAGGATAAAGACGGCAATGACCTCCATCCGCAGCAATCGTATTTCGTAGGAGGACAGACCAAGGTATTCGGCGCTGCGATGTTCCGCATGCGCGCGCAAGATTTCGGAGTGATTCATCACCAAGGCGGAATTTCTCCGGAGTGGCCGATTTGCTACGCGGATCTCGAGCCTTACTACACGCGCGCCGAAGAACTTTTCCATGTGCACGGCGATTTGGGCACCGCGCCTCCGGTAGCCGGAGGCTTTGGAAGTTCGTTCGATCCCACCGAGCCGTTTCACTCCAAGAAGTATCCATTCCCCGCTTTTTCGAACGAGCCTCGCATGCAGGAGATCGAAAACGATGTTCGGAAGTTGGGAATCCATACCTTTCCGATTCCTCTCGGACTCAAGCGCGACGAAGCGGATCCGCTCAAATCCAAGTGTATCCGGTGCGACACGTGCGACGGATATGTGTGCCTCGTCCGCGCAAAATCAGACGCAGACATCAACTGCATCCGCCCGATCTTAGATTTGCCGAACGTCACGCTGCTAACCAATTCGCGGGTCACGCGCCTGCTGACCAACTCCACAGGAACTGCCGTGTTTGCAGTGGAAGTAATTCATGGCGCCGCCCCGGAAATCTATGGCGCGTCGCACGACTTTGCACCACCGTCCGCTTCGGGTCACGCTGCCACCTACTCCGCCGATCTTTTCTGCCTCTGCGCCGGCGCCATCAATTCAGCGGTGACACTGCTGGCTTCCGCCAGCGACAAGCATCCGAATGGACTAGCGAACTCATCCGACCAAGTGGGACGAAACTTCATGTACCACCAGGCCGACGCTCTGCTCGCTCTTTCGACGGAACGAAACGAAGACACCTACACGAAAACCTGGGGCACGAACGACTTTTACCTGAAGGATCCCGATCCCAGTTATCCCTACCCTCTTGGCCAGGTTCAGCCCATCGGCAGCTTCCATCACGAAATGATGAAAGGCGACGCACCGCCGCTGACGCCCGGCTTTGCGCTGGAGACGCTGAAACATCACGCCGTTCCGTGGTGGCTGACGACAGAAGACCTGCCTGCTGCCGAAAACCGGGTCACCATCGAGAATGCCACGCCGTTGTCCGTCGCGAATTTTCAACCGGGGCTATCGGGAGCGCACCCGTCAGGAGACACCGGCCGCACGAATGAGTCCGCTGCGGTATCCGACAACCCGCCCTATCGCATCAAACTTTCGTACACGCCGAATAACGTAAAGAGCTTCGAACGATTGAAGGAACGTTGGATACATACATTGAAAGAAGCCGGCCACGCCACGTCGCATTTGCCGCTCCACGCGTACTTCAAGAAACGCATCCCGATTGAAGGAGTAGGCCACCAGAACGGAACTTGCCGTATGGGCAACGATCCAAAGACCAGCGTGCTGGACCGGAATTGCAAGGCTCATGATTTGGACAATCTTTACGTGGTGGATGCCTCGTGTTTTGTTTCTGCGAGCGCCGTGAACCCGTCACTGACGATCGTCGCGAACGCAATTCGAGTGGCTGATCACCTTTTGAAGGAAAGATTGAAGTGACTTCGTAGATCAGGCTTCTGCTCGCAATTGGAGGCAACTTGCCGTCTTTTAAGTGTGATTTTTCGCAACAGCCGAAACCATTTCCGCACTTCTGGGAACACACCGTCGGGAGCGGCCATGCGACCCTCGCCTTGCGAGCGGATTGGCAAGCTCAATTGCGGCGATGCCACAAAGAACTTGGCTTCAAACATGTCCGATTTCATGCGTTGTTATCCGACGATATGGGCACCTTGCTTTGCGAAGACAAAAAGCCGCTTTACTCATTCCTGAATGCCGACCGGATCATGGACTTTTTGTTGTCCATCGGAATGCGGCCTTTCGTCGAACTCTCGTTTATGCCGGAGATGCTATCGTCCGGCAGCACGAAGGTCTTTCACTACCAAGCGAATGTGACGCCGCCGAAGGATTACGAACAATGGGGCGCCTTAATCCAAAAACTGGTCGCCCACTGGGTGGAGCGCTATGGTGTGACGGAAGTGCGCGAATGGTTTTTCGAGGTTTGGAACGAGCCCAACCTCAGCGCGTTTTGGCCCGCTTCTCAGGATGACTATTTCAAGTTGTATCGTTACGCCGTGGCCGCGATTAAGAATGTGGATCGGCAGCTGAAAGTGGGCGGACCCGCTACAGCAAACAACGCTTGGATTCCGGAATTTCGTAGCTTTTGTTCGCAGAATTCACTCGACCTCGATTTCATCAGCACCCATCACTACCCGACCGACGCGTTTGGCAATCCCGGAGCCGACACCGAATCGCAGCTCGAACACATGCCTCCTGGAATCATGAGCGAGCAAGCGGCGACAGCTCAATCGCAGGCCGGCGATTTGCCGCTCTACTACACCGAATGGAACATCACGTCGAATCCGCGCGATCCGATGCACGACGGTCCGTTTGCCGCCGCTTTCGTTACGAAAATAATCATGGAAGCAAGCGGCTTGGTGCAGGGGTACAGCTTTTGGACTTTCAGCGACATCTTCGAAGAGAACTACTTTCCGTCCGTGCCATTCCAGGGAGGATTTGGATTGCTGAACCTTCACGGGATCGCGAAGCCTGCGTATCGTGCCTTCCAGATCCTTCATCACGTCGGAACCGAACTGATGGGATTTGAAGGCGCGCATTCGTCGGTGAACGCCTGGGCGGTTAAAAATAGCGAATCTGTCACCATCCTGCTGACTAATCTCGCGATGCCGCGCCACGCGATTCAAAGCGAGATCGTTGACCTTAGCTTGCAGAACATTCCGGCGCCGGTTCGATCCTGGATCGAGCGAGTTGACGATGATCATTCGAATCCCCGCCGGGTCTGGCAATCGATGGGAAACCCCGAATACCTGAGTCCGCTGCAGGTGAGCGAACTGGAAACGGCGTCTGTACTGACAAGGGATGCTCAACCTTGGACGCGCAATGGCGAAAACGTCGATCTATCGGTCGCACTTCCACCACAAAGCCTCGCTGCGGTCACATTCGAATTTCCTAAGCCCTGACGTAGGCCAGGGTGACGAGATTTTCTTGAAAAACGACAACCCAATCACAGACGCATTCCACGATACAGACGCCGAAATGCTCGACCGGCTGTTGAGGGAAACGTTCGAATTTTTTCGCTGTGAGGCGAATCCAGGGAACGGTCTCCTGCCGGACAAAACTCAACCAGGTTCTCCGGCGAGTTTGGCGAGCTTGGGAATGGGTCTGAGTGTGTACGTCGTGGCCGCTGAAAAACAGTTTTTGACGCGAGCCGAGGCGGCGGAACGAGTTGTCACTCTTCTGAGGTTCATGTCCGAGAGCCACCAGAGCCCCGAAAACGACGCGACGGGCTACAAAGGTTTTTACTATCACTTCATTGACATGCATTCCGGCCGGCGCGCATGGAAATGTGAACTTTCCACGATCGATACGGCGATCTTCATCGCGGGCGCTCTCACGGCGGCGACGTACTTCATGGGTCAAGACGCGGCAGAAACGGAAATTCGAACGCTTGCGGAAAGTCTGTATCGACGAGTCGATTGGAAATGGGCACTCAACGGCGGATCGACCATTTCGCACGGTTGGAATCCGGAGTCGGGATTTCTGCCGTACCGCTGGGATACTGATTACAGCGAAGCGCTCATCCTTTACGTGCTGGCATTAGGATCGCCCACATTTCCGATCGAACCGCGTGGCTATGCGGAGTGGACTTCGACATTTAAGCGGCAAACCATCTACGGATACGACTATCTCTACGCGGGACCGTTGTTCATCCATCAGATGTCGCAAATTTGGCTGGACCTTCGCGGTATTCACGATGATTTCAACCGCCAGATCGGGATCGATTATTTCGAAAACAGCCGACGAGCCACTCATGTTCAGCAGCAGTACGGAATCGAGAATCCATTAAAGTTTGCGCACTATCACGAATATGGCTGGGGATTCACCGCGAGTGATGGGCCGGGTCCGGCAGTCCTCGTGGTGAACGGCGTCAAGCGCGAATTTTTTGGTTACACGGCACGAGGCGTGCCTTTCGGTCCGGACGACGGAACGATTTCTCCTTGGGCCGTTGCGGCTTCGCTGCCGTTCGCGCCTGAAATTGTGATCGCGACCTTGCGCCACGCCATCGAACAGCTGAGCCTCAAAGAGCGAAGCCACTACGGGTTTGACGCAAGCTTCAATCCCACATTTCCTGACACCAGCCGAAATCAGAACGGCTGGGTTTCTCCGTGGATCTTCGGCCTGAATCAAGGTCCGATAATTCTAATGATCGAGAATTTCCGTTCAGCGCTCATTTGGAAATGCCTTCGCGCCTGCCCCCACATCGTACGCGGCCTTCGCAAGGCTGGATTTCGTGACGGTTGGCTCGACTAGCGCCCCCGGGTCGAAGGGGCACGCCGCAATCAAGCGAAATTTCCTGTGCTTTACCCCGCTCGGACGATTACGCAACAAGCATCACTACACGTCAGGACTTGCTAAGTCCCCATGCGCGAGGTTGTAGCGCGTTTCAATCGCGGCGTCAATTAAATCACATCCTCGGCGCACATCCCCATCGTGTTGTTCGCGTTCGAGTTTTCTTACGTCCGCTGCCAAGACAGAATCGCGAAAGACACTCATCAGCCATCGCGAGAAGTCTCCGCGCAAGACGTGACCCGCAGCGATGAAAGCGGTTTCGTCCGGAGGCCGTTCACGAATTCCTTTAGAGTACGCGCAGCCCGTCCTAGCCGGACGCCCGAATCTGTGAAGACGAATCCAAGGCCTCCAACCAATTCTGGATCGACGTATTTTGACTTGTGGCGGACGTGCGTAGTTAATCGCGGAGCGACTTGGAACTTTCGCAGGCGATTCTGAGCCTCATCCGGACCCGGCAGCATGACTGCCTCATCCGTCTTCAGAGTTCCGAGCGTTGAAATCCATTGTGTTTCGTCCCTAAAGGTTCCAGCCATCGACACGAACATCCGCACTTCCGCCGGATCTGTCGTGCTTTTGACCAGAACCACGTCTAAAGAGAGCTGGACTCTGGGCGGAGGTCGGCTGCTCGGCAGGTAACGAGCGTGTAAGCCTTGAAGCTCAAGTCCAGCAGCTGCGCAGCATCTGGGCTATGAAGGAAATAGTGAACTTCGTCCACGAAAATGCGGTGAGGCAGGCCGGTCGCATGTCGGAGTGACGCGAGCATTGGCAACAGCGAATAAAGGTATTCGATCTTCTCCGGGTAGGACACGCGGGAAAGGTCAACGATCACGCTCTTGTCGGGATGCTGTAGCGCGCGCGAGGTCAGGAAGTTGCGGCAGTGGGTCTTCGCCGCCAAACAGAACCAAGCTTGGAGAGGATCGAGCCAGAGATGATTTGGCTAAGTGCTTTGCGGTCAGAGAAAAAGTTGGTGGACGTGACCGGGATCGAACCGGTGACCCCCTGCTTGCAAAGCAGGTGCTCTCCCAGCTGAGCTACACGCCCATTCGCGGGGCTTTCTCCAATTCTAAGCCATCTGCGGAGTCGAGCAAACTGAGAATAACGTGGGTGTCTTCGCTCGTTAATTTTGTCATACCGTCGCGACAACGTGCAAATGTCGCTCTAACAACGACATCAAAATGTCGCCCCCCTGTGCGATCGCGGCATGATTCGTCTCGGTCAGATGCCTATGTTCTCGAAAACGCCGTATTTCCGTATGCCTCGGAGCGAGCGGTTATCGATATGCCGCGGGCGGCGCGATTTCGCATAAACCACCTTCAGCAAGAGAGCGCACTGCTCATCCCAGTTTTGAACTTGTTCTCCCCGCGGGAATACTTATGCAAGCTTAAAGAAATTTGGATTGCGGCCCGCGCCATAGCGCATCCGCGCTGTTGTACACTTTCCGGCACAAATTTTTGCTGCGAGGGCAATGAAAGTCACGGACGCCAAGTGTTCCGCCCGAACCGCGCTCCAGATTTCCGTCCGTTGGATTTCATCCGCCACTACTACCGTCGCGAATTTTGCAGGTCGCGCTTGCACCTTCCCGGACTTTTATGACATACCGTTGCGCGACGCATTCTTTTGATGGGCGCGGGCTTGCGGTCCAGACGGCGGCGTAGCTTTTCCGGCACGCCGGGCGAATCAGTCTTGCGGAAAGGAGTGATCCGATATGAAGCGTGTTGACGCAGTGATCCGACCTTCTCAGCTTGAGGCCGTGAAGCAGCGGGTGACGGCGCTGGGCGTGACGGGCCTTACAGTTTCGGAAGTGCGCGGCTTCGGCCGGCAGAAGGGCCACACCGAAACCTACCGCGGCGCCGAATACAACGTGGAGTTCCTGCCGAAAATTTATCTGAGCATCGTGATTCCCGAAGATCTCGTCGATCCAGTTGTCGAAGCGATTCTTGAGGGCGCGCGCACGGGTGTAATCGGCGACGGAAAGATTTTCGTGAGTTCGCTGGACGAAGTGATCCGGATTCGCACCGGAGAACGCGGCGTAAGCGCGATATAGATTTCGACTTTTCACGCGACGGCCTGCCCGCGACACCGACAGGGCAGGTCATAGGAGCGGAACGATGTACATGAAATTAGGAAAGACGCGTAATCCGTGGGCGATGCGCATTCTGGTCGCGGTATTCTGCGCACAAATTGCGCTGGGCGCTGCCACGGCGGCGTTTGCCGACGACACGAAGCCCGATCCTTCGGGCACCACCACCGGCGATCGCTCTTCTGTGCAGGATGCGGCGGGTAATCCGTTCGTCGTGCCTGCACCAACCGATCCCACCGCGCCGGATTACGCCGACGCAAAGAAAGCTTACGACGCGTATCAGCAACAGGTGTCGCGTGAGCCGCTTGCTGCAAAGCTCGCCGACGACGTTGGTCACGTTCGGCTCGCGGCAAATTTCGGCTGGACGCTTTCAACCGGCTACCTGGTCCTCTTCATGCAAGCTGGATTCGCGCTGCTGACGGTTGGGCTGGTACGCAAAAAGAATGCGGGCCATCTGATGATGCTGAACTTCGCGGCGTATGTTTTCGCGTTTCTCGCCTACTATGCTGTGGGCTACGCGTTTCAGTTTGGCGCCGTCGCCGTGAATGCAGCGCCGGCCAACATCGGCGGCGCTCCCACCATGAATCACTTCCTGATTGGCAGCGGCTTCTGGGGATTCCTGGGCGGTAAAGGCTTTTTCATGTCTGGCCCTGCGTATGACGTGAGCAGCAACTGTCTGGCGCTCTTCGAAGTGGTGTTCATGGAAACGGCGGGGTACATCATTGTCGGCGCGATCTGCGAACGGATTACCTTCTGGGCGTTTCTGCTCTGCGAACTTTTCGTCGGCGCGCTGCTCTACCCAATTTCGGGATGCTGGGCGTGGGGCGGCGGCTGGCTGTCGCAACTTGGAAACTCGATGCACTGGGGACACGGCTATATCGATTTCGCGGGTTCGTCGGTGATTCACGGCCTCGGCGGATTTTGCGCAATGGCGCTTGCGATCATCTTAGGCCCACGGCTCGGCAAATACGGTCCTGACGGAAAACCGCGCGCGTTTCCTGCGTCGAATCTCGTATTCGTTGTGTCCGGCACGTTCTTGCTTCTGTTCGGTTGGATGGGCTTCAATCCCGGATCGACGCTCGGTTCCACCGACCTCCGAATTTCCGTGATCGCGATCAACACGAACCTCGCTGCAGTCGCGGGCTCCGCGGCGGCGATGCTGTTCTGGTATTTCAAGTTCGGCAAACCCGACGTGACCATGGCTTGTAACGGCATGCTCGCCGGCCTCGTGGCCATCACGGCGCCGTGCGCTTTCGTAACGCCCACTTCCGCGGTAACCATCGGGGCGATCGCCGGGATTATCGTTTGCGTCGGCGTGCTCTTCAACGAGCGCACGCTAAAAATTGACGATCCGTGCGGCGCGATTTCCGTTCACGGCTATTGCGGCTGGTTTGGCGCGGTCGCGCTGGGAATTTTCGCCGATGGCTCGTACGGCGCGGGCTGGAATGGCGTTGGCGCTGCTTCTTATCTCGGCCGCGCGGGACAGGGCGTCACCGGGTTGCTTCACGGCGACGTTCGTCAGTTCTGGATGCAGCTCGGCGGCGCTACGTTCATCATGCTGTACGCGTTCCTGTTCACGTTCGTGGTTTTCAAAGGCGTGAATGCGGTGAAGTCGATGCGCGTCTCGCGCCAGGTGGAACTCGAAGGCCTGGACATGCCCGAATTCGGAATGCTGGCATATCCCGAAGACGCAGTGCAAATGCTGAGCACGAGCACATCGCTCCAGGGCGAAGCCTAGGCTATCGAACGCGCTCGGCAGCCTTTATACGTTGTAGCTGACCTGACCATCTCCGCATCGAACGGAGCGGAAAGAGCTTACCTGCGGATGGCGCTTGTCGATTTCGCAGTGGTATGCCGAATTGACGCACCACCTCCCTGCATTTTTCGCCTTACGAATTCCTTACGACTCGCTTACACCGCCCTGATAACCCAAGCGTAGAATTCCCAACTGCAGCGCGGCGCCAGCCGCGAATTGTTCCGGCTCCTGGAAACCGGTGGGGAGATTCGTTCCATGAAAGTAGTGTCGGCCTGTATTCGTTGGATACTAACGTGTTTTTCGGTGGTGGCTTTGTCGGGTGCGCTTTCAGCGCAGGTGACTCCCGCCACCTCAACGCAATCACAAACGGTCAGTTCAACTTCGTCAATCGCGCCAGCAAAATCCGCCGACGAAGTCACGCCCGCCAATGCAACGGACACCGCGGTGTCCGGCGTCGACGTGAACGCCGCAAGTTCGTCTGCCGGCGTTGGCTCTGACGGCTCCAGCCAATCAGGTTCGGGCGCGCAAGATGCGCCAGCCACCGCGGCTACGGACGCCCAGCCACTCCAGGGCAATTTTTTCCAGCGATTTGTAGGCGCCTACAAGCAGGACTGGTTCGGCCCCGCTCCAAGCGGCGGCCCCGCTCCTGCGCGCCGCGGCTATCCTTCGCCGGTTACGAATCCACCGTTTCCTTTTTCTGATTGGCCGTACGGCGGATCCCCGACGATCGGCGAACCGTGGACGCAATCGGGTCCTTTGATGCAGGCGTTGTGGAGCGGCTCGCAAGGTGAATGGTGGAAGCGCACCGGAATTCAAATTTACGGCTGGCTTGATGCAGGCTTCAATGTAAGCACGTCAAATCGCGGCCGCTACGCGAACGCTCCAGAAGCTTACGACGTAAACCCAAATTCCGTTCAGCCCGACCAGGAAGTTCTCTACATCGAGCGTCAGCCCGATACGGTGCAGACCGACCATTTCGATTGGGGCTTCCGCCTCGCGAACCTTTACGGACTGGATTATCGCTACACCACGGCGAAGGGCATCTTTAGCAACCAACTTCTCGGGAAAAATCTTGAGTACGGCTACGACCCTGTCATGTTTTATGCGGACCTTTACTGGGGCCAGGTGGCTCAGGGACTGGACATTCGCATCGGCCGCTACATTTCACTGCCGGACATTGAAGCGCAGCTTGCACCGAACAACTACACTTACAGCCACTCGATCACCTACACCGAAGATTGCTACACGCAGACCGGCATCAACGCAACGTTGAAGCTTAATGACCACTGGCTGCTTCAGGGCGGAATTTCAGCTGGTTGCGAAACTCCTCCGTGGAACACGCATGACGCGAAACCCACAGTCAACCTGGGATTCGAGTACTTGTGGAACGACGGTAACGATTCGATCTACCCGATGCTAAACGCGCTGAATGACGGGAAGTATGCGTATAACAATTTGAACGCTATGTACTTCACCTGGTACCACAAGTTCCGCACGCATCCGTCTCTGCACATCGCGACCGAGAGTTGGTACATGTGGGAGAAAGACGTGCCCAATTTGAACAATCCCGCCGCGGAACCCCTGCTGGAAAACGGCGCGAACGGGGCCTATTGCTCGAACGCCACCGCGCTCACGTGTTACGCGCCCGAATGGGCGATCCTGAATTACGTCGAGAAACAGGTCAATCCCAAGAACTACATTTCGATTCGCAACGAATACGTGGACGACATCGTCGGGCAGCGCACCGGAACCAAAACGCGTTACTCCGAACATCTACTGGGTTGGGGGCACTGGATCGGCACCACCATCCTTCTGCGCCCCGAGATTCGCTACGAACGCTCATACGACGCACCGGCCTACGATCTGGGACACAAGAAAAATCAGCTCACCGGCGCCGGCGACATCATCTTTTTCTTTTAAAGAGAGCTCAAACGCTCGTTCGTACTTGGGTGAAACGCTTCGCGAATTCGGAGAAACGTCAATGCTCGATGTGGTTTTTATTTTTGCAACGCTGGGATTCTTTGCCGTTGCGATCGCTTACGTACGCGGTTGCGGCCGATTGAAGTAGGGAGTCTATCGAAATGCTCGGCAATATCTTGCTGCTCGCGATTTGTGCCTTGATCCTTGCGTATCTCTTCGCCGCGCTTCTCTGGCCGGAAAGGTTCTAACTATGACGGCCAACGGATGGTTCCAAATCGGCGTTTTCCTTTTCATCATTCTCGCGATTACGAAACCTCTCGGCGTTTTTATGACGCGAGTGTTCGCGCGCGAGAAAACGATTCTTGATCCCGTCCTCCGTCCGATCGAGCGGCTGATCTACGCGGTCACCGGCGTGGACGAAAAGCACGAAATGCCGTGGACCGAGTACGCGCTTGCGATGCTGCTCTTTAGCGGCGTTTCGATGCTACTGCTCTACGTGATCGAGCGCGTCCAGCACGCGCTGCCGTGGAATCCGCAAGGCCTTGCAGCAGTCGGCGACCGACCTGGCCTTCAATACCGCCGCTTCGTTCACCACCAACACGAACTGGCAGGCCTACGTCGCCCGAAACCACGATGAGCTACTTCACGCAGATGGCCGGGCTCGCGTATCACAACTTCGCTTCGGCGGCCGTCGGCATCGCGCTCGCCATCGCCGTGATCCGCGGCGATCGCGCGCCGCGAAAGTCATGCGATCGGCAACTTCTGGGTCGACCTCGTACGTTCGATGCTCTGGGTTCTTCTTCCAGCGTGCATCGTGATTGCGATGTTCTTCGTTTCGCAAGGCGTGGTGCAGAACCTGAATTCCTACACAACGGTGAAGGTCGTCGATCCTCAGACCGTTCAGATCACCGGCTCCGACGGCAAGACCACCACACAAGTCATCAACGAGCAGGTGATTCCGCAGGGTCCGATCGCTTCTCAGGAAGCGATCAAGATTTTCGGCACCAACGGCGGCGGCTTTCTGAATGCGAACAGCGCGCATCCTTACGAAAATCCCACGCCGCTTACGAATTTCATCCAGCTGATCCTGATTTTCGCAATCCCTTCTGGTCTTACCTACACGTTGGGTCGTATGACAGGCTCGCAGCGCCACGGCTGGGCGGTGTGGGCCGCGATGGCGGTGCTTTTCTTTGCGGGCGTCACCGCTGCGTACGCGGCGGAAGCCAGGGGCAATCCGTTGCTGCACGGCGTTGATCAGTCCGCCACTTCGATGCAGCCCGGCGGAAATATGGAAGGCAAGGAAGTCCGCTTCGGCATCGCGGATTCGGCGCTCTATGCCACGGTCACCACAGACGCAAGCTGCGGCGCGGTGAACTCGATGCACGATTCCTTCACGCCGCTTGGCGGCATGATTCCGTTAATCAACATCATGCTCGGTGAGGTCGTTTTCGGCGGTGTCGGCTCGGGGCTTTACGGAATGATCGTCTTCGTCATTCTCGCCGTCTTCATTGCGGGTTTGATGGTCGGGCGGACGCCGGAATATCTCGGCAAGAAAATTGAAGCGTACGAGGTGAAAATGGCCATGCTCTCGGTGCTGATTTTTCCGCTGGTGATCTTGACCTTCACGGCCATCTCGGTAGTCGCGCCAAAATTCGGTATATCGTCAATTTCCAACGCCGGACCACACGGACTCTCGCAGATCCTCTACGCGTACACGTCTGGCACAGGTAACAACGGTTCGGCTTTCGCGGGATTGAACGCCAACACGCTCTGGTACAACACGTCGATCGGCTTCGCCACGTTGCTCGGCCGCTTCTTCGCCGTAATTCCCATCCTCGCGATCGCGGGGAGCCTGGCAAAAAAGAAGACCGTGCCCGAATCCGCCGGAACTTTCCCGGTAACTACGCCCCTTTTCACCTCGCTGCTCGTATCCGTGATCCTGATCGTCAGCGCGCTCACGTTCTTTCCGGCCTTGAGCCTCGGCGCCATTCTCGAACACCTGCTGATGAACGCAGGAAAGGTCTTTTAATCGGCCATGACGACTGCATCGAATCCGAAGGGAAAATCCCGCTGGGGCAAACAGCTCGTCATACCGGCGCTCTGGCAGTCGTTCGTGAAGCTCAACCCGAAAACGCTGGCCAAAAATCCCGTGATGTTTGTTGTGGAAGTGGGCGCCGTGCTCACGAGCATCGATCTGGTGCGCGGCGTGGCGCATCGCAGCAGCGGCTTCGGTTTCTCACTTCAGATCACGTTGTGGCTCTGGTTCACTGTGCTTTTCGCAAACTTCGCCGAAGCCATGGCCGAAGGCCGAGGAAAAGCGCAGGCCGAAACCCTGCGCAAAGCGCGCTCAGAAACAATCGCGCGGAGGCTCAAATCGGACGGCTCTACGGAATCCGTCCCGGGCTCGGCTCTGCGTTCCGGCGATTTTGTAATGATCGCCGCAGGCGAATTCGTTCCGGGCGACGGGGAAGTTGTGGAAGGCGTGGCATCGGTGGACGAATCGGCGATCACCGGAGAATCTGCTCCTGTAATTCGCGAATCCGGCGGTGACCGTTCCGCCGTCACCGGTGGCACGCGCGTACTTTCCGACGAAATCAAAGTTCGCATCACTTCGAATCCCGGCGAGACCTTTCTGGACCGCATGATCAAGCTTGTGGAAGGCGCATCGCGCCAGAAAACACCCAATGAAATCGCACTCAACATTTTGCTGGCCGGCCTCACAATCATCTTTTTGCTCGCCGTCGTCTCGCTGCAGCCGATGGCGATCTACTCCGGCGCACCGCAGTCGGTATTCGTGCTCGTGGCGCTGTTGGTGTGCTTGATCCCCACTACAATCGGCGGTTTACTCTCCGCGATCGGCATCGCGGGCATGGACCGTGTGCTGCAAAAGAACGTCCTCGCCATGTCCGGACGCGCGGTGGAAGCGGCGGGCGACGTCGATACCCTACTCCTCGATAAGACCGGCACGATCACCCTTGGCAATCGCCACGCTACCGAGTTCGTGGCTGCCCCGGGCGTGCGCGAACAGGAAGTGGCAGACGCGGCTCAGCTCGCCTCGCTAGCCGATGAAACACCCGAAGGCCGCTCGATCGTGGTACTAGCCAAGGAAAAATATGGACTGCGAGCGCGTGAACTAGCCTCCGCTGCGGCCACATTCATCCCGTTTTCGGCACTCACACGCATGTCTGGTGTGGATCTCGACGGTCGTCAAATTCGCAAAGGCGCCGTGGACGCAATTGCCCGCTACGTGAAAGATGCGGGCGGCGCGTTTCCTGCAGAAGTCAAAGAAGCAGTCGAGCGCATCGCCAATTCCGGCGGCACGCCATTGGTGGTCGCGGAGGACGAACGCGTTCTGGGCGTGATTCACCTGAAGGACATCGTGAAAGGCGGCATGCGCGAACGTTTCGAACACCTCCGCCGTATGGGCATCCGCACCGTGATGATCACCGGCGACAATCCGCTCACGGCCGCGGCGATTGCGCGCGAAGCTGGCGTCGATGACTTTCTTGCGGAAGCCAAGCCCGAAGACAAACTCGCGCTGATCCGCCGCGAACAAGCCAAGGGCAAACTCGTCGCCATGACCGGCGACGGCACAAACGATGCGCCCGCGCTTGCGCAAGCCGACGTGGGCGTGGCCATGAACGCCGGCACGCAAGCCGCGAAAGAGGCGGGGAACATGGTCGATCTCGACTCCAATCCGACCAAGCTGATCGAAGTGGTCGAGATCGGCAAGCAGCTGCTCATCACGCGCGGCGCACTCACCACGTTCTCTGTCGCGAACGACGTTGCCAAGTACTTCGCCATCATCCCCGCGATGTTTGCCGCTGCGTTGCCGCAGCTCGGCGTGCTCAACGTGATGGGGTTGAAGACGCCTCAGTCGGCGATTCTATCGGCGGTAATTTTCAACGCGCTCATTATCATCGCGCTCGTGCCTCTGGCCTTGCGTGGCGTGAAATATCGCCCCATGGGCGCCGAAGCATTGCTGCGGCGAAATCTGCTTGTTTATGGGCTGGGTGGAATCATCGCGCCATTTATCGGAATCAAGGCCATCGACCTGATCATCACGCACGTGGGATTGGCATAGGACGCTCAAATGAAAAAAAACCTCCTCACTGCGATCTGGATGACGACGGTAACCACCGTTCTTCTCGGCATCCTGTATCCACTGGTGATCACCGGCCTCGCGCGTTTGATTTTTCCACGACAGGCTAACGGTGAACTGATTCAAGCCGGCGGCAAGACAATCGGATCGAGTTTGATCGGGCAGGCATTTTCCTCGCCCGGATATTTTCGCTCGCGTCCGTCGGCGGCCGGTGCGGCGGGGTATGACGCGGATGCTCCCGCTGGCGGCGGCTCAAACCTCGCACCAACCAGCCAGGCACTGATTACGCGCGTGAAGGGGGACGTGCAGAAAGCACAGGTGGAAAATCCCAACGCGAAAGTGCCGGTTGATCTGGTGACGACGTCCGCGTCAGGCTTGGATCCGCACATCACTCCCGCATCGGCGGAATTTCAGGTGCCCCGAGTGGCGAAAGAGCGCGGGATTAGCGAAGCCGATGTCCGCAATCTGGTTGCGAAGCATACCGAAGGCCGGCAACTCGGCTTCCTGGGTGAAGCGCGCGTCAACGTTCTCGAACTGAACCTCGATCTCGACGCATCCCATCCAATGCATCCCTAAGTTTTTTGGTTCTACCTGGATGAACGCGATGACTTCGGCTTGGCGTCTGGCGGTTCGAACCGGTATCCCACCCACGGCTCGGTGTGGATGTAGCGCGGGTGGCGCGGATCGGGCTCGATCTTTTTTCGTAGCTGGTTAATGAAGACCCGCAAATACTCGGTCTCGTCCCCGTA
Organism: uncultured Acidobacteriota bacterium; assembly: GCA_963839325.1. Lineage (GTDB taxonomy): Bacteria > Acidobacteriota > Terriglobia > Acidiferrales > UBA7541 > Palsa-295. The sequence continues at coordinate 998,214 of CAWIUO010000001.1, read as the reverse complement.
GTCTGGTCCCCATACGGCCTGCAGCAATCGGCGATGTCCTTGCGCCTTTCCCTGATTCGCCACGAGCTGCCGCAGCAGTTCGAACTCCTTCGGCGTCAGCCGCACCGGCTTGCCTGCTAACGTCACCGCGCGCTTCTCAAAATCGATCGATAGTTCTTCGGAAACGAAAGGCGCAGTCGATTCTCCCGTCGTGGCCCGTCGTAAAGCGGCCCGGATGCGGGCCATCAACTCTTCCACCCCGAAGGGCTTCACCACGTAGTCGTCCGCGCCGGCGTCGAGAGCCATCACCTTGTCGCGTTCGCTGTTGCGAACGGTAAGCATGATGATCGGCATGTCCCCGGTGCGCCGCAGCTCGCGGCACGTTTCCACTCCAGACATGCCGGGCAGGTTCACATCCAGCAGCACCAAGTCCACGCGCTCAACTCGAATTTTCTCCAGCGCTTCTTCGCCGCTCGCAGCTTCGATCACCGCATAGCCGTGCGAGGTGAGAGTCGTCAGCATCACGCGCCGTATCTGCGGCTCGTCATCGACAATCAGTATCGTCGCTGTGCTCACGCCAGGGCCTTCCCGCGATCGATCGGCAGTGTGAACGAGAACACGGAACCGTGTCCCCGCTGGCTGGTGAGTGAGATCGTTCCGCGGTGCGCTTCGATGATGGCCTTGGCGATCGGCAGCCCCATGCCCGTGCCCTGTACCAGAAATCGCTGGTCCTTGCCGCGATAAAACTTCTCGAATATCAGCGCCTGTTCGGGTTCGTCGATTCCGGCGCCGCGGTCCGAAACGCTGGTCACCACGAAATCGGGCGTGGCTTCTGCCGTGATTGTGATCGGCTCGCTCAGCGCCGAGTAGCGGTGGGCATTGTCGATAAGCTGAACTACAGCGTCGCTTGCGCGAATCAAGTCGACGGAAACATTCGGCAGGTTCGGAGGAATGTTCACGCGGACTTCGCGACTGCCGAGCGTCGACTTCTCGCGTTCCAGCGCTGTGTCCACAACCTCGGTGATGGAGTGCGGCGTAAGATTCAATTCGACTTCACCGGCGTCGAGCCGTGCCATCTCTCCCGCTTCGCCCACCAGCCGGTTCAGACGGTCCGTCTCTTCATTCACGATCGTCAGAAGCTCACCACGCTGGCTATCGCTGACGTTTGGATTGGAGATCAAATTGGTCACCGATGCTTTGATCGACGTAAGCGGTGTGCGCAGCGCGTGCGTTACGGAATCGAGCAACGCGGTTCGCAGACGTTCGCTTTCGCGCGCGGCTTCCGTTTGGCCAAGTTGTTCCACGGCACGCGCCCGTTCGATAGCCACTGCCGTCAGCGTGCCGATGGCTTCGAGCGTTTGGCGCGTCAGAACGGTGCCGGAAATTCCCAGGCTGCCGATCGACCGCATTCCCATGCGAACTGGAACGAAGCTCAAGCTGTTGGCGATATCGATGAACGGTTCCTCACGCAAAACATTAGCCTTCAGGCTTTCGACGTCGAGCTGCGGAATCACAGGACCGGACCTGTAGACCTTTTGTTTGTCGGCCAACAAGAGCGCAGCGGCCCCAACCTCGAATACTTCGACAATCTGCGAAGGGATCCGATTCTGAAGTTGAATCACGTTTCCAAATTCGAGCAGGCCCTGGCTGAACAGGTACAATTTCTCGATTTCGCGCCGCCGCGCCGAGGCATCTTCGGCTTTCTGGCGCGCGCGGTTGGACAACTGGCTCACCAGCACCGAAACCGCCAAGAACGCGAACAGCGCCACCCAGTTCTGAGGATCGGCTACGGTGAACTTTCCCACTGGCGGCAGAAAGTTATAATTGAAACTCAGCATGGCGGCGACGGACATCACCACCGCCACCGCCAGACCCCAGGCCGTGGACACGGCTACAATCGCGAGCAAATAGGTAAGGGCAACCGTGGTAGCGTTGACCGGTAGGACGCGGCGGTAAAACACCGAAATTCCCGCGACGATCGCAAGCGAAACCAGGTAACGCGCGAGTTTTTCAGTCAAGCTACGCCGCACCGCGCGATTCTATCGTAGCCCGCGCCGCCGCCGCAGAAGAGAATATCGATATGCCGAAAACGCCTGACGAGTGGCTGAAGGAGTCGAATCCTGTCGAGAAGATCAAGGGAACGCTAAAGCTGTTTCTCGGCTACGCTCCCGGCGTCGGCAAGACCTTCAGCATGCTGAGCGAAGCGATCCGGCGAGCGAGCCGCGGCGAAGACCTTGTAATCGGAGTCGTCGAAACGCATGGGCGGCGCGGTATCGCAGAGCTTGCCTCTCAGCTTGAAACCGTTCCGCGGCGGATGATCGATTACAAAGGCACGCTGTTCGCCGAAATGGACCTCGAGGGAATCATCGCCCGGCACCCGGCAGTCGTGCTGGTGGACGAACTGGCCCACACCAACATTCCCGGCAGCAAAAATCGCAAACGCTACGAAGACGTCCTCGAGATACTCGATGCCAACATCGACGTGATTTCGACTGTGAACATCCAGCACATCGAGAGCATCGCACCCACCGTTCGCGCAATCACTGGCGTCGCGGTCCGGGAAACCGTGCCCGATTGGGTGCTGCAGGTTTCCAGCGAAACGGTGATGGTCGATCTTACTCCCGAAGCGTTGCAGAACCGCATGAAGCGCGGTGACGTTTACGGCAAAGAAAAAGTGGAACAAGCTCTAGGAAATTTCTTCCGCCGAGGCAACTTGATCGCGCTCCGCGAGCTTGCCTTGCGCCAGGTGGCCGAGCAGGTGGACCGCAGCCTCGAATCCTACATGGAAGAGAAGGACATTCGCGAAAGCTGGGCGGTTCGCGAGCGAATCGCAGTCTGCATCAGCTCCAACGCAAAAGCGCAGTACCTGCTCGCGCGCGCGGCGCGCATGGCCCGCCGCATGGACGCGGAACTTTACGCATTGCACGTGGATCTCGACGCCGATTTAACCGCGCAGGAAGAAAAATCCCTTCAGGCCAACTTGCAGTTTGCCGAAAGTCTGGGCGCGAAAGCGGTGAGGCTGAAGGGCGACAGCGTGGCGGACGTGACCGCGAAGTTCGTTCGCGAAAAGCACGTGACGCAAGTGATTTTCGGCCGATCGGCAATCGAGGGTTGGCGGAAGCTGCGTTACATGAACGCGATCAACAGATTCCTGAGCGAGGCTCCAGCGGTCGATGTGCACATTGTGACCCAGGAGCCGGACTAACGCGGACGCCTGAAGCGGCGCGCCTCAAACGCCCGAGTTTCAAGCGCTACGCGGCAGCCGCGGACGCTTTTTCCTTTTCTTCCTTCACAAACGCGCGGCTCGCCAGCTCGATCACCTGCTTCAAGTGCCACCACTCGCGGTCGTTCATCAGCCGGCCCTCCGCGCTCGAGAAATGGATCGAAACAAATCCGTCGCTGGAGAGCGGTGCGCGTACCACCAGTATGCTCTTCGGCTCATTCAAATGATTTTCAGACACGATCTTCCTCCCCCAATTCTCTATTAATAGTATCCGCCCGCCGCCCAAGCCCATTTGGGTGTCCTAGTATCACGCTGGAACGTTTTGTAGGCAACCGGAGAGCAAAGAAACCGCAAGCAGAGCTCCGGGGTAGGGTGCAGGCTCAGCGTGCGGCCACGGCGCGGCGCTCAAAGAGGCCCCATTGGGGCCTGTAAATCCCTTCCGGGACAGGCCATTGTCTGCTAATCTTAAGGGTCTCTGTATCTGACAATTTCCGCTCTGGAGCAACAGTACAATGGCACTGGCATGTGAATTTTGCGGCAAAAAGCCGAGCTTTGGGAATACGATCAGCCACGCGAACAACGTGACTCGCCGGCGTTGGAATCCGAATCTTCGCCGCGTACGCGCCGTGGTGAATGGCACTCGCAAGCACGTCCGAGTCTGCACGTCCTGCATCCGCTCCGGCCGCGTAACAAAAGCTGCGTAGCGCAAACCATCCAAGACCCGGCGTCCTCCGAAGGAGTTCCGCTTGACACGAAAATTGCTCGTCCTTGTAGCGGTCGCGGCCTGTGTCGCGACGGCCGGCTGTAAAAAGGAAAGCGCTCCGGGGCCGGACGTGTGGGCGGTGGTCAATGGGAAGGACATCCCGCGCGCGGATGTGGAGAAGTATTTCCGCACCCGCGTGAATGCCCAAGGTCCCGCTCCCTCGCAGGAAGAGGCGCTCTCTCTCAAGCTCAGCATCCTGGATGAACTGGTGAACAACGAAATTCTGCTCGAGCGCGCTGCGAAGCTCAACCTGCTCGCGAGCGACGCCGAAGTAGAAGACAAGTTCACCGAATCCAAGAGTCCTTACACCGAAGAGGAATTTCAGCGGAAGCTTCAGGCCGGCGGCATCACCGTCGATGACCTGAAGCGGGACTTGCGTCGCCAGCTTTCGGTCCAGAAGCTCCTGAACCGCGAGGTGGTCGCAAAGATTTCGATCTCCGACCAGGACGTAATCGATTTTTACAACAAGAACCGCGCGCAGTTCAACGTGGCGGAGCCGCAATTCCACATCGCACAGATCGTTGTCACGCCCCGGCCCGACCCCGCCGTTCGCAATCGCAAGAACGACAAAGCGCAAAGCGAGCCCGAAGCGAAGCACAAAGTCGAGATGCTCGAACAGATGATCGCTGGCGGCGCGGATTTCTCGCAGCTCGCAATGGACTACTCGGAAGACTCCACGGGCTCCACCGGCGGCGATTTGGGCTTTGTTCCGGAGTCTGCGCTGAACCAATCCGATCCCATACTAAAAAAGTCAGTGCTCGCGATGAAGCCGGGCGATGTGTCGCAGCCGATCGGTGTGAAGAACGGCGGGTATCGCATCCTGAAGCTGGTGGCCAAGGAAGCGTCCGGCCAGCGCGAACTTTCCGATCCGCAAGTGCAGCAATCGATTCGCGATATGCTGCGCAACCGGAAGGAACAACTGCTTCGCACTGCCTACATGATCGAAGCGCGCGACGACGTGAAAGTGACGAACTATCTTGCGCGGCAAATTCTGGAGTCCGCTGGCAAGTTGCCCGCCTCGAAATAAACATCGACGTATCGCATTTGGAAGTGGAACGCGATTATCGCGCTATAGCCGAAGCTTGGCCGGCGGAAAAGCTAGCTGTGCAGAGAACGAGCTGCAAGCGGCCGAGCTGCACGCTGCGGTGCCAACGCGCGAGCTGCGATCATCCCTGCAATCGGCGTGAACATCGCGCAGAGCAGAAAACCCGTGCGGAACGGAAGGCCTTCCTTCTCCAGGCGCTCCGCCATCACCGCGCAAAGCATCGCCCACAGAAGCAGCACGATCCCGATAACCAAATAACTCGCGAGCACGGCAAAATGTAGATGCGAAGGCATTGAACGGTCCCCAAGAACTCGTTTGCAATTTCGACCTAAAGTCGCTGCAGTGAAACCAGCTTCGCAGACGTGGGAGCGGGGGCAAAGCGCGGCTCTGAAAATTGGAACCTAAGGGTAAACGGAAATGACGCGTATCGGTTAACAGCGGCCCAGAGTCAGCTCAGCAGACCACGGCTACCACTTCGCCCGCGTTTACGGTTTGTCCCTCCACCACCGTAAGGCGTTCCACCAGGCCCGACTTCGGCGAGCGAATTTCGTTCTGCATCTTCATCGCTTCCACTACCATCAGGCCCTGTCCGGCTTGCACCGCGTCGCCCGTCGCGACGAGCAGCTGAACGATCTTGCCCGGCATCGGCGCCGTGATTTGCTGCCGCCCCTCGGACTCCGCTGCGCCGCCGCGGCTCCTCTGCCACGCCCGGGGATCAAGCACCGAAGCTTCGAGCTCTTTGCCACCCGCACTCACGCGAAGTTTTCCGGCAGCCGGTTCCACACGAGTCTCATACGATTTGCCGGTTACGAGAATTGAGTAAACACCGGGTGACACTTCGACCGCGTCGGCTTCAATCGTTTGGCCGTCAACGGACCAGACTTCCCGCTCTCCTCGATGGGTGGTCTCGACGCGGTGCTTCTTACCGGCCAGCTCGATCTCGAAAATCACGAACGCGGCTCCCGGCTAACTTGCTCGCGACGGCTCTCGTTCCGCCAACGCGATACGCTCGCGTCAGCTGAGGGCTGCGCATTGGCTCTCGCTTTGCCTTCCTGCGAGCGATGCCATGAAGCTACAGCGAGCAGCGCAGCGTTCCGCAAATTCGCTTCGTCCGCCTCGATCTCCTCTTTTGCTTCCTCCGCCGGCCGCTTCAGAAAATCGTCGAGCCAGCGCGTGTAAATCGCGGCCGATGCGAAATCCTCGCTTCTGAGAATCCGGAGGAAGAGCCCAACGTTGGTCTTGATGCCGCTTGCGTAGTATTCCGCGAGCGCGCGTTTCAACCGCGCGATGGCTTCGCCGCGATCCGCGCCCCACGCGATCAGCTTGCCGAGCATCGGATCGTATTCGTTCGGCACGGTCCATCCGCCATAGATCCCGTCATCGAGGCGGATACCGGGTCCGGTGGGAACTCGCCGTTCGAGAATCTTCCCGGGCGAAGGAAAGAAATTGTTGTCTGGATCTTCCGCGTAGATGCGGCACTCGATGGCGTGTCCGCGCAGCACCACATCTTCCTGCTTTAGCGGCAGCGGCTCGCCGGCGGCAACTCGAATCTGCAGCTTCACCAGATCGAGCGCGGTCACCAGTTCCGTCACCGGATGCTCCACCTGCAGCCGCGTGTTCATTTCCAGGAAATAAAAGTTCCGTTCCGCATCGACTAGAAATTCCACCGTGCCCGCGTTGTAGTAGTCGCCGACTCGCGCAAGCTTCACCGCCGCCTCGCCCATCGCCCGGCGTAGTTCCGGAGTCATCACTGGCGACGGCGCTTCCTCGATCACTTTCTGGTATCGGCGTTGCACCGAACATTCCCGTTCGCCCAGATGAATGATGTTCCCGTGGCGGTCGCCCAGGACTTGCACTTCGATGTGCCGCGGCTTGAGCAAATATTTTTCCAGGTACATGCGTCCGTCGCCGAACGCGTTCTGCGCTTCGGACGAAGCGTCACGCCAGGCCGACGCGAGATCCTTCTCGTGCTCCACAAGGCGCATCCCTTTGCCGCCGCCGCCCGCCACAGCCTTCAGTACTATCGGGTATCCCGTCCTTCGCGCAGCTTCCACGGCCGCTTCCGCATTCGCAATCGGATCGAGAGTGCCGGCCACGGTCGGAACTCCCACGTCGCGAGCCGCGTTTCGCGCTGCGGTCTTCGAGCCGAGCTTTTCCATGGACGCGGCAGACGGCCCAATGAAAGTGATCCCAGCTGCCTCGCACGCCCGAGCCAACCCGGGATTCTCCGCCAGAAACCCATATCCAGGATGGATCGCATCGCATCCTGCGTAGCGCGCCGCTCCGATGATCTTTTCGATCACCAGATAGCTCTCGCGCGACGGCGCGGGCCCAATTCCATAGGCCTCGTCGGCCAATCGTACATGGAGAGAAGCTCGATCGACATCGCTGTACACGGCGACGGTGCGTATGCCCATGTCACGACATGCGCGAACGATCCGCACCGCAATTTCGCCGCGATTTGCGATTAGAATTTTCTTGAACATTCCCGCACTTTCATTCGAGCGCAACGATTCTAACATCGCGCCGGCCACTCCTTTAGAAGCCGCGCGATGCCGCGTCGTAGCCAAAACGGTGGAAACTCTCCGCGCCCGCGGATATCATGGCGGACGCCGCATCCTACACCATGAGCCACAAACTCGATCCGCTCGTGCAAGATCAGTGGAAGAAAGAAGCCGCCGAAGCCGCAGCTTCGCAAGTGAAGTCCGGAATGGTTGTCGGCCTGGGAACCGGCTCAACCGCCAAATATGCCATCGACGCCTTAGGCCGTCGCGTCGCCAATGAAGGTCTCAAAATCGTCGGCATCGCAACCTCCGAGCGCAGCAACGTGCAGGCGCTCGCGCTGAAGATCCCCATGACCTCGTTCGCCGACCAAAGCCGCATCGATCTCACCATCGACGGGGCAGACGAAGTTTTGCCCGGCAGGCTAACGCTGATCAAAGGCCACGGCGGCGCGCTGCTTCGCGAAAAGATCGTCGCATCAGCAAGTGCGCGCATGGCCGTAGTCGTTGACGAATCGAAAATCGTCGAAAAGCTCGGCCAGCTCGTTTCAGTTCCCGTGGAAGTCGTTCCTTTCGGCTGGCAAGTCACTTCGAAGCGGCTCGCAAAACTCGGCGGAAGACCGAAATTGCGCCTCGCAAACGACGGCTCGCCCTACGTCACCGACGGCGGCCACTACATCATCGACTGTGCGTTCGGAAGGATGAACGATCCTGCCGAAATCGCCCACGAACTCGATACGACAGTTGGCGTGATCGAGCACGGTATTTTCCTCGGCCTTGCGACAGAGGTCTTTGTGGGCGGCCCCGGCGGTGTGGCCCACCTGAAACTTGGTGCCGCAAAAGCGGGCAATCGTCGCAAAAGACCATCCTCAAAAACAAAAAGCCGGCGGCGCTAGGCCGTCGGCTTTTGAATCGAAAATCCCTCCGAAAGTTCGCTGCTTAATTCTTCGAGTTGCAGCCTTCCGGATAAACCGCATCCAGCGCGCCCCACAACGCCTTCAGGCTGCGCTGGGCCGAGCAAAGCACCGCAACTTCGTCCATATTCCTCTGCGACGCAAGCCACCCGCGCCACGCCGCTCGGTGCCGAACGTCGGCTTCCTGGTGTACCGCGAAATACGCCAGCGCGCGCGGCTCGGTAATTCCATAAAACTTGCGAAGGCCAGAGATTTTCTCGCTGGAGATTTCCGGGACTTGCGCTTCGTAAGCGTAGAACGACGCGACAGCCTGCGCCAGCGTGCCCTGCGTTGCGGCTTCGTCGTAGGTGTCGAGCAGTGCGGCAACGCCCGGCAGCGGGCGCGCACCTTCGATCGAAGATTCTGTCACGCCGATCGATTCCGCAAACTCGCGCCACAGCTTCGGGTGCGGAGCCGAAGCGTCCAGCTCCTCATCCAGATTTTCCTGCACCAGAGCATTGAGCTTTGGCTCGTTCTGGGTGCGGTTCGCGAGCTGCTTCAGATTCTCTGGAAACGCGCGCACATGCTGGTAATACTGCTGCGCGTACAGCGCGAGAGCATCCTTGGAGAGCCGGCCTTCAGTCCACGCGCGGTAGAACGGATGCTGCAAAAGATTGTGCTTTGCGATCATCGCATCGAGCGATTCCAGCAAAGTCTTCGGGGCATGCGCGGGCCTGGGCATTCCTGTCTCCTGATCAATTCACAATAAAAATGGGTTGGATAGACCGAAACAAATACTAACGAAGATTTAATGAAATTGAAAGGCCGCTGGTGCTTAGATTTCAACAGATAAAATCAGTTAGGCAACAATTTTTGCTAGGTCGCCCTGCGAGGCTACTCGCGTAGGGCTTCTCGTCACAACGGGATGTTCCCGTGCTTCTTCCTTGGGTTTGTATCCCGCTTATTCTCGAGCGACCGTAAGGCCGTAATCAGCTTCGCGCGCGTCTGCGACGGCTCGATCACTCCGTCAATATACCCACGCTCCGCCGCGACGTAGGGATTGGCGAAGCTCTCGCGGAACTCCTCGATCTTCTCCTTACGCAATCCCTCGCGCGCCTCGGCCGGCGCTTGATCGATTTCGCGCTTATAGACGATGTTCACCGCGCCTTCCGGGCCCATCACCGCAATTTCCGCCGTCGGCCAGGCGTAATTCACGTCCGTCCGAATATGTTTGGACGCCATCACGCAGTACGCCCCGCCGTAAGCTTTTCGCGTGATCACGGTGATTTTTGGCACCGTCGCCTCGGCGAATGCATATAGCAGTTTGGCACCGTGCTTGATGATCCCGCCGAACTCCTGCTGCGTACCGGGCAAAAACCCTGGCACGTCCTCGAAAGTGATCAGCGGAATGTTGAACGCGTCGCAGAATCGCACGAACCGCGCACCCTTCACCGAAGCATTAATATCCAGCACTCCCGCGAGATACGCCGGCTGGTTCGCCACGATTCCCACCGGCCGGCCATCGAGCCGCGCAAATCCGACCACAATGTTCCGCGCGTAGTGTTCGTGCACCTCGAAAAAGTTGCTGTCGTCCGCGAGATGATGAATCACGTTCTTGATGTCGTAGGGCTGCTGCGGATTCTCCGGCACGATCGCATTCAGAGCAGGTGTCGTTCGGTCCCACGGGTCGGAAGACGCGCGACGCGGCGGATCGTCCAGATTGTTCGACGGCAAGTAGCTAAATAACTCGCGGATCATCGCAAGACATTCGGTATCGTCTCGCGAAACGAAATGAGCGACGCCACTCTTCTCATTGTGCGTCATCGCGCCGCCCAGCTCTTGCTTCGTCACTTCCTCGTGCGTCACCGTTTTGATCACGTCCGGCCCGGTCACAAACATGTAGGACGTCTCGCGCGTCATGAAGATGAAATCGGTGATCGCCGGCGAATACACCGCCCCGCCCGCGCACGGACCCATGATCGCGCTGATCTGCGGGATCACGCCGCTCGATAGCGTGTTTCGCAGAAAAATTTCGGCATAGCCTGCGAGCGACTTGACGCCTTCCTGGATGCGCGCGCCGCCCGAATCATTCAGGCCGATCACCGGAGCTCCGTTACGGAGCGCAAGATCCATGATCTTGATGATTTTTCCGGCGTTCGCTTCGGAGAGCGATCCGCCGAACACCGTGAAATCCTGCGCGAACACGTAAACCAGCCGTCCGTCGATCCGCCCAAAGCCGGTGATGAAGCCATCGCCGGCAGGCCGCTGCGACTCCATTCCAAAATCGTGCGATTGATGGCGGACGAATTTGTCCAGTTCTTCGAAAGTGCCCTCATCGAGAAGCAGGTCGATACGCTCACGCGCACTCAGCTTGCCTTGCTTGTGCTCGCGGGCGCGGCGTTCCGCGCCGCCCCCTGCTTCGGCCTCGGCATTAAGGTGGCGGAGTTCTTCCAGACGGTCGTGGTGCTTGCGGTGTTCGGTCAATGGATTGGCTGCCTTGAAAGTCCGGAGCCGCGATGACGCAGCTGTAAATTCTTGTGCGGGCGAATCAATTTCGACGCTCGTTCCGATGCCGAAGTTAGCACAGTTCGAAATGCTGCGCGACGCAGCCGCATGAACAGTCTACGGCGCGCACGCGTCCGCCGGCGCGGAGGATGTGGACATGATCCCCACGCTTCCCGGCGCAACCGTCGGCAACGCAGCAACGGCGTGCTTGGCGAGTTCGGCGTTTACGGCTGGTATCGCTGTCGCGTCCAGGTCGCGCATCGCAGCAAGGTTTTTGTTCATCGCATCGCACGCTTGGTTCAATGCGGCTAAGGCTGTTTGGCTAGGCGCCCCGTCTCCGGATTGCTCGAAGAACATGATTCGCGCGAGATCGCGATTCACGGGGCCTGCACCGGGAGCCATCGGCGTTCCCTCCTGGATGGCCTCGACTTTCTTATCCAGATCTTTCAGCACATCGATCGCGGACTTGTTTGCAGGATTCGCTGCCGGAGCTGCGGAGGCGGCTTCCTCTTTCTTCTCCGGTGCCATCATCGGATTCGCCGCCGCGGACTTCTCCTCTTCCGGCGCCCCAAGAGCCTTCAGTCTGTCTCCGATCGCATTATGCAGATTTTCGAGCGACCGCCAGGACGTGGCGCTTGAGCCTAGCCCCGAATCGATCCGCTTTCCGGCAACGAGTTGCGCGTCGAAATCGGCATCGGAAATGCGCACGCGGGGATCGCGCTCGATCGTCAGAGTGCGTTTCATGATCGTATCCGCTCCGATCAGCATGATTTCGTACTTTCCCGGCGCCACGAGCGGCCCCAGCGTTTGTTCTCGCGGCGTATCGTGGGGCAGGGCATGATCGGAGAGCGTGTACTCGATGTAATCAAGCATGCCACCGTAGTAGCTGAAGTTCAGCGCGTCCGGAGGCGGATAGTGCAGGTCCCACGCGAACCGGTTGAGACCGATGTTTTTCGTGAGGTGCGCTTGCGGCCCGAACCAGTAGTCCGGCACGTTCTTCGGCGTTTTATCTTCTGGCGGCGCAACGCTGGTGAAACTGCGCACCAGCTTTCCCTGTGCGTCGTGAATCTCGAGTGTCAGCTCGCCGTTCGGAACGGTCTTCAGGTAGTAGTCGATGATTGCGCCGTCCGGCGGATTTTTCGCCGTCGGCTCTTCGGGCGGCAACGGAGTTTCCTGGTCGTTGTCGTAGCGGACGCGCACGGCAGTCGCTGGCTGCAGCAAGTACGCTTGGGGCGACGTGACGTCGGCGCCGGCTTGCCGCAGCGGCGTTACATCATCGAGAATCCACAATCCACGCCCGTACGTCGCCGCGACGAGGTCGGCTCCGTGAATGGCCAGGTCGCGCACATCTGTCGCGGGAAAATTCAGTTGCAACGATTGCCAATTGTCGCCGTCGTCGAACGAAACGTACATCGCGTCCGTTGTTCCGGCGTATAGCAGGCCCTTGCGCGCGGTATCTTCGCGCACCACGCGAGCGATCCAGCCCTGATCGAGGCCGTTCACGATCTTCTGCCAGGTCTTGCCGTAGTCCCGCGTCCGGTAAATATAAGGATGCGAATTCTGTCGAGCTTCCAGCGCAACGTATGCCGATCCCGCGTCGTAGTGCGAAGCTTCGATGATCTCGATGTCGCTGTTTTGCGGCAGGTCCGGGGGCGTCACGATCTGCCAGGTCTTCGAGCCATCCTGCGTCACCTGCACGATTCCGTTTGTCGCGCCCGCCCACATCACATTGGCGCTCACCGGCGATGGCGCAAGCGCGGTTAGTGCGCTGCGCCTCGCACGCTGAAACAATTCAAAGTCGTCCTTACCACCCGCTTCGCGCTCATCGAAATCGGCGTCCTCATCGTTCTCCACCGGAAAGTGCCCGCTGATCGCCGAACTCGCTCCAGCCGGTGCAGCCGGTGCCGCCTTTTCCGAGTGCGAGCTTGCTGGCGCCGTCGGTGCAGGATTTGCCGGTGCGGCGGACGTGGTCAGGTCCGGGCTGATTTTTTCCCACGAGACGCCGCCGTTCGTGGTCTTCATCACATACTGCGCGCCGAGATAAAGCGTATGCGGATCCTCCGGTGAAAAAACAAGCGGCGGCATCTGCGACATGTGGTCGTCTTCGCCGCGCACGAACACGTGAACGATCTGCGACGTGCGCCGGTCAAACCGCAGCACGCTGCCGTACCAGCCTCCCGAGTAAACGATGTTCGGGTCCGCGGGATCGGGCGCGATGTAGCAAAACTCAAATCCGCCCGCCGAGAACCAGTCGCGAAAGCTAATCTCGCCCCAATCGCTGCGGTTCGGCACAGCGACGCTGCCGCTGTCCTGCTGCGGCGCGTACGAAATATACGGAAACTGATTGTCGGTAATCACGTGATAAAACTGGCCGGTCGGCTGGTTGTACCAGGAACTCCACGTTTTCCCGCCGTCAACGCTGATCGTGGCGCCCTGATCGACTCCAAGAAACAATCGATTTGAATTCTGCGGATCGATCCATAGCACGTGATAGTCATCGCCACCCGGCGCGCCCTTGTAAGCCGTGAACGTCGCGCCGCCGTCTGTCGATTTGTACATCGTGGTCTGCATTACGTACACGGTGTCCGCATTCTTCGGATCTACATATACGCGGCAAATGTAGAGATTCCCCGAAATGCGCGGATCCTTCGTGCTCTGGCGCCAGTGCGCGCCGCCATCGTCCGAGCGGTATAGGCCCTCAGACATGATCGCGAAAACACTCTGACCTTTCGTTCCCGCGGCAACCGAAAGTCCGATGCGGTCGCGCGGATCCGTGGGCAAACCGTCTTCGGATACCTGCGTCCACGTGGAGCCTTCATCGACGGACTTGTAGATCCATGAACTCTGCGTCATTTTCTCCGGCGGTCCCGCGCGGAAATCGAATGGCTTCCACATTCCTGCGTATAGGATTTTCGGATTCGAAGGGTCGGCCGCCATATTCGATACGCCTGCCAAATCGTCGCGATAGAGCGTGTGCGTCCAGGTCTTCCCGCCGTTCGTAGTCTTGTAAACACCGCGCAACTTGTTCGGCAGCCCCACGCCGAGGATCGGATGATCTAGCACACCCACAAGAATAATGTCCGAATTGCGCGGGTCGATGATCACCGTGCTGATGTACTTGGTATCTTCGAGCCCGATGTTCGTCCACGTCGCGCCGGCGTCCGTCGAACGGTAAACGCCGTGTCCGTCAGTCTGCTCACCCGTGCCTGCGATGACGATGTTGGGATTCGATGGAGCGACGGCGATGTCTCCGATGGAGGCCACGCGCGCTTCATCGAAAATCGGATTCCACGTGACGCCCGCGTTGACTGTTTTCCAGATGCCGCCGCCCGGCAGACCCATGTAATACGTCGCGGGATCGCCCGGAACGCCAGCAACCGCCGACACGCGCCCCGCGCGATACGGGCCGATCAATCGCCAACGCAGCGCTGCATACTGGCTCGGATCGACGGTCGGCGACGTTTGTTGCGCGCGTGCGGCCGGAACAATGGTGGCCGTGACGGCAGCGAGAAAAACCAAAAGGATTCGAGACGCGAGCGGCTGGGCACGATTCATGAGAACAAGGCCTCCGATGCGACAGAATATCACCCACAAGGATGAGTTGGGATGCTGCGAGTAAAATTAGCGAGCGAAAACTCGGAATGCGGAGCGAGCGGAGTTAGTGGAGGCCCGACCAGTCGTCAGCCACGAGGATCGAGTTGCTCGGATTGGCGGGATCGTATTTCACGCTGGCGGTTTGCCCTGCGGCCACGCGGCTCAGCTGCGCGCGAATTTCGAGGCCCGTTACATCTTGAGCCGTTTCGTATGTGACGCCGGAAATCGAATACGAATAGTGGAGCAGCCTACGGGTGCCATTGCCGTGCGCCGCATCAGGGCGCTTTTGAAACATTTTCGCGCCGCCGGGTTCGGCCGCGGCCGGCGCGTGATCGGCCACCTCGATGATCTGGCCTTCCACGATGCGGCCCACGCGATTCAGATACGCGCAGCGCTCGCGTTCGCGGTCCCAAGAATCCTGCGGCTTGCGGCGCAACCAGAACGCCAGGGTGACGAGCGCCACCACCGCGATGCCAGCCAGCGGAAGCCACTCGCGCCAATCATTCAGAATTTCTTTCAATGCTGCCTTTCTTCGCTTTCTAAATTGCGCTTGCCGGGCGCGTGTCCGCTTCGGATATCACCGCATTCCGCAGCGTGCCGATCCCGCCGACGCTCACTTCCACTACGTCGCCCGCCGCGAGCGGCCCCACGCCCGCCGGTGTTCCCGTCGCGATCACATCGCCCGGTTCCAGCGTCATCACCCGCGAGATAAAGCGAAGTATAACATCAACGGAAAACATCATTTCTGAGGTGTGTCCAGACTGTTTCCTAACGCCATTCACGAAAGTTTCCACCGTGGTTCCGGCGGAATCGAGGTGCGTTTCGATCACCGGGCCGAATGGACAGAAGGTATCGAACCCCTTGCCGCGCGTGAACTGCACGTCGGCGCGCTGGATATCGCGGGCGGTCACGTCATTCAGGCAGGTATAGCCGAGAATGTACGGCGCGGAATCCTCATCGTCCGGCAGATGCGAACAGCGCCGTCCCATCACTACGGCCAGTTCGCCTTCGAAATCGACGCGCTGTGAGATCGCGGGCATCACGATCGGAGCCCCCGGTGCGATCACGGATGACGGTGGCTTCAGGAAAATCAGCGGGATCTTCGGAGCTTCGTTGCCAAGTTCCTTAGCGTGCTCGGCGTAGTTGCGGCCCACGCAGACGATTTTCGTTGGAATCGACGGTGCGAGGAATTGCACCGCGTCGATAGGAAATGTTTTGCCGCTGCGCTCGCGCGGATTGAGAAGATCGCCTGCCAGCTCGATCACTTTTCCGTCATCGACGATTCCGCTGCGCGCGGCAAGCTGCGTTTCCGTGGCGGAGCGGCCGAGGCGGGAAGCGTCAAAATGAGGGACCTGAAAGCGGCAAAGCTTCATGGTTGATGGTGGCGAATGAAATCGGTGCTGCGCCGGCGCGGAACTATGGGCTGTTTGCGCGCCTGCAGGATCATGATCGCGACCCACGAGCCGACGGCGATCACTCCATAGATCAGCGTGCCTTCCAGCAGCGCGTCTAGCGGCGAGCGCAACACTTGAAACAAATTCGAAAAGTACATTCCCGCCAGATTGTACGCGACGATAAAGATCGACCAGCCCAACATCGCCGAACCAAAGAGCTGCACGGGGCGGTTCAGGAATCGAAATATCGGAATCAGCATCACGATAACGAAGATTCCGCAGAACGCGACGTTGCGCTCAAGGGCGCGCGCTTCAAGGAAGGGCATCCGGTTGGCGGCGATCAGAGCCGCCACCATATCGAGTGCGAGCAAGCCGCCGGTGAAGATTCCGGTCCTCAGTCCCGCGCGCGTGGGTAGCGCCGGCGTGAGGGCGCGGACGGCAACTGGCATCTCGGCGCTCGGCGAATTGGGCAGCGATTCGATCATGGGTGTTGAGGAGCTGGCGGTGCGTCGTCGGTGGTCGTTGAACCCGGCACCGGCGCGCTCGGCGCGCTTTCATTTCCAGCACGGTCCACGGCGGTGACCCTGTAGAAGTAAACGTGAGCCGGAACTGTATTCATATCCCGAAATGCAGGGGTTGGCAACAGGCCTGCGTTCTGGCGCATTCCGTGTTCATCTGCGCTTTCACTGCGATAAACGTTATAGCCGGTCACGTCGTGCTCGGGAGAGATTTCCCAGCTAAGATCGAGATACGCAGGCGAGGCGGCGATGTTCGCGGTCGCGGGCTGCGCCGGGACCAGCGTGACGATCAACCCTTGCGGCACAGACGGCGGAAACGTGTCCTTCGCCGTCACTTCTGCGATGTTCGAATCGGAGGATTCCAACTGACCGGTGTCGTAGGTGGCCACAGTCCGAACCGTGTAGAGGTAGCGGGTGCCGAGTTCCACCTGCGAATCGAGAAACGGCGACGAGGCCGAATCGCCGATGCGCTGAAGCGGCTGCTTTGAGCTTCCGGCGGTTGTCGAGGCCGTCGTCGAGGCCGTAGCCGCGGGAGTCGAACTACCGGCGTCATTCGGAGATACGCCTCGGTAGATGCGAAAGGCTGCGATAGGCGGCGTGGTTCCGGTGATTGTTTGTTGCGGCGGCGTCCAGGTTATCGAGATCCCGTCAGGCGCGTTTTCGGCCTTCGCATCGGCAATCGCCGGGTAAGAAGGATGCAGAACAAGGGCGACGGGGTTTGAATCGAAAGACGGCTTCTTTTCATTTTCGTAGGTCCGAATCATGTAAACGGCATCGATCGCGGTCTGCCCAGCGAAATCCTGCGCGGAAAGGGGCTCGACGATCCTCATCTGGCGATTCTGCGTCAGTTGATCGACTGTGGCGGGCGGAAGCGTGGCGACGAGCACTGGATTCGACGATGCACTGGCTGCTTCCTGGGCGGTGGATGCTACGCCGGCAGGATTGACGTTACGAAAAACTTCCACCACCGGCGTCTTCTTGAGCGAATGGTGGTCGATGGATTCACTGGGAATTTTGAAAGTTAGGATGACGTCGTTGCCCTGCTGTTTGGCAGCCAGGTCGCCGATCGCCGTAGGAATCGGCGGCCGGCGCGTGGTCGGCTCCCCAGGCGAAGCACAACCAGCAAGCAATGAGGCTGCCGTGATTGCGGCGGCTGCCAGAGCGGCGAGTGGCGCTCGCGGAGAGAGGGTTCGCTCGATCGCCATCGCTCACAGGATGTAGCGGCTGAGGTCCTGATCCTTCACGATGTTCGCGAGTTGCTTCTGGACATAAGCCGCGTCCACCTTGAAGGATTTCTTCTTCATTTCGGGCGCATCAAACGAAATCTCTTCGAGCACTTTTTCCAGAATGGTGTGCAGGCGGCGCGCGCCGATGTTCTCGGTTTGTTCGTTCACCTTAGCGGCGAAGCGCGCGATGGTGGCGATGGCGTCGTCGGTGAAAGTTAGCTTGAAGGGCTCGGTATCGAGCAGCGCGATCGACTGCTTGATGAGCGCATTTTTCGGTTCGGTGAGAATGCGGATGAAGTCGGCCTCGGTGAGCGATGTCAGCTCCACGCGAATCGGAAACCGGCCCTGCAACTCGGGAATCAGGTCCGACGGCTTGGTGGTGTGAAACGCGCCGGCGGCGATGAACAGGACGTGGTCCGTGCGCACCATGCCGTAGCGCGTGTTCACTGTAGTACCTTCGACAATCGGCAGAATGTCGCGCTGCACGCCTTCGCGCGATACATCCGGGCCATGTCCGCCTTCGCGCCCGGCGATTTTATCGATTTCATCCACGAAGATGATGCCCATCTGCTCGACGCGATCGACGGCGATCCGCGTCACTTGGTCCATATCGATTAAGCGGCTCTCTTCTTCCTGAATCAGATAATCGAAGGCTTCGGCCACGGTCATTTTGCGCTTTTTCTTTTGTTGGCCGAACATCCCGGAGAGCATGTCCTTCACGTTGATGTCCATTTCATCCACGCCCTGATTCGAAATAATTTCGAACGAGGGCATGGCGCGTTCGCGGACTTCGACCTCGACCATGCGCTGGTCGAGCTTTCCTTCGCGAAGCTGGGCGCGCAATTTTTCGCGGGTGCGAGCGGCTTGTTCGCGGCGCTGCACTTCGGTGGTGGCGCTATCGCCGCTCGGAGGAGGCGAAGACGGCAGCAAAAGATCCAGCAGCCGTTCTTCGGCCGATTGTTCGGCGCGCTCGGCCACTTCATCGAGTTTTTCTTCGCGGACCATATCGATGGCCGTTTCCACCAGATCGCGAACCATGGACTCCACGTCCCGGCCTACGTAGCCAACTTCGGTGTACTTCGAAGCTTCTACTTTTACGAACGGGCAACCTGCAAGGCGAGCCAGGCGCCGCGCGATTTCCGTTTTACCCACGCCCGTAGGCCCGATCATCAAAATGTTCTTTGGCAGGATGTCTTCGGCGAGTTCGGGTGGAAGTTTCTGGCGGCGGACGCGGTTGCGCAGCGCGATGGCGACCGCTTTCTTCGCGGGATTCTGCCCGACGATGTACTTATCGAGCTCCAGCACGATTTCGCGCGGCGTCAACTCATCGAACGACGGCAGCGGCTCGGGTTCGGCCGGTTGCGAATCGCCAGACAGATAAATCACCATGTCTTTCTCCGATTTTTCGGTCATAGCTCTTCGACGCTGAAATTCGCGTTCGTATAGATGCAGATTTCGCTGGCGATGCGCATGGCTTCCTGCGCGATTTCCTTGGCGCCGAGCTTGGTGAATTTGGCAAGAGCGCGGGCAGCGGCGAGAGCGTACTGTCCGCCGGAACCGATGGCGCAGATACCATCGTCGGGCTCGATCACGTCCCCGGTCCCGGAAATCAGAAACGTGCCCTTCACATCGGCCACCACCAGTAGCGCGTCAAGATGGCGGAGCGAACGCTCAGTACGCCACTCTTTTGCGAGTTCCACGGCCGCTCGGGGGAGATTGCCATGAAATTCCTGAAGCTTGCCCTCAAACCGCGCGAAGAGCGAAAGTGCGTCGGCGGTGCTGCCGGCGAAGCCCGCGATAATTTTGTCGTTATAGAGGCGCCGGGTTTTCTTCGCGCCCTGCTTCATCACGGCATCGCCCATGGTGATCTGGCCGTCGGCCGCCAGCACAACCTTGTTTTCCTTGCGTACGCAGAGAACCGTGGTGCCATGCATCTGCGTGGTATTTTGCGTGTGTCCCATCGAACGATTATACCCCGCGCGCTACAGATGCGAAACCGAAGCGCCAATACGGTCGGAATGGCTAGGTTCGGCAAACGACCCCTCGCCAGTTCCCGGCTCATTCATCACTCGTTCCCATTTTGGGAATCATCTATTTTGTTTACATTACATAACTAATCTGCTATCTTGAATCGGGACGCACTAGAAGTCCCGCAACAAACGCACATGCCAAGCGGCAGTTTTCCCCTTGCCGCCGGACGCATCCTTCCCGGCACGAAGCCTTCCTCCGAACCCAAATTTCTAATCGCGGTTTCGCGATTAGAAATCCTTGCAACTCCAACAAAACAAAGCACCGCGACATTTCTAATCGGCACTTACAATGCATTTTTTCGGGATGAACTTCGCGGCACTTCGCCGTGCTTACTTGGACGTGCCGCCGCAAAGGCGCTGGTTTTTGGATTTGCTCAGGCCGGAGCGTTAATCCTTGTCTTTATCGTTCTTTTTCTTCTTGGGGGCGATTTTCTGCCAGCGTTCTTCCAGGGATTCCTGGGTGAAAAGGTCGGGAGACATTCCGGTGTTGTATTCGCACTTATCGTAGAAGACCTGCTGAAGCTTGATGCCGTTGCGATCGTGGGTGGTCTGAAACGGCGTCTGAATGCCCGAGAGCGGATGGTAGTTCGAGTAGTAGAAGGTCTGGCTGCTGCGCATGCGCGTGTTCGCGTCGCGCGTATCGACCGTCATGCGAATCGGAAGGTGGGTGCTGCGCGACACGGCGATCCGAAAAGTGCGATTGTCGCTATCGACCAGCTCGACCCACTCGGCTTCGTTGTAATCCACGATATCGATGCCGGCATAGCGGAAAATCATTCCCGGCTCGTGGATGCGCGCTCGAAGAATGTTGTCGAGGTCGGTCTTCACTTCTTCCTCGTGCGTGGCCATCTCGGTGATCGAAGCGGGGGAAACGCCGCCGCGATCCAGCGACCAGCCTTTGTCGCTGTTATAAACGCTGATGATGTTGCGCTTGGGAAGATTTTCGTCGCGCTCTTTCGAGGGCGGCATCACGTACTCGACTTCCTTCGCAAAGCCGTTCAACTCGCCGGAGTGCCCGAAGCCGCTGACGCGCGCCTCGCAGGTGAAATCTTTCACGTTGAGGTAAGCCGGACCGCCGAGTGCGGCGATGGCTTGATCGAGGACTTGCTTGGCTTTCGCGGCGCTTTCCGCGGGCATCAGCACTTGTTCGGATGCCTGATTCTGACCCTGATCAGCCTGACACACGGCCACCGGAGCGGAAGCGGAGCACGCGAACGCGACGGTGAGGGCCAGGAAAAGGGGGCGCGCGATCATCCGCAGAGTACCGAACCTCCGTTAACGTTGATTACTTCCCCGGTGATAAAGGTTGCCAGGTCGGATGCGGCAAAAAGGATCGGGCCGGCGATTTCTTCCGCGGTACCGACGCGCTTAACAGGAATCGGAACCAGCGCCGACTTCAAACCCTGCTTGGTGCGAAGGACCGATGCGGACATATCCGTATCGACCCAGCCTGGCGCCACGCAGTTAACCAGAATGTTCTGCGGGCCGAGTTCGCTGGCGAGTCCTTTCACGAAGCTGATGATAGCGCCCTTCGAGGCGCCATAATGCGTGTGGAACGCTTCGCCGCGCTGCCCGGCCGTCGAGCTGATGGCCACGATCCGGCCGCCCTTTTGCGCAATCATGTGCGGCACGGTGAAGTGGATCACGGAATACACGCTCTTGACGTTGATGCGCATCATGTCGTCCCATTCGCGCTCGGTCATTTTGCCGATGGGGGCGTCTTGCTCATTCCAGACGCCGGCGTTGGCGACCAGGATGTCGATGCGGCCGAGGCGTTCGCGGGCGAAATCGACGAGCTTCTTGGCATCGGTCATTTTGCTCAGGTCGGCTTTGAGCGATTCGATGCGCGTGCCATGCTTGCGAGCTTCCTGCTCGATCTGCGCGGCGGCGTCTTTACTTTTGTTGAAGTTAAAAACAACATCCGCTCCCGCCTGCGCGAAGAGCTTCACGCTGGCCGCGCCAATGCCGCGCGAACCGCCGGTGATCAGTGCCGCCTTGCCTGCGAGCGAAATCATGGTTCCCCCAAGAAATTACAGTATTCGAACGCGGAGCGACGGTTGACGCTTCAAAGCACGCCCCACAAAAATCGAGCACAGCCAGACTACGAATTTACGGTTGTTGCCTTCCGAGCGGCGCCAATCAACTGACGAAACAAGGACTGCGCCAGAGGGTCCTGATGAATCATCCGTTCGGGATGCCATTGCACGCCGGTGATCCAGTTGTCGTCACCGGTCCATTCCACTGCTTCAATCACGCCATCCGGCGCATGGCCCACGACGCGCAGATTCCTTCCCGGCTCCAGAATCGATTGGTGGTGCGAGCTATTGACGTTCGCTTCGGTGCTGCCGGCCAGTTGCGCCAGGCGAGAACCGGCTGCGAACTGCGCGGGATGGTGCGGCTCCGAACCTTCGTGCTTCGGCCAGTTGTGCTGGATCTGGGTCTCGACTTCGCTGGGAATGTCCTGCACGAGCGATCCGCCGAGATAGACGTTGAGGCTCTGGATGCCGTAGCAGATCGCGAGGACGGGCTTCTGATTCGCGATGGCGTGATGCAGAAGGGCGAAGTCGGTGCGCTCGCGGTCGGCGTCGGCTTCGGCGGATTTGGGGTGCCGCGCGGCGTGAAATTTCGAAGGATCGACGTCGGCGGGGCTGCCCGGGAGGATGATCGCGTCGAGGGATTGCGCGGTTATTTCGAGCTACGTCTGGAGACCGAGCCGAGGCTGATTTCGACGGGAATTCCGCCCGCGATACACACCGCGCCAAGGTACTTGTCGTACGCTTCGCGTTGGCTGGTAAGTTCTTCTTTTCGAGTGCGATACGGGACGCCGACGCGGGGGCGGGAAGCGTGTTCGGGATTCATGATGCGGGTATCGTATCACCCGAAAGCGGTTTGCGGCAACGTGGGCGTTTGGGTGATGTGGAGCTATTTTGCGGCGGTGCGGCTGGGCCAGTAGGCTCGCAGATCGCCGACGAGATAGAGCGAACCGGTGGCGAACACGGCGCCGCCATTTGCGGAGGAGGTCAGCCATTGCGACTTGGCGAGTTCAATGGCGCACTCGAGCGCTTCGCGGGGGTCGGGGACAACGAGGGAGCTGGCGGCGAGGCCGGCGGTCATCTCGGCGAGAAGATTTGCGGAGATGGCGCGGGGCTGGCGAGGCTCGGTGAGGATCACGGTGTGGGCAAGCGGGAAAAGCTGGCCGGCGATTTCGTCAACCGCTTTATCGCGCATGGCGCCATAGACGAGGATGATTGGGCGCGCGTCGAAATTTTCGCGCCAGAATCGGGCGAGCTCGCGGGCTCCGGCGGGATTGTGCGTGCCGTCCAGATAGACGGGCGGCGCGGACGAAATTTTTTCCAGGCGGCCGGGCCAATGCGCCGAGGCGATTCCCTTTTCGATCGCCGCGCGCGGAACGGAAAACGTTTTTTCACCGAGGAGAGCGGCGGCGGTGGCTGCACTGAGGGCGTTGCGGATTTGGAACCGGCCAGCAAGAGAAGGCGCAAGAACAATGCCTTCCTGAGGCGCGACCAGAGGGGCGGCGGTGGCGCGGTAAAAGCCGGCTTGCGAGGGAGCGACGCTGAGTTGCCACAGCTGATCGATCTCGAAGAGTTTTGCGTTCTGCTCCTCCACACGCTTGGCGATCACTCCGGCGGCAACGGCGCCATTCGATTCAGCGCGCGAGGTGGCGCTGACGACCCATGCGCCGTGCTTGATGATGCCTGCCTTTTCGCCGGCGATTTCGGCGATGGAATGGCCGAGGAAATTTTCGTGGTCGAAATCGATCGGCGTGATGACCGCGACTTCGGGGACGACGATATTCGTGGCGTCGAGCCGGCCACCGAGCCCGACTTCGTAGATGGCGAAATCGATTTTCGCGTCGGCGAACGCGACGAAGGCCATCGCGGTGACGCATTCGAAGAAAGTGGGATGGGCGGCCAGTTTGCCGGAGGCCATGAGCGATTCAATGGCGGCGTGAACTTTGGCCCAGGCGGCGGCGAATGCGTCGTCGGAGATTTCTTCGCCGGCGATGCGGATCCGTTCATTGATTCTTTCAAGATGCGGCGAAGTGTAAAGGCCGGTGCGAAAGCCCGCCGTGCGGAGGATCGATTCGAGCATCGCGGCTGTCGAGCCTTTGCCGTTCGTTCCAGCGATGTGGACGCAGGGCGCGGCGCGATGCGGATTGCCCAGAGACTTCGGCGAGGGTGGTGATGTTTTCGAGGCCGAATTTCTGGACGCGAGCCTGCTGCGGGAGAGGCGAGTTCGCGGCCGAGAGAAAAAAGGGCGCGGACAGCTTCGTCGTACGTCATCGGCTAGTTCAGGAAAAAGTCGAGAGCCTGGGAGACGTAGGTTTTGAGTTCCTTGCGCGGCACGACCGCATCGAGAAAGCCATGTTCGAGAAGGAACTCGGAAGTCTGGAAACCTTCGGGGAGTTTCTGGCGGATGGTTTGCTCGATCACGCGCGGCCCGGCGAAACCGATGAGCGCGCCAGGCTCGGCGATATTCAAGTCGCCCAGCATCGCGTAACTGGCGGTCACGCCGCCGGTGGTGGGATCGGTGAGAATCGAAATGTACGGGAGCTTCGCTTCGTCGAGCCGGCCGAGCGCCGCGGAGACTTTCGCGAGCTGCATCAGGCTGACGGTGCCTTCCATCATGCGCGCGCCTCCGGAGCAGGAGACCACGATGAGCGATTCTCGCTTGTCCATGGCGCGCTCGACGGCGCGAGCGACTTTTTCCCCGACCACGGCACCCATCGAGCCGCCGATGAAATTGAATTCCATCGCGCAGCAGACGACCGGGCGGCCATTCATGTGGCCTTCGGCGGTGATCACCGCGTCCTTCATGCCGAGCTTGCGTTGCGCGTCTTTCAGCCGCTGGGCGTAGGGTTTCACGTCCGTAAATTCGAGAGGGTCGCTGGAGGCGAGGTCGGCGTCGAGCTCGAGCCACGGTTCTTCGTCGAGCAGCATTTCGATGCGGCGGCGTGCGTCAAGCCGGAAGTGGTGCTCGCACTTGGGGCAGACTTCCCAATTGGTTTCGAGGTCTTTTTTCCAGATGATGGCGCGGCAGGCGGAGCATTTCGTCCACATGCCTTCGGTGCGCACGCGGCGCTCTTCGCACCGGCGTGGGATTTTCGATCGGTTTTTTCTCGCGCTTGAACCAGGCCATGTCTGTATTCGACTAGTAGTCGATTCCTCTCTGGGCGAGGATGCCTTTTGTGTAGGGGTGCTTCACTTCTTTCATTTCGGTGACGAGGTCGGCGGCTTCGACCAATTTGGGATGCGCGTTGCGGCCGGTGCAGATCACGTGAACCTGCTCGGGGCGCTGGACGAGCGCGTCGACGACTTTATCGGCATCGAGCATCTTGTAGCTGATCACGTAATTGATCTCGTCGAGCACCACCAAATCATACTTCCCGGAGTAAATCTGCTCGCGGCCGAAATCCCAGGCCTGTTCAGTAAGGCGAACGTCTTCGGGATCCGTGTCCGCGCCGCCCACTTTCACGAAGCCGCGGCCCATGGGCTTGATCTCAAATTTGTCGTCACCGAGCATTTTAGCGGCGTCCAGCTCGCCATAGTGCCACGAGCCTTTGATGAATTGCACCATCAATACCCGGAGGCCCTGGCCGACCGCGCGGAACGCGGTGCCGAGGGCGCAGGTGGTTTTGCCCTTGCCGGGACCGGTGTAAACGATGAGCAGGCCTTTGCCTTCAGGCATCGGGATCGGATCCTTGTGCGTCGTCGGACGCGATACGTTCACAGAAACGAATCTGCGGATTCAGCGTCCAAAAGACCAACTTCTATCGTGACTGGACGGCAAGCAAAGGTCAAGCCAGGTTGAGATTGCAAACGGAATGAGGAAGCGGAGTATGATGCTCCGGTGATGGGCATCGTAGGCGGGACAACATTCAGAGGAGAGAAAGAAATGAAGAGAGCGATGGCGCTGTGTAGTTTCGTACTTTTTGCAGTGACGATGATGGCGGCGACGGCGAATGCGCAGCAGGATAAGGCGAGCCGGCCGAGTCCACCCGCGTCGGCCGATTGCACACTGCCGGGTGGCGGGACGATTCATGTGGATTATTCGGTGCCCAGCATGAGGGGGCGCGTGATCTTCGGGAAGCTGGTCCCGTACGGCGAAGTGTGGCGCGCTGGAGCCAATGAGGCGACGACGTTTGTGATCAGCAAGGACGTCACGGTCGGAGGAACGGCGGTTCCCGCGGGGAGCTACACGCTGTTCACGATTCCGGAGAAGGACAAGTGGACGCTGATCGTCAGCAAAAAGACCGGCGAGTGGGGCGTTCCGTATCCGGGCGCGGCAAGCGATTTTGCGCGGGTGGATATGACGTCGAGCCAACTGCCGGCACCGCAGGAGAAGTTTTCGATTTCGTTTGATAAGAGTGGGGCCGGATGCACGATGAAGCTGGCGTGGGAGACTACGCAGGCATCGGTGGAGATTAAGTAGGGGTTAGCGGTCTGCAGGCTACGAAACGAAAGGCCTCGTCACTTCAGTTCTTGGTGGGTGCGAAGTTTTGGGGTTGTTTTGGCAACGGCTAAACCCGCACCCCACAAGATGTGGGCGCGCACAGGCGCGAACGCCTGTGCCGCAGACTAAGTCTGTGCAACAGCAAATGGCCTCGTCACTTTAAGTGGCGGGGCCGTTTTTGTTTTCAGCCGAGCCGGTAGGTGGAGAGGATTGTTTCGCCCAGGGCGGCTACGCGGGCGCGGGCGGCGGGGGACATTTCTTTCGCGTCGGTTTTTTCGCGGACGACCAGCCAGATGCCGGGGCGGTGGATGGATTTGTCGTGACAGATGGCGCCGGTGAGTTGAATGACTTCGAGAGTGCCGTCGGAAAGTTCGTTTTTGAGTTGGGCGCGGACTTCGTCGAGAAGATCGAGGAAGCCTTGCGAGGCCAGCATGGGGTCCACATCGCGAGGGATGGGGGCTTCGACTTCTTCGAGGTCGTAGTCGGGGAGGGGCTGGGTGATCATCAGTTCTAGGGACGCGGTCGGAGCATGAGTGTCGTAGGAAAATTTTGCGGGCATGCGGAACATGGTCTCACACTCTTTTGGAAAATTGAGAGTGTTGTAGGTGGCTAAGCGAGGCTTGGAGCCAACTGCTAGAGAGGCGATTCGCTTCTGGATGGATGCAGGTCAAGATCGTCGAAGCGGCGCCACTTGTAGAATAGCGATCGAAACGATCCAGCTCAGCGGCAAACAGGCCGACGATGAAGTAGCCAAGCATGCCGAAGTTGTCGTTGAGCCTGCCAACACAGATCCCAGAACCAGCCCTTCAGTGAAACTGCGCAGCCAGCAGGCCCAGCGCCTCGATGCCGCCAACCACCAAGGCGACCACCACCGAAACGGGGTGATGGTGATGTTGTAGTAGAGCTTGCGGATCGGCTTGACGAAGGCCCAGCCGTACGCGCCCAGCATCAGCATGTTGTCGGTCGAATCGATCAGCGACATGCCGGCGGCAAACAGAACCGGGAAACACCAGGATCGACGCAGAGCGAAAGTCCCTTGGACGCCTCGGCGGCGGAAATGCCGAGCAGCCCGATCTCGGTGGCGGTGTCGAAGCCGAGGCCAAACAAAAGCCCAGCGGATACATGTGCCAACTGCGCGTGATCAGCGTTGAACATGGGGCGGAACAGCCGGGCGAGAAATCCGCGATTGCCAAGCAGCATGTCGAAGTCTTCTTCCACGTATGGCTCGCCGCGGCGTACTCGCATGAAAGCTGCGATAGACCGAGCGCAGCACGATCAGATTGACGATGGCGATGGCGAAGAGAAAAGAGGCCGACACCAAGGTGCCGATCGACGCCGCCGATCTGCGAACCCCGTCGATGCGATGCTGCAGCGCAAGCGCGGTGGCGGCAATGGCGATCGGAGCCCACGACGACGATGGTCGAGTGGCCCAGCGAAAACATCAGCCCCACCGCGACGGGCCGTTTGCCCTGCTGCATCAGTTTGCGGGTGACGTTGTCGATGGCGGCGATGTGGTCGGCGTCCACCGCGTGGCGTAGGCCAAAACTGTAGGCCAGAAACGCCGTCCCCAGCAGCACCGGGTAATTGCGAAACGCAATCGCAGCCCACACCCACGCGCCCACATTGAAAACGAGCAGGATGGCATAGATCGCGACAACCCTTTGCTTCAGGTTGTCCCTGCCATCATCGAAGAGAGAAGACCAGCGAACTCGCGTCATTTTCCGAAGTGGTACGCCCGACTGGCGCTGCTGTACGAGTTCGAAGGCACGCCGACGTAGTTGCCGTATCCGACGATGACGGTGGATCCCACCAGTACGATCAGCGTGGCCGCCACAAGCCAGCGCGTTCGGGCGCCGGCCCCGCGCCATTCATGCAGCGCGATACCCCACAGCGTGCTGAAAATGATGATGCTGGCCATGTGCAGAGTCCAGCTTGAAAACTTGAAGCGGCCCATCTGCGTTTCGCCCATGGTGTAAAAGAAAAACTGCATGTACCACGTCGTGCCCGCCAGCGCGGAGAACAGGTAATTCGCCAGCATCGGCGCGCGGGATGGCGTTGCGCCGGAAGCGAAGGCTGCTTGCTGCGCCATTTCCTCCGCCGGAGCATCCGTGGGCGATTCAAGAATCGGGCGATCGCTGCGATGCGCCGCCGGCCGGAGATTCGCGGTGAAATACTGGTAGCCCGTGCGATTGCGGACGTTGAGAATCACGCACCAAATGAAATTCGTAGTGAAGCCGCCGGCGAGGACGATCACCAGCACAGGCAGCCCTTGCCACAAGGTGGGCGTACCGTGCGTCAGCGTGATCGCCTTGATTGGATCGCCCGCTGCAAGCCCGAATGCGAAGCAGGAACTCATGATTCCGGAAAACGTGCCGAGAAGCAGGCCCTTCTTCAAGTTGAATTCTTTGATCGACTGGCGCTTTTGCTCGGGAGAAAGTTCGCGCTCTTTGGAGATGCCCGCCGCACCCGCCAGCCCAATTCCAACGAGACACACAAACACGCCAAGCAAAACCAGTAAACCGGATCGCGTGCCTAGGACTTCCGAACGAAACACTCCGCGGAAGATGGGAGGAACCAGCGTGCCGAACGCGGCGGTATATCCGAGCGCGACCGCCATTCCTAGTCCGATGCCGAGATAACGCATCGTGAGCCCGAATGTGAGTCCGCCTATGCCCCACAGAATTCCGAACAGGTAAGCCCAGAACAGATTTTGCGCAGGAGCCTCGTGAAACACTTGCATCGGGTCGCGGGTCATAAGAAGCGCGAGCAGCCACGGCGCGATGATCCAGCTAAAAAATCCGCCGACAAGCCAGTACGTTTCCCACGCCCAACCCTTCACGGAGCGGTACGGAACATAAAAACTTGCGGAGGCAAGCCCGCCAAGCCAGTGGAACAGGACTCCCAACAGCGGATTCGGCATCAATCGTTCCCCGGATGCGAGCTATACATGAAAGACTATTTCGAGCGGCGCCATCGCTTGGAAACAGATTCTTGGCATAGCCACCTCTCCCGCTCGGCTACCGCAAAAACGCATCGGTCAAACCGCCATCGACGGGAATGATGTGGCCCGTGGTCCGGGAACTGTGGTCGCTCACGAGCCACGCGATGGCCGCGGCGCAAACTTCCGGAGTCACCGGCCGTTTGGTCAGCGTACGCTCAGCGTAGAACGATGCGAGTTTGTCTCTCAGCGTTTCCGTCGAGTCTGAGTCGGAGTGCGCAATCTTGTATTTGTCGAGCGATTGAATCACGCGATCGCGCGGAAACATCGTAGAGCCTGCTACCACGGTGGCGGGCGCGATCCCGTTCACGCGGACCGTGGGACTAAGCTTCGTGGCGAGTTCGTGAATCAGATGATTGAGCGCCGTCTTGCTGGTGTCGTAGGCTTCGCTGCCTTTCTTGGTCACCACGGCGTTTGCGGAGCTGGTGAGCACGAGCGAGCATGGCAGCTTCTGGTCCTCGAACACCCACTCCGCTGCGCGAGCGAGCAAATAGTTGCCCGTCACGTTCACCTGAAAGGTCTTTGCCCATTCGGCAGCGGATAGCTCCGCGCCGGAGGATGGAACCGGATAGATCGCCGCGGTGTTCACGATGAAATCGATCCCGCCAAACTCCTGAATCGTCCGGCGCACCGCACCTGCGAGACTTTCTGCGGATGCGAGATCGACTCGCTCGGCAATCGCAAATTCGGAAGCGGAAAGTCTGCCCGCCTCTTCCGCCACTCGTTTCGCTCCTTCCACGTCAAAATCGGCGATCACCAGATGCGCTCCGCCGCGCGCCAGAAGCAGCGCCGTTTCGCGGCCGATTCCGCTCGCTCCGCCGACGATCAATCCAATTCGCCGGCTGAACTCCGCCTCCAGAGGCATCCGCTGAAACTTTGCCTCTTCGAGCGCCCAGTACTCGATCCCGAAGGCCTCCGATCTGGGGAGCGCCACGTAGTTGTGTACGCCTGCGAATTGTTTCGATTGCTCGGCGGTGCGCGCCTGCGGCAACGAACCCGGCGACGTGCCTTCGTCGAGCGATGTTGCGCCGGCCATCACGTGAATCGCATTGATAAAGAATTCCGTCGTGATGCGCGCTTCCTTTTTATTTTTGCCGAAGCCGAAAATACCGAGCCCTGGAACGATCACGACGGACGGGTTCGAATCGCGCAGCTTCGGCGATTCCGGCGTGGCCCAGTCAGCGTAATACTCTTTTGTACGAAGCGCGATACTCGGCGGCGCGCGGCGCGATGCTCTATTTCAGTGCCGCCACATCTTGCTTGGCGGGATCGAACGGAAGAAACAGCGGGCAGACGCGTGTTCGGAGAAAGTGATCCGGGCAGCTTGTGCCCAGGTTGCTGAGCTCGCTCGCCCATTTTGAGCCTGCAAACGTAAGGGCGTCTTCCTGATCGTCGAAGTGAGCCACCACGCGGCGGTTGGATGAGAGCACCCCCCGCAGCGCCGGCAGGATTTCCGTAGCGATATCCTTTCGATTCTGTAACTCGGGATAAGCCCCGCCCCCGAACTGACTTTTGCTTCGTCCTTGATGTTCGAGGATGTATTGGCCCATCTGATCGATCGTATGGATGCTATTCAAATAGCATTCGCGCTGCGTCGTGCCCCACGTGAAGAGTCCATGGCTGCCGAGCAGAATTCCATCCGCGTCGGGCGTATCGCTCACGGCCTTCTCAATCATCAACGCGAGTTCGAAACCCGGACGCTGCCACGGCACCCACACCATTTGTCGTCCGAACTGCTTGTTGAACTCGGCGAGTTTCTGTTTGCCATTCGCGCTGGCAGCGAGCGCGATGGCCCAATCCGGGTGCAAATGATCCACATGTGGGAACGGCAGAAACGCGTGCAAAGGCGTATCGATCGATGCCGCAACGCGATTCTGGCCGAATGCCGACAACGGATAAAAGCCGACCATTTCGTCCTCGAATTGCGCCCCGCGGTAAATCTTCTTGAGTTGTTCGAGACGGTCGAGATACACCAACGCAAAGCCCGAATCTTTGATCGATCCAAGGTCGCCTCCGCTTCCTTTCACCGCCAGAGCACGCGTCGGCTGGCCGGTAAACGGATCGGGAAACTCGATTTTCGAACTGGTGTTCCCTCCGCCGAAGTTCGTGATGCGCAAATCCGCGCCCAGTAGATTCGAGCGATAGCGCAAAAGCCCCAGCGGATAGCCGGCGAGCGCGTCGGCTTCGCGGTCGTCCCACAGGTCCTTTAGAAATTCCAGTGTTCGAGTTTCAGACATGCTTCTCCTCGCAATAATGGCGGAAACGCCCAGCTTCGCGATTCCAGGCTTCGGTATCACCAGGGCTGAACATCTCTGTTGGGAATGAGCGGTTGATTATCGCGCGCATTTCCTTCAGTGAGCTCGCGGCGCCGGTGGCCAGCATTTGGACGCCGACATTGCCCAAGGCCGTCGACTCCGCGGGGCCGGCCAGGACGCACCGCCCGGTCGCGTCCGCCGTGAATTGGTTCAACACGCGATTTTTCGATCCGCCGCCGATGATGCGGATCTGGTCAATCTTGCGGCGCGTCAGAATTTCAAGATTGTCAATCGTTAGGCGGTATTTCAGCGCGAGGCTCTCCAAAATTGCACGCGTGTAACCCGCTGGACTTTTTTGGCGCGCCTGCGCGGTTGCGGCGCAGAAAGAGTCGATCGCAGCGGGCATATCTCTCGCGCGCAAAAAAGATTCGTGATCGGGATCGAAAAGGCTGCGAAACGCAGGCGCCTCGGCAGCGATGGCCAACAATTCGGTGACGCCTAGATCGTGCCCGCTCGCCGTCCACGCTTCACGGCATTTTTCAAGAAGCCACATGCCCATCACATTTTTCAGAAAACGCGTTGTCCCCGCAACTCCGCCTTCGTTCGTGAAATTCAAACGCAGGCCATCGGAAGTAATAATCGGCTCATCCAGCTCCGTCCCGACCAGCGACCACGTGCCCGAGCTGATGAACGCCGTGCCTTCCCGCGCTGAAACTGCCGCAACGGCCGATCCGGTATCATGCGACGCGGGAGCGATCACTCGTACGGGAGAAGCGTGCGAGCCGAGCCGCAGCGTAGCCCAGGGCGCAGCTTACCCAGTTCGGTGGCAGGTTCGACGATTTCGGGAAGAAGACGATTGGGCAACGCCAGTCGCTCGAGCAGTTCGTGATCCCAATTGCGGGTTCGGGGGTTCACCATCTGTGTCGTCGTGGCGTTGGTGTATTCGCACGCGATCCGCCCCGTCAGCCACTAGTGAAACAGGTCGGGGATTGTCACGAGGTGCCGCGCCGCATCCAGCGCTGCCGATTTCGCCCGCTTTGCCGCCGCGAGTTGGTAGAGCGTGTTGATCGGCATGAACTGAATTCCCGTGGCCTGGTAAATCTCTTCTCGTGGCACGACTGCGAAGACTTCTTCCATCATTCCTTCTGTTCGCGCATCCCGATAGTGAAACGGATTCTCAAGGAGCTGCCCTTGTTCATCCAGCAGTGCGTAGTCCACTCCCCACGCATCCACGCCGACGCTGGTTAACGGCGCCTGCTCCGTTTGTTTCAGCACGTTTCGAACTTCCCACCAGAGCCGCGGGACGTCCCAGTGAAGGCCGCCGCCGTATTCGACGGGATCGTTGGAAAACCGCCAGGTATTCTCGATCGTGAGCAGGCCCGCGTCGAATCGCGCAAGCACGCCCCGCCCGGTGAGAGCGCCAAAATCGAATGCAAGGTATTGGTTGTTCACAAAGCGATTACGCGTACGACGATAAAGATCTCGCGTTTCGTGCCTTTCGGTCTTGCGCCGCACGTTCCAGATAGCCGCTTTCGCGAAAGGCCACCGCAGGGTCGGCAGGCAAATGTTTCTCTTCGCGCCACTCTGCAATTGCGGGTCGCACATCGGTGGCGAAGGCGTCCTGCAGCACGCTCTCAGCGGCGACCACGTCGGCGCGCGACTGCGCCAGCGCAAGTCTTTCATGATCGACCAGCGCCGCCTTTGAGAAAATCTGCTGCGCCATGGTGACCGTTTGAATCATAGCTTCGATTTTGCCTTTGAGATTGTGGC
This sequence comes from uncultured Acidobacteriota bacterium, assembly GCA_963839325.1. Lineage (GTDB taxonomy): Bacteria > Acidobacteriota > Terriglobia > Acidiferrales > UBA7541 > Palsa-295. The sequence continues at coordinate 965,046 of CAWIUO010000001.1, read as the reverse complement.
TCTGATCGATCATGTAAGCGACGTCGGCCCGCGTTCCCGTCTCCCACTCGTAAAATAGAATCTCATGGAAAATCCGGAACACCTGGTAGGGATCGATCGACCCCATCGTCAAATCGTCGTCGGCGTAGCGCCGATCATTGAAATGGAAACCGCCGAGCATTCCCTCCACCAGGAGCCACGCCACGATCTGCTCGATATTCTGCGAAAGATAATGATGGCCGGTATCGACCAGAACTTTCGCCTGTGGTCCTGCGGCTCTTGAAAGCAAGAGCGCCATGCCCCAGTCAGCGATGTCCGTGTGATAGAACGCCGGCTCGAAAGGTTTGTACTCCACCAGGATTCGCTGGTCCGGCTGCAGCGCCTCGTGCGCGCTCTTCAAACACTCCTCAAACCACTGCTTGCGCTTCCGGATGTTGGCAGTCCCCGGATAATTCGATCCGTCGGCGAACCATGCGGCGATGTCGCGGCTATGAACGCGCTGCGAAATCGCGATGCTGTTTTTCATATGCTGCAGTGCTTTCTTCCGGATCGTTTCCTCCGGATTTCCAAACGAACCATGCTTGTAGCACTGATCCTGGAAAAGATTTGGATTCACGGAACCGGGATGTATGCCGTATTTCTTCGCCAGAGCTAACACCGCGTCCGCGTCGTCCGCACCGTTCGGGCAGTCCCACAGCACGTGGAGCGCAATCGACGGGCACGCTCCCGTCAAGCCGTTCACCTGCGCGGCGTCGCTGAACTTTTCATCCAGGTTAGTCGCCGCCGCCTCTTGAATGAACTTTCCAAAGCGCGTTCCCGTATTCGCGAATCCCCACGAAGGGATCTCGATAGCGAACCCATCGAGCGCGCGGTGAATTCTTTCGTAAGCGGCGGAGTTCATAGTTTCCTTTCGGCGACACCGCGAGATTACACAGTCCGCCACCTTGCCACAACGGCTGAAATTAGCGAGTCCGCAATCGCGTATAAACACTGCCCCAAGACGACGAAACGGTTTCTCGTGCATTATTGGGGAATTCAGGATAAAACGCCCGCAGCGGCGAACGAACATCCGTCAAATGAGCAGATCCGATTCGAAACTGGCCTAAGGTTCAAGGCTCGTTGAAGCCCGTAACACCGTAATATCGCGGAACGGCTGCCGCGAGTGCTAATCAGTCGAATGGAATCGAAGTCACGAGGACCGATGAAAAACCTACGGAAGCTGCTATCGCCGCGAGTTGCTTGCGCGGCGGGCATAGCGACAATCGTCTTAGTCACCGCCGGAGCCGCATCCGCGAATCCCGTGAAACTCCGCTGCAGCCATCTTCAGAATCCACTTGGAATCGATATCCCCGCTCCGCAATTTTCCTGGCAGAGCGACAACGCCGAGCGAAATTGGCGGCAAAGCGCCTACGAAATTCTAGTCGCAACAAACCTGAAACTGCTCGCTCCCGGCAAAGCCGATGTGTGGGACAGCGGCAAACAGGCGTCGAACGAATCTGTCGGCATCTCGTACGCGGGGCCGGCGCTGAAACCAACCACGCGCTACTTCTGGGTTGTGCGCGTTTGGGATGGGAACGGTAAGCCGTCATCGTGGTCCGTCGCCGCATGGTGGGAAACGGGACTGCTCGCTTCGACCGGCTGGTCGGCGAAATGGATCACCTGGGTGAACCCTGAAGACGCCGCCGATCGCGCCGCGATCAAATGGATTTGGGCCGCGGATCACGACGCCATGGACGTTCCGGCAAACACAGCCGTCACGTTTCGCCGGGAGTATGAAATCACAGCGCTCCCGGCCAACGCAGCATTCTTTGTGCGCTTTCCCGGCAGCTTCATTGTCACCGTCAACGGACAGTTCGCCGGGAAGAAAACGGACTGGTCAAGCTTCGATCGTATCGACGTTGCGAGTTATCTGGTCACCGGCAAAAACTCGATCGAAGTGCAGGCCACGGTCACGCCCGTGCCCATGATGATGAAACGCCCGCCCGGAAAAAAGAATCGCGCCGCGGGCCTCGCCGCCCTGTTGAAAATTTCGAAAGCCGATGGAACCCTCGAGCGTCTCGGAACGAACGCGTCGTGGCAGGCACAGCTTGCGGACGACCCGCAACCAAAATCGGCCGTTGTCGTAGCGGATCTTGATGACGCCCGCATGGACGCTCATCCCGGCCCGTTGCCTCAGCCCGCGGCCCTGCTGCGAAAAGACTTCTCGGTAACGAAACCGTTGGCTTCGGCGCGGCTTTACGTCACCGCGCTCGGCAGCTACCGCGCATATCTCAACGGCGCTCCAATAGGTCAGAGCGTGCTCACTCCAGGATTCACGGACTACAACAAGCGCGTCCTGTATCAGGTATATGACGTCACTTCATCCATCGCGAAAGGCAGCAACACGCTGGGAGCCGTGCTTGGCGACGGATGGTTCGGCAGCGGGCTTACCTGGGTGGGCGAGCACTTCTTCACCGGGCCTGACCGGCTCCGCGCACAATTGGAGCTTGTATATAAGGATGGCACTCGCGGCACCATTTCGAGCGACGAGACCTGGAAGGCATCGCAGTCTCCAATTTTGCATTCCGAAATTTACGACGGAGAGGATTACGACGCTCGCCTCGAACAGCCCGGCTGGAATAACGCCGGCTTCAACGCCTTGAACTGGCCCGCGGTCAAAGTCGCGCCCGTCTACGATGGATTGATCGCCAGCCAGATTGACGTGCCGCCTCAGGTGACCCAGGAATTGTCCGCGAAGACGGTGACGCCGATGCCGGACGGCACCTACGTGTTTGACTTGGGCCAGAACATGGTCGGCTGGACTCGCTTGAAAGTCACAGGCGCGACAGGCACGCGCGTCAAATTGCGATTTGCGGAACGCCTCAATCCTGACGGTTCGATTTACACCGAAAATCTGCGCAATGCGAGCGCGACGGACGTTTATGTCTTGAACGGACACGGCAACGAAACATATTCGCCAAGCTTTACCTTTCACGGTTTTCGGTATGTCGAGGTGACCGGGTATCCCGGCAAGCCTCCCCTCGATGCGCTTACGGGCGAAGTGGTCAGTAGTGTTTCCGGCGAGCCTACCGCAAAACTCTCTACTTCCAGCGAGCTGCTGAACCACATGTGGTCGATCGGAATCTGGGGCCAGCGCGGAAATTATCTCAGCGTTCCCACCGACTGCCCGCAGCGCGACGAACGCCTCGGCTGGATGGGCGACGCCGGCGTCTTCTGGCGCACCGGCGCTTACAATTTTGATGTCGCGGCGTTCTCCGATAAATGGATGAATGACGTCGCCGACGCGCAAAACGCCCAGGGCGCGTTCACCAACGTCTCGCCCGATACGCTTCCCGGTCTCGCGAAGGGCGCGATCGGTGCTCCCGGTTGGGCGGACGCCGGAGTCATTGTTCCCTACACCACCTGGCTGCAGTACGGCGACACCAGCATCATCCGCGATCACTGGGCGGCCATGCAGGCCTACATGGACTTCATCCTGAAAAATAATCCGGACTTCCTGCGCGCAAATGGCGACGGATTCGATTTCGCCGATTGGCTCGCGCCGGACCAGCGCACCTCGAAGCCACTGATTGATACCTCATATTGGGCCCTGAGCGCGCAGATGATGTCGCGAATGGCCACCGCTATCGACAAGCCGGAGGACGCGAAAAAATACGACGATCTCTACGCGAGCATCCGGAGCGCTTTTCAGAAAGCCTATATTAAGGAAAACGGCGAAGTGCTCACGGGCACGCAGGCCGCCTACGTGCTCGCTCTTTACACGAAGATGGCTCCGGAATCGCTCGAGCCAGTGCTAGCGGAAAATCTCACTAAGGCCATCGCCGCGAACAACGGGCATCTCTCCACCGGTTTCTTGGCCACTCCTTTCATCCTTTTTGCATTGGCTGACAACGGTCACACTGACGTCGCATATCAACTTCTCCTGAACGACACGTATCCGTCGTGGGGATACATGCTTTCGAAGGGTGCCACCACATGGTGGGAGCGTTGGAACGGCGACACCGGCGATCCCGCGATGAATTCCTACAACCACTACGCGTTCGGATCGGTCGTCGCGTGGGCTTACCGCAACGTTGCCGGAATCGATACTTTCGTTTCGTCGCCGGCGTTTCACGAAATCGTGATTCATCCGCGGCTGGACGATCGGATCACGCAGGCGCACGGCGAATACGAATCCGCCTACGGAAAAATTGTCAGCGATTGGAAAGGCACGAAGCAGGGCCCGTTTACTCTGAATGTGGTCATCCCGGCGAATACCAGCGCGAAAGTCTATCTGCCCGAAATCTCGAACGCGAAAATTTTCGAGTCCGGCAAGTTGATGGAAGGAAAAACTGTCGGGGATGCTGCCGTCATCGAAGTCGGTTCGGGTTCCTACACGTTTCAAGTCCAGTAGCGGGCGTCGTGCCTCGCCACAGCGGCCTTACGGATGCGCGTACGCGAGATTGTCGAAGCGCAGCCCTTGTCCGTTCGTCAGTTCGAACGTGACTCGCGAGCTCGCATCGCGCCAGCCCGTCCTCACGCGTCGAAGCTCCTTGGGCTTCAGTGTCACCGTAAGCTCGCGCGTTTCCGGCGATCGAATCGTGATCGTCGCATCGGCGTCTCCGTCGTTGTAGGCGTCGATCCCTAGGAAAATGCGCGGCGCGTAGAATTGAAATTCCGCATTGGGCGCATAACGATCGGCCAAGACGAGCGTGAACGTCCCGAATTTCCCGAATGGAGTTCCGATCCGCCATTTACCGTCGCCCCAATCCACAACGCCGGAAGGGTACTGGCCAATGAGTGGCGTGCCCGCCGGCTCGTGCGGATCGTCAAACGTGATGTATTTCGGCGGCATCGCTCCGCCGGTTCCTTGAATGTCCACGTCGCGCGACGAAGTACGCCGAATCCGCAGAACGCGCGTCGATTCGTCGAATATGAATCCCTGCTCAGCCAGATTCTGCCTTCTTCGAATCTCGCGCCCGCCAACGCGCAGCGCCTGCGGAGCAAAATCCAGGCGCAACACATCGGTCGAGTCGGCGTCGAACGTGGAATACGTCACCGATCCCGTGCCGTACGCGATCTTCGTCACCGGTGATAGCGAACCAAGAAGATGCGATTCGCCGGCCGGCGCCCACTCCGGAACGGCCCAGAACGAGTCCATCATGCGCCGCGGCCCGTCCGCAAATTCGTCGGTGAACCACCACTGATTGCTGAACGGCGCGTGCGCCTTCGCCGATAATCCCTGAAAGTACGTAACCCAGTTGTACGTGCGGTACGCCGCTTGTTTATACGATTCGTCGCCCGTCTTGGCGTAGTAGAGCGCTTCGGCCGCCGCAAGCCGCGAGCTGTGGCTGTCGCAGCACTGGTTCGGCAAATTGCAGCAGAAAGTTTTTCCGTCGCCCTGCTCCGTCGTCACCATCGCGCCGTGAACGATATACTTCGGCCACTTCGGCGTGGTCTTCACCCACTCGATCAGCTTGCGCGAGTCCTCTCTCCAGTTCGCATCCTTCTCCGGATGGAGCAGCACGTAGCGCGCGAACTCCAGCGGGATCACCTGGTTCATGTTGTCCATGCTGCCGGGAACATCTTCGAAGTAGCCGACCCACACGTTGTTCTGCATTGGATATTTCATCAGCCACGCCCACGCGCCGGCGCGGACTTTCCTGTACGAACCCACGTCGCCTTGCCCGATGCGCATCAGCTCGTCAAACAGCATGATCGGCTCGACCACGTTGGCCGAATACGGAAACATTCCGCTGCCGCCCTTCAGGCTGCCGTCTCGCGCGTGGCAGCGATCCGGCCACGGTGAATTCTTTTCGTCGCCCGCTTTAAAATTTTTCACCAGCGCGTCGGCGCAGCGGATCGCTTCGATCAGGTACTTCGTGTTCCCGGTCATTTCGTAGAGCCGGAGGTACGCGTAGCCGTCCTCGCCCACCACGTGCGGCTCCACGTAGTCTTCCCCGTGATTGCTCCAGCCGCTGTAACGCGCGCTCCCGGGATTCGCGGAAGGGTACGGAACGCGCGACCAGACGTATCCCTCGGGCGTCAATCCGTTCTTGAGTTCGTAGTCCGCGAAATTCGTCATGAACTCCAGCGTGTGTGGATCGCCGGTGTATGGATACAGCCGCTCGATGAACCCTTCCATCATCGCGCGCAGGTATCCGGTGGAGTTCGCCCAGTTCTTGTCCGGGATCATCTCAAATGTCGTGCGATCGAAATCGAAGCAGCAATAGAAATACGGCAGGCGCTGACGATTGTATTGATCCCACACGATCGTCCACTGCGAGAGAAAGTACGAAGAGTACGAATAGCCGGTATCTTCGGGAATCGGCCACGGCAGCAGCTTTCCCTGCGCGTCGAGCGCCACCTGACGCCCGGCAATCGAAGATTCGTTGACGACGGAAGTGACCGGAAAGGATTGCTGTTGGCTAAGGCTGGTCGTCGCGCACAGCACCAGCGCGATCAAGGTATTCGTAAACCGGAATGTATATCTCATCGCGCGTCGTGATCGCCGGGAGAATCGCGAACGACTCAATCTACTACATCCGCGGCGCGCGAGACGCATTCGCGCAGCGCTAGAAGACTTCGAGCAAGTTAAGCACTTCGAAGTCGCTCTTCTCCGCGATTTCCCTCGCGCGATAGTCGCGGCTCCAGTCCGTCAGCACCTGGCCGCTCGCGTCCGCGTAGCGGAATTTGATCCGGTGGGAATGCGCCGAAAATTGCAGACTTGCCTCGCGATTCACTTTGCGAGCCATCTCAACGAGGCGGGCTTTCTGGTTATCGACGGATTCTTCGACGGTGATCACGGGGCGGGCTCCCTGCGAGCTGTCGCGGCTCGCGCGCTGCGATGCGCCGGAACGTCTTCCGGTGGGCTGAGAATAATCGATTAAGTAAGAGGAAAACAAGTTTTTTCAGAGACGCCGGGGCGGATGGCTGCGTCGTACGTTCGTTGACGGCGCGAACCAAGATCGTGCGCTTTCCCGGCCCAGGCGGTGTTATAAAAGGACCGTACCATTCTTGACTCGCGTCCGGCGCGGTGCTATAGACGTAAAGGCCTTGTAGTGAATCGATTAAGCTGATTCCTGCCGGATGCGCCGGCGCGATGGGAGCTTCAGTTCTGTGCGCGAACAAAGACTGCCCCAATCCCCGTTCATGATGCGACTGGCCGCCCTGCTCGCAAGCCTATTCCTTGTAAGCGCGATCGTCCTCGCGAAAATTGCGTTCGCGCAGCAAGCTGCTTCGCAGCCGCAACCAGCGCAGGAAACTTACACTGTCGATGCGGCCGCCAAGGGCGAGCCGTTCCCCCATTTTTGGGAGCAAATGTTCGGCTCCGGCCGCGCGGTTCTCTCGATGCGCGAAAGCTATCGCGACGACCTGCGCGAGGTGAAAGCCGCGACGGACTTCAAGTACGTTCGCTTCCACGGAATTTTCCTAGACGAGCTAGGCGTGTACGACGAAGATGCGTCCGGCAACCCGATCTACAACTTCGCGTACGTGGACCAGATCTACGACGGCCTTCTGCAAAACGGCGTTCGCCCGTACGTCGAGCTAAGCTTTATGCCCAAAAAGCTTGCTGCAGAAGACATCCGCCAGGGATTTTGGTATCGCCCCGTCGTCGCGCCTCCGAAAGACTACGCGAAGTGGGACGCTTTAATCCGCGCCTTCGCAGACCACCTGGTCGCTCGCTATGGCATCGATGAAGTCGCGCACTGGTACTTCGAAGTGTGGAATGAACCGAATCTCGATTTTTGGGGCGGCAAGCCCAGCGAACCCACCTATTACCGGCTCTACGACGAAACCGCGAAAACGTTGAAGAGCGTCAGCCCGCGCATCCGCGTCGGCGGCCCCGCCACGGCGCAGGCCGCATGGGTGGATCGCTTTATCGCGCATACGGCTTCGCAAAACGTGCCGGTCGATTTCGTCTCCACCCACGTTTACGGCAACGACAATTCAAAGGACGTCTTCGGCACGAACGAAAATATTCCTCGCACGCAAATGGTTTGCCGCGCCGTGAAAAAAGTCCACGATCAGATCCAGGCCTCCGCCAAACCCTCGCTTCCGCTGATCTGGAGTGAATTCAACGCCAGCTACATGAACGAAACCGCAGTCACCGACTCGGTTTATATGGGCGCCTGGATGGCGGATACCATCCGCGACTGCAACGGCCTGGTCGATGTGATGAGCTACTGGACCTTCTCGGACGTTTTCGAAGAGCAGGGCGTGGTGAAGAAGCCGTTTTATGGCGGCTACGGTTTGATTGCGGCCTACGATCTCCCAAAGCCTGCCTTCAATGCCTTCAAGATGCTGCACCTGCTCGGCGACACGAAGATTCCTGCAGTAGGCGGCGACGAAATTCTGGCCACGCGCCGCAAAGATGGCACGCTCGCCATCGCGCTCTGGAATTTGTCGCAAACGGGCATCGGCACGCAGCCGAAAGACGTGACTCTCGACCTGCACGCCGCGAAATCCAAACGTCGCGCTCTCGTTTACCGCCTCGACGCCGATCACGGTTCGCTGTTGAAAGCCTACGCCGCGATGGGCAGCCCGGTGAATCCCACGCACGAGCAAATCGAGAAACTGAAAGAAGCCGCCAAGCTGCCCGCTCCCGAATCCGTCGCGGTCAAAGACGGCAAGCTCGCCTTCCACCTCGAGCCCGAAGCGTTGCTTCTCGTCGAAATTCGTCCGTAGGTAGAGCGGGGAAACGCTAGGAAAGTTTTCGCGCCGGCGCGGTGCTGGCCCGAACCACCAGCTCCGGTTTCACCACGATCGATTTCGGATACGGCGCGTTGAAGTCGAGGCTGATGCGATGCAGCAGCGTCTTCGCCGCGAGCGCGCCCATGTCGCGGAGCGGCTGCCTCACCGTAGTAAGGCCCGGATTCTGATACGCCGCGCTCTGCACGTCGTCGAATCCCACCACGGACACGTCCTTCGGCACGCACAGATTCGCTTCCGAAAGCGCCTTGATCGCGCCGATCGCCGAAATATCGTTGAACGCAAAAAGCGCGGTGAACGGCTGGCCCACGGCCAGCAACTTTCGAGTGGCCACATAGCCAAGTTCAGGCGATGGATTTTCGCCGATGAGCTGCGCCACCAATGCATCGTTCACGCGCACGCCCAGTTTTTTCGCCGCTTGGGTCACGGCTTTGGCGCGCACCGCGGTGTCGGAGCTGAATTCCTGCCCTTTGATGAAGGCAATATGCCGATGGCCGAGGCTCACCAGATGTTCCAGCGCCAGCTTCGCCGCCTTTTCGTGATCGAGCGTGATGTTCGTCACGCCCGGAACATCGTGATGTCCCGACACCGAAACCACGTGCAGTAATTTGTTTTCGGGGCACGGCGTATCCACAGCGATCAGGCCCTCCACCGCGCGGCGTTGCAGCAGCTTCAGGTATTCTTCGATCAACTCTTCGCGGTGCCGGTGGCTCACCACGTAGTAGAAAAATCCCGCCTGCAGCAGAAAATCTTCCACGCCCGATAGCACCAGCGCTTCGTAGCCTTCGCTGATCTCCGGAACGATCACGCCAATGGTGTAGCTGCGCTTCTGCCGCAGGGACTTGGCCATGAAGTTCGGTTTGTAATTCAGTTTTTGCGCGGCGGCCCACACGCGCTCCTGCGTCTTGGCGGGAATCGACCGCGCGGATGGCGCCGAATTGATCACCATCGAAACTGTGGCGGAGGAAAGGTTCAGCGATTCGGCCAGATCTTTCAGCGTCACGTGCGCGGGCGCCTTGGCCGGCAACGTGGTTTTCGCTTGGCGGGATCGGGGCATCGGACTCAGACGCGTATCCTCGCACAACGCGCCACGCGCCACAAGCCACCCACGTCACGTCCCCGCCGTCGCCGCACATTCGACCACCTCCAACCGCGTGGCGCACGCCCCAAAAAAAGAGGGCGCGAAAACAACTCGTGCCCTCCGTGATGCCCTTCGCGTGAGCTAAAACTAGAAGCTGAACCGTGCTTGCGCTTCGATCACGCGCCCGGCAAGGCCATTCGAGCCTTGTCCGAACGTCGTGCTCGCCAGTCCATTCCCAGCTGTAGGATTCACCTGTGTGCCGTTCGGCAAGAGTTGAATCGTGCCGATTGGCTGCGAGCCCAGGGGTTGAATGTTCAGCTGGTTGAACAGATTGTAGAAGTTGGCCCGAATTTCGATGTTAGCGTTTTCGCCCAGGAACCTCATGCTCGGAAGCCCGAAGGCCTTCGCGAGCGTGAAGTCTACGGACGAGTAGCGCGGACCGCGGAATGAGTTGCGGCCGACTCCCGGCTCCGGCGGAATGCCGGTGGCGGAAAGCGTCGGCGGAGTAAAGTACGTCGCCGGGCCGTTCGGGAAGTTCCCGAGCATTTGTTTGAAGATGTGGTTGCCGTAGTTAGTGCCCGCGCCGCCCACATAAGCCGCGGGACGAGCGTTGCAGTAGCCGCTGTTTTCAAACACCAAGCTGCACTCGTTGGCGTCTCCGGTGACCTGGACGTTATAAAACGGCGTCCACGGGAAGCCAGAGTGGACGTTCCAGATGCCGCTCATCGTCCAACCGTCGATCACCTTATGCTTCCAGCCTTCGCCGCCGAAGAAGCTCGGTGACCAAATGCCCCAGAGCTTAAAGTTGTGCCGGACGTCGAAGTCCGACGGTCCATAAGCAGCCGCAGCGTTAAACGGATACTGATCGAAATAATAGTTGTTCGATGCTTCGTCCATCGCGCGCGCAAACGTGTATTGCGCGTCGATCTGGAAGCCATGCGAGAACCGCTTCTGCAGTTCGGTGAGCAACGCGTTGTAGTTCGAGTCAACGTCGTCGTTGAAATAGTTCACGGCCTGGATCTGCGGGTTCTGAATCGGGAACACCACCTGGCCGTCGTAGTCCCAGCGCAGCAAGTGGTGCGTGTTGCTGCCCTGGTAGCCGACGGTCGCGATCAAATCGTGCCCAAGGTCGTACTGCGTCTCAAGCGAATACCGGTAGGTATACGGCGTGGTCAGGTTCCGCGGGAAAACCTCCAGCGAAATCGGAGCTCCGCCTACCGGCAAGTTGGTCGTGGGATCAAACGTCGAGATCGCATTCGGGTTCGCTGGGTACGGAGCGAACTGCTTCGGGTTGGATGGTACCGCGTAAAGGATGTCCGAACCGAACAAGCTGGCGTTCGAGAAAATAGGCGACGGGTTCAGCAAAGCGCCCAGCGTCGGGCCGTTCTCCGTCCGGTTGTAGCCGATGCCGAAACCGCCGCGCACCACCAGGCGGCTGTTGAGGTCGTGATTCACCACCGGAACTCGGCCCGGGCTCCACGCAAATCCGATCTGCGGACCGAAATCACCCTTGCTCGCGTTGTAGAGGTTGCCGCCCGCGCGCTGGGTGAGGTCCGTGAGTTGATTCGGTGCCGGTCCGAGAATTGGTACATAAAGATTATTATACTTCTCGTGGAACGGACCGAAGTACTCGTAACGCAGCCCGAGGTTGACGGTCAGGTTCGGCTTGAGTTTCCAGTCGTCCTGAAAGAAGAACGCATAGTCGTTGTCGCGGACGTAGCTGGTCAGGCTGGTCGGAACGCCAGTCGTCGGATTGAACTGACCGTACTCCGCAACAGGCGCGTCGTTGGCAAAATCCCACAGGTTGTTGAAAGAGTAGCTGGGACGCGCTCCGCCATCCTGCGTCTGAGTATTTTGCTCCTTGTAGAGGTCCACGCCGAACTTGGAAGCGTGTGAACCGTGTACCCACGTGGCGATGTCCCGGATGTTATATCCGGTCTTATAAAGCACGCCCGGGCCGTTTGCGCCGTAGGTGATGCCGCACGCGTTGCCCAGGCAGTTGATGCCGTCGTTGGGAAGGCCCAACGGCTCTTGCGGATTGGTGTTCAGCTCGTTGAAGTACCAGCGCGCCGACGTTGAACCGAAGTTCGTTCACCAGGCTGCTGCTGAAGGTGTGGCTCCACATTAACGACTCGGAGTAGTTCAGCGCATCGTGATTCCACAGGTTCGCAGGACGTGCTTGCCCGTTATAAAACGTGTTCGAAGTAGGAACCCAGTAGATGCTGAACGTAAACAGGTCGCTTTTGGTCGCCTGGAAGTCCATGCGGCCGTTGTATTGCGTGCTGGTCTGCGTGTTCGGGTTCGTGTAGTTGACGAATTGAATGTCGGGTACTCCGTCCAGGCCGCCGCCAACGCCATAGGGAGTCGCGGTTGCGCCGAACGTGGGATCGAGTTGCCCGTGGGGTACAGTTGAGAACGATCCGACGTCCAGGCCATTTCCGACCACCTGACAGTTGCCCGCCGGAATGTTTGCCGTGGCGCAGGTGATTCCGGGTACCACCGAACTGTAAGACGCGCCCTCACCCGGATACCCGGCCAAGATTGCAGAGATGTTTCCCGTTAATCCCGCCACAGCTGTCAGGTACTGCGGTGTTTCCACCCACGCCGTGCCGGTGGAAACCGAATCGTTCCGAAGCGTTTCGTAGGAAAAGAAGGCAAACAGTTTGTTCTTGATGACGGCGCCGCCAATGCTTCCGCCGAACTGGTTGAAGCGGTTGCTCACGCGCTGCACCGGCGAAGGCGTGCCGGGTCCGTTCCAGGGCTGGTATGCATCCAGTCCCGGACGGTCCAGCTTGATAAAAGCGCTGCCGTGATAGCTGTTCGTTCCGCTTTGCGAGACGACTTCTATCTGCGCGCCATTGCCGCGGCCGTATTCCGCGTCGTAGGAGTTGGCGGTGATGCGTACTTCTTTCACCGACTCTTCGTTGGGAGTGATGATCGCCGCGCCGCCCCAGTCGAGGGAGTTCACGCTGACGCCGTCAATCTGAAAGTTGTTGCCGTCGTTGCGCTGGCCGTTCGCGTTGATCTGTACCTGGTTTTCAGTCTGGAATACGCTGCTCGTCGCGCTTGACCCACCCGGACCGGCGCTTCCCGGCGTATCCGCCGAACCGCCGCCATTGTCGTGCGCCGCGTCGCCGAATACGCCCGGAGCCAGGCGCAAGAGTTGGAAAGGATCGCGCCCCAGCGAAGGCAGCTTCTGCACTTCGTTCGCGCTAAGCGTTCCGCTGATCTGTCCCGTTTCGGTGTCGATGGGCGGCGTGGAATCGCCAGCCACAGTGACAGACTGAGAAACTTGCCCGACTTCCAGAGAGACGTTGAGAGATTGCACCTGTTCGGCCGCGATCTGAACGTTCGTGAGAATTTTTTTCGTGAAGCCCTGTTTTTCCACAGTGAGCGAGTATTTGCCCGGGGGAAGGTTCGAGACGGCGTAGGTACCGTCCCCGCTGCTAGTGACCACGACGGTTTTGTTCGTGTCCAGGTTAACCAGAGTTACGGTCGCCCCGCCCACCACCTCACCCTGTGGGTCGAGCACCGAACCTTGTAGGCCGGCACGGTACTGCGCGTGAGCGGCGGGAACGAAAAATGCCAGACAGACAACGAGAACCACCCACCCCAAAATTCTTGCCTTCATGTCTTGCTCCGTAAGCTGAGGGCGGTTCGATTCTAGGACCCGTCCACCCTCAACTAAATCGCTTAAGTACTAGGTTTCGGCAGTATAGTCATCCGCTTTTTTGCTGTCAACGATTTGTGTTTTGGATGTCGAAACTGTGCAACACTGTCCCTTAGGAGGACGCCCGGCTCGCTCGTTGGCGTAGTTCTGCAAATTGGAGATCCCCTACAGCCGTCCCTTTGCCGCTGCGCAACTGCCGCACACGTTCCGGACCGCGATCCGAGCCGCTTCCGTTCTCGCCTTGCTCTGCCTCGCAACGTCGGTTGTTGCCGATACGCACTACTACCATCACGTCTTCTTCGACAACAGCCTCACGCCCGACAATTACTTTTACAGTTCCGGCAGCCAGACTTCGCCCAGCACTCTCGTCCTTCTGAACGACCGGCTACCCGTCGAGCGCGACACAGTTCACACTCCTCCGAATGCCCTCCGCCTCCAATGGGATTCCAGGCCCGGCGGAGACTGGGTCGCGGAAGTGCATGTGAAAAAATTTCGCAACCGCGAGCACGAATTCGAGGGCGACACGCTGACGTTCTGGCTGTACTCGCCCGTCGCGCTCCCAGCCTCCGCTCTTCCGCTCGTACGAATCGCCGATACCGACGACGGTTTCTCCAAGCCCATTCCGCTCGCGAAGCTGATTCGCGCGCTTCCGGCGAAAAAATGGATGCGCGTCGATATCCCTCTCGCCCATTTCACCGAAGCCTCGATCCGAAAACTCGCCGCGAACCGCCTTCAGGCTGTGATTTTTTCGCAGGCTGCCGCGGACGAGAAATCCCACACACTTTTCGTTGACGACATTCAGATCAATTCAGCCGCCGCTCTCAGCGCAGCCTCCTCGCTCACCGTACCGCACGATGTCTCCGCAAAAGGCTTCGAGCGACACGTTGACATCTCCTGGAACGCCGCTGAACCGAAGGGCCTTCAGCACTTCGTGATTTATCGTTCTTTCGACGGAAACCATTACGATCCCATCGCCACTCAGGAGCCCGGCATCCACCGCTACGCCGACTTCCTCGGCAAAGTCGGCCAAACCGCCCTATATAAAGTTGCGGCTCAGGGCTGGGACGGGCGCACCACCGCGCCGTCATCCGCCGCCACCGCCACCACTCACGCAATGACGGACGACGAGCTCCTCAGCATGCTCCAGGAAGAGTGCTTCCACTATTACTGGGACGAAGCCGGGCCGCACTCCGGCATGGCGCGCGAAAATATTCCCGGCAACGATCGCATCGTTGCCACCGGCGCCAGCGGTTTTGGAATCATGGCTCTCGTAGTCGGTGTGGATCGCGGCTTCATCTCTCGCCAACAGGGCGCTGATCGCCTAACGAAAATCGTAACCTTCCTCGAAAAAGCCCCGCGTTATCACGGAGCGTGGTCGCACTTCATGGACGACGAAACCGGCGCGTCGCTTCCCGTGTTCGGAATGTTCGACGATGGCGGCGACCTCGTCGAAACCGCGTTTCTGATGCAAGGCCTGCTCGTCGCGCGCCAGTATTTCAACCGCTCCGCGCCGGACGAAGCCGCGCTCCACGCGCGCATCTCAAAACTCTGGGAATCCGTCGAGTGGGATTGGTATCAGCGCACGCCGCAAAGCGACGCGCTCTTCTGGCACTGGTCGCCCCAATGGACCTGGGAGATCAATCACAAGCTCACCGGCTTCAACGAAGTGATGATCGTTTACCTTCTTGCTGTCGCTTCGCCCACTCATCCTGTGGCGCCCAACCTTTATTACACCGGCTGGACCGACAACGCCGCGAACAACCCGAAGAACGACTTCCTCGACGGCCACACCTACTTCGGCATCAAGCTCGACGTCGGCACCAGGGAGGGCAACCCGCTCTTCTTCGCTCACTACTCGTACATGGCCTTCGATCCGCGCAATATCCGCGACCGGTACGTCGATTATTTTTCGAACAATCGCAATCTCGCTTTGATCAATCGCGCCTGGTGCATCGACAATCCGGGCAAGCACAAAGGCTACGGCCCGGACTCCTGGGGCCTCACCGCCAGCGACGGTCCGGACGGCTACGCCCCGAACGCTCCAGATAAAGACGACGACACCGGCACGATGACGCCGACCGGCGCGCTTTCCTCGTTTCCATACACGCCCGAAGCGTCCATGCTCGCTCTGAAACATTTTTATCGAGATCTCGGCGACCGGCTCTGGGGCGCTTACGGCCCGCGCGATGCCTTCAACCTCGATCAAAATTGGTTCGCGCCGATTTTCATGGGCCTGAATCAAGCGCCTATCGTCGTGATGACCGAGAATTACCGCACCGGCCTCATCTGGAAGTTGTTCATGTCCAATCCCGAAATTCAGCCCATGCTCGCGAAGATCGGCTTCAAACCAGATGCCACCGCCTCTCCTGCCGCGCTTCCGCCTGCACAGACGCAGAAGTAGCAACGCCCCCGATTTACCGTTCGGCAGCCCGACATCAAATTCCATCGACCTTCCACTGTCAGGTGTTCTAGGATAAGACATCGAAAACGAAGGTATTGCCAGTACTTAATCGTTTAGTTGAGACGAGACGTGATAACGCTTTTGGCGTGGTCGCGTCTAATTGTCGAGCGACAACAAAGATTTCGAATGGCTCAGCGGCTTCTTACCCGGCGAGAAGCGATGTTCGGCATCGGTGCCTTCGGCGCTGCGTGTGCTTTGGGCGCAGGTCCGTTCGCACGCATCGCGGCGGCGCGTCCTCCCGTCCACCCTCCCCCTTCGCCAAAACTCATGGGCTTGCTCGTCGATTCGCACGACGATGTCCGCCTGCTCGACGAAATTGAGCGCGCCAGCTTCGTCTTTTTCTGGGAGCAGATGGATCCGAAAACCGGACTCGTCCGCGATCGTTGCCTCGCTTCCGGCGCCCACGATCCCCGCGTCGTCGGCAGCACTGGCGCAAGCGCCTTCGGCCTCACCGCCATGTGCATCGGTGCGATGCGGGGCTACATCGACGAAGACGCCGCTCGCGTCCGTGTCCGCGCCGCTCTCCGTTTCTACTGGACCAAGCTTCAGCATCAACACGGTTTCTTCTATCATTTCGTGAATTTCCGCACCGGCGATCGCTACGTCCAGTTCAAATCCGAAATTTCTTCCATCGATACGGCTCTCCTGATGTGCGGCATCCTCACTTGCCGCCAATATTTCAAAGACGATGAAATCACCGACCTCGCCGGCAAAATCTACGATCGCGTCGATTGGCGGTGGCTTTTGCAAAACGGCAAGCTCGCCACGCACGGCTGGGTGCCCGAGACCGGATTCATCCCCTATAGCTGGTCGAGCTACAGCGAAATGATGGCCATCTATCTTCTCGGCCTCGGCTCCTCAACCCATCCGTTTCCCGCGGAAACTTGGGACGCTTGGAATCGCCCAACCTTTCAATACGACGGCATCAAGTACATCGGCACCTTTGCTCCGCTTTTCGCGCATCAGTTCTCGCACGCCTGGTTCGATTTTCGCGAACGCCGCGACAAATATTGCGATTACTTCACAAACTCGGCCGTCGCCACGGACGTGCATCGCCTCTTCTGCCTGAGCCTGCGCAGGGAATTCCCAGACTATTCGGAAGATCTCTGGGGAGTCACTGCTTCCGACTCGCCGAAGGGCTACGAAATCTGGGGCGGTCCGCCCGAGGTGGGCCATCTGGACGGCACGATCGCTCCATGCGCCGCCGGTGGCTCCGTTGCGTTTCTGCCGAACATTACGCTGCCTGTTCTACACAACATCAAAAGCCGTTACGGCGCCGAAGCCTGGTCGCGTTACGGCTTCGTCGATGCCTTCAATCCGCTGAAAAATTGGTACGACTCGGACGTAATCGGCATCGACACCGGCATCACCCTGCTCATGGCTGAAAACGCGCGCAGCCGCTTCGTCTGGAATACCTTCATGAAAAATCCCGAAGCGCAGCGCGGCATGGACCGCGCGCTCCTGCACCAGTACCGCCGCCGAGTACGCGATGTCCTGATCATTTTAGACTGCGGGAGCGCAGCTACCGCTTTGCCGCCCGTCGCCGCGCCGGCGAACGGTCGGCTCGCACAGCGCCTTTCTGCCCTTCGATAACCACACCCAATGGTTCGCATCGAAACGTTGAGCGAGACATTCGCCCGAACCAGTTCATCCTTATATAGGTACTTGGGACCGACCCTGGGGGTGACACGTGGAAGAAAGAACGCATTGGGCTCCGCCTCTTTTCATTCTGGTCGGAGTCGTCGCAAGCTGCGCCGCGGCGCTCTACGCTCCGATCGCCATCGCGCACTACCTGTGGGTTCACCTATAAAGTCCGGCGCGTTATTAGCTTCCGAGCGATGCCCGCACAGCCTGACTCAGCCCGCCGTGTCCGGACCGACATGCATATCTCGCGCGAGTTGATATCAATGGACGCGGCCCTACATTGTTCGCACAACACCGTGCGTCAATCGCCCTCAACGAACAATGGCGCCGCGAGTGCGTTCCCCGTTTTTAAAATGAAAATCGAATCGCGAATTGGAACGCCCGCGGGCCGCCCGACCCGAAGAATCCTCCTGCGGTGCTCACCGGATCAAAAAAGTTCACGTTGAGTCCGAGTGGGTTCTGTGGGGTGACTGGATTCGTTCCCTGCGGCACAAGCGAGATGTTCCTGCCCGAGTAGCTCGTATTCGTGAAACCACGAATGTTCACACTGTTGAACAGGTTGAACGACTCCGCGATCAGCTGCAGGTGAAGCCGCTCGCCGAACGCGAAATCCTTCGTTAGCCGCAAATCCACGGAATTAAGCGGGCTGCTGAAATTGATGTTCGACGGCACGTTCTCCAAAGGCCCTCCGGCGTTGCACGGGGCGGGCGCCGGGCACGCCGGTAATTCGTTCCAGTCGTTTATGATCGCATTGAGCTGATTGCTGTTCTTCACGCTGCGGCCCAGCGAATTGCGTCCCAGGATCGGTAGACGCGCGGGCAGCGACTCGCCGTTCAAATTCAGATCCGGCAGAAACGTGTCCGCCGGCACTCCCGATCCGAACGTGTACAACGGCGAAAGCGAAAATCCCCACGGCATCTGAATCAGGCCGTATGCCGTTAGCCGATGGCGCTCATCGCTCGCCGCATATCCTTTTTCAGTTTGCGGGCCCGCCGTTCCCTCGATCAGATTCACGTTCTCCACCGTCGTGTACGAAGGAACCTGATCGTCATCCGAATAATCCAGCGTCTTCGAAAGCGTGTAGCTGGCATTGAAAAGATACGTGAACCGTCCAAGCTTCACCGGCCTGTGCTGTACGTTCACCAACAATCCGCTGTACCACGAGTGTGCGGCCGAGGTTGCGACGGTTACCTGGTCGGAAATTCCGGTCAGCGGATCGGTCGCGGTGCAGGGAATATTGTTTCCCGGGCACGAAATGTACGGCGACGTCGAAGTCGTGCTTCGCAAATATTGCGCAATTAACATTCGCTGGCCGAACAGGTACAACCCGTCCGCGCTTACCGTCCATCCCGATCCGAATCGCTGCTGCACGCCCAACGAACTCTGCTGGAACATCGGATGGTGCGTGTTCTTGTCCACCACGATGATTCCCACGCCGCTCGGTTGCCGCTGTCCGCTGAATGGGTTAGCCAGCGTCGGACTGCCTGGCGCGAACTGCACGCCCGGAATTGGCGCGAAGCAGGTATTCAGGTCCGGCGGCGCGGTGTCGCCGGGATATGTGCAAACCGAGCCTGAATACTGATTGATGGTCAGTGCGCGATCGTCCTGCACCCGCTCGTATCCCGGCACCTCGAAAACGATCCGGTCGTAAAAAATTCCGAAGCCTCCGCGAATTACGGTTTTTCCCTGTCCAAGCGGATCGTATGCAAATCCAATGCGCGGCCCGAAATTTTTCTTATCGGGATGATGACGAAGGTCGATCACGTTCGCCATCCAAACGCACGGGCTGGTCGGCTCCTCCGTTAAATTCGGGCACGGTCCGTACGGCGAACTCGTTCCTGTCGCATCCGTATCGAAGTCCCACCGCAAGCCCAGGTTCAGCGTGAGTTTGTGGTTCACGCGCCAGTCGTCTTGCCCGAAAAACGAAATATAGCTGTTTGAAATTTTCGGAATCGGCACCGGTTGGACCGGCGCCGCGCTCTGAATCGCTGCCGCGATGGGAATATCCAGATCGTTCAGCGCGCCCGGCTGCCCATTCAGGTTCGCGAAGCCGAAATCCGAAGTCAGGATAACGCTGCCGCTTCCGAACACGTTGATCTCGCCGAATGCTTGCGAGTACTCGTACTCTCCACCCAGGTGCAGAGTGTGCTTTCCAAGCGACCACGTAAACGTATCCTGCACTTCGTACTGGTTCAGATGCGTGCTCTGCGGCACGTTGTAATTCACCCCGTCGGCGATATCCGGAAAAATCAGCTCATTCGTGCTTGCCAAGCCCGCCGGATCTGTCGTCGGCGCGCTGTTCGGAAATTCTGGAATGCTGTTCAGGAAAGTGTTGAAGCTGAAAAGCAGGCTGTTCACTTGCGTGGGCGATAGCGTTCGCGTCCAGCCCACTACGCTCGTGTTGAACCGGTTCAACGAATTCTGCCGTTCCGTCGCCGAAAGTGACGGAGTCACGCTCGCCGCTGAAGCTGCCGCCGTGTCCGTTGACCGATTGAACGAATAGCGTCCCATCAGCGTGTCGCTTGGAGTGAGCTGAAAATCCACCCGCGAGGAAACCAGCGCGTCGCGCAACGGCGCCGGCGCATACGTATTCAGAATCGAGTCCGTCGCGAAATCTCGCTCGCCCGTTTCGATTGCCGCGTTCTGGTTTCTGTACTCCGCCGATCCAAACCACCACGCCCTGTTTCTCTTGAACGGTCCGCCCACCGAGCCGCCAAACTGCTCCCGGTCAAACGGCGCTTTCGGCAGCCCGCTCGAAATCGTCCCCGGCTGCGCGTCCAAATGCCGGTTCCGCTCGTAATCGAAAACCGATCCGTGAAACTGGTTCGTCCCGCCCTTGGTCACGATGTTGATGATGCTCGTTCCGGACCGTCCTGCTTCCGCGGTGAATTGCGCTGTGGCGATCTGGAATTCCTGAATCGAGTCCTGCGGGAAATTGGAAAGCGTTCCACCCACCACGTCGTCGTTGTTGTCTCCGCCGTCCACCGTGATATTTCCACCGCGCCCGACGCTCCCATCCGAGCTCACCTCAAGCGTATTCGTCTTCGTCGGATCGAAATTCGGAGCCGGCCGGTTGCCCGGCACCAGATACGCGAGCTCCAGAAAATTTCGGCCGTTCAGCGGGATGCTCTGTATCGTTGTGGACGTCACCTGGCCCTGAATCGTCGATTGCGTCAGTTCCAGCGAGTCCGTCTCGCCGCCCACAGTCACGCTGGTTCCCACCGACGCCACCTTCAGCTCGGCGTCCACCGTCGTCACGCGACCCGGCTGCAACACCACGTTCTTGAATTCGCTCGCCGCGAATCCTCTCGCCTGGATCGTTACCGTGTACGATCCCACCGCCAGATCCGGCAGCACATAGAGACCGTCGCCGTTCGTCACGGTCTCTCGCACCACTGCCGTCGCATCGTTGCTCGCGCTTACTTTTGCGCCACTCACCACCGCGTTCCCGGGGTCGGTCACGCGCCCGTTGATCGTGCCCGTCGGCACTTGGGCCTGCGCGGTCAATGTCGCACACACAAAAAAAATCGCGGCGGTCACGCACCGCCGAATCGAACTTCGGGTCATCCACACGCTCCTCGGATTCCGTTTGGCAAAAAATCAGTTCTGGAGATTCCGTGTAATCTCCACCTAGTCGCGCCGCGCTGCAATAATGGGAAAATACTAGAGACACGCGTTCGTCAGCGTTGTACCTTGTCCACCGCGCGCAACACATCCCGCACCTTCCGCGCACAAACAAAAGTTCATGGCGAAAAAACTTCTGAAGATTCTCGTTGTCGTCGCCGTTCTCTACGGCATGCTTTCCGCGGCTCTCTTCGTTCTGATGTTGCAGGGTCCCGACCGTTTCGCTCGCGTGATGCGCTACGTCCCCTGGCCCGCCTTCGCCGCGCTTCCGTTCAAACCGCTCTGGAAAGTCGCTCGCGCCGGCACGCACAACGTCGGCGATCCTGCGCCCGATTTCTCGCTCGAAACCGTTGACCACCAATCCACCGTCACGCTCTCTTCTTTCCGCGGCCAAAAGCCCGTCGTCCTCGTTTTCGGCAGCTACACTTGACCGCCCTTCCGGCGGGAGGTTCCCGCCCTCAACGCCTTGTACGAAAAATACAAGGACCAGGTCGCCTTTTACGCCGTGTACATCCGCGAAGCCCACACCACCGACGTGTGGCAGGACCCGGACAACATCGACGATCACGTGATCTTCGCCGCTCCCAAAAATATGGACGAGCGCGCCGAAATGGGGAAAATGTGCGTCGTCAAGCTCGGCATCAAATTTCCCGCCGTGCTCGATAATTTCCAGAACACCACCGAGCGCGACTACACCGGCTGGCCCGACCGCCTCTACGTGATCGACAAAGACGGCCGCATCGCCTTCAAAGCCGGCCCCGGCCCCTTCGGCTTCAAGCCTCAAGGCGTCGCCGACGCGCTCCAAAAGCTCGTCCCCGGCGTCCAGCCCTGATTGCGCCGGACGCGCCGAATGCGCCCGAAGCGCCAGACGCACCCGGTCATCGACCGCTTGTGTGAGATCGCCGGCATCCGGTAGGATGGCCGCGCCGTTGTTAGCGAGAAGTTGGTAGAGAGAAGTCGGTAGAGAGAAGTTGGCAGAGAGCACTTGGGAGAGACACGATGAAACTTCATGCATTCCTGCTGAGCCTGTTCGCGATCTTCTGCTTCGCCTTCGCCGCCGCCCAGCCCGCCCTCGCGCAAGACAAAGTCTTGAAAGCCGGCGACATCACCGCCAATCTTTTCCCCGACCGCGTTTACTTCAAGGGCCAGACCGCCCCGTCGCAGCTCCGCAATTCCGCGCGGCGTCAAATTTGCCGGCGGCGAATATTTCCTCGCCGCCATGGTGGACACGTCCGGTTACACCACCGGCGTCCGCGAAAAATATCAGGCCTACCTCATCACGGACGTGCCTCTCGAAATCGGCGGCCAGCGCCTCCCCGCCGGAGCCTACGGCATCGGCTGGATCGCCGGCCAGAAATTCGTCGTCCAGGATCTCGGCGGCCACGATCTGTTCACCGTCGATTCCAAGCACGATGCGGACATGAAGCGCCCCATGCCCCTCCAGGTCGTAGCCGCCTCCTCCCCCGGCTCCTACCTCCTCTACGGCGGCCGCGACAGCGTGGAAATCAAGCGCGCCCAATAACTCCCCGTCCGGTTCGCCGCCGTAAACCGCAGCCACAAATTTCCCCGCCGCCGCAGTTCTCCGCCTCCCGGAGGGCTCGCGCCTCTGCCTCCATCAATCCGTCGCGACTTTCGCCTTCCGCCGAGCTTTGCGGGTCGTGGCTTGAGCCACCGCATCCAAATCGTCGCGAACCGCGCTCCCCCAAGCCGCGCGAGTTCTCTGCCTCCCAGAAGGCTCGCGCACTCCGCCTCCACCAATCCAGCGCGCGCCCCGTCCTGTGGCATAGGCTTCAGCCTGTGGTAGTCGGTCCATTTGTACCATCGCGTTCAGCCTGTGCAGCCGCCTCATCCGTGCCATACCCTCCGCCCTGTGCTGGTCGGTCCACTTGTGGCATAGCCTTCAGGCTGTGCAAGCCGCGCATCCGTGCCATAGCCTCCAACCTGTGCAAGCGGGCCCCTCTCCAACGCCGCGAGCCATAGCTTTTCCGGGTGCCGCATCCTTGCGCCCTTCGAAAGCGTGCGCGCCCTTCGCTTCCCCCAATCCTGCGCGACTTTCGCCTTCTGCCGAGCTTTGCGGGTCGTGGCTTGAGCCACGACATTCCGAATCGTCGCGAACCGCGCTCCCCCAAGCCGCGCGAGTTCTCTGCCTCCTCAGAGGGCTCGCGCACTCCTCCGCGTGGAATAGACTTCAGCCTGTGCGTAGTCGGTCCACCCGTGGACCCCTCCATCTCGCCCCGCGCACGCTCGCCCCTTCCACAAGCCTGTGCACCTCCGGCCCCCGCATCGAAAAAAACGGCATCAAGCTCTACTGGTACGGCGCGGGCTCCACCATCCTGGACGAGTCGGACACCTCCGGCAACATCACCGACGAGTTCGTCTTCCTCGGCTCCAAGCGCATCGCCCATCGCTACGCAAGCGGCGAAATCACCTACTACGCCGAGGACATGCTCGGCACCAACCGCGTGATCCTTCCCTCCGCCGCCGGCAGTCCCTGCTATGACGCCGACTTCTACCCCTTCGGCGGCGAGCGCGAGTACACCACCAGTTGCGCCGAAAACTACAAATTCGAAGGCAAGAAACGCGACCAGGAAACCGGCAACGACGACTTCGGCGCCCGCTACTACTCCTCCTCCTTCGGCCGCTGGGAATCTCCCGACTGGTCCTCCATACCTGCGCCTGTTCCTTACGCCAACCTCACCAACCCACAGACGCTAAATCTCTACGCAATGGTCAGCGATGACCCCGAGAGTTTCGCCGACATCGATGGTCACCTGGGCGGGATTGGAGAGCCTGTCGTCGAACCCAACACTTTTTCAGACTTCTGCGCTACCAGCGAAGATGGAAGCTGCAACAGTCTGGGAGAACCGAAATCCACGCCGCAGCCGCCGCCAAACTGCACGGCTTGCGATCCTTCGCAGCAAGGAAACAATAGCGGTAATCAATCTGAAGGGCAGAAACCGAAGACGAAACCCGGCCCAGCACCTACCAACCCTGACGGCAGCCTTAAGCGTCCCCCGATTCCCGCTCCCCTTGATGTCAACGGAAACCCGACAAACTGGAAGGAGATACCAGGTAGCGGGCCGAAGGGGGGAAGTCGGTGGATCCCCGATGGCAATGTGGCTAGCCCCGACGGTAAAGGTGGAAAGCCGCAGGTAGTGTGGGATCCGGAGGATGGATATTGGACTCACGACAACGGTGCAGGCAAGCGTACGCATTCGGGATATAGACGGGAATCAAATTCTGAAGGGGGTAGTGGTAGTCGGGACAGCCGCGACCGGTGCTGCTGTTATAATCCACATACTCGAATTCGCCGCGGCCGCTGCCGCACTGTAGGACGCTTATGAGGACGCTCACCTTTGACGAGCTCCAGCGGTGGTGCATTGGGTCACCGTCGGGCGTGAAGGTCGAACTCGACCGACCATCTTAGTTACGACAAGAAACGAACTTACGGATGCCGAATTGATTTACCGAGCGAGGCGGCGCGGACAGTCGCCTTCGCTTATGCGCTGGTAGCCAAACGATCCTAGCTATGAATTTTTTGGAGCGCTTGTGTGGTACACGACCTGGGACACGGGCACACCGCAGATTGAGCAATGCGGCCTTAAAGCAGTCGAACAAATGCGTCGAGGCTATGGAGCAGGAGCGTCAATCGAGAACGCTCCCGCACAACTGTTTCGTACTGACGAAATGGTTGATGCACAAACGTTCTTTACGATCGCATTGTTGTGGGGATGGGATGCATATTACGTTCCCCACGGGCGCAGGCATTTGCCTATGCGCGACAGAACGGATCCCTTTACTTAGTCACAGACGATGAACGAGAGCTGGATGGTTTGCTTGCCGCGTTTTCGCTTATCGTCCAGTGGTTCAGCTGCCTACGTATCTGGCTGCATCCACGGGGGGCGGGTCTATCCTAGGCCGCGAGCCTTAGCTTTTGCGGGTGCCGCATCCCTTTGTGGTTTTCGAAGGATGCTTGAGTTCACAACCAAACAAACAAGCAAGAAATCAGGCAGGTCGTCGCCGCACTGCTCGCGCCGCCGATTCAAATCCCGCCCCTTGCCTCCTGTAACGGCGGGTCAGCGCAGCGCCTTGACCCGGCAGCCCTTTGCGTCCTGAGATCCATCACTTGACACAATTCTCTTTACATTATGATGTCAATATGGTAACGTAGGTCGGGCATTAAGATAAGCCCACGGAGAGCGCCACATGCTCGGCGGCGGCCAACCCGGAACGCATTCCAATCCCACGCCGAACCCTGATCGCACCCCGCATCCGTATTTCTACCGAGGCCACTCCGTAGTTTCCGCCATTTCTAATCGACGCGGTGCAATTAGAATCGCCTCTAACTCCAGCGCCTGCACCACAAATCCATTTCTAATCGTCACTAACGAAGCATTTTTTCGAAGGAGTGAAAAACCACTCATTCGCACTGAGAAGTGCCAGTGGCACTTCGAACGTGTCTCTCCCGTGCCTCCGATTTTGCGGTTCTCGCCTACGTACTCCCCGCAACTTTCCTACGCCCCTCGCCGCAAACCCCTCAAATTCTGTTCGCCACACCTCAGGAACAAAATCGCTCCTAACTCCAAGAAAACACTCAAAACGTCCTCGTTTTGTTCGCCACACTTTTGCACTTTCAAAGCCATCCGTAGTTCCCGCAACTCATCCGCCCTCTTGCCTTCCGCCCGCACCTTTGCCAACCGCTCGCAGAGGCACCGCGTCAGCGAAACCAGTTCGAAGGCTTGGCCGTCGGCGCGGGAGCAGCAGCGGGATTCGGAGCAGGCGGTGGCGTCGGGAGTGGGCGCAGGAGGCGGCGTCTGCAACGCCAGGTACGCGCGCCCGAACGCGGAGTGTTGCGTGCCGGGAGCGATCGCTACGGCCTGTACGGCGTACCGCCCCGTCGGCAATTTCGCAAGGGGCAAGCTGATGCGGAACGAAGCGGTGTGCGTGGCTTCGTCGACCCCGCTCGGCGCGAGCAGCGGAGTGGAATTCACCTGCAAGCCGTTGCGGAAAAAGATCAGTCCGGCGCGAAGCGAACTCAGATCCACCGGCTCCTCCTTCCCGCCTTTTCGACGGCGCGTAGGCCTGAAAGAAAACGTAGAGCGTCTGCCCCGGCGTAAAAAATCGGGTAACGCTGGGAACGATCGCCTGCCCGTTCATTTCGAGCGGCGACGCGGCGAGTTTGGCGCGCACTCCCTGTCCTTTGATTTGTACGTCGGCGTTTTTTTGAACGTTGACCAGTTGGCTCGAGAGCAGCACGCTGAAAGCATCAGCCGCCCGTCCGGGCGCCGCCGGCACGATCAGATTTTCCTCGAAAGTGCCGATCTTTCCCGATTCGTTTTCGCGCGCCACGAATTTCAATTTGTAATTTCCCGGCGCCAGCACCACGCCCCCCTGATACAGCAGGTTCTTCTTGCTAACCTCTTCAAACTTCTGGGGATCCAGGTTCACGTCGGTCGTGTCGCGAAGCTGCGCGATGATGCGGCCGTTCGCCGCGTCGCGTACGTCCACCGCGAAGTCGAACTCCGCCTGCCGCTTGCCGTGCTTCGCAGCCCAATCAAGCGCGCTCGACGAAATCTTCGCGGCGATCGGAACGTAGGTCTCGCGATCGCTCAACCGGAACAGCGCGGTTTCCACGGCGACGGGAAGATCGACCACCGGATTTTCGGAGTTGATCGCGTCGGCGAGCTGCTGGTCGCGGCCTTCTTTTTCCAGATGCTGGAAATCGCGCGGCGCGTAGTAGCCGTCGCGGAAGCGGACGTGCGCTCCCGGCGCGTTCACCTTCACGTGGACCTGCCGCCAACTGCCGTCGCGCTTCACGTTCGGGCCGAGGCTGTAGCCGAGCAGGTAGTAGCCGGTATTGTCCTGCTGAATTTTGGGGAACGCTTCGCTCAGGTCGCCCAGATCGAAGAACGCTTTGCCGCCGGTATCGGTGGAAAGCGTGGCGAGCGTGTCGCGAGAGTCTTCGCGCTGGTCGGTCTGATGGAACACGGAAGCGCCTGTGAACATGGAGGTTCCGGTGGCGGCGTTGGTGGTGGTGTCGCCCCCCGGCGGCGCAGCCATCAGCCCGCGAGAGTCGATGGAGTAGATGGAAACGTCGGCGCGGTTCGCGGCGTCCGTGGCGGAGCGAAGTTGCGCGCGGTTTTCTTCGCCGGTCTGCGTGATGCCGCCCGTGAATTCGACCAGGGCTTTGCGGCCGGTGATTCCGCCGAGAACGTTGACCAGGCCTTCCACGGCGGCGAGTTTCTGGTCGGTGTTGAAGACGTTGAATTCGGTTTCGTCGGCGGTGTAAGCGGCGCCGGTGTATTCCTGCACGTCATATTCGCCGTTTGCGGCGGCCGCATACAGCGGACTGGAGAGCGCGTTCTCGCCGGTGGGAGTGAGCTGCGCGACGGCTTTCTTCAGCAGGTCGCGATCGTTGGTGAAATTGGCGAGCACGGTGAGGCGCGTGGAGAAGGCGACGATGGCGACGACGTCTGCGGGGGTCATTTGCGAGGTGACGAATTTCTCAGCGGCGTCGTGCGCGCGGATCAGATCGTCGGTCTGCATTGAGGTGAGGTCGAAGAACAGGACGATGAGGCGACGATTCTGGAGCGGCTCGGAATTTTTCTCGGCGGAAGGCGTGTTCGGGCCTTCATTGTCGACGGAGACGACGATGGGTTTCGCGTCGGATACAGGAGCGGTCTCGATACTTTCGATGTCGAAGTAGGAAAAGCTGGCGATTTTCTGTGGCTTGCCGTCGTCGGTAACGGTGAACTTGTCGGCGGTGAGGCCTTTGATGGCTTTGCCGGATTTGTCGGTGACTTCCACGTCGATGCGGACGAAGTCGGAGGAAGAGCGGAGGACGGGCGAGGCCGGCTTTTTCGATTGTTGTGAGGGTTGCGTAGCCGGGGCGGGAACGGCGATGGGCTGACTTGGATTTTGCGACGGCGCGCTGTTTTGTTGCGGCGCGGCTTGCCGCGATTGTTGCTGTTGTTGCGCGAGGGCGGGGCTTAGCGTGAGGACAAGCGCCAAAGCGAGCGCGAGTGATTTGTGCAAGGGTATGTTCATCACCAGTTGTACCTCATTGTGATGTCCATCGTGCGCATGGACCCGGCGCTTGTGACGCGGCCAAATGACGACGAGCCGAGAAGCGTGGAGACGCCGGAAAAGCTGGGCGTATTCGAAAGATTCTGCACTTCCCAACGGACATCGAGATGATGGCGTTCCTGTGGGCCGAAGCGATAGGTCTTGCCGAGGGACGCGTTCCAATTAAATTTGCAGGGGCCCTCGATGGCGCCGCGCCGCTCGTCGCCGTATGAAGTGGGCGCGGGCGTGGCGAAGGCGGCGGTATTGAAGAAATTTTGCACCGAGCCGCCGCAGATCCCGAGATTCGGATCGCCGACTTGATCCGCGCGGAGGCTGAACGCGGCGCCGGTGCCGTTGTTGGCGGAAGTTCCGCCGAGATAGGCAGTGAGTGGATTGCCCGTCTGCCATGTGACGATGTTCTGGAGGCGCCAGTTGCTGAAGACCCGTGCCGTCCAGCCGTGATTGCCGTAGCGATGATGCTCGCCGAAAGGCAATTCGTAGAGAGAGGAAAAGCGGACTTGATGGCGGACGTCGAATGTGCTGAGGCCGCGTTCGGCGGCGTAATTACCGTCCTGCTGCACGACAACGGGCGACGTGCCGCCGATGGTGCTGGCGTTGTCCAGAGACTTGGCGAATGTGTAGAAAGCCTGGATGGAAACTCCTTTGGTGAAGCGATGGACGAGGCGGACCTGAAGGCCGTTGTAGATGGAGTTCGCGCCCGACTGATCGAAATAAAAACTGTTGGCGTAAGGAATCTGGAGTTCGGCCTGCGTATTCAGAGGGCTGGTGCCGAGCGGAGCGCGATTGGGCGCGCGGAGAAGATCGAGATCGGTGCCTTTCGTGCCGGTGTAAGTGAGATCGAGGATCCAATTCTGGCTGAAGGAAGTTTCGGTGCCGAGAGTCCAGATTTGCGCGTAGCCGTCGCGATAGTTCGGATCGACGCCGCCACGATTTGTGATGGTGCTCGAAGTGGGGAAGCCGTTTTCGAGCGTGAGCACTTGCGTAGCGGAAGTGTAGAGGCTCTGGTACGTCGCGAACGGTGGTTCGTACCCGAGGTATTGCTGGGCCAGCGTGTTGTAAATCGCTTCGTTATAGAAAATGGAGTAGCCGCCGCGAACGACGGTTTTTGGTTTGATGAATTGCGGCTGCCAGGCGAATCCGATCCGAGGCGCCCAGTTGCCGTAATCGCCGTGAATCAGCGCGCGCGGATATTTTCCGCTGTAGGGACCGGTGCCGTTGGGCGTGACGACGGCGACGCCGGTGGCGTCCGCGTTGAGGTCGAGATTTGCGATGCGGTCATATTTGTCGACGGGCGGCGTGGCGGCCTCGTAGCGAACCCCAAAAAGAAATGTGAAGTGCTTGTTCACCCGCCAATCGTCTTGCGCGTAGGCGATGGTGTCCCAACTGCGGAGATAAATGTTGGGGCCGAACTGTACGGAAGTCGTATAGGGCAGGCCGAGCAGGAAGTCGGCCAGCTCGTAATAAGGCTCGGTGGTGGGTGAGTTGGCGATGGGCTGGCCGCTTGCGTCCAGCTGCGAAGTGAGGACGCCGGTGAAAGTGAACTGGCCGCGCGGGACGGGACTATTTTCAGAGTTTAGCTCGATGCGTCGAAGCTCGCCGCCGAACGTCACGGTGTGTTTGCCGTGGACCCATTTCAGGCTGTCGGAAAGACGCAAGGTTTGATTGCGAACGAGAGATGGCACGGGATCGTTCAGAGGCGAGAAGCTGGTGAAATCGATGGCCGGAATGCCGTAGGTGAGCGGATCGGTAGAGACGCCATTGATACCGAGATCGCCGGCGACGTTGTTGACGAACGAGTTGTCGCTCAGAATCTGGGTGCGCGCGCGGCTCCAGTTGAGTTGCGTGGTCTCGACGAGATACGGCGACCAATTGTGAGTGAGGCCGAGCGTAACGGACTGGCTGAGCGAGGACTGCGTGCCGGCGGTATCGAGGAAATTGCCGTACGTATTCTGGCGCGCTGAGTTCAAGTTGTAGCCGCCGGTGACGCTGAATTTCGAATTGATGGTGTGAATGATATGCACGTTCAATACGTCGTTGTTCACGGGCACTGTGGTTTGCAGCAAATAGTTCTGCACGGTGCCTGGCTCGTTGGGCTGCGGGTAGTAGGCGAGAAGGCCCGCAGCGGCGGTGTCGATGGTGGGAAGCTGGCATCCGTTCCCGAGCGGAGTGCGCGGTCCGCTGAAATTGGAGAATGGATTGTATAAAGTGACGCCGAGGCCGCAGAAATCGCCGGTACGCTCGGCGGCCGTTGGGACAGTGGAGTAGTTGTCGATCGCGCTGGACTGCGTTTCGTGCTGGTAGTTGATGAAGAAGTAGGTTTTGTCGGCGCCGTTGTAGATATGAGGAATGATCAGAGGGCCGCCGAGGTTGCCACCGAAGCGTTCGTCCCAGAAATTCGGCTTGGGAACTTGCGTGCCAGTGATCGAGTAGGGACGCGCGTCCCATGCGGAGGTGTTGAAGCGATCGTAGAAACTGAAGCGGACGCGATTCACAGCCTGGCGATTTAGGCGACCGCGTCCGCCGAACATTCCACCCCCGCCCGGGCCACCGCCTCCGGGCCCGCCTGGAACGCCGAAGCCGCCGCCGGGTCCGCCTGGCCCACCACCCGGACCTCCGCCAAACATTCCACCGCCACCGCGTCCTCCTCGGCCGTTTTCTCCCGGCGCGTTGGGAACGAGTTCGCCGGGACCGAAACCGCCGGGCCCATTGCTCGCGAGCAAGCCCTGGCCGACCGTGCCTTGCATGAGGAAAGAGTCGGAGCTTGCGTTGGAGTCGGCGCTCGACCCGACGGAAAGATTCGCTTGCGGAGTTTCGTTTGGGGTAGCGCCGGTTTCGTTTTGCGCGCCTGCGACGCCTTCGCCGGTGAGATCGGTCTGCTGAAAACCGGTGCTCGCGATTCCGGCACGAATGGCGTTGGAGACTCCGGCCGGCACCTGCCCGCCTTGACCGCGTCGTCCGCCTCCGTTTCCGTTCGCCGCGCCGTTCGCGTTGTTGTTTGCTTGCGCGTTGGCGGCGTTGCGATTCGGGTGATTCGGAGTTGCAGGCCCGGCGGATTCGGGTTTGGGAGCAAGCTCGGCGAGCGTGGCAACTCGAAGCTCGACAGGAATCGGAGCGGCGGGAACTAATGGAACTTTGATGGTGATTGAGGAGGCTGCGAACCCGATCTGGCTGGTTTCGATTTTGTACGTGCCGTGGGGAATTTGCGGAAAAATAAAATTGCCGGATTCGTCGGTCCAGCTCTGCCAGGATTTGTTGGAAGCGGTGTCATAAAGTCTTACGGTTGCGCCTGGGACGGGCGTGCTTTCGGAGGTTTTCACCAGGCCAGTGACCGAGGAAGTTTGCGTTTGCGGAGCGCTAGCCGCGGCGGAAGACGCGGGTTGCGCGACCGCGTCCGTGCCATTTTGCGCGAGCGACGGCGGCACGGCGAGTGCGGTGAAAAAAAAGAGCGAGGCGAAGAGCGAAGACACTCGGCACTTGCGTCTCGCGAATCGTTGACGGGACTGCAGACTCATTCTGGCGACTCTTTGAAATTCGAAGCAGATACCAGGCAGGGGGTTTCCCGCCTTACAGACCGCGCACTTCGGCGGTCGGGCGAAAAACCGTGCCGGAACGCGTGGCGCAGGATTGGCGGCCGCGGTCCGCTTCGCAACCCCAGATGCGAATTATCGCATTTATTGCCAAACGGACCGGGCCATCGTGGCTTGGTTGTTAATGCACGGGAATAATTCGGAGGGCGGGGGCGGTCAGTTCCACAAAGATGGGGTCGGTGGCGGCGCAAAAGCCGCGGGCGGGCTCGCCCACACGACTTGCGGGTCGCGGAATTTACGAGTTGGTGAAGCCCAGTTTTCGCTTCGCTCGCATCGATAATAGAGGATGCGATAGACTGCGGGAGATTGGACAAAGCGAGAGTGTGATGACGCTGAAAACTTACAACGAGAAACGCAATTTTAAGGTGACGCCTGAACCGTCGGGAAAGACGGCCACCAAGCGGGGATCCGCGGAAGAACGAATCTTCGTGGTGCAAAAGCACCGTGCGACGGCGCTGCACTACGATTTCCGGCTGGAGTGGAACGGGACGCTGCTTTCGTGGGCGGTGCCGAAAGGACCCTCGACCGATCCTTCGGTGAAGCGGCTCGCGATGCAGGTGGAAGATCACCCGATCGACTACGCGGATTTTGAAGGTGTGATCCCGGAAGGCGAGTATGGCGGCGGAACGGTGATGGTGTGGGACAAGGGAACCTGGACGCCGGAGCAGGAAGATCCCGAGGCGGCGCTCGAAAAGGGCGATTTCAAGTTCACGCTGCAAGGCAAAAAATTGCATGGATCGTGGGTGCTGGTGAGGACGCGCGGATTCGGCGGCAGCTCGAAGCCGACCTGGCTATTGATCAAACACCGCGACAAATTTGCTTCGGCCGACGACATTACCTCTGCGAAGCCGAAGTCCGTAATGAGCAATCGATTGCTGGTGGATATCGCGCGCGAAGCGAACGGCGACGTGGAGAAGGCAGCCACTGGCGATCCTCAACCGCCGAAGGCTAAACGCGCAAAAGCGAGCACATCCAAAACCACGAAACCCTCCGCAACAAAAACGAAGGCCGCGAAGAAGTAAGTTTCCGAGCCGTTCGCAGTTTTCCCCATCAGGCGAACCTACAGCGATACCCCTATCGATTTACCGGATTAGGCGGATAGGACTGCGTGCTTCGTTCCACTACTCTGCACGAGCCGTGGGACAACCGTCTTTAACGGTGTATTCATCTTCCATTACAGAAGCGAGACCACCGTGCAAACCGCAAACTCGAGAGAGACGCAGCCGGGATTCAAGCCGTTCAAGGCCACGACAACCAGACCGGGGACGCTGGGCGGTGAGTTGCACGATCCGTCCGACCTTATCCCGCGCGCGCAGGCGGGTGAGCACGGCGCGTTCACGGAACTGGTGCAGCCGCACATGGGGAAGGTGTACCACGGCGCGTTCCGGATCACGCGAAACCGCGAAGACGCGGAAGATGCCTGCCAGCAGGCACTGTTGAAGGCGTACTCGCACATGGATCAGTTTCAGGGCGACGCGCGCTTTTCCACATGGCTGACGCGAATCGTGATCAACGAGGCGCTGATGGTGGTGCGGAAGCGGAAACTGGAAGAAAAGCGGAAGCAGTCCGACTCGAACTCGGAAGATGGCATGAGTTTGATCGACGCGATTCCCGCCGGAGACCGCTACCATCCGGATTTTCTGTACGAGCGAAATGAGAAACATCGCGCTTTGCGCGAGGCAATCGGGTCGCTCGGCGATACGTCGAGAGATGTGGTGGACCTGGTGGGATTGCAGGAGCGCAAGACGAAGGAAGCGGCCAGGATTTTGAATGTGTCGCGGTCGGCGGTGAAGAATCGATTTTCCAGGGCGAGACAGTTGTTGAGGTTGTCGCTGACGGGACAGGTTTAGGCACGTAGTCTGGAGCGGATATCCCGCGGCACTTCAGAGCAATCGAAGTGCGGGGACCGTGGGCGCCGCATTTGGGTTGGATGTTCGCAGGATGACAGCCTGCGCGGCAGGCTATCGTACGGCGGATTTGGTAGTTTGTGTGGGCCCGATGACTTGTTCGGAGAAGCGGTCCATTTCCTCGGCTTGCGGGCTGAACTGGAGCAGGAGCAGATCGGCACCAGCTTTTTCGAACGCGCCGATTTGATCGGCGATTTGTTGCGAAGTTCCCACCAGGCCGGAACGCAGGCCACGATTGGAAACGGAATATTCCTCGAGAGAAACGCGGCGTTCGAGCTGCGTATTGGCCAGCCACTGTTCGTAATTGCGATATCCTGCTGCGTTTTGATGGACGTCGGTAATCCGCGCGAGTTCCTTTTTTGTTTCCGCTTCGTTTTCGCGAACGATCACGTATCCCGCCACGCCGTACTTCATCGGAGGCAGATCTCTTTTGTCGCGGCGTTCCTGCATGTCGCGGATCTTCTCGGCGATGCGCTCGGGGGGATCGCCGTGCATCACGTAAGCGTCGCATTTTTCAGCGATTAGATTTTTGGCGGTTTCGGATTCTCCACCGGCATAAATCGTAGGACGCGGCTTGGAGACGGGCTTGGGCTGGAGCACCAGATCCTGCACGGAATGGTATTTGCCGGTGTAGGAGAAATGATCTTTTTTCCAGGCGGCGTCGACGATGTCGAGCCATTCAGATGTGCGGGCGTAGCGGTCGTCATGCTCGTCGAACTGGACACCGTATTTTTTTGCTTCTTCGGCCCACCACGACGAGACCACGTTTAGGGAGACGCGACCGTTGCTGATGTTGTCGATATTGGCGGCTTGCTTGGCGAGAAGCGCGGGCAAGTGGAAAGTTGGACGAACTGCAACCATCAATTCCAGAGATTTCGTGACGGCGGCGAGTGCGGCGGCGGTGGACCATGCGTCGAGCGACGGAGCGTCAACGCCCTTAATGTCGTTGAGATTCAGCTCGGCGATCAGAGTAAGGTCGAAACCGTTTTGTTCGCTCCGACGCGCCAGTTTTGAAATGTAATCCCAGCCAATCGACATTTGCTCGTCTTCGACGTTACGCAGCCAGCCGCCGAAGACGGGCATCCAGTAGCCATAGCGCATCAGCGGCGCTCCTTGACGAGATAATCGACGAGGCGGTCGAAAGGATCGAAGCCGATGACGCGCGGGGCGTCGGCGACGAAATTGGACAGAGCGTTTACGTCGTAAAAGTAGAGCTGGCCATCGCGATCATCGATGGTGTATTCGACGCCGCCGACTTCAATTTGCGCTTCGGCGAAGATTTTTTCGACGGATGCGATGACGCCGTCCGGCGGACGATAAGCTTCGACGCGCAGCCCCGACTTTGCGCCTTCGATGACACAAGTGGTGCTGAGCTCCTTTCCGTCGTTGGTCTTGCATATGTCCATGGGGCAGAGATCGAAAGTGTCGCCGGGAGTGTAAACGTTGATGCCGTAGAGATATTTGTAGCCGATGGTTTCGACGCGAGTGATGTGGCCGCCGCGCGCGGGAATGTATTCCTGGACGAGAGCGGTTCCGTCGAGGCCGAGACCGATGGCGTCGTTCTTTGCTGCGGTTGCGAGCTGCTCGGGCGTGTCGAAGCGGACGATTCCGGCGCCGCTGCCGCCAATGTTGGGCTTCACGATGACCGGAAAGCGCAAATCTTTCGCGGCAACTGGAGCTTCGGAGCCGTGATTGATCACGACCGAGCGCGGATAGGGCAAGCCGAGCGATTGGAGCAGCGAAAGCTGCAGAGCTTTCGAAGTTTCGACGCGGAAGGCGTGGCTGCCGTTGACGACGCGGGTCCCAAGCTTTTCAAGGTGTGCCAGATAGCTGAGCGTGTAGAAGATGGCGTTGGCGTTGCCGCGCGTCCATGCGGAAGGGCTCATTCGGTTAAAGATCAGGCTGAACTGCTGGTTGCCGTTAGGCTGGAGATCGAAGTGATGGCGCGCAGCGTTGAGTTTTACAAAGGGAATGCCGCGGCGCTCGAGGGCTTCGAAGACCGGCACGAACCAACGCTGCTGCTCGTAGTAAATTCCGATGGGCCGGTCCGCCGATGTCACTTGTTCCTCCGAGTGTCGATAGCGTCGATGCTATTGGATGCCACCGATTCGCGGCGGTTACTGTAAACCAACTGATGCCCAATAGGATGTGAAACCGGGCGAATGTGGTAGCATTCCCGACCGCCTATGGTAACCTCACGTTCGCGCTTCCCGCTGTCAAAAATAGGTCAAATCGAGCCCGCAGCTCGAAGTTAACAGGGCAGTTACGGACCGTAAACGGATACGGTAACGATTGCGGGCATCGGATACGAGTTGCGGTGGATGTTTGCGTTATATTTTGCGTTATATAAGGTTCAGAAAGTTCTTCAACCGAAAGCGATTCCGCACGTGTAACGATTTGAGGAATCCGCGTGAAGGGGACCTCGGAACTTGCGCGAGGCCGGAAGGAGCCAATCGATGAGTTTTTTGGCCACAGCCTTGTTTGCGGACCGGCTGGTCCACCTCACCACAACCGACTTCGTAATTATCGTCTTCTATTTCGGATTGGTCCTCGCAATCGGCTTCTACCTGAAAGGCCGCTCGAACACCGGCGAAGATTTTTTCATGGCTGGCCGCGAAATGACGGCGTGGATCGCGGGCCTGAGTTTTCTTTCGGCGAACCTCGGCGCGCTGGAGTTGCTGGGCTGGGCGGCGTCTTCCTATCAATACGGAATTTTGGCGGCGCATTGGTATTGGATCGGCGCGATACCGGCGATGTTGTTCCTCGCGCTGGTCATGATGCCGTTCTACTACATTTCGAAGACGCACTCGGTGCCGGGATATTTGAAATTGCGGTTCGGAGAATCGAGCCGCGCGCTGTCGGCGATTTCGTTTGGATTCATGACGGTGCTGATGAGCGGCATCAACATGTACTCGATGGCGCTGGTGATGCGGCTGATTTTGGGCTGGAACATCAACGTGAGCATCTGGGTATCGGCGCTCACGGTGGCGGTGTACGTCACGCTGGGTGGATTGCGCTCGGCAATTTTCAATGAGGTGCTGCAGTTTATTTTGATTTGGGCCGGCGCGCTGCTGATTCCGATCCTGGGATTGATTGAGGTGGGTGGCTTCCGGCAGTTGCGCGATCGCGTGGCGCAGAATGCGTCTGTGGAATACACGCACATGTGGTCCACGCTGGGATCCTTCAGCGACAACCCGATGGGTATTCACTGGACCGGAATTGTGTTCGGCTTGGGATTCATCATTTCGTTCGGGTACTGGACGACGGACTTTCTGGTTGTGCAGCGCGTGCTGGCAGCCAAGGATTTGCGGTCGGCGAAGATGGCTCCCATCATCGGCGCTGCGTTCAAGATGTTCGTTCCGCTGATCGTGATCCTGCCGGGCTTGCTCGGTTTGGCGCTGCTGCCGATGAAGTTGCTGCCGGAAAGCGCGGCGATTGCGACGGGCGGACACAGTTACAACGAGGTGCTGCCGCTGATGTTGGCGCGATATTGCGGGCCGGGCTTGTTGGGATTGGGTATTACGGCGCTGATTGCGGGATTCATGTCCGGCATGGCGGGGAACGTGAGCGCGTTCTCGACGGTGTGGACGTACGATATCTACAAAGCCGTGTTCAAAAAGAACGCGACGGACGAGCACTACGTTTCGATGGGCCGCTGGTCAACCGTGATCGGCGTGCTCGTGAGCATCGGCACGGCGTATCTGGTGATGAGCTTCGCGAGCATCATGGATTACGTGCAGGCGCTGTTTAGTTTCTTCATCGCCCCGCTTTTTGGCACGGTGGTTCTGGGGATGCTGTGGAAGCGCGCGACGGCGGCAGGCGGATTCTGGGGCCTGTTTGCTGGAACGGCTTCGTCGATCGGAATGTGGGCATGGGTGAAAATCGATCCAGCCGCGCTGCGATACGTGGCGCTCTCGCCAAACGCGAAAGACATGGCGGAAAACATGTACCGCGCGCTGTGGTCTTGGATCGTGTGCGTGGTGGTGACGGTGGCGGTGAGCTATTTGACCAAGCCGAAGCCGATGAGCGAGCTGACGGGACTGGTTTATGGCGCGACGGACATTCCGTCGGAAGGCGATGTGCCGCTGTATCACCGGCCGGCGTTTTGGGCTGTGGTGGTTACGATCGTGTTTGTCATCCTAAACATAATTTTCTGGTGAGGCCTTATGCACGGCGACGATTCGATTTCGATCTGGTTTTTTATCGGGATTTCGCTGGTCGTCAACGGCGTGCTGATCCTGGGCGCGGGGATATATCAGTACGTGAACCCGCCGCCGGTATCCGAGCAGGTAGTTCTGTTCCAACTGCACGCGGGCATCTGGTGGGGAGCGATTTTGTTGGCGTTGGGACTTTTCTGGTCGTTTCGCTACAAACCCACGCGCGCCATGTTCGCGAGCAAGTGAGCGATTTCAGATCCCGAGCATAGGTTCGCCACGCCCGAAATAGAAGCAACGCCGTCCACTCTAGATTCGGAAACGCACTTTGCTATTGAGAAGTGATCACGCCGTGGATCGAGTGCGGGCGGAACGATTCGTTTGTGCGATCGCGGCCAGGTGAGAGGAAAGAGCGCGGAATGTCGATTCTGGTGACAGGTGGAGCGGGGTATATCGGAAGCGTGACGGTAGAGCGTTTGCTTGGGAAGGGCGCGGCCGTCGTGGTGCTGGACGATTTGTACCGCGGACATCGCGCAGCGCTGAATGAGAAGGTGCCGTTCTACGAAGGCAAAGTGGGCGACCGGTCACTGATTACACGGATCGTGCGGGAGCACCGAATCGAAGCCTGCGTGCATTTCGCGGCACTCACGTATGTGGGCGAGTCGGTGAACGAGCCAGAGCGATATTTCGAGAACAACGTGGAGCAGGGGATCGCGCTGTTTGGCGCGCTTCTCGGAGCCGGCGTAAAACGCATCGTGTTCTCATCGACGTGCGCGACGTACGGCGATCCCGACGAAGTTCCCATCCGCGAAACGCAGCGGCAGTGGCCGAAGAACCCTTACGGCTGGTCGAAGTTGATGTTGGAGCAAACGCTGGCGGCGTACGACGTAGGCCACGGGATGAAGTTTGTTGCGTTGCGTTATTTCAACGCAGCAGGTGCGACGGAGCGGCTGGGCGAATTGCACGAGCCGGAATCGCACCTGGTGCCAAGCGTGCTGATGGCGGCGTCAGGCGAGCGGCCAGAGCTGGCCGTGTTTGGCGACGATTACCCAACGACGGATGGAACGGCAGTGCGCGATTACGTTCACGTAGCGGACCTGGCGGATGCGCACATTCTGGCGCTGGATTATCTGAACAACGGCGGGAAGTCCGACTTCATCAATTTGGGAACGGGAACGGGCTATTCGGTGCTGGAAGTGATTGAAGCTGCGCGGAAAGTGACAGGACGGCCGATTCCGTTTCGCAAGGAACCGCGGCGCGCAGGCGATGCGATCGCGCTGGTGGCGGACGCCAGCAAAGCGAAGGCGGTTCTGGGCTGGAAGCCGGTGCAGTCGGACATTGCAGTGATTTTGAAATCGCAGTGGGACTGGCGGCTGCGAAACGACGATCCGTTCGAAACGAATTAGTTTCATCAAGGAAGATTTCTTCATGGCACGAAAACTTCTGGGCATCGACATCGGTACGGGCGGAACGCGCGCGGTGTTGATCGATGAGACTGGCCGTGTGCTGGGCTCGGCAACGATAGAGCACAAGCCGATTTCTGCGCCGCATCGCGGGTGGGCCGAACAAGATCCCGACGATTGGTGGAGCGCTGCGTGCAAGGCCGTCCCCGCGTGCCTTGCGCAAGCAAATGCGACAGCCGATGAGATCGAGAGCGTTGGATTGACCGGCCAGATGCATGGTCTAGTCATGCTGGACGCGGACGGCAAAGTGCTGCGGCCCTCGTTGATCTGGTGCGACCAGCGAACCGAAGAAGAGTGCCGCGAGATTACGGAAAAAGTTGGGGCGAAACGGCTGATTGAATTGACCGCGAATCCGGCGTTGACGGGATTCACGCTGCCGAAAATTTGGTGGGTGCAGAAGCACGAGCCGGAAATCTGGAAGCGCGTGAAGAAAATCATGCTGCCCAAGGACTACATCCGGTTCCGGTTGACGGGCGCACACGCGATCGATGTAGCGGATGCTTCCGGGACGTTGATTCTGGATGTGGTGAACCGGCGGTGGTCGAAGGAAATGATGGCCGTCTCGAATTTGCCGGAGGAGATGCTGCCTAAAGTTCTGGAGTCGCCGGAAGTGTCCGGAAAGCTTTCGGATGCAGGCGCGAAAGCGTCGGGATTGAAGCCGGGAATTCCAGTGGTGGCCGGAGCGGGCGACCAGGCTGCGGGCGCGGTGGGAATGGGAATCGTGCGGCCCGGTGCGGTAAGCGCCACGATCGGGACGTCGGGCGTGGTATTCGCGGCGACGGCGACTCCGGAGTTCGATCCGAAGGGACGGATCCATACCTTTTGCCATGCGGTGCCGAAACGTTGGCATGTGATGGGCGTGACGCAGGCGGCTGGATTTTCACTGCGATGGTTTCGCGATCAGTTCGGAGTGGGCGGCGTTCCTTCGCAAGATCCTTACGACCGGTTGATGGAGGAGGCGAGCCAAGCGCCGGCAGGAAGCGACGGGGTTTTGTGGGCGCCATACTTGATGGGCGAGCGTACGCCGCATCTCGATCCGAACGCGCGGGCCGCGCTCGTGGGATTGGCGGCGACGCACACGCGCGCGCACGTGATCCGCGCGATTCTGGAAGGGGTGGCGTATAGTCTGCGGGACACACTGACAATTTTTGCGGATTTGCAGCTGCCGGCGCGGTCGATTCGATTGGGTGGCGGCGGCGCGCGCGGACATTTGTGGCGGCAGATTCAGGCTGATGTATACGGGATGCCGGTGGACATTGTGGAAGCGGAGGAAGGGCCGGCATACGGAGCGGCGCTACTGGCAGGAGTTGGCGTAGGCGTGTGGAATTCGGTGGATCAGGCCTGCGAAACCGCGGTGCGAGTTGCGTCAACCGTTAAGCCAAATCCGAAGAGCGCGGAAGTAATGAATAAGCAATATGCCGCGTATAGGAAGCTGTATCCGGCACTGCAAGAAATTTACACAGGGCTTGCGTAAGCCGAGAGTCGTGCCGGGAATTTTAGCCGAAGGATCGCCGACGGCGAAATTCATTTTACGAAAATCCATGAGCGTGCGAGGTAGATGATGGCCAGCGATGCGTATCAACCGAAACCCGAACACAAGTTTTCTTTTGGATTGTGGACCGTGGGAAATCCAGGACGCGATCCGTTTGGCGAGCCAGTCCGACCGATCCGTCCGCCGGTAGAACTGGTGCATTTGCTGGCTGAAGTCGGTGCCTGGGGCGTGAACCTGCACGACAACGACCTGGTTCCGATCGACGCGACGCCGAGCGAGCGGGACAAGATCGTGAAAGATTTCAAGGCGGCCTGCGCGGCGGGCGGAATCGTGGTGCCGATGGCTACGGTGAATTTGTTCACCGCGCCCGTATTTCGCGACGGAGCTTTTACAGCGAACGATCCGGCCGTGCGCGCTTACGCCGTACAAAAGACGATGCGCGCGATGGATTTGGGTGCGGACCTCGGCGCAAAGATTTTCGTTCTGTGGGGTGGGCGCGAAGGCACGGAAACCGATGCGTGCCGGAAACCGGAAGACGCCGTGAAGCGGCTGCGCGAAGCGATCGATTATCTTTGCGAATACTCGATCGACCAGAAATACGGATTCCGGTTCGCGATGGAAGCCAAACCGAACGAGCCGCGCGGCGACATCTATATGGCGACAACAGGGAACTATCTGGGATTGATTCCCACGCTCGCGCATCCGGAGTTGGTGGGCGTGAATCCGGAGTTCGCGCACGAGACGATGGCGGGATTGAATTTTCTGCATGCGGTCGCTCAAGCGTGGGAAGCAGGGAAACTATTCCATATCGACTTGAACGACCAGGTGATCGGTCGCTACGACCAGGATTTCAGGTTCGGCGCGGCGAATCCGAAGGGCGCGTTCTTCTTGGTGAGATTTCTCGAAGAAATCGGCTACGAAGGACCGCGGCACTTCGACGCGCACGCTTACCGGACCGAAAACTATGAAGGCGTGAAGGATTTCGCGCGCGGGTGCATGCGAACGTATTTGATCCTGAAGGAAAAGGCAGCGCGTTTCGCGGCGGACAAGGAAATTCAGTCCATTCTGAAGGAACTCACGACCGCATCGGCGCCCGGTCCGGGCGTCGGAAAATATTCAAAGGGAGGCGCGCAGGTGCTGCTCGGACATACTTTTGACCGGTCGGTGCTTGCGGCGAAGAATCTGCCCTACGAGCGGCTGGACCAGTTGACGATGGAAGTGATTTACGGCGTTCGCTAGCTAGTTTTTAAGGGACGCCGTGGGCTGATTCGAGCGTGCGGCGTGCCTTTCCTCTTCTCTGGTCAGCCTTTCATTTCTGGCTGCCCCGTTTTATTCCTCGGAATCCCGCTTGACGTGGGTAACTTCAATGTTAGAGTCACTATCAAAATTTAGTCGATAGCAGGACTCCGTGGGCGGGTGCTTCACGGGGATGAGGTTGGAAACATGGCAAGGCGCAACGTTCATCGGCCCCGTCCGGCGGCTGGAAAACGCCACACGCAAAAATATAAGTCGACCGAAGCGCGCGAACTCGGGGTGAATCGCACCGGTCTTCCGTCCGGCTTGCGGGAACGGAAGAAGGAAAAGCTTCGTGCGCAAATCATCGAAACGTCGCTGCGCCTGTTTCGCGAAAAGGGTTACCAGAACACGCGCGTGGACGACATCGTGCAGGTGCTGGAGATCAGCCAGCCCACGTTTTTCCGGTACTTCCCGAGCAAGGACGCAGTATTGCGCGAAATCGGGCGGCGCGCGTTTGCCCGACAGGCGGAGAGTTTGAAGTCGGAGCTGACGACCAAGGCTTCGACAGCGGAGCGGCTCGAGCGATTTTACGACCAGCTCGCTAAAGTGACGGAGACTGGCCGGCCCTTGTGGCAAGCCGTGATTCTGGCTGGAGCGATGGATCCAGTGCGGTCGCCCGAACTTCGCGGCGCGGAGCAGGCAACGGTCCGGCTCTTGCGCGAAATTCTGGAGCAGGGCCAGGAACGCGGCGAGATCACCACAGAATTCCCGGTGGTGCATCTGGCCGAGTTCATGGAAGGCCTGTTCAACACCGTGGTGCGGCAATGGGCTGTGGATCTAACGGGTCCGCACAAGCTGGCCGAGCGCGCGCACAATGCGGTGGAATTTTTTCTGCGCGGAGCAAAACCCTAGATCGATTTTCTTCCCGTTCAACCCTCATCAGGAATCGGAGCATCGCGAATGAAAGCCGCCGTCCTCTACGGTTTCAAAACTCCGCTCGTAATCGAGGAAGTAGAGCGTCCGAAACCGGGAGCGGGAGAAGTATTGATTCGCGTGGAGGCTTGCGGCGCGTGCCATTCGGACGTGCACGTGGCGGATGGCGACTGGCCGCAGCTGGCGCGCGTGGTGAAAAAGCCGCTGATCCTCGGGCACGAGATTGCGG
This sequence comes from uncultured Acidobacteriota bacterium, assembly GCA_963839325.1. Classification (GTDB taxonomy): domain Bacteria; phylum Acidobacteriota; class Terriglobia; order Acidiferrales; family UBA7541; genus Palsa-295. The sequence goes on along the minus strand of CAWIUO010000001.1, from coordinate 921,809 downwards.
GGCGAGTGGTCGAACTTGGGGAGGGAGTTTCGGGCGTCAACGTGGGCGCTCACGTGGGTGTGCCCTGGATTCACTGGTCTTGCGGAGAGTGCGAGTTCTGCGTGAGCGGGAATGAAATTCTGTGCGCGAAGCAGAAGATCACAGGAGTGAGCGTGGATGGCGGCTACGCGGAGTTTGTAAAGGCCCCCGCGACACACGTGGTGAAAATTCCGGCGGAGCTTTCGTCGGCGGAGGCGGCGCCGCTCTTCTGCGCGGGCGTGACTGTGTACCGAGCGCTAAAGAAGGCAAACATCGTAGCGGGGCAGCGACTCGCGATTTTTGGAGTCGGAGGACTGGGACATCTGGCGGTGCAGATTGGACGGGAGATGGGTGCGGAAGTGACGGCGGTAGATCTCGCCGATGACAAATTGGAGCAGGCGAAGGCGGACGGCGCGGCTTACACGGTGAATGCTTCCACCGGCGATGCGGCGAAGGAGCTTCGGCGGCGCGGGGCAGCGCACGTTGTGTTGGTGACTTCGGCGGCGAAGGCTGCGTACGATGCGGCGTTTCCCTGTGTTCGCGCCACGGGAATGCTGCTGGTGGTGGGCTTGCCGGCGGAATCGATCTGCTTCCCGGCGATTTCGATGGCAGGAGGCGAGGTGCGCATACAAGCGTCTGCTGTAGGGACGCGGGAGGACCTGCGCAATGTGCTGGCGATGTCCGCGGCGGGAAAGGTGAAGAGCCGCGTGTCGGTTCGACCGTTATCGGACGCTTCCGAGGTGCTGGGGGAATTGCGGCGGGGCCAGGTAGCGGGACGAGTGGTTCTGCAGCCGTAATCGATGCGCCGGAATGCGCCTCCCGTGCGGCTTACGAAACATATCCGCACTTTGATGGAGTCGGGAATCAGTTGAACTTGACGTTAGTTCCTTTAATGTGATACGGACTATCAGATTTTTGAATCGGCTGGCACGGGTGGGACGTTCAAAGGCCGGACCGAGAGTTGGACTCGACGAGCAGCGGACGGGAACGAAGGGGCGTGCGTCCTGGTATCGCTGTGGGAGGCGTTATGAAGCTAGTCTTCAGGGCCATCTTCCTGCTGGCAGCGATCTTAGTGTCAAGCGGAAGGGCGAGTTTGGCGCAGGGCGTTGGAACGTCCGGCCAGATTCAGGGAACGGTAACCGATCCGACGGGCGCGGTGGTGGGATCGGTGTCTGTGACGGCGACGGACATGCTGAAGGGGTTGACCTATACGGCCGCTACAAACGCGGCGGGCCAGTATCAGTTCGCGGGCTTGCCGCCCTCCACGTACAAGGTGACGGCGAAGGCGACCGGGTTCCAAACGCAGACGCAGACTGGATTGGTGCTGACGGTTGGACAGCTCGCGGTTATCGATTTCAAGCTGGCGGTAGCGACATCTTCGACGCAAGTGGAGGTGACCGCCGAACCCCCAGTGGTGGAAACCGAGCGGGGCAGCCAGGCCGATACGGTGACCCAGCGCTATATCGAGGACCTGCCGATTTCGCGGCGCGACTACCTGACCTTTACCTTGCTGATGCCGGGCGTGAGCAATTCGAATGTGATCGCGAGCAACGCCGACTTTCGCGTGCAGCAGACACCGCAGAGCGGGCTTTCGTTTTACGGAAGCAATGGACGCGGCAATAACGTGACCGTTGACGGCGGCGAGGCGAACGACGATGCGGGCGGCGTGCGGCTAACCTTGAGCCAGGATGCGGTGCAGGAATTCCAGGTGAACCGCAGCAACTACAACGCGGATCTGGGCGCGGCGAGCGGCGCCACGATCAACATCGTAAGCAAGTCCGGCACGAACGAAATACACGGCGGGCTGTTCGGATTCTTCCGCAATGACGGCTTGGACGCACGCGATCCGTTTTCGTTTGCCCCGGCTCTCAGCCCCGGAGATCCGTTCTCGCTGGATGCGCAAGGCGCTCCGGTGAAGGATTCGCTAAATCGGCAACAATTTGGCGGAACGCTGGGATTTCCGATTCACAAGGACCGGACGTTCGCTTTCATAGGATTTGAAGGGTTGCGGTCGGATGCGCAGGACTCAGTGCCGCTGCTGACAAATTCGAACATATTTGCGCCGACGACGGGACAGCAATCGATCATCGGCGGTCTGGAAACGTTGCCGGGAAATCCGAGCGTTCCGTGTTTTTCCGATCCGGCGAATCCGGAAGGCGGGCCGCCGACGTTTTTGCCCGCGCAGACGTGCGGGTTCCTGCTTGGACAGTGCCTGACGATTACGCCGACGGCGTCGTCGTGCCCTGCAACGTTCACGAACGCCGTGAATCCTTTCATCATCAACCAGTTCGAAACGCAGGGCGGATTGTTTCCGTTCCCACAGCGGTCTTACGATGCGTCGGTACGGTTGGATCATCGGGTCGATGATTCCAACCAGCTCGCGTTCCGCTACAGTTACGCGCACGACAACGAACAGAATCCCAACCTCCAGGCGTTAACCGCCTATTCGCGCGGCACACGCGTGAATGCGTGGGACAGCACGGCGATGGGTTCGTGGTATCACCAATTCAGCCCGACGACGCAAAACGAAGCGCATGTCCAGTGGGCCTGGAGTTACCTGGGCGTCGATACTACGGACCCGGGCGGACCGGGCCTGGACATCGAAGGCTACGGATTCTTCGGGCGGCAGATTTTCCTGCCGAGTTTCACGACGACGCGTCGCTATGAGTTCGTGGACAACGTAACGTTCGTGCGCGGACACCACACAATCAAGACGGGATTCTACGAGCTGATTCGGGGTAACAGCACGACATCGGAAACTTTTTTCGCGGGCCGCTTTGAGTTCCTCGAGCTACCGGGATTTATTCTTAGCCCGTGCTTGTACATTCCGGCGGACTGCGGACTGCCGACGACCGGCGCGGCGCAGATTTCGACGCTGCAGTCGGCGAGCCTCGGATTGCCGTCATTTTACGAGCAGGGATTCGGGAATCCGAGATATTCGTTCAACCGGCCGTTTACGGCGGCGTACGTGCAGGACACGTGGCAGGTGCGGCCGGGCCTGACGCTGAACCTGGGAATCCGGTACGACCTGGATTCACAGACCAGCCTGCTGCACACGACCAAGGATAACTTCGGGCCGCGGATTTCGTTTGCGTGGTCCCCGTTCAGCGACAATAAGACGGTGGTGCGCGGCGGATTCGGAATTTTCTATTCGCCGATCTACGCGCAGATCGACAACGTGGTGAAGACGCTTGGCGATGTGAATGGCACCCGGCAAATCTCGAACACGCTGGTCACGCTGAATGGTTTGAACGGCAGCCCGACCACTCCGCCGAATCCGGCCGTCAATTCGGCGTTGCTGTATCAAGCGCTATTCGCCCAAGGCAAAGTGCAGTGCGGTGCGCCCCCGGCGGGACAGAACGCCTGCGTTTCGCAGACCGATCTGGCGAATCTGGGAGTTGAGGTAAGCAACACAGGTCCCCTGCCGCCGGGCGTGGTGTTGTTCTACGGACAGCCGAATTTCAAGAACCCATATTCGGAACAGGCATCGTTTGGGATCGAGCATCAATTCGGCTCGACTCTGACGGTTTCGGCGAGCTACATCTACGTGCACACGCTGCGGCTGCCGGTTTCAATCGATACGAATCTGACCAATGGCGCACCGATCACCACGGACGGGATTGCCGCGAACGGGCTGCCGACCAACGGAATTCCGTTCCAGAACTGGGGCGGGCCGGGATGCGTGAACGCGTACAACCAGCCGAGCGGCACGCAGTGCTGGGTGAATCCTTACATCCTACAGAACAACCAGTATTCGTCGATCGCGTCGGCGCTGTATCAGGGCGGATTGTTCGAGATGCGGAAAAGATTCGGCGATCACTTCACGATGCTGGCGAACTACACCTTCAGCAAAGCGTTCGACGATTCTACGGACTTCAATTCGGACTACGCGCCGTTTAACGAGACGCAGCTCTATGCGGAGCGAGCGCTTTCGGACTTCGACCAGCGAAACAAAGTTGTGGTAGCCGGCGTATTCGACAGCCCCTGGGAGCACTCGGCAATCCTGAAGGGATTCCAACTCTCGCCGATCTTCAATTACAACAGCGGCCACCCGTTCAACTTGCTGGCCGGCTCGGACATCAACGGAGACAACCACTTCACGAACGACCGTCCGCCCGGCGCGGGACGCAACAGCGGCCTGGGGCCCAATTTCGTCTCGTTCGATATGCGGTTGAGCAAAACGTTTCGATTCCGCGAGAAGTACGGCGTGGAGTTGTTGGCGGAAGGATTTAACATCGCCAACCACACCAACTACGCGAGCGTGAACAACATCGTGGGAGCCGACTTCGCACCGCCGTTTGATGTGCACGGCACGGCAGCGGTGGGACCGAGCCAGCCGCTGGGGTTCACCGCAGCGCTGCCGAAACGGCAGATCCAACTCGGAGCACGGTTCTCGTTTTAAGAAGCGGCCAGGAGCGCCGACGGCGACGATCGATCTCGCCACCGGCGCCTTTTGGTTTTCGTAGAGTATCCCGGCGCGGTTCCTGAACGCTCCGCATTGCGCGTAAAAATGTTAGTCCATATCATTTGTCTGTGTGTATCATGTGATGCCCGGTTCGACTTTCGCTCGAGCGGGACGGACGATGAACGTTAAGCAGCTCTTCGATCTGACCGGCAAAGTTGCGATCGTCACAGGCGGCGGGACCGGGCTTGGACGTCAAATGGCGGAAGGACTCGCGGAGGCTGGCGCGAACGTAGTGCTTTGCGCGCGGAAGAAAGAGCGATGTGAGCAGGCCGCGAAGGAAATCGAAGCGCTGGGCGTGAAAACCCTAGCGCTGGGTTGCGACGTCAAGAGCGCGGCTGATGTGCGGAGCGTAGTTGACGCAGCGAGTTTCTACATTCGGCCGGTTGGACATCCTGATCAACAACGCGGGCACGTCCTGGGGAGCGCCCGTGGAAGAGATGACGCTCGAGCAGTGGAACAAAGTGATCGAGACGAACCTGACCGGAACGTTTTTATTTTCGCAGGCCGCCGGAAGAGTGATGACCGCGCAGAAGCGCGGAAAGATCATCAACATCACGTCGGTGGCTGGAATTCACGGAGCGCCCCCGGAATTTCAAGCGATCGGGTACCACGCGAGCAAGGGCGGAGTGATTGCGTTTACGAAAGACTTGGCGTGCAAGTGGGGCCAACACAATATTCAGGTGAATGCGATCGCGCCGGGATGGTTTCCCACGAATATGTCGGCCGTGGTGATCGAGCGCAATCGAGAGCTCTTCCTGAAGCGGCTGCCGCTCGGCCGGTTTGGTAACGAGAACGATTTAAAGGGTGCCGCAGTGTTTCTCGCGTCGGCGGCCTCGGATTTTGTAACGGGGCATGTGCTGGTCGTCGATGGCGGTCAGACTGCCTGATAGGGCCGGGATCAATCCATGAATATTCCGCTGACACCGATTCGGTTTTTGCGTTACGCAGAAGTGCAGTACCCGCGCAAAACGGCCGTGGTTTGCGGGCCGGAGCGATTTACCTACGCGCAATTCGCGAACCGCGTGGCACATCTGGCGGGCGCGCTGCGTAAGGCAGGAATTGCAGAAGGCGACCGGGTCGCGTTTTTGAGCACAAACTGCCATCGGCTTCTCGAAGCATATTACGGTGTGATCGAAGCGGGCGCGATTCTGCTTCCGCTGAACATTCGCCTCGCGCCGTCGGAGCTGGCGTACATCCTGAAGGACTCGGGCGCGAAGATTTTGTTCGTCGAGAGCGCGTTCTTGAAGATGGTCGAGTCGTTTCGCGCGCAGATTCCGGACGTGAAGTCGATTCACGTCCTCGATGCGGAGCCAACGGAGCCCTGGCTGGCGCGCGACAACTACGAATCGATGCTGGCGGCGGCCGAGCCGTTTCGCGCGGACGTAATGAAGGTGGACGAGAATAGTGTCGCCGAGCTTTTTTACACCAGCGGAACAAGCGCCGATCCAAAAGGCGTAATGCTGACGCACCGCAATGTTTACCTGCACGCGCTGAATTCTGCGATATCCGTCCACACCGAGAATGATCCGGTGGAGCTGCACACGATTCCGCTGTTTCATGCGAACGGGTGGGGTGTCGCGCATTCATTGACGTTCCGCGGCGGGAAGCACGTGATGATTCACCGGTTCACGACGGATGAAGTCTTCCGGCTGATTCAGGATGAAGGGGCGCAAACCCTCGCGGCAGTGCCGATCATGGCGACGGCGCTGGTGAATTGCCCGAAACCGCCCGAAATACAACTTGAGTAGCCTGAAGCGAATCATCATCGGCGGAGCCGCTTCGTCGCCAACGCTGATTCGTGAGGTGGAGGAAAAGCTTGAATGTCTGTGCTGGTCGGGCTACGGGCTGACAGAGACCTCGCCAACGCTTTCGATTTCGCCGATGAAGCCAGGCCTCGATTGGAAGGGCGAGGAGAAATTCAACCGGCAGGCTATGACGGGGCACGCGGTGCTGGGCGTCGAGTTGCGGGTGGTAGATCCGAACGGAAACGATGTGCCGGAGGACGGAGTGGCGATCGGAGAGATTGTGGCGCGAGGTGATGGAGTGATGGAAGGCTACTGGAAACAGCCCGCTGCGTCGGTGGAAGCGTTGCGCGGCGGATGGTTCCACACCGGCGACATGGCGACAGTGAATGAGGACGGCTACCTCCTGATCGTTGATCGGAAGAAAGACATCATCGTGAGCGGCGGCGAGAACATTTCGTCACTGGAGTTGGAGAAGGCGATGCTCGCGCATCCGGGGGTACTGGAGTGCGCGGTGTTGCCGGTGCCCGATGCGAAGTGGGGCGAGGTACCGAAGGCGCTGGTGGTACTGAAGCCCGGCGCGCAGGCGACCGAGGCGGAGCTTCTGGAACACTGCAGGTCGCGAATCGCGCATTACAAATGCCCGCGAAGCGTGGAATTTGTAGAGAGCCTGCCCAAGACCGGAACTGGCAAGGTGCTGAAGAAAGACCTTCGCAAAAAGTACTGGGACGGGCACGACTCGATCCGGCCTGACGCGTTTGATGCGAAGCGGAAACAGACGCCGACCGCGTGAGCCTTCTGTTTCGCCGCCGTTTGTAAGGAGTCTTCGATGGATCTGAATCTCAATCCGCAAGAATTGAAATTCCGCAACGAGCTGCGCGCGTGGCTCGCAACCAATCTCCCCAAGGATTGGAACGTGTGGCGTGAGAAGCCGCTCGAGGAATCGTTTCCTTATTTGCGGGAGTGGCAAAGAAAATTGAGCCAGGACGGCTGGGCGGCGGTTTCTTGGCCGAAGGAATACGGCGGACGGAGCGCGACGCTGATGGAGTCCGCGATTTTCTGGGAGGAGATGGCGCGGGTGGAAGCGCCTCCGATGGCGAACTCGCTCGGGTTAGGACTGATTGGCCCGACGATCATCGCCTACGGAACCGAGGAGCAGAAGAAGCGATTCATCCCGAAAATCCTGAGCGCCGAGGAAATCTGGTGCCAGGGATTTTCGGAGCCGAACGCCGGGTCCGATCTTGCGAGCCTGCAGACGGAGGCGAGACTCGAGGGCGATCATTACATCGTGAACGGGCAAAAGGTATGGACGAGTTATGGGTGGGTGGGGAGTTGGTGCGAACTCGTGGTGCGAACCGATCCTGCGGCGGCGAAACACAAAGGGCTGACGGTTTTACTGGTGGATATGAAGTCGCCGGGAGTGGAGGTGCGGCCGCTCCGGCAGATGACGGGCGAATCCGAGTTTAACGAGATTTTCTTCCGCGACGTGCGCGTGCCTTCAGCGAACGTGCTGGGGAAAGTTAACGACGGATGGAGCGTGGCGGTGAGCACCCTGATGTACGAGCGCGGATCTTACGGAGCGCGGTTGCATTTGATTTTCACGCGGAACATCACGCGGCTGATCGAGCTTTCGCGAAAATTCGAATCGAACGGCAAGCCGGCGTCGGAAGATCCTGTGATCCGCCAAAAGCTGGCGCAGTGTTACGCAGAGATCGAGATCATGCGGCTGAATCAGATGCGCGCATTCAGCCGGATGACGGCAACGGGCGTGCCGGGCCCCGAGGGGTCGATCCAGAAGATTTTCTGGAGCGAACTGAACCAGCGTGTGCAGCAACTGGCGCAGGAAATTCTGGGACCGTACGGGCAACTGGAAGCGGGCGATTCCTACGCGGTGGACAAAGGCATCTGGTCGTACGGCTACCTGCGCACGCGCGGGAACACAATTGAGGCAGGCACGTCCGAGGTGCAACGCAACATTATCGGCCATTTTGTGCTGGGACTGCCGCGGAGCTACTAGCTGAGTTTTTGCTGGCGTTGGCGTGATTGGAAGGAGATGCAATGCAATTCGGATTGAATGAAAGCCAGGAGATGCTGAAGTCGAACGCGCGGAAATTCTTCGCGGCGGAATGCCCGATGGAAGAAGTGCGGCGGCTCATGGAGACGCCGACGGCGTATGACGCTGCGCTGTGGGCCAAGATGGCAGAGCAGGGATATACGGGAATCATTTTTCCAGAGGAATTTGGCGGGGTTGGCCTGGGGACGCTCGATCTAATTCTGTTGATGGAAGAGGCAGGGCGAGCGTTGCTGCCGGGGCCACTATTCTCGACCGTGGCACTGGCTGGTGCAGCAATTCTTGCAGTGGCGAGCCCCGCGCAGAAAAAGAAGTACCTGGAAAGAATTGCTTCGGGTGAAGCGCGAGCAACACTGGCGTTTTTGGAGGCTTCGGCGAGCTGGGATCCGGCGGAGCTGACGATGGCGGCGTCTGCCGGCGGCAAGCTCACTGGAGAGAAGCTCTTCGTAACCGACGCTGGCGTGGCGGATTTTCTGGTGGTGATCGCCAAAAACGGCGTGTATGTGGTGGATGCAAAGGCACCGGGAATGAAGATCACGGCGATGCACGGCATGGACATGACGCGGAAGATTTATGCGGTGACGTTTGCGGATACGCCAGCGGAAAAGATCGGGGATACGTCGGCACTTGCGAAGGCACTCGATATTGCCACGGCGGCGCTGGCGGCGGAGCTGGTGGGCGGTATGCAGCGTACGCTGGACATCACGGTGGAATACGCGAAGGTGCGAAAGCAGTTCGGAAAGCCGATTGGGTCGTACCAAGCGGTGCAACACCAGTGCGCGGACATGTACCTGGAAACCGAGAGTTCGCGTTCGGCGGCGTATTACGCGGCTTGGACGCTGCAGGAAAGCGCGCACGACGCGGCGGTAGCGGCGGCGATCGCGAAAATGTACGCGAGCGATGCGGCGCGGACCGTGGGAAATCGAGGGATTCAAGTGCACGGAGGAATGGGATTCACGTGGGAGAACGACGTGCATCTGTATTACCGGCGCGCGAAGGCATCTGAGACGATGCTGGGCGATGCGGCATTTCATCGAGCGAGGATTGCACGGGAAGTGATCGACAGGGACTCGACGCACACGGCGAAAAGCGCATAGACGAAAGGATCCTACGAACATGGGCGAAATGGTTTCTCTGAGCAAACAGGGCGACGTAGCGGTGATTACAATCGATAATCCGCCGGTGAACGCGTTGAGTCCCGGAGTGCCTGAGGGAATCTCGAGTGCGATCGACGCGATTAATTCTGATCCAGATGTTCGCGCGGCGGTGCTGATTGGCGGAGGAAAGACGTTTGTGGCAGGCGCGGACATCAAGGAGTTCGGGAAGCTGACGTCGGGAAAAACGCAGCGCGGGCCCGGGCTGCTGCCACTCTTGCTGAAGATTGAGGATTCGAAGAAGCCGGTGGTAGTGGCGATTCACGGACAGGCGTTTGGTGGTGGGCTGGAACTGGCGATGGCGGGGCACTATCGCGTTGCGTCGCCGACCGCGCAGGTGGGGCAGCCAGAAGTAAAGCTGGGAATTATCCCAGGTGCGGCGGGAACGCAGCGATTGCCGCGTCTCGCGGGCGTAGCGGCGGCCGTCGAGATGTGCACGGACGGGAAGCCGGTCCCGGCGGAACAGGCGCTGAAGCTGGGAATTATCGACAAACTAATCGACGGGGATCTGTTGACGGGCGCGGTGGCGTTCGCGCGTGAAGTGGCAGGCCGACCTGCGCCGAAGACGCGCGAGCGGAAAGAGAAGCTCGGTTCGGCGGCGGAGAACGAGCCGATTTTCCGCGAGGCGCGGGAGAACGTGCGAAAGAAGCACCGCGGATTGAAGGCGCCGCTCGCAGCGGTCGACGCCATCGAAGCAGCGACCCGCGAACCGTTTGAGGCGGGCTGCGCGACCGAGCAGAAGATTTTCATGGAGTGCCTCTACTCCGACCAGTCGAAGGCATTGATTCACGTATTTTTCGGCGAGCGAGAGGTGGCGAAGATTCCGGACGTACCGAAGGACACGCCGGTGATTCCGATTCGCAGCGCGGCGGTGATCGGAGCGGGCACGATGGGCGGCGGAATCTCGATGGTGCTGGCAAACGCAGGGATTCCGGTGCTGCTGAAAGATACGGATCAGGCGGCGCTCGATAGAGGGGTCGCAACGATTCGCAAGAACTATGCGAACTCGGTGAAGCGCGGGCGGATGACGCAGCAGTTCGTCGACGAGCGGTTGAAGTTGATCACACCGACGCTTTCGTGGGACGGATTCGAGAAAGTGGATCTGGTGATCGAGGCCGTATTTGAAGGAATGGCGCTGAAGAAGGAAATTTTCCAGAAGCTGGATTCGATCTGCAAACCCGGGACGGTGCTGGCGAGCAACACATCGACGCTGAGCATCGATGAGATTGCGGCAGCCACGAAGCGGCCGGAATTTGTGATCGGGACGCATTTCTTTAGTCCTGCGAACGTAATGAAGCTGCTCGAAATTGTGCGCGGCAAAGCCACCAGCAAGGAACTGATTGCGACCTGCATGCAGCTCTCGAAAAAAATCGGGAAAGTCGGCGTGCTGGTGGGTAACTGCCGCGGATTCGTAGGAAACCGGATGTTCGGCCCGTACCGTCGCGAGGCGCAGTTTTTGGTGGAAGAGGGCGCGGAGATTCCTGCGGTGGATAAGGCTCTTTACGATTGGGGCATGGCGATGGGTCCGCTTGCGACAGGAGATTTGGCCGGGCTAGACGTGGGTTGGCGGATTCGCAAGGAATACAAACATCTCGAGAAGCCGGGCGTGCGGCAGCCGTTTGCCGAAGACAATCTGTGCGAGACGGGGCGCTTCGGGCAGAAAACCGGCGCGGGTTGGTATAAGTACGATGAAAACCGCAACGCTTCGCCAGATCCTTCGGTGACCGAGTTGATCGCAAAGTGGACAGAGGAAGCTCGTGTGCCGCAGCGATCGATTTCGGCGGAAGAAATCGTGGACCGCTGCATCTACGCCCTGGTGAACGAGGGCGCGCGAATTTTGGAAGAGGGATATGCGTTGCGCGCCGTCGACATCGACATCATTTATCTGAACGGCTACGGGTTTCCAGCGCATCGCGGCGGACCGATGTGGTATGCGGACACGGTGGGATTGAAAAACGTGCTCGCGCGGGTGGAAGAATTCCACAAACAGCACAGTGAGACATGGACGCCGGCGCCTTTGCTGAAGCGGCTCGCTGAAGAAGGGAAGACGTTCGCGGAGTTTCAGGCGCAAGTGGCGAATGCGTAAACGCGCTGCGTCGTTTCGCGCTGAGTGGTTGCATACTTAGGCGACTATGAGCCGCCTCTTTTTCGTGCGCCACGCCCAAGCTTCGTTCATGGAGTCGAACTACGACCGGTTGTCGCCGCTGGGCGAGCAGCAGGCCATGTTGCTCGGAGCGTATTGGGCGCGGCACCAATTGATTTTCGATCGAGTGTGCACGGGACCGCGGGTGCGGCAGATCGATACGTGCAGGATCGTTGCGGACGTTTACGCCAAGGCCGGATTGACGTTTCCCTCGCCCTCTGCAGTTGCCGATCTTGACGAATATGACGGCGAGGCAGTGCTGCGGCGCGGTTTGCCGGAGTTGGCTGCGCGTCGGCACCAGATACGCAACCTCTACGAAGCGTACGGAGAGACGTGCGAGCCTGCGGAGAAGCATCTGCGATTTCAGCGGCTTTATGAGGCGGTCATCACCGTGTGGGTGAATGGCGACTTGGAACTCAAGGGCGTGGAACCGTGGGCGGATTTCACCAAACGCGTGAACAGCGGCGCGACGCAGTTTCTTTCCGAAGGTGGATCGAAGGAACGGACGGCGATTTTCAGTTCGGGCGGACCGACCTCGCTGATGGTACAGCGCGCCCTCGATTTGGAGCCGCTCAAGACCGTGCAGCTTTCATGGATGGTGCGCAACTCCTCGTTCAGCGAATTTGTGTATTCGAAGGATCGATTTTCGCTGAGCACGTTCAATTCGATTCCGCACATCGAGATCGAGTCCATGAGGACGTACCGCTGATGGTCGAAGGCGAGCGTGGACTTGAGGATGCCTGCGACCGCCCCGCTGAGATGCGCGCGGGCGAAGAACTGAATCGCGCGACGCTCGAGCCCTACCTTCGGTCACAATTTCCCAACGAGCGCGGCTCCATAGAATTCAAGCAATATCCTGCAGGACATTCGAACCTCACGTATTCGGTACGCTTCGGCGAGCGCGAAATGGTGCTGCGGCGGCCTCCGTTCGGCAGCAAAGTGAAATCCGCGCACGACATGAGCCGCGAATATCGGGTGCTTTCTAAACTGCACGCAGCATACCCGTCTGCGCCCGAAGTCTTGCTCTACTGCGACGACGAATCGATTCTGGGCGCGCCGTTCTATTTAATGGAGCCGGTTCTCGGGATTATCATCCGTCGCGATCCGCCAAGGGCTATGAATTTTACGGCGCGTGTAGCGCGAGGGTTGAGCGAAGCGTTCGTTGCGAATTTGGCCGAGCTGCACCGGCTTGACTACGGGGCGATCGGGCTGGGCGGGCTTGGGAATCCGGACGGCTATCTGGAGAGACAGCTCAGCGGCTGGACGGAGCGCTATCACGGCTCGAAAACGCACGAACATGCGGACGTGCTGAAAATCACGGCGTGGATGGAGGCGCACCGGCCAGCGAGCGGAGCGCCGACGCTGATACACAATGACTACAAGTTCGACAACACGGTACTCGATCCGCGCGAACCGACGAAGGTCATCGGTCTGCTCGACTGGGAAATGTGCACGGTGGGCGACCCGCTGACGGACCTGGGAACTTTGCTCGCGTACTGGATCGAGGATGGAGACTCCGCGGAAATGAAGGCCATGCGATGGGGGCCGACGAATTTTCCGGGAAGCTTGAAGCGCAAAGAAATAGTTGATCTGTACGCGCGGCTTACAGGGCGAGACACGTCCGCAATGGTTTTCTATCTGGCGTTCGCGCGATTCAAGCTGGCGGTGATCGTGCAGCAGATTTATTACCGGTACCACCACGGACTAACGAAGGACCCGCGGTTCGCTTCGATGCATGAGCTAGTTCGGATTCTGCTGTCAGCGGCGATGCGAAGCGCGGAGACAGGAGAGATTTAGGGCAGCCATGTGCACAGGCCTTCGCGGCTAGCTGTAGTAACGCACTATCCACTCGGCGACGCAGCACGGTTTCGCCGTGATGCTCGAATCAGCGGCGGATTCGGATTCAACGGTGACACCGTAAGAAGCTTCAAACGCTCCCGAGATTTCCTTGAGGGTCTGCAGAGTGAAGCGGCCACGAATGCGATCACCGCGCAGGACGGGTTTAGGAAAGCGGACGCGATTGAGGCCGTAATTGATGGCCATACGAATGCCGCGAACCTCGACGGCTTGTTTCATGAAATGACTGACCAGCGAGAGAGTGAGGAATCCGTGCGCGATAGTGGTGCGATACGGCGATCCGCGCTGGCTGCGTTCGAGATCCATGTGAATCCACTGGCGGTCTTCGGTGGTAGCGGCGAAAGCGTCGATGCGGTCCTGCGTGATGGCGAGCCACTCGGAAACGCCTAGTTCGGTACCCGAGAGGTTTGCTAACGCTTCGAGAGATTCGATTACGCGCGGCGGCATTCGGGATTCCTTCTCGCGAAAATATGTGAGGCGGCCTTTATGCAGATCAAAGACAAAATTGTGCTTGTGACGGGCGGCGCGAACGGCATAGGTCGCGCGCTGTGCCGGCGATTTGCGAGCGAAGGCGCGTCGGCGGTCATCGTCGCGGATATCGATATCGCCGGAGCGTCTGAAGTGGCGAAAGTGATCGGCGGCGTTGCGCTGAAAGTCGACGTGGCGCGCGAAGCTGAAGTGAAAGGCCTGGTCGAGCTCGCGCTCTCGCGATATGGCCGAATCGATCTGTTCTGCTGCAACGCGGGGATCATTTGTTCCGGCGGCGAGGAAACGCCCGACGCCGAATGGCAGCGGATGTGGGAAATCAATGTGCTGGCGCACGTGTACGCAGCGCGAGCGGCGCTGCCATCCATGATCGAGCGGGGCCAGGGATATTTTCTGCAGACGATTTCAGCGGCTGGGTTGCTTTCGATCATTGGCTCCGCTCCATATGCGGTCACCAAGCATGCGTCGCTCGGATTCGCCGAGTGGCTGGCGATCACGTACGGGGAGCGCGGCATTCGAGTTTCCACATTGTGCCCGCAAGGTGTGCGCACCAGCATGCTCACGAATGATGCGTCCGGCATCGGCGCGTTTCTCGCCCAAACGGCGGTGAATCCTGAAGATGTTGCCGACGCTGCGGTAAAGGGCATTGCCGAAGAGCGATTTCTCATATTGCCGCATCCCGAAGTTGCGACCTACTTCCGGCACAAAGCCAACGATTACGACCGCTGGATTGGGTCGATGCAAAGCCTGCAGGCTGCGATCCGCCCGAAGTAACTTGTGCTAGCTGACACTCCTGCTTGTCTTCGCGTCGCCATACTTCGCCAGCTCCAACTTCGCGATCGACTCAATGTGAACTTCGTCGGGGCCGTCTGCGATGCGCAGCGTCCGAATCATCGCCCATGCGCTGGCGAGAAACGTGTCTTGCGAGACTCCTGCGCCGCCGTGCGCCTGGATGGCGCGATCAATGACGGCGAGAGCGACGTTGGGAGCGACAACTTTAATCATCGCGATTTCGGCGCGGGCGGCCTTGTTGCCGGCGGCGTCCATTTTGTGAGCGGCAGCGAGCGTGAGCAGCCGAGCCTGATCGATTTCAATCCGGGATTTGGCGATGTCTTCGCGGATAGTTCCGTGTTCGGCGATGAGCTTTCCGAAGGCAGTGCGGGACTGCACACGCTTGCACATCAGCTCAAGCGCGCGCTCGGCTGCGCCGATGCAGCGCATGCAGTGATGGATGCGGCCCGGGCCGAGGCGCCCCTGCGCGATTTCGAAGCCGCGGCCTTCGCCGAGCAGCATGTTCGCGGCGGGCACGCGCACGTTTTCAAAACAGAATTTCGGCGTGGCCGTGCGGGGCGTGGTCGTAGCCGTACACCGTGAGCAGGCGGAGAATTTTCACGCCGGGCGTATCCATGGGCACGAGGATCATCGATTGCTGCTTGTGCGTCGGTGCGGAGGGATCGGTCTTGCCCATGAAGATCGCGATTTTGCAGCGCGGATCGCCGGCGCCGGAAGACCACCATTTGCGGCCGTTGATGACGTAGCTCGTCGCCGTCGCGCGTGGATGCTGGAGCCGAGATGTTGGTCGCGTCGGAGGAAGCGACGTCCGGCTCCGTCATCGCGAAGCACGAGCGAATTTCTCCGGCGAGCAGCGGCTTCAGCCACTTTTCCTTTTGTTCCGGCGTGCCGTAGCGCGCGAGAACTTCCATGTTTCCAGTATCCGGCGCGGAGCAATTGAAGACTTCAGGCGCCATATGGCTGCGGCCCATGGTTTCGCACAGCGGCGCGTATTCGAGATTCGTTAGACCTGCGCCGTGTTCATCGTTGGGAAGGAACAGATTCCACAGGCCTGCGGCGCGCGCTTTCTGTTTGAGCTCCTCGATGACGCGCGTGGGCTTCCAACGGTCGCGTTCGATTTCTTCATGCCAGCGCGATTCGTTGGGATAGACGTGCTCGTCCATGAAAGCGGCAAGCTTCTGCTGCAAGGCTTTCGTCTTCGCGTTGGGCTCGAAAGTCATTGCAATGGGAGCGAGCTACTTTCCGGTGAACGCGGGGGCGCGCTTCTGGAGGAAATGCGCGACGCCTTCCTTGAAATCATCGGACTGAAGGCTCAGCAGCATTTCGCGCTCGGATTCCTCGAAGGCGCCATCGAGAGTTTGGAACATGGCGTCGTAAACCTGGCGTTTCATGACGCGCGTCGAGCGCGGGCTTACGTTGTCCGCCAGATCCTTCGCATATTCGTTCACTTTCGCAGCGAAAACGTCTTGCGGGAAGACTTTGTTCACCAGGCCCATGGCTTGGGCCTCGGCGGCGTCGACCATGCGCGCCGAAAAAAGCAGGTCGAGCGCGTTTGCGTGGCCGATCGAGGCGCGGCAGAATCCACGCGAGGCCGTACTCGGCGATCAGGCCGCGGCGGGAAAACGCTGTGCTGAAGCGCGCCGCATCGGAAGCGAAGCGGATATCGCAGTACAGGCTGATCACCAGGCCGAGGCCGACGTCCACTCCATTGATCGCGGCGATGACCGGTTTATGGATTCCGGGGAAGTAGGAATACTTGCGGCTGAAATCCGGACGCACGCCGGTTTTCGTCCCGCCGGCGGAAACTTTCGTAGCTTGCTCGCGCCCGCGATCGTCGAGACCCTTTTCGGCAACCGTACTGAGCAGGGAAATGTCGGCGCCGGCACAGAACCCGCGGCCGGCACCAGTGAGAATGATCACCCGGACGTTGTCGTCTTTTTCCGCTTCGGCGAAATGGCCGCGGACTTCGCTCTCCATAACGGCGGTCCAGGCGTTCAACTTGTCGGGCCGGTTTAGTGTGATGGTGGCGACGCGGCCGCTCACGTCGTAGAGGGTTTCAAGGTTTGGCATGATGAGCGGGATTATATACAATGCCGACGGCGAGAGTCACTTTCAACTGTAAGCAACTATCAGGAATTAGAAGCCGCGCATGGCGGCAGGAAGGCGGAAATATGGCGACGATGAATCGGCGGTGCGAGCTGGCTTCACGGCCCGTGGGAATGGCGAAACGCGAGAACTGGAAATACACCGAAGCACCGGTGCCCACTCCGGGTGACGGCGAGTTTCTGGCGAAGATCGTTTACATCTCGCTCGATCCGGCGATGCGCGGCTGGATGAATGAAGGGAAGTCGTACATTCCGCCCGTGGCGATTGGCGACGTGATGAGGGCTTTGGCGCTGGGGCGCGTGGTCGAGTCGAAGAATCCGAAATTCGCGGTGGGCGATTATGTGGTCGGCCCGTTCGGCGTGCAGGAGTATGCGATTTCGAACGGCAGCGTCGTGAACAAAGTTCCGAACGTCGGGATTCCGCTGCCGGTGTTTTTGGGCGCGCTCGGGATGCCGGGAATGACGGCGTATTTCGGGCTGCTGGATATCGGCAAGCCGAAGGCGGGCGACACGGTGGTGGTATCGGGCGCCGCCGGAGCAGTGGGCGGCGTAGTCGGGCAAATCGCGAAGATCAAAGGCTGTCGGGTGGTAGGCATCGCGGGCGGAGCCGCGAAGTGCGAGTACATCGTGAAAGAACTCGGATTCGACGTGGCGATCGACTACAAAGCGCGAGGATGTGCGGAAAGCGCTGCAGGCGGCGTGCCCGAAAGGCATCGACGTGTACTTCGATAACGTGGGCGGGGAGATTCTGGACGCGGCGCTGACGCAGATTTCGCGCGGGGCGCGGATCGTGATCTGCGGCGCGATCTCGCAGTACAACAACACGGCGCCGATCAAAGGGCCGTCGAATTATCTGTCGCTGCTGGTCAATCGCGCGAGCATGACGGGCATGGTGGTGTTCGACTACGCGGACCGATATGGCGAGGCCGCGAAGGAGATGGCGGGCTGGGTGGCAGCGGGCAAGTTGCACGGACGTTGCGATATCCACGAGGGGCTCGACAATTTTCCGGACATTTTTCAGAAGCTTTTCAAAGGCGAGAACACGGGCAAGCTGGTGCTGAAGGTTTGCGAAGAAAAGTGACGCGGATTTTGCCGAGACTTACGAATTTGCGAGGGAACTGTGCCATTTCTTGAGAATCAAGGCGCGACGATCTATTGGGACGAGCAGGGCAGCGGCGAGCCGTTGCTCTTGATCATGGGACTCGGCTGGACGTCACATATGTGGTACCGCACCCGAGCGGCGCTCGTGGCCGCGGGATACCGCACGATCGCGTTTGATAATCGCGGCGTGGGACAGAGTTCGATCCCGGCCGGACCGTATCCGCTCACGGTGATGGCTTCAGACGCAGCCGCGGTCTTGAGTGCCGCTGCAATACAGCGCGCGCACATTCACGGCGTGTCGATGGGCGGGATGATCGCGCAGGAGTTTGCGCTGCAATACCCGGAGCTGGTCGCGACACTTACGCTTGGCTGCACGCAGGCAGGGGGCCCCAATGCGGTGCTTCCGGACTCGGCGACCATGCAGGCGTTGATGCGCGACGATCTGCGCGGTGAGGAAGCAGCACGCGCGGTTTTTCCATTCATTTATGCCGCAACTACACCTCAAGAACGGATCGAGGAGGACCTGGTGGTCCGGCTACCGTGGCTGCCAACGCGCGCTGCCTACATGGCGCAACTGCAGGGCGTGATGGCGTGGCACTCGTACGAGCGGCTCGACAAGATTCAGGCGCCGACGCTGGTATTGCATGGCGACGCGGATCGGCTGGTGCCTTACCCGAACGGCAAGCTGGTGGCGGGACGAATCGCAGGGGCAAAATTCGTTACGCTTCCCGGAGCGGCGCACATCTACCAGACGGATTTCCCCGGAGTTTCGGAAGCAACCGTGATCGAATTCCTCGGCCAACACGGATTGAGCTAGGCCGCGGCGCTCGCGGAAAGCCTTTTCACGCAATTCGTTTCAATATCTAAAGTAGAGTAGCGGTGGCACGCTCCGTCCTACGGTTTCATGCTACAACGTGTCGAAGCGCGAAATGCACGCACCGGAACGCCGGCGCCGACTTTTGAATGTCCGCTGAACCGAATGCCCGATTCAACGAATTTGCCGCCAGCCCGTACGCCTGCACAAATAGACCGCGAGATTTCCAAAATCAAGGATTCGCCGGCTCCGCTGGAGTCGCCGACGACATCGATCGGCCGGCGGCGGTGGGCGATCTGCGCGTTCCTTTTTTTCGCGACGACGATTAATTACATGGACCGGCAGGTAATCGGCATTCTTGCACCCGACCTGCAGCGAATTATCGGTTGGAACGAAATTCAGTACGGCCACATCATCACCGCGTTTCAGTTTGCGTACGCGATCGGTTTGCTGCTCGCAGGGAAAATCATCGATCGCGTGGGGACGCGGCTGGGATACGCGCTGTCGATTGGAATATGGAGCGTTGCAGCGCTTTGCCACGCGCTGGTGAGCACGGTGCTGGGATTCGGGATCGTGCGGTTTTTTCTGGGGCTTGGTGAATCTGGGAATTTTCCGGCCGCGCTAAAGGCTGTGGCGGAATGGTTTCCGAAGAAGGAGCGCTCTCTCGCGACGGGAATTTTCAATTCGGGGTCGAATATTGGAGCGATTCTGGCTCCGCTTTCGGTTCCCTGGATCGCCCTGCATCTTGGGTGGCGGTGGGCGTTTGTTTTCACCGCATTCTTCAGCGCGACGTGGTTGGTACTGTGGCTGGCGTTTTATCGTACGCCGCGGAATCATCGTGCGGTATCGGCGGAGGAGCTTGCGCACATTGAATCGGACCCGGTCGAGCCGGCGGGGAAAGTAGCGTGGGCGAGTCTGCTTCCGTACCGGCAAACGTGGGTTTACACATTGTGTAAATTCATTACAGATCCGGTGTGGTGGTTTCTGTTGTTCTGGCTTCCGAAATTTTTGAATACTTCGCATGGACTTACGCTTGGGAAGCTGGGGCCGCCGCTTGTAGCGATTTACGTGATGGCGGATCTGGGTAGTATTGCGGGCGGATGGTTTTCTTCCGCCCTGATCCGGCGCGGATGGGCCGTGTATCGCGCGCGTAAGGCTGCAATGCTGGTTTGTGCGCTGGTGGTGATGCCGATCATGTTCGCGGCGACGGTGAGTAGCTTGTGGCTGGCCGTGGGATTGATTTCGCTCGCCGCCGCGGCGCATCAGGGATTTTCGGCCAACTTGATGACATTCCCATCGGACATGTTTCCGAAGCGCACGGTGGCTTCTGTCGCCGGGATTGGCGGATTCGGGGGCGCAGTCGGAGGGATGTGCATCGCGACGTTTACGGGATATTTGCTGGAGTGGACGCACAGCTACGTGCCGATTTTCATTTTGGCCGGCAGCGCGTATCTTTTTGCGTTGTTCCTGATTCAGGTTTTGCTGCCGCGGCTGGACGCGCTCACAATCGACGCGTGAAATTCACGACCGAGATTGGACTCTATTTGGTCGTTCGAGATAAAGGACGGACGGATGGCGCTGAAAATAAAATCGAAGGACGGTTGCCGATGGGATTTGCTCAGCCTGGGCGAGGTGATGCTGCGCTTCGATCCCGGCGATAAACGGATTTGGACCACCCGGTCGTTTGAAGTGTACGAGGGCGGAGGCGAGTACAACGTGGCGCGCGGGTTGAAACGCTGCTTCGGAAAAGACACCGCGGTAGTGACGGCGTTTGTGGATAACCCTGTTGGGCGGCTGCGTGGAGGATTTGATATTTCAGGGCGGCGTTGATTCGTCGTTGATTCGATGGGTAGCGGACGATGGCGTGGGCCGCACGGCGCGGAACGGTCTGAATTTTACGGAGCGAGGGTTCGGAGTTCGCGCGGCGCTGGGATGCTCGGACCGCGGGCACACTGCCGTGTCGCAGATGGTTCCCGGACAGATCCCCTGGGACGAGATTTTCGGGAGCAAGGGCGTGCGCTGGTTCCATACAGGAGGAATTTTCTGCGCGCTTTCGGAATCGACCCCGGAAGTAGCGCGCGAAGCGATGGAATCGGCGAAGCGGCACGGCGTTATCGTCTCGTACGATTTGAATTATCGCGATTCGCTGTGGAAGAGTATCGGCGGGCAGAAAAAGGCGCAGGAAGTGAATCGCAAGCTCGCTCCACTGGTGGACGTGATGCTTGGGAATGAGGAAGATTTTTCGGCGGCGCTCGGATTCACAGTGCAGGGCGTGGACGAGAATCTCACGCAGATCGAAGTGGACGCGTTCCGGCGGATGATCGAGCGCGTAGTGAAAGAGTTTCCGTTTCAAGTGGTGGCGACGACGCTGCGAAAAGCGAAGACCGCGACACAGGAACGACTGGGGCGCGATTTGCTACGCGGACGGCGCGTTTTACGAAGCAACCAACCGGCCGGACCTCGAGATTCTCGATCGTGTGGGCGGGCGGCGATTCGTTCGCTTCCGGTTTGATTTATGGGTTTCTCGAAGACAAAGGACCACGCTGGGCTGTCGATTGTGGAGCTGCACACGGAGCCCTGGCGATGACGACTCCGGGCGACACTTCGATGGCGACGTTGAAGGAAGTATTGCAGGTGATGAAAGGCGCGGGCGCGCGAATTTCGCGTTAGCGCGGCTAATGCTCGGGCAACACCGCAAGTGATACGCGGCGATTTTGGAGAAGGTGATAACCGGATGAATCGAGAGCAGGTACTGAAACGCATCGGCGAAGTTGGAATTGTGCCCGTGGTGCGCGCGGGGTCGGCGAAGCACGCGGAAATGGCTACGGAAGCGGTGCGCAACGGCGGAATTCCAATTGTTGAGATAACGATGACAGTGCCCGGCGCTGTAGGAGTGATCGCGAAGCTCGCGCTTACCATGGGCAAAGATGTGCTGATTGGAGCGGGCACCGTGCTGGACGCGGCGACCGCGCGGCTGTGCATCGACGCCGGTGCGGAATTCATCGTCAGTCCGGGGTTGGATGTTCCGACCGTGGAATATGTCCGGCGCGAAGAGAAAGTGATGATGGCGGGTGCGCTGACGCCGACCGAAGTCATCACGGCGTGGAAAGCGGGTTCGGACTTCGTGAAGATTTTTCCGTGCAGCGCGACAGGCGGCGCGAAATACATTCAAGCGCTGAAAGGACCGCTGCCGCAAATTCCCATGATTCCCACCGGAGGTGTCAATTTGACCACAGCGGCGGATTTCATACGCGCGGGAGTGGCGGCACTCGGGGTCGGAGGCGAGCTGGTGTCCGCGGCTGCGCTGAAGTCCGGCGATAGCGCGCCGATCACCGATGCTGCGAAAGCGCTGGTCGCGATCGTAAAGCAGACGCGCGCCGACATAGGGGCGAACTAGTATGCGTTTCTTCGTTAGCGCAATCTTCCTGATCTTCTCAGCCGCAGCCGTCTCATCTCAAGGCCAGATCAAGTGCATAAAACTTTCGGTGGAGAATCCGACGGCGGATATGCGGCCGGCGTCGGACATCGTGATCCCAATCGCCTGAGTTGAAGAAAATCGCGCCGGACTTCACGCCGGGCGCGGTTATCGTGACTGCGACAGACGCCACGACGGTTGCCGAGGACGCAACGGTCATGGCAACGCAGGAGCTACCTTCGCAAGTGGACGCGCTTGAAAACGAATCGCACGCGGACGAGCTGGCATTTCAGATCGACCTGAAGCCGCACCAAAAGCGGATCGTCACGATCTCGTATGGCGAAGGCAATCGCATCTGGAAACTGCGCGGCGATTATGCCAAGCGCACCGATGCGCTCTTCAGCCGGAAATTCGAAGGGCCGGGGTGGGAGAACGACGTTGACGCGTTTCGGATTTACTTCGACAAGCGGAACGGGATTGACCTGTACGGAAAAATCCGGCCGACGCTGCAACTTCGCAAGATCGGATCGCCCGACTATCTCTACTACGACGAATCGCCGGAGGGCCGCGACGTTTTCAAAGTGGGCGCGTCGATGGGAATTGGCGGAGTCGGAATTTTGGTGAATGGGCAGACGGTTAAGCCAGCAGACGTGAAAGACCGGCAGTGGCGGGTCATCGCGTCGGGGCCAGTGCGCTCCATTCTCGAAATGACCTACACTGGGTGGAACGTGAACGGAAAGTTCGTGAACCTGCGCTCGCGGTTCACGATTTGGGCCGGAGAGTACGGCTTTCACCATTCGATTCGGATCGACGGCGATGTGCCCGGCACTGTGGTGACCGGAATTCCGATCAAGCCGAACCTGACGCCGATTTCTTCCACGGCAGCAGCTCCTGACGGGGATGGATCGTGGGTCGCGCTGTGGGGCGAGCAGGTCGTGAGTCCGGGCGCCGCGGAATCGGGAACTGTGACTGGCCAAAACCTGGGCGTGGCCGTGATCAGCGCCGATCCCGCTGCGAAGATCGAAAAGGACGATCTCAACGATCTGATGGACGTGAATCTCAATGACGGCACGGCGGAATGGTTTGGTATGGCTGCGTGGGATCAGTACGGCAAGAATCGCCTCGTTGGCGCGGGCGCGAGAACGAACACCGGCTGGGAGACGAATTTTGTGCTGCCGCCGAATGGAGTCGTATCGGGCGACGGTTTCATCGCGAAGATCGAGGATCAGGCCGCGCGGCTGGCGCACCCCGCGAGGTATACGATTTTGTCGACGACTGCGAGTTCGCCGTCCAACGCGACGAACGCAGGTGTATCGCACCCGGCGCGTTCGTATCGCGACGCGATCGATTTGATCCGTCGGCAAATCGACCAGACGGCGGCGAGTTGGGAACCGATCCTGTCGAAGCAAACCGGCGAGTTTGGTCCCTATTTGGGGCAAGGATTTTTCACCGATGCGAGCAACACGACGGGTCAGTGGAATTCGCAGACCGGATATTTCTGGACGGGATCATTCTGGCCGGGCGAAAACTGGCTGATGTACGCACGTACACACGATGAAAAATACAAAAAATGGGCGGAGCTGTGGGAATCGAAATTCATCGGCCAGGAGATGACGCAGAATCACGACGCGGGCTTTTTCTATTACTACTCGTCGGTGCTTGGCTACGAGCAGACGCACGATCCAGCATTGCGCGAAAGCGCGTTGCGAGGAGCGGCTCGTCTGGAGCAGCTCTACAACCCGCAGACGCACCTGATCGCGTCGTGGGGCGTGAACGGTAACGACACGATTATCGACACGATGACGAATCTGCAACTTTTATGGTGGGCCAGCCGCGAAACCGGAGATTCGAAATGGCGCGACATCGCCACCAATCATGCGACGCGAGCGAGCGAATGGTTCGTCCGGGCCGACGGATCGACGACGCAGTCCGCGCACTACAATCCGGGCAACAATCCGCAGGAGTTTGAAATCACCGGCGGCCCGGGGCAGAAAAATTCGAACTGGATTCATATTCCGAACAGCGCGGCGCCCGGCGAGTTAATTTTCACACACACGCATCAAGGATTCGCGGCGGATACGACATGGTCGCGCGGCGAATCCTGGGCTCTTTACGGTTTCACCGTCGCGTATAACGAAACGCACGACCCGCAAATGCTGGGTACGGCACAGCGAGTGGCAGACTACATTCTAGCGAACCTGCCGGCGGATGGAGTGCCCTGGTATGACTTTGACGATGAAGGCGTGCACTACCGCAATCGCGACAGTTCAGCCGCTGCGATCACGGCCGACGGTCTGCTGCGACTATCCGAGGCGACCGGCGATGCTGACCGCGCCAAGCGGTATCGCACCGAAGGCGAGCGCATCGCACAATCGCTAATCGATTCGTACCTGACGCCGCTCAGTGCGGACGACAATCGCGTGCCGGGGATGCTGCTGTATGGCTGCAGCATTCGCCCGAATTCGGGGCCGCTGATTTACGGACAATATTATCTGCTGGAGACGCTGCTGTGGCTGGACGCGCACGGCGCCGCACGCTCTTCGGCTACGAGTGCGGTACGCGGTTACTGATTGACGCCGCTGGCCAATAGGCCGCCATCAACCACAAGCGTGTGGCCGGTGACGAAACGCGCGGCTTCGGATGAAAGAAACACGGCCGCACCCGCGAGTTCCTCTACTTTTCCGAAGCGGCCCATCGGCGTGCGCATCAGAAATTCTTTTCCGCGCGGCGAGCTATCGAGCAGCTTGGTGTTCATGTCCGTCCGGAAAACGCCCGGCGCGATGGCGTTCACGCAGACGCCGTGCTTCGCCCACTCTACGGCGAGCGATTGGGTGAGCGAGCGAACCGCGGATTTGCTGGCGGAATAGGCCGCGACTTCGTAGAGCGCGACGAAAGAGCTGAGCGACGCGATGTTCACGATGCGGCCGTACTTCCGCTCGGTCATGTGTTTGCCGAAGACCTGGCACGAACGAAGCATGCCGGTGAGATTGGTTTCGAAGATTTCGTCCCACTCCGCGTCGGTCACTTCGAGTGTGGGCGTGCGCTTGGTGCGGCCGGCGGCGTTGACGAGAATCTCGACGCTGCCAAACTCTGCCACGCATGCACTGAGCAGCGATTCCAGGCTGGCGCGACTGGTGACGTCGGTGGCGATATCGAGGGAGCGATGGCCCATGGTGCGAATTTCCTCGGCTGCTGCGGCGACAAGATCTTTGCGCCGGCCGGTCGCCACTACGTTCGCACCACCTTGTGCGAGGCCGCGAGCGATGGCTAGGCCAATCCCCGACGTACCCCCAACGACGACGGCGGTTTTGTTTTTGAGATCTAATTCCGGATGACCCATCGTGTGAAGTCCTTTCAGCAGCGCGAGACGCCAGCCAACATTTAACCACACGCTGCACGGAAGGCGTGTTGCGTGGCGCGCGAGTTTAGCCAATAAAATGAACCGGCGCGATCTTGGCGAGTTTGGAGCGAACGCGGTAGCCTCTCAAGCGCGCCATCGTGTATCGTTTGGAGCTTAGTCCACACAACTCACATGAAAATTACCGACGCGAAAGTGATCATCTGCAGTCCGGGACGGAACTTCGTCACCGTGAAAATCATCACCGAGGACGGCATCTACGGACTGGGCGACGCAACGCTGAATGGACGCGAACTCGCGGTCGCAAGCTATTTGACGGATCATGTGCTGCCGCTCTTGATCGGACGCGACGCGCGGCGAATCGAAGACATCTGGCAATTTCTCTACAAGGGCGCTTATTGGCGGCGCGGGCCGGTGACCATGTCCGCGATTTCCGCGATCGACGTCGCGCTATGGGACATCAAGGCGAAGAGCATGGACGCGCCGTTATACCAGTTGCTGGGCGGAGCCTCGCGCGATGGCGTGATGGTGTACGGTCACGCGAGCGGCAAAGATATGGAGGCCACGGTTGCGGCCGTGGCCGAATATCAGAGACTTGGTTATAAAGCGATTCGCGCGCAATCAGGCGTGCCAGGGCTGAAGAGCACGTACGGCGTTGGGCGCGGCGACATGTACTACGAGCCGGCGGAGAAGGGCGCGCTGAAGGAAGAGGTGTGGTCGACCGAACATTATTTGCAATTCGTGCCCCGGTTGTTCGAGCGGCTGCGCAAGGAATTCGGTTCTGAAATCCATTTGCTGCACGATGCACATCATCGACTGACGCCGATTGAGGCTGGTCGCCTGGGGAAGGAACTCGAGCCGTATCATTTGTTCTGGCTCGAAGATCCGACGCCGGCAGAGCTGCAGGAAAGTTTTCGATTGATTCGGCAGCACACCACGACGCCGCTTGCGGTGGGTGAAGTGTTCAACGCGATCTACGATTGTCAGCAACTAATCGAAGAACAGTTAATCGATTACATCCGTGCGACCGTGGTTCATGCTGGCGGGATCACTCATCTGAGGAAAATTGCCTCCTTGGCCGAGCTGTATCAAGTTCGAACGGGTTGCCACGGCGCTACGGACCTAAGCCCGGTTTGCATGGCTGCGGCGCTACATTTCGATTTGAGCGTGCACAATTTTGGAATTCAGGAATACATGCGGCACACGGAAGAGACGGATCGCGTGTTCCCGCACGCCTACCGGTTCGAAGCTGGATTCATGCATCCGGGTGACCGGCCGGGACTCGGTGTGGAGATCGACGAAGAACTGGCCGCGGATTTTCCCTACCAGCGAGCGTATCTGCCGGTGAACCGCAAGCTCGACGGCACGATGCACAACTGGTAGCCGTGCTTCCGTGGGGTTTGCGCGCCGTTACTGCGGAGACCACGCGACGGCTTTTTGGCGAGATTCGCCCAGCGATTCGATGCCGAGTTCGATCACGTCGCCGGGTTTTAGATATTGCGGCGGTTTCATTCCCAAGCCGACGCCGGCGGGTGTGCCGGTGCTAATGATGTCCCCCGGCAGCAATGTCATGAATTCGCTCACGTAGCTCACCAGAGCGGGAACGCCGAAAATCATGTTGGATGTGTTGCTCTTCTGGCGAATTTCTCCGTTCACGCGCAGCCACATGCCCAGGCTGCTTGGATCGGGGATTTCGTCCGGAGTGGCGACGAAAGGTCCGAGCGGCGCGAAGGTGTCGCAGCTTTTGCCCTTCACCCACTGGCCGCCGTGCTCGAGTTGGAATGCCCGCTCGGAGTAATCGTTGTGCAGCGCGTAGCCCGCGACGTGTTTCATGGCGTTTTCTACCGACACATGCGCGGCTTTTTGGCCGATGATGACAGCGAGCTCGACTTCCCAGTCGGTTTTTTCCGAACTGCGCGGAATCACGAGGTTATCGTTCGGGCCGACCAGCGCGTAGGTGGATTTGAAGAAAAGGATCGGCTCGGTGGGAATTTTTCCGCCGGTCTCGGCGGCGTGGTCACGGTAGTTCAGGCCGATGCAGACGATTTTGTTTGGGCGTACGATGGGGCAGCCGAGCCGGACGAGTGGATCGACTCGGGGTGCTTTCGGAGCATTGGTGGCGAGCCAACTTCGAAGCTCGAAGATCCCGTCGCCGCCGAAGAAGTCTTCGTCGTACTCGCTGTCGAATGCGGAGACGTCAATGCGCGAGCCGTCGTTGAAGATTACACCCGGCTTTTCGGCGCCTGCCGCTCCAAATCGAATCAGTTTCATTGGTGGTCGAATGCCCCTATCTCGAAGCTAATTATTAGCGGCTGTAAATCGCCCCGCGCATCGAGCTAAACGTGAGCTCGAAAAAGTGTCAAGGGCATTCCCGAGCTTTCACCTTGTGAAATTTCGTACGCCGCGAAATAGTGGCGCTCGCTTGGGCCGCGAGCGTGCATGTGTGGAAACGGCCGTGGCGCGATACCGCGAACCGGAGTAATCTGCTTCGTGTTTCGCGGCGGTTTTTTGCCGGGCACATCACGCCAACGCCATTCATGGATCCTATTTCTTCGAGTGACCGCTCGGCACCGATGGCTTCCACCACAACGACGGCTGCGCGTTTGCGATCCGAATTTCGCGATCGCTACGGGCGAGATCCGCGACTCTTCCGTGCGCCGGGACGCGTAAACCTCATTGGCGAGCACACGGACTACAGCGAAGGTTACGTGATGCCGCTCGCGATCGATCTGCACGCTTGGGTTGCGGCGGCACCGCGGGACGACAATCGCATACGTGTCTATTCGACGAACGTCGGCAAAACGGCGGAGATGGATCTTGCAAAGCCCCTGCCGGGCGCGGAGGGACATTGGAGCGCTTATATTCTCGGCGTAGCAGCAGTGCTGCATTCCGGCGGAATGAAATTGCGCGGCGCGGATTTGTTGGTGCACGGCAACGTGCCGATGGGAGCGGGACTTTCATCCTCGGCGTCGGTGGAAGTGGCTGCGGGATTCGCGATGTTGGCGGTTTCCGGGCTTGCGATGCCGCCCGAGGCGCTCGCGAAAATCTGCCAGCGCGCGGAAAACGAGTACGCCGGCGCGATGGTCGGGATCATGGACCAGATGATGGCGTGTTGCGGGCGTGAAAATTATGCGCTGATGCTGGATTGCCGCACGCTCGGTTATGAATTGTTGCCGCTGTTTCACGACGCGCAATTTGTAGTGTGCAACAGCATGGTGAAACACGATCACGCAGCGAATGAATACAATCAGCGGCGTGCTGATTGTGAGATGGCGGCACAACTACTCGCTGCCAAGCTTCCAGAAATCCGCACGCTGCGCGACGTTTCGATTGAGCAACTCGAGCGCTTTCGAGGTGATCTTCCAGCCACGGTGTACCGGCGCGCGCGGCATGTCGTCTCGGAGAACGCCCGAGTGCTCTCGGCACGCGTTGCGCTGGAGACGGGCGACCCGAATCGTTTCGGCACGCTGATGAAGCAGTCGCACGCCAGCTTGCGTGACGATTACAGCGTGAGTTGCGCGGAGCTCGACACGCTGGTGGAATTGGCCTCGAAAGCCCAGGGAGTGTACGGCGCGCGGATGACCGGCGGTGGATTCGGCGGGTGCACGATTAGTCTGGTCGCGAACGACCAAGTTGACTGGTTCAAAGGCACGATTGCGGAGGAATATCTCCGCGCGACGAAGCTGACGCCTGACGTTTACACATTTCGCGCGTCGGACGGAGTGAAGGAAGTAATCGAATGACGCGGCGATTGGGCTTTATGAAACGGAGCTATTCGTAGTGACTATTTTCGATTTTGAAAAACACTCGCACCGGCGGCTGAATCCGTTCACCGGCGAATGGGTGCTTGTCTCGCCGGGCCGCACGAAGCGGCCGTGGCAGGGACAGCTGGAGTCGTCCGACGCGCCAGTAGTTCCGGAATACGATGCAGACTGCTACATGTGTCCTGGCAACACCCGTGCGGGAGGCAAAATAAACCCCAAGTACGCGGCCACGTACGTATTTCAAAACGATTTCGCTGCTCTCGAGCCGGACGTTCCTGAGCGAAAACAGAACGATGGCGATTTGGTCGTAGCGCAATCGGAATCGGGAACTTGCCGTGTAGTGTGTTTTTCGCCTCGGCACGACTTGACGCTGGCCCGGATGACGACGCCGGGGATTCGCGCCGTTGTGGACGTTTGGGCAGATCAGTATCGGGAGCTCGGCGGCGCGCCCGCGGTGAACTACGTGACGATCTTTGAAAATCGCGGTCCAATGATGGGAGCGAGTAATCCGCACCCGCATGGACAGATCTGGGCCAACGCGACGATTCCGAACGAGCCGGCGAAGGAGCTGGCTTCGTTTCAGAATTTTCAGCGCGAACACTCCGCGTGCCTGCTGTGCAGCTACGTGAAACTAGAGAGTGCCATGAAGGCAAGAATCGTTTGCGAGAACGAAGCGTTTATCGCGCTTGTGCCTTTTTGGGCTGTTTGGCCGTTTGAAACGATCGTGATTCCTAAACGCCACGCCGGTTCGATCGACGAGCTTTACGCGCTCGAACGTGAAGCGCTGGCGGACATCTTGCGCCGCGTGACGACTCGCTACGACAACTTATTCCAGATTTCGTTTCCGTATTCGATGGGATTTCATCAGCGGCCGACGGACGACGAAGCGCATCCAGAGTGGCATATGCACGCCCATTTCTATCCGCCGCTGCTTCGTTCGGCTACAGTGAGAAAATTTCAGGTGGGATACGAGATGCTGGCGTCTCCGCAACGGGACATCACGCCGGAATCGGCCGCGGCACGCCTGCGCGAACTGAGCGAGACTCATTACCTCGCGAAGTAGCCTCGCCGCCGATGTTGGTGTCGGAACCCTCGTCCCGTTTCTCGGAAGATTTCAATTGTGAATGCCGTTCGTATTTGCTGCATCGACGGCTGCCCGCGCGTCACTTCGCATCATCGTACCGCTCGCGCTGAGCCGGTTCGAGATGGAACGCGCCGCCGTCATCACGGCTTTTGCGAAAAACGGCACGCGTTCCTTCGCCACGCGCGTGACGGGTCCTGCAACGCTGATCGCCGCCGCAGCGCGGCCATCTTCCATCAAAATCGGAGCGCTGACGCAGCGCGTTCCCAAAACCGCTTCTTCGTTGTCGAGCGAGTAGCCTTGCTCGCGAATTTTGGCGAGTTCTTTGCGGAGCTTTGGCAACGAGGTGATCGTGAACGGACTGAATTTCTCAAACTTGAGCGAATCGATGATGTGGTCGCGCTCGTCGTCGGGCAAGTAAGCGAGCAAAGCCTTGCCCATTGCGGTCGAGTTCAATGGCCGCCACGCGCCTTTGTGAGCAGCCATGCGGAAAGGATGCGGGCTTTGCACCACGTCCAGATAGAACACGTCGTGGCCGTCGAGCACGCCGAGGTTCACCGTTTCACTGGTCGCCTTCCACAAATTCTGCACCACAGGCCGGCTGATCGTCCGGATGGTCGTCTGGTAGTTCGCGCCGGAGCCGAGACGGACCAGCTTGGGACCGACGATGTATGCGCCGGTTTCGTCGCGGAAAAGGTAGCCTTCGACTTCCAGATGCGCCATAAAACGGTACGCGGTGCTCTTATTAATGCCCGTCTGTAGAGCGATTTCGCGAAGCTGCAAGCCGGTCGGAGCGGCGTTGATGGCTTCCAGAATTCGCAGAACTTTCGCGACGACGCCGACGGGCGCTGATTTCGACTGTCTTCCGTAAATCATGGGGCCTCCTGCCTGTGGCAATATCAGACGCTCCGCGCTCGGAAACGTCGCCATTCAGCCATCTGGCATTTTACTCTATGAAACGAATATTTTTCAGTTTGAAGTGAAAAATTCCGCCTGTTATACGAGAGTGCTCTTTGGCCGGTTCGAAATGTCGGGATTTCAGGCGCTTGTGGCCGATTTAGCAGCGGGGCGCCGGCGCGAATTGCTAAAGTGATCTATGCGAAGTGCGCGGTTTGCACGCGCGCCTGGTCGCAAAGACTATTGCAAAAGCTCCTCCAACTCGACCCGCGCGATAACGTACTGATCGCCCTTTCGGATCTGCGTCAGGGCGACGTGGTCACTTATGGCGGAGAGACTTATACCCTCGCGACGGATGTCGCGGCCAAGCACAAGTTTGTGACGCGTGATTTGCCTGCCGGAGCCGAAGTGACGATGTACGGCGTGCTGGTCGGGACGACCACTTCCGCCGTCCGCCGCGGTGAGGCGCTCACGTTGCGCAACCTGCACCATCAGGCCGCGCCGTTCCACGCGAAATTCGGGGAATTTCAGTGGACGCCCCCGGACGTCATGCGCTGGCGCGACAGGACGTTTCTCGGCTATCACAGACCCGATGGACAAGTTGGTACGCGGAATCACTGGCTCGTTGTGCCTTTGGTCTTCTGCGAAAACCGGAACATTGCCGTACTGAAGCAAGCCTTCGAAGAAGGACTGGGATTCGCAGCGCCACAGGTTTATCTCGAGCAGGTTTCGGGACTCGCCGAGCTTTACAAATCGGGCCGGGTGCAGGAGATCGCGAACTACAAGCCGGAGGCTGGAAGCAGCGTACGCCGCAGATCGACGATTTTCGAAAACGTCGACGGCATCAAGTTTCTGCTCCACGAAGGCGGATGCGGCGGAACGCGCGAGGATGCCAATAATCTGTGCGCTCTGATAGCAGACTACATTCACCACCCCAATGTCGCGGGAGCTACCGTCCTGAGCCTTGGCTGCCAGCACGCGCAAGTGGCAATTCTTCTCGATCAAATCAAGAAGCTCGATCCGAAATTTTCAAAGCCAGTTTACGTTTTCGAGCAGCAGCAAAGCGGGTCGGAATTCGCAATGCTGTCCGACGCGATCCGGAAGACGTTTCTGGGGCTCGTCGAAGCGAACAAGATAAAGCGCAAGCCAGCGCCGCTATCGCACTTGACTCTAGGACTGAAGTGCGGAGGCTCGGATGGTTTCTCAGGGACTTTCGGCAAATCCGGCGATCGGGCACACCTCAGATCTGCTTGCCGCGCTCGGCGGACGCTCGATTCTCTCCGAATTTCCCGAACTTTGCGGTGTGGAGCAGGAATTGATCAACCGCAGCGTAAACGGCGAGATCGCCGACCGTTTTATCCAGCTCCTCACCAACTATGCCGCGCGCGCCAAAGCGGTCGGCTCGGGTTTCGATATGAACCCGTCGCCAGGAAACATGCGCGATGGGCTGCTGACCGACGCGATGAAGTCCGCCGGCGCGGCAAAAAAAGGCGGAACATCGCCTGTGACGGCCGTGCTGGATTACACGGAATACGGCAGCGTCCCGGGATTGAACTTGCAGTGCACGCCGGGGAACGATGTGGAATGCGTGACGGCACAGGTCGCGGGCGGCGCCAACGTTGTCCTCTTTACCACTGGCCTCGGCACTCCAACAGGCAATCCCATCGCGCCGGTTGTGAAGCTCTCGACGAACTCCGAGCTCGTCCGGAGGATGCCGGACATCATCGACATCGATACCGGTTCGATCGTAACGGGTGAGATGAGCGTCGAGAAAATGGGCGAACAGATTCTCGACCGCGTGATTCAGATTGCCAGCGGTGCTGAGCAAACGCGCGCGGAATTGCTCGCGCAGGACGATTTTATTCCCTGGAAACGAGGAGTATCTCTCTGACGCCCAACGACAAGCAGGGCCTGGGTTTTCGATTGGATGGAAAGACCGCAATCGTTACGGGCGGCGCCAGTGGAATCGGCGAGGCTATCGCCGAGCAGTTCGCACGAAGCGGCGCGAAGGTGCGAATCCTCGACATTAACGGCGAGGCCGCAGAAAAGACTGCACGGAGGATCTCCTCGACGGGCGGAAACGCCACGGCCTACGCCTGCGACGTGACGAATCATTCTGCCGTGTCGCAAGTCTTTGGATCGATTGCCGGGTCAGACCGGATCGATATCCTGATCAACAACGCTGGCATTTCGCAGATCGCGAACCTCGAAAAGACGTCCGAAGCCGACTTCGAACGGGTTTTCCAGGTGAATGTGAAAGGTTTTTATAACTGTATGCACGCCGTGATCCGGTACATGAAAGCGCAATCGGGCGGCGCAATCGTGAATATGGCATCGATTGCTGCAACTTCGGGGCTTGCGGATCGCTTTGCTTATTCGATGAGTAAGGGCGCCGTGGTTGCCATGACGTACTCCGTCGCAAAGGACTACATCGCCCATAACATTCGCTGCAACTGCATTTCTCCAGCTCGGGTGCATACGCCATTTGTCGATGACTTTCTTCGCCGCGCATATCCGGGCAAGGAGCAGGAAATGTTTGAGAAGCTTGCTGCGTCGGCTCCGATCGGGCGGATGGCCAAGCCGCAGGAGGTCGCTTCGCTTGCTCTTTTTCTGTGTAGCGACGAAGCTTCGTTCATCACTGGCGTCGATTATCCGATCGACGGCGGCTATTTCAATTTGCGTGGATAGGTCACGCGAATACTCTCGATGCGCATAGACGCTCACCAGCACTTCTGGCGTTACCGGCCAGAAACTCACCACTGGATCACCGACGAAATGGCGGTGATACGTCGGGACTTCCTGCCCAACGATCTGCGCGCCGAGCTACTCACAAACAACGTTTCCGGAACGGTGGCAGTGCAAGCCGACCAGTCCGAAAGTGAAACCCGCTTCTTGCTGGATCTTGCAGGAGCGAATGATGAAATTCTGGGAGTCGTGGGTTGGGTCGATTTACGCGCTGCAAATTTACCGGAGCGTCTCGAATATTTCGCCAAGTTCGACCCGCTCGTAGGATTTCGACACGTAGTTCAAGCCGAGCCAGACGACCGCTTCCTGCTCGACGCAGAGTTTCTACGGGGCATTTCGCATCTGGAGCGTTACGGCTTTACCTTCGACATTCTGATTTACCCACGCCAGCTTCCGGCCGCATTCGAGTTTGTGGAGAAATTTCCGGCGCAGCGCTTCGTGCTCGACCACATCGCCAAGCCGGACATCCGCAGCGGAAGAATGGATGACTGGCAGGATGGCATTCGCGCGCTGGCGGCTCATCCGAATGTGTACTGCAAACTGAGCGGCATGGTTACGGAAGCAAATTGGTCAAGCTGGCGTGCGAACGATTTCCGGCCATACCTCGATGTGGTGTTCGAGGCGTTTGGCGTGGACCGGCTTATGTTTGGATCGGACTGGCCGGTTTGCCTCGTGGCCGCCCCATATGCCCGCGTAATTCGTCTGCTCGACGACTACTTGCTGAATTTTTCGTCCGCCGACCGCGAAAAAATATTCTCCGCGAACGCAGCGTGGTTTTACGGTCTGGAGACACCCGCACATGGATCTGCGACTCAAGGATAAAGTCGTCGTCATCACGGGCGGCGCGAAAGGCATTGGCGCGGCGATTACGCGCGCTTGCGCTCGGGAGTTCGCGTTACCGGTAATTGTCGATCGCGACGAGAAAGCCTGCCGCGCGCTGCATGCAGAGCTTCACCACGCCGGCGTGAACAGCCACATCGTCGCCATAGATCTCACGGATCCAAAAAATTGCGAACTGGCGGTCGCGCAGGCGATTCAATCTTTTGGACGGCTCGACGCGTTGGTAAATAACGCCGGCTTCAACGACGGAGTGGGTCTCGGATCAGGCAGCCCGGAAAAATACGTCGAGTCGCTTCAGCGCAATCTTCTGCACTATTACAATATGGCGCATTTCGCCTTGCCCTACCTGAAACGCGCGCACGGCCCGATCGTGAACATCGCTTCGAAGACGGCCGTGACCGGGCAGGGCGGAACGTCCGGATACGCTTCATCGAAGGGCGCGATTCTGGCTCTCACGCGCGAGTGGGCCGTGGAGCTGCTGCCATTTGGGATTCGCGTGAACGCGATTCTGCCTGCGGAAGTGATGACGCCCCTGTACGAGGAATGGCTAAAGACATTTCCAAATCCGGAAGAAAAGCTCGACGCGGTTCTGGGAAAAATTCCGCTAGCCAAGCGGATGACTACCGCTGACGAGATCGCCGCGATGGCTGCGTTTCTTCTGTCGCCGCTTTCGGGGCACACGACGGGTCAACACCTATACGTCGACGGCGGTTACGTTCATCTGGACCGTGCCCTGACATGAGCTTTTTACCCTTACGGAGGCTGTTGTGCCCCGACGCTACTGCCTGAGTCTCGACCTGAAGGACGATCCTGCGCTGATTGCGGAGTACAAGCGGCAGCACGAAAGCGTGTGGCTGGAAATTACCAAGAGTATTCGCGACGCTGGAATCCAGGAGCTTTCCATCTATCTTCTGGGGACGCGGATGTTCATGATCATGGATGTTAGCGCGGATTTTTCGTTCGAGGCGAAGATGAAGGCCGATGCGGCGAACCCGAAAGTGCGGGAGTGGGAAGCGTTTATGTGGAAATTTCAGCAGGCGCTTCCGCAGGCGAAGCCGGGCGAGAAATGGCTACTGATGGAGAAGATATACGATCTGAACGCGTGAGCGCCGCGAACTGAATCGGATTGCAGTCTCAGCGCAGCGGAGGGGTACCGAGATATTCGAAGCCCGGGCGGCCTTCGCGAATCAGCCGCGAGAAGTCCGGGGAATCGCCCGCGGCGTGAGCGGCCGGGTTGATCAACGCAGCCCGCTTAAGCTGATCGAACGGCAAGTTTCCCGCAAGGTTTCCACGCTCGAACTCCATTTCATCCATGTGACCGTTAAGAAGCACGCGCCAGTCGAGCACCGGCGGTGGGCCGAGGCGTAGGTCGGACATCTGGCGAAAAATCACGGTTGTGCAATTTTCGGTAAGTGCGTTGTACCACTTGGGATGGTCGTGCAGTTCGTTCGCGCGTTTCAAGTACTCCACGAAGAGCGCCCGCGCGTATTCGGGCGTCGAGGTCGTGCGGTAGAGATAAACGTCTTCGTTCTTGCGGAAGTTCGTACGAAGGCGAATCAAATCGCGCTCATCGGCAATTACATAGACGAGTGTGTAGCGGCGGAAAAACCCCTGAATCGCGGAGTATTCCTGGCCGATCACCCTGCGCGTTTCGATGGACATAGCGATGTGATCGTTGTCGCCCAACTGGAAACTCAGGATGGTGTGAGCGATCCACGGCGAGCCCCAGTAGGTGAGCGAGAGATCGATGCCGCGAATGTCGGAGAGTCGCACTTCCTTCGTGAGCCACGCACAAGTGTATTCGAATTCCGCTTTGTATGCGCAGTGCCGAAAATTATGGATGATTACGCTGTCGCCGCGGAACTCCGCCCACGGCATCTGCGAGACGTCGGCTTGCCACGGCCTGTCGTTGGAAGGCTTGATCGACAGCCACCATATCGCAACGATGGCGAAGCACAACGCGCCTGCGGCGATCTTCCATCGAAAATCGTGCAGCAGTATGAAAACGGCAATGAGGGAGAGCGCGTACAGAACTGCGGCGGGAATTCGAAGCGCGGGAACCGGAAAATCGAAGTAGAGCGCCAGAGTGGCCCAGACCGTGAGAAGCAAGACTACAGCGAACAGAAATCCCAATCCGGCTCTCCGGGGAATCCTAAGCCAACTCGATTCGGGACGTCCAGATTCCATTCAACTCCGGCACGCCGCCGCCGAATGAGTCACCGGGGTCACGGCTTCGAAGGCTCGTTCTTCCAAAAGTCGATTCCGGCCGCCTGCGAGCCGACGTCGAGTGTTGCCACCGTTTTCATCGCGGCGAGGTCGATCACCTCTACGGTGCCCGGTTCGGCTCCGACACCTTCCACTGAAATGAACGCGTACTTGTTATCGGGAGTCACGACGGCGCCGTGAACCACTTTGCGTTTGGTTGGAATGCGAGCCAGCTCTTTGCCAGTCTTAGGATCGAAGATCGAAACGGATTGCCCGCGTTTGTTTGTAGCAATTAGCCGGCCGTCGTGTGTCATCGCGAGGTTGTAAACGCCACTCCCCGCCGGAAAGCGGCGCGCGAGTTTCCAGGTGGCTGCGTCGATCGCGACGATATCGTTTGATTTGTTGCAGGCCACGTAGATTTCCGAGCCGTCGTTCGAAGGTTGCGCCCAGGTGGGAACGCAGGTCAGATCGCTCATTTTCATCTGGCCGTGCGGAGCGCCCTCCTCGCCCATTTCCTTTCCGGAGCTGACGGTGAAATACCGGGATACGCGGAAATTGTGCGTGTCGATTTCGGCCACCATATCGTCCATCATGCATGCGGAATAGTGTTTCGTGCCCTGCGGATTCAGGCGCGAGCCGTGCGGCATGGTGCAGGTGGTGACGCGCGCAACTTCGGCCATACCGTCAGTGGCCACGATCGAGATGGACGAAGGAACCATCTCCCCGTGGAAGTTCGCGTTTGCGACGTACACGAATTCGCCGTCCTTCGAAATATCGGTTGTCGCAGGAAACATTCCAAGCGGAATGTATTTCACTACCTGATCGGTGCCGGTTTTGAATTTCCAAAGAGAGCCATCGGGCTGGCCGTGGCCGACGGCGACGTAAAAATATTCCTTGTCGGGCGAGACAGCAATGCCGTGCGGACCGTTGATGTCCAGCGGCATCAGACCGATGTGAGTCTCGTGATCTTTTGTGATCCCACGAGGACCAAAACGAACCAGAGTGATTTTGTCCGCCGACTCGCTGACGACGTACACCAGATAATCCTGCGTGGGAGGCTGGACGGCTGGAACCGTGGACGCGGCGGGCTGTTGCGCCCGCACCGTTGGGCCGTCAGGCAAAATTGTAGCGGCGAGAAAGCAGACGATCAGGATTCGACCCAGCGCGCTTACCATTCTGATGACTCCGTGATGTGGAGCGATTTCGGAAGCCTCAGATCCGGCGCTCAATGTTCGGGAAATCCAGCCAGACCTTCACGCCGCAGAAGTGCGAGCCCTCCGTACAGATGGGCGTCGAAATCCCCGCGCGCAAATGGCATGGTGGGCCAATATAACGGCCGAGATCAGGGAACACCTTCCGCACTTGATCGACTTCTTCGATTGACGCCTGATAGATCTCTTCCTGCGCATTGAAGCAAGTGCGCATAGTCCACTTGTGAAGCAGGTGGAGCAGCGAACCGGTTTCGACTAGCCGAATAGACTTTGCATTCGGCAACAGATACAGCGCGAACTCAGGCGGGACGCCGCGGTCGAGGAGTTCGTTCTTCGCGGCCCAAGCTAGTTCCATGGCTTGCTGGTAGATTTCGTTGGCGCGCGGATTTTTGCGGATCAGCGCTGGAGTTAAATAGTCGGCACTACGCGTGTCCGCGAGCGTGAGCAACGGACGAGATCCGGGCACCATGCGATGGCGTTGATCCTGGCTATCTGCCGTGTGGCTGATCTTTTTTGCGAACGTGAAGTTGGCGTGCTGAAGCGGACGCAGAATCGGAGCATGCACGCCGATATTGAGCGCTTCGCGTCGATACGGATTGCGCGCGGGATTCAACATTCGGTCGATTGCTTCGCCGTCCGGGCACTGTGCTTCGGTGAAACCCATCACCGCGCGGTACGATTCCGCCATCACGACCAGCGTGTTGGCCGAGTAATCGACGAGTTTTGAAGTGAGCCCGCCGAGTTTTTCGTCAAACTCGCGGGCGAACGCCTCGCCATCGTGGGCTGGCTGATTCCACTCCGGCGGAGTCTCCATTGGATCGTTATCGAAGCGTTCGAAGAAGTCCGGATCGACTTCGCGAACGCGCGCCACCATTTCGCCGATCACAAGCCGTGCTTCGCTCGGAGTATCGCTTGCCGACGCCATTCGCCACAGGCGGTGCAGGACGATACCGGAAAGCGTGTGCACCATCGTGGTGAAGGCCGCCACCGGCAAGACGTACCGCGCCACTTCGATGGCGCGCTTCTCGGACTGGCGCGCCACCTTTTGCACGCGTTTAGGGTGAGACATGTCGCTGACATGCCAGATGTCCGACAGAATTTCGCGGGCGGAAGGTTCGAGGACGCGGGTCAATTCGCGATAGCAGTCCCAGGCACGCGCAACGGCTTTTTCGTAAATCGCCCGTTCAGCTGGCCCGAAGTGCGAACTCTCCGCGGGTATGTAGGCCTGTGCGCGGTCGAGGCGAACGTAGCGCTGGCTCTGCTGCTCGGAATTGTAAAAAGGGTGGGCGTGGAGAAACGACCAGACAAATTGCCGGCTGATGTTCTCAAGCCCGAATTCAAAGTGCGCGTGCTGGAAAACGGTGTGGTGTCCGGAATAGTAGGTGGCTGAGCCGATCGTCACGCGCTGCTTTTCCGTGATTTCTTCTGCGCCAATCAGTCGAGGCGCATAACACGTACGCGCCGCAGCGATCGCCGAATCGAACGCGCGCGCAAAATGATTACGCAAGGTTACGCGTGGCGCCGCCGTTTCCACATTCGATGTTGGAAGCGAGTCGGGTGACGGAGACAAGTGAGCGGCCATCTCTGCCGCATTGTACACCGGCGGCGGACCCGATTCACGGGAACACGGCACGCCGCGAAAAAAAAGAGCCTCCGGCTCTTACAACCGGAGGCTCGATAAACTTCCAACCGTACAATCTCGTGTGAGCAGTTACTTCTTCATCGAAGCGGCTTTGTCGGCGTACTTTTTCTGGAAACGCTCAACGCGGCCTGCGGTGTCGATCAGCTTCTGCTTTCCGGTGAAGAACGGGTGGCAATTCGAGCAGATTTCGACGCGAATCGCCTGTCCCTTGAAGGTCGAGCGCGTATCAAACTGGTTCCCGCACGCGCAGTG
The DNA here is from genome assembly GCA_963839325.1 of uncultured Acidobacteriota bacterium. Taxonomy (GTDB): domain Bacteria; phylum Acidobacteriota; class Terriglobia; order Acidiferrales; family UBA7541; genus Palsa-295. The sequence goes on along the minus strand of CAWIUO010000001.1, from coordinate 881,651 downwards.
AACCTGCACTTGGTGGTAGTCGGGATGAATTCCTTCTTTCATGTCTGGCTCCTGTAGCTGGCCGGTCTGCGCGACCCTGAAGCTGGTTCTTACAGTCGCGTCGCTAGGCTAGCGGCGAAACCTGAATTATACCTTAGGACGAACGATTCGCCAAACGGGGCTTCTTACCGACGAACTCGGCGCGTTTAGGAGACGAAAGCGCAGCCGATTCGCGCGCGCCCGGACTCGGTGCGCATGGCGTAGGCTTTGCGGAGAATCACGCGTACCGGCGGGAGGATCGGCACGTGCAGTACGGCGTTGAATTGATTGGGGATGTCGTCTTCGCGGTCCGCTACGAGCGCCACGCCGCCGTAGCTCAGATCAAGCACCGTAGCTGTCTTCTGGTTCAGGTCGGAGAGAATCGCGTATGCTTTCGTGCCCGCCAGCGAGACGCGTTCCCAACGACGGTGTTCGGGACCGATCTTGCGCTCCGAGGGAGTTGTCGATATAGGCGTGGGCGCAGGCGGCTTCGTGACGCGCGTAGGACCGCCTGTGAGCGGTTGCGTAAAGGTTCCCTGCCACGGCCGCTGTGCAGGCGTCGTGGCTTGTTGCGGGGGCACTTCCGGCGCTCCTTGAGGTGGCTCCGGCTTTTCACGGGCCGCCGGAGGTTCGATCGAAATCACACGCGAGCCGGCGCGAGTCGAGTTCTTCAGTTGGTAGAGCCGTTGATCAGCGAGACTCAACAGGGCACTCTTCTGATCGCCATCTTGCGGATGCACCGCGACGCCAAAATCGAGCGTCACTCCGACGTCCAGATGCATTGGCTGGACGTCCACTTCGTACTGAGTGCGAACGCGGCGGCATAGCGTGATGGCCTGTTCGGGATCAGTCTGCGGAAGAAGCAGCGCAAACTCATCTCCGCCGATGCGGAACGCGAAATCCGAAGCGCGCAGCGTCCGGCGAAGCGTTGTCGCAGCGAGCTGCAATACCTGATCGCCCTGCAAGTGCCCGTATTTGTCGTTTACCTGCTTCAGAGAGTGAAGATCCAGAATCACTACGGCGAGTTGCTGCCCGTAGCGTTTCGCGCGATTTAATTCTTTGTCGCAGTATTCGTCGAAGAGGCGCCGGTTGTAGAGTCCGGTCAGCGCGTCAGTCGCGGCGTTGATCTGGAGCTTTTTGAATTCTTCGTACTCCATCAGGATCGGAACCCGAAGAAAATTGGCGGACGCAAGCACGTCCACCATGGCGGTTTTCAAAGAAACTTTCTTGCCTAGCGTCTCGGAAAGCTCCCGCCTGCGCATCAGGATCCGTTCCCAGTAATCGCTAGCCTGGGAATCGGAAACGTCAATTTGCGCAATAGTGCGAAAGAATTGCCGCAGGAAATTCCCGCGGACCGACTCGTCCACACCTTCCAAGGTCTCTACCAGCAGGTCCAGGAAAGAATCTTCCGAAGACGCCTGCGGCTGCTGCGCATCGCCGGGCTGGGGCATCAATGGGTTCCGAAAGCTATTAACGCTCCTACGTGAATGGGAGCGAGCGGGGGCTGCAGAATACTTGCAAGGGATAGTCCAATTCGAGAGGGATCTTCCCGGTCGGGCCACCTGCTAACTTGCTTTGCGGGCTTAAGTTACCACAACTTTCGCCGGGCTATCACGGCGAAGTGAAAGCCAAGGGCGTACTAGGACGATGGGTCGCTTCCACTTTTGACGAATCTGGAGGCTTGCAGGGGAGAACCACAGGCTGAACAGATCACCCAATCGGTTTGAGAAACTCGACACCCACAAGATGGACGTCGCCCGCTTCCTGTTGGCGCTTAACGCGCGCCTGGATTGGAGGCATGCCGGCCGGAACCAAAGCAGAAGAAGTGATTGACGGTGCGGGGATCGTCAGCGTCACGACTTCGTTGATCCTAAGCGCTCGCGGGCAGGTGACAAACGCACCCAATCCGCTGATATCAAGCGTCTTAGCAAGCTCCAGAAACTGCTCTCCGTGGGCGTCTTTACCCCGAACGAACAGTGGAATCTGCAAATGGATTCTTTGAAATCGCCGGCGTTCGTCGTACACAACTGACGTGCTGACCCGCTGCGAATAGACAGTTTCCTTCAGTCCCATTGGTACCCCAGTTGTAGTACTGCTCCACATTCGCAATTTGAATGCAAGTCCTGCCTGAATTTCTCGAATCCACAACCGGTTTATTATCTGCGAGCTGCGGGGTGTCAGCTCTCGCACATGTGACTGACCCAAAGTCACATGTGTATTTTTATGCCCGAATACTTCCACCATTGTGCAAAGTAGGACGCATTTACCATTGACACTCCGGTGACCCTTTGCGAGCATTGGCCTTCCTAGGGGTCGAGCTTCGCCTTCGGCGAATTCCCTAAAGTGTTTTCTTTTTAAAGAGTTGGCGACTCTCTGCGAGGTAGTGTGGCGAAGCTCAGCACGGCGGAACAACAGGGCGTCAATCAGCAGGTCTTTAGCCTGATGGCGAGCCTTCTCGATTCGCTGGACCGTCCGCTAGTCGTCACTGACCGGACCGGGCAGTTTCTCTTCGCGAACCTGCACGCTCACGATTCGCTCCGAGCCAAGGGCAAGCAGAACCTAAGCGACGCCAATCTTTTTTCAGACGTTCTGCATGTTGATCGTAAAGGGTTGGTGGCTCAGCTGGAGAACGGCCAGCAGGAAGTCGCAGTGGCGCTGGACGGTGCGGAAGGAAAGCAGCGCGTTCGCCTTCGCTGGCTGCCGGAACCCGACTGGCTGGTTGTTTTTGTCGAGCCGGTTGCCCTGGATGCTGGCGAGCGACGAAGCGGCGATGCGCCAGACCGTGCAGGAGTTGATGCAAGAGCGCGAGATCACCTACCGAAATCTTCTGGCTGCGTATCTTCGGCTGCAGGAAGTGAATCGGCAGAAGACGGTGTTTCTCGCTTCCGCGGCGCACGAATTAAAGACGCCTCTCGCTGTGATGAAGGGCTATTACGACCTGTTGCTCTCGGGCTCGCTCGGCAAGATCAACGAGCGCCAGCGCGATACACTGATGGAGTCGAAAGAAAGCTGCGACCGGCTGGTGCGCCTGGTTTCGATGTTTCTGAACTACTCGGCGCTCGAAAGCGGAAAGCTGGTGCTTGCAGCTGCGCGAGAACGATTTGCGCGACTGCGTGAACGACATCGCCGTGCCGCTGGCAGGAGGCATTCCAGCGCGCGAAAGTGAAGCTCGAGATCAAGTTGCACCCGGAACTTGCCGATCTTCAAGTTCGACTATCAGAAAGTACAGCAGTGCATCGCGAACCTCCTGGATAACGCGCTGAAGCACACGCCGCCGGAAGGCAGCGTCACCCTGATCGCCGAGCCGCACTTCTGGGAGCGGCGTACTTCCGTTGCGGCGCCTCCGAACGACCGCCGCCAGCGTACCGGCGGACCGCGTGAACAGCATTCTGGTTTCGGTGTCCGATACGGGCAGACGGGATCGCCGCCGAATATCATCAGGAGATTTTCGAAGAGTTTGTGCGTGTGGACCCATCGTCATCGGGTATGGGCCTGGGCCTCGCGATCACGAAACGGCTGATTCAAGCTCATCGCGGCAAAGTGTGGGTGGACAGTGAGATCGGCACGGGCAGTTCGTTCACATTTTTGCTGCCGATTCACGTGGAGTAGCAAAGCATCGAGCAAGCGGCATGCGGATAGCCTCCGCGCCATAGGAACATAACGATGTCTGAAAAAGAAAGCATTCTGGTTGTGGACGACGAACCGAGTATCCGCAAATATCTGCAGACACTCTCGAAGTGGACGGCTTCAACGTGGAAGCGGTTTCGAGCGGCAAGGAAGCGCTCGCGAAGATCGGAAACGGCGAGCGGCCGGATTTCATCATTCTCGACGTGCTGATGCCGGAGATCGACGGGCTTGAGACGCTGCGGCAGTTGATGCAGATCGACCGCACGCTGAACGTGATCATGCTGTCGTGCTCAAACGAAGTGACGACTGTCGTGGAAGCGATTCGAATCGGCGCACTGGATTATCTGACCAAGCCTTTTGAAAAGCCCGAACTGGACGCGGCGTTTCTGAAATGCCGCCAGAAGCAGCAGCTGCGCACTGAGAATAAGTCGCTGCGCGAATATTGCGAAGCGCTAACCGAGGATCTTTCCTTCCTCGCAGCCAGCCCACAGATGCTGAAGATCCGCCAGCAGGTTTTGCAGATCGCACCGGTCGATGTGCCCGTATTCATCAGCGGCGAAAGCGGCGTAGGCAAGGAAGTAATCGCGCGGATGATTCATCTGCGTTCGCTCCGGCGAGTGCAGCCCTTTGTGAAAGTGAATTGCGCCGCCTTACCCGGCGAATTGCTCGAGTCCGAGCTCTTCGGATACGAACAGGGCGCATTTACGGGAGCGGTTCGCGCGAAGCCCGGCAAGTTTGAAATTGCCAACAAGGGCACGATCTTCCTCGACGAAATCGCGGAAATGAGAGCGCACCTTCAGGCCAAGCTGCTCCACGTGCTGCAGGACGGACAATTTTCGCGGCTCGGCGCGCGCGGCACGGTGAACGTGGATGTTCGAGTCCTGGCCGCAACCAACGTTGACGTAAAGGATGCGATGCGGACTGGTCGCTTCCGCGAAGATCTCTACTACCGCTTAAATGTGCTTTCGATTCACATTCCGCCACTGCGCGAACGTACGGCGGAAATTCCGTTGCTCTTCCGCCACTTCCTTGCGAAATACAGCGAGAAATACTCGAAGCCGGCACCCGATCCTTCGAAACATTTGCTCGAAGCGGCGGCACGTTATCCGTGGCCGGGAAACCTACGCGAGCTGGAAAACTTCGTCAAGCGCTACGTGATTTTGGAAGACGACGAAGGCAGCTTCCGCGAGTTGCTCGAAATGACCGGCCAGCAGCAGCGCACCGCTCCGCGCGAAGAAGCGCCCGCTCCCAAGGAACAGGGCCTGAAGGCGCTCGTCCGCGGCCTGAAGGACGAAGCCGAAATGGAAGCGATCGCCGACGCGCTGGAGAAAACAAACTGGTGCCGCAAGGACGCCGCGAAAATGTTGGGCATCAGCTACAAGGCGCTGCTTTACAAAATGCGGCAATTCAATCTGGATTCGGGACGCGGCGCTCGGTCGGCCGCAGCACGCGCGGCACGCGAGCAGGCCGCGAAAGAAGCCGCTGCCAAGGAAGCTGGCGCAGAGCCAAGGGATCCGGTTCCCTCGATCCGAACTTCATGAAGCAGCGACTGCGCGTTAGGTCGACGCAGCCTTTGTCTGTAATTCAGATGAGGGCTGCGATTCCTTCGTAAAGAATTCACCCTTAAAAACACGGCACCTTCCACGCGAGCTCGACTTGCGTCATGCAGTAATATGCCTTCGTTCGCCGTGGTTATGTCGCCGGCGCGGGAAGGAACTCGCATGAAATTTCTCAGGCTGTCGCGTCTTCAGACCGTTGGGATGTGGAGCGTCGTTATGATCGCACTTCCGTGCACAACGGCGAGAGCGCAACAAGCGCCAGCGTCGCCTCCAAGCCAAGCGGCGCAGACGTCTCAAACTCCGCAAGCTAAACCGTCCGTCCAATCCTTCTTCGGACCGCCGCTGCCGCACACTGACGCTCCACCGGAACAAGTGACGCGATATCCTGGCGACGGCAACGGCGCTTATCACACCGGAAAGTATCGAGACCTATTCGCCGAACGCGGACATACCGCCGCCGAGAGCCGCGCGAAAGTTGACGCCGCATTCCAGCAGCTCTTTCACGGCGACAAAGACACGCAGGCGATTTACTACGAGGCGGGCAGCAATGCGAACGGGCCGCTGGCGTATGTTACAGACGTGGCAAATCACGATGCGCGTACGGAAGGCATGTCTTACGGAATGATGATCGCGGTGCAGCTCGACAAGAAACACGAATTCGACGCGATCTGGAATTGGGCGAATACATACATGCTCGTCACCGATCCCAAGAACCCGTCGGTCGGATACTTCGCGTGGTCGATGAACGTGGACGGCACTCCACGCTCGGATTCGGCAGCTCCGGACGGCGAAGAATATTTCACCATGGCGCTGTATTTCGCCGCGAACCGCTGGGGCAACGGAACCGGCATTTACAATTACAAGGAACAAGCGGACCGCATCCTGAGTCTGATGAGGCATCACGATGTCCTGACGGGCACGCGGCCGTTCCGCATTCACCCGAACGACGAAGCGTTTGTGCGTAAGCCGCGCCCTCTAACGCCCGGAGCTCCTGCTCCGCCACCTCGCCCGCCGGAAGCCACCGTCGGCCCGATGACAGAAGAGACGTACAAGATGATCCGATTCGTACCGGACTACGGCGGCGGCGAAAAAATCACCGACCCGTCGTATCACTTGCCCGCGTTCTACGAACTGTGGGCGCGCTGGGGACCGGAGCAGGACCGCGCGTTCTGGTCCGAGGCCGCGGACGTGAGCCGCAACACGTTCGCGAAGGTTACAGGACCGGAGACCGGGCTTACGCCGGACCGCAGCCACTTTGATAATTCACAGATCATTGGAGTAAACGGAGTCGCGACGCCGTTCAGTTACGATTCGTGGCGCAGCGTGAGCAATTGGTCCGTCGATTATTCGTGGTGGCGGAAGGATCCCGAAGAAACTGTGCTGAGCGATCGAATCCAGAAATTTCTGTATGGGCAGGGAATTCACGCGTTCGTGGATCGTTACACTCTCGATGGCAAGCCGCTGTCCGACCGGCATTCGACCGGAATGGTCGCGACGACTGCCGTCGGAAGCCACGCGGCTACGAAAGGACCGATCTCGGAAGCTTTTCTCGATGAGCTGTGGAACACTCCGATTCCTTCCGGTGAGCAGCGCTACTACGACGGCATGCTGTACATCATGAGCATGATGCACTGCAGCGGAAACTTCCGGATTTGGCGACTACAACCGGCCAAGCCGTAACGGGCAATGAGTTTTGACGTGTGAGACGCGGTATCATGCGTCGCGCGTGTGCCGCGCCGCCACATGATCATGCCATCTCCCAAACCCATCTCCGCTGCGGACGTCCTCGAAAGTCCCCGCGGCGTTTTTATCGAAACCAAAACCCACGCCGCAGGACCTTCAGGCGCGTTGCCCATCACTCCGGAATTTCTCCTCACCCAACCGTCGGGCAGCCTCTTCGGACTGTCACAGAATGCGGGGATGGGTTGGGAACCCGCGCGGTTGCTCGATCCTGAATTTCTGATCTTGAGCACCCACGGCGGCCTCCGCGCACCGGACGGAAAGCCGATCGCGCTCGGATTTCACACCGGACACTGGGAAGTCGGACTGCTGGTCGAAGCTGCCGCGCGTGAACTAACTAGCCGCCACGCGATTCCGTTCGCCGGGGCCTGCACGGATCCATGTGATGGCCGCACGCAGGGAACCGCAGGCATGCTCGATTCGCTGCCGTTCCGCAACGATGCTGCGATCGTGCTGCGGCGCTTGATGCGATCCTTGCCCACGCGGAAGGGCGTCATTGGTGTGGCGACCTGCGACAAGGGCTTGCCCGCGATGATGATGGCGCTCGCCTCGTGCGGGCCGCTGCCGTCGATTCTGGTGCCGGGTGGCGTCACACTTCTCCCCGAGGAAGGTGAGGACGCGGCGAAAGTACAGACGCTTGGCGCGCGTTACGCACAGAGTCGGGTCACGCTGGACTACGCGGCCGAAGTCGGATGCCGCACTTGCGCGTCGCCCGGCGGCGGCTGCCAGTTTCTTGGCACGGCAGCGACGTCGCAGGTGGTTGCAGAGGCGCTGGGGCTGGCGCTGCCGCATTCGGCGCTGGCTCCCTCCGGACAACCAATCTGGCTCGACGCGGCAGCGCGTTCGGCGCGCGCGATTCTTCGCATGACGCAGTTTGGCGTCGGTACTACGGATGTCCTGTCCGACGCGGCGATTCGAAACGCGATGATCGTTCACGCCGCCTTCGGTGGCTCGACGAATTTGCTACTTCACATTCCCGCGATCGCGCACGCTGCGAAGCTGAGTCGCCCGGCTGTGGCGGATTGGCGTGCAATCAATCGCTCGACGCCGCGCCTGGTGGACGCGCTTCCCAACGGCCCTCGGGATTTCGCTACGGTGCAAGTGTTTCTCGCCGGCGCCGTACCCGAAGTGATGCTGCATCTCCGCCGCGCCGGATTGCTCGATACGCGCGTCCGCACTGTGACCGGCGAAACGCTCGACGAAAATTTGAGCTGGTGGGAATCGAGTGAGCGGCGCGCGTCCATGAAGAAGCGGCTGCGCGAACTGGACGGCGTCGATGCGGATGAAGTGATCATGTCGCCCGATCGAGCGCGCGAACGCGGCCTCACTTCTACAATCTGCTTTCCGGTCGGCAATCTTGCGCCCGAGGGAAGCGTAATCAAAAGCACTTCAATCGATCCGTCGCTGGTGGGGACAGATAATGTATATCGCCACGTTGGTCCCGCGCGCGTTTTCACCACGGAGGCTGCGGCAATCGACGCGATCAAGCGCGCCACAGTGGCGGGAGCGGACGTGGTCGTTTTGATCTGCGGCGGTCCAGCGGGGGCGGGAATGCAGGAGATTTATCAGGTGACGTCGGCGCTCAAGGCGCTGCCCATCTGTAAGAACGTTGCCGTACTGACCGACGCGCGATTTAGCGGTGTTTCTACGGGCGCTTGTATCGGTCACATCTCACCGGAAGCACTGGCTAACGGGCCCATCGGACGAGTACGCGAGAGCGACACGATTGAAATTGTGATCGATCGAAACGAGTTACATGGATCTGTGAATTTGGTCGGCGAAGGCGAGGAGCGATTTGCGGCTGACGAAGGAACGCGCCGTTTGGCGAGGCGCGCGTCGCGCGAAGACCTGGCGCCGCATCCTGCCCTGCCCGAAGATACGCGGCTCTGGGCTGCGCTGATTCATGCGAGTGGCGGCGTCTGGGGCGGGTGCGTCTATGACGCCGAAGCCATCATCTCCAAACTCGATGCCGGAGGCGAAGCACCCAAGGAATAGTGCGCCGGCTTTGCTGATCACTGCGTCGGGCTTGGAAGCAGGAACGGCGAACAGCACGGCTTCACCGCAGGTTGGAATTCCATCAACTCCGCGCGAGTTCCGTCCGGCGCGTAGAGATTGATCTGCCACTTTCCATCGCGCCCGATCTGCGGTGGTGAGTGCCGCATCGTAAGCCGGTCGCCTTCGTACAGAAGATCGACGGACTTTTCCATGTTCTGAACGCCAAGCGCGAAGTGATCGAGGACGCCGGCCGTCTCTTGCGACATGTCCGAGGGAATTCCGGTCTTTTCCGGACCAGCGACCACCATGTATTCCAGCCAGTCCGTTCCGTTCGGCACTTGCTGCGAAATCCACTGCGTTTCGTTGTCCTTCATTCCGCCGTGCCAGTAAGGGCGAAAGCCCAGCAGATCGACGTAAAACTTATCTTCAAGCGCGGGATCGTGGACGATGTATCCGACGTGGATCATGTGATCGCTCACGGCGTCCGGATTTTTCTTCACCGCAGGCACCGGCTTCGGAGGTTGCACGAACTGAACTCGATTTTCTTCCGGGTCCTTGACTTCGAAATATTGGCTGCCGTCGCTGGCTATGGTAACGGCGACGGGCGTCGCAACGCCGTGCGCCTTCAAATAGCGGCGCAGTGCGTCGGCATCCGGAGTACTGAACGCTGCGTGATCAAATCGATTTTTTGGTGCGGCGCCGGCTGGCAGAGGAAGCACTTCGACGAATTGAACGGAATTGAAGAAATAGCGTGTTCCGTCGGCATTCTCCGGATCGGGACTCTTCACGGCTCCGAGGTCGTGCACGAAGAAAAATTCTGTTTTCGTGGCGTCAGTGGTATAGACGGCGAGATGCGAGACGCCGGTAATCTTTGGGCGCTGCTGGGCAAGCGACGTTCCGCATAACGCCAACAGAACCGCGACGCCCGCAATTGCGTGGCTGAGTTTCATGCTCGTGCTTCTCTCCTGGCGACGCTCCCTGTCTGAGGACTGCGCTCGGTTCGATTTCGCTTATTGAAATGGACGCCGCCTGCTGCCATGGGAACGGCTACACTCGTCACGGTTCCGCAAAGCGAATGGGAGTATAGCCTGATCGACCGGCGTTTCATGCGTATGCCACATATCAAAACGGCGGTGCTATTTGTGGCCGCTCTACGATTTGCTTCGGCGCCTCCGGCCACGGCGATTGGACAGGAGCAATACGTTCAAAATTCGCCGTCCAAGGGCGCGTTCCTTCTGGTGCAAAACGGTGTGGCGGCGACGATTTATGTGGATCCCGGCGATTACACGGGGGTTAAGCGCGCCGCGAACGATCTTGAGCAGGATGTAACGCGCGTTTCTGGAGTCACGCCCGCCGTGTCTCAGAACGAGCGAAAACTTGGCGGTAGCGTGGTTATCATCGGCACGATCGGAAAGAGCGCGCTGATCGATCGGCTCATCCGTGAAGGCAAGTTGTCTGTCGGGGATATTACTGGCAAGTGGGAATCGACGCTCGTACAAGTGGTCGCGCACCCCACAAAGGGCATCGAGCGGGCGCTTGTGATCGTAGGGAGCGACAAGCGCGGCGCAATCTTCGGCATTTATGACCTGTCCGAGCAAATTGGCGTGTCCCCCTGGTATTGGTGGGCTGACGTGCCAGTGGAACACCAAGCTGCTCTCTATGTGAAGGCAGGTCGGTATGTCCACGGAGAGCCGGGTGTGAAGTACCGCGGGATTTTCCTGAATGACGAGGCTCCGGCTCTCACCGGCTGGGTGAATGAAAAATACGGCGGCTACAATCACGAGTTTTACGTGAAGGTATTCGAGCTTCTCCTGCGGCTCAGGGCGAACTTCCTTTGGCCGGCCATGTGGAACTCCGCGTTTAGCGACGACGATGCGTTGAATCCGAAGTTGGCCGATGAATACGGGATCGTGATGAGCACATCACACGAAGAGCCGATGATGCGGGCGGAGAAAGAGTGGACGCGAGGAGGGCATGGCGCCTGGGATTACGCGACGAATGCGAAGGAAATCGACGAGTTCTGGCGCGCCGGTATCGCGCGCAACAAAGACTACGAGAATGTTGTGACGCTCGGCATGCGCGGAGCGAACGACACCGCCATGTCCGCGTCCACGAACACCGAGCTCCTTGAAAAGGTCGTCACCGACCAGCGCCGGATACTGAGCGATGTGATCAGCCCGAATCTCTCAAGCGTTCCGCAGGTCTGGGCGCTGTACAAGGAAGTGCAAACTTATTACGAGCAGGGGATGCGCGTCCCGGAGGACGTGACGCTTCTCTGGTGCGACGACAACTGGGGCAACATTCGCCGACTGCCGACCGGGGAAGAACGCAAACGCCCGGGCGGAGCGGGAATTTACTACCACTTTGACTACGTTGGCGGGCCGCGATCGTATAAGTGGATTAATACGAATCCGCTGCCGAAAATCTGGCAGCAAATGAGTCTCGCGCGAGCTTATGGTGCTGATCGGATTTGGGTGGTGAACGTTGGCGACCTGAAGCCGATGGAGTTTCCGATCGAGTTCTTTCTCGCGCTGGCGCGTGATCCGGATCGCTGGGGCAAAGACAGCCTCGATGAGTTTGCGCGCCTGTGGGCTGCGCGTGAGTTCGGCGAGGAACATGCGACGGAAATCGCGCGCCTGATGGAGCGATATGCGAAATACAACGGGCGCCGCAAGCCCGAGCTACTCGATCCCTGGACGTTCAGCGTGCTGAATTACATCGAGGCGGATCGCGTTTACGCTGATTGGCGGGAGTTGGCCGAGCAGGCCGAGCGTATTTCGCGCGAGCTTCCCGCCGACCGTCGCGACGCGTTTTTTGAACTCGTGTTGTATCCCGTAAAGGCGTCGGCCATCGTAAACGAACTGTACATTACGGCGGGGAAGAACCGCCTCTACGCCGCGCAAGGCCGCACAAGCACGAACGACCTTGCGAAGCAGGCGCGCGCACTTTTTCAGGAAGACGCGAAGCTCTCAGACCAGTACAACCACACGCTGCTGAACGGAAAGTGGAATCACATGATGGACCAAACGCACATCGGCTACACGTCCTGGAACGAACCGCCGTTGAACGCCATGCCCGCCGTGAGCGAAGTGCAGCCCGCGGCCGTGCCGCGAATGGGAGTTGCCGTAGAAGACGGTTCGTATGCGCGCGCCCCGTTGCCGTTTGATGGGTTCGCGCAGCAGACGCGGTTCATCGACGTTTTTAACCAGGGAATCGGCTCGTTCGATTTCACAGCGACGGCAGACCAGCCATGGATCGTGTTCACGCCGACGAACGGGACGGTGACGGAAGACGCCGGCCTCGCGGTCAGGATCGATTGGGCGAAAGCGCCCACGGGTCGCAGTGCCGGGACGATCACCATCGCACAACGCAACGGAGCTGTGACGCAGGTTCGTGTCGAAGCATTCAATCCGGGGAACCCGTCGCGCGATTCGGTTGACGCTTTTGTGGAAAGCGACCACGTTGTTTCAATCGAAGCCGAACATTTCACCCGCCAAAATTCCGTTGCCGGCGTTCACTGGGATAAGATTCCCGACTATGGCGCTACCCTTTCCGCCATGACGATTTTTCCGATCGATGCGCCAAGCGTGGAACCGCCCGCCACTTCCCCAATGCTCGAGTACAGGATGTATTTATTTGATAGCGGCGAATTCAACGTCGAAGCAATCCTGGCGCCGACGTTGAACTACGTGCCCGGGCGCGGCGTTCGGTTCGCCATCGCGTTCGACGATCAGGCGCCGCGCGTGATCGATGCGCTGGTTGGAAGCACGCAAAAAGACTGGGAACAATCCGTAAGCGACGGCGTCCGCAAAGTTCAAACCACTCTGAACCTCGCGGAGCCAGGCTGGCACACGTTGAAATTTTCGATGGTCGATGCCGGTGTGGTGCTGGAGAAAATCGTCGTGAGTCAGGGCGCGCTCAAACCGAGTTACCTTGGACCTCCGGAAAGTTTTTGCGGCCAATGTACATTCGGTGCATCGAAGAACTAGCGCGATGTATGAATTTAACGTTGAGGCGAGCGCGAGTACCACGACTCACTAGTCCTATTACTGTTGCACTTTGTTGCACACATCGAGTACATCCGTTGAAATAGGTCTAGGCTTCCTCCCATCGTTTGGAATAGTATCTCGGGCGAACGCGGGTTCGACGGGACCCGCACGTAATTTTCGGGGGACGGCCCTTTCCGGGAAGTTCGCAGCGAAACTCGCAATTGAAGTGAGCAAAGGCTTTGTCGCTCGCCGTCGGCGAGCGTGGCGCATTTTATAGATTCGAGAGTCGTAGTACTCGCTACGATGGGTGTAGGCAGAATCGGCGCAGAAACTTTGGAAGAGGGATTGCTAATCCCTACACGGGGTAGTGGCCTTTGAATCCAGTCCTGGAGGAACGGTGGGGATGACGGAACGCCGCATGGCACGCCGGTACGACTTGTCGCTTCCGGTGAACGTACGCTTGCCGATCAATCAGGATCCCGGCATGCATGGGGGACAGACTCGCGATATCTCGACGCGAGGCGTGTACTTCACGATGCAGCAGGATCTGGCACCCGGCACCGAAGTGGATTTCACACTCACACTCCCGGCCGAAATCACGCGTGGCGCCGAGGTATTCGTTCGAGCCCATGGGCGCGTTGTTCGCGTCGATAAGCAGCACGAGGAAGACCCCGGCGCAGTGGGGGTAGCCGCCATCATCGAACGTTATGACATCATCCGCGGCGAGGGTACGCCAATATAGCGCCGCCGCGCGGTTCGTTTTTCGCGAACCCGAGACCAGATGGATGGTTTGACCCCGAGTTCGTCGCGCGCGGGGCGCTCAATCGATTTTCCCAAAGTGAACCGTTTGGGGAATCAGCATTCCCCAAAGTGGCCAGTTTTTTCTAGTCGGTGCGGTATGGAGGCCGACTTCGCTGCTTTATAGTACTATGCCTTCCCTGCTTGCAGATTTTGCTAACTCGTTGAAAGAATTGCTTTTGCGGCGTCGTAGCTAGTACTTCCTTACTACACGCTCGGCTGAATTCTGGGCTTAGTTTGGCGTTCGGTGTGCATTGCTTTGCATATCGTGATTTTGAACCACTCTCTCCCAACGGACGCCCATGGCCTCGGCTGCTGAAGCCCGAATTCCCGCCCAGGCCCATTCGGTCGATCTGCCGCCCGACCACGTGTACTTTGGTCCGTCCGAGACGATGCAGGCCGTCCGCCGAAAGGTCGAACGGGCGTCAGGTCTGAACGTTCCGATTTTGGTTCTCGGCGAAAGTGGTACCGGTAAAGAGATTCTGGCTCGGTTTATTCACCAGCGCTCTCCCTGGCGGGATGCGCCTTTCGTTAAGGTGAATTGCCCCGCAATCCCGGGCACGTTGATCGAGAGCGAGCTTTTCGGATTCCAGAAGGGCGCCTTCACGGGCGCTCACGCGGCGAAGCCGGGCCGGATTGAGATGGCGCAGGGCGGCACGCTGTTTCTCGATGAAATCGCGGAAATCGATTCGAGCCTGCAGGCCAAGCTTCTTCACGTCTTGCAGGATGGCCACTTCACCCGCATCGGCGACCACGAAGAGAAGCGCATGGACGCGCGCGTGATTTGCGCCACCAATCGCCCGCTGCACAAGGAAATTTCAACCGGCGCATTCCGGGCGGATCTTTTCTACCGCATCAATGTGATCACCATTACTCTGCCGTCGCTTCGCGATCGCCGCGACGACATACCGTATCTCGCCGAATATCTGCGACTGCAATTCAATAAACGCTTCCGCCACGAAGCGCCGCCGCTTTCGCGCGATGCCGTGCAGGCATTGCAGCAGCGCGAGTGGCCGGGTAACATCCGCGAGCTTGAAAACTGCATCGCGCGCTACGTAATTCTTGGGACAGAGGAAGCCTTTCACGGCGAGTCTGCGCCCACAGCTACGAAAGCTCCCTTGCACATTTCCTACGAGCTGAATGAAGACGGCAACATTCCATTGAAGCGGATCGCACAGCAGGTGACTCGCCGGATGGAGCACGACGTAATCCTGAAGGTCCTGCAGGCCAACCAATGGAATCGCCGCAAGGCCGCGGAAGTTCTGAAAATCAGCTACCGCGCGTTGCTCTACAAGGTTCGCCAGGCGGGGCTTCCCGCGAAGCGTCCGCAGCGCCGCGGAAACACTTCCAATCCGAATCTTGATCCACTCTCCGTCGAAACGGAATAATCGACGCTTTTCTCCTCGTTTATCGGATCTCCCGCCGCGCCGTTACTCTTCGACGACATCGAGTACCAGTGCTAGTTATGAAACGCAAGCTCCATCCAACTTGCCCGTCCCTGTAGATTTCGCTAGCCTTAACTACGATGGCTAAAGCGAATCCGCAGCCCAAACTAAAAGTCTGTCTTCTTTCTCCGCATCCGATGGTGCTGGACGAGTTCCGCCGTTTGCTGGACGAATCCGGTTTTCAAATCGTTTCGCGCCAGCTCGATTCCATGCTCGCGCCGGACCTGCGAAATCTGGAAGTTCCGCGCGCTTCGGTTTACGTGATTGATGCGCATGCTGCCCGCCAGGCCACAGGCGCCCTCCTGGGCAATATCCTGGATCACAACGCTGCAGCTCGTTTGCTTGTGGTGGGAGACAACCTGAAGGAAGCCGACAGCTATACGCTGCTGCGCCAGGGCGTGAAGGGCATTTTGAATTACAAGGAAGCGCGCGAGCAGCTGCCTCGTGCGTTGCCGCTGGTCGCTTCGGGCGGATTCTGGGTAGCGCGGAATGTACTGTCGCGCTTCGTCGATTCGATTTTGACCTCCACGCAAGGGCGCCGGCTGCGTACCGATTCGCCGGCTGAACTGAGCCGCCGCGAGCAGGAAGTTCTCTCGGGATTGCTTGAAAATCTTGCGAACAAGGAAGTCGCGGACCGGCTGCACATTTCCGAACGCACTGTGAAGTTCCACGTTTCGAACTTGCTTGCGAAATTCGGCGTACGCCGCCGCGCCGACTTGATTTTGCTTTGCTACCAACGGCGTGGGGCGGGGAACTAACACAACACGCCGGGCAGACTCCGGGCTACATAGCCTTCGCTCGACGCAGGGTGCACTCCCCACTTTATAATCCTTGCTATAATTTCCCCTGGCACTTCCTCCACAGAAGCGATCGATATTGAATGGCGACTTTCTCCATTGAAAATTTCGGCTGCCGCGCGACCGACGCGGATGCCGCCGCGATGCGTTCGGACCTGGTGAACGCTGGACTCGTTGCGGTGAAGGACCACTCGGCGTCCGACTTCGTGGTTCTCAACACGTGTACCGTCACGGCGTCGGCGGACACGCAGGCGCGTGACGCTGTCCGCAAAATTCATCAAGCGAATCCAGGCGCCCGGATCGTGCTCACCGGTTGTTATGCACAGCGCGCGCCGGAGGAGTTGGCTGCGCTGGAAGGCGTTGCCTACGTGGTTGGGAACTCGCACCAGTCGGCGATCGCTTCGCTGGTAAGCGATTTGGCGGGACGCGGACGTTTCGGAAAGGCGAACGAGGATTGGCCCGGAGCGGCTGCGCAGCGCGATTTTTTCGAGCTGGCTCGACTCGATGCGGAGCCGATGTCTCTTGCGCGCGGGCCGGCAAAAATTCTTACCGGCGACATCTTCGAACAGTGGACAGTGTCTGTCGCACCTGTAGCGGATCGCGATTCGGATCGGACTCGGCCCATCTTGAAAGTTCAGGATGGTTGCAACAATCGCTGTTCGTACTGCGTGATTCCGTTCGTCCGGGGAAAGAGCCGGAGTCTTCCGCCGGACCAAATCGTCGCTGAAATTCGCAAGCTCGTCGCCGTCGGCGCGAAAGAGGTGGTGCTGAGCGGGATCAATCTCGGCGCGTATGGCCGCGATTTTTCGCCGCGCGTTGAACTGGGCGCCGTCGTGCGGCGAATCCTCGATGAAACCGGTCTGGACCGACTGCGATTTAGCTCGATCGAGCCGCAAGACGTCACGGAGGATTTTGTGAGGCTCGCCGCGCGTTCCCCGAGAATCGCGCCGCACTTTCACATTCCGCTGCAATCGGGCTCAGACAAGATTCTGAAGGCGATGCACCGCTGGTACCGCACAAATCTTTACACCGAGCGCGTGCGGTTGATTCGCCAGCTTCTACCTCACGCAGGAATCGGCGCGGACGTAATCGCCGGTTTTCCCGGTGAAACCGAAGACGATTTCCGAGCGACGGTCGATTTCATCGAAGGGTTGCCCTTTACCTATCTGCACGTTTTTTCGTTCTCGGCGCGGCCCGGCACCGGCGCTGAATCGCTAGGCGACAAAGTGAATGAAGGCACGATTCACGAACGCGCTCGAACGCTCCGTGCGATCGGCAGGCGCAAGGCGCAGGAATTTCGGACGTCGCTCAACGGGCAGACCTATCGCGCGATCACGCTCGCTCGACGTGGACTCGGGTACACCGAGGGGTTGACGGGGAACTATTTGAAGGTTCAAATTGCGGGGGAACTCCCGCCGAACCAGTGGTGCGATGCTGAAATCCAGAGCGAACAAACTATCGTGGCGAACCGCGAAGAAGTAGCCATCAATACCATCTGAAGAATTGCGATTCGATACCGCTAAGGCTCAACCCTCAAAAATTACTTCGGCGAGTGCCAAATTTCCGCTGTGCGTGATAGTCAACGCGATGTTTTTTACACCAAGCTTTGCTGCCAGCTCGCGCGCAACACCAGAAAGTCGAAGTGTCGGCTTGCCGCTTGGCTCGCGCGTGACTTCGAAATCGTGCCAGGTTACGCCGCGCCGCCAACCGGTCCCGAGGGCCTTCATGCCCGCTTCTTTCGCTGCAAACCGGCCCGCATAGCGTTCGAAATTATTCTTGTGGCTCTCGCAATATTCGCGCTCCGCAGGGGTGTAAACACGCCTCTTGAAAGCGTCTCCATGCCGGACGATCGCCTTCTCGATGCGGTCGATTTCCGAGATGTCCAACCCGAGCCCGATAATCATTTGTATGCCTCAGCGCGCCCGCAAAATTCACATCACAACTCGTCCTGTGCGAAACCGCGATTATACCTATAATTATCGGACGCCGTTTTTTTGAAGCGGCGCCATAAATCTTCGACGATGCCAACCACAAAGACAAAAACCAAAACGAAGCCGAAGCGCCGAATGTCGAAGCGCAGTCTTGCGAAATCGACAGCCAAATCGCGCGCAGCCGCGTGGACAGAACACCGCGCCGCTGGCACGAGTGTTCTGCAAGTTTCGAGTCTTTCGCAGCTGAAATGGCTGGTCCACGGATTCAGCACCGTAGCCGGTGGAGCGAGCGATCTCGAACGCCAGCGCGACGGCAAGAAATCCGTTGAGCGCGTGCTGAATCTCGGTTTTACCGACTGGGATTCGCGCGAACACGTACTTGCCAACCGCAAGAAATTCGCCGCGTCGCTTGGTGCAGCCAAAATGCGCACCGCCGGCCTGAAGCAAATCCATTCCGACGTAATCCACCTGGTGGGCGCAAAAGCGGTTCCTGAAGGCGAAAATGCTCTCCGGGGCGACGCGCTAATCACGCAAGAGCGCGGAGTGCTTCTGACGGTGCAGACTGCCGATTGCATTCCCATCCTACTTGCTGACACAAAAAACCGGGCAATCGCGGCGATCCATTCAGGCTGGCGCGGCACCGCGCAGCGCATCGCGGCGAAAACGGTAGGTCGCATGCGAATGGAATTCGGCACGCGCCCCAAGGACATAATCGCGGCGGTCGGCCCCGGGATCGGCGGATGCTGCTACGAAGTCGGACACGAAGTGGTGAAGGAGTTCGCGGCAAAATTTCCGAACGCGAAGGAATGGTTCAACGGACCGTTTGACGCGCTAGCGGACGGCGACAACGATTCGAACTGGCTGCCGTGGCTTACGATGAGGCCGCCGGGCCACGCGCCGCCTGCGCCGACGGTCCAACTCGACCTCGTAGCCGCAAATCGCGCGATCCTTTCGGATGCGGGAGTGCCGCTAAAGAATATTTCGTCGAGCGAACTTTGCACCGGCTGCCGCCCCGATCTCTTTTTCAGTTACCGGAAAGAGAAAAACACGGGTCGCATGATGGCTGCGATCGGGATTAAGTAGGGGAAATCTGCGTGAACGCATTTGCGCCTGCCGCGCCGGAAGATTCCAGCAGCGCAAGCTGCCCACACGCGGCCATCACATCCTGCCCGCGCGAATAGCGCACGAACGCCGGAACATCTTTCAACGTCAAAATTCTTTGGAACTCTTCGATGCGGCGCTGGTCAGGCTCGTCGTAAGGCAGATCGCCGGGATTCCACGGAATCAAATTCACTTTTACTCGCAAGTTGGCGAGCAGCTTCGCCACACGCCGTGCGTCGTCCGGTGAGTCGTTGAAACCGCCCAGCAGCACGTACTCAAAGGTTAGGTGTTCCCATGGACGCAGCGGATATCGCGCGCAAGCTTCCAGTAGCGCTTCGATGGGGTATTTTTTGTTGATTGGCATGATTTTGTCGCGCTGCTCGTTCGAAGAAGCGTTCAACGAAATCGCGAGCTTCGGGCGTACCGGCTCTTGCGCGAGTTTCTCGATGCCGGGAAGGATGCCGCTGGTTGAGAGCGTTGCGTGCTTGGGTGTGATTGCGAGGCCCTTAGGGTCGAGCAGAATACGCAGCGCCGCCGTTACCGCGTCGTAGTTCAGCAGCGGCTCGCCTTGGCCCATCAATACGACATTCGTTTGAGGCTTCAGCGACTCGCGATTTTCCTCGAGCGCAATCAGCACCTGGCCGACGATTTCGCCGGCGGTCAAGTTGCGGATCAAACCGAGCGTCGCTGTCAGGCAGAAGTGGCAGTCAACGGCACAACCGGCTTGCGTTGATATGCAAATCGTCTGCCGATTTTCTTCGGGCATGAACACGGTTTCGACCGTTGCGGGCTTCACGGGCCGAGCCTCGGTGGCTCCAGTTGAGGATTCAAGCCCGAGCACGTAGCGCACTGTCCCGTCCGAAGAACGATAGGTGCGAACAATCTTCGGAAGACGAGGCGCCGCGTGGGCCGAAATGCGTTCCCGCAGCGCGAGCGGCAGATTGCTCATCGCGTTCACATCGAGCTGCCGCTCCGCATACAGGGCGTGATAGATCTGCCCTGCGCGATAGGCCGGCTCACCAAGCGAGACGACAATCGAGCGCAGTTCTTCCGGCGACATGCCGATCAGATTCGGCCCCGATTTTGCGTCATCGTCGTGCATTACGCTCATCCTATCACGCCCGTTCGGCGGCAATTTCCGGTCGCTGCGGAACCGCGGGGCGTTATAATTGCCATAAGCCAAAGTTAGGAACGAGTTGCGGAGGAGCGCCATGAGTTCGTCGATTCACGTGGGAAACACATCGTCGATGCAGCAGTTGTCGATCGACGACTGGGTGAAGAAACTCGCGGCCATCTCCGAGAAGGATTTCACCATCGAGCGCATTTGCGACTTCACTGCGCGCCACGGAATCCAGGCCGAAACGCTGAAGCCCTACCTTTTCTACGCGCAGAGCCACTACACGCGGAATCTGGTCTTCAAGTGCGATCTGTTTGAGATTCTCGCGATCTGCTGGAACGTAGGCCAGGTAAGCCGGATCCACAATCATCGCGATCAGAATTGCTGGATGGTGACGCCGATAGGCCGGCTGCGCGTCCAGAATTTCCGCGTCGAGTCGCAAGATCCAAAGTCGGGCGCCTGTACGATTGCGCCGACCGACGCGTACGACATGGACCCGGCGCATCCCGCGTTCGTCCAGCCCGACGAGCCGGTGCATCAAGTTTTGAATCTCCCCGAATTTAATCAGCAAGCCACGAGCGTCCATATCTACTCGTACCCATATCAGTCTTGCGAAGTGTATTCGATCGATAAGGGTGCGTATTCAGATGTGCCGCTTCACTATTCAAGTGAGTACGGCAAGCTCGATCCCGACGAGAAACTCACATAGGCATTCGCCCCGCGCCGTCGCTTCTCGAAATCCCGCCCGGAAACTTTTCCTGCTTCCCATGACTTTTCGCTTCGCGCCATGACACAATGGAAGAACACATGACAGTCGCAACGGGAAACATCCAGCAGGCCGTCCTGCCGAACGGTCTTGTCGTCATCACCGAGCCGATGGAGCACGTTCACTCCGTGTCGGTCGGGATCTGGCTGCGTTCCGGTTCGCGACGGGAACCCGCCGAACTGAACGGAATTTCCCATTTCATCGAGCACATGGTTTTCAAGGGCACTGCGCGGCGTTCGGCGGAAGATATTGCGCGCGAGGTGGACAGTGTGGGAGGAATGCTCGACGCCTTCACTTCCAAGGAAATGGTTTGCTTCAATACGCGCGTCCTCGATGAGCATTTGCCGAAGGCGTTCGACGTCCTGGCGGACATGGTCCTTGACCCGAAATTCGCCGAGGACGAAATCGAGCGCGAAAAATCCGTGATCCTCGAAGAAATTCGCATGACGCAGGACAATCCGGAGGATTTGGTTCACGAGCTCTTCACGCAGAATTTCTGGGCGCCTCACGCGCTGGGCAAGCCCATTCTGGGCACGCCCGAAACAGTTTCTTCCTTTTCGCGCGATTCACTGTGCGATTGGTTCGACGAGTGGTACGCGCCGAACAACATGGTGATCACCGCAGCGGGCCACCTGACGCATAGCCAGCTGATGAAGCTCGTGGAAGATCGCTTTTCGAGCCGAGCAGCGTCCGGGGCTTCCATCAACGATCCCAAGCCGAAGCCTGCGACGCACGTCACGTTGCGCACGAAAAGTGAATTGGAGCAGGTGCATCTCTGCCTCGGCGTTCCGGCGCTGCCGATGACCGACCAGCGCCGCTTTGCTGTAGCGGTTCTCAACAACGTTCTCGGCGGGGGCATGTCGTCGCGGCTCTTCCAAAACATTCGCGAGCGGCAAGGGCTGGCGTACTCGATTTTCAGCGAGCTCAGCTCGTACCGCGACACCGGCACGCTGTCTGTTTATGCCGGCACCTCGCTTGAGACGGCTTCGCAGCTGGTGAGTTCGGTGCTCGATGAATTCAGGCGTCTGCGCGACGAACCGCTCACCGCCGAAGAACTTCGCCGCGCGAAGGATCACCTGAAAGGCGCGACGCTGCTTGCGCTCGAAGGCAGCGGACAGCGCATGAACAGCCTGGCGCGCTACCATATGTACTTCAACCGACATTTCACGGCGCACGACCTGATCGCGCTGCTCGAAAGCGTCACCATCGAAGATGTCCGCCAGCTCGCTCGTGAATTTTTCCAGCCGGGACGTCTCGCGGCTTCCGTCGTTGGCAACCTGAACGGCTTCAAGCTCACCCAGGATCACCTCGCGATTTAGCCGCAGGACCACTCGGCGTCTCAGCCCCACGTTGTGTTTACGCTGCTACGGTGTTGACGCGCGACTCACGCTTTGCGATTATCCTTTCAGCGCTTCGCAATTCGCGCGCTCGAATCGGAGACTGGCATCTCGCTTCGCATTTCCATTCTGGCCTCAGGCAGCACGGGCAATTGCACATTGCTCGAATCCGGATGCACCACTCTCCTCGTCGATGCCGGGCTCGGCAAAAAAGAAATGTTGCGCCGCTTCGAAGCGTTGGGACGCGCCCGGCCGGAGCATGTCGATGGGATTCTGCTGACCCACGAGCACAGCGACCATTCAAGCGGCCTCGCGCAACTTTCCCGTGATTGGGACTGTCCCGCGTACCTCACCGAGCCTGCGCATCGCGAAATCAAGAAAATGTACGAAGACGGGCCGAAGGCCAAGCTGCCTCGCGCGGAGTACATCCGCCCTGGAATTAAATTCTTGATTGGCGACATCGAAATCACAGCGTTTTCGATCCCGCACGACGCGGCGGATCCCGTGGGCTACGCGTTCCGTGCCAATGGGAAAAAAGTCGCTATCGTTACGGACCTCGGCTACATGCCGGAAGTCGTGAAGTTCCACCTGCGCGATGCCGATTTTCTGATTCTGGAATCGAATCACGATCTCGAAATGCTGAAGGTCGGTCCGTATCCCTGGTACATCAAGCAGCGCGTCATGAGCCGCACGGGCCATCTATCAAATGCGATCGTCAGCGAATTTCTTGCGGACTCGGAACTGTTTGACGCGCGGGCACGCCATCTGGTCCTCGCGCACATTTCCGAACAGAACAACACGCCCGACCTGGCGCGGATTTCCGCTGAAGAAGCGCTGAACCGCCGCTCCAGCGAGTACGCCTTCCGCGGCACGCTGCACGTGGCTTCGCAGCACGTTCCCCTCGGCCCCTTCGAGCTCTAACCCGCCGGTTCGGATTCAGCCGCCAGTTCAGTTATCATTGTGTGTAACGATTTTTCCTGAAGGGAGCCCGAGTTGATTCCACGCTATACCCGCCCGGAGATGGGCCACGTCTGGAGCGAGCAGAATCGATTTCAAAAATGGCTGGAAGTGGAGCTGGCCGCTACCGAAACGCTGGCGGAAGCCGGCATTGTCCCCCGCGCCGCTGCCGCGAAGTTGCGCGAACGCGCGCGCGTCGATGTAGGCAGAATCAACGAGATCGAAGCGAAAGTCCGGCACGACGTGATCGCGTTCACGATTGCGGTGCAGGAGTCGGTGGCCGATCCGGAGGCAGCGCGCTGGCTGCACTACGGACTGACGTCAAACGACGTGGTCGATACCTCGCAAGCGCTGCTGATCCGGGAGGCTTCGCAGCTCATTCAGAAGAAACTCGACGTCGCTCGGCGACGTGCTGGAGAAGCGCGCGTGGGAGTTCAAGGACACGCCCGAAATCGGCCGGACGCACGGCATCCACGCTGAGCCTATTACTTTCGGATTGAAGGTTGCGAACTGGTACGCGGAGAATCGCCGCGATGCTGCGCGGTTTGCGCTGGCAGCGCGGCAGCTGGCAGTGGGAAAAATTTCCGGAGCCGTGGGCACCTGCACGCACCTCGGGCCCGGAAATCGAGGAGAAAATCTGCGAGCGGCTTGGCCTGGCCACCGCGCCCATCACCTCGCAGGTGATTGAGCGCGACCGCCACGCGCAGTATCTGGCGACGCTCGGCATCGTTGCGGCATCCCTTGAGCGCATCGCGCTGGAAATTCGCCACCTGCAGCGCACCGAGGTCCGCGAGGTGGAGGAGCCGTTCGGCGGCGAACAACGCGGCAGTTCGGCAATGCCGCACAAGCGCAATCCCGTTTCGAGCGAGCAGATTTGCGGCCTGGCGCGAGTGGTGCGCGCGAACGCGCAGGCGGCGATCGAAAATATTGCGCTGTGGCACGAGCGCGACATCTCGCACAGCTCGGTCGAGCGCGTGATCCTGCCCGACTCGACGATTCTGGTCGATTACATGCTGCACCGCACCACAGAAATCGTCGCGAATATGAAAGTGTTCCCCGAACGCATGATGCGGAATCTGGATGCGACGCAGGGGCTCGTATTTTCAGGGCAGGTGCTGCAGGACCTGGTCGAACACGGCGCGCCGCGCGAAGACTCCTACAAATGGGTGCAGGCTCATGCCATGGCCGCGTGGGAATCGGAAACCAGTTTCAAAGACCGGATCGCGGGCGATCCCGCATATCGCGAAGTTCTCGACGCGAAGGCTCTCGAACACACCTTTGATTTGAAGCGCCAGCTCCGCGCCGTCGATGCGATCTTCAACCGCGTGTTTGGATCCTCAAAGCCTTCCGGGGAATAGCCGTTCACCCGCGCGCCAGATAAACGTACCGGGCGAGGAAAACCGCTGTCACGATCCATACAAACGCATTGATTTCGCGCGCTCTTCCTGTCGCGAGCTTCAGAACCGTGTAGGAAATCAGCCCAAAACTCAGGCCCGTCGCGATGCTGAAGGTGAGCGGCATCGCGATCATGGTGATGAAAGCCGGAAACGCTTCGGTGAAATCGTTCCACTCGACTTTGCCGATGGATTGAGCGATCAGCGCGCCAATCAGGATCAGCGCGGGCGCCGTGGCGTACTCGGGAATGGCAGCCGCGAGCGGCGAGAAGAACATCGCGCCGAGAAAAAGCACGGCATACGAAGACGCTGCTAAGCCCGGTTCGCGCGCCTGCGGCAACACCCGCCGCGCTTTCGATGTAGCTTGTCACCGTCGATGTGCCGGTCACCGCGCCCAGCATCGTTCCTACCGCGTCCGCCAGCAACGCGCGTCCAACGCGCGGAATCTTGCCATCGCGCATGAAGCCCGCTTGCTCGCATACGCCGACCAGCGTGCCAACGTTGTCGAACAGATCCACGAAGAGAAACGCAAAAATAATCTCGACCAACCCCAGATGTGCGCGCCGCGCGCAGGTCCAGCTTCATCAAGGTAGCCGGACGGATGCTGGCATCGAAACAATTGCCGTGGGCCAGATGGGAGGCCCAGCAAGCAACGCCGAGCAGCGTGGTGGCCGCGATTCCGATCAGGATGGCGCCGTTCACGCGGCGCGCCATCAAGATCGCCATCAACACCAGTCCGAAGCAGGCGAGTTGCACTTCATGGTCGCCGAAATTTCCAATTGCCGACGAATGTTTCGCGGACTGGCAACGACGAGCTTCGCGTTGCGCAGTCCAACGAACGCGATAAAAAGTCCGATTCCCGCCGCTGTGGAATGCTTTAGACTTTCGCGGAATTCCGTTGACCATCTGCTCGCGAACTCGCGTGACCGTCAGAATAAAAAACAGCGACGCCGGAAATAAAGACGACACCCAGCGCCGTCTGCCAGGGAATGTGCATGTCCAGGCAAACCGAATAAGTGAAGTAGGCGTTCAGCGACATTCCCGGCGCGAGCGCGATAGGGTAGTTCGCGTATAGCCCCATCACCAGCGTGGCTATCGCCGTCGAAACACAGGTCGCGAACAGCACGCCGCGGCCGGCATCCCGGCTGTGAGCGAGTATCTGCGGATTCACCACCACGATGTACGCCATGGTCATGAACGTCGTCAGTCCGCCCAACAGTTCGCGGCGTACCGTGGTCTGATGTTCCGCCAAATGGAAGAAACGCTCGATCACTTTGGTGTCTCCGGCGGCGCGGGATTCGGCGAAGGAGGTGGCGGAACCGGTGGCAGAGGGCCCGGCAGTTTGCCCCCGGACGTGTCCCCGGCAGCTGGTTGGTCGAGCGGAACCGATCCGCCCAATCTCACCTGCGAAGAGAATTTCTTGTAGTCGCTGTAGCGGTCGATCTCGTTGGCTTTGAACTTCACGAAGGCCAGCCTCGCCGAAGCGTGCACTTCAGCGTAGGTCGGCAGCCAGATTTCGTCGTTCACTTTGGCCTGTTCGATCACCAGGTTCGAGCCTTTGGAGAGCGAACCGACCAGGCCGCCGCCGATTTTCGCAGAGTCGATAAAACGAGCTTCGAGCCGCGCCACGTCGCGCGCTTCTTCATCCACCCAGACCACGCCGCCCAGTTTCTGCGCGATCGACTCGTTCAGGTTGCGCGGCTTGTAATCGGGATTTGCGGCGAAATCGAAGACGATCACTTCGTGGCCGCGAAAAATCTCGCGGCGCGGGTTCGTGAAGCTCTCGGCGCGGAGGAAGTCGGAGATCTGTTCGTCTTCGCGTTCTTCCTGCTTGGCTTGCTTCTTCGGATCGCTCTCCAGCTCCGCTTGTTTCTTTTTCAATTCGTCGAATTCCTTGCTGAAGCGTTCGTCTTCTTTTTTCTTCTCGTCGCCTTCGAGCGGTTTGCCCTCTTTGGCCAGCAGCCGCCGCACTTCGTTCTCGCCCATGAAAAAAGGTCGTAGTCCTTCACGCTGCTGGAGCTGACGTCGCCTTTCGAATCGAATTTCTGCTCTTCCACGTTCAAGTGGCAGGTATAAAGCTTTTGGATCGCTTCGATGGCGCGCTGGTTCTTGTTCATGTCGCGCAAGAGTTGCGGAATATCGGGAAGGGGCCTCGAATCCCGCGAAGGAAAATTGAACACCGTATCGTTGACCACCGGATTGATCTCGATGTGGGTGATGGAAATCCGGTAGGTTCGCCCGCCAAGCGCAAGCTCGATCTGCTGCGGCTGTTGAATACCGCCTACCGGTTTGTAGAAGAAGTAGTCGAGCTGTTCGGTTGTTGCGGGGCTCGACCCGCGGGGGCGTGATGCTGTTATGGCGGGCACGATTTCGCGGACCAGCAAATGCGTACCGGTATCGAAATACAATTCGCGTTTTACAGAAGGAGAGAGGGTTAGCTCGACGTGATAGGCAGGCTGTTCGTGAACGTTCACGGTTTCCAGCAAACGCGCCAAAATCCTGTCGCGCTTCAGGCGGAGCAGTTTGCCGTTTAGAAAGCGAGTCTCGGCCTCGCAAGCCGCGGCGTTTGCGCCGGTCAACGTGACGGCGGCGTCGGCACCGTCCTTTTGCCAGCCTGACTTGCCGTTGTACGCGACGACGGTGTGCGTGCCGGCCAGTCCGAATTCGGAATAGAATTTGTTCGGCGCCTTTACGATCTGCGAGTACGTACCCGATATGTCCGGCGATTCGTCGTTCGTGGCGGTGTCGCCCGGCTTTTCAGAAACGCTGCCTGAAATCGACGTGGAGTGAACGGCTTCCAGAGCCTTGGCTCCGCCGATCGCGCGTACGTATTCATCGACGATTTTCTGGGCGGATTGACCGAAGCAAGAACCTGAAGCGGAAAGAACGATAGCGAGCGGCGCGATCAACCGCCCGAGCGCCAGGACGCGCGCGGAAAACTTTCCGCGTCGCCGCGCCGGGACACCAGCACCTCGGGCCGGACGTACCATGAACTGCGGATTATATCTTCGGAATCCCGTTGTTTCGGAAGCTAAGTTGAGTGCGAGAGCCGTTTTTTTTGAGAGGCGGCTCCCGCGGCGAGGAAGCGAAAGTTATTGGACGCGCTGGATGTAGCGCGCTTCGGACGTATCGACTTTGATCTTGTCGCCGTTGCCGACGAAAGGAGGCACGTTCACGATCAGGCCGGTTTCGAGCTTGGCCGGCTTCATCACGGCGCTGGCGGTGGCCTTCTGAATCGTCTGCTCGGTCTCGACGACGGTCAGATCGACCGTATCAGGCACAAGGACGCCGATGGGCTTGTCGTCGTAATACTCGATTTTTACCGCGAGATTGGGGATCAGATAATCCTTGCTGTCGCCCACGATGTCGTTGCGCAGCTCCAGCTGCTCGTAATTTTCCGTGTTCATGAAGTGGTGCGTTCGCCATCGCTGTAGAGATATTCGAAAGGCAGTTCGTCCACCACCACTTTTTCGACGGTCTCTTCGGCTCGGAACCGGTAATCCAGCATGTTGCCGGTGCGCAGGTTGCGCATCTTGGTCTGCATCGAGCCGCGCTTGTTGCCCGGCGTGCGGTGATCCACGCTATATACGACGCAGAGGTCGTTCTCGTACTTGATAATCATGCCCGGACGCAACAGTGTTGCCTTGATCATTCGGTGCTCCTGAAATTGTGCGCGGTAATTCCCTGGAAAGGGGTGGGTTGCCACAACGCGCGGGCCCAAAGCCCACAAAGCGGCGAACGCACTGCGCTGAAGCCCTTATTATAGCGGCCCATCTCGCGCTCGGTCAATTGCAGCTACGGGCGCCACGTCGCGAGGCAGCCGACCATCAGCTCCGGAAGGAAACGCGCGCGGCCTGGTAAAAAAACCGCGCGCCCCGAAATCCCTGCCGCAAAAGGTTAGTCGCCGCTCTTCGCGCCAGTGTAGGTGATGCGCCAGATGGCGTTGGAGCCGTCGTCGGTGACCAGAAGCGAGCCATCGGTGGCGACGGTGACGCCTACGGGGCGTCCCCACACGTTTCCGTCGGGCGTTACGAAGCCGGTCATGAAGTCTTCAAATTCGCCGGTGGCCTTTCCGGTCCCGTGTAGCGGGATGCGAATCAGCTCGTATCCGCCGCGAATCGCTTTGTTCCACGAGCCGTGCTCGGCCGCGAAAATGTCGCCGGTGTATTCGGCGGGGAATTGCTTTCCGTTGTAAAACGTCATTCCGAGCGATGCGAAGTGCGGCTGCAGGATCACGTCCGGTGTGATCACTTTTTCCTGAAGCTCGGGATGCGCACCCAGGTGGCGGGGTCCTGGTGGCCGCCCATGTACCACCACGGCCAGCCGTAGAAGCCGCCCGGCTCGACGTGGGTGATGTAGTCGGGCACCAGATTGTCGCCAAGGCCATCGCGTTCGTTCACGGAAACCCAAAGCTCGCCGGTTTTCGGATCGATCGCCGCGCCACCGCCCCCATTGCGAATGCCGTAGGCGTAGATGTTCATGCCGGAGCCGTCGGGATTAAATTCGAGCACGTCCGCGCGGTTCAACTCTCCGGGCGTGGTGTCTGGGTCATCGACGTTCGAAGCCGAGCCGACCGGCACATACATTTTCTTGCCGTCGGGCGAGAAAACGATGGGGCGCGTCCAGTGGCCGCCGCCTCCGGGTAGATCCGCGATGTGTTCAGGGGCGCCGCTGGCTTTCAGGTCGCCGTTCTTGTACGCAAAGCGCACGACGGCGTTTGTCTCTCCGATATACACCCACTTTGGATCGGGCCCCGGCGGGTAAAACGCAACGCCATAGGGCCGGTTCAGGCCGGTCGCGTAGGTCGCAACCAGTTCGGGTTTTCCGTCGGACGTGAATCCGCGGGCGATCTTGATGTTTCCCGGGCCGCTTTCGGCGAAGAAATAGTCGCCGTTCGGGGCGGTGACGATGTTCCGCGGCTCGGTGAGGCCCGCGCCGATGTACTGCTCGACCTTGAACCCTTCCGGAACCTTGGGCCATGCATTTTCCGGACGCGCGACGACTCGCGGCCCGTTGTTCGCGGACTTTGTGGCGAAGGGAGCGGGCAAATCGGCGACGGTGATTTTGTGGATGGTGCCTGGGCTTTCGGTGCGGAAATCGAGGAACGGCGCTTTCGGCATCGGTGCGTTCGCGATTGCATTGCTTGCGGCCGTAGCGTCGGCGCTGGACTTTGCCGCGGGTGCCGCTATCTTGATCGTGTTGATCGTTTTCAGATAGGTGACCACGTCCCAGCGCTGTTTTTCCGATAGGGAGCTCCATGCAGGCATTCCATCGGGCACGTCGCCGTTGGTGATGAACCAAAATAGTTCGCCGTCGGCCACCGACTGCGTCGGGCCTTTTGCAAGCGAGGGGATATTGGCCATGCCTTGCGCCTTCGGTCCGTGGCAGAGCGCGCATTTTTGCTGGTACACCGCGGCGCCTGCGGTAGCCGCTTCAGGCGAGCGGCCGTCCGGATTTTTCGTGGCCTTGGCGCTGGCGGGCGCGTTGTGGAAGGCTGCGTTTTGCGCTCGAGCTGTGGGAGCCGCGAAAAAACATGCCGCTGCGCCAAACACCAGGAGTACTGCGGTTGCGATCGAGTTGCGCGCTACTGTCCGCGTCATAGTGTGTCGTTGAAGCTTCAAGGCTGCCTCCGTGCTGTAGGTGTCGCCGATATTCTACTTCGACGCGCGCGAGCTTCGCACCGATGATGTTTTTCGGTGAGTTTTAGTGGCTGAAATTTTGTGGTTCGTGGACTTCGAGCCACGCCCGCATTTTCGGCGCCCACACCGGCATCGTCGCCACGAGGCCTCCGTGCCCGTATTTTTCGCCTTCCTCCACTTGCAAATACGTCGCGTCCTTCAACTTTGCCGCCGCCGCTTTCGCATCGCCCAGCTGGATCGGCACCATCAAATCTCCCGCTAAATCGATGAGCAACATCGGTGCCCGGACTTTCCCGAGTTGCGACCACGCATCGAATCCATCGTTCATCCGCACCTGATAAATGAAATCGTTCGCGTCCGGCGCCCACTTCGAATCGTGGATCGCTTTCTCAGACAACTCGCGCGTCGGATGCTCTTCCTGCAACCCGGCCGCGCCATTCAACCACATGCCGTACATCGCAGACGCCAGCGCCGCCCCCTTGGGATTCGTCGTGTAATCTCCATCGTTGAAGTTCGGATCGTTCCTCACGATCGCTTCCACCAGAAAATCGATCATTCCGCGCCGCCCCGCGTTCGGCTTCGGCGACGCAATCATCGGCACCGCCGCATCCATAAAATCCGGATACTGCACCACCCACTGCCACGTCATCCGGCCACCCAGCGAAATGCCGCTCACCAACGCCAGGTGATGCACGCCCAGGCTCTCGACCAGCAGCTTCTCGAGCGCCACCGCATCTTCGAGGTTGTAGTGCGGAAATTTCTGCCGCAACCCGTCGCTCGGTTTCGCCGAATGTCCGGACCCGATCGCATCGGGCGCAATCACGTAGAAAATCTTCGTGTCCACCGGACCCCCGTCTCCCAGAAACGCATTCATGCGTTCGCCCGGCTCCCCCGCGAAATTCAGCCCCTGCCCGCCAGTCCCGTGAATCAGCAACACCGCATTCGTCACTTCGCCCGCCGCATTCTTGCGGGGCGTGCCCCACGTCACGTAATGCAACTTCACCTCCGGCATCGTCTCGCCGTCGTGAAACATAAAATTCTTCACCACAAAATCTCCGGCCACCGCCGTCGCACGATAGTCCTGTGCCGCGCATACACAAGCGCCCGCCAATATCCCAACCAGCCCCATCATCACCACGCCAACGAACGCAACTTTCCTCATCGCACCCTCCCGGACGCTGCCCGTCCCGCGCACGTTACTCATTCGCATCCCAAACTCAACGAATCCCACACCACGTACGATTTCGCTACCACTCGGTCTCATCCCGTGGTACTCTCTTTTTGCGCTTAATACTTCGGTTGTGTTGTGCGGTCCCTCTGGACAAGAAGTTCACCTGAGAATACCCGCCTTCAGTAAGCTCCGTCCGTGATTACGCGTAAATAAAACATGTGGCATAAGGCCCTTGTTTCGCACCTACGGGTGTACGCGA
This sequence comes from uncultured Acidobacteriota bacterium, assembly GCA_963839325.1. Lineage (GTDB taxonomy): Bacteria > Acidobacteriota > Terriglobia > Acidiferrales > UBA7541 > Palsa-295. Next base: position 850,011 of record CAWIUO010000001.1, on the reverse strand, counting down.
TTTGGCCTTTCTCCACTCAAAGGTAAAACTCTAGATGGATAGCAATACCGTTTCACAGCAGTTGTTTTCAGATATGCCGATTTCGGCTTACACCCAGGAGCGTTTGGCGTTTCGCAGTTTTTCGATCCCAACGCCCGTGCAAGCTTCGGCGATTCCGCATGCTTTGGCAGGCAAGGACGTACTGGCGACGGCCCAAACGGGCACCGGCAAGACTCTTGCGTACCTGATCCCCGTGATCGAACGCATGTTGAAAGAGAAGACGCAAGGCATCTCGGCGCTCGTGCTGGTACCGACGCGCGAACTGGCGATGCAAGTCGTCGAACAATATAACGCCCTTCGTGGCAAGCAACTCGGACCCGCGGCGCTGGTCGTCGGCGGCATGTCCGAGGGCGCGCAGCTCACGGCCCTTCGCCGCGGCGCGCGTCTGGTGGTGGCAACGCCGGGCCGGCTGGAGGACTTTTTCTCCCGCAAGCTGGTGCACTTCCGCGATCTGCGCGTCCTGATTCTGGACGAAGCGGACCGCATGCTCGACATGGGCTTTCTTCCCGCGATTCGCCGCATCGTGGCATCGCTTCCGAAAGAACGCCAGACGCTTTGCTTCTCGGCGACTTTGGAAGCTTCGGTGGCACATTTGGTTCACGATTACATGAAGACGCCGGTGCGCGTTTCCTTCGGCTCGGTGACGAAGCCGTCGGAGAACGTTCGCATCCAGGCCTTCGAAGTTCCCGCGGACCGCAAACAGCAAGTTCTTCAAAGCCTGCTGCGCAAGGAATCCGGACGCTGCCTGATCTTCGCGCGCACCAAGCGCGGAGCAGACCGATTGTCCTGGAGCCTATCGCGTGACGGCTTCGGCGTCGCCCTGATTCACGGCGGACGCACGCAATCGCAACGCAACGCCGCTCTGGCTGGTTTCCAGCAAGGGCGCTTCCGCATCCTGGTGGCGACGGACGTCGCTTCGCGCGGCATCCACGTGCAGGATGTGGCTCACGTGATCAACTACGACCTTCCGGAAATCGCGGAAGACTTCATTCATCGCGTCGGCCGCACGGGACGCGCGGGTGGACACGGCGTGGCTTCCACGCTGTTCAGCCGCGACCAGCGAACGGACTTGATGCAGCTCGAGCGCAAGCTCGGGATTCGCATCGAGCGCATGAAGGTGGAACAGGACGCCCTGGAACCCGCGGCACGACCGCAGGCCACGCGCACCGGCGCTCACTTTCACATCGATCGCAAAAGCCGAATCGGGCACCTGCCGGGAGAATTTCTCCAGGCCCAATCCTAACCAAGAGCTTTCGCCGGCTGAAGCGCCGGCACAGTTCAAAACGAAAACGGCGGCCCGCAACGGCCGCCGTTTTTTATTTTCGCTGCAGATATTTTCTTTATTGCGAGACGCTTTTCCCGGCCATTACGGCTTCGACGTCTTCGGTGGTTCGGGGCAGGCGGCCGGACAGGATTTTGTAGCCGGTTTCGGTGACGAGAACGTCGTCTTCGATACGCACGCCGAGTTTTTCTTCGGGAATGTAAATTCCCGGCTCCACGGTGACGACCATGCCCGGTTCGAGCGGACGATTTCGGTCGCCCGGATCGTGCACGTCGAGGCCGAGATGGTGGCTGACTCCGTGAATGTAGTATTTGCCGAGGGGTTGGCCGGCGCGATCTTTTCCGTGGGTGTTGATGTAGGCCATGCTGATGGCCATCAGGCTGTCGGATCCGCCGTAAAGCCTGGCGCCGGGTTTCACGGCGGCGATGGCGGCGTTCTGCGCGCCGAGCACGATGTCGTAAATTTCTTTCTGCCGCGGAGTGAATTTCCCGTTTGCGGGAAGCGTCCGCGTGATGTCCGCCGCGTAGCCGCCGTACTCACCGCCTACGTCGATCACGACTTCGTCGCCATCCTGAATTTGCGCGTCGAGAACGTCATAGTGGAGCACAGTGGAATTCAAGCCGGTGCCGACGATGGGCGCGTAAGCTTCGCGGGCGCATCCACCCCATTCGTGGATTTGCTTCATGCGCGCGGCGATTTGATATTCGAAGAGGCCGGGCTTCATGGTCTTCATGGCGTCCAGATGCGCGTCCACGGAAAGATCGATGGCTTTCTGGAGGAGCTCGAGTTCTCCGGGCGACTTCACCTGGCGAAGTGCGTAGATAGCGGGAGTGGCGTCCTTGATGGTGGCGCCGGGGACGGTGGCCTTAATCCACTCGTTGGCAACGGTGAAATGGGGATAGCCATCTTCCTTTCTGGGAGCGGGGATGGTGTAGATAGACGGCCAGAGTTTTGCGGCGGCCTCGAGGTCGGCGGCGAGCTGGGAGTAATTGCGGACGGCAGCGAAACCGGTTTTGGCGGCGATGCCGGGATCGTCCGGGCCGAGCTTGGGGCCTTCCCATTTTTCGGTCTGGGGATTGCGCGCGGGGAGATACAAGATCTCGCGCGGACCGTTTGACGGCTGACCGGCCGGAGCGTCGGGCAGTAGAAGCAACGCCGCGTCGGCTTCGTCATGGCCGGTGAGGTAGTAGAAATTCGGTTCCTGGAAGAAGATCGCCAGTTCGGAGGGGTCCTGGCGCGAGGTGTAGCCGAACAGCACGAGGGGACCATCGAGTTTGGCGCGGAGTTTTTCCCGGCGCGCCTGATATTCGGCTGCGGGCTGAGGGAAACGCGCCTCGGTAAGGATGGCGATCGCTACAAGCGCGCACAAGACGATTGCCGCTTGCTTCGCGAGTCGTTGCATTTTCATGGTGTGGCTCCGAGAAATTTGACGAAGGAAAATGGATTGCGTCTCAGCGCCAGCTGAGCGAGTGGCCAAACTAAAATCCGGGCGCGCCGGTGGATGCGGGGCGGACTTCACCGGCTTCGACGCCGAAGCGCAGGCGCTCGAGGTAGGTTTGCGCGAGGGACATCAAACCGGTGTAGAGGTATCCCCAGACGAAAAGAAGCAGGAACGGCACAGTGGCGTAGTTGAGGCGGAAGACGGAGTAAACCACGGCGGCCGCGAAATACAATCCCAGAGCAACCTCCGCGAACGGCATCCAGCCCGCACCTTTTCTGTATTTCTTTTTGGACCAGTCACCGCTGCCGCTGTGCGCGCCGGCTTCGACCCGGTATTTCGGAGTGCGCACGAATTCCGATTTCACGCCGAAGATGGCTTCCATCACGGCTATGGCGTTGCGGACGGAAAGCCCGATGCCGACGGCCATCACGAATGGCAGGTACAGAATCGTGCGCTTCCAGGTTTTCGGATAGAGCGCGCGTTCGGCCGCGAGATAGAACGACGAAATCGAGCAGGTCGAAGCGAGAAAGAGCGGCAGGTCGATCACCAGCACCTGGAACCAGCCCTGATAAAACCGCACGATCATCGCGGGCAGCAGAATGATCGACATGAAGACCATCAGCGGGTAGCTGATGTTGGCGGTGAGGTGGAAGATGGCCTCGGCCTTCACGGCGGCGGGAGCATCCGAGCGCAGCACGCGCGGCAGGATTTTCTTCGCCGTCTGCATCAGGCCCTTGGCCCAGCGCGCCTGCTGCGACTTGAAAGCGTTCATCTCCACGGGCAGCTCGGATGGGCATTCGATTTCGGGAAGATAGACGAATTGCCAGCCGCGCAGTTGCGCGCGATAGGAAAGGTCGGTGTCTTCGGTGAGCGTGTCGTGCTGCCAGCCACCTGCGTCTTCGATGGCGGCGCGGCGCCAGATGCCGGCAGTGCCGTTGAAATTGAAGAACAGGCCGCTGCGGAAGCGCGAGGAATGCTCGATGGCGAAGTGGCCGTCGAGAAGGATGGCTTCGACTTCGGTGAGCGCCGAGTAGTTGCGATTGATGTAGCTCCAGCGCGTCTGGACCATCGCGAGTTTCGGGTCGATGAAGTAGGGAACAGTGCGGCGAAGGAAATCGGCGGGTGGAATGAAGTCGGCGTCGAAGATGGCGACGAACTCGCCGTTCGAAACGGTGAGGCCTTCCTGAAGCGCTCCGGCTTTGAAACCTTCGCGATTGTCGCGATGGATGTAGGAGATTGCGACGCCGAGGGCCTGGTAGCGCTCGACGCAATCGCGGGCGACTTGCTGGGTTTCGTCGGTGGAGTCGTCGAGGACCTGGATTTCGAGCAGGTCGCGCGGATAATCGAAAGCGGCGACGGCTTCGACGAGGCGTTCGATCACGTAGCGTTCGTTGTAGATGGGGAGCTGGACGGTGACGTTCGGCCAGACTTTTACTTCGGGCGGAGGCCCGGCGACGTTCTTGCGGTTCTTGTAGTAGTTGTAAACCAGCGCGTAGCGGTGGATGCCGTACAGGCCAGAACCGTCATCACCACGAAATAGGGCAGCATGATGGCGAGGTCGAAAGCGTTGGCGGTGTAGAGGCCCTTGAAGGGATTCAGGGCGGGGTCCATGTTGCGGCGCCAGAATTCGGAGATGGGATTGCCGCTGGGGTGCGAGATCCAGGTAGCAATCGCGACCGACGCGGTGTGGACCCAAATCAAAGCTACATCCCTCCGTGTTCCACAGGCTCAGTTGCGCTGACCGGAAAGCAATCCATAACTATACGGGCTTCCGAAAAGGTGTCAACGATTCGTGATTTAACCGGGCGAAAGGCGTTTCAGGCTAAAGGTCCCGGTTTCAGAGCGTTGTATCCGTCCGGCACGTTCGAAGCTTTGATGCCTCTGGGCCGCTTTCGGCTTCTGAGCAGGACGGCGCCGGTTGGCGATTCGACGAATTTTAGGGCAGCGGCGGTAGAAAGCCGATCATCTGGCGGCTGGCCAGAGGAGGCGCGTACGCCTGGAACTTGGAAAAAGTGCAAAATGCAAGATGTCCCCAAGGAACCGGGAGTCCACCGAGTGTTTTCAGGGAGTTAGAGGGATTCGCTTCCGGTGCGTGTACCCAAGGGAAGTTTTGTTACATGGCGGGCAGGGAGCCGAATTCCCATTTTGGGAATGAAGTGCGAGGCGCAAGAGCATTGTCGATCTCCTAGCCGCGCGGCTCGTTATGCTCCAGGTAGTGTAGCATACTAGTAACTGAACGACAAGAAAAAAAGCATAGACCGGTCGAGGCGACACGAAAGGTCAGTCATTTTTCTGGGACTGAAGTGAGATTCGTTGCGGGAGGGCAGCTGGAATCGAAACGCGCGCCCTTCGAAGCCTGCGACGGGATCCGCACCTTTAAGTGCCAAGGTGTAAGTGCGAGAAGCGTGGGGGAGATGCTCGGCCGACGGACAAGGCGCCCGTGGAACGTAGCGTTCGGGCCGGGATTCGTGTAAATTTTTGCGGTGAACACAACTAACGTTCGCCGATTCGCAGCAGTTTTGGCCGTTGTCCTTCCTTTGGCGTTTTTACTTCCTAACCTGCACGCCGCGATGCCAGCTGATTTTGCGTCGAGTGCGAACTTTAGCGCGCGCGCGTTGGCCGTTTCACCCGGAATGCCGGATAAGGATGCGGCGCTGGCGAAGGGGTACCGGTTTGAGCGGGACGGCTGGATTTATGTGCATTTGGAGGGTTCGCCGCATGACATTGGGTACCAGCATGGCGTGCTGCTGGCAAACGAAATCGCGGATGCGTTCGCGGCGATACAACTGAACATGACGCACAGCTCGGGCCGGGACTGGGAGTTTTTCCGGCGAGCTTCGCGGCAGATGCTGTGGCCAAAGATCGATGCCGAGTATCAGGCGGAATTGCAGGGAATCGCGGATGGATTGGCGGCGAAGAAAGTGAAGCTGGACCTGGACGATGTGATCGCGATGAACGCGTTCATGGAGCTCGCGGATTATTACGTGCCGTGGCTGGACGAGCAGACTGGAGTCGCGCGGGTACCGGCGGCGGACAAGCACGACCACTGCAGCGCGTTTGTGGCTGCCGGAAGCTATACGAAAAATGGGCAGATCGTGATGGCGCACAACAACTGGACCGACTACATCTACGGCGTGCACTGGAATATTATTTTCGACATCGTTCCGGAGAACGGCTACGCAATGCTGATGGACGGATTTCCGGGGGTGATTGCGAGCGACGACGATTTCGGAGTGAACTCGGATGGAATGATGATTACCGAGACGACGATTTCGGATTTCAAGGGTTGGGATGTAAACGGGAAGCCGGAATTCGTTCGCGCGCGGAAGGCGATGCAGTACGCGAGTTCGATCGACGAGTACGTGAAGATCATGCTGGATGGAAATAACGGCGGATACGCGAACGACTGGCTGCTGGCGGACCGCAAGACGGGAGAGATCGCGAGGTTCGAGCTGGGATTGCAGCACTCGAACGTATGGAAAACGAAGGATGGCTATTTCGTGGGGTCGAATTTCGCGAGCGATCCGAAAGTGATTCGGGATGAGACGACGTTCGATGCAAACAATCCGGCGTCGTCGCCGAATGCGCGGCATGTGCGGTGGGATCAGTTGATGGAAGCGAACCGCGGGAAGATCGATACGACGCTTGCCGAGTCTTTTATTTCGGATCACTACGACGCGTACGAGAAAAAGGAAGATCCGAATCATCGAACTCTCTGCGGGCATGGGGAGCAGCCGACGCCGGGCGATCCGACGCGGATTAAGAATCCGTTCAATCCTACGGGCGCGGTGGAAGGCAAAGTGATGGACACGCATCTTGCGGAGACGATGAGCTTCATCGCGCGGATCGGGCATCCGTGCGGGCACGATTTCAAGGCGCAGCCGTTTTTGGACGCGCATCCGGAATACAGATGGGAAGCGCCGGTGCTGCGGGACATGGATGCGGGGCCGTGGTCGCAATACCATTCCGGTGAGCACAAACCGGCGATGGCGGCGGGTCAGTAACCGAGAAAGTTCACTCCTACAAAATCGGGGCAGGCCGGGGCGCGTCTCCAATCAGGTGCTATCGGATTGAGCGCACAGCCCTTGCGTCGTCTGGAATTCCCACTGCGAAGGTGTAAAAATCGAAAAGAGTCGTCGAGGTCCGCCCAGTGGCCGAAAACTGCACCGCAAAGGGTTGCAAGCTCACCGTTCCCGCAGGTTTAGCGGAGGAGCACCTGTGCGTGATGCATTTCACCTTGACGATCGAAAATGAGTGCGCGGAAATGAGGCGGGAGACGGCGCTATCGAATACCAGCCACGACCGGCAAAAAGAGTTCATGAGCAAGATTTCGGGTCGGGGCGAATCACTGGTGACGGTGGCGACCAGCGGATTTTCGATGTCGGACGAGCTTAAAGCGCGGGTACTAAGCACGCTGCTCACGCTGATGAATACGCGAGAAAACATCGATCGCGCGGCGATGCGGCAGTCGGCGCTGCGGCGATTTGTCGGCTAAGTTCCCACGTACTTCGCATAAAGCGACCGGGCCACGGCGGGATTCTGCGTGCCCTTGATGATGGCACGGCCATCGGCAAAGACTGTTACCTCGTAAGGCTCCACGGAAAAGCGAAGGAGAAAATCGTTTTGGCGGACGGGTGTGCCGGTCGCGGTTGTGACGCGGCGGCCGAGTTCGCCCAGGTCGATTTTGCGTGAATGTTCGTGAATCTGGACGGAATCTCGCCCGCACATGGAAATGTGGGCGTGGGCCTGGCCCTTCAGGTATTTCAGATTGCGCTGGACGCAGGCGCGGCAGGCGGGGTTTCGTTGGACGCGAATCGATTGAAATTTTCCGGTCCAGACATCGCAGGAGATCAGGCGGCGGTTCAGGGCGTCAGAGCTGCCCGCGAGAAACTTGATGGCTTCGGCGGCCTGGATGGAGGCGATGGTTCCGGCGGCGGAGTTCAGGATGCCGGCGGTGTCGCAGGTTTCTTCGGCGCGGACAATTTCGCCCGCAGGGGATTCGAGCAAGCAGGCGAGGCACGGGGAGTCGCCGGGAAGAATCGTCATGGTGACGCCGTAACTGCCGACGGCGGCGGCGTAGATCCAGGGGACGGCGAGGGAGATGGCGGCGTCGTTGATGAGGAGGCGCGTTTCGAAATTGTCGGTGCCGTCGAGAATCAGAGGGAAGGCGTGGAGAAGTTCTTCGGCGTTGTCCGGAGTGAGATCTTCGACGACAGATTCAACGTGGACGGTGGAGTTGATAGCGCGGAGGCGGCGCTCGGCGGCGACAGCTTTGGGCAAGGCTTCACGCGCGTCGGATTCCTCGAAGAGAGTCTGGCGCTGGAGATTGGAGGGTTCGACGAAGTCGCGGTCGATGACGCGGAGGCGGCCGACGCCGGCGCGGACGAGAAGGTTGGCGACCACGGTGCCGAGCGCGCCGCAACCTACAAGGACGGCGCTGGAGGCGAGGAGGCGTTCCTGGCCGAGTTCGCCGAGACCGTGAAAGAGAATCTGGCGTGAGTAGCGTTCGCGCTGTTCGGGAGTAAGGGGCATCGGATTCGCGCGGAAAACCGGGGCGATTCGAAGTTTCGCGCAGAACACCGATGATAGCGCCTTTTCGTTCCGGCGAGGCAACGCGCCATGCTAACCTTCCGTCTTACTCCTTTGCCTGCATGAGATACGCAAACATTCCGCCCTCCGCGCTGGCACGCCTATTTGCTCCGGTTTTCCTCCTGTTGACCTTGGTGGTGGCGAATCTGTGCGCGCCGGGCGCGATTTGCGCGCAAACGACGGCGATGAAGACTGCGGAATTTCCGGAAGGCGAGACGATCGTTGAGATTCGAGTGCTGGATTCGAAAGGCGCGGTGGTCCCGTCGAAACTGCCGGCGATGCCGATGGCGGCGGGGAAGACGTTCAATTTCGACGAAGAGAGGGAAAGCCTGCGGGCGCTCTATCGCACCGGAGACTACGCGGACATTCAGGTGAGCGCGACAGCGGTAACGGGCGGCGTGCGGATCGATTTGATGGTGCAGTGGAATTATTACAACAACGTGGTTCGGGTGGTGGGGTTGAAAGAGCCGCCGAGCGAAGCCGCGGCGCTGGCGGCGATGCGGCTGACGCTGGGGGAAGCGTTCCGCGAAAGTTCGCTGCGGGATGCGATCGAGCGGCTGAAGGACGTGCTGCAAAGCGAGGGATTGTACAAGCCGGAGATCCGATGGTCACTGACGCCGCATGAGGAGACGCGGCAGATGGACGTGCTGGTGACGGTGGCGCCGGGAATGCGGGCGACGATCAGCAATTTTGAGGTGAAGAACGAGACGCCGGTTTCGGATGCGGAGTTGATCAGCCGGTCGAAGATCAAAGTGAAGGATACGCTGACGACGGCGCGACTGACGCGAGCGACGCAACGGCTGAAAAAATATTTTCTCAATCAGGGATATCTGGGCGCGGGAATTGTGATCACGGCGGGCGAGTATGACGCGGCGACGAACCAGGTGCCGCTGGACTATACGGTTTCGACGGGGCCGCGAGTTCGCGTGGTGATCAACGGCGCGAAGGTGAGCAAAGACAAGCTGAGGCAACTGGTGCCGGTGTACATGGAAGGCGCGGTGGACGACGATTTGTTGCAGGAGGGCCGGCGCAACATCCGCGATTATTTTCAGGGGCTTGGATATTTCAACGCGGACGTGGAGGTTTCGTCGCACGACGATCCCGCGGCGCGCGAGCGGGTGATCAGCTACAACGTGGCTCCGGGCGACCATTACCGGCTGGCGGGAGTGGGGTTTTCGGGAAACAAATATTTCAGCCGGAGCCTGCTGGCGAGCCGGCTGGCGCTGCAGCCTGCGTCGTTCGCTTCGAATGGAAAATTCAGCCAGAGCCTGGTGCGCAGCGACACGGACTCGATCAAGAATCTTTACCTGTCGAACGGATTTTTGCAGGTGCAGGTGACGGCGGAGACGAACGATCACTACCGCGACAAGAAAAACGATCTGTACGTGACATTCCACGTTGTGGAAGGCGCGCAGACGCGGGTGGAAACGCTGACGCTGGACGGTAATCACGATCTTTCGAAGGATACGCTGCTGAACGTGATCGGATCGTCGCCGGGGCAGCCATATTCGGCGGCAGGCGTGGCGAGCGACCGGAATAATATTCTGGCGATGTATTACAACGAAGGTTATCCGGAGGCGCATTTTGAGGAACAGGTGACGCCGGGCGAAAAGCCGGACGAAGTAAAGCTGGTGTACAAGATCACCGAGGGCGAGCGGATCGATGTGGCGAAGGTGCTGCTGACCGGATACCAGTACACGCGGCCGGGGATCATCGCACGACAGGTGGCGATCAAGCCGGGAGGACCGCTGCGCGAAGGCGACGTGGTGGAGACGCAGCGGCGGCTGTACAACCTGGGAGTATTTACGAGGGTGCAGATCGCGGCGCAGAATCCGACGGGGACCGATCCGGATAAAACGATGGTGGTGGACGTTCAGGAGGGAAGCCGGTACACGTTCGGATACGGCGGCGGGTTCGAAGTGCTGAGCATCGCGGGGTCGGGCAACAATCCAAACGGGACGTCGATCGTGGCCAGCCCGCGCGGAATATTGGAAGTGGCGCGGTCGAACATGTTCGGGAGGGCGCAGACGCTATCGTTCCGGGCGCGAGCGAGCACTCTGCAGTACCGCGCGCTGCTGGCGTACACAGCGGATCAGTTTCTGGGATACAAGTCGCTGAGCGCGTCGCTGACGGGATTCGCGGACAAGACGCTGGACGTGGATACGTTCACGTCGATCCGGTATGAAGGCGCGTTTCAAATAACGGAAAAGCTGTCGCCGTCGAGTTCGATCCAATACCGGTATTTTTTCAGGCGGGTGCTGGCGAGCAACCTGAATGGAAAAGTTTCGCCGGAAGAAATTCCGCTGTACAGCCAGCCGACGCTGGTGTCCGGGTTCGGGATCACGTATGCGAGGGACCGGCGCGACAATCCGACGGAAGCGAAGCGCGGAACGTTTAATTCGGTGGATTTGAGCGTTTCGTCGCGAAATCTGGGATCGAGCGCGAGCTTCGTGCGCGGATTTTTCCAGAATTCTTCGTTTTATTCGTTCGGGCGGGATTTCGTGTTCGCGCGATCGACACGATTCGGGATCGAGCAGGTGTTCGGAGGCAGCCAGGAAGTGGACGTTCCGCTGCCGGAGCGATTTTTCGCGGGAGGCGGGCAGTCGCTGCGGGGATTCAGCCTGAACCAAGCGGGGCCGCGCGATCCAGTGACGGGATTTCCGATTGGCGGACTGGCACTGCTGATGTTCAACCAGGAGCTGCGGTTTCCGATGAAGCTGCCGATCATCGGCAACAAGCTGGGCGGGACGCTGTTTTACGACGGCGGGAACGTTTTCACGCGATGTGAACCACATCAATCTGGACTGGAAATCGAAGTCGGATACGGAGCTGAATTATTTTTCGCACACGATCGGATTCGGCGTGCGGTACCCGACGCCGATCGGACCGGTACGCGTGGACGTGGGGTACCTGCTGAATCCAGCGCAGTATCCGGCGACGGTGTGCGAAGCGCCGACAACGCCGCTGCCGAATCCGTGCCCGCCGCCGTACGAGACGACACGGACATACACGCTGCCGCATGTGGGATTTTCGTTCAATATTGGGGCGGTGTTTTAGTGCGGCGCGTGAGCATCGTGCATGCAACAGCGATGGCGGTTGCGATTGTGGCGTTGTGCGCGCTGCCGGTTCGCGCGGGTGTTGGCACGGCTGCGGCGAGTGCGCTTGTGGTTCCGGCGCAGGAATCGCGGAATATCGACGGCGTGGCGGCGCGGATCGAAGACGATGTGATCACGGAAAGCGAGATCCGCGAGTTGGGCGCGTTTGAGCAACTGGTGGATGGTAAGCCGAAGCCGCGCGCAGAGCTGATTCGGCTGCTTGCCGACCAGTGGCTGATCCGGACGGAAGCGGTGACGGCGCGGTACGCGCAACCGAGTTCTGCGGATGTGGATCGAGCGGTGGCGGAATTCGAGAAGCAGTTCCCGTCGCCGGAGGAATTTCAGAAGCGCTGCGTGGAGGCTGGACTGAGCCAGGCCGCTCTGCGGCGCCTGATCGCGCAGCAGCTTTATCTTTCGCGATTCATCGATTACCGGTTCCGGCCGGCCGCGCAGATCACCGACCAGCAGGTGGAGGATTACTACAACAACGAGTTTGTGCCGCAACTGAAGGCGAGGAATCAGAAGGTGCCACCGCTGGACGATGTGGACGACACGATCCGCGAAATTTTGATCCTGCGGGCGATTCAGGCGCGGGCGGATAAGTGGCTGGCCGACACGCGCGACCGGGTGAAGCTGGACATCGTTTCGAAGCAGGACGCGCTGCCGCCTCCGGCGAAGCCGGGCGGGGGCCCGCAATGAAGGGCGCGAGGATCTGGCGGTGGATCCGGCACTCGCTGATCGCGATGGCGGTACTGCTGACGATCGCGGCTGTTCTGATTTATAAGCTGGGCAACAGCGTTGCCGAACGGATTGTACGCAGGCAACTGGTGAGCGAGCTGGAGCAGCGGACCGGCGGGCGAGTGGAGATGGGCGGGTTCCATTTGCAGGCGATCCGGTTGCGGGCGCAAATCGATGACTTCACTTTGCACGGACTCGAACCGGCCGGAGCGCCGCCGCTTTTCCATGCCGACCACATCTACGTGGGACTGAAAGTTCTTTCGTTTTTCGACCGAGAAATCAAACTGGACGAGCTGGTGGTGAACAATCCGCAGGTGAATGTGCGGATCGACAAAGCGGGCGCGAGCAATATCCCATCGCCGCGCATTGCGCCGAGCAACAAGCCCTGGCAGGAAACGCTATTCAGCCTGCGCATCGGACTACTGGACCTGCAAGATGGAGCGCTGGTTTTCAACGACCAAAAAACGCTGCTCGGGGTGAAGGGACAGAATTTTCATTTTCATCTGGCGTACGACCACCGGTTGGGCGCGGCGGATTCATACGTGGGGGATTTCGAGTGGTATCAGATCGAAGTGGCGGCGAAGCGAGACGCGGCTTTCCGGTTCGACACTTCGGGAAAATTTCTGCTGCACCGGGATTCGCTCGAGCTGACGGATTTCAATCTGAAGCTGCCGCACTCGGATATCAGCTTGCGCGCGGAGCTGGCGAGCTTCGCGCGACCGGCGTGGGATCTGCATTACCGCGGCAAGCTGTCGCTCGAGGATGTGCGCACGATCGTGCGGCAGCCTCTGGTGCCGGATGCGCTGACGGATTTTTCGGGTAACGCACAGTACAGCGCGGGCGAGTGGACGGGGTCGGGACATTTTTCCGGGCACGACATCAAGCTGCCGTACGAGTGGTTTCATGCAACGGGGCTGGCTGCGTGGGGCGATTACCAGATTTCGAAGAATGTTCTGGTGGTGCCGAATTTTAACGTGCGGGCGCTGGAAGGGGCGCTGGATGGCCGCGTGGAAATGGATATGAAGACGCTGGCGTTCCGCACGAACACACATTTTCAGGGAGCCAGCCTGGCGGACGCGTTTAACGCGGTGAACAACGAAAGCTTTCCGCTGGACACGCTGCGGTGGGAAGGGGCGATCGATGTGGTGTCCGAGAACACCTGGGTTTCGGACTTTAAACACTTCCGCACGCAGGGAGATTCGCGATGGACGCCGCCGCCGGTGCTCGATCCGGGCGCGGTACCGGTGACGGCGGTGGTGCACTTCGATTACGTGGACGACAAAAGGACGATCACGCTGACGAAGAGCGAGATCACCACTCCGCACACACAACTGGCGTTCGACGGGTTTCTGGGCGCGAAGGACTCCACGCTGGCGCTGAAGATGAACTGTTCGGCAGTGAAGGACTGGGACGGTTTCGTAAATTACCTGATCGATCCGGAGGCGCCGCCGGTTCCGATCACCGGCGAACTCGATTTTACGGGGCGGATTCTGGGGCCGATCGCGGGGCCGAGTTTTGCGGGGCACGCGCACGCGCGAGACGCGCGGTACGACACCGTATTCTTTCGACGAACTGGATGGGGACATCGATTATTCGGTGGATGCGTTCCGGCTGGTGAACGCGACGGCCAAGCGCGGCGAGGCGGTGGCGAAGCTGGATGTGTATCTCGGGTTTGATCATGACTGGGGATTCACGCCGGATAGCCCGTGGAGCGTGGAAGGGTCGGTGGCGAAGGCGCCGGCGGCGGAAATTCAAGGTTTGCTGGGTGTGAACTATCCGGTGACGGCGTCCGTGAGCGGAACATTCCGCGGGGGCGGAACGCGAGCCGCACCGACGTTCGATGCAGACATGGAGATGGATGACATCAACGCGAAGGGCTACCGGATCGATTCGTTCGGGGGCCAATTTCATTATTCGCCGGACGAAATCCGGATCTCTCGCGCGGACATTCGACGAGGCGAAGGGCGAGTGACGGGGAACGTAATTTACCGGCCGATCGAGCAGACGACGGACTTCACGCTGGCGGGACTGGGAATTCCGATCAGCGAAATCCGGGGGGTGCAGACGGCCAGCGTTCCGCTGGGAGGAACGATCGATTTCAATCTGCGGGGAAGCGGTCCGGTACGCGCGCCGATTGGGCAGGGCGATTTCCACGTGGTGTCGCTGATGGTGGGAGCGGACGATCAGGGCGACTTCATTGGGCACATGAATTCGGACGGCAGCCAGGTCCATATGGACATCACGTCGGAGAAATCAAACGGGAATCTGGCGGGGCAAATTTCACTGGGACTTACGGGCGATCAGGATATCCAAGGCAAGCTGACCGTGAAGCAGTTCGATCTGGATTCGCTGCTGAAGACCGGATTGCACCTGAAGAATTTGACGAAGCACAGCGTGGTGGACGGCGAATTCACGCTATCTGGCGAATTGCGGAAGCCGGACACGATCGAAGTGGACGCGAACATCGCGTTTATTTCGTTCGATTACCTGTTTATTTCGTTGCGCAACGACGGGCCGGTGCAATTTACGTACCACCGAAATGAAGTTCGAATCGCGCAGGCGCGGATCACGGGGCCCAACAGCAACTTTGAGATTACCGGTTCGGCGCGGTTCGATCGCGAAAGGCCGATTCACGTGAACGTGACGGGCGCGGTGAACCTCGGTCTGTTGAAGGGAATGGTGCCGGATTTGACGGCGACGGGCGAGGCCGATGCGAACGTGGCGATCCAGGGCACGCTGTCGAAACCGCGCATCACGGGACGGGCGACGGTTAAGGATGCGTCCGCGATGTACGCCGACGCGCCGATCGGGCTAAGCAACGTGAAAGGCGAAATCGTTTTCGACAGCAGCCGGCTGATTTTTGAAAATATCACGGCGGATTCGGGCGGAGGGCAGTTGACGCTGGGAGGCAGCCTGACGTACGGCGAGGAAGGGCCAGTGCGGTATGAACTCACGGTAACGACGCAGCAGGTGCGAGTGCGGTACCCGGCGGGCATGAGCTGGCTGGTGGGCGGGAGCCTGCAACTGAGCGGGACGACGGAAGCGGCGATACTGAGCGGGAACGTAGAATTAAAACGGCTGCTGTTTGCGCCGGGCGTGGATATTACGTCGTTTTTTACGCCGAGTCCGGAGACGTCGGCCGGTACTTCGTCGCCGTTCATGCGCAACCTGACGTTCGATGTGGCGAGCCATACGGCGCCGGGCGCGCGGATCGAGTGGGCGGGGGCGCAAGTGGAGATCGACAGCGACCTGCATTTGCGCGGAACGCCGGACCATCCGATTTTGCTGGGACATATTCACTTGCTGGGCGGGGAAATGTCGTTCCGGGGAAACAATTTTGCGCTGACCCGCGGCGATATTAATTTCGCAAATCCGTTCCAACTCGATCCGGAATTGAATATTGAAGCGACTTCGACGATCAGCCAGTACCAGGTGACAATCAACTTTTCCGGACGCGCCAGCAAGCTTGCGCTGAGCTATCGCTCCGATCCGCCACTGCCGGATACGGACATCATCGCCCTGCTGGCGCTGGGAAGCACGGGAGAGGAAAGCGCGCTGCGGTCGGGCGGCGGTGGCGGCGGACAGAACTACGGCGCGACGGCGCTGCTTTCGGAGGCAATTTCAAGCGGCCTCGGCGGGCGAATCGAACATTTATTTGGGATCAGCCATTTCCGCGTGGACCCGTTCCTGGCGGGGACGACGACGGAATCGTCGGCATCGGCGCGGGTGACGATCGAGCAGCAGGTGACGCGCGATCTGACCATCACGTATTCATCGAACGCGGCGTCCGATCAGGAGCAGCTGATTCAGGTTGAGTATCACGTGAAGCGGGATCTTTCGGTGGTGTTCCTGCGGGATATCAACGGCACGTATTCGCTGGACGTGAAATTCGTCCGGCACTTCCACTAACGCCGCGCTATCTACTCGTCCATCAAAAACAAGTGATCCGCTGAGAGGCTGACCTGCCAGGGCTGCTCGAGGCTGCGGATGCGCTCCCACTCTTCTTTTGTTAATTCGGCTTGCAGCTCGATTTCGCCGGCGTAGTGTTCAAGTTCACGCGTGCGGAGGAAGACGGTCATGCGAAATGGAGTTTCGGAGGTATGTGCGAGCCAGCAGGGAATTACGTTGCCAGTGATGGGTGATGGGGCGTGCGCCGGCGCGAAGGAAATGTGGTGGGCGCGGATTCCGACGAAGCGAGCGGAGGTGCTGGCCATGTCATTGAGTTTGAGGCGGACGGCCCAGTCGATGGCGGTGATGGTCCCGTCAGGCTCGATTTGCACGCGGGAAATATTTTTGCAGCCGGTGAGGCGCGCGACTTCGGTGTTGGGCGGGCGGCGCAGAATTTCGTGCTTAGGTCCGTGGGCGGCGATCCGGCCTCGAGAGAGGACGAGCAGGTCGGCGCTGATGCGGTAGGCTTCCTCGATGTTGTGGGTGACGACGAGGGCCGGATGCGGGTAGGCGGCGAAAGTTTCCTCGAGCAGGGTTTCGATCTGGCTGCGGAGGTGGGTGTCCATCGCGGAGAGAGGTTCATCGAGCAGAAGGGCAGTTGGTTCGATGGCGAGAGCGCGGGCGAGGGCGACGCGTTGTTGCTCGCCACCGGAGAGTTCGCGGGTGTAGCGATCGATGAGATCGGCTACGTGAGTGCGGGCGGTTAGCTCGGCTGCGCGAGCGGTCCGTGCTTCGGGGGAGAGAGCGGCGAGGCCGAAGGCGATGTTCTGCTGCGCGGTTTTGTGGGGGAAGAGCGCGTAATTCTGGAATAGCAGGCCGACGCCGCGTTCACGAGCTGGGACTGAGATACCGCGCTCGGAATCGAAGAGCGCGCGGCCGTTCAACGTAATGTGTCCACGGTCGGGTTTTTCGAGGCCTGCGATGCAACGCAGGAGCATCGTTTTTCCCGCGCCGGACGCGCCGAGGATGCTGAGTGGAGCGTCGGGGGCGTGGAACTTCAGCGCGAGGGTGAAATCCGCGAGGCGCTTTTCGATATTTACGTCGAGCGGCATCTCAGGCGCGACTCCTGATAGCACGCTGGGCGTGGGTCCAGTAATAGAGACCAGCGAGCAGGACGAGAGAAATCGCGACGTCGATCGAGCACCAGAGCCAGGCGCGGTGCATGTCGCCGGATTCGACGGCGAAGTAGATGGCGAGAGGGATGGTTTCGGTGCGGCCGGGAATGTCGCCGGCGATCATTAAGGTGGCGCCGAATTCCCCGAGAGCGCGAGCGAAGGCGAGAATCGTGCCTGCCAGGACGCCGGGCCATGCAAGTGGTAGCAGGACTTCACGGAAGATGCGGGACTCGGTGGCGCCGAGAGTTCGCGCGGCTTCGGGGAGAGTGGGGTCCACCTGCTCGAGCGCGGCGCGGGCGGTGAGGTACATCAACGGAAACGAGACCGTGGCGGCGGCGATCACGGTGGCGGGCCAGGAAAAGACAATGGTGGCGTCGAGTTTTTCGAGGAAGGCGCCGATGGGGCTGCGGCGGCCGAAGATTACCAGCAGCAGAAAGCCGACGACGGTGGGAGGAAGGACAAGGGGAAGAAGAAAGATGGAATCAATGACGACGGAGAGAGGGCCGTGGCGGCGATTGCGCCAAGCGGCAGCGGCGACGCCGAGAACGAGAGTGACAGCCGTCGCGACGACGCTGGTGGCAAGCGATATCCAGAGCGGAGACCAATCCATGAGACGAGGATTGTAGCCGGACTAATTTTTCGCGGCGGGTTTTTCGGGAGGGGGAGCGAAGCCGAAGCCCTGAAACACGAGGCGCGCGTCGGGGCCGGCAAGGAAATCGAGGAAGGCTTTGGCGAGCTCGGGATTCTTAGAGCTCTTCAAGACGGCGGCGGGGTAGAGAATCGGCGCGTGGGAATCGTCGGGAAGTTTTGTGACGAGGCGGACTTTTTGGGAGGTGAGCGCGTCGGTTTCGTAAACGAAGCCGGCGTTGGCGTTGCCGGTCTCGACGTAGGTGAGCACGGCGCGAACGTCTTTGGCGTAAACGATTTTCGGTTCGACGGCGCTCCACAAGCCGAGATGCTGGAGGGATTCCTGAGCGTACATTCCGGCGGGGACGGTTTTGGTTTCGCCGAGGGCGATTTTTTTCACCGCCGGCGCAGTGAGGTTTTCGAGGGAGGCGATCGAGGACTCGTCTCGTGGGGTGATGAGGACCAGAGAGTTGGCGACGATGTCGCGCGGGTCACCGGCGAGCAAGCCCTGCGACTTCAACTCGTTCATCTGCTGCTCGGCGGCGGAGAAGAAGACGTCCGCGGGCGCGCCCTGCTCGATTTGATGTTCGAGGGTGCCGGAACCACCGTAAGTGAAGACGATTTTTGCGCCGGGGACGCGCTTTTCGTACATGGGGCCGAGCTGAGCGAGAGCGTCTTTCAGGCTGATGGCGGCGGAGACGGTGATGGAGCCGGTGGATTGCGATTGAGCGAGCGCGAATGCCGGCAAAATTCCGGCGAGGAGCACGCAAAGGAAAAGGAGGCCGGCGATTCCCGGCCTCCCGATTTTTGAGAGATGCATTTTTGAAGACATGACTTTCGTCTCCCGAACCTACACCGCCCTGAGAGTTACTTGTTCGGCGTTGCGGGCGTGCCCGGCTGAACTTTTTGCGGCGGAGGCGCGGGAGCAGCACCCGAATCGCCCGGAGCGGGAGCGGCCGGAGGAGGCGCGTTGGGATCCGGCGGCAGCATCTGATTCAGGATGGGATAGTCGGCCTCCATTCCGCGCAGGACTTTGATGGCGGCGGCCTGGTCCATTTGCACGCCGACGCTCTGGGATTCCTGGACGACTTCGGGCAATTGTTTTACGAGTTTCCGGCCGAGCGGGGTCTCGTAGAATTCGGTGAGGCCCTGAATCTCTTCCAAAGTGAAATGCCTGGCATAGATGGGCACGATGGCATCGGTGACTTTGGAGGCAGGAGCGGCCACGGTAAAGCGCTGATTGAACGTTTCCATGAACTTGGGAAGCTGGTCCTGCTGCAAGCCGCGCCCGACTTCGCTTTGCACCTGGTGCGACAGTACGGCGGAGATATTTTCGCCCATCTTGGAAATTTCGGTCAGGTCGAGCAAGTGGCGAATGGCGGCTTCTTTGGCTGGGTCGAGCTTTTCCGCTGGCGCAGCGGCTTGCGCGGATGCGGCGGATTGGCCGGCAGCGGCGGGCATTCCGGGCTGATGCTGCGCGGGCTTTGCGTCCGTCGCGGGCGGCGTGGAGGATTGCGCCAGCACCGGTCCGGCTGCAAGAAAGGCAGCCATAATCAGGGCAGTTCTGAACTTCATCGGGTCTCCTGTGATCGGTCCGGGTTTCGGTCCACCCTGACAAACGAACATTAGAACTCTATCGAACGAGGTCCCGGGATGCAATTACGGGGGCAGGTGAGAGCGGGTTGGACTTGGCTCCGCTTCGACACGCGCGTGAGGGCGGTTCCAGTGGCAGCGGCGCGGTTTGTTGTGTTACTTTCAGCGAAGTGAGTGTTCCGGAGTCGGGCGGTCGAAGAAATCGAATCGCGGGACTCGCGGGGTTTAACGTCTTCGGCAGAAACTCCCAGCCGGCATACACAACGGGATCGCATTGATGAGCACAAACGGCGCGGGCACGGCCACGGCAACGCAGCAGTTCGAGTCCTTGCGGCGCGAAATGGTTGCGCGGCAGATTCGGGAGCGCGGAATTCATTCGGAAGCGGTGCTGGAGGCGATGCTGGCGGTTCCGCGGCACGAGTTCGTGCCGGCTTCGTGCGTTGGCGAGGCGTACGAGGATAAACCGCTGGCGATCGGAGAGGCGCAGACGATATCGCAGCCGTACATGGTGGCTGCCGTGGCAGAAGCGCTGGCGATTGAACCCAACGATCGTGTGCTGGAGATTGGGTGCGGATCGGGTTATCAGGCGGCGGTGCTGTCGCGGCTGGCGAGAGAAGTATTCGCGATCGAATTCCGGACGCATCTGGCGGCGTCAGCCCGGGAACGGCTTACGCGATTGGGATTCAAAAATATTTCGGTGGTGTCCGGCGATGGTTCCCTGGGCTGGCCGATGGCTTCGCCGTACCAGGCGATTCTGGTGAGCGCGGCGGCACCGGCGGTGCCGAGCGCGCTGGTGGATCAACTGGATGAGGGCGGACGGCTGGTGATTCCGGTGGGAGATACGGAGCAGCAGGACCTGATGCTTCTGGTGAAAAAGGAAAATCGCGTCACGCAGCAAACGCTATTTCCGTGCCGATTCGTGCCGCTGCTCGGGCTGCACGGCTGGCGGCTGCGGGCGGATGGCGCGCTCGAGAAATGAATTCGGGCCCCGAGCTTTCGATCGTAATCCCTTCCTACAACGAAGAGAAACGGCTTCCGCGAACGCTGGAGCGAATCCGCGAATACTTTGCGGTGCGTCCGCTGCCGCTCGATCAGATCGAAGTGATCGTGGTGGATGACGGATCGACGGACGGGACGGCGGCGGTGGCGCGGGAGTGGGCGGTGAAGTGGCCGTCGGTGAGGCTGGTTTCGAACGACGGAAACCGGGGCAAGGGCTACAGCGTGCGGCACGGGATGCTGAAGGCGCGGGGGCGGCTGGCGCTGTTTACGGATGCGGACCTATCGGCGCCGATCGAGGAATCGGAGAAGTTGTTCGACGCGGTGAAGGCGGGGAACGAAGTGGCGATTGGTTCGCGGGCAATCGACCGGTCGCTGATTTCGGTGCGGCAGTCGGTGCTACGGGAGAGCGCGGGAATCATCTTCAATCTGCTGGTGCGGCTGTTTACGTGGCTGCCGATTCACGATACGCAGTGCGGGTTCAAGATATTTGTGCGCGAGCCGTCGAGGATTATTTGGGAGCAGCAGCGGATCCAGGGATGGGGTTTCGATCCGGAAGTTTTGTTTCTGGCGAAGCGGCATGGGCTGCGAACGGCGGAAGTGCCGGTGCGCTGGGCGCACGACGAGGCGACGAAAGTCCACGTCGTGCGCGCGAGCGTAACGATGTTCGGCGATCTGATCTACATCCGCTGGAACTGGCTGCTTGGGCGCTACCCCAAGGAATAGCAGGCGTCCCATTTACAGCTAATTCTTTTTCGCGGTGGGCGGAAGCAGACCATTCAAACGCAGATACATCGCCTGCATGCTGTAGTGATCAGCCAATTCGCTGGCCAAAATAATCAGGACCGCGCCGCGCGTCATGGGCCGATCTCCGAATACTTTGATCTCTTCACTCAGGTTTGAGTCGGTGGCCTTTGCGAAGGTTTGCGTGCAGACATCGAAGGAAGACTTGAGCATGGGCACGAGTTTGTCTTTTGCGTCGGTGTCGGCGGGCTTGTCGGTGGAAGGCGTTGCACCGGCATATTTCGAGCAAAGGGTGTTGTTGGCGTTGATGATGTGGACGATCAAGTGGCCGAAGGTGATTTGCTGCGGAGTGGGTTTGTAGTCGTACTTGTCCGCGGGCATTTCTTCGGCTGCGGCGATGGTGTTCTTCGCCGAGCGGTCCAAA
Organism: uncultured Acidobacteriota bacterium; assembly: GCA_963839325.1. GTDB lineage: Bacteria > Acidobacteriota > Terriglobia > Acidiferrales > UBA7541 > Palsa-295. The sequence continues at coordinate 828,380 of CAWIUO010000001.1, read as the reverse complement.
ACCTGGCGGACCATGTCGGTAACCGGACTGGCGGTGGGGGCTGGGGTTTGCGCGACAGTTGAGACGGCTACGAAAGCTAATGCCAGACATGCTGCGAATGTCTTTTTCATTTCTTTCTCCCGTTCGATTAAGAACGTTCGGAGGATAGCTTCCGGTGTGCGTGGACACAACGGGTATCGAGACGGGTGGGCGGAGAGGCGTTCATGAAACATGCACTGAACTTTATTCTGCAAAGTACTTGACAGCGAGGCCGGGCTTGGTATGCTGAGTTCATGTCCTCCCCCAGGATTTCGGTGAACCGACCGGGCCCGACCCCTTCGCCGGTAGCGATCGACGATCACGCCCGAGACAATCTTCGATTTATTCGCGAGACCATGGAGCGCGCGAGCTCCTTCACGGCCGTACCCGGCTGGGGAGGAGTGGCGATGGGGATTACGGCGCTGGGCGCGGCGGCGATCGCGTGGCGGCAGACGTCTTCGTTCGGGTGGCTGGCGACATGGATTGTCGAAGCGATTGTGGCGATCGGGATTGCGGTTTGGACGACGTACTCCAAGGCGCGACACGCGGGGACTCCGGTGTTCTCCGGACCGGGGCGGCGATTTGCCTATAGTTTTGCGCCGCCGCTTTTCGTGGGCGCGCTACTGATCATTCTCAACATCCGCAACGCGAACGTCGGGCCGATTCCGGGCGAGTGGCTACTGCTGTACGGGACCGGCGTGGTGACGGGCGGAGCGTTTTCGGTGCGCATCGTTCCGTTGATGGGCCTGTGCTTCATGGTGCTGGGCGCAGTGGCGCTGTTTTCTCCGGCGAGCTGGAGCAACGCGCTACTGGCAGCGGGTTTTGGCGGGCTGCACATAATCTTCGGGGCGATGATAGCGAGGAAATATGGCGGGTAAATCGAATGCAGCGCGGACGCAGCGTCCGGAAAGAAACGAGGCAGCGAAGCGCGCGGTGTCCAGCGAGGCGCAGGCCACGAGCCTGGACCGGCTGATTCACGAGCGGACGCGGCTGGCGATTGTGAGCGCGCTGGCGGTGAACACGTCGCTGACGTTCAACGACCTGAAGAGCCTATTGCGCGTGACGGACGGAAACCTGAGCGTTCATGCGCGGAAGCTAGAGGATGCGGGCTACGTGGATTGCGCAAAGTCTTTCGACGGGCGCGTGCCGAAGACGGAGTACCGCCTGTCCGCATCGGGCCGGCGAGCGCTGGAGAAATATCTGGATCATATGGAAGCTCTGATTCGTGTCACGCGAGAAGGGTAGTTCATCCAAATTCATAGCGCGGGAAACAGAATGAGCCTATCGATCAACAAACTCGTCCCTCAAACGAATGCATCACCGGGTCTTCATGTTGCAATTCTTCTGGATGGCAACGGACGCTGGGCCGGGTCGCGCGGACTGGCGCGATCGGAAGGGCACCGAGCGGGAGTGGATTCGGTGCGGCGCGTGGTGCGCGCGGCTCCGTCGCTGGGGATCGGCACGCTGACGCTGTACGCGTTTTCGTCGGACAACTGGGGCCGGCCGATGAGCGAAGTTTCGTCGCTGCTTGGCTTGCTGGAGGAATATTTCCGGACGGAAGCGGCGAAGTGCGCGGCTGAGGGCGTACGTCTGCGTGTAATCGGGCGCCGCGACAGGCTGCCGCCTTCGCTGAAGCAGGCGATCGACGCCGCAGAACGCACGACGGCTGCGGGCCGCGCTCTCGAGCTGCGAATCGCCGTGGATTATTCGTCGCGCGATGCGATTTTGCGGGCCGCGTGCTGGATGATGTCCAGCCTGGAAGTTTCGCAGCGGGAATTCGCGAAACGGCTTGGAGAAGTGACGCACTCGACGGGCCCGGCGCTGGATGTGGATCTGCTGATTCGGACGGGCGGCGACAGACGCTTGAGCGATTTCATGTTGTGGGAGTGCGCGTACGCGGAGCTATTTTTCACGCCGGTGATGTGGCCGGATTTCAAAGCGTCCGACCTTGCTTCCGCCGTGGAGGATTTCCTCGGGCGCGAGCGGCGTTTTGGACGGCTTTCGGAAGCGGCCGCCAGCTAGATCCCACCCAATTGTGACGAACGTCACCTCGGGGGAACCCGGGCGTCGGCGATACTCGATTCCGCAAAGCCTCGCAGAAAGCATCACGTATCCGCAATCCGGAGACGAAAATAGAGGTATGAACGATTGGCTGCCGAAGTCCGTACTTTGCCTGCGCCACTATTCGGGAAAGCTTTTTCTGAGCGACCTGGTTGCGGGAATCACGGTGGGGCTGGTGGCGCTGCCGCTGGCGATGGCGTTCGCGATCGCTTCGGGAGTGCCGCCGCAAGCTGGGCTGTATTGCGCGATCGTGGCCGGATTCACGATATCGGCGCTGGGCGGATCGACGACGCAGATCGGGGGACCGACCGGCGCGTTTGTGGTGGTGGTCTTCGGAATTGTTTCGCGCTACGGGCTAGACGGGCTTTTCATGTGCACGCTGATGGCGGGCGTGATGCTGATGCTTCTGGGCGCGACGGGACTTGGGACGGCGGTGAAGTTCATTCCGCGGCCGGTGGTGGTGGGATTCACGAACGGAATTGCGGTGCTGATCGCGAGCACGCAGATCAAGGATTTCTTCGGGCTGAAGATCGATAAAGTGCCCGGGGAATTCGCGGCGCGCATGGAGACGCTGGCGAGACATTTGCCGACGTTATCGCTACAAGAAACCGCGTTTGGAGTCGCGTCTCTCGTAGTGATCCTTTTCTTCCGTCGTTTCGTGCAGAAAATTCCGGGATACATCGTGGTGCTGTTCGTCGGCACAGCGGCGGTGGCACTGTTCAAATTGCCGGTCGAGACGATCGGCACGCGATTCGGCGGGATTCCGTCGGGTTTTCCGGCGATGCATGTGCCGCAATTCCGCGTGGATCTGATGCGTCCGCTGATATCTCCGGCGATTGCGGTGGCGATGCTGGGCGCGATCGAATCGCTGATGTCGGCGGTGGTTTCGGACCGGTTGAGCGGGGACCGGCATAATCCGAATGTGGAGCTGGTGGCGCAGGGGGTGGCGAACGTGCTGTCGCCGCTTTTCGGGGGATTGCCGGCGACGGGAGCGATTGCGCGGACGGCGACAAATATTCGATCGGGCGCGAAGACACCGGTGGCGGGGATGATTCACTCGCTTACGTTGCTGGCGATCATTCTTTTCGCGGCGCCGCTGGCGCGGTTCGTGCCGCTGGCGGTGCTGGCATCGATTCTGCTGGTGGTTTCGTATGGAATGGGAGAGTGGCGAGAGATTCCGAATATTTTGAGGCTGTCGTCGCTGGAGATCGGAGTGTGGGTGGTCACGTTCGCGTTGACGGTATTCGCGGACCTGACAGTGGCGGTGGAAGCGGGAATGATCCTGGCTTCGCTGGTGTACATCCGGAAGGTGACGCAAACGACGACGGTTTCCGAAGTGACGCCCGAATATATGAAGGATGGCGAGGCGCACGTTCTGCAGCAGAAAGATATTCCGCCGTACGTGAGTATTTTCCGGATTCACGGACCGTTTTTATTTGGGGCGACGGACAAGATCGATACGATTGATTCGCGATTGCCCGAGTTGCCGAAGATCGTGGTGCTGCGGCTTCGCAACATGACGGCCATCGACGCTACGGGAATCCAAGCGCTGGAAGCGCTGGCGACGCGGGTGCGGGAGTCCGGGCGAACGTTGATCGTGTGCGGAGCACGGGAACAGCCGGCGCTGCGGCTGCGTCACGCTGGATTCGACACGCACATTGGAGAAGAGAATTTCTGTGTTTCGGTGGCGGAGGCGCTGGAGCGGGCACGGGAAATCGAAGGATCGCGGGCCGGCGTCGAGCTAGGTACGGTGACGACGTGACGGCGAGCCGCTGGGCATTGTGGGGTAGATTCGTGTGAAGAGCGTGGCGGCGCAGTGCTATTTCGTGGCTGGCTCGCCGGACATAGCAAAGGCGCGGAGCAGGACGCGCATGGCGGTTTCGGTGATGCCGTAGCCGGATAGCTCGTCCTTGGAGGCCCAAGCGACGGCGGTTACGTCGCTTGCCGCGCGAGCCTCGCCGCTGACCAGTTCGCAGAGAAAATCGTGGATTACGAAGTGGTAGCGGATGCGGCCGGTTTCGTCGGGGAAAATGCGTTCGAAGACTTCGACGATCTCGCCGACGCGGACGGTTAGCCCGGTTTCCTCGAGCAGTTCGCGGTGGACGCCGTCTTTGAGAGTTTCACCCAGCTCAAGCATACCGCCCGGAATGGACCACTGGCCTTCGAGCGGCGGGCCGGCGCGTTTGATGAGCAGAGCTTTTCCGGCGGCGATCACGACGCCACCGACACCTACCAGCGGCCGATCGGGATATTCGCGTTTCGAGGTCACTCTTTCCCATCCATTGGGTTTTACATTTTCGTTCGCGGTATATAATACTCCGCGAGCTGACGTTCCCTCGTGAAAGGAGACTTGGCCCGTGACCCGATGTCCGGAATGCGACACCGAGATAGACCTGGACGAAGATGAAGTAGAAGAAGGCGAGATTGTGGGCTGTCCCGAGTGCGATGCCGAACTCGAGGTGACGCAGACGCATCCCGTCCATCTGATCAAGATTTCGGACGACGACGATGACGACGAGGATGAAGAAGAAGAGTCGAGCGCCGAAGAAAAAGAAGAAGACGAGGAAGAGGACGCGGAGGAAGAAGAGGAAGAGCGCGACCTGGATAATCCGGACGACGAGTAGGGCGTAACGCGCGTCGTTTCGGTTCATCAGAATAGGCTTCAGGGCAGCATCGTTTGAAAAGGAAACCGTGAAACTCGTTCGCTGTGGCGCGCTTGTGGCCGTGCTTGCTGTGATGCTCGCGGCGGCGTGCGCTCCGGGTGCGTACGCACAAGACCAGGATCAGCCGCAGAGCAAAGCGCAAAAGAAAGCGGAAGCGCAGCTGCGGGTAGTGCACGGCACGGTGATCGACAAGCAGGAGAATCCGGTTCCCTCCAGCGTGGTGTACCTGAAAAATTTGAAGACGCTCGCGGTGAAGACGTACATCGCAGATGACACCGCATCGTACCGCTTCAGCGGACTGGACCCGAACGTGGATTACGAGATCTTTGCCGAGCACAACGATTTGACGTCGCGTACGCGGACGATTTCCAATTTCGACACGCGGCGCGATTTGGAATTGACGCTGAAGCTGACCAAGACGAAATCGAGCAAGTAATCCCGCCTGAGGCCATCCCGGCCGAAAAAAAGCCTGAACTTCCGAGTAACGGCGTGCGTAACTTGCTATGCCGGAGCGGTGCCGCGCTCCGCCCGGAGGCGCCGGTGAACACCTTCATCCAAGACCTGAAGTACACGCTTCGACTGCTGGCGAAGTCTCCGGGGTTTGCGGCGATCGCCGTGCTTACGCTCGCGCTGGGAATCGGCGCGAATACCGCCATTTTCAGCGTGGTGAACAGCCTGCTGCTGCATCCGGCGGGCGTCGATCATCCCGAGCGGGTGGTGGCGCCGCGCGTTCACTACGAGAAGTTGCGGCTCGATAGCATCGAGATCTCGGCGCCGGATTTCGATCTGGTGCGCCGCGAGCGCGAGACATATTCCTCGGCAGCGCTCGAGCAGGGCGCCGACTTCAATTATTCCGCGGGGGATTTTCCGGAGCGGCTGCGCGGCGCGAAAGTGAGCTCGCAATGGTTCGAAGTGTTCGGAGCGACGCCGCTGCTCGGGCGAACGTTCACACCGGAAGAAGACCAACCGAAGGCCGATCATGAGGTCGTGCTGTCGTATCGCACCTGGAAGACCGTGTTTGGTTCCGATAGGACGATTGCGGGCCGGTCGATACTTCTGAATCAACAAAGCTACAAGGTGATCGGAGTGATGCGCCCGGAATTCGACTGGCCCGCGGGAACGGACGTGTGGTCGCCGCTTGGGCTAGCGCCAGGAGAGTTCTCCACCGACAACGCATTCAACGAGTCGTACTTCGCGGTCGCGCGCCTGCAACCGGGGGTTACGCCGGATCAATCCGCAGCGCTGCTCTCCGTGATTACCCAGCGATTTATCACCGGCTGGCACTCGCAATACCCAAAGGATTCAGGGTGGGGCATGTTTTCGGTGCCATTCGCGCAGCTCGTTTATGGAGATGTACGCACGCCGCTGCTGGTGCTGCTCGGAGCCGTGGGACTGGTGCTGTTGATCGCCTGCGCGAATGTGGCCGGATTGCTTCTGGCTCGCGCGTCGGCCCGGAAACGAGAATTTGCGGTGCGGACGGCGCTGGGCGCGTCCCCGATTCGCATGGCCCGGCAGATTTTCACTGAAAGCCTCGTGCTCGCGGTTGCAGGAATGCTGGTCGGCGTTGCGTTGGCGTATGGGGCAGTGCGCGCGCTCGTGGTGCTGGCGGAAGGGACGCTGGGCGCGGCGATTTCGGTGCACATGGATTCACACGTGCTGGGGTTCACCTGCGCGGCGTCGCTGATTTCGGCGATCGTGTTTGGCGCGGTGCCGGCGGTACAGGTGGCGCGCGTCGATCCGCAGCAAAATCTGAATGCGGGCCGTGGCGCGGGCGCCGTGAACCGGGCGCATCACCGTTTTCGCGACGCGCTGGTGGTGGGCAACTCGCGCTTTCGTTGGTGCTGCTTGCGGGCGCGGGAATTTTTCTGCACAGCCTTGCGAAAATGCAGGACGTGAACGTGGGGTTCCGGCCGCACGGATTGCTCACGGCAGCCACATCGCTTCCCGCGCAGACGTACGATGCGCCCGCGAAGCAAATCCAGTTCGTGCGAACGGCGATCGAGCGACTGGACAATTCGCCGGGAGTCGCGTCGGCCGCGGCTGCGTCGCCGCTGCCATTCAGCGGATTCGGAGGGTCGGCGTCTTTCCGGATCGAAGGCCAGGCACAACTTGCCGGCGATCCCGGACCGCACGGAGACATCCGCATTGTGAGTCCTGGGTATTTCGAGACGATGGGGCATCCAACTGATTCGTGGGCGCACGTTCACGCCGGAGGACAGCGAAGGAACAAATCGCGTGGCCGTGATCGACGACAATCTCGCGCGGCTGTACTGGCCGAACGAAGATCCGATCGGCAAGCACATCAGCACGAACTCGGCCGACAAGTGGGCCACAATCGTCGGCGTGGTTGGGCATGTTCGTCATTCGCAAGTGGTGGGCGACGAAAACAGCGGACTGAATGCCGAGGGCGGAGCGAAGGGCGTTTACTACTACTCGATGTATCAGGCGGAGGCGCCGGCGACTTTTTTTGTGGTGAGGACGAGCGGCGATCCGGGCCGCGCGGCGCAAACGTTGCGAGCTGCGATTCATTCCGTGGATCCGAACCAGCCGCTTTCGGATATGAAGACGATGGATCAACGGATTGCGCTTTCGATGGGGCCGCGGCGATCGGCCGTGGGGCTGCTTACAGTTTTTGCGGGGATGGCGCTGGCGCTCGCGTCGATTGGGTTGTTCGGTTTGGTGCGTTTCAACGTGACGCAGCGCGTGCAGGAGATTGGCGTGCGGATGGCGCTGGGGGCGCAGCCTGCGGACGTGCTGAAGATGCTGGTCGCGCAGAGTGGGCGGCTGGTGGCGGCGGGGCTCGCGATCGGCGTTATCGCGGCGCTAGCGCTGACGCGGTTCATGTCCGCGCAGCTTTACGGAGTAAACCCGGCCGACCCCGCCACTTTTTTGGGTACGGCTCTACTTCTGTGCGCAGTGGCGCTGGCGGCGATCTACATTCCCGCGCGGCGGGCTATGGCGGTGGACCCGATGGTGGCGCTGCGGTACGAGTAGTGCCGTTCTGATTTAGAACTGTGCGCTCACGCCTTGGACTGAGTTCTTTTGGCAGCCTCTCGCCATTCGTTGCATTGAGCTGCGAACCGGCTTGCCTCGACGGGCCCCTGAAATGCCCGGCTAGGAATGAAAAACGCATTGCCGCTAGCGAGCGAGATCAGAACGTCTCCTTGGGGGCTTTCAATTTCGCAGATAGAATTCCATTCGTACGGTTTTGCCATGTCTCCAATTTCAGTCCAAAGCCCGGCCGCCGAAACCGTGAGGGTCCGCTTCGCTGTCTTTCCCTGAACGAACACAGAAATAACTTGGACCAGGAAAAAACCGATTGAGACCGCAGCGCCAATCGCCAAATCCAGAGTCGAAATCGAATGCTTTTGCATGGCCCGCAGAAGTATCGCGAAAATTCCAAAGGCAGCCGAATACGCAACGACCCGGCGCCTATAGCTCGACGAACGGATGATGCTAGCCACGAAGGTGCGAACGATTTCCGCGCGAGTCAGACTGTATTCGACAATCAGCTTCTGTTCCGACATCCACTACCCCGCGAACCCAAATTTCCAGACGGCTTTAAGCGATTTATACTAGGAGCCTGAGCTGCAGGGAAGAGCGATCATAGCCAATCTTATCGGCAGTAAAAATTCCTGAAACCTGAAACGCGCGGGATGAATCTCACAGGCGTGCGTTGTTCCGTCTTGCGGGCTGCGTAATTGCGCGAGGACGGGTGAAGTCGCCCCTGCGACTCGCCCTAGCGCTCCGCAGCCGGCCGGACTGTGTTGGTACCTGGACCAACCACAGCCCGAGCTCCCGGGCCCCGCCGGGAGCTCGCGGCAAAACGCGCGACACATTCGCAGCTTCACTCCTACCGTAGTTCTTCTGACACTCTAAAAAAATCAAACGTGACCGGATCAGTGCGTCGGAGTGATCTTCGTCTGAACCGGTTATTTTGCGGGGCCGGAGAGGGTTTGGGAGGAGACGGAGGATGGGTTGGCGAGGAATTGGGCGACGAGGGGGCCGGTGGAGACGCAGTTGGGGCTGAGGTGGCCGCAGAGGGTGTTCATCAGGAGGAGCGGGGAGCCGGAGGCTTTGGCGTAAGCGATGGCGGGTTCGGGGTTGACCATGTGATCTTCGGGCGAGACGACGACGAAAACTTTGGCGTGAACGAGTTTGGGCAAGCCGTCGAGCGTGGTGGAAAATTCGCCGGGCAGATCGAGAGACATGATGGCCTGGCGCTGGCGGATGTCGTCGCAGGCGTTGAGTGCGGTGCCTTTGAAATCGACTTTCGCTTTTGTAAGAAAGGTAGCGAAGTCGCCCGGGGGAGTGAGCGCGACGCGGTAGGCGGGCGAGGTGATGTTCATCGATTCAATTTCTGCATAAACGGCGTAGCCGCCCGCCATCGATTTCGTGCCTTTGCCGTCTTTCCATTCGGGATCGAGCTTGAGGGCGTCGATCTGGGTGGTCCAGAGCAGCTTGTCGTAGGCGGTGGACTGCGGCGAGCCGACGATGGGCACGGCGACGTCCATGAAATCGGGATAGGCGACAACCCATTCGAAGGTCTGCATGCCGCCCATGGAGATGCCCATCACGGCGTGCACGTGGCTGAGGTGCAGAACTTCGGTGGCGAGGCTGTGCTCGGACTCGACCATGTCGCGAATGGTGAATTCCGGAAAATCGAGGCGCGGCTGCGTTTTGCTGTTGGAAGGGGAAGTGGAAACGCCGTTGCCGATCGCGTCGATGGTGACAACGAAATATTTGCCGGTGTCGATGACGTTGTTCGGACCGATCAGGTTGGCGAGATCTTCGCTCCGGCCGCCGAGCCAAGTGGGGAAAAGGACGGTGTTCGATTTATCTGCGTTGAGCGTGCCGGCGGTGCGGTAGGCGAGGCGGAAATCGTGAATCACTTTGCCGGATTGCAGTTTCAGATCGCCGAGGTTGGCGTATTGGAGCGGGGGTACGTCGGGCTTGGGCTCCTGCGCGAGCATCGGTACGGCCGCCGCACACACGAGCAACGCTGCCGCTAGCATTTCCGCCGGCAATTTCATCGGAGAATCTCCCGTGGCGCTGCGAATTGAGTGGCGTCAGTTATCGAAAAGCATTTCGTCCACGTAGCACCACTTCCAGGATTCGCCGGGTTCGATCGATTGCATGATCGGGTGCTTGGTAGCGTGGAAGTGCTTGGTGGCGTGTTTGTTTTTGGAAGAGTCGCAACAGCCGACATGGCCGCATTCGAGGCACAGGCGCAGGTGCACCCAAGTGTCATGCATCTTGAGGCATTCCTCGCAGCCATTCGTGTTTGGCTTCACGCCCTTCTTGATCTGAGCAAAGTGTTTGCATTCGGTAGCCATGAGTCCTCCCAACCAGAATTGCGCGGCGCGACGAGCGCTCGGTACTTCTTATCATGGAACCGAGCCGGAGCAGTACCGCACCGGCGAAACGAGCCGCGAGCCAATCGGCGAATTATTGCCGATTGGATTTCAAAGTGAGATGCTACGCACGCTGTTTTGGACTGGAGAAATGATTATGCTGCGTGGTTTGCTGCGATTGTCGAAGCTCGCCGTCATCGTGCTGGTAGCTTTCTGTGGGTTCGCGGTGGCGGAATCCGCCGCGGGACAGGCAGCTCCGGCCAAGGCTCCCGCTCCGTGGACGTATCAGGCTCCGAATGGCCCGGCGCAGTGGGGCGATCTGGATGCGGCGTACGCGACGTGCAAGACGGGGACGCGGCAGTCGCCAATCGATATTAAGGATGCGGTGAAGGCGGAGCTTGCGCCGATCCGTTTCGATTACAAACTTTCGCCACTGAGGATCGTGAATAACGGCTATACGGTGCAGATCAACTACGAGCCGGGAAGCAGCATCACGGTGAACGGCGCGGTGTACAACCTGGTGCAATTTCACTTTCACCATCCGAGTGAGAACGAGATCGACGGGCAGAGATTCGATATGGAGCTGCATCTGGTTCACAAGAACGCGGAGGGGCGGGTTGCGGTGGTGGCGGTGATGCTGAAGAAGGGCGCGGAGAGCGCGCCGATTCGAGATTTGTGGACCTACCTGCCGAAAGAAATCGGTAAAGAAGCGGAGCACAAGAAGGTGCGGTTGAATGCGGAGGATTTTCTTCCGAACGAGCGGAACTACTATAAATTTTCTGGGTCGATCACCATCCCTCCCTGTACCGAAGGAGTGGACTGGTACGTGATGAGGCAGCCGGTGGAAGTGTCTCCCTCGCAGATTGCGGCGTTCGCGAAGCTCTTCCCGGATAACGCGAGGCCGCTCGAATCGACGAACGGAAGGCCGATACAGGAAAGCAGTTTTGAGAAAGCTCCCGCGCAACAATAAAAAGGAATGTCGATGACACGTTTGAGCGAAGCGGCGCGCCGTGGCGCGTGGAGGTTATTGGCGCTGGCGATCGCGCTAGGGATCGCAAGTGTGGCCGCTGTGCCAGTGCGCGCGCAAGTGTCGGCGGAGTCGGATGCGTTGCTGCACCGGATGTACGACTCGCCAGATTTTGAGGTGAAGTATTTCGGGCCCGCGCAGTGGCTGGACGAAGGCGCGGCGTTCACGACGGTTGAACCGTCGGTTGCGGTTTCCGGCGCACAGGACATCGTGCGTTACGACACGGCGACGGCAAAGCGGGACGTGCTGGTATCCGCGGCGAGGTTGATTCCGGCGGGCGCGAAAGAGCCGCTGCAAATCGAGAGTTATTCGTGGTCGAAAGATAAAACGAAACTGATTATTTTCACGAACGGTATGCAGGTGTGGCGCCGGCCGACGCGCGGCGATTTCTGGGTGCTCGATCTCGCGAGCGGAACGTTGAAAAAGCTTGGCGGCGATGCACCGGCTTCGACGCTGATGTTTGCGAAATTGTCGCCGGATGGAAAGCGGGCCGCGTACGTGCGCGCGAACAACATTTATGTGGAGGATCTCGCGTCGGGAAAAATTCTGGCGCTGACGAGCGATGGATCGGACACGATCATAAACGGGACGTCGGACTGGGTATATGAGGAAGAGCTCGACGTGCGCGACGGATTCCGATGGAGCCCGGACGGGACGAAGATCGCGTACTGGCAGTTCGACACCAGCGGCGTGGGAATTTTCAAGCTGATCTACAACCTGGGCAAGCCGAAGCAAATCGTGACGGGATTTCCGTATCCGGGGCTGGGCGTGTATCCGACGGTGCTGAATGTGCCGATTCCGATACCCGGCTCGACCAACTCGGCGGTGCGCGTGGGTGTGGTTGGCGCGAACGGCGGGCCAACGACCTGGATGAAGGTTCCGGGGGATCCGCGCGACAACTATATTGCGCGGATGGAGTGGGCGTCGAACTCGGACGAGCTGGCGATCGAACATTTGAACCGGCTGCAGAACCAGAACGATGTGCTGCTGGCGAGCGCGGCGGACGGCAGCGTGAAGCAGATCTTTCGCGACAGCGATCCGGCGTGGGTGGATGTGAACGACGAGATCAAATGGGTGCACGACGGCGGGGATTTTCTGTGGCTGAGTGAGCGCGACGGATGGCGGCACGCGTACCTGGTTTCGCGGGATGGCGCGAAGGTGCAACTGCTCACGCCCGGGCCGTACGACGTGATGGGTTTTGCGGGCGAAGACGAAAAGAACGGCTACCTTTATTTTTACGCGTCGCCGGAAAACGCGACGCAGCGGTATCTGTTCCGGACGAAGCTGGATGGAAACGGAAAAGCGGAGCGGGTGAGCGCACTCGGCCAGCTGGGCACGCACGACTATGACGTTTCCCCGGACGGACACTGGGCGTTTCACACGTATTCGCGGGCGGATGTGACGCCGGTGACCGACCTGGTGGATCTGGCGGATCGGAAATCGGTGCGGGTGCTGGAGGACAACGAGGCGTTGCGGAAAGCCGCAGCGCCGCTGGTGATTGCGTCACCGACGGAGTTTTTCAAGGTGGAGCTTGATCCGTCCACGACGCTCGATGGGTGGATGTTGAAGCCGCCGAATTTCGATGCATCGAAAAAGTATCCGGTGCTGGTGTTTGTGTACGGCGAACCGGCGGCGCAGACAGTGGTGGATATGTGGGCTGCGTGGAATTACGACTTTCACCGAATCGCGGCGCAAGCTGGATACATCGTGGTGAGTTTCGACAATCGCGGCACGCCGGCGCCGAAAGGGCGCGTGTGGCGCAAGCAGGTTTACGGCGCGATTCATCCGGTGATCGTGAAGGACCAGAGCGCGGCGCTGGAAAAGTTTTTGGCGTCGCATCCGTACGCGGATCCTGCGCGCGTGGCGGTGTGGGGATGGAGCGGGGGCGGGTCGAGCACGCTGAATTTGATGTTCCGCGCGCCGCAGCTTTATAAGGTGGGAATGGCAGTGGCGCCGGTGGCGGATTTGCGGCTTTACGATTCGATTTACCAGGAGCGGTACATGGGGCTGCCGCTTCAGAATGTGGATGGCTACAAGTCGAGTTCGGCGGTGAATTTCGCCGAGGGTCTGAAGGGGCACCTGCTGATCGTGCACGGCTCGGGCGACGACAACGTTCACTACGGCGGGACGGAGCTGCTGCTGAACCGGCTGATCGAGCTGGATAAGCCGGTGGATTTCATGGAGTATCCGAACCGGACGCACGCGATTAATGAAGGCGCGGGGACCACGCTGCACCTTTACAGTTTGCTGCTCCGGTATTTGGAAGAGCACAATCCGCCGAACGCCGATGCTGCCGCGGCCGGCTCGTCTGCAAAATAAGGACACGAAAGGAAAACTTAAAATGAAATTTCCCGCTGGAATTCGAACTGCGTTGCTGCTCGCGACTGCCGTGGTTTCTTTTGTGTCCGGCGTGGATGGGCAGACCGGGCACGCGATAACCGTGGACGATTTGCTGCAAATGCACCGGGTGAGCGAGGCGCAGATTTCTCCGGACGGGAAGTGGGTGGCGTACACCGTGGCGACGCCGGACCTGGACGCGAATCGCAGCGCGAGCAACATCTGGATGGTCGCGACCGGCGGAGGCGAACCGGTGATGCTGACGCAGAGCGGGCACGACAGCTCGCCGGTGTGGTCGCCGGACGGGAAGCGAATTGCGTTTCTTTCGTCGCGCGACGGAAATTCGCAGGTGTATGTGCTGACGATGGGAGCGGGCGAGGCGCGCGAGTGGACGCATCTTTCCACCGGCGCGGACATCGTGAAATGGTCGCCGGACGGAGCGACGATCGCGTTCACCTCCTCGGTATATCCGGATTGCAAGGACGATGCCTGCAACAAGGCGCGCGACGATGCGAAAGAAAAAAACAAAGTGAAAGCGCACGTCGCCACCGGGCTGCTTTACCGGCATTGGACGCACTGGAACGACGGAAAACGCGGGCATTTGTTTGTGGTTGCGGCGCCGACGGATGCGGATTCGTTGCGAGCGGCGGGCGAACCACGGGACTTGACGACGGGAGCGAACTACGATGTGCCACCGGACGAGCGAGGCGGTCCGGAGGACATCAATTTTTCGCCGGACGGGAAAGAGCTGTGTTTTACGGCGGTGACGGACAAAATGGAAGCGATCTCGACGAACGGAGATCTGTTTCTGGTTCCGGTGGCGGGTGGCGCGGAACCGAAGCGCATTACCGGGGCGAATCCGGGATTCGACGGCAATCCGGTTTATTCGCCGGACGGAAAATATATTGCGTACCACGCGCAACTGGCGCCGGAGTACGAATCGGATCGCTGGCGGGTGATGCTCTACGACCGAGCGAGCGGCAAGATTGAAAATCTCAGCGAGGGATTCGACCGTAGCGCGGGCGGGCTGGCGTGGTCGGCGGACAGCAAGAAGATTTATTTTGTGGCGGAGAATGAGACGCTGCAACCGATTTACGCAATGGAAGCGCGAGTGGGCGCGCAGCCGCAGAAGGTGGTGGCGGACGGGTTCAACATGGCGATGAGCGTCAGCGGCGATGGGACGATGCTGGCATTCGAGCGGTCGAGCCTGGTGATGCCGGCGGAAATATTTGTGGCGAGCTCCGGTGGAAGCGGGGTGAGACAGATCACGCACCACAACGCGACGATACTTGCGGGCCTGGCGATGAATCCGGCGGAGACATTTTGGTTTACGAGCACGGACGGAACGAAGATACAGGCGATGCTGCTTGCGCCGCCCAACTTCGACAAAACGAAAAAGTATCCGCTGTTGGTGCTGCTGCATGGCGGACCGCAGACGATGTGGACCAACGCGTGGGGCTATCGTTGGAACCAGCAGGTATTTTCGGCGCCGGGCTATGTTTCGTTGATGATCAACCGGCGCGGATCGACGGGGTATGGGCAGAAGTTCACCGACGAAATTACGAACGACTGGGGCGGCAAGCCTTACGAAGACATCATGACGGGAATTGACGCGGCGCTGGCGAAATATTCGTACATCGATGGAACGAGAGTGGCGGCGGCGGGTGGATCGTATGGCGGATACATGGCGGACTGGCTGGCGACGCACACGGGCCGATTCAAGGCGATCATCAGCCATGCGGGGATTTACGACAAGACGTCGATGTTCGCGACCGAAGAGCTTTGGTTCGAAGAGCACGATATGCAGGGCACGCCATGGACGAATCCGGAGAGCTATAAGAAGTGGTCGCCGTCAACGTATGCAGCGGACCTGGGAAAATACAAGACGCCGACGCTGGTGATTTGCGGCGAGATGGACTACCGCGTGCCGTACACGCAGTCGCTGGAATTTTTCAGCGCGCTGCAGCGGCAGGGCGTGCCTTCGAAGCTGGTGATTTTCCCGGATGAAGGGCACTGGATCGGCAAGCCGCAAAACGCGAAATTCTGGTACGCCACGTTTCTGGATTGGCTGAGCACATACCTGAAATAAAGCGGCCGCGCGCGTGCGCTAATCCTGGCGCAGAGCCTGCATGGGATCGACGCGCGTGGCGCGATACGCGGGAATGTAACAGGCGAGCACCGCGGAAATCATCAAGAGAAGCGCGACGACGGAGAAGGCTTTGTAGTCGATCGCGCCCACGCCGAACACGAGCGACTGCATGCCTCGACCCACGAAGTAGGCTCCCGCGAGACCGAGCGCGAGGCCCGCAAGCGCGAGCAGAATTCCTTCCTTTAAGACCAGCTTCAATACGTTCCGAGCGTCAGCGCCGAGAGCCATGCGCAATCCGAATTCGTGGGTGCGCTGCGCGACGGCGAACGACATCACGCCGTAAATGCCGAGCGCCGCAAGAATGAGCGCGACTCCGGCGAAGCCTCCGAATAGAAGTGCGGTGAAGCGGTCGCCGCCTTTGTCTTCGTCGATGATTTGATCCATCGTTTTTACCTGCGCGAGGGGAAGGTTGGAGTCGAAGGATTGGACAACGTCGGCAATGCTCTTGCTGGCCGCGCCGGGATCGCCGAGGGTGCGAACGGCGATGGATGCCTGCGGCCAGGGGCTTTGCGCGAAGGGGACGTCGATTTCAGGGAAGCCGTCGCCGCGTGCGCCGCCGTTTTTGGCGTTGCGGTAAACGCCGACGATTTGCCAGGGCGATGCGGGACCGAGTTTGGTGACGCCGGGAATGAGTTGCTCGACCAGAATGCGTTGCGAGAGAGGATCGACGCCGGAGAAAAATTTCTTGGCGAAGGCTTCGTTGACGACGGCGACTTGAACGGAGCCTGCGCGATCTTGTTCATTGAGGGCGCGGCCTTTGTCCATGTGGATGCCGAAGGTATCGAAAAATCCGGGTGTGACCATGTTGAATCCGGCGCCGGGGCGCTTGGAGGGATCGGCGACGTCATGGCCTTCGATGGTGAACGGCATACCGAAATTCACGCCCTGCATCGGCATTCCTTCGGAGATCGAGATGCCGTTGACGCCGGGGAGAGCGAGCACGCGATCATGGAGTTGCTGGTAGAAATTCACGATCTGCGTGGAGTCGGTTAGGTGGCCGTCGGGCACGGGCAGAAAAAATGTGAGTAAGTGATCGGACTTGAAGCCGAGATCGACGTGAGCGACGTTCCACAGACTGTGAATGGCGAGCGCGCCGCCGGTGAGCAAGCTGAGAGCGAGGCCAAATTCGAGAACGACCAGAGCGCGGCGAAGGCCGTGGCGTCCGGAGCCTGAAGCGGAGCGGCCGCCTTCCTTCAGGACGTCGTTGAGGTTCATACGCGCCGCCTGCCATGCGGGGGCGCAACCGAACAGAACGCCGGAGAGCAGGCTTGCCGCGACGGTGAAGCCGAGCACCGGGAGGCTGAGGCGGACGTCGGCTTCGGAGGGCAAAGTGTTTGGCGGCATCATGGTCATGATGAGTTTCAGCAGGCCCCAGGCGAGCGCGGTGCCGACGATACAGCCGGCGATGGAGAGCGCGAGACTTTCGGCGAGAAATTGGGCGAAGAGGCGCATGCGAGAAGCGCCGAGCGACGCTCGCACGGCGACTTCTTTCTGGCGCGTGGTGGCGCGCGCGAGAAGCAAGTTTGCGATATTGGCGCAGGCGATCAGCAGAACGAAACCGACGGCGCCCATCAAGAGCCACATGCCGCGGATCACGTCGCGATTCAGAAAATCGTTTTTCAACGGTTCGACTTTCGCACCCCAACCTTGATTGGATTTCGGAAATTCCTGGGCGATGTGATTGGTGACGCTTTCCATGTCGGCGTTGGCCTGAGCGATGGTGACGCCGGGTTTCAGGCGGCCGAGCACCAGCAGCCAGTGAAAATCGTGATTGAGCTGGTCGGCCTGGAAAGAGAGCGGAGTGTAGAGTTCGTTGGTGAGGCGATCGGCAGGACCGGGGGCCATGACGCCGACGATGGTGGAAGGCTCGCCGTTCATTTGGACTTGCTTGCCGATGATGTTGGGATCGGCGGCGAATCGTGTTCTCCAAAGGCGGTTGGTGAGGATGGCGACGTGGTCTTTGCCTACGACTCCTTCTTCGGGAAGGAAATCGCGGCCCATTAGAAATTTGTGGCCCATCATGGCCTGAAATCCGGGAGTGCTGCGCTGCGATTCGACGCGTTCGGGCCGGCCGGAAGTGGAGAGGTTGACGCTGCCGCCGGTCCACGCGCCGAGATCCTGGAACACAGTGCTGTTGCGCTTCCACTCGATGTAGTCGCCGGCGGCGGTGACGTTGTTGCTGTTCTGAATGCGGGACCAGACGATGACGAGTTGCTCGGGATGTGGGTAAGGCAGAGGAGCGAGCAGCGTGGCGTAAACGATGCTGAAGATGGCGGTGTTGGCGCCGATGCCGAGAGCGAGGGCGAGAACCGCGACGGCGGCGAAGCCGGGATTCTTCAAAAGAGTGCGGAAGCCGAACCGGAGATCGCCGAGAAGATTTCCCATCGAGTCCCCCTGAGAGCAGCAATGAGATGCAAACCGGATGCCAGGGCGCGAGGCCCTGCGCCGTCATCGATATAGACGACGCGAAGGCGAGAAATGTTCAATCACTGCGTACGTTTCATGCAAATCGGCAGGTGCAAAAAGAGCGGCGACCTGAGGCGCTCCGCGCCATTCGATTTCGGTGAGCTGTTCGCGAACGGAAAACGAGGCCGAAAGGCGGCCTGAATGCGGACACCTCGAACGGCAGGAAAGCGGAAGGATCGGAGCTAGATATTGGTGCCGGTTGGGGGAATCGAACCCACGGCCTAGGGATTATGAGACCCTCGCTCTACCACTGAGCTAAACCGGCACGAGGCAGCTTTTGATGCTACGGACGGATGGCCCTGGTGTCAAGAAAAAGGGCCGCTTTGGCGGAGAGCCGCGGGCGGAATCGCGAAAAAGGGCCTAAAAATGGGCCGATTCGCGAAATCGAAGTGCGGCAAACGATAGTACCTTCGTAACATTGACCGTCACAAACCGGGACCGTACTCTCATACGCGACAACTGAAAAAAGTACTGGCGAGGCCAGTTGAGTGGGGGTGTTTCTCCGCCCCGCAAACTTTCCTTGACGGTATTTGTCACTTTGAAATAGACTCCGCTCCGAAGTTTCCCCTCGGAGGAGTCTATGTCAAAGAAGTCAGTTGTTTTGATGGCGATGGTGGTTGTTTGCGGTGCAATGGGCGTGAAGTCCGCGCTGGCAAACACGTCGTCTCCCGTACCGGCTACACCGTGGACGAACACATCTTCACCTGTTCCTGCCACGCCGTGGTCGAACACGTCGTCGCCCGTACCTGCGACGCCGTGGAAGACGAGTTCGCCGATCCAGTCACCGCTAAAGTAGCAGCGGCGATTTAAGCCCCGGGAGGGGCGGGTCCGGCGCTAGGATGCAATCCGAATGCTCGGCCCGATGGACTACACAGTTTGGACTGCAGGCTTCCTCTTGGAAGTCGTCGTAGTGGTGTCTGCATTCGCAAGAAGCCAAGTTCGCCGCTATCTTACGCTCACGCTATACATGATGTGTTGTGGGCTAGTGCAGTGCGCCCACTTCTACTTTCTTCATAAATACGGGCTCTCTTCCAAGCAGTACACCTACGTTTATTACTACACGGAAAGCCTTCTAACAATTTCCTTATTCTGTGTGGTAATCCAGCTGTATCAGCATGTATTTGAAGAGATGAAGGTGAGCAAGCAGATTCGAACCGCAGCCGGGGTGTTGGTAGCGGCGACGGCATTCTTTTCCTATGCGGTGATACGTCAGAACCAGGACCATTTGACGAGTCGTTTCGTTGTGGAACTGGGACAGAACCTGTACTTCGTTGGGGTAGTGCTTACGTATCTGCTCTGGGGCGCGATCTTGAAGTTGCGCGAGACGCGCACGCGATTGATTCAACTGGTCCTGGCGCTGGGGATCTACTTCAGCGCGACGGCGGGCACGTACGCGCTGCGCAATCTATTCCCAGACCTTGAGGCCAGCGTGTTGCACGTAATTTTCCCCATGTTGGGAGTGTGGCTGCCGGCGGCATGGAGTTACACGTTCTTGCGCGTCTCCGATGAGGATCGCTTGATGCCAGCGCAGTTGTCGGTGAAGTCGTGATGATGCCAGTCATTATCTGCGTGTTCTCAATCGCGGCACTGCTGCCGTTCGTGGTGTCGTACTTCCGTTCGCTGGTGGCGTCGAGCCGAAACGTGGAGCTTTCGCCGCGGTTGCAGGAAGTAACCGGAATTTCGAGCCAGAAGGTGAAGGCGGAAGATTTCGCGAGGTTGCTGCAACTGGTGCAGCTTTGCCCGGAACAGAAGGACGACGAGACCGACATACGCGCCGTGGGCGCGTACTACTCTGTGCTGGCGGTGCTGGGCCGCGTGGCTCACGCGATCGCCCCGAATCTGGCGGCATGGTTTGAACGCGAGCGGGAGAGCTGTTCTTATTTCGCGGCCGTGGCGCTGGATCGCCGGATTTCGCACAGCCGCGATTTGTTCTCGCAACAGATTGCCGACCGGCTGTAGTTTTTGAATCCGCAGCGGCAGCTCGACCGCTTTCCTACAGGCTGTTACCATTCGACCGAGCTACAGGTCCCGCATGTAAATCGCGAGCAGTGTCAGATGCGAACGCCATTCGAACAATTCGTGCTGGAGACGATCCGGAAATCGGGAACGCTGCGCGCGGGAAGCCGCGTGGGGGTTGGCATTTCGGGAGGAGCGGATTCGGTGGCGTTGCTGCGGCTGCTCGAAACGCTGAAGAGCGAACTGGGAGTCGTGCTGTTCGTGGCGCACTTCAACCACTCGCTGCGCGGAGCGGAATCAGACGGAGACGAGCAGTTTGTGCAAAAACTCGCGGCGTACCATGCGCTTGAATTTGTGGGCGTGAAGAAAGACGTTCATGCCGAGAGCGAGCGGCATGGCTGGAACCTGGAGGATGCGGGGCGACGGCTCCGACGGGAATTTTTCGAGCGGATCGTTGAGGACGGGAAAGCGACGCACGTGGCGCTGGCGCATACGGCGGACGATCAGGCCGAGACGGTGCTGGCGCAGATTATCCGCGGAACGGGGACGACGGGCCTCGCGGGTATTTTTCCCGTGGCGGGGCCGATTGTGCGCCCGCTGCTTGAAATTCGGCGGGAGCCGCTGCGGGAGTATCTGCGTGAGATCGGGCAAGGGTGGCGTGAGGATTCCTCGAACGCCGACAGGCGAAGGCTCAGGGCGCGCATTCGAGAAAAGCTGATGCCGCTATTGAGCAGTGAATTTTCACCGGCAATCACCGAGCACTTAAGCACGCTGGCGAGGTTGTCGCGGGAGGAGTCCACATTCTGGGACGCGCTGGTGGAGGAGCGATTCGGCGCGCTGGTAAAAGCGGAGAATGACGCGCTGAAAATTCGCGCGTCGGCGCTGCTGACTCCGTTTGACGCCGCCGCCGGCGCGACCATTGCGACGGTTCGAGGTAATGGCAATCGGCTCAGCTCGTTCCGCGCGCTTACGGAAAGACTGATCCGGCGTCTTTATAGGGGCATCCGCGGAGACCTGCGAGAATTGACAGCGGCGCACGTGGAGCAGGTAATTCGCCTGGCTGAAAATGGAGCCAGCGGCAGTACTGTGGAGCTGCCCGGACGCGTGAGGGTGGAACGGGTATTCGATTCGATCGTGTTTTCGGCGAACGCGGTGCGTTCGGCACCGAGAGCCCTGAATGGAACGGCGAGCCGCACACTTTCGTATCACTATGAAGTCGAACGTCCGGCAAATGGGCACTCGATTGTTTCGGTGCCCGAACTGGGCACCTCCTTGCGGTTGAAAGTGATTGACTGGTCAAGGACAGAGAGCGAAACTAAAAGAGAGACAGTGGCGCTGGACGCGGATTTGGTGCGTTTTCCGCTGGTTCTGAGAAACTGGCGGCCCGGCGATGCGTACCGCCCGAAAGGGCGCCGCGACGAGCGAAAGCTGAAGCAGATGCTCCTCGCGAATCGAGTTCCATCCGGAGAACGAGAAACCTGGCCGGTACTGGAAAGCGGCGGCCGAATTATTTGGGCGCAGGGGATGCCGCCCTCGGCAGACTTCCTGGTTTCACCGGCGACGCGAATTGGGTTAGTGATTGAGGATGCAGGCTTTGGAGTCAAACGGGGGAAATGAATACTCCGTGACACAAGCCGCATCTAAATTGTATCGGTAAACTGAGGGTGAGGTTATTTCGGTGAACTCAACGGTCCGCACAATTCTTTTCTGGCTTCTGATGATCGTACTGGCCGTGTTCCTGTGGAAGATGGCCTCCACCGGCGGACAATCGGCGAAAGACGACGAGCCTAATTACTCGGATTTTCAGGCCAAGGTGACGAACGGCAACGTGAAGGATGTAACGATCATCCTTGCGCCGAACAGCGCCGAGCTGCAGGGCGAATACCGAGAAGGCGGCCGATTCCGCAACGTGACGGTGGCGAACACCGCGATCCCCGACATCACCAAGACGCTGCAGGAACACAACGTCAAGTACAACTACAAAGAAGCAAAGAATCCGGACTGGCTGAGCTGGCTTGGCACGATGGCGCCACTCATTCTGCTGGTACTTTTCTGGGTTTTCATGATGCGGCAGATGCAGGCCGGAGGAAACAAGGCGCTGAGCTTCGGCAAGTCGCGCGCGCGGCTGCTGACGGCGCAACAGAAGAAGGCGACGTTTAAGGATGTGGCCGGCATCGATGAGCCGAAGGAAGAGCTGTACGAGATCATCGACTTCCTGAAGGATCCGCAAAAGTTTCAGAAACTCGGCGGACGCATTCCGAAGGGCGTGTTGCTGGTTGGGCCTCCGGGAACGGGGAAGACTTTGCTGGCGCGAGCGATTGCGGGCGAAGCGAACGTGCCGTTCTTCTCGATTTCGGGTTCGGATTTCGTCGAGATGTTCGTTGGCGTGGGCGCGAGCCGCGTTCGCGATCTTTTCGAGCAGGGCAAGAAAAATGCGCCTTGCATCATCTTCATCGATGAAATCGATGCGGTTGGCCGGCATCGCGGCGCGGGACTGGGCGGCGGACACGACGAACGCGAGCAGACCTTGAACGCGTTGCTCGTGGAAATGGACGGATTCGAATCGAACGAAGGCGTGATATTGATCGCCGCGACGAACCGGCCGGACGTTCTCGATCCGGCGCTGCTGCGGCCGGGCCGTTTTGACCGCCGCGTTGTGGTGCCTCGTCCGGACGTGAAGGGCCGCGAAGACATCCTGCGCGTACACACGCGGAAGGTTCCTCTGTCGGACGATGTGGATCTTTCGGTGATCGCGCGCGGCACTCCCGGATTTTCGGGCGCCGATCTGGCGAACCTGGTGAACGAGTCCGCACTGTGGGCGGCGCGCCAGAACCGCAAACTGGTGGCGATGGTCGATTTTGAAATGTCGAAGGACAAAGTGTTGATGGGCGTGGAACGCCGGTCGATGATTTTGTCGGACGAAGAGAAGCGCAACACGGCATATCACGAGGCCGGCCACGCGCTGGTGGCGGCGATGACGCCGGGCGCCGATCCGTTGCATAAGGTGACGATCATCCCGCGCGGAATGGCGCTGGGCGTGACCATGCAACTGCCGATCGACGACAAGCACACCTACACGAAGGAATTCCTGGAAGCGCAGCTTGCCGTGCTGATGGGCGGACGCGCGGCCGAAGAAATTTTCCTGAACCACATTACTACCGGCGCCGGAAACGACATCGAACGCGCCACGGAAATCGCGCGGCAGATGGTGTGCGAGTGGGGCATGAGCGTTCTGGGGCCGCTGACGTTTGGCAAGAAGGAAGAGGCGATTTTCCTGGGACGCGAAATCAACCAGCACCGCGACTATTCGGAAGACACGGCCATCAAGATCGACGGCGAAGTCCGGAACATCGTGACCACGGGATACAGCAAGGCGCGCAACATTCTGGAAACCAGGCGCGACACGCTCGAGCATATCGCGCAGGCTTTGCTGGACCGCGAAGTACTCGACGCCACCGAGCTAAAGTTGCTGATGGAAAACAAGCCACTACCCGACAAACTGCCTCCGCCGCCGGCGAATCCGCCGCGCGTGCAGGCGGAGCAGCCGCAGATTTCGCTGCGACCGGAACCGCGCGCGATTCCGGGCATGGCGAAGGGTGAAAAGCCGGCAACGGCGTAAATTCGAATCAGAAAACCTGAAACTGCCAAGACCCTGCTTCGAAAGGAGCGGGGTCTTTTTTTTTGTTTTGGCGTTTTGTGGGGCTACGACGTGCGAACGAAGGCGCCCATGTTGAAGCGGGCGCTATAGACGGAGCGTTCGCCGGGAGGCGGAGCGACGAGATGGACGGCGCGGCGAATGTGCATGGGCTTGCAGGGCTTGGTCATGCAGACGACGGCGCCGAGGCGGTGGCCCGTGGCGTAGTCCGAGGGCAAAGCGGAGGAGGTAAGAAAGATGATCGGAACGTGCTGGAGCCGTTCGTTGGTTTTGACGATGGCGCAGAGGTCTTTGCCGCAAATGTCATGGCCTTCGGCTTCGATGAGCAGCGCGTCGGGAATTTCGGTGCTGAGAATGGTGAGGGCATCGCAGGCATTGGAGACCACGGCGACGATGTAGCCGTCATGCTCCAGCATGGAGCGAAGGGCGAAGGCCATGTCCGGATCAGATTCGACGGCGAGGATGCGGACGTGGGTGGGTTGAGGGTTGGGAGCGTAATGCGATGTGAGCGCGTCGATATGCGTTGCGAGCGCGGAGGTGTATTGCAGAGCGACGGCGTAACGCAGGTCGGGCAGGATGGCGCTGCGAATCACCTTCGCCCGGCGCGGAGTGTTAATGGCGGTGGGATTTTCCCAGTAGGGACAGGTGACATCGACAATATCGCCGGCGAAGTAGTTCTTGCGGTGGGTGGCGATCAGCAAACCGTCGCGGGTGACGTTCACGGTCTTGACGATGTCTTCAAACATATCTCGGGTGCCGTGGCCGCCGCAGACGCGGACGGCAATTTCGATCTGAACGCGTACGCGGTTCCGGCGGTCGCGGGGAGCGGGCGTGGGATCTTCGGCGAGAGCGAGCGTGCTGATGGGCAGATGAACCTGTGCGGTCACGTTAGCGGACTCCTCAGCGAAGGCGATCCTAAGAATATTTTCATGTGATAGCGCGACTGCGGTTCCATTTGCTCGTGTACAGACACGAGTTCCCGGGCCGCCGTGTGATTCGACAATCGGCTTGCACGGCGGTGGCCTTTAATTGATAAGAAGCGCTGAGGAGCGGGAGGGGAGACTGTCGCGCCGGAATTGATTTGGCGTAACATAGGGCCATGGCCAAGAAGCCGATCGACACATTTCAGGTGGAATGCCCGTGCTGCCAGGCGAAGCTGGTGATCGACGCGGAACTGGAAGTGGTTCTATCGCACACAGCGCCGCCGCGGCCGCCTTCTTCGGTGGACCTGGGCGACACGGCGCGACTTTTGCGCCAGCACGACGACGCGGTGGAGGCAAAGTTCCGTGCGTCGGTGGAAGCGGAGAAGTCCAAGGAAGATGTGCTGGCGCGGAAGTTCGCGGAGGGATTGAAGAAGGCGAAAGACGGGCCGATCGAAAAGCCGCTACGCGATTTCGATCTCGATTGAGCCGCGAATGCGCGCGCCACGCAAGCTGATTTGGCTGTTCATCTCATTTTTTCCGCTGGTGGCTGCGATTCACGCGCAGGACGCGCACAGGGCGAAGCTGCCCAAACCCAGACAACTTGACGCGGATGTGACGTGGCGCCGCGACCCGGCGAACGGCGAAATGAACGGGATCGCGCCGGGCACCGCGCCGGCTGGCGCGATTGCCGGGTCTCCGCATGCGATTTCAGTGGCGACCGAGATCGTGCCGGTGACGTGCAGCGTGACGGACGCGATGGGCGCGGCGGTGCGCGGCTTGGGACGCGCGGATTTCGAAGTGACCGACGACGGCGCGCGAAGCCCGATCACATATTTCGACGCGTCGTCCGAGCCGGCCAGCGTGGCGCTGGTGATGGATGCAAGCCCGAGCGTGTTGCGCGAGACCGACGAGATGCGCACGGCGGCGCGGGCGCTGGTGGATTCGCTATCGCTGTCCGATCAGATCGCGGTGGTGGACTTTTCCGCGCACACCTATTTGCAGCTTCCGTTTTCGGGCGATTGGGGATTGATACGAGGCGCGGTGGCGCGCGTGGATGCGCGGGAGCTGCTGGGCGACACGGGCGGATCGAATATTTACCAGTCGCTGTTTTTGACGGCGCGCGAAGTGTTCGCGGGACGCAAGGGCCGGAAGGCGATCGTGCTGCTGACGGACGGGCAGGACACGAGCCTCGGGTTGACACTCGATCCGGCGACGAGCGTGCCGCGTCCGGAGTGGCCGGCGAACCGGCTGACGTTTGAGGACGTGGCGCGCGCGCTGGCGGGAGCGGACATTCAGGTATTCGCGGTTTCCACGGAGAGCCGGCCGAAGATCATGACGGCGACTTGGCTGGCCGAGCATTCGCAATCCACTCTGGTGACGTCTGCGGCGCGGCGTGAGGAAATTCCGGCTTATACGCTGTATCTCGCGGAGATCGTGCGACGGACCGGTGGGCAGCTCTACTTTATTCGCGAGGCGAATACGCTGGCGGATACGTTCGAGCAGATTGCGCTGAAGATTCGCGCGGAATATACGCTGGGGATTTCGCCGGATGGGCCGAGCGGCGCGCCCGTGCCGGGCTGGCATCAACTGGGCGTGAAGGTGATTGGCCACGGCGATCCGACGGTGGTGCATCGAACCGCGTACTATGTGCCGCGATAGGCTGCGCGGATTTTGGTGGGAAGTTTTGTGGAAATGGCACAACCCGCACGCCAGGGAATCTGGCGTGCGCACAGACACGAATGTCTGTGCCACAGACTGAAGTCTGTGCCACCCAAAGGAATCGTGCTTCAATAGCGGCCTTGCCTCGACGCCAGACATTCCGGTTGCGAACTCCCACGCGGATGATTGTTTTGGGGCCGCGCACGCTGGTGATGGGCGTGCTCAACGTTACGCCGGACAGTTTTTCCGACGGCGCGAAGTACCTGAACGTCCGCGCGGCGGTGCAGCGCGGCGTCGCGCTGGCTGCGGCAGGCGCGGACATTCTCGACATCGGGGGCGAATCGACGCGGCCTGGCTCGACGGGAGTTTCAGCCGAAGTAGAGTTGCGGCGGATTTTGCCGGTGATCACTGCGCTGGTGAAAAAGATCGAGATTCCGATCTCGGTGGACACGAGCAAAGCGGTAGTGGCGGAAGCGGCGATTCTGGCGGGCGCAGAAATCATCAACGATGTCACTGGGTTGCGGAACGATCCGCGTATCGCGGGTGTGGCGAAGCGTTTGCGTGTGCCGCTGATCCTGATGCATATGCGCGGGACACCTGCAACGATGCAGAAAATGGGATTCGCGCGCGATGCGATGAACGATGTGACGAGAGGATTGATGCGCGCCACGCGGATGGCGCGAAAGGCGGGCGTGCCGAGGTCGCAGATTGCGATCGATCCGGGAATCGGATTCGGAAAAAATGCGAAACAGAATCTGGATCTGATACGCAGGCTTTCCGAACTGGCGCGGCTCGGGTACCCGCTGCTCGTCGGAACGTCGCGAAAGTCGTTTGTAGGGAAATTGCTGGGAGACGCTCCGGCGCAAGAGAGGAAGTGGGGTACGGCAGCAACGGTGACGGCGAGCGTGCTGGGCGGCGCGCACATCGTGCGCGTGCATGATGTGGAGGAAATGGTGCAGGTGGTGCGAGTGGCGGACGCGATTCGCACGCCGGCTTTGTTCGACGCGCTTGTCGAGCAGGCGCGGGGGCGTGGATGAAAGCGATCGAGAGTTTCCGTGGACTGACGCCGGTTCAACGGCACACGTTCACGGCATGCTTTCTGGGCTGGTCGCTGGATGCGTTCGATTTCTTCATTCTGATTTTCTGCGTGAGCGCGATCGCGGCGGAATTTCACACGCAAGTTGTCGGTGGTGGCGGAAGCGATCTTCTACACGCTGGCATTGCGCCCGGTTGGCGCGTTTTTGTTTGGGATGATGGCGGACCGGTTTGGCCGGCGGCCGACGCTGATGGTCGAACATCGTGGCGTTTTCGGTGCTGGAGTTGGCGTCGGCGTTTGCGCCATCGCTGACAGTGTTTTCTGGTGCTGCGGGCGTTGTTTGGAATCGCGATGGGCGGGGAGTGGGGCGTGGGCGCGGCGCTGGCGTTTGAGACGCTGCCGAAAGAAGGACGCGGATTTCTTCTCCGGCCTGCTGCAGGAAGGCTACGTGGTCGGGTATCTTGCTCGCGGCGATTTGGTATTCGGTACGCTGTTTCACGCAGCGTGGGCTGGCGCGGGATGTTCATGATTGGCGCGCTTCCGGCGCTGCTGGTGATTTACATCCGCAGCAAAGTGGATGAATCGCCGGCGTGGCTGCGCGGGCAGGATCGACGGAACGCACGGAGAGTCGGCTGGTGAAGGGACATTGCGATCCTATCTCGGGAGTTTTTGTTTTCTGGTGGTGCTCATGTTCGGCTTTAATTCTTTCAGCCACGGCACGCAGGATCTGTATCCGACATTCCTGCAAAAGAACCATGGATTCTCGCCGCAGCACGGTAGGACTGGTTGCGATCGTGTACAACATCGGCGCGCTGGTGGGCGGGATTGTGTTTGGCAGCTTGTCGGAGCGGATCGGGCGAAAACGCGCCATCATGTTCGCGGCGCTGCTGGCGATTCCGATGATCCCGCTGTGGGCGTTTTCGCACTCGGCGCCGATGCTGGCGATCGGCGGCATTCGTGATGCAGTTCATGGTGCAGGGCGCGTGGGGCGTGGTGCCGGCGCATTTGAACGAGCTTTCGCCGCCGCCGGTGCGGGCGACGTTTCCGGGATGCGCCTATCAGCTGGGCAATCTTCTCTCGTCCAAAATGCGGTGCTGCAGGCGTCGCTCGCAGAGCATCGATACGGTGGGCAGTATCGCGCCGGTGCTGGCGTGGACGGTGGTGATTGTGGCGATTCTTTTGGCGATCACGACGCTGGCAGGAAGAGAAGCGGGCGGCGCGGATCTTTCGGCGACGCGCTGAGCGTGGCGCTCACGCGCCAGTCCGAATCTGCCGATGAGAGGCTGAAGCGGGCTGGATTCCAACCAGGCGAGCTGTAACACTCGGTTCATGGATAGAAAAAATTAGAGGTTCGCGCACCCCTTCCGAAAAGGGTAAAATCGTCGCGAACGAATGAACGCAAAGGAGCACTTATGAGCGCGACCTCTTCTTCCGGACCCAGCGCAGCCACCGTAGCGAACATCGCCGAGAAAGCCAAACTGCTGAGCATCTACTCGATGATGTCCACCACGGCGGCCGGTTCGGGACATCCGACTTCCTGTATGTCCGCGGCGCAGCTTGTCGCCGGGGTATTTTTCTACGCGATGAAGTTCGATCCGAAGAACGCGAATTCGAACGATGACGACCGGTTCGTGCTGTCGAAGGGCCACGCAGCGCCGCTGCTGTATTCGGCGCTGGCGGAAGCGGGAGTGTTCCCCGTGTCGCGCGTGATGACGTTGCGCGAACTGAATAGCGAACTGGAAGGGCATCCGACGCCGCTGATTCATGGCGTGGACGCGGCTACCGGATCGCTCGGGCAAGGGCTTTCGGTGGCTTCCGGCCTGGCCATCGGCGCGCGGATGGACAAAAGCGATACGCGCGTGTATGTGCTGACGGGCGACGGCGAACTGGCCGAAGGGCAGATCTGGGAAGCGGCGGCGTTCGCGGCGTTCTACAAGCTCGATAACCTCACGGTGATTTGCGACATCAACCGCCTGGGCCAGAGCGATCCGACGATGTACCAGCACGATATGGAGCGCTACCGGCTGAAATTCGAGTCGGAAGGATTTGCGACGCAGGTGATCAACGGGCACGACGTGCCGGCGGTGCTCGCGGCGCTCGACAAAGCAAAGGCCACGAAGGGCAAGCCGCAGGCAATCCTGGCGCAGACGATCAAGGGCCACGGATTCAGCGAAGTGGCGGACAAGATGGGCTGGCACGGAAAGCCATTCTCGAAAGAACAGCTCGCGGCGGCGATCAAGGAACTCGGCGGCGGCCCAACCGTGCCGCCCGATCCCGGAATATCGTACGAGCGCACCAATCGTTGCCCAAGCCGCCTGACTTTCCGCCGGCTCCGGCGCCGGATTACGAAGCCGACGCAAAGGTTGCGACACGCGAGGCGTACGGCGATGCGTTGAAGCGGCTCGGCGCGGTGAACAAGGCGGTCGTGGCATCTCGGGCGACGTGAAGAACTCCACGTTCTCCGAAATTTTCCAGAACGCTTATCCGGACCACTTCTTTCAGGGCTACATTGCGGAGCAGAATCTGGTGAGCGTCGCGGTGGGATTGCAGGCGCGCGGAAAAGTGCCGTTTGCCGATACGTTCGCGTGCTTTCTGTCGCGCGCGTATGACAACGTGCGGATGGCCGCCATCAGCCGGGCCAACATCAATCTGTGCGGCTCGCACTGCGGCGTTTCGATCGGTGAAGACGGCCCGTCGCAGATGGCGCTGGAAGATATCGCGATGTTCCGCGCGATCAACGATTCGGTGGTGTTCTATCCGGGCGATGCGGTTTCGACCGAGCGGCTGGTCGAAACGATGGCGCGCCGGCCGGGAATCAATTACCTGCGGACGTCGCGGCCGAAGTTCCCGATTCTCTATCAAGACCGACGAGAAATTTCCGTATCCCGGGTTCAAAGTGCTGGCGAAGAGCGATCAGGACAAAGTGACGGTGATCGGCGCGGGCGTGACGTTGCACGAAGCGCTGAAAGCGGCGAAAGAGTTGAGCGCGGCGGGGATCGGCGATTCGCGTGATCGACCTGTACTGCGTGAAGCCGATCGACGGCAAGGCGCTCGCGGCGGAAGTTGGCGCCACGGGCGGTAAGCTGATCACCGTGGAAGACCATTGGCCGGAAGGCGGAATGGGCGAAGCGTCGATTACAGCGCTGAACGTGGTGGGCAAGCCTCCGGCGAAGTTCACGCTGCTGGCTGTGACCGGAATGCCGCACTCAGGAAAGCCGGAAGAGCTGGTGGACAAGTTCGGTATCTCGGCGCGGCACATCGTGGACGCGGTGAAGGCCATCGTCTAGTATTCGATACAAGCGCCTGCGGCTTGAGCGATATTCCGGCCGCAGGCGTTTTTCTTTCCGGGTTGCAAAATTCACAGTAAATCGTCGAGAGAGGGATTCCCGAGTGGCTGAAAGACGCGTCTTGGTGGGTGTGCTGCCTGAAACAATGATGATTGACGCAGGCGATCAGGTGGAGTGGGTTTCGAATGCCGGCAATTTGAAGGTGGAGTTCGATTCGCAGCGCTCGCCGTTCGGGTCAAACGTGTTTCAGGCGCCGCCGAACGTGCGGATCCTGAGCGGACCGACGCGGCCGGGCATCCATCCGGGGTCCTACAAGTACAAGCTATCGTTAAATGACGTGATTGTGGCGCAGGGTGAAGTGATTATCCGTGAGAAGTAATCCCGCAGCAGGCCGTTGAACTTTTCCAAATTCGAAGGGTGTTCGAAGCTCAGTCGCCGGCCAGGGCGTGAGCTGCGCGCTCCTGCGAGACCGAGTCCGCCAGGATACGGCGAACCGGCGCCAGCATGGATGCCGGAACGGCGCGTTCCCGCAGCGACCGAGAAATCCGCTATCTTCCGGGGAAATTCGCGCCGGCGGTCGAGCCACAGACCGAATTCCTGGAGCATATCGCCCGCCAGGTTGGGATCGTCGGTCCGTTCCACACCCCAGAACCGCAGCCGCTCCTCATTTTTTTGCAGGAGCTGGAGCGATTCCTCCAGTTTCTTCATGGCGGCATTGAAGGACGACGCCAGGAAATACGGTGCTCAGGGACCAGTTCCCCTTTGCAAAGGTGGCGCGGACGCGGATGTTGTATTTGCCGTTCTGGTTCCGTTCCATCGCGCAGGTGTAGGTGTTTCCGTGCGAATTGCCTTTACGCGGGCATCTTGCTCCTCATTTTCAATTCATCGCCAAAATCGATCGGGCGTGCGACGAGACGACCGTTCTTTCTGGCGCTCGCTAGGGTTGCGAGGCCATTCTTTGATTTCGTGTCCGCATGGGAATGCTCCTCGGAAGCTCCAAATCCATTCGGTACCGACCACGTGAAGCCGGGAAGACTCCTGCCTTCGACTGGGTGCCCCGCTGGCTACGGGACAGGCTCTGCGGATGAGATAAGTCTAGCGAACGGGGCTAGGCAGGGCAAGAGAAGAGTTGCCTGCACTTTAAGTGTAATATTTTCAATGCTATAGAGTTAAGTTGCCGAGGTGAGACGCTTCAACGACGTCGGGGTTGATGGTGAGCTTGCCTTCCTTCTTCAGGCGGTCCTCGAGGGCGGTTCGGAAGGCGTCGTAAGCCGCGCCTGCTTAGATTGCAGCAGCTGCTGCTTGATTTGTTCGGACTGATAGGATCAGCTCGGCGGGATCGGCCGAGTCGTGCTCAACCATTTTGTACACCAGCCAATCGCCGCTGACCTGTTTCGGAGCACTGATCTGGCCGACGGGCATTTTGAAGGCGCCGTCGAGAACCTGCGCCGTGCCGACGTCCGGAACGTCGCCGGTGCGGGTAAAGGCGTCGGACGTTTGCACGTCGAGATTGAGCGATTTCGCGGCTTTGTCGAAATCTTCGCCGCCCTGGGCCAGCTTCGCAAGCTGCTCGACTTCGCTTTTTCGCCAGTTCGACCGACTTTGTCCTGCTGGTAGTCGGCCAAAACCTGGTCGCGGACTTCGGCGAGGGTGCCCTGGTGCGCGGGTTCGATGTCTTTCGGGGTGATGATCGACGAATCCATGCTCGAGTCTGAATCGGCTGGCTCAATTCGCCCTTGCCCAATTCGAAGAGCGAGGCGTGAAGCTCGGGCGAATTGCCGAGACGTGCCCACGGGGTCGGCGAGCGCCGACGAGCGGCGTGTCGCCCATTTCCAGATTGAATTTCTTCGCGAGATCGTCGAGGGACTGGTGGTTCGACTGGCGGACCGCCGCGGCCATCTGATTGGCGATGTCGTTGCCTCGGCGTTGACCTTGGCTCAAGAGAACGGCGGGAGCGATGGTGCTGCGGACTTCGTCGAAGGTCTTGGTGTGGGCCGCTTCGTGATCGAGCACCTTGATGATGTGGAAGCCGTACTCGGTCTTCACCAATTCCGGGAGATCGAGCCCTTGGGAAGGCGTGAATGCGGCCTGCTGGAATGCCGGCACCGTCTGGCCTTCGACAATCCAGCCCAGGTCGCCGCCCTTCGGCTTTCGAGGCGTCGTCCTCGGAGTATTTCTTTGCGAGGTCCTCGAAATTGGCGCCGGCTTTAGCTTTCTTCAGGACGTCTTCGGCCTTCTGCCGGATTTCGGCGATTTCGGCGTCGGTCTTGCCGACGGTCTTGAACAGAATGTGTTCGACGTGGACGCGGTTTTCGACTTTGTATTCGTCGATGTGGTCGTTGTAATAGGCCTGAAGATCCGCGTCTGCTGACCTGGACGGTGGCGCGCGAGCTTCTGAGGATCGAGCAGCGCGTAGTGGGCGGAGCGCTTCTCGGGTACCTGATACTTGCGACATGTTCTTGGTGAAATAGGCGGTCAAGTCGGCGTCCGTGGGTTGGATCGATGCCGCCAAGATCGGCCGGCTTCACCAGGGCGTAATCGATCTGGACTTTCTCATTGCGGCGGCGGAATTCCTGCTGCACTTCTTCCGGGCTGACGGTGATCGAGTCGGTGACGAGCTGGTGGAATTTCTCCTGCAACATCTGGTCGCGCAGAAAGCGCTCGAAATCCTCGACGGTCATACCGAGGCGAGTCTGAACTTCGGTGGTGTAGCGATCCTTCAGCCACATATCGCCGTTCCAGGCGGTGGGAAGAATCTGCTTGATGCGCTGGGTCATTTCCTCGGGAGTGACGGAAATGCCGAGGCGCTGGCCTTCGATCTCGAGGGCGTGCTGGAAGACCATCTGATCGAGAACCTGCTTGGCGTAGAGGCCGCGCAGCATCGGAGGAACATCTTGCCCGCGGAGGGCGGTGTTGAGTTGTTTCTGAACGTCCGCAACGGTGATCTGCTCGCCGCCGACGCTGGCCGCCGCGTCGGGACTGTTGCTCATGGCCGAGGTGCCGAGGCCCGGGATCAGGTAGGTGAGCATGCTGAGGCTGATGAGGACCAGGAGCGCGCCCATGGTGAGCTTGATCCAGCGGTTGCCTTGCTTGTCCCGGTTCTGAATGCTTTTTAACATAGCTAGTGCGGCTCCCCTCGTCCTGGCAAACCTAGAGTATAGAAGAATCGAGCCATTTGGCTCAATCAGATTCGCGGGTGCTGGGCGGCTAGCCTCCGTATTCCCAAGGTGAGTCTGTGACGGTGAGAGGGTCGATGTCGCGCAGCAGAGCGGCGTTGGTGACTTCCAAAATGACCAGAGCGTGGTCGCCGAGGCGGTCGTTGGTGTCCACCAGGGAGCATTCGATGTAAGCGGGCAGGCTAGTGAGGAGCGGCGCGAAATTTTTGGCCAGAGTAAAAGGCTCACCGTTCAGCTGGCCGTCTGAATTTTTGGTGGGCGCGAAGAATTTCTGGGCAATGTCTTTCTGGTCCTGCGCGAGGACGTGCAAGACGGCGGCGCGGCTTTCGGCCAGACATTGGAAGACGCTGCCATCTTTGCGGAGCGCGGCCATGAGCAGCGTGGGCTTGAAGGAGGCTTGCGAGACCCAGGTGACGGTGGCGGCGCCGAATTTTTCGCCGCTGCGCGAGGTGAGAACGTACATGCCGTTCGTCAATAGACGGAGGGCTTTCTGTTTTGTCTTTGGTTCCATCGCGGCGCCGGCCAGCGCGTCCACCACTGTAACACCGAGGGCCGATTCTGTTCACGTGCGTGGCTTCGTGAAGTGGTTCGCCGGCGCCGGCGTCAGCTGCCCTGACCCAATTGGGCGAGCGCCTGTTTAATTTGGTCGGCTTCGCTGTAGGTGGGATCGAGCTTCAGCGTGTATTCGAGCTCTTTTTTCGCGAGATCCGGTTTGTTGGCCTTCTGATAGGCCAGGCCGAGATGATAGTGATAGGTGGGATTGTCGCGGCTCGAGGATTTCGATTCGGCAATCGCCTGCTGGAACATATCGATCGCGCCGCTGTACACGCCCTGCTTGTAGTAGGCCCAGCCGAGAGTATCGGCGGAGTTGGGCGAATCGGGCATGCCCTTGCGCGCGGTCTGGGCCAACGAGGAGGCCACGCTGAGGTCGCCACCGTGTTCGAGCATCAGGTAGGAGAGATTGTTTGCGGCCAGGCCGAAGTCGGGCTGAAGGCCCAGGGCCCGCTTGTATTGTTCTTCGGCCTGCTGCCACTGGCCCTTTTTTTCGAGCGAGCTTCCCAGAGCGACGTACAGGCGCGGATCGCTCGGACTGGCTGCGATGGCCTTTTGGTACGTGGCGATGGCTTGATCGTCGGAACCGCGAGACGTCTGGACGCTCGCGAGCATGAGCGCAGCGTTGGTGTTTTTCGGATCGAGGTCCGCGGCCTTCTGAAACGCATCTTCGGCTTTGGCGGAGTCCTGATTGCGAAGCTCGGTCTGGCCGAGCAAGATCTGCAAGGAAGCGCTATTGGGGACGCGGGCGACGGCGTCCTGAACCAGCTTAAGAGCCACAGCGGGTTGCTTTTTCGCGACTGCGACGTTGACCTGGCCGTTCAGGGCGTCGAAGGCGTTGGGATCCTTCTGCGCGGCCTGAAGGTAAAATTTGTTTGCGGCGTCGTAGTCTTTTTGAGCGAAGAGCAGGTCGCCCATGCGGGCGTAGCCGATTGGGCTATCGGGAGCGACGCCGATGGCGCGTTTCACGTCGTCGGTGGCGCCCGCGATGTCCTTCCGATCAAGCAATGCCTGCGCGTGAAGGATGTAACCCTCGGGAGAGCGAGGTTCGAGCATCATTAATTTTCCACCGTTGGCTTCCAGGGTATCGACGTCGCCCTTTCGGATCGCGAGAGTGGCGAGCGCGCGGATAGGCTCGATCATAGTGGGCTGCAACTCGCTGGCGCGCTTCCATTCGCTTTCGGCTTGCCCCAAATTCTGGCTTTCGAAATAGGCCACCCCGAGTTGGAAATGAGCCATCGCGCTATCGGGCGCATTCTTGGTGGCTTGTTCGAGGACGTGTACGGCGTCGGTCGTCTTTCCTTCGCGAAGAAGAATCTGGCCCTGGATCACGAGCGTGCCGGGATCGGAAGGATTGGCTTTCAGGAGGGCATCAACGACTTTCGAGGAGTCGTCGGTCCGGTTCATCTGGTAGAGAAGCTGCGCGTACATCTTGCCCACGATCAGATCTTTCGGATGAGCCGCGTAAAGCGATTGCAGTTCCGTCAGCGCTTTGTCCCATTGTTGCTGACTCAAATAGAACTCGGCGAGCATCCGGGAACCTTCGGGATTGTTTTTCAGTTGCGCGGAAGCGTCGCGGAGTGTGGATTCGGCAAGGTCCTTCTGGCCCTCGTTCACGTACATGCCGGCGAGGGTGGCACGCGGAAGAGGATTGTCCGGCGCGGCGGCGATTGCGGCCTTGTACATTTTTTCGGCGTCGGGCCATTGCTTCTGGCGTTGATAGAAATTTCCGAAGGAGATCAGAGCCTGGATGGATTTCGGATCGAGAGTGACGGCCTTCTGGTAGCTCTGCCCGGCGGCTTTGGCGTCCTTCGATTTTTCTTGGATCAGCGCGAGGTTTAGAAACGCTTGCGAATCGGTTGGAGCAAGCTGAACGGCTTTGTTTGCTTCGGTAAGGGCCGCGGCCGTGTCGCCGCCTCCGGCAATTGCGCTGGACAGAATGACGTGCGCTTGGGGATTTTCAGGAGAGAGCTTCAAGACCGTTTCGGCTCGGTCGCGCGCATCCGCGAATTTTCCTGCGGCCAGGAACAGGTTGGCGAGATCGAGCTGAGCCTGCGCATTGGAGGGATCGATAGAGACGGTCTGCATCAATTCCTGGTAGGCGCGCGGCCAGTCGGATTCCTTGATGTAGGTTTTGGCCAGGCCGTAATGCGCGTCGGAATATCGCGAGTCGATCTGAATCGCGTTTTGATATTCAATGGCCGCTTCTTTCAGCTTGCCCTGCTGCGCGTAGGCTTCGCCTTTTTCGAAGTGATTCTTCTTTAGGACTTGCGGGTCGCGCGAGCAGCCGGCGGCCAGCACGCAGGCCAGCGCCAATGCGAAGATCAAAGAAAACTTTCGAGAGGAATTCATCGTGACCTCATGGATGGGTGACAACTGCCGAGTATCGCACGAATGCTTATAAGTGCGGGATGGGAGTGGAAAGATGATGCGTGACAGACACCGTGAAGGGTTTCGCGATCGCAAGTGTGTATTAAAGTTCTTATTTACAGTGGCTTGAGTGAGTATTTGGCAGCGCGCGAGTAGTTTGACGGAAGGAATTCCGATTTGATCGAAGGCGGAGGCGAGGTTTCGGGGCCGAAATTTCGTAAACTATTGATTTATAACGGCTTATAGAATGGGAGGTCGGAGCTCGGTTAAACACAAATCGGTCGGCAGAAGGGGAGAAATGGAAAGTATTTTTCTCTTTCGTGGAATGTTCGAAGGAATCACTCCGCTGGTACTAGGACCGCCATTTGCTTTCCTGTTTTGCGTATCGATAACAAAATAGCACGGTTAGCCGTTGCTCGGACCGGTCAATTTACGCTTTCCGCGTGGCAACGGCCGTGCAAACGCTCCCATTATAACCGTTCGTACTATCGCTTCGGCGTTCGTGCGCGGAAACAATCGACAGGTCGAAGGTTCGGGCAGAGATGACAACAGGGGCGTCTGTGAGTGTGATGGTGAAGGAAGACCGGGGTCACGTGAGCGGACTGTGTCCTGCGATGCAGAGCCTGGAGGCCGTGCTGGCCGAGATCGCTCCGACGAATATTCCGGTTTTGTTCTTGGGTGAAAGCGGAACTGGCAAAGCGATCTATGCGCAGCAGCTTCACCGCCTGTCGGGCCGAGCGGATGACGCGGTGATGACCGTGACGTGCGCTGCAATGAACGCTTCCACGCTGTCCGCGGAATTGGGGATCGATACGGACAGGATGGGATCGAATTCGAACTCGCGATTTTCCGGAACGATGATTTTCGACGAAGTGAGCGAGCTGGACGCCGCGTGCCAGAGGAATTTGCTATACGCGCTACCGGATGGCGAAGCGAATCCGCGGCGGGGCACGCTGCGCTCCAGAGTGGTTTCGACGACGAACCGGAATCTGGAAGAGGAGATGCGCGCCGGCCGGTTCCGGGGAGACCTGTATTACCGGATCAATGGCGTTTCGCTGCGGTTGCCGCCGATGCGCGAGAGGCGCGAGGATATTCCGCTGTTGGTCGAGTTTTTTCTGACGAAGTATGCGACGCAGTTCGGGCGTTCGAGGCCGATGCTGACTCCGCGCACGCTGCGCATTCTGATGGACCACACGTGGCCGGGAAATATTCGCGAGCTTGAGAACGTGATGAAAAAAATCGTGGCGCTGGGCGACGAGCACAGAGCCATCGGCGAGCTGGAAGCTGCGGCGCACGTGGAGCGAGTGGAGCCGATTTCGTCGCCGGCCTCATTTTCGCTGAAGGCGGCAGCTCGGGCGGCATCGCGCGAAGCCGAGCGCGAAATGATTTTGAAGGCTCTGGCACATACGCGCTGGAACCGGAAGCGCGCGGCGCAGGAATTGCAGATCAGCTACAAATCATTGCTGTACAAATTGAAACAGATCGGAGTCGAGGATTCGGCGGCGGAGTAGCCGCGGTAGGAGAGACGATGTTGAAGCGATTACAGGCAGTGTTGCTTTTAACCGCAGCCTTCGCGACGCCTGCGATGGCGCAGAATTCCGATGCTCAAAAAACGCCGGCACAACCGGCGGTGCCCGCGATGGCGAGCGATACGGCTGCCAAATCCGCTACCACGGACGCGAATTACGTGATCGGCGGGCAGGATGTGCTGGACGTGAGCGTATGGAAAGAGCCGGAAATTTCGCGAGTGGTGCCGGTGAGGCCGGACGGGAAGATTTCGTTGCCGCTATTGAATGACGTGCAGGCGGCGGGGCTGACGCCGGCGCAACTGGCGGCACAGATTACGGAAAGTTTGAAAAAATTCGTGACGAATCCGCAGGTGACGGTGATCGTCACAACGATCAATAGCCAGCGCGTTTACATTCTGGGCGAAGTGACGCGACCGGGCGCGTTTCCGCTGCTGCCGAATATGACGGTGCTGCAAGCGCTTTCCAGCGCGGGCGGATTTACGCAGTTTGCGCGGGAGAAGAATATTTACGTGCTGCGCAACGAAGAAGGCAAGCAGGTGAAGCATCCGTTTAATTACAAGGAGGTGGTCGGAGGGAAGAATACCGACCAGGACATCGTGCTGAAAGCCGGCGACACGATCGTGGTGCCGTAGCGCAACATGCGATCGATGCTCCCCATCTTCGGCGGAATTGTGGTTGCGGTGATGTTGGCGGCGACGTCCGCGCGCGCGCAACAGCCTGACCAGCAGCCGCAACCGGACTCGCAACAGGGACAGGACCAGAATCAAGAGAATCCGACGGAGCCGATACCGGCGATCCGCTCGCCGCTGGCGGGCGCCGCAGACAACGGGCAGATGAATACGGATCAAGGACAGATTCAGCCGGACACGAATTCGGTGACCGGAGTTGAGCCCATCGGAGTGGGCGCGCCGCCGGTGACGCACAACTACTGGCAGCCGCGCGTAGCGATCGCCGCGACGGCGGACTCGAATCCGAATTATGGCGTCGGGAGCGACGCATGGGCGGCGTGGCTATCGATTTACGGAGGAGTGGACGTTCACAAAATTTCAGAAGGCAGCGATTTGTATTTGAGTTATACCGGCGGCGGAATGTTTACGAATGGCCAGGATGTGGACAACGGCATCATCCAGCAGCTTGCCGTGCGCGACCGGTTTCTGTTTCATCGATCCACGTTTACGGTTTACGAGCAACTGGCGTACTTGCCGGAAACGTCGCTGGGATTCGCGGGAAGCTCCGGAGCGGGAGTTCCGAGCCTGGGCGGAACGCCGGGAGTGGGCGCCGGCTACACGCCGGGACAATCGATTTTGACTCCGCGAGGGCAGAACCTTACGAATTCGAGCGCACTCGAGTGGGATTACAGGCTGACGCAACGGACGTCGTTCACTTTCGTTGGCAGCTACGCACTGCTGCGTTACTTCGACACCGACCTTGCAAACTATGGAGCGGCTTCATTTCAGGCCGGCTACAACTACCAGCTGACGCGGCTGGATACGATTGCGCTGTCCTATCAGTTCAGCGCGATTCGGTATAGCAGCCTGGGACAATCGATTAACTCGAACGTCGTGCAGGGTGTGTATGCGCGGCGGGTTACGGGACGGCTAGGACTGCGAGTCGCCGCCGGACCGCAGTACATCACCTCGAACTTCCCGATTACCGGCTCGGCCTCGACGACGGCAAGCGCTAGTTCAGCGCTCTACTGGACTCTCGCGGCGTCGGTCAACTACGCGCTTAAGAAGGCATCTTTTTCGGCGAGCTACAACCACGGCGTCACCGGCGGTTCGGGCGTTCTGGCTGGAGCCGAGACCGACATCGTGTCAGGCACGATCGGCGGACAACTAGCGAGGACGATAGGCGCCGGATTCAATTTCGGCTTTGCGAGAAACAACGGATTCGCGGTAGCCGATCTGACGCAGGCGCAAAACTACGATTACTGGTTTGCGGGCGTGAACGTGACGCACACAATGGGCCGCACGATGGATTTATTCGCGAACTATCAACTGCAGTATCAGAACAACAGCGTCGGGACATGCACGGGATCCGGGTGTTCGCAGGACGTAGTGCGGAATCAGATTTCGGTCGGAGTCAATTTTCATAAGACGCCCATACCTTTTTAGCAGTCCAGGTGAACGCCGGAAAACGGCGAAAGAGGAATCGTAATGGCACATCGTGAACTAACGCCCGCGGATTACATGGCGATGCTTCGCCGGAGATGGGTGCTTATCGCATCGTTGGCGGTCATCGGGGCACCCCTGGCATACGCCGTTGCGGTGCTGTTACCCGCAAAATATAAGTCGCAGACGCTCGTTTTGGTGGAGGCGGCGTCGGTTCCCGAGGATTTAGTGAAACCGCTGGACACGTCGGGGCTGGGTCAGCAGCTCGCCAGCATGCAGCAGGAGATCCTGAGTCGGTCGCGGCTGGAGCCGATTATCCGGAAGTACGACCTCTATCCGAAAGAAATGAACCGCGCTTCGGTCGACGACCTTGTGGCGCGGCTGCAAAAGAACATCGAGATCTCGCCGATCCTCCCGATGTCCGAAACGCACGCGCGCGATTTGCCGGGTTTCAACGTTACGGTGACTCTGGACAATCCCCATACAGCTCAGAACGTATGCGCGGACATCACGTCGATGTTTATTGCCGAAAGCACTCAGATGAAGATTAGTCGTGGCAAGGGCACAACGGATTTCCTCGAGGCGCAATTAAAGGATGCGAAAGCGAATTTGGATGAGCAGGACGCGAAACTAGCGGATTTTAAAGCCACCACCTCGGCGAGCTGCCGGATGAAGCGCAAACCAATGTCAATCTTTTGACCACGGAGACGTCGCAGCTGGATGCCGCAACCCAAGCGCTGAATCGCGCCCAGAGCGAAAAGACATTCAACGAACAGCTATTAGCGTCGCAGGTTTCGGCCTGGCAAGCCGCGCAGACGGGTTCCAATCCGGACACGCTGGAGCGGCAACTGGCGAATCTACAAACCCAACTGGCCAGCCTTCAGGCTCGCTATACAGACGATTATCCCGACGTAATCAAAACCAAAGCGGATATCGCGGCCCTGCAAAAGAAGATGAACGATGCGAACGCGAATCCGGCCCCAACTGCGGTGGCGAAAAGCGGCCACTCGAGTGCGGAGACACCTCAAATACAGCAGCTCCGCGCTTCAATTCACGCTCTCGATCAGGATATTGCGGACAAGACGAAGCAGCAGCAACGAATCCAACAACAAATTAACGTTCAGCAGGCGCGGGTCGCAATCAAGCCCGGCGGTGGAGCAGCAGTTCAAGGAGCTGACGCGCGGCTATCAAACGGCGCTGGACTCCTATAACGATCTCCAGAAGAAAGCTGACGCTTCGAGGATGGCGAACGACCTCGACCGCAAGCAGGAAGGCGAACAATTTCGGCGTACTGGACCCGGCGAACCTGCCGGATAAGCCGTCGTTCCCGAACCGGCCGCTGTTTGCGTTGGGCGGGCTGGGCGGTGGGCTTGGTTTGGGGCTAGCGTTGGCGTTTCTGCTGGAGATGAAGGACTCCTCGTTCAAGACCGAGCGAGACGTGGAATTTGCTCTGCAACTGCCGGTGCTGGCGATGGTGCCGGCGATTGAGCCGGCTTCCGCAAGAAGGAGCTCGCAGCAACGTTCCGTGGATTGGACGTTGCAGCGGGGCGAGGGCCTAGACGAACCATGTACCAGAAATTTTTTGGGCTTCGAGAAAGCCCATTCAACGTCAATCCCGACCCTCGCTATCTGTTTCTGACCAAACAGATTCAGGAAGCGCTGGCCGGGCTTGACGTACGGAATCCAAAACCGGAAGGGTTTCATTCTGCTGACCGGCGAAGTCGGCACCGGGAAGACCACGCTTTTGAACCGGCTGCTCGACTGGCTGCACGGCCAGCGCGTAAAGACCGCGTTTGTGTTCAATTCCCAACTCAACGTCAGCCAGCTTTTCGATTTCATCATGGCGGATTTCGAAATTCCGTCCGAATCGCGGCACAAAAGCCAAGTGCTGCTGAAGCTGAACCAATGGCTGCTGGAGCGTTATCGCGCGGGTGAAACCGCCGTGCTGATCATCGACGAAGCACAAAATCTTTCACTGCAAGTGCTCGAGGAAATCCGCCTGCTGACCAATCTGGAAACTTCGACCGAAAAGCTTTTGCAGATCGTGCTGACCGGACAGCCCGAGCTGGAAGAAAAACTGAAGCTTCCGCAACTGCGCCAACTGCGGCAACGCATTACGCTGCGCTGCCGAACGTCCGCGCTTACTCTTGAAGAGACGTTCGGATATATCGCCGAGCGGTTGCGAATCGCGGGCGCCAACGGCGAGCCGATTTTCTCGAAAGAAGCGATTCAGACGGTTCACGTGTATTCACGCGGAATTCCGCGAGTGGTGAATTTGCTATGCGAACACGCGCTGATCAACGCGTATGTGGATCACCTGCGTCCCGTGCCGGCGCATCTGGTGGAAGAAGTGGCGCGCGAATTCCAGCTCGACGAAATCGAGCCGATCGCGCCGGCGAACGATGCCGAATGGAGCGAACCAATCCACCGACACGCAAGCGCTGCTACAAAATCTGGATGAATTGCTGGGACGTCTGCGCGAAGCCAATATTGCGCCATCGCCGAGCCGCGAAAGGAAACCATGAGTCGAATTCACGAAGCACTGAAAAAAGCCGAGCAGGAACGAGCGTCAGGACAGATTCCAGACGTTTCGACGCTCAGCGCGGACGCGGGAACGTTCGCGCCGGCCGTGGTCGAGGAGCGCGAAGCCGAAATTCCGGGTGTGCCGGCCGAGGCGATCGCCGCGGCGACAAGCGGGTTCCTGCGGTTTGAGGATCTGGTGAAGCGCTGTTCCCATCCGGCGTGGAATCCCGATCCGAACGTAAACGTCTTCCTGAATCCAAACTTGACGGCGCACGGCGCCGAGCAATTCCGCACGCTCCGCTCGCGGCTGTATCAAATTCGCGGTGCACAGACGATGAAGACTTTGCTGGTCACCAGTTCGGTTCCTTCGGAAGGCAAGACCTTCGTGACGAACAATCTGGCACAGTCCATCGTCCGGCAGCCTGACCGGCGAGTGCTGATCGTCGATTCGGACCTTCGCTGTTCCCGGTTGCACGTTCCGCTGGGCGCTCCTGCCTTTCCGGGTTTGACCGATTATCTTCGTGGCGAAGCCGACGAGACGCAGATCATCCAGCACAGCACGGAAAGCAATCTGTGTTTCATTCCCGGCGGGAACGAGGTCACGAATCCGAGCGAGCTTTTGTCCAACGGGCGTCTCAAACCACTGCTGGATCGGCTGTCTCCGATGTTCGATTGGGTGATTTTGGACTCGGCGCCGCTGATTCCGGTGGCGGATTCGAGCTTCCTCGCTGACCTGGTGGATGGCGTCTTGATGGTGGTACGGGCCGGGGTCACGCCGGCGGCGACGGCCCAGCGGGCATGCCAGGAACTGCAGGGACGAACCGTGGTGGGAGTGGTGCTGAACGCCGTCGATCCCGAGCAGGCTTACGGGGCCTACTATTCGTCGTATGGTTATGGGTACGGCTACGTTCGGAATCAGGAAGCGAATGCGAACCCGCCGGCGGCGAACTCGTGAACCGGGAAACCCTGACGATCGGTTGAAGTTAGGCGGTTTTCATCTGCCGTTGATATGTGTCGAATTGATTATGCTTATTATTTTCTTGGATTTAGCCGCTAGCGGGGATTTGCTAAACTGGATGGACTCGGAACGCAAAGTTTCCGGATCCAAGCGCTAAGCCGGCAAAAGGTCGCATGGTTTATTCGTTCGCCGCGAGGTTGTGGCAAAGCGTGAACGACGGTCGGAACCGAAGTCGGCTTCGATCGGGGACCGGAAAACTCGAAATTCTGTGACTTAAATGGCGGTAGCCTGCCCGGATTCAGGCTCAGAAATGCAGAAGAAGCTCACAAGTCAAATCGGTTCGCAGGACCAGGTACTCGTAACGCCTCAGGACTCGGATCTTCCGTGGTTTGCTTTGCACGTACGTTCGCGTTTCGAAGTGAGCGTAGCGAGCCACCTGTATGGCAAAGGTTACGAATGCTTCCTGCCGACGTTCAAGAGCCGTCGTCGCTGGTCGGACCGGGTGAAAGAGATCGAAGCGCCGTTGTTTCCCGGCTATTTGTTCTGCCGTTTTAACGTCCTTGACCGCTTTCCCATTGTTACCACTCCAGGGCTCATACAAATCGTAGGCTTCAATCGCGCACCAGTTCCGGTGACGGAATCGGAAATCGCGGCGCTGCAACAACTGGTCAGCTCAAAGCTCAGACACGAACCGTGGCCTTACCTGAAGGCCGGCGCCAAAGTGATGATTGAAGCCGGGCCTCTGACGGGTCTGGAAGGCATCTACAT
Organism: uncultured Acidobacteriota bacterium; assembly: GCA_963839325.1. GTDB lineage: Bacteria > Acidobacteriota > Terriglobia > Acidiferrales > UBA7541 > Palsa-295. Next base: position 783,802 of record CAWIUO010000001.1, on the reverse strand, counting down.
TGAGTCGAAGGGAAGTCATCGGCTCGTGCTTTCCGTCACACTGCTGCAGCGCTCCGTCGCCGTCGAAATTGATTCGGCGTACGTGCGTGCTCTGCCGGAATCGCATCTGGCAGGGGGCCATCCCCCGGCGAAAGCGGTTCATCCTCGCGCCTAACTGAGCTTCCCGTGGTCGCGCCGGCCGCTCCAGCCGGCGAACCGACGCTGCACCAGGCCCGCATGCAGACTGAAACCGCGCATACATCGACTACGATTTCGAGTCCGGATGGAACGAGCGCGGTGTATCAACTCGATCCGCTCGTAGATCCACGGTGGGATCGCTTCGTGAGCCGAAGTGCAGGCGCGTCGCTTTTCCACAGCCGGGCGTGGCTGGAAGCGCTGCGGCGGACCTACGGTTACAAGCCGGTGGTGTTCACGACTTCTGGCGACGGCGAGGAACTCAAGAACGGAATCGCGTTTTGCAAAGTGGAAAGCTGGTTGACCGGACGACGGTTGGTCTCGCTGCCGTTTTCGGATTACTGCCAGCCGCTGGTTGACGACACGCACGATTTAAATTTGCTGATGAAGGCTCTAGAGACCGAGCGCCACCGCGGTGGATGGCGCTATGTGGAGCTTAGGCCATGTGAAGAAATTGAAACTACCGAGCCGGTGTATCACGTTTCGTCAACGTACTTCCGGCACGAGATCGATCTGAATCCGTCGGCCGCGGCGTTGTTCAAGAGTTTCCACAAGAATTCGATTCAACGCAAAATCCGGAGAGCCGAGCGCGAGAAACTGGATTATCGGGAGGGCACCAGCGGCGCGGACCTGGATGCCTTCTATCGGTTGCTTGTGCTTACACGAAGGCGGCATAGCGTGCCGCCGCAGCCGAAAATCTGGTTCCGCAATCTTCTGGATTGTTTCGGGAACGCGGTGAAAATCCGGCTGGCGCTGAAAGACGGCCGGCCCATCGCAGGGATGCTGACGATCCAGCACCGCGACACGCTGGTTTACAAATATGGCGGATCGGAAGCCCGATTCAGCCCGATGGGCGGCATGCATTTGCTGTACTGGCGCTCGATGCTCGATGCCAAACAATCTGGAATGCGCACGTTTGATTTGGGGCGCTGCGAAGTGGGTCAGGACGGCCTACTGATTTTCAAGAAGCGATGGGGCGCGGTGGAGACGCCGCTGCACTACATTCGCTTTACGGACCGCGGAAACGGCCGGGAGCTGTTCGAGCCGGCCAGCCAGAGCTGGAATGCGAGGCTGGCGAAGCAAGTATTTTCGCGCGTCCCCGCGCCGGTGCTGTCGATGCTCGGTGCGGTCCTTTACAAGCACGTCGGGTAAGCCGAGAAACGAAACCCATCGATCGATGAGCCTGAATTCTCAAACCCCAAAAAACGCCGCGCAGTTCCTGTTGCTCGTAGCGGCAAGCACAGTTCTCGCGTGGAAGACGCTGGCGGCCCTGGTGCAGTATTCGTGGACCCATGAGGATTCATCCCATGTGCTGGTGATCCCTTTTTTGACCGCCTACCTGCTCTGGTCTGAACGGGAAACGATTTTTGGATCGAGTCAGAAATCCTCCAAGGGCATCGGAGTGCTACTGATCGCGCTTGGGGCGATCGCTTATGGCGCGACCCGGTGGATCTTGGGCGGTGAGCCGGGCACCAGCTCATTTTCGCTGCAAGTGCTGAGCCTGGTGACAATCTGGATCGGGTTTTTCGCCGCGGCTTTTGGAAGAAATGCCGGGGAGGGCGGCTCTGTTCCCGCTGCTCCTGTTGTTGCTGGCGATTCCTCTTCCCGAAGTTATTTTGTCACGCGTCGTTTATGCGCTGGAAAAGGGATCCACGGACATTACCTACGCGATCTTCAAGACGCTTCGCGTGCCGACTTTGCGCGACGGTTTTTTCCTGACGGTACCCGGCATAACGATCGAGGTAGCGCCGGAGTGCAGCGGAATCCGCTCCAGCGTGGCCATGCTGATCACTTGCTTGCTGGCGGCTCACTATTATTTGCGGACCTGGTGGGGAAGTTTGGTGTTCATGATTTTGGTGGTTCCCGTAGCGATGATCAAGAACGGCATTCGAATCGCGACACTCACGTTGCTAAGCCTGTATGTGGATCCGAGTTTTTTGAAAGGCAGCTTGCACCGCGATGGCGGGTTTGTGTTCTTCTTCATCGGATTGGCGATTCTAGCCGTGGCTCTTGTGGGAATTCGAAGGCTGGAGCGGCGGGTTGGCGGTGGGGATGAGGCGTCGCTTGCTGGGTTGGACCCGAAGTTCGCGCATCAGTAATTGAGAGCGGATTTCGGTGGCAAGCCGCAAGAGAAAGCCGGCGAGTGTGTCTTTTGTACAACAGACTCAAGTCCGGAACATGTTTTCTCGATTAGCGCAGATGTTTTCTCTTATTGGAAGTTTGACGGTCGAGACATTCGCCAAGCAACAGAAGCGAATTTTAGACTAGCCATAAGTTACTGATTCTAAGCGCATTGAATCGTTGGAGCGCGCCGCTTCAAATCGTCTCAAATCGAGTAATTGGTGGAAGAATTGCAGCCTTGCCGCAGAGTATCGGGTCACACCACCCTGCGGCTTCTACGTAAGGGCAGGTTGTGTCGGTAAATGCTCAGCTCGGCCGTGAAAACGGGGGTCACCGAGCTGGGGATGAAACGAAGCCGGCACGCTTCACGAGAGGGCAGTTCTGGCAGCGAGTAGAGGCTGTCGAACGTAGCTGTCCTCAAAGGAAAGATCCATGTACGGAGCGAGCGAACGAGTCATGACTGACCCCACGACCCCCAAGGTAGCGGAAAAAAAGCCAGTCGCGGTCATCAACGAGGCGTCGGCCCCATCCTTGCCTCGGACTGCGGTGAACGTTTCGGATTTAATGCAATTGATCCTGCCTGAAGACCTTTTCCTTGGAATCCTTTGCCTGGAGCGCAAGCGCGCCGAACGCCACACGAGGAAGTTCGTGCTGGTGTTGATCGACGCGGAAGGGATTAAGCCAAAGAAAGGCCGTTCGCGCGACGTTAAAGGCCTGGTGCGCGCGGCAAACGACGCCCGTCGCGAAACCGATCCGGCCGGCTGGTACAAACAGGACAGCATCCTCGGCATCATTTTCACCGAGGTGGGCGAGCTGGAAGATTCGGCGTTTACCGATCGAATTATTCAGAAACTGCGCCAGTCGCTGACGACGCATTTGAGCGTTGAAGATGTGAAGCACATCCGGGTTTCAGTGCACACGTTCTCGGAAGATTCCAACAGCAAGGATTCGGACATTTCCGGTACGCCGGTGCTGTATCCGGACCTGTTCAACCTCGATCACACAAAGAAAGTTCCTTTCGCGCTGAAGCGGGTGATGGACGTAGTGGGCAGCGCCTGCGCCCTGCTGATTCTTTCTCCTGTTTTTCTAATCATCGCCGCGGCGGTGAAGTTAAGCTCGAAAGGCCCGGTGTTTTTCACGCAGCAACGCCTGGGCCAGTTGGGCAAGCCGTTTACCTGCCTGAAATTCCGGTCGATGTATGCGAATAACGACCTGAAGATCCACCAGGAATTCATGAAGCAGGTCATCAACGGGAAGCATGACGGCCTGGCGAGCGACGGCGCGAAGCCCGTGTTCAAGATGACCAACGATCCGCGGATTACCCGGATCGGCAAATTCATTCGCCGCACCAGCCTGGACGAGTTGCCGCAATTCATCAACGTGCTACGCGGCGAAATGTCGCTGGTCGGTCCGCGTCCGCCATTGGCCTACGAATACGAAGAGTACGATCCGTGGCACCGCCGCCGCGTCCTGGAAGTGAAGCCCGGAATCACCGGCCTCTGGCAGGTGGAAGGCCGCAGCCGCGTCCGGTTCGACGACATGGTTCGGCTCGACCTGCAGTACGCACGCGGTTGGTCGCTCTGGCTCGATATCCAGATTCTGCTGAAGACGCCCCGCGCCGTGGTGTTCGGCGACGGAGCGTACTAGCTCGATTCGAAGATTCGACTGAAAACTACACTCTGATTTTTTGGAACACGGCTGTGCATCGCCGCCGTTTACCCTGGTTGCGCCGGCTGATGGACGCAACTCGCGACATTCGTTGAATATCCACCCATCCGTTCGAGCAACGAACCTCAAGTCCAATTTTTAACTGCTTATCACCGAACGGTCCTCAAAGGATCGATACGTAACGCACAGGCCCGGTTAGCGAACCGCGGAGAAGCGCAGTGTCCCCAAGCGAATCAACCACAGGCGTGAACGCGACGTCGCATCCGACTTTGGTATCCGGAAACGGAACTGAGCCGGGCGTGAACCGCGCGCGCTCGAAGACGGTCTGGATCGATATCGACAATTCGCCGCACGTTCCATTTTTCCTGCCGATCATTTCGGAACTGGAAAAGCGCGGGTACAAATTGATCCTGACGGCGCGAAACCTTTATCAGGTATCCGACCTGCTGCAGTTTTACCACCTGCCGTGCAAGATCATCGGCGGGAGCTACGGCAAGCACAAAGTCTTGAAAGTACTGGGCAACTTGATGCGAGCCGTGCAACTGGTTCCGACCGCAAACCAACATCCGGCGCTGGCCGTTTCGCACGGATCTCGAGCGCAAGTGCTGGCTTGCCGCGCTCTCGGCATTCCGTCGGTGATGATGCACGACTACGAGCACAGCATTAAGACCGGATTCATCGAGCCGGACTGGACGATCATGCCGGATCTGATTCCCGATCACGCCATGACCGACGAAACGGAACGAATCCTGAAATATCCCGGCCTGAAAGAAGACGTGTACGTGCTGGGATTTAAGCCGGATCACAAGATTTTGCCAGGCCTGGGAATCGAGCCGGGGGATCTGGTGATTACGCTCAGGCCGCCGGCCACCGAAGCGCATTATCACAACCCGGAAGCCGAGGTGTTGTTCGCGGCCACGCTGCGCTGGCTGGAAGATAAACAGCACGTGCGCGTGGTCACGCTGCCGAGAAACGCGCGGCAGCGCGATGAAATCAAGCGCGATTGGCCGCATCTGATTGCATCGGGACGCATGATTATTCCCGAAGTCCCAGTGGACGGCCTGAACCTGGTCTGGTTTTCGGATCTGGTAATCAGCGGCGGCGGCACGATGAATCGCGAAGCCGCGGCGCTGGGCGTTCCTGTGTACAGCATTTTCCGGGGCAAGATCGGCGCGGTCGATCAATACCTTGCGGATCACGGCCGCCTGACTTTGATCGAAACCGTGGACGACCTGCAAAAGAAAATCGCGCTTGTGCCGTGGAACCGCCCGGCTTCTCCGGATTTTCACAACCGGCCCGCGCTCAAGAGCATCGTCGATAACATCGCTGGAATTCTGGAGGGTACATGTCCACCACACCCGCCGAAACACTAAGCGAGCCGCGCGCGCCGGGCGCTCCGGCTGAATTGTCCGCCACAATCCGGCGGCTCACGGATTTGGCCGCGCGGGGATTGGTGTCGATGTTCAACGCTGAGACCCAGGTTTTCTGTCAGGCGCTGAGGAAAACCGGCGAGGGACTGCAGCAAGAGGGCGTTTCGCGCCGTTACACGATGATGACGCTGATGGGTTTGCACAAGCTCGAAGCATCCGGAACGAAGTCGCCGATCCCGGTGATGCCGGCGTTTGAGAAACTCATTTCCAATCTCGACTGGTTGGATAATGCGGGCGACCTTGGGGTTCTGCTCTGGACGTGCGCGCGGCTGGCTCCGGAAAAGCTCGAAGAGCTGGAGAGCAGGCTGGATCTTTCGACCGCGCTTACGCGCTTCGAGGATGGACGGCAGCTTCGCACCGTAGAGACGTCGTGGCTTCTCACCGGGCTTTCCTGCGCCAAACTCGCGGTTCCACGCAAGGCTGACGATCACAAAGCGCTCGCGGATTCTATTTACGCGCGGTTGCTCAAGAACCAGAGCGGGCAAAACATTTTTGGATTTCACTCCAGCGATCAAAGAATCGGCGGCCTGAATCGCAGCCGCATCGGCTGCTTTGCCGATCAGGTGTATCCGATTTACGCGTTCACAAGGTACGCGCAGGCGTTCGGAGAAAAGGTCGCGCTGGATGAAGCGCTGAAGACCGCGCGGCACATTTGCGAAGCGCAGGGCGATCTGGGCCAGTGGTGGTGGCACTACGATTCGTGGACCGGCAAAGTGATCGGCGCTTATCCGGTTTTCTCGGTCCATCAACACGCCATGGCGCCGATGGTTTTGTTCGCGCTGGGCGAAGCGACGAATACGGACTTCACGCCATGGATTTACAAGGGCCTCGGCTGGATCCCTGACAACGAACTGGCCGTGAATATGGAAGATGCCGCGGCGAATGTTGTGTGGCGATGCATCGCTCCCGGCAAAGCGGCTCGCTTGTGGCGCGTCGCCAAGAATTTAATTGGACGCAGCGAAGACACCGCATCGCGTTCCGGCCTGCATGTGCTGTACGAATGCCGTCCGTACGAACTGGGATGGATGCTGTACGCATTCGCGGACAAACGGTAAGTTGCGCATCGTGCAAGAACCTATATGAAAGTTCTCATCGTCGTCGGAGCCCGACCCAACTTTGTGAAAGCCGCGCCGATTCTCGCCGCGATTCGCGAGCACAATCGTGCGACGGCTCTCGCGCGAGGCGTTGACGGATTTGAAGCCGAGCGCATCGATCAGGTATTGGTCCACACCGGGCAGCACTACGACAGCGCCATGTCCGATTCGATATTCGCGGATTTGCAGCTTCCGAAGCCCGATGTGCATTTGGGAATCGGCTCCGGTTCCCACGCGGTGCAAACCGGAGAGATCATGCGGCGCTTCGAGCCGGTGTTGCTCGAGAAACGGCCCGATGTGGTGCTGGTGGTCGGCGATGTGAATTCCACGCTGGCTTGCGCGCTGGTCACTTCAAAGATTGCGTTCGATTCGCAAGGAACCCGGCCGCTAGTGGTGCACGTGGAGGCGGGCCTGCGGTCGTTCGACGCGGGAATGCCGGAAGAGGTGAACCGCATCGTTACCGACCACGTTTCGGACATGCTTTTCGTCAGCGAAGAAAGCGGGATCGTGAACCTGCAGCGCGAAGGCATTTCCGCCGACAAGATTCATTTTGTCGGCAACACGATGATCGACTCGCTGCTGGCCTGCAAGGAAATCGCCGAGCGTTCGAAGATACTGGAGACGCTGGGCCTTCGCGATGCGCAGTCGAATCCGAAGGCGGATGCAAGGCCTTACGCGCTGCTCACTCTGCACCGGCCGTCGAACGTCGATGATCGCGAGACGTTCCTGAGCATCCTGGAAGGGCTCGATGAACTGGCGCGTTCGTGCCCGGTAGTCTTCTCGGCGCATCCGCGCACGCGAAAGCGGATCGCGGAATTCGGCCTCGAGCGATTCTTCCAATTCGACGCGGGCACGCACGCGGGCACAGCGAGCGCCTCGCACGGAATTCGCCTGCTCGACCCGCTCGGGTATCTCGATTTTCTCTGCCTGATGAATCACGCCGCGATCGTGGTCACCGATTCGGGCGGCATTCAGGAAGAGACCACGTGCCTCGGCGTGCCGTGCGTCACGGTACGGGAAAATACAGAACGGCCCGTAACCGTCACCTGCGGCACGAACGTGATCGCCGGCACGCAAACCGAAGACATTCGCCGCGCCGTCCGCACCCAGCGCACTCGCAAATTCGACGGCCAGGTTCCCGAAAAGTGGGACGGCCGCGCGGGCGCGCGCATCGTTACAGCGATTTTCACCCAAGTTCGGAACGCTTCGCTCGCGCGGAATCCAGCATGCACGCCAGTCAAACGGTAAAACGAAAAAAACTTCTCGCCGTCGCTTCCGGCGGTGGGCACTGGATCGAACTGCTGCGCCTCAGCCCGGCCTGGGCCGATTGCGAAGCGGTATTCGTCACGGTGAATAGCGCGTATGCGGGCGATGTGCCGGGGCACAAGTTCTACGCCGTCTCGGATGCGACGCGCTGGACGCGGCTGCGCATGGTTGCTTTGACGTTTCGTATGCTCTGGATCGTACTGCAAGAGAAGCCTGACGTGATTATTTCCACGGGCGCCGCGCCCGGGTATCTCGCCATCCGCTGGGGAAAATTGTTCGGAGCAAAGACGGTCTGGCTGGACAGCATCGCCAACGCCGAAGAGCTTTCGCTTTCCGGCGCGCTGGCCGGCAAATGCGCCGACCTGTGGATGACGCAGTGGCCGCACCTGGCCAAGGAAAAAGGCCCGCACTATAAAGGAGCCGTGCTTTGATTTTCGTTACGGTGGGGAGCGTGGATCCGTTCGACCGGTTGATCCGCGCGATGGATGAATGGGCCGGCGCGCAGGGGCGAAAGGACGTATTCGCGCAGATCGGCAAATCGTCCTATGTGCCGCGCAACATCGGCTATACGCAATTCCTTTCGCCCACGGAATTCCGCGAACGGATTCGCGCGGCCCGGCTGATCGTAGCGCACGCCGGAACTGGCTCGATCATCGCGGCGCTCGAGGCGGGCATTCCCATCATCGTGATGCCCAAGCTGGCGAATCTGGGCGAGCACCGCAACGAGCATCAGGTGGCCACGGCGCGCCGATTCGGCCAGAAGCAGGGCATCATCGTTGCCAACGATGAAAAGGACCTGCTCCTGAAGCTCCAGGAGGAGGAAAACCACTCGGCTCCGTCCGCCATCACCCCGCAGGCGTCGCCAGACCTGATTTCGGCGATAAGAGACTTTATACAGGCTGCCAGCCGCAACGGCGCCCGTGAGCGCTCCGGAGCCCGGCTGGCGGATGCCAGCAAGTGGCGTTAACCGATTTGTTTTCAATAGATAGACTGTGGCTCGACTAAGGCAAGCACCCCGATCGGCCGATGTATCCTACCGCACCGTAGCTCGCACGCGAAAACAAGAGGAGGCACTGCCCAACTTGCAGCTTCGGAGCAGGGAATTTGACTGTCCTGAAACTGGACTTTGGACCAGTGGTTGTGGCTCTCGCGCGCGGGTAACGTTGACTCAGCTAGGCAGCCATAGGGGAAAAGCATGATTCGACGATTCTTCGGCATTTTGGTTCTGGCGCTCCTCGCAGCCCTTCTGGGCGCGGGAACGGCCAGCGCCACCACTTACTACATCGCGGCCAACGGGTCGGATTCGAATAATGGCACCAGCAAGAGCTCACCCTGGCTTCACGCACCGGGCATGAACGGATGCTCGGCCGTGTGCTCGTCCACCACGCCCCAGCCGGGAGACAGTTTCATTTTTCGAGGCGGCGACACTTGGCACTTCGGGAATAGCGGCCTGAGCCCGTACGTGGGCGGAACCAGCCCGCACTGGAATTGGAATTGGGCCGGTAGCTCTTCGAATTGCAACCTGGATGCTTCAGCTGGAGCGATCGTGAAATCCAGCTGCATTTACATCGGCGTCGATCAGAGCTGGTATTCCGGCAGCTCTTGGACGCGGCCACAGATGAACATGGACAATCCGCTGACAACGTCTCGTCCTTCGTCCTGCACTTACGATCAGGACGGCCACAACATTATGTTCGTCGGCAAGAATTATGTAATTGTCGATAACTTTGAATGGTTCGGCTGGTGTTGGAACGCTTCTCCGAACGGAGCCGTCGTCACGACGCTCGCGTCGATGGTGGAGATAACAAACAATTACTTTCACGGTTGGACGTACGGCGCCGGATCGAGTGACGACGAATTCGTCGAGGTTTCTTGCAACGGAACAGGTTGCACGGGAACCGAAATTGTCGATCACAATGTGTTCGACGGTTCTGACGCTTCTCTGGGGACGACGGCTGGCGCCGCTTCGGGGAAGGCCTTGGGAGCCGGGTCAGAAGTGGCGTACAACGTTTTTTCGCACGTTTCCAACGGCTACGTCGCAGGCACCAGTGCTCTTACCAGCGTCCACGACAATATTTTCTACTACTTGCTTGAACCGCAAGGGGGCGTTCACGGCAACATTATCGAGTGGCTCGGACAAGGACCGAAAGGCTCGACGTATTTCTACAACAATTTAATGTACAAGACGAACGAGGGCGAAGGCATTGACATGTACACGGGAACCGCTGGAAACGCGTACATTTTCAATAACGTTTCCTGGGATTACCGTGCCGTCTTTTTGCCCGCACCTCCGACAGATAATGCGGCCAATAACACTACCCAGAACGGCGCAAACTGCTATATGGGTGAAGTGAGCGGCACGTTTTACGTCTTCAACAACACTTCGGATGATCCCTGCTCGTTCGTGCAGGATCGCGGAAACGTGTCGGTCCAAGCCGGGAATAACCATTACATTGGGTATCAAAACCAAACGCTCGCTGGATTTTCGAATGCCGCAACGAACACAGACACGGGGGGCGACATTTTTCAAACCGAGAGCGCAGCCAACGCCCAGGGATACGTCACAGGCAACAATTACGCGCCAACGTCATCAGGGAGCGCTACGGTCGGCGCAGGACACGACAATACGTCGCTGTGCAACGCGATGGATAATTCGCTCGCGGCAACTGCGTGCACCCAGGGATTCGGCGGTATAACGTATAACCAGGCGAGTCATGTGGTGGTCCCGAACGTTCCGGTTACTCGCGGTTCGACATGGGACGCCGGTGCCTATCAATATGCCGCTGGTTCAACGTCCAATGTACCTAACGCGCCTTCAGCACTGACGGCAACCGTTAATTAAATGAGCTTTCGCGAGCCTCCGCTGGACTCAACTATTCCAGCGCTTTTGCGTTCTTCTCGAGTGTAGTCTTCAAACGACCCGGCAAAAGTTAACCTGCGCGAACACCACAAGCCAGTCGGTCTGGATGTCTCGCAGACGACGATGCCGAGTTCTTACACCTCCAATCAAGTCGGAGCGATCGCCCGCTATCGCGAGCTGTCTCGTCTCTGGGCTTTTCATCGCAGTCAGGCGGAATCGCGAGTTGCGGACTTAATCGCGCTAGCGGAGGCCTGCAATCGAACCTCGAAAGAAAGCTTCGGGCTGCCCGCGACCGGACGTCGAATACTTGACGTGGGCCCAGGCGAGTTCCTGATTCAATCGCGCTATTTTGGTTTGAACAACCAAGTGACGGCGATCGATCTGGACGTTATCGCGGAGACGCTCTCGCCCCGTAAGTGCTTGGAGATGTTTCATTACAACGGCGCTCAGAGGACGGCAAAAACGATCATTCGGAAGTTGTTGGGAATTGATCGCCTATACGAACGGGTCTTGCGCGAGAAACTTGGCGTCTCCAAACTCCCTAAGATCGAGATTCTTCGCGGCGACGTTTGCGAAATGGAATTTGCGAGCGGTTCGTTCGATATGGTGTACTCGCGTTCGGTTCTGCACCATATCGCTAATCCCCAAGACGCTTTGTCGGAGATTGCTCGCGTACTCAAGCCGCATGGCGTCGTTTTTGTTGACCTTCATCTTTACTCCAGCGTGAATGGTTCACTTGATCCCCGAGTGACATTTGGCGGGGCCGACTTTGAACTCTACTGGGCACATCTACGCTCAGGCGTACCGTTTGTAGAAGGGGCATACCTGAATAAACTTCGCCTGAGCGAGTGGCAAAAACTATTCGCCGACCATTGGCCCGGGTCACAGCTCAAAACTATAGAAGTGACCGATTCTCGCGCGCGCTCTCAAGCCGCGAAGTTGCTCTCCGAGAACGCGATCAGGGGCTATTCCGAAGAAGAGCTTCTAATCACCACCATAAGCGTGCTTTGGCAAAAAGCGTGACTTTTAGGCAGATACACTTGTTGCCGCGACCAGGCTGGCGAAGTCGAGCATGAAAGCGCTTTTGTCGGACTGTATCGATATTCTGCGTAGCAACGCGAAGTTCCCGCGATGGGGACTGCTCTCGGATTACGTAGGCATACGGACGACAAACTTGCTGGGTGCGCGAAGGCGGTCGATCCCTGTATTAGGTTCTACTTTATCGGTGCCTCGCGCAGACGCGGGCTTCCACCTCTATCGAGAAATCATGGTTTCGCAGGTGTACGCTTTTTCCAGCAATTCGTCAGAGCCTCTTATCGTCGATTGCGGCAGCAACGTCGGTATGTCGGTGCTATTTTTCAAAAAGCTGTTCCCAGGTTCGCGGGTCATCGCGTTTGAACCCGACCCGACGACGTTCCGAATCCTCGAATCGAATGTCTCGGGCAATCGGTTGGCGAACGTCACGCTTCATAACAAAGCGGTGGGGGCTGAGGACTGCGAGACGGATTTCTACGTCAACGCCGAGAATCCTGGAGATCTCGGTATGAGTGTCATCCAGCAGGACCACTTGCCGACGACGGTGCCGGTGCACTCGGTACGACTGTCGAGTGTGATCGGACAAGAACAAGTGGACTTTTTGAAACTCGATGTCGAGGGCGCAGAAACCGACGTTATTGACGATCTCGATCGCCACGGAGCGCTGAAAGGGATCCGCGAAATGGTCATCGAGTACCATCATCATATTGCCGGACGGCCCGAAACCCTTTCCCACATTCTCGCGATTCTGGGCCAAAACGGTTTTGGCTATCAGTTGAAAGGCCCGGACCGGAATTTCCGCGAGCGCGACTCCTTTCAGGTCGTCTGGATCCATGCTTACGAACAAAATGAACGTCGAAGCGAGAATTTTGCACACTAATGTCTGAGCTTTCTACCAACGAATTAGCCGCTAAAGCGACGCATCGCGAGCCATCGGGGCTGGAGCTTGCCACGATCGGCCTGGTGCGGAAGATTCCCGGCCTAGGCGGCATTTCCGCGTCCCGCCGGGTGTTGATGGCGTTTCGCGGAGGAACTTGGACCGCGGCCGGGTACGGCGCAAGCCAGGTAGTCCGGTTGGCTTCCACGCTGGTATTGGCGCGACTGGTTGCGCCGCAGGCGTTCGGCCTGGTGGCGCTGGTTACCGTGTTCCTGTCGGGACTGGAGTCGCTTTCCGATCTTGGAATCGGAATGGACGTGATTCAGAACGCACGCGGGGACGATCCGGCGTTCATCAATACCGCATTCATCATTCAAGTGATGCGTGGAATTCTTATCTGGATGGTGGCTGCCAGCCTGGCCTATCCATTTGCGATTTTCTACCACCAGCCGGCGGTGATTGCGCTGGCGATTGTCGGCTCGCTTTCCACTTTATTTCGGGGATTCGCGAGCGGGTCGGTGTGGACGCTGGCTCGTCACGTGCGGCTGAAGGAATTGACGTTCCTGAATACGGGCAGCGATATTTTCGGATTGGTGGTTTCTGTGGTTTGGGCGGTGATATCGCCGACGGCCTGGGCGTTGGTGGCGGGGCGCGTCGCTGCGACGCTTGCACTCACCGTAGCGAGCCACGTGATCGCGGAGAATCGGGTGTCGCTCACATGGGATCCGAAGGCGGCCAAGGAAATTTTGGCATTCGGAACCGGCATCTTTGTTTCGACAGCCACGTATTTTCTCGCAGGCGAAGCGGAGCGGCTGGTGGTGGGCAAGTTCGTAACCCTGGTTGAACTGGGTTGCTTCTCGCTGGCGCTTTCGATTTCGTTTGCGGCGTCGCGCGGCTTTCAGCAAGTGGTGTCGCAGGTGTTTTTCCCAATGATGTCCGATTCGATCCGGGAGAACCGCGACGCGGCGATCCGGCATTTCACCAAGACACGGCATCTGGTGCTGATTTTGAGCGCCTGCATGTCGGTAGGATTTATTTTGGGAAGCAAATGGCTGGTGCACGTGCTGCTTGGCGCGAAGTATGCGCAGACCGGCTGGATGCTGCAGTTGCTGGGGATGCGAGGCGCGCTCGAGCTTTTCATGTCGGTGACGGCGACCATGCTTTTCGCGCTAGGAACGTCGCGATATGCGGCGATTGCGAATATTTCCAAGCTGGTCTTCCTGGCGGTTGGGCTGTACATCGCGTTTAGCCGGTTCGGATTCCACGCCGCATTGTGGGTTCTGGCGTTGGCGCCGCTGGCCAACTACATACCGATGTTATTTGGATTGCGCCGCCACTGCGCGCCGGCCATGCGGTCCGAGCTAGCGGGCTTCGCAGCGTTCGCGGGAATTACGACATTGGCGGTATTTCTGAGCGGGATGCTCCGGTGAGCGGCGGCAGCAACGGCGCGGGGCCAATGGTGAGCGTGATCGTGCCCGCGTACAACCGCGAGGGAATTGTAGGCGAGACGATCGCGAATATCCTGCAGCAAACCTATCCAAACATCGAAGTCATCGTGGTGGACGATGGTTCGACCGACGCAACCGTTGAGGTGCTGAAAAGGTTTGGCGGGCAGATTCGCTGGACCACGCAGCCAAACAGCGGTCCGGCCGCGGCGCGGAATCGCGGCATCGCGATGGCCCGCGGAGAAATTGTGGCATTTCAGGACTCGGACGACGCCTGGCATCCAAGCAAGATCGCGCGTCAGGTATCGTTGCTGGAGCGAGCGCCGGAAGCCGTGTGCTGCGTCTGCAACTGTACGATTCAGCTTCCGGGTATCGTGGTGCAATCGTTCGAAACCGCGCCATTGAACCCGCCGATCGCAGAAGGAGTCTGGCTGAATCCGGCGGAGGTACTAGCCACGCGATTCATTTTGTTCAATCAGGCGGTTGCCGTGCGGCGCGAAGTACTGCAAAGAATCGGCGGATTTGATGAATCGCTCCGCTTGATGGAAGACATGGACCTTGCGCTGCGTCTTTCGATCGAGGGTCCCTGGACGTTCATTCGCGAGCCGCTCGCGACGCGTCAGGACAAGCTGCCGCGAACACTGGGCCACGAGGCGAATTCGGAAGTGCTCAGCCGAAACGGCGTGAAAATCTGGCAAGGAATGGTGGACCTTTCCAGGCGCGAACAACGGTTCGCGCAGTTTCGCCCGATTATGGAGCGCGAGCTGAAGCACGCACAGCGGCGGCGGCGCGCGGTGGAGATGCGTGAGAGCGGAAAGACGGGAGCTTCCGTCTTCGGATGGGGCCTGGAACGATTTGAGCGTTATCGCGCCGCCGTGGAACGGCGGACGCCCTGGTTCCCCAAAATGCACGTCGAACCGGCGTGAGACTAGTTCTGCGAAATTTGAAAGGTTCGGGATCTTTTGTAACAGAGCCATTCGCTAGCGGAGTGTAGGGTGCCTGACTCAGATACAATGCGCGATTTGACGTTCGGAGGCGGCTCGGCCTCCAGCGTCTTTAGCCCGATTGTCCTCGCCCTCATTCTGCTGGCCGGGATCCTGATTCTTACCCTGCCGCGGAATCGGGCCGTGTTTGCGTTCCTACTGACGGCCATCGTAATTCCGCTGGACCAGGTTCTGGTGGTTGGATCGCTGCACTTCCCGATGCTCCGCGTCCTGATTCTTTTCGGGCTGGCGCGGGTGGCGATGGGGAAATTCTCCGGGAAAGACGCAGTCTATAGCGGAGGGTTGAATGGCATCGACTACGCGACGCTTGCGCTGACCGTCTTCACGCTTATCGACGGCATTTTGCTGTGGGGGCAGTGGGCCCAGGTCGTCTTTCAGGTCGGCGCGATCCTCACCTCCCTGGGGACTTACACGGTGCTCCGGTTCCTCATCCGCGATGAGAACGATATCCGCGAGACGATGAAAGCGTGGGCGTGGGCGACGGCCCTGATTGCCGTGATCATGATCGGCGAGCACGTTATTGGAAAGAATGTTTTATACATGGCGATCGGCGGCGGGCGAGCGTCGGTGTCGATTAACACCATGGTTCGGGACGGATCACTGAGGGCGCGTGGCGCGTTCTTGCACCCGATTCTGGCGGGAACATTTGGCGGCTTCTCGCTTCCGCTGTTTCTGGGTTTGTGGTGGAGAAGCAAGGAGGACCGGAAGTACGCCGCAGTTGGCGCTGTCTCGTCGGTGATCATGGCCGCCGCGACGAGTTCGAGCACCGCGCTGATGGGGATGCTGGGCGGAATTGTGGCGCTGTGCTTCTGGCCGCTGCGGAAGAATATGCGCCTGGTCAGGTGGGCGATCGGCATTCTGCTCGTTAGCCTGCATATCGTGATGAAGGCGCCGGTGTGGGAACTGATCGCGCGAATCGATCTGACCGGCGGATCGTCCAGTTGGCACCGGTTCATGCTTCTCGACCAGTGCATTCACCATTTCACAACGTGGATGCTGTACGGAACGACCGAATATCCCAACTGGGGCTGGGAAATGTGGGACCTGAGCAACCAGTACGTCTTGACGGCCGAAACCGCCGGTCTCATTCCGCTGATCGCCCTGATGATGACGTTTGTGATGGCTTACAAATACATCGGGCGAACCAGGGAAGCGGTGGAAGGCAACAAACCGCAGGAACTGTTTATATGGGCGATCGGTGCGTCGCTGGTGGCGAACATGGTGGCGTTCAACGGAATCTCTTATTTCGATCAGACCGTTGTTGGCTGGTATTGCCTGTTGGCGATGATATGCGCGGTGAGTTTGCCGGTGCGGGTACCGGCGCTTGCCGGAGCACCGGCGATGGCGGCGGCTAAGCCTGAGGGACGCGTCGAGATTCGTAAGCCGGCGGCCGGGCCGCGCGGGCCGCTGCAGCCGTTTCCGGGGAAGAACGTCGGCCCCATACCGAAATATAATCCGGTGCGACAAAAGTTATAATTCCTGAAAGATTCTGGAACGCGCGGTCTGAAACCCGTCGCCACACACTGCACGGAGCGAATGCCGCGTATCGCTCGAAACACCTGTATCGCCCGTAGATCCTGAGGCCGTCGTGAAACTATCCGTCGTGATTCTCTGCTGGAACGATAAAAAGGTGATCACCGATTGCCTACAGTCGATTTTTGCGAACACGCGCAACCTGGATTTCGAGGTGATCGTTTCGGACAACGGTTCGACCGACGGCTGCCCGGAATTCATCCGCGCGGAATTTCCCCAGGTTCGCCTGCTCGAAAATGGCGCGAACCTTCGATTTGCGAAGGGGAACAACGTCGCGATCAACGTCGCCCAGGGCGAATACATTTTGATTCTGAATCCGGACACGATCATCCATGAAGGCGCTCTGGAAGGGTTTGTGGCGTTCGCGGACAAGCATCCGAAAGCCGGCGCGTTCGGCTGCCGCGTGCTCAACGCCGACGGTTCCTATCAGGGCTGCATCTGGCCGTTTCCGACGCTGCGCTCGGAATGGATCCGCGCGCTGGGATTGAAATGGCTCGGATACATTTCGGAGTATTTTCAATACGGCGCGTACATCAAGTGGCACGGGGAATCTGAGCGTGAAATTGGCTGGCCCGCGGGATGCTGCATTCTGGCGCGCGGCGAATTGCTGAAGCGGCTGGGCGGTTTCGATGAGCAGTTTTTCTATTGCTACGAAGACACGGATCTGTGCCGGAGAATCTGGGATGCGGGTTATCCGATTCTCTATACACCGAGTGTCAGCATCACGCATCTGGTGGGACAATCGACGAATAAAAAGTTCAAACCGATCGGATTTGCCATCGACCTTCAGGTGACGCGTTACCTGTATTTTTATAAATATTATGGGGCCCGTGGAGCGCGGAATGCGCGGCTTTCCGCCCTGGCGACGTTCGGCATCCGCACGGTGCTGGGCGATTTGATGCAACTTGTTGCGCCGAATGACGACCGCAAACAGCAATTGGAACTGAGTCGCGCGCTGCTGGAGTGGAATTACAGAGTGGACCCGGTACGTCTCGTTGAAAAAGGCGAGGAGCCGGAGTTGAGGACGAAACCTCTCGACCGGGTCGCGGAACGCTAAACCGGCTGCGCAAAGCATTCTCAAGTCGGCCAGGAAGTTCAACGCATAGCATTCAATTCATCTCACAAATACCAAAAAAGGATCCCTCGAACGTATGGACATTAAACTCGAATCGCGCACTTTTCGCGACGTAGCGGTACTGGTGCCCGATGTATTTCAAGATAGCCGCGGATTTTTCATGGAAACGTATCGCGAAGACCAGTTCAAGGAAATGGGGCTGCCGCATCATTTCGTGCAGGACAACCATTCCCGTTCGGCGAAGGGCGTGGTGCGCGGTCTGCACTTTCAGTGGGAGCCGCCGATGGGCAAGCTGATGCGCGTCACGCAGGGCACAGCGTTCCTGGTCGCGGTGGACATTCGCCAGGGCTCGCCGACGATCGGCAAGTGGATCGGCGTCGAAGCCTCGGCGGAAAACCGGAAGCAGGTTTAGGCGCCGGCCGGCTTTGCGCGCGGATTTTGCGTGCTCTCGGATTTTGCGGAGATTCAGTACAAGTGCACCGGTCTGTACAACAACAAGGCCGAGTCGGGAATTCTGTGGAACGATCCGGCCATCGGCATTGAGTGGCCGCTGAAGGGTCTCGAAGTTCAGCTATCCGAAAAAGACAAGAAGGCGCAGACGCTGGAGCAGTGGCTGGCATCGCCGAACGCAGCGAATTTCAAGTACTAACAAAATTCAGGAATCCCTATACGGAGGAAGTGATGAAGATTTTGATCGCAGGTGGCGCAGGTTACGTAGGAAGCGTCTTGATTCCGCGATTGCTGGACCGCGGATATAAGGTGGACGTGGTGGATCTGTTCTGGTTCGGCAATCATCTGCCGCGCCAGGTCGGCATCCTCAACAAGGACATCTTTCATCTGACGGTGGAAGACCTGGAAACCTACGACCAGGTGATCTTTCTGGCGGGGCTTTCGAACGATCCCATGGCGGAATTCTCGCCGAGCATGAACTTCATCTTCAACGCGGCTGCTCCGGCGTATCTTGGCTACATCGCGAAGCGGGCGAAAGTGAAGCGCTACATCTACGCATCGTCGTGCTCGGTGTATGGCTACACCGAAAACGAGTTGTTCGACGAAACGCGGCCGGTCAGCTCGAGCTACCCCTACGGCATTTCGAAGCTGCAGGGCGAGCAGGCGGCGATGCAGTTTGTCGACGATAATTTTTCGGTCATCGCGCTGCGGAAGGGCACGATCTCCGGCTACAGCCCGCGGATGCGCTTCGACCTGATCATCAACACGATGTTCAAGAACGCCGTGCGCGAAGGCGTCATCACGGTGAACAACCCGTCGATCTGGCGGCCGATTCTGGCATGGAAGACGCCGCGACCGCGTACATTCGCGCGGTGGAAGCGAACCCGCAAATCTCGGGTATCTTCAACGTTGCTTCCGGCAACTACACGGTCGGCGAGGTTGCGGACCTTGTGAAGTCCACCGTCGAAGAACGCTTGAACAAGCCGGTGTCGCTGAACATCAAGCACATCCAGGATTTCCGGAACTATAAAGTCAGCACCGCGAAAGCCAGCAACGTACTGAGCTTCCACTCGCGGGGCGATGTTCGCTCAGTGGTCGGATCGCTGGTCGACAATATGGATAAATTCCAGGATTGGGACAATCCGGCATACTCGAACATTCAATCGTTCAAGAAGCTCGGGAGCAGCATGGAAGCGCCGACGCTCGCGGGAGCCAGCACCCGATGAAGATCGCGGTGATTGGCGCCGATGGGCAACTCGGCACGGATGTCGTAAAAGCATTCACGGCGAACGGCGATGAAGTCGTTTCGTTGACGCACGCGGACATCGAGCTTTCGGATGCAGGCTCGGTGTCCGAGCGTCTCGGACGCGGTTCGGCCGAACGTGATTGTGAACACGGCCGCGATGCATCACGTGGATAAGTGCGAGCAGGATCCGGCGCGGGCGTTCGCCGTCAACGGGCTGGGCGCGAAAGAACCTGGCTCTTGCCTCGAAAGAGCTGGGCGCCACACTGATGCACATCAGCACGGACTACGTGTTCGATGGCGAGAAGGCCGCGCCGTATGTCGAAACCGACGCACCTCGGCCCCTGAACGCTTACGGCAATTCGAAGTTGAGCGGCGAATATTTCGTTCGCGGGACCGCGCCGCAGCATTTCGTGTTGCGAACGTCGGCGATTTACGGAAAAAGCCCGTGCCGTGCAAAAGGCGGCCTGAACTTCATCGAGCTAATGCTCAAGCTTGCGCGGGAACGCGGCGAAGTGAAAGTGGTGGACGACGAAATCGTTTCGCCCACTTCCACTCGCGATATTGCTCGACAGACCGTCGCTCTGAGCCGCAGCAACGCCTACGGCCTGTACCACGCGACGGCTGAATCCAGCTGCTCGTGGTATGCGTTCGCCAAGGAAATTTTCGAAATGAACGGCACCAAGGTCAACCTGATGAAAGCGGGGCCCAACGAATTTCCGATCAAAGTTCCGCGGCCGAAATACTCCGTCCTTGAAAACGCGGGCCTCAAGAAACAGGGACTCAACGTGTTCCGCACCTGGCAAGAAGGCCTGCGCGAATATTTCTCGCCGTCCGCGTAACGTTCACGGCCACTCGCACCGCCCGCGAAGCGAGTCCTTATGCCGAACGATGCATCCACAGTGAATTCGCCCACGAGTGAAACCGGTTCGCGCACGGGCGAGTTCGTGGTGATGACCGCGGCATACAACGAACAGGAGCACATCGGCGAGACCATCGAGTCGATGCTTTCGCAGACTTTGCGGCCCCGGCGCTGGGTGATCGCGAGCGACGGCTCGACCGACGACACCGACGCGATCGTCGAACGCTATGCCGCGCGGCACGATTTCATTCGCTTCTTGCGAATTTCGCGGGCGCCCGGGCGAAGCTTTGGTTCGAAAGTTGCCGCGCTGCACAAAGCCTACGGGTTCTTTGAAGGTGTGGCCTACGACTTCATCGGAAATCTGGATGCGGACGTAACCATTGACTCCAACTACTACGCGGACTTGGTTGCTCATTTCGAACGGGCGCCGCAGTTGGGAATTGCCGGCGGACTGGTTTTTGAAGAATCGGACGGAGTGTTTCAGGGGCGGCGCGCGAATCGAATTTACTCGGTCGCTCACGCCGGTCAGCTGGTTCGCCGGACGTGCTACGAGGCGATAAACGGCTACGCCGTGCTCGAATATGGCGGGGAAGACTGGCACGCGCAAATCAGCGCGCGGATGAAAGGCTGGACCGCGGAGTCGGTCCCCGAACTCAAAATCTATCACCATCGTCATACGGGGAAAGCCGGCAGCATTCTTCGCCATAAATTCCGCCAGGGACGCATGGATTACGGCTTCGGCAGCGATCCGGTGTTCGAAATCCTGAAGTGCATCGAACGATTCGCGGAGCCGCCCTGGATTGCGGGAGGGCTTTCGCGGCTTTGCGGATTTTTGTGGTCCGCGATTCGGCGCGAAGACCGCCCGGTCTCGAAAGAATTTGTCGCGTTCCTGCGCAACGAGCAGAGGCAGCGAATGTCCGCCCGGATCGGCGGTTCCGATCCGAACGCTGTGGCGAAGCCGTTCGTTTAATTTCGATCAATCGACACCAAGGGTCGCTGAAAGACTTGGAACAACTAACGCGGATCGTGAAGCTTGTGATCGGTAGCCTGTACTTCGCGGGCCTCAGTGCCTGGGAATTGCTTGGGTCTATTTTCGGGACGAAGGCTGCGCCGACTTGCGTCGCGTTGATTTACCACTCGATCTCAAAGCAGGACGCACCGCGCTTTGCCCGGCAGATGGATGCGGTGCTCCGCTTCACGACGCCTCTTCCGGCTGACTATCGCGAGCCGCTGGTTCCCGGCAAACGGTATTGCGTGATCACGATCGACGATGCCTTTCGTTCCGCGAACGAAAATGCGCTTCCGGAACTAATTCGTCGCAAGATCCCAGTCGCAGTTTTCGTCTCGCCCGATCTACTGGAAACGACGCCGGAGTGGATTACGTTTGACGGCGACGAGCTGGCGAACGAACGAGTGGTCTCGGCGGACGTGGTGAAGAGCTGGCCGAAGGATTTGGTCACCGTGGGATCGCATACGCTGACGCATCCCTGGCTGCCCACGTCCACCGAGGAAGACGCACGAGCCGAAATCGCGGAGTCACGCGCTCGACTGACTCAGCTGCTTGGAAGCGAAACGAAATTGTTCAGTTTTCCTTACGGAGCTTTCAACGATCGGCTCATTCGTATGTGCCGTGATGCCGGGTACAAGAGAGTCTTTACCAGCCTTCCGGACTTGGCGTTCACCGACGCCGGCGAGTTTGTCACCGGGCGACTGAAGGCCGAACCGACCGACTGGCCGCTGGAGTTCCGCCTGAAACTCCTGGGCGCGTATCGCTGGCTTCCCAAGGCCTTCGCCTTGAAACGGAAGCTGCTCCGCCGGACCGGGCCTTCTCCGACGGTTCAACCGGCCGTAAAGCAAGTTCAACACTAACGCAACAGACTGGCGCGCGTGGGGATGCCCTAACGCCTGGCCAAGTTCAGTGGCCGGCGTTGCGTTGAATCCACAATCGATCCATCCAGCAAGGCATCTAAAAGGTGCGTATTCATCACGCAGTCGTAGCGATTGATTTGATGGGGGCAAGAGAACGGAATCATGAGCAATAAATTGTTCGGAAGTTTAAGTTGGTTGCCGCAGCCGGGGGAGGATTTCACGGCCCGATGCAAGTCGCTGCTCGAGACCAAAACAAACGCAGGGCGAATCCTTCGCGCGCTCGCAACGTACGCCCTCGATCAGAACCAGCTTGCGCGGCTCGCCGGTACGATTGAGAAGTTACGCGTCGGTGGAACGGACCTTAGCCCGCTGACGCCGTTCCGCCTGGGCCTGCTCAGCAATTCGACCACGGACTTCATCGCGCCGGCTCTGATCGCCACGGCTACGCGCCATGGTGTCGCTCTGGATGTGATTAAGGGTGGGTACGACCAGATTCTGCAGGACGCGCTTACACCCGATTCGTCCGTAAATCGCGCCGCGCCAGACGCCGTGCTGATTGCGATTGACTACCGCGGGCTTCCGATTCGCGGCGCACTGGGCAACGCCGACAAAGGCCGGGAAGCCGTGAACGCTGCGCTCGGCTTTTTGCACGCGGTTCGCGACGGAATCAAGCGCAACAGCAAAGCGATTTGCATTTTTCAAACGATCAGCGCGCCGCCCGAAACGCTTTTTGGAAACATGGATGGCGTACATCCCGGTGCGTTGCGCCGCATCATCGATGCCATTAACGCCGGGATCGCCGAAAGCGTTCAGGGCACGCCGGACATCGTGGTCGACGTGGCACACCTCGCGTCCACGGTGGGGCTGGCGGACTGGCACGCGCCCCGCGACTGGAACAGCGCGAAGCTTCCGTTCTCCGAAGTTTTTGTTCCGCTCTACGCCGAGCATGTCACGAGAGCGATTGCCGCGCTGCGCGGAAAAAGCCGCCGCTGCCTGATTCTCGACCTGGACAACACGCTGTGGGGAGGAGTGATCGGCGACGACGGGCTGGAAGGAATCAAGCTCGGCCAAGGCGACGCCACCGGTGAAGCGTATTTGAGCGTTCAGCGACTCGCGCTCGATCTTCGCTCCCGCGGCATTGTCCTCGCGGTGTGCTCGAAAAACGAAGACGAGATCGCGCGTTCGGTCTTTCAGCGCCATCCCGACATGCTGCTGAAGGAAAATCACATCGCTGTCTTTCAAGCCAACTGGAAAGACAAAGCCACAAACATCAAGGCCATTGCCGCTGAACTGTCACTGGGTCTCGAGTCTCTCGTTTTCCTCGACGACAATCCTGTCGAGCGGCTATTGATTCGCCAGATGCTCCCCGAAGTCGCGGTTCCTGAATTGCCGGACGATCCCTCGCTTTACGCGCGAACTCTGGCTGCGGCGGGATATTTCGAAGCGGTTACTTTTTCCGAAGACGATCTGAAGCGCGCCGACTTTTATCAGGATAACGCTCGCCGCGTGAGCCTTCAGAAGCAAGCGGGCGATCTCGATTCCTATCTCGCGTCGCTCGATATGGAAATCACGTTTCAGCCCTTTGACGAAACAGGCCGCGCGCGAATCTCGCAGCTCATCAACAAATCGAATCAGTTCAATGTGACGACCAAGCGCTACACCGAAGCTCAGGTCGAAGCGATGCAGAATGATCCTGCCTATTTCACGCTGCAGGTTCGCCTTTCCGATACTTTTGGCGACAACGGTATGATCAGCGTGGTCATCTGCCGCCGCGTTTCGCCCGATACATGGGAAATTGACACCTGGCTGATGAGCTGCCGCGTCCTTGGGCGCCGCGTCGAGGATATGGTGCTGCGCGAAATTCTCGAACACGCGAAAGCGGATGGCGTAAAGAAAATCGTCGGGATTTACATTCCCACCGATCGCAACAAGCTCGTGGCAGAGCATTACCCGAAGCTGGGATTTCAGCTGATTCGGAAAGAGGGCAATACCTCCACATACGAACTCGATGTGGATACCGTCTCGGTGGCCGCGGCGCCCATGCGTGTGAAGCGTATCGCCCCCGAGCCGTCGTCCGCGGTTTCATCCCCGCGGCGTGAGCCCGCGCAGCCCACAGCTACCGTGCCGCCGGCAGCGGTCGTGGCGGCCACGTCAACGGCAGCTACAAACGGAAACGGAGCCGTGTCGTCCATCGCAGCGGTGAAATCGAATTCCGGAAGCGGGGACGCTGAAGCAAAGCTCATCCGGATCTGGGAAGAAGTACTCGATCGGGAGGGCGTTCGTCCCGAGGACGATTTTTTCGAACTCGGAGGCGATTCGATCCTGGCCATCCGTTTGATGATCGAAATCGAGAAGCAATTTCAGAAGCGATTCGAGATCTCCAAGCTCGCATCCCATCCCACGCTTCGCGCGCTTGCGGGTGAGCTGGGCGGTCCGTCGAGCGCGGCCGCGGCGGACTCCTCCGATCCTACGGAAACGCAGATTCGCAAGATATGGGAAGATGTTCTGGACCGCGAAAGTATCGGATCAGCAGACAACTTCTTCGATCTGGGCGGCGATTCCATCCTTGCGATTCGCATGATGATCGAAATCGAGAAACAATTCGGCAAGCGCTATGAGATTTCCGTGTTGGCCTCGCATCCGACGCTGGAGGCACTGGCGGCCGAAATCGCGGGCAGAAAACCGGAGACCGGCACGACGGCGGAAGAGCCCGCGTCGTTGATTGTTCCGATGCGTCCGCAGGGCGACGCCACGCCGCTGTTCTGCGTGCATTGCGGAACCGGCCATGTGCTGCGTTACCGGCATCTGGTCTCGCTCCTGGATACCGACACGCCCGTTTACGGCATTCGCGCTCCCGAGCTGCGCGACATGAAATCCGCTCCCACGGTGGAAAGCCTGGCCGAACTCTACGTCGAAAATATTCGCAGGGTCCAGCCTCATGGTCCGTACCAAATCTTCGGATTCTGCTTTGGCGGCACGGTGGCGTACGAAATTGCGCGCCGCCTCACCGACATGGGCGAGACCGTTTCGATGCTTGCCTTGATTCAGGCGGTGAACTCGGAACACTATCGCGCCTTGCCGAAACTGGAGGCTCTGCAATATAAGACCAGCTACGTCGTCGATCGCGCTCAGAAATACGGCGGCAAGCTCCTCCGCGGAGAATTCAAGGGAATCTACTCCGGCTTCCGCGACCTGATGAACTGGCAGAAACGCAAGCGGGAGATGGCGTCGGGAAACTCCGAGCCCTCGCCCGTTCAAAATTCGGGCGCCGGCGATATCTACGACAACATCGCGCTTCTGGCTTCGATCGGAGAGGATTTCGCGCCGAAACCCTTCCATGGCCGCATCCACTTGATTCGAGCAAGGAGCAAGCCGCCGAGCTCGTTCATGACAACGAATTCGGCTGGCAAGATGTCGCGATTCAAGGCCTCGATGTCGTCACTCTTCCCGGAAATCATTATTCGCTTCTGGAGAAGCCGGCTGTTGACGCCGTCGCGCAAACGCTACAGGGGTGGCTGGCGAAGGCGGAGGTTCGTGCCTGAAGTACTCCGGATGGGAGCACAGTTCCTGCTGCGTTTTTCGTTCCGCTCATGTTTCCCTCTTCCAATCCATTGATTTTGTTGTGGTGCGCGATCGCACTCGCAGCGGCTCTCGTTTCCTTTCCCGGAACGATTGAGCTGCTGTGTCTGACGATCGCTGGAATGCTGCCCGCGAGGAAAAGGAAAGCTGTCGTACCGTCGAGCGGCAGTTGGCGGATTGCGGCCGTGGTTCCGGCGCACGACGAAGAAGCGAATATCGCGGCCTGCGTTGCCAGCCTGAAGCGTGCGGGCACCTCATCGCTGCCGCTGGAGGTCGTGGTCGTCGCCGACAACTGCTCGGATCGCACTGCTGCAATCGCAGCACAGACTGGGGCGCGCGTCCTGGTTCGCAATGATGGATCCCGCCGCGGAAAGGGCTACGCGCTTGGATTTTGCGTTCCGGCAACTCTCTGCGGAAGGTTTTGACGCATTTCTTGTGGTCGATGCCGACACTGAGGTTGCCGGGAATTTCGCCGAGCAGACCGGGTCGATTTTATTTTCCGGTGCCGACGCGGTTCAATGCCGCTATCTGGTTCGTAATGCGGGCGAGTCGATCCGCACGCGGCTGATGAACGTCGCGTTCCTCGCGTTTAACGTGTTGCGTCCGCGGGGCCGCGATCGCCTACATCTATCGGCGGGAATTTACGGCAACGGGTTCGGGCTCACGCGCACTACACTGCAAAGTGTTCCGTACCTGGCCGACTCCGTGGTCGAGGATTTGGAGTACCACGTCAGTTTGGTCCGCGCCGGAAAGCGCGTCCAGTTCGCCGACGGCACCTGGGTGAAGGGATCCATGCCTTCCAAGGGAAAGGGAGTTCAAACGCAGCGTTCCCGGTGGGAAGGCGGCCGCTTCCGGATCATGCGAGACCGCATTCCGGGGCTGTTCGCGGATGTGGTCGGAGGGAAGCTTGGTTCGCTGGAGCCGCTCGGAGATCTGCTGCTATTGCCGCTGGCGTTCCACGTAACGCTTCTGCTGGTCGCGGTTTCTGCGCCGTTCTGGCCGGCTCGCGTGCTTGCACTGATCGGATTCGGCGCGGTCGCTTTGCACCTGATCGCAGCGATTGTTGTCGGTGGCGGGGGCTGGCGCGATGCTCTGGCGCTCGTCGCCGCGCCTTTTTACATTGTCTGGAAACTTTTTTTGATTCCCACGCTGATTCGAAGCTCGCGCAGCGATTCGAGCTGGGTTCGCACCGAAAGAAAAGCTCTCGAAAAGCCTCAACCGTAATAGACCGTGGCCCATAACCAAAACCATTCGGAGAACAGTTCGCTGTGACGCCTGATACTTTGCCGGACGTTACTTTTGTTGTAAACAAGAGCGGCGACCCGTCGGTGTATCGCAACAATTTCGCCGCATCGCCCGCGCTGCAGCTATTGCCGGCCGGCCGGGTGATTGTGCAGGAAGGCTTTTCGTCGGCCTCGCTGGGTTACAACGACGCGATCGAAAAGGCCGCGACGGATTTGATCGTATTTTCTCACCAGGACGTCTATTACCCGGAGCAATGGCTCCACGATCTCGATAAGGCGCTCAAGCACCTCGAAAAATCCGATCCGAAATGGGGAGTGCTGGGTTGTTGGGGCAACAATCACCGGGGGCTGGATGCCGGATATTTGTATTCCGTCGGATTGGGCGTGCTGGGCAAGCCGTTCGAATTGCCGGTTGAAATGGAAACTCTCGATGAATATGCGTTGATTCTCCGGAAATCGTCGGGGCTGCGATTTGACCCCGCCCTGCCGCATTTTCATTTTTACGGGACCGATATTTGCATGGCCGCGCGGGAAAGGGGATTGCGTTCCTACGCCATTTCCGCATTTGCGGTCCACAACACGAGCTACGGGCCGCTCGCCCCTGATTTTTTTCGCTGTTACTGGCCGATCCGGAAAAAATGGGCGAAGTACATGCCGATCCAGACATCCTGCATTCGAATCACTCGTTGGAATCGGGATTTCATCGTTCGGCGACTGAAAGATCGCATCTTCCGGTTGATGGGCCGGGACATGACGCTGAAGCCACGACTGGCGGATCCGCGCGTGGTGCTTGAACGCGAGAATGTGAACGCCCTCTGATCTTCGTCCGTTTGCGTCTTCCATCTCTCTTCCACATTCGATTCTGGGAAATTCCATCTGACTTTCGGATCATGACGACCTTGACCGCTTTGCAATTTGCGTTCACGCCGGCGCAGCAGGAGTTCTTTGCAAGCATTTCCGCCGATGTGAACCCAATGCACATGAACTCGGTGGCTGCGCGCCGGACGCAGTCTGGACGAACGGTGGTGCACGGAATGCATGAGGTTGTCCGCGCGTTGGACTTATACGCCTCAGCGAGTCCGGGCTTGCCCCTACCGAGTAAGCTTGCCGTGCGATTTCCGAATCCCGTATATGTTGGGGACACCGTTGATATCGTTCGCCTGGAAACTGCGGCACCTCAGCTCCGGCTGCAAGTGCAGGTGGATGGGACGGTGACTGCGGATCTGCGAATAATTCTTGGCGCGCAAGCAGTTGCTAGCTACGCGCTTCCCACGATTCCCATCGAAAAAGAAGCGGCATGCCGTGAACTTTCGCTTTCGGAGATGCGCGGCCGCACCGGGAATGTTCGCTCGGCAGCCGATCTGACGGAAATAACGAAACACTTTCCGGCGGCGTCCGCATGGATTGGCGCTCATCGGGTCGCCGCACTGATTATTTTGTCGCGGCTTGTCGGAATGGAATGTCCCGGTTTGCATTCTCTGTTTTCAGGATTTTCTGTGGAATTGAAGGACGATGCCGAAAATTCGATAACCTATCGAGTCGCGACGGCCGACGAGCGGTTTCGCCTGCTCAACATAGAAGTCGCAGGGCTGGGAATTCAAGGCTCGGTGGAAGCCTTTGCGCGGCATCCGCCGATCCCACAACCGACGATGGATCAGCTAG
This sequence comes from uncultured Acidobacteriota bacterium, assembly GCA_963839325.1. Taxonomy (GTDB): domain Bacteria; phylum Acidobacteriota; class Terriglobia; order Acidiferrales; family UBA7541; genus Palsa-295. The sequence continues at coordinate 755,311 of CAWIUO010000001.1, read as the reverse complement.
CCTCCAGCGTGAAAGCCGATGAGTTCGCAGGCCAGACCGCGCTGATCATTGGCGGATCGCGCGGATTGGGAGAACTCACCGCGAAGCTGGTCGCCGCGGGTGGAGGCGACGTGGTCATTACGTATGCCGTTGGCCGCGAAGACGCCGAACACGTGGCGGCGGAGATCAAAACGTCAGGCCGGAAATGCAGCGTGATCTCCTACGATGTAAGAAAACCCGCTGCTCCGCAGCTTCAAGGTTTCACCGATTCGATTTCCCATCTTTATTACTACGCTACGGGCCAGATCTTCGGACGGCGGACTCGTGAGTACGACGCGCCGACCCTCGCGGAATTCCTGCAATTTTATGTGGACGGCTTCTACAACGTTTGCGTCTCGCTGCGTAAGAGTTCGAGTTCGAAGCTGTCCGTCTTCTATCCATCGTCCGTCGCTGTTGAACAACGTCCTCGGAACATGACGGAATATTCGATGGCGAAAGCAGCAGCCGAGCTTTTGTGCAACGACCTGAATCGCGCGTGGCCCAACTTTCACGTCGCCACGGTCCGCCTGCCGCGCCTGTTGACCGATCAGACTTCGACCGTCGCTCCGGTCGAAAGCGCAAGCACAATTGATACGATTCTTCCGATCGTCCGATCCGTACAGGGTTATCGCTTCCCATAGATCCATGAAGCGCAACCTTATGCTTGTTACCGCGAATATTCCGCCGGGCGTCGAAGAACAGATCGCGAGCGACAACTATCCTCGCACCGACTTCTTCGAACTTTCGAAGAAACTCGACGCGGAAATCGTATCGTACGAAGACGTTGCAAACGCAAAAGGCGGCCCGACAGCGCTCGCCAGAAAGTTCTTCGGACGCTCGGTGGCGCTGGCGGTGGAAGGTTTCCGGAGGCGTGGCGAGCGTGACCTGATCTTCACCACCAGCGAAGCGGTTGGGATTCCGCTGGCGGTTCTCACAAAACTTAGCGGAGGTCCGAAGCGGCATCTGATGGTTACGCACCGGCTGACGCCGCCCAAAAAAGCCTTCGTCTGGAAGAAGCTTGGGTTGCAGTCGCAAGTGTCGAAGCTTTTTGTCTACTCTGCCGCGCAAAAAAAAGTAGCGATCGACAATCTCGCTACCGACCCGGACAAAGTTCTGCAGATCCCGTTCATGGCCGATCAGAAGTTCTTTCGTCCCATGCCGGAAATCGCGGAAAAAAATCAGATCTGCTCGGTGGGCCTCGAGTGGCGCGACTACCCCACATTAATCGACGCGGCGCGCGGGCTGGATTGCGACGTAAAGATCGCAGCAGGCAGCCTTTGGTCAAAAGGGAAGAACGAAGCGGAAGGGCGAACGACGCCGCCCAACGTCGATGTCCGCATGTACAAATATCCAGACCTCCGAAAGCTCTATGCCGAATCGAAGATTGTCGTCATCCCGTTGTACGAAACCGACTTTCAGGCCGGTATCACCTCGATTCTCGAGGCCATGGCCATGGGCAAGCCTGTCATCGTCACGAGAACTGCAGGCCAGACCGATACGGTCATTGACGGCGAGACTGGCATATACGTGAAACCCGGGGATGTGGTCGAGCTTCGAGGCAAAATCCAGGCTTTGCTGGCGAGCGATGCGGAGCGTCGCCGGCTTGGCGACGCTGGGCGGCAAGCTTTTTTGAATGAATTCACCCTGGATCACCTCGTCGAGCGAATCAGCGCCGTGGCGAACAACCGCAATGGATCTACGGCCTAAAAGACCGACGTCTCCGGGGCCAATTCTGCCCTCTCGCACCACTCGGCCCACTGACCGAAAACTGACCTCCAGGACAGGGGACGCGGACGGCGGTGATAGCTACCCTTGTCGCAAGCTCAAGTTTCGGGATCCTCGCCATCGAGAAGGAGTTCATTTGTTAAGCCGACTCCGACCGGGTATTCGGCGCAGGTCCAGCATCCCCATCCAGTTTCGAGGATGCACGCAAATCCGCGGAGGCCGTATGCGGTTGTCGTTACGACGATTCTTCTTTGTACCCGTGTTAGTGATTTCCGGTGTCGCTGCATCCGCGCCGTCGTCCTGCGCGCAAACAGCTCCGGCCTTGAACGTCAATGCGTCTTCGGTGCGCCAGCCGATTTATCCGGACATTTATGGAATGCTGGGCGGTGGCGATCAGCTCAACCCAACTTTCGCGACACAGCTCAAAGCTCCAAATATGCGATGGGGCGGCGACGCAGCCACGCGATACAACTGGAGCAACAACGCTAGCTGCGACGGAAACGATAATTGGTTCGTCTGCCAGCTATTCGGCAATGGGAACACGCCGGGCTACGCGGTGGACGACATGATCACCACGTACAAGAACGCGTACTCGGGAGCCCATTTCCTGGTCACCATTCCGATCATTCCCTGGATCGCATCGTCCGCAGCGGAAGTTTGCAGCTATCCAGTATCGGCTTACGGTGCGCAGCAGGCGCAGACCACAATTGGGACGGGTCAAGTCTGCGGGAACGGGGTGACCACGGGCGGCAGCAACATCGTGGACAACAACATTACCTACGATATGGTGGCGAATAGCACGGCCATCCAACAGGCATGGCTCAATCATCTCATCGCGAAGTGGGGTACTTCCTCGGAAGGCGGTGTGAGCTTTTATCAACTCGATAATGAGCCGGGCGGTTGGGCGAATACCCATCGGGACGCCATTCCCACGCAAGTGGACTATAGCGTGATTGTGAATCTCGGAGAGCAGTACGCCACACTGATCAAGTCAGCAGATCCGAAAGCTATGGTTCTTGGCCCTTCGGACTTTGGCGAATGGGGATGGGTAACAAATTCTCCGAAGGGAACCTCGCTGCTCTCCGGACAGTACTATCTCCAGCAATTCGCCGCCTACGACGCGGCGCACGGCTCGCGCACCCTTGATTGCTTCGACGAGCACTATGGCGTCGGTGATTCCAGTTCCCCCGCCGCGTCATTTAGCCAGGTACGAACCTTCTGGGACCCGACTTACAACACGACAGGAGACTTCGTTTACCTCCTCACCGGCTCTAGCCCCGCGGCGATCATGATGATTCCGCGATTTCAGAATTGGATTTCGACCTATTATCCGAACACGCCCATCTGCATGTCCGAGTACGAAGTTCAGCACACCGGCAATACACTGGTGGATGCCTTGGTGGTTGCGGACGCTCTCGGCGTTTTTGGCTACTATAATCTGCGCCTCGCCAATCTCTACGACACGGTGAACGCGACGGATCCGGAAGGCTTTGCTTTCCGGATGTATCGCAACTACGACGGCAATGGCGGGCAGTTCGGCGACACTTCGGTTACTTCTACCAGCACCGATACCACCGAATCGACGCTCTCGGTTTACGGGGCGCTGCGTTCCAGCGACGGGAAGCTGACCGTAATGGTCATCAATAAGACCACCGCGCCCATTGTAACTTCATTGGATCTTTCCGGGTTCTCGCCGAATTCGCCTGCTGCGACATATACCTACAGTGGTACAAACTTGACGTCGATCGTTTCCGGAACTGCGCCCGTCTCGTCGGGCACTGTTTCGTCGTACAGCTTCCCCTCCTATTCGGCGACGCTGTTCGTTTTCAGCCCGGCCTCGCAATCGGTGCCGTCAGCGCCAACAGGACTTGCGGCGACCGTGAACTAAAGAGCGACATATTTTTGGCCTCTCCGAAATACGATCCCAGGCGATCATAGGTAACCAAATAACACAAAAAGGAAAATCGGCCCGTTTTCCGCTCACAGTTGCGATTATCCTAATTTAGTGGGAATGATTCAAATCGAAGCCGGTTCGCATCGCGCCTAGGCACGAGTTGTTCTGCGTCTTCCTGAGTTTCATTTTGTTTCGCAATCTGACTCGGTTTTCCCGCTCGACCCTCAGCTGACGGACTGCTGGTATTTAACAGGCTCACGAAAGGAGTGGTGGATTCTCCCATGATTGAAGTCGCGATCGTCGGTGCAGGACCTTACGGGCTATCCATTGCCGCGCATTTTCGCGCTCGCGGCATTCCGTTCCGCGTGTTCGGCCCTCCCATGCTCAGCTGGCGCGAGCACATGCCCAAGGGCATGAAGCTCAAGTCCGACGGCTTCGCGTCGAACTTGTACGATCCCGCGCGGGAATTCACGCTGAAACGGTACTGTACCGAAAACAATCTGCCGTATTCGGACGATCAGTCTCCGGTCGGCCTGGAAGTTTTCAGCGCATACGGCGTCGCCTTCCGCGATAAATTCGTGCCGGAACTCGAAGAGAAGTTTCTCTCCTCGCTCGAACGCACGTCCGACGGGTACACGCTCACGCTCGACAACGGCGAGGTGGTAAAAGCCCGCCGCGTCGTGCTGGCCGTGGGCATCACGCATTTCGGCTACATTCCGCCGACGCTCTCGCATCTCTCCGAGGAATTCGTGACCCACAGCTACCGCCATCACGACCTCACGCCGTTCACGAATCGCAGCGTGGCCGTGATCGGCGCCGGAGCTTCGTCGATCGGCCTCGCCGGATTGCTCGCGGAGGCCGGCGCGAAGCCGGAGCTCGTCGCTCGCCCCACGAAGCTCGCATTTCACTCCATGCCCTCGGGACAGAAGCGCCCGCTCTGGCAGCGCATTCGCAATCCGAAATCCGGCCTCGGTCCGGGCCTGCGCTCGCGATTCTTCTCCGACTATCCGAATCTTTTTTACTATTTGCCCGAGCAGCGCCGCATTCACGAAGTCCGAACCGCGCTGGGGCCTTCGGGACACTGGTTCTCGCGCGATAAAGTCGAAGCCAAATTACCCACGCACCTGGGCTTTTCGCCGGAGGGCGCGGCGGTCGAAGGCAGTAAGGTTCGCCTAACGATGCGCGCAAAAGACGGCAGCTCGCGCGACATTCTGGTCGATCACATCATCGCCGGCACCGGCTACCGTGTGGACATGCGCCGCCTGAATTTCCTTAGCCCGGAAATTCTGGCCGGCATCCGCACCGTGGAAGGTTCGCCGGTTCTTTCCACCTCGCTCGAATCGTCCGTGCCCGGCCTCTATTTCGTCGGTCTTGCGGCGGCAAACACGTTCGGTCCCGTAATGCGATTCGCATTCGGCGCCGGATTCGCTGCACGTAATCTTGACCGCCACGATCAGCAAGTCCATGTCGCGCGGCCGAAGCACGGTGCAATCGCCAAGCCTGGCCGCCACTACCAAGTAAACCCTCGCGCCGGACTCGCTTGAATCGAAACTCGACTGACGCAATCTGTAATAACAATTCCATGAAGCGAGAAACCATCGCAATTCACGTCGGTTACGACGGCGATCCCACGACGAAAGCCGTGGCTGTGCCGATCTATCAGACCGTCGCGTTCGAGTTCGACAGCGCCGAGCATGGCGCGGCCCTGTTCAATCTGGAAGTTCAGGGAAACATCTACACCCGCATCGGAAATCCCACCAACACAGTGCTGGAAAAACGCGTTGCCGCGCTTGAAGGCGGCGTGGAAGCGCTCAGCGTGAGCTCCGGAATGGCGGCGATCCACTACTCGCTGATCAACATCGCCGAAGATGGGAACAACATCGTTTCAGCTCCCGCAGCTCTACGGCGCCACCTACACGCTGCTCGCGCATATTTTGCCGAAGCAGGGAATTGCCGGGCGGTTTGCCGACGACCGACAGTCCCGAAGACGTCGAAAAGCTGATCGACGAAAACACGCGCGCGGTGTTTTGCGAAAGCGTGGGCAATCCGGCCGGCAACGTCGCCGACATCGAGGGACTGGCGCGGGTGGCGCACAAGCATGGCGTGCCGTTGATCGTCGACAACACCGTGGCCACGCCGATTTTGTTGCGGCCGATCGAATACGGCGCGGACGTCGTGGTGCATTCCATGACGAAATTCATGGGAGGGCACGGCACGACGCTGGGCGGAATGATCGTCGACAGCGGAAAATTTCCGTGGCGCGAGTATCCCGAACGTTTTACATGCTGAACAAGCCGGAGATCGCCTATCACGGCGTCGTTTACACCGAACAGTTCGGCGACGCGGCGTATGTGGCGCGTTGCCGCACCGTCTGCGCAGCGCAATACCGGCTCCACGCTGTCGCCGTTCAACGGCTTTCTGCTGCTGCAGGGCGTTGAAACGATGGCGCTGCGCGTCGAGCGCCACGTGGAGAATGCCCGCAAAGGTGGCGGAATTTCTGCGCGACCATCCGCATGGTCGCCTGGGTGAACTACGCCGGATTTCCGGACAGCCCGCTCTATCCGATGGCGCAAAAGATATCTGGGCTCGCAGCGCTGCTCGCTGCTGACGTTTGGAGTGAAGGGCGGCTTCGAAGCCGGCAGCAAAATGTTTCGATGCGCTGCAATCTATTCAAGCGCATGGTCAACATGGGCGACGCGAAATCGCTGGCCTGCCATCCCGCGTCCACCACGCATCGGCAACTGACGCCGGAAGAACAAGCAAAAGCGGGCGTGACGCCGGAAATGATTCGGCTGAGCGTGGGCATCGAGCACATCGACGACATTCTCGCGGACCTCGCGCAGGCGCTTGAAGCCGCGCGTGCCTAATCACCAGCGAATCGTGAAACTTGAGCATGGGAGACAGTAAATGCCGGTGACGATCGACGCAGAGCGCGTTCCACCGTCGTGGGCGAACCGAAACTCCCGTGAACGCGCATCGGCGAAAAACGGCCACATCCGCCGCTGCAGAACCGGTCCGCATCGCTCTGGTCAACAACATGCCGGACTCGGCGCTCGAAGACACCGAGCTGCAATTCTGCGAGCTGCTCGAAAACGCCGCCGGCGACATTCCCGTTCAGCTTCAACTTTTCTCGTTGCCCGATCTCACGCGCGGCGGATCGCGGCAAGCAGCACATCGCCACTTATTATTCCGTCCGCAGCCGAACTGCAGCAACAGCCGTTTTGATGGCGCGATCATCACCGGCACCGAGCCGCTTCAGCCCGATCTTCGGGACGAACCGTACTGGGCACGCCTCGCCGGAGTCCTGGATTGGGCCGCGCGAAAGTACCACCTCCACCGTTCTTTCCTGTCTCGCGGCGCATGCCGGCGTTCTGTACAGCGACGGGATTCACCAGAAACCGCCTGCCCGACAAACAGTTCGGCGTCTTTTCTCACCAGCGCGCGAGCGATCACGAACTGACTCGCGGCATTCCGGAGACCGTGCGCATCCCGCACTCGCGCTGGAATGAAGTTCGCGAAGCCGATCTTCTTGCCGGCGGTTACACTGTTCTCACCAAGGCGCCGAATGCCGGCGTCGATCTTTTTGTGAAGAAAAACAAAAACAGTCTCTTTGTGCACTTTCAAGGGCACCCGGAATACAGCACGCTCACTCTGCTGAAGGAATACCGCCGCGATATCCGGCGCTACCTTCGCCAGGAACGAGAAGCCTATCCGACCATGCCCGAAGGTTACTTCGGCTCACACGCCCGACAGGTCCTTAACGAATTTCGCACTGAATCTCTGAAGGATCGCAACGTCGAACGCATGGCCGATTTTCCCGAAGCGGCCATCGTCGATTCGCTCGAGCATTCCTGGAAGCCGTCGGCCTCAGGCATCTACCGCAACTGGCTGAACTATCTGTTGCGCCACAAACCGGCCGCCGCGCGCCGTTCCGAAGTGCACGCCGCCCGCGAGTAGTTCCCGATTGAACGCCGCGGCGTGCGGCATTGCGATTCAAGCCAATTGATCGATGATGAGCATCACACTCCGCCGATACCGAACCCGCCGCGCCCATGCCGTCTCTTGAAAAAAGCATCGTCGCATCGATATTGAATCGTATCCGCGAGAGCCGCACTCCGCCGACGCCCCATGTTGATTCCATCGCACGCTTTCGCCGAATCGAAGCTGCCGGCCGCAAATCTCGCGAAGCAACTCTCGCCGATTGCGACGCCGTTATCGAACTGAAGCGCCGCTGGGGATTGATTCCCGATCCTTGTGCCAACTGGGACAAATTCTGGGTTCGCAACCCTGCGTTGAAGAGACGCCGATCCGGGTAGGCGCTTCCGGCTGGGTGCTCGACGCCTCGGGCAGCTCGTCGGCTATATCGGCAACATTTCTTCCACATATTTTTTTGGCGACCAGAAAATCAGCGCCGTCACCGCCCACGGACTGGTCGTGGAACCGGTTATCGCGCGACCAGCGTTAGCCTGAACGCCGCGTTTTTCCGCCAGAAGTTCGCTGATCTCTACCTCGGCACCACGGCGATCGAAGCCGTCGATAAAATTTCCCGGGTCTTCAAATGCGATCGGCTGCCGCAGCGGGGCTACGATACGGTTTTGTTCTGGATTTTGCGGCCGTCACCGTTTGCCGATGTGATCACGAAAAAACTGAATCTGCGCCAGCCCGCTTCCTATTGCGCCGGCGCGCTCGGCACGGTCGCGCTTGCAACGGATAAATTTCTCCGCCGTCGTTGGCCGCGCCGCTCGAAATCGAACCTCGCCGTCACGAAATTGAAGGTGAGTGAGATCGGCGGCGAGTTTGACCGGCTGTGGAATTCAAAACGAGAAGAAGGCCACCGGCTGCTGGCGGATCGCTCCAGCGCCACGCTGCGCTGGCATTTCGACATTCCGGGCGACCGGTCTACAGTCGAAGTCCTCAATTGCCACGAGAACGAAGAACTAGTCGGCTATCTCGTGGTGCGCCACGAGCCGCGCGTCTGAGAGGGTCCGAGTCGCTCCATACTGTGTGACATTCTGATCAAGAAGGATCGCCGCGAGGTGCTCGAAGCTCTGTTCGTCGCGGCTTACGACCAGGCCAAGCAGGCTGGAAGCCACGTCTTCGAAGTGGTTGGATTCCCGGCGCAACTTCGTGAGGTGCTGCAGCAGTGGAATCCGTACGAACGCAAATTTCCGGCCTGCCCGTTTCACTTCAAGGCCGCCGCGCCGGAGCTGCATCAAGCGCTGCTGGATCAGGCAATCTGGTACGCCAGTCCATACGATGGCGATACCACGCTCATGCCGGTGATGTAATACCGGCTCGCGCGGCGCACACAACCTGTCGCCCCGCTCATTTATGCAACGGAGGCAATCCGGCTCATGCAAACGCAGGACATTGAAAAAGACGTTCGCAAATTCATCGCCGACCAGTTTTTCCATGGTCGCGCCGACGAACTCACCTCCGATGGCTCGCTCCTCGGCAGCGTGATCGATTCCACCGGCCTGCTGGAGCTGGTCACGTTTATGCAGGAGCATTTTGGAATCACTGTCGAAGACGAAGACATCGTCCCCGAACATCTCGGCACCGTGAAGCAGGTCGTCGATTACGTGGACGCTAAGCTGAAAGCCAAAACTGCGAATGGCTGAAATTCCGGTCTCCGAAATACTGGCTGCGCTTCCGCCGCGCGTAAGCGACGCGATTAAGCCGTGGGTCGAAGCTTCACCCGATCACCCGGCATTGGTGGAATCATCGGGTTCGTGGACCTATCGCGAATTCGATGCGGTTGTAGCGGATACGGTAGTCTGGCTCCGGTCGCTCGGCGTTCGGCCCGGCGACCGGGTGATGCTCGTCCTCGAGAATTGCCGAGCCTTCATCGCCATTTGGTTTGCGCTGGCTCGAATGGATGCCTGGCCGGTGCTTGTGAACGCGCATCTTTCCGCGCGCGAAATTGATCAGATTCGCGACCACTGCGGCGCCCGCCGCGTGATTTATACCGCCCATGTTTCAGCCCACGCCAGGGAACACGCCCTCCGTCACCGCGCCGAAATCTCAGACGTAGCATACCTCGGCTCAATCGGCGTCGGTCCGCTGAACGAAGCCGTCGAGCCGGAGCCGATCGAGGCGAACGTTGCCGACCGCGTCGCGGCGCTGATCTACACTTCCGGCACCACCGGCATGCCGAAGGGCGTGATGCTCAGCCACCGCAACCTGCTTCACGTGGCCGCCGTCTCCGCTCGAATCCGCGAAATATCTCCCGCCGACCGCTTGTTCGGAATTTTGCCCATGTCGCACGCTGTCGGCTTGAGCGTTGTACTGCTCGGCTCGCTGCTCAGCGGCGCCACGCTTTACGTTACCCCGCGCTTCGACCCTGTACTTTTTCGCACCACGCTCGAGCGCGACAAGCTCACCATCGCTCTCGGCGTGCCCGCGATGTTCTCGCAGTTTCTTGACTACGCGAAACTCCGCGGCCTTGAAGTGATCACATTTCCGTCGCTGCGGATCATTTCTTCATCCGGCGCGCCGCTTGATCCCGCAATCAAAGCCGCCGTTCAGAAGCTCTTCGGCCTGCCGCTCTACAATGGCTATGGCGTCACCGAATGCTCGCCTAACATCGCGCAGGCCCGTCTCGACGAGCCTCGCACCGATACTTCCGTCGGCCGCGTCTTTCCCGGCACAGACGTGAAATTCATCGGCGCCGATCGCCGGCCAGTACCTGATGGCGAAGTCGGCGAGTTTTGGGTCCGTGGCCCGAACGTGATGAAGGGTTACTACCGCAATCCCGAAGAGACAGCCGCGGCGATCGATTCCGAAGGCTGGTTCAATACCCGCGACCTTGCACAGTTGAAAGACGGCCACCTCTTTATTGTTGGCCGCACGAAAGACTTGATTGTCCGATTCGGCTTCAATGTCTATCCCGCCGAAGTCGAAGCTGTGCTGAACTCTCATCCGGCCGTCGCGCGTTCGGCCGTCATCGGCCGCACCATGAAGGGCGACGAGCAAGTCTTGGCGTTCATTCAGACCGCTCCCGACATGCACGTCACCGCCGGCGAACTGGCCGAATTTGCAGCCAAGAATCTAGCTGCGTATAAACGCCCGTCGAAGATTGTGTTCGTGCCCGAGCTTCCCGTCACGATCACGGGCAAGGTTATCAAGGCCAAACTCACGGAACTGCCCGAGTACGTCGCCGTCGCGCAGTAGCAGCACGGTCGCACGAACTGGCCTGCGAAGCGCCCCCGCATTTCTTGATGCTAAACTTGTGGTAAGCCATCGAGCCCCGGCTGTATCGCGCACGTTCAGAAAACCCATCGGAGAAATCACGGTTGCCCAATATTTCCGCTCCTGAAAAAAAAGTACTCTTCAGCGACGAAATCCTGCAGAACCCGTACCCCACGTACGCGCGCATGCTCGAAGAAGGTCCGCTGCATTACGTGGACGTCGGGAAGTGGGCCGTCTGGGCGGTCTTCAGCCACGCAGAATGCTCCGCCATGGCGAAAGACCCCAGGCTTTCCGCCAAGCGCGCCAAGCAACAGCTGCTCACGCTTCCTCCGAGCACGCACGGTGAGTTCAAGGAGCTGGAGCGCATCCTCGGCCTCTGGATGATCTTCATGGATCCGCCGGAGCACACTCGCCTGCGCAAACTTCTAAACAAAGGTTTCTCGCCGGCCGCGCTGGAAGGCTTGCGCCCGCAGGTGGAAGCCGTCGTCGATGAAATGCTCGCCAAACACGAGCCTGGCGCCGAAATCGACCTTCTCCGCGAGTTCGCAAATCCGATGCCGGTCCGCATCATCACCGACATGCTCGGCATCCCGCATTCGATGCACGATCAGTTTGTCAGCTGGTCGCGCGCCATCGCCGGCTTTCGCGGAAACGCGGAACGCACTGTCGAGCAGGCGCGCGTGGCTCAGAAAGCGATGCTGGAGCTTCGCGAATATTTCGTTCAGACCGTCGCGGATCGCCGCCGCAACAAAGGCACCGACCTGATCAGCCTGCTTATCGACATCGAAGAAGAAGGGGAAGCGCTCACCGAGGAAGAACTTTACGCGCAGTGCATCGCGCTGCTTTTTGCGGGCCACGAAACCACGCGCAATCTGATCGGCAACGGAATGTTCACGCTGCTCAAGTATCCCGAACAAACCACCGAGCTGCGCGACACTCCCGAAATGATTCGGCCCGCCGTGGAAGAACTTCTGCGCATGGAGAGCCCGGTTCAGTTCACCGCGCGCGTGCTGAAGGAAGAAATCGAAATCGCCGGACAGCGTATCCCGAAAAAGTGGACGATCCTTTGCATGCTGGGCGCCGCGAACCGCGATCCGAAACAATTCAAAGATCCCGATACGATGAACTTGAAGCGCCTGAACAATCAGCACCTCGCCTTCAGCGCCGGTCCGCATTTCTGCATCGGCAGCCAGCTCGCGCGCCTCGAAGGTCAGGCGTCGATTTCACGCTTGCTGAAGCGTTTCCCGAACATGAAGCTCACTGGACCGCCGCCGGAGTGGGCGCCCACGTTCGGCTTCCGCGGACTGAAGAGCCTGCCCGTCACGCTTTAAACGCGCGCGAAGTCCCGCGCATCGCGGCTCTGAAAAGCTTTAGAGCGGCACCTCAATTAAGCTCGGCCCTCCGCTTTCGAATCCCGCCTCGAGCGCCGCCGTAAATTCCTCCAGCGACGCCACTCGTTTTCCCGGCACGCCCATTCCCTTCGCCAGCGCCACCCAGTCGAGGTCCGGCTGGCCAATGCTGAAAAGTTTCTGCGCTCGCGGCCCAGGCTCGCCCACGCCCAGTCCGGCGAATTCGCGCTTCAGTACGGCATACGCGCGATTCGAGAAAATCACCGTTGTCACTTTTAAATTTTCCCGCGCGATCGTCCACAGTCCCTGAAGCGTGTACATCCCGCTGCCGTCCGCCGAAAGGCACAGCACCTGACGGTCCGGGCACGCTACCGCCGCTCCCACCGCGTGCGGAATCGCCGTTCCAATCGAGCCGCCCGTGTTGCAAAGCCAGTCGTGCCGTGGCGCGCCTCGTGTCGCAGCCATTAGGCCGCGGCCCGACGTCATCGATTCATCCGATACGATTGCATTTTCGGGAAGAAGTGCCGCCACCGCTGCCGCGATTCCTTGATGTGTAATCGGCCCGGTCGGCAGCGCTGGGCGCTCGGCCTTTGCCCCCGCCACTTGCGCCGAACCCGCCTTCAACTCGCTTACGAGCGCTTCGAGCGCCCCCAGGTGATCTTCGTTCGCCACCGTCAGCCGATGAATCTCGCAAGACGCCGGCGCCATCTGCGGCGATTTACCGGGATACGCGAAGTACGCGACGGGCGCGTCCGTTCCCACCAAAATCAACTGCCGGAAATCCTTCAGGAATTCCTGCGCTTGCTCCAGCACGTACGGAATTCGTTCCACCGCAACGATTCCCGCGCCGCGTTCAAGTCGAGTGCATGGATACGGCGCTAAAAGCGTCGCTCCGGTTGCCGCCGCGATGCGCTCCGCCGCCGAAAGTCCTCGCCCGTAAGCCGAATTTCCCCCCAGCAGAAGCGCAGTCTTCGCGCCCGACTTCAACATCGTCGCCGCGCGATCGATCGTGGCTCGCGCGGGCATCGTTGGACTCGGCAATTTTGGCAGCGCTGCTACTTTTCCGCCGTCACCCCAAGCCACATCGGCCGGAACAATCAGCGTCGCAATTTGTCCCGGCGCAGTTCGCGCCGCCATGATCGCGTCAGCTGCGTCGCATCCCGCCTCCACCGACGTCTTCGACGTCCTCAGCCACTTCGAATATGGCCGCGCGATTGCTTCGATATCGGACGTCAGCGGCGCATCCCGCTTCCGGTGCTCCGCGGGATGCTCTCCCACCAGATTTACGATCGGCACTCGCGCGCGCATCGCGTTATGAAGGTTCGCCACGCTGTTCGCAAATCCCGGCCCCAAGTGAACGAGCGTGCACGCCGGCTTTTCCGCCATCCGCGCATACCCGTCCGCCGCCCCGCTCACGACGCCTTCGAACAGCGCCAGGACGCAGCGCATCTCCGGCGCGCGATCCAGCGCCGCCACAATGTGCATTTCGGACGTGCCGGGGTTCGTGAAGCAGACCTCCACGCCGCCCGTAATCAGCGTGCGCACCAGGCTTTCAGCGCCATTCATATTGAGCGAGTGACCTCCCTAAATGTTCGCGCAGATGGTAGTCGCAATGGTGGGCGAGTGTCGAATCGAATGTCCGCGAATTGGCCGTTCAGGAGCGTTCGGCTTCCCGAATGCAGCGAGAAAGGGCAGCCGCCAGCGCTTCCGGATGAATATCCAGCATCTCCAGATGGTCCCCGGGCACCGTCTCCACGCTGAATCTTCTTCACAAGGTGAGACCACACCGGCATCGGGTCGGCAGGGAACCCCGAAATCTCCGCGGCTCGAAGGAAACGAACTTCACCTTCGTAGTAGCGCGGACGGTACCGTTGCAACGCCAAGTCGCACAGATCTTTCTGCCTTTGTACTTCGGGCGTGGGGCCTCGCGATAAACTTCTTTCAACGTGCCGAGCTTGCGTTGTACTTTGCGCTTCGCCAGCCGCACCGCCAGCCGCAAAAATGGCTGCGGACGCATCACCCGTTTGCTCGGATAGGTATCGACCATCGCCAGCAGATCGATGCTCTCGCCCGCGGCACGAAGGCGCTGCGCGATTTCTAGCATCAGCAGCCCGCCGAAGGAATAACCAACCAGCAAATAGGGACCGTGCGGCTGGACGTGCCGAATCGCCTCCAAATGAAACGCCGCCATGTCCTCCACTCGATCGTGCGGATCGTCTTTCCCCAATGTTCCCTTGGCTTGCAGGCCGTAAATCGCGTGGTCTGTCTCGATGTGATTCGCGAGCACCAATAAATCGAGCACGCTCGAGCCTAATCCGTGGGACAGGAAAAGCGGCGGCTGGTGAGTTCCATCTCTCAGTTGAATCGCGGGCGCTAGATCGGCGGAGTCCGGATTCGCGAGGAGTTCTGCCATCGACGCGATTGTCGGCGCCACGTAAATCATCACCGGCGGCAGCGGCTTCGAACCGAATCGCGATGCTTCCAGAAACAACTGCTCTGCGATCGCGCCGTTTCCGCCAAGCTCGAAGAAATTGTCGTGGATTCCGATCGACGGTTTTCCTAACGCTTTCTGCCAGATGGGGATCAGTTTCTCTATAAACTTCGAATTCGTCTGAGGATTCACCTGTAGCACCTAGGCCCGAGTGGAATGCGCGAACTCCCAATAAAGTTCTCTTGCTCGTGTAAAGATCGGCCCGGGAGTCAAAACGCGATCCTCGATCTTGGCGACCGGTACGACCTTGGAATAGTTGCCTGTGGAAAAAATCTCGTCCGCGGTTTGAAAATCGTCGTACTTCAAACTTCGCTCCACCACGGTGACGCCCGTCTCCCGCAAAAGCGCGATCACTCGCCTTCGCGTAATCCCCGCCAAAAACGTTCCGTTCGCGACTGGCGTGTAAACGATGCCGTCCTTTGCCATAAAGATATTAGACGTCGCGAGTTCCGCCACGTTGCCCAGCAGATCCAGCGATACCGCATTATCGAAGCCTCGCCCCTGGGCTTCAAATAGCATCCTTGCATTGTTTGGATAAAGGCAACCGGCCTTGGCGTCCACTGGAGTCGTCTCCAGCGTCGGCCTCCGGAACGGCGACAACGTAATCGAAAATCCATTCGAACGCCGCATCGGCGCTTCGTAGATCGAAAGGCACCAGCGCGTCGAATCGGGATCGTGCGCCTGCACCCACGGACCTTCATGCTCGGCCCAATACATCGGCCGGATGTACAGCGCGGCGTCTTTATCGAACTTCTGCATGCCCTCGCGCGCCAGCCGGATCCAGGTATCCACGCTCACCACCGGCTTCAAATACAACTTCGCCGCTGACTCGTTCGCGCGCGCGCAATGCAGTTCAATATCTGGCGTCACTCCTTCGAACGCCCGCGCCCCATCGAATACCATCGAACACAGCCATGTGGCGTGCGTTCGCGGTCCCAGCATCGGCACGTTGCCTTCGTGCCAGGCATCCTCGAAAAATGTCCATGTCTTGGACCAGGTTTTGCCGCCTGCCATCCCTTATCCTTGTGTCAACTTCGGCACACTTCGAATTGCGGATTCGCCAGCTCGACGATTTTAGTTCATCCGGGCGTAAGCCGTTCCTCAAACATCGCCTCCACGCTTCCGGAGAGTCAACCTCGGAAGGCTGCGCGTGGCGATCCCGCCTCCCGATGGCTTTTCTCGGGCCCCTTCCAGCGATTTCCGCACGTGCCTTACTGCCGTACGCGAAATGTGCGCGCTTGGATTCGTAGGTCGCGTTTCAGCCAGCTGGCCGTCACTTGGTTCCGGGCGATCTCCCCGTAAACGTTTTATGGATCGCGCCTTATAGCCATGTGGTTAACACGTGCCAGACTGAGGGACGCCGGTTCAAATTTCAGTGCGTTCAATCAGTAAGCCCCCGATTTGGAAACCGGCGTTTCCATTCTTCCGGTTTGCGAAGCACCGCTTCATCCGACTCTAGTATCATTAAATAACTGCTCCAACGGGACCTTCACGCTTTGTGAGAGGGTGTTCTATTTCATCCCGGTATCGGACGAAACCGCGTTCCGTCGCACCGTCCGAAAACTCGCTTTGCAAAGATTCGAAACACCGGAAGCACGCGCCGCGATTGGAACGCGATCAGGGCTTCCCACAATGCAGTCAGGATCGTAGCCAACGTGAAGCCGAAAGTTTTACTCGCAACCACATGTCAGTGGTATTCCAGCGCTCGACTCGCCATGGCTATGGCCGACGCTGGATTCACTGTCGATGCCGTTTGTCTCGGCGATCATCCGCTGTCCAAAACCACCGTGATAAACCGGATCTATCCGTACCGGGCATTGTCGCCGGTCGAATCGATTGCCGAAGCGTTCGTATCCTCCAAACCCGAGTTGCTCCTGCCTTGCGACGATCTTGCCAGCGAACATCTGCAGGAACTGTACGAGGGCGAATATTCCCGGAAGAATCAGGCCACAGCGCTGTGCGAGCTTGTCGAGCGTTCGATGGGGCCCGCAACCGCGCATCCGATCCTGCGCCAACGCGCGGAATTCATGGAGCTGGCAAGGCAAGAGGGCGTCCGTGTACCTCGCACTCGCGCCATTGAGCAACCTGCGGATCTCCGTGCTTGGACTTCTACGGAAGGATTTCCCACGGTATTGAAGGCAAATGGAACCACGGGCGGCGATGGCGTGCGTGTGGTTCGCTCTCAGGAAGAAGCCGATGCGGCCTATCGTTCACTGCACGCTCCGCCGCTGCTCGCTCGCGCCATCAAACGGGCGGTTTTGGGAGAAGATCGCACTCTGGTACGGCCTTGGCTTCGCCGGCAAAGGCCGGGAGTAAGCGCCCAGTCCTTCGTTTCCGGGCACGAAGCCACAACGCTGGTTGCGTGCTGGGAAGGCAAAGTTCTCGCCGCGCTGCACTTCGAAGTCCTCCAGAAGCGCAACGCGTCCGGTCCTGCCACCGTGCTTCGGTGGATTGATAACGCGGATATGAAGATGGCTGCGGAAAAGATGGTCGCGCGCCTCGGGCTCTCCGGCTTGCAAGGCTTCGATTTCATGCTCGACACGAATACGGGCAACGCCTACCTCATCGAGATCAATCCGCGCGCAACGCAGGTCGGCCACTTGACGCTCGGTGCGGGACGCGACCTTCCCGCCGCCCTTTTTGCCGCCGTTACCGGGAAGGCGCTTCAGCCCGCGCCGGCGGTCACCGATAAAGACACCATTGCGATTTTTCCGTCCGAGTGGGTTCGCGATCCCAACAGCCTCTATTTAACCCAGGGGTATCACGACGTGCCGTGGAGCCAGCCGGCTCTGCTCCTTGATACCATCGAGAAGCGCAACACCAAGCGTGCCTGGAATCCCCGAGAGCGCTTCTCCGAATTATTCGCACCGGCCCGTTCCAAGCGCGCGTAACGCGATTTCGCGCTTGCTCGTTTCCACGCAGAAGTCAATTTCGATTTTGATTTGCTATCGAGGCTTAGTTCGAGGGGATCGTTACCGAAACTTGGTTGGAATCCGAGCTTTCCACGTTGTTCGAGGTTACCGCAGTCACCACGTAGTAGTACACCTGCCCATCCGTCACCGAGGAGTCCGAATAGGATGTCGAGCTATTCGGCGATGAGTTCAGCTTCGAATACGGGCCGCTCGGTTTCGAGCCGCGGTACACGTAGTAGCCCACTACCGACGACGTGCTCGCGTCCCACTTTAGCCCGACGCTGTAGGCACTGTTTGGGGACGCAGCGGGCGCGGAACCCGAAAGTGAAATTTTGAGCGGTGTATTGGGCGCGTTGCTGTTGATCGTCAGCGTGCCGGTGGCGTTGCCGGAAGCTTTCGGATCGAAGTTCACCGTGTATTGTGCGGTCTGGTTCGGTGCCAGAGTTTCGCCCGCGGCCGAACCGCTCAAGCTGAATCCCGTTCCCGAAACCGTCACGCTGGAAATGTTCGCGTTGGTGTTGCCACTGCTCGTAACCGTCACCGACTGCGTTCCCGCGCTGCCCACCTTCACGCTGCCGAAACTCAAGCTCGTCGCACTTGGCGTCAACCCAATCGTCGAGGCCACTCCCTTTCCGCTCAGCGGCACCGAGCTTGTCGCCGTCGAAGCGTTGCTGTCGATCGCGATCGATCCGGAATCCGTCGCCGCGCTGGTTGGCTTGAACTCCGCGGTGAAAGTCGCGCTCTTGCCGGCGCCCAGCGTGTAGGGAATGGTCAACCCGGAAGCGCTCATGCCCGAACCGGAAGCCGTCAAAGTTGAAATTGTGATCGATGCGGTCCCCGAGTTCGAAAGCTTGATCGTTTGCGTGGCGTCGCTTCCCACGGTCACGCTACCGAAACTCACCGAAGAAGGCGTGATGTTCAGAGCCGATGCGTTGCCCGATCCCGTCCAGTCCGCCGTGATTGGCGTACTGGATACATCGCTCGTCACCGAGATCGCGCCCGATTCGCTGGACGTCGAAGCCGGCTTGAATGTGGCCGTCAGGTTCGCGCTCTTTCCCGCTTGCAGCGTGGCTGGGATGGTCAAACCGGAAATCGTGATGCCACTACCGGATATGGTCAGCTTTGAAATTGTCGCGGAGGCTGAGCCGCTGTTGGTGAGCGTTACGGTCTGTGATGCGGTCGTTCCCAGCGCCACGCTTCCGAAGTTTATCTGTGTCGGCGAAATCGCCACCGATCCGGAAATGCCTTGTCCGTTCAGGGGAATCGTCGTCGTCGAATCGGTCGCGTTGCTGGAAATCGTCACCACACCCGTTGCGGCCCCGCTCGCCTGAGCCGTGAACGATACGCTCAGATTCGCGCTTTTGCCTGCTGCAATTGTCATCGGCGTGGAGAGTCCGCCGGTCTTGAAACCTGCTCCCGACACGCTGATTTTCGAAATGTCCAGCGCGGTGGTCCCGTCGTTCGTGATTACCACGGTGTCCGCCGAACCCGAGCCCACTACTACCTTTCCAAAATCGAGCGACGCGGGCGACACGGTGACAGCCACAGTGCCGCTTCCGTTTCCTCCGCCCACCGCGCCTTTGCCGGTAGTGCCGATGCAGCCCGACGTAATCAAGATTGCCGCAAGCGTCAGAATTCCGAACGCATTGCGGACCACAGCCGGCGCGGAATGATTGCCGCGGTTAATCGTCGCGCGGGCGGCAGCTTTTCGGGATTTGCGAACGAGCCTCATCACTGAGGCGATTGTGGCGTGTGCCACGGTGGACGCACTACTGGCCCGCGGTACACAGTTGGGACAGGTGTGTACCACTGGCCAATGGGACAGGCCCGCCCTATCCGCTTTATCTGCGGTTAGAGCGGGCCGTTAAGGTTCGTTTTTGGCGCCGCCGGCGTACCCTTCCGGGCACCGTCGGGCTGGAGCGTTACGTTTCGACTACGGGATCACCGCCGTTGCCTGGTTTGAGTAGGCGCTCTCGTTGTTGTTCGAATCCACGGCCGTCACCACGTAGTAGTAAGTCGTTCCCGAAGCCACCGTCGAGTCCGTGAAGCTCGTCGATGCCACCGTCGAGGAGGTCAGCTTGGTCGAATACGGTCCGCTCGACGTCGTTCCGCGATAGACGTTGTAGCCCACCACCGAAGACGTGCTGGCGTTCCAGTTCAATCCCACCGTGTGCTGCGTCGCGACGCCCGTTCCGGATACGCTGATCGTCGCCGGCGAGTTCGTAGCGTTGCTGGTGATCTGCACCGAGCCGGTCACCGCGCCGGCGGTGGTCGGTGCGAATTGCACCGTCACGGTCACCGACTGGTTCGGGCTGAGCGTCTCACCCGCGGTAACGCCGCTCGCCGAGAAGCCTGCGCCGCTCAGGTTCACCGCGGACACCGTTACGCTCGCGTTGCCCGTGTTGGTCAGCGACACGCTCTGCGAGCTGTTGCTGCCGTCGTTGACGTTGCCGAAACTCAAGCTGGTTCCGCTCAAGCTCAGCGTGTGCGTCGCCGCCACGCCGGTGCCGCTCAGTGCAATCGAAAGCGGCGAGTTCTGCGCGTTGCTGGTAATCGTCGCGGAGCCGGTTACCGATCCGGCCGCCGTCGGCGCGAAACTGATCGTGAACGTCGTGTTCGTGTTCGCCGCCAACGTCATCGGCAGGTTCAAGCCCGTGACGTTGAAGCCCGCGCCCGTGAAGGTCTCCTGCGAGATTGTCACCGACGCGTTGCCGGAGTTGGTCAACGTGATCGTCTGTGAGTTCGTCGTGCCTGTCGTCACGCTTCCGAACGCGACCGACGCCGGCGAAGCCGTCAGCGTCGATTGCGTGCCCGTTCCGCTCAGCGCAATCGTCAGCGGCGAATTCGGCGCGTTGCTCACCACCGAAATGCTGCCTGACGCGTTGCCCGAGCTGGTCGGCGTGAACGTGGCGTTGATCGTCGCCGACTGGCCCGCCGTCAAAGTAAACGGCGTCGTAACTCCCGAGATCGTGAAGCCGGTGCCCGTCACATTGACTGCTGAAACCGTGACGCTCGCCGTGCCGCTGTTCTTCAGTGTGATCGCCTGCGCGTTGTTGCTGCCGACGTTCACGCTGCCGAAGTTCTCGCTCGCTGGCGAAGCTCCAAGCTGCGCCTGCGTGCCCGTGCCGCTCAACGCAATCGTCAACGGCGAGTTCGGTCCGTTGTTCGCGATCGAGATGCTGCCGCTTGCCGCGCCGGCTGCCGTCGGCGCGAACTGAGCGGTGAACGAAGCGCTTTGCCCCGCCGCCAGGGTTACTGGAGTCGTAAGGCCGGTGATGCTGAAGCCTGTGCCGGTGGTCGTTTCTGAATTCACAGTCACGCTCGCCGTCCCGGAGTTCGTCAATTGAATCGTCTGCGTGCCGGTGCTGCCCGTCGCAACCGATCCGAAATTCACGCTGCCCGGATTGGCCGTCAGTTGGCCCTGAACGCCCGTGCCCGAAAGAGCCACGGAAGCGGGCGATCCCGGAGCGTTGCTCACGATCGAGACCGCGCCCGTCGCGCTGCCCGCCGCCGTCGGAGTGAACACCGCGTTGAA
This sequence comes from uncultured Acidobacteriota bacterium, assembly GCA_963839325.1. Classification (GTDB taxonomy): domain Bacteria; phylum Acidobacteriota; class Terriglobia; order Acidiferrales; family UBA7541; genus Palsa-295. Next base: position 734,196 of record CAWIUO010000001.1, on the reverse strand, counting down.
CGAGGCGCTTGCACCCGCCGCCACCTGAATCGGGAAGCTCGTGCCGCTCACGCTGAATCCCGCACCTGATGCCGTCGCCGACGTCACCGTCAGCGTCGCGTTGCCCGAGTTGGTGAGCGACACCGTCTGCGTGCCCGTGCCGCCCACATTCACGTTTCCGAAGTTCACGTTCGGCGTGCCGAGCGTCAGTGTCGGTTGGCCCGCCGTGCCCGTGCCGCTCAGCGCAATCGCCAGCGGAGAGCTTGGTGCGTTGCTCGCGATCGAAATGCTGCCGCTCGCCGCACCCGCGGAGGTCGGCGCAAACTTCACGCCGAACGTCACGCTCTGTCCCGCCGTCAACGTCTGCGGCGTGGTAAGGCCCGTCGTGCTGAAGGCCGCGCCGGTCACCGTCGCGGAGCTTACGTTCACGCTGGCCGTCCCGTTATTCGTCAACGTGACGTTCACCGTGCTCGTGCTTCCCGTCAACTGGCTGCCAAAGCTCACCGACGAAGGATTCGCCGTCAGGCTGCCCTGCGTTGCCGTGCCCGTCAGAGGAATCGTGATCGTGCCGTTGTTGGCCGTGCTGGTCACCGTAATCGTGCCGGACGCGCTGCCCGCCGCCGTCGGCGCGAATTGCGCCGTGAAGCTGGCCGACTGGCCCGCCGCGATTGCCAGCGGAGTGCTTACGCCCGTTACGCTGAATCCCGCGCCCGCCGCGCTCACCGAATTCACCGTCGCGCTCGCGTTGCCCGAGTTCGTCAGCGTAATCGTCTGCTGCCCGTTGCTGCCCACGTTCACGCTTCCGAAGCTCACGCTGCCCGGATTCGCGGTCAGCGTCGCCGTCTGCGAAACCGCGCTTCCCACCAGCGTCAACACCTGCGGCGATCCCGGCGCATTGTCCGTAAACGTGATGCTGCCCGTCGCGGCGCCCGCCGTGGTCGGCGCAAACGTCACGCTGAACGAAATCGACTGTCCCGCGCTGATCGTCTTCGGCAGCGAAAGTCCGCTCATTCCGAATGCATTGCCGGAGAGCGTCGCCAGGTTCACCGTCACGTTCGCGTTGCCGGTGTTCGTTAGAGTGACGCTCTGCGAGCTGGTCTGGTTCACCTGCACATTCGAGAAACTCAAAGTGGAAGGAGAAATCGAAAGGCCGGCCTGCGTCGCCGTGCCGGAAAGCGAAACCATCAAAGGCGAGTTGGAAGCGTCGCTGATCACCGTCAGCGCGCCGCTTGCCGCGCCCTCAGCCGTCGGCGCGAATTGGACCGTCACCGTGCTGCTTTGACCCACGGCCAGCGATCCAGACGGATTGCCGCCCGTGACCGTAAAGCCCGTACCCGTCAGGGTCGCCTGCGAGATATTCACTGTCGCCGTACCCGTGTTCGTGATGGTCACGCTCTGGGTGGCGCTGCCCCCCACGGCCACGCTGCCAAAGGTCACCGACGTCGAGTTGGCCGAAAGCACGCCCGCCCCCGAGTTCGAGGGGCTGGTTTTGGCCGCGCTGGTATAGCCGGCGCAACTGGATAGCCCGAGGATTGCCAGAACGGTCATCAGCGTCACGAGGAGCGCGTAAGTCTTGGAGGTAGCGTTGCGTGAAATCTCGTGCCGCGAGATCTGGGATTCGGACTGCCGGGTTTGGACTTGCGGGTTGTTTTTCATGACGCGGTCAGTGTAGGGACCGCGTCTGTGTCGCAACTACTGGTCAGGGGAACCAAGATGGTTCAATTGCTTTCGCCTGTTCGGCCAGGCTATAGACAACCTGACCGAGGCCTCGGTACAGGCCATTCAAACCTTTTATTTTCAGCGTTATATAAGGTGTTTCACCTATGCGCACCTGTCCGCCGCCGTTGGCTCGAAATCGCCAGAGGGGCGAACCGCGCTCGAACAGCTGTCCGGAATAGGCGAAAACGAGCGGGGAAGCTGATTTGGGTAACGCCGGTTACGCACTCTCAAATACCCAGGCAGTGGTCTCCCGCGGCTCGAAGATCGTTCCGCCAGCTTCTATGCCTCTGGAAGTTGGCCAGTTATCTGGCGGGGAGTTTCGGCTAAGACACAATCGCGGCCGGGAGCATCATCACAGTCATATACTGTCCCCATGAACGTGCGCAGCTCGAATTCAACCATCGTGCCGTTCCGCCCTGAGAACAAGGCTTCACGCCTATGAGGGTATTGGTCACAGGCGGCGCGGGTTTTATAGGCTCCCATTTCATCCGCAGAATCCTGTCCAACAGGCCGGACGCTGAGATCAGCAACCTCGATAAGCTGACATATGCCGGTAACCTAAAGAATCTAAATGACGTAGCCATGAATCCCCGCTATACGTTCATCCGTGGCGACGTCTGCGACCCGGGTGCCGTCGATCGCGCCATCGCCGGCTGCAGCGCCGTAGTTCACTTTGCCGCCGAATCTCACGTGGACCGCAGCATCTACGACCCACTTCCGCCCCTCCAAACCAACATCACCGGTACCCTGATCCTGCTCCAAGCCGCTCGGCGGCAACCGATAGCCCGTTTCGTCCAGATCTCGACCGACGAGGTTTATGGCGACATCCTTACCGGCGAAGCCGCCTCCGAAAGCGCCCCGCTCGCGCCAAGTAGCCCGTACGCTGCCTCAAAGGCCGGAGCCGACCTACTGGCCCGCTCCTTCGCGAAGACCTACGGCGTACCCGCGATCATCGCTCGGCCCTCGAACAACTATGGCCCGAACCAGTTCCCGGAGAAGTTCGTGCCGCTCATGATTGCGAACGCGCTGGAAGGGAAGCGGCTACCGATCTACGGAGACGGAAACCAGGAGCGCAGCTGGCTGCACGTCGAAGACACTTGCAAAGCCATAGAGACCATTCTGGAACGGGGAAAAATCGGCGAGACCTACAACATCAGCGGGCTCGGAACGGACACGAACCTTTCGATCGCCCGCAAAATCCTCGAGCTGGCCGGTCGGCCTGCCACTCTCATTGAACATATAGAGGACCGCCCGGGCCACGATCGCCGCTATGCGCTGGATTCCGAAAAAATCGGCAGAGATCTGGGCTGGAAGCCATCGATCGCACTAGCGAATGGAGTTGCCGCCACCATGGATTGGTACCGCGCTAATACACAATGGCTGGACGAGATACGGAGAGGCGAGTACCGCACCTACTACGAGAAATATTATGCGAACCGGACGTCCGCGCTGGAGTCGATTCGGCGTCCGGCCCCGCCAACTGAAAAAGACTAGGCCATCAACGCGCGGTCCGCGAATCGCAGGCTGCGCGTCTTGCTGGTGATAGCCACTGGCGTTTTCGATCGCAACGCCTGCAGCCGCGGGCGGCTGCTCGACATTCCAAAGTCCATCGGCGTCTCTTCGCCTTCCGGCGTATTCCGGACAAATCCGGAGGCACGCTGTGCCAGATCGGCGCGCGACTCCACTCCAAATTTGCTCAGAAGCGTCGAGATGTGGAATTTCACCGTACGCACCGTGATATTCAGTTTCGACGCAATTTCCTTGTTGGCGCGATTGCACAGCACGGCGTGCAGCACTTCGCGCTGCCGCGCGCTCAGCGAAGTCGGGCACGCCACTGCGCGACCTTCCTCGAGCAACTCTTCGGCGCGCGCCACCAACCGCTCGATCAGCGAGCCCTCCGCCGGCACCAGCACCTGGTAATTTTTGGGGTCTTGTCCCCGCACCAGGCACTGCATCGCGAGCTGCCCGGCAATCCGTTCCACGGTGCATTCAATATCGCGCGCGGCCTCGCTCTTGAATTGCGGCATGCCGGTTGTCGCGTCGCAAAAAACAAACACACTGGGGTTCTGCGTCTCGAACGATTTGTCCTGCTCCACAAATTTCGGGAACGCGCGTACCTTTTTCACTATGGCCTTCCGTCTGCTAGCCCAGGATTGCAACGGCTAAGCGTTGGATTTGAATTTTTCCCGTTCAATTTCGTTTGTGCTGCGGTGTGTCTTGATCCGATTGACGTTTTCCAGGAAGGCGGTGACCTCAGGTCGATCGTAAGGGTCGATCATCCGCTCAGTCGAAATGCCTTCCTACAGCAAATACCTTACTTTCTGCACGCACGGCATGGCATGGCGCATACCAAATCACATATTATTTAAGCGACTCAAAATGAGACACATAGCTGATTCGCATTTCGTTCGTCGGCGAAAGATATAGGTAGAAACTGCGCGCACCCGGAAAAAACTGCACGAATCTATGTTTTCTATCAGTTACGGGGCATACGCTGTCCCGTAAAAACGCACGCTTGCAGCCTCGGCACTCGACGAATCGTCGTCAATCATGCCGATTCGCGTTACACTGGCCGCCGCTTCGCATCTTCTGAAAGTCGAAGGAGATTCCCGGGTGGTCACCCTGCTTCGCTCCGGCCTGTTCTGCTTTGCGATTCTTGGTTTGGCGTTTCCGCTTCTTGCGCAAATACCGAAGATCGCGCCCGCGCCTCTTCAGAATCAGCAGCAAGCAGATGGTGCGTGCTCAGTTCAATCCACCTGCGCCGAAGTCGCGCCCGGCATGATCAAAAAAGCTCTCGGCCCCTCGCCGCTCGAGGAAAATCTCCGCTACCTCACAGACGCCATCGGTGGCCGAGTCACGGGAACTCCCGCCGCTGATCGCGCCGTTGGCTGGGCCGTCGAAGCCTTCCGCCACGCGAAAGTTGACGAAGTCCACACTGAAAAATACACCATCCCGGTTTCCTGGTCCGAAGGCCATACTCACGTCGAGGTTCTGTCGCCCGAATCGTTTCCCGTTCGCGCCGTCTCGATCGCCTGGTCTCCCGCGCTTTCGGACGGCGGCGTCGATGCACAAGTCGTCGATGTTGGCATGGGAGACGATGCCGCGTTCGCGAAGGCTGGCCCAGCTGCGAACGGCGCAATCGTCCTGGTTCACTCCGACTTCCTCGTCACCTGGGACCAGCTTATGGCCGAGTACGATATCGTTCCTCCCATTGTCGCGCGCGCTATGAAGGCCGGAGCCGTCGCCATTTTCTGGATGTCCTCGCGTCCCAATCTACTTCTCTATCGTCACACCGTCACTGTCGATGGCCAGCTCGAAAAAATGCCGCAAGCCGTTGTGGCCCGCGAAGACGCCGAACGCATGGCTCGGTTTATCGCTTCCGGAGTCAAAGTGAAAGTACACTTCGATCTGCCCAATCACATCGGCGGGCCGGTAACCGCAGAAAACGTCGTCGCCGAGATTCGAGGCCGCGAGAAGCCCAACGAATTCGTGGTCCTCGGCGCACATCTCGACTCGTGGGACCTCGGCACCGGCGCGCTCGACAACGGCTGCAATTCCGCCATGGTGATCGACGCTGCGCGGGTCATATATGCCTCAGGCACGATCCCGCGCCGCTCGATTCGCTTCATCCTTTTCACCGGTGAAGAAGAAGGTCTTCTCGGCTCCGCCGCCTACGCGCACGCCCATCGCCCCGAACTCAACAACATGATCGCTGCGATCATCTTCGATTCCGGCATCGGCAAAGTCACCGGCTACTCGCTCGGCGGCCGTAAAGACATCGAAGCTCCGCTGAAGGAAATACTCGAACCGGTCGCCTCGCTCGGCGCGAAAGAGTTCACCTTCGATGCGGGTATGGACACCGACAATTTCGACTTCCTGCTCGAAGGCGTCCCCACACTCGTCGCCAACCAGGAACCGGCGAACTACATGCTCAACTACCACGCCGCATCGGACACTTTCGACAAAGTCGATATTTCAGCGTTGAAACAGGAAACCGCGATCGCCGCCGTCAGCGCCTTCGCGCTCGCGGACAGTACTGACCGCGTCGGCCCGCGCCAGTCGCGCTCTGAAGTGCAGCAACTTCTCGAGCAGACCGGACTCGACAAAGACATGAAAGCGATGGGTTTTTGGCCGCTGTGGGAAAGCTCTGAGCGCGGGCGCGAGCCGTAGCTCGCGTATAATTGAAAGGATCGATGGCACTCACCCCCGGCCCAGTTCCGAAGCTTATGCCCCTAGCCACCGCCGAACACAAGCCGCCTCGTATTCTGGCGCTCGACTACGGCCGAAAATGCATCGGCCTGGCCCTCTCCGACGAGCTTGCCCTCACCGCCCAGCCGCTCATGATTCTCACGCGCAAGAATCGCCGCGACGACCTCGCGCGCCTGCGCTCGATTTGCGCCAAACACGGCGTTGCGCGTATTCTCGTGGGCCATCCGCTGCACATCACCGGCGAAGCCGGAGAGATGGCGGACGAAGCGGCGGCCTTCGCGGCTCGCATCGGAAAGGATCTCAAAATCGAAGTCGAACTCGCGGACGAGCGTTTGACCAGCTGGGAGGCCCAACAGACCGTGTCGGAATCGCGCAATTCCTCTCGCCGCAAAAAAAATTCCGGCCGCCTCGACGATGTCGCCGCCGCCATTCTTCTTCGCGAGTATCTCGATCGCAATCGCGAAGCTCTTTCCGCCGCCGCGCCGGCAGGGGAGCGATAGCCAGCGATGCGCCGCCTCGGCCTACTCGCCCTTCTTCTGATCGCCGCGCTCGGCGCGGGCGCGGGCTGGCTCGATTCGCAAATCAGCCGCCCCTATCGCGGGCATCGCCCCGAAAAAGTCCTGGTCGAAGTTCCTCATGGCACTTCCCGGTGGGGCGTCGCCGGAATTCTTCGCAAGGATGACGTGATTCGCAACCGCCTTGCCTTCGCGCTCTTCAGCTACTGGCATTTCCGCAGGCCCATGCAAGCCGGCGAATACTATATCGACCGCCCTCTCGACTCGCGCGAAGTCTTCTGGCAGCTCGCGCAGGGCCGCGTTTACGTTCGCACCTTCACCATTCCCGAAGGCTGGACCATGTTTGACATTGCCGCTGAAGTGGACCGCGAGGGTGCGTGCAGTCGCGAAGATTTCCTCGCCGCCGCGAAAAAAACCGGCATGGTAAAAGACATCGCTCCCGGCGCCCAAAGCCTCGAGGGATTTCTCTTTCCCTCCAAGTACGAGTACACCCACACCACGTCCTGCGAACAGATTGTCCACCGCATGGTCCAGAATTTCCGCGCCGAATGGGAATCGCTCAAAACTTCGCCGCTCCCGTATCCGCCGTCGAATCTCAGCCCGCTTGACACCGTTACTCTCGCTTCTCTCGTCGAACGCGAAACGCCTCGCCCGGCCGAGCGCCCGCTTGTCGCCGGAGTTTTCTTCAACCGCCTGAAGCGCGACATTCCCATGCAGTGCGATCCCACCGTTCAGTACGCGCTCGAGCTTGACGGCCATCCGGTGAAATACGTCCGCGCGCCGAACCTGCGCTTCGATTCGCCGTACAACACCTACCTCCACAAGGGCCTGCCGCCCGGCCCCATCGCCAATCCCGGCGAAGCTTCGCTCCGCGCCGCGCTCGCGCCCGCGCCCACTGACGATCTTTATTTCGTCGCCAACGATGAAGGCGGCCACTACTTCGCCAAGACCCTCGCCGAACACAATCGCAACATCAATCGCTACCGCCGCGCCCTCGCGAGTGACGCTGCCGCCAACGCCACGCCCGTATCCATTCCCGCCGCTCATCCGCAGCCCGCGCCGCCGCATCGAGGTCCATCGTGAAGCCCGGTCACACAGACGATCACGAGCACCACGAAGGCGGATCGCCCACCAAAAAGGCGATGATCCTCGAAGCCGCCGAAGCTCTGGGCAAGCCGCGTTTCACTCCCGCGGAAATCGAACAGATCCGCCGCAAACTCATCGCGCAGCTCGGCGAAAAAGGGAAGACCTCCTCCGATTACGTCGTCAGCGTTCTCGAAGAAGCCGGCATGCGCGTGGTGTGGTCCACGAAATCCGATACCGAAGGTCTCTACGAAGAAGAGTTCAGCGACCTGCTCCATTTCTCCACGCTCGAGGAAGCCGAGATGTGCATCGTCCGCCTCGACGAGCTTCATCGAAAATTCACTCGCGAGCACGAGCAACCCGCCATCGAACGCACCCGCGAAGTCGCGCGCCTCGGCCGCCGCCGCGCCGAAATGATTTCCCGCAATCACAAAGTGGACGCCAAAAAGCGCGCTGAAAAAGGAGAGATCGCGCACTGGTTCGCAATTTGGCTGGAAACGCCGGACGCGTTCTTCGACTGGCTCGAAGTCCGCAAGCAATCCGCCGACTACCTGAAAAAATTCGGCGATGCCGTTAGCGACGAGTAAGTGGGAGCGACCCGCCGATGATGCTTCTCGAAATCGAACCGCTCGACCTCGGCGACGACGTTCGCGCCGTCGGCCTCGAGCTCACCGAGCCTGACGAATATCGCGAACCCATTCGCGGCGCCGAAGCCGCCAAAATTTGGACCCGCGCTCTGCCCGCCATTGCCGCCAGCGAACCGTGGTCGCTCGATTTCTTCAGCCACATCGATCGCGTCCGCGATTACTGCGACTCCCACAACATTGCTTATCGCGCCTCGGGCAAGCGCGTCATCGTAGTCCCCGCGCCGCCCGCACCCGCGATTTCCGAAGTCCTTGAGCCGCTCCTCGATCGCTTCCAGAAGGAAACGTTCGGCCTCCGCGCTGGAACGCTCGCCGCATCCGAAGACGCCTCCCTCGAATCCGAACTCGCCCGCCGCGGCATCGACGCCTATCACTCCGCCTTCAAAAATTACACCTACTGCGCCGCCTTTGACCCTGAAAACGGCTCCCTGGTCCTCTTCACCGATAAACTCACCGCCAGCGAAGTCATCCGCCGCGTCCGCCCCGTCCTCGACTCCAAAGAAGTCGAAATCCGCCTCCCCGCCTGACGTCTGCCGCCTTTCCGCACCGCATTCCATTGTATAATCCGCCCCATTAGCCCCACGCGAGGCGCTCATGGCTGCGGATCAGTCTTCAAAGATATGGGTTCCCGTTTGTTGCCAGCGCGTCATGCGCTGCAACATGTTCAGGCAGTCCGACGGCGGCACGTACGCCGCTCTCCTGTGCACCGGTTGTAACAAGACCATCACTCTCGAGCAGGAACCGCTCGCCGCCGCCAACACATTCGGCGAAGGCTCGAACATTCTGAATTTTGTGGCATCGCCCAAGCCGCCTCTAACCCAGCGCGCGAAATCGCTCGCCGAGGCCGGCCCGGACGATCCCACGCTTTAGCCCGACTTTCGCGAAGCTCCTTCGCTCGCATCGCGCCTCCCCATGATCGGCGAAACCATTTCGCACTATCGCATCGTTGATAAACTCGGCGCCGGCGGCATGGGCGTCGTCTTCAAAGCTCTGGATAGCCGCCTCGATCGCCCCGTCGCGCTGAAATTTCTCCCCGAAAAACTCGCCCAGGAAACTCTGGCCCTGGAACGCTTCCGCCGCGAAGCCCGCGCCGCCTCCGCCCTGAATCACCCCGGCATCTGCACCATCTACGACATCGGCGAGCAAGACGGCCGCGCCTTCATCGCCATGGAGTTCATCGACGGTGAAACTCTGCGCGCCCACATCCACGGCCGCCCGCTCCCGCTCGACGAAATCCTCGACCTCGGCATCCAGATCGCCGAAGCGCTCGAAGCCGCGCATGCCGGCGGAATTATCCATCGCGACATCAAGCCCGCGAATATTTTCGTCACCCGCAATGGCCGCGCGAAAGTTCTCGATTTCGGTCTCGCCAAGCTCGTCCCCAAAGGCATCGCCAATTCAGGCGCCGAGGCCGACTCCGATCCCGGCAGCGATTCCTCCGGCGATTCCTCGCACTCCAGTTCCTGGGGCTCCACTTCCGTCGTCGGCCTCGTCAGCGGCACTCCTTCTTACATGTCGCCCGAGCAAGTCCGCGGCGACGGCCTCGATCAGCGCACCGACATTTTTTCCCTCGGCCTGCTGCTCTACGAAATGTCCACCGGCCGCCAGGCCTTCAGCGGCGGCACCGGCGGCATCATCATCGAAGCGGTCCTCACGCGCGCTCCCGCTCCCGTCCGCACCATCAATCCTGCTATCCCGCCGCGCCTTGCAGCGATCATCGAAAGAGCCCTGCACAAGAATCGCGATGAGCGTTACCTGCACGCTTCCGATCTCGCCGCCGACCTTCGCCTCCTCCAGCGCGAACTCCTCGCCGGTACCGCTTTCGCCGCCGATCAAGCCTCCGGCTCACTCGCCGCGCAAACTCCGCCCCCGCCATCGTCCACCGTTTCGCCCTCAGCCGCCCAGCTCTCATCCACCGGTCTCACGCGCACCACCCGCACTCCGCGCGCCTCCAAAATCATCGACTCCCTCGCCGTCCTGCCCTTCGAAAACATCGCCCGCGATCCCGAGCACGAATACCTCAGCGACGGGATCGCCGCGAGCCTGATCAATATCCTCGCCACCGTCCCCAAGCTGCGCGTCATGGCCCAGAGCACCGTGTTCCGCTACAAGGGCCGCGACATCGACCCTCTCACCGCCGGCCGCGAGCTCAACGTCCGGGCCGTGCTCACCGGGCGCATCATGCAGAGCGGCGGCTCGTTGCGCATTGGCGCCGCGCTGGTCGATGTCGCCACCGGCTCCCAACTTTGGGGCGCGCATTACGACCGCAAGCCCGGCGACATCTTCGCCATCCAGGACGAAATTTCCCACGAAATTTCCGAAAAGCTGCGCCTGCAGCTCACCCGCGCGCAGAAAAAACGCCTCGCCCGCCATCACACCGAAGATCCCGTGGCCTTCGCGCTGTATCTGAAAGGCCGCCACCACTGGAATCGCTGGACCGAGGAAGGTTTCTACAAAGCGATCGAATATTTCGAGCAGGCCGCCGCCAAAGATCCCGGCTACGCTCTCGCCTACGCCGGTCTCGCCGATTGTTACGTGCTGCTCGGCTGGAATAGTTACCTCGCGCCCAAACAGGTTTTCCCGAAAGGAAAGGAAGCCGCGCTCAAAGCGTTGCGCCTCGATCCCGATCTTGCCGAAGCGCACACCTCGCTCGCCGCCGTTCTGTGGCTTTACGATTGGAACTGGTCCGAAGCGCAGGCCGAATTCGATCGCAGCCTCGCGCTCAATCCTTCCTATCCCACCGCGAATCACTGGCGCTCGGAAGCCATCATGACCCTGGGCCGCAGCGAAGCCGCCATCGCCGGAATGAAAAAAAGCCACGCGCTCGATCCGCTTGTCGTCTGATTATCAATTCCGCGATCGGGTGGGCTTATTACATGGCGCGCCGGTACGACGAAGCCCGCGAGCAATTGTTGCAATCCGTGGAGCTCGATCCGAATTACCCCGTCCCGTACTGGGTTCTCGGCCGGATCTACCGGGCCACCGGCGATTACGAATCGGCCATCGCACAGGGTGAAAAATCCGCCACGCTCTCAGGCGGCAGCCCGTTGATGCGCGCCGCTCTCGCGCATTCCTACGCCAAAGCCGGCCGCACCGCCGGCGCTCTCCAGATCCTCGACGAACTTTCGAAACTCGCCGAACGGCAATACGTCGCGCCCCACTTCTTCGCCGGTATCCACATCGGCCTCGGCCAGAACCAGAAGGCCCTCGACTACCTCGAGAAATCCTACGAAGACCACTCCCACTGGCTACTCTATCTCCACATCGATCCCAGCATGGACGCCCTACGCCACGAACCCCGCTTCCAGCACCTCCTGCACCAGATCGGCCTCCCACCCTCCGCCTCCGCAGGAGTGGGGTAGGCACAGCTGCCTGCTTAACGCGGACCGCCCCTTGATGAACTGTGCGCGGATGGGAACGCGGGGGATAGTCCCTCTTCGCGGGCCTGCGCAACGCCGCCACCATCATCGTCCCGCCGCACCCGCGCCCGACCGCCCGGCTGTCTTCCGCAGAGATCACGTCGGCGCGACCGGGTAGTAGCTTAAAATGTCTTTAAGATCTCTTTGGTGAGGACGATCCTTTGAACGCTGTGGTTACCATTGAATGGAACAATAAACTCCTCATCGGTCTCTGGTTCTGACGGGAATTCTCCGTCCTGCGGCTCGTAAACCACTTGCGTTTTGTATACCAATCAGCTATAATACGACTGGGCCAATCGATCAGCCCACTGCTAAACGCACATGGCGCGCGCCGCGTACGACTTCGGCGCCGGAAAGCTTCACCCCGGCATAGCGCCCTCCCTCGCCGTCACCTCATATCCGTATAACTACCGACGCCGCCACTCCGTAATCGCCGCAATTCTAATCGCGGTTTCGCGATTAGAAATCGCTGTAACTCACACAAAACAAACCACCGCGCCATTTCTAATCGGCATTAACTCGACATTTTTTCGCGCCAATCATCCGCGCCGCCGTGGCACAGGCATTCGTGCCTGTGGGCTACCAAATTTATTTGGTAGCCGCGTTAACCATTTCAAACTCCACCACCAAAACGCAGGCGCGATCGCCTACGCTACTCCTTATCCCGAGAGTGCTTCAGCCGTTTCGTCTCCCGCCGTAGCGTACGCATTTCGCCGGTTTTGCCTCCCCGCAGTTCGATTTGCGCCGAGACCCGTGAGTGCGGGCACCCCAAGCTCATTGGGGTGCCGGGTTCGCCATTTCAAATTTCATCCGAAATCCGCAGGCGGGATCGCCTACGCTACTTCCTGCCTCGCGAGCGTTTCATCCGCTCGCCCGTCCAGATTTCTAATCGTCGCGGTGCAATTAGAATTCACTGCAACTCCAACAAAACAAACCACCGCGCCAAGTCTAATCGTCACTAACGAGACATTTTTTTCGCATGTGCGATGCCTACACTCCGCCAAAACCTGTGATATACCTCTCCCGATCCAAAGCCATGCTGTCGCTCATACAAGGGAGATTCAAAATGTCCACGGGTTCGGTCTGGCGGTTTCTGTCTTGCGCCGTACTGCTTTCATCTTTCGCCATCGTCTCGCACGCACAGAACTCCGATTCCAAACCCGCGCCCGTGCTCGACGTTCACGTCCACGCCATGGACGGCAATTTCCCCGGCGTCCCGCCGATGTGCCCGAACACGCCCGGCTTTCTCGCCTCCGATCCGAAAGACAAAGAAGCGCCCTTCGGCTGGGTGAAAGTGGACTGCACGCCTGCGCTCGCTCCGTCCGCTCCCGGCGAATATATGAAAGACGTGCTCGCCGAAATGGAGCGGCTCAACGTCACCGCCGTCGTCTTCGGCGATCCCAAGAGCGTGCAGAAGTGGAAAGACGCCGCGCCCGACCGCGTCATCCCCGGCACCGCTTTTGAAAACGGCATGACTCCCGGCCAGCGCGTCCCTCTCGACGAGCTGCGCAAGGATTTCACCACCGGCGGCTTCAAAGTGATGGGCGAAATCGGCCTTCAGTACGAAGGCCTCTCGCCCAGCGATCCCTCCGTCGATCAGTATTTCGCGCTCGCCGAGGAGCTCGATATTCCCGTCGCCATCCACATGGGCACCGGCGGCTCCGGCCGCGCCAACATCACCTGCCGAAATTCCGCGGCTCGATGGGCAATCCGCTGCTGCTCGAAGATCTGCTCGCGCGCCATCCGAAACTTCGCGTTCAGGTGATGCACGCCGGCTATCCGATGATCGACAACATGCTCACGCTGCTGCAGGCCAACTCCCACGTGTACGTGGATGTCGCCGGACTGATCTGGAGCTACCCGCTCAAGGAAGTCAATCGCTACATCGAGCGCCTGGTCGATGCCGGATTCGAAGACCGCGTGATGTTTGGCACCGACCAGCTGATCTGGCCCAAGCTCATGGCCTACTCGATCAGCATCATCCAGAACGCCGACTACCTCACGCCGCAGCAGAAGCGCGACATCCTCTACAACAACGCCGCGCGTTTCCTGCGCCTCGACACGGCCAACGCCGCCGCTCCCGCCAAATGACGGCGCTCAATCCCAAAGCGCCGCCCGAACTTTCGCACTTCGCATTCTTGATCGGGAAATTTCGTTGCGAAGCTTCGCTGAAGGTCGAAGACGGAAGCTGGCAGAATTTCAAAGGCGCGTGGGAAGGCCGCTACATTCTCGACGGCTATGCGATCGGCGACGAGTACCGCATGTACGCACCATCAGGCGAGCTCCTGGTGCTCGGCCTGAATTTCCGCGCCTATGATCCGCAGAAGAAATCATGGAATATTAAATGGCTCAACGCGCTCACCGGCACCTGGGTCGATCTCGGCACAGAAGAACTCGGCGGCGTCCACATCGGTGAGAAGGGAATCACCTACCGTTATAAAGAAAACGCCACTTCACCCGGTGAGACTCGCGCGACCTACACTAACATTTCAGAGGATCATTTCACCTGGCGTGGCGAACACTCCTCCGACGGAAAGTCCTGGCAGCAATACATGGTGATTGAATGCACCCGCGTCCAAAACTAATTCACGCCGCCACGCGCCTCGAATTCCTAGCTAACGCTGGCGCCCGTGTCTTCCGATTCACTCCAAAGGCCCAGAAATGGTACGGATGGCCTATTTCGCCAAACGGGCGGGCTAGTACACTCGATTCGAGACTCAGGAGTCGTCGCCCTCCCTGGTGGTTTAACGGTGCAGAGTTCGTCCACAACTGCGAACGCGCGGGCCTTTGTCCGCAGCCTGAACGTATTGCTAAAGTATTGCAATTTCTATGGGTTAGAGCATCCTCGTTCACCGGGACAGTTTGATGCTGCATGGTCCGAGCTGCGCTCCGCCGTCCGGTCTGCCGGGGACCTCGGGCTGCTGGTCGGCGTCTCGGGCGCCCACCTTCTTCTCGACGGCGTTCCGCTCGACCTCAGCCCCGCGGAACTTGATTTCGCCGAGCTGCTGGCCGCCGCGCGAGTGGGCAGCATCCGCTTTATGTCCTCGGTCAGCCGGGCTGAATTTCGCCAGCTCATAAAAGCGTTCATCGACGCTTCCGCGCCAGCCGGCACGCTGGCCGCGCGCGTCGAAAGCCAATTCGGCTACCACACCAAATCGCGAATTCACACCAGCGAGAGCCTGTTCATCCAGGAAGGCGTCGGATTTTATGAAGGCGGTTCGACCACCGCGCTGGAATCGCAGATCGCGGAGGGAGGCGCGGCAGAATCGAAACGACCTCGATCGCGCAACGGCGCCGACAAAACCTCGCGCGTGAACGGCAAGGCCGCGACGCAAACCTCGCCGCAGCAATCCCGACGCTCGCAGCGTGCCCGCAACGGACGCCGCTCGAACTTGTCGGCATTCGCACTCGCGTCGGAAATGGTGGACCAGGCCGAGTTTGCCGACGTGCAAGCGTTCGAATCGATTCTTCATTTCGAATCGCAAAGCATCGCCATTGATCAAAGACCCCGGGAGTCCACTGTGACCGACAGTTCCAGCGGATACGATTTCAAGCAGGCTAGCAAACAACTCCAATCCGCGCTTCGGAAGATCGGCGACGAAATGGCAGCGGAAGCCGACGCCGCACCGAGCAGACGCGACTGAGCGCGGCGTTCACGCGCTTCAGCCAGGAAGCCATCGCGACAAAGGATTATGAATCGCTCGAGCAGTCGCTGGACGTGCTGTCGAAACTCGAAGACTCGCGGCCGGGTTGGGCGCAGAGCTTGCGCCCGCGCATCGGAGTGCGGAATTGCGTGCCGGAGTTCATCCAGACGGCGCTTGGAGCGGAAGATGTTCCCGACGGATTGCTCGGCGTGCTCGCTCGCGTGCCGGAAGAAGCCAGCGTGATACTTGCGGTGCGGCTTGCACGGTCTGCGCGTTGCACCGAGCGTGAACGCGTGGTCGATCTTGCGAGATCGCTCGGGCAGTCATGCGCTGATCACTTAAAGGAACTGCTGAGGAACTCGGGCGCGGAAAAAGCCGCAATGGCGATCGGCCTGCTGAGCCGGATCGATCCTTACGCCGTGAACGAATTGTTGCCTCGGCGGCTGCGCGACAACGGAAGAGATTTTCACGACGTGATTGTGCGGCAGCTCTCGATCGCAGGCGCGCGGGAAAGAGGGCACATCCTGGCGAACTCGCTGGAACTTTTCGACATGATGATCCTGCCGCTCGCGCTTGACGAGATCGGGATGAGCGGAGACCTGGAGACCGCGCCGAAGCTTTTGAAGCTCGCGCACGGCGGAGTGGTGAAGAACTGCACCGATTTTCTGCGCGTGAAGGCGATCGAGGCTCTAGGGCGGCTGCGCGCGACGAGCGCCGCGCCCGCGCTGCGCGAATTTGTGGAATCGCGGAAGACGCTTGGCTGGGAATATCCGGAAGAGATTCGCACGGCGGCGGCGCAGGCGCTCAGCAAATTCGATCTGGCGTGGGCGAGGCAGTTTTTGCCGAAGTCCGGCCTCGATCTGAATATCTTGGCGCTCGCGCCGCTCGATCCGAAACCGAATCGCGATTACGTCCGGCAGCGACGCTACAAGCGGATCAAGCTTTCGCGCACGGTGCCCGCGACAATTTCAACCGCGAAAATAAACTGCAGCACCGCCATCAGCGTATTGAGCCTCGACGGAGGGCTGCTCCACGGAAAAGTGCGGTTGCCGGTCGGCTCGGAGGCGACGCTGAAAATTCCCGCCGGACTGCGCTCCATCAGCATGCAAGCTGTGGTTCGCTTCGTCCGCCCCGAGAAGGCCGGATTCGAAATGGTGGGGATGGCGCTCGACGACCGCGTGAAGCTGCGCCGGCTGCTGGTGTCGCTGGGGGGCGATGGGACGCCATTGAGCTTTCGAGCGTAACGCTTCCGGCTCGCGCGACGCAGCTTAAGCGCGCGCGAATTGAAACTTTTCGCTCCTTTCACAAAGTTGGAGAGTTATCGCCCAACATTGCCCTCCGGACGATTTTGATCGGAGGGAAGCCCTGCTTCATAAAATCGTTGTGAAACTGCTCGAGTGAAAATGCTGCGCCTTCTTTCTTCCGGACGTCTTCGCGCAGCTTCAAAATCTGTAGCTTGCCGAGCGTGTAGTAGAGGTAAGTAGGGTCGGACGTTCCGCGCTTGGTTTCCACCAGCGCGCTCTTATGCGACTGGTAGCCCTCGGTTTCGAAAAATTCCACGCCCTCTTCGAAGGTCATTTTTCCGGTGTGCATCTTGATGCCGACGATGAACCGGGCGTTGCGAAGCAGCGCATCCTGCAGTTGGCCGAGGCGCAGCATTTTCGAGTCGCGTTCGTCGCTTCGCGCCGACGCCCGGCTGGTTGATATCCTTCGTCGAGCATCATCTGCTCGCAGTAGTGCGCCCAGCCTTCGGCTGTTTGAAGCGGATCCGAGCAGTTTGCGCACTTTTGTCGGCGCCTGCGCACCCACAGAAACTGGACGTAGTGGCCCGGGATACGCTTCGTGAATGGCGGTGCTGACGATCAGTGCCGCGGTTGAAGGCTCCCCATGAATCCCGCCACGTCTTCCGGGACTCGGCTGCGCGTCGGGCAGCGTCACGTTGAAATACGCTTCAGTCGCCACTTTCTCGTAAGGCCCCGGCGGGATCCATCGAAGCTTCGGTCGATCGCGCGCATGAACGGCGGCGTCTCTTCGAGCGATCGGCCGCACGTCCGAGGGGATGGTGATGATTTGCTTCTGCTGGATGAACGCCATGAGGCCGTCGAAGCGGTCCGAAAGGCCTGGAGCAACTGGTCGGGCGCCGGGTGAATTGCCCTCGAGTTCGCCAGCACGTCCTGCGGCGTCTTGCGCGGGATCGACTTCCTTTGCGACGCGCGCGAACTCGGCCTGGTTCTTGCGCAGATCCGCGCGATCCGATTTCGAGCAAGCGGTCGAGCGGCGTATCGACCATCTCGTCGTAGAGCAGCTTCTTCGAGAAGTCTCCGCGCCGATCCTGAAATCGCCGTTCGAGCGCGGCAGCAGATCGGTTTTCAGCCATGCTCTGATAGCTCTCAAGCGCGGCGATCACGGCAGCGTTTGTCTTCTGGAACTCGGCCTTCACGGCCGGGTCCTTGGCCTCCGTGAAGGCTGCGGGCACATCGTTTTGAAAAAAGCTGAATGATGTCCGGCAGCTGCTCGAAGGCTATCTCGGTGTAAGATGCGCGGAGGATTCTTAAGGTTTTGCGCGCGCGGCTACAAAGACGGCGGGCATCTGCTTCTCGCGAGCGACTACTGACGAGCCAGTCGTTGGTCGGCGGGGCGAATTTGCGGCTCATGATGACGAAGACGCTGTTCGAAATGCCGCTCGAATAGACGTCCGGATTTTTCTGCCAGGGCCGGATGGTCTCGAGCTGAAGAAGCGCGCCGCGAATCGTCGAAAGCACCAGCTCGCGGTCGGCGACTTCCGTGGGATTCAAGGTCGAAGGATCGAATGCTTCGACTTTCTTTTCCACTGCGCGCAGAGCGTAGATTTCTTTGCAGGACGGCGGCATGAGAGTAGTCTTCCAGCTGCGTCGTCGTATTGATGGAAGCCGGCCGTGGTGCCGCTGGATGGAGCGAACTTGAAATAGACGTTGTCGAAGTACTCGTCGACCAGGGCGTTCCAGGCCGTGGAGCTGCCATTCGCCTGCACTGCCGTAGCGTTTGGTGCAGGACGCGTACCTGCCTGGAACGGCACTGCAATCGCGATCAGACCTACCGCGGCGATGAATGCGAATACGCTCGCCGAAACTTTCCTGCTCAACGCCATCCCCCACATCCGGAATTTGAAACCATTAGTGTATCGGCCGCGGATGCGGCGATTGCGAGGGGCTGGGTCGCACGCTCCACCGCGGGCTCTACTTGAATTCAGGCGTGGGTGGCAGTTGCGGATGGCAAAACAGGATGCGCCACGTGGGCGGGCGAAGGTCGGATGGCGACTGCGAAGTCGTCGAGCGCGTTCTCGAGCAATGGGAAGGCGGGCGCTCGCGCGCCGGCGTGCGAATTTGGGCGCGAAAAGCGGATAACGGGGCTTGGGCGGGCGCGATCATGGATGGGAGGAGGAAAGCCATGATCGCCAGGAGAATTGTTGCTGTGGCTACTGAGGTGGCTGACGTTGCACGGCTGAGCGGGAAGGATATGCATTTTGGGTTTCCGACGTTTACTGGGCCGGCGGGGGAGGGGCTTCCTTGCCGGCATTGTCTTCAGTGGATTGCGGAGGGGGAGGAGCGGGCGACGCTCTTTACGCTGGATCCGTTCGCGGGGCTCGAAAGTTTGCCGCTACCGGGCCGGTATATGTTCATGGGGATGGCTGCGCACGCTATCCGGAGGATGGGCCGCTGCCGGCGCATTTGATGTCCAGCCCGCGGACGCTCAACGCGTATGGGAATGGTAGGCGACTCGTCGCGCAGGAGTACGTGAACGAATCCTCAGCATCGGAAACGATCGAAAGACTGCTCGCGCGGCCTGAGGTCGATTACATTCATGTCCGCAGCACCACCGCAGGCTGCTTCACTTTCCGCATCGAACGAGCGCTCCAGGCTAAAACGTAGCTGATTGCTCTACGCTGGCAGCCGGACTAACATGGCGGCCCATGCAACTTTGGTTCGCGCGCGACAGTTCGGTTACGTTGCGGGAGCAGCTGATCACGCAGATTATGCTGGCGATTTTGAGTGGCGATCTGCATCCGGGGCAGCGGCTGCCGAGCACGCGGGAGCTTGCGCGGCGGTTCCGGCTGCATGCCAACACGGTGAGTGCGGCGTATCGCGAGCTGACGGAGGGGCAGTGGGTTGAACTACGACACGGAAGCGGCGTGTACGTGGCGGATACGAAGCCGCGCGGAGCGCTTCCGCCGGTGATTGCGCTCGATCGGCTGGTGGCAGAACTGCTTCGCTCGGCGCGCGGCCTGGGAATTTCGCTAAGCGCGTTGCGTGCGCGATTGCGGCACTGGTGCGAGCTACAGCCGCCGGATCATTTTCTACTGATCGAGCCGGATGAGGAGTTGCGCGGCATCGTGGCGATGGAGATCGCGTCCGCGTTGTCGATGGCGGTGGAAACGTGCGGGCTGGAATCGAAGGAAATCGCGCGCAAACTTGAAAGCTCCATTCCAGTGGTGATGTCCAGCAAAGCAAAAGCCGCTCGACGATTGTTGCCGGAGAATTCCGAACTGCTCGTGCTGCACGCGAGTTCGGTGCCGGGGTCACTGGCCGCGTGGCTTCCGGCGCCGCGCGACGTGCTGGTGTGCGTGGCATCGCGATGGGGAGAGTTTCTGAAGATGGGACGAACGATGCTTGTGGCCGCTGGATTCGATCCGGAGAGTCTGCTGGTACGCGACGCGCGAAAGCCAAACTGGCAACGCGGAGTGAATGCGGCAAGGGCAGTGGTGTGCGATGTGGCCACAGCGAAGCAGGTGCCGAAGGGGATGCTGGCCGTGGTGTTCCCCGTGGTGTCTGAGGATTCCGTTGCGGAACTCAAGCGTTACGAGGAATTCGTGAAGAGGCCTTTAACGGGGTGAACCCGCGGCTGCCCGACTGTGACAGCTGGGAAAGTGTCACAGTGCGTCGGCGGCGCGTCGGACGCAAACACTATGGTAATCGGTGCATTGAGGAGGGAACCACATGCACCGGCGAGCTATTGGAGTGGTGTTGGCGATTTGGTTGGCATTGGGAGCATCTGGCGCATGGGCGCGGGATAGAGGCGACTGGGCCAACTTGCAGAGATTACAAGCGGGAACCGCCGTTCAAGTCTTGCTGAAAAGCGGCGGCGATCTGCGTGCAAATTTCGAACACGCAAGCGACACGAGCGTTCAGGTGATCATGCTGGATGGCAGCGGCGCTCGCGACGTGCCGCGCGACGAAGTGAAGTCAATTACCCGCTTAAACGCTTATCCCCCGCCGGGACCGAATGCACAAAAATGGTTGCTGGCTGGCGCCGCGATCGGGGCCGTGACCGGGGCTGCCGCGGGCGGAGTGCATGACGTGAATCACGGTACGAATTATCA
The DNA here is from genome assembly GCA_963839325.1 of uncultured Acidobacteriota bacterium. Lineage (GTDB taxonomy): Bacteria > Acidobacteriota > Terriglobia > Acidiferrales > UBA7541 > Palsa-295. The sequence goes on along the minus strand of CAWIUO010000001.1, from coordinate 713,628 downwards.
GTGGGCGGAAGGTGCGTTTGGGGGAGCGCTGTTTGGAGTGATGGGCTCGGTGGTCGTGTTCGGAGGTTCGGCGTTTGTACGGGCTGTGCGCTTCCATAGCGATAAAGTGGTGTACGCGACGCGTTGACACCCCTATGGGCGGCTGTTAGATTGCATACTTTGCACTGTAAAGGCGGCCCGACACTGAAATCGTGTAAGCGCGTGCGAATACTGGGGTTGGTGTGCGGGGCGATGCTGACGGCGGGGTGCTCCGTCAGCAAGAAGACGGCCGTGGCGCCTGCCGAAAAGCCCGCGCCGGTGCAGACGGCGACGAAGGACCAGCTGGTCGAGCAGTACAACAAACAGGCCAGCGCGATCACTTCGCTGAACGCGACGGTTTCGCTGAAGTTGACGGCCGGATCGGCGTATTCGGGCGTGATCGAGCAATACCACGAGGTGAACGCGTTTATTCTGGCGCAGCGGCCTGCGGACATCCGCATGATCGGCCAGGCTCCCGTTGTGGCCAAAAATATTTTCGATATGGTGAGCGACGGAACCACGTTCAGCGTGTTTATTCCGTCGAAGAATAAATTCATCACCGGCCCTTCGTATTTCGAGCGCCGGACCGATAAACCCATTGAGAATCTGAGGCCGCAGCATCTGGTGGATGCACTTTTGTGGGCGCCGATTCCGGAGCACGCGCCGGTGTTGATCGAGGAACAAGCGGAAGGCGCGAAGCGGTATTACGTGTTAACGGTGGTCCGCCCCGGTGGTCGAGGCGGCGTAGTGATCGGCTGGGAGATCGCGAGCAAGATTTATTTTGATCGCGCGGATTTGCGCGTGGTGCGGATCGAGACATTCGGGCCGGCGGGTCGGCTCGAATCGGACGCGGAGTACAGCGGTTCGCTTCCCGCGGGCGCGACGATGTATCCAGCGAGCATTTTGCTTTCGCGGCCGGGCGAGGATTATAAGCTGCAGATTGACGTGAAGAAATTGACGGTGAACGAGACGATTCCGGCGGACCGGTTTGTGTTGAAGCAGCCGGACGGCACGGAATTGGTGCGGGTGACCGACGATGCGAAGGATTCCAAAGACCAAAACGATTCGAACGAGCAGCATCCCTAACTCATGATTCAGTACATGATTTTACAGAACGTGCTGCACCGACCGTTGCGGACGCTGATCACGGTGATTGCGGTGGCGGTGGAAGTGACGCTGGTGATCATCGTTGTGGGGCTGACGAGCGGATTGTTGCTCGAATCGGCGAAGCGGACCGAGGGAGTGGGTGCGGACATCATGGTGCAGCCGCCATCGGCGAGCGTGTTCTTTGCGTTCAGCGGCGCGCCAATGCCGATTGCGATCGCGCAGAAGCTGGCGCAACTGGATTACGTGCAGGCCGTGGCGCCGGTGCTGACGCAGTTCAATTCGGTAAACGGGCTGGACATTGTTTTTGGGATCGATCCGCAGAGTTTCACGGCGGTGTCGGGCGGATTCGTTTTCCACGCGGGGCACGAGCTGCGCGATGCGAACGACATTCTGGTGGACGATATTTACGCGAAGGCAAAACACATCACGGTCGGACAGACCCTGCATATCCTGGAGCACGATTTTCATGTGGCGGGGATCGTGGAGCATGGGAAGGGCGCGCGGCTGTTTGTATTTATCTCGACGCTGCAGGATATGGCGGGCGCGCACGATAAGGCGTCGGTATTTTTTGTGAAGAACGACCGGACGGATCACACGCCCGCGGTGATGGACGAAATTCGGAGCCTGCTGCCAAAGCTATGAAATTCGCCCGCTGAAGGATTTTATTCAGCTGATGACGTCGTCAAATCTTCCGGGGCTGGGCGCGTTTATCAACGTGATGATCGGGATCGCGGTGGCGATCGGCTTTCTGGTGATTTTTCTTTCGATGTACACCACGGTGATCGAGAGGACGCGCGAGATCGGGGTGCTGAAAGTCGCTGGGAGCGTCGAAGCCGTACATCGTGGAGATTATTTTGAGCGAGACGGCGCTGCTTTGCGTCGCGGGGGCAGTGGCGGGGATTGGGTTGAGCTACACCGCGCGCGCGGTTTTTCAGAAGCTGTACCCCGCGCTTACGATTCTGATGACGACAAAGTGGATCGCGATCGCGTCGTTGATTGCGCTGGCGGGAGGGCTGCTGGGCGCGGCGTATCCGGCGTGGTTGGCGAGCCGGAAGGATCCGGTGGATGCGCTGGCGTACGAGTAGAGAGTGAGCTGGCTTCAGGGGCTAACGCCCAGTGGGAGTTGCAGGGACGGCGGAAGTGAAGCTCCGCCCTTTCGTAAAGCTGGCGTACGGCGGCGCGAGAGTTCCGCCCTTTCGAGCGCGCAGCTAGGCGGAAGCGCGGAACACGCATAGAATTTCAACGTTCATCAGGCCCGGGCGCGAACAGGAGCAGTGGTTGGAGCCGATACTTAAGACCGAAAATTTGTGGAAGGTCTATCGACAGGGGAAAGTCGATGTGCCGGCTCTGCGCGGCGTAAGCATTGATGTGATGCCCGGCGAGTTCGTCTCGATCATGGGGCCGTCGGGATGCGGTAAATCCACGATGCTGCACGTGATCGGCGGGCTGGCGCAGGCGACCCGGGGGCGAGTGCTGCTGGACGGCAACGATCTGACCACGATGAGCGACGGCGCGCGGACGCAGCTGCGGCGGCACAAAGTGGGATTTGTGTTTCAGAAGTTCAATTTATTGCCGACGCTGGACGCGTATCACAACATCACGCTCGCGCAGCACATTCACGGCAACGGGTTCGATCCGCACCGGTTCGAGGTGGTGGCGAATCTTTTGGGATTGAGTGGGCGGCTGAAGCACAAACCGTCGGAGTTGAGCGGCGGCGAGCAGCAACGCGTGGCGCTGGCGCGCGCGATCATCAGCGAGCCGAAGATTGTGCTCGCGGATGAGCCGACGGGGAACCTCGATACAAAGACTTCGGAGATTGTTCTGAGCCTGCTGCGTTCGCTGAATAAGGATCTGGGACAGACGATTGTGATGATCACCCACAACCCTGAAGCCGCCGAGTACGGCAATCGCGTGCTGCATATGCGCGATGGGGAAGTGGTGGATGGAAGCACCGTCCACTGATATGAGCGCGATCTGGCGAGGTTTCGTACGGACGATTTTCTGGTCGTACGAGCGGGGCAGCTGGCCGTACGACCTCGCTGTGATCCTGATCGTTATTTTTGTGCTGCTCACACCCGCGCGATGGTTTCACGATCAGCCGCAAATGAAATCGGCCGCTACTGATGCGGTGCAGCTCGTGGTGGAAGACGGGGCGGCAAAAACGGCTACGTATCGAGTGGACGCGACGGCGTTGGCGGTGGATAAACGGTCGAATCATTCGACGCCCGAGCTCGAGCGCGAAATGCACAGAATTCTGGGCGACACCGTGCAGGAGTTGAAGGACCAAACTTTTGAAGTCGTGCGCATCGACCCGCAAACTGCTACGGATGGATCCGTAGCGGCGTACGACGTATCCGTTCGCCGCTGAATTCTAGGGGTTTACGGGACGCCGTGTTTGCGGGCGATTTGTCCCACTCTATCCCTCTCTAGGCAAATAATCTTCACGCTCTAATCCTGTGGAATCGTTATACTTTTAAATTGGGGCTTGCGGGGCATTCCAGCGCCTTTGCAGTTCCGGGTTCCCGGGAGATTCGTTTTGAATTGGAAACAGGCGTTTTCAACGCTAGGCCTCGCCGCACTTGCTCTCTCGCTTTTCCTCCGGCCGCTCACCCTACTAGGCCAGGCACACAGTTCGACCTCACTGGAAGGAGTGCTGAGGCAGCTTGACGCTGCGTCGAAGGGATTTCACGGCCTGTCGGCGGACGTAGAGCGCACAAAGGTGACCGTGGTGGTGAACGACAAGTCCACCGAGACGGGCACAATTCTGGTGCATGACGACAAGATGCTTCTTGATATGAAAGCGCCGGATGCGCGGACGATTCTGCGCACGGGAGATAAATTGTATGTGTACACCCCGGGGCTGAAACGCGTGGAAGAGTACAACCTGGGACAGCACCGCGCTCTGGTGGATCAGTATTTGCTGCTGGGATTCGGAATGTCGGGGCATGAGTTGCAGAAGTCCTATTTGGTGACGCTGATGGGCGAGCCGATGCTGGACGACAAGAAGACGGCGGAGCTGGAGTTGACGCCGAAGTCGCAGGAAGCGCGCAACCAGATTTCGAAGATACAGATTTGGCTAGATGAATCGTCGTGGTTGCCGGTGCAGCAGCAGTTTTTCGAGACGGGATCGGGCGACTATTTTGTGATTCGGTTCAGCAAGATTGTGCGGAACCCCAGTATATCGGATGCGCAGTTTAAGGCCCATTGGCCGAAGGGGACGGAGATCATTAAGCCGCAGGGGTGAAGTGTGCCGGGCGAGTAATTGCTTGTCGCGTAACAAAAGAGAAGAGAGATCCTTCACCTGCTGAAGCAGGTTCTGGATGACGGGCCTTCTGCAGAGGGCCCGTGGATACGGAAGCCAAGTCAAAAGCAAAGTTCAAGGTCAACGTCGCACAGCCGAAGTCCGGCCTGTCCCACCTGCGTGTCTCCCCTAAAGTGTTTCTCGTAGGACGGCGAGGTCGCCAGAATCTCGTTTTGTGTTTGTCGGAGGAGCGCCGTCGGTCGCGGCGGACCGCCCGACAATCTAATTCGCCGGGTTACGTGGTGGACGATTCACGTTTTAGAAGGGCGGCTTTGCGGGCGGTGCCCCAGCGGTAGCCTGCCAGGTTGCCGTCCGCGCGAACGACGCGATGGCACGGGACGACGATGGAGACGGGATTGGTGGCGCACGCTCGGGCCACGGCGCGAATCGCTCGGGGCTTGCCGATGGCTTTCGCGACTTCGCTATAAGTGCGCGTTGAGCCATACGGGATGCGGCGGAGTTCCTCCCACACGCGGCGTTGGAATGCGGTGGCTTGAACGTCGGTGGGAAGATCAAGGTGCGGTTCGCGGCCGCGGAGGTGATCGACGATGGCGCCGACCCACTTCTTCATTCCATTTTTATTTTCGGTAAGTGCGGCGCGCGGATATTCTTTTTCCAGCGAGGACTTCAGCGAGACGTCCCGATCGCCGATGTAAACGGCGCTGACGCCTTTGCTAGTGGCTGCGACAAGCAAGCGGCCAAGCGATGAATCCGCAATCGTGTACTGAATGTCCATTCCTGCTCCTCCTTGGCGGTACGTGGCCGGAGTCATGCCGAGGTGCGACGGTGCGCGTTCGTATAGGCGGCTGCTCGATCCGAAGCCTGCGTCGTAGAGTGCGGTGGTCACGTCGTCTCCTTTTTGAAGTCGGTGTTTCAAATGGCGCATGCGGTGCGCGTCGGCGTACTGGCGCGGCGAGATGCCCATCACGGATTTGAAGCTGCGTTCGAGTTGGTCGGCGCTGAGGCGTTCGGTTTTGGCGAGTGCTTCTAAAGTGACGCGCGACGAGGCGGCATCGGCGGCGGAGAGAGCTTCGCTTTCCGTGGCGACGCGTTTTTCGATTTCGCGGCAGACTCGGGCGACGACGGCTACGCGAGGATCGCTGGGGCAGCACCGTGTTGGGTTTGCAGCGCTTGCAGGCGCGGAAGCCGCGACCTTCGGCGGCGGCGGCGAGCGGGAAGAAGACGACATTCTTGCGGAGCGGACGGCGAGCGGGGCAGTCCGGTTTGCAGTAGATGCCGGTGGAGCGGACGCCAAAGACGAACTGGCCGTCGAACGCGGCGTTGCGGGCGTCGATGGCTCGCCACATTGCTGCGGTGGGCTTCAGAGTGGCGGTTCCGAGTTTGTGTCGGCGTGACGGCATGTTCGTTACTTCACAAAGGTAACGGAAGCTTTTCGGGGCGGCTATCCGATTTTCGCGGGCAAAGTATTTTGGGGACTGGTGGATTTGGTTTTGTGGTTGTGGAAGGAGCGGTTGGGAAGGCAAAACTACAAAGAGAAGAGGGATCCCTCGCCTGCTGAAGCAGCTTCTGGATCGCGGACTTTCCGCGACAAGGCTCGCGGTAACGAAGAACAATTCGATTTATGTCGCAAAGGAACACAGGCGAGATCCAGCCTGTGCCACCTTCGCGGCTGGCCTAATTTGATTTTCTTGAAGCGCAGAGACTGCCAGCACTTGGTTTCGCGATGCGTTTTGGGGCGGAAAGGTCTCGCGGGTTTCGTCACAGGTTCGATAAGCGAAAGTGCTTTTCCAGGGGGCAAAGCTTATATATGCTGAGAATCCCAGTGCTTACGGGCGGGGGCCCGTGTTGCATAGTCGGACACCTTCGCCCTTCGACCGGTTGACCGATTCTTAGAGACCGCTCATATTCGGACTACTTCTTCGCTTTTGGGTGCAGTCTAGAGCAGTTCTTGGGGGCGTAAAAATGGGGGCAGTACCCGGGTCGAAAGGCCAATTCGCCGGAGTTTCTCTACGGCACGAATCGGAACCACAGACAATCGGTATTGTTTCTTCCACAGGAAAGCCCGGACCGCACCGCTTCGCACGAGTTCCCACGTACACCGTAGGTGTGGCGCACGAGCGCCGCTGCAACCCGCGCGCGGCCCTGCAGCTGCCGTTGCGGCTGACGCGCGTGGACGACGTGGCTGAAGCGTATCCCGTGACCCTCGTGACCCGAAATATCAGCTCAAGCGGCATCTTTTTCCTCGCGCCGCGCGATTTCGTTAAGGGGCAGTCGGTAGAACTGGAAGTGGCGTTGATCGAACGCCCGCACGGACAGGGTAGCGTGCAGATGTGCACGGCGGCTCACATCGTCCGGTGCGAGGATGCCGACATGCCGGGGTGGCGCGGGTACGCCGCGACGTTTGATGATTTCGCGATCAAGCGCGACGACGTGGTGCCGCTGCGTTACCGATCGCACTAATATTCCCAGTTTCCTAAGACCGCGTTAAAACAAATCCGCCGACATTCCAGTCTAAAATTTCTGCGCGATTCATCGCGGTCCCGCAATTTGATACGATTTCAGTTCCTTGAAGAAAATTCAATTCCAAGCCACGCATGTGCTGTTCGACTGGGACGGCACGCTGCTGAACTCATACGCGGCTGACGTTCGCGCGTATCTCTCCATGTTTCGGACGATGGGAATCGATTGGACTGAGGCAGACATCGCGCGGCACTACTCCCCGAACTGGTATCGCGTGTACAAGGCCGCCCGGTTGCCGCGAAGGCATTGGGAGAAGGCGGACGGGCTATGGACGAAGGCCTACGCCGCGGAAAATCCGCCGTTGCTTCCCGGCGCGCGGCGCGTGATCCGAGGCGTGGCGAAGAAATTCAAGCTGGGAATCGTGACGAGCGGCAACCGAGCGCGAGTGAGAGGGCAGCTCCTCACTTTCGAGCTCGCGGATTATTTTTCGGCGTGCGTCTGCAGCGAGGACGCGCCGCACAAAAAACCGCACCCGGAACCTCTGGAGTTAGCATTGAAACGGTTGCGAGCGCGGCCGGAAGGCTGCGTTTACGTCGGCGATACCGCCGAGGATATGGAAATGGCCGCTCGCGCCGGTGTGCGCGCGATCGGTGTACTGGGCCCTTTTCCAACCGCCGATCGGATTCGCGCAACCAGACCGAAGCTACTACTGGATTCGATCGCAGAACTGCCCGCAGCACCTCATCCACATTAAATAGCCTTTTCTGCAGGACGCCGCGAGGCATGCGGTGACGCACACGGCAACCTGCGCGCCGCTAGGGCTTCACCGGCTTTGCCGGAGCAGTTGGCGCGGCGGAATCCAGCGTCGCACCGGTGGCGGCGTCAGCGGGAGTCTGCACTTTGAAGTCTGTGCACCGGACGATCAGGCGAAGCTCGGACTTCCTCGTCGGGCTGAGTTTCCGGCGCCTGCTTGGGCTTATCGTCCAGCGTGGTGTCGTCTTGCTCCTGGATGGGTTTTCCATTGCGCTGCTTGCCGCGGGCGGGAACAACCGGCTGGTTCTCATTGTCGGTGAGCTTGTAATAGTCGTCAGAGCGGACGTAGGTGGGAAACGAATGATTTGCCGTCGAAGTTTTCGCGGTAGGTCTCAAACATCGTAAAGGGCAGCGACAGACCGTTGCCGCCATATTCGCTGACGAACTTGCCGTAGCTTTTTACGATTGCCAAATCGTGATCGTCCACCCAAATCACGCCCTCAAAGAAACGCTTCTTGCGGCTTAGGAGCTTCGGCTTCACCTGAAAAACGTAAGTGTTGAGCTGGTCGAGGTTTTGTTCGCCCGCGTATTTGAAGTTGTAATTTGCAAGCTCGTCGCTGGTGAGCGGGAACTGCGGAACGCTGGCGATCTGGCGAACGTCTTCGAGCGAAAAGTGGGTGACCTTGAGAGTCGAGTCCGGCTGGCCGACGACGCGCATGGAGCGTTCTCCGTCTGGTCGCGAATAGACCTGGCCTGCGACGAGAAACGTGCCGCCTGGATCGCTGATCTCTTCCATGCGGATGGTCTGCGTGAAAGTGTATGCGTTGAAGGCTTTTTTGATTTCGTCCTCGTTGGCCGCGAATTTCTGAATGATTTCCTGCTCTGGGATTGGCGGCGGGCCGGGATGAGGCACCGACGGAAGGCGTTTCACTTCGAATTTTGGAGGAGGCGCTTGCGGCCCCGCGTCCTGGGCTCGCGAGCGTACGCCGCTGAAGGTGAAGAGAGCGAGAACAGCGGCGGCGCGAACGAGTTTTGGAGTCATAGGGGCTGCTGGAGACTTAGATGTTACTTCCACGGCCCAGCGTTGTCAGCGATGGAAATCGCCGCAATCGTTTCGGGTGGCGCTGTGGTGCAAATCGATTGCAGGCAGAGTAAAATTTTGGGTCTTTTGTCGGAGGGTTGCGGCCGTGGGCGAGGGGAAGGGCGAGCAGGCGCGGCTGTACCTGGTGAACGGGCGAGTGCAGGGCGTCGGCTACCGGTATTTCGCGATGCGTGTAGCGCAGCGGCTGGGGATTCGCGGGACGGTGAAGAATTTGAGCGACGGGCGGGTGGAAGTGGAAGCCGCGGGAACGGCGGAAGCAATGGCAGCGTTTCGCGCGGAACTTCAGCACGGGCCTGAGGGAGCAGTGGTGAGCGAAATCGAGGAAAAGCAGCCAGGTACGGATCGCGAGTTTGGCGACGAATTTAAGGTGGAGTACGAACGTTAAGGGAGAACCATGGACGATTTGAAAAAGCTGATCCGCGAGATTCCGGATTATCCAAAGCCAGGAATTTTGTTTTACGACCTGACAACGCTATTGAAGGATCCCGCGGGATTTCATTCGTTGGTCGATAATCTGTGCGAGCACTACAGCGGAACGAAAGTGGACGTGGTGGCGGGGATGGAAGCGCGCGGATTTATTTTCGCGCCGGCCCTGGCGTACCGGTTGAACGCGGGATTTGTGCCAATTCGCAAGCCGAAGAAGCTGCCGGCGAAAGTGGCGGCGGTGACGTACCAACTGGAATACGGAACGGATCAGATGGAGATTCACGAAGACGCGATTCGGCCGGGGCAACGCGTGCTGATCTGCGACGACCTGCTTGCTACGGGCGGGACGGCTGCGGCGGCGATCAAGCTCGTGCAGCAGTTGGGCGGGAAAGTGGCGGGCGCGGCGTTTGCGGTGGAGTTGAGTTTTTTGAATGGGCGCGCGAAGTTGCCGGGCGTGGACGTATTTTCGTTGCTGGCGTACGACAAATAGTCAGTCGATGGGCAGGGACTTTTTGTGCGACGGACTCCCGGCCGAAGTGGACGCATGCGATGAGGCGGACTTCGTTGCAGCGGCGCGGCGTTGACGGACGGCTTCGAAGAGCATGACGCCGGCTGCGACGGAGACGTTGAGGGATTTCACCGGGCCTGTCGTGGGAAGCGAGACGAGGAAGTCGCAGCGCTTGCGCGTGAGTTCGTGCAAGCCCTCGCCTTCGCTGCCAAGCACGATTCCGACCGAACCTTTGTAATCCACCTCGGTGTAGTTTTTCTCGGCGCGCTCGTCGAGGCCCACCAGCCAGTAGCCCACTTCCTTCATTTCTTCCATGGCGCGAACGAGATTCTTCACGCGCGCGACGGGCAGGTGCGCAAGAGCACCCGCAGAAGCGCGCTCGACCGTGTCGGTGAGGCCGGCGGCGCGGCGCTCCGGAATGACCACACCGTTTGCGCCCGCGGCCAGCGCGGTGCGGACGATCGCGCCGACGTTGTGCGGATCTTCGATGCCATCCAGCAGGACCAGAAGGCCGTTCGGCTGTTTTCGAGCGGAGAATGTCTTCGAGGCCGACGGCTGGCTTTGCGGCGCCCATGGCGGCGATGCCTTGGTGTTCGCGCGTGCCGGTGAGGCGGTCGAGTTGCTGGCGGTCTTCAAAGCGCATGGGGACGCCGTGGCGACTTCGGCGAGTTGTACGATGGCTTCGACGCGTTCGCCGTGGCGGCCGCGCGCTATGACGATGCGATCGAGTCGCGCGGCTCGGCGGCGAGAGCTTCTTCTACGGCGTGAAATCCTGTGAGCCAGTTCATGGGCATTGCGGATCCTTAAAGTACGACTTCAGGGGCTGAAGCCCCTTTTTGTTTGGGGCGTATTCGGCGGACCTAAAGGTCCGCCCTTCCATTTCGTTGCGCGCTCGGAGGAGTTTGAAACTCCGCCCTTCCGGCTAATCGAGAGCGGCGCAAAATTCGAGCATGCGCTCGCGCGTACTTTCACTTTGACGGAGAAGCGAAGCTTCGCGGCGGAATCGAGCAGCAGGATCACGCGGTCGAGTTCGCCTTCGCCGGTGCGGCCCGCGAGCGCGAGGCGCATGCGGATGAAAAATGCGCGCGGCTGCGATAACGGGACGGCGGCTTTGATGGCGTCCACGATTTCCTTGAAGCGATCGGAATCGGAGATGCTGCCGCCGTCGAGAACGCGATTCGCAAGTTCGCGGATCACTTCGCGTGCGCCGGAGCGGCGAGGACGCTGCTGATTTTCGGCGCGAGAGCGAGATTGGCCGCGGCGTCGTAATGAAAAATCAGCGAGAGCAGTCGACTCGAGCTGCTCGCGCGGATCGCTGATTGCGGACCGAGGATTTGCGCGGCGCGCGCGAGCCAGGCGTTTGTGGCGGAGCCTGGATCGTCGAGTTGGTGCGATCTGTGAGCCATCCGCGTTCGACGATGCAGCGATGTCTGCTGCGGTGAAATGATTTTCACGGCGGCGGCGAGCAGGCTCGGAGCGATGCTGTAGGCGGTTTCGTCGTCCGGCAGGCGCGCCAGGGTTTTGTGGTGGTAGGGACTTGTTAGCGATCGCAGATGCATCGAGACGATCGTATGGGAAAGCGCGAGTGGCTCGTGCATTAGTCGGTTCTTGTCTAGAAAATGCGGACGTGAGTTAGGGAGTGCGCGTTCAGCCTTCGAGGGTGGCGATGGCGTGCGCAGGCGATGGCTTCGCCGCGGCCGATCTCGCCGGTGCCTTCGTTCGTCTTTGCCTTGAGATTGATCTGCTCGACGGGATGCCCAGCGATTTCGCGAGCGCCGTCGCGCATCGCGGGAAAATGCGGGCCGAGCTTCGGGCGCTCGCAGAACGACGATCGCATCCAGATGATTGATGCGCAGTTGCGCGCTCGTCGAGAAGCTTGCGCGTGTGCTCGAGAAAAATCAGGCTCGGCAGCGCCTTTCCACTTCGGATCGGTATCCGGGAAATGCGTGCCGATGTCGCCGAGGCCGCCGGCCCCGAGAAGCGCGTCGCAAAGCGCGTGGCGAGCACGTCGCCATCGGAGTGGCCCACGGGAGCCTTTATCGAACGGAACGTCGAACGCCGCCGATCATCAGCTTGCGGCCTTCGGCCAGGCGGTGCAGATCGTAGCCAATGCCGGAGCGAGTCATAGTTGCGCTCCTGGTCTGTCGCTCCTGTTCGAGGTAGAAAGCGCGCGAGGTCCATGTCGCCGGGGCGCGTGATTTTCAGATTGCGCTGCGGAGCCGAGCACGACGAAAACATCGTGGCCAAAGCGCTCGACGATGGCGGCTTCGTCGGAGCCGACGATCCGTCCTGCTGCGCTTTTTTGAAGGCATCGCGCAGAAGCGCGTAGTGAAAAGACCTGCGGCGTCTGCGCGAGCACGATGCGCTCGCGCGGAATCGTCGCGGTAATCAGCGCCACGTCTTCCGGCAGGCTGGCGCGCTTCACTTCCTTCACCGTGTCGATGGCAGGAATGCCCAGGATGGCGGCGCCGCGCGCGCGCGCTTCGGCGATCACGCGATCGATTTGCGCGGCGGTGACGAAGGGGCGCACCGCATCGTGCACCAGCACAATTTCGGTGGCCGGATCGACTTGCGCGAGCGCATTCGCGACCGATTGCTGGCGCGTGTCGCCGCCGTGGACCACGCGCGCCGGGCGGCCGATGCCGGCTTTGGCGACGATGTTTTGCAGAGCAGCATGATGTCGTCGGCGCGCGTGGAGATGAAAAATCGGTGATCGGCGGCGCACGCGGCGAGGCGGCGCAGCGTGAAGATCATAAGCGGCACGCCGTCGAGTTCGAGGAACTGCTTGGGACGTTCGGCGCCCATGCGGGTGCCGAGACCGGCGGCGGGAATGATGGCAGCGATTCGGGTCATGAAAGGGCTGCTAGTTTATCGCAGATCGCGCGGATTGACGAGGTATCGACGGCGGGAGCTGATATTCGCGCGAGAGGCAAGCGCTGGCACTGAGCCGCGGCCTGATTCGGGATACAGAGGCCGCGGGGGACGTTCGCCACCGCCGCGCTCGCGGAGCGCTCTCGAATGTCCGCACGGTCGAAGGTGGGTCAGCGTGCGCCGCGGCGGCTTGCGGAGCTGCGAAGGAGCCGAGTGCTGGGTCGTCTGCAGAGGCGCGACGCTGCGCGTTGGCTGCGGTTCGCCGCGATCGTCGTAGCGGCCGAAGATCATTTTGCCGGCGGTGGTCTGGTGGACGGAAGTGACGGTGATGTCGATGGTCTTGTTGATCATTTTGCGCGCGCCATCGACGACGACCATGGTGCCGTCGTCCAGATACGCGACGCCCTGGTTGTATTCCTTGCCTTCGCGCAGGATGAACACGCGCATGATTTCGCCCGGCAGCACGACGGGCTTGAGCGCGTTGGCCAGCTGATTGACGTTCAGGATTTCGATGCCCTGCAGCGTGGCGACTTTGTTCAGATTGAAATCGTTGGTGACGATTTTCGCGTCGTAGCGCTTGGCCAGCTCGATCAGCTTCAGATCCACTTCGGCGATCTGCGCGAAATCGTCGTCGGCGATTTGCACTTCCAGGTGCGGCATCTTCTGGATGCGCTGCAGCACTTCCAGGCCGCGCCGGCCGCGCTGGCGCTTCAGCGGGTCGGCGGAATCGGCGACGAGCTGCAACTCGTGCAGCACGAACTGCGGAATGATGATCGTGCCGTCGAGGAACTGCGCGTCGGCGATATCCGCCACGCGGCCGTCGATGATCACGCTGGTGTCGAGCACCTTGAACGAGTGCTTGCATGCTGCGTTCGCTGCCGAAAACGCCGCCGAAGGCCTGCAGATTCAGCATGTCGCCTTTGTTCGCGCCGAGCACCAGGCCGATGTAAGCCATCACGAGGAAAGCGGCGAGGCTGAAGAACGAACGCGTGCTCTCCGGCATCGATGGTGTGCGTGAGGATCAGCGACGTCAAGTACGCGCCGAAAATTCCGAGAATCGAGCCGGTGGCCGCGCCGATCAGCCGCCGCAAGCTGGCGCGGCGCAATCGCAATTCAAAAAGAATCACGCCGAGCGCAAATAAAAATCCGATTACTGCGCCAAGAGTCTTGCGAAAGACCGAAGGGACGAAAATGAAAGCCGGCTGCAATGCAAAACGCGCCGAAGACGAAGCGCATCCCAGCATGTCCCAGAAGGAACCTGCCTGGTCTTCACTTTTTTTGGAAGCGTAAAGCGGACGTGCTGAAAAAGCTTCGCTTGAAGCGTTTGCAGGCTGCTTTGCGGGAGAGCTGGGCGTTCTCTGCATAGGGCCGCCTTAAAAATAAAGTCAAGCGAACGGCATGCAAACTTCGAGCGGTTGTGGGGTCCATTCCGCAACCCGCTGGAAGGATTGCGCACAATGGCTGAAGTGCGCGGAACATGCACTCGGTGCGAGCGAAATTATAGCACCGTAAGAATAAGACAGCGTTAACGCTAAAGCCACACGAACGTGACTGACAGTCGGATTCCGGCGCAGGGTATTTACAACGTAGAAACGGGGGACGCGGCGGCCGAGCGCGCAAAGGAGGTCGGAGGTAACAGTACCGATTTTCGCGGCCACGTCAGATACCTGGATTTCCTCGCTGCCATCCTTGCCGAAGATCGATACCACGTCGCCGAGCTTCACGCCGGGGACGTCGGTAACGTCGAGCGTGGTCAAATCCATGGAGATCGTGCCGACAAGCGGGACGCGTTGACCACGGACGAGAGCCTGACCCTTGTTGGTGAGGGCGCGAACGACGCCGTCTGCGTAGCCAGCGTTAATCACGGCGATTCGCGAGGCCCGCTTGGTGATGAAACGCGCAGCGTAGCCCACGGATTGGCCCGGAGGCAGGTCGCGCAGCGCGATAATGCGGGCGCGGAGAGCGAGACACGGCTCGAGCGGCATGATGTCCCATGACTTCACGCTTTTTTTCCGGCGGATCGAAGGACTGGTAGTACCCGTACAGAATCGCGCCGGGCCGGACCATGTCCGCCCAGGTTTCTGAGCGAGCACTGATGGCGCCGCTATTGGCCATGTGAACAATTCCAGGTGAGACGCCGAGTTTGCGGAGACGATCGAGACACGAAAGAAACAGCTTTTCCTGCTCGCAGGTCTGGCCGGAAGTGAAATCTTCGGCGGAAGCAAAGTGCGTGTAAGTTCCTTCGAGCTGTATGTGGCGGCAGCCGGAAAGCAAACGCGCGAATGAATCGACTTCGTCGGGCGAGATGCCGAGACGATTCATCCCCGTATTAATTTTGAGGTGGAAGGGAACTTTGGCCTTCAGGCGCGAAGCCTTGGCGGCGCGTTCGAGATATTTCAGGTCGTCGGCGCGCGAGACCGTCATGGTGAGGTCGTGCTTAATGAGGCGCTTTTCTTCGCCAGGCCAAAACCCGGTGAGAACCAGGATGCGCTTGCGGATTCCGGCTTCGCGCAGCTCGATGCCTTCATTCGCGCAAGTGACTCCGAACCATTCGGTGCCGGCCTTTTGCAGAGTCTTCGCGATGGGAACAGCGCCGAGGCCGTAGGCATTCGATTTCACAACGGCGAGAATTTTTGGATTTTTCGGCGCCGAGATGTTTGCGGATAACCCGCAGATTATGTCAGGATGGCTTTCAGCGAAACTTCCGCCCAGACCGGGCCGCCCTTCGAATTGGATCGGTTTTTTCATCGGCTTTTAGAATGCCAGACTCCTTTCGAAAATTGCGCCGACACTGAAAGGATGGGCGCGCGTTTTCGTCAACATCCAGAGTCATATTTGCACTGCTGAGCGCCATGAGGCAGCAGCTGGACACTGAGAGCGTTCGTGCTTTAAGTAAGTGTAATTATTGTATAGAGTTACGGCAGGTTTAGAGGATGAGCGATTTCCATTTACATGATCGCGTGGCATGTCGATTGATGCCGCGTGCGACACAGGAGTGTGGAGCGCCACGACGCAGGGACAATTGAGAAGCCTTCCTCGTCGCTGGCGCCGCCGCTCCATGCATCGGGCGCAGCTTCTTCGAAGCGCGTGTGGCGGCCAGGAAAACGAAATTCAAGTGTTCCGGTGGGGCCGTTGCGCTGCTTGGCGATGATCAGTTCGGCTTTGGCGCGATCTTCTTCGGGAAGATCAGTTTTGTAGAAATTCGGGCGGTTGATGAACATCACCACGTCGGCGTCCTGCTCGATGGCGCCCGATTCGCGCAGGTCGGAGAGTTGCGGCTTGCGCTCTTCGCGTTCGGGAGCGCGAGTCAGCTGGCTGAGCACGATGATCGGGAACCCTCAATTCCTTCGCGAGCGCTTTGAGCGCGCGCGACATGCCGGAAACTTCTTCCTGACGGTTGCTCTGGCGGCCCGTGCTGGTGGGGACGACGAGCTGCAAATAATCGACGATCATCAGCGACAGGCCGCGGTCGCGTTTCAGGCGGCGAGCCTTCGCGCCCATTTCCATCACGGTGGAAGATGCGGAATCGTCGATCCAGAGCGGCGCTTCGGCCAAAGGCCAGCGAGCGTGGTGACGATCTTGCTCCAGTCGTCGCGGTTCATGTGGCCGGTGCGGAATTTGTGCGCGTCGATGCGCGCTTCGGAGGCGAGCATGCGCAGCGAGCAGCGATTCCTTCGACATTTCCAGGCTGAAAATCGCCACGGGCTCGCTGTTGCGCACGCGCGACGTTTTCGGCGATGTTCAGCGCCAGCGCCGTTTTTCCCATCGAAGGGCGCGCGGCGAGGATGATCAGCTCCGATGGCTGAAGCCCGCGAGTTTCGTTGTCGAGATTCGCGTAACCGGTGGCGAGGCCGGTGATGCGGCGGCCTTCGGTGAAAATTTTGTTCGAGGCGCTCGAAATTTTCGCGGACCAGTTCCTTGACGCCGATCAGGCCGGCTTTGACGCGGTCTTCGGCCAAGCCGAAAATCACCGATTCGGCGCGATCGAGAATCACGTCGGCGTCTTCGCCGGCGGCGAGCGCCTGCTCCTGAATGGCCGCGGCGGAGTGAATCAGGCCGCGCAGAACGGACTTCTCTTTCACGATGCGCGCGTAGTGCTCGACGTTGGTGACGCGCGGCAGTCCATCGGCGAGCTGCGAGATGTAAGCGGCGCCGCCGGCGGCTTCGAGTTCGCCGCGCCGGCTAAGATCCTCCATCAGAGTGACGGGATCGATGGCCTGCTGCTTTTCGCCGAGCTGCACCATGCGCTCGAAAATCTGGCGGTGCTGAGGAAGGAAGAAATCCTCGGAGCGGATTTTTTCGATGGCCGCGTTGAGCGCGAAGTTATCGAGAAGCACGGCGCCCAGAATGCTGCGCTCGGCTTCCAGATTGTGCGGCAACGGGCGTTCGAGGGATGTGTCGCTGGCCATGATCCGGTTTCCGATTTGATTCTGCTCCCGCGCGCGGCGGTCTGCCAATGAAGATTTAAGGGCGCGAAGGGTGAGGCAGTCTGCCTGTTTGCGAATGCTTCGTCAACGGCACTCGTACTGTGGATAACCGCGGCGCTGTGCAAATAAAAAAGGCGGCGCAATCCCGAAGGACCGCGCCGCCAGAAGCGGGGAGTTATTCTTCTTTTTTGACAGAGACTTTCACCGGCGCAGTGAGCTCGCGGTGAAGCTTCACGGGGACTTCGAAGTCGCCCAGCGCCTTAATGGGTTCGGCGAGGACGATTTTCTTCTTGTCGATGTGGTAGCCCTTGGCTTCGAGCGCCTCGGCGATGTCGCCCGAGGTGACGGAACCGAACAGGTGCTCGTTTTCACCGGTGCGGCGCGTGAACTCGAGATTCACGGCGGCGAGAAGCTCGGCGAGCTTCTGCGCTGCGTCCTTCTCGGTGGCTTCTTTCTTTGCGAAGGCGGCACGCATCTTATCGAGCCGCTTCATGTTTCCGGGCGTCGCTTCGATGGCGTATTTGCGGGGCAGCAGGTAGTTGCGCGCGTAGCCTTCGGCGACTTCCACGAGTTGTCCGCGATTTCCGAGCTTTTCGACGTCTTCCTGCAAAATGATCTGCATGTTCGAACCTCGATTCCTTTTGTGTAAGTCGAATTCCGTTTACTGGCGCGACGGGCAATGAAGCGCGGCGCGCCTGTGAATCTTTAGAGTTCCGCGGCGAACGGAAGCAGGGCGATGTTCTGCGCCCGCTTGATCGCGACGGCCAGCCAGCGCTGGTGGCGCGCGCAAGTGCCGGTCATGCGGCGGGGCAGGATCTTGCCGCGCTCCTGGATGAAGGGCGCGAGAATCTCGGCCTTCTTGTAGTCGATGAAGTCGGCCTTATCGACGCAGAAGCGGCAGACCTTCTTTTTTCGTACGAAGCTGCGCTTGCCGCGCTTGGCGGGCCCTCCGGGGCGTCCACCCGGTCCACCTGGACCGCCGGGGCCGGAGTGACGCGAGCCGGAAGAGGGCCCGTGGCCGCCGCCGTACGACGGCGAAGGCGCGGGTGAAGATTGCGTTGCTTGCGGTGCTGCTGGTGCCTGCGGTGCGGGTGTTGTTTCGTCTGCCATGCTCAGTTCTCCTAAAGTTTTTCACCGGCGCGCTTCGCAGTGCGAATGCGTCACCGGATTTGCCGCGAGCCGATTCCGCGGCCCGAGCGATTGCAAATCTCGCGATGCGTTAGGCCGACTGCACGCCATGGTCGGCGGAGGAAGCTCCGGTGATCGGCGGCACGGTGGACGGAGCGACAGTCTTGCGCGGACGACGAGCGGCGCGGCGTTCGCGATGGCGCTTGAGCTTGGCTTCTCGCTTTAATTCTTCATCGAGACGCACGGTGAGATATTTCATCACCGGATCGGCGACCTTGAGCCGGCGCTCGATTTCCTTCACCACTTCGCCGTTCGAAGAGCGGACGACCATGTACACGAAGTAGCCTTCGCGCAACTTCTGCACGCGGTACGCCATGCGCTTACGGCCCCACTTGGCCACGGACTCGACCTTGGCGCCCTTTTCGGCGACGGTCGATTCCAAAGTGGCGATTACTTTGTCGATGTCCGCTTCCAGCGTATCTGGGCGGCAGATAAAAATTACGTCATACAAACGCTCTTCCATGTGTTCTCGACTCCTCGTCTATTCAAAACCCTTCGGTACAGCTACTCCGAACTCTCTTCTTCCAGATCCGCGCGGCGGTTGTACCGGCCCATCGCCTTCTGGACGCCTTCGGCCAAAATCAGCTCGACCGCGTCCGCGGCTTCCGCAACCATCTGCATCGCCGCTTCGCGATCGGGCTTGCGAATCTGCGCTAAAACGAAATCCGCCATGTCTCCCAGCGGATGCTCGGGCTGGCATCCCATGCGCACCCGAATAAATTCGTTCGACGCCAGCGAGCCGATAATCGACTTCAGCCCGTTGTGCCCGCCGGCGCTGCCGCGCTCCCGAATGCGAAGCTTGCCGAAGGGAAGCGCGACGTCGTCCGACAGCACGATCGATGCCGACGCGTCTGTTTCGTACTTCTCGATCAGGCCTCGCACCGACGGGCCGCCCAGATTCATGAACGTCTGCGGCTTCGCAAGTACGACTTCGTGGCCCGCGATTACACCCAAACCGACCAGCGCCTTCGACTCCGGCCGGGTGACTCTGATTCCCGCGCGCTCGGCTAGCAGGTCGATCGCCATGAAGCCGAGATTGTGCGGCGTCCAATCGTACTGGGCGCCTGGATTGCCGAGGCCGACGATGAGTCGTTTCTGAGCGCTCATAGTGTCCTCGCCGTTCGGTTGCCGTCAGCCGGGGCTTGCGTAATGCGCCGCGCCGGACGCGCTTACTTCTTCTTCTCGGTCTTTTCCGCCTTCGGGGCGGCAGCTTCGCCGGCTTCGCCTTCCTCTTCCTTCTTGCCCTTCTTCATCACTTCGGGCTCGGCAGGAGCGGCGTCGGCAGCCACGGCGGCGTCGGGGGCAGGTTCTTCTTCCTTCTTCAGCACGACGACGTGCGCGAGAACGCGGACGGGGTCGGTGAGCAATTTGATCTTATTTGTGTCGATCGGCAGATCACCGGCGCGGAGCTGCTTACCGATCATCAGTTCCGTGACATCCACGCGAAACTCTTCAGGAATGTCGCCGGGCAAGCACTCGATTTCCACTTCGCGCGAAACAATTTCGAACACGCCGCCCTGGACTTTCACGCCCTGGGGTTCGCCGAAGGTGTGCACGGGAACTTTGACGCGCATGCGGACATCCATCGCAATGCGGAACAGATCGACGTGCAGCAATTTGCCGCTGACTGGATCGACCTGCCAATCCTTCACCATGGCTTTCTCTTCGCCGGAGTGAGCGACCTCGACTGAAAAGATGGTGTTGTGGCCGGTTTCAGAACGGAGAATGCGCGCGACCTGCTTGGCGTTAACGGTGAGCGAGATCGGCTCCTTCTTGCCGCCGTACAGGACGGC
Source organism: uncultured Acidobacteriota bacterium (assembly GCA_963839325.1). GTDB lineage: Bacteria > Acidobacteriota > Terriglobia > Acidiferrales > UBA7541 > Palsa-295. Next base: position 693,713 of record CAWIUO010000001.1, on the reverse strand, counting down.
GGGAACCATTCCGGTCATGCGGGTTCGGCGCGCGGGACCCTTGCCGCGGCCTTCGCGAACTGTGCCTTCTACTTTGAACGCTTCCATGTGTCTCTTCCCTCTGCGCTACCGCTCTGCGGCAGCCGATTTCTTTATTTCCGAATCCTGCAAACAAAAACTGCGCGTCAGATAAAAAGTTCGCTGATCGACGTTTCTTCGTGAATCGACTGAATGCCGCGAGCGAGCAACGGAGCGACGCTCAGAGCACGGATCTTGCCGAGCTTGGCGGCCGCATCGTTGAGCGGCACCGAGTTTGAAACCACAACCTGCTCGATCTGCGACTGCGAAATCCGTTCAACGGCCGGACCCGAAAGCACTGCATGCGTGCAGGCCGCGAAGACTTTTGTGGCTCCGTGTTCGAGGAGCGCTTCAGCCGTCTTCACCAGCGTGCCGGCCGTGTCGATAATGTCGTCGATCACCAGAGCCGGACGGCCGGAAACGTCTCCAATCAGGTGCATGACTTCGCTCACGTTCACGTCGATGCGGCGCTTATCGACGATGGCCAGCGGGGCTCCGATTTTCTTCGCGAAATGCCGCGAACGCTCCACGCCGCCCGCGTCGGGCGAAACCACGGTGATCGGGCCGAGATTCATTTTCTGGAAATGCTCCACCAGCACCGGCGACGCGAACAAGTGATCCACCGGAATATTGAAATAGCCCTGAATTTGCGGCGCGTGCAGATCAAGAGTGAGCACGCGGCTCGCGCCTGCCGTTTCGAGCAAATCAGCGACGAGCTTGGCCGAGATGGCCACGCGCGGGCGGTCCTTACGGTCCTGCCTCGCGTACGGGTAATACGGAATCACCGCCGTGATGCGCCACGCCGACGCGCGCTTGAACGCGTCGATCATGATCAACAGCTGCATCAGGTTGAAATCCACCGGACTGCAGCACGGCTGGACTACAAAGACATCGGCGCCGCGAACATTCTCAAGAATCTGGTAACGGATTTCGCCGTCGCTGAACTGCCCGTGTTCGGCCTGCCCAACCGGCACTCCCACGTATTTACAGATCTCGTGGGCGAGGCTTGGGTTGGCAGTCCCGCAGAAAATCTTAAATTTGTCGTCGGCCAAAAAATTTCCCTCAGCTGGCTACGTGCCAGCCCATACTGCGGCCATAGTCATCCCTGGATATGGTTTTGACAGCGAAAACCGAATCTTCCGGGAACGAACGAGCGGATCGACGCGCACGCGCTGGGTTTCGGAATATTCCGAACACCGCCGACCCGCTACCTGCCAGCGCGGCATCCGCGGCTCCTCGCTTGAGCAATTCGGCCCGGATTTCTCCAAGGCGCGGGTATCGGCTGAAAACAGGACCCTCGAAATCGTTCAAGAGGGGTGCTTCCTGCCGGCTCCAGCACAGAGCGCAGAACTCAACGATATTAGGGGGTTCGGGGCGATTTGTCAATTGCTCCGAAACCCATTGATAGGCTTCTTTGGTGCTGACGCCGACGTTTTTCGGGGAAACGACGACGATGTAGCGGTGCGCGAGGTCGGGAAGCGGGTAGATTTCGTCGCCGCGGTTGACGGCAAGCGCGCGGCCACCGAAAAGGAAAAACGGCACGTCGGCACCGAGGCCGGCGGCAATTTCGATCAGTTTCGCGAGTGGCGGACGAGTGCGCGTGAGGCGGATGAGACCGATCAACGTGGCTGCCGCATCGCTGGAGCCGCCGCCGAGTCCGCGAGCGACCGGAATTTTTTTGTGGAGATGAACCGTTAGATGGCCTTCTAAATTGAAGGTGCGATGGAAGGACTCGATCGCGCGGAAGACGAGATTGTCTGGCCCGAGCGGGAGAGCGGGGTCGTCGCAAGTCATCTGCGCATGAAAGCGGCCGGACTTGTTCGGCTCGAGCTTCATCTCGAGCGTGTCGTGCAGAGAGATGGTCTGAAAAATGGTGCGGAGTTCGTGATAACCGTCGGGGCGCTTACCGATGACGCGAAGATCGAAATTCACTTTTGCAAAGGCAGGCAGCCGTACCGATCGCTTTGGTTGTCGATTGCTCGTGGACATGCGCGGAGATTACTGCGGTTTGGGAGCGTCGGGCGAGGTTTTCTGCGCGGTGTGGCGCTTGACGGCTTTCACCTGCGCGTCCAGCTCGTTCACTTTGTCAGCTTCGTAGTCGGCTGGCACGGATTTCTGCCATTCGATGAGCGAGCGCTCCCATAGATCGACGGCGCGATCCTTCTGGCCCATTTTCGCGTACACATCGCCAAGGTGAGCGAGGATCGTGGGATCGTGCATCTGGTGCTCGACGGCCTTGCGCAGATTTTCTTCGGCTTCGGTGAGCTTGTTCTGCTTGTAATAAACCCAGCCGAGACTGTCGAGATACGCGCCGTTATTGGGATCCTGCTGGACGGCGCGCTGAATCATCGAGGTGGCTTCATCAAGGCGCACGCCGCGATCGGCCAGCATGTAACCGTAATAATTCAGGACGGCCGCGTTGGTGGGATTCGCAGCGAGAGCTTTCTTGAATTCGGCCTCGGCAAGTTCCCACTTCTTCTGGCGTTCGTAAATCGCGCCGAGCATGAACCAGGCCGATTCTTTTACGGCAGGATCTTTCGCCATGCCAAGCGCTTTTTGCGCGGCCTGTTCCGCCTCGGGATATTTCTTGCATCGTTCGAGAACCTGCGCGAGATCCAAATAGACTTCTTCGTCCGAGTCGTCGCCGCGGAGCAGACTCTGCAGAAGTGAGGTTGCCGATGCGGCGTCCAGTTTTTCGCCGTAGAGCATGGAGAGCTGGACGGTGAGGCCGGCATCCTTCGGTGATGCGTCGAGCGCTTTTTTCGTTTCGGCGATGGCTTTGTCGATGTCGCGGTTCTCGCGGTACGTGTCGATCAGCAGCATCTGCGCGCGCTTTTCGGATTCGGGGCTGAGCTTGGCCATGTCCTCGTAGGCGCGAATCGCGAGCGGATCGTTGCCGGCGAGTCGATACGCGTGCCCGAGCTGTTCGTAAAGGACGGAGAGCGCGTTGGGATTGCCGTCGCTGCTGGATTGCCCGCGCACGCCGCCGATCGCGTCGCTTAGGACTTTGATCGCGTCGTCGTAGCGGCCTTCATCTTCGTAGAGCAGCGCTTCGTTCCAGAGAACTTCCAGGCTGCCTTGGGTGAGCTGCTTCGCGCGGAGGAGCGCGGCCTCGGCCTGATCGAATTTTCCGAGGCGGCGGTACAGCTCAGCCATACGTAGAAAATTTTCGCCGGTAGCCGGCTCGATCTCTGTGAGTTTCTTGAAAACTTCGAGCGCTTCCGCATATTTATCCTGCGCCATTAATGCTTGCGCCAGGCCGTGCAGGTGGCCGGGATCGTCAGGATCTTCGGCGATGGCTTTGCGGTAGGCGTCTTCGGCTTTTGCGGATTCGTGGGCTTGCGAGTAGGCGTCGCCAAGCAGATCGTACACGTCGGGCGAGGCGGAGTCGCTCGCAGCGTCCGAAAGAAGCTGGATAGCTTCCTGCGAGCGGCCTTCGTCGATCAGAATCTGGCTGAGCTGTTCGAGCGCGGGGCCGTTGTCGGCGTCACGCTGCAGGACTCCGCGAAGCACTTTTTCGGCGTCGGCGTGCTGATTTTCAAAGCGGTAGAGGCGCGCGAGCCATAGCGCGGAATAGAGATCGTCCGGCTCGATCTTTAGAATGGCCTGAAATTGTTCGACGGCCTTGGCGAGATTTTCCTTCTGCACATCGCCGGCGCTCACATCGCCCAGCGTCCGCACGTAAATGCGCGCGAGCAATTTGTGCGCGTCCACGTTGTCTGGGTCAAGCTTCAGGACGGCTTGGGCCTGAACGACGGCGTCGCGGATCCGCTGCGACTTCGCATAAATTTCGGCGAGCCGCTCCATGACGACGGTGGAATCCGGAGTAATCTCCAGCGCTTTTTTGTACGCGTCGATAGCCCGATTGGCGCGATCGGCATCGCCGGTGATTTCGAATTGCTGCTCTTCGAGATGTCCTACGGAGAAATAGTAATAAGCGTCCGAAAGATCCGGGGGAGGAGCTTGGGGCTTGTGCGTGTCTTGTGCTGCGGGCGCGGGAGTCTGCGCCACGATTACGGTGGCGGCGGGCACCGCGCCGAGTGCTGACATTGCGAGGATGCGCAGGAGTGTCTTCATTCGATGGCCATAAACCTCAATTATCGTATAGCAGCTGGGCAGCGTCAAAGTATTCCCGGAAGACCGTATAAAGGTTCCCGCGAGTAGAGGGAGCTCGAGGAGCGCGATTGGGGCACGAACCACTTTAGTATAAGATATGCGCCAAAGCGTTGCCCTATCGCGGTTTTTCACCGTGTGAACGAGGGAAAATGAATCCCCGCGTCGCCATGAGTTGTACATCACTGATTCTTGGAGCGTTGCTGGGCAGCGGCGTTGCGCCAATGTCGGGCTTTGCTCAGTCGGGATCGGCGGGGACCGCGAAGTCGACTGGTTCGCCGTCCGCTAATTCTGTCGCGGCACCGGCAACGGACGGCTCGCAAGCTCACGTTTCAATTGTCGCAACGGTTGCGGATTTCGCCTGGCTTCAGGGAACCTGGCGCGGCGAATGGGGACCGCGGGTGGCTCAGATGGTCTGGATGGCGCCGCAAGCGGGCGTGATGACCGGAGCGTTCAGCCTGATGGAGACCGACAAGGTGCTGGTGATCGAGCTGTTTACGATCACCCAGACACCGGCGGGTGTGGAGCTGAATATTCGCCACTTTACGCCGGAGCTGATGGCGTGGGAGAAGGGCGATCCGACGCGGCTAACGCTCTCGAGCTTCGACAACAAGCGATACGTGTTCGATAACGCCGTGGATGGGAAGCCCAAGAGATCGATCTTTTCGCGCATCGATGCGGACACATACACATCGCGCTCGGAAATTATTCCCGATACCGGCGACCAGCAGGTGATTGAGATTACGTACCACCGAGTTCCTCCGCCGAACCAGCCGGTTGAGAAGAATGCGGGGCACCGAAAGTAGTCTTGAGTGGGAGTCCGTCCGCAGCACCTACAAAAGCGAAGAGGGTCCCCGCCATGGCGGGCGCAAAAAGCGCGCTACCCGATGAATCGGGTTTCAGGATGACGAATTCCTCGTGTGTGGATTGCCGGTGGGCACGCCGAGAACCGGAAGATCCGAAGATTAGTGGCGGAAGTGGCGGACGCCGGTGGTGACCATCGCGAGACCCAGTTTGTCTGCGACCGCGATTACTTCGCCGTCGCGCATCGAGCCGCCGGGTTGAATTACGGCGGTCGCACCGGCCTTTGCGGCTTCTTCCACGCTATCCGGGAAGGGGAAAAAAGCATCGGACGCGAACACACTGCCAGAAAGTGAAAGCCCCGCCGTTCCTGCCTTGATCACCGCAATTTTCACGGAGTCCACGCGGCTCATTTGTCCGGCGCCAATGCCCACCGTTTGAGTGTCTTTTGCGAACACGATCGCATTGGACTTCACGTGCTTGCAGACCTTCCATGCAAAGAGCATCGCGTGAATTTCGGATGCGGTAGGCGGGCGTTCGCTGACCACTTTCAAGTCAGCTTCGGTGATTTCGTGGAGATCGGCATCCTGCACGAGAACCCCGCCGGAGATCGGCTTAAGCACCAGATTTCCCGTTTCGGCAGGCTCTTCGCCACGGGTGAGTTCGAGGAGGCGGAGATTTTTCTTTGCGGCGAATTTTTCGAGCGCGGAGGGCTCGTAACCGGGAGCGGCGATACATTCCACGAAAAGCTTGACGACTTCTTCGGCTGTGGCGCCATCGACGGGCCGGTTGAAGGCAAGCACGCCGCCGAACGCAGAGATCGGATCGCACGCTAGAGCTTTTTGGTACGCGGCCGCGAGCGAGTCCGCTTCGGCTGCGCCGCAGGGATTGTTGTGCTTGATGATTGCCACAGCGGGCGCGGCGGAACTCTTTTGCGAGCGCCCACGCGGAATCCAGATCGACGAGGTTGTTGTAAGAAAGTTCCTTGCCTTGCAATTGCTTGGCGCCGGCGAGGCCGGAAGCGGGATGGCCGGCAGGGATGTACAGAGCAGCGGCCTGGTGAGGGTTTTCGCCGTATCGCATGGTCTGGGTGCGTTCGATGGAAAAATTCAGGCGCTGCGGAAGTTTTTCAAGCGACCCGATCGCAACATGATCGCCATCCGCAGAAAGACGCTCCAGCTCGGTGGTGATCTCTCCGTCGTATCGCGCGGTGCGGGCGTAGGCTTTGCGCGCGAGAGCGAGGCGGGTGGCCAGACTCAGCTCGCCGTTGTCGTGGAGCTCTGCCGCAATGGCGGCATAGTCGGAGTGATCCGTCACGACGCCTACGCTCTGGAAATTTTTCGCGGCGGAGCGAACCATAGCAGGGCCGCCGATGTCGATATTTTCGATGAGCTCCGCGGCCGTAACCCCGGGCGTCGCCGCCGTCGCTGAAAACGGATACAGATTCACTACGACAAGATCGATCGGCACGATTCCGTGTTCCTGCGTCTGCTTTTGGTCTTCGGTTTTCGCGCGCTGGTACAGAATGCCGCCATGCACTTTCGGGTGGAGCGTCTTCACTCGCCCACCTAGCATTTCCGGCCAGCCGGTGAGATCGGAAATGTCGCGGACGGCGACGCCGGAATCGCGCAGCAATTTTGCGGTTCCGCCGGTGGATACGATTTCGACGCCGAGCGAGCTTAATTCGCGGGCGAAATCGACGACGCCCGTTTTGTCATAAACGCTGATGAGCGCGCGAGCGATGCGGGACTTGCTGGCCACAGTGATTCCTCCGAATGAGCGAGGCGATAGTTTAAGGGTTTGGAGAAGAAAGCGGAAGTATGTGGCGACCGCTGGTCGGAGTTCGCAGCTACCGAAGAGGAAGAGAGATTCCCGCCACGGCGGGCGCGAAAGGCGCGCTTCGGCCCGATGAATCGGGCCTCTGAATGACGGGGGCGAGGTTATGTGGAAACGCGCGCTTTTAGTTTTACTTTTCCGGCTTCCACGCTGACGGTGTACTCAATCTCGCGGCCGCCTTTGGCTTTCAAGTCGGAAGTTTTTTGCTGCACGAATTTTTCGAAGTCTTTCAGGCTGGGAACGCCGGCGCGTTCTCCGGTTTCGGAGCGCGCTTCGACCAGTTTTTCGTAGAGCAGCGCCACCTTGTCGCGCTCGTGCTCGGGATCGGAAAAGGCCATCGCGAATCGGGCGGCTGGTCTGGATTCGGAAGCCTGCATGGCTTCGGGTTCGGCGTGGTGATGGCCGGCGGGAACGGCGGCAGGTTCGGCTGGCTCGGCTTGCTTCGCTTCGGCGGCTTTGCGCGCGCGTTCGGCTTCAATCGCTTTCGCCGCGGAACCGTAATGATGTTGCGTGACGCCGCCTTCTTTTTGCGCGAGCTTCTTGCGCCACATGTCCTGATACTTCACGTAGGTTTGTGTCAGGTTGCTGTAGCGGAAGCGCTGGCCGGACGACATTTCGGCGGAGCGGTCGGAGTAGCGGCGAAGCGCAGTTTCGAGACGCCATTGCGTGTCCGTGGGTGGGCGCGAGCGGCCGCCGCCAAAATATTGCTCGAACTCGATTTTAAGCGTGCGGATATCGCGCTCGATCTGACCCAGTTCGTCATCGACGTTCGGCATTGAGGGGCACCCGAACTACCGGAAAACGGGATTGTTGCAGCGCGATTCTTGACGATAGTTTAGGGTAGGGTAGGGCTGTGGTGGCGTCAATTGGACCGTCGGTCGTGATGTCGCAAAGGGAAATGGGCCGGCGGGACAGGACAGCGCAAATCCTTTGATTGCAATCGCATACCGCGATGTGATGAGATTCTTCTCATCGGGGTGCCATGAAAAACGCGCGCGAGATTGGTGGAAAGGCGTCGCCGGAAGCGACGACAAAGCTGCGCGAGCTGCCGTCGGTGGACGAGCTGCTCGCACGGCCGGCGATGGCGGCGCTTGCGGCGGAGCACGGGCGGCCGATTGTGTTACGCGCGGCGCGCAGCGCGACTGCGGAGATGCGGCGTGAGATCGGGCGCGGCGGCGGATCAGTGCCGGGCGACGTGGAGAGGTTGGTCAAGGAGCATGTGGCAGCCGCGCTTGCGCCGTCGTTGCGACGCGTGATCAATGCGACCGGCGTGATTCTGCATACGAATTTGGGGCGCGCGCCGCTTTCGGCGGAGGCGGCGTCGGCGATTGTGGCGACGGCCACGCGATACTCGAATCTCGAGTATGACGTTGCGACGGGGAAACGCGGGCGTCGGGACGTGCACACCGGCGCGGCGCTTGCGGAGCTGGCTGGTGCGGAAGCGGCGATCGTGGTGAACAACAACGCCGCCGCGATTTTCTTGGTGTTGCACGCGCTGGCGAAGGGCGAGGAAGTTATCGTCTCGCGGGGCGAGTTGATCGAGATCGGCGATGGGTTTCGGATTCCGGACATCATGGCGGAAAGCGGAGCCGTACTGCGCGAAGTGGGGACGACGAATCGGACGCACATTCGCGATTACGAGAATGCGATCAACGAACACACGCGGGTTATTCTGCGGGTGCACCCTTCGAACTTTCACATCACGGGATTCACCGGCAGGCCGTCGCTGGAAGAATTGGTTGGCGCCGGCGAAAAATTTCATGTGCCAGTTTATGAGGATCTGGGCTCGGGTTGTCTGGCGGATCTGACTGGCAGTGGAGTCGTGGAGCCGGCGGTGCGGGCGAGTTGCGATGCCGGCGTGGACTTGGTGACGTACAGCAGCGACAAGCTGCTTGGCGGACCGCAGGCCGGAATTATCGCGGGCAAGCGCGAACTGGTCGAGAAAATCCGGCGCAATCCGATGTTTCGCGTGCTCCGCGTGGACAAGCTGACGATTGCGGCGCTGGAAGTGACCGCGCGCGCGTATCTGCGCGGATCCATCGATGAAATTCCGGCACTGCGGATGATTCGCACAACGGCGGAAGACTTGCGCGTGCGGAGCGAGAAATTTTGCGCGCGAGCGGTGGACGCGATGCCTCGCGGCGCGAGGATGATGGTGATACCGGGATTTTCGGTGGTGGGCGGAGGATCGACGCCGGATCAGCAGCTTGAATCGTACGTGGTCGCGATTGAAGGAGGAACGCTCTCAGCGGCGACGCTCGAAGAACGTTTGCGCGGCGCGGCAGTGCCGGTGATTACGCGCATCGAAGATGGAAAGCTAATTCTCGATTTGCGAACGGTGCGAGAGGACGAGGAGAGTGAATTACTCGACGCGCTGGCGAATGCCACGCGAAGCTAATAGCTCGTTCTCGAAGTCGGGCAGTCCCGCACGCGATTATTTGCGGTTGATGGTGCTGGCGACGCAGCCGGCGCCGAAGCCGTTGTCGATATTCACCACGCTTACGTTTGACGCGCAGCTATTCAGCATACCCAGCAAGGCGGTAAGTCCGCCGAAGCTCGAACCGTACCCGGTGCTCGTTGGCACGGCAATCACCGGCGCCGCGACGAGACCCCCGACGACGCTAGGCAGCGCACCTTCCATTCCCGCAACGCAAATAATCACGCGGGCTTCGTTCAGTTTGGTGCGATGTTCGAGCAGGCGATGCAGGCCGGCGACTCCGACGTCGTAGATCGCTTCCGCGCGATTTCCCATGATCTGAGCGGTGACGAGCGCTTCTTCGGCGACGGGAATGTCGCTCGTGCCTGCCGTGACGACCAGAATCAGACCGGCGCCGCGATTCTCAGAGCTGCGTTCGATGGTGATTGCGCCGCAGGCCTCGTGAAATTTCGCTGACCGCGCCCGCTTTTTCACGGCTGCGTAGGTCTTTGCGTCTGTTCGAGTGACGAGAATGTTGTGGGACGACTTCTTACCGAGCATTCCGCGAACGATCGCAACAATCTGCGCGGTGGTCTTACCACGGCCGAAAATTACTTCGGGGAATCCCTGGCGGAGAGAGCGATGGTGATCGACTTTGGCAAAGCCCAGGTCTTCGAAGGGCAGTTCGCGAAGCTCATGGACCGCGCGGTCGAGCGAAATCTTGCCGGCTTTCACGGCTTCCAGAAAATTGCGGACATCCGATTCGTTCATCGTGGGCGAGCCTCGTCGATGCAATGCTGAATCATATCGCGATTGCCCTTGCGATGAAGAGCGCGCCGGCTCCGTGGCAAGGCCGCTAATGTGTGGCACCGCAGGCTGGCTGTGCTAGAGTGAGCCGCGATTGGGGCGAACTTCAAAGCGGGCGAGGTTCATTGCCGGCTGAAAGTCCATCGACGCGGAGGGAAAGAATATGGGATTTCTTTGGGAGATCATCATCGGAATTCTCGCGGGCTTCATCGCGAGCAAACTGGTCTCGGGCTCGGGAATGGGCATTCTGCTCGATTTGGTGGTCGGTATCGTGGGTTCGCTGCTTGGTGGCTGGATTTTCGGACTTCTTGGGCTGGCGGCATATGGAATGATCGGCCAGCTGGTAATGGCGGTGGTCGGCGCCGTGGTGTTGCTGCTGATCGTGCGAGCGATCAAGAAAGCTTGAGCGGCATCGCGGCTAGCGGCTGACAGCAGCGAAAATAAAAACGCGCATCGGAGTGCCGTGAATCCGGCAACTTCGATGCGCGTTCTGTTTTGAAGCGCGTTAGTTTTCAGGCTTGCCGTTCACGTCCACCACGGTGACTGTGCCGTACGGTTTCACATCGCTCTCGATCGCCTTCCGGTCACCGACCAAGATCCACTGCAAGTGGTCGAGGTCCACGAATTTCTTGGCAGCGGACTGCACGCCGGGAGCGCCGACCGCAAAAATCTGGTCGGGATACTTGTCCCAGTAGTCCGCGGGCAATCCGTAATACTGGACGGTGAGCCAATCGGAAATGATTTCGCGCGGCTGCTCGAGCGATAGAGCGAAGCCCGCGACGATGGCGCGATGCGCGTCGTCGAGTTCGGACTGCGGCACGGGTTCGTTGTTGATCTTTTTGAATTCGTAGGTGAACCGATCCAACGCGTCCCTGGTGACTTTGGTGCGGACCGGCGAAGAAGCCTGCCAGTCGCCCGGATAAACATCGGCGGTGAAGCGGCTATAAGCGCCGTAAGTCAAGCTGTGCTCCTCGCGCAGATCGAGGAACAATCGTGCCTGCGGACCGCCGCCGACGATCTGGTTCATCACGTCCAGCGCGTAGTATTCAGGATCGGTGCGGCGGATGCTGCGGTCGCCGATCACAAAAAACGTCTGCACCGAGCCGGGCCGATCGACGAGAAGAATTTTCGACGGCTGTGGCGCGGGGGCATCCGCAAACTTCAGCGGAGGTTCGGCCGCGCCTTTCCACGCGCCGAAGTATTTGGCAACAAGCTCCTTCATCTCGGCGGCTTTGAAGTCGCCGGTGATGCCGAGCAGAGTGTTGCCGGGAAGGTAGTGCGCGTCGTGGAATTTCTTCAGGTCCGCGACGGTGATTTTGCCGATGGATTCCTTGGTCGCCGAAGCGATGGCCATCGGCGTATCGCCATAGACCGTTCTCTTAAATGCCTGCGCGGCAAGAAACCCAGGATTCGAGAGCCGCTGTTCGAGATTTGCGCCCTCGGTCTGTTTATATTTCGCAAGCTCGTCGTCCGCGAACGCCGGGTTCAACACCACGTCGCTCATCAAATCGAGAATCTGCGGAGCGGTGTTGATCAACCCGGACGCCGTGACGCTGGTGTAACTCGCGCCGAAACGGGACGTGGCGTCCAGGCTCGCGCCGAGCGAATCCACTTCGCTGGCGATTTGCGAGCTGGAGCGCTTCGCGGTGCCTTCGCGCAGCATACCGGCGGTGAACGATGCAACGCCAGGCAGATCCTTCGGATCGGCAAGCTGGCCCGGGCGAATCCACATGTTGAAGGCCACCGTAGGAAGCTTGTGGTCCTCGAGCAACACGAGCGTTAATCCGTTCGGAAGTTTCTCGATCACCGGGCGCGGCAATTTGACGCGCAGAATTTCTTTGCTCACCGGCGCCCGATTCAAGCGTTCCACTTTGCTGACCGAGGTGCCCTTATCCCCGCCCTGCCCCTGAGCGAAAGCCGGTGAAACTGCGATGCCGAGCAGGGCCAGCGACGCACCCGCAGCCATGATTTGTTTCGTGATTTTATTTGCTGAGCTCATTGCGCCCCCTTGGCGGATGCAGCGGCCGCAGCCGGAAGAGTGATCACCACGGTGCGTTGATCTTTCACCAGGAACTTCTTAGCCACCTCGTTCACTTGCTGCGAGGGTGACCGCGCTTTCTTTCTCCTGGATGGTATTGATCAGGTTGGGATCGTTGAAGTACACCGCGTAGTTGCCGATCAGAATTGCCGTATAGAGCGACGAACGGCGCTGGTCGATGAACCGGCGAAGCAGAATCGTTTTGGCCTTCGCGAGTTCATCAGGTGTGATGCCATCTTTCACCACGGTCGCAAGTTCCTGATCGATGGCGGCTTCGAGGTCTTCCACTTTCACGCCGGGGCGCGGATTGGCTGAAATGTAGAGCTGGCTGACGCCGATGCGCGCGTCGGTTTGCACGGAAACGTCCGAAGCGAGCTGCTTGTCCTTTACCAGGTGCTGGTAGAAGCGCGAGCTTTCGCCCTGGCCGAGAATCAATGCGAGCTGTTGCGCCGCGTAGTTTTCAGGCGTGTTGCCCGGCGGGGATGTGGTACGCCATGTCGATTTCCGGCAGGCGCGCGAGCGGATCGTAAATCACTTCGCGGCGCTCGCCGTAGTGCGGCTCTTCGTCGAGGTCCACCTTGGGAGGCGCGGGCTGCGAGGGGATTGCGCCGAAATACTTCTTCACTTTCTCAAGCGCTTCTTCCGGCTTGAAATCGCCGACGAGCGTGAGCACGGCGTTGTTCGGCGCGTAGTAGATACGGAAGAAATCCGAGACGTCCTGCACGCTGGCCGCGTTCAGGTCGGTCATCGAGCCGATGGTGGAGTGTTTGTACGCGAAGTTGTCGTACGCAAGATTGTCCACGTCGAGGTTGGCGCGGCCGTAGGGCTGGTTGTCGATGCCCTGGCGGCGCTCTTCCTGCACGGCGTTGCGCTGGTTGTCGAGATTGGCCTGCGTGATATTCAGCGCGCGCATGCGGTCGGCTTCGAGGAACAGGCCGAGGTCGAGCTGGTTGATCGGCAGCTCCTCAAAATAGGTGGTGCGGTCTTCGTTGGTGGTGCCGTTCATGCCGCCGCCGTTATTGAGCACCTGAATGAAGTGCTCGCCTTTGCCGACGTTTTCCGAGCCTTGAAACATCATGTGCTCGAACAGGTGAGCGAAACCGGTGCGGCCGGGGCGCTCGTTGCGGCTGCCCACGTTGTAGCACACGTCGATGGAATAGACCGGAGCCGAATGATCGGGAACCAGAATGACGCGCAGGCCATTATCGAGTTTGGTTTCCGTGAATTCCAGTTTCGGAATCGTGATGGCGGGCTTGGCGTCATCGTTACCCGCCGGAGCGGCCGTCAGGCTACCGGGTATAGCAAACAATCCGAGACTTACGGCAAGGCCGGCTAAGAGCGCGGCCGCCGTTTGCTTCTTCACCTTCATTTGTTTCCTCCACTTGAAGCCGACCTGCTTCTGCATAGCAAACCTAAGTGCGGCAAACATTTTGCACCCTCGGAGGGGCCCGAGCAACCGACGGCCCGTGTTTCAACGTATTGGAAGTAGAGGCTCGAGTTTCGTGCTTGTCTTGACTTCCCGGAAACGCGGCACCTACACTCGATAGACGCCCCATCCCCATGCCAAAATCCAGCGGAAGCGCGATCACGGTAGGCATCACCGGTGCGAGCGGCGCGGTGTACGCGCAGACGCTCTTGCGAATGCTCGATAGGGATTCCCGCGTTGCACATGTGTTTTTAGTGGCGAGCGATGCCGGTCTGCGGTTAGTCGCAAGCGAGCTGGGTTTGGTAGCACGCGACCCCAAGAAACTTCCCGGAATGCTAACCGGAAACGCCGCGGCGAAGATCGAGTACCTCCCGAATAAAGACATCGGCGCGCGGATCGCTTCGGGCAGCTCATTGGTGAATGGCATGGCGGTGATTCCTTGTTCGGCCGGAGCGCTGGGCGCGATCGCAGCTGGGACAGCGAGCGATTTGTTGACGCGGGCTGCAGACGTTTGCCTGAAGGAACGCCGGCCACTGGTGCTCTGCCTCCGAGAAACTCCCCTGAACCGGATTCATCTGGAAAATATGCTGAAGGTTCACGACGCGGGCGCCGTGGTGATGCCCGCGATGCCGGCGTTCTATTACGAGCCGAAGACGATTCAAGATTTGGTGGAACAGTACGCGTGTCGCGTGCTGGCACAATTGGGATTGCCGCAAGAAATCCAGTACGTGTGGAAGGGCGGCGCGCCGGAGAAGCAGGTGAAGTAGCTCCTGAACGCGGGGAGTTGAAGGAACGATGGCGACCGAAACGATAAGCCGGAACCGATTTGCGACGGTGCTCGAAATGATCAAGTTCGAGCACTCGGTGTTCGCGCTGCCGTTTGCACTGGTAGGAGCGCTGCTTGCGGCGCGCGCCAGTGGCGAATTGCCAACTTGGCGGCAGGTTTTGTGGATCATTGTGGCGATGGTTGGTGCGCGGTCAGCGGCGATGACGGTGAACCGCATCGCCGATCGAGCATACGACGCGCGCAATCCGCGGACCGCGAATCGGGCGCTGCCGAAGGGCGAATTGTCCGTCGGGTTTGCTTGGGCGTTCACAATTGCGGCGTCGGCGTTGCTGGTGGTGGCGGCGTGGCAACTGAATCCTCTGGCGCTGAAGCTTTCGCCGGTCGCGCTGGCCGTGCTTTTCTTCTACTCCTACACGAAGCGGTTCACATCGTGGGCCCATTTCGTGCTCGGGTTTTGTCTAGGTATGTCGCCGGCCGCGGCATGGATCGCAATTCGCGGTTCGCTCGACTGGCGGATGCTGATTCTATGCGCGGCGGTGACGCTGTGGGTCGGCGGGTTCGATGTGCTGTACGCGTGTCAGGACGTGGAATTCGACAAGCAAGCCGGGCTCTATTCGATTCCAAAAAAATTCGGCGTGGCGAACGCGCTGAATATCGCGCGCGTGCTGCACGTGGTGATGGTCGGCTTGCTGGTGTGGCTGGCACTGAGTTTTGGGCTGGGATGGCCGGCCTGGGTGGGAATTTGCGTGGTCGCGGCGCTGCTCGGCTACGAACATTCGCTGGTGAAGCCCGACGACCTGAGCAAAATGAATGCTGCGTTTTTCGCGGTGAATGGCTATATTAGTTTATTGTTCCTGCTTTTTTGGGGCGCTGCTGCGATCAGCATGCGGCGTTGAATTGAGATCGAGGCGAGCGCTAAACCAAGATGGGACTTCAGATTACAGACACGCGGCTAGAGCCGGTAGCGAAGAAGGTGCTCGCGGGTGAGCGCCTGAGCGCTGAAGACGGACTGGCGCTATACCAGTCTAATGACCTGCTTGCGGTGGGCTGGCTGGCGAACTACGTACGAGAAAAGAAGCACGGCAACGTGACGTATTTCAACGTCAACCGGCACATCAATCCTACCAATGTCTGCGTGGCACATTGCAAGCTTTGCGCGTTTGGCCGGTCGGTCGATTCGCCGGGCGCATACACTTTCGCCCTCGATGAAATGTACGCCCGCGCTGCCGAAGGCGTCAGTGAAGGCGCGACGGAGTTCCACATTGTCGGTGGACTGCATCCCGACTTGCCGTTTGAGTATTACCTCGATTTGATCCGCGGGCTGAAACAGCGCTTCCCGCAAGTTCACCTAAAAGCTTTCACGATGGTGGAGGTGGGCTACTACGCGCGCATCGCGAAGCTTTCAATCAAGGACACGCTGCTGGCGATGAAAAACGCGGGAGTCGATTCACTTCCAGGCGGCGGCGCTGAAATTTTTCACCCGCGCGTGCGCAAAATCATCTGCGACCACAAAGTGAGCGGCCAGCGTTGGCTGGAAATTGCGCGGACAGCGCATGAGATCGGATTGAAATCGAACGCAACGATGCTCTACGGGCACATCGAAACGCCGGAAGAGCGCGTGGATCATTTGATCCAGCTGCGCGAAACGCAGGACAAGACGCACGGATTCGTAACGTTCATTCCGTTGCAATTTCATCCCGCGAACACCGGGCTTTCGCACATTCCTCCAGCCACCGGTTTCGACGACCTGAAGACGATCGCGGTATCGCGGCTGATGCTCGACAATTTCGACCACATCAAGGCGTATTGGATCATGTTGACGCCGCGCGTGGCGCAGATCGCGCTTCGATTTGGCGCGAACGACCTGGATGGAACCGTGGTGGAAGAGAACATTTATCACGACGCCGGCGCGACGACGCCGGAGTTCATGTCGCGCAATGAACTGGAACGGCTGATCCGCGCGGCCGGCCGAGAGCCGGTGGAACGCGACACGGCTTACAACCGCGTGGACCGCGTGAAGTATCCAATGCCGCCGCCGAAGCCGGGACGCACCTCCGTGGGCGGATTTATCCCCGAAACCGCGCTCACGCTGAACGTCTAGCCGCGATTCTTGGCTCAAAAACAAATTCCGTGAAAATTTGGAAGGCCGTAGGCGCGCTCAGGAGTGCGGGTGGGCCTTGTCGTACACCTTCATGAGCTGCTCGATGCTGGCCTGCGTATAGCGCTGCGTAGTGGAGAGCGAAGCGTGGCCGAGCAATTCCTGAATGGCGCGAAGATCGGCGCCATCGCCGAGAAGATGCGTGGCGAAGGCGTGGCGGAACGAGTGCGGATGCAGGTGCCAATCCGGATGCATCAGCTTGCAGTACTTTTGCACGGCGCGATGCACGTTACGCGTGGTGAGCCGCTGCCCCTGGCCATTCAAGAACACCGCGTCGTAGTCAGGCTTTTTCAGCTTCGGTAACGCGAGGAGTTCCTGGCGAACCGGGAGATACGCATCGAGCGCGAGGGCAGCTTGGCCGCCGAAGGGGATCACGCGCTGCTTACGGCCCTTGCCGAGCACGCGAAGCATCTGGCTCTTGCGGTCGATGTCGCCGAGATTCAGCCCGGTGAGTTCGCTAACGCGCATTCCGCAGGCGTATAGGAATTCGAGCATGGCGCGATTGCGCAACGGAATCTGGAGCGCTCGAATGCTGTGGCTTACAAATGAAGGCGACTTGCGCGTCTCCGGAACCGGATTCGGTGATTTGCCGCCGGGAAGCCGGTCGAGAAAATTCGAAATTTCCTCGGCGGTCTGCACGCGAGGCACCCGGATCGGCCGTTTGGGAGTGGCGAGCAGCTTTGCGGGATTGTGGGTCGCGTAACCTTCGCGAACGCAAAACTTGAAGAACGTGCGCAGTGCCGCGATTTTTCGCGCGATGGTCGTTTTGGTGAGGTTGCGCCCGTAGAGCGAGCTAACGAATTCGCGGAGAACCGGGTGGTCCACTTCGGCCATAGGCGGCGGCTTCACCCCCGGTGGGCTTAGAAAACGGATCAGCAGAGTGACGTCGTCCGCGTAGTTGCCAATGCTGAGCGGCGAGAAGTTGCGCTCGTAGCGCATGTAGTCGACGAAGCGCTGTAGTGCGTCGCGGATTTCCATGGTCGGTTCCCCGACGAGAATTATAGGACGACGTTAGGGCCGGGCGGCCTGTGGAAAATCGGCGCGCGGCGAGACAGGCAACCCTGTTTCTCGTGCCGCGGATCGACAGGGAACCGGGCCCGGCCAGCTTGGCACGGCGGGTCGTGGATTACTGGAGGAGGTCCGCATCGATCAAGCCGAGGCGGCGTTGTTGCGCCGGTTGCCCCCGGCGGGCGAACCGTCTAGCCAGAAAGCGTAGGACTGCTCGACAAGTGAATCGACAGACGGGTTCGCGTCGAGAAGCAGCTTGGGCATCGCAGATTGGTCAAATAGGTTCCGCAGCATTTCCTGTTCGCGGACGAAGTAATCGTGAATGGCTTCGAGCGTTGATCCGAATTGGCGCGCGTATTCGAGAATGAACTGCTCGTTGCGGCGGGGAAGAATTCCGCGCGTCCAGAGCGCGTCGGGTGATGCTTCAAGGAAGATTAGTTTGCAACCGAGCGTGGCGAGACGGGAATCGATCGTAATGACGTCCTGCCACGCGACAACGCCGGGACGGACACAGTGCGTGAGATGAAGCGTATCCAGAACGGCGAAGGACCACGGCCGGTCGTGTTCCTGCACGCTCGAATGGAGCCACTTCAGATGCGCAACGATTCCATCAAGGTGCGCAAGATTTTGGGCGACCGTCAACGTTCCGCCATTTTCGGCGATAGCGAGCGGGCCGTAGGTGTGCGACTGAGCGAGATGGACGAGCGAACGAATTTTTCGCGGCGCGCGGGATTCGATGTGCCGGCGCAATAGCGCATCAATCAGCGTGGACTTTCCGGCGCCGGAGGTGCCTTCGACGATGAGTGCTTTAAAGGGCTGCATGACAGTTCGCCTCATCAGTCGAAGCCGCGATTTGGCTGGATCAAGCCGGAGTGCTAGAAACCACCGGAACCGGAACGAACAACGACGATCGCAGCCAAGTAAACGACCAGCGCGCCAACTTCCCAATCGCCGTGCAAAACGTGAAAGAGAATCGCTACGCCGAGAACCACGAGCAGAAGGTAGGCGCCGATCCGCGACAGTCTCGGAATCAGGAAAAGGATCGCTCCGACAATTTCGACGCCGGAGAGCAGTGGCAGGAACCATAAGTGTGGAGAACTTTGAGCCGCGAGCTTTTGCGAGGAGTGGAAAAAGGTGTGCATCGAAGCGATCAGGAGCACAATGCCGACCGCCCATTGGAGAAATTGGATGGGCAAAGTCGCCAAACCGGTTGACGGGCGAGGACTCATCGGGTGCTCCGTTTTGCGTGGCCGGCGTGTTTTTCTTTCAGCAGGTGACTGGCGCTCGCGTCAAGGTCCAGACCATAGATTTGTTTCAGCAGCGCGATGCGCTTCAGCGACTCGGGCGAGAACGGTGTCTGGTTATCGAAGGCGTGAAGGACGATGCCTTCGAGCAGGTCGCCCAGAGTGAGGTCGTGAAATTCGGCGAAGGCTTTCAAAACTTTTAGTAGGCGCTTTTCGATGCGTACGCCGGTTTGAACGCGCTCGACGATCAGGCGCTCCGCGGTGGGCGGATTTTTTGTGGTGCGCGATACCTTTTTGTTCATCGATGTCTCCGTGGCGCTATCGGCGGCAAAGGGCTGCGATCGGGCGCAAGCCATGCCGCACGGGCGGCGTCACTCGATAGCGCTTCGGGGGACCAAAAGCGGCGCAACAAAGCGGCGCTGAGGCGATGCTCGTTAGCGCGAACGAACTCGGCGAAAGTAGGCTCGTCGTGCGTAGCGAGCAGCGCGACCCACGCCGTAGTGATCGTCTCGTGATAAATCTGCGCCTTGCCGTGGCGCGCGGCGAACGCCTGGATTTTCGCGCGAACGGCTTTCAGCGCGCCGGAATAAGGCTGCGCGTGAAGCTCCAGCCATGCGAGCCGAAGATGATCGCCGTGGCGGAATTGTTCAAGCGGAAGGGTGCATGACGATACAGCCGACAGGAACTCGGCGTCGGACAGGTGGGCGGCGGCAATCGTCAGCGGCATGATCGGTATCTATGTACCAGTGTACCAAAATAATTGAAAATCGAAAAGCGAATCAATTTGGTGACTGTGGAGCGAGGCCTATTCTGACGGGCCCAAACGGGACGCTGAACGGGACGAAAGCAGCGTAAGTTCGCAAGGAAGATCTTTCGACGCGCAAGCCAGCATGGCAACCCGGGGCATTGCTTTGAGCGAGGTGTCCGGGAAACTCTGGGGCATTTTGGCGGCGCGAACAGTATTGTTTAGTCCTGATAACGAGCTGTCGTCCCCGGCGCTGGCGAGATCCGCGACTTTGGAGTCGTTTCCGATGATTAGCGTGTATTGCGTGATTCCCTGAGCTTGAATTGTGTTCGCGATGCTCACATTCAGCGACGACGATTTGCCCTTACGAATATCTTCGAGGCGCGACTCGACTTGCGGATCGCCGCCAAGAAGAGCGGAAAGGCGCTTGCGATCGAGCGTCTCATCGTCGCCTGGGTTTGCGGTGGATGGAAACGCGTTCAGCGCGCTTAGGTACAGTCGGATGGCGTCGTCCTTGTGGCCGGCCGCTTCGTATAGTTGGCCGAGGTGCCCACCGATCACCGGATCTTCGGAGAGTTGCCACGCGGCAAGCAGATATTTCTCAGCCGCATCGGATTTGTGCTCCTGAAAGTAGGTCCAACCGAGCGTGTCCCAGTACGCTGACAGTTTCCCGAGAAGCGACCAGGTCTGCGAGTTCACGTTGGCCAGCGAGGTATTGTTAATTTCGAGGGTGACCACGTCAATCGATCGACGTGACCAGTCCTCGGCGTAACTGAGCGACGAGTTATGTTCGGCGAGCGCGTAAGCCACGCTGTTCAGCATCGATTCGCTATCGTCGAGAGTCAGGACGCGCTGAAATCGCTGCACGGCGAGGTCGTCCTGATGAGTTTCGAGGTACGCGTTTCCCAGCGCAAAATGCGCGCTCGTATATTTGGGAAACTGAGCGGTGGATCTCTCCAGTACGGGTACCGCCTTGTCAGGCTGATGCAGCGCCAGGTAAGCGACACCCAGCCGGTATAACGCATCTCCGTCCAGCGGCGCGGCATCCAGCCGCTTCAGCAGCATGTCCACGTCCTGCTGATACTTCCCTTCGCTAAAGAGCACCCAGGCCATGTTCAGGTAGGCGAGGTGATCGCTCGGCGAAAGCGTCAAAAACTTTTTGAATGCAGCTTCGGCTTCGGGATATTCACGCGCGTACATGTGAGCACGCCCGAGTTCGCGCCACGCTTCGGGGTACTGGGGATCGATTTTCACTGCGGATTCGAAAGCGGCGATCGCATTCGCCCAATTTTTCCGCGTGGCTTGCTCCTGCCCGCGCTTGAACTGGTCCACCGCTTCGGGTGCGTGCGACGGAGTTTCTGCGCTGTCCTTGGCTCCAGAACTCGCGGGTGGCGGCGCTGTGTCCTTCGCCGACGAGCGAGTGGATGTGCTGCTCGCAGGCAGCTTCGTTGAGGACACCGGGATGGCCGTCGCGTCCATAACTTTGTCCACAAAGGCAGCGTACTCCCGCGAATCGTTTTTCGGGATTGAGGGGACGCGAAGAATAAGCGAGCGGCTCGCCCGAAATGTATTGTCTTTCCAGTTCTGACTCGAATCGTAAACGGCGAATTCCTTTTCGATCCGGAACTTCGACGACGAAGCGGCCGGAGAAATCGTCAACGAGGCGAAGGTGATCTCCACGGTGAACGAGTACGATTTGGAACCGTGAAAATCGACGGCTCCCGACAAATCCGCTTTCGGCAGGAGCGTCGAGAGGTTCGCATCGTGAATCGGCACGCTGGTAAGTCCAACGGCGAGTTGGTCCTGGTTCTGCGATCTCGGATCGACGTGGGTTAGCTTTCCCTTGACGTGAAACCGCACTTTCACCGGACTCGATGTGTCGCCGGGGTTGAGGATTGTGAAGCCCGTAATACTTGGCGATCCGTAGAGAAAGCGATTCGATGCTGCAAGCACGGTGTCTGCGGATTTTGCGAGCTGTTCCGGAGTCAGCACACTGCCCAGAACTCGAATCAGAACTTCGAGGTCGCCTCGAGTCTGCAAGTCCACTGTCGCATCGAGTATGTCGTCGAGATCAACCGTGCCGGCAACGGCCACGTGATATTCGGCGGCGACGGCCATGTCCACGGGCGTTTTTCTTAGATCCTTTCCAGAATCTGGGGAGACGACCAGCACATCTTTGCCTCGCAGCTGCGGCAATAAATATCCGAATGGAAATAGACCCACCGTCGAATCGAGCCAAAAAGTCGCGTCTCCAAGATGCAAGAAAGTGAATGCGTGATCGAACTGAAGCGGATTCGGAACGCTCGGATCCACGTCTTGGTTTCCGTTTGCCAGGACGGTGTGCGCTTGAAGCCCTTCCGCCTCCAGCATCGATTCGAGGAGCACGGCTTTGTCTTTGCAGTCGCCGTACCGGTTTGCCAGAACATCCGAGGCGTGATGGGGCTGATACCGACCCACGCCGAAGGAAAGACTGACGTAGCGAACATTTTGCGAGACCCAGTAAAAAAGCGCGCGCGCCTTTTCGTCGGGGGTTTTCAATCCTGTAGCGACTTCCTCGGCTTTCAACCGAATCTCTGGCGTCGGCATGCGCCTATCTTTTTCGAGCTGAGCATACCAATCGGAGACTTCGCTCCAACTCCGAAACGTGGAGAACATCACGCGCGGAGCCTGAGCCGGGCGGTAGCCTTCGAGAAGAGTTGCGACGTCAAAATGGAAATTCTTAAAAAAATCGATCGGCGGGGGAGTCGTCGAGTTCGAGGTGGTCCAATGATACATCTTGCGGTCGCCCTCAACTTTTACCGACGGTTCGATCCCTTCCGGACTCTTGAGTTTCAGTTCCCGGTCCTTCGGCACGTTTAGTTCGAGTTGCTCGTCGAGGGTGATCACCCGCCGCTGGAAGTCCCAATCCTGCCAGAATTGGCCGGGAATCAGCGGCTTGGCGATCTTCACGACGTCGTATTCGACGGAATCGCCCACCGAGAGTCCGGGCACGGTGACGTGCTTTTCTCTCGCGTCGGTATAGACGGGCGCTTCGCGCGTGACCGGGGCGCTCAGATCCTGGACTGCATCCGGTCCCGCAGTGATGCTCGTGCCGTCTGCCTTCAGAATCTTCACGCTCTTGATCTGCTCGTCCTCGTTCGCGGCGTTGTATTCGAATACCAGTTGACCGGCGAAGTTCAGGCCGGCTTGCGATTGGACGTGGATGCGCACCCGAGTTTCGCGCGTGATCGTGCCGTCGTTTTCGCAGCGGATCGAGGTGCGAATGTAATCATAGACGGCGGGTCGCTGCGAGAAATCCTGCTGCGATGCAGAAGTTGGCTGTTCCTTGGGAGCGGGGGTCGTAGTCTGCGCGGCGGCATTCCCGGAGAACACTAAAACGGCGAATAGAACAGAAAATCGATAACCCCGCAGAATTAGACGTTGATACATGGACCCCAAGGATAACGCTAAGCTTACCGAGTTTCTACCAAGCCCTGTGGTAGGGAGCGATCAATGCAGCGCGAATGCCCGTCGGTCATATAACGCGCGCGTCGCAAAAATCCACGCGCCATGGGCGCACTAAGCTTTGCCCACAGGAACTTCGACGGGGGCCGTTGCGGCACCATTCTGCGCGACGGCAACGGGAGGGGGAGCGGCGGATTCCGCCGGCGCTGGGGCGGGAGCTTCGATTTCCCAGTCGCAACCTTCCTTCACGCAGGAACGGAAATTGCCGGCCTTGGTGCGCTTCTCGACGATAAAGGGAGCGCCGCACTTCGGGCACGGCTCGTTCAGCGGCTCATGCGGCGAAGTGTAGTCGCAATCGGGGTAGCGGCTGCAACCGTAGAAAATCCGTCCCGCGCCGCGGCCTTTCGACGTGCCGCGACGAACGAACTCGCCCTCATTGCACTGCGGGCATTTGATGCCCAGTGTGATGGGGCGCGTGTACTTGCACTTCGGATAATTCTGGCAGCCGATGAAGTCGCCGAAGCGGCCCTGGCGGCGAAGCAGCGGCGCTTCATCGAGCGGACATTTTTCATCGAGCACGACGTCTGGTTGCCGCGCGGTGCGCGTTCCCTGCACGAGACGCTTGGTCTGCTTGCACTCCGGATAACCGGAGCATGCGAGGAAGGCGCCGAAGCGGCCAGCCTTCACCACCATTTCCTTGCCGCAGGTGTCGCAGATTTCAACTTTCTCTTCGCCTTCCGGCGGAAGCTCGGGTGAAAGATCCTTGATGAAGTCGCACTCGGGATAGCGATTGCAGCCGAGGAAAAATCCGAGACGCGAGATGCGTTCGAGCAGTTCGCCCTGGCCGCACTTTTCGCACTTGAGACCCGTCGGGATGCCGGCCTTGTACGAAAGCATTTCCTCGCCGGCTTTATCCAGATCGACGGTGAAGCGGTCCCAGAATTCCTGGACGGACTGCCGCCAGGGCATCTTGCCTTCTTCGATTTCGTCGAGTTCCTCTTCGAGGCGGGCGGTGAAGCCGACGTCGAAGATGTCTTCAAAACTTTTGACGAGGAGCACGCTGACTCGCTCGCCAAGCATCGTGGGCGCAAAGCGGCCGCCGTCTTTGGTTACGTACTCGCGCTCGACGATCGTGGAAATGATCGCGGCGTACGTGGAAGGACGGCCGATGCCTTTTTCTTCGAGCTCCTTCACCAGCGTCGCTTCGGTGTAACGCGGCGGCGGCTCGGTGAAGTGCTGCTCGGGGCGAATCGTTTCGAGTTTCAGGATTTCGCCTTCGCGGACCTGCGGGAGGCGGTTGCCAGCGGCGTCACCGGCGTCTTCCTTTTCTTCTTCTTCCTGCACGGACTGGTAGGCGGCGAGATAACCGTCGAATTTCTGCACGGAACCCGTGGCGCGGAAAGTGTAATCGCCTGCGGCTATGTCAATGGTGGTCTGGTCGAAGATCGCCGGAACCATCTGCGAAGCAACGAAGCGCTGCCAGATCATCTGGTAGAGCTTCCACATCGACTCGTCCAGATAACGGCTTCACGCTTTCCGGCGTGCGCGTCACGTCCGTGGGGCGAATGGCTTCGTGGGCTTCCTGCGCGTCCTTCTTCGATTTGTAGAACGTTCGGCTTCTCCGGCAGATATTTTTGGCCGTAGCTCGAGCCGATGTGGTCGCGCACTTGAACGACAGCGTCAGCGGATACGTTCACCGAATCGGTGCGCATGTAGGTGATCAGCGCGACCGAGCCTTCGTCACCCAGCTCCACGCCTTCGTACAATTTCTGCGCGAGCATCATGGTGCGCTTGGCGGTGTAGCGGAGCCGGTTGTAGCCGGCCTGCTGGAGCTTTGAAGTGGTGAACGGCGGCGGAGCGAAGCGGCGTTTTTCCTTCTGCGTGACGCTCGCGACTTTCCACTCCGCTCGCTCGATGTCTGAAAGGACCTTCTTCGCAGCGGCTTCGTTCGAGATTTCGAGATCTTCACCCTTGTACTTGAAGAGCCGCGCTTCAAACGGCGGCGGCTCAGACGCGCCAAGCATCGCGTGAATCGTCCAATATTCCACCGGCGTAAACGCGCGGATTTCGAGTTCGCGCTCGACGATGAGGCGAAGCGCGACGGTCTGCACGCGGCCGGCAGAAAGGCCGCGGCGCACCTTGTCCCAGAGAATCGGCGAAACTTTGTAGCCGACGATGCGATCAAGGACGCGACGGGCCTGCTGCGCATCCACGAGGTTCGCATTCACTTGCGTAGGCTTTTCGAAGGCGGCTTTGATGGCCTTCTGCGTGATTTCGTTGAACATCACGCGATAAATCTTCGGAGCGGCGCCGTTGGATTTCGAGCTCTTGGCTTCCTTTGTGGGAGCGTTAACTTTGGCTTCCTTTTTCGCAGCGGATTCTTTCCCGCCATTTTTCGTGGGCTCGTCGCCATCTTCTTTCGGCTCGACGAGATTGGCGTACTGCCGCGGATTGCCAAGAATCTCTTCCAGGTGCGCGCAGATGGCTTCGCCTTCGCGGTCCGGGTCACCCGCCAGATAGATTGCATCGGCGGTGCTGGCGGCTTTGCGCAGGTCGTTGATGACTTTGATCTTGTTGGCGATCACTTCATACGTCGGCTCGAAAATGTTTTTTGCGGTGACCACCACCGGCTTGGGCGCAGGTTTGGCGTCCGCCTTGGCCTTCTTCTTTTTCTTCGGTTTAGCGTTGGTGTCGGGCGGCAGCAGGATGCCGATGTTCTTCTTCGGCAGGTCCATCACGTGGCCGTAGGACGCCTTCACCACGTAATTGCGCCCCAGGTATTTGTTGATGGTTTTCGCCTTGGCGGGCGATTCGACGATGACGAGTGATCTTGCCATGCTGTTTTCTCTAATCCTTTATATGGTGCGAAATCTTGTGATGCTGAAATTGACCGGTTCGATGCTGCCGGTTCCTAAGCGCCTCTGCTGCAATGCTTCGGGGCGGCTAACCGGGAAAGCCGAGTTCCCCCAGCCTGGGCCGGGATGCGTCCTACAATCCTAGCTGCATTTGGCCGAAAGGATTACAACAGGACTTTTAGGAATTGCTTACCCGGTAACTGACGTACCACGCCTTTGAGCTCCAGGTCAAATAGTGTGGCCAGGACCTCCGAGGAGGTCAGGCCGGATTTTTCCACCAAATCGTCGATTGCGAGAGCCTCATCCTGCGCGAGCAGGTCGTACAATTTGTGCTCCATGGGTGTCAGGCTCTGCTCCACGAGGAGCGTGCGTTCCTCCGTTGTGGCCGACTCCACGGGCACAAGTTCCGCGCGGACTGGCGTCGGCAACTCTTCGATCACGTCCTCCCAGCCCGTCACCAGCTTTGCACCCTGTTTGATGAGTTGATTAGGCCCGAAGCTTGCAGGCTGCGTCGCGTTTCCGGGCACGCCGAAGACTTCGCGCCCAAACTCCATCGCAAGTCGCGCGGTGATCAGCGAGCCGGAGTGCTCGGCACCCTCGACAACCACGGTACCAAGGGACATGCCGGCGATGATCCGGTTCCGAATCGGGAAATTCTGCGCGCCAGGAAACGTGCCCATTGCAAATTCGCTAATGATCGCGCCGCGAGCCATCATCTCGGCGAAAAGCTTCTTATTTTCTTTGGGATAGACAATATCAATCCCGCAGCCAAGCACTCCGATCGTCCGGCCCGTCGCCGATGTGAGAGCGCCGGAGTGCGCGCAGGAATCGATGCCACGCGCCAACCCACTCACGATCACCACGCCGCGATCCGCCAACTCGCGCCCCAACTTCACTGCCATTTGATTACCGTAAGGCGTCGGACGACGCGAGCCAACGATCGAAATCTGGTGGCGGTTAAGAAGTGCCTTATCGCCAATGAGATACAAGAGCGGGGGCGGGTCGAATATCTCCAGGAGGCGCTGCGGGTAGTCTGGCTCGTCCCATGTAATCAAAGTAACGCCAGCAGCCTGCGTTTGGGCGAGTTCCTTGGCTGCCGCGCTGAGCGGCTGGCGACAGTGGATTGCCTGGGCGACGGCCGCGGGGAGATGCTGGGCCTCCAGCGCGGTGAGCGATGCTGCGAATACAGCCTCCGGCGAGCCAAGCGCATGGAGGAGCTTGCCCGCCATCCGAGTGCCCAGGCCGGGTGTGAGGGCGAGAGCCAGCCAGGCGAGGTATCGGTTGGGATCGTTCAAGTTGAGCGGAGCGTACGTGCGGGGCGGATTAGATGTCAAGTCAGTACAACTACGCATTGTGGCGTGCGGCGGGCTTCGGGTATCCGCAATGCAGGCGCGAGGGGGCCGGTTTCAGTAGGTTTCGGGGCGACTGCAGAAGCGGGCCCGGAGCACGTTTTGATGATGGACTTCCGCGCGCCCTTGCTAAAATGCGCGGCATTCACCGCACCGGGGAGCCGGAATTGGCGCGATTTCGAATCTTGGTGGTGACCGTTGCCCCACTGTTGCTGTGTGCGGCTACGGGTAGCCGCTTGCGTTCACAGCAAGGCGCAGCGGGGCGAGACGCAGCCAAATCGCCGCACGATCCGGCGGAGCGCCAGGCCCTGAAGATGTGGAAGGTGGTGACGACGGGGGTCGATACGAACCTTCGCGGCGTGAGCGTGGTGTCCTCTCCTGGTTATGTGGGCAACGAGGTTGTCTGGGCCTGCGGTTCCAATGGCGTAATTTTGAAATCGGCGGATACCGGAAACACCTGGCAGCAGATCAAAGTGGCGGGCGGCGAAGCGCTGGACTTTCGTGGAATTCGCGCACTCAGCACGGCATCCGCATACGTCATGTCCAGCGGCGAAGGCGACAAATCGCGGATCTACAAGACCACGGATGGCGGAGCGACATGGAAGATGCAGTTCACGGACACGCGTCCAACATTTTTTCTGGATGCGATCGCGTGCTACGGCGAACTGAAGTGCGTGGCGCTGAGCGATCCTGTGGATGGAAAGTTTGTGATCGTCCGCACCACGGACGGCGAGAACTGGCAAATTGCGTCGAGCGAGTTCATGCCGCCGGCCCTGAAAGATGAAGGAGCTTTCGCCGCGAGCAATTCGAGCCTCATGATGCTGCACGCTGGGCAAGACGTGGACCATACGCTGCTGTATTTCGCCACGGGAGGACCGAGCGGCGCGCGCGTGTTTCGCTCGACGGACTTCGGAAATTCATGGACCGCGACCGACACGCCGCTGGCCGGCGGAAACGCGTCGAGCGGAATTTTTTCGATTGCCCGCTTCAATGGCGAAAACGCGATCGTGGGCGGCGACTACAAGAAACCTGATGCTACCGAGGGTACGGCTGCGTATTCGAGCGACCACGGCAAGCAGTACGAGCTGGCCGAGAATCCACCGAGCGGCTACCGGTCGGCTGTGGCCTGGCTCGGCAGAGAAATGCTCGTGGCCGTGGGGCCGAACGGCTCGGATTTTTCCGCAGATGGCGGGCGCACGTGGAAGCGCACCGATTTGATTGGGCTGAATGCCGTGGAATCCATCTATCGCGGCGGAGGCAGAGACGCGTGGGCTGTAGGCCCGACCGGCACCGTTGAGAGACTGATTCGCGGGAAATGGTCGGGTGGTGTGAGGTAACCGACGAGGAGGCGCGGTGGAAAATTCCGAGGGCATGGATCGCTCGCGCGTAAAACTTTCGATTGCTGTATATCTCCTGCTGACGTTCGGGCTGAGTTCATTTTTCTACTGGAAAGTGATTCACGCGGGTTCGCTGAGAGCGGATCACGGCCTTCTGGTCCTTGGCCTGATGTGGTCGCCCGGAGTTTCGGGCCTCGTTACGAGGCTCCTGTTCCAGGGAAATTTGCGCGGGCACGGATTTGGATGGGGCAAAACGAAGTATCAAGTGTGGAGCTACCTGATTCCGCTGCTGTACTCGTCCGCCGTATATCTACCACTGTGGTTTGCGGGCGGATTTAATTCGAATAGCGAAGTAATGACGCTTTTTTCCTCGAAGATGTCGCAGGTGCCCTTCGCTGTGCGAGAGCTGGTTTATTTTCTGGTGCTCGCAACGCTCGGAATGATTGGAAGCAGCATCACGGCGCTCGGTGAAGAACTGGGCTGGCGCGGATTTCTGGTGCCGCAACTGGCGAGGGTCGCGTCGTTTCCGGTGGTGGGATTTGTGAGCGGCGCGATTTGGGCGTCCTGGCATGTGCCGCTGATCGTTTGGGCGGATTATCGCGGTTTCGGGCCGGTGTGGTATTCGGTGACCTGTTTTGCCGTGCTGGTGATCGGCATCGCGTTCCTATTTGCGTGGATGCGCCTGAAATCGGGAAGCGTGTGGACCGCGATGCTGCTGCACGCGAGCCACAATCTTTTCGTTCAGAGTTTTTATGATGCGCAGACCAAACGCGGACACTTCGCGGATCTGTGGACGACGGAATTTGGAGCGGGACTGGCCATCGCCGGGATCGTTGTGGCGATCGTGTGTTACCGCAGGCGTGGCGAGTTGCCGATTGCAGGCGAACCCGCGGCAGCTTGATCATTTTGAGGAGATGAAAGCGATGAGACGAAAGACGGTGGAGCGATGCGTCGTGGCGATGGCTGTGATTGTGTGCGTAGCCATGCTCAGCGCCGGCATCGCTCGCGCACAGGCTTCGGATGCGCGAGATCTCGCCGGCGAGTGGTCTGGCGTGCTCGGCGGGCGATTGCATCTGGTGGTTACGATCTCGAAATCGAGCGCGGGAGACTTGGCGGGCTCCCTCAACAGTGTCGATCAGCACGCAACGCTGACGCTCGCGAACGTGAAGTTGAGCGGCTCGGCGGTGCATTTTGAGGTGCCGCGCGTGGGCGGTGTTTACGACGGCTCGATGAATAAGAAGGGCGACGGAATTTCCGGCACTTGGACGCAGGCCGGAGCGCCCGCGCAGCCGCTCGATTTCCGGCGGACCGGGGCTGCACCCGCGACACCAACGGCGGCGGCCAGTGAGAACGCGCCGAGCGCCGCGCCGGCAACGACAGCCAAGGAGCACACGCCGAAGCCGTTGACGCTGGGCATCGACACGATCGTCGATGCGACGCCCGTAGCGTTCAAGTCTGGTGGCAAGTGGCATCTCGCCTATGAACTGCACATCGCGAACATGGACAAATGGAATTACGCGTTCACGGAAATTGACATTGTGCCTGCCGGTGCGACAGACGCAGTGATCGCCAGTTTTTCAGGCGCCGCGCTCGACGAAACGTTTACGTTTCCAGGCATTGGCAAAAAAGACGTGGAAGGGTCGACGACGCTGCGACCGGGAGAAGAGGGTGTCGTGTATTTGTGGGTGACCGCCGACTCGCTGGACGCGATTCCCGCAGCGGTGCAAACGAGAATCAAAATGAAAATCGGCGACTATCCGGAAGCGATGACCGCGATCACGCCCGCCGTGCCTGTTGACAAGAAACCGGTCGTGGTGATCGCATCGCCGCTGGATGGGACCAACCTTGTGGCTGCGAATGGTCCGTCGAATAGCTCGGCGCACCGGCGCGCGTTGATTCCCGTGAACGGCCACGCCTACATCTCGCAGCGTTACGCGATCGATTGGGTTGAAGCGTATCCCGACGGGAAAACTTTCCAGGGAGATGCGGCTGACAACAAAAGCTACAAAATTTACGGGTCGGAAATTCATTCGGTGGCGGATGGCGTGGTGACCGAGACCAAGGACGGCATTCCGCAGAACGTTCCCAACGCCGAAAAGCACGCAGTGCCGATCACGCTGGAGACAATCGGCGGCAATCACGTGATTGTCGATATCGGCGGCGGGCGTTTCGCGTTCTATGCGCACATGCAGCCAGGTTCGTTGCGCGTGAAAGTCGGCGACCGCGTGAAGACGGGCGACGTGCTGGGCCTTGTAGGGAACACCGGGAATTCGTCCGAGCCGCATTTGCATTTCGATATTTGCGACGCGAGTTCGATGCTGGCGTGCGAGGGGCTGCCGTACGCTTTTGCGTCGTTCGAAGTGACCGGCGACGCGAGCGGAGAAGGTGCCGGTATGAAAGCTCTCTCGCCACCGGTGACGCGAACCATGGAGATCCCGGCGGAGGATGAGGTGGTTACGTTGAAGTTGAAGTGACGAAGCCGCGTTCAACGGTTCGATAGTTATGAAACTGCTGAAACATGTGGAGTTGCCGGTGAAGTTCGAGCCGCGCGGCTATATGTTATATTGAAGTTCGAGGCCTCGAATCGAGCGTGAAGAAGCTGCGCATTTCGATTGTGGAGTATCTGAACACGGCGCCGCTGGTGTGGGGATTCACCGACGGCCCGCTGACAGGCAAGTACGAACTGTCCTTTGCGTTGCCGTCCCAATGCGCCGAGTCGCTGAGGCGCGGCGACGTGGACATCGCGATCATTCCTTCGATCGAGTACCAGCGAATTGACAACGTTGTCGCCATTCCGGGAATGTCGATCGCGGCGAAGGGCGAGGTTCGGAGCCTGCTGGTGGTTTCGCAGCGCCCGATCGAACGCGCTGCGAAAATCGCCCTGGATACCAGTTCGCGCGCCACGCAAGCGCTGGTGAGAATTCTGGCCGATGAGCTTTGGGGCATTCAGCCTGAATTTGTGCAAGCCGCGCCCGATCCGGCGGAAATGTTGCGCACGGCGGATGCGGGGCTCGTGATTGGCGATCCTGCGCTGCGAATCGCGATGAAGATGGAAGCCCTGGCATCGAAAGCCCAGCGCGACCTGAGCGGTTACGCCCCGGGCGAAGAGCCGTGCTGCCAGGGCGATCCGGAAGAAATGCCCGTGCCGGGATTCGAAACGGTTTTTGTGTACGACGTAGCGTTCCAGTGGCGCGAGCTGACCGGCAAACCGTGCGTGCTCGCGATTTGGGCGGGGCGCCCCGATGCGATCACGCCCGAAGTGATTGCAGATTTCGAAACGTCGAAGCGATACGGAATCGACCGCGTGCGCGAGATTTCCGAAGCCGCGTCGATCAAACTCGATTTGCCGCCACGAGCGCTCGAACGCTACCTGACCGAGAACATTCAGTACGAGCTTTCGGGTGAGTATCTCGACGGGCTGCGGTTGTATTACGAGAAGGCCGCGCGGCTGGGATTGATTCCCGAGTACAAGCCGATGGCTTTCGCTGACGCAGGTTCGGAAAAAGTACGCTCGATGCTGAACGCGCAGAGCCGGCGATGAAAATTTCAAGGGACCCGAGATAAAGCGAATGGGAATTTCAAAACAAGAAGCGCTGGAGCTGTTCGAATCCGACGATTTGATCGGAATCGGGATGGCCGCGAACGAAGTGCGGCGGAAGAAGACCGATCCGCGCGTGGCGACCTACCAGATCGACCGCAACATCAATTACACGAATTTCTGCACGGAGTATTGTTCGTTCTGCGCGTTTTACCGGCCGCTCGGCGCGAAGGACGGCTATATCCTCCCGCTTGAAGATATCTACGCGCGCATCGAAGAAATGCTGGAGCTCGGCGGCAACGGCGTGCTGATGCAGGGCGGCCTGCACCCGGATTTGCGGATCGAGTTTTACGAGAACATGCTTCGCTCGATCAAAGCGAAGTTCCCACAGGTGCATCTGCACTGCTTTTCCGCCCCGGAGATCGGCTGCATCGCGGAAGTTTCCGGACTCACCGTGCGGGATACGATCGCGCGGCTGATGGAAGCGGGCCTCGATTCAATCCCCGGCGGCGGCGCTGAAATCCTCGACGATGAAATTCGCCAGAAAATTTCGCGGCTGAAGTGCCGGTCCGACGAATGGGTGAACATGCACCGCGACGCGCATTCGCTCGGTATGCGCACCACGGCCACGATGATGTTTGGCTGCGGCGAGGAATACCGGCACCGCGTGAACCATCTGGAGACCGTGCGGCAAATCCAGGAAGACACCGGCGGTTTCACGTCGTTCATTCCCTGGTTCTTCGCACCGGACAACACGCCTCTCGGAAAGAAAATTCCGGAGGCGACTGCGGTGGATTACCTGAAAACTCTCGCGATCAGCCGCATTTACCTCGACAACATCGACCACATCCAATCGAGCTGGCTGACCCCGGGAATCAAAGTGTGCCAGCTTGGCTTGCAGTTTGGAGCGGATGACGTGGGCAGCATCCTGATCGAGGAAAACGTGGTGTATGCCGCTGGCGTGCGCAACCGCACCAACGAATCCGAGCTGCGCAGAATTATTTCCGACGCGGGCTACATTCCTGCGCAGCGCGACACGCTTTACCGCTCATATACTCTGAAGTAGCGCCGTGGGCTACTGAACCTGAAGGGCAAGCAGCGGCTCCGCCACGGTGGTCGAAGATGGGAACTCCAAAGCCACGCAGGCGCCGTAGCGCTGATTGTTCGTAATCAGGATTTCTCCGCCGCATTCCTGCGCGATTCCATAACAAATGCTAAGTCCAAGCCCAGTCCCTTTGCCGACGGGTTTCGTGGTGTAGAACGGGTCGAATGCGCGATTCGAGTCAGTGAAGCCGGGGCCAGAGTCCTCGAAGCTGATCGAGACGCGATCGCCGGCGCGTTTTGCGGAAATCCGGATGGAGCGTTCGGCGCTCTCTTCCACGGCGTCGATTGCGTTGTTCAGAATATTCAGGAGCACCTGCTTCAGTTCGTCTTCGCCGATCGCAATGCGTGGAAGATTCGGCTCAACCTGCAGTTCGAGCGCGATATTGAATTTTCGAATGTGGTATTCGCGGAGTTGGATCACGTCCTGGAGTGCCGCGTCGAAGTCCGCGGCGCGAGCCGCGGGATTGTTCTGCCGGGCGAAGCGGAGCAGGCCGTCCACGATGCGTTTCATCCGGCGAGCTTCGTTTCCCAGCTTCTGCACGCGCTTGCCGAGCTTTTCGCCTTCCACTTCTTCCGCGAGCAAGTCGCTGTAGCCCATGATGCCGGTGAGCGGATTGTTCAATTCGTGGGCGACCCCGGCGACCAACTGGCCGAGCGCAGCCAACTTTTCCGAGCGTACGAGCTGGTGATGTAGCCGAGCATTCTCGATCGTCACGGCGAGGTCGGACGCCAGAACTTCGAGCTTGATCACTTCGCGCTTGTCCACCTCGCCATCCTGCGCTCGCGTGCTTAAGAAAAGGCAGCCGAGCGACGAGCCCCGCCACGAAGTAAGCGGAATCAAGATCTCGATATCGTCGTATTCGCGCGCCGTAGCGAGCCGAAAAGCGTTGTGGCCAACGCGAATGCCGGATTTGCAGAACTCGCCGACGCTGGATAAGGTCCATCCGCTGGAGCGCTCTTCAAGAGCCTCCATTTCAGAGCGGGCGTAGCCGTCGGAACCAGCCAGGCGTAGTGCGCGGTCATCGGCGGTTAGGAACAGCGCGGCGCGCGAAAAGCTGCTCGCGTTGGTGATGGCTGAGGCGATTTCTCCGCACAGAGCCGCGGGATCCTTGCCGGAAAGCAGCCGCGAAGTGATCCGCGAGAGTTGCTCGAGCAGCTGGTTTTCCTCGCGTTCGCGCTGGCCGGCTTGTTCCACGATTCGCGACTTGTCCTCCAACATGGCCAGGACCATGCCGAACGCGACGAAGTACTTCGGGACGTTCCAAATTTCAGGGTTAATCACCAGCTTGGGAGCGATGGCATCGACGATCGCGCCGGCCGGAAATACAAGGCCCCATGCGATGAAGCCTCCAGTGACATTCAGAACGCCGGCCGTCCTGCGCGGATAACGCAGCCAGAAAAGCGGCCCGCAGATCCCGAAGAAAACCGTAAGGATTGCGGTAATGCCGAAATCGGAGTTACCGTGAAGCTGATCGCGGACGGCCCATGCTCCGACGCCGGCAAATGTAGCGGCAATCGCCCCAGTGTGCAGTCGCAGCTTCGGATACGCCGTGATCGCGAAGTAGGCGGCGCCGAAGAAAATGATCGCCAGTGCGGCGGCCATCGGTACACGCAAATTCCAATTGAAAACGGCCGCCGTGCCTTGAAACGCGGTTGGAATACAGCCCACGAGCAAGTAGGCGAGACGCTGGCGGCGGTCCTCCACGGCGCGCGTCATCGAGGCGGTGAAGACTACGGCGGACAGCTCCAGCGCGACGATGTCGATCGATTCCAGTAGGTTTTCAAGATTTCCGGTGTGCGTTTCGAACGGCTGGATAAAGAAATGGAGGAAAATCAGTCCCCAGGCAAACGTCCAAAGGCGCGTACGAGCCGACGGCGCATGCGCACGCAGCGATAAGAAGATGCCCACCAAAACGGCGAGCACCAGGATCGTCGGCAACTTGTCCAGCAAAGCTGTCACAAGAACCCTTGAACTGACGGATAGGCAGAGTAGGACTGTACGCGTGGGCCAACAATAGTGCCTTGGTACCAGATTCGCTGCTGGGGGGAAATTGCGGCTTCAGCGGTAAGTGCTATTTCTTGTTGAGGATGCGGACCTCAAGCTGAACTTCCGTACCTTCCGGAAGCTCCAGCGGATCCACCAGATGCAGTGTGCCGTTGGAAACGCGGGCGCGAAGTGAACGAGGTTTCTCGGCCACCGATTTGAGCGCGGCGTGTGTTTTTGCGGCGCCGCCCCTGAATTTCGGAACGCCTGCCGAATCGAGCGCCACGTTTGCGAGTGCGTCGGCGTCGGCATTGTGTTCGCGGCGGACGTGCTCGATGGTGAAGTAGGGAATCTGCTTCGCGAGCTTGGCGGCACGCTCGAAAAGCGGTTTCAGGTCTGCGCTTTTCACTTTGTAGCGGCCCTGCATCTGCCGCACCAGAAGCTCGGAGTCGCTGCGGATGCGTAGCGCTCGAATGTTCTGGCTCGTTGCGTAGTCGAGTGCCGCGATCAGGCCGAAGTATTCGGCGACGTTGTTGGTCTGGCTGCCGATATTCTTGGCGAGCTTTTCAACGATTTCGCCGTCGGCGTTGCGGACCACCACGGCATACGAAGCTGGACCGGGATTTCCGCGCGATGCGCCGTCGATATTGGCGATGTGAACGCCGGCAGGCGGCGCAGCGGAAGCGTCCGGAAAAAGACGCGCGCTCGAAGGCGGCGGGGGAACTTTACGAATCATGGGTTGCGGCGGCGGACCTGGGAGCCGCGGCTGCGATGGAATCAGCGGCGTTGGGCGGCGTGTAATGGAGGATGCGCGTGCAGGTCTCGCAGTGGAAAAGTTCGTTGGCTGAGTCGCGGCGCATTTCCTGAATCATGTGCGGGCGGATGCGGACGCCGCAGGCGCTGCAATTTTCGTCGCGCACCTCGGCGATCGCGAGATTGTTGTGTTTGTGCATGATTCGATCGTAGTGATCGAGCGTGTTCTCCGGAATTTCAGCGGCCACGCGGACGCGCTCTTCGGTCAGCTGCGCGAGTTCCTTTTCGGCGGCGGCTTTTTCACCGTCGAGAGTCGAGCGAAGGCCGCGCGCGACTTCTTCCACTTCCTTCAACAATTTCTCCGAACCCTTAATGCGGCGGTCGTACTCTTCGCCATTCACCATCTGTTCGAGAAGGCGGTCTTCCGCATTCGCAATCTCGGTTTCGGCCATTTCCACTTCGTGCTGCAACGCCTTGTAAGCTTCGTTAGTTTTGACCTGCGAGGTCTGGTCTTTGTATTTCTTGACGCGATCTTTGTGTTGTTCCACATCCAATTCGTATTTCTTGCGGTCTTTGATCGTGGCGAGCTGCGCGGCTTTCGCGGTGTCGAGCTCGCCTTTGGCGGCGGCCACACGCGATTCGATTTCGGCGGATTTTTTCGGAAATTCGGCGACGCGGGCGCGGACAGCGTTCAGGCGCGTGTCCACGCTTTGAAGCTCCATTAGGTTCTCAAGTAGCTGGAGCATGAATCACCATTCTAGCACATCGAGGATGAGCCGCAGGGCAGCGGGCCGGAGGCACCGGGACGGTTAGAGGCGAGCTCGGAGAAACTCGATGGAACGGCGCCAGCCGGTCGATTGGGCTTCTGCGTCTGCATTCGGAGCACCACCGAACGAGAAGCGAGCACCGCGCAGATGCTGGTTGCGCGAAAAACGCGACGTGGTAGGCAGATGTGGATACCGCAGCATGTGACCCGCGTGCGGAAAGTTCAGATGTTCGATCGTGTGCCGGAAATGTTCGCGCCGGACGCGCTGTACTAGAGCTTCTGCCATTTCAGCGGCGGGCCAAAGATGGTCGTCGCCGCCGGAAACGAGAAGAACGGGTCCGCCGATTTTCTCGATGGGAATCGCGGCGTGTTCAACGGCAGAGCGGTTGCGGAGCGCAGCGCGAAACAAATTCACGAACATCAACGGTTGCTTTCGCACAACCACCGGAAATGCCGAGCGCCACATGAACCGCTTCAGCGGAAGCGGAGCGAACGGCAGCGGCTCGCCGCGCCACGTCCAGCAGGGAGTGATCTCGCGCGTGGCTTTGTCCTCGCCTCCCGCGGCCCAGGCCGTGCTGCTGGGCGCCCATCCGACCACGGCGCGAATTTGCGGGAATCGCGACGCGAGCAGAAGCGCAGCCTCCGCGCCACGCGAAATTCCGTAGATGCCAGTACGATTCGAGTCGATCTCCGGCTGATCGCCGAGCCACCCGAGAGCGGCTTCGAAATATTCGAGGGGAATTCGATGCAGCCACGAAGGAAGCGGCGGAATGCCGAAGTACGAAAGCGCGAAAGTGGCGAAGCCGTGCCGCGAGAGGACCGCAGCCTTATCGACGTCGAATCCGCCGCCGGAACCGCTAAGCACGATCACTACGGGATGCGGGCCCGGACCGGCAGGAATAAAGAGCCTGCCTACGGTGGCTTCAGGTGAAGCCGCATAAGGCGCGGGGTTGGGAATTTTCAGGTCGCGCGTGATCGTACGGGGGGCGACGAAGTGGCGCGTGAACTTTGTTGAGGCAACGAGCGTCGATCGCACGTATGCCTCCAGCGTGACCACATTTGGCTCGACGCCGTCCTTCGCGAAAATCGTGCGTCCGTTGGCCTGCGACGGATCCAACAGCATCGACCAAAAAATCCCCATCGGGGAGATGCCGGCGTAACTTCCGCGAATCGAAGACGCTGTCGATAAGTCCACGACGCCCTCAGCATCGACACGAAGGGCCGCCTCCGAACGCCAGTCGCACCCGACATCGTCCTGGGTGCTCGCCCGAATTACGGCTTCCACTCCCGGCACGGCGCCGAGCAGGCGAATCCGGACGTCATCATCAATAAACGGAGCAGGCGGGTCGATCTCGAATCGGATCGTAGAAACGGACTCGTTGGCCAGAGTATTTCTCGCTTTTTCCCTAGAACTCATTTATAGCACAGGGGTTGCGACCGCGCGGGCCAGTGAGTCCTTTCTCGGGGTTCGCCCGTATAGCTCCTATGATCGGCGGAGCAACAATGTCCTGGGAGAGCGGATTGGCAGTCGATAGCGACGTAGCTCAGCTTCGGCGAGGCGACCTAGACGCGCTGTCTGCCCTGGTGACGCGTTACCAGAACCGTCTCTATCGTTACCTGCTGCGCCTCGTGCGGCAGCCGGCCGAAGCCGAAGACCTTTTTCAGTCCACGTGGATACGGGTGGCCGAGAAAATCGGGCACTACGATCCCAATCGGAGTTTTGAGGCGTGGCTGTTCACGCTGGCTCGGCATCTGGCGATTGACCATCTGCGGCGCATCCGGCCCGAAAGCCTCGACGAGCCGATCGGAGACGAAGATAGCGGCGAAACCGGCGTAACGCGTTTGCGCTCGAAAGAACCCGCGGCGTATGAGCGGATCGCGTCACAAGAGCGCAGCAGCCGAATCGGAGAATCGCTGGATACGCTACCGGTCGCGCATCGCGAAGTTCTGACGTTGCGTTTTGAGGAAGAGATGAAACTGGAAGAAATCGCGGAAGTGCTGAACGTGCCGCTCTCCACCGTGAAGACGCGGCTGCGAAGGGCGCTGGACCGCCTGCGCGTGACGATGGAAGTCCGATTCCCGGGAGAGACGTGGCAATGAGCGACCCGACTCGCGAACACGAACAGATTCGAGAGCTGCTGGCGCTCGCGACGGCCGGCGCACTCGACGAGAATGAAGAGCAGATCGTCGCGCGGCACTTGCGCGAATGCGAGGCGTGCGCGGCCGAGCAGGAAACCTGGTCGATGATCGGCTCGGCGTTGCGCCGCCTGCCGACGCCGCAGCCGCGAGCCAGCGTTGTGGAGCGCGCGCGGGCGCAAGCGCAGATTCGCCTTGCGGAAGAATTCGAGCACCGCTGGAACTCCGCGGTGATCGCGAGCCTCGTTGCATTTGCCTGGGTACTGACGGCGATGAGCTGGCCGGTATTCAAGCTCGCTACCGGCGGAGTGGCCGGGCTTTTCGACCCGCAGTTTCATCACGGGTGGTTTTGGTTTGTTGGATTCACGGCGGCCGCATGGGTCGCCGGCGGAGCGGCTGCGGCTCTCTTGAGCGTTTACAGCCGCCGCGAAAGGAGGCTCGGCATGAGCCGCTTGTCAAACGAGTTGAGCATTATCCCTAAGGTCGCCCGTGTGCTGGCCGTGTTGGTCTACTTTCTGATGGGCGGAATGTTTTGGGCGATCTTCACTTTCGGCCACGACCCCGAAATGCTGGCGATTCCGTTCATAGGGAAATGTGCGCTAATGCTTCTGCCGGGAATCCCGCTCGCGTGTTACGTCCTGCTGATCGGCTACGTGAATGCAGACGCAAAACGGCGCGGGATGCGCTACATCATGTGGACGCTGCTCGCGATCTTCATCCCAAACGCGATCGGGATCATCGTCTACTTCATCCTGCGCGATCCAGTGATGAAGCCGTGCCCGCACTGCGCACAGATCGTGAAGCCTGGGTATGCGTTCTGCCCGCATTGCGGCTATAACCTCGCGCCGGCTTGCCCGCACTGCCGCCGTGCCGTTGAGCCGGGTTGGAAGAATTGCGCAGCGTGTGGCGCTGCACTGAGTGGAGTGTCAGGAGTTACGCCCGCGGCTCCATACGGAGGGCAGCAGACGGCGTGAATCCCAATGCAACGCAATCGTAAAATCGCGCAGGATTTTCGCTTAATTCGCGAGAGCCTGCGCGATTCCTTTTTCGGCGAGCGGGGCCATGATGTCGTAGCCGGATTTGTTCGGATGCACGCCGTCGATGCCAAGCTCGGTCTTCATGCCGCCCTCCGTGTTGGCCATGCTGCTGTAGTAATCGACATAGACGAAATTGTTCTTCGCGGCGTAGTCCTTGATCCACGCATTCAGCGCGCGCACCTTTGGCGCTGGCTCCAGTCCGCGATGCCACGGGAAATCGATCGCCGGAAGCACCGAGCACAGCACCACGTGAATCCCGTCAGCGTGGGCCAGCTCCGCCATCGATGCGAGATTACCGGTGATTTGTTCCTGCGTCGCCGGACCGGTGTTTCCCGCGATGTCGTTGATGCCCGCAAGAATCACCACGACTTTCGGTTTCAGCGCGAGCACATCTTCGCGGAAGCGGACCAGCATTTGCGGCGTGGTCTGGCCCGAGATGCCGCGGTTGATGTACGGCTTGCCGGGAAAAAATTCGCCCCGATCCGGAGCGTACGACGTAGCTTTTTGTCCCCAGCCTTCCGTAATCGAATCGCCCATAAACACGACGCGGTTTTCGTTCGGTGCGGGCGCGGGAAGCGCGGCGTTGGCCGCTTTGTATTTCGCGAGGAACGCCCAGTCGTAGAGCGTCTGGTCGAGCTGCGACTTCTGATACGGCGTGAGCGACTCGCAGGGGTCTGGTTTCGCCGCATTTTGATCCTGCGACCGAGCTTCGTTCGATCGCGCGCGTGAGTACAGCAGCGGAGCTCCGGCAAGAATCGCGAGCAGCAGCAGCGCAGCCAGTGCGCCCAATAGTTTCAGCGAACCATGCATCAAGACACCTCGCACAATGGAAAGTCGCGCAATTCTACTCCGCCTGAACC
Source organism: uncultured Acidobacteriota bacterium (assembly GCA_963839325.1). Taxonomy (GTDB): domain Bacteria; phylum Acidobacteriota; class Terriglobia; order Acidiferrales; family UBA7541; genus Palsa-295. The sequence continues at coordinate 653,114 of CAWIUO010000001.1, read as the reverse complement.
CGTCGTGCTTCCAGGGCCGCACCGCACATCGTAATGGCGTGGCGTACTCCGGTAGAATACCGATGAATTTCGAGGAGGGCTGCATGCCATACGTTCAGGTGACCTGGGTGACGGGACGCACGCCGGAGCAGAAGCGCAAAATCGTCGAGCGGATCACCAGCGCCGTAGTGGAAGAAGGCCGCGCGAAAAAAGAAAACGTGCACGTCACGTTTGTGGATTTGCCGCCGTCCGATTACGCTGAAGCGGGCGTCACGGTGGAAGATCAGCGCAAGAAGAATTGAGTCCCGTTGGCTAAGCGCCCTACGTTACTGCTGCACGGGCTGAACTTCCATCGTCGAATCGATGAAGTAATCGCTGCAGCCCGGCATCGTCGATTTCGGGCAGTGCGCGATGGCGCGGAACGTCTGCTCGTCGTTCACCACTTCGTAGGTATAACCGTCTCGGCTGGACTTGAGCATGGTGAGCGTGCCTGACGACACGAGATCTTCCATCGACGCGTATTTCCCGCTCTGCACCTGATACTCGCGCTCGGCGTGCGCGATGCCAATCAAGTCGTTCTTCACGCCGACCACGTCGATCGTCTGCCGCACCGGCGCAACCGCCTTATCCGCCGATCCCTCGAAGTAGTATTTGTAAACGAAAGCCGTGATGACAGCCACGATCAGGATTCCGAGTATTCCGCCTCCACGCATTGCCCACCTCCAAAAACGCGGCAAAAGGCCTATTCAGCGCAGCTTAGCGCTCGGTTCACCGCCCCGCAACGCCTTGTAGTCGTTTTCTGTCGCGATGCGTCTAACTAGGAACCTGTACCGACGGCGGAGTCTGCTCGCGAGCAAATAGCGGCGGGGCGGCGTTTGACACGGGCGGACAGGCGCAAGGATACTGATTGGGCGTTTTTGGAAGTGGCGAACCGCACGTTCATCCGAAAGGGTCGGGATTCCCATCCGAAGCACGCGAAATCCTTGAGAAATTCAGCAAAAAAGTTGCCGCTCGCGGGGGTCGAGTCGCGCGACGAAACGCGCCGGGACGTTTGCGTCTCCGGCTTTACCGGTCCGAATACTCCAACACGGGAGTGAAGATGACGATGAAGGCAGTCCGATTGTGCGTGATCGCCGCATTTACGACGGCGCTTGCATTGTGTGCCGGCGTGATGCAGGCGCAGCAGTCAGCAAGCGACGTGCGGCCGCCGAAGCTGAATTACACGAAGCACACCCTCGCAAACGGCCTCGAAGTCGTGATGCTCGAAAATCATTCCGTGCCAGTCATCAACCTTCAAGTCTGGTATCACGTCGGCTCGAAAGACGAGCGTCCGGGCCGCACCGGCTTCGCGCACCTCTTCGAACACTTGATGTTCAAAGGCTCGGCGCACGTTCCAGCGGAAGAACACTCGCGCATCATCGAAGCCGTCGGCGGATTTGACAACGCGGAGACGGGCGACGACTCTACGAATTTCTTCGAGACTTTCCCGAGCAATTATCTGGAACGCGTGCTGTGGCTCGAAGCGGACCGCATGGGCAGCCTGAACGTGAGCGAGGCGAACTTTCTTTCCGAGCGCGAAGTGGTGAAGGAAGAGCGCCGGCTGCGCATCGAAAATCAGCCCTACGGATACATTCAGGAAGATCTGCGCGCCGAAGCGTTCACCGTGCATGGCTACCACCACACTCCAATCGGCAGCATGGAAGACCTGAACAAGGCGACGATTCAGGATGTCCGCGATTTCTTCAACACCTTCTACAAGCCGAACAACGCAACGCTGGTAATCGTCGGCGATTTCGATTCTGCGCAGGCTCTCGCGTGGACGAAGAAATATTTCGACGGTATTCCCGCATCGGCCAAACCAATCCCTCGTTTGAATAATCCTGAACCGCTACAGACAGCCGAACGCGACGTCACGAAGACGTATTCGAATACGCCCCTTCCGGCTGTGGTGATCGGCTACAAAATCCCCGCGAAGTACACGCCGGATTCCTACCCGCTCGATCTCGCCTCAAACATCCTCGCAGGCGGCGAAAGCAGCCGGCTGTATCAGACGCTGGTTTACAAACAGCAAATCGCCGTCCAGGCCGCGGGCTTCGGAAATTTCACTGAGGATCCGAACTTGTTCTGGGCGTACGCGATCATGAATCAGGGGCACACCGCCGAAGAAGGCAAGAAGTCGATCATCGCCGTGCTCGATGAGTTGAAACAGAAACCGGTGGACTCAACGGAAATGGCGAAGGCTAAGAATCAGGAGATCGCCGGATTCATTCTCGGCCGCGACACGAACGAAGAGAAAGCTGTAGCGCTGGCATCGGCTGCGGTAATCGGCAAAGACCCCGCGCTTGTGAATACGGAGCTGGAACGCTACCTGAAAGTGACGCCTGACGACATTCAGCGCGCCTCGAAGCAATATTTCGATTTGAAAAGTGCGACAGTGTTGAGCGTGATGCCCGCGGCGGCTGGCCAATGAGAAACCTGACGAACACGAGTGTGGCGCAGGGAATTCGCGAACAAGGAGCGGGTGTGACGAGGAAGCGTTTCAGCGGCGTGTGGATTTTGATTTGGATTGCGGCGTTCGCATTCGCTCCGGTGATGCGCGCGCAGCAAGGGCAGCAGCGGCCCGAAGAGCCGGGCGCGCAATCGGCCGAGCCGGCGAAGGCTTCCGGCGTGGTTCCGCCGGGAGTAAAGCTCGTTCCCGAAATGCCGCCTGCCGGAAAACCGGGAAAGTTTGAATTTCCGGTGGCCGCCACCAAGACGCTCGCGAATGGCGTCAAAGTCTTCGTCGTTACGGACCACGCAGAGCCCGCCGTGGCGGTGCAGATGCTGATCACCTCGGCCGGTTCGACGAAAGATCCCGCCGGAATGCCGGGCGTGGCGCAGATGACAGCGTCGCTCCTCTCGCAGGGGACAGAAAAGCGATCGGCGCAGGAGCTGGCCGAAGCGATCGATTTCGTGGGCGGATCGCTGAATGCGTCGGCGACAAAAGACGCCACGGAAGTCGCTCTGCAAGTGGTGAGAAAGGATCTCGGTACAGGGCTCGACCTGATGTCCGACGAAGTGCTCCATCCTTCGTTTCGTCCCGACGAAATCGATCGCCAACGCCAGCAGCTACTTTCGAGCCTGCAAGTTGAATATTCCGATCCGGAATATCTCGCATCGGTGGTTCTTACGCGGGTGCTCTACGCCGGCTCGCCGTACGGGATGCCCGCTGAAGGCACGCCGGCCACTGTGCAAAAATTTCAGCGCGATCTCTTTGTGAAATTTCACGACGCAAACTACGCGCCGAACCGGACATTGATCGCGTTTGCGGGCGACATCACTCCGGACGAAGCCTTTGCCGCCGCGGAAAAATATTTCGGCGCGTGGCAGCAGGTGCAGGTGCCCGAGAACACGATGAAGGCTCCTGTTCCCGTGGAGGGCCAGCACATCTGGCTAATCGACAAGCCGGACGCCGTGCAGACTCAAATCCGCGTGGGGTGCCTTGCGATTCGCCGCGCCGATCCCGATTACATTCCTCTCGACGTGACCAATCATATTTTCGGCGGCAGCTACAACAGCCTGCTGAACACCGAAGTCCGCATCAAGAGCGGTCTCACCTACGGTGCGAACTCCACCTTTTCGGCCCACGTGCAGACCGGTTCGCTCGCCGTCGAGACGTACACGCGCACCGAACAGACCATTCCGGCCCTGAAACTCGTGATGGACATGCTCGGCAAAATGTCGCGCGGTGAACTGACGCAGAAGAATCTTGATTTCGCGCGCGACTACATGGCCGGCGTTTATCCAATTCAATCCGAGACGGCGGAGCAAGTCGCGGGCCGCGTTCTGATGGTCGCGATGTACGGGCTACCCGCGGATTACAACCGTACGTTCCCGGACAAAATTCGCGGCACGTCGCTGGAAGTGGTGCAGCGCGAAGCGAAGAAGTATTTCGGGACGGAGAACATCGATATCGTGCTCGCGGGCAATGTGGCCAGCTTTCGCGACGCTCTGAAGGCCGAATTTCCGAGCGCGCAGTACACCGAGATTGCGGCGGACGAGCTCGATCCGCTATCCGATGATTTACGCGCGCCGAAGCAAGCGAAGGCTGAGGCCACTCCTGAAGCTCTCGCCGCCGGAAAGCAGATCTTGCAAGCCGCGGCGCAGGCGGCGGGCGGCGATGCGTTGAAGCCGGTCGCGACGATCCGAATCGCGGAGTCGGGAACGATTCACGCTCCCGACGGCGAGCGCAAACTCGATGTGAACTGGCAGGTTGTGTATCCCGACAAGTCCTACGGCGAAGTGGATCTGGGCGGGACGAAGGTTCTGCAAGTCTGCGACGGAACTTCATCCTGGCTGAAATTTCCGAATTCCGTGCGGGACACCACCGACGTGATCACCGAATTCAAGCGCGGCATTTTGCTTTTCGGAGGCGGCTGGGGATTGTATCGGCAAGTCCTCGACGAAAAAATTGTGGGCCCTGCGATCGATGGCGATGAGATTGACGGCCACAAAACCCAAGCCGTCGCGCTCGACGGGGATTTTGGCGCAGTGAAGCTGTACTTCGACGCGACGACACATTTGCTCGTCGCGGCGCGCTACGACTCAAAAGCAGATCAGGGCGTGAACCACAACGAGCAGCGCTGGAGCGATTATCGCGCTCTAAACGGCGGGCAGTTCGGCTATGCGACCGTGACCTATCGCAACGGCGTGAAGTTTTTCGATTCGGCGATTCAGACCGTCGAAGTGAATCCGAAGGTCGATCCTGCGCTTTTTGTGAAGCCATCGAACTGAGTGACGCGGCTATTTCACGGTGAGCAGCACTTTGCCGATGTTCTTACGGTCGTGAATATATTGATGCGCGGAAGCAGCGTCCAGCAGCGGAAAAGATTTTGCAATCACCGGCTTGATCGCTCCAGCGCCGTAGAGCCTGAAGAGCTCGCCGACTTCGCGGCGCACCAAAGCCGATCCGTGCGAGCTGGCCAGCACACCGCCGAGCGAGACGCCGATCACCGCCAGATTTTTGCTCATCAGCTTGAGCGGATGAAAGCTTCGAGTTTGAGCGAGAGCGACGGCGCCCGCGAACCAGTTGCGCCGGTTACCCGGGGCTGCCGCAGACAAACCGTAAATGATGAGCCGTCCCGTGGGCCCGAGGCACTCGGCGCTGCGCGAAAAGGATTTTCCGCCGATCGCGTCCATCACCATTTCGATCCCGGCCGGAGCGAATTTTTGAACTACGCTCACACAATCGCTTTTCTCGTAGTCGATGGCGTGGTCCACGCCAATCTTGCGCAGGAATTCGATTTTCGTAGGTCCCGCCGTGCCAAAAATTTCCAGGCCATTCGCTTTACCAAGTTGGACGGCGGCAATTCCCACTCCGCCCGCCGCGCTGTGAATCAGAATCCGGTCGCCGGACTGCAAATTCCCCATCGCAAACATCGAGTGAAACGCCGTCACGTAGTTCACCAGAAACGCCGCGCCGTCGTCGAAAGACATCGACGCAGGAAGCTTGTAAACGTGCCCGGCGGGAGCCGCAACCCATTCGGCGTATGCGTTGAAGTGCGAAAACGCGACCACGGCATCGCCCACGCGCAGCGGCTCGCCATCACCCGCTTTTCCGCCTTCCGCGATTTTTTCCACCAGTCCCGCGATTTCAAGCCCAGGCACGAACGGCGGCTTGGGAATTCCGGGATAAATGCCGATTCGCTGCAACAGGTCCGCGAAATTCACGCCGATCGTTTTCACGCGGATCAGCACTTCGCCAGGTTTCAGCTGGGGATCCGGCGCTTCGCGCATCTCCAGAACATGGGGAGCGCCGAACCTCTTAATCACGATCGTGCGCATCTAAATCTCCTTCCGCCGGATGCCTCGCTCGTTCGGATGCCGGAAGGGAATCGCGCGATTCAGCGCATCAATTCGGCAACAGGCAGCAGGTTTTCGCATAGGTTCCAAACGCATCCTATCTTAAACTGTGAGTCTTTGCGCACCCATGGATAGCCACTCGATGAGACGACGAATACTGAGCAGCACCAGTCTGGCGATTTTGTTCGCATCCGCGGCCGCTCTCGGCGCGCCCAAAGCGGCGCAGGCGCCCGTTCCGCCGGTCTTGACGGCAATGCAGGAGGAGCTCGACCGCTCGATGGACGCGATGTCTAAGGCCGAGCCGGCGGCATATTTCATCAGTTACACAGTGGCAGACCGGCAGTACGCGGAAGTCTCCGGCTCGAATGGCGCGCTGCTCTCAAGCTCGGACACCACGGCGCGCTGGCTGGAAGTGCAGACGCGTGTAGGCACCTACCAGCTCGACGACACGCACAAGGTGGCCGAACGCCCCAGCTGGACCAGTCCCGGCACATCTGCCTCGCTCGACAATGACATTCCCGTTCTCCGTCGCGAGATCTGGCGCGAGACCGACCGCCAGTACCGCGCAGCCACCGAAGCTTTGATTCGCGTGAAGACGAACCAGCAAGTTCAGGTGCAAACCACCGAAGGCAGCGCGCCGGATTTTTCGAAGGAGACGCCGCACGTTTCCATCGGTCCCCGCGTGCAAATGAGCGTCAACCGCACACCGTGGGAACAGAAAGTCCGCGATTACACCGCGGCGTTCAGCAAGTCGCCTGTGGTGCTCAACTCGATCGCGACGTTCAGCGCGCTGGGAATGAATCAGTATCAGGTCAACACGGAAGGCACGAAGCTCGCATTCGGCCAAGTCCATTACCGCCTCGAGCTTTACGTCCAGAGCAAAGCTCCCGACGGCATGGACATCAATCGCTACGCGAACTTCGATTGGCTCGATCCCAAAGACGCGCCGGACGACAAGACCGTAAACGCCACGATCGCGCAGCTGATCAAGGAAAGCGCGGATCTCGATAAAGCTCCACTGGTCGATCCCTACGCCGGGCCTGCGCTGCTTACCGGTCGCGCCGCCGCCGTTTTCTTCCATGAAGTTTTTGGCCATCGCGCGGAAGGCTTCCGCCAAAAGGACATCAACGAAGGGCAGACCTTCTCCAGCAAAGTCGGCGAGCAGATTTTTCCTTCCTTCATTTCCATCAAGGACGATCCAACGGAATCGAAGATCAATGGAGAGATGCTGCTCGGCAATTACGCATTCGACGATGAAGGCGTGCCCGCCGAAGATGTGCATCTGGTCGATAACGGCGTGCTGAAGACGTTCCTGATGTCGCGCTCGCCGCTCACAACGATCCCGCATTCAAACGGCCATGGCCGGCGCCAGCTTGGATACGTCCCCGTCGCTCGGCAGGGCAACCTGATCGTGACCAGTTCGAGCACGATGACCAACGCGCAGCTCCGCCAAAAATTAATCGAACTGGTGAAAGCGCAGGGGAAACCGTTTGGACTGTTCATCGACGATATCGCGGGCGGATTTACGTTCACCGGCCGCGGACAGCCGCAGGCTTTTCAGGTGACGCCGCTGGTGGTTTACAAAGTGTTTCCAGACGGCCGGCCGGATGAATTGGTCCGCGGAGTGGATATTGTGGGAACGCCGCTCGTTTCGCTGACGAAGATCGTCGCGACTGGCGACACGCCGGAAATTTTCAACGGCTACTGCGGAGCGGAATCGGGCTCGGTGCCGGTGTCCGCCGTCGCTCCGGAAATTCTGATTTCCGAAATGGAGTTCAGCAAGAAGGAGTCCGCCACGGACAAGCCGCCGATTTTGCCTCCTCCCGCGCACGATCCAGAAGCGAAGGGAGCGCGCCAGTGAAAAAAATACTGAGTGCCACAGTTCTCGCGGGATTCACGCTGGCGGCAGCGGGCTTCGGTGCAGGCGCGCACGCCGATGATCCAACGGCGCAACGCGCAGCGAATCCGCTGGTGCAAGCGGCCGTACCCGACTCGGAAAAAGATCAAACGCTCCACGCTATGCACGACGAAATGGAGCGTTCGCGAACGCGCCTCCAGATCGAAGGCGTCGACAAACCTTATTACGTGGAATACCGCCTGCTCGATCTCGATGTAAAGACGATCACCTCCTCGTTTGGCGCGTTGATTGCGTCGAATACCAACCGCAACCGCTTCATGAGCATCGACGTGCGCATCGGGGACTACCATCTCGACAGTTCGAATTTCATCACCGAAGACGGCTTCCAGGGTTTCCTGGGAACCACGGGCGAAGTGGGAATCGACCGCGACTACAACTCACTGCGCCAGGACCTGTGGCTTTCCACCGATCAGGCTTATAAGCAAGCCGCGACTCAATTGTCTCTGAAGCAAGCGTTCCTGCGCAGCCTCACCAAGCCGCCCGAGATCGACGATTTTTCGCAGACCACGCCGCTGGTGCAGATCGACCCGCGCCCGGAAGTGAACTGGACCACGCGCAAGTGGGAAGACGAAGCGCGAGCCGCCTCCGCCGTGCTGAAGAATTATCCGGAGTTGAACGGCGCGCGCGTGAACTACTACATGGAGTACGTCACCTACTACCTGATGAATAGCGAAGGCACTACGATTCGCACTTCGCGCACCATCGGAGCCGTGGAAGCCGCAATGGATTCTCAAGCCGACGACGGCATGCCGCTGCACAATTTTTATTCGCTCTACGTCGCCAGCCCTCAGGACATGCCCTCGCCCGATGTCCTCGCGAAGTCCATCGCCAAAGCAGCCGAAGATCTGGTCGCTCTACGCAACGCTCCGATTGCACCGGATTACACCGGACCGGTCCTTTTCGACGCTCCTGCGGCAGGCTCACTGCTCGCGCAAGCGCTTTCACCATCGCTTTCCGGAGCTCGCCCGCCGCTTTCGATGTTGCCCGCATTCGACGAGATGATGGAACGCATGGGCGGACGCAGCGAGTGGTCCGGCCGTGTGGGAACGCGCGTTCTCCCCGCGAACGTATCGCTGGTCGACGATCCGACTATGAAGGATTTCTCGAATGAGCCGCTGATCGGCGGATACGAGATCGACGACGAGGGCGTAAAAGGCCAGCGCGTTGCGATCGTGCAGAACGGGATTCTAAAAGACGAGCTGATGTCACGGCGCCCAGGCCCCGATTTCGAGGCATCAAACGGTCACGCTCGGTCGGCACTGCTTTCCGATACTCGTCCGCTGCCGAGCAATTTGATTTTCTCGGCGACCAGCGGCCTCAACCCCACAGACATGAAAAAGAAATTTCTCGATGCCTGCAAAGACGACGGCCACGAGTGGTGCCTCGAAGTGAAGCGCATGGACAATCCCGCGCTCTCGTCGATCCGCCAGGAAGATTTCAACGATCTTATCGGCTCATTGGCCGGAGGCATTTCGAGCGGCGAACGAATGCCGCTGATCGTCTATCGCGTCTATGTCTCAGACGGCCACGAAGAGCTCGTTCGCGGTTCTCACATCGAAGGGTTGCAGATGCGCGCGCTTCGCAATATTCCCGCGATCGGCGACGACGCCACCGTGTTCAGCTACATGCAGAACCCAGCGGGTGGATTTGCCGGCACGGCTCTCGGCGCGTTTGGCTCGGCGCAGGGCGGAATTCCCAGCACGATCATCTCGCCCTCACTGTTGCTCGATGAGATTGAGATCCGCGGATTCCACGGCGAGCCGCGCCGTCTGCCGCTCGTGCCGGCGCCGCCGCTGAAATAGCAGCAACAACATTGGAAGCTGCTTTCGAGCCGTGAGTGCAGCAGCGCTCATGGCTTTTTCCTTTGCAGCGCCACTTTATTGCTGCTGCGTCGTCTCCGGCGTAATCGTAATGAATGCGATCTCCGGCCGGCACATAAACCGTATCGGTAGCACGGACGTTCCGATCCCGCGGCTTACATACATCTGCGTCCCGTTTTCGCTGTACCAACCCGCCAGGAACCGTCCGCAGCCTTTCGGCAGCCAGAACGGTCTTACGAACGGAACGATCACCTGTCCGCCGTGTGTATGTCCCGTGAGGCACAGGTTAACCCGGCCTGCCATGTGATCGAAATATCCCGGCGAGTGAAACAGCGCAATGGTGTACGCGTCTTTCGGTATCCCGAGAAGCGCAAGGTCCGGCTTCGCAGTGCCGGTGTAGGGATCGTCCAGGCCGACCATGTAAACGTCCGGGCGAGCGGCCTCGTTGGAATTCAGCAGGAACTTGATTCCTGCATCGCGATAGTAGGCGCGCTCGTTGTGCGGCAGGCGATCGTTTTCCCAGTTGCCACGCACGAACCACACGCCCAGCGGCGCGTGCAAACGCTCGTACACTTCCTTGCAGTCCGCGTAGTTGCCGGGCTCCTGCCCGGGCGTGTCGCCAGTCACCACGATCAAGTCCGGCTTCTCACGGTCGAGAATGTCGAAAATTTCGCGTTCGCGCCGGTTGATGCCGTGCGTGTGAATGTCGCTGAGGTGTGCGATTTTCAGCGGCCCTTTTACGCCGCCGGTGATTTCGTAATGCGTCACCTCGATGCGGTACGGCTCAACGTAAATCGCATCGATAGCGAGCGCGGCAAACGCGAGGAGCAGCGCGATCGAAACAAGCCGGAACCGGCGGTGACGGACCCAATCCGCGTCGCGCGCGACTGGCGTGGCGGTGGGGGATGTCATTGGGAGTGCAATCGATCTGGCATCGGCCTGCTTCCATGATACAGGGAAGCTCGCGCCTCCGAAAAATTGCGGCGTGAAATGTGCCGAAAACACCTTCTTTCTGCCTATTTCACGCTGCACCGGGCCCGCTTGGGGAATCGCCGGAGCGGCGTATAATCGGGCGTGTCTTCCACGCTAATTGAAATCGCTTCGCGCGAAAAGCGCATGGCCGCACTGGCTTCAATTGGCTCGGCTGTCGTCCTGCTCGCCCTGAAAATGTTTCTGGTGGTTTTAACCGGCAGCTTGGGCGTGCTTTCCGAAGCCCTGCATTCCTTCCTCGATCTGCTCGCTGCGATTCTCACGTTTTACTCGGTGCGTGTCGCCGATAAGCCGGCCGATGCGCAGCACCTCTACGGCCACGGAAAGATCGAAAGTTTTTCCGCGTTTGTCGAGACCGCGCTGCTGCTGGTCACCGCGATCTACATCATCTATGAAGCGATCGAACGCTTAATCACCGGGCACGCGTCGATGCGGCCCTCGCTCCTTGCGATCTTGATTTTGCTCGGCTGCATGGGCGTCGATTACATGCGGTCGCGAAAACTGAATCGCGTCTCGGCTCAGTATCCCAGCGAGGCGCTCGAAGCGGATGCCTTGCACTTCTCAACCGATGTTTGGAGCACCTTCGTAGTCGTTCTTGGCATCGCAGGCGCATGGCTGGGCATGCGTCTTGGCGTCCCCTGGCTCGCAAAGCTCGACTCAGTGGCGGCTCTGATCGTAGCGGGCGTGATCATCTGGATCGGCGCACGGATGGGCAAGCGCACCGCCGAAGGCCTGCTCGACGTGGCGCCGCGCGGCCTGCGCGAACGAATCGAACGCGCCGTGGATAAAGCCGACGGCGTGCTGAAGTCCGAACGGGTGCGCGTCCGCCGCGCCGGACAGCGCTACTTTGTTGACGTGACCATCAGCGTGCCGCGCACCGCCACGCTCGAACAGGCTCACGCCGCGAGCCAGAACGTCGAGAAGGACATCGCGCAAATCGTCCCCGCCGATGTGGTGGTGCACATCGAACCGCGCGCCAAGAGCGACGAAAATCTGTTTGAGACGATTCGTGCCATCGCGCAGAAGCGCGGCCTTGCCGTGCACGAACTTTCCGCGCACCACTACGACGGCCGACTCTTCATCGAGTTGCATCTCGAAGTCGATGAGGGATCGAGTCTTGAAGAAGCGCACCGGCAGGCCACCGATCTCGAGGAAGATATCCGGCACGAGACCGACCCGCGCGCGCTGGTGAACATCCATATCGAGCCTCTTGGAATGAAGATCGCCGGCGCCGAAGACATGAAGATCCTGGCGCGCTCCGTACAGGAATATCTGAATTCGCTGCAGGCGGAATACCACGAACTCGCGGACTGCCACGAAGTACATGTCCGCAGCGTGGACCACAAAATTCTTGTGTCCTGCCACTGCTCGATGGATGGCGGCCTGCCTGTCACTGAAGTTCACGACATTACCGCCGCCGTTGAAGACCGAGTGAAAGAGCGCTTTCCCCAGATTTACCGCCTAACGATCCACCCGGAACCTGTCGGCGAGGGGTAAGGGCAATACTAGGAAATTGGGCCGCGCCTGCGAGGCTACTTGATCTGAGCCGCGCGGTCGATTGTTTGCTTCACGAGCCGTTCGAAGCTCGGAGCGAGCTCGTGTACGACCTTAATTCTGTAATTACAAAGAATTTCCTCGTGGTCGATTTGCACGATTCTGAACTCGCGATTCTTCTTTCGCGCGTTCAGGTCAAAGCAAACCGGGTCGTAATTCACGTCAGGTCCTTTGCCGAACTGGATGTATCCGGCCGGCAGAAGCGACTCCGTTAAGCCTTGATCGTTGGTCATTTCCCTGAAGAGTCCCTCCAGGCCGGAGCCGGGCGGGTTTGCTACCAGCCGGTAAGTTCCGAGCTCGACCTCGGCCCAGCGGTAGGAAAGTACAAGCCGCTCATATAGAGGTGGAAAGCGCGCGGGAAGCTTCGCGTAGATTGAATCAAGAACCGGGCGCGGCGTTTGTACCTTGAGCGGCTGCCAATGTTTCTCGCCGTATTCGCCAAGCTCTTCGGAAGTTAACTCCGTTGCGATGGGATCGATTCCCTCGAATGCCTCCATGTCATCAAATTTTGAGAAGCAAGAAATGTAGCGTTCGATTATTGCGTCGGCTTTTGATTGCAGCAACGTACTCTCCAAGTTCGCCGGAACTCTTCAGCGGTTAAATGTACGCCCGGTAAACGGCTGGGCGGCCAAGGCGATTAGAGCGGGGAAACACTCGAGCACGTAGCGGGGCTCGGGCGTTTCCACGAACTTCGCGAAGAAAAGCGTGCGCACCACGCAGAACACGATCAGGAATGCCAGGCCCGGCTGCCGCCGCGCGAACCAAGCGCCCCTCAGCACCAGCAGAACGTAAATAACGTTCACTACCGTAAATCCTAGCGTCACCAGGAAATCCGGTCGATCGTCTTCCCACTCGCTGCGCACCGGCCACAATTTTCCGGACGACGGCAGCAGCTCCGTTCGCGGCGTGAACCACAGCGCCAGCGTACGCTTCAATGGCACCGTGACGTAGGTCCGCAAGGGATGCCTCGCTGTGCGCTCGCGCGCCACCGCTCGAAATTTTGCATCGAGCGCCGGGTCAATCGTCAGCACATCGTTGTACTCGTCCAGAATGTCGGACATCCGCTGCCGCTCTTCGTCCGAATCAAACGCGTAGGCCGGAATATCGTCCATGGAAATCTCTTCGGAGTTGACCTTCCACTGCGTCAGGTACACGTCGCGGTAGCGCCACAGCCATGTGTTCGTCCAATCCGTGAAGCCGAGAGGCGTGTATTCGCCGGGCAGCTCACTGTAACGAGGCGCAAGAAACTGTACGTCGTGCAGCGTGTGCCAGTTCCGGGCGGCCCATGGTATCAGCGGCAGCAACACCCCCACACCCATTAGTACGCCCGCGCGAATCAACTTCAACCAGTCCGCAGGACGCCACCAACGCACCGCGAGCACGAGTCCACCTGCGATGATTAGAAGCGGCGTTTCCGGCCGCACCAGCGTTCCAAACCCGACCACGATCCCGCCCAAAAAGTAAGGATCGCCAATCACTCCGCGCCAACCGCCGCTCCACGCGACCGCTGTATCGCGGCCCGGCCCAAGGTCCGTCTGCATCAAAACAAGGATCGCGACGGCCGTCAGGAAAATCACCAGCGTTTCAGTAAGCACCACAGCCGTGTAGTTCCCCGTAAAAGGGCACAGCGCCGCGAGCCACACGCCCGCAATAAAGACGCGCCGTCGCACCGCCGGAGGCGCAAGCCGCGAAGCGATCAGCGCAATCACGACGCAAGTCACCAGGTCGAGCGCCACCTGCGCCAGCATCGCTGCGCGCGTCGATTGCCCGGCGAACGAAAACACCGCGGCGAGAAACGCCGGATAGCCGGGAACGCGCATGTCCACCGGCGTCAGAACGCCATTCACAGGGAAGCCGTAGATCCCGTTCTTCAGCCAATTCCACGCCAGCTCGATGTAGAATAGAGCATCGCCTGAATCGGTCACCGGGAATTTCAGCGCGAAGTACGTCCGCATCGCACACCCAGCCAGCAACGCGAGCGCGATATTTCCACGCAGTTTGTTTTGAGGGGTCATTGACAGCTATCTGTTCCGCGGCTAGCTTGGATTGCGTACATGCCTGAGCGCAAGCCCATATTTTACGATGAGGAGCGGCGTCGCTGGCGCCGCACGCGCCGGGTGCTCGAAGTCACGGGTGGACTTTTCACCCTTGTCCTCATAGTTTTTCTCGTCAACGTCTTCAACAAGCCTGACCTTCCCGATATTTTGCAGGCTGCCACGCATTGGGGACTCCACGCCGTACCCTCGAAGACCAAACCGAAGCCGGTCCGCCAGGGTCGCAAACGCAAAGTCGCCAACCTCGGTAAGGAGCCGCAAAATTACGATCCCCTGCGCGCTGCATTCTATGTGAGCGACGATCCCACCAGTCTCGCCTCGCTTCAGCTGCATTACAAAGATCTCGATTTGTTGATTCCCGAGGCGCTACACGCCTACAAAGCCGACGGCTCGCTCGATATCGAGCCTGACCCCAAGTTGACTCAGTGGCTGCAGTCCAGCGGCGTCGAGCTTCCCATGATGCCGATGGTGAACAATTACGACGGCAAGACCTGGAACGTAAAGGAAGTTGCCGAGATGCTTGCGCATCCGGTTGCACGCGAACGATTGGCGAAATCCATTGCGGACTTTGTGGTGCAGAAACACCAATCCGGAGTGGTTCTCGATTTCGAATTGATCGAACCGGCCACGCAACCCGATTTTGCGAAGTTCATCCACGACCTCGGCGCCGCGATGCACGCCGCGAACCTGAAATTGATGGTCGCCCTGCCCGCTGCGGACTGGAGCTACGACTACAAGTACATCGCGTCGCAAGCCGACGCGGTGATTCTGATGAACTACGACCTGCACTACCCGACGTCCGATCCCGGGCCGATCGCGTCGCAGGACTGGTTCGAGCGCAACATCGAAAATATTTTGAAAATCGTGCCCGCCGATAAGATCGTCATGGGTATCGCGAATTACGGTTACGACTGGCCAGCAAAAACGAAAGCCGTGCCGCATCCTGTCGCGGCTGGCGTCACGTTTCAGCAGGCCATCATCACGGCGGTCGAATCGCAGTCGGACGTCACCTTCGATCCGGAGACGTTGAACCCGCACTATTCCTACGCCGACGAGCAGAATCAGGTTCACACCGTGTGGATGCTCGACGGCGTAACGGCCTACAACCAGTTGCGCGCAGCGGAACGCCAGGGTGTGCGCGGCACGGCGCTGTGGCGCCTCGGCATGGAAGATCCGTCGATCTGGTCCATCTGGGATGCGACTCACCCAGACGCCGCTATCCGCGCGAAGATCGAGGAAGTTCCTCCCGGCTACGACCTGATCATCGAAGGGCAGGGCGACATCTGGCGCATCACTGCTACGCCGCAGAGCGGCCGCCGCACCTTCGACTACGATGCTGTATCCGACATCTTCGACGACGAGTCTTACCAGAGCTATCCGCTCTCTTGGCGGATTCAGGCCATGGGCGCGTCGCCGCACAAGCTTGCTCTCACGTTTGACGACGGCCCCGACCCGACTTTCACTCCGCAAATCCTGAAAATTCTGAAAGACAAAAACGTTCCCGCTGCATTCTTCGTAATCGGCGAGTCCGCGAACCAGTATTCGAATCTCGTCCGCCGCGAGTACAACGAAGGGAACGAAGTCGGCAACCACACCTTCACTCACCCGGACTTCGAAACGATTTCGAAGTCGCAGCTTCAGATCGAACTGAACCTCACGGAGTTACTGCTCGAAAGCAATCTCGGCGTGAAGACCACCCTGTTCCGTCCGCCCTACGGCATCGACCATCAGCCAGAAACCGCCAGCGAAATCCAGATGCTGCCGATCCCGCAGGCGATGGGTTACATCATCGTCGGCGCGCAAATTGATCCGCACGATTGGGGCGAGGGCGATAATCAGCCGCCTGCTCCGGCGAATATTTTGGTTCAACGCGTGCTCGCGGATGTAGCTAAAGGCCGAGGCAACATTATTTTGAATCACGATGGCGGTGGCAACCGCACGCAGACCGTGCTCGAACTGCCGCAAATCATCGATCAGTTGCGCGCCAAGGGCTATGAGTTCGTTTCCGTGTCCGACTTGCTGAACCAAACGCGCGCGCAAGTGATGCCGCCGCTCACGCACGAAGAATGGCTGCTGGTTCGCGCCGACGCCTTCATTTTTGAAACGTTCCGCTGGTTCCGCTCCGGTATCGCCTTCATCTTCATGGCGGGAATTTTGCTCGTAAGCGCGCGTGCCTTGATCATCGGTCTGCTGGCGCTGGCGGAAAAACTTCGCCCCGTGCCCGCCGACCATCCGGAGTACAAACCCCAAGTCACCGTGATGGTTCCGGCGTACAACGAAGAAGCAGCAATCGTGCAGACCGTGAGTTCGGCGCTCGCTTGCGACTATCCGAATCTCGAAGTATTGGTGATCGACGACGGATCGAAAGATCGCACCGCCGAACTGGTGCTCGCAAACTTCAGCCACGATCCACGCGTGCGTTTAATCCAGCAGCCCAATCGCGGCAAGCCCGCCGCTCTCAATCACGGCTTGGCGGAAGCGACGGGCGAAGTGATCGTCTCCATCGACGGTGACACGATCGTCGATCCCGAAGCGATTCCGCGCCTCGTCCGCCACTTTGCCGATCCGAAAGTCGCCGCCGTCGCCGGCAACGTGAAAGTCATGAACCGCAACCGTTGGCTCACTCGCTGGCAGGCCCTCGAATACATCACCAGTCAGAATCTCGAGAAGCGCGCGTTCGATCTTCTGAATTGCATTCCCGTCGTGCCCGGCGCTGTAGGCGCGTGGCGCACCAGCGTGCTCCGCGAAAAGCACGGCTTCTCCGGCGATACCGTGGCCGAAGACACCGACCTGACCCTCACCATCCGTCGCGACGGCTGGAAAATTTTGTACGACGAAGACGCCATCGGCCGCACCGAAGTTCCCGAAACCGTCGAGACCCTCATCAGGCAGCGCTTCCGCTGGACGTTCGGCACCCTCCAAGCCGTGTGGAAGCACCGCGACACCGCCGGCAAGCCGAAATACGGCACGCTCGGTTGGGTTGCCATCCCGAACATTTTCCTGTTCCAAATTATTTTGCCGATGGTCTCGCCGGTCATCGACTTGTTGTTCCTTCTCTCGTTGGCGCTTTGGGGGCTTGGCCAGCTTCGCGTCGCGCGGTTGCCGCAGCTATGGACGCTTCAAGACGTCGAACGCTCGCTCATTTTCTTCGCGATCTTCATGCTGATCGACTTACTCACCTGCGTCGTGGCTTTCGCGCTCGAAAAGGGCGAAGACTGGACGCTGCTCGCGCCGCTCATCCTGCAGCGTTTCTACTACCGCCAGATGATGTACGTCGTTCTCTTCCGCGCGATCAAGGAAGCGGTGAGCGGCCGCCCGGTCGGCTGGCGCGGCGTGGAGCCCCAGCTCCCAACGCCTGCCACAAACCCTTGATTCCTGGCGCAGCGCTGCGCATCTAAGCTTTCGTTCCTCGTCTTACACCACGTTTGCGCTAGGAATACCGCCGATGAACGCCGAAGAATTCAAGACATTTTTCCGCTACAACTCCTGGGCCAATCACCGAACCATCGACGCCTGCGCTACGCTCACCGCCGCGCAATTCACCAAGGACCTCGAGTCAAGCTTCCGCTCCGTCCGCGACACGCTCGTGCACATCATGGCCGTCGAGCGTGTGTGGCTCGACCGCTGGAAACTCGCCTGGGATGGCTCCTTTCTCAAGGCTGAGGACTTTCCCGACATCGAGTCGGTTCGCGCTGCATGGGTGCCGATCGAAAAGGAACTGCTCGGCTTTGTGGACGCGCTAAGCGACGAGGGCACGAGAAGAATCGTGCCGCATAGGAATTCTTCGGGTGTGGAGTTTCAGATGCCGCTGTGGGAGTTGATGCAGCACCTTGTGAATCACGGAACCTACCACCGCGGTCAGATCGCCACGCTCGTCCGCCAAGCTGGCGGAAAACCTTTGGCCACCGACCTCGTCGGTTTCTACCGCGAACGATCCCGCACAGCGAAATAATTCCTAGCCTTGCTGCAGCGCCGCCAGAACTTCCGCGCCATGCCCCTTCGGCGTCACGTTGTTCCAGATTTTGCGGATCGTGCCGTCCGGGCCAATCCAGAACGTCATGCGCACGATGCCCATGAACGTCTTTCCAAGAAAACTTTTCATCCGCCGCGCGTCGTACGCGCTGATCACCTTGAAATCCGTATCCGCGAGCAGCGGAAAATTCAGGCTGTGCTTGTTCTTGAAACTGGTTTGCGCCTCGATCGTGTCCGCACTCACGCCTACGATCGCTGTATTCAGCGCTTCGTATTTCTTGATGTCGTTGCGAAACGCGTTGGCCTCGTGCACGCAGCCCGGCGTGTTCGCTTTCGGATAAAAGTACAGAATCAGATTCTTGCCTTGGTAATCGCCGAGGGAAACCGTGGAACCATCGTCCGCCGTGGCGGAAAATTCAGGTGCCTTTTCGCCTTCGTTCAACATGTGCATTGTCTCCGCATGAGAGATAAGACTTCGAAGTCAGGAATTCGATAGTACGCGTTTCAGAATTTTGTTCACCGATTGCGGGTTGGCCTGTCCTTTGGTTTCCTTCATCACCTGTCCGACGAAAAACTTGAACACGCCTTCGTTCCCCGATTTGTACTTCGCCACGTTGTCCGGACTCTTCGCGATCACCGCGCGCGCAATCGATTCGATCGCGGACGTATCCGAAATCTGCGCGAGCCCCTCGGCCGCCACGATCTCCACGGGCTTCTTGCCGGTATCGAACATCGTGCTGAACACTTTTTTTCCGCTCGCTGCGGTGATTTCGCCGCCCTGCACGATCGCCAGCAATTTGGCAAGGTCGGCCGGCACCACGGGGCAGGCGGTGATGTCCTTGCCCGCGTCGTTCAACCGGCGCAACAATTCCACCGAAATCCAGCTCGCAGCCATTTTTGCCGGCGCGCCCGCGCGGACGACTGCCTCGAAATAATCCGCCAGCTCGCGCGTCGCAGTCAGCACTCCCGCGTCGTACGGAGCAAGCTCGTAGTCCGCGATGAATCGCTTCACACGCGCCGTCGGCAGCTCAGGCATGTGTGACTTTACTTCGGCCACAAACGCGCTCGACGCCACCGCGGGTAGTAAATCCGGATCGGGGAAGTAACGATAGTCGTGCGCAAATTCCTTCGAGCGCATCGATTCGGTGCGTCCCGCAGCCACGTTCCAGAGCCGCGTTTCCTGCACGATCATTCCGCCGCCCTCCAGCACGCCGATTTGCCGCGCAATTTCGTACTTCAGCGCATCCTCCACGTAGCGGAACGAGTTCAGGTTCTTCGCTTCCACTTTTGTGCCGAATTTCGGAGCGCCGCGCAGCCGCACGCTCACATTCGCGTCGCAACGCAGCGAGCCTTCTTCCATGTTGCAGTCGCTCACGTCGGTGTACTGCAGCACCTGTTTGAGCGTGTTCAAATAGGAATACGCTTCGGCGGGCGTGCGAATATCAGGCTCCGAAACAATTTCCGCCAGCGGCGTGCCGCCCCGGTTGTAGTCGATGTAGCTCCACTTGTCGGAATCCGGAAACCCTTCGTGCAAATTCTTAGCCGCGTCCTCCTCCATATGCAGTCGTGTAATGCCGATCCGTTTCTTCGCGCCGTTCACTTCGGCGTCCAGCCAGCCGCCCGTCGCGAGCGGCAGCTCGTACTGCGAAATTTGGTAGCCCTTCGGAAGGTCCGGATAGAAATAATTTTTGCGCGCGAAGACCGAGCGTTCCTGGATCGTGCAATTTAGGGCAAGTCCTGCGCGGGTGGCGAGTTCGAGGGCCTTGCGGTTGAAAACGGGCAGCGCACCGGGAAGTCCCAGGCACACCGGACACGTATTCGAATTCGGCGCGTCGCCGAATCGCGTCGAACAGCCGCAGAACGCCTTGGTCCGCGTCTTCAGCTGAACGTGAACCTCAAGGCCGATGACGGCTTCGTACTTTGCCGCAAGCTCCGGTGAGACCAGGGGCTCTTCTTTCGTGACAGGGCTCATGGGGAATCGAATTATAGCACTCGCGTGCAAGCGACGCCGCCAGAGAGAAACCGCTCACGGCGCCCAGAAAGCGGTGAGGGCAGCCCAAATTGGCGCCGCCCTCCGCACGCTCAATCGGCCGCGCCGACCCTAACGATTGCCGCCCCAGACGTACCGCATCCCAAGCAGGTAACTCCGCCCAAGCGCCGGATACCCGATCGCATCCTGATATTGCTTGTCGAACAGATTTTCTACCCGCGTTGTGATCGAAAAGCCATAACGGATCGGCACGAATGCGGCAAAATCCCAACGCACGTAGCTCGGAGTGCTTGTGTACCCGAGGCCCAGGAAGTCGCTATCCGTCCTACGGCCCACGTACGTGCCTGCGAGGTTCCAGTTCGTCTTCCGGAATCGCGCATTCACAATTAAGTTCGCCGAATTCATCGGCCGCAAAAACAACCGATTGCCGGGAATCTCCGAAGGATCGGTAGCGTTTGGCGAGACCAGCACTCGCGAATTATCGTAGCTGTAATTTCCCGCGATGCTCAGCCAGTTGGTGACTTTCGCTTCGATCTTGGAGTTCGCTCCGTACGCGCGTGCTTTGTCGGTGTTGTAGTACGTCCCCGACCCGTATGGGCAAGTCGGAGTGATCGGCCCGGACGTGAAGCTCACGATTTCGTAAAACTCGTTGTGAAAATAATCCACCGAGAACTTCACCCTGTTCGACGCGAAGAGCTGTTCGATCCCCGCACCAAATGTCTTGCTTCGCTCCGGATCCAGTAGCGGATTTCCGGGAAAGCAAGGGTCGCCGCTGTACTCCTCCGCCAGGCTCGACTCCTTGATGCCTTCGCCGTACGATGTGCGAATCCGTGTGGCGCCCATAATTTCATTTCCGTACCGCAGCGTGTAGCTGCCGCCCAGGCGTGGCACAACGCGCGTGCCGAATTGCGCGTTGTCCTCCGCCCGCCCGCCAACCACCACGTTGAATCGCGGCGTAAAGTTGTAGTGGACCTCCGAATAGCTCGCCATGTTGTTGCGCCGCACATTCGGACCGTCCGGTCGCCCGTTCTCCACTTCGTACTCGTAGCCAAAAGTCACGCCGCCGTTGTGAAAGATGTACGTCAGTTGGTCGCTAAGTCCAGCGCGATTGAACTGATTCAAGTCGGCGTAGGGAGCGTAGTACCCGCGGTTGTATGCTTCGGTTCCGGCCAGATGGTTTTGCCAGTTGGTAGCAAAGTTCGAATCCCAACTCACGCCTGCGAAAAAATCCAGCAGCTTTGCGTACTGCCCGATCGCTGGCGGTTCGAGCAGCGTCTGCCCGGGCTGATCGGCGTAGCTGTCGTCGCTGCGCACCGTCAACCTCAGCTGGTTCTCCTGGTTGATCTTGTAGCCGAAATTTCCAGATAGCCCGGTGTTCTTGAACTGGTCATAGACGCCCTGGCCCTCCGTCGAAAAATACGAGCCAGCCGCCGAATAATCGAATTTCTGTCCAAGCAAGCCGCTCAGTCGCACCAGGCCGTAGCCCGTGCCGAACGTTCCGCCGCTGCCGTCGAACTCGACGATCGGAACCTTCGTGTCCCCGCGATGCGTGAAGAGCTGAACCACGCCTGTCAGGGAGTCCGAACCGTAAAGCGCGCTCGACGCGCCGTGTACCACCTCGATCTTGTCCAGGTTCGCCACGTCGAGGTTAGAAAGATCGATCGCGCCGCCCGGCTGGTTCATCGGCACGCCGTCCACTAGAAATTTCGTGAAGTCGGAGTTCCCGCCATCCAGAAAAAACGACGTGATGCCGCCATATGGCCCGAGCCGCGCAATCGTAGCGCCAGGCTGTGTATTCAGAGAAGGCGCGAGCGTAAGTTGCTGCAACTGATCGATGTCCGCCGCTGATATCACGTCCACCTGCGAAATCGTCGCGGTCTCCAGCTGCGGACTGAGCGAATCGGTCACGATCACGCTCGAGGACTGCACGGCCAGCTCCAGCCTCACGTTCCATTCGCGCGACTCGCCGCTCGTGAATAAAAGTTCCCGCGTGGTCGCCGTGAACGAGGTTCGTTCTACCGTGACTCGATACTGTCCCGCGGACAAACTTAGCGCGTAAACGCCGTCCGTGCCTGTGCGCGTCACGGTCGGCGCCGTTCCGCTCGCGCTGAGTGGAACAGCGGTGAACGTCGCTCCAGGCACTACAGCACCAGAATCGTCGGTTACCGTTCCAAATAGCCTTGCGTTTTGTTGTGCTTGGCCTGCAGAGGGAAAAAACAAAAACATCGCTAAAGCAGATACAAAAAATCCAGATACGGAGAATCGTAGTCTCATGGTGTCCCTTTCTCCCTCTCGCGCGGGAGTAGAAGGTTGTCCGCACCCTCCGAGTGCGCGCGAAAATGCGCTCGTCGAATCCGGATTGAGACTCCGCCGGTCTCCTGGCTTGGCGGCAAAACTATGTGCGCGGCCTTCCCATCGTTTCTTCGCGCCTCACAAACGCAATCCTGCGTGGGGCAAGACCGAATCAGCCGACAGTGGCGCGCGCTACAACTTCTTCCGCCTTACAGTCGCGCGGCGGCGACGGATTTTCACCGTCTTCCCGTGCGCGGAGTCTCGGGTGATTGTTTGCGACGCCGCGTGAACATCCAGCAGCGCCGGTAATGCGTTGTACGTCTACAGCGTTGCAAACTCTTGCGCCGGCTGTGGCGTCACTCGCGCGCACCGCGCAGAAGCACGCGAGGCCGCCCGGTGCTTCGCATTTCCACCTCCAGTGGCGCCTCGAACACCTCTTCAAGAATTTCCGGCTGATACACTTCGTCGGGCGATCCGATCCGCAGGCACTTGCCTTTGTGCAGCAGCGCAATGCGATCCGAAAATTCGGCAGCCAGATTCAGCTCGTGCGTCACCACGATCACCGTGTAGCGGTTCTCATCGGCCAGTTTGCGCAGCCGCCGCAGGAGTTCCACTTTTCCGCCGATATCCAGATGCTGCGTCGGCTCATCGAGCAACAGCAGCGACGGCTGCTGCGCCATCGCCCGTGCAAGAATCACGCGCTGCTTTTCGCCGCCCGAAAGTTGGTCCATCCAGCGATCGCGCAAGGATTCAGCTCCCACTTGCGCCAGCGCGTTTCCGGCCATCAGGCAATCTTCCGCGGATTCAAATCGTAGCCGCCGTCCGTAGGGATAGCGCCCCTGCAGTACGTATTCCCAAACTCGCAGCGGAAACAGCATCTCGCTTTCCTGCGCCACCAGCGCAATTCGTTGCGCGCGCGTTCGCAGTTCCATCGAACTGACTTCCTCTCCGTCCACTTCGATTCGCCCTGACAGCGGTTTGATTAGGCCGGCAAGAAGTTTGAGCATCGTCGATTTGCCGGATGCATTCGGCCCAAGAATCGCCACAAGTTCGCGCTGATGCGCCTCAAAACTCACCGGCCCAAGCGTGAATTTCGGCGCAGTCCGATCCGTCGCGGAGTAAGCATAACTAACCTGCTCGACTTTCAGCCGCACGCGCGGCGGCTGCGCGAAAGCGGCGTACGGATCAAGCGTGCCGGATTCGTGGCGAACTTCCGCGTTCATCGCACCCGCCTCCGCATCAGGTAGATGAATACCGGCGCCCCTGCCAGAGCCGTCATCGCGCCCACCGGCAATTCCGTTGGCGCGGCAATCGTCCGCGCCAGCGTGTCCGCCAGTACGATCGCGATGGCGCCGCCAATAATCGAAGTCGGAATGAGCAGCCGGTAGTCGTTGCCGAAAAGAAAACGCATCGCGTGCGGCACCAGCAGCCCCACGTATCCGATCGCGCCGCTTACGGAAACCGCCAGCCCCGTCAGCACCGACGCCGCAACATAGACCACCAGCTTCACGCGGCTCACATTTACGCCCAGGTGCCGCGCCTCTTGCTCGCCGGTGAGGATCAGATTCAGGTCCGACGCCGTTGTATAGATCGCTCCCGCAGCAAACACAAAAATCGTGAATAGAAACGCGAACCACGCCGGAACGTTTTGAATCGGCGGCGGTGTCTGCAAGTCGCCCATCAGCCAGAACGCCATGCCGCGCAGATCGCGCCCGCTCAGCGTCGTCATCAGGAACATGATCACTGCGGAAAGAAACGACGCGGCGACGATCCCCGCAAGCAGCAGCGTCGCGGTATCGATTTGGCCTCCTCGTCGTCCGAGGAAGTAAACAACGCTCACCGTCGCCGCAGCGCCAATGAACGCGGCCAACTGAATCGCGCCCACGGTGTGCGGCGCAACGATCAGGCTTACGATCGCGCCCAACGCGGCACCGCTCGAAACTCCCAGCACGTACGGATCGGCGAGCGGGTTGCGCAGCAGAGCTTGAAAGCCCGCGCCCGCCGTCGCAAGCGTCGAGCCCACGAGAATTCCCAGCGCAATGCGCGGCAGCCGGATCCCGAAAATCACCGACTTGTACTCGTCGGGTACTTCGTCCCAATGCCCAATCGCGCCGTGGAAGAGCGTCTTCACGATGTCGATGATCGAAATCGGATATGCGCCAAGCCGCAACGACACCACACATTCTATAAACAGTACGGCCGCGAGAGCGGCACACACGCCGACGATTCGTTTGGGCGTCAGAGGCCGCACGGTACGCACTCCTGTATTGGCTTCAAGCTGGCATGAATCGCCGCGGAGCGAATCGCGCCGCTCGTCGGTTTCGGCGCAGATGTCGGAGCCGATGGCGAAACCGGAGCGTCCGCCGGAACGCCGAACGCTTCCGGATGCAGCTGCCGTGCGAGCGATTCGATTGAGCCGACCAGTCCCGGCGACGGCCGGATGAATTCCTCGTCTGCGAGCGCAATGCGCCCCAGCTTCACGGCTTTCAATTCGCGCCACACCGGTCGCGCGTGCATTTGCTCAAGCTCGTGCGAGTTATCCGTTTCGGCGTGATTCGGCGTCACGATGATGTACTCCGGTTCGACGCGCAGAACTTCTTCCATGCTCACCTGCGGCCAATCCTGGCTCGCAATGATCGCCGATTCTCCGCCGGCCCAGCGCAGCGCGTCCGCGATGAACGTATTCTGTCCGATTGAAATCAGCGGGTCTTCCCACACCACAAAAAGCACGTGCTGCAACGGCCGATCATCCAGCTTCGCATGCAATGTATCGAGCCTCGCCTGCAGCGAATCAACCAGCGCGCTGCCTTTCTCCGGCGCTCCGCCCATCTCCGCGATTTTTTGCGTCGTGTCCAACATTCCGCGCACAGTGTGCGGGTCGGTAAAATAAACCGCGAGTCCCAGCTTCCGCAGCGCGTCAACCGTCTCGCGGCTCGTCATCGTGGTGGCCAGCACCAGATCCGGATGCGTCGCGACGATTGCTTCCAGGCTCGGATTCGCCGGGCCGCCCACGTGCGGCTTGTCTTTCGCCGCCGGCGGCGTGTCGCAATACGTCGTGTCGGCCGCAAGCTTGTCTTCGAGCCCCAGCGCGTACACTGTCTCAGTAAGATTCGGCGCGAGCGTCACGATTCGTTGCACTACAGCGGGAATCGCGACGCTGTTGCCCGAATCATCGGTGACCACTCTCGTTGCGCGTGCAGGCGCCGCACCATTCCCAAGCGCGCTCTGCTGCCAGCTCCGCACCGATGCCGACGCTAACACAGGCGCCGAAACGCTCGCCGCGCCGCACATCGCCAGCGCAGCCACCGCGAACCATTGTTTGCCGCGAAGCAAACGCAATT
This sequence comes from uncultured Acidobacteriota bacterium, assembly GCA_963839325.1. Lineage (GTDB taxonomy): Bacteria > Acidobacteriota > Terriglobia > Acidiferrales > UBA7541 > Palsa-295. Next base: position 627,363 of record CAWIUO010000001.1, on the reverse strand, counting down.
CCGTCCCCCCAAAATAAAAAAGCCTCGCGAATAGAGCGAGGCATCTCGCCACACTCTCTCTCGCGGAAAGTGTCAGCTTGGACTGATTCGGATCGGTATTCTGACTTTCAGCCGTCAGCGTAATTTCTCGCTTCAGGCCGATCACAGTGGCGGGACCGTGGCCGAATCGAACGGCCTTCCCCCGTTTTCGCGCGTTGATTCTGCCATCGGCGAAAACGACCCAGCGCAAAGGACGACTGCGCGAAGGGCTACCCAAACCAGCTAAGTTGTCTTCGATGAGTCTAAGCGGCGCACGCCGGAGTGTCAATTGAACCCGTGAACGCGCTGCAAGACGCCTGCAGAAAAATGCTAGTGGGAGAATGGTCCTACCGGTTCTTCCACTTCGGAGCGCGCTTTTCCACCAGTGCGCGCAAGCCCTCTTGCGAGTCTTCGAGGTCCGCCAATTCATTCAAGAAAACTTTCATGGAATTGCGCACGCCGTCGCGCAGCGGCAATCCCAGGCTGCCCAAAATCGCTTTCTTCGCCATCGTTAGCACCGGCCCGGACTGCGCCGTCACGCGGCGGATCACTTCGTCCACTTTCCCGACCAGCTCCGCTTCAGGCACCAGCCAGTTCACCAGTCCAATTTCGCGCGCGCGTTCGCCGGACATCGCTTCGCCGGTCAGCACAAGTTCCAGCGCGCGTTTCGGTCCTAAAATGTAGGGAAGTACCGCCGCTGCGAGCGGAGGAAACGCTCCGAGCTTGATCTCTGGCTGCGCGAACTTCGCATTCGGCGTCGCGATCACCAGGTCGCCCAGCGCCGCCAGTTCCGCCCCGCCACCGTACGCCGGGCCGTTCACCACCACCAGAACGGGCTTGGAAGTATCCATCATCGCCGAAAACGCGTTGTGAAACGCATCCAGCAACTGAAACACGCGGCGCTGCGTGTACTCGCCCAGCTCGATCCCGCCCGAAAACGTCTTGCCCGCCGAATCCAGCAGAATTAATTTCACCGATGCTTTTTCGCTGACGGAATTGATTCCCGCCGCGATTTCCATGAGCATGCGTTCGTTCAGCAGGTTCTGCTCGGGACGATCCAGGCGCAAATGCGCCACTTCGCCGTCCACACGGAACTTCACAAACTGAAAGTCCGCCGGCAGCGGCGCGTGCGTTGCCAGCGTGCCGAGCAGCTCCGGAACCTTCACGTCCACTCCCCGGCCGTTGCTCGACGTTCTGTTCATGCCCATTTGCGAATCCCTCGATTTTTCTCGATTGCCGTGCGATGCGCCGCTTTACGATTGGACCCGCTCGCGAGCGCCGGCAGTTTTCATAATCGACCGCGCACGTTCCAGCAGGATCAGGCTGAATCCGCCCTCCAAAATCAGGCGCACATAGTTCGCGTAGAACAAGAATCCCATGTCCCCGGTCTTCTCCCTTAATTCGAGTACCGTGTATCAGCGTAGAGCATCGACTTGAGGCGCGCTACGCCAGAGGCAAAGCTGTGCGTTCAATCCGGCAAGGCCTCGCGGACCACCGCCAACCTGTACGGAAGGACAGGCCGAACGTGAATCCGGCCGGGATACAATCACGCCCGCACCCCGCGGCGTTGTGGGAAGCTCTGCAACGGCGCATCACTTCACAACGATTTCGCCTGTCATCTCGGGATGAATTGAGCAGAAGTACGCATATGTCCCAGGTTTCGTGAACGCGAACGAAAACGAATCGCCGGTGTCGAGCGCTTTCGACCTAAAAACCTTGTCCGTGCTCGCCACGGTGTGCGGTATGTCGTCGCCGTTGGTCCACACCACTTTCGTCCCCGGCGCGACCATGACGGACTTCGGCCCGAATGTGAAGTTGTCGATATGAACTTCAACCACGGGCTTCTGCGTGTCCTTTTGTGTCGGAACCGCTTTCGAGTTCATCGCAGAAAAAAGGATCGCCGCGAGAAGCCCAAGCGTCACTACGAATCCACCCATTACACATTTGCGCGTGCCCCCGTTCATGATTTCCCTCCTCCTTCCTCCAGAGTGGAATCGACCACGGCCAGCGCATGTTCGCCGCGCGCGTACTTCACGTCCGTGATACCCAGCAGCGAACGAAGTTGATCGGCCGGCACTTTCAGCGGTCCCGGCGACGGCGCCTTACCGGGATGCGGCTGCGGAAACGCCGTGGACGCTGCTGTGTGGAACGTCACGGTGCCTTCCACTTTTTGCAGCGTCTGATGAATGTGCCCGTTCAGCACCGTCACCGAGCCAAAACTTTTCAGCAGTCCCAGCGCCTGTGCCGCGTCGTCCGTGCCCCAACCCCAATCCGGATACACGCTCCACAGCGGAATGTGCGCGAACACCACAATCGGCGTGCTGCGCTTGAGCCGCTTCACGTCGTTCGCCAGCCACGCGATTTGCTCGGCGCCCAGATAGCCCAGTCCACCAGCTTTCAGATTCAGCACATTCACCAGCCCAATGAAATGCACGCCCTTTTTGTCGAAGCTCCGCCAGCCCGCGCCCTGCGAGCCTTTACCGTAGCGTTCCAAGAATCCGCGGCCTTCGTCGTCGATCACGTCATGTTCGCCGGGGACGTAGAACACGTCCTTCGTCTTCGCGCCTTTGAGAATCTGATCGACGTTGTCGAATTGTTCGGGCCGCGCCAAATGGCTCACGTCGCCCGTGTGCAGCAAAAATTCCGGCGTCACCGGCAGCGCGTTCAATTTGTCCACCGCCGCCTGCAGCGTCCCAGCCACGTCCGGGTTCGCCGGCTTGTTGAAGCCCATGTGGCTGTCGCTGATTTGCGCAAAGCTCAACTCGCCCGCCAACTTGCTTGGATGCAGGCCGCCGAGCGCGCTCATGCTGAATGATTTCAGCACGCCGCCGCTCATCACGCAGAAAGCTCCCGTGCCTGTCCACGCCATGCATTCCAGGAACCCTCGCCGATCGACGCCGTCGTGATTGTGGTCGTGAATCAGCTTTCGAGATTTCAGATGGGACATGTTCGCTCCTCGCGCCAGCTTCGCTTCGCCATGTGTACGTGCTCGCATGTCCAGACAGGAAAGGAGATGGTTTTATTCCGAGGTGAACGGAAATTTATTTTTGCAATTTCATGCGGTCCAACGGAATAAAATGCGCCCTGCGGCGGTCTACCCAGTGAATGAGCCTTTCCCGATGAAGAGCGCCGGTGCGCCGGCGCCAGACGCGCAGCGGTTCGAGCAGCTCGTGATGCCGCATCTGGATTCCGCGTTCAATCTTGCCCGTTGGCTCGTCCGCCGCCGCGATGACGCGGAAGACGTCGCACAGGAAGCGATGATGCGCGCTTTCCGCTTCTTCGCCACCTTTCAAGGTGGCGATCCACGCGCTTGGCTGCTTCAGATTGTGCGCAACGCCAGCTACTCGTGGCTCCAGAAAAATCGCCCCGCCGATCTCGCCGACGAGTTTGACGAACAGGTCCACGTAGGCGCAGCGACGAACGTAAATCCGGAATCGCTGGCCATCGCCGCCAGCGACCGCGAAAGATTGCATCGCGCGCTCGAACGTCTGCCGCCGAGGCAAAGGGAAGTGATCGTCCTGAGAGAACTCGAAGGTTGTTCCTACAAAGCGATCGCCGCGATCACCGAAATTCCCATCGGCACCGTGATGTCCGCGCTCAGCCGCGCCCGCACCGAACTTCAAGCCGCGCTCGCCGGCGATTCCGCAAAGGAGGTGGCGCGTGGCATGTGATCAGTCGCAATCCGTCGCGCATGCCTATCTCGATGGCGAACTCGACGCCGTCCGCGCCGCCGAATTCGAACGCCACCTCGCGACCTGTCCGGACTGCACCGCGACCGTCGAGCAGTGGAACGCTTTGCGCGCAGTAATGCAGAGCGCGGCGCTGCGCGAGCCAGCCCCAGCTCGCCTGAAAGAACGCGTCTACGGCGAACTCCATCGAGACCGTAAGCCCCAACCAGTGCAACGCTCGCGAGCCTATCTCGGTTGGCTCGCCGCTGCCGCAGCCATCATCCTCGCCTTTTTTATCGCCGCCCGTTTTTGGCCCAACGATTCGCGCAACCTCGCCACTCCGCAGCTCGCCGCGCAAGTCGTCGACGCGCATCTCCGCTCGCTCCAGCCCGGCCATTTGCTGGACGTGATCTCCACCGACCAGCACACCGTAAAGCCATGGTTCGATGGCAAGCTCGACTTCTCTCCCACGGTCCAGGATTTCGCTGCCGATGGATTTCCGCTTCAGGGCGGCAGGCTTGACGTTGCCGGTGGCAGAACCGTCGCTGCCCTCGTCTATGCGCGCCGCAAACACATCATCAGCGTCTTCGTGTGGCCGTCGCCGCAACCCGACGCCGACCCGCAATCCGGCTCCCTGCGAGGCTATCAATGGATCGGTTGGCGAAAAGGCGGGATGGAGTATTACGCCGTCTCCGACGTAAACGCGGCGGACCTACAACAACTGCAATCCTTGCTCGCACGCTAACACAAAACGGCTCGAACGAATTCAGTTGTCGTCGTTCGTCGCGGTTTCGCCGAATGACAGGCTCGCGCGCCGCCCATCCAATGCTATTTGGATGCGTCGGGCTGAGCGGAGGCCAGGGCGGCGCGGACCTGGGTGAGCCAGTTGAGGATGACGGTGGGGAAAGTGGTGCCGGAGCTGCGCGCGTTCGTGGGCTGGAGCATGACGAAGTGCTGGCCGTCAGGCGCGACGTCGAAGGACGTGTAGGGCACGCGGAGTTCGAAGCGGCCGCCGGAGAACAGCAGTTCCGGCGAGCCGGCCTGGAACGCGCCGTTTTCTGCGGTGTATGGGACGCGCATCAGCTGCTGCAAAACGGAGACGTAGAAAATGTCGCGGCTGTTTTTCGCCCAGTGCGCTTCCCACGATTCGCCGGTGGAAACCTGCCACTTGCCGCCGGCTTGCGGGTAGGGCGTGACATAAACTTCCTGCGAGCCGATTTGCTCGGCGGTGTAGAGGAGCCAGCGGCCGTCGGGCGAGAAGAATGGATAGGACGCGAGCGAAGAAGCGGAGCCTGTCGATTGTGAGGAGAGAAACGGTTTCGGGGCGCCTGGTTTTCCATCGGCGTCGAGAGTGATCGTCCACACTTCGCAGCAGGCGTAATCTTTAGGCGAGAGACGCGAGAAGGCGAGCGTCTTTCCGTCGGACAGCCATGACGAGGGAGTTGCGTTGAGGACCGAGTCGTCCGTGAGCGGCTCTTCGGTGCCGCTGCCGTCGGCACGGCGCCAGAAAATTCCGTCGCCCGCGCCTTTTGAAGAATTGCGAGGGGCGGCGTAGGTGATGCGCTTGCCGTCGGGGGTCCAGACGGGATTGGTGGCCGCGGGATTATCGAGGGTCATCGGCGTGGCGACGTTGCGGGCGATATCGTAAACCCAAATGCCTGCGTTGCCCTTCTGGAAGGCGATGCGCTTGCCGTCGGGCGAAAAGTGCGGCGACGCGGCGTCGATCTGATCCTTGAGCAGCACTGTGGCGTCGCCCTTTCGATCGAACATGGCGAGATTCAAGTTGTCTTCGTCGGACTTCCCTACTGAAAAAATGGCCGAGCCCGTGCGTGATACGGCGAATTGCACGCCGCCGTTGGAGAGGTCTGAGGCGAGGTGCTGAAGCACCGGTATCGCGGGGCCGGTGAGCTTGAGTGCTTTTGCGTCGAAGGGCGCGACGAACATGGTGCGCTGCGAAACGTAAGCTAGGTAGCCACCCGAGAGGTAGCGGGCGTAATAGGCATTTTCGACGAGGGTCTAAGCTTTGCCGTCTTTCATCGACGCGACTTCGATGCTCGCGTGCTGGAAAAAATTATTGTTCGTCGACGAGGTGAAGATCACGGCCTGGCCGCCGGGAAGAATTTGCGGCCAGCGGTGGGTGGTTTCGCCGCGCTGCGCGTCGAGATGCGTAAGCGCCTCGGCGTTGCCGCCGGATGCGGAGACGCGGTAAAGGCCGCTGGTGAATTCGTTGGGGAAGACGATGGTGTCGTCCTCGCCCCAGTCGGCGCCGCGGTATCCGCCGGCGTTTGAGAGGACGAAGGGCGTGCCACCGCGGATTGAGATTTTTTTGAGCTTGCCGTCACCGAAGTAACCGATCCACTGGCCGTCTGGCGAGAAGAACGGAGCGGCGGAAGGGCCGGCGCCTTCGAGTTCGACGGCGTCGGGCTTGTCGAGGTCGCGGAGATATAGGCGGCCAGAGCCGGCGGCGGTACCCATCACCACGAAGGCGATGCGCGAGCCGTCGGGCGAAATGGCATACGCAGGACCGTTCGCTGTATCGAGGGTCTGGCCGGCAGGGAGTGGGAGCGCGAGTTCGACGGCGCGCGCGTCGGCTGTGCGCGGTGAATGCCAGAAAGTTACCAGCGTGGCGATGAGGGCGATGGCCAGTGCGGCGGCGACGAGCCAGGGTAATAGACGAGCTGTCGAGTTGGGCGGCGATGTTTGTGACGGCTTGCCAACGGCTGTCTGAGCAGGCGTGATCTCCGACCCGTGCGCTACGGCGAAGCCGGATGACGAGCTGGAAGTTGTACCTAACCTGGATTCCTGGATGGCTTCGTCGAGCGTGATGCGGGCGTCGCCGATCGCTTGCAGGCGCTGCTTCGGATCTTTTTGGAGGCAGCGCTGGAGGAGTTCGCGGACGCGCGCCGGAGTTTGCGCGGGAAGTTTTGTGAAGTCCGGCGCATCCTTGATCACCGACGCGAGTGAATCCGAAACCGTCTCGCCGCCGAAGGCTTGCTGGCCGGTGAGCATCTCGTAGAGCACCACGCCGAACGACCAAATGTCCGCTCGCCGGTCCGCCGATTTGCCCTTCGCTTGCTCGGGAGACATGTAGGCGGCGGTTCCGAGGATGACGCCGGCTTTTGTAGAGCCCATGGTGAGCGTAGGCGAATTGTGCAGATCGGTACCGCTCGCGTCGTCTTGCAGGGCTTTGGCGAGACCGAAGTCGAGAACTTTTACATTGTCAGCGGCGTTGAGCTTGATGTTCGCGGGCTTCAGGTCGCGGTGGACGATGCCGCGTTCGTGGGCGGCTTCGAGAGCGTCGGCGATCTGTCGCGCGATGGGAAGCGATTCATCGAGCGGGATCGCGCCGCTCTGAATGCGTTCGGCAAGCGTGGGGCTTTCCACCAGTTCCATCACCAGCGCGGAAACGCCGGAACTGTCCTCGAAGCCGTAGATCGAAGCAATGTGGGTGTGGTTCAGTGAGGCGAGCACTTGCGCTTCGCGCTGGAATCGTCCCATGCGTTGTTCGTCGTGGGCGAATTCCGGCGCGATCACTTTCAGTGCAACGTCGCGCCCCAGCTTCGAGTCGCGTGCGCGATACACCTCGCCCATCCCGCCTACGCCAAGCGGAGAAACGATCTCGTACGGGCCAAGTTTGGTGCCGCTGGGAAGCGCCATCGTGTGAGCGCATTATACAGACCCCGAAGCAAATAGCGCACGACTCAGCGTTGGCGTCCGCCCCCGTTCGCGAGCCTTTTCACATCCTCAAAAATTCGGGTATTCTCATAAACCTATGCTCGATTTGGGATACGTAAGGGACCACCTCGACGTGATCGAGAAGATGGCGCGCGACCGCGGCATCACGCTCGACATGAAGCCGTTCGTCGAAATCGATACCGATCGCCGCCAGCTCATTAAAGCCACTGAGACGCTCAAGGCCGAGCGCAACAAAGCCAATGAAGAAATCGCCGCTCTGAAGAAGAACAAGCAGGACGCCACTGCCATCCTCGCGCGCATGAAAGATGTCTCCGAAGAGATCAAGCGCAGCGACGTGCGCATCAACGAACTCGACGAAAAGCTCAGGCAATTTCTGCTTACGGTGCCCAATATTCCGCATTCGAGCGTGCCGGTAGGGAAGTCCGCTGTCGATAACCTGGAAGTCCGCCGCTGGGGCACTCCGCCGTCATTCGATTTTCAGCCGAAGCCGCACTGGGAAATCGGCGAAGCCGCGGGCATTCTCGATTTTGAAGCCGCGATCAAAATCGCCGGCGCCCGCTTCGCGGTTTACAAAGGCCTCGGCGCCCGCCTCGAACGAGCCATTGCGAATTTTTTCCTCGATGTGCACACCCGCGAAAGCGGCTACACCGAAATTCTTCCGCCCTTTCTCGTGAACACGGCCTCGCTTACCGGCGTCGGCCAGCTCCCGAAATTCGCCGCCGACATGTTCCACATCGAGAATAGCGACTTGTGGCTCACGCCCACGTCCGAGGTGGAACTCACCAGCCTTCACCGCGACGAAACGCTCGATGCCGATTCGCTTCCTCTCAACGTCTGCGCCTGGACCGCCTGCTTCCGCTCCGAAGCCGGCGCTGCCGGCCGCGACACCCGCGGCATCAAGCGCCAGCACCAGTTTCAGAAAGTCGAGCTGTTCAAATTCACCCGCCCCGACCAGAGTTACGACGAGCACGAGAAGCTCGTGAAAAACGTCGAGACCGTGCTCCAGAAGCTCGGCCTCCACTATCGCGTCGTGCTTCTTTGCACCGCGGACATGGGTTTCGCGTCCGCAAAAACCTACGACATCGAAGTCTGGCTACCCTCGAGCAAAGAGTTCATGGAGATTTCTTCCTGCTCGAACACCGAAGCGTTCCAGGCGCGCCGCAGCGGCATCCGCTCCAAGCCGAAAACCGGCAAAAGCGAATTTCTGCACACGTTGAATGGGTCGGGAGTCGCCGTGGGCCGTACCTGGATCGCTATCGCTGAAAATTTCCAGCAGGCCGATGGGTCAATCGTTATACCGGAAGTTCTGCGTTCCTACATGGGCGTCGACAAAATCCCCGCCGCGCCCAAAGCCTAGTTCCTCACCTAGCGGCACGCAGCAAGACGAAAATCGCGCAAGGGTGTGCGCAGCATGTTCAAACGAAGGGAAAAAGCGGCTGGCTCCAGAATTTTTGGAGATTGGGCCGGCGGCCTCGGAAGTTTCCTCCGACCCAATCTCCGCCCCTGCACTACTCGGAAGCCTCGCTGTCTCCAGCAAACTTCCGTACTCTGGTACGCTCTCGCCGGAGAATTTGGATTGGATCGGAATTAACTTTTTTGAAGCCTGCTGTGACAACCGTGCGTGACGTTACGAGACAGGTCCAAGCAGCACAAACGGCCCCGTCGGCGCCGGTTTCCCGCCCCGAGGCTCCAGCGTCACCGCAAAAGCCTTCGCCGTCGTTCCAGCAGGCACTTGAGCGGTAATCCGGTCCATGCCGCCTTCGCTCGATTCAAATACGCCCGCGCTGATCGGCGCGCCGTTCGTCGGCACCAGCCACAGCTGGTAGCTCTTATCCGCGGGCGCCGGCGGCAGCGTCCCGTTATAGACCAGCAAGCCGCGCTTTGCGTTGTACAGCACGCGCGCCGTCCCCAGCGGCTGCTGCTTCTGCTCCGCCAGCGAAACCACCACCGTATCTTTCGCGCCGAGCATGTCGATGATCGACCGCTCCTGCACGATTTGTGCGTCTTGCTCCTGCGTTCGGTTCTTGAGCGCTTCAATCTGCGAATCGAGCTGCAGCACGTGCAGCCCCAGGAACACCAGCGCGCACGCAAAGCCCCCCGCAAGCGGCACCATCGCCCACAGCCAGCCCGCGAACACGCTCGGCTTCTTCGCCGGCATCACCGCAAACGTCCCGCCGCGACCCGTTGACGATCCCACAATCTGCCGCATCAGCTGTTCTTTAACCCCTGCCGACGGCGCGACCTGCGGCGCGGCCAGCGCCAGCATCGCCATCCGGCCCTGCGCTTCGGCGAGCTTCTCCGAACACGTCGCGCAGCCGGCAACGTGAGTCTCGATCGCCCGCTTCTCGTCGCCTTCCAGAGCGCCGAGCGCGTACAGGTCGAAATCTTCTTCTCGAGTTGGGTGTCCGTTGCTCATGAATTCAAATTCTTTTTCAGCGTCTCCACGGCCGACCTTAATCTCGTCTTCACCGTTCCCAGTGGGTCGCCCGTTTTCGCCGCGATCTCGCTGTGCGTCATTCCTTCGAAGTAGGCCAGCTCGATCGCCGCCCTCTGCTCCTGGGGCAGTTTTTCCAGAGCGCCTTTCACTCTTCCGATCATCTGACTCTGTGCGGCGCTCGATTCCAGATTCGCCGGCAGCACCACGGTGTTCTCGTTCAGCTCGTCGCCGCCCGCCGGATTGTGCCGCCGAAGCCGCGAAATGGCACGATTCCGCGCGATCACCATCAGCCATCCGGGCAGCGAACCGCGCGAAGCGTCGAAATTTCCCGCCGTCCGCCACAGCTGATAAAAAATGTCCTGCAGAATTTCTTCAGCCGCCTGCGTGTCCCTCAATATCCGGTTCAAGACGGACGAGAGCATCCCGGCGTAGCGATCATAGAGCGTCGCCAATGCCGACTCGTCCCGCTCAACAATTCTCTGGATGAGCGCCGCGTCCGAGGCTCTCGCATCCATACCGGTTATAACCTTCACGAAGCTCTGAAGCTCCAGTAACAGAAGTACGCCAGCGCGAGGAATACGGATTGGGACAACGCAGTACCGCCGTCGCGCAACCGCTCGCGCCAAATGACGTGGCAGCGTAGCCTGAGCCGCTTGTGAAGGTCAACCGCCTTCTGTCCAACGACTTTCGCGCCCATCCGAGCCATCCGCCGTCGATGCCCGCGGTCCACCGTCACCACTTCGACCCACAGCAAGCCATTTATATACAATTAGATACGAGACATTTTTCCACTGGCGCGGTATCCCCTACGCCACACCTTGCCCCAAACTTACCGTGGTTTCGATTGACTTCCTCTATAGCTTGACTAAACTTCGACTCGCAAAAGACTTACGGGCCCCGAACCAGCCTGCGCTCCCGGGCGACTCAATCTACGACACGCAATTCGACTCGAAAGGACACACGATGGCCATCGTTGCCAAGCCGGGCCCACTTCAACCGCCGCCGCGCATCGCTCCGCGCGAAGACCTGAATCCTTACCGCATCGCGCAGATCCAGTTCGATATCGCCGCCGAACATCTCAAGCTCGACCCCGGCATGCGCCAGGTCCTGCGTAGCCCGAAAAGAATCCTGGAAGTCTCCATTCCCACCAAGATGGACAACGGGCAGGTGAAAGTCTTCACCGGCTTCCGCGTGCAGCACAACGTCGCGCGCGGTCCCGCCAAGGGCGGCATCCGTTTCCATCCCGGTGTCACGCTCGACGAAGTGAAAGCTCTCGCCACCTGGATGACCTGGAAAACCGCCACGGTGAACATTCCCTTCGGCGGCGGCAAGGGCGGCGTAATCTGCGATCCGAAGCGCATGAGCAAGCCCGAACTTGAGCGCATGACCCGCCGGTTCGCATTTGAGATTCTTCCCATCATCGGCCCCGAGCAGGATATTCCCGCACCGGACGTTTACACCGACTCCCAAACCATGGCCTGGATCATGGACACCTACTCCATGACCAAAGGCTACTCGTCTCTCGGCGTCGTCACCGGAAAACCAATTTCCATCGGCGGTTCCGAAGGTCGCAACGAAGCCACCGCGCGGGGCTGTCTTGTCGCCGTCGAAGAAGCGTGCAAGATTAAAAAAATGTCGTTGCGCGGAGCCAGCGTCGCGATTCAAGGATTCGGTAATGCCGGTTCCGTGGCGGCGAAGCTTTTCACAGAGAAAAAGGCACGCGTCGTTGCCATTAGCGATTCGCGCGGCGGCGTTTTCAATTCGCGCGGTATCGATCCGCTGAAAGCCATGCGTTACAAGGAACGCTCCGGCACCGTCGTCGGCATGCCCGGCACCTCGCGCATCTCCAATGACGATCTGCTCACCATGAAGTGCGACGTCCTGATCCCCGCCGCGCTCGAAAACGTAATCACCCTCAACAACGCCGACCAGATCAAAGCCAAAATCATCGCCGAAGCCGCAAACGGTCCAACCACTCCTCACGCCGATGAAGTTCTCGCGCGCAAGGGCGTGATGGTCCTGCCGGACATTCTCGCGAACGCTGGCGGCGTCACCGTCAGCTATTTCGAGTGGGTTCAGGACCTCCAGAGCTTCTTCTGGTCCGAATCCGAAGTGAACGCCAAGCTCGAAATGGTCATGCGTCGCGCCTTCCACGAAGTCCACGAAAGCGCTCGCAAGCACCGCACCCATCTGCGCACCGGCGCTTACACGCTCGCAGTCGGCCGCGTCGCCGATGCCACTCTCGTTCGCGGCCTGTTCCCGTGAGTTAGGCTTGCGCCATTTGGTTCCGGCGCGAGAATTTCTCGTAAGTAATATTTCGTTAATCTCTCGTTGCGCCGCGCGCAAACATTTCAGTTGCGCCGCCTGCAATTAACCGCGTACATTCTATTTTGCCAGAGCTCTGCGAGTAACGCGGAAGCGCTGGCTTTGCTGTCTGCGGCGGATTTCCTGGAGGCAATCTCGAATTGGCTGCTCAAACTCACAACGCACCACCGATCCTTCTCACCATCGCGGGTTTCGATCCTTCGTGCGGCGCTGGCGTCGCGGCCGACCTGAAGACTTTCGTCGCCCACAATTGCTACGGCGTTGCCGCCGTCACCGCTCTCACCGTTCAGTCCACACAGGGTGTCCAGTCGGTGCACGCCACTCCCTCGGCCACGCTCCGCGCGCAGCTCGACGCGCTGATGGACGACGTCGAACTCGCCGGCGTGAAAATCGGCATGCTCGCCAACCGGGGCAACGCCACCGTGGTCGCTGAATTTCTTGATAAGCATAAATTCAAGCACGTCGTTCTCGATCCCGTGTTCCGCCCAACCGCAGGAAACGCCGAGCTGCTCGACACGTCCGGCCTTAAGTTCGTGCGCGACGAACTCCTCAATCGCGTGAGCGTGATCACGCCGAATATTCCGGAAGCGGAATTCCTTACCGGTATGGAAGTGAAAGACGTCCCCGGCATGAAAGCCGCGGGACTGAAGCTCCTGGAAATGGGAGCGCGCGCCGTGGTGGTCACCGGCGGCCATTTGGAAAAGCCCATCGATGTTTACTGCGTCGGCGGTGAAGTCGAAACCTTTGGCGGCGAGCACGTGAAGAGCGCGAACACGCACGGCTCGGGCTGCACTTTTTCCTCCGCCATTCTCGCGCAACTCGGCAGCGGCTTAAACTTGCGCGAAGCCGTCATACTTTCGAAGGCTTACGTCACCAAAGCCATCGAGCGCGCCTATGCAATCGGCAAAGGTGCCGGCCCGCTCAATCAACTCTTCCGCTTCAACCAGGAGCAGCCCCTGCGCGGCGTCCACGAAGTTCCGCAGCACGGTATGCACCCCGCCGCCGAACCCACCTCCCACTAGCACGCGCCCCGCACCTTTGCCTCTACGCTTTGTCTTTCCGGGTGCCGCACCGTTTTGTTATCAAAAGGGTGCGTGGCAAGCGCAAATCCGTCGACCACCGCTCCCCTCGACTGCGGGAGCGAATCTGCCGCTCTCCCACTTGCCAGCTCGGAATTTGCCTCTGACGTCATCCAGAGGCCGATTCATCGGCCGAAGGATCTCTCTTCGCTTCTGTCTTCTCTCCGCGCCAGATTCGCGCACCTGTCTTCGTCTCTAACGCCTTTCAATCCACGCACGCCCGAACCCAAACGACCAACTCTCCGTGCCCTCCGCATTTCTCGGTTTTCTCCGTGAAATGTTCCGCCCTTGCCTTTGAAGGTTTTCTCGACGCACACCCCTCCGCGAACGCAAAGCACACGCGCACTATCCCAGCTTAGTTTTTGTGAATTATTTTCCCGCCAACTATCGTCGCCACAGGCCCGCCCACAAATTCTCGCCCATCAAACGGTGTATTCCTCGATTTGCTCGGCGACTCCGCAACGTGGTACACCCACTTCCTGTCCGTCGAGAAGATCGTCACATCACCCGCAGACCCAGCAGCCAGCTTCCGCTCCATACCCAGCACTCGCGCCGGTCCCGTAGTAAAAAGTTCCACCAGCCGCTTCAGCGTCAGCTTTCCACCGTGAACGAGTTCCAGCCCCAGTCCGATCGCCGTCTCGAATCCCATTATCCCAAACGGCGCCTTATCAAACTCCACGTCCTTGCTCGCCGGATGATGTGGAGCGTGATCCGTAGCGATGCAATCGATCGTGCCGTCCGCAAGCCCCGCAATAAGCGCGTCGCGGTCCGCGCGCGAAGCCAGCGGCGGATTCATTTTGTAGTTCGTGTCGTACTGCACGTCTTCATCGGTCAACGTGAAATGGTGCGGGGTCACCTCGCAGCTCACCCGAAGCCCTTGTTTCTTCGCCGCGCGCACATATTCCAGCGCACCCGTCGTGGACATGTGCGCGATGTGCAGCCGCGCTCCCGTCAGCCCCGCAACTTCCACGTCGCGCCCCGCGCAAATCGATTCAGACTGCGCCGGAATCCCTTTCAGCCCCAACCTCAACGATCGGGGACCTTCGCGCATCACTCCGCCGGCAAATAGCGACGGGTCTTCACAATGATCGATCACGGGCAGATCCAGCCCGTTGCAGTAGTCCATCACCTGGCGCATCAATCTCGCCGTGGCCACAGGCTTTCCGTCGTCGCTCACCGCCACGATGCCGGCATCCTTCATCGCGCGAATTTCCGCGAGCGCCTCGCCCTTGCTCCCAATCGACGCCGCGCCGATCGGCCATACTCTTACTCCGCAGGCCGATGCCGCGCGCTCCACAATTCCCCGCGTCACAGATGCCGTATCGTTCACCGGCAGCGTGTTCGGCATGCAGCAGACCGCCGTAAATCCTCCCTTCGCCGCCGACCGCGTCCCCGTCTCTATCGTCTCCGAAAGCTCCTGGCCCGGCTCCCGCAAATGGCAGTGCAGATCGATAAATCCCGGCGCCACAATCAATCCAGTCGCGTCGAACACCTCCGCACCATCCGCAGAAAGATTCGCGCCGACCTTCGCGACCACGCCCTTGTCGAGCAACACGTCCTGCGTAGCGTCCGTATTGCTCGCCGGATCGATCACCCGCCCATTCTTAATCAGCAGCATTCGCCCATCCCTTTTCTAAGTCCTCTCCAACCGTGGCATAGACAGTCGCTCGATGCGCGGAGCGCGTCGAGTCACTTCATCCGAAGAGGACGAAGTGTGTCTGGTAGCGAGAGGTCCGGGTCAATCCCGGACCTCTCGCTACCACCGCCTCCCCGACAAGCAAAAAATCCGCGCACCTAATCCACGTCCCTACGATTTCTCCGGCACCTTCGCCTGCACTGCCTCCACCGCCGCCCCACCCACCAAGTGGTAAAGCAGAGCCATCCTCACCGCCAGCCCGTTCGTCACCTGCTCGAGCACGCAAGACTGCGCCCCGTCCGCCACCGCAGGATCGATCTCCAGCCCCCGTATCATCGGCCCCGGATGCAACACGATCGCGTCCGGCTTCGCGAGCTTCAGCCGCGCCGCTGTAAGCTGATAACCGAGCACGTATTCGTCGGCAGAAAGTGCAGGCTCGTGGAGCCGCTCGGTCTGCACCCGCAACACAATAATCGCGTCCGCGCCTTCCAGCGCTTCTTCGATTCGCCGCACGCGGCGAACTCCGGGCGCCAGCGTCTCAAACTCCCGCGGCACCCACATCGCCGGCCCGCACAGCGTGATCTTCACGCCAAACTTCGACAACAGAAAGATATTCGACCGCGCCACTCGGCTGTGCAGAATATCGCCCAGAATCGTCAGGTGCAGTCCTTCCAGCTTGCCTTTGCGATCCCGGATCGTCAGCGCATCAAGCAATGCCTGCGTCGGATGTTCGTGCGTCCCGTCGCCCGCATTCACCACCGGCACGCCAAGCCGTTTCGAAATGAATTCCGGCGCGCCGGAAGACGCGTGCCGGATCACCAGTCCGTCCGGCCGCATCGCCTCCAGCGTCCTCACCGTGTCCAGCAGTGACTCGCCCTTCTTCAGGCTCGAGCCCTCGGCCGCGAAGTTCATCGTGTCCGCGCCGAGCCGCGCCGCTGCCGTCGCGAAGCTGATTCGCGTTCGCGTCGAATTCTCAAAGAAGGCCAGCGCCACGGTTTTCCCGCGCAACGTGGCCAATTTTTTAAGAGGATGCTTCTGGAATTCTTGAAAGGGACTGGCTTGGTCTAAAACAAATGAAATTTGCTCGCGGGTCAGGTCTTCCGTTCCAAGCAGGTGTTCCAGGCGCTGCAGCACTTTTTCCCTTCGTTACGTTTTATTCGACCCGATCGACAAGCATCACGCGCTCTTCGTTGTCGATCTCCGTCAATCGGACTTCCACGATCTCCGTATCGCTGGTTTCCACCTTCCGGCCAATAAAACTCGCCTCCACCGGCAGTTCCCTGTGCCCGCGATCGATTAACACGCAGAGCCGGACCCGCTTCGGCCGTCCCAGGTCAAATAGACCGTTCATCGCGGCGCGAATCGTACGCCCGGTATAGAGAACGTCGTCGATTACCACCAGGTCGCGGCCGTCCACCGGGAAGTCAATTTCATTGGCGTGAAAGATGGGCTGAGGCCCGACCGTCGAAAGGTCGTCCCGGTACAGCGTGATGTCGATGATCCCCACGGGTACGTCCACGTGTGCGAAGCCCTTGATGGACTTCGCCAACCTTTCAGCCAGAGGTACCCCGCGCCGGCGCACACCAATCAGCGCCAGGTGCTCAGTCCCGCCGCTTCTTTCCACAATTTCATGAGCCAAACGTTGAAGGGTGCGGTTGATCTCTTCCGCAGACAGGAGCTGTCTTTTTTCTACGACGCGCATTTGGCGCCACATCCTAACACACCCCGGCGCATTGCCCCAGAACGATCGCCGCTGGCCACATCGCGAAGCTTCCGCCGCACAGCGCTCGGTCTGCCCTAAAGCGAAAGGGAAGCGAACCGTCTCTTGGACCAGCCGTTCTCCAAAACCTGTCCGCTTGACCAGTTCGTCTGCCAGGGTGATAGACTCTCACTTGTGACCGCCCCGGCGCCGGCAAGCAGTCCCTCACGGGCCGCTGAAGTTGACCTTCGGGTTAGCGTCGGAAGTGTCGCCCTCAAAAATCCCATCATTGCCGCCAGCGGCACTTTTGCCTATGGCATCGAGTTCGCCGATCTTATCGACCTGAACTCTCTCGGCGGTCTCGTCGTCAAAGGCCTCTCCGCCCAACCCATGCTCGGAAACGCTGCGCCTCGGATCTGCGAGACCTCCAGCGGCATGGTCAACGCGATCGGTCTCCAGAACATCGGCGTCCGTGCTTTTGTTGCCGAGAAACTCCCCCAACTGCGCCGCTTCGATACGGTAATCATCGCCAACGTCTTTGGCCACTCCATCCCAGACTACGTCGAAGTCATCCGCACCCTTGAAGACGCCGAGGGGCTGGCTGCTTATGAATTGAACATCTCCTGCCCCAATGTGGAGCGGGGAGGGATCGAATATAGTACTGACCCAACGCTTACGGCGGCCGTTGTCGCCGCAGCAAGGGCCGCTTCGAAGCGCCCTCTCTGGGTGAAGCTCTCTCCCAACGTTAATGCCATTGGACTTACCGCGAGAGCCGCCGAAGAGGCCGGAGCCGACGCCCTCGTCATCGCCAATACCTACCCCGCATTGTGTATCGACGTACACACCCGCAAGTCCCGTCTCGGTAGTACGACAGGCGGGTTGTCGGGTGCGGCCATCAAACCTATAACCATGAGGCTGGTTTACGAGGCCTGTAAAGCCGTAAAGATTCCGATCATTGGACTTGGCGGAATCGAAAAGCCAGTGGACGTGGCTGAGTACCTCCTTGCCGGGGCCTCGGCGGTGGAGGTCGGCACAGCTCATTTTATCGATCCGCGGGCTTCAGTAGAGCTTGTGGACGGTGTAAAAATGTGGTGCCGAGCCGAAAATGCATTTGAAATCAACAAGTTACGAGGGGCTCTACAGCGATAATTGGATTGCTTTCCGGTTTCGCCCCCCGGTAAAATATTGTTGATTCAAATAAGGTTAGGTGAAAATGAAGGCCCGATTCTTCATGATTCTGCAGGCGGTGTTTTTAGGTTTGGGTTTGCTGGTTCTGACTCCTTCGATGAACCCGGCTATACCTTCATCGGCGGTGCAGGCGAGCAACCCGGACCAACTCAATACCGGCGCGGACGTGATCTCTCAGCCCGTTTCAAGCAACTCCAAGCAGGACGCGTCCGGCCCACCCAAGCCGCTCGCGGTTTGGGAATGCACCACCAGTTGGTACGGCGAGGATTTTGACGGCAAGCAGACCGCCAACGGCGAAACCTACGATATGAACGCCGATACTGCCGCCCACCCGACGCTCCCGCTCGGGTCGATCGTCCGCGTCGTAAACACACGCAATCACCGCAGCCAGATTGTGCGGATCAACGATCGCGGCCCCTATATTGAAGGCCGCGAATTGGATGTTTCCTACGAAGTGGCACGTAAGCTAGGATTCGATCAGCACGGGCTTGCGAAAGTCCGGCTGGAACTCCTAAAGGTGCCTTCACGTCACGAACAGCTTCATCGCGAAAACTAATCGTTGCGCTGGACGTGGACCACATCGGTCCCGCCGCCGCACTCGCTCGCCGTTTGAAGGGTGCGGTCGGGCTTTGTAAGGTCGGCAACCAGCTGTTCACCTCCGAAGGCCCGCGAGTTGTGACTAAACTCGCGGGTCTCGGCTTCGGTATCTTCCTCGACCTGAAATTTCACGACATCCCAAACACTGTCGCCCACGGTGTTGCGTCCGCCGCCCGCTTGCCGGGGGTCCGCCTCCTGACCCTGCACACCACCGGCGGCCTCGCCATGATGCGCGCCGCCCGGGAAGCCGCAGGCAAAGGCAAAAAGCGCCCTCAGCTCCTCGGCGTTACGATCCTCACCAGCATGGACGAATCCACGCTCGCCGAAGTCGGCCTCGCCGGACCTCCAGCAGAGCGCGCCGTCGAACTAGCCAAGCTCGCCAAAACCGCCGGCCTCGACGGCGTCGTCGCCTCCGCCCACGAAGTCCGCGCCATCCGCGAAGCGTGCGGCCCCGGCTTCCTGATCGTTGTCCCCGGCATCCGCCCCGCCGCCAGTTCCGCCGACGACCAGGCCCGCGTCGCCACGCCCGCGCAAGCCATCTCCGCCGGTGCCGACTATCTCGTCGTCGGCCGCCCCATCACCGCCGCAATAAATCCCCGCGAAGCCGCGCTCGCCATCGCCAAAGAAATCGCCTCCGCCTCTTGAAGTGAACTTGCCTTTCCGTCTTTGACGTCATCCAGAGGCCGATTCATCGGCCGAAGGATCTCTCTTCGCTTTTTGCCGCAATCCATCCTTCACGCTTACACTCCCGTAACGCAGACTCCATCTTCGAGCGGCCGGATGAGCCCTATTGACAAACGCCTGTTGCCGCCGCATTTTCGTGTGCAGCAAAACTCCAGCCACTCAGAGAGAGGGATCCTACATGCCGCTTCACTCGCACTTGCGCGCCGCATCCGTTGCGCTCGCATCACTCCTGGCCTTCACCGCCGCGCCGCTAGCCAGTTCGCAGGCCGTTGGCGCTCCCGCCGAGCCGCCCAAAATAAAGTCCGTTGAAATCTCGCCCGCCACCGCGCACGCCCACGTCGGCGATCGCCTGAAATTTACCGTGATCGCGAAAGACGCGAACGGTACCGTGCTCAACATCAAGCCCATGATCTGGTTCGCCGCGCCCTTCGATGTCGCCGGCGCCGACACGGACGGCACCGTCCTGTTCCGCCAGCCCGGCGAAGTAACCGTCGGTGCCGTCGTCGGCGGCAAGCCCGGGTTCGCCATCGTCACAGTCGAAGCTCCCGCTACCGGCAGCATCGAAGCGCATCCGCTCACCGGCTCTCTTGCCGTTGGAGCTTCCGCGCTCGCCTCCGCCACCACGCGTTCTCCCAACGGCGATCCCCGCGAAGACATCGTCGTCCACTGGACCTCCAAAAATCCCGCCATCGCCAAAGTGAATGACGCCGGCCTGGTCACCGGCGTCGCCCCCGGCACCGCCGCTCTCGTCGCCAAAGCCGACGACAAGTCCAGCGAAGTCTCCGTCAAAGTCGTCGCCGACACCGTAAAGAGCATCTCCGTCGAGCCTGTCGCCAGCTCAGCGAAAACCGGCGACGTGATCCGCTTCACCTCAACCACAACGGGCGCAAAAGATCTCGCCACCACCTGGTCCGTCACCGGTCCGCGGGCCCGAATTTATCCCGATGGCGCCTTCGTCGCCGAGCAGCCCGGCGTTTACCAGGTCACCGCCACCATCGGCAAGCACGACGCCACCACCTCCATAGAAGTCGCCCCGCGCAACGCGCAGCGCGAACTCGAATACGTCGCTCACATTCCGCTCAAAGATCCCGACGGCAAAGTGATTCAGACCGCCGAAGAGTGGGTCATCGGCAATACTCTCTACGTCTCCACAATTTCCGATCGCATCTACTCCTTCGACGTCTCCGACCCCAAAAATCCGAAGCCGCTCGATTCGATGAAAGTCGATACGCGCCTGATCAACGACGTCAGCACCACCGCCGACGGCAAAGTCGGCGTCCTGACGCGCGAGGGCGCCTCCAACCGCAAGAACGGCATCGTGCTCTTCGACTCCTCCGATCCCGCGCACCTGAAGCCAATCTCCGACTTCACCGAGACCGTTACCGGCGGCGTCCACAGCGCCTACATCAACACGCATTACGTTTACATCACCGACGACGCCAACGGCTCGCTCCACATCATCGACATCGCCGATCCCGCGCATCCCAGGCAAGTCGCTGAGTGGAAGACTCCCAAAACGCAGGAGCAGACCGTCGCCTCGCCGCTTGGCGAAGGCATGATCTCCGTCGGCCGTTACCTCCACGATTTGCAGGTTGTCGATGGCCTCGCCTATCTCGCCTACTGGCGCGACGGCCTGATCATTCTCGACGTGGGGAAAGGCATCAAAGGCGGCTCGCCGGAAAATCCGCAGCTCGTCGCGCAGCTCAAGTTCAATCACTACGCGCTCTACGGTAACGGCTGGCTCGCCGGCACGCACACCACGTTCCGCTACAAAAATTACGTCTTTGTCGGCGACGAAGTTTTTCCCGCCACGTTCGACATCGATTCGAAAGACCGCATTCCCGTCCGCGGCCGCTTGCACGTTGTTGACGTCACCGACATTCAGAACCCGCGCGAAGTTGCCACCTATGAAGTTCCCGAAGGCGGCATTCACAACGTGTGGGCAGCAAACGACATTCTCGTCGCCGGCGATTACGCGGGCGGCGGGCGCGTCGTGGATATTTCCGGCGAGCTGCGCGGCGATCTCTACGCGCAGGGGCGCGAAATCGCCAGCTTCTGGACCGGCGATCCGAACGGCTATCGCCCCAATCTTCCGTTCGCGTGGGGCGCGCAACCCGTCGGCGACCTGATCTATTTCAACGACGTTGACAGCGGCGTCTGGATCGCCAAGCTGGGCAAACCCAAATTCCAGGGCGAGACCACAGCGCCCCCCATCCAACAAAAGGCCGAATAGCGACAGCGCGTGGCATAGACATTCGCTGCGCGCGCCAAGAACGCGCGCAGCCACTTCGTCCGGCCAGGACGAAGTGTGTCTGTGAAGATTTGCTCCGGCTCAACGCCGAAGCAAATATTCAGCCTTCGCCCGTGCCGCGCCTCGGCCCATCCACCTCACACCGTCGCCCATCCGTCTTGCTCAAGTACCGCGGGCAAACTTGCCCGTTCTTTTTCTGTCGCAATCCGCGATAGCCGAATCTCCCGCAGCGCGCCTCCACCCGCCGCCTCGCTTGCAAAGGTCGGTCTCGTTCGCACAGTGAACGGACAGGGCAGAATTTCGTAACAGCGTCGGCGCCCACCCGTCGCGCTCAAGTACCGCGGGCAAACTTGCCCGTTCTTTTCGTCTCACGAAACGCCAGCGCCGAGTCTCCCGCAGCGCGCCTCCACCCGCCGTTTCCATCAAACGCACTCCCCACTCCCGCATTTTCCTTTGCCTTTCTGCGCCACCCCTCATACTCTCTCTCACCACGGAGGCGCCGCCATGCCCACGCTTCGCTCCATCGCACTTTTCCTCATCGCAGGTCTCTGCGAAATCGGCGGAGGCTATCTGGTCTGGCAGTGGTGGCGCAATCACGCCTCGTGGTATTCCGGCCTCGCCGGAGCCGCGCTGCTCCTCGCCTACGGCATCGTCCCCACCTACCAGCCCGCCAACTTCGGCCGCGTTTACGCTGCATACGGCGGCATCTTCGTGGCCCTCTCCATTCTGTGGGGCTGGAAGATCGACCGCATCCGCCCCGACGCCTTCGACCTGATCGGCGGCGCCATCTGCCTCGCCGGTGTAGCCATCATCATGTTCTGGCCCCGCTAACCCACCGCTTCAGCCGCGGTTTCCGTCCTTTTTGAGGGTAGACAACACTCCGCGAATGGCACGTAGATCGTCTTCGTCGGCGCGAACGGAGTTGGTGCGGAGTTAATTCTCGTTCGAGAAAAAACGCTTTGTTAGTGACGATTAGAAATAGCGCGGTGGTTTGTTTTGTTGGAGTTACGAGGAATTCTAATTGCACCGTGACGATTAGAAATTTGGGTGCGGAGAAGGGGGTGATGCCGGGGAGAGTGCGTCCGGCGGCTTGAGTGAAACGGCCGCTCGACATGTGCGTTTGATGCTGGGCCAATCTTAAGTCCCGATGTACGTTACCATGTCGATAACATATTGTAAATAAAATTCGCACCAGTCCCAAAATGGGAATCTCGGCTGCCACCGCGAATTCGCCCCGCCCACTCGAGTGATGCGCTTCGTTTCCCGCCGAGCCCAGCCGTGCCGACCAAAGGCGCGCCGCGTTTGACCCTTCGCTCTGTCTCCACTAGCATCAATTTCAGCGAGCCTTCGCGCATGGAATCGCCCAAACACATCATAGTCGGCACGGCTGGCCACATCGACCACGGCAAATCATCGCTGGTCGAAGCTCTCACCGGCACCAATCCCGATCGCCTCGCTGAAGAAAAGCGCCGCGGCATCACCATCGATCTCGGCTTCGCGTTTCTCGATCTCCCCGGCGTGAAAATCGGTTTCGTGGACGTTCCCGGCCACGAGCGCTTCGTCCGCAACATGCTTGCAGGCGTTGGCGGTTTCGATCTCGTAGTGCTCGTAATAGCGGCCGATGAATCCATCAAGCCGCAAACCCGCGAACATTTCGACATCTGCCGCCTGCTCGGCATCGAGCGCGGCATCGTCGCCCTCACAAAATCCGATTTGGTCGAACCCGACACGCTCGACCTCGTGCGGCTCGAAATTGAAGAATTCGTTCGGGCATCGTTTCTGGAAGGCGCGCCCATCGTTCCGCTGAGCGCGAAGAAGGGAACCGGCCTCGACGATTTCAAACGCGCATTGCAAGCTGCCGCGAACCAGGCCGCAAACCGGCCCGCCGACGCGCACGCTCGTCTGCCCATCGACCGCGCATTCGCGCTGAAAGGATTCGGCAGCGTCGTCACCGGCACGCTGATTTCCGGCGCGATCCGTAACGAGGACGAACTTGAGCTTTACCCAACCGGTGGACGTGTCCGCGTCCGCGGTCTGCACAGCGGCGGCGCAGCGATCGATCGCGCCACGGCCGGCCAACGCACGGCCGCCAACCTGACCGGAGTTCCACTCGAAAAAATCGAGCGCGGCATGGTTCTCGCCGCTCCCGGAGCGTTCGACGCCACGGTTCGTCTCGACGCGCGCATCACGCTCCTCAATAGCGCAAAGCCGCTGAAGAATCGCGCTCGCGTCCATTTTCATCAGGGCTCGGCCGAGCGCATCGCGGAAATCGTCCTTCTCGGCGGCGCGAAAGAACTCGCGCCGGGAAATTCCGCCTTCGCTCAAATTCGACTCGATGCGCCGCTGCTGATCCTGCCCGGCGACCGCTTCATCCTCCGCCGCCTTTCGCCGGTGATTACCATCGGCGGCGGCGTCGCACTGGACGTGAAACCGGTGCGGCACAAAGGCGACGGCCGCGCCGCGATCCCTCAGCTCGAAACGATCCAGCGCGGCAACAAACAGGAGATCCTCGACGCGCTGCTGCACTCTGCAAATAGAGAATTTTCGCTGCGAGTTCTGGTTGCTCGGACGGGTTGGACCAGCGCCGACGTCCTGGCAGCGGCCATTTCCCTGACGGCGGCGAATCGCGCCCGCGTCATCAGTGAAAATCCCTGGGCCATCGCTTCGGCCGTGTGCCTCGCTGAATTTGCCGCGCAGCTAGTAAAAGTCGTCGACCAGTTTCATCACGCGAATCCGCTTCTCCCCGGAATTCCCAAGCAGGATCTTCGCGCTAAGGCAGGGAAGCCGGGCGCCGCCCTTTTCGAATTTGCGCTAAAGGATTTGAAAAACGCTGGCGCTCTCGGCCTCACCGGCGACTTCGTCCACCGTGCGAATCGCGGCGTGGAACTCTCGCGCGAAGAATCCGCCGCAAAGGCTGCCCTCGAAAAAGAGTTCGAAGCCGCCGGCTTCGCCGTCCCGACCCTCGAAGCGGCCCGCGCAAAGCTCTCTGTTCCAGCGACAAAGTCCGAGAAACTCGCGCAGATGCTGCTCCGTGAAAAAGTGCTGGTTCGCGTCTCGCCGGACCTCGTTCTCCATGCCAAGACTTTGCAACATCTAAAACAGCTCGTCGCAGCGTACAAGACCAAGCACGGCGAACGCCTGCCCATCGCTGCATTCAAAGAGCTTACGGGCGTCTCCCGCAAGTACGCCGTGCCGTTACTGGAACACCTCGACCGCGAACGCGTCACGCGTCGCTTCGGTGATGAGCGTGTTATACTTTGAGTGAAAATGGGGCCTGCAGCGGCTTCCCGGCAGTTAGCCCGCGCGGCAAGAGGTGACGTATGGGTGAGTTAAGCCCAATTCATTGGTTAATCGTTCTCGCGATCATCGTGCTGCTCTTCGGCGGTAAGAAAATCCCCGAAGTGATGCGCGGTCTGGGCGAAGGCATTAAGAATTTCAAAGAGGGCATGAACGGTCCGCACAACACCACCACTGTGCCGACGCAGCCCACCGCTCCTCCGCCGGCGACCGCACCTCCGCCCGTCGTGACTGAAGAAAAGAAGTAGCTCTTCACTTACCAGAATTTTGTTTTTTGCGAATTTGAGCTTTTGAATTTCGAGCGGCGGCCTTCGCGGGCCGCCGTTTTTCTTTCTAACGTGAACGCCGCGCGTCGATCGCCACCAGTGCGGCCCACACGCGCGAAAGCGGCAGCCCCATCACGTTGAAGTAGCACCCTTCGATCCCGGTCACAAATTTTCCGCCGATGCCCTGGATGCCGTACGCTCCAGCTTTGTCGAACGGCTCGCTCGTGCTCACGTACTCGTCGATCTCCGCGTCGGACATTTTTGCAAAGTTCACTCGCGTCGTCACCACCTGCACGCCGGGAACTTCCGCCGGGTCTGCGATGATCGCAAGCCCGGTGCGCACCTCGTGGATCTTACCGCTGAGCAGTCGCAGCATGCGCTTTGCGTCGGACGCATCCTTGGGCTTGCCGAGAATCTCGTTGCCAGCCACCACCACGGTATCTGCAGCGATCACGACGTCATCTCCGCCCGTCCGCCGCAGATGCGCAGCCGCCTTCTCCGCCTTCGCTGCCGCCACCCGTGACACGTATGCATCCGCCAGCTCACCGTCGTGGCGTGTTTCATCGACGTCCGCCGCATACACGGTGAACTCAATACCAGCATTACGCAGGATTTCAGCGCGGCGCGGAGACGCCGAGGCGAGAAGTACATCAACCAAAGCTGTACCTCCTAAATGACCACGGATTCCTGATACTCGCCGAACGCCCGCCGAAGCGCGTCGGAGATTTCGCCGACGGTAACGTAAGTTTCGACCGCCGAGAGTATCGCGGGCATCAAGTTATCGTCCCGCGCCAGCGCGACGTTCGATCTCAGCCGTAGCGGCGGCAGCCTTCGCAGCGTCACGCCGTGCCCGCAACGCCTGAAGCCGAGCCACCTGCGTGCGCTCAATTTCGGGATCGATGCGCAGCGTCGGAATCGACTTTCCTTCTTCGGCCTCGAATTTGTTCACGCCGACAACGACCTGCTCGCCGGTATCGACCGCCTGCTGATACTCGTATGCGGCCTTCTGCATTTCCTGCTGGACGAAACCCGCTTCGATCGCGCGCAGCATTCCGCCCATCGCATCGATCCGCGCGATGTAGTCGCGCGCCTGCGCTTCGATCTCATCAGTCAGCTTTTCGATGGCGTAGGAACCGGCCACGGGATCGACGGTGTTCGCCACGCCCGTTTCCTGCGCGATGATCTGCTGCGTCCGCAGCGCCAGCAGCGCGGCATTTTCGGTCGGCAGCGCCAGCGCTTCGTCCAGCCCGTTCGCATGCAGCGACTGGCACCCGCCCAGCACCGCCGCCAGGCACTGGAGCGCGACGCGGACGAGATTATTTTCCGGCTGCTGCGCCGTGAGCGAGGATCCCGCCGTCTGCGCGTGGAAGCGCAGCATCATCGACGCGGATCTTTCGCGCCGAAGCGGTCGCGCATCATGCGCGCCCACAGCCGCCGCGCGGCGCGGAATTTCGCGACCTGCATCAGAAATTCGTTGTGCGAGTTGAAGAAGAAAGAAAGCCGCGGCGCGAATTCGTCCACCGGCAGACCCGGAGGCGATCGCCGCCTCCACGTACGCGATTGCGTTGGCGAGCGTGAACGCCACTTCCTGCACTTCCGTCGAGCCGGCTTCGCGAATGTGATAGCCGGAAATCGAAATCGCGTTCCAGTTGGGGATTTCGCTGCCGGCACCACGCGAAAATGTCGGTGACGATGCGCATCGCCGGACGCAGCGGATAAATGTACGTTCCGCGCGCGATGTATTCCTTCAGGATGTCGTTCTGCACGGTGCCGGAAAGCCGCGCAAGGTTCGCGCCCTGCTGTCTTCGCCACCGCGACATACAGCGCCAGCAGAATCGCTGCGGTGGAATTGATGGTCATCGAGGTCGAGACGTGCTCGAGCGGAATGCCGTCGAACAGCGTCTGCATGTCCTCCAGCGAATCGATCGCCACGCCGACTTTGCCGACTTCGCCGAGCGCCAGCGGATGATCGGAGTCGAGGCCGATCTGCGTCGGCAAGTCGAACGCTACGGAGAGGCCCGTCTGACCCTTGTCGAGAGCAGGTAGCGGTAGCGCCGGTTCGATTCTGCGGCGCTACCGAAGCCCGCGTATTGCCGCATGGTCCACAGGCGGCCGCGATACATCGTCGGATAAACGCCGCGCGTGAAAGGGAACTGCCCCGGAAATCCAAGGTCGCGCTCACTGTTCCACTGGCCTAAGTCGCTCCCGGTGATCACCGCGTCCATCGGCAGGCCAGAGGTGGAAGCGGGCTTGGGATCGGTGAGCGCGGCTGGCTTTTTTAAGGTATCGGTCATGAGGAAAGTTCAGCGAACGCGACGCGCACGAAGAAACGAAGTGATCGAGAAAAATCCCATCAAGATTGCATAGACAACGGCGAATCCAATCAGCCAGGCTGTGGGTTTCGAGTGCCACTGCCGCCACGCCATCAGCGAGCCGTACACCGCGCACAGCGCGAATAATGCGCCCGCAATTTCATAAAAAAGCTGCCGCGCGAGCCGCCACCACACGCGGAAAGTGATCTTCGCCGATTGAGTAATTGAACCCTGGAATCCCGCGGCCATAGCTAGAGTCTAATATAAGTGCAGCGCTCGCCCGAGGGCCGTGGCAACGGCCCGTCGCACAGGACAGGTAACCACCGAGGTTCACCTTTCGCGTGTGCCGCTTGTGTCCTGTGAAATCCGGCCCTAGAATGGCAAAAGAGCGCTGGGCCCAGGAGGTACACCCCTTGCAACTCGACGACCGCATGAAGCAGATTCTTCGCGAGCTGGGGCACGCGATCAACGACACAGTGTCTGATTCCGACCGCATCGCTGAAGCGATTTCGAGCGTGCGCGCGGCGGGCTTCGACATTGTGTTGAAGCTGGACGCGACGATCGGCCTTGCGCGGCGCAACTCGCAGGACGCGAAGATGACCACGCAGGACCGGCGCTTCCTGGAGTCGCTGCACATTCGGGTGGATGAAGAAGCCGCGGAAGAAGAGGCGGTCGAGCAGCGCGTCGAGATCACTCCGCAGGACATTAAATTCTTGAAGTCGCTGAAGGTTTCTTTCAATGAAGAGCTGTAAATACATCGCGGCATTTTTTGCGGCGGCCATAGCGCTGGCTGTAGTCGCGCCAGTGATGCGCGCGCAGGACATCAATACCGCTGCGCCGATCGTGGTGAAGCAGAAACCCGGCAAAGCCATCTGGATGAAGGCCACCGTGGTGCATGCCGACGCGGTCAGCTTGATTGTTCGCGAGCAAGGTAACGAGATGGCGATTCACACTTTTAATTATTCAGACCAGGCCAAAGCAAAGATGCAGGACATCATTGCAGCCGGCGGCTACCAAAACGGAGATCATATTAAAGTTCTTTGGTTGCCCGGAACCGAGACGGCGATCAAGTTCAAGGGCCGGCCGTCACCGTCGAATTAACGGCGCGAGATTCGGCCTGGCGCATTTTCCTACCTGAAGCATCTCACCGTGAAAAATCTATTGGTTGCGTGTGCGATTTCGCGAGCTGCGCTGCGTTTGTACGTCAGCGCGTACCGCGGATTTTAGTGGCGAGGCTGCGGGCGCGTTGGCGGGCGATATCGACGAACTTTTCATCGCCGGCGAGTTGGTCGAGCGTGGGAAGCAAGCGCTCGGGTTCCGGGAGCTGCTTGGTGTTGTAATCGTTTTCGATCTGCAAAAGCACGTCGTTTACGCCGAGGCGATCGTAGCGCATGGTGCGGACGAGGTCCGAAAGGTCGCTGGTCTGCTTGGCGAGATTTTCGAATAGGTTTACGAGTTGCGTGGCGGACTCGTCCAGCGTGTAGTTGAAGCTCGTCGAATGAGTCTGCGCGTCGCTGGTATAAATGAAAGTTTTTTCGCCCAGGTTCGCGAGTCTGCGATGCACTTCCAGATCGACACCCTGAAAATCGTGGAGGCGCGCGGCAAGTTCGAAGATGCGTTGGGCGAGAGCCGGGCTTACTTCAAAAGGTTGCGGCGAAGCTTCTTCGTCGAGCTGGCGGATGTCGCACGTGCCCACGCCGGCCTGGTTCAATTTGATCTCCACAAACTCAGGGAAACTCGTCTTGAAGACTTTGCGGTAAGTGATCGTTGCGTCCGAAGGCGCCGCCGCGACTCGCATCGCTGCGGCAGCCATTAGAATTGCGGACGCCGAAACAAGCGCCAGCGCGACAACCTGCAGTCTGAATTTCGTGGGCCGCATTACAGTTCCAGGATGCGCGCGGCACGAGCGCGGTTGCCGCTGCGCGTTTTATCTTCGCGCGGCATGTGGGCGGCGTCCAGACTTAGCGTCGATGCCTTCGTGCGCGTCGTTTTCATGGCAGCGGCCATGCGCTCGCCGGAGCGCGCGCAATGCCCGTGGCACAGAGCGACGGCAAGCGCGTCGGCGGCATCCGCAGGCTCGGGAAATTCACATAGGCCCAGCGCGGAGCGCACCATTTGCTGTATCTGCAATTTCGATGCGTCTCCATATCCCGCGACGCTGGATTTCACTTCACGCGGCGAATAACTGTGCGCGGGAATCGAAGCCTGCGCCGCGGCCAGCAGCACCACCCCGCGAACTTCGGCGAGCTTCAGCGCAGTACCTACGTTGATCTTTGAGAAGACGGCTTCAACGGCCACCGCGTCCGGAGCGAATTCCGCGACCAGGCTCGCGATCAGTTCGTGGATCGAACGCAACCGAGTCCCAGCGCTGGCGCTCGCGGGATGTTTCAGGGCGCCGAAGCGCAGCATGCGCGGTTTGGCGCCGAAGAATTCCACAACGCCAAAACCGGTGGCACCGGCGAGCGCGGGATCGACGCCGAGCACGCAGTAGCGTTCGGCGACGGCCGTGACATGGAGATGCGTGGGCATGCCGGGTACGAGTTTACTTTTGTGGTCGCGCGGCGGGTAGTGTTTTTTGGATTGGGCGTGCGGGAAGTGCGACGGTGCGGCTAGTTCGCGCTTGGGCGATCGCCGAGTGATTCGATCGGCGGGGCGCCGGGCGCGCGCAGGGTGCGAACGTCGCGCATGGGCGGCTGGCCGAAGAAGCGGCTGTACTCGCGATTGAACTGGCTCGCGCTTTCGTAGCCGACTTCGAATGCCGCGCTCGCAGCATCCAGGCCGTCGATCAACATGCGTTGCCGCGCCGCGTGCAAGCGAAGCTGCTTTTGATATTGCAGCGGGCTCATGGCGGTGAGCGCGCGGAAATGATGATGCAGCGTGGAAACGCCCATTCCTGCCACCTTTGCGAGTTCCTCCACGCGAAGTGCCTGCGCGTAGTTTGCGCGGACCCACGCGACCGCTTTCGCCGTCCTGTGGCTCTGATCGCCGAGCGTGGCGATCGCGCGGAGGCGAGCACCCTCCGGTCCCCGCAGAATCCGGTAAATAATCTCGCGCTGGATCAACCCGCTCAGAAACGGAATGTCCTGCGGCGTATCCAGCAGACCGACGAGGCGGCAGCAAGCCTCCAGCAATTCGGTTGTGGTCTCGCCCGTCGCCATCGCGGGACTGTCCTCGCTTTCGCCGGGCGCGTGAATTTCTTCCCGGCTCAACAGCTCTCGCACCACAGGCATCTCGAGTTTGAGCACGAAGCAGAGATACGGCACCGCCTCGCTCGCTTCAAACACATTGCAGATCACCGGCAGATCGAGGGACGTGAGCAAGTAGCGCGACTGGTCGAAAATAAACGTCGTTCCCGCCAGCGTGGCGCGCTTGCGCCCTTGCGCCACTACGGCGAGGCTTGGCTCGTAGGCGGCGGAGGCAGGGGCGGTCGGCGCGGTGCGGCGAGTGAGCATTAAACCCGGAACAGCCGTTATCATTTTCTCTTCGTTCCCGATGAACGAGGCAATCGAACGGGCGAGCTCGGTTCGGACTTCCCGTTTTTGATCGTCTTTCGAACTGGTCTTTTTGTTGGTCTTTTTCATAAAAGCCGCGTCCCCGCCGACAAACTCAGAATACGGCCGTATCCCGCTGCACCCAAGTCTTTTCCACATATCCAGAGGATTAGGCAATAAATCGGTAGGATCGGGATACCACTTCGGGCGCGTCCGGGACTACTCTCGGCAGGTAGCAAGACTTCATGGGAGCGATCATGCAAAAGCGCAAACTCGGAAAAAGCAATTTGGAAGTTTCGGCACTCGGCCTCGGATGCATGGGCATGAGTTTTTCCTACGGTCCGCCCAAAGACAAAAAAGAAATGACCGACCTTCTCCATGCGGCAGTGGATCGCGGGATCACTTTCTTCGACACCGCGGAAGTCTATGGTCCGTTCACAAACGAAGAGCTGGTCGGCGAGGCGCTCGCGCCGTTCCGCGGCAAAGTCGTGATCGCCACAAAATTCGGATTTGATTTTAGCGGCGGCGATCATCGCCCGGGAGGCGCGCCGGTCAACAGCCAGCCCGCGCACATCAAGCAGGCCGTGGAAGGCTCACTTAAGCGGTTGCGAGTGGAGACGATCGATCTGCTCTACCAGCACCGCGTGGATCCGAACACGCCGATCGAAGACGTAGCCGGAGCGGTGAAGGAACTGATTCAAGCCGGCAAGGTGAAGCATTTCGGAATGTCCGAGGCCGGAGTGAACACGGTCCGCCGTGCGCACGCCGTTCAGCCTGTTACGGCGCTGCAAAACGAATATTCGCTCTGGTGGAGAAAGCCGGAGGCGGAAGTGCTTCCCATGTGCGAGGAACTCGGGATCGGCTTCGTTCCATACAGCCCGCTGGGCAAGGGCTTCCTTACGGGCAAGATCGACGCGAACACGAAGTTCGAGAGTACCGATTTCCGCAGCCAGTTGCCGCGCTTTACTTCCGAAGGCTCGCTGCGAATCAAGCGCTGGTCGATCTCATTGCCAGGATCGCGAAGCATAAGAATGCGACGCCCGCGCAAATCGCCCTGGCCTGGGTCCTCGCGCAAAAGCCGTGGATCGCTCCCATTCCCGGCACGACGAAACTCAACCGCCTGGATGAAAACATCGGAGCGCTCTCAGTCCACCTCACGGCCGACGATCTGCATGAGATCGACATCGCGGCCTCAAAGATCACGCTCGAAGGCGCTCGTTATCCGGAACGCTTGGAAAAAATGACCGGCCTCTGAGCTGTGTAGGAGAACGGGAGCCAACAATGCCGCATGTGATCGTGAAGCTTGCGTTGGGCAGGTCGGAGGAGATGAAGCAACGCCTGTCCGACGCGATCACCAAAAGCGTGATAGACGTTCTCCACATCGCCGAGGAGTCGCTCTCGGTGGCGATCGAAGATGTCAAAGCCGAAGACTGGGCGGAGAAAGTCTACAAGCCCGACATTCAGCGCAAGCCGGACACTCTCTACAAAAAGCCGGGCTACGATCCGTTCAAATAAGTGCGCGAAGGAGTGTGCGGTGAGCCATTGGACGAAGGACGAACTTCGCAAGATCGCCGAATCAGACGATCTGCACATCGCCCCATTCCGCGAAGACGGAACGACCTACGGCACGCTCACCTGGATCTGGTCCGTGGTGGTTGATGATGGTCTCTACGTTCGCGGCAATAACGGGCAGAAGTCGAGTTGGTATCAGGCAGCGATCCGGCAAAAAGCCGGACGCATCACCGCAGCCGGCATGACGAAGGAAGTCACCTTCGAGCCCGTCGAGGGGCCAATCAACGATCGCATCGATCAGGCTTACCGGGAGAAGTATCAGGGCAGCCCGTATCTGAAGCCGATGATCGGCGAGCGTGCCCGCGCGGCAACGGTGAAAATTCTGCCGCGTGCGTGAATGAAAGGAGCGTTGGAAATGGAAATCAAGCGAGCGGGGACGCAGACATCGGGCAAAGGGCCGGCGGAATGGTTTACGGGCACGGCGCGCATCGATCCGTTATTTCAAGCGCCAGATCCGGCGTTTGTGCAGGGCGCAAGCGTCACATTTGAACCCGGTGCGCGCACGGCGTGGCACACGCATCCGCTCGGGCAGACGCTGATCGTCACGGCGGGTTGCGGGTGGGCGCAGCGCGAAGGTGGGCCCATTGAGGAGATTCGCCCCGGTGATGTGGTGTGGTTTGCGCCGGGAGAAAAACACTGGCACGGTGCGAGGCCGACGACGGCGATGACCCACATTGCGATACAAGAGAAAAAGGACGGAAAAGTGGTGCATTGGATGGAGCACGTTACCGACGAGCAATACGGCGGAGCGATCGCGAAGTAGCGGATCGCGCGTGAATTGTGGGGCCGGAACTTGCTAAGGCAGAAAGCTTGCTCCGGCATCGAACCGGTGCAAACTTTCACAGACGCACTTCATCCTGGCCGGATGGAGTGGTCTCGCGCGGTTTGGCGCGCGGGACGAGTGTCTATGCCACGGTGGGATTGTTACTGTGCGACGGCGGCCTGCATTTCCTTTTCGTCGATGTCGAAGTTCGCGTAAACGTGCTGGACGTCGTCGTGATCTTCGAGCACTTCCATCATGCGGACCATTTGCTGCGCCTGCGCGCCGGTGAGCTTCACGTAATTCTGCGGAACCCAGCCGACTTCCGCGGAGGCGGGTTTGATGCCCGCGGTGGTGAGCGCTTCGCGAACCTTTTCGAACACTTCCGGCGGCGTCGTCACTTCCCACACATCGCCATCGTCGCGCAGATCTTCAGCGCCTGCATCGAGCACGATGCCCATCATCTTGTCTTCGTCGGCCGCTTCCTTGGGCACCACGATGTCGCCCTTGCGATGGAACATCCAGCCGACCGCGCCGGTCTCAGCCATGTTGCCGCCGTTCTTGGAGAACATGTGGCGGATTTCGCTGACGATGCGGTTGCGATTGTTGGTCACCACCTGCACCAGCACGCCAACGCCGCCCGGGCCGTAGCCTTCGAACGTAACTTCGTCGAGCGTCTCGCCTTCCAGGGTGCCCGTGCCGCGCTGAATCGCGCGCTCGATGTTGTCGTTGGGCATGTTTTCGCCCTTGGCGGTGAGAATCGCGGTGCGGAGGCGCGGGTTGGTGTCCGGGTCAGCGCCGCCGGTGCGAGCGGCGATGGTCAACTCGCGGATAATTTTGGTGAAGACTTTGCCGCGCTTCGCGTCCGTGGCGGCTTTCTTGTGCTTGATTGTGGCCCACTTCGAGTGTCCAGACATGGATAAACCTTCTCAGGAAAGAATGGCAGGAGCAGCAGTTGCCCTTGCCGCAGTAGTCTAGCAGCCGCCCCAAGATGAGGCAAGCGAAGGGCTGACGCGGCGCTCGATGGGCGTGCCGACCGGAGAGCGCCGTTTGGCAAGGGTTTACGCGCCGTGGGCGCGACTTTCCGCCGCTTCGGACGTCAACAGACAGGATAAGCTGTCGCAAGTGATTGGGGGGTGGACATGCAGGAGCTTTGGCAGGATTTGCGGTATGCGGTGCGAACGCTGGCGAAGGAGCCCGGGTTCACGATCGTTGCGATCCTCACGCTGGCGCTGGGGATCGGCGCGAACACCGCAATTTTTTCGCTGATCGATACCGTGCTGCTCAATCCGCTGCCGTATAAAAATCCTGCGGCTCTAGTGAGCATCGTCGCGGGAAACCGCGAGCAAGGCACCACTGGCACGCCCGTGTCGTTCGTGAAATTTCAGATGTTGCAACAGCAAACCAAGACGCTCTCCAGCGTGGGCGCGTTTTATCAGACGACGTTGAACATGACCGGTAGCGGCGAGCCGCAGCAGATCAACGTCAACCGCGTGAACGCAGACTTCTTTCACACGCTGGGCGTCGCGCCGATGCTGGGCCGCGATTTTCTCACTGCAGAAGATCAGATCGGCGGAGCAGATGTGGCAATCCTATCAAACGGGTTCTGGCATTCGCAGTTCAATTCCGATCCCAACGTGTTGGGAAGGACGATCGAGCTGGACGGAAAATTGACAACCATCGTGGGCGTGATGCCGCGCTCGTTTGAGTTTCCGTTTCAGCAGCCGGAGCCGGACGTGTGGGTGCCGCGCGTATTTGACATTCTCGGCCTGCGGCCGGAGCAGCTTCGAATGGGCGCTGGATTTTTGTTTTTGATCGCGCGATTGAATCCCGGGCAAACGTTGGCGCAGGCGCAAGCCGAGGCGGACAGGGTTAGTCAGAGTTACACGCAGGCGTATCCGGGGAACGCCGATGCCGCCAAGCACAGCCTGGACATGACGTCGCTGACCGACAATCTCGTCGGCGCTGTGCGGCCGTCGCTCTTCGTGCTGCTCGGAGCGGTAGGCTTTGTCCTGCTGATCGCATGTGCGAACGTGGCGAGCCTTTTGCTGACTCGTGCGAGCGCTCGCGAAAAGGAAATGTCGATTCGGCAGTCGCTCGGCGCCACGCGCGCGCGGCTTACGCGCCAACTTCTTACCGAAGGCCTGGTCCTCGCGTTCGTAGGCGGCGCGATTGGAGTGCTTGTCGCGGCAATCACGATGCCGCTCTTGCGTGCCGGAGCGGGGAATCAGGTTCCTCGGCTCGATGAAGTCCACCTCAACGGGCTTGTGCTGCTTGCATCCGTCGCTCTATGTGTCATCACCGGCGTGGTTTTCGGTCTCGTGCCTGCGCTTCAAGTCGCGGACCGGGATCTGCACGGCACGTTGAAGGAAGGACGCGGCACCGCGAGTGGGAGCGGATCGCGAGCGCGGCAGGTAATGGTGATCGCGGAGGTCGCCGTGGCGTTGCTGCTGGTGACCGGCGCGGGACTATTGATTCGTAGTTTCGTGAATCTGTTGCGTGTGAATCCCGGCTTTGATTCTCACGGCGTGATGACGTTTCCCGTGAGCCTGCCAACCGCGAAATACGCGACGCTTCCGCAGCGGGCGGAATTTTTCCGGCAAGCGCTCGAGCGCGTCGCCACGATTCCGGCTGTCGATTCCGCCGGCGTTGTGAGTTATATGCCGATGACCGGCGCGGCGCGCTACGTTTTCTTCTGTGCCGAAGGGCAGGTGTGCCAGGGGATCGGCAAAGACCCCTTGATCTCGATGAAGCAGGTCAGCCCAGGGTACTTCGCGGCCATGCGAATTCCGTTGCTACGCGGCCGTGTGTTCACCGATGCAGACATCACGGGCGCGCCGCCCGCGGTGGTCATCAATCAAACTGTCGCCGAGAAATATTTCCCTGGGCAAGACCCCATCGGCAAAACTCTGCAGAATTCGCGGGACCGGATCCCGCTGCAAATCGTCGGCGTGGTTTCCGACGTGAAAATCAATTCGCTGAGCGCGCCGAAATTCGAAGAGATGTACATCCCGTATATGCAGGCCCCGTGGATGGCGATGACGTTCGTAGTTCGTTCCGATTCCGCCACACAGCCGCTCGTCTCTGCAGTCCGCGAAAAAATTCAGTCCATCGATCCGGATCTGCCGGTTGCGGGCGTACAGTCGCTCGATAAACTCGTATCGGATTCAGTCGGGCAGCCGCGCCTGCTCACCGCGCTGGTGGGTGCGTTCGCTGGATTCGCGCTGCTACTCGCGGCGATCGGCATCTACGGCGTGATGGCCTATTCGGTTTCACACCGGCTTCGGGAGATGGGCATTCGCCTCGCGCTGGGCGCTGCGCCGCGCGACATCGTGCGCCTTGTGGTTGGGCAGGGAATGCGCCTGGTCCTCGTCGGCATCGTGATCGGGTTCGTGGCGTCGTTGTGGCTTACGAAATTCCTCGCGTCGCAACT
This sequence comes from uncultured Acidobacteriota bacterium, assembly GCA_963839325.1. Classification (GTDB taxonomy): domain Bacteria; phylum Acidobacteriota; class Terriglobia; order Acidiferrales; family UBA7541; genus Palsa-295. The sequence continues at coordinate 590,954 of CAWIUO010000001.1, read as the reverse complement.
TTTCGGCACCCAGCCGAAGGATCCGGCGACGTTCGCGATCGTGTCGCTCGTGCTGGCGTGCGTAGCGCTCGCCGCGTGTCTGATTCCGGCGCGGCGTGCGATGCGCGTCGATCCCATCGTAGCGCTGCGCTACGAGTGAAGTTTGAAGGGGGCGTGGTTGGCTCGCGAGGTGCGTCCGGGGATTGAGATAAGGCGCGCGGCTCTCGATGACGCGCAGGTGGTGGCCGAAATGTGCCACGAGCTGTGGCCGGATGGGCCGGCGCTCGAGCACCTGAGCGAATTTGAAGCTAAGGTGCGCAGCGGACGGAGCGGGACGTTGCCTGTGGCGATTTTCGTGGCGGCGGATTCGGAGAGCGGCACGCTCGTCGGATTTGTTGAAGTCGGATTGCGATCCCATGCCGAAGGCTGCGACACGGAGCGCCCGGTGGGATACGTAGAGGGATGGTTTGTGCGGGAGCCGCTGCGCAAGAGCGGCGTGGGCGCGGCACTGGTACGCGCGGCGGAAGACTGGGCGCGTGAGCAGGGATGCCGCGAAATGGCCTCCGATGCGCTGATCGACAACAACTTGTCGCAGCAAGCGCACGAGGCGCTGGGTTACGAGGCAGGGGACCGCTGCGTGCATTTTCGCAAGGCGCTTTGAGTTCGAGGCGCGCACGCGCTGGGAAGTCACGTGCGAACGTGTTATTTTCAAACGCTCGCGAGCGCCCAGTGAGTGGCGTTCGCACCACGAACGATGCCCGCTTCCCTGATCGCGGTGCTGGAGTTCGCGCTCCTCGCCGCCACGTCGATTTTCTTCCTGGTGGACCCGTTCGCCGTAATTCCGCTGTTTCTCGCGATCACTTCGGACTCGCCGCACGAAGAAAAGAAGCAGATGGCTCGGCGCGCCGCGTACACCTGCGCGATCGTTCTCGTAGCGTTTGCGATTGCGGGCAGCCTGATTTTCAAAATGTTCGGCATCACGCTGCCGGCGTTCAAAATCGCGGGTGGAATTATCCTGCTGAAAATCGGGCTCGACATGCTGGAAGGCCATCAATCGAAAGCGACGCCCGAAGAAACCCAGGAGGGCACTGAAAAGTCCGACGCCAGCATCATCCCGCTGGGAATGCCCATGCTCGCGGGACCCGGCGCGATTTCCACCGTGATGGTGCTGGTCGGCGAAGCGCATACCGTGTGGCAACATGGCGTAATCTACGCGACGATTCTTGCCACGGCTTTCGTCTCGTACATGATTTTAGCGGGTGCGGATCGCGTCGGCCGCTATCTGGGCGAAACGGGAATCCGCATCTTAATGCGCTTGATGGGCTTGCTACTGGTAGCGCTCGCGGTGCAATTCGTTGCGAACGGGCTAACGGACTTCGGCCTTCTGAAACCTCTCCTCCAACCCTACTAATCTCTAGCCAGCCGCTCCGGATTTATGGCTCGCTCGCCGAAAACGTATCGCACGCATCGACGCGCCCGGAATCAAGCCCAGTCCGCAGCCATTTCGCGCGTTGCGCCGAAGTACCGTGCGTGAATCGTTCCGGCATCACAGATCCGGTCGCCATCTTCTGCAGCCGGTCGTCGCCCACGGCTGCCGCCGCGTTCAATCCCGACTGAATGTCGGATTGGTCGATGATCGCGCGCTGCTCTGTCGAGTGCCCCCACACTCCAGCAAAGCAATCCGCCTGCAGCTCGAGCCGCACCGATAAATCGTTCGCTCGGCTGGGATTGGCCTGTTGCGCCGCGCGCATTTTCGCTTCGATGCCGAGCAATTTCTGCACATGATGGCCCAGCTCGTGTGCCACCACGTAAGCGCGCGCAAAATCGCCGGCTGCGTTGAACCGCTGGCTCAACTCGTCGAAAAACGCGAGATCGAGATAAACCTTTTCATCGGCCGGGCAATAGAACGGACCGCTCGCCGTTTGTGCGCCGCCGCACCCGGACTGGATCGCGTCGCGAAATAAAACTAGCTTCGCGTGGCGATAGCCGTTGATGAGTTTCGTCCAGGTGTCTTGGGCGTCGTCGAGCACGAAGGAAACAAACTGCACTTCCTTCTCCTCGGCGGCGTCACGCGCAGGATCGGCAGGCCGCGTTACCGCGGGGCCGCTGTCCGTGGTGGCCGCTCCGGAATTCAGCAGCGGCGAAATCAGGTCGCGCTTGAAAATAAAGCTCAGAACAAGCAGCACCAGCAGGCCACCGATGCCGATGTGAATTCCGCCGAAGCCTCCGCCGCCAAAACCGCCGCCTCCCGTGCTGTTCCGTTCGTCTTCAATGTCGCCGCTGGTGCCGCCGGGAGTCCATCGCATGAGTGCGCCTCGCTCGAAAGGAATGAGAAACTCGGGAGCCGAAGAAACGCGAATCATACACCGGAAGCCGGTGAAATCTTGTCAACGATGTGCGGCGCAGGGATTACAGGTCTTCGTCATCCTCTTCGTTCTTCTTGAGCTGAGTGATTTTCAGTGAAACGCGAAAATCGCGCGAGCGCACATCAGTGAGGATGGCTCGGCGAATCTCCACCGGCAGCGTGCCGGGGCTATAGACACCGGTGAGCTTGCGCGGAAAATGCTTCACGAAAATCGCCGCTAGATGCGCCGTGGCGTACGAGATCGGCGTTGCAATCAATCCGCGCTGGCGAATCTGATAAAGGGAAGGGAAGCTCGCATCCCAGCGCACTAGAAGCGGCTTGTCCTTCTTCGTGCCCTTCACCAGCACGGCCGCCGCGAATCGCGCATTCTCCAACACCCCGGAGCGAATCAGCTTCGCGACGTTCTTCGGCGTAAGAGTCTTCGGGAATCGCTTGCGCACAATTCCTTGCGAACGGTTCAGGCGTCCCTGCCGCCACCAGCGATAGAGCCGGTCGAAATCGTTGCCGCCGATCTTGGCGTCCATGTCTTTCATCGGGACCGAATAGGGCAGCATGCAGACTTCGTCCTGCGCGGCGAGGTAGACCATGGTTTCGCCGATCGGCGCCGGGAAGCGGAATTTCTCGCGCTCGGCGAATCGTTTCGCCAAATGAAAACGCCCATTGCGATAAATTCGAGGGCTGGAGATGGCTTCATCGTACGCCACGTCCGCGGACCAGGTGGAAATCGGATCCTTGCTCTCCGTGCTTTCGAAGAGGCGAATCTGCATGGACTCCACGGTGTCGAGCAGTTCGGCTCCTCGTTTCGCCAGAAGATTCGTAAGCCCCGGCGCCGCGCCTGTGCAGATCAATGCCAGGCGATTTTTCGCTTCGAAGCGTTTCTGGAAGCCAAACTGTTCGGGTTTGAAGGGGTTGCGGTTCAGGTGCGAGTTCAAATCGAGGTAGTTCGCGCGGATGCGCAGCGCGGCTCGCAGCACGATTTCGTTGAACACGGCCGGCGACGCGTTAATCAGTAGGTTGCAACCACGCGCTGCGCGCACGATCGACCACATATTCCGCGCGTTAGCTTCTTTCACTTCGATTGTGGATTTCTTGCCCAGGAAAAGCTTAGCCCGTTCCGGATCGCGGTCGCCGCACCACACGGTGTGGCCTTGGCGCTCGAGCAATTGAGCGAGGAGCGATCCGGCTCCTCCTACTCCTAGTACGAATACCTTCATCGGGGCGTAACTTTACCATTGATTCGGCGGTTTTCTCCGCCGTCGAGTCGGCTGTGCGCTACACTGGTTAAGCTGGGACGGCTATCCGCCGACCGCATTGGAGTATCCTGAGGCGGGCTTCTCGGACAAGGCATCCAACTTTCGAATGGCGCTATCCGACAAATTCGGACGTCAGATCACCGACCTTCGCGTCTCGGTCACGGATCGGTGCAACTTCCGCTGCGTTTACTGCCGCTCCGCCAAGCCGGAAAATCACGCTGACGATGTTCTGCTGGAATGGCGCGAATATGAGCGCCTGGTCAAAATCCTCGTCGGCATGGGAATTCGCAAAGTGCGCGTCACCGGCGGCGAGCCGCTGGTGCGTCCGGGCGTAGTGGAATTTATTGCCCGGCTAAAGGCTCTTGGCGTGGCGGATCTTTCGATGACCACCAACGGCCACCTGCTCGCCGAGCGTTGCAAAGATCTCGCGGCTGCAGGCCTGAACCGCATCAACATCAGCCTCGATTCGCTCGACCCCGAAAAATTCGCGCGTATCACGCGAACCCAATCGTTCTCGCAGGTCATTGCGGGCATCGATGCCGCGCAGGCCTCGGTGCTTCGGCCGGTGAAAGTTAACGCCGTTCTGGTCCGAGGCGTGAACGATGACGAAGTGGAAGCCTTCGCCGAATTCGCGCGCGAAAAAGACATCGTGATGCGCTTCATCGAATACATGCCGCTGGATGCCGACCGTAGCTGGACGCGCGATCAAGTGGTGACCGCTGCGGAAATTCACCAGCGCATTTCCGCTCGATGGCCGCTGATGCCCATTGTTCACGAACGCAGCGAGACGGCGCGCAAGTATCGCTTCGTGGACGGCGGCGGAGAAATCGGCTTGATCGCGCCGGTATCGCAGCCGTTCTGCGGCCATTGCTCGCGCATCCGCCTTACGGCCGACGGAAAGCTGCGCACCTGCCTTTTCAGCAAGGAAGATCACGATCTGAAGCCGCTTCTGCGCAACGGTGCGGGCGATCGCGAGATCGGTGACGCGATCCAGGCCATCGTCGACCAAAAAGAAAAAAGCCATCGCATCAACGAGCCGGACTTCATTCCGCCGTCGCGCACCATGGTGTTTATCGGCGGCTGAGCAAAGCCGCGGCATCGAAATTCGAACGGAGTAGTGAATGGCGGACGACGAACAGAAATATTTTTCGCTTACCGAAGCCGAGCGTTTGCGCTCACAGCTTGAACCGCTGTTGATCGAGGCCATGGAGTCGCGGCGCAAGATCAACGACGTGGACGACGAACTGAACGAACTGGCCGACCGCATCCGGCATTCGGGCGGCATGGCTGTCTCGTACGAGAAGGCTTCGAAATCGCGGATCGAACGCAACCGCTTGAACGACGCGATTCAAACCGTGCTCGACCAGATTCAGGAAACCGGCTGCGTGGTGAAGGACCTCGACGTCGGCCTGCTCGATTTTCCCGCGCGCATCGACGATGAAGACGTTTACCTGTGCTGGAAGCTCGGCGAGGACCGAATTCGCTTCTACCACCGCCAGGATGAAGGCTTCGCCGGCCGCAAACCCATCGATCCGCGCGACGCCGGCTACCGCAACCCGATTCAGTAACTATCGCGTTGCGGCCTCGATGGGGTGAACTTCGCGTTCGATTCTTGCCAGGACTTCGTCCTCTGCAAGCTCCAGGTCGTGCTTGGTCTGTAAATTGAGCCAGAATTATGCGGTTGTATTTAACTAGCGCGCTAGGCGCAGTGCCGTGTTGGGCGCAATTCCGCGGCGTTCCGCAACGATGTCCGCGATGCGGGTGATGGGTACGCGAAGGTCGAGCGCGAGTCGATTCATGCTCAGCCCGTACGGCTTCATGAAGTCTTCACGCAAGACTTTTCCGGGATGTACCACTTTCAACTCCCTATTTTTCCCCATTGCTTGCTTCCTCTCCCAAAAGGTTTCATGTGATACGGTAGGACTGCGAGCACTTGAGTGATCAACCCAGAGTCCAAAGAAAATCGCCTGAAAGATTCCGCGAGCCCTTACCTGCGTTCCGCCTCGCATCAGCCCATCGACTGGCACGAGTGGGGCGAGGAAGCTTTCGCGGCGGCGCGCGCTGCAGACAAGCCAATCCTGCTCGATATCGGCGCGGTCTGGTGCCACTGGTGCCACGTAATCGACCGCGAAAGCTACGAAAATCCGGACATCGCGGACCTGATCAATCAGTTCTACATTCCTGTGAAAGTCGATCGCGACGAGCGCCCTGACGTGGATTCGCGCTACCAGTCCGCGATCAGCGCGATCTCCGGCCAGGGCGGCTGGCCGCTCACTGCGTTCCTCACGCCCGACGGCAAACCGTTTTTCGGCGGCACCTATTTCCCGCCGGACGATGCGATGGGCCGCCCCGGATTCAAGCGCATCCTTTTGGGAATCGCCGAAGCCTACAGATCCCGCCGCGGTGATGTGGATTCGTCAGCGAAAGCGCTCGAAGAAGCCGTGGCGAAAGCGGAAGTGTTTCAGGGAGCGCGCGGCACGTTCGACATCGCGAATCGTCGATTCCGTGATCGAGTCGACTGTCTCGATGTTCGACGAGCGCAACGGCGGCTTCGGCCAGCAGCCCAAATTTCCGCACGCGAGCGCCGTCGACCTGCTGCTCGAACGCTATCAAGCGCCGCGGATCCCTAAGCTCTTGCAAGTCGCGGAGCGCACGCTCGAGGCGATGGCCAAGGGCGGCGTTTACGACCAGATCGCCGGCGGCTTTCACCGCTACTCCGTGGATGAGCGCTGGTGCGTGCCGCACTTCGAGAAAATGTCGTACGACAATTCCGAGCTGCTGCGGAATTACCTGCACGGTATTCAGGTGACTCGGGATCCGCGCTGCGCGAGCTGTACACGCAAACCGCAAACGGGATTGTCGACTGGGTGAATTCCACGTCTGTCCGATCAAACAAACGGCGGCTTCTACGGCAGCCAGGACGCCGACCAGACGCTCGATGACGACGGCGACTATTTCACCTGGACGCGTGACGAAGTTGCGCGCCGTGCTCACGCCCGAAGAAGCGCGCGCGATTCGAGCATCTACTACGATGTGGAAGCGCACGGCGAAATGCACCACAACCCCGCGAAGAATGTTCTGTGGATCGCTTCCAATTTCGACGATCTTGGCAGGAGTCTCGACGTCTCTGCCGCGGCCGCGCGTGAACTGATCGCGCGCGCGAAACAGAAAATGCTCGCCAGCGCGCCTCAAGCGGCACCCAACGCCCGCCATCGACGAAACGATCTACGTTTCGTGGAACGCGATGTTCGTCTCGGCTTATCTCGAAGCCTCGCGCGGCTCGGCTCGTGCCGATTGCGCGCTTTCGCGCTAAAGACGCTCGATCGCATCCTCGCCGAAGCCTGGGACAACGAAAAAGGTTTCGGGCATCGCGTCGGCGGGCCGCGCCTGGAAGGTTCGCTCGACGATCAAGTATTCGCCGCTGCCGCTCTGCTCGACGCCTACGAAGCCACGCTCGACCCGCGTTATTTCAAAATAGCGGAACGCGCCGTGCAGCTTGCCGTCGCACGCTACGGCGATCCCGAAGCCGGCGGTTTTTTCGATCGCCCTCGAGACGCCGCTCCGATGGGCGGCCTCGAAGTCCGCCGCAAGCCGATGCAGGATTCGCCTACGTCCGGCGCGAACTCCGTTGCTGCAATGGTTCTCGATCGCCTCTACGCCTACACCGGCGAACGCCTCTACCGCGACTGGGCGGAGAAGACGCTCGAATGCTTCGTCAACCGCGTCCCGCAATACGGACTTTTCGCCGCCACCTACGGCCTCGCCGCAGTGCTGCACGCCCGCCATCCGCTGCAAGTGGTGATCCTCGGCGCCGCAAATGATCCCGTCGCAGCGCAACTGGAATCCGCCGCAAACAAAATCTACCGCTTCGGAAAAGCGGTGCTTCGCGTGACGCCCGAAATTCTCGCGGCCGGCTCGGCGCTTCCGCCCGCGCTGCGCGAAACGCTGCCGCATGTCGACGCCGACTAAAGCGCAGGCGCTGGTCTGCATCGAAACTACCTGCCACCCGCCCACTTCCGATCCCGAAAAATTGCGAGCCCTGCTGGTCGAAGTCGCTGCCAGCCCCGCCTCCGCATAATTCGCGCCAACGCGCAAACGTTGCTGCCCGCCACTCCGAATGACATAATCGAGCATCACTCAAGCGAACGAGATTCGTAGCTAGCGGTCTATTCAGTTTCGTGCGGTGGGGAGGCTTCAATGGCGATGCGCGACGCGTGGATCGAAAAGCGGACGGCCGCGATGAACGGCGGCGTGCGCAATTTCTCGCAGATGCATTACGCGCGCAAAGGCGTGATCACCGAAGAAATGGAATACGTCGCGCGCCGCGAAAAACTGGAGCCGGAGCTGGTTCGCGCCGAAGTCGCCCGCGGACGCGCCATCATCCCCTCCAACATCAATCACCGCAATCTCGAACCGATGGGCATCGGCGTCGCGTTCTTCTGCAAGATCAACGCGAACATCGGCAATTCCGCCACCACCTCCAACATCGACGAAGAGCTCGAAAAGCTGCACCGCTCCGTCCACTACGGCGCGGACACCGTGATGGACCTTTCCACCGGCGGCGACATAGCTTTGATCCGCAAAGCCATCATCAACGCCTCGCCCGTTCCCATCGGCACCGTGCCCGTCTATGAAGCGCTCTCCCGCGTGCGCCGCCCCGAAGACCTCACCTTCGACATCATGCTCGAAGTGATCGAAGAGCAGGCCGAGCAGGGCGTCGACTACATGACCATCCACGCCGGCGTGCTGCGCGAGTTTCTGCCGCTCACCCGCAACCGGATCACCGGCATCGTCAGCCGCGGCGGTGCGCTGATGGCCAGCTGGATGAGCTTCCACAAAAAGGAAAACTTCCTCTACGAGAATTTCGATCGCATCTGCAAAGTTTTCCAGAAGCACGACGTGAGTTTCTCGCTCGGTGACGGCCTGCGCCCCGGCTGCCTCGCCGACGCCAGCGACGAAGCGCAGTTCGCCGAATTGAAAGTCCTCGGCGAACTCACCACCAAAGCCTGGGAATACGACGTGCAGACCATGATCGAAGGTCCGGGCCACATCCCGATGGACCAGATCGAGCTGCAGGTGAAAAAAGAAAACGAGATGTGCCACGAAGCGCCGTTTTACACGCTCGGCCCGCTCGTCACGGACATCGCACCCGGCTACGACCACATCACCAGCGCAATCGGCGCAGCGATGATCGGCTGGCACGGCGCATCGATGCTCTGCTACGTCACGCCGAAAGAGCATCTCGGCCTGCCCAACGCGGACGACGTCCGCCAAGGCGTGATCGCGTACAAAATCGCGGCACATGCGGCGGATATTGCGCGGCACCGGCCTGGCGCGCGCGATCGCGACGATGCGCTCAGCTACGCGCGTTTCCTGTTCGACTGGAACAAGCAGTTCGAACTTTCGCTTGACCCGGACACCGCGCGCAAAATGCACGACGAGACCCTGCCCGACGGCTTCTACAAGGACGCGAAATTCTGCTCCATGTGCGGCCCGAAATTCTGCTCGATGAACACCACGCAGGTGGCCGAAGGCTACCAGGGCCTCGACCAAAAGGAGCGGGAGCAGAAATTCGTGCAGCTCCTCGCAAAGGTCGAAGCCGCGCGCTAAGCCGAGGCTCCGCAGTTGTTTGCCGCTGCGCGCCCTGGGAACATTTCGGCCCCTCTTCGCGTATTAAGAGTTGTAAGCACAATCCGGCTGCCGATGCGGGCGCCGCCGAGCGGAGGCTACGTCGATGCTGACTCTGATCGCCATTACATTTCTCTATTTTCTGCCGTCGCTCATCGCCCGCGACAGGCGCAATTTCGCCGCGATTTTCATTCTGAATTTTTTCCTCGGATGGACGTTCATCGGCTGGATCGTCGCGCTCATCTGGGCCTGCACGGCGGAGCGCCAACTGGGAATTCTCGTTGCAGGAACGCCCGTTTACGCGCTGGCAGGCCACTCCGGCACTGCGCGATTTTGCAGCGGTTGTGGCGCCATTGCGCAGCCCGACGGCCGTTACTGCGCCGCCTGCGGCCGCGCTGTCTGAATCGCGCGCAAAAATCCTGATGCGGTGAACGCGGCTCGACGCCCCATGTCGAGCCGTTTTTATTCTTAGGGCCTGTTCGGTGCCTCCGATTCAATCTTTTGCGCTGCGCCAACCTGTGAGAAAGTTTTCTAATCACCGCTGAAAGGAGCACCGCGAAGTGTCACAACCTGAACAAGACCAACTATTGCGCGAGGAATTCAATCGCTGGGCGGACGCCGGCAAGGGCGAATCGATGGAGCACGATCACTGGCCGATTACCCGGCCCGTGCTCGAAAAGATGCTGATCCGTCCGACCGACAACATTCTAGACGTCGGCTGCGGCGGCGGCTGGCTTTCGCGGATTCTTGCGCGCGGAGTGCCCGAGGGACGCGTGGTCGGCATGGACATTTCCGACGAGATGATTCATCGCGCCCGCGCTGCCAACGCCGAAACGGAAAATCTGGCGTTTATCGTCGGCGGCGTGGACGAAATTCCCTGGGAGCCAAACTTTTTCACGCACGCCATTTCGGTCGAGTCGTCCTATTACTGGCCCGATCCCGCCCGTGGCATCCGCGAAATCTATCGAGTGTTAGCCGAAGGCGGGCAGGCCTGGATCGACATCAATTTCTACAAAGACAATCCAAATTGCCACCAGTGGGCGAAAGAACTAAAGATCCCCACGCATCTGCTCAGCGCCGAAGAGTGGTCGCAGCTTTTTCGCGACGCCGGCTTCACGGAAGTCGCGCACCGGACTATCCCCGATCCGACGCCCAATCCCGAGGTCTATAGCGGCCGCTGGTTCCGCGACGCGAAACAACTCGCCGAGTTCCGCGCCATGGGCGCTCTCCTGATCCACGGCAAAAAGTAGCGCCGCGATTTTCTACTTGGGTGGGGAAAGTGCGCTTGGTCGCGCGCTAGTCGGGAGCATCGACCGTTCAATTTCGAGAGTCACAGCATCCCCGGCAACCGCAAGAATGTCGTTGTGACCCGCGCCGTTGATCACCTTGATGGTCTTTGGATAATTCGCCGCATCGAAAAGTTTTTCGGCCATCCACGGCGGAGCGATTGTATCGAGCGAGCCTGCGACGATTGTCACCGGAATGTGAACCAGTGGCATTCGTGCGAGCGAATCGAATTCCTTGGTGAGGCCGAGCCACACCATCGGCCTGATCAGCTTTCGATATGGCTCGACGTCCGCGGTGTTGGTCGTCGGCGTCAGCAGAACCAGACCGCCCGCGTTCGGTGTTTCGGTCGCGAGCCGCACCGCGACCGCTGCGCCAATCGATCGCCCGACAATCCATATATCGGATGGCGCGATGTGCCGTTGGTCCGTCAGGTAATGGAACGCGGCGCGCGCGTCCGCGGCCGTTGTTTCCGCTGTCGTTGCAATCGGCGTACTCGCTCCGTAACCGCGATAATCGACGAGCAACAGATTCGCCCTGTTTTGGTGCAGCACCCCCGCTTCTTCGCGCAACTCGTCTTCAAGCGAATAGCCGTTGCCGTGGAAGTAGAGCAGCGTTTGCGCCGTTCTACCTTCCGACGGAATCCACCACGCGTGCGCGAACGTCGCGCCATCGACCGGGAGTTTCAAGTCCTCGGCGCCCGGAAACATATTGGCAGGGTCGACGGCTTGTGCCGCGTAGCCCGCGCCGGGGAAAAGTAGCTTGTTGCGCCCCAAATAAATCGCCGCGAGCAGCGCCGCGTATAGAACAACAACGACGACAGCTACGATCATGCCTACTCGCACAATTCCGCTCATCCCCGACGGCTCACGAAATCCACGTCCCACAACCCTCTTCCGATCGGATCCATACTTTCTTCCTTCGCTCAAACAGTACGTTTCCCCCGCTGCCGCACAGGCGCCCACAGTGAAACGCGTAGCTGAAAATTGCGAAAGTGTGCGCCTTGTTGAACACGATTTCCGAAAGCCGCAGCTGCCCAGCCGCGAAGCCCGCCTTCAAGGCGTCGTCCACCGAAGCGCCCTTCTTCATCGCATCTTCCGGATCTGCGATTTTTGTCGTCTCGGGATCCACGAGCTGAATGGGCCGCCCGTTAATCAACGCCGCATCGAACATGTGGATTGTCTGCGATTTTTCATCGATCGATTCCGGTTCGAAGTGCTTGATGCAGGGAGTCGGCTTCTCCGAATCGCTCACATGAAACACGCTCGTGGTCTCAATCAGATTCACTCTCCGCTGTCCCTTTCCGACATACGAATCGAGAAACGTCCCGTAGATTTGAGCAGCCTCGGCGGAAAGCGGAGCGCTCTCCGGTTTCGCTGACTGTGGCTGCGCAGAGGCGAAGGACCATCCGCAAGCGACGAGAGTCACCAAAGCGACTAACCTTTTCATCTTCGTACCTCAAACTCACCGTGGCGGGCCAAATCCGGCCTCATCGTGCGACACCTGAATCTTTGACGCAACGTGATATTCGCTCGACTCCAAAGCGCGTCGCAATCAGAATAGGCGGCGGGCGAGAAGCCTTTCGTTTCATGCGACCGGCCCAACACGAAAACAGAGCAAGACGCATTTCACGTTAAAGAGAGGAGATCGAACGAGTGCCTGAATTACAACCCTGGACGCGCACCGAAAAAACTCTGTGGAGCGCGGGCATTTTGCTCATTGTCGCCATCATGGCGATGTTCCTCGCTGCGCCACAGTGGACCCAACATCCCACCGTCAAGCCCAGACCCGCGATGGATATGTCGCACATGGATGAAATGCCCGATATGCCGGACATGCCCGGCATGCAGCACAGCGCCGAAGTTGTTACGCCCGAGCAACAAGCGAAATACGCGAGGGACAAGCGCGATAGCGAATTCAATCATCATCTGGCCGGCGTGCTCGTGTTTCTCGTGGGAGTCTTATTCCTCGCGCAAGGGCCGCTGGCCAAACGCTGGCCTGCCATTCGCTACGCGTGGCCGCTGTGCCTTTTGCTCGCTGGATTTTTTCTGCTGCTCGTCAGCGATACCGAAATCTGGCCGTTCGGTTATATGAGTTTTACTTATGCAATTACCCACAACCGCGAAGACGCGCAGCATAAGACTTTCGCGCTGATCTTGCTGATTCTCGGTGCGGTGGAAATGCTACGGGCGAGCGGACGGCTGAAAGCCGCATGGAGCGCCTGGGTTTTTCCGGTCGTCGGAATTGGCGGATGCGTTCTTCTGTTATTTCACGAGCACGGCGGGATGCACGGACCGGACGCGATGAGAACCATGTACGCCGTGATGCACGAGCATTACGGTTTCGCCGCGGTGGGCGCGGTGACCTGTATCGCGAAAGGCCTGTCCGAGATGAAATTCAATTGGAGCCGAATTTTCGCCAAGGTGTGGCCCGCCTGCATCATGGTGCTCGGCGTTTTGCTGGTGATGTACCACGAATAGCTTCGCCTGCGGACGCCAGGCGCTCCGACTCGGCGACAAACGAATCACGCGGACTTTCGGAGTTCGGTCACCAGCTTGCGAGCTTCCCGCATACGGTCTTTGTAATACATGGCGCTGATCGTCACGTGTTTTCCCGCGAGCGGAACGCGCTGCTTGAGTCCCTCATTCGAGAAAAACAGGGCCAGCGCGATATACGTCTTGATTTCCTTTTCCAGAAATTCAATGGCTCGCTGTTTCGATTCATCCATGCGTCACCCGGGGAAGTCTGAAGCGCTTCTGTTCCTGTCTTCGTCGTGCCGAGCTCGGCCCGGCCCCTCGCTATTCCTTCGAGGCCCCGACGATTCGCGCTGAGAAAAGCGAATGCCTTCCGCCTGCATCGCGAGAAAGAATCCTAGAAGCCGCACGAGTAATGTTCTGTTCACTTCTGCACACCTTTTTGCGCGGAGAAGCGAGCGCCCAACTTCGGCTATTGCTTCGAGCCGTCTCGGGTCGCATGCGAGCCTGTCCGCCACTGCTGCCGGACTCCGCGCCCCCTAAGATAAAACCTCGTACTGTTCACTTCTGCACAGTCAGCCTTTTCCGTAAAGCGGACAATCCTCGCAGTCCGAAAGGCCCACGAAGCGATGCCCACGCTGCGACGCCGCTCAGATTCGCCGTTCCACCAGAACGGGCGTAATCGAACCAAGCCTTTTCATGATGATTTCCCGGACGAAGTTTCGATGTGAATTGTGCTCGACACGATTTTTTCCCGGTCCATTCCGCAGCGGTCGTTTGAATCGCGGTTAAGAATGCGGCGCCGAAGATCCGATGTTTAGATTGCGGCGCCTTGATGGTTCTGCACCAAAAGGGGAGTTCAATGCGTCCTTCAATTGCCGTCCGTTTCGTTTTGCCGCTCTTGTTGTTTGCAATTTCGGCCCATTCTGCTTTCGCGCAAATTGGTATTTCCGTGGGCTTCGGTCCTCCTGCCATTCCGGTGTATGAGCAGCCGATCTGTCCCGAGGATGGTTACCTTTGGACTCCTGGTTATTGGGCTTATAACGACGACGGCGGATATTTCTGGGTTCCCGGAACCTGGATCCAGCCTCCGCAGGCCAACTTTCTTTGGACTCCCGGATACTGGGGCTGGGGCGGCAACGCTTTCCTGTTCCACGAAGGGTATTGGGGCCCGCAGGTCGGCTTCTACGGCGGGATCAACTACGGCTTCGGTTACGGCGGTAACGGTTATGAGGGCGGCCGCTGGGAAGGTGGCCATTTCGCCTACAACACATATGTGAACCGCGTAAACACCACCGAGATTCACAACACCTATAACACCCGCGTCGAAAACGTCTCCGATACTCGCGTCAGCTACAACGGCGGCGCCGGCGGAGTGGAAGCTCGAGCTACCGCACAACAGGAAACCTACGCGAGTGCCCACCATGAGGCTCCTGTAGCGGCTCAGAACCAGCAGCTACAGCAAGCTCGCGGCAACCCGGAATTGCGCGCTTCAGCGAATGAAGGAAAGCCTGCCATCGCGGCAACTTCTAGAGCGGGGGATTTCAAATCCGGCGCGGTAGCGTCATCGAAAGCAGGCGGCGAGTACAAAGCTCCTCCCGCCGCTGCGGCTCGCACCGAAAGCGAAGCCAGGCCGGCTGCCACCGCTCCCAAAGAAGCCAGCGATCTGCAACCGCACAAATTCACGCCGCCGAATTCCGGTAACGCGGCGACCGACAAAAAGTACCAGCAGCAACAGGACAAAGTCACCGCAAGGCAGACGCAGGATCACGAAAAGCTTGAGCAGCAGCAGGAAAAAGAGCACCAGCAAGCCACGGCCAAAAACTACAGCGACGTGCAGAAGCAGCAGATGGAGCAGCGTCACACGCAGCAAACCCAGCAACTCGAGCAAAAGCACGCCACCCAACAGCAACAAGTCGAGCAGCGCCAAGCCCCCAGGGCGGCAAGCCATCCGTCCACGGAAAAGCCTCGCTGATCTGGTTTCGCTCCAGGCGGCGCTGAACCGGCATCTCGAAATTGGGAATCGTGTTCAGCCGCAGGAATGAATCGACAAACGTAAACGGACAGGATTGATAAACCACTCATAACGCCGCATTACAAGATAACGGCGCGCAATTCGAAGTCAGAAGTACAAGGGAGCCGGCCGCAGTCAGGCGGCTCCCGTTTTATTTTTGCTCCGCAAAAGTTACTCACGGACGTGGCGCCACGTGACGCATTCCTTCTAGTGCGCTAGTGCGCGGATAGGCCTGAAAGCGATTGTTGAGCTTAGGCTCACTTAGCCGGAAATGTGACTATTCGGCCAAACGACGAGAAGCCCCGTTCTCACGAAGACGCCGCCAACTTTAGCGTTATCTCGCGCATGGCGACCTTCAAAACTTCCGCTTATCATTTCGCCTGCGCCAGCCCCGCAACAACGGCGGCAACCTTATCGAGGATCTCATTCCAGCCTTCGACTTGCCCGCTGTTTTTCGCGTCTTCTATGGGTTCATTGCCGATCATGGTGAGTTTCGTCTGGCCGTTTCCGTAGTCCTCAAAAAGAACCACGTCGCGCGCATCTTCCATAGCCTCATGTTCGATTCCAAGCTCCGCAGGATCAACCTTGTTACCCCGCGCGTCGGCAAAGTACAGGACACTTAAGTTTGTGCTTGACAATTAATCTGCCCTCATCGATACTTAAGTACACACTACAGCATTTATCTTAAGACTCGCTTCAACAGGAGGCTCGCCATGCAAACCCAAGAACAGGCAACAATCCACAATACATTTGTGATCGAACGAAAATATTCGCTGCCGGTAGAGAAGGTGTTCGCTGCATTCGCTGACCCGGAGAAGAAGCGGCGGTGGTACGCCGACGGCAAAACGCACGAAGTGAAGGCGTTTACGATGGACTTCCGCGTGGGCGGCGAAGAAAAGACCACGTATTTGTTCGGCCCGAACACGCCGTTTCCGGGCGTCGCGCTGGGCAATCACGGTCGATTTGAAGACATCGTGCCCAACAAACGCATCGTTGAGACGTCCACGATGACGCTCGGCGAGCACCGCATCTCAACTTCCCTCACCACGATCGAGCTGGTCCCCAGCGCGAAGGGCACCGACATGATCTTCACGCACCAGGGCACGTTCTACGAGAACTCGGGCGGGCCGAAAATGCGCGAGGAAGGCTGGATGTCAATCTTCGATCGGCTCGACAAAGAACTGGCGAAGTAACGGCGCAGCTGCTGGAGAGTAGCCGCAATCAGTGCGAGCAAACGAGGAACAATATGCTGACCGCCGTAACGAGTTTCGGGCATCCGAATCCAGGGGAAATCGATCGCGTATTTCATGCGCTGGGAGACCCGACCCGGCGCTCGATCGTTAAGGCGCTCACTGACGGGCCGCGCTCCGTGTCCGGCCTGGCTTCCCCGCTCGACATGACGCTATCCGCCGTCGTGCAGCACTTGCAGGTCCTGGAAGAAAGCGGCCTGGTGATCACTGAAAAGTCCGGGCGTGTGCGCACGTGCCGGCTGGAAAGCGCAGGACTGACGCTCGCGTCAGACTGGCTTGCCAACTGCCGCATTATGTGGGAACAGCGGTTCGATCGGCTCGCCGAAATCCTCAACGAAGCGGAAGGCGAGAGCGCCAATCTGGAAACAGAATCCGCCGGAGGAAAGCCGGCGATCGACAAGAAGAAAAAAAGTTAGGAGGGATTTGCCATGCGTAATTTCGTGTTCACACTGTTTGCCATCGAAATTCTGTACCGCGCGTTCGGCAATCCGCGGACGTGCCTTTCCATCGTGTTCTGGCGCTGGATGCTCGGCGGACCGGACGACAGGCCGCGCGGCGCCGCGGCGATGAAACACCGCGAGCCGCGGGTGACAAGGATCGACCAGGCGCCGTGTGCGCTGACCGAAATGCGCGTCATGTGGGAGCACCGGTTCGACTTGCTCGCGGACACGGTCGCGTCGATCGCCGCCTAGCCACCTGCACCGCACGGAAGTGGCGCGCACCCGGGCATCCGCCGGCGGACTTGCGCGAGGCGAAGTTGAGCAACGCTTCACGCGGTAGAGTATGGCGGTTGCGCCGACTTTATGAGACTCGCCGCCGCTGAACGTGGTTTGTTCGTGGCGTGAAATTCACAGCACGTAGCTGCGAGCACCCCGAAGTGACCGGCAGCCAACGGCCATCACCTATCAGGCGCTGCTGAGGTGGAAGTAGATACGGAGCTGAGTTTCTTGTATTCAGTTTTGGCTTGACCGAGTAGCGGGATCTTCGGGTCCGCATCTTTCCAAGTGGTGAAGAACTCGTCGTAGGCTTTCTGGCTTTTGTCGCGTTCGCCTTGCATCGCGTAAGCGCGCGCCAAGCCAAGCTGGGTAAGCGGCGCATAGACCACCCACCAATTCGACCCGCGATGTGCGATGAGCTTCTCGAACTCGGCGGCGGCCTTGTCGGGCTCTGCGGCGGCCAGATAGGCGAGCCCTCGTTGATACTTGTGTATCCAGTGTGTAGTTGTAGGGCTCGGCCTGGGCCAGTAAATCCGCGGCTTTCGCCGGATTTCCCCGCTGGCGCTCGATGATTGAACGAATCGAGCGGGACGTGCACTCTCTGTTCAATCGTATTCTCCGGATTTTGCCGCTCCAGTTTTTCGGCCATAGCCTCCGCCTGCGCAAATTCACCGGCTGCAGCGAGCGCGTCGCCGCAGCGCCAAAGTTCGGTGATGCTGTCGGCGCCTATCATCGACCGCCCGGCGGCAGAAGCTGCGCGCAGGGCCGTAGTTTCCCAGAAAGGACTCGAGCTGGCCCCGCAACGCCAGCTCGTTCGCGATGTTTTCCGGTTGCTTGTCGTTGCGCTGCAGATTGATCACCGAATCGCTCAGTGCGCGGTATTTTTTGAGATCTCCGCGATAGAAAGCCAATTGTGCTTGTAACGCCTGCCAGCCCACGTCGTCAGCCGGATTTTCCGGGGCCAGCTTCTCCATCGTCGCGGTATCGTTCTCGAAGAAAGCGATGCGGTAACGCATGTCTGTTTGATACGAGAACAGAGTTCCTTTCCGCCGCCACTCGTCGAGTATTTTCTTGGCGTCGTCCAGGCTGGTCCAGCGACATGTACGCCCTGCGCGGCATTGGAGTAGTAAAAAGCGGAAGGCACCGGTGAATGCTCCAGCACCCATTGCCATTGCTCCAGCGCCTCTTCTTTCCGGCCCAACATTGAATAGTTAATGCCCAGTAAGTTCGCGGCTGCCGCACTGCGCGGATAGGCCTGCTGGTACAAAATCAAAACGGCATTTTCCTTTTCCAGATTGCCCGTGATGTTCCAGTAGTACGTCGCGGTCGCCAGAAAATTTTCTTCCTGGGTCAGACGGCCATCCTTCAACTCGAACGCCTGCGCATAGTTTTTTCGGGAGGCCTGATCGTCACCCGCTCCGTGGTAGGCGCTGCCCAACATGACGTAGGCGGAGCAGAACTGCGGATCCAGCTCGATCGCCCGCTGGAAAAAAGGAATCGCTTCCTCGGATTTTCCGGAGCGCAGCGGCGCGAGCCCCGCGCGATAAGCCTGCAGTGCCTCAAGCGAACTGGTCGTGGCCAAATCGAGCGGCGCATCGTGCTTCTCCAGAGAACCCAGACTTTCGCCCAATTGCTGGCGCAGTTTCGATCCGGTTTTGCCCAGCGCGGCAATCACCTGATCCTTGGAGTCCGCCTGCATTTGTGCCCGGGCGATGGGCTTTTGGCTACGCGCGTCGATCGCTTCCAGGGTGATCAAGTACTTGCTTCCGACGGCCGCGATCTCCGGAACCACCACGGCCTTCAACCCCTGGCGTTTGCAGATTTCGATGCCCACGTCCTGTGTCAGCGGCTCGTTCGGATCGCGGCGCATCGTGCGCAACGTTTCTCTCACGCTTCCTTCCGGTAGCACGCTCAGGAACGGAGACTCGATGAGCTTGGTCTGGAGAGCTTTGTCCAGAGAGTTGTCGAAGATGGGATCACCGGTTTTGTTGACGAAGCTCGCGACCAGGATGATGTCGGTGTTCGTGAGTACCGGGCGCGCGAAATAGAACCGCCATGCGACGACGGCGGCAACAAGGGTCAGCGCAACGGCGCCGGCCGCCATCCACACGCGCGACTTGCTCTTCGTTTCGGAAGTTGTGGCTACCCCAGGAACGGCGGCGGGCGGTTGCTCGATCGGGGTTGGCTCGCCAGCTCCCTGCGAAACGGGGACCGGCGCAGCAAAGACAGGCGCAGCAGCGAAGGAAGCCGATGCGCCGTTTTCGACGTGCGCGACGAAACGGTACCCGCGTCGCGGTAACGTCTCGATGTACTTTGGGTTTTCGGCGGAATCGCCCAGCGCCTCGCGCAACTTCTTCACGGCGCTGTTCAGGCTGGTGTCGAAGTCCACAAACGTGTCGCCCGGCCAGAGTTTCTGGCGAAGCTCTTCTCGGGTAACGACTTCACCCGGATGCTCCAGCAGCAACGACAACACGTGGAAGGGCTGGCCTTGAAGCTTCAGCCGGATACCATGCTTGCGTACTTCGCCCGCCCGCAAATCGACATCGAAAGCGTCAAAGCGCAGATGGCGGGCTGGGTCGCTAACTTCCATTGGCAGCTTCCCGGTTCCAGATTGGCGCGAGTCTATCACCAACGACCCGTCGACGATGTACTATTTGCAGTCATCTAATCGCCTAAATTCATAGCCCTGCGTGGTCAGAAAAAAGTCATACGCAGACCACAGGCTCGCCATTGCGCCTAAAACCGCCTCGCATCAATCTCGCGCCACAAAGTGACTCGCGCGCCTTAGCACGACTGCGCTAATTGCGAGGTATATGAAAGCTTTTGTACCTGCCGTATTTTTGATCTGTGCGCGTAAGGGCATCCTCATGCGTGCGGAAGTTCCGCCACCCCGATTCCAGGCCCACATCTTCCCCGCCGCCCGCCGTCCTCGTTATGGTGTCTCCGAGTTCGGCTATGGGTCCTCCAGGACGGCACGCAAACTTTTACGGCCACGGTCACCGGCACAACGAACACTGCAGTCCACCTGGTCTGTGGTGGAAAGCTCCTGAGGCACTATCACCAGCGCCGGCATTTACACTCCTCCCCAAAAATGGCACTGGCACGTTCCATGTCGAAGCGACAGCAGTCAGGCTGATCCCGGCACGGGTGTCAGCCAAGCCACGGTGGTCGTCCCGACGCCCCAAATCACGATCAGTCCTGCGGCCGTAAATTTGCACCCCGACGGCACGCAATCGTTCACCGCAACAATTACGAACCTCAACAACACTTCCGTAAAGCTGACGGTGCAGGAAGCCGGCGGTGGCTCAATCAGCGCTGCCGGGCTTTACATGGCTCCGAGCGCGGGCGGTCTCTACCAAGTGGTTGCGACCAGCAGTGACGACGCAGACGTCACCGCGTACGCCACCGTGACCGTCACGACGTCTTCCAGCGGTTTTACACCCACCGGAAATTTGCAAGAGGCGCGTGGACTGCACACCGCCACGTTGCTGCCGAATGGGAAAGTGTTTGTTGCGTACGGCTCAAACAGCGCCTCCTACACCGAAGCGACCGGTTACGTAGGCCTCTCGTCCATCGAACTCTACGATCCGACCTCCGGCAAGTTTACTGAAATTGAGGGCGACGACGGCGCAGGGATCTATGGTCACACCGCGACGCTGTTGCAAAACGGAATGGTTTTGACGGCCGGTGGCTACGTAAATTCCATTTGGGATTACGGCGGCAGCATCTCATCCAACGGTTCGGGACTTTACGACTCCGCGACGGGTGTGTTCAGCGCGTCGGGCAACATGACAGCGAATCGCGGCCAGCATACGGCGACCTTGCTAGCAAACGGCAAAGTCCTGATTGCGGGCGGATCCAGCACCGATCCGACCGGGCCGGGACTCGCCAGCGCCGAAGTCTACGACCCGGCTTCGAGCACGTTTACCCCAACCGCGAGTATGTCAGCTGCACGCTATATGCATACGGCGACACTGCTTAACAACGGCAAGGTGCTCATCGTCGGCGGCGCCGAGACGTCTACATCTGATCCCCTGGCCACCGCGGAGCTCTACGACCCATCCACTGGCACATTCACGACGACTGGTTCGTTGCAGACGGGGCGCGAACTGCACACCGCAACGCTTCTTAGCGATGGCAGGGTGCTAATCGCTGGCGGCGAGATCGCCTCGGGTCCGGGTAATTTGCAGGCGACGGCTAGTGCTGAAATTTACGACCCAGCGAGCGGCTCATTTTCCGCAACGCCGCAGCCAATGGCTGCGGCGCGAAGCTTGCACACCGCGACCCTCTTGCCGGCGGGAACGGTTTTGATTGCAGGCGGTGGCGACAGCAACTCCAGCGCTGAAATCTTCGACCTGTCTACCGGCACTTTCAGCCTGACCGGTGGCATGGAAGTCGGGCGTTCCGGCCACACGGCTACGCTGCTCAACGATGGCAGCGTACTGGTTGCGGGCGGCGGGATTTTTCAGGGCCTCGCTTCGGCCGAGCTGTATCAGTAAGTTCGGCGATGCTTTCGCGGCGCAGGAATCCGCCTCGTTGCGATCGTCGATGTGCGTAGAGTTGCTGTCGTTTTTACGGGCTCAATCCAGGGCTACCGGCTAGATACACGAGGCCAAGAAAAATAGTAGGAAGAGGAGATCGCCATGGTTTCGAAAGTCCTTCGCATCGCCGGAATAATTGTTCTAGTCACGTTTGCTTTTAGCGTGCCTGCCGGCGCCAGCTGTTCAAACGCATCGCTCAACGGCGCGTACGGATTTCTTCACGACAGCACGGACGCCAGCGGTACCCCGAGTAGCGCGGCCGTCAGTCAGCTCACGTTTGACCCAGCCACCGGCACGTTCAGCGGACAAACCACGACGTCCCGCGATGGCGTGATATCCACGCTTCCCCTCAGCGGAACATACTCAATCTCTTCGAGCTGCATCGGCACCGGAACACCATCGGGCGGCGCTCCGTTTTCAATCGTGGCTACGCCGACTGGGTTTCTGGCGGTTCACCTTCTCTCGGAGGGTTTCGCCGTGAAGCAGGGCCCTCCAGCCTGCCACAATGCCGACGTTGACGGTAAATTCGCGTTCGAAGCGACTGGCGTCTATCTCGCAGGCGCGCCTGTGACAGGAGCCGTGAATTTCATCGGGAAGCTTAGGTTCACAGCCCAAACATCCGGAGAAGGAGCGATAACCGGACACGTAGTCAGCGCCGTGGATGGTTCGTCTCAAACCTTCGCGGAAGAGCCTGTTACCGGTTCCTATAGCGTTGACAAAGACTGCATGGGTACGGCAACCATCACTCCCGAGGGACAACCTGAAATTCACTTCAACTTCGTGGTTGCCGACTGCGGCAAGGAAATGTTGGCCGTAGAGACGGACGCGAACACGGTTGTCAGCGCCACTCTGATCAAGCAACGCGAAGACGAGGATCAGCCCGCAACGCCGCCGAATGATTGAGATCAATGCGCCCTGAGCGCTGCGAACCAACCTCCCGGACTAACGCCTGATAAATTGCGTTACCAGACATATAGTTTTGATCGGATTGTGCGTGCGCGTTTGACGCGGGTGTTCCGGCTGTCTATACTCGCGCCAGTGCCGGGACCGTTTTGAATCTGCGGCGCACTCTTTCGAATGGCACATCTCGACAACCGCTTCGAGCGCAGCTACGTCCTCTCCACGGTGGACTACGTCTTCAACTGGGCGCGCAAGAGCGCGATCTGGCCGCTCACATTCGGCCTTGCCTGTTGCGCGATCGAAATGATTGCTTCCACCACGTCACGCTTCGATATCGCTCGCTTCGGCTCCGAAGTTTTCCGGCCGTCGCCTCGCCAGGCCGACCTGATGATCGTTGCCGGCACCGTCACCCTGAAAATGTCGCCTGTCCTCAAGCGCGTGTGGGAGCAGATGCCCGACCCCAAGTGGTGCATCTCCATGGGCGCATGCTCCAGCGTCGGCGGACCCTTCAACGTTTACTCGGTCTTGCAGGGTGTTGACCGCATCGTCCCCGTGGACGTGTACGTCATTGGCTGCCCGCCGCGGCCTGAGGCCCTGTTCTACGCGCTGCTCAAGCTTCAGGATAAGATCGACCAAATGACCCTCGCGAGGCGGCCCACTGCGATTCGCTTGAAGCCGGACATGGTCGAGGGATTCAAACAGGGCGTGATGGTCGCCCAGACTCCCCAACCCCTTTAGCGGGGTGCGCCTTCAAAGGAGGAATCGAATCGATGCCATTCATGCGTGTGGCACGGGTGATCGAGCTTCCCCGCGGCACCATCCGGGAGTTTCAGGTGGACGGCACCACCATTGCGCTCGCCAACGTTGACGGTAAGTTTCACGCTATCAACAACCTATGCCTTCATCGAGGCGGCCCGCTCGGCGAAGGAGAGTTGGAAGGCGCAGCCGTCGTGTGCCCGTGGCATGGCTGGAAATACGATCTGACGACGGGCAAGCTCCTCACCAATCCAGCCGTCGCTGTAGTCTGCTATCCCACCGAAGTGCGCGGCGGCGACGTCTTCGTAGATGTCGGTAAATAAAAGCCTTAGCTGCAAATCGCGACTTAGGTGTGGGTGACCCGCAGTCCAGTAAAAATTTCCCGCACAAATTTCGCCATTTTTCGTCTCTTCCGTGTATAGTGCGCGCGTTACATTTTTAGCGGATGACGCAACCACCTACCAAACCAAGACGTTGGCTCCTCGCCGTTGATCCCCGCGTCTATCACTGGGATACCTTGTTCGTGAAGGGCAAGGAGATGTGGCGCCATGCCGGGCACCGTCCGGACGCGCTGCGGCAGCTGAAGCAGGTCCATAAGGGCGACCGGGCTATCGCCTACCACGGCAAGCCCGAGCACGCTCTCTATGCCATTGCCGAGGTCAGCCGCGATCCGTACCCCGACCCACACGAGCGCGACACGAAAAAACTGGTCATGGATCTGCGCGCCGTCGATCGCTTGCCGCGCCAGGTGACGCTTGCCGAGCTGCGCGAGAACAAGCTGCTCCGCAAAATCAAATTTCTGAAGAACACGCGCATGACCATCTGTCCGCTCACCGACGAAGAGTACTCGGAAATCCTACGCATGGCCGGCATCGTCGCTTCTCCCGGAATCCCTCTCCCCTGACGTAGAATCGAAATGAGGTGGGTAGCGTAGGCAATATTGCCTGCGGCCTTTAGGCTTTTTTTGCTCCGCTAACTATGCCCGAACTTCCCGAAGTCGAGACCGTTGCCCGAGGATTGCGCGCCGCTCTGCCCGGCCGGCGCATCCTGAGCGTCCGCTTGAGCACCAAGACCAACTTCATCGAAGATCCGTCCGCGCTCGAGATGCGCCTTCCGGGTCGCACCGTCTCCGGCATTCGCCGACACGGAAAGCTGCTGCTCGTCGATTTCGAAGCGGGCGACGTAGCTGCCGACGCAGTCGCGCTCACCATTCATCTCGGAATGACCGGCCAGATTGTCGTCGCTGCGGCTGACGCGCCCATCGCTCCGCACACCCACGTTTTTCTCGCGCTCGACGACGGCCGCGAGTTCCGCTACACAGACGTTCGCCGCTTCGGAAAAATGCGCCTCGTCGCTTCCGGAGCGCCTGCCGCCACGCGTGCTACCACGCTCGGCGCCGATTCGCTGGCGATCACGGAGCTCGAATTTCGCGAACTCCTGCAATCGCGCCGCAGCCGCATTAAGGCGCTACTGCTCGATCAAGGCGCGCTCAGCGGCATGGGCAACATCTACACGGACGAAGCCTTGTGGCGCGCGCGCATTCATCCAAAGCGCCTCGGTGCCAATCTCACGCCGATAGAGATCGCGCGACTATACAAAGAAGTCCGCTCGGTTTTGAACGAAGCGATTCGTCTGAAAGGTTCGTCAGTCTCGGATTATGTGGACACGGAAGGGAATCGCGGAGAATTTCAGACGCGCCATCGCGTCTATCAGCGCACCGGCGAGCCGTGCTTTCGCTGCCGCACAAAAATCCGCCGCATCATCGTCGCCGGGCGCAGTACCCACTTTTGCCCGCAGTGCCAGCCCGCGCCGCGCTCCCGCGCAAGTTCGAAACGGAAGCGCGCCGTGGCCGCCGTCGCGCGGCGCCGGGCTAAACCGTCCGTGCATCCGCCGTCCCGGAAAACAAAATCAAAATCGCGCCGAGCAGCGTAAACGCGCCCGCGTACAAAAAGCCTGCATTCGCGCTCACGCTCGACCACAGCGCACCCACCACCACGCTCGAAATCAGATCCCCAATCCCATTGACCGTCGCCAGCATTCCGTAGCCCGATCCGCGCGACTTCGCCGGCAGCAATTCCGCCGCGAGCGATTTCTCCACGGACTGCTGTATCGCTCCATGCACTCCAGCAATCGCAAATAAGATCGCCAGCGCGCTCACCGTTGGCGGCGCAAATAAAAACGCTCCGAACGCGAAGGTTGCAAGCCCGTATCCCGTCGCGAGCAGCGCCCGCTTGCTGATCCGGTCCGCGAGCAGTCCCGCGGGATATGAAGCGGCTGCGTTCACTACGTTGTAGAAGGTGTACAGCGCCACCGCCATCACCGACGCCCGCGCCAATCCATGCGACGGCGTCAGCTCCTGCGTCGCGCGCAAAATCAAAAGCGTCGGCGCGAAATCTCCGATCCCGTGCGCGAACACGCCCGCCAGGTAGCGCCAGTACGCGCCCGGCAATTGCGAGAAACTCGAAACGAAGCTCGGCGCCTTGTGGCTGTCGTCGCGCCGTCCCTTCGGCACCAAAAATAAAAACGCCAGTGCCGCCGCGATGCCCGGAACCAGTGTCCACGCGAACACGCCGCGCGGCCCAAGCCTCGCCATCAACGCCGTCGCGCACAACGGCCCAAGCACGGCGCCCGTGGTGTCCATCGCGCGCTCGTAGCCGAACGCGCGGCCTTCGCGCCCCGGCGCAACGGAATCGGTGAGCAGCACGTCGCGCGATGCGCCGCGGATGCCGCGCGACGTCCAACCGAACGCGCGCACGATCAGCACCGCCGGCCACGTATGCAGCAGCGCGTACGCGCCGGTCGAGAGACCCGTCATCAAATAGCCGAAAATTCCTGTCGGCTTGCGCAGCTCCGGCCGGTCCGCGATCCATCCTCCCGCGAGCTTCGCGAAACTCGAAAGCCCGTCCGAAACTCCCTCGATCACTCCCAACGCGTACGCCGGCGCGCCGAGGCTGGCTAGAAACGCCGGAAGAATTGCCGTCGCCGCCTCATGCCCCCAATCCGAAAACAGGCTCGCCAGCCCAATTCCCAGCACGCCGGGTGTTAACCAACCGTTGTCGTCGTGCGGCGACGAGACTGCTTCACCTTGCGTCATCTTTTTCTCACTGGCGTTGCGGGACCGCGATTCTCGATCTTCCAAAAAGTCGATCAAGTCGCCCACCGTGATGATCGACACCGAGAACTGCTCTTCGACCGCCATGACGAGTTCAACGCGATCAAGCGAATCGTTACCGTAGATGCGATCCAGCGGCGCGCCTGCGTCGTCTAACAAGTCGCTCCGCCGAAGTTCGCCGGAAGTGACAGCTTTTTTAAGCTTCTCGAGAACCTTGTGTGGGAATCCCTCCATTCCGACTAATCTCCTGACGGCCGCATCGCTAGCTCAAAAATTTCCTGCGCCCATTGGACGCGGTCATCAGGGCGAAGCCACTTAACCGGCTGCGCCATTGTGTCGAATGGGGGCGACGCGAGCAGTTCGACGAGCACTTCGTGTATCCGCGCCTGAAATGCGCGATCGTCGGAGCGGAATCCGTCCGGCTGAATGCCATCGTCGCTGATCGGCACGCCAATCAGATGCGTGTAGGTGTTCATCCACGACGCCAGCCACGGCTCCAGCGCCGCCTGCCTCTCGAATTTGTTTACCAGGTAGCAGTAGTTATCCAGCACCGAGCGATCCGCGATCACCACGGGCGCCCGCCGCGCCGCATCCAGTTCCGCCGCAATTTGCGCGTGAAGAATCCAAAGCTGACCCTCGAGCGTCGTGTCCGCGTTCACCGGGAACGGCGACTGCCGCGCGACTTCGGTCACCAGTTCAACGTGCCGCCCGGCCTTCTTCAGCAGCGAGCAAATCTCAAACGCCAGCGTCGCCTTGCCCACGCCGTGCGTTCCGATCAGTGCCAGTTTCACGCGTCAGCTCCCGTCGTGCTCGTACGTTTCTAACACAATTCTCCGCCGTCTCTTTCAACGCCACGCACGAATCGCTCGCCGACGCCGCGCCCGCGCATTACAATCTTCATCCGATACCGTCCTCCGGGAAAAAGATGAGAGCCGTCCTCCAGCGCGTCACCGAAGCCCGCGTGAAAGTCGATGGCGCCGTCGTCGGCGAAATCGGCGCAGGGCTCGTCGTCCTAGTCGCCGTCGGTCGCGACGATCTTCCCGGCACTCCTTCGGCCATGGCCGAAAAAATAATCCACCTCCGCATCTTCAACGATGCGGATGGCAAGATGAACCGCTCCCTCATTGATACCGGCGGCGCGATCCTGGCAGTCTCACAGTTCACTTTGTATGGCGACGCGCGTGGCCAGCGTCGTCCTAGTTTCCTCGGCGCTGCGCCGCCCGATCCGGGCCGCGCCGGCTACGAAGAATTTGTCGCCGAGTTGCGCAAGCGCGGCGTCACTGTCGCCACGGGAGTTTTTCGGGCGCATATGTCCGTCGAACTCGTGAATGACGGCCCGGTGACAATTCTTCTCGACTCGGACAAGACGTTCTGACGCGCCCAGCGCTCAACAAAAGGGAGGGGAACTCGAATGGCCGCCGCACCGCAACAAACGCCGCTCACGATCCGCGTGCCGCAGCCGGAGGACTACCCGCGCCTCGCTGAACTGGCTGGCGATCTGGGCTATCCTTCCGCCGCGGCGGACATCGCGCGTCGCCTCGGCCACCTCTACACGATCTCACCGCGGCACGTTGTCTTCGTCGGCCAGCGCTCGGGCGAACCGATTGCCGGATGGATCTGCGTCGCGCTTCAAGGAACGATCGAATCGGATCCGCACGCTGAAATCACCGGCTTCGTAGTAGGAAAGGAATTTCGTTCGCAACGCATCGGCGAACAACTACTCGCCCGCGCCGAATCCTGGGCCCGCGAACAGGATGTGAAGTCCGTCCGCCTGCGCTCCAACGTGATTCGCGACCGCGCCCACGCCTTCTACCTTCGCGAAGGCTACGAACACTACAAATCCCAAAAGGCCTTCCGCAAAATTCTCACAACGGACAAAGCGTAGTCACGCAACGGAACTCAGAACCCTCCGCCGCCCCCACCACCAAACCCGCCGCCCGAAAATCCTCCGCCGCCGAATCCCGATCCACCCGAGCTGCGCGGAGCCGACGCCATCATCGATCCGGTCTGCGACGCCATGAAATGCATATCGTTCACGAAAAAAACTGGATTGAACGCCATGCCGTACGGAGACGTGTACCACTGTGGCGGCTGCATCGCGATCCCCGCGAATGACGCCACCCACCTTTTCTCCACGCCCAGCGCCATTGCAAACGGCAAAAACTTTTCGAACATGTCCGGCGTGCGCTCGATCCGGTCCTTCTCCACGCGCCCTAGAAATTCCTCGAAGCCCAACACTTTCGCGCGTGCTCGCGCTCCGGTCACCGTCCGCGCACTCATGAAATACCCGAAAATGCAGATCACCGCGCCGGTCAGAATCCCTGTCAGCACCCAGGTGACGCGCGCGATTCCCGTCATGCCCATCAGCGCGCCAGAACCGAACACAAATAAAAATCCGATTACCATCCCCGCAAAAATGTAGCCTTGCCGCACCGTGTCCGGCCGGTGCAGATAGTAGTTGTCCTTCATCAACGCGTCAAAAATGCATTGCCGGATCTGCGGAAGGTGTTTGTAAAAGTCGTTGTGCAAATCAGTTAGCTTTACGTCCGTTCGCGCGCCGGATTCGAAAAGCGCGAGCAGCATCTCGTACTCGTGCGCCCTCATCTGGGCCCACTCCGTCGGCGGTTTCTTCAAATGAAAAATGTACTGCTTGCTGTGCGTGAGCCCCATCAAGTGGCTCTCGTCCACCTGCTCGATGGTCAGGTAGCCCTTCACCGCCAGATCCACCAGCGTCGCGGTGATGTCGCGCATGTCCGCCGAATTGTCCACCAGAGTGCCGCACTCACCCGGTGTAAGTTGATCCGGCGGTTCGTACTGCACCGCGATCGATTCGCGCTCCGGATCGCGCCCGCGCGTCCACCACAGCCAGAACATCCCAAAGAACGCCAGAATCGGAATCAGAAACGGCTTGTTGCTCGCCAGCGTCCGCCAGAATTTCATCTCCGCGGTCGGCTGATGTACCAGCCCCTTGTCGAACCCCACCGCGATCGTCAGCCCTTCTCGATAGTGCAGGGGACTCGTGCTCGTCACGCTCACGACGTTTCCGTTCACGTCCACTTGCGCGCCGTGTCCGGTTTCCCCGTTCACGCCCGTGTACGCCACTGCTTTCAATCCGCTCACGCCGTCCGGCACATCGATCCGCGCCGCCACATGCTCGATCGTGTTGTCCCACTCGTTGCCGGTCACGTTCCAGTACAGCTCGTCGTGGTCGTCGAAGAACCGGATCGCGTCGATCACGCGGTAACGAATCACCACCGTGTGCGTGGCATCGTTCGCGTCGGGCACCCAGATCTGCAGTCGCTTGTAGCGTCCCGGATTGCTCTCATCGACTTTCAGGCGGTTTCCGTTTTCGTCGGTCACGCGGATCGAATCGAGCATCAGCGTGTAATTCAATCCTTCAGGCGTGGTGTACTCGGTGGGAATCGTGCGGTAGAGCCCGTGCCACGAGCCGATGAATTGCGCTTCAATCGTCTCGGTCACATCGATGGTGCCGTCGGTGTTGACCTGAATTTCTTCGTCGAAATTCTGGATAACGATCTGCCGCGCGAGTGCCGGCAGCGCCACGAGCAAGACGAGCAGCGCAAGCGCCGCTGCTTGCCGCATTTTGTGATGCCGCGAACGCATGGCCGCGCGCGCGATTACGCCGCTCCGCCGAAATTCACTTTCGGCACTTCGCGTTCCGCCGGTGCGGTAATCTCGAAGAATTCACGCGGCTTGATGCCGAACATGCCCGCAATAATATTGGAAGGGAACACCACGATCTTCGTGTTCAGGTCGCGCACGACGGCGTTGTAATAGCGCCGCGCACTCTGCACCGCATCTTCAATCTGCGAAAGCGTGCCCTGCAGTTGCGCGAAGCTCTCCACCGCCCGCAGCTGCGGATACGCTTCGGCCAGCGCGAACACCTGCCGCAACGCGCTCGCCAGCACTCCTTCGGCTTCGCCTTTCGCCGCCGGACCGGTCGCGGTCATCGCCTGGTTGCGCGCCGCGATCACGCCTTCCAGCGTGCCCTTTTCATGCGACGCGTATCCTTGCACCGTCGCCACCAGGTTCGGAATCAGGTCGTAGCGCCGCTTCAATTGCACGTCGATATCCGACCATGCGTTGTCGCACTGCACCTTCAGCTTCACCAGGCCGTTGTACATCCCGATCACAAACACCACGGCCAGCACGATTACCGCTAAAAGGATCAATCCGACCATGTCCCCTCCGCTTGCGCGTCATGAGCGCGAGCCCATCGCAACGCGTTCAGCATACGGCTGCCACGCAGCGCTGTAAAGCGCACCCAATCGCTTCGAAAGGGCTCTTTTTTCGATAGCCGTAAACTACGACGTGAGCGGAGTTGGTTGAGCGCCTAACTGCGAGATGGTATGTTTCCACAATGAATTCGGAATCAGACGACCTGATTTCTTCGATCGCGCCCGACGTCATGGGTTGTCTCGAGCACTGTGGCTACTTTAAAAGTCTAGACGACATTCTCAGCCCTAAAGACGAATCCGTTTTGGGATTGCTATGTGATGGGTCATATAAAATCTCAAGGCGGATCCTTGAGGCTGCGGGCTTCGACAAAAAGGATATGCGCGATATCGTCGCAGTGCTGAACTTCAAAAGTGCTTGTTGCGACTGCGAGGTGCTTTACAACGTGGCCGAGGAGAGTCGCTTGAAAGCCAATATTGGCGCAACCGTGGAGCCGAGCTAGGTACGCGCACACCTCACCCCGAAAACCGATGAGTCTCTTTGAACCTCACTGTGCCAGTTCGGGTTACTTCGGGGGAGCGAGCGACGGGTCCAGCCTGTTCGCTTCCTTGAATTCCAAGTCGGCCGCGCCCGAATCGTTCAGCCGCAGAAGCGCCATCCCCAGGTTGTAGTGAGCGTGCGCCATGTCCGGATTCAGCTTGATCGCCTTGCGATACGTATCCGCCGCCGGCCCGTACTGCCCCTTGTTGAATCGCACGTTGCCAAGATTGAACAGCGCATCGGCATTGTCCGGTTGCGCGGCCAATACTTTTTCGAACGCGGCCTCCGCACCGTCCAGATCGCCCGCCTGCATTTTCGCTGCGCCTAGTCCGAAGAGCGCTTCGGGGAATTGCGGCTGCGCGTCGAGCGCTTTTTGGAAGAACGTAACCGCCTTCGGAAAATCCTTCGCAGCGAGATACGCATTTCCGAGGTTGTAGAGTGCGTGCGGCTCGTTCGGCTTCTGCGCGAGGCCCTTGTTGTAAAGCTCGATCGCTTCCGCCGTCTTGCCTTGGTCCTGATACGCGCGCGCGAGGATAAATTCCGTTTCGGGCTGGTTCGCATCGATCGACAGGCTCTTCGTCAGCGCTTGCTCCGCTTCTTCCGGCTGGCCGCCGATGATCAACAGCCGGCCCAACGCGCTCCACGAATGCGCGTCTTCCGGATGCGAACTCACCACTTCGCGATATTGCGCCACAGCATCGTCATTCCGGCCCGTGCTGTGCAGCGTCGCCGCATAACTCGATCGCAGCTCGCGCGACTGCGGCTGAATCTCCACCGCGCGCGCATACACATCCGCCGCTTCTGAATATTTTCCCTGTGCGTCCAACGCCACGCCCAGGTTGTTCATCGCGTCCACATAACGCGGCGAAAGATCCAGCGCCTGGCGATACGCTGCGATCGCCTCATCCACACTTCCCGCCGCGTAGTGCGACGCGCCCATCCCGTTGTACGCCAGCGGCGACTTCGGATTCAGCGCGATCGCTTTTTTGTAGGCCGCCACCGACTCCGCATACTTTTTCTCGTGATACAGCGCCAGGCCCAGGTCGCCCTCCGCCGTCGAATTCGACGGGTTCAGCGCCAGCGCTTTATCCAAATCAGTCACCGCTTCGTCGTCTTTCCCGCGCGCGTCCAGCGCCAGTCCCAGATTCGTCAGCGCCTCCGAATCCTTGGGATTCGCAGCCACCGCTTGCTTGAACACTGCGATGGCCTCATCGACTTTCCCTGCCTTAAAAAGGTCCATCCCGCGCGCGTTCAGCGAACTCGACTGCGTCGCACCCACCTGCGCCCCTAAGGCCGTACCACGAGTCAAGCCACTACCAGAACCAAGCGCCACTGCGCCGACCAAAATCATTCCCATTTTGGGAATTCTCGCCCGCATTCGCGCGCCCCCGAGCTTCACTGGCCGCGAGAATACCACACCTGCGCAACCTCTCACTCCGGCCCTCCCGGTAGCGCTAGCGTTACGGTACGACTTGAGATACGCTGGCGCGTCACTCCGGCCCGTACCGCCCCATTTTCGAAAGTCCGACACAATGCTCTTCAAGACGTTCAGCGCGGCAGTCTTTGGCATCGATGCCTACCTCGTCGAAGTCGAAGTCGACGTCGTGGACACTTTTAAGCCCTTCTTCAACATCGTAGGTTTGCCGGACAATGCCGTCCGTGAGAGCCGCGAGCGGATCCGAGCTGCGCTGCGCAATTGTGGTCTCGAGCCCTTCTTCAACAAGGGCATCACAATAAACCTAGCGCCAGCTGACGTCAGGAAGGAGGGATCGGCTTTCGATTTGCCAATGGCCCTTGCGTTGGCGGGTTGCCAGGGATCGTTTTTCAAGAAAGTGCCCGACACACACGTGTTCCTTGGCGAATTGTCTTTGGACGGCACGGTGCGGTCGATTCGCGGCGCGCTCTCCGCCGCACTCGCAGCCCGCGAACGCGGCATCCAAAACGTCGTCGTCCCCGAAGCCAACGCCCGCGAAGCCGCCGTGATCGAAGGCATCCGCGTCTTTCCCGTGAAAAGTCTTCCACAGGCGATGGACCTGATCAACGCGCCTGAATCCTTCCAGCCCATCTCCGTGGACGTCGCGAAAATGCTCGATGAGGCCAGCCAGTATCCCTTCGACATGCGCGACGTCCGCGGCCAGCAAGCCGCCAAATACGCCCTCGAAGTGGCCTGCGCCGGCAGCCACAACATTCTGCTCATCGGTCCGCCCGGAGCGGGGAAGACCATGGTGGCGAAACGCATCCCCACCATTCTTCCGCCGATGTCGCTCGCCGAAGCCATCGAGACCACGCGCATTCACAGCGTTGCCGGAGTCCTCGAAGATTCGCGCGGTCTCGTTGGCACGCGCCCGTTTCGTTCGCCGCACCACACAATCAGTGACGCAGGCTTGATCGGCGGTGGCACCGTGCCGCGCCCCGGCGAAGTTTCGCTCGGCCACAACGGCGTGCTGTTTCTCGACGAGCTTCCCGAATTTCAGCGCAACGTGCTCGAAGTGATGCGTCAGCCTCTCGAAGACGGCTGCGTTACGATCGCCCGAGCCGCGATCTCCGTGAATTTTCCCTCGCGCTTCATGCTCGCCGCCGCAATGAACCCGTGCCCGTGCGGCTTCTTCGGCGATCCCACGCGCGAATGCCACTGCTCGCCGATGCAGATTCAGCGCTACGTCTCGAAAATTTCCGGCCCGCTGCTCGACCGCATCGACATCCACATCGACGTGCCCGCCGTGAAGTACAAAGAGCTGCGCGGCGAAGTCGAAATCGAAAGCTCAGCCGACATTCGCAAGCGAGTAATCGCGGCTCGCGCACGCCAGTCCGAACGCTTCGCAACGGAGAAAGGCGTCTATTCCAACGCGCAAATGCCGCCCAAGCTCATCCGCAAGTACTGCGCCATCAACGCCGAAGGCGAAAAGCTTCTCGAATCCGCCATCGCAAAGCTCGGCCTTTCCGCTCGCGCGCACGACCGCATCTTGAAAGTTTCGCGGACCATCGCCGACCTTGACGGCGCCGAATCCATCGCTCCCAAACACCTCGGCGTCGCCATCCAGTACCGCACCCTGGATCGCACCTACTGGGCCTAGGCATCCGCACATCTGTCGCGCGTCATTGACTTGCACTCGAACGCTGTGATACGCATACAGCTCTCGGACGAAGGGAATTCACGACAACTGCGGATGGCCGCCAAAACCCAACGAATCCAGGTCACGCTGGAGACTCTGCTCGAAAGCGTGGACCTTGCGGAAAGCATCACCATGCGAATCGCGGAAGCCGCGGGATTTGGCGAGGACGAATTGCACAAAATGGGTATGGCCGTTCGCGAAGGCGTCATCAACGCCTACAACTACGGCAACCAGCAGGACCGCCGCAAAAAAATTCTCATGACCGTCGAGCTTGATCACGACAAGATGGTCGTGCGCGTTCTGGACGAAGGCAGAGGCTTCGTGCTCACCGAGGTTCCCGACCCGCTCGCCGAAGAAAACTTGCTGCGAACCTCGGGCCGCGGGCTCTTCTTGATGAAGGCCTTTATGGACGAGTTTGACGTGAAGTCGGGCCCCAACGGCGGCGCCGAGCTGGTGATGGTGAAAAAACTGCCCCACACACTTTCCGAGAACGGCAAGCATCAACCGGAGTAGAATAGCTTCCAGAGGAACCCGTGGCACTCCAAGGCACCCGCCGCCAGATCGGCGACGTAACCATCGTGGACTTCAGCGGCAAGATCACCCTCGGCGAGGGCAGCGCCACTTTGCGCAAGACGATCCGCGAACTCGCCGAAGGCGGCGAGAAAAAAATTCTCCTGAGCCTCTACGATGTTGATTACATCGATAGCTCTGGAATCGGCGAACTCGTCAGCGCCTACACCACCGTGCGCAATGCCGGCGGCGAGCTGAAACTCTTGCACCTCACCAAGCGCGTTCACGACATTTTGCAGATCACGCGCCTGTTCACCGTCTTCGACGTTCAGACCGAAGAATCCGCCGCCGTCCGCGCCTTCAAGTAGCAACTACCGGCTCTCGAGGTTTCGGTGCGCGTCAACCTTTAGCGCCAGCGCGCACCCTTGGATTATTTCTGTTGTTGCACTGATCCGTTGGGCACGCGCGTCTGGTCCGTGATCCAGTTCACTTCCCACGTCTTCCCGCCGTCCGCGGAAAACGCCTGTTCGAAGTGCGCAGAGTTTGGCGTGATCTTCGACCAGAGAAACCGCACGTACACCGAACGGCCGTTCCAGGTTTCCTGGTCGTAAAATTCGCCTACCCCTTCGGAATTGAACTGGCCAATCATCGGCACCATCGGGGTTCCGAGCTCCGGATCTTTCGCGCTCGCCCAGTAAATGCTCCACTGATGCGTCTGCGGGTTATACACGCGAAGCGTCAGTCCCTCGATATGCAGGTTTGGACTATCGGTTTCGAATTGCTCGATATTGCCTTTGCCGTCCCAAAGCGGCTTCGTTACCGACGTGCCGTCGAACTCCACCCATTCATTCGACCCCTCCAGTCTCTTCACCCGGCGCGACAAATGAATTCTCCATGTGCCGATTTCAAAATCGAAATCGTGCTGGCCGTCGCGCAGCGTCGGCACCGGCAGCGCCGCCTGATGCTGGAGATTCGAAGCCTGCTGCGCGCGTGCAGCCGGAACCACGCAGAGTCCGACCCCCAAAATTCCTAACGCGAGAATGCCGTTTCGTATCAGCCCAGTGAATTTCATCCTTATCCTCCGTCGATTGGTATCGCTCTACCGCACGGTAGAACTCGAAGTGGCCTGTCACAATGGCCACTCGCGCGTGTTACGATAAGGCCACTTCAACGACCATGTCCGCTAAGCGCCTGCCCGCCAGCTTCTTTCCGCCCATTGCGCTCGAAGCACGCAGCCAAACTCCGAAGTATCAACAGCTCTACGAATGGTTCCGCCGCGCCATACTCGACGGCCGCCTCCGCCCGTCGCAACGCGTCCCCTCCACCCGCAGCCTCGCCGCCGAACTGAAAATTTCGCGTATCCCCGTTTCCAGCGCCTACGAGCAACTCCACGCCGAGGGCTACTTCGAGACGTTCGTGGGCGCCGGCACCTGCGTCGCGCGCTCCATTCCCGACGACGCACTCAAACCCGCCGCGAACGCAGCCACTGGAACCGCCGCCGGCTCGCACGCGATCGCCAAATCCAAATCGAAGCGCGGAATCTCCCGCCGCGCTCGGTCCGTCCTGCTGCCGCCGCAAACCTGGATCGACACGCTCGGCCCGTTCCGCGTGAGCCTCCCCGCGCTCGAACATTTTCCCGCCGAGCTTTGGTCCAAGCTCGTGAATCGCCACTCGCGCAAGCTCACCCGCCACCAGATGGCTTACGCGAACGCGCTCGGCTACCTGCCCCTGCGCGAAGCGATCGCTGAATATCTCGGCGCGGTGCGCGGCGTTAGATGCGACTCGTCGCAAATCCTCGTCACCACCGGCGCACAGTTGGGCCTGCAATTGGCGGCACAGGTTTTGCTCGAGCCGGGCGAACCGGTGTGGATCGAAGAGCCCGGCTATCACGGCGCGCGCAACGCGCTACTGATGGCCGGCGCGAAGCTCGTCACCGTGCCTGTAAATCGCGACGGTCTCGATGTAGCGGAAGGAATTCGCCGCGCGCCCGGCGCTCGCGCCGTTTACATCACGCCGTCGCATCAATATCCGCTCGGCGTGACCATGAACGCCACCCAGCGCATGTTGCTTCTCAACTGGGCTTCGAGCCGCGGCGCGTGGATCCTCGAGGATGACTACGACAGCGAATACCGTTTCGGCGAACGACCCATTGCATCGCTCCAAAGTCTCGACAATGCCGGCCGCGTGATCTACGTCGGAACGTTCAACAAGGTAATGTTTCCGTCGCTTCGCCTCGGATACGTGGTCGTGCCAAGAGATCTGATCGAAGCGTTTTCAAGCGCGCGCGACGCGACCGATGTTTTCTCGTCCACTTTATTTCAAGTCGTGATGGCCGATTTCATCCGCGAAGGCCACTTCGCGCGCCATATCCGCAAAATGCGCATGCTCTATATGGACCGCAGAACCACGCTGGTTGACACGATCAAAAAAGAAATCGGCGAGAAGCTCGAGGTGATTGGTACGGAAGCCGGCATGCATTTGGTCGCTTTGCTTCCTCGCGGAGTCAGCGATGTTGCCGTCGTTCGCCGCGCGGCCAAAGCGGGAATTTCTGCGATGCCCTTATCTTTCTGTTATTCGAAGCCGCCGGCGCGCGGTGGTTTGATCCTCGGGTTCGGCGGCGTGGACCAGCGCCAGATCCGTGAAGGCGTCCGCAAACTCGCCGCCTGTCTGGACTAGCACACGAAGCGATCAGCCTACTTCTGAGCGTTCGCTTCCATGAAATTTCGCACTAGGTAAGCAATTTCATCCGCCGCTGTATCCAGCGCGAAGTGCCCGCCATCGACGATGTGAATTTCCGCGGTGGGAACGTCGCGCCGGTAAGACTCCGGCTCCGAAGCATCGAATGACGACTCGTATTTTCCCCAGATCACCATCAGCTTCGGCTGATTCTTCTGCATCCACGCTTGCCAGCTGGGATACGAAGTGACATTTGTCCTGTAGTCGTAGAAAAGATCGCTCTGAATGTCCGCTTCGCCGGGCCGATTCAGAAAGTTGAACTCGTCGGTCCACAAATCGGGATTGTAGCGTTCCACATTCGGATCGCCGCCCATGTGCCGCGTCCGCGTCGTCTCCAGCGACAGCAGATTCGTTCGCAGCGCACTCTCATACGCCGTGCGGTCCGCCCAGAACGCGCGCCGCGTCTTCCAATTCGCGCCGAGGCCCGTGTCGTGCGCCACAGCGTCCTGCACGATCAATGCGGTCACGCGCTCCGGATGAGCAAGCGCCATTCGAAAACCCACCGGGCCGCCATAATCCTGCATGTACAGCGTGTAGTGCGAGAGGCCCATCGCTTCGACAAAATGATTCATTACGTCCGCGATGTGATCGAACGTGTACGCAAATTGCTTCGGATCGGGCGCATCGCTATGTCCGAAGCCCGGATAATCCGGCGCGATCAGCAGGTATTCATTCGAAAGCCGCGCGAACAGCGGTTCAAACATCCGCGATGACGACGGCAACCCGTGCAGTAGCAAGAGTACCGGCGCGTCTTTTGGACCGGCCTCACGATAAAAAATCGAAAGACCATCGACCTTCACGGTTCGATATGAAACCGGATGACGCATCGGTGTCTCCTTCGCCTGAGCGCAACTTTGAAATAGGGCCAGCGCCGCGAGAGTCAGAAGCCCAGCCTTCATGACGAACGTTCGTGTTTTCTGTTTGGTGGTCGCGGGAGGCGACCTTCATTCGGGATTGTCGCCTGCATTTCACCGCCGATTTTGTCACAACAGGGCCCTGGAAGCTTAGCCCCAGACGTTGCATGATTTTACCGAGAAGTTCTCATCGTGAATGAACCGCTCCAACCTGACGGACGCGCCTGGACTCGTACTCCGCACACCGAAAAACTCGGCATCGAATATCCGATCATCCAGGGCCCGCTTGGTGGATTTCCCACACAGCGCCTCACCGCGGCCGTTTCCAATTTCGGCGGACTCGGTTCGTTCGGCGCGCTCAATCTTGCGCCCGAAGCGATCGGCGACGCCGTCGGCGAAATTCGCGCGCTCACATCGAAACCCTTCTCCGTGAATCTGTGGGTCTCGATGGAGGATCCGGGCGCGCGAACCTCGGGTGTGCGCGAATTTGATCGCGCCGTCGCCGTCCTCGCGCCCTACTTCGACGAACTCGGCGTGCGTCGCCCTGCTTACCAGCCCTATTCACCCGCGTCCTTCGAGCGCCAGATCCGCGCGCTCATCGACGCCAACGTTCCCATTTTCAGCTTCATCTTTGGCATTCCTCCAAAGGAAATCCTCGACGAATGCCGCGCCAAAAAAATCGTCACGATCGGCACCGCCACCACGGTCGAAGAAGCTACCGCCATCGAGCGCGCCGGAGCAGACATCGTCGTCGGGCACGGCTTCGAAACCGGCGGGCATCGCGGCTCGTTCCTCCGGTCTGCTGAAGAGTCCATGACCGGATCGTTCTCGCTCGTCCCCCAGATTGCCGATGCTGTACGCATTCCCGTTGTTGCCGCCGGCGGAATCGCCGACGCTCGCGGCATCGTCGCCGCGCTCGCGCTCGGCGCGCACGGAGTTCAGATCGGAACCGCGTTTCTCGCCTGCGAAGAATCCGGTGCGCCCACCATTCAGCGCAAAGCGCTTCTCGCGGGCGGCAACGTCCGCACCGGTTTGACCAGAGGATTCACAGGCCGTCTCGCGCGCGGCATTAAAAACAAATTGATGGACACTCTGAATCAATCCGGCGCGGAAATTCTGCCCTACCCGCTTCAGCGTGGTTTGCTGAAAAGCCTCACCGGACCTGCGCAAAAAGCCGGACGCGCCGACCTGCTCCAGCTCTGGTCAGGCCAGAGCGCAGGCCTGCTAAAGCACAGAAAAGCCAAGGCCTTACTCGAAGCCCTTGTCGTCGGAGTTTCGGAAGTAACCACACGCCTCGCAAAATGAGTTGAAAACCCGGTCTATGATAAAATTGGGGTGTGAGGACCATGCAGGGACTTAAAACATTTGCCGGATTCGCGCTAGCGGCGTGCGCGATGCTTGCGCCGTCCGCCGCGCGCGCCCAATCAATCGCCGAGCCGCTCGTGCCCGCATCCGCAAATACGGAAGACCACAGCCTGACGCTCTTCAACACTCACACCAACGAGCGGCTCACGATCATCTACCGCCGCGGCGACACCTACATCCCTGCCGCCCTCGCGAAGCTCGATTATTTCCTGCGCGATCACAACACCAATGAAGTCCGCCACTTCGATCCGCATCTTTACGACATTCTTTCCGACCTCACTGCCGCAGTCGGCCACGCCGGTGACGAAATCGACATCGTCTGCGGCTACCGCACACCTGCAACAAACGCAGCGCTCCGCGCGCACACCGAAGGCGTCGCAAAAAACAGCCTACACATTCAAGCCGAAGCCATCGACCTGCGCATGCCGGGAGTGAATACGTTGAAGTTGCGGAAAGCGGCGTTGGCTCTCGCGCGTGGCGGCGTCGGTTACTACCCGCACTCGGACTTCATCCACGTCGATGTCGGCCGCGTCCGCCAGTGGTGCTTCGACTGTCCCGCCAGCCTGATCACCGGCAACTAGAACCGCCGTCCTGCACGTACTAAAGCCGTGGCAGTCATAGTCGATGCACGCGGAGCGGGTTACGGAGCCGTGTGTGGTATAGAAATATTTTCTGTGTGCCTTTTGCTTTGCGCGTTTACGGACCGTCAGCCACTAAGGGAAGGGAAGCCGTACCGCTTCATCTCCGTGCGCTCCCCTTTTCTCGGTTTTCTCCGTGAAATGTTCCGGCTTTGCTTTCGCTCTTTACCCCGGATACGGATACCCCTTCGCCAGCACTTCTTCGAGTTCCTTGTCGTGCCCGTAGATGTCGTCGAAAAAGTGCACGCTGCCGTCTTCCTCCACCACTACCGTGCTATAGACGATCAGCACCGGAATCGGCTTCGTCAAATTCACCTGCAGGTTGTCCTGGTTTCCGTTCATCGCCGCCTTGATTTTCTGCGCGTCCCAGCCCGGATTGTTCCGCAACACCCAGGCTGCCATGTCCGCCGGGCGCTCCAGCCGAATGCAGCCGTGGCTGTCGTCACGCCGGTCGCGCGAGAAGAACTGTTTCTCCGGCGTGTCGTGCATGTAGATATTGTAGTCGTTCGGGAATATAAACTTCACCAGGCCCAGCGAATTTTTCGGCCCCGGATTCTGCCGCACGAAAAGCGTTCCCGCCTTCAGTTGCGCCATCACTTCAGGAGAAACCGCGCCCGCCGTTACCACATTCTGCTTCGCGTCCACCACCGCGAATCCCTTGGACGCCAGATAGTTCGGATCCTTGTCCAGCTTCGGAAACATTTCCGCGCGCGCGATCGAATACGGCACGCTCCAGTACGGACGGAACACCACATACTCCATCATGTCCGCGAACACCGCGGTATCGTGGCTGTACGCGTGGCCCACAACCACGTTCATCGACCAGACCACTTTGAAATGTTCGTCATACGCGCGGACGCGGAATTCCGGGACGTTCGCCACAATCGGCGGCGGCAGGTTCTTTGCTGGATCGATCAGCGGCAGCCAGCGCCACCGCTCGAGCGTGAGTTGCATCTGCTCCACGCGCTTGCTCAACGGCGTATTCAGATCGGCCACCGTCTGCGAAGAAATCTTGCCGTCGGCCGTCCTGGCGTGCCGCGCCTGGAATTTTTTCACCGCGTCCACCAGCGGGCCTTTGTAGTCCAGCGAATTTGCCTGTACGTCCGCGTCCGCGGGTAGATCGCCCGTCAACCGCAGCAGCTTCGCCAGGCGCGGCGTTCCGATCCAGGGATCGCCCGGCTGTACTGGACGCGTCACCTCCGGCAGTTTCTCGCCGTCGTCCTGCTTCGCCATCTGCATGTAGTTCCGCAGGGCTTCGATCGTCCGCTGGTACCCCGGATACGGGGGCTCGATCGGAGCGAGCGCCTCCGCCACCACCTGTTTTTCCACCACGTTGGTCTTCAGGAATTCCGGCAGGTCGTACTTTTTCGCGTTCACGTCGAAGCCGTAATCGAAATGCTTGGGGTTCACCTTTCCGATGTGCAGGTCGGAAATGTAGCGCATCGCGCAGATCGTCAGCGCCACGTCGAATTTCACCGCATCATCTTCGCTTGGGTTCGCCGCTTCCGGCTTCAACTTCGCCAGGCGCGCCGCCCACCGCGATGCATCGTAATCCTCCGGCGTCAGCCCCTTCTGGTCCGACTGTTGAAGCAGCGCGATCATCTGCGTCGCTTCCACCGTCGGTTGCATCCCGCGCACCCACGGTAGCGCGCCGGGATAGAAGCCGTAGAATTTCTGTACGTGCGCCGTGTAGTCGCTGAAGTTCGGCCAGCGCAAATCCGTGAAAGTTCCGGACCCCGCAATCGCTGTAAGCGACGCCTGTCCGCTCGCGCTCAGCGTCTGCGGCGCCCATTGTGAGTTGGCCTGATTTTGTCCCTGCGGCTGCTGCGCACCCCGCGCCGGATCGCTACCGCCCGCCCACGCCGGCAGCGCCTCCGCAAGAGCCACCGCTGCGAACACAATGACCAGCGCTAAGCATCCGGGCATAAAAAGTCGTTTTGCAAGCAGGGAAGTATTCATTTTGGGCGCCCCAAAGTCGGGAGTGGCACATACTCTACGTCTCGCCGCACTCCCGCGCAATCCCGCGTCTCGCCTCCCAGCCTGCCCGCGCCACACAGCCAGTTAACTGGCCGCCCGGCCTCCGCCGGCCGCTCGCACGATGAGGAATCCCCGCGTCTGTGCTATTATTTTTGTTTATAAACTCGATCAGGTGCCGACTTGCCCGAACACATCACCCGGAAAGAACTGAAGAAAGACGAAATTCGCGAAACCATCGTTCACGGCGCGGACGCCGTGATGTCTCACAAGCTGCTCACCACAGGCCTTGTGGTCGCTGCCGTCATCATCGCTATCGCCGTCTTTGGCTGGAAGACCTACACCGAGCACCAGACCGTGAAGGCCGAAGCTGCCTACGACGACGCCAAGAAAGTCTTCTTCGCGCCCGTCACCGGAAGCGGCACGCCCGCCGTCCCCGGCGAGCCGTCGTACCTTACCGATCAGGCCAAATACACGGACGCCGCACAAAAATTCGGCGACGTCGCCAAGAAATATCCGCACACGCGCCCCGGCCAGCTCGCCGCCTATTACGCCGCGCTCAGCGATGAAAAGCTCAACAAGAACGACGACGCCAAGAAATGGCTTCAGGGCGTAATCGACGGCAGCTCCGAAGACTTCGCCGCCATGGCCAAATTCGAGCTGGCGCAGCTGAACGACCGCCTCGGCAACGGCGACGAAGCCGTGAAGCTCTATCAGCAGCTCATCGCCAAGCCCGCCGTCCTGGTCCCGAAGCCGGTAGTGATGCTCACGCTCGCCGGCCACTACGCCGCGAAGAATCCCACCGAAGCGGCCAAGCTCTACACACAGATCAAGACCGACTACCCGGACACGCCCATCGCGCAACAAGCCGATCAGGGCCTGAATCTGCTGCCCGGCAAATCCTGACGTTCGGTCCCCGGTAAGCGAGTGATACCATGACGGCGATGCCGCTCGCGCCCTACGCGATGGACGTTCACCGCTCGCGCGGCCGCCGCTTTCCCGAGCCGCAGCATCCGTACCGCAACGATTACGCCCGCGATCGCGACCGCGTGATCCACTCGCGCGCCTTTCGCCGCCTGGAAGCCAAAACGCAAGTTTTCACCACGCGGTTCTCCGACCATTTTCGCAACCGCCTCACCCACACGCTCGAAGTCGCGCAGGTCGCTCGCACCGTCGCCGGCGCGCTGAACCTGAATACCGACCTTGCCGAAGCGCTCGCCCTCGTGCACGACATCGGCCATCCGCCCTTCGGCCACGCCGGCGAACGGGCCCTCGACGAGCGTATGCGCGCTTACGG
This sequence comes from uncultured Acidobacteriota bacterium, assembly GCA_963839325.1. Lineage (GTDB taxonomy): Bacteria > Acidobacteriota > Terriglobia > Acidiferrales > UBA7541 > Palsa-295. Next base: position 547,458 of record CAWIUO010000001.1, on the reverse strand, counting down.
CGGCCGCTTCAATCACAATCTCCACGCGCTCCATATCGTGGAAAAATTCGAGCAGCGCTATCTCGATTTTCCCGGCCTGAATCTCACCTTCGAAGTCCGCGAAGGCATCATCAAGCACTCACGCGATTATTCCGCCGCGGATTTTCCCGAGCTTTCAGAATATCTGCTGCACTCGCGCCCGCCGCTCGAGGCGCAGCTCATCGATCTGGTGGACGAAATCGCTTACAACACCGCCGACCTCGACGACGCCTACGAGGCCCACCTGATCGACCTCGACCTTCTCCGCGCTGAAGTCCCGCTCTTCGCCGAAGCCTGGACAGAAATCGATCGCTCGCATCCGCACGGCCGCGCCAAGCTGAAATTCAACGAAGCGCTGAAGATTGTCTTGAACCGTCTCGCCACCGACCTGATCGAGCACACCAATCTGCAAATTCGCAAACATGGCATCGAATCGCTCGAGCAGGTCCGCGAGCACGGTAAGCGCCTCGCGAGTTTTTCGCCCGTCGTCGCGCGGCTCAACGGAGAACTGAAGCGCTTCCTTTTTTCCCGCGTCTATTCCAATCCCGCGATCGAAGAAGAACGCGACCGCTCCGTCGCCTCCCTCGACGCGCTCTTCACTTTTTACATGGAACATCCCGACCGCATGCCGAAGCAGCACGCCGAAATGGCCGAAGAAGCCCCCACTCACCGCATCGTCTGCGATTACATCGCCGGCATGACCGACCACTACCTGCTCCGCCAGTGCCGCGAAATGCTCCGGTCCATCCCCCAGCACGACCAATGACCGCAGCTTCGATTGCCGCGCTCGCCTCTACCACACTGGAATTGCTCAAGCACGACCCATGGCCCGTTATCGGCTTCGGACTGCTCGGCGCGTCCGCCGTGCTTTTCTTTCATATGCATTTCAAGCTCGAAAAGCTCGGCTTGAGCAATTTCGGGTCGGCCACACAATGGCAGAATCCCACGCGTTACGTTAGCGAGGCCCGCCGATACGGCTGGTCCATGTGGCCCGCGTACTTTTTTTGGATTTCGTTGATCGCAGGCATCGCGTTTCTCGCGTACGGAATGTTCCATCTCTACGATTAGCGCGACCCGCTTGGACTGCGGGAGCGAAGCTATCGTTTTGCCGCGAGCTTAGGTCCACCACTCCGTCGCATCGTAAACCCCTTATAACGCCCTAGCTCGTCCGCCGTCCTCCGCATTTGACGTCATCCAGAGGCCGATTCATCGGCCGAAGGATCTCTCTTCCGGTTTTGTCGCCAACTCGCAAAAACACTCGCCGTCCTTGTACTACCGGCCAGCGAAAAATTTGTGCCCTACGTATCACTCCTTCGCGTCAAAAAATTCCACCTTCCTTGACATCCCCAGCCCCGCACATATAATCGAATTCAGGAGCAGCACAGGAAAAAATCGATGTTCTTCGACATCAACGAGCTTGCTCTTCGCAAAGTCCGGATCCGCAAGAGCTACGCCCCGGGCACTCTCGACTATCATTCCGGCGAATTCCGCCAGATCGAGCCTCTCGAGGTCCGCGCCACCGCCGAAATGGCGGAGAACCAGATCCGCGTTTACGGTAACCTGCATACCCGCGTTGAGATGGTCTGCGCCCGATGCTTGGACGGCGTCGTCGAGGAAATCAGCCGCGACTTCGACCTCTATTACCGCCCGATGAACTCGATCTCCGAAGACGAAGAGCTGAAGCTCCACGTCGATGACACGGAAGTGGCTTTTTATGAAGGGGATGGCATGTTTCTGGCGGACGTGCTGGCCGAACAGGTAATCCTCGGCCTTCCCATGAAGGTGATCTGCCGCAGCGATTGCCGCGGCCTGTGCGCCCACTGTGGCGCCAACCTGAACAACGAAGAATGCCGCTGCGAGAAGCACGCGGCGGACCCACGCCTCGCCCCACTAGCGCGGCTCAAGCAGGACTGGTTCAAAAAGCAATAACCCGCTACACTATTTACTTACCCTAAGAGCCGCTCTGAGTAGCGGCTTGTTCACGAGGAGTTTTGCAATGCCGAATCCAAAACGACGTCACTCGCATGCGCGCAAGAACAAGCGTCGCGCCCATGACTTTCTGACGCCTCTTTCTCTGGCCGAATGCCCGAACTGCCACGAGAAAAAGCTGCCCCATAAGGTCTGTCCCTCCTGCGGCTACTACAAAGGCCGTGAAGTGATTGACACCACGGCGAAGACAGCCTAAGCTTTCCCTTCGATTTGATCCGAACCGGTTCATTGGCTCTCAGGGTGTAATGGATGATCACCATTGCCGTCGATGCCATGGGCGGAGACCATGCGCCTCGCGCCGAAGTGGAAGGCGCGCTGCTCGCCGCTCGTGACTTGGGCGTGCGCGTTCTCCTGGTTGGCATTGAGGAACGGGTAAAGCAGGAGCTGGCGCGCCACAAAACGCGCAATCTCCCCATCGAAGTCGTGAACGCCACCGAGGTGATCACGATGAGCGATTCGCCTTCCCAGGCTTTCCGGCGCAAGAAAGATAGTTCCGTCCACGTTGCCGCAAAGCTGGTCAAAGACGGCGCGGCCGAAGCCCTGGTCAGCGCGGGGAATACCGGCGCGGTGATGACCGTCGCTCGATTCGTCCTCGGCACGCTTGCCGCCGTGGATCGCCCCGCTCTGGCCGCCGCGTTTCCCAACGCCAGGGAGAAGCTCACCGTGATTTTGGACGTCGGCGCCAACGTCGATTCCAAGCCCGAGCAGATCGAGCAGTTCGCGGTGATGGGCGAAATTTACTACCGCACGATTTTCGGCACCAAGCGTCCTCGCGTCGCGCTGCTTTCCATCGGCGAGGAAGAAATGAAAGGCAACGAGCTTACTCGCGAAGCGGCGGCTCGTCTGAAGCAACTGCCGATGAACTTCGTCGGCAATGTCGAAGGCCGCGACGTATTCAAGGGCGATGTGGATGTGATCGTCTGCGACGGCTTCATCGGCAACATCGCGCTGAAGATCAGCGAAGGTCTCGTTGAGCACGTCGGCGGCATGCTCAAGAAAGCCATCAAGAGCAGCATCGCCTCTCAGGTCGGTTATGTCTTGTCCAAGCAGGCTTTCGACAGTTTCCGCAAGCGCACCGATTCCTCGGAAACCGGCGGCGCGCCGCTGCTTGGCGTCCGCGGCATCACCATCATCGGCCACGGTCGCTCGAATGCCGTCGCCATTAAAAATGCGATTCGCGTTGCGTCCGAGCTGTGCCGCACGCGTTTCAACGAAAAAATCGAACAGGAGCTTTCCGCTTCCGCCGTCGCTTCGCGCGGCTGACCGAGTGGATCCGCAACCGCGCATGAGTAAAATTGCCTTTCTGTTTCCCGGCCAGGCCTCGCAGTATTCCGGCATGGGCAAGGACCTCGCCCAGAATTTTCCCGAGTCACAGGGCGTTTTCGAGCAAGCCGACGAAGCGCTCGGCTTTCCCATTTCGAAGATCTGCTTCGAAGGCACCGAAGACGAACTGAAGCTAACCGCCAACACCCAGCCCGCAATTCTCACCGTTTCCGTCGCGGCCTTTCGCGCGCTCGAAAAGCGTGGTGTTGTACCCGATTTCGTCGCCGGACACAGCCTCGGCGAATATTCCGCGCTCGTTGCGGCGGGCGGCCTTGAGTTTAATGACGCTGTAAAGCTCGTTCGAGCACGCGGCACGTATATGCAGGAAGCCGTGCCTCCGGGCGAAGGTGCGATGGCGGCGATCTTGGGCATGGCCCCGTCGGATGTCGCGGACGTCTGCAAGAAAGCCGCGGACGGCGACATCGTCTCGCCCGCGAACCTCAACTCCCCTGACCAGACCGTCATCTCCGGCACGGCCGCCGCCGTCAAGCGGGCCGTAGAAATCGCCTCGCAGTCCGGAGCCAAACGCGCCGTCATTCTGCCCGTGTCCGCTCCGTTCCATTGCGCCCTAATGATGCCCGCGCAGAAGCGCCTCGAAGTCGATCTCCGTGCCGCGCGATTCAGCAGCCTGAAATTTCCGCTGATCACCAATGTGGACGCCGAGGCCATCACTACCGGTGATGAAGCCCGGGAATCGCTCATCCGCCAGGTCACCTCGCCCGTGCGCTGGCTCGATCCGATCCGCGAAATGATCGAAGCCGGCGTCACCGTCTTTGTCGAAGTCGGCCCCGGCAAAGTGCTGTGCGGCTTGCTGCGCCAGATCGATCGCTCCGTCCGCGCATTGAACGTCGAAGACGCGGCCAGCCTCAATGCCACCATGGAAAAAACTCGTCGCAGGATCGTTTGCAGCAAGCCTGAATCTGAACGTCACCGGGTGGACCGTCACGCTATGTTCTCGCTCAAAGATAAAGTCGCACTCGTCACCGGCGCGTCGCAGGGGATCGGCCGCGCCACCGCCCTGGCCTTCGCCGTCGCGGGTGCGAAGGTCGCCGTCGCCGCGCGCAAAACCGCCAAGCTCGACGAACTGGTGAAGGAGATTGAAGCAGCCGGTGGCGAAGCGCTGGCCGTTCCGCTCGATGTCGCCGATGCCGCTCAGGTCAAAACCGCCTTCGGCATCGTCTCACGAAATTCGGCAAGCTCGATATTCTCGTCAACAACGCCGCCATCACCCGCGACACGCTCGCCCTGCGCATGAAGCTCGAAGATTGGGACGCGGTGCTGCGCACGAACCTCACCGGCGCGCATCTCTGCATTCAGCAGGCGCTTGGCGCGATGCTCAAGCATCGCTCCGGCCGCATCATCAATATCACTTCCGTCGTAGCCAGACCGGTAACGCCGGACAGGCCAATTATGTCGCGTCGAAAGCCGGCCTCATTGGCCTCACCCGTGCCATCGCCGTCGAAGTCGCCTCACGTAATATCACCGTCAACGCCGTCGCGCCCGGCTTCGTCGAGACGCCGATGACCGACCCGCTCTCCGCAGGAACTGAAAGACAAAATGAAATCCATGATCCCGCTTGGCCGCTTCGGCGCCGACAACGAAATAGCCACCGCCGTCGTCTTCCTCGCCAGCGACGAAGCCGCCTACATCACCGGCCAGGTCCTCGACGTCAACGGCGGCATGTACATGGGCTAAGCAGCAGATCGCATTGCTCGACTCGACAGGTGCCCTGCTTTTGAGTACCGCGGGCAAACTTGCCCGTGTTTTTCGTAATGTCCCGCCACCTAATCCCAGGATGAAGTCTCGCAAAAGCCGGATCGCCTACTTATCACCGTGCGAATGAAACGAAAATCTCTCCCGCAGATCCCGCCACGCCCCCTGCGGCACTTCCCGAAACTGATTGAAAACGATCTCGTCCCAGTAAGCCTGGTTGAACCACGGGAATAAATTCACCGAAAACTGGTACACCAGCCCCATATTCCACACAATAAAAAGCGCCAGTATCGGAACCAAACGTCGCGCTGCCAATCGCGAATCTCCCCAGATTGCCGTCATCCGCGCCATTAACGCTGCCAGTCCCGGTATGAAAATCGGCGTCAGCGAAATAAAGAATCGGTTGCCCAGCCCAAACGCCCCGAACCACCACGGGTACAGCGCGATCATGCAGTAGAACGCCAACGCAATCGCAACACACGCTCTTCCCAGCTCCGGCGCGTGTTTTACCAGAAAATGAAGCCCAATCAAACAAACCAACAAAATTGGCGTGCACACAAAAAGTCCGTGCGTCTTGTCGAACAGCACCGCCACGAATTTCGGCGATGTCCACCGCCATCGCACTTCCGAATACACGCCCACCACAAACGGGCTGCCATACACCACCTCTCTCGCGATAAAAGTCGGTATTAACATCAGAAAGCTTGCCAGCGCATACAGCATGTATCCACCGAGCGCCGCCTTCCATCCCGTAGCAAATTCGCCCCGTCGCCGCCAACCGCCCCAGTGTTCGCTCACCACCTCGATCACTGGCGCCAGGACATACACGCCATTCCCGAAATAAACGGCCACCATCAGCCCCGTGATCAACCCAAACACAAACCATTGCCTCGCCGTCCGCTGTCCTCGCGTCGCGTCCCAATACCAGAGAAAAAGCGCCGTACAGAAAACCGAATGCGCGTGCGACCACGAAGGATACAAGTACAGAAACACTGGCAGGGAACTCGCCAGCCACACCGCAACCGTCGCCCAGAACGCCCACCGCTCTTCCACATACTTTCGCGCCAGCCGGAAGGAGATCCACAGCCCAACAAAGGCGTACAGCGCCGACGAAATAGCCATCGCCAGCATGTACGGCCGGGAATGCCCGTCCGCCGGTATCGCAAATCCAAAATGATCGAGCGCCAACACCACCGCGTGCGTCGCGCCCACGAACGGCAGCCATAGCATCGCGGGCCCCACCGAATAAAAATTCGGCAGATGCCCCGTCTTGGTCATCGGGTTCTGCACGAAATGCGCATCCAGAAAAATCAGCAGCAGCTGAAATCGAGGATTGTCGAAATCGCTGGCAAACAGGAAATTGTGATCCACCAGCGGCGATCGCAGATACGCGTAGTAGCCCACTCCGTCGCCGTTCACCACGGGATGCACGAACGCCAGCGACGCCGCAAACAGCAGCAGCAACACCCTCTCGTAACCGGATAGCGCGCGCCACAGTCGTTTCAACCCGCGAATCTCCCAAGTCAGGCAAAGTCGGGCGGCGAACGATCCAGACATCCCGTTTTTTCAGGCTAACACGCATCCACGCGCGCTCCCGCCCGCCGACGCGAACTGTTAACCCTCGCTCTCCAACTTTTCGAATTCGCTTCCGCGCCGTGCCGTGATAAGTTGACCCAGCATTCCGCCACGCTTAGAATGGAAAGGTTGTTTTCTAGGCGTGGATTCGCCTTGGCTGAAGCCCGGAGGCTTCAGATAGCTGAAACGGAGGAACGATCAGAATGGCCAGCGTCGAAGAACGCGTGAAGCAGATTATCGTGGAACAGCTCGGGGTGGATGAAGCCGAAGTCACTCCGACCGCTTCGTTTGTGGATGACTTGGGCGCGGACTCGCTCGACACGGTCGAGTTGGTGATGGCTTTCGAGGAAAATTTCGGCATCGAAATTCCCGATGAAGACGCCGAAAAGATCGCTACCGTGAAAGACGCCGTCGATTACATCGATAAGCACGCCAAGAGCAAGTAAGCCGTCCGCCGTTCTGCCAATCCGAACAGGAGAAGTCTCGTTTGAATCGCCGCGTTGTCGTCACCGGAGTAGGACTGGTCTGCGGATGCGGTATCGGCACCGAGGAAGTCTGGGCCAATCTGCTGGCAGGCAAGAGCGGTATCGGCCCGATCACTCATTTCGACGCTACCGCGTTCGATTGCCGCATCGCCGGTGAAGTTAAAAATTTCGATCCGCTCAACTGGCTCGAGAAAAAAGAGCTGAAGAAAACCGGCCGCTTTATCCAGCTGGCTCTGGCCGCTTCCGATTTCGCGATGAAGATGTCCGGCCTCACCATCACGCCCGAAATCGCGGACCAGACGGGCGTTTACATCGGCTCCGGCATTGGCGGTTTCGACGTCATCGAGCGCGAGCACTCCAAATATCTTGCCGGCGGCCCGGGAAAAATTTCTCCCTTCTTTATTCCCGCCACCATCGTCAACCTCGCGTCAGGCCACGTCTCCATCCGTTACGGCGCAAAGGGGCCGAACTCCGCCACCGCCACCGCCTGCTCGGCTTCCGCGCACGCCATCGGCGATGCATTCAAAATCATTCAGCGCGGCGCGGCGGACGTCATGATCACCGGCGGCACCGAAGCCGCCATCACGCCCATGTCCGTCGGCGGTTTCGCCGCCATGCGCGCGCTTTCCACGCACAACGACGAACCCGAAAAAGCCAGCCGCCCTTTTGACGCCGCCCGCGACGGCTTCATCGTCGGCGAAGGCGCCGGCATGGTCATCCTGGAAGATCTCGAATTCGCGAAGCGCCGCGGCGCAAAAATTCTCGCGGAAATTGTCGGGTACGGTATGTCGGGCGATGCCTATCACATCACCCAGCCCGCCGAAGGCGGTGACGGCGGCTTCCGCGTCAGCAAAGCCGCCATGAAGGACGCCGGCATCACGCCCGATCAAGTCGATTACGTCAACGCCCACGGCACATCCACGCCGCTCGGCGACGCCATCGAAACCGCCGCCCTGAAGCGCGTCTTCGGCGATCGCGCCAAGCAAGTTCCCATCAGCTCCACCAAATCCATGACCGGCCATTTGCTCGGCGGCGCCGGCGGCCTCGAAGCCGGCATCAGCATCCTCGCCCTGCGGGATCAGATTCTTCCGCCCACCATCAATTACGAGACGCCCGACCCGGCCTGCGACCTCGACTACATCCCCAACGTCGCCCGCAAAGCCAAAGCCACCTACGCCCTCTCGAACTCCTTCGGCTTCGGCGGCACCAACGCCTCCCTCATTTTCAAACGCTGGGAATAATTTTCGTCCACGCGGTTTGCCGAACGCCGCCACTCCCGGCAAATAACTGAGTCGCTTCAACCGCAGGAGTGCTCCGGCTCGAACTTCGCTTATGCGGCGCGCCCTCGCACTAGCGGCCCAGCGGTCGCCGCGATCGTCAAAAGCCCCTGCACTACCAGCGCCGCCCCTATCACCATCACGAAGCCCTCAAAATGCGCTCGCTGGAAATTTCCAACGATCGCAGACGCTCCCGCATAAGCAACCAGCGCCGCCCCCGCCGTCGCAATCCAGCGCCACGCCCCGCCCAGCAACCCAAACACAAAAGCCAGCGTCAGCAGGCTCTGCGCCACAAACGCCAAATCCAGCAGCGCCCGCATCTCGTAGCCATTGTGCTTCAGCACAGACTCCATTACACACAGCCACGCCCCCGCCAGAGCTGTGAACCCGCAAACCGCCGCAAGAATCCACCGCGGGAAAAGATTTCCTTCGCTGTTCATAGGCCCCTCCTACTGTACTTTGTAGCGCAAAGTACATTTCGCTGTCAAGGTTCTCTTTTCCGCGATTCCCAGCGCGCTCCTTTTCTCCCTTCCCAATTCCGCCCGCCCTCCGCTCCCCTTTGTCCCGTTGCTCTAAGTATGGAATACTGATAGAAACTATCAGATTGTCGCTGCACCTCATTCCCCCGGAGGAAGTCGTGAAGATCGGAGTTTGCGTCAAGCAGGTCCCCGCGAAAGACGCCCCTCTCGCCATCCTCGGCGAAGGCGCCTGGATTCGCGAATCGGACATCGGTTTTGAAACCAACGAGCCCGACGGCTTCGCGCTCGAAGAAGCCCTGCGCCTGAAGGAAAAACACGGCGGTGAAGTCGTCGCCATCTCCATGGGCCCCGAGCGCTCCAAACAAACCATCAAGGAAGCCCTCGCCAAGGGCGCCGACCGCGGCATTCACGTCGCCGACCCTGAATTTTTCAAGCTCGATCCGCTCAACTCTGCGAAATCCCTCGCAGCCGCCATCAAAGCTGAGAACTTCGACCTGATCCTCACCGGCCTCCAGAGCGACGACCAGGGCTTCGGCCAGACCGGCGTCCTGCTCGCCGAACTCCTCGGCCGCCCGCACGCCACCATCATCATGGCCATCGAAGTCACCGGCGATCACATGAAGCTCAAGCGCGAACTCGAAGCCGGCTGGTTCCAATGGGTGGAAATCCCGCTGCCCGCCGTGCTCTCCATCCAGTCCGGCATCAACAAGCCGCGCTACGCCACGCTGAAGGGCATCATGGCTGCCAAGAAAAAAGAAATCGCCACCGTAGACCGCGCATCGCTCGGCGTCACCGTCACGCCCACGCAACAGATCCAGCGCATCTACGTGCCGAACAAAACCAAAAAGACCGAATTCATCACCGGCCAGCCCAAAGAAATCGCCGCCAAGCTCGTCGAAAAACTGCGCCACGAAGCGCGCGTTCTCTAAAGGGACCGTATCAGCCATGAAAATTCTCGCCATCACCGAACAGCGCGACGCCAAGTGGAACAAAATCAGCTTCGAAATCCTCGCCGCCGCTCAGCAGATCGCCGAGCAGACCAAGAGCACGATCTCTGCCGTAGTCATCGGCAATGGCGTTGCCGGCCTCGCCGACGATCTCGCCGACTACCGGCTCGACGAAGTTCTACTCGTCGAACACGACCTGCTCGACAATTACACCCCCGACGGCTTTTCCATCGCGCTCAAGCAAGTCATCGAATCCGGAAAGCCCGACCTCGTCCTTTTCCCGCATACGTACCAAGTCCGCGACTTCGCCCCCGCTCTCGCCGCGTCGCTGGGGAAGGGAATGATCGGCGATTGCACTTCGTACCGCGAAGAAGGCGGCAAGCTCATCTTCGTCCGCCAGATGTTTCAGGGCCGCACCGTTGCAGACGTCGCCTTCGTTGGCGACGTTCCCTGGATCGCAACCTTCCAGGCCAGTGCCTTCCGCGCCGACCTCGCGAAAAAACACGCCTCTGGTAAAGCGCCCGTGAAGCCCGCCGCCGTCGATCTGAAGCCCGAACAAATCCGCACCAAGCCCGGCGAGCTTTTCCGCGAAGCCAAGCAAGCCGTCGATCTCACGCAGTCCCCGATCCTCGTCAGCGTAGGGCGCGGCATCAAAGCTCCCGAAAATATTCCTCTCGCCGAAAAACTCGCGCACGCCATGGGCGGCGAATTGTGCGCCTCGCGCCCCATCTGCGACGAAGGGTGGCTCCCCATGGATCGCCAGATCGGCAGCTCCGGGCAGACCGTCGCGCCCAAACTCTACTTCGCGCTCGGCATCAGCGGCGCGATCCAGCACGTCGTCGGCATGAAAGGCAGCCGCACCATCGCCGCCATCAACAAAGACCAGAACGCCCCCATCTTCGAAGTCGCCGACTACGGCGTAGTCGGCGACCTGTTCGAAATTGTCCCCGCCCTGGTCGAAGAACTCGAAAAGCCCCACTGACCAGCGCTCTCTCCCCGTGGCGCAGGAACTGCTTGCGCTCATTATCGAACTTCTCGCTTTGTAGTTGAGCACGGCGCGTAGTACGCTCCCCGCAATGTCGTCGATCGCCGGCCAAACCGTTGGCCGCTCCGTAAAATCGAACGCACCCGCCGCCGGCTCGTTCCGCCGCTCGCGCTTCTTCACGAAAGACTTCTATTTCGTGATGTCGCTCGTGATTGCCGCGGTGATCGTCGCGGGCTTCAGCCGCACGGTCCCTCAGCGGCTCTTCCATCCAAAGCCCGCCCCGCCCTGGATCATTTATTTGCACGCCGCCGTTTTCGGGGCTTGGGTTTTCTTCTTTATCCTGCAGTCGGCCCTGGTGCGCACGAGAAACGTGAAAATCCATCGCACACTCGGCTGGTTTGGCGTCGCGTTGGGTTCGCTCATGCCAATCCTCGGCGTCGCCACGACGATCGCCATGTTCCGCTTCGAGGTTTACACGCGCCACAACTTTGGCAAGCTTCCGTTCATCGATATTCCGCTGAACGACATGCTGTGTTTCACTCCCGCGTTTGCGCTCGCCGTCTACTGGCGCAAGAAACCGGAGTTTCATCGCCGGCTCATGTTCGTTGCGTCTTGCTTTCTCACGGCCGCCGCCTTAGGACGCCTCGTCGACGGACCTTTCGTGTACGCGAGTGTGGATCTTCTGATTCTGTGCGGCGTAGCCCGCGATTGGTTCGCCGACGGCCGCGTGAACATCGTTTATCGCTACGCGCTTCCTATCGCCATCGCGCTTCAAGCCGCCACCGTCGCCACCTATCTTCACAATCCGCCCTGGTATCAGTCCTTCGCTCAATCACTCGTAAAATAGCCTGCCGCGCAGGCCGTCTTCCGGCGAACCACATCGCTCCGTTACTCCTATCGCGATCGCGTACCAGAACGCCAATCACAAAATCAGCTTCTGCCTTTAAACCTCACATTCCGCCGTCGACCGAGCTCCCGCCTCAGCGCAGCCATTGCCCGCAGACAGCCTTCGCGGCAGGCCGTATTATGCGCCTCGAGCACATTTCTAATCGCAACCGGATCGGATTCGAAATAGCCGTAACTTATTCAAAACAAAGCCACGGCGCCATTTCGAATCGCAACAAAAACAGCCTCCAAAATGCGTGATACGCTGGACCCCATGGCCATTGAACGCGAACAACTCGAAGCCGACGTCCTCATCATCGGAGCCGGCCCTGGCGGTCTTTCCTGCGCGCTGCACCTCTCAAATCTGATCGAAGCGCACACTGCCGCGAAAAAATCTCCGGCGCTCTCCACCGAAAATATCTACGTCCTCGAAAAAGGCCGCGAAGTCGGAGCCCATCAACTTTCCGGCGCGATCATGGATCCGCGCGGATTGCGCGAACTGGTGCCCGACTTCGAAAAGACGGCGCCGCTCGATACTCCCGTCACCGACGATGCCGCGTACTTCTTCACAGAATCCTCCAGCTACAAACTGCCCATCACTCCGCCGCCCCTGCAGAACCACGGCAATTACGTGGTCTCCCTGAACCGCATGGTCAAATGGCTCGGCGGCCTCGTCGAAGCCAAGGGCGTGAACATTTTCACCCAGTTCGCCGGCCAGGAATTGCTCTACGAAAAGCGCGGCCCAACGGAAGGCGTCGCCGGTGTGCTCACCGAGGACAAAGGCCTCGACAAAAGCGGCAAGCAGAAAGACAACTTCACGCCGGGTTACGAGCTGCGCGCAAAAATCACGGTGCTGGCCGAAGGCTCCCGCGGCTCGCTCACCAAGCATCTCGTCAATCGCCTCAACCTCGACGGCATGAATCCCCAGGTCTACGGAATCGGCGTGAAGGAACTGTGGGAAGTCCAGCCGGGCAAAATCAAAACCGGATTCACGGCGCACACGCTGGGCTGGCCGCTCGCGACGAATTATTACGGCGGCGGTTGGGTCTACGGCATGGCGAACAATCGAGTGTCTCTGGGGCTGGTCGTCTCGCTCGAATATGCCGATCCGCTTTTCGACCCCCACGCCGCGTTCCAGCAGTACAAGACGCATCCCTTCGTAAAAAATACTTTGGAGGGCGGCAAGCTCGTCCGTTATGGCGCGAAATCGCTACCCTACGGCGGCTGGTATTCCATGCCGTGCAATTATGTGGACGGAGCGCTGATCATCGGCGATTCCGCGAGCGTCCTCAATTCGCAGCGGTTGAAAGGCATTCACACCGCGATCAAAAGTGGAATGCTTGCCGCCGAAACGATTTATGAATCGCTCTGCGCGGGCGACACTTCGGCGCAGAAACTATCTTCGTACAAACGCAAAATCGATAAGAGCTGGCTCCGCGATGAATTGTGGGAAGTCCGGAATTTTCATCAGGCGTTTCACGATGGCCTTTGGAAAGGCCTTTTTCTTTCCGGCCTTCAGTTTGTCAGCGGGGGCCGCGGCCTTGTGGATCCGATGCACACCCAGTCCGGCTACCTCGACTACAAGCAACTGCATCGCCCCGATACGCTCGTCGATCAATCGACGCGGTTCAAAGGCGACGGCAAACTCACCTTCGACCGCCTCACCGACGTCTATCATTCCGGCACGCGGCACGACGAAGATCAGCCCTGCCACCTGCACGTACTCGATCCGAATATCTGCAGCGACCGCTGCGTCCGCGAGTACGGCAACCCGTGCCAGTATTTTTGTCCCGCTGCCGTGTACGAGATGACGCTCGACAAAGACGGCGCCAAAAAACTGAAAATCAATGGCACGAATTGCGTCCACTGCAAAACGTGCGACATCGCCGATCCCTATCAAATCATTCGACTGGGTTCCGCCCGAAGGCGGTGGTGGTCCGAACTACGAGGGTATGTAAAACGCAGCAGGGAAGTTCGTTCGACAGCGCGTCCGGCGATCAGCCTCCGCCGAACGCGTGCTTCAATCGCGACCAAAATCCTTCTTTTTTCTGCGGTATGCCGGCTGGCGCGCTGGCCTTGGTGGTTCCGGTCGGCTTCGGCGCGCTCGAGTTTGTCGATGGCGGACTGGCGAACGCCGAACTCCCCGACGGTGGCTGGACGTGTCCCGTGAACTGCCATTCCGGCTCCACGTGCACGGTTCGCACCAGCAATGCCACGTCGCGCTGCGATTCCGCTGGCGCCTGCGGCTCGGTCGCCGAAAACACCAGAGGCGGCCCGATCACCTTGTACTCCGCAACTTCCCCAGCGGCGAGCGGCTCCGGGGGCGGAGCTTGCGCTGGTTTCACCGGCGGAGCCACTGGATGCGCGTCGTTGCTCAGCTGAAGCGCGTGCAAAGTCACATTTTGCTTCGGCACTGGCAGAGCACTCGACGCGGGCGGCGGGGTATTCGCGGCAACTTCCGGCGCTTCCGGTGCAGGTGTCGCGCGTCCCGTCACTCCAAGCAGCGGAATCTGCGGCGGCGGAGCTGTTTTCGCCTTCGCTACCATCAACGCGCAATCGCAGCTTCCCGGCGCGCCCGCCACCGGCACCAGCTTTCCATTGGCGAGGAAAAATTCGCCCGATTCGGGGACGATTAGGTCCTCGCCGGTGAACTGCTGTTCGAGCTTCAGCGCGCCGCTGGTCGCGCGCACGCACAGCGAATCATTCAGGTCGAGGCCTGCCGTAATGTCGCGCTGGTTGCCGCTGATGTCGATCGGCGTCGCCACGATCGTCGGAGTGAAAATGCGCAGCGACGTAGCCGATGGAAGCAGCACGTGAACCCGGCCGAAGTTCAACGCAAGAGTAATCGCGCCTCCGGAGACCAGCATCGTCAGCTTGGCGGGACCGCAAATGTCGACTTGCCCGCCGCTTGTGAGAACCATGTGTGCGCTGCCCGAATGAACCGTGACCACGCTGCCGTTGGTCACATAGATCGCCGGCGCATTATTCTCCGCGTCGAGGGGCGCGGTCACGCCGCTGTCGACCGAGATGTCGTAACCGGAGACCCGGCCAATTGTGCCCGGCGGCGCTCCGTCTTGTGCGTACGCCGGGCTGCTGCCGGCGCTGAGGCACGCAGCCGCGACCGCTGCGAATATCCGCATCGCGGCAAACCGACGCGAATACCGGCGGACGTGCAGTTCGAATTTATGCGGGAAGCACACCAGGACTTGGACTCGTATCCTCTATTCTATACCGCGCTTATGGGCGCGCGCGGCTTACTTGTCGCATTTACCTATACTTGGATGCACGTCGCCATGGAACGAGCCGGCCGCCATTCCGCCGCCTTGGGGCGCGCGAATCCTCCGCCTATACTAGTCCGCTGTGAGTGACGAAACAAAATCGAGCGTGACTCCACCGAACCACGCGAAAATCGCTGGGAATGCGCCGGGCGATGCGATCGCCGCGCCGCATCTCTCGCTGTGGCGAAGGATGCAAATTCCGATCATTGCCGCGGCGGTGTATAGCGTGATCCGCTTGATCGGGCCCACTCTTCGCGTCGAGATCGTCGGAATCCAGAACGCCGTGCAGATTCGCAACAAGGGCGAAGCGGGCATCGGCGTCTTCTGGCACCGCTGCATTTTTCCCGCAGCGTGGATCTGGCGCAATCGCGGTGTGGTGGTGATGAACACCGTGAACTTTGACGGACAGTGGACGCGCAAAGTAATCGAGTGGCTCGGCTTCGGCACGGCGCAGGGGAGCTCGTCGCGCGGAGGCGTTGCGGGATTGACGGCCATGGGGCAGAAACTCGCGGAAGGAAAGCACGTGGCATTCACGATCGATGGACCGCGCGGTCCCCGCTACGTCGCTAAACCAGGCCCGGTGATTCTAGCGCGGCGTACGGGCTCGCCGATCTCGGTGCTGCACATCGGAGTCAAGCGCGGATACACATTCAAGAAGTCCTGGGATCTCTTTCGCGTGCCGATGCCGTTCTCGCGCGTGGTGATGATTTGCGCGCCGGTGATTCGGACGAAGGTTGACGGCGGCGCCGACGATCTCAAAGCCACGCAGGCCGAAATGCAGGCCGCCCTGGAGCGCGTGCGCGACGACGCAGAAGCCTGGTTCGATCTGAGCGAAGAAGAACGCGACGACATCCGCGATGAGTATGCCGGCCGCGACCGAAGCTCCACGCGGGCGAGGAAGCGCTCCTATCGCTGACGGGGTCAAAAGTTGGAGGACTTTACGTGGTGCCGAGTTTGACGGGAACGTCCAATCGTTTGCCGTCGCGAAGAATGGTGAGCGTCACGGTTTGGCCGGGTTGAGCGCGATTCAGCAGCAGGTTCAGATCCATCTGGCTGCTGATTTCCTTGCCGTCGATGGCGATCAGTACGTCACCGCCCACGCGTAATTCCTGCAATCCCATGATCGTTTTTGTGCCGCCGCGAATTCCGGCTTGCGCCGCCGGGCCGCCGGGTTCGACGCGTTCGATGAGAATTCCGGTTTTCGTGTTGAGGCGGAGAGCATCGGCAAGCTGCGGCCAGAGCGGGCGGCCTTCGGCGCCAAGCGTAGCGCGCCGGACGCGGCCGTACTTGATGAGATCTTCGGCCACGCGTCGCGCGGTGTTTATTGGAATCGCGAAGGCGATGCCGGCCGTGGTCGAGCTGGGCGCATAAATCGCGCTGTTGATGCCGATCACCTGGCCGTGCGAGTCGAGCAGCGGACCGCCGGAGTTTCCTCGGTTGATGGCGGCATCGGTCTGGATGGCTTCGTCGATGAATGTGGTATCGCTGGTTTGCACGGTGCGGCCGAGCGCGCTCACGATGCCCGTGGTCAGCGTGCTGGAAAAGCCAAACGGATTGCCGATGGCAAGTGCGCGCTGTCCGACCACAAGGTTGCGCGAATCGCCGAGCGTGAGAGGCGTGAAGTTGTGGCCTTTCGGATCGATCTGGATCAGGGCAATGTCGTTGCGCGGATCGTCTCCGATGAATTTCGCGGTGTAGCGCGACTGGTCGCCGAGCGTGACTTCGATCGTCTGCGCGCCCTGCACCACGTGATAGTTGGTAAGGATGTGGCCGTCTTTGTCGATCAGGAATCCCGAGCCGGCGCCTTCGACCGGCACCGGGTTGTAGAAGAAGTCGTATTCGACGGTGCGCGTTACGATGTTCGCGACCGCAGGTGACGCCTCGCGGTAAATGCGGACGTTTTCGGTTTCCGTGGGATCAAGGCTGGCGTCCGACGAGGACGGGGGAATGTGGACTGCATTAACCGTCGCAGGTGTGCGCGCGGGACCGTAGTGCGAGCCCGCCCAATAGGCGAGCAGGCCGATGATCAGGCCGATGGCTAGTAACCGGAACGCGCGGCCTCTGGTTGGAGCATGCATTGGCATCGAGGCAGTTTAGCAAATTAATAGCGGGAAGTGAGTCCGACGGACGGGGACGTGCCGAGCAAGGAAGCGCGAGATGAAATTTAAAGTGCGACGGGCGGCGAATGGGGATGAGGCACTCCTCCGCGAGTTGCGAATCGCGGCGCTTACGGACTCGCCGCGGGCGTTCAGTTCGACGCTCGAACGGGAGCTTGCGAGGACGTCCGAGGATTGGAGGAAGTGGTTCGCGCCGGGCGTATCATTCATTCTCGAGGTTGACGGCGAAGCACGCGGGCTTGTGGCCGGAATGCGCGATGCAAAGGATGCGGCTCTCGTGAATTTGATGTCGATGTGGGTACATCCGAGCATCCGCGGCACAGGAGCGGCCGCCGCCCTTGTCGCGTCAATTCAGGACTGGTCGAGCGCTGCTGGCGCGACCGTAGTCCGACTCGACGTTGTCGAGAATAATCTTCGTGCCAGGCGGTGTTACGAGCAGGCCGGTTTTCGAGCCACCGGTAAACAGGGCGTCGTGGAGAAATCCGGCGACGTGGAGATCGAAATGGTTTGGGAAGTGTTGCAGCGAAAGGAGTGAATGCGTCGCGGCTCCTGTGAAATCGGGTAATTCAGAATCGATCCTCCCGGGCCGTACTACTGCAGATTGCCGCGGCCAGTGATGTCGCGAATGAAACTCACTTCGTCGATACGGTAAGGCGTGCCGTCGGTGCGAAAAATGTCATGGAACCAGATCGGAGGCTGGTGATCGATGTAGGGATGCTGCCAGGAATCCCAGGGCAACGTGGTTTGCGTTTTTCCCTCCACCAGGCCCCAGTTGAATGCGGCAACGTTGTACTTCTTGGCGACGGGCAGCGTTCCCTGAAACGTGCTGCCGTTGGAGCGCGCCATGTACTCAGTGCATAGCAGCGGGCGATGATATGGCAGAAGGGAAGTGGCGCGGCTCTCGAACGACGCCGGGTTGTCGTAGTTGTGGAAAGAGATGACATCGGAGAGTTCGACCTGTTCGCGCGCAACGGTGTCGAGTTTATCGACGGGCGCCCACACGCTTTTCCAAAGTCCGCTGGTGAGTGGCTGGGTTGGATGTGCCGAGCGGGCCCAATCGAACGCCTGCGGCAATAGTTTCGCGACGATCTCGACTTTGTTGGCGGGATCGGGGTAATTGCCGTCGTTCGTATTGTCCGGTTCGTTCCACACATCCCAACCCAGAACGCGGCGGTCGATGGCGAAAGCTCCGACTACGCCCTTCACATACGCTTCAAGCCGCGGGTATTGCGAGGGGTCTTCGAGCGCTCTGGCTCCAGGACTCTGCACCCATCCGGAATTGTGCACTCCGGGGCGAGGGTCGCGCTGCGGGCCGAGTTGCGGGTTCGGATCCCAGCACGAATCGAACAGCACAAAAAGAATCTTGATGTGGTGCCGGTCGGCGATCGCAAGGAAAGTGTCCATGCGTTTCTGGAAGCCGGCAGCGTCCTGCTGCCAGAGCAGATCGTGGAGAAACACGCGCATCGCGTTGAGTCCAATCGATTCTGCCCATCCCAGTTCGAGATCGATGCGCTTGGGATCGAACGTGCCGGCCTGCCACATTTCGAGTTCATTGATTGTGTTCGACGGAATGTAATTGCTGCCGACGAGCCAGGGTTGTGCTGCGTACCATTCAGCGGCATGTATTTCGGTCCACCGCGCCGCGGGCGTATCCCGTCTCGCCATACGCGCGGGCTGGCCGTCAGCGGTTGCAGAGGCAGTGTGGGACAGACCGGACAGAAACGCAGCGCTGAGAAGGGCAGTCGATAGGACACTGGCGACGTTTCGCATGGAGAGCGATTGTAAATTTTCGTTCATTGGTTCGCAAATCGTTGCGAAAGGAGTTTTATTTCTGGTTCAGCAGGTACAAATCGGCGTGGCCGCCGGGGCGCGCGTATACCACAGTGGAAAGATCGGGCGCATAATCGTAGGCGTTGCCGCCGTTCTGCAGAGGAAACGAAAACGGCAATTTCAACGCGACTTGCGGTGAGCCGATCGTTTTGCCGTCACGCCAGTTTTGGCGGTAGATCGTCACGTCATGCGGAGAAGGGATCGCATAAGTAAAGGATTTGCCGTCGCGGGCGAACCGTACGCCAAATGTCACAACGCCCTGCACCAACGAGGTGCATTTTCCGTCCGCGAGCGACAACTGAAAAATTCCGACCGTTTCGCCGAAATCGAGCAGCGTCAGCAAATAATGTCCGTCCGGCGAAACGTCAAACGCGAATCCGCAAGAGTCCGTTAGCTTTACGGGCGTGCTGCCCGCGGCGTCTTCCTTCCAGATGTTCGCCGCTTTTGCGGCTTTCTCAAAACTGTTCAAGTACACCGTTTTCTGGTCGGGGCTGAAGAGCGTATCCTGCACGCTTCCACCAGACCATGTGAGCGCGCGAGCGCCGCTACCGTCTGCCGCGGCAACGTAGGGTTTGTCCAGCTTGCCGGTCTGAGCCTCGACAAAACCCAAGCGGGAACCGTCCGGAGTCCAACTGTTGGTGGCAAGATGCTCGCCGCTGGCGATCTTGATTTTGTTGCCTCCGTCGATGTCCGCCACCCAGAGCTCATTGCGATCTTTTGCGGGAGCGGTGATGTACATGATCCGTTTACCGTCGAGTGAAACGGCAGGCTGAGTTGCGTTTTCCGAGTCGATGTCGATCGACTGTTTAGTCCGCACGTTGTAGGCCGTCAGATAACCGGACGCCTTGCCGTTGACGATATAGAGTCCTTTCCCGTTCGGGTCCTGCATCGGTGAGGTGTCGGGACCGGTGCCCTGCGTCACCTGCGTGAGCGATTTGTCCGCCAGGTCGAATTTCCAGATGTTGGTCAGGCCATTCACCGTGTGGCTAAAAAGAAACGATTTTCCCGGTATTTGCCAGGAAACACCCTGCGGGTCGCCCGGCACATCGCCCAAATCGGTGGCGCTTTTTTTCGCAATGTCGATTACGAACGCTCGAAAGCCCTCGCCCTCGCGGACCGGATTCCAGTTAATGACCAGCAGGCGGTTACCGTCGGGAAAGGGCAGGATGCGGCGAACCGGAAGATCTTTGTCGCCAAACGTATAAATGATTTCCTGATTCAAGCCGGATTTGTCGCTGCGAACCACGTTGCGACCGGCGCCCTCGAAGAAGAGGAAAGCCCCGTCGGGCGACGAAGCGACACGAGTTCCTGTGACCACATGATTTGGTTTTCCTCCCAGCGTCGGCACCGACCATTCTTCCGCGCGGCCGACTTGCCGCCCGTAGTAGATCTCGGCACCATCCTGCGAAAAGCCGTCGGTAATTTTGTCGCCTTCGTCCGTGGTCAGTTGCAACGGCTCGCCGCCGGAAGTGAGCATCACGAAAACCTGGGAGATGCCGTTGACTGGAGAAACGAACGCAACGGTATGGCCGTCCGGAGAAATTTGCGCGAAGTTCATCGGTTTGTCCCAGTGGCTAATCTGCGTGATTTCCATGTGACCGGCCGGCGTTTGCGACGCAGACCAGAAGTGATTCGCGGCCAAACCGATTACAACGAGCGCCGCAACTGCCACCACGGCGACGAGCGATCTCATGCCAGATGCGGCCGCCGATGCGTCGGACCGCGCCCCCAATTGAGAACTCGGCGGATGGAGCGTTCCCGGGGAGATGCCTACGCTGGAGCTTCCCACGGCCGCCTGCGCCCCAGACTGCACGGCTGCTTGGGAAACTTGTGACGGCGAAGGGGGCGCCGCCACGTTCGCGCCTGAGGCCAACCGCCCCGAATCCGTATCGCGCCGCAGCCGCTTCAGGTCGGTTCGAATGTCCGAAGCGGACTGATACCGCAGGTCGCGGTCCTTCTCGAGCGCCTTGTTGATGATGTCTTCAAGTTTGGCCGGTAGAAGGGGATTCAGGCGCACCGGCGCAACCGGCGCGCGATTCAAGATGGCTTCGGTGATCACGCCGGAAGTCTCGCCGCGAAACGGCACCGAGCCGGTGGACATTTCGTAGAGCACAACGCCAAACGAAAATAAATCTGTGCGAGCGTCGAGATCTTTCGCGCGTATCTGTTCCGGGGACATGTACGCGACGGTGCCGACGGCGACGCCCGGGCTGGTCAGATCTTCGGGACGCACCGCTTCCGGCATCCGCGACAGCGGGTCGGCGCCCTGCGTCACCGTGTTTGCCGAGGCGCGGCCCACTTGCTTCGCCAGCCCGAAGTCTAGAACCTTCGCGTGGTTGCGTTCGGTAATGAAGATATTCGCGGGCTTGATATCGCGGTGAACGATCCCCTTGGCGTGGGCGGCGTCGAGCGCGTCTGCGATTTCGATGCCGAGGTCGAGCAGTAGCTCCAGCTCAAGCGGCCGGCCGTTGATGGTGTGTTTCAAAGTTCTGCCGTCCAGGCACTCCATAACCAGGTAGGTTTGGCCGTTTTCCTCGCGAATGTCGTAAATCGTGCAGATGTTCGGATGATTCAGCGCGGAGGCTGCGCGCGCTTCCCGCCGGAAACGTTCAAGCGCCTGCGGATCTTTCGCCAGGTCTTCGGGAAGAAATTTCAGCGCGACAAATCGGCCAAGGTTGGTGTCTTCGGCGCGGTAGACCACGCCCATCCCGCCGCCGCCCAGGCGTTCGACGATTTTGTACTGCGCGATGGTCTGGCCAATCAGCGGATCGGTGGAGGACATTTATCGCAGATGTTAAGTGGGAGGCGAGTGCAAGTCAACGGACCCAACTTCGGAGCGTGGGCCATTAAAACGGCCGCCAATTTTGGCGCATGGTGACAACCGCCAGCGTAATCAAGATCGCCAAGACGGCGGCGTCGAAGATTACGTGCAGCGTGCTGATCTTGATCCCGTTGCGCTCGGGCAAAATCGAGTGCATCGATGCGTACATCACTTTGTATCGCGCGGCGAGTTCCGGATTCGGCACAAAATAGGGAATCCACCACGCCCGCATCGAGAAGATCACCGCGAGCGCGTAGCTGATCCAGAGGTAATAGAACAGCCAGTCCGGGTACATCCTGCCGAAATAAAGGATGCAATCGATGAGCCCGACCGAAAATGGAATCACGTTGCTGAGCGTGGTGAAGAGAAGCTTTTTGCCGGGGAACGCGGCGTGCGCGCCCTTCACATCGTTGAGCGTGCCAAGAGGAATCCAATTGTGCAGCGCCTCGAACAGCAAGACGAAGCACTGAAGCGCAACGAGGACGCCTTGGGCGGTCGGCTGCATCGGCCAGCGAATTATAAGGCTACACTGCGGCGGCGGCTACGGCGTGCATCCCTAAAACTGAGGATCTCAGGACTGCGGCGGCGCTCCGGAACCGCGCTTCAGTTTCGCGAGCGTGGATGCGACCAGGCGTTCGGTTTCCTCGATGGACCCGGAGCAGTCGATGGTGGCGTCGGCGAGCTTCAGCTTTGCTTCGTTGGGCATTTGCGCGGCAATGCGTTGCTGCGCCTGCTCGGGAGTCAAGCCGCGCTCAATCATGCGGTCGATCTGCTGCTCAGGACGGCACCAGCAGACGATGAGCTTGTCGAGTGACTTGTAAAATCCGGATTCGACGAGTAGAGCGGCTTCGACCACGGCAACGTCGGGCGGATCGGCGCGATCGAGCGCGGCAAACCAGCTCTGAATCACATCGTGAATGCGCGGATGAAGGATCGCGTTCAGGCGGTTCAGTTTTTCCGGATCGGCAAACACGATTTTGCCGAGGCTGCCGCGATCGATGTTGCCGTACTGGTCGAGGATCTCCTTGCCGAAGGCGGCGACGGTTTCATTGTGAGCGTCCTGGCCGGATTCCAGAAGCTCGTGGCCGATGGTATCCGCGTCGAGGATCGGGCAGTCATGGCTGCGCAGCATCGACGCGACCGTGGACTTTCCGGAAGCCATGCCGCCGGTGAGGCCGACGCGCAGCATCAGTTCTTCGCCGCCACCGCGGCAATTTTCGCGCCACGGCGCATACGCGCGGCGCGGACGGTATTGCTCATGAGCATGGCGATAGTCAGCGGCCCGACGCCGCCGGGGACCGGAGTGAAAGAACCAGCGACGTTGACGACGCTTGGGTGAACGTCGCCGACCAGAACGGAGCCCTTCGTGCGAAACGTTTCGAGCTTTTCGGGGAAGCCGGCAAAGATTTTTTCCGCTTCGGCGGCGTCAGTGATTACGTTTTGGCCGACGTCGATTACCGTGGCTCCGGGACGAATGAAATCGGGAGTCACCAACGCGGCGCGGCCGATGGCTGCCACGACGATGTCCGCGCGACGGACGGTCCCGGCGAGATCCTTTGTTTTCGAATGGCAGATCGTCACGGTCGCGTTGGCATGAACTAGAAGCAACGCCATGGGCTTTCCCACAATGTCACTGCGGCCGATCACCACGGCGTTCGTGCCGTCGATGGGATTGTTGCTCCGACGGAGAATTTCCATCACACCGGCGGGAGTGCAGGCCACTAGGCTCGGCCGGCCGGCGACGAGTTTGCCGACGTTGATGGGGTGAAAGCCGTCTACGTCTTTTTCGGGCGTGACCGCGTCGAGAATGCGTTTCGCGTCGATCTGCGGCGACAAGGGCATCTGGACGAGAATTCCGTCCACGTCGTCGCGATGATTCAGGTCGTCAATAATGGCGAGAAGCTCGTCGGTGGTGGTTGTCGCGGGAGGCGTAAGCAGAAAGCTCGCGAGGCCCAACTTCTCGCAGGCTGCGATTTTGCTGTTTACGTAGAGCTTGGAAGCGGGATTGTCACCAACACGAACGGCGGCAAGGCCGGGGCGAATGCCCGCGGACGCAAGGGAAGCGATTTCACCTGCGAGTTCGCCGTAGACCTGGTCCCGGATGGCGTTGCCGTTCAGAATGCGCGCTGGCACGCGGCGTGGCTCCTAGATTTTTGTTTTGACTGAAGAAATCACATCATAACACAGAGAGTTTTGCGGGCGTTGCGGCGCGGCTACAGTTGATCGCGGGTGAATTCGACGATGGTGCCGGCGGGGCTGAAATCGCTGTAGCGCAGCCAGTGGGGCGTGACGCGAACATAGGTCATATGCGGCCAGTGTTCGCGCGACGGGCCGCTGGGGTGCGCCGCGAAGTACGCGCGCTTGATGCGATCGAGTTCGGCACCGGTGGGCACGTCGGCGATGCCTTCGAGCTGGACGGTGATTTCGTCGCGATCCCATCCGATCACGAATGCGATTTTAGGCGAGTGGCGGAGATTGCGGATTTTGCGCGTGGTCGAAAGCGTGTCGAAGACGATTTCGAGCCGGTCCGTGACCGCGACTCCAACCACAGCGGCTTCCGGCTCGCCTTCCGGAGAAATGGTGGAGAGCACGCCGAAGCGCCGCGTTTGAAGGAAGGACAGAACCGCCGCACGGTCAATCGTGGCCATGGAGTCGCAGTATTTCAGCCGCCATCGGAGCTGTTCGGTTTAGAGTTTCACTGCTTCGCATGATCCGCAGGCAGCGAATATTCGAAATCGTAGGAGTGCTTGCCGCCTTCGGCGATCTGGATGTCGAGTTTGCCGGCGAGGCCAGTGAGTTCACCGGTTCCGGAGTCGGGTACGACGGTGATGGAGAGCGACGGCTTGCCGCGGTCCATCGTGGCCGTGTGCTGCAGCACGAAGGTGCCTTTGCGCCCATCGAGCGTGCCTGTGACTTTTTCCATGGCGACATAACCGGCTGAGCCTTTCACGTCGGTGGAAACCGCGAGCATCACGCCTTTGCTGGTGGCATCGAGCGAGCCGTGGAATTGCTTGTCGATTGACATCGCGCTGATCGAGGGATCGATTGAGTCCGATTTGAATGGGGCGAGTTTGACGTCGAAGGGGCCCACGGCGTGGTGCGTGGTGGTCACGGAACTCTCCTCTGAAGACGGCGCTGCGCTTGTCTGAGCTGTGGAGCGCGACGGAGCGCCCACAAGTAGAGCGGTCACGAGTGTGAAGGCCAGGAAGGCATTTCTCATAATTACTCCAGCGCTAAGCATAAGCGAGCCCGAGGAGAAATCGAAGGGCATTGGTTAGTGCTGTGTGCGATTGGCGTCGAGCCATTTCTTGACGAAAAAGAAAAACGCCGCGGCTATGAGAGCCCGCGGCGTTTTCTGCGTTTGGTGCGAACTGGTTTGCGTTAGTAGATGTCGTACTGCTCCCAGTGAAGCGTCGGATCGGCTTGGATGATGATGCTCTTCTTGGTCCAGCGCTCGAGCTCCTCGATGAGCGAGGCTTCTCGGGTCTTGAGAGCTTTCGAGATTTCCGGATGGACGCGGAGTGTGAGGCTGGCGGACGGCATTTCGGGAGCCATTTTCACGGCTTCGGTCTGGATTTCGTAGCAGAGCGTGGCGATCGACTTCACCATGCCGGAGCCGGTGCAGTACGGGCATGGCTGGCAGAGAGTGCGTTCGAGCGCCTGCTTGGTGCGCTTGCGGGTGATGGCGACGAGGCCGAATTCGTTGAAGCGCAATACCTTCGACGGAGCGCGGTCAGCACGCAACGCGTCTTCGAGCGCGGCCATGACTTTGTCGCGGTTGCGGCGTTCTTCCATGTCGATAAAGTCGATGACGATGATTCCGCCCAGATCGCGCAAACGCATCTGGCGGACGATTTCCTTCACGGCTTCGACGTTGGTGCGGACGATGGTGTCTTCGAGGCGGTTCGAGCCCTTGCCGACGAACTTGCCGGTGTTGACGTCGATCGCGACGAGCGCTTCAGTGTGGTTGATGACGATATAGCCGCCGGACTTGAGCCAGACTTTCGGGCGCAGGCCCTTATCGATTTCCTGCTGGATGCCGAACTCTTCGAAGACGGGCGTCTGTTTGGTGTAGAGCTTCACGCGATTCACGAGCTGCGGCTGGAAGCGGCTCATGAAGTCGACAACCTTCGTGTAGCCCTCCTCCGAATCGACCCAGATCGCGCCGAAATCCGGCGTAACGAAGTCGCGCAGGATGCGTTCGACGAGGTTCAGGTCACGGTGCAGAACGGACGGCGCTTTTTTCTGTTCGGAACGCGCTTTGATCTCCGCCCAGGTGCGAGTAAGGAATTCCACGTCGGCGCGAACGTCTTCCGGGGCGGCGCTGGCTGCCGCGGTGCGCACGATGAATCCGCCGCCGGAGGAGCCTTTCGCGTCGTTGACCAGGTGGCGCAGCCGCGAACGCTCTTCGGCGGAGGCGATTTTGCGCGAAACGCCGGTGTGATCGAGGGTGGGCATGTAAACGAGGAAGCGGCCGGGCAGAGCGACGTGGCTGGTGATGCGCGCGCCTTTCTTGCCGAGCGGCTCCTTCGCGATCTGGACGATGATTTCCTGGCCCTGCTTCAACATGTCCGCGATGAGCTGAATCTTGCGCGGTGGGCCGGAGCGATGATGGCCGCCGTGCCCTTGGTGCGGGCGGCCGTGACGATGATCGCGACGACCACCGCGATCGCGTCCTCCGCGGCGCGCAGGGTTATTCATGCGCGAACGGAAATCGTTGCGGACTCGAGCTGCGTTGGGCGGCTGAGGCTGCGCGCCTTCGGCAGACAGCGCTTCCTGGGCGTGTTCGGCGCCTTCCGAGGAGATGCCTTCGGCGTCGAGGGAGTCGGGCGCCATTAAAGCTTCGGCGCGGGCTTCGAAAGATTCGTCGCTTTCGTGCGGCTCGGGAGAGCCTTCGGGATCGATGTCAGCTTCGGCAACGGAGAGCATCTCGGACGCTTCTTCGCGGGAATCCTCGTGCGCACCGTCTTGCTCGTCGTCCTGAATCCCAACTTCGTGATTTCCTTCGTGATGGCCCTCGCCCTCGTGAGCATCATGTTCGTGGCCGTGCGACTCAAGCGCGGACTGCTCTTCCTGGGCCTCGGCGAGGTGTTCGGCGAGCGCGGCGGCTTCTTCTTCAGTGAGCTGTTCGGCGGCGTGATCCTCAATGACGAGAGGAGCGGCTTGCGCACGAAGGTCATGATGCTGTTCTTCGTGTCCGTCCTCGCTCGCTTCCTCGTGGTGCGAAGATTCGCGCGGATGTTCGGTGGCAATTTCATCGAGGGCGCGCGAAGCAGCGAGGCCAAGTTCGTTGTGCTGGTCTTCTTGAATATGACCTTCGACTTCGTCCACATGCGACGCCGACGCAGAGGGCGTTTCTTCGACGGGATCGGGAGGCAGGTGCGCGTGCGCTTTCCATTTGGAGATGGATTCGCCGGGCAGCGGCTCAATCACCGAGCCGGAACTCGGAGCTGAAGCCGGCTCGGCCGGGCGGAAGCGCGACGAGCCGCCGCTATGGCGGTCGAAGCCACGGTTTTCGCGAGGGTGACGATCGAAGCGCCGCGGCTCACGCGGCCGATAATCTCGAGGCTGCGAGTCGCCGGGTTGCGCGTCGTGCTGGAGATTGCGCTGGACATCGTTATGAAGATCGCGAGGCTGCGATTCTGTGTCGTGCGTTTCTGCGGCCGGAGCAGCGGCATTAAACGAATCGGGCGCCGATTCGTAAGGCAATTCAGCCGAGGGCACAGCGTCTGGAGCATCGCCGCGACTGCGGAACTTGGAAATCGATTCGCCGGGCAGAACCATCGAAATGTGGCCCGCGGGCATAATTGGATCGGCGGCCGGCTCGTCGAACGAGCGAGGCGAAGCGTACTTCGACGACGGCAAGTCGCGACCAAACCGGCGATCGCCGCTCCGTCCACCGCTAGTGCTTCCGCCGCTGCCACCGCCCGGACCGCGTCCCCGGCCCCCCTGACGATTGCGGCCACCGCGGCGATTGAAGCCTCGACTGCGGTCGCCACCACCGCCGCGATTTTCAAAGCGCGGGCGATCGTGATGCGGTTGATTCGAAGGCGGGCGCGCGACGATTGGTGAGGGAACGTAGCTCGCGGGAGGCTGCGATTCCGAAGAATCGCCAGCCGAACCGCCGGACAAAGATTCACCTTCGAGTGGCGTGATCGAGGACTCGCCGCCATTTTCCGCCGGAACGGTGCCGACTGCCGGAACTAGTGAAGACTGGCCGGGCTTGGCGGACTTATCGTCCGCTGTGATGTGGTCGAACCCTTCAATTTCTTCGAGGAAGTCGCTGACGTACAGGAAGGCGTCGCTATCGAGCCCGATTTCGACGAAGGCGGACTGCATGCCCGGAAGCACGCGAGTGACCTTGCCTTTGTAGATGCTGCCGACTAACGCGAACTCTTTTTCGCGTTCGACGTAATACTCACAAAGCTGACCTTCTTCCATAATGGCCACCCGGGTCTCGTGGGGGTTCGCCGAAATAACCATTTCCTTCGACATGTAAACTCCTCATGGCGCACCGGAGATTCGCGGCACACGCAGTGGCGCGCGCTCGGCCGGCGGGATGCGAAGAGAAGACTTCGCCGCCGCGGGCCGCCCAGGAAAGGCGTTCCAATTTGTAGGATGGCTTTGCTCATTCCGGTGCTGACCTGACTGAAAGCTAAATTACCCGGCCGCCGGATAAGGCGCAGCGCGGGCCTAAAAACTGGTGAAACTGAAAATGCGGGCTTCAGTTGACGAATCGCCGCATGCGGACGTTCATCACCATGCCCAAAGCCAAAAATACAAAAGCCGTTGCCGACCCTCCATAGCTCATCAGCGGCAGGGGAATGCCGGTCACCGGCATGTACCCGATCACCATCGAAGCGTTCACCAGAACGTGAAAACCCAGAATCGCGGTAACTCCCATCACCACGTACATCCCGGCGCGATCTTTCGCTTTCTGCGCGTTATCCACCAGCCGCAGAATCAAGCCCAAGTACAACAGCAAAACCACGCAAACGCCGATAAATCCCTGCTCTTCCGCCAGCGCGGCCAGAATGAAGTCCGAATACCGGACGGGCACGAAGCCCAGCTGATTCTGGCTGCCCTTGCCAAACCCTTTGCCCCAGAATCCGCCGGAGCCGACCGCAATTTCCGACTGCAAAATCTGATAACCGGCGCCGCGCGGATTTTCTTCCGGATGCAGGAACGTTTCAATCCGCTGCTGCTGGTACGGCTTCAGATGGTGCCGCATATGCCAGCCAACCGGAATCAGCAGCGCGAGCAGGACCAAGCCCGACCAGCTGGTGCTTCCACTCGATGCCGGCGAGAAACGCCCCCACGACCGCGACCGGGACCAACACCATAGCCGTTCCCAAGATCGGGCTGCATCAGAATCAATGCTACCGGAATCCGCGTGACAACGCCAACCTTGACCAGATATCCGCAGCGTCAGCCGGTCCGTGCGCACTTCCGCTGAAGTAAC
Organism: uncultured Acidobacteriota bacterium; assembly: GCA_963839325.1. Lineage (GTDB taxonomy): Bacteria > Acidobacteriota > Terriglobia > Acidiferrales > UBA7541 > Palsa-295. The sequence goes on along the minus strand of CAWIUO010000001.1, from coordinate 518,274 downwards.
CGCGCCAGCACGATGATTATAATCAACTTCATCAGCTCTGACACTTGCAAATTCAACCCGCCGCCCAGCGAGACCCAGCTCTTCGCGCCGAAGCGGGAATGGCCGATCACCAGTACCACCAGCAGACCTGGCCAAGCCGAAGAGGTAGAGCACGGGCGCCTGGTCCATCAGCGTGTGGTAATCGATGCGGGAAATCAGGAACATGCCGACGAGGCCGATCCCGATCCACATCAGCTGCTTCCACTGCATGCCGGCCATGGCGCTGGCGTGCGTCGAGGAATAAATCTCGAGCACTCCGAGCGTGCTGATGGCTGCCGATGATGCCGAGCAGCGGCCAATCCAAATCCTGAACTTGCGGACGGTCCTTCATGGGTGCGGACCTCCGACCGTGGCCACCAAGGGCTGCGAGGCGGCGGCTTTATCCGAAGGCTCGGGACGGGCGCTGTCCTGACGGGTTCGAGCTCGGCGGCGAGGTGAGCGCGGATGTTGAGGGCCTGTTGCTGCAGATGCGGCGTGCTTTCTTGTCGTAATAGGCTTTCACGATGTCGCGCACGACCGGGCCGGCCGTCTGCGCCGCCGTGCCGGTCGTGTCCTGCACCACGGCGGCGACCACGATTTCCGGATTGCGGCGCGGGCGCGAATCCCACGAACCAGCCGTTGTATTCATTCTTTTCTTGCCCATCGTTCGCGCGGCGTCGTAGCTCATCAACTGCGCGGTGCCGGACTTGCCGGAGAAATCGACGTTCTGCAGCCGCAGCGTGGTAGCCCGTGCCGCCGCCTTCGTTGACCACGCCGTACATTCCCTGCGTGACCTGTCTCGACGGCGTCGTCGGAGAGCGGGAAATGCTCCGTTTTCAGGGTCGCGAGATTCTTCAGCAGGTGCGGCTGGACCAGCGTGCCGCCGCTCGCGACGGCCGCGATCATGCGCGCGAGCTGAATCGGCGTGACCGTCACCGCGCCCTGGCCGATCGGCGACGGAAATCGTCTCGCCGGCATACCATTTGTGGTGATAAACGCGCTGCACCCACTCTTCCGACGGCATCAGCCCCGGCTCTTCGCTGGGCAGGTCGACTGCCGGTGCGGCGTGCCGAGCCCCAGGCCCGACGGCGTAATCGTGAGATGCGGTCGATGCCGAGCTGCTTGCCGATGGTGTAGAAAAACACGTCGCAGGAAGCGACGATGGCTTTGTGGAGATCCACTTCGACCGTGCCCCTGCCGGGCGCCAGCAATGGAACACGCGGCCGTAGAAATTCCGCGTGGCCGGGGCAGTAAACGCTGTAAGTTCGCGGGAATGGCTTTGGATTCGAGCATCGCCGTGGCCATCACGATTTTGAACACCGAGCCCGGGCGCCAGCTGCGCCTGAATCGCGCGATTCAGCAGCGGCGTTTCGGGATCGGTGTTGAGCTTGCTGCCCATTCCGCTGCGGGAATGCGCACGGCGAAATCGTTGGGATCGAAAGTGGGCCGGCTGACCATCGCCAGCACTTCGCCGGTGCGCGCGTCCATGCGCGACCACGGCGCCTGCTTTTCGGCCATGTCGGCTTCGGCGATGGCCTGCAGGTCGTAATCGATGGTCAGCTGGATGGGCTTGCCGGGGATGGCTTCGACGTTGTCGAGCGTGCGCATGACTTTGCCGACGCTGTTGACCACCACGCGGCGCATGCCGTCGGTGCCTTCGAGCTGGTCGTTGTATTCGCGCTCGAGGCCGGCTTTGCCGACGATGTCGCCCGGGCGGTAGTGGCCGTCGCTCTGTTCGAGTTGCTGCGCGGAAACTTCACCCACGTAGCCGATCGTGTTGGCGAGCATCTGGCCGTGCGGTAGCGGCGGCGCTGGACCATCATCAGTTCGAGCACGGGCAGGTCGGCGCGATGCGACTCGACGAACGCGATGTCCGCCTGGCTCGCCGCGGGCTTGATGACGACGGGCTGAAATTTCGGCTCGAACTTTGCGCGGCTTCGAGTTGCTGCTGCAGATCTTCCTTGGCGATGCCCAGGCCTTCTTCGATTTGCGGCAGGCTCTTTCGCAGCGCCTTCGGGATCGTCGCGCAGGAGCAGGATGCTGAAAGAAGGATAGCTATCGACCAGGACGCGGCCTTCGCGGTCCAGCATGGCGCCGCGCGGCGCGATAATCGGGATGTAGCGGATCCGATTGCGTTCGGCGAGATCGGCAAAATGGCCGGACTGGATGACCTGCAGTTTCCAGAATCCGACCAGCAACAGGACGATGAAGGCTACGGAAAAATAAGAAAAAAGCGCCAGTCTCCCTTGCGGGATTTTCTGGTCGTTAACATTCCATGAAGCCACGGTACTCCCGAGCGGCGGGTCCTGCAGGGCCCTCAGCGCCAGCGTCTCCGCAATCGCCCACGATTCGGAGGAATCTCTACGCTAACATCGCGCGAGTACGAGTCGCAAGCGAGGCATGTCCATTTGGTCACTGGGTGGCGGAGAAATCTCCAGTAAAAACGGCTTGTTCGAGCGGCGGGTCGTCTTGTTGGACGGCGCATTACACGGTGCGTGTGTACGTGGAATACGACTCCTGATCGATGTCGGTGTAAGGCATAAAGCAGAAAGCGGACCCGGGTGTTTCTGACGACCATTCGCGCCCTTTTTGGGTGGCGGCGAGAAGCTGGGCGCGTGTTATTGGGGACTGACCATTGGCGACAGAGAACAGGACGAGTGGCCCACTCAGCAAAGCCACCGTTTCGGGGTGTCGCGCGTTGATAGGTTCGAGGCGCGTCTTTCTCGGGAGTTCCAACTCAATACGATCGCCATCTTTCCATTCGCGACGCATGCCTACGAATTGCCCTGCTGCCACGCAGGCGCTGGTTCCATTCACGGTGATACCTGCGCCGACGGCCCACGTTGGAATCCGGAAGTTGAGGGCAAACTCCGCGGGACGCGATGCTTTTAGCTCGAACGCGATCGTGTCCTGAAAGGGATAGTCCCCGGATTGAGTGAGCGTGATTTGCGAACTGCCTTGCGTCCAGCGCAAGGACGACGGGATATACAGGTTTACGTAGAGACCCGACGGATCCCGGAAGTAGGTGTGGATTCGGTAGTCGGCGGCGACTTGCGGCAGTGTGCCAGAACAGCACGGCCAACGGTCAGGGTGGTAAAACTTCTTGCCGTCAAAATTGCAGTCGGCGTAGTAGAAGGAATGGCCGTCGCGTTGAAGCGGTTTCGCGCCGAGGATCGTGTTGTACATTACGCGCTCCATGCTGTCACCGTAACGCGAATCGCGATACGTACGCAGCAGGTAGCTGGTCAACTTGAAATGTGCGTAGGAGCCGCAGGGAGTTTCGAAACTGGCGTGCGTGCCGGTGAGGCTGGCGTATATGTCGTCGCTATCGGGGCCGCGCAAAAGCTCGCCAGGTCCCCAGCCGCCGGTAGCGAAACTTTGCGCGGCAAGAAAATCAAAACCGTTCGTGGCCGCGCGCAAATGTTTTTCGCTGCCCGCGGTTAAATACGCCTGCATCGCAGAACATAGCGAGTTCACGTGACTGTAGGCGTGGCGCCCGGCAAGATCGCTTCGGCCATTAGCGAGAGGGTCGTAATAGGCGTCGTCGAGATACTGAATGCCAAGCTCGCGATAGCGGTCACCAGCGCCACGCTGGTACGCGATAAACAGATTTTCGGAAATCGTGTAGGACTCATCCCACGTATATCCCGGCGATGTATTTTTGCGCCATGGATGGCCGTGTTCGACGGCTTTGGGCGGCAAGTGACGCAGTGCAACGTCGGTGGTCTGATCCATGATGCGGAACGCATCGGGATCTGCTGCGAATTGATGAGAGTCCATCAATCCGCAAACGAATTTGTCGTAGCAATATGCGGGAAAACGATTGTTCTCGTAGAAATCACTGGCGATCGTTTTCGCATAGAGCCGGTTCAGGCCGAAGATGCGTTGACGCAATTTCGGCGAGCCGGTGATCGCGTAGTAGCGCGCGAAAGCCGAAACCCACTGGCCAAAAGTGCAAGCGGGCGCGAAACCGGCTTCGACCTTGTCCGCGTCGTATGCGGGATCGTACAGATACCAGCCGCCGAGTTCCTCCCCGGGAGCTGGCTGCCCGGACATCTTTCGCAGTGGCTTCAGCAGACTGTCGTCGCCGATGCTCATCAGGACTTCGAGCGTGTCATGCAGCTGTTTTTCGTGGGCCGCGCTCGTGACGTTCACGTCGGCGTACGTAAATGTAGAGAGCGGCGGAGCAGAAGGAGCCGGACGACCGGTAAGGTCGCCGAGCAGAGAGCTCGGCTTGGTCGAGGCGGCCAAACCGGCGAGCGATACGGACCCGATGAATCGGCGGCGCGAGATTTTAGAAGGCTTGGACATGAATCGCCCCTTCAACTATTCACCTTGATTGTATAGCGCCGCCGGTCCCTCCGTCATCGGCCCACGAGGGGCGCACGAAGAAGAATGCGCGGGTGAGCCTTTCGCGACCGGAGGGTTCCGACGAATTTATTCCCCTCCTCAACCCATGTACAATCCAGCGGCATGAAGGGAAATAAAGTTCTAACTTTTCTGATCGGCCTGACCGCCTGGGTCACAGCCGTGCTCGTTGCCGGCGGCGATTTCCGCGCGGCCGAAACCGGCGAGCCGATGATGTATCTCACCGTGAAAGATTACGAAGCCGGAGTTTCGTACCGCGACTTGCAGCACCACGCTCCCATTGGAATTGTCGTGAATCCCTGTTCTTACGCCGACACCATGCGGCCAACGATTGATTGGAACGACGGTAACGGTCCGCACAAGCCGGACACAAACTACGTGACCACGATGTTCCAGAAAACGACTCCGGTGATTCAGAGCGGCGTTTACCTATTCTGGGAAGATTCGCATGTGGCTCCGGCGCCGGGCACAAGCACCGTGACCACGAAGCTGGTGGTGCACTGCCTCGGCGACCCGCCGGGCGACAAAGTGTACGAGACTAAGAACACCATTCATTCTTACGCTCGCGTTCCGGTTCAGAAAGTGGAGTTCCAGCAAAACGGCGCGCCGGTAACGAAAGTAAGAGGCCACGATTTGGTGGACGTTGAGGTTACGTTGGCAGGAGCGTCGCCGGAATCGGGAACGTGGGTCAAACTGACAACCTCGCCGCAGGCCGCGCTTAACAGCCTTCCGCCTTTCTACTTCATCGCACCCGGAGAGACAGTCGCAACGATTCAGCGCCTGGAAACGCGGAAACCGAGCGCGAACACGAATCTTGTTACGACGGCTTCTACCTACGGAAAACCTCAGGAAACCCAGACGCTGGTCGTCACGCCGTAGTCCGGTCGTAGGGTTCGGCGCTGGCCGGGCGCCGCTTGTAGGATGCACGCATTCGACGGCATCCACGGACCGAGTTCTAGTACGACTGTAACTGTTCGTCGTTAATCTCATATTTTTTGCCATCGTGTTTCGACCTTCCAGTGTTAAGGTTCTGCATCCCCGCACGATTGTTCGTCCAACTTCTATTTGTAGCGGTCTTGACGGAGATCTTCAGGATGTCGATCCCAAAAATGGGCGAAGTGTATTCGAATTCCCGATCGTACGAGTTGAGAGTGCCGGCGCGACGGATCGCGCAATCGGCGGCAGCTATGGCGCTGTTGATTTGGGCGCCGCTCGTCGCGTCGGCGCAGGTGAGCGTAACGACCCACCATTACGACATCGGACGGACCGGCGCGAATACTTCGGAAACACTATTGACCCCGACGAGCGTCAATTCGACGACGTTCGGACGCCTGTATATTGCACCTGTGGATGGACAGATTTACGCGCAGCCGCTGTACATGCCGAACGTGGCGATCCCGAACCAGGGGACGCACAACGTTGTTTACGTGGCGACGGAGAACGACAGCGTGTATGCCTTCGACGCCGATACGGGCGGCGCGGCGCTATGGCATGTGAGCTTCCTGATCAACGGCGCTACGACGGTGAATTGGTCCGTCGTCAACGCGAAGGATATTTATCCTCAGATCGGCATCACGGGCACACCGGTAATCGATCCGACGACGAACACAATGTACGTAGTAGCGGAGACGTACGAGAACAGCGCTTGCGTCCACCGCCTTCACGCTCTGGACATTACTACCGGCGCGGAAAAATTCAACGGACCGGTGGTGATCACCGCCTCTGGGCCAGGAACCGGAGAAGGCAGCGCGGGCGGCACGATGACGTTCAGCAGCGTGCTGGAAAACCAGCGCCCCGGCCTGTTGCTGCTGAACGGATACGTCTATATCGGATTTGCGGCTAACGGCGACAACGGGAACTGGCACGGATGGATTCTGAGCTACAACGCGGCGACGTTGCAGCAGGCGGGCGCATTCGATTCATCTCCGAACGGAATTGGAAGCGGATTCTGGGCGGCGGGCTCGGGCCTTTCGGCGGATACCGTGAACGGCGGCCGCCTGTTTGTTGCTACGGGCAATGGAGATTATCCCGTTCTGGGCAACGTGGTGCCGAATCCGGCGCCTCAGCCTTCCACGAGCGTCGATTACGGCGACAGCATCATTCAGCTTTCGCTGAACAACGGCGTTATGACGCCGACCGATTATTTCACCCCCTACAATACGGCCAGCCTTGACGGAGCAGACACCGACGTCGGCTCGGGCGGCGTGCTAATTCCTGCAGATCAGACCGGAACGTATCCTCATGAATTGATCCAGTCGGGAAAGCAAGGGCACATCTATGTCCTGAATCGGGACACGATGACGAACAACAACAGCCATTACTGCAATGGCTGTACGACGGACTCGGAAATTCTGCAGACCGTCACCGGAATAACGGGACTTTGGTCGATGCCCGCCTATTGGAATGGAAACGTCTACTTCTGGGGCAACGGCGATAGCCTGAAAGCTTATACGTTTACGGGCGGAGTGCTTTCCGCAAGCCCGACTTCCCAGTCGGCGGAGACGAGCGGATTCCCGGGTTCAACTCCGGTGGTGAGCGCCAACGGCACGACAGACGGGATCGTGTGGGCCGTCGAAAGCGATGGCTACCTGAACAGTCCCGCGATTCTTCGCGCCTACAACGCGCTGAACGTTTCGCAGCTTTTGTACGCATCGAATCTGACGAGCGGACGGGACACTCTTGGACAGGCGGTGAAATTCACGCTGCCGATGGTGGCAAACGGCAAGGTGTACGTCGGAACCTACAACCAGCTCGATGCATTCGGATTGTTCGGGAGTTCGCCGACGGCTGCTGCGCCGACGTTCACGCCATCGCCCGGATCGTATACCACTTCGCAGACAGTGACCATCAGCGACACTACAACCGGCGCGACGATTTACTACACGACGGACGGCAGCACGCCAACCTCATCGTCCGCGAAATACTCAACAGGGATCCCGGTCAGTTCGTCGATGACGATCAACGCCATCGCGGTCGCCAACGGCTATTTGAACAGCCCAGTCGCCACCGGGGTATTCACAATCGCGGGACAGACAGAACCTCCGGTGCTTTCGCCTGCGGGCGGATCCTACACGGCCGCACAGTCTGTGACGCTCACCGATGCTTCGCCGACCCCGACCATCTACTACACGACGAACGGGACGACACCGACGCACAGCTCGGCGGTTTATTCGGCCGCGATTCCCGTCAGTGCGACCTCGACGATCACGGCAATCGCTTCGTCGGCCGGACTCGTTGACAGCGCACCCGTCAGCGCAACGTACACGATTACGGCGGCAACCGGCGGCTCGATTAACTACGGTCTCGGCTTCGCAACTGACGCAGGTCTGCAACTCAATGGGTCCGCGGGCCTGGATGATAGCCGGCTGCAGTTGACGAACGGCGCCGCAAACGAAGCGAGTAGCGCCTTTTACACCACACCGATCGACATCCGAAACTTCACGACGGATTTCACGATTCAGATTTCGGATGCTGTCGCGGATGGCATGACATTCACCATTCAGAATTCTGCGGCGGGTGCCGGCGCTCTCGGTCTGCTCGGAGGAAATCTGGGCTACGGCGGTGGAGCGAGCGGGATTCAGAAGAGCATCGCGATCAAATTCGACATCTACAGCAACAGTGGAGAGGGTACCGATTCGACCGGGCTTTACCAAAATGGTGCTTCGCCCATTCTGCCGGCGATCGACATGACGTCTTCCGGCGTGATTTTGTTAAGTGGCGACGCAATTGCCGCGCACATTGTTTACAACGGCACGACGCTGACGATGACCTTAACCGACGCGATCGTGAACAAGACGTTCACTCAATCCTGGGCGGTGAACATTCCTTCGATTGTGGGGGGCAATCTGGCGTATATCGGGTTCACAGGAGGTAGCGGCGGCAAGTCGTCCAGCCAGAAAGTGGAATCGTGGACGTTGACATCGACGCCACCGGCCGCCCCGGCGGCAGCAACTCCGACGATCACTCCGGGAACGGAGACGTTCTCGGGAACAGTGAGCGTTTCGCTCGCAGACGCGACGACGGGCGCATCGATCTATTACACGACGGACGGAACGATGCCGTCGCCCGGCACGGGGACGACGCAACTCTACGGCAATTCGTTCACCGTGGGCGCGACGACAAGCGTGAGCGCGATAGCGACAGCGGCGAATTATTCGACGAGCGCGCTGGCTACCGCCGTTTACACGCAGCAAGCTGCCGCATCGCCGCTGATCAACCCGACTACCGAATCCTTCAGCGGGACGGTCAGCGTTTCAATAACAGACACGACCGTCGCCGCATCGATCTATTACACAACGGACGGCAGCACGCCGGTGGCGGGCGCAGGCACCACCAAGCAATTCAGCGCTGCGTTTCTAGTGACCTCCACGACAACTGTGAACGCCATGGCCACGGCAGCGGGCTACGCTTCAAGCCCGATTACCACGGCGACGTACACCCAGCAGGCTGTGGCGACGCCGGCGATTAGTCCGGCACCCGGCACGTACACAGGAAACGTGCCAGTGACAATTACCGACGCGACCTCCGGTGCTACCATCTACTACACCACGGACGGATCTGCACCTTCGCCAGGCACGGGTACGACGCAAGCATATCCCGCAGGCGGCTTCTCTCTCGCCGCATCGGCTACGGTCCGAGCCGTAGCAACCGACACCGGTTACCTTACGAGCGCAGCTGCGAGCTCGACCTATACAGTGCAAGCTGCGTCAGGGGGTGGCATTTCCGGATTCAGCAGCGGCTTTAGTTCGACGACCGGTTTACAGCTGAATGGCAGCGCAACCTGGCTGCAGGCGACGAATGCGCTGGCGGTCACGACGACGAGCGGCACCAATCAGGCGGGATCGTTCTTTTCGACGACGCCGGTCAACGTGCAGACGTTCACCAATACATTCTCGTTTCAACTTCCCGCTCCACTGTCGGACGGCTTCGTGTTTGTGATTCAGGGCAACGGTCCGACGGGTGTTGGAGGATCGGGCGGAGCGCTCGGGTATTCGGTGGTCTCCAGCATGAAGGCGCCGTTTTCGAAAAGTCTGGCGATCAAGTTCGACGTGTATAACAACGAAGGCGAAGGGACGGACTCGACGGGCGTCTATTTGAATGGGGCTCCGCCGATCGTTCCTGCCGTGGACATGACTTCTTCGGGATTGAATCTGCGCAGCGGCGACGTGTTCAACGTGGTGATGCAATACGACGGCACATGGCTCCAGCTCACGATCACCGACGCCAAGACGGACCAGTCGTTCACCGATCAGTGGCAAGTAAACATCCCGGCTGCCGTCGGGGGTTCGACGGCCTATGTGGGGTTCGCGGCCGGGTCGGGCGGAACGGGATCCACGCAGGAGATCCTGAATTGGAGCTACGCACCGGATGCGCCGGTGATGACCGATGCGATCGCATTCGTCGCCGCGAATCTAATTAGTTCGAGCGAAAGTTCGGGGCCGTCTTACCAGGTGATCGCGTGGCCGGAGTTCACGGCCGGCAATGGAACTTGCTTGTATGCGACGAAAGTCGGCGACAACGTTTCAATCGCGGTGGATGTGCCGACGGCAGGAACGTACGACTTGCGCTTCTCAACAAAGCTGCACAGCCAGCGCGGAGTCGGCCAGCTCTCCGTAGATGGAGTGAATATTGGGTCGCCGTTCGATCAGTACGCAGCCGTGGATGCATGGTACGAGAAGGACATGGGCAACGTGACGCTTACGGCGGGAAGCCACAAGTTTCAACTGACGGTGACAGGCGAAAACGCCGCGAGCACGGGCTACTATCTGGCGGTCGATACGATCAAGCTGCTTCCGTAACGATCTCGATGCACCTAGCTGCGGTAGGTTGTGGATTTCATGCAGCGGGTTTGATTCTCGCGCACAAACGGGGGAAACAGGCCCGCATTTATTTTTCTTGGACAGAAGAAGTTACGGAATCTCTGGATGGTGGCTTAGTTGGGGCGGCGCAGGCGATCGAGCATGGCAAAAAGGAATACGCCGATAACCGAGGTGACCACGGAATCCAGGAGCAGATTCAGACTGAAAAAGCGCTCAGGTTGGTTCAGCAGCACCCGGTGCGTGACGACGAGAATGGCCTGGTGAAAGTGGAAGAACAAGAAGATCAATCCGAGCCGGGCTAACGGATGTTCGGTGTCGATGCGGCCGCCAATGGACGAAGCAAGATAACCGACGATGGTGCCAGCGATGCCGTACATGCCTATGGGATTATCGTGGCTGAGCGCGTCTTGAAAAATTCCAATTGTGCCGCCGAGAAACAAGCCGGTGACGGGATTTCGGCGGCTTACGCCGAAGTAAATTGTCACGAGCAGCGGTAGATCGATCCATTCGGCCCATCGGCCATATTTGTGAAGCAGCGCCTGGAAGACGAGAGCCAGTAAAGAGACGGCCAAGATCGTGCCGCTGTAGAACTTGTGGACTTCGACATTCGGTTCGCCGCGTTCGCCGATAGTGAGCATGGAGGCCATGTTAGCGGTTCGGAGTCGCGGGCGGCTTGGCGAGTACTGGTTGGGTTTCACCGTTGGCGAGAGCTGGTGAAGGCGCGCCGGAATGTGAAGCGTTCGTTTGAGCCGCAGAATTCGTTTGCGCCGCTGCAGCGGCAGCCGCGGTGGCATCAGCGGCAGCTTGAGCGGCCTTCGCTTGCGCACCAGTCACGTTGTCAGACTTATTGGCCTGAAAATCGTGTTGTGAGAGAAGTACGATGACATCTTCGAGCCGATCGAGCCGAGCAGCGGGCGTAACAGTAATGGTTTGGAACGGATTGCCGGGCTGGGCGGTGGCCACTGTTCCGATCAAAAGGTCTTTTGGGAAAATCTTGTCTTCGCCTGAAGTCACAACCACTTCGCCCTTCTGCACTTTCTCTTCGTCGATCACGTATTCCATATGCGGATTCGGATCGCCTGTGCCGCGAACGACGCCGTGGGTGCGCGTGGTGGAGAACAGAGCTCCGACGCCGCTATTGGGATCATTGATCAACTGCACTTGCGCGGAGCGCGGGAACACCTCCACGATTTTGCCGATTACTCCATCCGGAGTGATGACTGCGTAGTTCATCCTGATCCGATCCTTTTCGCCGCGATTGATGAAGAGCGTGTGCGAGGATGAGTCAGAGCTGGAGCCGATGACCTCGGCGGCGAGCATTTCGGTTTCCGGATGCGCGTCGTGGAAATTTAGAAGGCCCCTCAGACGCAGCGCTTCGGCGTTCTGGCTTTCGAGTTCCTGATTACGAAGCTGAAGGCGCTGCATTTCGGCGTGCATGCCTTCGTTTTCGGCGCGGGCATTGCGGAGACCGACGTAGCCCTTCCAGATATTGCCGAAGCTAGAAAAGGTCCATGTGCCTCCGCGTTCGAGGGGAGTGACGATAGCGGCGGCCCAATAGCGGATCAGCGGAACGTTGTGTTCGCCTTTGATCTGAAATGCGAGCAGCAGCACCTGCGCCAAAACCACGATGGCCAGGAGCATCATGGGTCGAAGACGCGAGATGGACTCGATCATCATTTCGCTTAGGACGTTGCCGAAGCACTCTCGTTGAAGCACGCGCGACTGGCGCGAGCCGGGTTAGTCGATCGAAACCAGGCGCAGCAGACGGAAATCGCTGAGCATTTTGCCGGTGCCGAGCACGACGGACGCGAGCGGATCGTCGGCGATCGAAACGGGCAAGCCGGTTTCCTCGCGGATGCGCTTGTCGAGATTCTTGATGAGCGCGCCGCCGCCGGTGAGGACGATGCCGCGGTCGCTGATGTCCGCGGAAAGCTCGGGCGGCGTGCGTTCGAGAGCGACGCGAATCGCGTTCAAAATGGTCGAGATGCATTCGGAAAGCGCTTCGCGGATTTCGCTGTCGTCGATGGTGACCGTGCGCGGCACGCCTTCGATCAGGTTGCGGCCCTTCACTTCGAGCGTGAGCGGCTTTTCCAGCGGATAGGCGGAGCCGATCTCCATCTTGATCTGTTCGGCGGTGCGCTCGCCGACGAGCAGGTTGTACTTGCGCTTGAGGTAGTGCATCACGGCTTCGTCCATTTCGTTGCCGGCCACGCGCACCGAACGCGAGTAGACGATGCCGCTCATGGAAATCACGGCGATATCCGTGGTGCCGCCGCCGATATCGACGACCATGTTGCCGGAAGGCTCCTCGATGGGCAGGCCGGCGCCGATCGCAGCGGCCATGGCCTGCTCGACCAGATAAACTTCGCTGGCGCGGGCGCGATAAGCTGAGTCTTGCACGGCGCGCTTTTCCACCGGCGTGATTTCGCTGGGAACGCCGATGACGATGCGCGGATGCACCAGAACGCGGCGGTTGTGCGCCTTCTGGATGAAATAGGTGAGCATTTTCTCGGTGACTTTGAAGTCGGCGATCACGCCGTCTTTCATCGGCTTGATGGCCACCACGTTGCCCGGTGTGCGACCGAGCATGTCCTTCGCTTCGCGTCCGACGGCGACCACGTCGCCGCTGTTCTTGTTGATGGCAACGATGGAAGGCTCGTTGACGACGATGCCTTTGCCGCGCGCGAACACCAGTGTGTTGGCGGTTCCCAAATCGATCGCCAGGTCGGATGAGAATAGACTGAAGACCGAGCGCATGTTGTAGCCGTTTTTAGTCACGTCGTGCTTCCCCCAGAATCCCTTCGATCGCCTTCGCGTTGAATCGGATGTACGTCTGCCCGTTTCAAGAATCGCAAAACCGCTACGGAATTACCACCTGCACGCGCTTGGTCGCCGTTCCACCGCGGCGATTTTGGCCGGTAATCACGATGTCGTGGCTGCCTTTGGCCATCGGTGGCAGAAAATGACGGAAGCGGCCGTCGGACTGAATATTGGCGACCTGCTCGCCGTTGATGATCAGCGCCGCGCCGGGCTCGGTCCTGCCGATGACCTCAACGACGTTGCCGTTAAGTTCGGTGTCATCCACCTCGAGAAGCATTTCCTGTTCTTTTCCCTGGACGACGAGAGTGATCTTGAACGAGTCGCTGAACTCGCTCATTTTGTTGTCCGCGTCAATCGCGCGGACACGCCAGAAATAATCGCCTGGCTCCAAGCCAGTGATGTCCACTTCTTCCGACGAAACTTTCTTATTCATCATCACGTGGTTGAACATCGCGGTGTTGCTGGCTTGAAACTCGTAGATCTTGGCGGTTGCGACCGGCTTCCATGTGAAGTGCACCGGATCTTTTTTCGGATCCGCTACCGTGATCGGCTGGAGATTTAGCGGAGTTACGAGTTCAGGTGGCGCGAGGACCTGCGTTTTTGTGATTGGTCCGCCGGTGGGGAAGGTGACTCGTTCAAATTGGCCGATGTCGAGATGTTCGCTGCCACGGCTCAATTCGGCGCTACCGGACGACATCGTCAACTCCTGATGCTTCGTGTTCGGATCACTGGTGACCGCCGCGCGGCTATTCGAACGCAACGAAGCGACGGCGTTTTCGAACGAAACTTCGGCTTTCGACGCCGGGTCTTCCCACGCGCCGGTGGCGAGATCCACTTCACCGGAATTGATGTGCACGGCGACCGTGGAAGCTTGATCCTGTTCGACGATATTTTCTTCAACGGTGACCAGCGTATCGCCCTTGACGGTGTACGTGGTGCCGTCGGCGAACGCGATGCGCGCGACGCCTTCACTGTCGGTCTGAATCAAATCGCCCTTATCGAGAGTGAGTTGGTAATCGGCGTTTTCCCAGGTGACGGAATTCACTTTTTTCACCTGAACTTTTCCGTCCAGGTTGACGAAGCGCGCCTGACGCGCGTTGATCGTGGCCACCGCTGCGTCGCGAGAATTCATCGAGTCGGTCACGCGCTTCACGAGGCTAGCCGACGTTTCTGGAAAAACCAGATAGGAAGCGGCGCCGACAATAGCGACGATCAGGAACCCGTAAAGCACAACCGTCTTGTACGTGACGGTGTGCCAATACACCTCGACACGGGTGATTTTGGGCTTCGGTTGCGCTGTCGCTTTCGGGTCCGTCATAAATTTAAGGGCTAATTTAAAAATCTAGCACACGGGTATGGGGCGTACAACTTGGCGTCACTCCAGTTGTCTAACTGCTACTCCCTGTGATTCCAATCAGTTAACTGGGGCAGTTCCAGGGGTACTAGCGCCTTTGGAAGGGTCAAAACTTCGAGCCATTTTGGTGGTTGACCCGGCCTGACTAGTTCCGCAGACTGAAGGTCCTCGACACGCTTTTGGGCGGCTGCGAACGCCACCCTTACCTCCTGCTGGCCGCGGGAGCGGCAGCGTTCGAGACGCTCTGCCACGCAAGGAGTCGAACGATGGCCCAGACGGTTGGTGAACTCCTTCCCCCCACAAGAATCATGATGACGCCCGGTCCCTCGAATGTGGACCCGCGCGTGTATCGAGCGATGGCGACGCCGCTGGTGGGCCACATGGATCCGTGGTTCACGGAAATGATGGGCGACGTTCCGGTGCTGCTGCGAGAAGTTTTTCAGACACAAAATAAAATCACGTATCCGATTTCGGCTTCGGGCTCGGGCGGAATTGAAGCGTCGGTGGTGAACACGCTTGAGCCGGGCGACGAGTGCATCGTGTGCGTGAACGGGTGGTTTTCGGAGCGCATGGCGGTGATCGCGGAACGGACTTCCGCGAAAGTGATTCGCGTAGAAGCGCCGTACGGGCGGACCGTGGATCCGGAGGACGTACGCCGCGCAGGCAAGGGCAAGAAAATCAAGTTCGTCGGACTGACGCACGGAGAGACGTCCAGCGGGGTGATTCAGAAGCTTTCGAGCTATCGGGAAGTCGCGGACGAATTGGGCGCGCTGATGATCGTCGATGCCGTTGCGACGCTGGCGGGCGTGCCGCTGGATGTGGATCGCGGGCGAATCGATATTTGTTTCAGCGGATCGCAGAAAGCATTGAGCGCGCCTCCGGGAATGGCGCCGATCACGATCAATTCTCGGGTGGAAGAAATGGTGCGCGCGCGAAAGACGCCGGTTTCAAGCTGGTATTTCGATTTCACGCCGATCATGTCGATGTGGGGCGGAGAACGTACCTACCATCACACTCCGCCGATTTCGTTGATTTACGGACTGCGCGAAGCGCTGCGACTGGTGCAGGAAGAGGGACTGGAAGCGCGGTGGGCGCGGCACCTGAACAATCAGCAGGCGCTAATTGCGGGACTGGAAGCGATGGGAATGGAATTGTACGTTGCGAAGCCGGAAGAGCGGCTAGCGACGGTGACGAGCGTGACGATTCCTGCGGGCGTGGACGACCGCAAGGTCCGGATGCAGCTGCTGGATGAATTCGGGATCGAGATCGCGGGCGGGTTCGGTCCGGGTAAGGGCAAAGTGTGGCGCGTTGGTTTGATGGGTTATTCGAGCCAGAACAAGAACGTGCTACTGTTTCTTGCCGCGATCGAAAAAGTGCTGGGCGATCAGGGTCACAGCGTTCCAGCGGGCGCTGGAGTGGCGGCGGCGATTCATAGCTATCAGAACGCAAACCAGCCGGTAACCGCCGGCGTTCACAAATAGACGAGTGGCACGGCTTCCCGCAGCACGCGGAATGCGAAAACGAGGAGATTCATGGCGTCCAAGGTGGCTTTGCCGACAATTCCGAATGCTGGGGCGATGAGTGAATTTATCGGTGCGTTCGATGTCCCTTCAAAAGTGACGGACTTCGTATATCACTGCCGTTTCTCGCATTGCTGGAACGGCATCGCGACCCGGCATAGCGACACGATGGACTGCAAATTTTTCGTCGATGGAAGGGGCGTGATCCTCGGGCTGGCGCATCCAGCCTTCATCGATTTTCAGGCGCGGACGGGCCGTGGATTGACGGACAGAGAAGCCAGTTACATTGGCGCAGAATATCTGCGTGAGCGCCTCGAGCAAGAAGATGAGCATGCGCTGTACGACGTCTCCGCAGCGGACGTGACGCGCATCATCGGCAAGATTGGAATCAAGTAAGCGCGCCCGCAGGCGCGACCGGACGGCTTGCTACTGGCCGGATTTCACGGCCGTCGATTTCTTCGAGAACGAACGTACGTAATTAACGAGCCCCCAGATTTCAGGCGACTTCACGCGGTCGCCCTCGCCGGTCATCTGGCCTTTCCCTTTTTCGATGATCCAGTAGAGCTCTCCATCGGTCATGTTCTTCAGCGCGTCAGGGTCGCGGTAGTCGAGAAGATTGAGCTTCATGTCCGTGGCGAGATCGCTTTTGCCTCCGCCGTCGGCGCCGTGGCACATGGCGCAATCGATGTTCCAGGTTTTCTTCGCGGCGGCGAGCACGGCAGGAGTTGGCTTCACGGGATTGGATTTTTGCGCGGCTTCGGGCGGAATGGTCAGCTCGGCGGTGGGTGCGGGCGGCTGGGGCTTCGCTTCGGTAGGAGGCGGAGTTTGAGCGAAAGCGGGAGCGGCGAAGAGAAAAATAAGCGGCACAAAGCGGACGGATAGACGCATAGGACCCTCCGGCTTCAAAGTTGCGGGTTACGGCGCATTCTACGCCCTAGCAGGTGCGGGAAAGCAAGGAAGTTTCCGCAGGATGGATTAAAACGGGGCGTACGTCAGGCGTCAGATAGAGTTTCGCCGGAAGACTCGACCCCAGAAAGTTCGCCGAGTTCGAGAATTTCGCCGCACTCGAGACATTCAAGGTATTGCGCGTCGTTGTCCTTCGCGATTACCTGCGTGCGTTTGTGGAGACAGGGCGGCTTCGGTTCTTGCATCGGAGAGCTACGCGTTTATTCCGGATATCACGACAACCCGCTCATTATAGCATCGTGAAACACAACAGACTCGACCGCCGAGGAGCGTGTAGAGTTGACAAGCACGGGATAACACACTATTTGTCTGTGTGAGCTTTAGCGGAGAAGTGAGCACGATTGCCGAACGATAAGACAACGCAACAGAGGCTGGGTCAGGTGCTGTTTTACGGCATCGTGATCGTGATCGCCTACCTGACTTTTCTGGTGTTCCAGCCGTTCCTCGCGCCGCTGGCATGGGCCGTGGTGATTGTGGTGGTGACCCACTCACAGTACGAGCGACTTGCAGCGAAAACGCATCCGACAATCGCTTCTCTGGTGATGACGATGGTTGTTACACTGATTTTGATCGTGCCTACGGTTCTGGTGATGACAGCGTTCATCAGGCAGGGCGTTCAGGCGATCAGCCATGTGCAAGCGCAAGTACAGAGCGGACATTTCGACTGGGTGAATCACTTGTGGCTGAAGCTGCAAGACCGACTGCCGGAGGAAAATAAGACCGATCTTTCGACGCTCGTCAGCAGATATTTCGATGGAGCCGCGGCTTATGGTGCGGCGCGATTTGGCGCAATCCTGAAGAACACTGCCTCATTCCTGTTCCATCTCTCGGTGATGATCCTTGCGCTGTTTTATCTCTATCGCGACGGCGAGTCGATTGTGGCGAGAATGCGGATGGTTCTCCCCTTTGAACACGAGCATCGCGACCGGATGATTGCCGAGGCCCACGATTTGATTTTTGCGAGCGTTGTGTCGAGTGCTGTCGCAGCCGCGGCGCACGGAATTTTGGGCGGAGCGGCGTTCGCATTGACGGGAATTTCCGCGCCGGTTTTCTGGGGCGTGATGATGGGATTTTTCTCGCTGGTCCCGGTCGTGGGATCCGCGCTGATCTGGGTGCCGGCAGTGATCAGCTTGATGCTGCAAGGCCATCCGGGTGCGGGCATTGTGCTGGCCGTGATTTGCGGCGTCGTTGTGGGTGTGGTGGACAACGTGATCCGGCCGTGGGTGATCAGCGGTCGCGCGGAAATGGGTGGACTGGTGGTATTCATTTCCGTGCTCGGCGGCCTGGCCGTTTTCGGGATGCTGGGATTGGTGCTGGGGCCGATCATCGTTGCGACGGGCGCGAGCATGCTGGACCTGTATGCCGCCGGAGTGCGACCTGGAGCGACGGTGCTGCCCAAGCACGGAACGACGATCCCTACCTGATGGGCGTGATACAGTAGCGCGCTGCAAGTCATCGAATGCGCAAGAATTCCAAACCAAAATACGCCAGCCTGCCACCTGAGAAATTGCGGTGGCAGTGCGACCCTGCGCGAATTCCATTTGAAACCACGGCGGACGTGGCTCCTTCGACAGGCGATCCGGGACAGGAACGAGCCATTCGCGCGCTGAAGATGGGCGTGGAACTCGCAGCGCCGGGATACAACGTATTCGTATGCGGACTGTCGGGCACGAGCCGAGGCGGCATGATCGTACGAATGATTGACGGGATGCACCCGCAATCAAAATCCGCGCCGGATCGCTGTTACGTGAATAATTTTAAGAACGCTGACCGGCCGCGATTGCTTACGTTGCCGCGCGGCCAGGCAAATGCGTTCAAGAAAGAAACCGATTCTGGCGTCGATTTTCTCCGCCGGCGGATTCCGCAGGTTTTCGAGGGCGAGCCGTTCCAGCGCCAGAAAACGCGAATCGTAGAGCGATTCACGCAGCGCGAAAAGGAATTGATGGACGATTTCACGCGGCGGATCGCGCGCGAGCAATTTGCTTTGGGCCGAATGCAAGTGGGCGCGGTGGCGCTGCCAGAAATTTTCCCAGT
The DNA here is from genome assembly GCA_963839325.1 of uncultured Acidobacteriota bacterium. GTDB lineage: Bacteria > Acidobacteriota > Terriglobia > Acidiferrales > UBA7541 > Palsa-295. The sequence continues at coordinate 499,375 of CAWIUO010000001.1, read as the reverse complement.
GCTTGAAGGGCAGATGGTCCCCATCGAGGAAATTCCGAAGATGGTGCAGGAAGGGAAGCTGGAGAGCGCCGCGGCGGAAGAACTCGAGCGCAAATACGACCAGTTCCGGCAGGAATTCACGATCGTTTACCGGAAAACGCTTTCGCTTTCGCGCGAGCTGGCAAGCGAGATGAGTTATCTCGAGCAAGAAGCGGCTTCGGTGCTGGTGGACGGCGTAATCGAGGAACTGAAAGAAAAATATCCGAACACGCAGATCAGCGAGTATCTCGAAGAGGTTCGACACCACATTCTGGATAATCTCGAGCCATTCAAAGAACGTGAGGGCGAAGATGACGCGTCGCCTCCTTCCGAAGGTGGAGGCGGACAACGGCAAGAGCGGCCGGAGCGCGATCCGTTTCGCGTGTACGGCGTCAATGTAATCCTCGCGCATGGCGAGACGGACACGTGCCCGGTGATTTTCGAGACGATTCCGACGTACGCGAATCTTTTCGGGACGGTAAACCGGAGCTACGACGCCCGCGGAGGATGGAACTCGGATTTTATGGACTTGCGTGGCGGGTCGTTGCTCCGCGCAGACGGCGGCTTCCTGGTGATGTATGCGCTCGACACGCTGACGGAAACAGGCGTGTGGCGCACGCTGAAACGGACGTTGAATCACGGCAAGCTGGAGATTCAGCCTGTGGACGTTTTCTTTCCGTTCAGCACGCCGGCGATGAAGCCTGAGCCGATCGACGTGCACGTGAAGATCATCCTGATCGGCGATCGCGACATGTACGAACTGCTCTACGATTTCGAAGAAGACTTCAAAAAGATTTTCAAAGTCCGCGTCGAGTTCGACGAAGAGATGAAGTGGACCGACGAAGTGATCCAGCAATACGCAGGACGGCTGCGAAAAATTTGTGACGACGAGAGACTCCTGCCGTTCGACCGGAACGCATTCGCCGCTATTTTGGAGCACGGCGTGCGCCTGGCGGGGCGGCGAGGGAAAATTACAACGCGGTTTTTCGATTTGGCCGATCTCGCGCGCGAGTCCTCCTATCTGGCGAGAAATCGCGGCGGAGAACTCGTGACCGGTCCGCAAGTTCGCGAGGCTCTGGACGCGAAGATTGAGCGGCACAACCTGACCGAGACCAAGATTCGCGAAATGGTTGAACAGAATTTACTTTTTATCGATACCGAAGGCGGTCGCGTGGGACAGGTGAACGGCCTAAGCGTGCTTGAAATCGGCGGTTACGCATTTGGCAAGCCGGTTCGGATCACGGCATCAGCCTCTCCCGGAAAAGTGGGCATCATTAACATCGAACGCGAAGCGAATTTGAGCGGACGATTCCACGATAAGGGAGTTGAAATTATCGGCGGGTTCATTCGTCGCACCTTTGCGCAGGAAAAGCCGCTGGCGCTATCGGCGAGTGTATGTTTCGAGCAGTCGTACTCTGGCGTCGATGGCGACAGTGCGAGTTCGACCGAAATTTATGCTCTGCTCTCGGCGCTGTCCGAGGTGCCGATCCGACAGGGGCTGGCGGTGACGGGTTCGGTGAACCAGCAGGGCGATGTCCAGCCGATCGGCGGCGTAAACCAGAAGATCGAGGGTTTCTACGATGTGTGCAAGTTGAAGGGGCTGACGGGCTCGCAGGGTGTGCTGATTCCGTCCGAGAACGTTGACGATCTGATGCTGCGGGAGGAAGTGGTAAAAGCCGTCGCCGACGGGAAATTTCATCTATATCCAGTAGAGAGCGTTTCGCAGGGGATCGAAATTCTGACCGGCGAGCGAGCCGGCAAGCGCAACGGCGCGGGAAAATTCGAAGCAGGATCGGTTTTTGCAAAAGTGGACGCGCGGCTGGAAGGCATGGCGCGAACGATGCAGAAATTTCACTAAACCAGCACTTCAGTAAGCGGCTCGTCGCCGTGCGGCGATTTCTCCCGGTCGTTTGCCGCTCCTAGATCAGGCGCCGCATCTTCATTTTGATCGTCAGCGTCTCTCCGTTCCGTTCAATCAGCAGTTTGTAGGAATGGCCGACGGTTTCGTTGCCGGTTTTGCAGAACGCCTCGCGCAGCGCTGTAAGCGTGTAGTCCGCTGCCGGCTCGTCGTCCACACCCGAGATTACGTCGCCAACCTGTACCCCGGCGTCATGGCCCGGCGTTCCCTGCTGTACGCCAACGACTTCAAAGGTCCGGAGGTTCACACCCTTCGCTACAATCGCGAGGCCGCTCATGTCCGCGTCTTCGACTGTATTGATCTGAAGGTTCGGCTCAAGGATCACGCGCTGATGCGGAAGATCAAAGATCACGTTGAAACGGCGAAAGAATCCGCCACCAATGGCGCCGGCCAATTTTGAATCGGTCTGGTTCGGAAGATTCTGTTGGGAGAACGCACCGATTGACTCCTCTATGGTGTACGGCTTGAGCTCGAAGGCGCGAACTCGGCCGAGAAAAAGCTTCTCGCCGTCGTTCACACGAGGATCGCTCGCTTCAACCGACTTAAAGTGTGCGGCGGAGATTTTCTGCGAGTCGGTGAACGATCGAGAAAAAAGAAACGAGTAGTCGAGGGACGTGTCGAACACGAACGTAGCTTCGTAACCCCTGTGGCCCGAGATTTCGAATTTCGCCCGAACGGTGGGGCCGGCAGGTGTCATCACAACTGGATAACTCGTTCCCTGACCGGAATAGGCGAACGCGGAAGGATCGTAGATCTGAAGCGTCTGGCGGTTGTAGTTGATTTCCACGACCGAGCGTTTTAGGAAGTCGAGACCGAGTACACCGCGGGCTTGCTCGCCGAATTCCTGCGCGAACTTTGGGTGCGCTTGTATGGGCAGAGTGGCCATTGGAATTTGAATGCCCGGCATTTTCAGCACGGCGTAAGAGAGTGCGGCGTTGGCATCGACAGACTGTGCGGCTGACGGTTCGACTGTGGTAACCGGCGCGGTGGAATCGAAAAGAAAAAATCCTGGTGCGCCTCCGTTCACCTGTACCGGCAGAAAAATCACGTTGCCAAGAAATGTGGCGGGAATTTCCACGGCATTTCCGCCGTAGGAATAGCGGATGGCGGAAGGGTCTTGCAAGGCCGGCGTTTGCGCGGATTGCGACTGCGATCGTGCCGTGCCGAACGCGAGCGGCAACGCGAGTGTTAGGAAGAAACACGGAACGCTCAATCTCATCGAGTCTCCTGACGGCGGCGTGGTGCTGATCGAAATTCAGGTAACGATTATAAGACGTCAACAGCCCGGTGAGCACGCCGGAACGCGCGACCACCAAGAGATACGCGGAAATTCTAAAGCGTCGCCCGGACGCGTCACGGCGCTTCGGGCGCGGGCGCGAGGTAACCCAGGCGGGCGAAGACGGTCGGATGCGGCGCGTTAGGATCGAGAGGAATCGGCTGGCCATCGGGTCCGAGAAGCTGAACTTCGATGGAATGGAATTTCCCGTCGCGTTGAGGCGAAATGCCGAGAACATACTGGTGCCGCAGCGCGGAAGTGATTTCGCGGTAGGCGGGAACAAAGTCGGCGTTCGATGCGGGGAAAAATGCGCGGCCGCCTGTAATTTTCGCGAGAGCCTTAAGATCGGAGTTTGACTGCGCGAAACTAAGCGGGTTCGGCGGTTCGCCTGGCGTGGGCGGCGGAGCCTTCTTCTTTTTGCCGGGCTGCGCGCTACGTAGGGCGCCTCCCAGGGCAACGGGGAAAATCACATCGTCCTGCTTACGGAGCTTTGAGACGAGGGCATCCCAACGCGCGCGCGGGGAAGAGTCGAGCCCGGTGGTCAATAGAATGAGCGCCTTCTTGTCTGTGACGGTTGCGATCTGATCGACGACCTGTGAAACGGAATCGAAGAAATTCAGTTGGCCCGCGCCGAGAGTATATTGGAGTTCGCGAAGTGCAGTGGCGAGCGCCGATTTGTTAGTGGTGAAATCGAGAAGACCGCGGGCAGATTCGTCGTAGGCGACGAGCGCGACTTGATCGTAGGGGGCCAGACCTTCGAGCAGCGCGGAAGCTCCTGCAAGATGCTGGCTCTGGATCAGATAGACCGCCGGACTGGTCTCAATCATAACGACGATCTTTGCCGGGGTGTCGTCTGGAGCGAAGGATAGAACCGGGCTGCCCGCACCTCGATCGAGTACGCGAAAGTCTTTTTGCGCGAGGCCGCCGATGAAGTCGCCAGACGGACTCATCACGCTGACGACGACTCGCACGATATCTGTTCGAGCTCGTATAGGTTGCTGGACTTCCTGCGCGAGCAAGCGTCCGCGGATTGCGGCAAACGTGGCGAGCGACACGAGAATCAGAGCAAACGATGCGATGATAATTCCACCGGAGCAAATGCAATCGCTGGCGCGCCGAGAATTGAAACGGAAGAAAAATTTCGTGCAATTCATCAGACGCGCGGCGGGAGAAAATCGAAGCAGAGTACGCTCTCAAATCCTGGATTGATAAAACGAGAGCGGCTTCACTAGAGATCCGGAAGCCGCTCTCGCAATGCTAAGCGAACAAATTTAGTTCGTACCCGACGGAGTCGCCGGTGCGGAAGCCGCCGGCGCCGGGGGACCGCCTGCCTTTGGAGTGCTCAGGTAGCCTTTGGCTTCGTTCTTGTTAAGTGTGAAAACGACGATTTCGTAGGGTTGGCGGGCGCCGATCACATAAAATTGCACCGGTTCGCCAACCGTCTTATCTTTCTTCTCGATGTTCTTGTCGTCGGCAATTACATTCATGGTGTATTTAAATTTTTTGGTATCGACTTTCTTGAGCTGGATCTGAATCGGTCCGACGTGTTGAGAGGCGTTTGATTTAACCAGGTCGAACTCGAAGATGTCTCGCTCGCCGCGACGCTTCAATTCTTCCACCTCGTCGTGGTTGCGCGCGATCAATCCGCTTTGCACGCCCAAATCGCCGATCGTGCTCTGCAGCTTGGTTTTGGTGGTTTCCAAATCAGCCTTAGTGCTGGCCACGTCCGTATTCGTCTTTGAGATTTCCGTGGAGACTTCGCCGATCTTCGTGGACGTATCAGCTTCCACCTGTCCAATTTGTTCCTTCAGGGCCTTGTCGCTGCGGAGCTGGTCCCGCTTGACGTTTTCGGAGAGCGTGCGCGCGCGCGCCAGTTCATCCTGCGTCAGGCCGAGTTTCTGAGACGTAACGTCGAGCTGGCCTTTCACGTCCGCGATGCGCGTATTGGTCTTGTCAAGCTCTGCGGCAAGCGCCTGCGTCTTCTTATCGGCGTCTTGCAATCCTTTTTGGGCCGCCTGGCGCTCAGTATATCCGGCGTAGAGCAGGTAGGCAACAAGAGCAAACGCAACAGCGAACAGCAAACTCACCCAGCGTGGAAGCGATCCGCTTTCGACAACTTCGGGAACCTCTTCGCCAGGCAGGTTCGGGGTAGAACTCATCAGGCCTCCTTCGGCGCGGCCTTCGCCGCAAACTGAGGCGGATTATGGCCGAGTCACTCATTGAAGTCTATCGCATATGGGGCGGTGTTGCGGTAATGACACGAGGCGGCATCGCGGGACATTTCGCGTCAGCTTGCCCGCCTGAAGGGTTTTCGATATGCTCCGAAATTCGGAAGGGTCGTAGCACGGAGCTAAATGATCTGTCCGCGTTGCCGAAGTGTTGAATGTTACCGGTCGCACCGAGGAGGTGTGATCGATTTCGCCGCCAGCTTGCCCGGTCTGCGCCCATGGCGATGCATGGCGTGCGAGGAGCGCTTCTACGGCTGGAAAGTGGCCACGGGATTTTCGATGAACGCGCACTGTCCGCGTTGTGGCAACTTCGATCTGGAACATATCTCTCGCGAGCGAGTGGAAACGGGAACGCTGATCACGTTGAAGCGTTGGCTTGGCTTCCCAGCTTACCGCTGCGATCCTTGCCGGTATCGATTTTTCAGCGTGAGGCCATTTCGAAGAATAATGCCCTCGACCGCACCGGCTGCGGATAAAGGTTGACGTCGTGGGCTTTCAAAGTTACGCTTCTGGCTCGATGAACCACTTCTTTACCTCGCGTTGTTGTTGCTGACCTCGTCGTTCGAACGATAATTCCGTTTTTCAATTTGCAACGAACCCTCCAGACGCGGAAGCCTTTATGGGCATGGAAGTTTTTCCTTCGAGTTGCGGGTTAGCAATGTCCCACACGGCGTTCCTCTGTTTCACGGGCTGTCGGGCAAGTGTCAGTGGCGAGGCTCCAAATCCAGAACTCTAACCGAGACTTCAAACCAGCGGAAGCCCCGTTACAAGGAGAATGAAGGTTGAGATGACGCGTCGGGAACCGGGCACGTCGGCGAATGTTACAAAGGGTTCAGGTACCCCACGAATCGGGGCTAAACGGAGCGAGATGTTGAATTTACGTTGTAACGCAGAATTCACATTGCCGTCACGGGTAGTTCAAACCGCCCTCTTAAGGTGCTTGCACCTTGGGGCAAGAGTCACGCTATTGAGTGCGCGGTCGGAGAGGTACGGACAGCCGGTGGATGGGCAATTCGAATGTGGACCAAGCGGTTGTAAGTCTTGTTTGAGATCACACAATTCGCAAGCCTGACGTTTGGAATCGCGCGAACAGCTTGTGCGCATGCGGCGGAGTGAAGCAGGGCGGGCGAAGTTCGACGCAGCAGCGAATCGTGGGCAGGGAACGGTAGCAGTCAAATCAAGGAGGAAGGGAAATGCGAGCATTTGCAACAATGCTTTTGGCCCTGGGTCTCGCAGCATCGCCAGTAATGGCGGGGACCGGGTCAGGCGACAAGGACAAGGACACGACGCCGGCGAAGAAAGCCGCTGACACCAAGTCCACTCCCGCTTCGAACTCGTCGGACAAGCCGGCGACGCCCGCGGCGGTGCCCGCGGGCTTGGAGACTGAGCTTCAGCAACTTCGAGAACTAATCGAAGCTCAATCCAAGCAATTGAAAGATCAGAACGAAGAGATCCGCTTGCAGCAACAGCGCATGCAGATCATGGAAAACCAGTTGACCGGCGGAGCTGCAGGCGAAAATGCAGACTCGTCGATGTCAGCTCCGTCAAGCCGTTCAGTCGCAGTTTCCAACGCCGTGCCGATGCCCATTGACACGACGATGGCGGGCGCGGGTCAGGGCAGCGAAGACGCGTACCAGATTCATTTCAAGGGCATCACGATGACTCCGACCGGTTTCACGGCTGCCGAAACGGTATGGCGCGGAAAGGCCACCAGCTCGGACGTCAACACTCCGTTTAACTCGGTACCACTGCCGGGTGCGTCAGCGAGCAACATCAGCGAGTTCAACGCGAGCGGCCGCCAGTCGCGCATCGGCATGCTGTTTCAGGGCAAGCTGAGCAACGTCACGATCGGCGGCTACTACGAAGGCGACTTCCTCGGCGGCGGCAGTACTTCGAATGACAACGAGAGCAACAGCTACGTATTTCGTCAGCGACAGTTCTGGGGACAGGCGAAGTTCGATAATGGTTTCACAGTTACCGGCGGCCAGATGTGGAGCTTGGTAACGGAAACCACGCACGCTCTGGACAACCGCACGGAAGCCCTTCCGATGACGATCGACCCGCAATACACCGTGGGCTTCAGCTGGGCGCGACAATATGGGATGCGCTTCACCAAAGGATTCTGGGATAACAAGCTGACGGTTGGGCTTGGCATCGAAGAATCGCAGTCCACCTTTACGGTGCACGGCAACCCAACCGGAACGATCACGTCCGGTCAAACCACGGTGCTCGTGCCTACCTCGACGACCTGCCCGGTTGGACCTTGCACGGCGCTCGTCGGCGGAACCACAACCACCTACACTAACTTCCTGCTCGGCCAACCCGGCACCGGCGGCGGTTTATACAACCCTCTGGCGAACTACTCGTACAACCCGGCACCGGACATCATCGTGAAGGCCGCGCTGGATGCGTTTGGCGGCCACTACGAAGTGTTTGGAATCGTGGATCAGTTCCGCGATCGCATTTTCCCTTGCGTTGTGGGAATCTCGGTGACCACCCCTTGCCCGATTGACGATTCGACGGCGCCTTCCGCCGTTGGGGCGTTCAATAATTCGCGCACCGGCGGCGGCATCGGAGCTAACGCGCGTTGGAGCTTCTTGTCGAAGCGTGTTGACCTTGGCGTGCACTTCCTGGGCGGCAGCGGCCTCGGCCGTTATGGCACAGGCGGTCTTGCCGACGCGACGCTTCGGCCGGACGGCACGATCGCTCTGTTGCACAATTATCAAGCTCTCGGAACGATACAGTTCCACCCAACTCCGAAGCTGGATATTTACCTGAACGGCGGCGGAGAATATGCAGGCCGCGCAGCATACCTCAATGGCACCAAGGGCGAAGGGTACGGTTCCCCCCTGTTCAACAACTCCGGTTGCTGGACGGAAACCGCACCGACGACCACGGTTCCGGCGGGCACCACGGCGGGCTCGGGCTACATTCCGGGCGCGCTCGGAAACTGCACGGGCGACACGCGCAACTTGTTGGAAGGCACAGTCGGCTTCTGGTACCGGTTCTACAAAGGACCGAAGGGCACGATTGCTGTCGGCATGCAGGGTTCGTACGTGGTTCGCAACACCTGGAGCGGCACGGGACTGGCGACATCGCCCACCGGTTTCGGTGTGACGGGTCAGCCGACCGTTTCCGAACCGATGTGGCTCACCTCGTTCCGCTACTACTTGCCGTAAATTCGTCGGGGCCGGGAGGGCGAGAACGTCCGCTCTCCCGGACGCAGGCGAGAGCGGTTTTGTAGTCGCGCAAGTTTCAAAAATGCATGAGACAGCCAGGGCGCCTCGCGAAAGCGGGGCGCCTTTTTTTTTGCGCTCGCGGCGCGCAAGACAAGTGCAGCGACCCCATATTCTCGTGCTGCGATTGGAGTAGCCGAGTCGTCGAGCCTTGCGGGATTTTTTCAGGCGTGCGAAAATCGTGGTCGCGCGATTTCCGGCGCGATGGGGCGGTATCGTCTAGGGGTTAGGACATCAGGTTCTCAACCTGGTAACCCGGGTTCGATTCCCGGTACCGCTACCAATTCTCTCCCGCTATTTGCTCGACGGTTTCGCACTAGCCTCCACTAATGTCTGGATGGAAGGGCCAATCGTCAGCAATAGTTCTGCTTTTTTTACGTCGGCCTGCTTGATGATCAGGAACTGCTGAGCCGTCCAATCGGCTGGGGCGGCTTCGCGTTTGTCGATGTAGTCGAGAGCCTGGAGCCCGGCGTTCCCAATTGCGGATAGATTCTGCGAAACCGGTTCGGCTTCGGCCACGATGAACGACGATTTGAAGAGCGGCTGGAGCTGGTCGTGATTCTCGCTCCAAAGCGTGAGCTCGGAACGGATTTCCCTTTCGAGCGCGGCGTCCTGCATCTTTCCGGCGATGAACTGGTCGACGAGAACGGCGAATCGGCGTGCGACCTGGCTCTCGGGCGGGATCGCGTCGATGATTCGATCGAGCGGCGTTGCGATGCTGCCCGGGCCGTGGAGGTTTTCACGATCGTACTCTTTGACGGGCTCGACGACGTCCGCAAGCACACGCAATGCGGCGATGTCTTCGGTGCCCGCGAGTCGGCGGAGCATGCGGTTTTCGCTGGACCGGTGGGTTAGCCCAAGCGCTTCGAGGCGGAGGCTTTCCGCTTCGAGGCGAACATACATCGATGCGACGTCGATGGTGGATTGCGGCGACCAGAGACGCTCAGCAACGACAGCGGTGCGCGGCCAAATGCGCGAATCGATATCCTCGGGCGTGACGTATTCGGACCACATGCAGGCTTCGCCACCGAGGATGCGCTTCTTCTCGTCTTCGCTGAGCAGCGCGGCGTTCTGAGCCATGGGATCAACAAGATAGTGTTTCGACGCTGGTGACATCATGTCCAGGTAATACCCATAGGAGAGAAGGCCGCGATAGCCAAGCTTGATCGCTTCGGCGAGCGAATTTTGGCCGCGCCAGGATTGCACTACGCTGTCTTTCGGGAGGCCGGGCGCGAGGATTTCGTCCCAACCGACCATAATTTTGTGGTGCTTCTCCAGGATTTTTTCCACGTGCATGTTGAAGTATTGCTGCAGATCGTGATTGTTCTTAAGGTTGTGCGCCTTCATGAACGTTTGAATTTTCGGATTCGCGTCCCACTCTTTCCCGTTCACCTCGTCTCCGCCGATGTGGAAATACGCGTCCGGAAACAAGGCCGTCATTTCGGCAAGCAACTTTTCCAGAAATTTGTAAGTCGCGCCGTTGGTGGGATCCATCGCGGGATCGAAAACGCCCCATTCGCGTTCGATCTTGTACGGGCCGGCGCCGCTCGCGATCTGCGGATAGCCGACGAACCACGCGGTGGCGTGTCCCGGCATGTCAAATTCCGGTATCACGCGAATCCCACGGTCGCGTGCGTATTCAATGATTTCGCGGACTTCGGCTTGCGTATAAAAAAGCCCATCGGAACCGAGTTCGGTGAGCTTCGGGAAGGACTTGCACTCGACCCGGAACCCCTGATTTTCGGAGAGATGCCAGTGAAGGACGTTGAGTTTCACGGCTTCCATCCCGTCGATGTTGCGTTTTAGGACGTCGATCGGAGTGAAGTGGCGGCCGGAATCGATCATGAGGCCGCGCCAGGGAAAACGCGGCCGGTCTTCGATATGAACCGCAGGCGCAGCGAAGCCCGTGGGCGTGACGTGGACCAACTGAAGAAAAGTTTGGAGGCCGTGCAAAGTGCCGAGAACGTTCGACGCGTGAAGCGTGGCTTGCGCCGGCGTTACGTCGAGCGTGTAGCTTTCATCTTCGTTGACGTCCTGAATCGGCGCGCTCGCATGGTCCGTGGTGACGACGAGAGCGGGCTTCGAGAGGTCTTCGGTCGCAACTCCAATCGAAAGGCCCGTGACGCCGGCGAGGTTATGCATGAATCTCAGCGAAGCGCGTTGGAGTCGCGGCTCGTCGTAGCCTTTCAGCGAAACCGAAAATGACGATGTGATCGCGAGTTCGCCGTCCGCGGGTTGGACCATCGAGGGCAGCGGCATTAAGCGAATCGTCGAAGCCGCCGTCGATGTCTGAGTGGACTGGGAAAACGCCGAAGCGGCGAAGAGCAATATAAGAAAACCGACGACGAAGGAGATGCGCATCACTAGGGTTCCCCTGTGAACCTTCGCGTTGGCTGACCGCGACGATTCGGGAGAATAGCGCGAATTTTCGATGAGCCACAAACAGATTTGCCATTTTCGCCTCAAAAGATTTCTATCCGCAGTAGGCTCCGTGGCATTTGCCGTTGCTTCACGGCGGCAAAATGTGCCATAAATCCGGCCCTCTATGACATTCACGCTACTCGATTGGTCGGCCATTCTCGGTTATTTGGTGATCACGCTTCTGCTTGGACTGTATTTCCGCCGTAGCGCGGGACAGAGCGCAGAAGATTATTTCGTTTCGGGACGGAATGTTTCTTGGTGGTTGGCAGGAACGTCGATGGTGGCGACGACGTTCGCGGCCGACACGCCGCTGCTCGTTGCGGGCTTGGTTTACACACAAGGCGTCGCAGGAAATTGGATTTGGTGGGCATTTCTGCCGTCAGGAATGATGACGGTGTTTCTCTTTGCGCGTTTGTGGCGCAGATCTGGATTAATGACTGACGTTCAATTCGCCGAGATTCGGTATTCAGGAAATCCAGCGGCATTTCTACGCGGCTTTCGCGCGATTTACCTCGGGCTGCTCATGAACTGCCTGATCTTGGGCTGGGTTACGAAGGCAATGATCAACATTGTCTCCACCACCATGGGACCGACCATGGCGGGCTGGCCGCTGCTGGTGAAATTCACGAGCGCGCTGGCTGGAGTTTTTGGTTCAACTTTTTCGGGAGCGGAAGGACAGGCTCTCGTCGTCTGCATCTTCTTCTTGATTCCTTTCACCGGACTGTATGTGTCGCTCGGCGGCCTTTCGGGCGTTCTGTGGACGGATCTCTTTCAGTTCGTGCTGAAGATGGGAATCGTAATCGGCATCGCCTACTACGCAGTGAAGGCGGCAGGCGGAATGAGCACGATGATCCAGAGAATCACGGCGACGCGCGCGACGAATGGCGGCTCCGACCCGATGGCGTTTCTGCCCGATTTTTCGCGCGGATTCGCCAGCGAAGCGCTTTGGACGTTGCCAGTGATTACGTTTTGCGTTTACCTCGGCGTGCAGTGGTGGGCGTTCTGGTATCCCGGCGCGGAACCTGGCGGCGGTGGCTACATCGCACAAAGAATTTTCAGCGCGCGCGACGAACGCAATGGCTTATTTTCCGTGCTGTGGTTCAACATCGCACATTACGCGCTGCGCCCGTGGCCGTGGGTGCTCACGGCGCTTGCCGCGATCGTCCTGTATCCTGGCCTCTCGCATCCGGAGACGAGCTACATGATGATCGTGAACGACCACGTGCCGCACGTCTGGCGGGGCCTGATACTGGCGGGTTTTTTGGCGGCGTTTATGAGCACGATAGCGACGCAGCTGAACTGGGGCACGTCGTACCTGGTCGAGGATTTCTACCGGCGATTTCTTGTAAGAAAATCTACGGAGAAACACTACGTGCACGTGTCGCAGGTCGTGACCGTACTGCTTGTGATCGCGACCGGGTATGTTTCCGCGCAGTTGGCGTCGATTCGCTCCGGCTGGCAGGTGGTGCTGCAGATTGGCGCGGGGACTGGAACTGTGTACATGCTTCGCTGGTATTGGTGGCGCATCAATGCGTGGAGCGAAATTTCAGCAATGCTCACGGCATTGGTCCTGACGATTGCGCTGAATCTCCGCGGGCTTTGGAGTTCGCTGCTTGGGCGGCCAGAACTTTTTACGGGATCAGCCACGGTGCAGTTTGCGAAGGACACGCTTTTTACCACGTTGCTCACGACACTCGTGTGGGTGATCGTCACACTCGCGACGCGGCCCGAACCGGAATCCGTCCTGATATCGTTCTATCGGAAAGTGCGTCCCGACGTGACAGGATGGCAGCCCGTCGCGGTACATGCGAAAGAAATTTCGCCGACGCATGATCTCGGACGCAACCTTTGGTGCTGGATGCTTGGCTGCGTAATGATTTACTGTGCGCTATTCGGCGTAGGCAAGTTGCTGCTGCTTCACTACGGAGTCGGCTCGGTGCTCGTCGCGATATCCGCAGCTTGTGCATGGCAAATGGCGAAGGAATTGAGCCGCCCGATGGAAATGTAGCGTCCTCAATCGCGAAGACTGCGGCAGATTTTCTGCGGACTCTTCCGGTACCAATTTTTCATGCTCAAGAGCAAAGATCTCGTCCTCGCTGTCGATATCGGTGGAACCAAGGTCGAAGCCGGCCTGGTGAGCGCGAAGGGCGGAGTATTGCACAGCGTGCGCGCCCCGATGGTTGCGCGCGGCTCCGCAAGGGAAAGCCTCCGATCGGTTTTCGCCGCCATAGATCACGTAATGCGAGATCCGCGCGCGAAGAAAGCGAAGGCGATCGGCGTGAGCGTGCCGGGTTGGGTAAATTCGAATCGCGGCGCGGTCATAGATGCGACGAATTTGCCGTGCTGGGTGAATTATCCGCTCGCGGGAAAAATTCAGAAGCACAACGGCCTGCCGGTCCGTCTTGCAAATGACGCAAATGCCGCCACGCTGGCGGAATCGACATGGGGGGCCGGGGCGAACTTCAGGAACATGTTTTACGTGACGCTCGGCACCGGCATCGGCGCGGGCATGATCCTGAACGGTGAACTTTTTGCAGGCACGACTGGCGCGGCAGGCGAGGGCGGTCACATGACCATCGACTCGTGCGGTCCGCTTTGCGGATGCGGCAAGCGCGGATGCATCGAGATGTACGCGTCCGGTACTGCCGTTGGTCGGCAGGGACGCGAACGTGCGTCGGAGAATCCGGTAGCGGGCGCCCGCATACTGGCGATGGCAGCGGGCGCCGTGGATCGCGTAACAGCGGAAATCGTAACGGAAGCAGCGAGCCAGGGCGATCCGCTGGCTAACGAGATCTTGCAAGTCGCCGCCGATCACCTGGCAATTTGGCTCGGCGGAATCATCGATTTGATTGAGCCGGAAGTGATCGTGATTGGCGGAGGCTTCGGACGGGTGATGATGCGCTACGCTCCGCGTATGCGCGAAAAGCTGAAGACCTGGGCGATCAATCCGAACCGCAAGCGGGTGAAGATCGTGAACGCACACTTTCGTTCGCACTCCGCGCTGGCAGGAGCCGCAGCGTTGTGGCTCGCACGGAGTGAAAAATAGAATTGTGAGTATCGAAATTCAGCGGGCGTTCCGCTCGATTTACCGGAAGCGGCGAATTAGCAGTGTGTGGCGTCCGGACCGGTATAGACCGATCACGTAAATCGTAGGTTTTCCCTTCGTGGTGTAAATCACCTGTCGAATTCTTAGAAGCGGCGTACCGCGCGAGACGGACAGTAATTCCGCCGTGCGCGGATCGGCGGCAGTGGCATCGATTTCTTCATCCGCGTATGCCAGCTCGATCCCATAGGTTTGCTCGAGCGTGGAAAACAAAGAGCCGCGCTCCTGAACCGCCGTCACCAGCCCCGGAAATTCATCCGCGGAAAGATACGAAGTCTCGAGTGCAAACGGTTCTTCGGCGGCGTGGCGGACGCGTTCTAGCACCGCGAGGTGCGATGTGGACGGGAGCGACAACCGAGCCGTGATTTCCTGTTCATTGTCGAGCACGCCGGAAGACACAATGCGCGAGCCGCCGGAAAGCCCGCGGCTGGCCATCTGCTCGGTGTAGCTCATCAGTTTGTTGAAATGAATTTTTGGCGGCGCTACGAACGTGCCGGAGCCGTGACGGCGCTCCACCATTCCTTCGCGCGCGAGGTCCGCCAGCGCGTGGCGCGCGGTCATCAAGCTCACTTTGTGAGCTTTGGCCAACTCACGTTCGGAGTCCACGACGTCTCCGGGCTTCAAATGCCCGGACTCAATGCGTTTGCGGATGGCGAATTGAATTCGCTTGTAGGCCGGCTGATTATTGCGGCGAGTCTGGGTCATGAACGATCCCGGGTAAGGGAATTGTATAGTACGAAACTGATCGTCGGATTGTTCAAACCACGCCTCATCAGTAGTTTAATGAACCCATAAAACCGCTCTATAGCACAAGATACTGCTATAGAGCGCGGTGGAAAGGGCATTCAATTCATCAATCGGGCCGATTCGTTATACATTGCCATAATTTGCTTGACAAGCGGTATTGTCAGCTATATAGCTCTTCTGCAGAAATTGGGTGTGGTGGCGGCAAGCGCGCGTTTTCGCGCCGCGTGCCGGTTATTTCCAGGAGGCCTTTGTGAAAATTTGGAGTCGGATTACGACAATCGCGATATTAATTTCGACATTGGGGATCGCGACGTTTCTGACGATTGCACCGCCGGCGATGAGCCAGGAAGTTTCCGCGGTGATTAACGGAATCGTGACGGACCCCTCAGGCGCAGCAGTAGTCGGTGCGACAGTAAGCGCGACCGACACGCAGCGCGGCACCGTATACACGGCGCAATCCAACGAGACAGGTTTCTACAACCTGCTGCATGTTCCCATCGGAACTTATACGCTGAAGGTGGAGGCGAAGGGATTTCAGACCGCCATCCATCCGGCATTTACACTGGTGCTGAACCAGACTGCTCGTATCGATATGCCGATGCAAGTCGGTCAGGTCAGCCAGACTGTGGAAGTCACCTCAGAAGCTCCCCTGCTGCAGACCGATACCACGGAGCTCAGCACCCTGATCGACTCCAATACGATCCTTAACCTGCCGCTGAACAGCCGCAACTACATCCAACTGACGCTACTTGCGCCCGGCAGCGTTCACCCCGATCCTTCGACGCTGAACCAAGCGCAACGCATCGACAGCGCCGGCCGTCCTTACATAAACGGCAACCGCGAGCAATCCAACAACTTCCTGCTGGACGGCATGGACAACAACCAGGTTTCGGACAACCTCGTCGGTTATACGCCGAGTCCGGACGCGGTCGAAGAATTTAACCTAATCACGCAAAACGCCCCGGCCGAGTTTGGCAACTTCGAGGGCGGGATCGTCAGTGTTTCGATCAAATCCGGCACAAATCAGATTCACGGAGACGTTTTTGAATTCTTCCGCAACGACGTTCTCAACGCCAATGCCTGGCAAAACGGGTTGCAAGATCCGGTCCTTCCGAAGGCCGCGCTTCGTTGGAACCAGTTCGGTGGCACGGTCGGGGGACCGATCAAGAAAGACAAGCTCTTCTATTTCGCAGACTACGCCGGACAGAGGGCGGACCACCCAACCACTACCGAGCCTTGGAACGTCTTCACCACTGCTGAGCGTGGCGGCGATTTTGGCGAACTGTGCGGGCTGGCGGGCGGGGGTTTCGTTGGTGGCGTTTGCCACACCGGCGGCATCGGAAGCGGTGCGATCGTCAACCAGCTGTATGCTCCCGGTCACTCGGGCGACCCAGCGTACGTAATTCCGAACAACAACTTGGCGGCCGCCGGATACACTGCAGATCCGGTCATAACGAACCTTTTCGCGTCGCAGTATTACCCGCAACCGGCGAACGCCAACGTCACCAACAACGCGTTTCAGACGGTGGGCTCCGCGCTGAATTCCGATCAAGGCGACGGCAAGATCGACTGGAACATTCGTCCCTCGGACCGCGTGTTCTTCCGCTATTCGGAAGAGCATCAGGACAATCCCAATACGAACTCGGTCGCGATTCTTTCGCTGAACCCGGGCGTCGCAACGATTCGCAGCGGCGTTATCAACTGGGTCCACTTCATCTCGCCGAACGTCACTAACGAGTTCCGTGCGGGCGCGAACTACGTTGCTCTTAACACGGAAAACTCCGAGACGCCTTCTTCTCTCGGGGACCTCGGTCAGACACTTGGCATTCCTAATGGCAACTCAACGGGTCCTGGCTTGCTCCAGTTTGAGGTTTCGGGCGGTACAGTCACTGGCATCGGTGGGAATAATGTCGTGCAGCTCTTCCATGACACAGTCTTCCAATACGAAGACAACCTCAGCATCACGCACGGGAAGCACAACCTGAAGATCGGCTTTCAGTACTTCCGAAACCGGATCAATACGTACTATTCGGGGAACAACGGCACGCTCGGCTTTTTCAATTTCACGGGCTTCTACACGGGCCTCGCCGACGCTGACATGTGGCTCGGTGATGCGCAGCAGAATGGGCGGGGTATTGTAGGCGGCACGTGGGGGCAGCGTTCGAATGTGTATGGAACGTATGTTCAGGACGACTGGCGCGTGTCGAGCAACCTAACCCTAAACATCGGAGTTCGCTTCCAGGCTCATACCCCCTGGGGCGAAGTTCATGGCCAGCAAGACAACTTCGGCCTGTTCAGCGGAACTCCGGAATTTGCATCGGCGAAAGACATTCCTGCCGGAGTGACCTTTCCAGGGAACCAGCCGATCGTGACTGGCAACTCAGCTCTCTACAACGGCTACTACGGAATCACGGATTGGCAGCCGCGTCTCGGGATTGCATGGACGCCGGATATTTTCCACGGCAAGACCGTCTTCCGCGCGTCCTATACAACCTCCGACTACCTGGAAGGCACTGGCACCAACCTGCGCCTCCCGCTCAACCCGCCATTTGGCACCGAAGACTTCACAGACTATTCGACGATTGCCGGCCCACCCCCGACAAAGCTGTCAGACGGTCTGACGCTGTCTCCCCCGAGCGATCCATTCTCCTCAGCCACGCTGCGTGTCTGGGCGCCCAACGTTCGTCCTGCGGTTGCCAACGAATGGAACGTCAGCGCTCAGCAACAATTCAACAACTCAACCACCTTGCAAGTTGCCTACGTGGGCCAGAGGGGGACGCACCTGATGGTCCCAACGTGGCTCTTGCAGACAGAACTGCAGCCGAACGACACCACCACTCCGAGCCCCTACCTCGCCGGCAACCCCGGGCTTGTAGCTGACGGCGTAAGCGCCAAGGGCACTTTGTCTGATGGCGCGATGTGGTACAACGCCCTGCAGGCAACCTTGGTCCATCACACAACGAATGGCCTGCAGTATCAGGTCGCATACACCTACTCCCATTGCTTGACCAATTCTTCGGGTTATTACGGGTCGTGGGGAGGCCAGACAACACCAGCTTCGCCGTATTGGCAGAACCTCTACGACCCGCGTGCGGAGTGGGGCGATTGCTATTACGACGTAACGCATGATTTGACCGCGTTCGCCGTGTACGACCTGCCTATCGGCAACGGCAAGAAATTCGCTGGCAACGCGAACAAACCGCTGAACGCACTGATCGGAGGCTGGCAGGTCAGCCCGATTTGGACATGGCGCGGTGGCTTCCCATTGGACATTTCAGCGTCGGATGAGACCACTACCGGCTCTCAGGGTGGTCGTGCAGACTGCCTGGCGAGACCGAGCTATCCGAAGACCTATGTTTCCACGGGTTCGAATAGCGTCGCACTACAGTGGTTCGATCCTAACAACTACTCAAACCCCAACAATTTCCAGTTCGGTACGTGCGGCGTCACTCCGGTTCGCGGTCCAGGTCTGAACGATGTGGACTTGACTCTGCACAAGAGTTTCAGCATTACAGAGTCGAAGCGGATCGAGTTCCGAACCGACTTCACGAACCTTTTCAACCACCCCATACTGACTTCACCCAGCACGGGCTGTGGAGGCGGTGCCGGGGACCCCTGCGCGTTCGGGTTGGGTCAAATCACAACATCGGAAGGCGAACGCAATATCCAATTCGCCTTAAAATTATATTTCTAACCTTTAACCAAGATAGAATGGGGCGAGCGCGAAATGCGTTCGCCCCTTTTTTTATGCGCATACACTTCGCGACGTTTTTCGTCGGCCTGTTGACGTTGGCATCGCCGCTTGTCGCTCAAAATCCAGCTTCGAAAGTAACGGCTTCGCCATCAGTTGCGTCAGCGAATGCGGCGTCGCCCTCAGAGCATGCTATTCAACTCGCCCAGACCGGCCATTGCGCCGAGGCGGTGCCGCTTCTGAAACGAGCGAGCGCTTCGACGACCGATAAGAAAACGAAGCGCGAGATAGGCCAAGCGGGCGTGCGATGTTCTATGACCTTAGGCCAGAGCGCCAACGCCGTGGAATTCCTTTCTGCATTGAACCGCGAGTTCCCGCATGACCCAGCTGTGCTGTACCTTGCGACGCACGTTTACTCCGACCTGTCGCTGCGCGCGTCTCAAGAGCTGGCCGCCACAGCACCGCGCTCGCACGAGGCCATGCAGCTTCAGGCTGAATCCCTAGAAGAGCAGGGAAAATGGGATGACGCCCGTGCGGAGTACGAGCAGATTCTGAAGGACGATCCGAAAGCGCAGGGAATCCACTACAGCATAGGCCAAATTATCCTCTCGAAGCCTCCCACGCCCACAACCGGCGACGACGCGAAAGCCGAATTCGAAGCCGAACTCCTAATCGACCCGACGAACGCCGGAGCGGAATACGTGCTTGGCGAATTGGCGCGCAGCCAGCAGCAATGGGACGTCGCCATAGCGCATTTCTCGAAGGCCGTGAAGCTCGATGCGAGCTTCACCGAAGCCTTTCGTGGGCTCGGCATGTCTTACAATTCTTCCGAAAAGTACGAGCAGGCCATCGCGCCGCTTGAGCAATACGTAAAGATGCAGCCCCGCGACCCGGCCGGACATTATCAGTTAGCCATTGCGTACGCTCGGAGTGGCCGCAAAGACGATGCCGCCCGCGAGATGGCACTTCAGCGTGACCTTGACGCCAAAGCTCGAGCGCGACAGAACGGCTCTGAACCCGGCTCACCGCAATAAAGGCTTCGCTGCAAAACCCGCGCGAGAAATTAGAGGTTCATTGAGTGCACCGCGAACTAGACAAAAATCTGACGGCGATGACGCGGCGTTGGTTCTTGAAAAGCTTGGCAGGGGCCGGAGCCGCGGGCGCCGCAGTGCAGAGCGCGTGGCCGCAGATTCTGATGCCCCGCGCGGAGGCTCGGACCAAGCCCACCTTTGAAGTGATTCCTCCTTCGGCGAGCGGGATTCGTTGGGTGCATTCCAATGGGCGCTCGCCGGAGATGTATCTGCCGGAAACGGTCGGCGCAGGCTGCGCGCTTTCTCGACTACGACAACGACGGCTGGATGGACATCTACCTCGTCAACAGTGGCCAGTGCGATTTTTACGATCCGCCCCAGCCTCTGCGCAACGCGCTCTACCACAACAATCGCGACGGCACTTTCACCGACGTGACCGAAAAAGCCGGCGTTGCCGGGCAACGCATACGGCATGGGCGTGGCGGTCGGCGATTACGACGGCGACGGCTTTCCCGATCTCTACGTGACGCAATACGCGTCGCAGCATCCTCTATCACAACAATGGCGACGGCACCTTCACCGACGTCGACCGCGAAAGCCGGTGTCGCCGGCGCCGGATGGGGCACCAGCGCCGTCTGGTTCGATTACGACAATGATGGCCGGCTCGATCTGTTCGTCTGCCGCTTCGTCGACTTCGACAAATCCAAGAACAAATTCTGCGGCAACCTGCAGACCAGGCAGCGGTGGTACTGCATTCCGAGCGTTTACGATCCCGAGCCGAGCTGGCTGTTTCACAACAACGGCGACGGCACATTCACGGACGTGAGCAAGGAATCCGGGATCGCGAATTCGCTGGCGAAGGCCTGGGGCGTGGTGGCGGCGGACATCAATAACGACGGACGGATGGATCTTTTTGTCGGCAACGACACCGTCGCGAATTTTCTTTTCGCCAATCGCGGCAAAGGAAAATTCGAGGAAATTGGGCTGCTGGCCGGAGTGGGCTACAGCAGCTTCGGAAGGGCCCGCTCCGGCATGGGCGTGGACGCTGCCGATTACGACCAGGACGGATGGATCGATCTGTTCGTCGCCAACGTGGACCAGGAAATGTACTCGCTCTACCACAACAATAAAGACGAAACCTTCACCGACGCCGCGTCCCACCGGAATCGGATCCACCACGAGACTAATGAGCGGCTGGGGGCTGAAGTTCTTTGACTACGATAACGACGGCGATCTGGACCTTATTCTGTGCAACGGCCATCCCGACGACAAAGTCGATGAGCGCACGACGAACGTAAAGTATCTGGAACCTACTGCTGCTCTTTCACAATACGGGGCACGGATTCGAGAATGTGAGCGCGCAGAGCGGAGAGATTTTCTCACAGCGGATGGCAGCACGCGGAATGGCGCTCGGCGACTTCAATAATGATGGCGCGGTGGACGTGCTCGTCGCAGTGAATAATTCCGCGCCCGTGCTCCTTCGCAACAACGTAGGAGCGGAGAATCACTGGCTCGGTGTGAGGCTGATCGGCCGCAACGCGAACATCGACGCGATCGGCGCGAAGATCACGTATCAAGCTGGCGATCTGCAACGGCACCAGTACAAAGTCGGTGGTGGTAGCTATCTTTCGTCGCACGATCCGCGGATGGTGTTGGGCATTGGAAAACGCACTAAGATGGATTGGATTGAAATTAAATGGCCCGCACCCAGCACCCTGGTTGAGCGCATCACCGAAGTGCCGATCGACCGCTATGTGACGATTGAAGAAGGGCGGGGAATTCGTGACGAACATCCGAACGACGTCACCACCAAGTAGTTTGCGCTACTTTTGCAATTTGCCGAGCGGTGGAAACGAAATGGGAACTGTGAGCGCCAATTCTGGCGGTCTTTTACCGTTCTGAATCGCATCAATCAGCATCTCGATCGCCAGCGTGGTATTCGGTGGCACGACGACCGTAGCCGCAAGAATTCCTTTACGCACGTCTTCCTGACCCGTCTTCGGCAAGCCGTCGCAACCGGTGAACGGCGCGGCGAGCCACTTGGTGCGGATGGCGTCATCGGTGACTACTTCGATTGCCTTTCGCGCTCCGAGAGCCATTGAATCGTCCTGCGCGCTGATCATGTCCACGGTTTGCCTTTGCGAGGTTGGCAACTTCACCCACGACGAAACTGCTTTATAGGCACTCTCCTCGGTCCACTGGCCTTTCAACACGTTGATCTTGGCGTTCGCAGGCTTGGTCTGCTGCATGCCCATGGTTCGCTGTTTCGCGGCGGAATTGTCGGATGGTCCCTGTATATAGAGGACATTGCCGCCCTTAGGCAGCAGCGCCGCCATTTGCAGGCCTTGCAGACGGCCGATCTCAAGGTGATTGGAACTCACCGCGAACGCTGGGGCGGCCCCCGTGCGCCTCAGTTCGCCGATATAGTCGGCCTCTCGATTCAAAACGACCCATCCGATCCCGGCGGATGACGCGGCCTTCGCGACTTGAGGCAGTGCGGTTCCAACCGGCTCGAAAATGATGGCGTCCGGACGAAAGCCGGGCGTCTGCACGATCTTCAGCAGCTGATCCCCCTGCTTGAAAGCGTCGTTGTCCGCATGAATCACCTGAATGCCCACGCCAAAGCGTTTGCCCGCGGCTTCGGCTGCCGCCGCCTGCTCCTGCTGGTAGTCGTTGTCGTCGGTCGTGAGCGAGACCACGAAATTGAGCATTGGGGGAACACCACCTGAAACTGGTCTGATTTCACGATACATGCGAAGCCGAGGCTTGAGGCTCCGAAAGCACTGGCCCGTGCCTTTTTACACAGTGACGAACCTGGAACATCGCTTACGAAGCGATATTTCCTGCGTCGAAGCCTGGCGAACGATCGGAAACAAGGTGCGAAGCCACCGCTATGCTGCTCTTCGCATCCTACATTTGAGTGTGTTAACGTTTGAAGTCCCAAGAGTGCTATCCAGCCGCCGAACTCGACCGTTTCTGCCGTCCCTGGTTGTCGCGATAATTCTTTTCAGCGGCACTGTTCGCATTGGAGCCGCTCCCACCAGCGCTACCGTTGATCCTGTGCTTGCAACGATGCAACGGGAGCTGAAGCGCGCCACCGCGGACCTGGCTAAGTCCGATCCTCCTCCTTATTTCATGAGTTACGCCGTAACGGACCTCGATGCGACGGCCGTGATCGCCACGAACGGGAGCCTGATCTTTGCAAATGGCCGACGGCTGCGAATGGCGGACGTAATGATGCGCGTTGGCTCGACGGCGCTCGACAATACCCACAACCAGTCGCGCGGATCCGGAATCGTCTCCGGCGCCCTACCACTCAACAACGATACCGATGCTATCGCGCGAGTTTTGTGGCAGCTGACGAATCGCGAATACGACCAGGCATCTTCTGCGTTTCTGAAGGTGAAGACGAGCACCGCGGTGCAATCCGAAGAAGAGGATAAGTCGCCCGATTTTTCAACCGAGGCTCCGCAGGTCCATGTAGGTAAAGACCTAGCGCCCGGCGCGATTCAGATGAAAGCGTGGGAAGACCGCGTTCGGAAGCTTTCCGGCGAATTCCTGAAGTATCCCGAAGTATATTCCGCCATTGTTTCGCTGCAGACTTCCGCCGATCGCACGCTGCTGGCATCGAGTGAAGGCACCGCGCTCATCCGTCCTGGAGCTTCGGCGCGGTTGGTGATCCAAGCTGAGACCCGAGCGGATGACGGTATGGACCTGATGCGCGTGGAGACTTTTCAGGGAGATACCGTCGCCCAACTTCCTAGCGATGTGGAGTTGAACGCGAAAGTAGTAAGCGTTGCGACCGATCTGAAGGCGTTGCGCGCCGCCCCCGTAGCCGAACCGTATGCCGGACCCGCGATGCTTTCCGGTCGCGCCGCCGCAGTGTTCTTTCACGAAGTTTTGGGCCATCGCCTGGAAGGCCATCGCCAGCGTGACGAAGGCGAGGGGCAGACTTTCACAAAGAAAGTCGGTCAGCTTGTGCTTCCGGACTTCCTGAGTGTCACCGACGATCCGACGCTGAAAGAAATGAACGGTATCCGACTGGCGGGCTATTACGACTTTGACGACGAAGGCGTGCCGGCGCAGAAGGTGGACGCAGTCGAAGCGGGAGTCCTCAAGAATTTCCTGATGTCGCGCATGCCGATCAAAAACTTCAGCAACTCGAACGGACACGGTCGCCGGCAGCCTGGGCTGATGCCAACCGGCCGGCAGGGAAATTTGATCGTCACGTCCACGAAAACGGTTCCCGACACGGAGTTGCGCGCGAAATTCATCGAAGAGATTAAGCGACAGGGAAAACCGTACGGTTTGTACTTCGATGATATTCAAGGCGGATTCACGCTCACGGGGCGTGCGTCGCCGCAAGCGTTTCAAGTGCTGCCGGTGATGGTCTATCGCGTTTATGCGGACGGTCGGCCGGATGAGTTGGTGCGTGGAGTCGATATCGTCGGTACGCCGCTGCTCTCGCTTACGAAAATTATTCTTACCGGTGATAAGGAGCATGTGTTTAACGGGGTGTGCGGTGCGGAATCGGGCAGCGTGCCGGTTTCCGCCGTGGCCCCGGCGATGCTGTTCTCCGAGATCGAGGTACAGAAGCGCCGCCGAGGCGCGGAACGCCCGCCAATTCTGCCTCCGCCGGGATTTGGAGACACGCCGATCTCCGCGAGTTCGGCGATGCCTCCCGCAGCTGCTCCAGCAGCTACGCCGCTGGCCGCCAAACCCGCAGGTGCGAAGCCATGACTTCGCACCTGCGCTCGACGAACAGGCTCGTTCTCGCGCTCTGTGCAGGTACGCTGGCGATGGTATCGCCGTCCCTCACGGCGGCGCAGAACACCGCGCCTTCAACTAAATCATCGCCCGCTGCCTCTGCCGCACCTCGGCCGTCGCCCGCCGTGCTTGCCGATCCCATCCTGAAGGCAATGCGCGAGGAACTCGACCGCTCCAAGAAACATCTGAAAATGGAAAACGTCCCGGCTCCTTACTACATCGAGTACCGGCTCGCGGATGTGGAGCAAAACGAGGCAGAAGCAATTTTCGGGGCCCTACGGACCGACCAGCAAGTTCACGCGCGTTCGGTGCGAGTGGTGGTGCGCGTCGGCGATTACAAGCAGGACAGCTATTACGGGCCCGGTGTGGGCGTAGTCGATTTTGCGCCTCTCGACAACGACGAGATTGCGCTGCGCCGCGAATTGTGGCTTTCCACCGACCGCGCTTACAAAATCGCGAGCGAGGCGCTTGCCTCGAAAAAGGCGCTCCTCAGCCAGTTCAGCGGCGCCCCGCAATATGAAGATTTCGCGAACGCTGCACCGTTCGAATCAATCGAGCCGCTCGTCGCATTAAACGCTGCGCCCGCGGAATGGAAAGCGGCCATCGAAAAGTGCACCGACCTTTTCCGTACCGATCCCAAGATTCAGTCGCTTTCGGCGTCAATGCGATTCCTTGCGGTGAACCAGTACTTCGTGAACACAGAAGGTACGAGCACACGCCATGGTTATGCGTTGTACTACATTGGTCTCGCTGCGGAGACCCAGGCTGCCGATGGAATGCAGGTGGGACGTTCGCCTTACTACGTTGCCGCCAACACCGCGGAACTGCCGACGCCGGAAAAGCTGCTCGCGAACACGAAGGAAATGATCGCAACGCTGGCCGCGCTGCGTGATGCCCCGACGGTAGAGGAAGACTACCGCGGGCCGGTGTTGTTCTCAAATGACGCTGCGACCGACGTGCTCGATTCGATGGTTGGTGACAACGTGCTCGGCATCCGGCCGAAGCCCGGCGATTCGGCGCGTACGGTGGGCGAGTTTTCATCGAACTACAAAAGCCGAGTGCTCCCAAATTTCATGACGGTTACGGACGACCCGACGCTGAAGACGTTCAACGGGCGAACGTTGGTGGGCCACTATATTTTCGACGATGAAGGAGTTCGCGTGGCGCCGATCGATGTGATTAAAGAGGGCATCCTGGCGAGTTACCTTGTGGGACGAATGCCGATCCGCGATTTCCCCGAATCGAACGGACACGGGCGCGCCGCCCCGGGACAACCGCCCACGCCGACGATTGGAACGCTCATCTTCAAATCGAAGGATCCGGTTTCGGCCGACGATCTGATGGCGAAGCTGATCGCCATGTGCAAAGACGAAGGCAAAGCGTACGGCTACTACGTGGAAACGCTGGCAGGTACAAATCCACGCTTGCTATATCGCGTGTACGTGAGCGATGGCCACAAAGAATTGGTTCGCGGCGCGGTCTTCAACGAACTGGACACGCGAACGGTGCGTAACAATCTGGTCGCCGCAGGCAGCGACCCGCTGGTAAGCAATCGCGAAGGGTCGGTGCCGACCACAGTGATCGCACCGTCGATTTTATTCGATGAGCTGGAAGTGAAGCGCACCGACAGCAAGAACGCGAAATTGCCCGAATATCCCCCGCCGAATCTCACCGGCTCGAAGTAACTCGCGTCGGACTACTTGGGCAGTTGATAGCGCATTCCGATTCGTCCCACGCGTGGCAGCCCAAGTTGAATCACCGGTGTGGCTGCCGTCGCGTAGCTTTCGCCAAACAAATTTTCGATAGCTCCGAAGACCTGAAGTCCACGTCCGAGCGTCCTTGCGATCTGCGCGTCGAAGACGAAGTAGCTTCCTAGCGGATACATGTTCTGGTCGTCGTCGTACTGTTTGCCGATGGCGCGCCCGGCTACCGAAATGGTGAACAATTTCGGATTGTCATAGCGCGCCTGAAACGTGAAGGAGTTGTGCGGCACTTGTGCCACCCACAAGCCCACTAGGGAAACGCCGCCGGCCGGCGCGGGGTAGGAGCTCACTTTTGTGTCCACGTACTGATATCCCGTGGTCAGCAACAAATCTCGCGTGAGATGAAGCGTCGTATCGATTTCGAAGCCCGGCGCGTTAGTGCGGCCCAGGTTTTCCTTCATTGTGGTGATCGTCGTCGATGTCGAACTGGTCGTGACGTTGGCGATCGGATCGACGATCTGGTTGTAGAAAACGACGCCGCGCACTTCGAGGCGGTGATCGAAGCCGTTCACCGTTACGCCAGCTTCACCGCCGCTCAAATGTTCGGGGATCAGGTCGGGATTCGATTCGATGATTTTGTTCCCTACGCGCGATGTGCGGTACAGCTCGTTCAAAGTGGGTGCGCGAAATGCACGGTAGGCACTGAACGTCCACGAAACGTTCGAGTTCACCTGGTGCAGTAGGGTTAGCCGAGGGCTGAAGGCGGTGTTTGAGCGGTCGTCATAGTAGGTGGGCATGGGCGGCCCTGGCATTGTTGACGGAGGGAAGGCGATCGAGGACGCGTTGTAATTGCTCCAATTGTCAATGCGGGCGCTTAGGGAAAGCAGCCATCGCGGCGCGATCTGAATCAAGTCCTCACCGAAGACGCCGACGGTGCGCTGGCGGCCACCAGCTGAAACGCTGCCGATCGGATCCGTGATCCCGCTGTATTTATGATCCTGGCTCGCGCCGAGATTTTCAGAATCGTCGAGGCCCGCCACAATCGTTTGGCGCTTCTTCACTTGCACGGACCAAACGACCGAGCTTCCTACGCCCTGCGCCGGAACCGTCTGCAGATCTGTCAGCGACTCCATGTTGCGGCCCTGAGCGACCGACGAGAGACCTTGATGATAGGTCTGCGCGTCTGCATAAAAACGGAGAGCAAGAGATCCGTACTTTCCCATGCCGATGTTCGCGCCGAGAATCCCTTCGCCCAGCTCCGTGTTGTTGGTTTGAAGCGGCGTCCCGTTCGCGCGGTCTTCGTTCAAATACGAGCCACTCGCGAAAATATTGGAGCTGACTCCCATTTTTCGGCCAACGGTCACGTCAACTGTGCCGTGATCGCCGCCGGCGCGCGTATCGACGGATCCGCGTTCAGATTCGGGTGTGAGAATGTAACCGTCGGTGTTGAAGTATTCGCCGGCAATGCTGCCGGTCCAGCCATTCTTCTCACCACCGGCCCACATTGAAAATTCAGGCGTGTTCTGGTTCCCGTAGGATGTTTCGACTGAGAGAGCAGCCGGATTGGTGGGCTTGGTCAGGATTTGCACCACGCCGCCGAGAGCATCGCTACCGTAGAGGCTTGAAACCCCTTCCTGCGCGATCTCGACGGTGGAGATCGATTCCAGCGGCACGCGGTCCCAGTAAACCCAGCCACCAAAGGGATCGTTCAGCGGAATGCCGTCGGCCAGGACCAGCGCTCGGCTCGTGGAGTCTGCGCCGAGGCCGCGAAGCGAAATGCCCTGCGTGGTGGGGTTAGCGGTGCGGCTACTGGAGCGGCGAAAGAGGCTGAAGCCAGGAACTTGGCGAAGATCATCGTCAAGAGTGAGCGCCGGCGTGAGCTGTAAGTCCAAATGCGTAAGTTGGACGTTGCTGGCGGGCACGTCGGACAGGAGAGTGGCTGCGCGGTTCGCGGTTACCGTTACCTTTTGACTGACGGAGCTCGGCTTTAGAACGAAATCCAAGCGTACGACGTTGCCGCTCGCGGTGGTCCAAGTCAACGTCTCGGTTTCGAAGCCGGTAAGCGAGACAGAAACCGTACCGGAATCCTCGGGTACGCTATCAAATGTGAAGTTGCCCTCGGTGTCAGTGGTTGTCATCCGCTCGTAAGTGTTGGCGTGAAGCTCGACCGACGCGGCGGGGATGCCTGCTCCGGACGGGTCGTGAACCGTGCCCCTAACACGCCCATTCTGCGCTTGAACTACAACTGGGAATCCCAGCGCGAGTAGGAATAAGAGAGTGCAACACAATGTCAGCGTTTGGATGGGCGTTAGCCCAAAGCGTCCGGTGCGCTCGAGAACTCGACGTGGCATGCGATAGGAGGGGCTGCAATCCCTGAAACGATTCCCTAGTATCCTACAGTTCAGAAACGCGTTGAAACATTGAAAAACAACCGCTGCACCGAAATGAACCCGCCGTTGGACGTGTGCTATCGTGTGGAGCGTTCCCTGAGGAGGGATTTCATGGACACGGTAGCGCAGCGCCGCAGCGACCGCGTGACGCTGACGTTGCTTTTGCAGGCTACGGGAAAAGATACCAATGGCGAGGAATTCGCCGGGCCGTGCCGGACTTTGCAGATCAATCTGCGCGGAGCGGTGATCGTGCTCGACCGCGACCTGAATGCCGAGCAGAGAGTCCATATCAAGAGGCAGGCGCAGGCTGAAGCCCACCGCGAAGGCGATGTGCGCGTCGTCGGAAAGTTCGGCCTGCAGAAGGATGGATTTCTGTACGGAGTTGAGATCGTCGATCCCGATACGGATTTGTGGGGGATCGAATTTCCGCCCGTCGCGGAATCGGCCGAAGCCGTTGCGCGCATGCTGCTGGAATGCAGCTACTGCAAGTCGCGCGAAGTCGTCTATCTGAACGAATTGGAGCTGCGCGGATTTGAATCGAACCGTGGCATCGCGCGGCGGTGCAAGACTTGCTCGGTGCCGAGCATCTGGACGCAAGCGCCGCACGAAGATGAGAAGAAGATTGCCGCGCGAATGGTTCGAGGACGACGCGGCGCCAACGGCGCGGAACAAATTCCGGAGAGCGGTGATCAGCGCGAGCGCGAGCGAATACGGTTCAAGACCCGGCTAACATCCTGCATCCGCCAGGCGGGAGCCGACGACGAACTCGCGGTGTGCGAGGATATTTCGCCCATCGGAATGTGCTTCCGAAGCAAACGGCGATACGAAGGAGACACGGCCATCGACGTCGCCGTTCCGTACGCGCCGGATTCAGCCAACATTTTCATGCCCGCGAAAGTGGTCTATTCGGAAGCCATGCCGAAGGCCGGACTCTTCCGCCACGGCGTGGAGTATCGGCGGATCGGGTTGGCGCCGAAGTCAGACTAAGAACCGAAGAGACGCGGCGAATCGGAATACACGCGAAGCCGTGTTGATTCAAACGATTTAACGAACGAGTTTTTGTTACGCCTGCTCACCTGTCTCGCTCGACTGTCTCAAGGCACTTGACGTTTCTTCTTGCCCGTCGCAAGCTTGGCGTTCGAAGTTGAAGTTGTGCCAACTTCCGCAATCGTTGCCCGTTTTGGACCCATACAATGGAAATCCCGAGCGTCAACGGTCTCGCTGAGTAATCGAAATATGGAGAAGACGCCCGAGTCGTCCGCGATCGCAATTACGAGTTCAGAGGAGGCAAAATGGCAACGCCGAAAGCTGCAGCAGCACCGATGAAGGTGGCACAGGTTCCGAAAGCGGGAGCCGATTTTGAGATCGTCGAGCGCGAGATACCGAATCCGGGCGCGAGAGAGGTGCGCATCAAGGTTCAGGCCTGCGGCGTGTGCCACAGCGACTCGCTTACGAAAGAAGGGGAGTGGCCGGGAATTCAATATCCCCGCGCACCCGGACATGAAGTCGTGGGAATCGTCGACGAAGTGGGTGCTGGCGTAACGGAATGGAAGACGGGCCAACGCGTCGGCGTCGGCTGGCACGGCGGGCACGACAATACGTGCGACTCATGCCGGCGCGGTGATTTTAGAAACTGTCGCAACGTGAAAATTCCCGGAATCAGCTACGACGGCGGATACCAGCAATACATGGTGGCGCCGGTTGAAGCACTCGTTGCGATGCCTGACGGACTGAGTCCGGTGGAAGCCGCTCCTCTGCTCTGCGCGGGAATCACCACGTACAATGCGCTCCGCCACAGCGGAGCGATGCCTGGGGACTTGGTTGCGGTGCAAGGCATCGGCGGACTAGGTCATCTGGGAATTCAGTATGCAAACAAGTTCGGTTACAAAGTGGCGGCCATCGGACGCGGACCCGAAGATGAAGCGCTCGCCAAGAAACTCGGCGCCACTGTTTATATCGATAGCGCCGCGGTTAACGCGGCCGAGACATTGCAGAAAATGGGTGGCGCCCGCGTAATACTTGCCACCGCTCCGAGTTCGAAGGCGATGTCCGCATTATTCGATGGCTTGGGACCGAATGGCAAGCTCATGGTAATCGGTGTGAGCTTTGACCCGATTGAGGTTTCGCCCGTGCAACTGATTACCGGAAGCCGGACGATTCAAGGTTGGGCCGCCGGCACGCCCGCCGATTCTGAAGATACGTTGAACTTCTCGCTGCTCTCCGGCGTTCGCCCGATGATCGAGACGTATCCACTCGAAAAAGCGGGCGAAGCGTACGTGCGGATGATGAGCGGCGAGGCTCAGTTCCGGGTAGTTCTCACTATGTAAGGCGGGTGAATCTGCGTTGCCAACATAAGCTCCGTCCCTCCATTCGAAATGTGCGCGCGACGTGCCTCGACCTACGGGGCAGTGCTGGGAGCCGTGTCGATCCAGTAGGCTGCGCGGGCGCGGACCTGGAGGTCGGGCCTACCCTTCACGCTGAGCTGCAGAGCGTGAATGCCGGGACTCGGCGATTGTGGACGGAAGCTCAGAACGTAGTAGTTCGGCAGGTCGTTTGACACGGTGAGCATGCGGCGGCTCAGGACTTTCGCGTCCATGAATGGAAAGTACTCGCCGCCGGTTAGCTGCGCGACTGATTCCGGGACATTGCGTTTGAGACCGTCTTTCGCCGCTATGAACGCCATCCGTGCAAGACGGAGCGGAGGCAGTAGATCGCCGGCGCAATCGAACGCCTGCACTTTGCGATCTCCGTGTGCGTCCGGATCCGCGGCCGGATCGTGGCTCATACAGCCGCCTGCTGGGTATGGCGTTTCGCCGTACGGAGTTCCACCCGGCAGCGGAACTTTCGCGGCTTCGTGCTTCAGCGCGGTTTTCGTAGTGGAATACGCAAAGCTGTAGATCGCAGTATTGGTGTCACTGACGGCGCGGACAGCATCGTCAAGCGTTGTCTCGCTGCTTCGGTCGGCAGTCTCGCTGAATAGCAAAACGGCACGGCGGTACGCGGGCGGAGCTTCGCGCAGAAGTTCGATGCCGAAGGCAAGCGCATCGAGGATCGCAGCGCTCGGATCGCCTTCGGGCAAATTTGCTATGGCCTGCGACGCGGCGTCTGTGTCGGATGTGAAACGTAATTCGACGCGAGGTTTGCTGTCAAAGCTAACCACCGCTACGCGGTGAGGCACATCGCCGATCACATTGTCTAGGATCGCGCCGAGGTCGCCGTAATCGCGCAGATGAGCTGCGCCTTGAGCGCCCGTTTCAACGATCACAACGATGGCGATGGGCCGCGTGTCGTTCTCGGATTCCAGGTGCAACGGCTGCGGAACTCCGTTGTCGGTTAGAAGGAAGTCGTCAGCGGTGAGTGAATCAACCGTCTCGCCGGATTTGTCTTTTACAAGAGCCGGAACAAGTACGACGTTTGCAATGGAGCGGATCGGATTTTGGGATTGCGGTGGCGAGGCGGATTGCTGATGTGGAATGCCAGCGTCCGGCGGAGTTGCGTTGGAAGACTGCGCGTCGGACGAGCGTGCCGCCCCCAACGTAAGTGTTAGCACTCCCAAGAAAGCAAGCTTGAGGATTTGTTCCATGTCCGAGTGTATGTGATTCGGACCGGATTACACCGGTTGTCTGTGCCAAGAGGCGCAAGCGCCGATGTACGGCGAGAAGGTTTGAGCTCAGGCAGAAAGTTATCGCACCGGAGCTGGGACGGCGTGGTGCTGCATCGCAATGTTGAGATGGACTTTGCCGTGCGGTGTCTCGAAGCAGACGATGCTGGCTTCGGTGTCGTGGCCGGCTTTTTCGCATTGCGCGACGGTCAATGCTTCCGGCGGAAACACTTTGAACTGGTATCCCGCGTCGTTGAGCTGCGTTACGGCGTTCCCGATCACCATGTTGGCAAGCTCCGCGACGGTTTCCGGGATCAGCGTTTCCGAGATCGTGGATTCGCCGTCGGAGAGATAGCACGCCACATGCGCTGCCGCCTGCGGCTCCATATCGAGAATCACGCGGCCTTCGATTTCTCCGCGGAAGACGACAGTGGCAGCCGCGCCCTTCTTGCGGTAGCCCTGTTCTTCCATGGTGAGGTCCACGATTTTCGCAGGCTCCTGCATCATCTCCGCGAGAACCGCGTCCAGCGAGCCGATGAACGGCTGAATCAGATCCATTCTCATCGAGAGGTCTCCGCTCCCGCGCCCACCGGGGAGGTTACACCGTCGTCGTTCAAGACATAACGAATGATTTCGTACAGCGCGTCGGCTTTGACCGGCTTTTGCACGAAATGCCGCGCACCCTTCTGCAACGCCGCAAGAATGTTGTCCTGATAGCCGACCGACGACACCATCACAATGCGCGCTTCGGGATGTTCGTGGACGATGCGGTCCACGGCTTCGATCCCCTCCATCTGCGGCATAGTGATGTCCATCAGGACGATATCGGGCTTGGTACGCGCGTATTCGGTGATGGCGGTGCAGCCGTCGCCGGCTTCGCCGATCACCTGTCCGCCATAGGACTCGACCATCTTCGCCAGGCTCTTGCGGGCGAAGACCGAGTCGTCCACGATCAGATATCGGACGGGCTGACGGTCGGATTTGCGCGTGAGTGCTTCGAATTGCTTCATGACGATCTCCTTCGGAACCCAGAATCGGAAGTAATAATTTCGGTTGATGCGGAATCAGAATGCAAATCGGATGACGGTTGATCAGGCACGCATTTCGTTTGCAGGATGCTCGCGAGATTCGGGAGGTTCACAACGCGCTGTGCGAAGCCCCGTTCGATAGCGATACGCGGCATGCTATCAACTACGCAGGATTCCGGGCTTTGCGCGATGGTGCTCCCGCCCGCGGACTGCACGGCGGCCATACCCGCCACGCCGTCTTCACCCATGCCTGTCATGATCACGGCGACGGCATTCTTGCCGAATTCCTGCGCGACAGACTGGAACAGCACGTCGGCCGACGGTCGGTGACCATTGACGCGCGGTTGATCGACCAAGATGGCGATGTTGCCGTGCTCCATGCGCCGTACTTTGATGTGTCGGTTGCCTGGGCAAATCAGTGCGCGGCCGGCGAGGAGCAGATCGCCCGACTGCGCTTCTTTCACTTCGATCGCCGACGATTCATCCAGACGGCGGGCGAACATTTCGGTAAAGCCTTCCGGCATGTGCTGCACCACTACAAGGCAACCCGGAAAATCCGGCGGAAGTTGAGAAAACACGTACTGCAGCGCGTTCGGACCCCCGGTGGAGACGCCGATAGCGATCACCCGCGACGGATTGTGCGGCATCCCGACGCGCCGGTGATCTTTCGGTTTCGGCGGAGGCATGGTGATAATCATCTTCGGCGCGCCCGAGGATGCGGCGGCTTTGATCTTCAAGGCAAGCTCCGCGGCGATCATTTCGATGCGGCCTGACGCGGCTTCTTGAGGCTTAGTGACAAAATCGAACGCACCCAGCGCGAGCGCTTTTAGAGTGATCGAGGCACCGCGTTCCGTTTGCGCGCTCACAACGATCACGGGTACGTGATGCTTGCCGGTGATCTGGCGCAGCATCTCGATGCCGTCCATGCGCGGCATATCGAGGTCGAGCGTAACCACATGGGGACGCAGTTCAACGATCTTCTTCAGTCCGATGGCGCCATCCATCGCCGTACCGACGACTTCGATCGAAGGGTCGCGCTGCAGGATCTGCGGGATCAGCTTTCGCATCAAAGCCGAATCGTCGACCACCAGAACGCGGAGTCTTTGCGCTTGCGGTTGGGTCACGCCGTCGCTCCCAGCGCAGGCATGCGCGCTAAATGCGTGACCACGGCTGCGATATTCAGAATCAGCACAACGGTGCCGTCGCCAAGAATGGATGCTCCGCTCACCAGAGGTGACGTCACGAGTTGATCTTCCAGGGCCTTGATGACCAATTCTTCCTCGCCGAGCAAGCTATCGACAGCGATGCCGAAGCGACGGCTCCCGGCGCCAATGACCACAACAAAAAGACGTGTTGAGGATTTCGGAGTTGCCGTTAGGTTCGACTCAAGCCGCTCGATTCGCACGAGCGTCATCACCTGTTTACGGAGCTGAAAGACCTCGTGATCATCGACGCGATGGACATCGGCTTCGCTAATGCGGGTGATTTCGACAACGGACGCGATAGGCACGGCGTAAAGCCTGCCGGCGACATGGAAGAGCAAGGCCTGAATGCTGGCAAGAGTCAGCGGAACCATCAACCGGAACGTCGTGCCTTTGCCCAGAGTGCTTTCGATTTCGATCGAGCCTTTCAAGTCATCGAGCGCGGACTTGACCACGTCCAGCCCCACCCCTCGGCCCGAGATTTCCGTGATCTGCTCGGCGGTGCTGAATCCAGGGGTGAAGAGCAGGTGATGAATTTCCTCTTCGTTCAGGCGAATTGCGTCTTCGGCGTTTAAGACGCCGGTGTCGATGGCTCGACGCAGCACTTTGTGACGGTCGATGCCGCGGCCGTCGTCACCTACTTCAATTACGACTTGGTCGCCTTCGTGATAAGCGTCAAGCCTAATAGCACCATGCGCCGGCTTGCCGCTCGCCGCGCGTTCCTCGGCGGACTCGATGCCGTGGTCAGCCGCGTTGCGAATCAAGTGGGCCAGCGGCTCGGCAAGCGCGTCGAGAATGCTCTTATCAAGGTCCGTGTTCTGTCCCGCCATCTCGACGGAAATGGTCTTGTTTCGCTGTTTGGCGACGTCGCGCACGATTCGCGGGAAGCGGCGAAAAAGCTGTTCGACGGGTACCATCCGGATTTTCATCACGGACTTCTGAAGCTCGTTCAATATTCGCGATTGAAAAGCGAGTGCGTCTGAGAATTTTCCGCGCAATGGATCTCTTGGAAATTTGCGGTCGAATTCGGCCACGACTCGCTGAAGCATCGATTTGCCGATGATCAATTCGCCCACCAGGTTCATGACCGTGTCGATACGAGTGGCATCGACACGTAGAGTGTTCTCTGGCGTTGCGTAAGACGACTGCGCGGACAACCGGGACGGATGGTCGAGCTCATGTTCGTGATCGAGGTCTGCAGGCGGCTCGCCGGGTGCCACGGTGGCAGATAAGGCGGCGGCTTCCGATTCGACCAGAATATCGAGTACATCCCGCGGAGCGGACGGAGCCAGCGAGACGCGGCTCACGGCGATTTGCGCCACTACAGAAGGAACGTTGCATCGCTTCTCGATCCATTCCGGCGACTTCGAGCTTGCGACCGCGGCTTCGATCAAACCGCCGCTAATCAGTGTCGAGCTGTTTTCGGGATGCAACGTGAGCACCTTGCCGCACGTCTCCAACGCTTTCTTCACGAGTTCGTAGGCAGCTGCCGGCAGTACACCCTCTATGGCCAGGTGCAGTGCAACTTGAAATACAGGTTCGCCGCGGCGGAACGCTTCGGCAATCACCAGGCGCTCGTACTCAGACCAGTCGAACTTGACCACGGGTGCGACGGTCTCGCTCTTCGTAATCACGGGCACGCCCGGAGTACGCCGAAGCAGGCGCTGGATGTGTTCGCGGAGCGCGGCACCATCCGGCGGCTGCATTTTATTTCGATAGGCGGCGAGCATTTCGTGAAAGGTGTCGGCCGCTGTAAGCACGACTTCGGGAATTAGGCCGGCGTGTTCCTTCACGAGCTCCGCAGTAAGAACGTCTTCCAGATCGTGCGCTAGTTCGCTGAGTTCACGGTAACCGCACGCGGCCGAATCGCCCTTCAGCGTGTGAACGGCGCGGCGGACGCTGCGAAGCGCCTCCTTGTCATTCGGGCGGTCCTCGAGCGCGAGGCCAGCCTCGTTCATGGCCTGGAGAATTTCTTCGGAGCTCTCGAAGAAGAGTTCGCGGAGCTCGGAAGCGCGTTCGTCGCGAAAAAACGTCACAGGGCTCCCTCGATGCGCTGGTACACGGTGGCGTTGTTCTGGTGAATCATGTGGAATTTCTTCGTCAGTCCGAAAAGGCTCTCGGCGTGACCAACGAACAGGTAACCATCTGGATTCAAACAGCGGTAGAACTTGTCGATCAGCCGCTTCTGCTCAGCTTCGTCGAAATAGATCATTACGTTGCGGCAGAAAATCGCATCGTTGTGTTGCGGTAGAAATTCGGCCTTCAAATTGTGGAAGTCGAACTGGACCAGGCTCTTCAGCTTTGGTTTAACCTCATATTTGTCGCCGACCTTGTCGAAGTAGCGAAGGCGCGTTGTGTAGTCCACAGTTTCCATCTGAGTTTCGTTGTAAAGGCCCTGTTGCGCGGTGAGAAGCGCCGAGTAGTTGATGTCGGACGCGAGAATCTCCACCTTCCACGGAGGGGGGATCAGCGGCTTAGGCGACGGCATTTCAAATGGCAGTGGATTTCTCAGATAGTAGTAAGCGAGTGCGTCACAGACCATGATCGCGAGTGTGTAAGGCTCCTGGCCGGTCGAGCAACCCGCACTCCAGATTCGCAGCGACCAATCGCGGCGTTCCTGCTTGCGGCGAAGAATGTCCTCAAGTATTACTTTCTGAAACAGATCAAGTTGAGGGCGAACCCGGAAGAAACTGGTCTCATTGACCGTCAGATTTTCGAGCAGCGCTCCAAGTTCCTGCTTGCCCTCACGGCTCGTCAGCAATCGGTAGTAGCTGTAGAACGAATCCATGTTGCAGGCTTTCAGGCGGCGCTGCAGGCGGTCGCGGAGGAAGTGAGTCCGCCGCTCGTCGAAGTACATTCCGCATTCCTGATAAACCAGGGTCTGCAAAAGCTTCAGTTCTGGCTCGGTGAGCGGAACCTGCGCTGTGAGTGTTGACATTCGTTCCTCGTAAACTCGTGCATCCAATTCCGTCGTAGCAACTTACGTGGTCGCCAGAATGCCGGCAGACGGCTTCGCTGCATCGGTCACCGAGGTTTCATCCAGTCGGCGCAACTCTCCGCGCTGCAGCACTTTGCTCAAATCGAGAAGTATCACCAGTCTGCCGTGCAACTTCCCGACGCCGGTGATGTAGTTCAAGTCGCCTTCCTGAAACACGGAGTGCGGAGCTTCGATTTCAGAGGGCGGTATCTTCAACACCTCGGAGGCGGAGTTGACCATCAAGCCGATCGAACGGTTTTCGATTTCGACCACAACGATTCTGTTTTTCTTGCTCTGTTGGCCCACCGGCTCGCCGAAACGCTTGCGCAAATCGACGACCGGAATGATCCGGCCGCGCAAATTGATCACGCCTTCAATAAAATCCGGCGCGTTCGGTACGGATGTGATCTCTGGCACGCGGACGATCTCCCGTACCGCCGCAATGGGCAACCCGAAAGTTTCGCGTCCGATGCGAAAGCCAACAATCTGGAGATCTTTCTCGATGCTCTGAGCAGTTTTCATATTCTTGCTAGCGTACGGCTTCGGCGAACTCTTCCGCGGAGTCGCGTTCGCTGAACTGGTTTGACTGTCGGCGCCCGTGACCCCGGCGGTTGTCCGAAAAATTATCGTCAAGAGCGAAACGATCCATCGAATCGAGCAGTACGCGGGAGAGCTTGGACATCTGCTCGGCTGCGGCTGCCAGTTCGGTGGAGCTGGACGTGGATTGTTGAACAAGTTCGCGCATTTTCTCCATGGCGCGAACCACGGCTTGCGCTCCCGAAGCCTGCTCTTCGACCGATGAATTAATTTCCTGGGTGATTTCGGTGAGGCGGTTTGTGGCCTTCGCGATCTGCGACGAGCCGCTGGACTGCTCCATGGTGGCTGCACCGATTTCCTGCGAGAACTTGTAAACTTCGGACACGACGTCCGAGATTTTGTCCAGCGCAGCGCTGAGGTCGCGGTTCAGCACCAGGCCTTCCTGGACCATGCTGGTGCTCTTTTCCATGTTGTCCACGGCCTCGCGTGCTTCCTTTTGAATCCCCTGGATCAACTCGGAAATTTCCTTCGTGGACTGAGTGGATTTTTCGGCGAGCTTGCGAACTTCTTCGGCGACGACGGCGAAACCGAGCCCGTGCTCTCCCGCGCGTGCAGCTTCGATCGCGGCGTTCAGCGCGAGCAGGTTGGTTTGTTCGGCGAGATCGTCGATCACCTCGATGATCTTGCCGATGTCGTCTGCGCGGCGTCCGAGGACGTCAATGATCTCGGCAGACGACTGAATCGCATGGCTGGTGCGGTTCAATCCTTCCGTCGCCTTGTCCATCGTCACTTTGCCCGTTTGGACTTCCTCGCGCGAGCGGTGAGAAATATCGACCAGCAGCTTTGCCGTGTCTGCGACACGTTCGATTGAAGTGACCATCTGATCGATCGATGCGGAAGTCTCTGCAACGCTGGATGCCTGTACCTGGGTGTTTTTCACCACATTCTGCACGTTTATGCTCATCTCATGCATCGTGCTGGTTACTTCATCGATCGCGGAAGCCGCTTGCACGCTCACTTTCGCGGACTCGTCCGAAGCGCCGGCCATTTGCCCCGAGCCACTGGCGACTTGCGCGGCGCTATCGCGCACCTGGCGGACCAGATCGCGCAAGCCGCGCGTCATTTGACCAAACGCTCGCGCCATGGTGTCTTGCTGTGAACGCGGCTGCACCGTTACCGAGAGCTGGCCTTCTGCGATCGCCGCGGACACCGATGCCATTTCCTTCAGGTGGACGATCATCTTGTTGAAGTTTTCAGCGAGAGTGCCGACTTCGTCGTTGCGGTGGATATCTATGGATTGTTCGAGGTCGCCGGTTTCGCTGATGCGATGAGCGACGTCGATCAGGTGATAGAGCGGCGTGACGATCGAGCGCGCGGTGTAAAACGCGATCAACGCGCCCATCAGGACGGCGAACAGAGTTCCTACGGTCGAGAGAATCGTGCTGAGCGAAGTAGCGTTACGCGCGGAACTGTTGGAGTCGTCGAGCGATTTCCGGACGCCCTGGTTGGCCGCGTCTAGGATGTCCGACGAACGTGTGACCCACGAACCAGGATCGTGCTGGAGGTAATAGATCTGCAGGTCCGAAACCGTAGTGTCGCCGGAATCGACCTGATGCCGCTTGGCAATCATAGGTTTGGCGAAGTTTTCGAGCCAGTTGTGTTCGGTCTCGTCAACTTGATTCAGAGCGTTTCGCAGCGTCTGGTCGCTGGCCTTGGATTCGCTGTCCTTCAGTTGGGCGAAAAGGGAAGCGGCGCCTTTGTTTGTGCGGTCCTCATCGCGAAGATCGCCGCTAAGCAGATAGTTGCCTAAGAAGAGCCTGTTTTCCATCATCTGGAAACGCACGCTTTCGATGGTTTGCACATCGGAGAGCGTGGCGGCCACGGCGTCGCGCGCGTTATATTCGCGCCGAACGGTAAAGATGTTGAGAATGAACAGCGCGAGCATCGTCACCAAAATCGCGCCGAATCCCATGTAAAGTTTCTTTGCAATCGTCATAAGACCGCCTCCACCCGTTGCCCTGCGTGAAATTCGATTCGAGTTCCCGAACCAGACCGAGCGAAACTAGCTGCCGTTGCCGTCGAAATCGAATTCCACGATCTCGGTGGTTTCTTTTGGGCCGGACTCGTAGCGCCACTTCTTTAACGCGTCCGAAGCCGCTCCTACAAGCACCGGACTGCCACCGACGACGTGCGTCGAGATGACGTGTCCGTCAGGCGCAATCGTGGCTTCGATTTTTACTTTGCCGGTAATATGCATTTGCTTTGCGATTGACGGATATTCCGGCATGGTGCGCGTCTTCACTTTGCGCTTCGTTGAATCTGCGGCTGGCTCTTGAGCTCGAACGATTCTTGTGGAAACGAGCGCAGCGGAAAACGTAAGCGCGAGCGCCATCGCGACGATTGTTCGGGTTTTGCTTGAGCTCCACTTCATAAATCACACACCTCCACCGGGCCTGAGGGTTTCCCCCGCATTCGAAATTGCAATGAAGATGCCAAGCTGAAACTGTTCTTTGGACCGGGCGCGAGACGCGAGAAAATCGCTTTATCCACCTCAAAACAGGATGCTTACCGCTAGAACTCAGGGGGATCCGGCATCCGGTTGCCGCCTTCAGGCGTCTCAATAAAAGGGATTTCGGATCGTGGGCGTCTCAATTTGCGACGCAGAGATTGCTGCTTAGAACAACTAACAGGGCAGCCTTCGTTGACTCAAAATGAGATGGCACCTAACTTCTTTGCTGTATAGGCGAACCGCGCGCAAGCCCCCTTACCTCCATGCGTGCATTGAAGCGAACTCGCGAAGTCTCATCGCGTCTCGACGGCTCCGTCGAGAGTCTCCTGGCGCAGTTCTCCGCCACCACACTGGAGTTGAATCCGTCGATCGGACCGAAGGAATTCGCACGTCGTCTCACCGGCCGTGCCGCTGAGATGCTCGGGGCCCGCGCTGCAGTGCTGACGCTAGGACACGGGACCGAGTGGGAGATTGCGGCGATCAGCGGTCCCGCCCACCGTTGGGATCCGATGACGCAACAGCGCCTTGCGAACGTGTTAGCTGAACAAGCGACCGTGCCAGGAGAGGATTTGCGAGAAGGTTCGGCACCACGGCTGCTGGGCCGCGCACTGGCGGAAGCGCTTGGTTGGGAAAGCTTAGTGCTAGCGGATCTGACGGGAAGCGAAGGCGAGCTAATCGGGGCGCTCGCCGTCGTGGACCCTCCGCACGAGCTGACGAACATTGAACGGCAATTGATGGAAGCGTTGGCGGGACACGCCGCCGTCGCGCTGGAGAATGCTCGCCTCTTTGCGCGGATCGAGCAGTCCAGGAAGCAGTGGGTCGAGGACTTCGATGCGATAACGGACTTCATCATTGTTCACGACGCGGGAAACCGAGTGGTGCGGCTGAACCGCGCGCTTGCGGACCTGCTTTCGTTGCGTCCGCCTGAAGCGGTGGGCCAGCCGATTTGGGAACTTGAAATTTTGGCTTCGCCGATTCACGAAGGGTATTGCCCTTTCTGCCGCAATCCCTTGATTCCACAGGAAGAATTCATTCATGAAGCCGAGGACCGCACGTTTC
Source organism: uncultured Acidobacteriota bacterium (assembly GCA_963839325.1). Classification (GTDB taxonomy): domain Bacteria; phylum Acidobacteriota; class Terriglobia; order Acidiferrales; family UBA7541; genus Palsa-295. The sequence goes on along the minus strand of CAWIUO010000001.1, from coordinate 457,933 downwards.
TGGTTTCCACCTCGCGCATCGCCAACGCACAGGAGAACGATTTGCGCACTGTCCACGTACTCAAGGACATCACCGATCGCCGTGTAGCCGAACGCCGCTACCGCCGCGAACGTGATTTCAACAAGAACATCCTGAATAACACCCAGAGCATGATCCTTGTGCTCGATACCGCGGGTCTCGTGAGTTACACAAACCGCCGTTGCGTGGACGCCGGCTACCGCGAGCAGAGTTTGCTTGGTCAGCCTCTCGTGGAAATGGTTCCCCAGTCGCGGCGACCGGTCCTGATCGATGCGCTTGAGCGAGTGCTTCACGGCACAACGCTCGATAACCTGGAACTGCCGTTGCTTCGCGGGGACAACACCACAGGCCAATTTTCCATCAGCTTGAGTCCGATGCGGGACGAGCAGGGCGACATTAATAGCATTGTGGTGGTAATGACTGATATCACCGACGCGGCGAACCTTCATGCCAAGCTGATGCACACCGAAAAAATGGCCGCTCTGGGGCAATTGGTTTCGGGCGTGGCGCATGAAGTAAATAACCCGCTTGCGGCGATTGTTGGATTCACGGATCTGCTGCTCGAGAACGCGGAAATTCCGGAAACCGCTAAGGAAGAGCTGCGCGTAATTTTGCAGGAAGCCCAACGCACGCGAGTGATCATTCAGAATTTGCTCAGCTTCGCGCGGCAGATGCCGGCTCAGCGCGAGCCGGTGCAAGTGAACGCAATCCTTCAGAACACCCTAAAACTGCGCGCTTACGACTTCTCGAACCACGGCGTGAATGTCGTCGAAAAATACAGCTCGGATCTTCCGGTCCTGATCGGCGATCCGCACCAGCTCCAGCAGGTCTTCCTGAATATCCTTAACAATGCCTACGATGCCGTGCAGGAGACGCGCCGTACCTCGAAGATCGAGATCGAGACGGCTCACCGGAACGGGAGCATCGAGGTTACGTTCCGCGACAACGGCCCCGGAGTTTCGCACGCGGACCGCATCTTCGATCCATTCTTTACCACGAAGGAAGTGGGAAAGGGCACGGGGCTTGGACTAAGCATCTGTTACGGCATAGTGCGCGCGCATCGAGGGGAGATCACAGCGAAGAACAATCCGGATGGCTTCGGCTGCACATTTCAGGTGCGCCTGCCGGTTACCGCAACGCCCGAGATTCATAAACGCGACACCGCGAAGTGATGAGCACAGGAGCGATTCCAACGCTCGAGAGAGCGCGGATACTTTTGATTGAAGATGAACCGTCAGTAGCGGCGTTCCTGAGGATTGCCCTGGAGCGGCGCGGGTACGAAGTGGTGTTGGCGCCGTCGGCCGCAGACGGACTGCAGATTTTGGCGACGAACGATTTTCGCGGTGTGATCTCGGACTTTCGCACGCCGGGCGGCATTACCGGAGCGGACGTCCACGACTGGCTGAAGCGGCACCGGCCCGACATGGCTACGCGAATGATTTTTATCACCGGAGATACGGCGAGCGCGGAGACGGTGGCATTGCTCGCTCAAGCCGGTATTTCGTGTGTTGAGAAACCCTTCCGCGTGCAGCAGTTGCTGGCCGCGGTGGAAAAGATAATTGGACAACCATGACCTACGAAACCAAGTTGCGCTTTTTGATTGTCGATGACGAGCAGAACATCCGCCGCCTTTGCGTGACGGTAGGACACGGCCTGGGCTTCGAATGTCTCGAAGCCGATACAGCTGAAGGGGCCCTGGAGACGCTCGAAACGCGCCCGCCAGACATCGTGGTAACCGACCTGAAGCTGCCAAGTCTGTCCGGTGGCGACTTGCTGCGTAAGATTAAGGAAGCGCTGCCGAACGCGGAAGTCGCGATCATGACCGGCCACGGTTCGGTTGAATCGGCGGTGGGAGCGATGAAGCTGGGCGCCTACGACTACATCGAGAAGCCGTTTCGCGTGGAACGCCTTCGCCAATTGCTGCAACGCATGGCGGAGAAGGTTCGGCTGGTCACCGAGAACCAGTTCTTGCGCGAGCGCGTGAGCAGCGAGACGCAGCTCGACGGGATCGTAGGCTCGTCGGCCAAGATTCAGGATGTTTTGCGAATGATTTCGCGCCTGAAAGAGACGCGCACGCCCGTGCTGATCACGGGCGAAAGCGGAACCGGCAAAGAATTGATCGCCCGCGCCATTCATTACCGTGGTCCGCTCGCGCGGATGCCGTTCATTGCCGTAGATTGCGGTGCGCTGGTACCGACTCTGATGGAAAGCGAGCTGTTCGGCCACGAAAAAGGTTCTTTTACGGGCGCGCTGAAATCGAAGGCAGGCCTATTCGAGGCCGCGAACGGCGGGACTATTTTCCTGGACGAGATTGGCGAACTACCTCTTGAGATGCAGGCAAAGCTATTGCGCGTGCTGCAAGAAAAAGAAGTTAGGCCCGTCGGAAGCAATTCGAAGGTGCCTGTGGACGTGCGCGTGATTGCGGCAACGAACCGGAACCTTGAGGAATCCTACCGGTCGGGCACATTCCGCAAAGATCTTTACTTCCGGCTGAACGTAGTGACGATTCATTCGCCTGCGCTCCACGAGCGACGTTCGGATATTCCGCAGCTTGTACATCATTTCCTGGACCGCTATGCTCCGGGCGAGGCGATTCAAGTGATGCCGGCCGCGATGAAGTGCTTTCTTCAGTACGATTGGCCGGGCAATGTGCGCGAACTGGAAAATTGCATCGCGCGAGCGGTCGCCCTTGGTGACCATTCCACGATCGACGTCGCGGATCTGCCGCCCGCCCTCTCGGAAATCTCAGATTCCGCGGCCGAAACGGGCGAGAGCAGTGCGGTTTCCACCACGGCGCTGGCGGATTTGGAGCGAATCACGATTCTCCGCGTATTCGAGCAAGCCGGCGGCGACAAGGCGCGCGCCGGACGCATGCTCGGCATCAGCCGCGCCACCTTGTACCGGAAGCTTAAGCGGTACAATATTTCGCTTCGGCATTCGGAGAAAGACGACATACCGATGGCGTCGTGAGAGTCGGCGCAGTTTTGGAGCGTAGGATTCTGTCTCGCTTGGTGTTCCGGTGAGACGCACGTGTATCGTCGTGAGACAGTTTTTGTCTCACTCCCAAATCTTCATTTTGTAATCTCCTCAAAACGAGCGATTTAAATCTGGGATGTCGGCTATTTCTTTTGGCCGTCGCCGTGCATTCCTTTCTTCGGCGTAACTCCGTCTCTGTACGTGTGTTCGTTGAGTTTTATTCGCGCACCGTCTGATTGCGGCAACGAGACAACGAGGCGTTTCGTGGAAGAACTGGAGAACTGGATTATCACACCATGACCATCAGATCGGACATCTCGACTCTAAAAATTCCCGCACCGAGCCAGCCCAGCGCTGCCGATTTCTCGGCCCAGTGGACTCAGGCGCGGCTGGCGTATCCACTCTACGCTGCGCTCGCCACTCAGTTCAGTCTCGCGCCGCTGCCGACTCCGGCGGGTGAACTGCCGCCGATCCGGCCAACGCGCGAAGTCTTTGATGCGGTGCTGAATTTTCTTGTGGCCATTGACGAGAAAGTTCGCGCCTACCAGATTCGGCAGCTTCCGCCGGCGACGCTGAACGCCAGCGAAGAGAGCCTCCGAGCGTTTCTGCAGCGGCATTTGAGGAAGTCGGACAAGGTAGTCGCAGATCGCGACAAGATTGACTTACTCGCAGTGCAATACTTTGCGCTTTGCGCCCCTGAAGAGCTTTACCGCAAGGACATCCGCCTCGAAGACGTAGCCCAGGTGCTCAAGCCGGTCCTGCCCGACGCGAATGGCAAACGGCTGGAAATCTGCGAGCAGCTCGATCCAATCCTCCAGAAGATCGGCCAGTGCGAGAGCTTGCGGGACATGATGGAACACGGTCTGCTTGAACAGGGCCGTTTGCTCAAAGAGTCCGCGGGCGCGCAATTTTATGACCCTCACGCCCTTGTCGCTTTCTGCCGCTTCAATTTCTTGCTCCGCCGCGCGTTCATCCGCATGTTGCATGCGGACGTGACGGCCGTGCGGCACGCTGCCATTCAACTCGAAGCGGCCGGAGTAAAGACCGTCGACTGCCGCCGCGCGGGATTCTCCGCCGCGGAAACAACCACTCAACTCATTTATTACTGTGAGAACTGGAAGCAGCCATTCCACAAGGACTACACGGAAAGCTCGGTGAATCGTGCCTTCGAGCAGCTCCTGGCTTTGCGCGCCGACCTCGAAGAAGCGGTGGGCCGCCTAAATCCGGAGACGGGATCTTCCCCTGCCGCAGCAATGGCACAGCCTGCCGCGAAAGTACCCACAGCTTCCGAACAGACCGCACCTACAGCTCCACCACCCGCCGCGAATGTGCAGGTCGCGCCATCGAACGCACCAGCACCCAAGCGCGCCGATGGAACGTCCGCGAACGGTGCACCCGTTCCGAAGCCACGCGCTGCCGCCCCGAAACATTCGGCCGTTGGCGACGCTTCCAGCGACAGCTCCGCGACGCCAACTGCGACCGCGGAAATGGAGAAGTGCCTCGAAGCGATCTGGGAGCAGCTCATCGCGGCGCCGCCATCGCGCGGACGCTCGATGTCCACTGTCGTCTTGCAAGACACGAAAGTGTTGCTCTCATCATGGGAAGTGGCGGCATTCGTTACCGAAGGCGGCACCGAAGCGGAGGATTTGCGCCGCGCCGTCGTGGCTCGCGCTCTACTCGCGTTGGGTACCGATCAGCGCAAGCGTTCAGGTGACGTAGCGCAACTCGCGTCGGCGCTTGCGCTCGCGAAGTCCGAAGCCTCGTATTTCCAGGGGCGCGTGGAAGCGGCAAAACGCGCGAAGAACACCGAGGCAGCCGTCAACCTGGGAATCAGCACGAAGCGCTTGCTTTCGTTCATCGAAGAAGCGGAAAAATTGCAGCCCTGATCGTTGGGGCATCACGGAATCGCGCGAGTGTTCTCACCGCGTGATTCCAAAGGGCAGCCCGGTGAGACAGCGTCTCAAGCTGAGACGCATTCGCGGCGGCGCCGAACGTTGACGGTGTGAAAGGATATTTCAGACTGGCGTAAATGTAAGAAATACAACGCGGTTGCAATTTCCTCGCAGATCCTCAAACGCACCTCGCTCGTGGCTCTCTAGTTGCAATCATTCCATTCGATACTCTGTGGAGGTGTGGCTGTGAAGAAGGTGCTGATCGTCGACGACTCGCAAGCCGAAGTGCGCCTGATGCAGTCGATGCTGCAAAAGGGCGGATTCCAGGTGGTCGGCATTTTCGACTCCACGAAGACGGAAGAGGCCATCGAGGAAGAGCGGCCCAACGTGATTCTGCTCGACGTAGTGATGCCGCAACGCAATGGTTTCCAGGTCTGCCGCGATCTGAAGGGCCATGGCACCTATTCGAACATTCCGGTGATTTTGGTCACGTCGAAGGCTGCCCCGAGCGATCGCTACTGGGGCGAGCAGCAAGGCGCGAACGGATTCGTGGCGAAGCCATTTACTCCTGAAGAATTGCTTTGTGCTGTGAACGTGGCGCTGCAAGCGGCGCCGAGTGGTGTTAGCGGAAATTCGCATTCGAGGCCCGTACCGACACTCGCGTAATGACCGACGAACTCAAACACGGAATTTTGGCGCCTGAGCTCGACGCGGGCGAGTTCCTCGAAACCGAGGCGGCTCCGGAGGAGCGCCGCGTAGAGCGGCAGTATTGCGTGTTCCGAGCGGGACGCGAGCGATTTTGCTTTTCCGTGCTGGAAGTGGAGGAAGTCGTGGATTGGCCGCTCGTGACGCGGATTCCGCTGTCGCCCGCGTTTCTGATGGGCGTTTTCAATTTGCGCGGCACCATCGTGCCGCTCATCGATATCGCATTCACCGAAGGGCGGCGGCCCGGACTACTGCCAAGGCACGTGGTTGTAGCGGCACTCGAAAGCGATCCGCAACGCGGCATTTTGCGTTTGGGCATAGCAGCGGACGAAGTGATCGGCACGTTTTCCGCGAGCGAGGATGCGCTGCTTGATCAGGCTCCGGCAGATGTGCCGCATTGCCGCGGAATGCTGAGGCATGAGGACCGGCTGGCGCTCGTTGTCGATCTGCGCCGCCTTACCGATGTGTTTCCGATTCCGGTTATTTAGCAGCGAGCGGACATTGGGTTTTTGGGGCATCGGGCAAGGCATGCGCTGATACGTTTGTGAAAGATCTTGGGAGGAAGTCATGAAATCTCGTCTGAGTTCCCCAATTTGGGGGCTGGTCTTCTTTGTGGGACTAGCGTTATTCGGAGTCTTGGGCCTTGCCTACTACGCCGGCGCTCATTCGGCTGCCGGCGCGGAAGGCGGGTCGATTCCCGGCGGCGCGAACGGTGCACTGTTGGGCGCCGGAGCACTCGCGCTGATCGGAGCCATCTCGCTAGTCATCGTGCTCACGAAGCGCGTTCTGACGCCGGTGCAGGAGCTCGCGAAGTTTTCGGAGCGCGTGGTCTCCGGCGACGTGCGTGCGCGCGTTGAGGTCGAATCAAGCGATGAATTCGGTTTCATCGCCGAGAACTTCAGCCGCAGCGCCGCGAAAGTGGCTCATGCAGTCACGAACCAACAGGCGCAGGAATCGCTACAGCGCAGCATCACCGACTTGCTGAATACGATCAACCAGGTAGCGCGCGGTGACCTAACGATCCGCGGCAAGGTCACCAACGACGCCCTTGGCAACGTGGTGGACTCGGTGAACTTCATGCTCGATAACTTCACCAAAGTTCTCGAACGCGTCCGCAAGGCCGCGGTGGACGTCAGCGGCAGTGCCAACCAGATTCTCGACGCGGCTGACGATATGACCGCCGGAGCGACCCAGCAGGACCAGGAAATCACCAACACTTCGTCGGCAGTGGAAGAGCTGACGGTCTCGATGAAACAGGTGTCCAACAACGCCGAAGCCAGCGCCGAGGCGGCACGCCGCGCTCTGGACGCCGCCGAACAGGGCAACCGCGCCGTGCGCGATACGCTGGAGGGAATGCAGCGGATCCGTTCGTCCGTGCAGGCGACGGCGAAGAAGATCAAGTCACTGGGCGACCGCTCACTGGAAATTTCGGAAATCATTAACGTGATTAACGACATCACCGAGCAGACCAACCTGTTGGCTTTGAACGCCGCGATTGAAGCCGCACGCGCGGGCGATGCGGGCCGCGGTTTCGCCGTCGTCGCCGACGAAGTTCGAAAGCTGGCAGAGCACTCCCGTAGCGCCACGAAAGACATCGCTGCGTTGATCAAGGCGATTCAGGCCGAGACCAACGAAGCGGTAGTCGTGATGGAAGAGGGCACGCGCGAAGTGGAAGTCGGAGCGGGACTCGCCGACCAGGCCGGAAAAGCGCTCGAAGCAATTTCGAGCGTCGTGCGTCAATCAGCCGAGCTTGTTCAAGAAATTTCGCTCGCTTCGAAGCAGCAGGTGCGTGGCACGGAAGGTGTGGCGAACGCGATGCAGATCATCTCCGGCATCACGCGGCAGACCACGCAGGGCGCGCGGCAAACGGCGTCCACGGTGGGCAACATGGTGAAGCTCTCGGAGCAACTGAACGAGGCGCTCGCCCAGTTCCGTTCGGCTCGCGGTGCGGATCACAACGTCGAGGAAATTCGTCCGGCCGCGCCTGTAGGGGCTAGCCGATAACGTTGGGCTGCCTTTCGCTGCCGGATATGACGTCCGGCGGCTGATGCGTGCCGACCATGAAACCGAACTCAGTCACGACGCCGGTCCTGATCGAGAGCCATCTCGACGAGATCCGCACGCTTATCGAGCAACGCTCTGCCATTCTGCTCGATGCGTCGAGGGAGCGATTCTTTTCGACGCGAGTCCGTGAATTTCTGGAAGAAAAGGAATTGCCGGACGGGGCAGAGTTATTGCGCTCGGTCCGGAGTTCGAGCATCGAGTATGAATCGCTGCTCGAACGGCTGTTGACCCAGGAGACTTCCTTCTTCCGCTACCCGGCCGTTTACGAAGCGCTGCAGCGCAAGATTCTGCCCGAAGTGCAGGAGCGCAAGGTGTGGCACAACCCACGCACGTTGCGCATCTGGAGCGCCGGCTGCTCCACGGGCGAAGAGCCGTATTCGATCGCAATCACTGTAACCGACGCGTTGAAGTTCGCCGAAGCCTGGGAAATCGAAATTCTGGCGACGGACATCAGCCGCCGCGCGCTGCGCCATGCCGAACGCGGCCATTATGCCAAGCGCAGCTTGCAGCATCTCGACCCGCGGCACGTAGACACGCATTTCGAACCCACTAAGCACGGTTACCAGGTGAAACCGCGGACCCGCAAAATGATTTCGTTCGCGCAGATGAATCTCGCGGAACACGTTTACGTCGGCAAGCTCGACTGCATCTTCTGCATGAACGTGCTGATGTACTTTTCCGAGGAGCGGCGACTCGCGATTCTCCGCCGCTTCTACGATTCACTCGAGCCGGGTGGCTTCTTTGTTCTCGGCCACTCTGAGACGCTTTCGAACCTGCCGATGAAATTTGAATCGGTGGTGCTTGGCGATTGCAGAATTTATCGCAAGCCGGTTGCCGCGGAGTTGAATCGCGCGCTCGCCGTCGTGGAGGGTGGCCAATGAACGGGCCTAATTCCGAATCGGTAGAGCTGTTCCTCCAGGAAGCTTCAGAGCACCTGCAATATCTGCGCGAGTATTCGGGCATGCTGCAGGAACCTCAGACCCGCCCTGAGGACCTGGAAAAACTCTACATTTCTGCGCACACGCTCGCAGGCACATCGGCTAGCTACGGCTATCCACTGTTTTCCGAAGTGGCCGCAAAGATGGCTCACATCTTTCACTACGCGATGCATGCCGCGCTGACGGCGGAAATGCATGGCCCGCTCACGGAGTTCATTTCTGACGCAATCTCCGTGCTCGAGTTCGACCTGCTGCAGATTAGTTCGGACGGTACGGAGACTTCCGACGATGTGACGGCGTTCAAACAACGCTACTCGTTCGCGTTTCCGCCACCTCCAGGTGCGCAGTCCGTCGCCGATCCCGAATATCAGGAGTCGGACTACGCAGCCGCGCAGCAAGACGCTGCCCAGGCATATTCGTTCGTCGACCATTTGCCTGCCGACGGCGAGATTCCGGATGAGGTTCTCGAATTTTTCATCCCCGAGGCCGAAGAGCATCTACAAGCGGTGATGGAATGCCTGCTTGCGCTCGAGGCGCATCCGAACGCAGAAGATATTCACAAACTGTTCCGTTCGATTCACACCGTGAAGGGATCGGCGGCGCAGGTGGGCCTGGCCCGGCTTTCGGCCATAGCGCATCGCGTGGAGGATTTGATCGGCGAACTTCGCGACGGGCGATTGCAGCCGAGCGCCGAGATCATCGACGTTTGCCTCGAGTCGATCGACATTCTGAAGCGTTGTTTGCATCGCCAGTGGTCAAGCGAAGCGGAGATGCGCTCCGTCGTCGACCCGCTGCTGGCTCGCATCCATGAACTTGCACCAGAGGAAGTAGCAGCCGAGGCTGGAACGACAGCACCCGCTGCGAGTGGCGAGAGCGAGTCTGCATCGGGCGCAGCCGCCGGAGCTGGCGCGGGCGATTCGAAACGGCAGGCTCCGATTGCGCAAGCAAAGTCAGTTCGCATCGCACTCGATCGCCTCGACCGCATGATGAACGCCGTCGGAGAACTGGTGATTAATCGTACGCGAATGGTCGGGCGCCTGTCGGAACTCGGAAAGCTCGTCGAAGTCTTGAATTTTTCAAAAGGCCGCCTCTCCGGAAAAGTTTCCGAATTCCAGGACAAGCACGAATTCAGCCGCATCAGTCCGTCGCTTATGTCAGGTAGTTACGCGCCGCAGATGGACACGTTCCGGCCGAATTTTGGCGGTGGAATGCCGCTACTTCCCCCGAGCGGACCGGACGAGTTCAGCGACCTGGAAATGGATCGCTACGACGATTTCAATATCCTTTCGCGTTCGTTGACGGAAATCTCGGCGGACGTAACCGAAGTGCTTACGCAGCTCGAAGGCTTCATGGGCCGTGTCGATTCGGACATCGACGAATTCACCAAGCTTGCCCATCACCTGCAGGACGAAATCACCGCCGCGCGCATGGTGCCAATCGGCAACCTTTATACACGACTCTCTCGCACGGCACGCGACGCGTCGAAGGCCACTGGAAAGCCGATCGAACTCAACCTGGAAGGTGCGGACACCGAACTCGACAACAACATCGTCCAACACATCTCCGATCCCTTGATTCACCTCGTGCGTAACGCGGTGGCACACGGCGTGGAGACGCCGTTCGCACGGCGCGAAGCCGGGAAGCAGGAAAAAGCGCACATCACCGTGCGCGCGTACCATCGCGGGAATCACATTTTCATCGAAGTGGAAGATGATGGACGCGGCATCGACTACCAGAGCATCCGGCAGAAACTGGTCGATTCGGGAGCCGTGTCGGCGGTAGCAGCCGAAGAGTTAAGCGAGCGCGAATTGCGTGAGTATTTGTTCCGGCCGGGTTTCACCACGGCATCCTCCATGACCGAGCTGGCTGGGCGCGGCGTGGGCCTCGACGTTGTTCGTGCGAACGTCCATTCTCTCAACGGAGAAATCGAGGTCCGTTCGGAAACCGGTAAGGGCGCCTGCTTTACCGTCAAGGTTCCGCTGACGCTGATTATTTCTCAAGCGCTGTTTGTGCGCTGCGGAAATTCAACGTTCGCGCTGCCGCTGGCCGTGATCGAAGAGATACGCCGCGTCAAGCCCGCCGAAATCGAAGACGTCGGTGGAAAGTTGCTGACGCGCGTCCGCGATGTGGTAACCGAAGTCGTCCGACTCGATTTACAGCTCGGCCTTTCCGCACTCGAACCGATGAACGGCTACTTCCACATGGTAATCGTGAAAGTCGCGGGACGACACGTGGGTGTTGTGGTGGAAGAGGTTCTCGGCAAGGACGAAATCGTCATCAAGAACCTCGGCGATTACTTGCGTCGCGTGAAGTTGTTCCCCGGAACCACGATCGCGCCCGACGGCAGCCTGATCCTGCTGATCGATTTGAATCGCTTGGTTGCGGGCGACGCCGCGGAGCGGGGCTCGCTTCCTTCGGCTTCTCCGGCGGCGCGCGTGTTCGCGCCTGGCTCGGAGGCCGTCGCTTCCGGAAGCATTCCGGCTGAGGCCGTGGACACCATCGAAAACGAGCGTGTCGTGGTGGTGGCGGACGACTCGATCAGCATCCGCAAATTTGTGGGCCGCATGCTCGAAAAGGCAGGCTTCCGCGTGAAGCTCGCGTCGGACGGTCTCGAAGCTTCCGAAATCGTCGCGCAAGTTGGCTGTCACTTGTTGATCACCGACCTCGAAATGCCGCGCATGAATGGTTATGAGTTGATGGCCCACTTGCGGCAGGATCCTACGACGAAAAAAATCCCGGTATTGGTGGTCACGTCGCGCGCCGGAGCGAAGCATCGCGACCGCGCTGTGAAGGAAGGCGCGTCCGCCTTCATGACCAAGCCGGTTCAGGAAGATCAACTTATCGCCAAAGTGGAAGAATTGATCGGTTCTGATGTTCCGAAGGGGCGGCCAGCTCCGCGCGTACCGGTGCGGCAGGATTGAAATGTTGAACCCGGGCAAAAAGAAAATTCGAGTGCTCGTCGCGGATGACTCCGCCTTCATGTGCAGGGTGTTGCAGGAGATCATTAACGCTGATCCGGGCATGGAAGTAGCGGGGCAGGCGCGCGATGGACGCGCCGCCGTGATGATGGCGGAGTCCTTGAACCCCGACGTGATCACCATGGACATCAACATGCCGCATCTCGACGGGTTGCAGGCGACCGAACTAATCATGTCGCAGAATCCGCGGCCGATCGTGATTGTTAGTTCGGAGTCGCGCGAAGGCGCCGACAGCACGCTGCGCGCATTGCAACTCGGTGCGATCGATTTTGTGCCGAAGCCGACGAACGGTATCGACCTCGACATCCGCAACGTGCGCGATGAACTGACGCGCAAATTGAAAATGGCCGCGAAAGTGCGCGTCGTGCGCACAGCCACGCGTTCAAAGTTACCCGCACCGCACGCTCCCGTCGCGCTTCCGCAGCCAACGAACAACGGCTCTGCTTTCACGAAATTGAACGGCAAGGTTCCCGTAGTTGTGATCGCAGCGTCAACAGGCGGACCCGCCGCAGTGATGCGTGTCGTCTCCGGCTTGCCGCGGAATCTGCAAGCGGCCGTGATTCTCGTGTTACATATGCCCGGTGCCTTCACGGCGCAACTGGTGAAGCAACTCGCGGAGATCGCGCAGTTACCGGTGAAGGAAGCCGAAGCGAACGAGACTGTCCAGGCTGGCACGGTGTACCTGTGCCCAGGATCGAGTCATCTGCGGTTGACGGCCTTGGGGCGCGTGGCACTCGACGACGGTCCACGCATCAATGGTTATCTGCCATGCGCAGACGTGGCGCTCGATAGTGCCGCGGCCTACGCGCGGGCGAACACCGTGGGTGTGGTGCTGACGGGCATGGGTGCCGATGCCTCAAAGGGCATCAAGGGCATTCGCGCGAACGGCGGCTTTGTGATCGCGCAGGATGAAGCAACTTCGGCGATTTTCGGAATGCCGGCCGAAGCGATCAAGACCGGCGCGGTGAACGAAGTATTGCCGCTCGACGACATCGCAAGCGCAATCGAACGCGCTGTGGCAAAAATCGCGGCGCTTGCTCCAGTTGGTGCGCGATGAAGATCGCCAGCCATGACAAAGCGCGTCCGCGGCGTGGCAAGAATTCCGAGCAGGTGATTCTGTTCACCGCGGGACACCGGACCTTTGCGATTGCAGCCGAATCTGTGCAGGAGATTCGAAGCACAGACAGCCTGGGATCATCGGCGATCGAGCTGGAGCAAGCCTACGTGCCGAAAGTGAAGCACACAGTTGAACGCTCTGGACGGAATTACTTCATCGTGAACGCGTGCGCGCACTTTGGCCTGCGGGTAACGCGGCCGACGTTGGTCTTGATCTTGCGGAAAATCCGCGCCGCGGTCCTGGTAGACGGCATTGAGCGAATGGAAGAGCTCAACACGATTCATCCGTTGCCAAAAGCATTTCGAGGTGAGGAAAGGACCTGGTATCGCGGCCTCGCATATCTGGAGGACAACGTGATCCCAGTGATCAATCCGGCCGGATTCCTCACCGCTGCGGAATTTGACCGGCTCGACGCAGTGACGCAATCCGCGCAATTCGAAGGGGTGGCTGACAGATGAGTGTTACGGGTCCATTGGACCGCGCGTCGTACGTGCTGCTGCGAATTGGCAATCGCCGGTTCGCGTTGCCGTCTCGGCATATCGTGGAGCTGGCCCCGCCGGTGCGACTGCACGACTTTCCGCACGCATCGAAGTTTGTGGCCGGCGTGATCGTGCGGCGGGGAAGGATCGTACCGGTGTACGACGTCTCCCCACTGCTTACAGGGCGCGAGTCGTCTCTGCATCGTTTCTATCTCGTCGCGAATGTGGCGCAGGGAACAGCGCACGAAGCCAGCGCCATTCCAGTCACGGGTGAGTGCGAACTTGCTTCAGGAGACTTGCTGCCGCGCGAGGAAAGCGATCCCGAATATTTCACAGGCAAACTCGCATTCGAGGGCGAGGCAGTGGACGTATTGAATCTGGAATCGCTGGTTGCGGCGGGCGCGGAATTCGCGCAGTCACGCGGGGCACAGCCATGAGCAATCTGCTAAATCTGCCGCGCGTGCTGCTAATCGATAGCAACGTCTATTTCGCGAAACGCCTCGGCGAAGCTTTGCAGCAAGTGGGATTCGAGGTGGTGCCGTGCACGCAAGGCGTATATGCACTTACCATGCTGGAATGGAACGTGCCGGCCGCGATTTTGTGCGCGACGAATCTGCGCGAAATGGGCGCATTTGAGATGGCTCCGATTTTGCGCGCCGATCCGAAGACGGCTTCGATCCCCTTGATCGCTGTCGGTGGCGGAGGCGACCAGGCCCTGCTCGAGGCCTACCGGTCGGGTTGCGACGACTTCGTTGACCGCAGGCGTTCGCCCGCGGACATCGCCGCCCACGTACGCAGCTTTCTGCTGAGCCGCCAGGACGGTTTCCAACCGACCCAGATGATTGCGAAGGCGGACACGGATTTGAGCGGCAGCCTTTCGCATCTCGATCTTCCCGGCGTGATCCAGATGCTTGGCCAGGCGCGCCAGACCGGAGCGCTGCACATCAACGCTGAAGACGCGGACGGAATCATTTTCTTCGAAGCTGGAGAGATGTTTCACGCCGAGAGCGGCACACTGTTTGGCGACGAGGCCGTCACGCAAATCGTGAAGCTTTGCCATTCGTGCCAGAGCGGCGTGTACAAATTCGTTTACGGAGCTACTGCTTCGCAGCGCACTGTGTTGCGCTCCGCCACCGATCTTTTGCTGGATGCCATGCGCGAGTTCGACGAAGAGCAGATGCAGGGCGATAACGAACGCGCGGAAGAGGAAGTGTCATGAGCGAATCGCAGAACCCGGCGGCCGTGCGCACGCCGACCGTCTATTTCATCGACGATAGCGCGACGATGCGGGAAGTGATCAAGATCGCCTTCCGCAAGGAAAGCATCCAGGTGGTCACCTGCCCGGACGCCGCAACGGCGCTCGCGCAATTCGCTACCGTTTCTCCGGATGCCGTAATCACCGACGTGATCATGCCGGACAAGGATGGATACGAACTCTGCCAGCTCATCAAGCAGCACGAGACGCTCTCAGAGACGCCGGTCATTTTGATGTCCGGCATTGTGAACAAGACGGTTGCGGAAAAGGCGATGGCGGTGAAGGCCGACGAACTCGTCCGCAAGCCGTTTCAGCCCACCGACCTCATTACGCGCGTGAAGAGTCTGCTAAATCCGAAGGGATCAAACGGCGGCAATTTGCGCGGCGATGACGCAGCGCCTTCCGAAGCCTCGCGAGTTCTGGGCGGTCTTTTTGGTTCGGCGCCGACGGCAGCACTGCCAGTGCCCAAACCGCAGGCCTTTCGCCCGGAAGCGTTTCAGATTACACCGCCGCCTGTGGCCCGTCCCGTGGCGCCTCCATCATTTGCTCCGCCTGCGCCGCAGCAGCCCGTCGCGAGGCCCATCACTCCGGTCCCGGTTGCGGCTGCGTCCGCCGACGTCTTGAAGCTCAAGAACGAAATTCGGCGTCTCGAACTGCTCGTAAAAAAGTTGCAAACTGAATTGGAAGCGCAGCGGCAATATTCCGCGGCGCTCGAAGCGGATTTTAAGGTGATGTAGGAATCGTAACGAGTGCACTTCGTGAGGCCAATTTCATGTTCGCGCATTGCCCGAATTGGAATTGCGTCGTTCGAATGGCACAATCGTAGCTCGGCGTATTTTCGCGCCCTCGGAGCTACCAAATGCCGCGCCCTTGGCGAGTCACGATTTTCATTCTGTTCGTGTTCGTTCTCCTCTCCGCATTTTCCGCCAAACCTTTGATTTCGCAGTCCGCCGCAACGCCCTCGCGCAGTTTCACGCTGACAAACACGATCCACATCGCGCCTGCGCCGGACGGAGCCAAAGAATTGCGCCTCTGGATTCCGATGCCTTACGAGGAAAGCAGTCAGGGCTCCGGCAAGGTGAAGATTACGGGCGTGCCGCACTGGAAGATGGATATCGAACCGGAGTATCGCAACCGCTACGCTTACATCGTGATCGCAGGAGACAGCCTTGCCAACGGTTCCACGATTACGGCTTCGTTCCACGTCCAGCGCTTCGAACACAAAGTCTCCCTTTCGGATCCTGACGACGAGCAAGGCGCGCCAACGATCGCGACATTACGTTTCCTCCGCCCCGATCGGCTCGTGCCCATTGATGGCCAAATCGCCGATATTTCCACACAACAAACTCGCGACACCACGCTGCCGCTCGAAAAAGCCCGCAAGCTTTACGAATATGTGATCGCCACGATGCACTACGATCACGATGGAAAGGATTGGGGTCGAGGCGACGCTGTGTGGGCGTGCAATTCTAAGCATGGAAACTGTACTGACTTCCACTCTCTGTTCATTGCACTCGCGCGCTCGGCCGGAATCCCCGCGCGATTTGAGATCGGATTCTCAATTCCTACGGCGGCGCATGAGGGTCCGATCACGAGTTACCACTGCTGGGCGCAATTCTACGCACAGGGAGTCGGGTGGGTTCCCATTGACGCTTCAGAAGCCTGGAAACATAAGGATCTTCACGACTATTATTTCGGCGCGCTCGACGCGAACCGCGTAAAGATGTCGATGGGGCGCGATATTCGACTGAACCCGCCGCAAAAAGGTGGCCCGCTAAATTACTTCGTGTATCCCTACGGAGAACTGGACGGCCAGCCTTTCGCCGGGATCACCAACGACTACTCGTACAAGGACGATCCGAACTCCGGGCCATCGACCTCGATGGCAACTGGAAAATAAACGACAAACAAGCGAAGCCTGCCGTTTCAAGATCAGTCAAGCCCTTTGGCTCGAAGAAATTCGCGCGCCACATCTGCGATGTCGCGATGGTTTACGTCCACTTCGAAGTTCATCTTCCGCATCTCCGAATCGGTGAGCGTATTCGCGAGCGCCAGAAGCGCTTCGCGCGCGCCGGGAAACCGCGCGAGCATCTCTGGTCGCACGACAGGCACCGCTTCGTAAGCGGGGAAGTAGTGTTTGTCGTCCTCGAGGATCACCAGGTCGTGCGCGGAAAGAATACCGTCGGTCGAATTCCCGGCCACAACATCCACTTGTCCATCCAGCAGCGCTCGATAGAGCAAGCCCAGATCGAGAACTCTCGGCGCTGTCCCGAAATTCAATCCGTACATCTCCCTCAACCCGGCATAACCGTCTGGTCGTTCCATGAATTCATAACCGAATCCCGGTTTCCACTTCGGCGCGACGGCGGCCAGATCGGAAAGCTTCGTGAGATTGAGTTTTCGGGCGTCCTCTCCCCGAACCACAATTGCAAACGTATTGTTGAATCCGAGAGATGGAAATACATCGAGGTTGAAGCGCTGGCGATATTCATCACGCACGCGCTGGAACACGGCCGCGGAATCCGAGTCGCTCGGATCCTTCAGCACCGCCGTCAGCGCCGTTCCCGTGTATTCGACGTAGGTGTCGATACGGCCCGCGAGGAGCGCCTGCTGGCAGATAAACGTGCCGGCGAGATAAAAACGGCGTTCGACCTCCGTGTGCAATTTTGCTTCGAGGTGCTGGGAGACAATTTCTCCGAGCAAGGCGGACTCGGAGAAATTTTTCGACCCAACCACGATCAGGCTCTTGCGGGGAAGCCCGCAGGACACGCAGAGCAGTGCAACGACGCAAGCCCCAAGCGTGAGCCTTCGTATCACGCGCGAACCGGGCGGAAACGCCGCTCAAGCAAGCCAAGAATAAGGTCCGCGCCAATCGCAAGCAGAGCGGCCGGAATCGCACCCGCCAGAATCAGTTGATCGTTCACCATCGCTAGGCCTCGAAAAATGAATTCACCCAAGCCGCCCGCACCGATGGCTGCCGCGATCGTCGCGATTCCTATCGTCAGCACAGTCGAAACGCGAATTCCCGCGAGCATCGTGGAAAATGAAAGCGGCAGCTCCACGCGCCAAAGAATTTGCGAGTCCGTCATTCCCATGCCGCGTGCCGCTTCCCGAATGGACTTATTTACGCCCGTAATTCCCGCAGCGGTGTTGCGGATAATCGGCAGCAGCGCGTACAGGAGAAGGGCAGCGATCGCCAGGCGCTCCGCCTTCGCGCCGAGCCACGGCACCGGAAGCAGAAACCCAAAGAGCGCGAGGCTCGGAATGGTTTCTGCGATGTTTGCCCCGCCGAGAATGAATTTCGAAAGCCACGGTCGTCGAGCAACCACAATCCCCAGCGGCACACCCACCATAACCGCCAGAAACATGGCCGCGCCAACGAGCCAGATGTGCTCCAGCGTCGCGCGAAGAATTTCGCCGTGATGCCGCGCGAAATATTCAAAAAGGTTCACGATATGCCTTCGGCCCGATGTTCCGCCGCTTCATACATTCGGAGATTCGCCAGGTATGCCTTCGCGAGCGAATCCGTTGTGGATACGAACTCGCGCGGCGAGACGAGCTTGGCAAGTTTGCCATCTTCCATCACGCCGATTCGAGTGGCCAGCAGCAGCGCTTCGCCAACGTCGTGCGTGACGATCACGATGGTTTTGCCGAGGCGCTTCTGCAACTCGACGAATTCTCCTTGCAGCTCTCCCCGCGTCAGTGGATCGAGCGCGCCGAACGGTTCATCCATCAGCAGCACGGGCGGGTCAGCCGCAAGGGCGCGGGCTACGCCAATGCGCTGGCGTTGGCCGCCGGACAGCTCGTGCGGATATCGATCGAGATACTCGAAATGCTCCAGGCCTACGAGTTCGAGAAGTTGCTTCACTCGCGCGCGAGTTTTGTCGCGGCTCCACCTTTGTAAGCGGGGAATCAGGGAGATATTTTGCTCAACGGTGTAGTGCGGGAAAAGCCCGACATCCTGAATCACATATCCAATGTGGCGGCGCAGCTCGATGGGATTCCATTCGCGCGTGGCGCGTCCTTCGACCAGAACTTCGCCCGAAGTCGAATCGATCATGCGGTTGATCAGCCGGACGGCCGTCGATTTGCCCGCTCCGCTGCGACCCAGAAGAACGAGGGTTTCGCCGCGTTCGATCGTAAACGACAGACCGTCGATGATCTTTCGGCCCTCGGGCACGGAGTACGAGGCGTCGCGAAATTCAACGACAGTGGAGACGGTGGGCGCGCGGTCGGAAGATGGGATCATCGATTCGGAGGGTACAACGAGTTCGATGCGCCGCGAAGACGAAAAAGCCCTGCTTCAGCGCTTGACCAGATATTTGCGTATGTCGCTAAGCACGTCCATAAGCATTTGTTCGGTTAGCCGGCCTGTGAACGTGTTCTGCTGACTCGGATGATACGACGCGAAGAGGCGTGGCAGCGGCGCGTTAAATGCAAAGCTTGCGCCGTGCGAAAAAGGATACGCAGCAAGGCTCGCGGCTTGTCCGTGCGACTTCAGCACGTTCATGTAAGCCCGCATGGCGATCCCACCCAGGGCCAATACCGCGCGAGGCTCTAAAATCTCGAGCTCACGTTCGAAGTACGGCTGGCAGTTTGCGATCTCAGATGGCAGTGGCTTGTTATCCGGCGGAGCGCACCTCACCGTTGCTGAGATGTACGCGTCCTTGAGGAGCAGACCGTCGTCTCGGTTCCCCGACGTGGGCTGATTCGCGAAGCCCGCTTCATAGAGCGCTTTGTAAAGAAAGTCTCCGGAGCGATCGCCGGTGAACATACGACCGGTGCGATTGGCGCCGTGCGCAGCTGGTGCGAGTCCGAGAATAACCAGCTTCGCCTTTGGATCGCCAAATCCAGGGACAGGTTTGCCCCAGTAGCTCCACTCGCTGAACGCACGCCGTTTCTCCTCGGCCACCTTCTCTCGATAAACGACGAGCCGGGGACACTTTCGACATCGTACGATCTGAGTGTTGAGTTTTTTCGAGCTCGTTCAGGCGCGTTTCCACCGTTCGATTAGCTTCCAGTGTATCCATGTCGCCGCGTGATGCGTCTCAATCATAGCGGGCTCGGTGGCGAGTGTATTTGATCCCTGGCCCACTTGTGGTTTCATACGAATACTCTAGGATGATTCTGACGAAAAGTCGCGGAGCCTGCTCCCATGAACCCCGAAGCTGAAAGAATTGTCGTCGTTGAGTCCGATGCGGTGAACCGCGAGCGGTTGCACATATTGATGGAGACCGCGGGCTATCAGGCGACGACGTTCGCCACGTCGCGCGAAGCGCTGGACGCGCTCCACCAGCACGGTGCGGACATCGTGTTGCTCGACGGAAGCGTCACTGGACCCGATGCGCGGGAGTTCGTAGCTTCTCTTCGTGGTTCGAATGCAACGAGCAGCATCCCCGTGATTCTTTTCGTCGATGGTGGTCCTTCCGAGCGCGCCGCGGGTATGGACCTCGGCGTGAGCGACGCGATTTCGCGTCCGGCGGACCATGGAGAGCTTCTCTCCCGAGTTCGCGCTCGCCTTCGAACGCGGCACCTCGAGCAGAGCCTGCTTGAGAAGACTCGAATCGCCGAAGAAGGCCAACAGATTGCTCACCAGGCGTTCGAAGCGCTCGCCGTCACCGAGAAAATGGCCAGCGATGCAACGTCGCTCGACCGCGGATTGAAAATCGGCGTCGGCGTGATCTTCGCGGCTGTGCTGGCGATGGTCGGCGTTTACTTTCTCTTCGCGCATACTGCGCAGAAGGAAACCCAGCGCTCAAACCTCTTTATCTCAAAGCTGGAAGGCACATTCACTCGCCAACAGGACCTGATGGACCAGGCGCGCAAATTGCGCGAGCAGTCGGGTATCGGGGAAGCAGATTCTGCGGCGAAGCAGAGCCTCCAGAAGCAGGCTGCCGACATTCAGTCGAAAATCGCCGCGGCTGGCCCTGACGAGTCAGCCAGCTTGCAAAAACAACTCGCGGATACGAATTCACGCCTGCAGAAGCTGGAGCAACAGGGCCTCGCGGCGCAGGCCATCATCCCCGCAGACGTGCAATCCGTCTGCCTGCTTCACGTCGCAGTGGCTTTCAACGACAAGGACTCGGGAAAGCGGTTGCGCTATGCCGGCCTGAATCAAGACGGCGATCCTTTGCAGGACAGCGACGGTAAGCCCGTACTCACCCTTGATGGCAACGGTCCGGAAGTGAAAATCGACGTGTTCGGTACCGGATTTCTCGCCGGTCCCAACGGACGAGTTATTACCAACCGGCATGTTGCTGAGCCGTGGTGGAAGAACGACGAATTGGACGCGATGACGAAACAGGGATTTCAGGCCCAAATTTCGACCATCCGGGCCTACTTTCCTAACGATCCGCGCTCGTTCAAGGCTGAAATTGACGACATCTCAAAAGAGACCGACCTTGCCGCGATGCGCGTCGATATGCAGGACCTCCGGCGCTCAATCCTCACGATCGACTCGAAGAACGACGCAGCGAAAAGTGGATCGGCCATCATCCTGATGGGGTACGCCACGGGGCTTGCCGCAATCCTGGCGCGTACGGACGAGGACACCGCCCAGCAGATCATGCAGAAAAGCTCCGGCGACGTAAGTCAGGTTCTCGGCGAGCTGGCGCGAACGCAACTTGATCCGGCCGTTGATTACCCAAGGGCACATTGGAGACGTGCTTCCGGACAAAATTGTTTTCGATGCGCAAACCACCTCGGGCGGTTCCGGTGGCCCGCTGTTCAACCGCGAGGGCAAAGTAATCGGCGTCACCTACGCCGTCCTGAAAGGCTTCGGCGGCTCCAATTTTGGCATTCCCATCCGGTTTTCCCAGCCGTTGCTGGTCGCCCACTAGTTCACGCGACTTCGTAAGCGGAACCGCATTCGTACCAGTTCTTCGGCGAACCGCAAATTGACACTGCGCGCGCCCCGCAGATAGCATGGTTCCAGCGATTCCACTTTCGAGTTAACTACGAAAGTGCGCCTTGCCTGCCTGGAGAGCGATCGTACCTTCCGCCAATGGAAGCGCATTCTCAGTCGAAGAATATTCTCCAAACCATCGTCGAAGCTCGCCGTAAATCCATCGCGCACCGTCAGAACGTGTTGCCGCAGGCCGCGCTGAAAATCGCCGTCGAGAAGAAAGCGCCGAAGCCGCGCGGTTTTGCCCAGGCTCTGTCGAAGCCGGGCATCAACGTGATCTCGGAGTTGAAAAAGGCTTCGCCTTCGCTCGGCGTGATCCGCGAGGAATACGCTCCGATGTCGCTTGCGGGCAGTCTCGAACGAGCCGGAGCCGCCGCGCTCTCGGTGCTCACCGAAGAAGATTTCTTTTCAGGCTCCCTGACCGATTTGAAGGCGGCATCGCGCGCTACCAAGATTCCGATTCTGCGCAAGGACTTCATCATCGATCCGTGGCAGGTTTGGGAGACGCGCGCCGCGGGCGCCGATGCGTTTCTGCTGATCGCGGCGGTGCTGCACGACCAAACACTTCACGAGCTGATCGCGCTCGGCCGTTCGCTCGAAATGGAACCGCTGGTCGAAGTCCATTCGCGGCAAGAACTGGGACGGGCTCTCGATGCTGGAGCCCGTATCGTCGGCGTAAATAACCGCGATCTGCGCGATTTCGAGGTGCATTTGGAAACGTCGCTGGATCTGATAACGGAAATTCCGGAAGAATGCATCGCGGTGAGCGAGTCCGGCTTGCGTTCGCACGACGATCTGACGCGCCTCCGCGCCGCGGGTTTCGATGCGTTTCTGATTGGCGAACATCTGATGACCAGTCGCGATCCAGGCACGGCGCTGACATCTTTGCTGGAGACAGCCTCGGACTGTCCGCTCGGCGGATGAAACGCAACGGGCCATGGTCAAAGTGAAAATTTGCGGGATCACGAATTTGACGGATGCTCGCGCGGCGGTCGAAGCTGGAGCAGATTTACTGGGATTTAATTTTTATCCGGGCAGCGCCGGTACATAACGGCCGGCGGAGGAAAGACGAATTGTGAAAAGCTTGCCGAAGGGCGTTGACGTTGTCGGTGTATTTGTCAATGAGAAACCATGGAAGGTACTCGAGATTGCGCGAAATGTTGGGTTAAGCCGCGTGCAGTTGCACGGCGAGGAATCAGCGGAAGTGGTTGCCGCACTTCGTGCGAAAATTGCCCGTTATCAAAGCAATTCGCGTACGAGCGGCGCTCCGTTCGTCGCAGCTAGAACCATTCGCTAAGGCGAACTCCATTTTGCTCGACGGATTCGACACGCGTGCGAGGGGTGGAACCGGAAAGACGTTTGATTGGGAAGCTCGCGCGGCAAGTTGGAAAGACCCACCGCCTGTTTGTCGCGGGTGGATTGAACTCTGAAAACGTAGCGGAAGCGATTCGCGTCGCCAAGCCTTACGCCGTGGACATATGCAGCGGAGTGGAATCGTCGTCACCGCGGAAGAAGGATGCCGCGAAAATCGCCGCCTTGATGGCCGCGGTCCGCGGCGCGGCGCATCCGCGGAAAAGGAGCAAGAGAAAATGACCAGCGCCCCTGTACAGATTTTGCCGGATGCGAGAGGCCGGTTCGGACCGTTTGGCGGCCGCTACGTGCCAGAGACGCTCGTCGCGCCTCTCGAAGAACTCGAACGCGCGTATGCCGCAGCCGCGAGCGCCGACAAAGCATTTCGCACCGAAGCTCGAATGATCTGCTTCGCAATTTCGCGGGACGTCCCACGCCGCTGCAATTCGCCTCGCGTCTGACCGAACATCTCGGCGGCCCGCGAATCTACCTGAAGCGCGAAGACCTGCTGCACACCGGCGCGCACAAAATCAACAATTGCGCTCGGCCAGGGATTGCTGGCGCGCGCATGGGTAAGAAGCGCGTGATCGCGGAAACGGGCGCGGGCCAGCACGGCGTTGCGACAGCCACAGTAGCCGCTCGCCTCGGCCTTGAGTGCACCGTGTACATGGGCACCGAGGATATGGAGCGCCAGCGGCTCAACGTTTTCCGCATGCAGCTTCTGGGCGCGGAAGTAGTCGGCGTCGATTCGGGCAGCCGCACGCTAAAGGACGCGATCAACGAAGCCATGCGCGATTGGGTCACCAACGTCGCTTCGTCGCACTACCTGCTCGGCTCGGCGCTTGGCGCGCACCCGTATCCACAAATCGTCCGCGATTTTCAAAAGATCATCGGCGAAGAAGCGCGTGCGCAGATTCTTGAGGCGGAAAAGCGGCTGCCCGATCTGCTCGTGGCCTGCGTGGGCGGCGGTTCCAACGCCATCGGTCTGTTTCACGCGTTCTCCCGGCGATGCAAGCGTCAAGATGCTCGGCGTCGAAGCGGGCGGCCGCGGAAAATCGCTCGGCGAGCACGCGGCGCGCCTGGCCGCTGCCGAAGGATTCACGGGCGCGCGTCCCGGCGTGTTGCAGGGAACTTACACGTACGTGCTGCAAACGACGGACGGCCAGATTGCCGGCACGCATTCGGTTTCCGCGGGCCTCGACTATCCGGCCATCGGGCCTGAACATGCATGGCTCAGCGAGCAGGGGCGCGCCGAATACACGGCTGTCTCCGACGACGACGCCGTTGCCGCTGCGAAGACATTCGCTCGCCACGAAGGCATCATTCCGGCGCTTGAGTCGGCGCACGCGGTGGCCGAAATAATTCGTCGCGCTCCAAAAATGAAAAAAGACGAACTGGTGATCCTGAATATTTCCGGCCGCGGCGATAAGGACATGGAGATTTTTTCGCGCTACGTCTGAACTGCGATGGCAGCGGCACCGATTCCGAATTGAAATTGGCGGACCATGAAAACAAGGACGGTTCTAGATACACGCATATCGCGGCGGTTTCGCGCCCTTTCTGAAGCGGGCGAACTGGGCTTGGTCGCATACATCACAGCGGGCGACCCATCGCTCGACGCGACCGAGAAGATTGTGCTCGCTGCCGCGGATGCAGGTGCCGACGTGATCGAACTGGGCGTGCCCTTCAGCGATCCGGTTGCAGATGGCCCTACGATACAACGCGCCAGCGAACGAGCGCTCGCAGCCGGAACAACGCTTTCCGGTGTGCTCGATGTGGTTCGGCGCATTCGTGCAAAATCGCAAATCCCCATCGTTCTCTTTGGCTATTTCAATCCCATTTTGCAGATGGGATTAGTTAAGTTTGCCGAAGCCGCAGCTGGCGCGGGCGTTGACGGCGTTCTAGCGACGGACTTGACGCCCGAAGAAGCAGGCGACTATCGCGCTGCGCTGGAAGCGAATGGTCTCGACGCGATTTTTCTCGTCGCCCCGACCACAACGAATGCAAGGCTCGGCGCAATTGCCGAGGCCTCGTCCGGGTTCATCTACCTGGTTTCTCGCAACGGAACCACCGGCGCGCAGGATTCTCTGCCGCCGGATTTACCCGCCTTGGCGCGCCGCGTGCGAAACTCGACCACGTTACCCATTGCGGTGGGCTTTGGCATTTCCCAGCCGACGCACGTCACGGTGCTGGGCGGGATCGCGGACGCTGCAGTCGTCGGCTCGGCATTGATGTCTGAAGTCGAGAATGCCAACTCGCCGGAAGCCGCGGCCGCGGCGGTTGCTGCGAAGATCGCCGCGCTAAAGAAAGCAGCGCTTTCGGGCGTGAGTCGCCGCAGTCACGATGCGCCCTGATAGCGCAGAACTTCAATCGGGAGACATGCATGGATAAGCGAATCGCCGACGCCGCTGCGGCCGTCGAGAAAATTCAGGACGGCGCGACAATCCTGCTCGGCGGGTTCGGGCTGTGCGGCATTCCTGAAAATCTGATCGCTGCGCTGCGGCGCAAAGGATCGAAAGACCTCACGCTGGTTTCGAACAACGCTGGAGTGGACGATTTTGGCATCGGCCTGTTGATGCAGAATAAGCAGGTCAAAAAAATGATCGCGAGCTACGTGGGCGAGAACAAGACGTTCGAACAACTCGCCCTGAAAAAGGAGATTGAAGTCGAGTTAAACCCTCAAGGGACGCTTGCCGAACGCATTCGCTGCGGAGGCGCGGGCATCCCCGCATTTTTTACTCCTACTGGTTACGGCACTCTCGCCGCCGAAGGCAAAGAGATCCGCGATTTCAACGGCAGACCTCATGTGCTTGTTCCCGCGCTCCGCGGCGATTTCGCTTTTATTAAAGCGTGGAAGGGCGATCGCTGGGGCAATCTCATTTACCGCAAAACCGCCCGAAACTACAACGCTGTGATGGCCACCGCTGGCGATCATGTGGTCGCTGAGGTGGAAGAAATCGTCGAACTTGGCCAGCTCGACCCGAACTTCGTGCACACACCCGGTATTTTCGTCGATGCGATATTCCAGGGGGCGAACTACTCGAAGCGAATCGAACGCCGCACCGTGCGCAAGCGCTAGGAGACCCGATGCCATCCGATAACGAAAAGCGCGAACTCATCGCCCGCCGCGTCGCGCGAGAAATGCGAGACGGCTATTACGTGAATCTCGGCATCGGCCTGCCGACCTTGATTTCGAACTACATTCCCAAGGAAATCGAAGTCGTGCTGCAGTCGGAGAACGGAATGCTCGGCATCGGACCATATCCTCTCGAAGGTGAAGAAGACGCCGACCTGATCAACGCCGGCAAGGAAACCATCACCGAAATTCCCGGCTGCTCCTATTTTTCAAGCGCCGATTCTTTCGGCATGATCCGTAGTGGTCGCATCAACGTCACGGTTCTCGGCGCCCTTCAGGTGGACGAATCCGGCAATCTCGCGAACTGGGCCATCCCCGGGAAAATGTTGAAGGGCATGGGCGGCGCAATGGACCTCGTTGCCGGAGCCAAGCGCGTGATCATCGCCATGGAGCACACTACAAAAGACGGAGAGGCAAAAATCGTGAGGAAATGCAGCCTGCCGCTCACCGGCGTAGGCGTCGTCGATCTGATCGTCACTGAGCTAGCCGTGATCGAAGTCTCGCCCGAAGGACTGGTGCTCCGCGAAATCGCGCCGGGCGTATCACCGGAAGACGTGCAGAACGCGACCGAGCCCACCTTGCGCTGCGCGTCAGACCTCAAAGTCATGCAAATCTGACTCCTTCGACGCTCTTCCCAGGCCCATGCGTCGCGACCGCGATTTGCGGTAACATCAGTGCAAGCCTCTAACGGAGAAGAAATGGAACCGCATTCGATCGTGGTGCTGAGCCTTCACACGCCGAAAGAAAAGCTTTGGGGCGAGCTTAAAGATATTTCGAACGCAGGGGTCACGGTCCGCGGAATCGATCTCGGCTCTTTCGATGATTTCGTCAGCCAGGTCCTTCATCCCGAAGGCGATCGAGTCGGCCTGCCTACGCTTTTCTTTCCAATGCTTCGCATTGAACGCATCGCGCTTGACGAACCGCGTGGCTCGATTCCCTCTATGGCGGAATTGTTTGAAAAAAAGACTGGGCGCACGCTAGGAGACTATTTGGCGCAATTTGTTTAGTCGTGCTCGGCCCGCGCCCGGAAAATTTCCGCCACCATGACCAGCCGAATCCTCACCGTTCCCAATCAGCTTACCTTCCTCCGCCTGGCTTTCCTGCCATTCTTCATAATGGCGATCCACTACGAGCACTATAGCTGGGCTTTAGGGATTCTTTTTGCGGCGGGAGTGAGCGATGCGCTCGACGGTTTGCTCGCGCGTGGGCTCAATCAGAAGACGCCCTTGGGCGCGTACCTCGATCCCATCGCGGACAAGCTGCTACTTTCTGCTTCGTATCTCGAGCTGGCAATCCACGGAAAAATCGCCTGGTGGCTCACGATCCTGGTTCTGGGCCGGGATGTGCTGCTGCTCGTGGCGAGCGCGGTGATTATCATTACCGTCGGCTACATGTCGTTGCCGCCCAGCATCTACGGCAAACTCACTACGCTATTCGAAATCCTGCTGATCTTCCTCGTTCTCGTTCTGCAAATCCGCGAAAGCCCGGTGCTGCTGATGGCCAAGCACTCCTGCGTTTATCTTGTCGCCGCGCTCGTGTGCATTTCCGGACTGCACTACAGCATCGTTGTCTCGCGCCGCTTGCACACTGGTGTTTAGCTTTTACTCGCTCTGCTCATCCGGCGACACGCATCGCAGCATGCACGACAATCACCGTAAACACGACGCAGCCCAGCACCACCAGTCCCGTTCCCCAACCGAGCAGATTCGCGAATCTATTTTCCGACGGCGACATCGGAAGCCGGTCAGCCATTACTTTTCCAACCAGAAAACCGGTGACCAGCCCGCCTCCATGCGCCCAGTTATCGATGCCGGACATCATGAACCCCATGACGGCGATATACACCACCCACTTGATCAACTGATTTCGCAGGGCGCGTATGTGCTCCCCCTGTCGCTTCGTCGTAATCGCAAGCATCACACCGATCAGCCCCAGCAGGGAACCCGATGCGCCGATGCTCATGTGTCGCCCGAAAAATCCGCTCACGAGATACGCGCCGACACCTGTAAGAAAATAAATGAAGAGATATCTCGCCGAGCCATACAGTTCCTCGATCTGCGGTCCCACGTCCATCAACACCCACATGTTGAAACCGATGTGCAGCAAGCCGCCGTGCAGCAACGTAGGCATTATCAGGCGCCACGGAAACGCCTGCAGGTCCATCGGCCACGGTAGCGAAGCGCCGAACACCTGCAAGACCCCGCCGCTGATTCCCCCCAAACTCATCAAGCCCCCAAAGCCACCGCCGCCCGGCGCTTGAAATCCGTTGTACCGCACGGTGATAGCAAACGTGACGGCGTAGAAGATGCAGGTGACGGTAAGGATGAGATATGTAACCGGCGATTCAGCAGGCAGCAAGCGGCTCAGCGAACGGCTCGCAGCTGCGATTCCAAAATTCACGTTCGCGCCGCACTGAGCGCATTTGCTCGCCGTCGCACCTACGAGCGTGCCGCACGAAGGGCAGAGCCGCGGGCGCGGTTTTTCTTCGTCGGTTCGGAAAATGCCGTTCCATTGCTGTTTGATCCGGTCGAGCTTGAAACGCAACCGTGGCGAAAGTTCCAAGAGTGTTCCTTGCGGTACGGGAAGTGCGTTTCTATAATAACGCCAATGCGAGCAAACCCGTGAACCGGCCAACCGCGTGAAATTTTTAAGTCTTCGAGCGGTTTTCCCCAAACATCTGCGCAAATCGGCGCGGCTCCGCGCTTCTCCCACGGCGGCTCGTGCGCATTTTGCGGCGATTTTGGCTGGCTTGGCGATCGCGGTCGCTGGTTGCGCGCACAATCAACCCGTCTCGCGCACTCCCGCGCATTCCACCGTGCCGCAACCGGCGCCAACTCCCGGCACGAGCGCATCTCCAGCGAATCCCAATCCCTCGGGTCCGCCGCCCGCGATTGAACATCAGCCTCCAATCGCAGGCCAGTACGTGGAAGAAGGCGTTGCCTCGTGGTACGGCGTGCCATTCAACGGCCGGCGCACGTCCAACGGCGAAATCTACGACATGCACACCCTCACCGCCGCGCACCGGACACTTCCGTTCAACACCATCGTTCGCGTCACGAATCTGCGAAACGGCAAGCAGACCGACGTGCGTATCAACGACCGCGGGCCATTCGTAGCGAACCGCATCATCGACCTTTCTCTCGCAGCTTCGCAGGCAATCGAAATGGTTGGTACAGGCACGGCGCAGGTTCGCCTGGAAATCGTTTCGGCAACCTCAAACCCGACGACCGGATCGTTCGGAGTCCAGGTGGGCGCATTCCTGCAACCCGAGAACGCTGACCGGCTAAAGGCCCAGCTTGAGCAGCAGTACCCGCCGGTCTCCGTCGTCACGTACGATTCACCGAACGGTACGTTCTACCGCGTCCGTGTCGGCAAGCTCCCGACCGAAGATGCGGCGCAGGAGCTCGCGAACAAGCTGCATACGGAGCAGGGCTACACCACGTTTGTGGTGCGGATCGACAACTAGTTCAAGGGGCGCGGTGCGCTACTTGTGAGTGAGGACGTAAACGCCATCCCAATCGGAGGGCGGCGCCGCTGCTAGATATTCCGAACAACGGGCCGAGAAGATGCCCGACGGGGCGTCATTCGGCCAACGCTCAAGAACTTTTTCGAAGTGGATGCGCGCTTCCGCCCAGGCGCGCCGTTTGTAGGCTTCGCGACCCTTTGCGAAAATCGCGATCATTTCGCGTCCCCCATCGGCGATAACGTCTGCGGCGAGAATTTCGTAGAGTGTGACCGGCTGCAACTTTCCTTTGACACGAATCAGGTCGAGTTCTCGGAACACGATATTGTCATCGGCGACCTCGGCGCGCGTGAACTCGCTGGCGAGGATGCGCGTGCCGTACTCCTTGTTCAGTCCTTCGAGCCGCGCAGAGAGGTTCACGGCATCGCCGAGCGCGGTGTAGCTGTAGCGAAGGCTGGAACCCATGCCCCCCACGGAAACAACTCCGGTGTTGATGCCGATGCCGATTTCGAGGATGGGCCTGTTTTGCTCGCGCCATACCGCTTGCAGTTCGGTGAGTCGCGCGAGCATTGCGACGGCAGCGTTGCAACAACGGCTTGCGTGGCCCGGCTCGATATACGGGGCGCCCCAGAAACCCATGATCGCGTCTCCGATGTATTTGTCGAGCGTTCCCTGGTAGAGGAACATCACGCGAGTCATCTCGGTGAGGTAGGCGTTCAAAAGATCAGCCAGCTCCTGCGCGTCCAATTTTTCCGATATGGAAGTGAAGCCTCGAATGTCGCTGAAAAGAATCGTGAGCGGCGCTTTGCGTGGTGCGACCAGGTTCGGATCTTTCACGACGCGACGCACGACTTCCGGCGGCGCGTATTGCTGGAATGTGCCACGAATTCTGCGTTTCTCGCGTTCTTCAACGAGCACGCGGTAAAGCGCTACAAGACTCACGTTGGGAACCAACGTGAACAATGCCGGCACGATGAAGTTAAGCCACCACCCGTGCACGAATGCGAAATAATTCACGGCACATAAGGGAATCAGCAGCGCGATGCCAAGCGGCATCCACCTCGGCTGTACCACCGCCAGCCACATCCCGAGCGGTATGCCAAACAGCAGAATCAGGCCGATATCGGCGACCACTTGCGGTCCGCCGCGCACGAGGAACTGGCGGTTCAGAATGTTGTCGATCACATTCGCATGAATTTCCACGCCCGGGAATTCCAGGCCGCCGAAGGGTGTCGCCCGAGTGTCTCCAATCCCCGTAGCCGAAGCGCCTATCAGAACGATTTTGTCCTTGAACCTCCCTGGTGTGAATTTCCTCTTCGCCACATCAGCGAACGAAACATAAGGGTAGGTCCGCGCCGGGCCGTGATAGTTCACCAGCAGCCGGCCAACACCGTCGGGATGTACGATCAGGTTCGGGCCGAACTCGATCGTTGCGACGCCCGCGGCGCCGTAATTCAGAATCGTTACATCGTTCGACAGCCCTAGATACAGGCGGACAGTTTGCACGTCTAGCGACGCGTAAATGTCCCAGTTCGCGTGATCTTTGTCGCGACCATAGGGAACCGCGAGGTAAACGCGGCGCACCACCGTATCCGGATCGAGAATCACGTTGAAAAAGCCGCAGCCGCCCTTCTCACTTGAAACTGCGCCCGTAAAGATCTGTGCATTGGCCTCCGCGCCGCGGGGAAGCAGCCCGAGGTCGGCGTACTTGTCTATCAGCTGAACACGGCCGGCGTCTCCCGGCTCGGCAGAAGGTAGCGGCCGCACCTGCGGAAACGGAAAGAACGCCATCAGATTCGCGTACTCGTCGAGAGCCTGCGGCGACACACCCTGCAGGTCGGTTTCCGAATACAAGAAATAGTTACCCAGCACCACGCTGCCAAACTGCGAGATCGCGTCGGCAAATTTCTGGTCGTAGCTGTATTCAGCCTCCTTGGCAGCCAGCGCTTTTTGAACTTCCGGAGCAACAGGCTGGCCTCTCTTTGCGCGCGCCGCGAAGTCCGATGAGAGATCCTGAAGCGGCAGAATCGTCTGATCCGGCTTGCTGAAGGTCATGTCGAATGCCACAACGCGAGCACCGTCGTCGTGTAGCGCGTTCACGGCGTCGGCAAAGTGAATGCGCGGGAACGGCCAACGACCCAGCACCTCCTGCGAGTGCTGGTCAATATCGACGATCACGATGCGCGGATCGATGGGAGTTTGCCCGCGCAGTTGGAAGCGCGCGTCGATGCTCGAAAACTCCAGCCGCTGGATGAAGTCGAATACCGGCATGGGCCGCTCGCCCATGAACGTCGCGGCGTACACTGCAAGCGCGGCGATCGTGACCGCTGCGCTGATCGCGAGCGACGCCCAGTGCTGCTTCCACATGCTGAAAAGGTTCGCGATCGTATTGCGGCTTGGCGTAGCCATTCGGAACGAACGTTCCTGAGGGGCGGTAACTGAAATCCAGAATCACGCAAGGCTAACAAACGCTCGGAGGCGTTTCAAGGACGGCGCGGAGAAGCCGTTCATTTCACGCGCATTCTCAGCGTTGTTTGCGCTACCGCTCACTCGATTCGTTATACTGAGGCGAACGTTTCGCGTACCCCTCCGCGAGTGTTCCTGAATCAGTTGTAGCGCCGTGAAGCACCCGGGACCGATGCCCGAAAAACCCCAAATCTGGTACGTCGAAGGCTCGCACGCGGAAAAACTGGCCGCGCCGCTAGCGACGCAGTTTCAGCTTCGCGCGTTCAAACTCGGATCATCGGATTTCGCAACGTCGATTAACCGTTCCGATGGGCTGGCTCCGATTGTGCTACTCGACGACGGGACCGCTCCCGTCCCCGCTGTAACCGGCGCGTCCGCACGCAGATTCCGGATTATCCGAATCCTTGGCGCGTCCGCCCCCGCGTCATCCAATCACGCTTTTCTCTATGTGCCGCCCGCACCACCTCTGCAGGCCCTTGAAAGCGCCGTGAAAGCCGCGGTCGAAAATATAGAACTCGCGACTCGCGAACGACTCGCCAGTGAAGGCCTTCACGCCGCCGAGCGCCAACGCGAGCAATTGAACGAGATTGGCGTGGCGCTGTCCTCACAGCACGATTTGAATGTGCTGCTGAATCTGATCCTCGCCAAGGCGCGAGAGATTACCGGCGCTGACGCCGGCTCGCTTTATCTTGTGGAAGAGGGTGCCGAGGGTAAGCGCCAACTCCGCTTCAAGCTCACCCAAAATGACAGCCTCGAGTTTCCCTTCAAGGAACTGACGCTGCCGCTTTCCGAAGACTCCATGGCGGGCTATACCGCTTTGCGAGGTGAGGTACTGAACTTCGACGACGCGTACAAGATGCCGCGCGATCTGCCGTTTCATTTCAACGACCACTTCGACAAGCAAACCGGCTATCACACGCAATCGCTTCTCAGTCTGCCGATGCGCAATGCAAAAGGCGAAGTGCTCGGCGTCCTGCAACTCATCAATTCGAAGTCCGATCCCACTGCTCGAATAAAGAGCGCCGCCGATGCCGCGAAATTTGTGCGACCTTTTGCGAAGCGTGCCGTCGACCTGGCGCTCTCGCTCGCGTCGCAAGCCGCCGTCGCCTACGAGAACCGCAAGCTCTACGACGATATCGAAGCGCTCTTCGACGGTTTTGTCGACGCCTCAGTGACCGCGATCGAACAACGCGACCCCACCACATCCGGCCATTCGCAGCGCGTCGCGATTTATACCGAAGAGCTTGCCAAGACCGTCGGTGCATTGACAACCGGCGCATACGCCGGCATTAAATTCGATCCTGCCCAACTGAAGGAAATCCGCTACGCAGCGCTGCTTCACGACTTCGGAAAAGTTGGCGTGCGCGAAGAAGTCTTGGTGAAAGCGAAGAAGCTCTACCCGTTGCAACTTGAACTGCTCCGCCAGCGCTTCGATTACATCCGCAAGGAAGTCGAAGCCACCACCGTCCGGCGGAAATTGCAGGTCTATCTCGAGCGCGATCGTGGCGGAGCGCTGGCAGAAGTCGCGCGGCTAACCGAAGATTTCGATCAGCGGCTGAAACGCATCGACGAATATTTCCAGTTCATTCTCGATTCGAATGAACCCACCTTGATGGAAGGCGGCAAGTTCGATAAGCTCCGCGAAATTGCCAGTCAGTACTACGTGGACCAGGCTGGCGTCGAGCGGCCATACCTCAGCCCGGACGAAGTGAGGCTGCTGCTGATTCCGAAGGGAAGTCTCGATGCGTCCGAGCGGCTGCAAATCGAATCGCACGTGGTCCACACCTTTAATTTCCTGAGGCAGATTCCCTGGACTAAGGGCCTGCGAAATATTCCGGGCATCGCGCGGGCGCACCACGAGAAGCTCGACGGTAGTGGATATCCTTATAAGCTGCGCGCCGACGAAATTCCGCTACCGGCGAAAATGATGACCATCTGCGACATCTACGACGCTCTTACCGCAGCCGACCGGCCATACAAGCGCGCCGTCCCCGTCGAGCGAGCGTTGGGAATTCTGAAAGATTGCGCGAAAGCCGGCGAGGTCGATACCGAATTGGTGACTTACTTTATCGAAGCAAAAGTGTACGAGCGGACCAATCGCCCCGCCGCTGCGAAATAAATGGGAAGATCTACCTTCTCTCGCTTCGCTGCCCTCAGCATCACGCTGATTTTGTCGGTCGCAGTTGCGCCAAGAGGAGCCGCACAGTCTGCGTCTTCAACCACATGGACCGTGACAATCGTCCTCCCGCCGAAACTGGTTGCCGGTCAGTCCGCTACGCTCGCCATTCTCGGTGTCGATGGCCGCCTCGCAGACGGCATCACCGTTGATCTCGGCGAAGACACTCGATTAAAGACCGATCCTTCCGGACGCGCCACGTTCACCGTCCCCACAGGCGTTCGCTTCGTGATCGCCAGCGCGATGGGCGCGTCGGCTGCGGCCTTGGTGGACGACGCCATTCCCGCATCCACCGCGCAGGGCATGAAAGTTCCATCGACGATCGCACAGCGCGATCAGTTCGTGATTTGGGGCACGCAGTTTCACGGTGACGCGCACGAAAATCACATCACTTTCGGCGGCGATCCGGCGTTTGTCCTGGCCGCGTCGCCGGAGTGTCTCGTGGTGGCCGCCGGCACGCGCGCTATTCCCGGTCCGACGAAGATCCTGATCCAGTCGCCGCCAGCCGAGTGGGTGGCGTCTTCGACCGTGGTTGGTCTGAACTTCGATCCTCCGCTCCCTCCGCTCGAACCCGACAAGCGAAGCCATCTGGCCCTGCACGCTCAGGGTTCAGACCAGCCGCTTCGCGTCCTCGTTACCAATAAGACGCCCGGCATTTTGCATTTCCTGCATGGCGATGAGCAGCAGGTGGTCACTTCCGGTGGCGCTCAGAACGTGGCTTCGATCGAAGTGCAAGCGCTCGCCACAGGCGATTTCTCGTTCAACGCGCGCCTGTTGCCTGAGCCCGATCCGGAGACCGCGCGGCGGTTTCTGGAAGCCGCCGAAGCGCTCGCGCCGCGCGACGAGAAATCCGCAGTAAAAGATCTCGTCCAACGCCTCAAGCACCATCCCAATGATACGTTTCGCGTTTGGGTCGAGCTCCGCAAGATCGACACGCTTTCGATCGCAGGAGACTTCCGCACGCTGATTGAAGCGGCGTACTCGGCCCTCGACTAGCTCCGGCAAACGCGCGCCGCCGCCGCGCGGAGTGGCCTTTCGACATTGTGCTAAACTGTCCCTTACGCTAATCCTTCACGCAATTCGCCCGAATTCATGACGACGCTATCCATCCTCATTGCCGCCATCGCGCTCCTCGCCGGCCTCATAGTCGGCTGGCTCATCGCTCAAGCCCGTGCCTCGCGCACCTACGAGACGCAGCTCCGCCAACTCGACTCTGCCAAAGCCGCCGCGGAAAGCTCCGCGTCGGAAGTGCGAAAGCAGTACGAGGCACTCCGCACAGAGGTTAGTCAGGCGCGCGAGCGTATCGGGCAGGAGAGCAATCTCCGCGCTGCAGCCGAAGCTTCTCTGGCAAAGACCGAAGAAAATCTAAAGGAACAACGCACGCTGCTCGATGGCGCGCAAACGAGGCTCTCGGACGCGTTTCGTTCGCTCGCCGGGGAAGCGCTCACGGAGAGCACCAATCAGTTTCTGAAGCTCGCGGAATCGCGCCTCGGGACCCTCCAGGTCGATGCCACCAGCCAGCTCAACAACAAGAAAATCGAAATCGACGGAATCGTTCATCCGTTGAATGAAACGCTCAAGGAACTGAAGGCCGAGTTGAATCGCGTGGAATCGTCGCGCCAGGAAGCCTACGGCCAACTCACGTCGCAAGTTCACGCGCTCAGCGACACCAACCGGCAGCTCCGCGACGAAACCGGCAGCCTCGTCAATTCTCTGCGCCAACCCCAAATCAAAGGCAAGTGGGGCGAGCTGACCTTGCGACGCGCCATCGAACTTGCGGGTCTTTCTCCGCACTGCGATTTCAATGAGCAGCATCGCGTTTCAACCGAAGACGGGATCCTTCGGCCAGACTTGGTGATTCATGTCGCCGGCGGAAAGCACATCGTGGTCGATTCGAAAGTCCCGCTACACGCATTCCTGAGCGTAGTGTCCGCGCAGAACGAAGAGGAACGCCTCTCGGCGATGAAATCGCACGTGGATCTGGTGCGGAAGCACATCAAGGATCTTTCCAACAAGACCTACTGGAGCCAATTCGACCAGACGCCGGAACTCGTGGTGTTGTTCATGCCGGCCGAAGCGTTTTTCAGCGCTGCGCTCGAACAGGATCGGGATTTGATGGAAGACGCGATGCAGCAGCGCGTAATTCTGGCCAGTCCGACGACACTGATTGCACTGCTCAAGTCCGTCGCGTACGGCTGGCGTCAGGAAGACGTCTCGCGCAACGCTGAAAAAATCAGCGAACTCGGCAAGCAGCTTCACGACCGCGTGCTGAAGTTCCTCGAGCATATGGGATCGATTCGAACCGGGCTTGAGACTGCGAATGGAGCTTACAATCGCGCCGTCGGAGCGCTCGAATCGCGCGTGTTGCCGTCCGTCCGCCGTTTCAAAGAGCTTGGCGTGCAAGCCACGGAAGAAGTCGAAGCCGCCGAGCCCACCGAAACCTCCCTCCGCTCTCTGCCGTCCGCCACGCCCGGCGATCGCGACGTGTAATCATCTCGCCGACCGCTGCTGCAAGCCGCTCTTCGACCTATAGCTAAACGAAGAAAACGAAACCGGCGGGGAATTGCGCGTCGCCGGAGCGGGAAACTACTGTAATTGCACTAGAGTTTCGTGCCCCGGCGTCGGGGAAGAATCATAGTTTTGCGGCGCGCGCCATGCGTCAATGGCCGCCACCTGGTGTACACACGAAACGGTGCATCGCGGCGCGCAGCCCTTCTTTGTCAGAAATTCGCGTTGCCGCTGTTCGTAGCTGTAATTCGAAAGCGGAATGCCCGGATAGCCGCGCTGCTGCGAGCAGTAGTGTACGAGTCCGTCTTCGCAAATGTAGAGGTACCGCGAGCCCGCGCGGCAACGCCAGTTATTTTCCTGCCCGCGAGCGATCTTCTGCTGGAATTGATTGATGCGTGTGAACGACGCCTTCCCGAGCGCCATAATTTCATCGAATATCGATTGCTCGCGATCGCCGAGCGGCTGCATCTGCCCGCTGCCGTCATGAATAATCCCCACCGTGGACGTGAATCCCAGATCCACCGCGCGATGCGCCACGGTCAAAGCGTCTTCCGAATCCGCCACGCCGCTGCCAAGCACGGAATTGATGTTCACCTGAAATTCTGCGTATTCGGCCAGCAGCGCCAGCTTCTGGTCCAGCACTTTTAGACTTTTCTTCGACACATCGTCCGGCTTCACGTTGTCGATGCTGATCTGCAGGTATTCGAGTCCTGCGCGGTTCAGCCGTTCGATGCGATCCTTCACGAGCAGATAGCCGTTTGTGATCATCCCGGCCATGATGCCGTTCTTGCGGATGCGCGCAATGATCGCATCCAAATCCGGATGCAGCAGCGGTTCGCCGCCACTGATCGTAATGATCGAGGTGCCCATCTCGCCGAGTCGATCGATGCGCCGGAACATTTCCTCGGTCGGAACGGGGTTCGAAAAATCGTCGTACTCGTTGCAATACGTGCACGCCAGATTGCATCGCCGCGTGGGAATTATGTGCACCAGCACCGGGTGCTTCGTTGACAGCAGGCCCTTCGCCACCATGCGCGTCTCGCGCAGCTTCCGATGAGCCGCCAGCAGTTTCCTCCGGATTGTCTTCTTCACGGACATGTGCGAATTGTGCGCTGGAGCGTGCCGTTAAGCCACCGCACGCACCTATTCTATTATGCCACACTGGGCCTCGCGGTTTGAGATGCGCGGTGCGCGTTTTCTAGTCCATAAACCGTGTTTTTTCAGCGCGAACCCCCATCTTCCGTTGCGGCCACTGCCGCTACTCTGGCAGACTCTTCAAGTTCGTTTTTTGGGAGCCATCGAATGAAGATTCTGTTCTCCGTTGCCGCGCTGCTCGCATCGTTAGCCGCGCTTCCTGCCGCTCATGCACAGGATAAAGCCCCTCCGCACGCGGACTTCGCAATCGTCGATGGCGACCATGTCGTGTTCTACGGTGACAGCATCACCGAGCAGAGGCTTTACACCTCGGACATCGAGAACTTCATCCTCACGCGCTACCCGAATCTCCACGTGGATTTTTACCAGTCGGGCGTTGGCGGCGACAAGGTGACCGGCGGCAAATACGGCCCAATCGACCAGCGGCTGCATCGCGACGTGTTCGATCACAACCCGACCGTGGTGACCATCATGCTCGGCATGAACGACGGCTTCTATCGCCAGTTCGATCCCGATATTTTTACGACCTACTCGAACGGCTACCGCTACATCGTGGACGCTATTCAAAAGGAGTTTCCGAAGGCGCGCATAACACTGGCAGAGCCTTCGGCATACGACGATTTCACGCGCGCGCCCAGGATGCCGAACGGTTACAACGCCGTGCTCGTGAAATACAGCAAGTTCGTGGAGGACCTCGCCGCGGAGAAAAACACCGGCATCGCGGATTTGAACGCGCCTGTCGTCGAAACCTTGAAAAAAGCGAAAGCTGAGGACGCGGCGCTCGCGCCTACCCTGATCAACGACCGCATTCACCCTGGACCGGCGATTCATTGGGTGATGGCCCAGGCGATCCTGAAAGCGTGGAACGCGGAGTCTCAGGTTACTTCGGTGAATCTGAGCGTCGAGCACCAACGAATCGAAGTAAGTGAAAACACGGAAGCAACCGACCTCACGGTTCTGCCGAACGGGATTATGTGGAATCAACAGGATAAGTCGCTGCCATTGCCGATAGGGCCCATCGATGCCGATCCGGCGATGCAGCTGGTGATCCGCTCGTCGGATCTGATTTCCGCGCTCGACCAGGAAACGCTGGCGGTGACGGGCCTCGAACCCGGAACGTATCAGCTCAAAATCGACGACCGCGTGATCGGTTCGTTCTCCTCCGAAAAACTGGGGAACGGCATCAATCTGGCGCTGCTCGAGACGCCCATGCTCGAGCAAGCTCGCCGCGTCGCGCACGATACGGATCTGGTGAACCAGTACGACTATTCATGGTTCACCATGACGACTTTGCCGCCGGACGAGATCGTGACGGAGACGCTGAAGTCGCTCGAAGACGCACGCGACAAAGCCGTCGATCGGCAGCACCGCGACGCGATGCCGCTGCCACACCACTTCCAACTCATCGAAACTTCAACGCCCACGCAGCCGCGCCCACAACGCAAGAAGCTAACGAAGAGGTAGTTTCCTAGTCTGACCAGCGCGTGGGCTTGCGATCCCACCGGTGTGCGCGCAGTTTTTCGATCAGGCTCGCGTCGAGCGGCCCCACGTCGCTGGTTCTCATGTTTTCCCGCACGTGAACCAGCTTGCGCATTCCAACAATCACGGTGCTCACGGCCGGCTCGGCCAAAATAAACCGCAGAGCCATCTCCGGCAGCGTCATGCTCGCAGGTACGATTTTTTTCAGCTTCTCCACTCGCTCGATCGTCGGAGCCAGATTGTCCGGCCCGAAATATTTTGCGCGCCAGTCGCTCGCATCGAAGCGCGTTTCCAAAGTCATCTTTCCGCCTAGGCTGCCTTCGTCGAGTGGCACGCGCGCGATCACGCCGACGTTGAACTCCCGGCAAACCGGGAACAGCCTGTCCTCCGGCGCTTGATCGAACACGTTGTAGATCACCTGCACCGCATCGACGAGTCCCGTGCGGATCGCCTCGATCCCGTTCTCCGGATCCCAACGGTTTAGGCTCAGTCCAAAGTATCGAATCAGGCCTTCGCTCTTCAGCCGCTTCACCATTTCGTGAAATTCTTTTTCCTGCGCCCAGCGATCTTCCCAAACGTGAAGCTGCAGCACGTCGATCGAATTCGTTCCGAGCTTTTTGCGGATTTTTTGCGCGTATTCGATCACGTAGTCCGTCGGGAACACGTGGTGGTAGGAAGCGCCCGGCTTCGGCGGCCAGTTGCCGTCTTTCGGGGGAATTTTCGACGCCGCGTAGATCCGTTTGCCGTTGTTCTTCGCGATGATCTCGCCGAGCAACTCATCGCTGTGCCCATCGCCGTACGCCCAGGCAGTATCGAAAAAATTGCAACCGGCATCGATGGCCGTCTGCATCGCAGCGATCGACTCTTTGTCGTCCGAACCGCTCCACCCGCTCATCCCCCAAAGCCCCTGCGCCATTTCGCTGACTTCGAGACCCGTCCGCCCCAGCTTCCGGTATTTCATCCATGATCTCCTCGACCGTTTATACCTCACTGCCGCCGAACGCGATATCCAGCTTCGGCTGCTGAAATCTCGCGCTTCGAAATCTGCTAAAATCGAGCATTCGGGGCTGTAGCTCAGATGGATAGAGCGAGGCACTCCTAACGCCTAGGTCGGCGGTTCGACTCCGCCCAGCCCCACCATTCCTGTTACGCACTCGCATCACCTTCCTCTGAACTCGGATTTGTTTTTCTCGCGCTGTGGTACTGTTTTCTACCGTATCGGCTCACCGTGCGCGTGGCGCAGCTTTCGTGGCTCGCACGAACGTCAACTTGGCAACGAGTCGAGAGGGGAACTCATGTTCAGATTGCGCGTGCGTCACCTAATAGCCAGTTCGTTCTGCCTGATTTCCGCCGGCATTCTTCTCGCGCAACCACAAAAGGGGCTTAACGTGCAAAAGCAATCGTTCGGCACCACGCCAGACGGCCAGGCGATCGACATCTATACCCTAAAAAACAGCAAAGGCATGGAAGCCAGGATCACCAACTTCGGCGCCACGCTCGTCTCGCTCGTTGTGCCCGATCGTACCGGCAAAATGGACGATGTAGTTCTCGGCTTCGATTCGCTCGACGGCTACGTGAAATTGAACACCTACTTCGGTGGGACCATCGGCCGCTACGGCAACCGCATTGGCGGCGCGAAATTCGTGCTCGACGGCAATACATATACGCTTCCCGCCAACAATGGTCCCAACACGCTCCACGGCGGAATCCAGGGCTTCAACAAACGCGTTTGGGTGGCCAAGCCACTCACCACAAAAGCCGGCGAGGAACTTGAGCTTACTTACCTCAGCAAAGACGGTGAAGAAGGTTTCCCCGGCAATCTGTCCGTGAAGGTTATTTATAAACTCGCTGCCGACAAGAACGATTTGACCATCGATTATTCCGCTACAACCGACAAAGACACGGTCCTGAATCTCACCAACCACTCCTACTTCAATCTAGGCGGCGCCGGCAGTGGCGACATCCTTGGCAACATAGTCACAATTCACGCCGGCAAATTCACACCCGTCGATGCGACGCTGATTCCGACCGGCGAATTAAAAGACGTCTCGGGCACGCCATTCGATTTCCGAAAGCCAACCGCCGTCGGGGCGCGCATTGATCAGAACGATCCCCAGCTCCAGTACGGGAAAGGCTACGACCTGAATTGGGTCATCGACCGCAAACCCGGTGCAACCGGCCTGATTCCCGCCGCGGAAGTGTTCGAGCCGAAGTCCGGCCGCGTCCTCGAGGTACTCACCACCGAACCGGCCGTTCAGTTCTATTCCGGCAATCACATGGACGATGTGCAGGGCAAAGACGGCAAGACATACCACTTCCGCGGCGCGCTGTGCCTCGAAACGCAGCATTATCCCAATTCGCCGAACCATCCGGCTTTTCCGTCGACGGAACTGAAACCGGGACAGACATTCCATTCGGTCACCGTTTTCAAATTCTCTTCGCGATAGCAGGTGTGAATGAAAATCAGCTTCGTTGCTGGCTCGCTGGCTTTCGCAACCCTGAGCCTAGTGGCCTTGCGCCACCCGCGCCTATCGTCCTCGGACTCCGCCATTGCCGCAGGCATTAAGCATTTCGATACCGCTGAAATCCTCGCCGCCACCCCGCCGATGGGCTGGAACAGTTGGGACGGCTACGGCCTCACCATTACAGAAGCTCAGTTCAAGGCAAACTCCGACTGGATGGCGCAGCACTTGAAACCATCCGGTTGGCAGTACGTCGTGATTGACATGGACTGGTTCGTATCAAATCCCTCAGCCGATGTCGCCGCGGAAGCCAAACAATTCAACGTCGATGAGTTCGGTCGATACATCCCTGCGATCAACCGTTTCCCAAGCGCCGCGAATGGCGCCGGATTCAAGCCTCTCGCCGACTACATTCACTCGCTGGGCCTGAAATTCGGCATCCACATCCTTCGCGGAATTCCGAAGTCTGCGGTTGAAAAAAATCTGCCGATTGCCGGCACGAATTTGCACGCGCGCGACGCTGCCGACATCTCCGACGTCTGCCC
Source organism: uncultured Acidobacteriota bacterium (assembly GCA_963839325.1). Taxonomy (GTDB): domain Bacteria; phylum Acidobacteriota; class Terriglobia; order Acidiferrales; family UBA7541; genus Palsa-295. The sequence goes on along the minus strand of CAWIUO010000001.1, from coordinate 415,867 downwards.
GTGGACGAACGAAAACTACGGCATGAAAACCGCGAATCCTGCTGCAGCGGCATACTACGATTCGATCGCCTCGCTCTATGCAGGCTGGGGCGTCGATTTTCTCAAGGTCGATTGCATCGCCAGCCACCCGTATCGCGGCGACGACATCCGCTTGATCAGCGAAGCCCTCGCGAAAACCGGCCGCCCGATCGTCCTCAGCCTTTCTCCCGGTCCTGCGCCCCTCGAAAAAGCCGGTGAGTTACGCCAATACGCACAAATGTGGCGCATCTCGGACGACATATGGGATTTGTGGCACAGCGACCAGCCGTTTCCGCAGGGACTCGGCGATCAATTTGCAAACCTCGCGAAATGGGCGCTTCAAGCTCAGCCGGGACATTGGCCTGATGCGGATATGCTCGCGCTCGGGCACCTCGGTCCGCATCCCGGTTGGGGCGCGCCGCGCAACACACGTTTCACCCATGACGAACAGCGCACCCTTGTCTCGCTATGGGCGATCGCGCGCTCGCCGCTCATGGTGGGCGGCGATCTGACTTCGGCGGATAAATGGACCGAATCGCTCCTTACGAACGGTGAAGTGCTGAACGTCGACCAGCATTCGAGGGGAAACCATCCCGTCGTCGCTACCGCCGAAACGACGTCGTGGATTGCCAGTTCCGATTCCCCGGGGGATTTCTATCTAGCAGTTTTCAATATGCAAGATGTCAATCGTCGTGTGCAGCTTTCCTGGAACGAGCTCGGGCTTTCCGGCGACCGCTACGCCGTGCGCGATCTGTGGGCGAGTAAGAATCTGGGGAGCGCCAATGATTTTCACGCGACGATCGGGCCTCACGGTGTGGTCCTCTACGAACTGCATCCCGCTTCATCCGGCGACTAGGCCGACTGTGCGGTAAATGGCTTGACGTTGGGTGGAATTGCGTTTAGCAGTACCATCCTCTGTACCCGCTATCCGCGGAACTCGCGCCCAGTGAATGGACTGAATCGGTATCTCGGACGGCGAGTAGAAGGAGAAAGATATGGCACCTCGACCGCCTCTACCTCCGTTTTCGCGTGAGACCGCCGCCCAGAAAGTACGCGGTGCCGAAGATGGGTGGAATTCCCGGGATCCCGAAAAAGTATCGCTCGCCTACACCCCCGATTCGCACTGGCGCAACCGCTCCGAGTTTATCAACGGACGCGCTGAGATTGTCGCCTTCCTCGCCCGAAAGTGGTCGAAAGAACTCGACTATCGCCTCGTCAAGGAGCTGTGGGCGTTCACGGAAAATCGCATCGCCGTGCGTTTCGCTTACGAGTGGCACGACGATTCCGGAAATTGGTTCCGCTCCTACGGCAACGAAAACTGGGAGTTCGATCCCGATGGCCTGATGGCTCGCCGCATCGCCAGCATCAACGACCTTCACATTCTCGAGTCCGCGCGTAAGTTTCACTGGCCGCTTGGCCGTCGCCCAGACGATCACCCGGGCCTCGGCGATCTAGGTCTCTAGGCAGCGTGATTCCGCACTGGATTTTCTGTCCATTTCCCACGCGGAATACGGTGGCGTCGTGCTCGCGCCTCCGGCTCGTGCCTGGAGTCATTTCATTCGCGAACACTGCCTTGTTTTAGTCCTCAGGATTTCGCGTCGGCAATGGTAAAAGATGGATTCAGATACGCTTTCGGGCGCGCCGTGATCGCACGGGGGCGCAGAGGAGAATGCATCAATGGAAGGGATGTCGCTGGTGTTTCTGGCGCTGATCGCGATTTTCGCCCTTGTGATTTTTCTCGGCTCGTTCTTCACCGTCGATACCCAGCAGGTTGCGATCGTGCAGCGCCTCGGCAAATTTCAGACCATCGCGCAAGCGGGCATCAACTTCAAGGTCCCGATCATCGACACCGTCGTCCACCGGATGAGCCTGCGCGTCGAGCAGCTTATCGCCAAAATTGAGACGAAAACCCAGGACAACGTCTTCGTTACCATTCCCGTAGCGATTCAATACCGCGTCCTGCCCGAAAAAGTTTACGACGCCTATTACCGGCTCACCGATCCGGAGCGCCAGATCGAATCCTACGTCTATAACGGCATTCTCGGCCATGTCCCGAAAATGAAGCTCGACGACGCCTTTGAAAATCAAAGCACCATCGCCGACGACGTGAAGGGCATCCTGGATACATCCATGAAGGAATTCGGCTACGAAATCGTAAAGGTCCTCGTCACGGATATCGTTCCGGACGCCCACGTGAAGGAAGCGATGAACGACATCAACGCCGCGCAGCGCGAGCGCGAAGCCGCTTCTGCGAAAGCCGATGCCGATAAAATCATCTTCGTGAAAAAAGCCGAAGCCGAATCCGAGTCAAAAAAGCTGCAGGGTGAAGGCATCGCGAATCAACGCAAAGCGATCATTGGCGGCCTTCAGGAATCCGTCGAGGCGCTGGCTACGGCTACGAAAGTCGATCCTCGCGAAGTCTTTGCTCTGGTGATGATGACGCAATATTTCGATACGCTGAAAGACATCGCGTCCAACGATCGCTCGAACACGATTTTGGTCCCGCACACGCCGAATGCCATCTCGGACTTGATGCAGCAATTCCGAAACGCCGTGGCGATCGGCGCGGAAATGTCGCGCCACGATGCGCCGCCTTCAACTTCCGGAAATTAATTCGCGCGGCGGAATGGGAATCCACGCGACCACGGTGCGCGCCCGCTGGAAGCGTGGTTAGTTCGAGAACGCACGAAAAAAGTCACTTTCAATAGGAAGCAGGAGCAATCAGATGCGTACGTCCTCAGTCTTCGGCATTCTTCGCGCTTTAGTATTTGTTTGCGGCATACTCGCGACCCTGTTGCTCGTTGCCTCTCCGTGCCCTGGCTCTGAGCTGGCCAGCCGCACGATCGATTCCGGCTGGCAATTCCGCATCGCCGGCGCCTCGGACCACGATGACCTGAAAGCATGGCACGCGGCCTCCGTTCCAGGCGTCGTCCAGACCGACCTGCTCGCGAACAAGCTCATTCCCGATCCGTTCTACCAGGACAACGAAGCTCGCCTTCAATGGATCGGCATGTCCGATTGGGAATACCAGACCTCGTTCGACGTCGATGCCGCCACTCTCGCTCACCAACATGTCCAACTCGTCTTCGATGGTCTCGACACTTTCGCCGACGTTTACCTCAACGACAAACAAATCCTTACAGCAGACAATATGTTCCGGGGCTGGCGCATCGACGCGAAACTGCTCCTTCATCCCGGCGCGAATACGCTTCGTATCGTTCTTCACTCGCCGATCACAAAAATGTCGGCGTATGTGAAGTCTTTGCCGTACCAGCTTGCGGCTCCGAATGACGTCAGCGCACCCGGCGAACCCGCCGTCTCTCCTTACATCCGCAAAGCTCCCTACCAGTTTGGATGGGATTGGGGTCCCCGCTACGTCACCATCGGTATCTGGCAGCCAATCCACCTCGACACTTGGGACGCCGCCCGCATCGATAATTTTCACATCGAGCAGCAAAAGGTCACCGCGGACAATGCCTCGCTCGCCGCGCAACTCTCGATTCAAGCGAGCAAGCCCGGCCCGATAACTGTCGCATTCTCCCACCGTGAACTGCCTGCTGGCGCCGCCGTCAGTGACGGCACCCAAACATTCACACTCGATGCCGGTTCGAATGAGATTTCCTACGCGTATCGCATCGCGAAACCGAAACTCTGGTACCCGCTCGGATACGGCGCGCAAAATCGCTACGAATTCTCAGCTATGATTCGCAGCGGCAAAGAGACACTCGCGCGTGCCGAAGCGAAGACCGGCCTGCGCTCCGTCGAGCTTCGCCGCGTGGAAGATCAGTGGGGGAAGAGCTTCGCCTTTTACGTCAACGGTATTGCCGTCTTTGCCAAAGGCGCCGACGTGATTCCATTCGACAGCTTCCCGAATCGCGTCACACCTGCGCAGCACCGCCAAATCCTCGAATCGGCGCGCGACGCGCATATGAACATGGTCCGCGAATGGGGTGGCGGCTACTACGAATCCGACGATTTCTACGATATCTGCGACGAACTCGGCATCCTCGTCTGGCAGGAATTTTCTTTCGGCGGCGCAATGGTTCCCGGCAACGTTGCATTCCAGGACAACGTCCAGCAAGAAGCCATCGAACAGATCCAGCGCCTCCGTGAGCACCCCAGCATCGTCCTGTGGTGCGGCAATAACGAAGTCGAAACCGGTTGGTATCACTGGGGCGACCGCCTCCAATTTCGCGAAACCGTATCGCCCATGCAGAGCCAGCGCGTCTGGCAGGATTACATGGTGATGTTCGCGGACATTCTCAAAGCCGCGGTCACAAAATACGCGGGCGGAGTTCCGTACTGGCCGAGCTCACCAAGCGCCAATTTCGAAGAGCCTCCCGACAACCAGCATAACGGCGACATGCATTACTGGGCCGTGTGGCACCAGCAAGCGCCCGCGATGGATTACACCAAACAGTTCCCGCGTTTCATGTCCGAGTTCGGTTTCCAGTCGTTCCCCGAAATGCGCACGATTCGCGCGTTTGCCGAGCCTCAGGACTTCGACATCCACTCCGTTACCATGCAGTCGCACCAGAAAAATAACGGAGGCAACGACCGCATCCTCACCTACATGCTCCGCGAATATCGCGAGCCCAAAAATTTCGAATCCTACGTTTACCTCAGCCAAGTGCAACAGGCCGAAATCATCAAAATTGGCGCCGAGCACCTTCGCCGCCAGCGCCCCCGCGTGATGGGTTCGCTATACTGGCAGCTCAACGATTGCTGGCCCGTCGCTTCGTGGGCGAGCATCGACTATTACGGCCGCTGGAAAGCATTGCAGTATTATGCAAAGAAGTTTTACGACGACACCATCGTCTCGCCCTTCGCGCATGACGGAAAAATCGACGTGTATGTGGTCGCCGATAATCTACAGGCGCAATCCGGCACGATTCATACCCGCCTGCTCAACTTTTCGGGTAAGGTACTCACCGAACAGACCAAAGATGTCCAGATCGCCACGCAATCCAGCGCCATCGCCTTCACGTTTGACCAAAAAGAATTTCTCGCGGGTGCAGGCGCCGATCCCACAAAATCATTTCTGGTTTTTGATCTGGATGTAGCGGGGAAGCGCGTCTCGAGGAACACCATCTTCTTCGGTGTGATGCATGATCTGGATTTGCCCGTCGCGCCGAAAATCGACGCCGCCATCGCAAAAGCGATCGACGGCAACGGTTACACCGTAACACTCAAGTCTCCAGTGCTCGCCCGCAGCGCCTACGTGAGCTTCGGCGACAACGACGCGCAATTCTCTGACAACTACGTGGACGTGTTGCCCGGCGAGCCCGTCACCATCACTGTGAAATCGCCAGCCTCACTCGACGAATTAAAATCCTCGATGAAAATAGCGACTCTCACCGACGCCTACTGACTCAACGAGTGAAATAGGCGATCCCGCCTGTGCGGTCGGGGTATAACCGCTCCAACCACACCACGCGGTCGTCGAACCCTAGTTGAACCTCACATATTCAAAATCAATCGCCTGCCGGTTAATCCCGCGCGCCGGCGGAGCGATGTAATTCGCGAACTTCCCTGGCTCGATCACCCGCCCCGCCATCAGCGACTGCACGTACTTGTGATCGTCCGCGGTCGGCAGCCACTCGCTCTCGTGGTTCTGCCAGGCCTCCTTCGACAGCACCTCTCCCTCCGGCGAAATGTGATGCCCCGCGAAGTTTCCAATCGCGCGGTGAAATCCTTTGTGCGGGAGCAGAAGCCGGAAAGGTATCCCAGCCTGGTCGATGATCTTGTTCCAGCGATTCACGCCAGCCTGAATCTCTGCGATGTAGTCGTCGCGCAAGCGTTCGTTCAGGGCCGTCAGTGCCGGTACCTCGCGCGCCACGATCCGCTGCTCACCACCTCCATCACCGGATAAGTCGCGTTCGTCAGCACATGATCGTCTTCGTATCTTCGTTTCGTCGTACCGCCCCTTAAGGCCGGTTGTGTAGTAGCTCGCCGCGTTCGAAGACACATCCGAACCAAAAAGATCGATCGTCACGCTGTAATGGAAATTCAGATACCGCTGCATGGTGGGCAGATCGATCACGCCCGAGCGCTCGCACGTCCGCCGGATCTATCGATTTTGTGCTCGCGCATCACATCGCAGGTCCGCTGCAATAACTCGGCTCACTCCCGTCTCGCCCACGAACATGTGGTGCGCCTCTTCGGTAAGCATGAAACGGCAGGTGCGCGCCAGTGGATCGAATCCCGATTCGGCCAACGCACTCAGTTGGAATTTTCCGTCGCGGTCGGTGAAGAACGTGAACATGTAAAACGCCAGCCAGTCCGGCGTTGCTTCATTGAACGCCCCAAGAATGCGCGGATTGTCGCGCATCGCCCGAACGCCGCTCCAGCAGCGCTTCGGCCTCCTCGCGGCCGTCGCGCCCGAAATAACGGTGCAGCAGATACACCATGGCCCACAGGTGGCGGCCCTCTTCGACGTTCACCTGAAAAATATTGCGCAGGTCGTAGAGCGAAGGGCAGCGACATCCCCAGCAATCGCTGCTGCTCCACGGAAGCTGGCTCAGTGTCTCCCTGCGTCACGATTATGCGCCGCAGTGTCGAACGGTACTCGCCCGGCACTTCCTGCCAGGCCGCCGCGCCCTTGTGGTCGCCGAAATTCACTTGCCGCTGCATGTCGCGCGGCTGCAAAAAGATTCCCCAGCGATACTCGGGCATGCGCACGTAACCGAACTGCGCCCAGCCATCCGGTTCAACGCTCATTGCTGTGCGCAAGTACACTTCGAGCGCGTTGCTGTCGCTCGGTCCCATGTCGTACCACCAATTCATGATACGCCGGCTGCCAGTGCTCCAGCGCGCGTTGCAGCACGCGGTCGCGCCCCAGATCCACGTTATTCGGAATCTTTTCTGTGTAATCGATCATGGCCGCTCCTCAGCGATCAACCGGTGCAAACTAGAAATCCTAACGCGTTAGACGCGCTCCCAGTTAAACTTCGCCGGCGCTCCTGTGCCGTAAACTTTCAGCGCGCCGCTTTCGCCCACCGCATTGGGCCGGACGAAGATCCAGTTCTGCCACGCCGAAAGTCGCCCGAACACCCGCGTCTCCATCGTCTCTGGCAATCCGAACCGCAAATTCGCCTCGAGGCCTGTCAACGCGTCGGGCGAAAGCGCCGTGCGCGACTCGATCGCCTGCCGAATTTCATCCGGCCAATCGAGATCGTCGGGCGCCGCCGTCACGAGTCCCGCTGCCAACGCTTCGGCCGCAGTCAACTTTCGTCCCACCATCCTGCGCGACGGATCCGTCGCCGCTTCGTTGCCGTAGAACCGCGCCTGGAGCCGCGATCGTTTGCCTACCATTGGCAACGCGCCAAAATTCACTTCGGATAGCATCATCCAGCTCTTCGCATCGCCTTCTTGAGTGTCCAGCATGTAAACGCGATCGGCCGCGAGCGCCAGTTCCGCGAGCGTCCCCGCAAAGCAAGAGTCCGGCTCGACCAGCGCGAACATCGAACGCGACGAGACGTCGAGCCGCGCAAGCGTGCGCCGCATCATCCCCAGCACTTCCCGTACGAACCAGACGCCCTGGTTTTCGACCAGAAACTTGTCGATCGCGAGTACCGCGTCTGCCTCGCCGGCCGTTTTCAGAATCCACAATCCCAACTCGCGTTCATCGGTGCGCAGCCCAAGAATCGCGTCATCCAGTTCTCGCGCCATCTGCAGAGGCCACCAACTCGCGCCTAGAGCCTGAACGCTCTCAACCGTCATTTCTTCGTTGTGTTCCGGCCCCCCCACGGTAACCGTCACCGTCCGTGCCTCCCGATCAAACGCCGCATCCACGTATTTGTAATGCCGCCCCGCATCATCAATCGTGCGTTCCAGCGGCGTGAGCGTCACACCCTTTCCAGCGATGGGCCGATCGCTCATCTCGGCAAGCTTCAGCGCCCGCTGCTTCACGTACTCCGTAAACTGCGCCGTCTTCACCGTTTCATCCACCAGCTTCCAATCCTTCGCGCGCTGGCCTTTTACGCCGTCCGGATTCGTGCAGAACACATCCGCATGATCGCGCCTGACGTGCCGTTTGTCCGTCAGCCGCGTCAGTCCGCCCGTTCCCGGCAGCACACCGAGCAGCGGCACTTCCGGCAGGCTCACTGCCGACGACCGGTCATCGACAAGCACCAGCTCATCGCAAGCAAGCGCGAGTTCATAGCCACCTCCGGCCGTAATCCCATTCAGGGCCGCCACAAACTTCAGCCCCGAATTCGCGCTCGAATCTTCAATTCCGTTGCGTGTCTCGTTTGTGAATTTGCAGAAGTTCACTTTCCATGCGTGCGACGAAAGTCCTAGCATGTAAATGTTTGCACCGGAGCAAAAAATCCTGCTTTTTCCGCTCGTAATCACTACCGAGCGAATCTCCGGGTGTTCGAACCGGATCCGCTGCAGCGCGTCGTGCAGCTCGATATCGACTCCCAGGTCGTACGAATTCAGCTTCAGCTTGTAGCCCGGACGCAGGCCGCCCTCTTCATTCACATCCATCGTCAACGTTGCAACAGGCGGCTCGTATGTGACTCGCCAGTGTTTGTATCGCGAAGGATCGGTCTGATATTCCACGGGCGCGAATTGTGCCAGCGGTTCCTGCGTTGCCGTTGTTTCCACAAATTCCTCCTGAGCCTTAGCGACCAGCGAGCGCCCGTTTTAGTTTGTCAAAGCTTTGCCCCACCGAATCGCCGGACGTTTCAAACTCCAGATCCGCCATGCCATAAAGCGGCTCACGCGCAGCAAGAATGTCGCGCAGGTCTTCCATCGCCTGCTCGTTCTCTGCCATGGCCCTCAAGTCGCCCTGCGCCACCACGCGCGCCATGTGTTCTTCCGGGCGCGCCTTCACCCATACGGTGTAGCAACTCGCCAGAAGCCGGTCGTACGTCTCTCGCTCGGACACCACGCCGCCGCCCACCGAAATCACTGCGCGATTGTTCGACGCAATCACTCGTTCCAATGCTCGTTTCTCGAATCGGCGATAGCCTGCTTGCCCGTACAAAGAGAAAATCTCCGCAAGCCCCATTCCCGCGTCTTTTTCAATTTCGCCATCCAGTTCCACAAAAGGAACTTTCCACTCCGCAGCCAGCTGCACGCCAAGCGTGGATTTCCCTGCGCCGCGCAATCCGATCAGTGCCACGCGTCCGTCCAAGTTCTTGCACTCGCCGTCGAGTTCAATTTGGATTTGCGCCAGGATTTCAGCGCGCCGGTTCGCAGGCAGCCGCTCGAAAATCTGCGACACCCCGCTTGTGTTGTCGGGTTTGCTGCCGGAAGCAAAGATTTCGCCCATCGAGACACTCAAAGCCGTTGCTATCCGCTGCAGTAGCACAACCGAAATGTTTCCGTCGCCCGATTCCAGTTGCGCCAGATGCCGCTCGGACACCTCTGCTTCCTCCGCCAGCATCTTCCGCGTCATACCACGTCTATTCCGGAAACCGCGCACGCGCCGCCCCAAGTGCGCGAGAAGCCCTTCTTCGCTTCCCGCGGGAACGGCTCGGACTTCGGCGGATGCCAGAGTAGATTCGGCTGGGAATCTTACGCTCATCGAGATGCACTATACTACACAAGTTGAGACCAAAAGTGACCTAAATGCAGAATAATGCCTTTAGCGGTCACATTTCGTTACATCGTTCCGTTTCGGATACAGTACGGTCTTTTCCGGGCTCGCTCCTTTCACAGAAATGGTACATTCCGCCAATGCGTGTCCGCTGCGTCCATTGCACCGCACAGATCGAACTCGACGACAGCGAAGCCGCCGGCCGACGCATGATCCAGGTGCGCTGCTGGATGTGCGCTCAGAGCTCGATTATCGATTTGGTCCCGCGCGACACCGGTTCGTCCACGATCATCACCGATCCTTTATCCGACGACGAGCGCCCGTTCGCAGGCCCGCGCCTTGAGGAGACGCCCGATAACCGCAAAATTTCCCTGGATCTGCCGGCCGGAAAATCCATTACCGTCACGGTAACCGACGGGGCTTCCAAGGGCCTCGAACGCAATCTCACTATGCCTTTGGCTACCATCGGCCGCCTCGGAGGCGGCGCCGATATCGAACTCGATGATCGCCAGGTTTCTCGTCTCCACTGTGCCCTGGAAGTCAAAGACAACTCGGTGCTGCTCCGCGACTTGCGCTCAACGAACGGGACCTACGTCGCCGACCAGCGTGTCCTTTCCGCCAAACTCGAGCTGCCCGGCGACTTTCGCATTGGGGGTACCACACTACGCGTCACCGTCGAGCCTCACGACTCTTAGCTCGATCACAATTCCCGCAATCCAAATTTGCCGTTCCGCCCCTCGCGACGTGGAGTATGCTCGTACCGCCAAAAATCTAAAGCCGGGCGCGCGCTGTGTCGAACGTAGCGTGTCGAAGCCCGGTGGTCACCCTCCTGGGGGAGAGCTTGGTTCGTGAAAAAAAAGATGTACAGCTCGGAATGGATCGCAACGTCACCCGGCGCGATTTTCTCAACGGGTTCGGCGTCGCCGTCGGAGGCGGCCTCGCTCTAAACCATTCGAAGTGGATGGAAACATTCGGCCTCGTCGAGTCTCCATTTCAGTCTCCCCCGCAATCCCAAAAGGCCTCGGATTATTACCCACCCACGCTCACGGGTTTTCGCGGCACCACCAATGCCGTCATGGAAGTCGGCCACGGTCTGCGCGATGGAAATGAATGGCAGAATCCTCAGCCCGATTCCGACCGCTTCGACCTGATCGTCGTCGGAGGCGGCATCAGCGGACTCTCTGCCGCGTACTTCTACCGCAAGCAACACGGGTCCAACTCCAAAATTCTCATCCTTGAAAATCACGACGATTTCGGCGGCCACGCGCGCCGCAACGAATTCGAAGTCGGTGGCCGCACCATCATCGGTTACGGTGGTACGCAATCGATTGCCAGCCCTAAGCTCTACAGCGCTCAGGCGAAGGGATTGCTCCGCGATCTCGGCGTCGACACCCAGAAGTTTTACAAGTATTACGATCGCGACTTCGACAAGCGGAACGGTCTTTCCCGCGCTGTCTTCTTTGATAAGAAAACCTTCGGTGCCGACAAGCTTGTAATCGGACTTGGGGAGCCCACGTGGGCTGAATTTTTCGCGAAGACCCCCCTCTCGCCGCAAGCCCAGAAAGACCTCACCCGCCTTTTCACCGACAAAGTCGATTACCTTCCCGGGCTTTCGTCCTGGGACAAAAAAGTCACTCTCTCTCGCACCAGCTATCAGGAATATCTCTTGAAGTACGTGAAAGTCGATCCCAGCGCGATCGCTTTCATGCAAAAGCAGACCTACGGCCTCTATGGCGTCGGTATTGACGCGGTTCCGGCCGGCGATCTTGCTTATCTCGAATTTCCCGGATTTGAAGGCATGGATCTTTCCGGCAAATACGGTCCTGGCATGGGTGTGGAAGTCACGCGGGAGGAGCCGGAGACCGATGACGCTGGCGAGCCCTACATCTTTCACTTTCCTGACGGCAACGCCTCTATCGCTCGCCTGCTGATCCGCTCGTTAATTCCTGCTTCGGCACCCGGCTCAACGATGGAAGACATCGTGACCGCGAAATTAAACTACGCCGTGCTCGACGGTCCTTCTTCGAACGTACGCCTGCGCCTGAATAGCACCGTGATTCACGCGAAAAATATAGGCGATCCGTCCAGCGCAAAAGAGGTGGAAGTCACTTACGTCCGCGACGGCAAACCGCGCAGCGTTCGCGGCTCGGCGTGCATCCTCGCCGGTTGGAACATGGTGATTCCGTACATGTGCCCCGAACTCCCGGATAAACAGAAGGAAGCTCTCGCGTACGGCGTGAAAGTGCCTTTGGTCTACACCACAGTCTTAGTTCGCAACTGGCTGTCCTTCAAAAAGCTCGGCATCAGCGGCATTCGCTGCCCCGGCGGCTTCTTCGATTCGCTTACTATCGACTTTCCCGTCAGCATCGGCTCTTATAAATTTCCGAGTCATCCCGATGAGCCGTGCCTCGTTCACATGGAACACGTCCCTACGAAGCCCGGCCTTCCGGCCCGCGCGCAGCAAATGGCCGGACGCGCCCAGATGCTCGCCACCCCTTTCGAAACCTACGAACGCAATATTCGCGAGCAGCTCGGAGCAGTCCTCGGCCCCGGCGGCTTCGATCCTGCGAATGATATTCTTGCGATTACCGTGAATCGCTGGCCCCACGGCTATGCCTACGAATACAATTCGCTGTACGATCCCGACTGGCCTCCGGACCAGCAGCCCTGCGTGATCGGTCGCCAGCCCTTTGGCCGGATCTCGATCGCGAATTCTGATTCCGAAGCTTTAGCCTACACCAACGCCGCCATGGATCAGGCCTATCGCGCCGTCGGCGAAGTTTCGCGCTTTGCGCCGAAAGCGGCATCGTGAGAATGCAGCCTAGGATTTCATAGCGTTGACGAACGAACCGACCACGCGTCTGCTCGATCCGCTCTTCACCACCGAAGTGATGCGCGAAGTTTTCTCTGACCGCCGCGCGCTACAGGGCATGCTTGATTTCCAATTGGCCTTGGCGCGCGCGCTCGTCTCAACCGGACAGGCTCCGGCGGGAGTGTTGCCATCGATCGAGAGAGCTTGCCAGGCCGATGCGTACGATTTTGCCGCGATCGCGCGTGACGCCGCTCTTGCCGGAAACCTCGCCATTCCGCTCCTGAAACAACTCACCGCGAACGTCGAACGAGCCGATAAAAACGCGTCTGCGTTCGTCCACTTCGGCGCCACAAGCCAGGATGCTATTGACACTGGCCGCGTACTCCAGATTCGCGACGCGCTCAATATCTTGGACGCCAATCTGGCAAAGATTTCCGATCGTCTCGCTGAACTCGCTCAGGAGCATGCCACCACGCTAATCGTCGGACGCACATGGCTCCAGCAAGCCAGTCCGATCACGCTAGGCTTGAAATTCGCAGGCTGGCTCGACGCCATCGAACGGCATCGCGAACGTCTCTCTCAACTGCGCGCCCGCGCACTGACGCTTCAGTTCGGCGGTTCGGTAGGAACTCTTGCCGTCCTCGGAAGCGCTGGTTCCAAAGTCGCCGCAGCGCTCGCGAAGGAACTCAATCTGGCTCTTCCACCGATTTCCTGGCACGCCCATCGCGACCGGTTCGCCGAAGTCGCCACAACGTTCGGCCTCGTCGTCGGCACAGCTGGAAAAATCGCCCGCGACATCGCGCTTCTCTCGCAAACCGAAGTTGCCGAAGTTTTCGAACCTTCCGCGCAGGGCCGCGGCGGCTCGTCCACCATGCCTCACAAGCACAATCCCGTCGGCTCGGCAGTGATTCTCTCTGCTGCAACGCGCGTTCCTCCGCTCGTTTCCACGATGCTCGCTGCAATGGTGCAGGAACACGAGCGCGGCCTCGGCGGCTGGCAAGCCGAATGGGAGACGCTGCCCGAGATTTTTCTTCTCGCAGCCGGCGCGCTGTATCATTTGCTTGTGATCCTCGAAGGTCTCACCATCGACAAAGCGCAAATGGCCGCGAACCTCTCCTCCCACACCGGTCTCGCCCTCACCGAAGCCTTTGCTGCTGCCCTCGCAAAGCACGAAGGTCGTGAACCTGCGCGCAAAATTGCCGAAGCATTCGCCCGCGTCGCCGCGGATACGCACCAGCCTTTGCGCGATGTCGTGTTGAAAGACCCGCAAATGCAGAAGTATTTTTCTGCCGCGGATGTGGACCACATTTTCAACCCGAAGAATTTCAATGGCTCCGCCGAAACGATCGTCGCGAACGTCCTTGCTTCTCGCCGGTCCACCAAGTCCGGTGAAGGGAAGTCTCGACCCTAGCCATGCCTCACATTGACGTCAACGGAGCGGTTCTCCACTACCATCTGCAAGGCCCGGTGTCGTCTCCCGTCGTTATTTTTTCGAATGGTCTAGGCACCACCACCGCGATGTGGCAGCCGCAGCTTCAACCGCTTGAATCGAGGTTCCGCATTCTCCGGTTCGATACCCGCGGCCACGGCCACTCCAGCGTCACGCCCGGTCCGTACACGATCGAGCTTCTCGCAGCCGATCTGCTTCACCTCGCCTCAGCGCTCCACATCGACAAATTTCACTTCTGCGGCCTTTCCATGGGCGGCCAAATCGGCCAGTGGCTCCTCCACAACGCTCCCGAGCGTCTGAAATCGGCGACCCTATCTAACACCGGCCTGAAAATCGGCAACGACGAAGCCTGGAACGCTCGCATCTCCAAAGTCCGCACCGACGGTATGCTGTCTGTCGTGGCCGCCGTCACGGAACGTTGGTTCACTCCCTCTTTTTTCGCGAGTGCACCGGATGTCATCGAAAAAATCCGAGCGACATTCCTTGGCATAGATCCCGCAGGCTACGCGGCGTGTTGCGCCGCCGTCCGGGACGCGAATTTCTTGAACGTGACACCGCCCGCCAAGCTGCCGCCCGTCCTCGTGATCTCCGGTGCTCACGACCGTGCCACGCCCCCTGCGGACGGCAAGCGACTCGCCGAAAAACTCACGGACGTCCAGTACGCCGAACTCGACGCCGCTCATCTTTCCAACGTTGAAGCGCACTCGCAATTCACGGACGCACTTCTGGCAAACATTTCGCGAGCGGAGGCATAACCATGTACGAAAAGGAACGCCACGCAACCGGGATGAAAACTCGCCGCGCCGTGCTGGGCGATGCGCACGTCAACGCCGTCGAAGCGAAAAAGGACTCCTTCACCGAGCCCTTCCAGGATCTGATCACCCGCTACGCTTGGGGCGAAGTCTGGTCGCGTCCGGGTTTGCCGCGCCAGACCCGCAGCCTGATCGTCTTGGCAACGCTCGTGGCGTTGAATCGCAACGACGAGTTTCGTATGCATGTTCGCGCCGCGCTCGCGAACAAAGTCACGCGCGAGGAAATTCAGGAAGTCTTGCTCCAGTGTGCGATTTATTGCGGCGTGCCCGCGGCCAACGCCGCGTTCCATATCGCGCAGCAGGTTTTTGCCGAGATCGATTCGCAGTCCTGATTGGAAATCATCCCAAATTCATAGAGAGGGAAAGTAGATGCGCATTGAAAAAGTAGGAGTTGTGGGCTGTGGCTTGATGGGCTCGGGAATCGCGCAGGTCGCCGCTCAGGCCGGTTGCCATGTCGTCGTTCGTGAAGTTTCGCAAGCCGCTCTGGATAAAGGACTCGCATCCATCGACAAAAATCTGCAGCGCATGGTCGATAAAGGCACGCTTACCGCCGCCGATCGCGATGCCGCTCGTGGACGCTTGAAAAGCACCACCGCGCTAGCCGACCTGAAAGATTCCGATCTCGTGGTCGAAGCTATCATCGAGCAGCTTCCCGTGAAAAAAGATCTCTGGAACGAACTCGACGCGCTCTGCCCGAAGCACACCGTATTCGCCAGTAACACCTCGTCGCTCTCAATCACCGAAATGTCCACCTACACCAAGCGCCAGGACCGTTTTCTGGGCCTCCACTTTTTCAATCCCGTCCCAATCATGAAGCTCGTTGAAGTCATCCGCACGATTGCCACTGATCCAAAAGTCGAAGAATCCGTCGTCGAATTTGCCACTCGCTGCGGTAAGACGCCCGTGCGCACCACCGACCGCACCGGATTCATCGTCAACCGTCTGCTCGTTCCTTATCTTCTCGATGCCGTCCGCGCGCTCGAAGAAGGTGTCGGGTCGATCGAAGATATCGATAACTCGATGAAGCTCGGCTGCGGACACCCCATGGGCCCGCTCACCCTCCTCGATTTCGTCGGCAACGACACCACCTATTACATCGCCAACATCATGTTCGACGAATTTAAGGAGAAGCGCTTCGCGCCGCCGCCGCTTCTGAAGCGCATGGTCCTGATGGGATGGAACGGCAGAAAAGCCGGAAAGGGTTTCTACGACTACAGCGATCCCGCAAAGCCAAAACCGATATCACTTACGTAATAACGCTCGCACCACGATTGAGTACCGCTGGCAAACTTGCCGGGGCTCGTCTTACAGACAGGCATGAACAGCGATACGGTGCCTTATAAACGATCTAGGGCTCGGTTCGCTGTCACACGTCCTACTTCACCGGCTCGCCCGACAATTTTTCCACCACATTCGGAGGAATCTTCCGCGATTTAATCCGCGCCGCATTCGTCGTATCGCGTTCCGCCCACACCCGGGTTTCGAATCCTTCTACCGCCAGCGCATCGCCCTTGAAAAACTGGTGCCGTATCACAAAGCTGCTGTTCCGAATTTCGGTCACCGTCGATTCTGCGCGTAGCTGGTCTCCATACGTCGAAGCCGCCATGAATTTCACGCGCACGTCCACCAGTGGCACGCCCACGATCCCTTGCGAACGAAACAGATCTTGAATCGGCAAGCCTGCGCTGGCAAAAAGCGCTGTCGTGCAGTCGTCAAACCACGCGAGGTAGTTGGGATAAAACACAATCCCTGCCGCGTCGCAGTGCCCCCACTCCACCTGCAGATTCTTCTTGCTCACCAGCATTCCCGGCTCCTCGAAACACGCTTCCGGCAGTTGACGTTCGAATCCTAGCATCCACACACCGCGCTTCCAATTCTCGCGCGATCATTGTGCGTCTCACGCGTTATCGCCACTTCGAGCACCGCCCTCGGTTCCAGCAATCCTTTAGCTCTGGTATCGTGGTGTTGGCATGCGCACGCAAGTTGGCATAGTCGGCGCCGGTCCCGCCGGGCTTTTCCTCTCCCATCTCCTTCAACGCGAAGGCATCGATTCCGTCATCGTCGAAAATCGCAGCCGCCCGCATGTTGAAGAACGGGTTCGCGCAGGCGTTCTTGAGCAGGGAACTGTGGACCTGATGCACCGCCTCGGCCTCGGCGCGCGGCTCGACCAAATCGGCCTCGTCCATCACGGAATCTATCTCCGCTTCAATGGCGGCACCCACCACATCGATTTCTCGGACCTCACCGGCGGTAAAGGCGTCACCATTTACGCGCAGCACGAAGTTGTGAAAGATCTCACCAAGGCTCGCCTCGATTCCGGTGCCCCGATCTACTTCGAAGTCGCGAAAACCAGCATTCAGGATTTCCACGGCGCGAGCACCTCGTCTCACGCGAAAATCCGCTTCGAAGAAAATGGCGACGCGCGAACGCTCGATTGCGATTTCATCGCTGGATGCGACGGCTTCCACGGCATCTGCCGCCCTTCGGTCCCCGAGCCCGCGCTCACCGTTTACGATCGCGAATATCCTTTCGGCTGGCTCGGAATTCTCGCCGAAGCTTCACCGTCCTCCGACGAGCTGATCTACGCCTATCACGAACGCGGGTTCGCTCTGCTCAGCATGCGCTCCCCGCAAATCAGCCGCCTTTACATCCAGTGCAAGCCCGACGAAGACATTTCCCGCTGGCCCGACGCGAAAATTTGGGAAGAACTCCAAATTCGCCTCTCAGCGGAAGAATTCACACTCACTGAAGGCCCGATCCTCCAAAAGGGAATCACAGGCATGCGCAGCTTCGTCGTCGAGCCAATGCAATTTGGCAAACTCTTCCTCGCCGGAGACGCCGCGCACATCGTGCCACCCACCGGCGCCAAAGGCCTCAATCTCGCCGTGGCCGACGTGCAGGTCCTGGCTCACGCCCTCGTCGAATTCTACAAGTCCGGCCACAGAGGTCTGCTCGACGCCTACTCTGCCACTTGCCTCCGTCGCGTCTGGAAGGTCCAGCGCTTCTCCTGGTGGATGACCTCGATGCTCCACCGCTTCATCCATGACAACGCCTTCGACCATCGCCGCCAACTGGCCGAGCTTGACTACGTCACCGGTTCTCGCGCCGCGTCCCAAAGCCTCGCCGAAAACTACGTAGGCCTCCCACTCGAGCTATAAATGTCTGTATCACTAAAGCCATTATTTGTAATGACTTAAAACGGTAGTACCACTCCGGGGCACCCCCATCCGTACCCCCTCATTTGTGCCCCCTGTCCCATTGGCCAGTTCGGACCCTGTCCGTAAGCTCTAGTCGTCGCCGGAACTGCCGATAGCCGCCAAAAGCGCACCGGCAGCCTCGGCCAACTGGGGGAAACACCAAATGTCCGCAGCCAAAACCAGCATTTCGAGTGCGAAATGGATCCTCGGCATTGCAGCCGCAGCTGCGTTGTCGCCGTCACTCGCCGCCCAACAACTCGTCCACCTGCGCCTGCCACAAATCGAGCCGACGCGCTACCCGGCGGCCTTCGCGCGACCTCCCATCCACGTTGTCACCCCGGCCGACCTGAGCGCACCCCCGACTTCGGCTTTTACGCCATCTATGATCCGCCACGCCTACGGCTTTGACATGCTCTCGAATCAAGGTGCCGGCCAGACCATCGCCGTGATCGATGCGTACGACGACGCCAACATCGAATCCGATCTCGCGACCTTCAGCACCCAATTCAACCTCCCTGCCTGCACTTCCGCGAGCGGCTGCTTCACGACGCTATACGCCACCGGCTCCCAGCCACAATCCAGCTCCCAATGGTCCATTGAAACCGCGCTTGACGTTGAATGGGCCCACGCTATCGCGCCTCAAGCGAAAATTATCCTTGTCGAAGCCAACTCCTACGCCCTTTCCGATCTGCTTGTCGGCGTCGATCTCGCCGTTAGCAAAGGCGCCTCGGTCGTCTCGATGAGCTGGACGACTCCTGAATTTTCCGGGGAGCGCTCGATGGATAGCCACTTCCTCGCGAGCGGCATCACCTTCGTCGCGGCCTCCGGCGATTCCGGCGCCGGCGTCAACTATCCTGCTGCTTCCCCAGATGTCGTCTCCGTTGGCGGCACGTCGCTCACGCTCAACGCCGAGCACAACTACCTGAGCGAAGCAGCGTGGACCGGCAGCGGTGGCGGAATCAGCGCCTATGAGAACGAGCCACTGTTCCAGGAACAGTTCGGCATACCCAACGACAGCGCAGGCTACCGAGCCGTTCCCGACGTTTCGTTCAACGCGAACCCGGGCACCGGCTACGCTGTTTACAACTCGATAGCCTACGAGGGCGCTACAGGATGGTTTCAAGTCGGCGGCACCAGCGCAGCCACGCCGCAGTGGGCTGCCGGCATCGCCATTGTCGACGCAATGCGCGCCGCCGAGCATAAGTCAGCTCTTACCGGAACGGTCTCATCGCTCTATCCCGCCAACACGCGCATGGATGCCCTGAACTTCAATCCGATCAACAAGTCTGTCTCCACCAACTGTCCGCGAGTCTGCCGCACAGTCGCTGGATTCGACCCCTATACGGGTCTGGGCTCGCCGCAAGCCAAGAATTTGATCCCGGCTCTGTCGGCTCGGCCGTAATTCCGTCGCCGGCTGCACTGCGCTTCTTTGTGCCGTGTTTGCAACCCTATGACTTTGGGCAACATGCCTCTCGCCGCCGTCCGTCCCGCAAATTTTGGTGTATAGTTTTTTAAGGCGCGGTATCTCGGAACGCTCAATCGTCGTTCACCGTAACCCAGCCTCGCCATAGGTCTAGCTCGATGAAACGGCAATTGCAGGTCATGAAGTTTGGAGGCACATCTGTCGGCGATGCCAAGTGCATCAGCCGAGTAGCCGACATCGTCCAGGCAGCGGCGAAAGCCTACTCTCTCGTGGTCGTTGTTTCGGCGATGGCTGGGGTCACAAACACGCTTATCGAAGCGGCGAACCGCTCCGAAGCCGGCGACCGCGACCATGCGCTCCACCTGCTTGAAAAGCTTCGCAAGCAGCACGACGCTGCCCTGACCGAACTCATCAAGAACCCAGCGATGCGCGAAAAGCTCTCCGCTCGCATCCAGGAAATCCTCGGCGAGGCAAAGCGCCTTTGCGAAGGAACAGCGCTGCTGCGCCAACTCACTCCCCGCACCCTGGATGCTGTCTCGAGCCTTGGCGAACGGCTCACCACGCCCATCGTCTCCGCCGTCTTGGCGGAGCGCGGCACGGAGAGCGAAGGAATTGAAGCCACCGAACTGATCGTCACCGACTCGCACCACGGCGGTGCCGAGCCACTCGAAGACCGCACGCAAGAACGCTGCGAAGCCCGCCTTCGCCCGCTGCTCGATCGCGGTGCGGTTCCCGTGGTCACCGGTTACATTGGCGCCACCGTCGATGGCGTGCTCACCACTCTCGGCCGCGGCGGCTCCGACTATTCCGTCACCATTCTCGGCGCCGCTTTGAACGCCGACGAAGTCATCATTTGGACTGACGTGAACGGAGTGCTCACCGCCGATCCGCGCATGGTTCCGGACGCCCAAACCATCCCCGAAATTTCTTATCGTGAAGCCGCCGAACTTGCCTACTTTGGCGCGAAAGTCCTCCATCCGAAAACTCTCCGTGCCGTTTCCCGCGCCGGAATTCCGGTTTGGATCCGCAACTCCTTCCAGCCCGATAATCCCGGCACAAAAATCACGCCCGAAGGCCAGGAAGGTCCTCGCGGCGTGAAAGCTCTCACCGCGATCGGCGACGTCGCTCTCATTGCCATCGGCGGTCCCGGCATCATCGGACTCCCCGATGTCGTCGGCCGGACTTTCTCCACCACCGCCGCCATCCGCGTTCCGGTGCTGCTGATTTCCCAGTCATCTTCGCAGAACGACATCTGTTTCGTCGTTTCCTCCGCTGACGGTAAGCGCACCGTCGAAGCCCTGCGCGCCCAGTTTTCTCAAGATCTGATGCATCAGAAAGTCGATCACATCACCATCGATTCCAACATTTCCATTGTCGCCGTCGTTGGCGAGAACATGCGCGGCACCGTCGGAATTTCCGGCCGCACCTTCAGCGTCCTCGGCCGCGAGAACGTCAACATCATCGCCATCGCGCAAGGCTCGTCGGAAACTAACATTTCCTTCGTCGTCGCTCGGGCGGACATGAAAAAAGCTCTCATCGCCGTTCACAACGAATTCGCGCTCGATTCTCGCGGCGCCCGCGAAACCACGCCCGTCGCGCGATGAACGCCTTGCACTCCACTCCGGCCCCGCGCCTCGGCGGCAATGCCGTTCAACGCTGCATCATGCCCGGCTGCCGCGAATCCTTCCCGACCTCCGAACGCATTTACGTTTGCTCCAAATGCGGCGGCCCTCTCGAAATCGAAATCCAGCTCAAGTCCATCGCCAATCCCGCGCAATTACCCGCCACTTGGCGCCAGCGCGCTCTTTCAAGTGCCGCGCGTGACAAATCCGGCGTCTGGCGTCACCGCGAATTGATCCCCTTTGTCGACGATGCGCCTATCGTCACGCTGTTCGAGGGCAATACGCCGCTCTACGACGCGCCGCGTTCCGCTGAATACTCCGGGCTCAGCGCGCTTCGTCTGAAGCACCAGGGTTGCAATCCGACCGCCTCGTTCAAAGACACCGGCATGACCGCCGCCGTCACGCAGGCCAAACTTCTCGGCGCTCGCACCGTCGTCTGTGCCAGCACGGGCAATACCGCCGCGAGCCTCGCTGCCTACGCCGCGCGCGCGGGTATGCAATGCGCGATCCTGCTTCCGTTTGGCCAGGTCAGTGCTGCCAAACTCGCGCAAAGCATGGACTACGGCGCCGCCATCTGCGAAATCGACGGCAACTTCGACGATTGCATGCGTCTCATCCAGGAACTTGCGGACGAGCCGTCCATTTACGTTGCGAACTCCATCAATCCGTTCCGAATCGAAGGCCAGAAAACGGTCGCATTCGAAATTCTCGAACAGCTCGATTGGCAAGTGCCCGACCATGTCGTCGTTCCCGGCGGAAATCTCGGCAACAGTTCCGCGCTCGGCAAGGGCTTCAGCGAAATGAAGCAACTCGGCCTGATCGATCGGCTCCCGAAAATCAGCGTCGTGCAAGCCGAAGGCGCCGCGCCGCTCGCTCACGCCTTCAAGAAACTGGCGTCGCACTCGGCTGAAACTTCGACGGGCATTCCCAACGAAATTTCGTTCGTCGATCACCCGCACACGCTCGCGACCGCGATTAAAATTGGTTCCCCGGTCTCCTGGAAGAAAGCGCTCCGCGCCGTTCTCGAATCCGGCGGCGAAGTCTTGAGCGTCACCGAAACGGAACTGGCAGACGCGAAAGCCATCATCGGTCGTGACGGCATCGGTTGCGAGCCCGCATCGGCCGCCACCCTCGCAGGAATTCGAAAGCTCGTCGCGGCAGGCAAGATCAAAAAGGACGAAACTGTCGTCGCGGTTCTCACTGGGCACGTTTTGAAAGATCCCGACTACGTGAGCCACTATCACCGCGGCTCGCTCTCGATCGAATCGCACGAACCGGGCAAGCCGCCCGCGCGCCACGCGATCCACGGCAGATATCCGAATGCTCCGGCGCGTGTCGCCGCCGACAAAAAATCGATTCTCGAGAATTTGAAGCGAAGATAGACCGCGTTACAGGAGATACGGCGTTAATCGATGTCCATTCCAAACCGATCGTCGTTTGAAGTTCGCGTCCCGGCCTCCACCGCCAATCTCGGTGCGGGATTCGACTGCTTCGGCCTCGCGCTCGATCTCTATCTCACCGTCCGCGCTACAACGCACGCTGATCCTGCCCAGCCTTCTTCCGTCCGAACCCGCGGCGTCGTCGGCAGCGCCGAACTTCCCACCTCGCCGCACCAGAATCTGATCCTTCGCGCCATGCAGCACACCGCCGCGCGTCTCGCCTTCGAATTGCCATCTGTTCGCCTCGCTGTTCAGAACGACATCCCGATTTCCGGCGGACTCGGCAGCAGCGCCGCCGCCATCGTCGCCGGCATCTCGCTTGCATTCGCGCTATCCGGGAAACGCTTCTCCGAGGATTTCGCGCTTCGCTGTGCTGCCGAGATAGAACATCACACTGACAATGTCGCCGCGTCTCTCCTGGGCGGCTTCGTCGTTTCGTTTCTCCGCACTGACGGCCACATCGTCGCTCTTCGCAGCGCTTGGCCAAAAGATATCCAGGTCATCGCCGTTACCCCAAAAATGACGCTCGATACCTCCGTCTCGCGCGCCGCGCTTCCCCAATCCGTTCCCTTGGCGGACGCGGTTCACAATCTTCAGCGCAGCGCTCTGTTTCTCGCCGCTCTTGGCTCGGGCAATTACGATTTGATCTGGGACGCCATGCAGGACCGCCTGCACCAGCCCTTCCGCGAGCCTTTGATTCCGGGGCTTGCCGGCGCGCTTTCAATTCCTCATGTCGACGGCCTCATCGGCATCTCGCTCAGTGGCGCCGGTCCCACCGTCGTCGCCCTTGGCACTCACAACTTCGACGTCGTCTCGCGCTACATCTCCGACCAATTCGCCGCGGCGGGACTCGAGACCACCGTTCGTATCCTGCACGCTGACGACGAAGGAATTCTGCTTCGTGAAAAACGCGCCGTAACCTGCTGACGCAACGCAGCACTAACTACTCGAATTCTTGGATGGAATCCCGCAGAAGGAAAGTCGTCCGCGCTTGCCGCCAGCGCGAGTTACGCGGCCCGTTTCTTTTTCAGGGCGATTAGCGCCAAAAATCCCGCGATTCCAGCCCCAAGCATCGCGAACTCACCCGGTTCCGGCGCAGCGATCGGTGGTGTGTTTGGTGTCCCCGGTCCCGCAGGCGTACCCGGTCCAGACGGCGGAACGATAATTGGCGGAGGTTGTGGTCCGGACGGTGTCGGCGGTCCTGATGAAGTTCCCGGTCCGCTCGGCGTCTTCGGCCCCGAACCTGACGGACCGCCTCCCGTAGGTATCCACGTAAATGGCGGAGCGTACACCCCTGGAACGCCCGGTCCGCTCGGCGTCGGGAACGGTGGAATCACGATCGCAGTTTCAGGCGTCGGCGCTAGCGGCACGTCCTCTGGCTGCGTCCACGGCACTGGCACTCCTGCTGCGGCCGGCAGTTCCATAGCCTCCGCCGGCACAGCCGCAACATTTGGCTCGACCGGTGCCATGGGAACTTCAGAAATTCGATTGCCGCATCGCGCGCGGAGCATCACGACGCCGTCGGTGATTACGCGCTCGCCCTTCGCAAGCCGCAACGCATTCCTCGTCCAGAAAATCTGATTACCGCGCCGGTACGAAACATAAACCAGTTTCGCTTCCCTCAACCGCTCGACGTGCGCATTCGCGAGGTTCAAACCTGCGTAGTGCTGGCGTACCGCAGCGTCTCGCTCCGCCGCAGCGCGCAATTCTGCCGCACTCGAAATTCCACCGGGTACCACCGAGTATGGGTAAAGCGGACGAGTCTCACCGTCATCGCGCTCCGTTGATGCGTTGCCCGTAACTAGCTGGGCCCCCGCGAAATCGGGCTTCGGCGCTAGGTCGGCCGCAGCATCGATCACATTCGCAGCCCGCGTCGGTGGCGGTGCACACCAATACCCCGGCCAGATTCCGAAAACCACAGGAACCGCACTGAGCGCGAGCACCGAAACCGCTACTAGCCGCCTGCGGTCGAATTCGAGAAGGATCCTTAAGGAACTGAAAAACGCCTCTTCCATTGCCCCCGAGCCTCCGGCAATCCCCAAATCGCCGGCACCCACCCCTGACCCAGATTGGTACGCAATCGACAAACCAATGGCCTATCGACCCAAACCGAACGGGCATAGTACCTGTGCGGCTTGCAAGTCCTGTGAATCCATCAAATCCGTTTTACGAATGCAACGCCGGTGTGAAAGTTCGTCGAACAAAAGGTGAAATTAGGAAGAGAGTTTCTGGAAAAACGGGAAAAGTTCTTCTACTCCGGACCAAGCAGAATGTCAATTTTCAAAGCCCAAAACGGGAATATCGGCGTCGTTCTACGGCTGCGGAACCACGGAAGCTCGGGCCGGAGGCGCCATGAACTCGGGTCCAATAGGGTCGGTCACGTTGTCGCGGACGATGTGGCAGGCGACCCGTCTCGCTTCATCGGAAAGCGTCCAGCCTTCAATCTGATCGAGACTGTCAAGTTGGTCAGGACGCCTCGCTCCCCACAGAGCGACGTTAACCCCCGGTTGATCGAGGGCCCATCGGAGCGCCAGTTGCATCACGCGCTTCCCGAAGTTTTTCATTGTGTACGCATCCAGCTCTTGAACGGCCTTCAGATACTGCCCATAGCGAGGGGGTTGGAACTTCGGATCCACCTGTCGCATATCGTCGCCCGTGAACTGCGAATCCGGCTTCATTCGACCGCTCAGAAGCCCGCGGCACAACGCGCCGTAAACGATCGTCGAAATCTTGTTTTCTCGCGTGTAAGGCAGCACGTCGCGGTCGATCTGCTTCTCAAACAAATTATATGGAGCCTGCTCGGTGTGAATCGGTGCCATCGCGCGGAACCGGTCCATCTGCTGGGGCGAGAAGTTGCTCACGCCGATCGCCCGGATCTTTCCGGAATCGTAGAGTTCGAGCATCGCCTGTGCGGTTTCTTCGATCAGCACCAGCGGATCGGGCCAGTGAACCTGATATACGTCGATGTAGTCCGTGTGCAGCCGCTGAAGCGAATGATCCACTTCGCGCAGAATTCGTTCGCGCGACGCGTTCCGCGATACTCCGCCGTTCCGCCACTCCACCCCCGTCTTCGTCGCAAGGATCACCCGCTCGCGCCCGCGGTGTTCCTTCACTGCTTTGCCCACGATCTCTTCCGACCGACCAAAGCCGTACACCGGCGCCGTGTCGATCAGGTTGATCCCTTTGTCGAGGGCGGTCCGGATTGTGCGGATGCTTTCCTGCTCGTCGGTTCCGCCCCACATCCAGCCGCCCATGGCCCATGTGCCAAGGCCAATCCGAGACGCTTGCAGCGTCAATCCGTTGATGGCGCGATATTCCATGCGGTACTCACCTAGACGCAGTTGCACAGCCGCTTCCATTCGGCGCGGCGCCGCGATTCCTGCGGTATGCGGAACGAACGAAAGGGAATAGCCATCAAACTACGGGGAGACTGACCGGCGCAAAAAGTGCGGCGCGAAACCGAAAACCTAATGAATCTCGAGCATGTGACGGCCTGCCGTCACTTCCAGGGCCTTTCTATTCCAAGCTTGTTCATCTTGTATGCGAGCGACGTCCGCTTCATCCCGAGCTTCGCCGCTGCTCCATTTGGCCCGCCGATCACCCACTTGTTCTCGCGCAGTACTTCTAGAATATGCTGCCGTTCCACTTCCTGAAGCGTCGTCGGTTTCGTCGTGTTCAAGTCTCCGCCCACGCCCTTCAACTCCCCCAGCGGCGCACGCAGCACCGATCCCGGCGTCAGAATCACTGCCCTCTCGATCACGTTCTGCAGTTCGCGAATATTTCCTGGCCATGAGTAGTCGCGAAGCGCCTCGATCGTGGCGGAAGGCACCGACGGCACTTTCTTGTTCATCGCTTTCGCGTATTTCGCCACGAAATGCTCTACTAATTTCGGAAGGTCAGCGCGTCGCTCCCGAAGCGGAGGCACGGATACCGGAAAAATATTCAGCCGGTAAAACAGATCGCGCCGGAACTGGTTATCCGCAATCATCTGGCCCAGATCCCGGCTCGTCGCCGCTACCAGCCGGACATCCACGCGGGTGGTCCGCGTGCTACCGAGCCGTTCGAATTCCTGTTCCTGCAGTACCCTCAAAAGTTTCGGCTGCAGCTCCAGCGGAATATCCCCAACTTCGTCCAGAAAAATCGTGCCTTTGTTCGCGAGCTCAAAACGCCCTACCTTTTGTGCTATCGCTCCTGTGAACGCGCCCTTCTCGTGCCCAAATAGCTCGCTTTCCAGCAGTCCCAAAGGAATCGCCGCGCAGTTCACTTTCACAAACGCCTGCTCGCGCCTCGGGCTTAGATTGTGAATCGCCCGCGCGATCAGTTCCTTGCCGGTTCCGGTCTCGCCTAAAACCAGCACCGTCGAGCTCGTCGCTGCCACCGTCTCCACGTGCCGGAGCACCGCCTTCAGCGCCGGACTGTCTCCCACAATTTCTTCGAAGTTATGTTCCGTCTTGATCTCTTCCTTCAGGTATCGCCGTTCTTCAGCCAGCCTCGCGCGAGATTCGCTCATGTGCCCGTAGTCGAGCGCATTCTCCACCGCGATCGCTACTTGCCCGGCAATCTGGCTCAGGAAATGCACGTCCTCCTGCGTGAAGGCCTCGTCTCGCAATCGGCCCAGATTCAGGCTCCCGATCGCCCGTCCGCGGCTGATCAAAGGCAAAAAACACAGATTTGTCAGCCCTTCTTTCTCGCGCACGTTTGCAATCGGCGAATTCAGCCACTCCGGGGAAGCTTTGCTAAGTACCAGCGGTTTCATAGTCAGATACGCTTTCGCCGAACTGGCATGATCGAACGGCACCAGCATTTCTTCGTGCAACAATCCCTTGCCCTCCGGAAAATCGAGCGCGTACATCCTCATCATCCGGTGCTTTTCCGGATCCGGCAACGAAAGCCCCGCGTAATCGCACGCCATGACGCGCCGGATCCCCGACGAAATCGCGGCAAACAGCTCGCGCAAATCTAAGTTCGAAACCACGCGGTTGTTCAGGTCAAGCAATAACTGCAACCTATCGCGGTCGCGCGAAAGCTGGTGATGCAGCGTCTGGGCTTCCTCGAAAATTAGCGCGTTATCCACCGCCACCGCCAGCTGCGCCGCAACAAGCAGCGGAAATTCCAGCGCCTCTTCCGAAAACGCTCCCGCCTCCGCCGCTCCAAAATTCAGCGTTCCCAGCCGCCGGTGTGCCGATGTTAGCGGTACGCTACAGAATGACCGCACATTCTGTTCAAGTAGCAGCCTCATGATTCGCGGGAACCGTGCGTAATTCTCCGTGTCGTCCACGATCAGCGGCCTCTGCGTTTCCAGAACCAGCGCCGATGGCGACTCCTCCATCGTGTATTCGTCGCCCTCGTGAATCGATGTCGGCGTCGTAGTCTCCAACACGTGCATTCGCATTACGTTTCTCGCCGCGTCGTATAGCACCAGCGACAGGTAGTGAAACGTGAGCAGTTCATTCAGCCGTTCAGAGAGGTCGTGAAACAGGTCAGCGAGGTTCTTGTGCGATGCGATCGATTTCGATACTTCCAGCAATGTTGCATACTGCTGGACCGTCGGAGGCGGCGGGTTTGGCTTCGTCTTGGCGGGTTGGGCCATCGGGTAGGTCTGTCAGAATGCCAGCACCATGGGCGACCAGCTTTAATTCCAAGCACCTTAGGATATCACGTGACGGCGGACCGTCACATGTCAGCCCGCCGTCTCGAATCGAACTCCGTTGTAACCGACACACCCTGCCAAAACGTCCTAACACCGGCGGTAATCCTAATTCTTTCTGTCGGTTGTGGCACGGCGCGGCAGCCTCGGTGTTTTGGCTCTAGCCTTGCATCTTCGCCGAGCTTCGTCGTGTCTGATTCCGTTTATCGCTTCATCCAACGTTCAACCGTTTTCGGTGTTCTTGGGGGCGGCTTTCAATGTGGATAGTACGACTCGCGCTACGTAGGCCTTACACCTTCGTAGTCGCGTCAATCCTGCTCCTGATTCTAGGCACCGTCTCGATCCTGCGTACTCCCACGGACATTTTTCCAAACATCGATATTCCCGTCGTCAGCGTCATCTGGAACTACACGGGCCTTTCTCCGGATGACATGTCCAACCGGATCGTCCTCAATTACGAGCGCGTCCTCACCACCACCGTCAACGACATCGAGCACATCGAATCGCAATCGCTTCCCGGCGTCGCGGTTGTAAAAATCTTCTTCCACGAAGGCGTGCAGGTTGGCAACGCCATTGGCCAGGTCACCGCCGTCTCGCAGACGATTCTGCGCAGCCTGCCACCCGGCACCACGCCGCCTCTGGTCATTACCTACAACGCGTCCACAGTCCCCATTCTCCAGCTTTCGCTGTCCGGCCAGGGCCTAACCGAAACGCAACTCGGCGACATCGGCCTAAACTTTCTCCGGCTCGGCCTCGTCACCATTCCCGGCGTCGCCGTTCCATATCCCTACGGCGGTAAGCAGCGACAGGTACAGGTCGACCTGAACACCGCGGCGCTCCAGTCCAAAGGATTGTCACCGCTCGACGTCGTTAACACCGTCGCCGCCCAAAACCTCATTCTTCCTGCGGGCACCGCAAAAATCGGCCCGTTCGAATATCAGGTCGATATCAACGGCTCGCCTCAAACCGTCGCCGAACTGAACGACGTCCCCATCAAGACCGTCAACGGCTCAACCGTGTACATCCGCGACATCGGCCATGTTCGCGATGGCTTTCCGCCGCAGACCAACATCGTCCGCGTGGACGGCAAGCGCGCCTCGCTGATGACCATCCAAAAAATCGGCAAGTCTTCCACGCTTGACATCATCTCCAGCGTGAAAGCGTATCTCCCGACAATTCTCGCCGGTCTTCCTCCGAACCTCGTCGTCACACCGCTGTCCGACCAGTCGATCTTCGTGAAAGCCTCCATCGAAGGCGTCATCCGCGAAGGCGTCATCGCCGCCTGCCTCACCGGCTTGATGATCCTTCTGTTTCTCGGCAGCTGGCGCAGCACCCTGATCATCGCCGTCTCGATTCCACTTTCGATTCTCACCTCGATCATCGTCCTTAGCGCCATCGGCGAGACCATCAACATCATGACCCTCGGCGGCCTCGCGCTCGCTGTCGGTATTCTCGTCGACGACGCCACCGTCGAAATCGAAAACATTAACCGCAACATCGATCAGGGCAAGGAAATCGTTCAGGCCATTCTTGACGGCGCTTCGCAAATCGCTGTCCCAGCGTTCGTCTCCACGCTCTCGATCTGCATCGTGTTCATCCCCATGTTTTTCCTCTCGGGCGTCGCGCGTTACCTCTTCGTTCCTCTGGCCGAAGCCGTCAGCTTCGCGATGCTCGCTTCCTACCTGCTTTCTCGAACCATCGTTCCGACGATGGCGAAATATCTTCTCGCCAGCCAGACTGAGGAAACTCGCGAAGCCACCAAAAAATCGCGAAATCCCTTTGTCCAGTTCCAGCTCAAGTTCGAACACGGTTTCGACCACCTGCGCGACCGCTATCATGGCTTGCTGGACCGCTGCATACGCCACAACAAGCTCTTCGCCGTTTGCTTCTTCGCCTGCTGCTTGCTCTCTTTCGCATTGATCCCACTCCTGGGTCAGGACTTTTTCCCGGCCGTCGATAGCGGCGAGTTCAAACTTCATATGCGCGCCCCAACTGGCACGCGGATCGAGGAAACCGCCGCCCTCTGCGACCAAGTCGATGGCGCCATCCGCCAGCTCATTCCAAAGGACGAACTTGGCAGCATCACCGACAACATCGGAATCCCGTACTCCGGCCTCAACCTTTCCTACAGCAACTCGGCCCCGATTGGTCCCGGTGATGCGGACATCCTCGTCGATTTGAAGAAAGACCATCACCCCACCGCCAAATACGTGCACGATCTCCGCTTTGTTCTCGCCAGGAATTTCCCGGGCGTCACCTTCTACTTCCTCCCCGCCGATATCGTCGGCCAGATACTCAATTTTGGTCTGCCTGCGCCGATCGACGTCCAGATCGTTGGTCGAAACATCGACGCCAACCGCGACTTCGCCAACAGTCTCTACGATCAAATGAAGTTCGTTCCCGGTATCGCCGACCTCCGCATCCACCAGGTTTTCAACCAGCCTAAGCTCCACTTCGAAGTCGATCGCACCAAAGCCGATCAAGTCGGCTACAGTCAGCGCGACATCGCAACCAACCTCCTCGTCTCCCTGAGCGGCAGCTTCCAGACCACTCCGACGTTTTGGCTCGATCCCAAGACTGGCGTCAGCTACAACATCGCCACCCAATCCCCTCAGTACGAAATGGATACGCTTCAGAAGCTCAACAACATCCCCATTACAAATGGCACGGGTGCCAGCGCTTCTCCTCAGATTTTTTCCGGCCTCACGTCCCTCACCCGCGGCGCGGAAAGCGGAGTGGTCTCGCACTACAACGTTCAGCCCGTCATCGACATTTTCGGCAGCGTCGAAGGCCGCGATCTTGGCGCCGTTTCCCGCGACATCGATCCGATCATCAACCGCGACCGAAAGTATCTTCCCCGCGGCAGCCAGCTCATCGTTCGCGGCCAGATTCTCACCATGCAGTCTTCCTTTTCAGGTTTGCTCTGGGGATTGCTCTTTTCCATCGTGCTCGTTTACATGCTCATCGTCGTCAACTTCCAGTCCTGGCTCGATCCGTTCGTGATTCTCATGGCGCTGCCCGCCGCGCTCGCCGGCATCGTCTGGATGCTCTTTGTCACGCGTACTACGGTCAGCGTCCCTGCACTCACCGGCGCGATCATGTGCATGGGCGTCGCCACGGCGAACAGTATTCTGGTCGTCAGCTTTTCAAAGGAACGGCTGGAAGAAGGCAAGACTCCCAATGAAGCCGCTCTCGAATCCGGCGCCACTCGTTTCCGTCCGGTGCTGATGACCGCACTTGCAATGATCATCGGTATGTTGCCGATGTCACTCGGTCTCGGCGAAGGCGGCGAACAAAACGCTCCGCTCGGCCGCGCCGTCATCGGTGGCCTGTGCTTCGCCACCGTCGCCACGCTCTTTTTCGTGCCCGTTTTTTTCACTATCGTGCACAGCGGAAAAAAGGACCATCGTCCGCCTCCGGTGCATCCCTCGCTGGTCGAGCACTGATCGCGAGGCCGGAGCAGAGTAACGGGCCATACCTAGATTTTTCGAATTTCGATCGAGGTCGCAGAGGAAACAATGAGTGAACCGGCAGAACGCAGCTCTTCGCCATCGCATGGGGCCCCCGCGCCGCACAAATCCGGCCGCGGTTGGCTGATTCTGATTCTTGTTCTCGTGATCGTCGCACTTGTGGTCATCGGCGGCGTCGTTCCGCGCATGCGCGCCCGCGCGGAAGTTCGCAACGAAACCAACACCCTCGCCGTACCCACCGTAATCGTCCAGGCGCCCAAGCACAGCTCAGACGCACAGGAAATCGTCCTGCCCGGCAACATGCAGGCCTTTACCGACGCGCCAATTTACGCTCGCACTGACGGCTACCTGAAAGCCTGGTATTACGACATCGGAGCGCACGTCAAACAGGGCCAGCTGCTTGCCATCATCGACACGCCGGAAATCGACCAGCAATTGAGCCAGGCCAAGGCCGATCTGAACACCGCTCAGGCAAACTTCAACCTTTCTCAGATCACTGAACAGCGCTATCAAGACCTGAAAAGCACAGACGCCGTCTCCAAGCAGGACGTGGACAACGCCCACGGCGACTTTGAATCGAAAAAAGCGCAGGTCTCTTCCTCTCAAGCCAACGTGAAGCGCCTGGAAGACCTGCAATCCTTCACCCGCATCTACGCGCCGTTCGACGGCGTAATCACCGCGCGCAACACAGACATCGGCCAGCTAATCGACTCCGGTAGCGGCACTCCCGCGAAGGAGCTGTTCCACATCGCCGCCATCAACACGCTTCGTGTTTACATCAACGTCCCGCAGCAATATTCCACATCCGCCAAGCCCGGCCTCACCGCCGACCTCACCCTCGCGCAATTTCCCGGCCGTATCTTCCAGGGCCGCCTGGTTCGCACCGCAAACGCGATCGATCTCGCCACGCGCACCTTGCTTGTGGAAGTCGACGTCGATAACCGCACCGGCGAACTTTTACCCGGTGCCTACGTTCAAGTTCACCTGAAGGTGCCGAATGCGATTCCTGCGTTTGTCGTTCCCGTCTCCGCGCTGATCTTCCGTTCAGCCGGTCTCCAGCTTGGCATCGTCGGCGACGACAATAAAGCCAGCCTGGTTTCCATCGCGCTCGGTCGCGACTTTGGCTCGGAAGTTGAAGTCATCACCGGTCTCAACGGCGGCGAAAAAGTCATCATCAATCCGCCCGACTCCCTCGTTCAGGGCGAGCAAGTACAAATCGTCCAGCCTCCGGCACAGAACAACTCACAACAGAAATCCGGAGGTCAGGCGAAGTGATCCGGCGCCGCCAATCCGTTTTCGTCGCAGCAGCCGCTTTCGCGCTGATGCTCGCGGGCTGCTCCGTGGGGCCGAAGTACGTTACGCCCACGGCCGAAGTCCCGGCGGACTACAAGGAAACTCCCGAAAACTTCAAGCTCGCGCAGCCCAGCGACGCGATCACGAAAGGGAGGTGGTGGGAGATTTACGGCGACCAGCAGCTCAACGGGCTCGAAGATCAGATCAACGTCTCCAACCAGTCACTAAAGTCCGCCGAAGCGCAATTTCGCGAAGCCCGCGCCGCGGTCCGCATCTCTCGCGGCGCCTTGTACCCGACTGTCGGCGTAAACCCCAGCGCGAGCCACACCGAGCAATCCGAAAACGCGCCGCTTTTCAACAAGCAGACCGAAGTCCGCTCCTACAACAATTTCTCGCTGCCCTTCGATTTTTCCTACGAACTCGATCTCTGGGGCCGCGTCCGCAAAACCGATCGAAGCCTCGCGCTCCGAAGCCCAGGCCAGTGCCGGCGATCTTGCCAACGTCAATCTCAGCCTCCACGCCGAGCTTGCGATGGATTATTTCCAGCTTCGTGGTCTCGACGCCGAAAAGCAGCTTCTCGATTCCACCGTCGTCTCCTACCAGAAAGCCGTCGATCTCACCAACAGCCGCTTTAAAGCGGGCATCGCCTCCGCCGTCGATCTCGCGCAGGCGCAAACCACTCTCGAAACCACGCGCGCTCAAGCCGTCGACGTCGAAGTTCAGCGCGCGACCTTCGAGCACGCCATCGCGGTGCTCGTCGGCAAGCCCGCTTCCACATTCCATATCGATCCGTTGCCGCTGGATCTTCTGCCGCCCGCGCTGCCTCCCGGAGTCCCCTCCGATCTCCTCGAGCGCCGCCCCGATATTTCTGCCGCCGAGCGCCGCGTTCAGGAAGCCAACGCCAACGTCGGCGTCGCGCGCACGGCGTACTACCCGCTCGTTACGCTAAGCGGCGAGGGCGGTTTCCAGAGCAGCGCGTTCACCACTTTGATTCAGGGTCCTAGCGGCCTTTGGGCTCTGGGCGGCCAGGCCGCGCAAACGATTTTCGATGGCGGCGTTCGCCGCGGCACAAACGAACAGGCTCGAGCGGCTTACGATAAATCCGTGTCCGACTATCGCGGCACCATCCTCACTGCGTTTCAGGAAGTTGAAGACAATCTTTCCACCTTGCGCATTCTCGAAGACGAAGCCGATAAAGAAGACGCCGCTGTCGCCGCCGCCCAGCACTCCGTCCAGCTTTCCGTCACCCGTTACAGGGGCGGCGTCACCGACTATCTCGAAGTCACCACCGCCGAAAGCCAGTCCCTTGCCGACCAGGTCACCGCCGTCACCATCCGCACCCGCCGCATGACCGCCAGCGTCCTCCTGATCAAAGCCATCGGCGGCGGCTGGTCCACCTCCCAAATTCCACCCGTCTAGAGTATCGTTCGCGCACCTTCGACTCCCACATCGCGTACGCCCTTTTTAGAAAGCGGCGGCAAGCCTCCGCATTCGCTACCCGGTCGCCCGCACCACACCCGTCGTCTCGCCAAGCGAACTTTTAACGATATGACCTCTGCGCACTGGATCGCTCCGCCGCGCGGGACGGACGCAGGCGCCGTTCCTTCCGTTGCCGTCACTGCCCGCCACCCTTTCTCCAACCCTCGTACTGTGATACACATGTCTCCTCAAAGGAGACGTTCGCCTCGCGCCAATAATGGTCCCGCAGGAAAAATCGCCGCGCAAAAAATCGAAATCCTCCGCTGTCACCCTGCGTGACGTTGCCGCCGAATCCGGCGTCTCCCCCGCTACCGTCTCTATCGTCCTCAATAGCGCCCCGCTCGCGCGTTACATCCCCTCCTCTACAAAAGACCGCATCGAACGCGCCGCCAAGAAACTCGGCTATCGTCCGAAGGTCGTCTCCCGCTACCTCAGCGCCAAGCGCAATCGCACTGTCGGCGTCATGGTCTTCGACATCACCGATCCGTTTTGCACTTTGATCCTCCGCGGCATCGAAAACACCCTGTACCAAGCCTCCTATCTGCCAATCCTCACCGACGTTCACAATCAGCGCGGCCGCTTCGAACGCTATCTCGAACTTCTTCTCGCTCGCCCGGTCGAGGCGCTGATCTTCGTCGCTAACTGGCTCTTCGTCGATGTCGATCTGCTCGCCGACATCGAGAAACGAAATATCCCCGCCGTGATGATCGGCAACACCATTGGCTCCGGCGCGATCAGCTCCGTAATGGTCGATAATGAAGCCGGCGCCCACCTCGCGATGGAGCATCTCTACTCCCTCGGCCACCGCAAGATCGCCTACATCCGTGGCCCGAAAATGCTTGCCGACTCCGCTCCGCGCTGGCGCGCCGTCCGCTCCTTCGCGCGCTCCGTAAGCCTCGAAATCGATCCCTTGCTGGTCGTCGATCTGCCCGATTCGCTCGATCCGAACTCCGGCTACGAAGGCGGCATAAAACTCACCGAAGAATTGCTCAGGCACAAAAAGAAATTCACCGCGATCATGGCTTTTGACGACAACACCGCCTTCGGCGCCATCCGGGCTCTCAGCCGCTCCGGCCTTCGTGTCCCTGAAGACTGTTCCGTGATCGGTTTCGACGACGTTCCGCCCAGCGGCCTCGCCTTTCCGGCGCTCACCACTGTCCGCCAGCCCATGGAAGCGCTCGGAACCGCCGCCGTCGGCATCATCATGGAGGGAATCAACGCCGCCATCGAAGACCGCGAGTTTTCCGCCGTCCAGCGCCAGCTCGCGCCCGAGCTCGTCGTCCGAGACTCCACACGCGCGCTCTAGCGTTTCCCGCGCGCAAAGTGGCGTCTGGAGCGCAACTTTAATTCTTGACTCTGGGCCAGGAGCGGAGAATCATACTCGCGTTTAATAAACTTTAATGAACTCCACGGCCCCTAAAACCGCCGCCGCACTCGTCCGCTCGATTTCACGAAGGAGAACCACTTCCATGTTTCTCGCCCGCCATTTTCGCCGCCAGCTGCGCTCCTTGCTTGTCGCCTTTGCCGCCGCAGCAATCCTCGTATCTCCGACCCTTGCACGCGCCGCCAGTCAGCCGGCCTCCGTCGCCCCCGCCCAGGGTAAACCAACCCCCGACTTCAAATACCCGCTTCACGACGGCTGGAAACTCCAATCCGAGTGCCTTTTCCAGGGCTCGCCCGAAAAGATTTCGACGCCCGGCTTTAGCACCGATGGCTGGCACTCCACCACCGTCCCCATGACCGTCGTCGCTGCTCTCGTCGCCGACAAAACCTACCCCGATCCGTACTTCGCGATGAATCTCCGCAGCCTTCCCGGTACCGATTACCCGATCGGGCGCGTGTTCTCACGCATGCCGATGTCGAAGGACAGCCCCTTCCGCTGTGCTTGGTGGTATCGCACCGAATTCAACCTCACGCCCGATCCCGACCCAAAGCATCGGGTCTGGCTCAACTTTGCGGGTATCAACAATCGCGCCAATATTTGGCTCAACGGCCACCAGATCGCCGACTCGAACGCCGTCGCTGGCGCCTATCGCACCTACGAGTTCGACATCACGAAATATCTCGCTCGCCGATGGCTCAAATGTTCTTGCCGTCCAGACCATCGCCCAAACCGAAAAAGATCTCGGCATCAACTTCGTCGATTGGAATCCCTCACCGCCGGATAAAGACATGGGCCTTTGGCGCGAGGTTTACATTCGACACAGCGGTCCGGTCACGGTTCGTTACCCGGTCGTCATTACGCACTTCACCGATGATTCGCTCGCGCAAGCGAATCTCACGGTCGAAGCTGAACTTCACAACGCTTTGGATACGCCGGTCTCCGGGACCGTGGTCGGCGCTATCGGCGACGTCAGGTTCAATCAGCCCGTCACGCTTCAACCCCACGAAACCCGCACCGTCCGCTTCACACCAGAAAAGTTCCCACAGCTCCAGTTCAAAAATCCAAAAGTCTGGTGGCCCTACCAGATGGGCGACCAGAACCTGGAAACTCTGCGCGTTTCGTTTTCTCCCGGCCCCGCGAATATCTCCGATGGGCAGACCGTCCGCTTCGGCATCCGCGAAGTCACCGCGCACATCACCGATTCGAAGGCTCTCCAGTTCTACATCAACGGCAAAAAAATCCTGATCCGCGGCGGCGGCTGGTCGCCCGATATGCTCCTCCGCGAAAATCTCACCTACCTCGACCAGCACTTCCGCTATGTGCGGGCGATGGGCCTCAACACCATCCGCCTCGAAGGCAAGCTCGAGATCGACGACTTCTACGACATGGCCGACCAGCGCGGCATCCTGATCATGCCCGGCTGGTGCTGCTGCGATCACTGGGAAGAGTGGAAGAAATGGCAGCCCGGCGACATCGACATCGCCACCGCCTCGCTTCACTCGCAGGTCCTGCGCATGCGCGCGCACCCCAGCATTTTCGTCTGGCTCAACGGCAGCGACGGCCCGCCGCCCGCTGACGTCGAAACCGCCTACATCAAAGTATTGAAAGACCTCGACTGGCCGAATCCTTACATCTCTTCCGCCTCGGAAAACGCTCACCACCGTCACCGGTCCCTCCGGCGTAAAGATGACCGGGCCCTACGACTACGTCCCGCCCGACTACTGGCTCATCGATAAGACCCACTACGGCGGCGCCTTCGGCTTCAACACCGAAACCAGCCCCGGCCCCGCGCCTCCCGTGATCGATTGCCTGAAAAAATTTCTGCCCGAAGACAAACTCTGGCCGCAGAACGACGTGTGGAATTACCACGCAGGCGGTGAAGGCTTCAAGAATCTGAACCACTTCAACGATTCCATGAAAGCGCAGTACGGCGATGCCGCCACCCTCGACAACTACGAGCTGAAGTCCCAGCTCATGGCCTACGAAGGCGAGCGTGCCATGTACGAAGCTTACAGCCGCAACAAATATGCTCAAACCACAGGCATCATCCAGTGGATGCTCAACAACGCCTGGCCCTCCACCATCTGGCATCTCTACGATTTCTACTTCCAGCCCGGCGGCGGCTACTTCGGCACCAAGAAAGCCTGCGAACCGCTGCACATCATGTATTCCTACGACGACGGCTCCATCGACGTCATCAATAGCCAATACGAAAAACTCTCCGGTCTCGCCGTCAGCGCCACTCTTTACGACATCGATCTCAAGCAGCGCTTTTCCAAACAACAGTCGCTCGACATCGACTCCGACGCCGTCGCAAGAGTCTTCACCGTTCCCGCCGACGCCTTCTCTCCCTCTTCCGGCGCCTTCTTCCTGAAGCTCCAGGTAACAGGTTCGGACGGCAAAATTCTCAGCTCCAATTTCTACTGGCTCTCAAACGACAAGAGCCAGTACGACTGGAAGAAAACCACCTACCAGTTCACGCCCGTCACGCACTACGTCGATCTCACCGCTCTCCAATCTCTTCCCAGAGCCAAGATCGAAGTCGTTGGCAGCATCCAGCCCTCACCCGACGGTCCAGTCGCTCACGTTCAAATCAAAAATCCCAGCGATCACCTCGCCTTTCAGGTTCGCCTCGCCATTCGAAAATCCGGACAAGAGGGAGAAATCTTGCCCGTATTCTGGGAAGATAATTACATTTCGTTGGTGCCGGGTGAAACGCGCGAACTTACGGCGACGTACGTCCCCAACGCAGCGGTCTTCGGCGGGGTTGAACTTCGCGTCACCGGTTGGAACGTCGATTCCGCAACCATCATGCTCAAAGAAGGGCGGGGGATGCCCGCCGCAGCGCCGGCTGGAGGCCAATGATGTCCGCTGAGTCCGAATCGAAATCGCCCATCGCATCGGTTGCTGCTGCGCCCGGCGCCGATCCGCGCACGTTTCCGAAATTCATGCTGCGCGAAATTTACGAGCAGCCCCACGCCATCCGCGAAACGATCCGCGGCAATGTCGAAGGCGACGTGATCTTTCCGAAGTCGCTTCAGCCCATCGAAACCGCGCTCTCCACCTTTAAGAAAATCATCATCGCCGCCAGCGGTTCCAGCCGTCATGCAGGCCTCGCAGGCGAAATCATGATCGAAGATCTTTCCGGCGAATCGGTGGATGTCGAATATTCCAGCGAATATTGCTACCGCTCCACCCACGCCGGCGCCGATCCGATCGTCGTCGTGATCACGCAATCTGGCGAAACCGCGGACACTACCGCCGCCCAGCGCGAAGCCCTGCACCGCGGCGCAAAAACCGTTGCCATCTCTAACGTCGCGAACTCCACCATTTCCAACGAAGCCAGCGCCGCTCTCCTCACACGCGCCGGCCTCGAAAAAGCCATTCCCGCCACGAAAAGTTTCACTTCGCAGCTCACGCTCCTCTATCTTTTCGCGCTCTTCCTCGCCCGCAAGCGCGGCCGCATGACCTCCGAAGTCACCCGCACACATCTCAACCACCTCGCCGACGTCCCTACGTCCATCGAAAAGTCTTTGCCCACCTGGGACGTGCAAGCCGCCGGCTGCGCTAAGGCCTATCAGAACGCGAAGGCCTTCCTGTTCCTCGGCCGCGGCGTTCACTACGCCATCGCCCGCGAAGGCGCTCTCAAGCTAAAAGAAATCTCTTACGTCCAAGCTGAAGGCCTTCCCGCTGGCGAACTCCGCCACGGCCCCAACGCCCTCGTTGACGAAAACCTTCCGGTCATAGTCCTCGCCACGCGCGACCCGCACGATCCCGACTCCGACCTTCGCTACCGCAAAACACTTCAAATCCTCGAATTCGTGAAGAAGAGCGGCGGCAAATCCATCGCCATCGCCACCGAAGGCGACCGCGAAATCACCACGCTCGCCGACCGCACGATCTACGTCCCCGCTGCGCCCGAACTTCTGCTTCCCATTCTCGAAGTCGTCCCACTCCAGCTCTTCGCGTACCACTTCGCCATCCTCAACGGCTGCGACGTCGATAACCCGCGCAACCTGGTCAAGTCGGTCAGCGAATGAGCGAGCCGCTTCAGGCACAAACTCCGGTCAAGCTTCGCCGCGTCCTCGGTCTCTGGGACCTGATCATCATCGGCATCGTGATCATCCAGCCCATCGCGCCGATGGGAATTTACGGGGTCATCTCGAACGACGCTCGCGGCCACGTCGTCACCACCATTCTGATCGCCATGGTCGCGATGCTTTTCACCGCCATCAGTTACGGTAAAATGGCCCGCGCCTATCCCTCCGCGGGCTCCGCCTACACCTACGTCGGCCAGGAACTGAATCCCGCGCTCGGCTACGTCACCGGCTGGGCCATCGTGATGGATTACATCCTCAACCCGCTGATCTGCACCATCATTTGCAGCCAGCTCACTCAAAATATCCTGCCGTTCCTGCCGTACTGGACGCTCGCGATTTTCTACGCCGGTGCGTTCACCCTGCTCAACATTCGCGGCATCAAGACTTCTGCACGCATCAACGACGTGATGGCTGCCGGCATGAGCATCGTCGTCGTCATCTTCTTCGTCTTCGTCGTCCGCTTCCTTTGGAACATGCACGAGTTCGGCGCCGGATTTTTCACCCACCCGTTCTACAATCCCGCCACCTTCAGCTTTAAAAACGTTTTCCACGGTACGTCTGTCGCCGTCCTCACCTACATCGGCTT
Organism: uncultured Acidobacteriota bacterium; assembly: GCA_963839325.1. Taxonomy (GTDB): domain Bacteria; phylum Acidobacteriota; class Terriglobia; order Acidiferrales; family UBA7541; genus Palsa-295. Next base: position 375,588 of record CAWIUO010000001.1, on the reverse strand, counting down.
CGACGCCATCTCCACTTTCTCCGAGGAAGTCGAAAATCCCCGCCGCAACATCATGCTCGCCACCGTCCTCGTTTGCCTCATCACCGGAGTACTGGCGTCCCTCGAAGTTTACGCTGCGCAGCTCGTCTGGCAGGATCAGCCCTTCCAGGCGGACAAAATCACATCCGCCTTTCCGATCGTCGCGCAGACCGCCGGCGGCTATTTCCTCTTTCAGCTGATTAATTTCACGATCTTGATCGCCAACATCGGCTCAGGGATGGGTTCGCAGCTAGGCGCGGCGCGTTTGCTTTACGGCATGGGGCGAAGCGACGGGATTCCTAAAAAATTCTTCGGCGCGGTCGATCCTAAATTCCACGTCCCGCGCAACAACGTAATTTTCGTCGGCGTTGTCGCCCTGATCGGTTCCTTCATCATCACCTACGATCAGGGCGCCGATCTTCTGAACTTCGGCGCATTGCTCGCCTTCATGGGCGTCAATATCGCCGCCCTCGTTCGCTACTTCATCCGCGCCGAAAAGAAAAACATCCTGAATCTAATCTCGCCGCTCCTCGGCTTCCTGATCTGCGCATTCATCTGGACTCACCTGAGCGGTCCCGCCCTCAAGCTCGGCGCCATCTGGATGGCCATCGGCATCACCTACGGCGCCATCAAAACCCGCGGTTTCCAGGCCAACCTCGTCAACTTCGACATTCCCGCTGACGAGTAACCGCCCTCGCGCCGCGTCTGCGCTCACGAACCAAGCACAATCGCTGCAGCGTCAGCGACAGCGAGCCTTATGGATTGGAGTTCTTTTTGCTCTTGTAGTCCTGATCGATGTTGTTGAGCCGACGCTGCAGGGCATCGTCGTCAACGACGGACGTTGTCGTGCAAGTCTTCCTCATGGTGCCGCTGCTGTCCGGCCTCGGTAGCGTGTTGCAGTCCGTCTTCGTAGTCGTCGGTGGATACATCATCGCGGATAGCCGCTGGAACTCGTGCACGAGCTCCTCGTCGTCGGCTCCCACCATCTGGCTCACCTGGTACACGTCTTCGTGCGTCATCGTGTACGAAGTCAGAATCGCCGACTGGTGCGCGTCCTTCGGTGTGCCCACGCCGTCGATGTAGCACTGGGTGAGCTGCCAGACGTCCCAGGGATCTCGGGTTCCCAGGTTCGCCTTCAGAATTCCGAAGCCTTTCACGGGATCCTTCGGCGTGCCTTGCCATCCGAAGAGTAGCGTCGTCGCGTAAATTACCTTCGCGCGAACGCTCCCCAGATCCATCGCCGTCTGCAGCCAGCAGTCGCCGCGTTTCATATCGCCCGTGCGGTATGCGTATCTTGCGATCTCAATCGCCTCCGCTGCTTGGGTAACCGACTTATCGCCGCAGGAGCGCTTCGCATCCGTGGGTGTAATCGCGTTCTCCGGTAGCAAAATCGCCCGCACCTCCTGCGGATACGATGCATAGACCTCAGCGGCGCCGGGCGGCAACAAAATATTCGGATTGGTTTTCGAGTGTCGTGGCGCTTGAAACTGGCCGGTGGCGAATTCGGTCATCTTGTTCGAAGGCGTGTTGCTCCACGAGGCGGTCCAGTTCAATTTTCCGGAGTGGCTGTAGCCCACTTCCCAATCCAGAGTCCCGTCTTTGATGCTGGCTCCGTCGGCTGCGATTGTGCCTCTCATCGTGCCTTGGACGGGAAACACGCCATCCGCGGCCGTCGCGCCCTTGAATTGGAGCTCGATGTTGTCGCGTTCCCACGTGGTGATCCAGTACCGCGTGGCAATGGCCGTCTCATTTTGGTGGCGGCCCTCGTAGTACTCCCCGGCCCACGTCAAGTTGTCACAACCCGTCGGGATGCACATCTTCAGCGTTTTTGGTGGCGCAAGATCTTCTTGCGCGAACGTCCCCATCTGAAATCCAAGCATGCACAACATCAGCGCAAAAAACGGACGTATAAATTGCTGTTTCACCTCTCACCTCCCCACGATGGCTCGAAATTTAACCGGGGCCCGAATCCGAGACTCGCGGCGTGCGCGTGCTGAACAATTCTGTGATCGCCACCGCAGCAAGCACAACGACGATCGGCTCGATCACGTTGCGATAGCGCAGCAGCGTCCGCGTGAAATAAAAAACGAGCGGATACGCCGCCACCCATGCTGCCAGCACCAGCCCGTCCGCCACGCTTCGACGCGCAAGCATTACGAGCCCGGCCAGCATCAGTACGAGCATCAGCGCGCTCACCGCCACCACGAGCCGCACCACTTGCGAGTCCGACTGCCAAAAACCGCTCCACGGATGCTCGAGCCCAATCCAGAACGCCACCGCGCGTCGCCAGGTCAGCTCCGCATACAGTGCCGGATGCGCCCCTATAAAAGCGCGCGCCGCCTCGCCCTTCTCGCGCATGAACTCAACTTCACCCACCCTCACGTAGCTTCGGATATCGTCCCGCGCCGCGTTCGCCGGCACTGGCCCTTGATACTGAGGGTCGTACAACTCGTTGTTGCCGAGCCAAAGTTGCAGCGGCAGCGTTGTCCGCAGCGGCACCCACGCGTGAAACGCGCGATAATTCCTGACCGTCCACGGCACGCAGCACAGCACCGCAATTCCGAGCGCCATTCCCGCGTGCCTCCAGCGCACCACTCGCTCGTCGACCACACCGGCATCCGCGCCACTCGAACGCACCGCCGCCCACAAAAACAGAAAGGGTAGCGCAGCCGCCAGCGAAGGATTCGTCATCAGCGCAAATCCCCACAGCAATCCGTACCCGCCCCAGTCCCACACGCTCCAAGTCGCCGCGGGAGAGAGCGTGGCCGCAGCGATCAGCGCCACCAGCAGCGCCGCGAGCGACGTATCCCACACCCACTGATACGGAATAATGATCGCCGTTGGCAGCAGCGCCCACATCCACGCCGCCGCCGCTCCCGTCGCCACGCCTCCTAATCGCCGCCCAACCCAAAAAATCGGCACGCACGCAGCCACCGAACACAAAATGTTCAGCGCCACTACTGCATAGAACGCATGAGCCGTCCGAATTCCACAAACTTTGAAAACGCCCGCCACAATCGCCGGATACACCGGTGTCAGCCACGCCGTCGGCCCCGTCTCCTGCAGGTACGGCGACCCAAATCCGCGCCCCTGCGCCAGCGAAACCGCAATATTCCCCGTCTCATTCGCAAACGGTACCAGGCCCACGAGATTCGCTGGCATCTGCCGCACCTCGACCCACGCGTACGCCACGCGCGCGCAGAGCGCCACCGCCATGATCAGCACAAGCGATGTCGCCGCCCCAATCACTCTCCGCTTCATCAACTCCACCTTCCTCCGCCCCTGCCATTGCCGTCACGCCCAGCCCTGGTAAGTGGGATAGGCTCTCAGCCTGTTTGCACCCCACTCTAAGTGGGGTGTGCCTTGGTCGGGCGAGCAATTCCGTCGCGGCGCCCGTACAGCTTCCGTTCCTTTTCTCGTGAAGTAGATCAGCCGCCGAATCATCGGCCGAAGCGCGCCTTCCGCGCCGCCGTGGCCGGGAACTCTTTTCGTTTTCGCGTCCAACGTGCAAATTTCCCGCGAACATACCGTACCTAAGGAAAGCTGAAATTGTCAGTGGAATCGTTCGCGTTGCAAAGTAAGATTCGTGTGCCCGACCAGCGCAGCGCCGCATCAGATAAAGTGAACAGCAAGCAACTGGACTCAGCAAGGTAGGGAATCGCAGTGGATCTCCACAAGGTCGTCATCCTCGGCGGTGGTTTCGGTGGTCTGGCCGCCGCCATCGAACTGAAACACGCACCCGTCGAAGTCGCTCTCATCGACCGGTGCAACTTTCATCTCTTCCAGCCGCTGCTCTATCAGGTCGCCACCGGCTCGCTTTCTCCTGCCAATATCGCTGGCCCGCTCCGCCAAATCGTCCGAAAACAGAAAAACACGAAAGTTCTTCTCGCCGAAGCCGTGCACATCGACGCAAAAAATCGCCGCGTCATACTCAGCGATGACGAGCTGCCCTACGACACCCTCATCGTCGCCACCGGCTCCACGCACCAATACTTCGGCCATCCTGAATGGGAGCAGCACGCGCCCGGCCTGAAAACGATCGAAGACGCCACCGCCATGCGCGCCCGCATCCTCACCGCCTTCGAAGCTGCCGAGCGCGAGGCCGATCCCGAAAAACTCGCAGCATGGATGACTTTTGTCATCGTCGGCGGGGGGCCAACCGGCGCCGAGCTCGCCGGCGCTCTCGGCGAAATCGCGCACGACACTCTAAAACACGACTTCCGCGACATCGATCCCCGCCGCACCCGCATCGTGATTGTCGAAGGCGCCGACCGCGTCCTTCCCGGTTATCCGCCGAAACTCTCCGAAGACGCACGCAAAATGCTCAACGATCTCGGCGTCACCGTCCGTACCGGCGCCATGGTCACGGACATCCAAGCCGACCGAGTCACGATTAAAGACGGCGACAACGTCGAAACGATTCCCACGCGCACCGTTCTGTGGGCCGCCGGAGTGCTTGCCTCGCCTCTCGGCGTCTCGCTCCACAAGGAAGCCGGCGCGCCGCTCGATAAAGCCAACCGCGTTCTCGTCGAATCCGATTGCACCGTACCCAATCATCCCGAAATTTTCGTCATCGGTGACCTAGCGAACTTCAGTCACCAGACCGGCAAGCCGCTTCCGGGCGTCGCTCAACCCGCGATGCAGCAGGGAACTTACGTTGCCAAAGTAATTCGCGATCGATTCAAAAACAAAAAACGTCCGCCCTTCCATTATTTCGACAAGGGAAATCTCGCCACTATCGGCCGCGGCAAAGCTATCGCCGATTTGAATTTCGTCGCCATCTCCGGCTGGCCCGCCTGGTTCGTCTGGATCTTCGTTCACCTCGTTTATCTGATCCAGTTTCAAAGCCGGCTGCTCGTGATGACCCAGTGGGCCTGGCTCTATCTCACCTTCGATCGTTCCGCTCGCCTGATCACCGGCAAAAACCCGCTGCCCTTGGATCTGTAACAGCGTGCAGCTTCGCCGCACGCGACGAGCTTTTCCGATAGGGAAAAGCTCGTCATCCTGAACCTGCTTCAGTGGGTGAAGAGCCTCTCTTTGTTTTGAATTTTGCGCCGGCCCGCGATTGATTCGCTCCTCACTCCTTCGCGTCCTTTTCCGCCTTGATCGTTCCCGCCTTGATCGCCTTCACCAACGTCTCGTAGTCCTTCTCCGTCTGATCCGCATACGCCACCGCGAATTTCCCGACGGCTTCGTCGAACGCATCATTTTTCCCTAGGTATCCGCCAATCTTCGCCGCATCCCCGGTCCGCCCGTGCGCCCGCGCCAGTGTCCATCCGCAAATTTCCACGTACTCCATCCACTCCGATTTCGTCATCCCCTCCAAATCAAACTTCATCTTCATGTCGCGCAGTTGCCGGAAATAATAGAAGCGTCCCTCCGAGTCCTGCGTCCATCCCAAAAACACATCGCTCGCCGATTGCAGCATCCGCTGTCCGGTCGCCACGCGCTCACCCTGATTCTTGTATCGGCTCGCTCCCGCATATTCGGCCAGCACCGACGTCCTCGCTTCTTTGAATTGCAAGAACAGAGGATCATCCTCGCCCGCCATCAGTAGCGCCACATCGCAACGGGTTCCAACGCTGCCCACGCCCACCACTTTCCGCGCAATATCTACGATTTCGTACCGGTCCAGCAGCACGCGCCGGTCTTCTCCCAGCGTTAGCCTGTATTGCGCGAACATTTTCCTTACGCGCTTGTCGATCGTCGCGATTTCCTTCGGGTGAGAAACCAGCGGAGGATGGTCCTTGATCTTCCGCCTCCCGCGCACGTCCACCGTGATCTTCGGAAAAATGTATTCCGCGATCTGCTTCATGGCGGCTTCTTCCAATTTTCTCCAGTAGGTTTTGTCCTGCGCATCCTTCGCTTCGTCGATGAACACCTCCGCCTCAAGCCGCGAACACCATGCGTCGAGCTCGCGCATATTGGCGTATTCGCGAATGTGCGTCCGGTACGACGCAACCGTCGCACGCGCCGCTTCCTTGCACTGGTTTTCTTTCGTTCCTAGGAATCTCCCCGCGAGCACCACACTCGCGGCCAGCCGCTTCACGTCCCACTCCCACGGCGCCGGCAGCGTCTCGTCGAAGTCGTTGATGTCGAACACCAGCCGCCGGTCCGGCGCGCCGAAACCGCCGAAATTCAGCAGGTGGCAATCGCCGCACGCCTGCACCCGCAGTTTCGTCGAAGGTGTCCCCGCCAGATCAGCCGCCATCAAAATCGCGGCCCCGCGATAGAAAGCGAACGGCGATTGCCTCATCCTCCCGTACCGGATCGGAAGCAACGATTCCACCCGCCCCTCGTCCGATTTTTTCAGCAGCGCAATCACCTCGGGCCGGTGCGCCACCACTTTCCATTTCGCGTGTTCGCCGCGCCCCACGCGATCGCGCAGCGCTTTGCCTAAATCCATCCGCTCCTGTGCGCTGGGCTGCAACAGGTTCTTCGTTTTTGCCTTTCGTGCCGTTTTCGTTTTCATCTCGCTTCCGTTCCTCGCTCTGCAGCGCTCGCGTTATCGCACGCGCCTTCCAGGCCCGTCAAGCAAACCCGGCGCTTCGGGGGTATAATCCCGCCTCCTGGGAGGGACTCGATGAAAATCGCATCCACCATCGCCCGCTACCTTGTCGGCTTGATGTTCTTTGTTTTCGGTCTGAACGGTTTCTTCCACTTCATTCCGGGTCAAGCGCCGCCGGGTCCCGCGCTCGAGTTTTTCACCGCGATCACCGCCACCCACTACTGGGTCGTGATCTTCGGCTGCCAGGTCATCGGTGGCTTGCTCCTCCTCATCAACCGGTACGTCCCGCTCGCGCTCTGCATCCTCGGCCCCGTGATCGTAAACATCGTCTCCTTCCACGCATTCATGGCCCCGTCGGGCCTCCCCATGGCCCTCGTGGTTGTCGTTCTTTGGATCTTAGTCGCCATCCGCAACAAACAGCACCTCGCAGGAATCTTCGCCGCCCGCACTGAATAACCATCGCGCGCGTGCGGTACCCAGTATTGGCTGCGCAACGCCGCCAACGTCCCCAACGTCCCCAAGAGTTGCGCACGCACGACACGTTTCCTCACGCCGTCGCAGTCCCAATCGGGAATCGTCGGGTCGGCTCTAACCAATTCACCACCGCTTAAATCACGCCGCTATCCTCCACCCCCGTCGTGAGTCCAAACTAGCGCCATGCCCGAAGCCTCCCGCGCGCTAGCCAGTTCTTTCCTCCAGGACCTCCACCACTCCTCTCGCCTCCTCGCAAAGTCGCCGCTTATCACCGCGATCATCGCCGTCACACTCGCCCTCGGCATCGGCGCGAACGCCGCGATTTTCAGTATCGTCAACGGGTTTCTCCTCCGCCCGCTCCCGGTCCGCGCGCCCCGCGAAATCGTCGTCCTCGCTATTCAAGATAAAAACGCGCCCGTCGGCTCCTCCGGCTTCTCCTACCCCGGCTTCAACGATTTTCGCGCGCAGGCTTCTGCCTTTTCTGACGTTTTCGCCAACGCCATCACCAGCGTCCAACTCACCGCCAATGAGCGGACCGAAAATGTCTTCGGCGTCTATGTCTCCGGGAATTTCTTTTCCGCGCTCGGCGTCCAACCGGCTCTGGGGCGCCTTCTTCTGCCCGGTGAATCTGAAACACAGAACGGCCCGCGCCAGGTCGTCCTCGGCTACGCCTACTGGCAAAAGCGTTTTGGCGGCGATCCCTCCATTGTGGGCAAACAAATCCTCATCAACGCAAAGCCCGCCACCGTTCTCGGCGTCGCCGCCCAATCCTTCCACGGCATGTTTTCCATCTTCGAGATGGACGTCTATCTCCCGATCAGCGCGATGACCACTGAAGTTCCGCCGAACTTTCTTTACAACACGCGCGACATCCGGCGCTTCCTGGTATTCGCGCGCCTCAAACCAGGCGTCACCATCGCCCAGGCTCAGTCCTCCGCCGACGTCGTTACCGCGCGCCTCGCCGCTCAGTATCCCGCCACCGACAAGTGGACCTCCGTCACCGTGCTCCCCGAAAAAAGCGCCCGCCCCATTCCTTATGCCAACCATTCTTTCGTCGCCATCGCCGGCCTCTTCCTGGTTCTCTCCGCTTTCATCCTTCTGCTCGCCTGCTTGAATATTGAAAACATCCTTCTCGCTCGCGGCACCGCCCGCCTGCGCGAAATGGGAATTCGGGCTGCACTCGGCGCCAGCCGCGCGCGCCTGATCCGCCAGATGCTCACCGAAACGCTGTTCCTTGCGCTCCTCGGCGCAGCGCTCGGACTCCTCTTCGGTTTCGCCGGAGCCCGGCTCATCGGTGGCATTCATCTTCAGAGTCTTCCGCTCCATCTGGACACCGCATTCGACGCTCGCGTCTTCGCCTACGCTCTGGCTGCCGCACTCGCAACCGGCCTTCTCGTGGGCTTGCTTCCCGCGCTGCGGGCCGGCTCGGCGGACGTCAATGCTGTTCTCCACGAAGGCGGCCAGGGCTCGTCCTCGAGCGCTAGGCACTCCGCCGCGCGCAATTTTCTGGTCTTTGCCCAGGTCGCCGCGTCGCTCACCCTTCTTGTCGTCGCGGGACTTTTCGTCCGCAGTCTCCAAAAAGTGAAGTCCTTCAATGTCGGTTTCGATTCCGCCCGCATCCTCAACGCGCAATTCGATCCCGCGCAAAATGGCTATACGCCGACGCAAACCGACTCGTTCTATCGCGACCTCGAATCCCGCGTTCGCGCCATTCCTGGTGTTGAATCCGCCGCGCTCGCGTCCTACGTTCCCATGGCCGGTTTTCCTTCGCGCGTTCCCGTGTACCTCGAAAAAAATGCGCCGTCGCCCGACCGGCAGCCGCCAAGAATTCTCACCAACTCCGTCGATGCGCCTTACTTTGGAACACTCGGCATCCCGCTGTTGCGCGGCCGCGTCCTCACCGATTGGGACGACGCCTCCGCGCCCCTCGTCGCCGTCATCAACCACACCCTGGCCTCCACCTACTTTCCCAAATCCGACCCGCTGGGGCAGCGCTTCAGCATCGAAAGTGCATCCGGCCCTTACATCGAAATCGTCGGCGTCGTCGCCGACGGCAAATATCAAACTCTCGCCGAAGATCCGCAGCCGCTGTTCTACGTCCCGCTCGCACAGAATTTCTCGTCCCGTCGCACGCTCGAAATCCGCGCCGCCGTCGCTCCCGAATCTCTCGAGCCTGCCATCCGTGAAGCCGTCGCTCGCGTTGCGCCCGACGTTGTCATCCTCAATCTCGAATCCATGAAGCAGACGCTCGCCGGGGCGCTCGGCTCGTTCACATTCAGCCTCGCAGCCGAATTCGCAAGCGCGCTCGGCGGAATTGGCCTCGTGCTCGCCATCGTCGGCATTTACGGCGTCGTCTCCTTTGCCACCGCTCAGCGCACCCACGAGATTGGAATTCGCATGGCCCTCGGCGCAAGCCCGCGCGACGTCCTCGCCCTCATCTGGCGCCACGGCATCCGTCTGATCCTCGCCGGTGTCGCCGTCGGCCTCCTCTGCGCGTGGCTACTGGCTCGCTCGATGTCTCACCTCCTCGTTGGCGTCAGCCCATCCGACCCGCTCACGTATGCCGCCGTCGCTTTCCTTCTAGCAGGGATCGGCCTAGCCGCAAGCTGGCTCCCTGCACGCCGCGCCATGCGCCTCGACCCCATCGCCGCCCTGCGCCACGAATAACCACCATTGCAAAGCAAACATTCGGATCGTGGGGTAGTCCTGCTTCGCGGGACTGCGCAACGCCCCCACACTGGGACAAACTGTGCGCGCAAAACTCGTCCTCATCCTCTTGTTCTTCACATCTTGACAATCAGGATGAATGCACGTTATCCTGCCTCCGTTACATTCAGCCGATCAACAGCGGAGCGCTATGCCTGACCAATCCACCGACGTGATCCAAGGCACCCTCGATCTCCTTATTCTTAAGACGCTCAGCCTCGAGCCCATGCACGGCTTCGGCATCGCTCGCCGCGTCGAGCAAATCTCCCGCAACGTTTTCAAAGTGAATCCCGGCTCGCTTCTCGTCGCCCTGCAGCGTCTCGAACGCGCCGGCCACATTGACGCCGCCTGGCGCCAGTCCGAAAATTCCCGCCGCGCCAAGTTTTATTCGCTCACGCGCGCGGGCCGCAAACAACTCGAACACCAAACCGCCGACTGGGAGCGCCGCTCCTCTGCCGTCGCTCGCCTGTTGAAGGCCGAGGCCTGATGCTATGACACTCTTGCGCCAAATAACTCGGGGCCTCCGCACTCTCCTAAATCGCCGTTCCGCCGACGCCGACCTCAACGACGAGCTTCAGAGCTACATCGATCAAGCCACCGCCGCCCACATCGCCAAAGGCCTTTCGCTCGAAGCTGCTCGTCGCGCCGCACAAATCGAAGTAGGAATGCCCACCTCGGTCCAGGATCAGCTCCGCCAGAGCACATGGGAAAATGCGCTCGCAACTTTCGTTGCAGACATCCGCTTCGGCGCGCGCCAGCTTCTCCGCAATCCCGGTTTTGCATTCGTCGCAATCCTCACACTCGCTCTCGGCATCGGGGCCACCACCGCCATCTTCAGCGCTGTCGATCCCATCCTGTTTCAACCCCTCCCTTATCCGCACGCTGATCGCATCGCCATGATCTGGGAAGCCCGCTCGAACGGCTCGGCCGAAAATCCCGCGTACGGCACATTTTTCGGTCTTGCAGGCGGACTCGACGGAAGTGCGACGCAAAATCACCCGCAGTCGCTTGTCCTTGCCGCCGTCGCGAAATCCTGGCAACCCAGCATGGCCGGCGACGGCGAGCCCGAACGCCTCGAAGGACAGCGCGTCACTCCCGGCTACTTCCGCGTCCTTTGCGTCCAGCCCGCGCTCGGCCGGAATTTCGCGCCCTCCGACGACGTTCGCAACGCGGCCGGCGTCGTCCTCGTTAGCGATCGCCTCTGGAAGCGTCGCTTCGACTCCGACCCCGCCATTGTTGGCCGCCGCCTCACGCTCGACGGCAATCTCTTTACCGTGATTGGCGTGATGCCCGGAAAGTTTGAAAATGTTCTCGTGCCTGCGGCTGACGTTTGGACCACTCTCCAATACGATCCCTCGCTCCCGGCCGACGGCAGGGAATGGGGCCATCACCTCCAGATGATCGGCCTGCTCGCGCCCGCCACGTCTTTCCGCTCCGCCGCCAACGAACTGTCCACCGACCTTCGGCCACTCACGCAAACGTACGCAAAAGGTTACGCCAGCTCCGGCGGCCCGCCGCGCGGCATTCTGGTTCACCGTCTTCAGGACGACCTCACTCAGGGCGTGCGTCCCGCACTGCTCGCGATACTCGGCGCCGTTGTTTTGGTTCTGCTGATCGCTTGCATCAACGTGACGAACCTTATCCTCGCGCGCGGCGCGCAGCGCCGCTCCGAGTTCACCATGCGCGCAGCCCTTGGCGCCGGACGTTCGCGCCTTATCCGCCAGCTGCTCGTCGAAGGCCTTCTGCTCGCCTTCATCGGCGGAGCGCTCGCCATGCTCCTCGCGCGATTCGCCGTCGAATGCATCGTCGCGTTCAGCCCTGCCGGACTACCGCGCATCTCCGCAGTTCACATCAATGCAACGGTTCTTCTTTTCGCTTTCGCCGTCACCGCCATCGTCGGCGTTCTCGTTGGACTGTTGCCCGCGCTGCACGCTTCCGGCCACGATCCGCAGCTCGCACTGCAAGAGTCCTCGCGCACCACTTCGCGCGGCCACCACGCCACGCGTCGGCTACTTGTCATCGCCGAAGTTGCCGTCTCTCTCGTTCTTCTCATCTCTGCCGGACTTCTTCTCCGCAGCATCAAGAATGTTTTCTCGGTCAATCCCGGCTTTGACTCCGCGCGCGTTCTCACCTTGCGGGTGCAAGATTCCGGGCGCCATACCACAGACGCCACGCTTGGGCACTTTTATGACGCGGCCCTCAAGTCCGTCCGCGCCGTGCCCGGCGTTGAGTCTGCCGCGTTCACCAGCCAGTTGCCGCTCAGCGGCGATACGGACGCCTACGGCGTCGAATTCGCGGCGCTCTCGAAAGGCCCGTCTGACGCGGCGTTTCGCTACTGCATCAGCCCGAACTATTTCGAAGCTATGCATATCCCTCTTCGCCGCGGTCGTTACATCGACGAACGCGATCGTCCCGGCGCGCCTGTCGCCGTCGTTATTAACGAATCTTTCGCGAATCGCATTTTTCCTAACGCCAACCCTATTGGCCAACGCCTACGCCTCGGTCCCGACGCCGGACTCGTCGATAAACCGTGGTCTGTCATCGTCGGAGTCGTGGGCGATGTGAAACAAGCCAGCCTGGCCGTCACGAACGATGACGCGTTCTACGTCTCAAACGCCCAATGGCAATGGTTCGATCCTGCGCAATCGCTCGTCGTGCGCGCGCATGGCGATCCCGCGTCGCTTACGCGTGACGTCAAGCAAGCCATCTGGTCCGTCGATAAAGACCAGCCCATCGTCCGCGCCGCCACCATGGCCGCGATCGTCGCCGGTTCCGAAGCGCAGCGAAGATTCGTATTTGTTCTGTTCGAATGTTTTGGCCTGGTCGCAGTTCTCATGGCGGCCGTCGGAATTTATGGAATTCTTTCCGGTGGCGTCGCCGAGCGCACTCGCGAAATCGGCGTGCGCGCCGCCTTTGGAGCATCGCCGCGAAATATTCTTCGCCTGATCATGGAGCAGGGAATGGAACTCGCCGCGATTGGCGTGGCCATCGGCATCGCAGGCGCGCTGGCTGCAAGCCGCCTGCTCGTCACGCTGCTTTTCGGTGTCACGCCCCTCGACCCGCTCACCTACGCCGGCGTCACTCTGTTGCTTCTCTCCGTCGCTGCCATAGCCTGTTACCTCCCTGCGCGCCGCGCTATGCGCCTCAACCCCATCTCCGCCCTCCGTCATCAATAAACCCGAACGTGGGGTAGTCCCGTTTCGCGGGACTGCGCAACGCTGCTAACACTTCAACAAGCTGTGTGCGCGAGCGCGCAACGCCGCCACAACTTGAATCCTCCCGACCCTCTCTGCCATCTCAACTAAATCATGCAACTCGGAATCGACAGTTTTGCCGCTGTAGTTTCCGATCCCGCACGCGGTCTCGTGCTTACGCCGGCCGAGCGGATGCGCAATCTCATCGACGAAGTCGCGCTCGCCGACGAGGTGGGCCTGGACGTGTTCGGAGTGGGCGAACATCACCGCGCCGAATTTCTCGATTCCGCTGCGGTGGTGATCCTTTCCGCTGCAGCCGCTCTCACGAAGCAAATTCGCCTCACGAGCGCGGTCACCGTACTCAGCGCCGCCGATCCCGTTCGCGTGTTTCAGGAATTTGCCACGCTCGATCTGATCTCCGGCGGCCGCGCCGAAATCGTTGCCGGTCGCGGCTCATTCACCGAAGCGTTTCCTTTGTTTGGTTTGCAGATCGAAGACTACGACTCGCTCTATGCCGAAAAGCTCGACCTGTTGCTGAAGCTTCGCGAAGAAACCAACGTCCACTGGTCCGGCAAGCATCGCGCCTCGCTTGCTGGCGAAGCGGTGTACCCGCGGCCGATTCAGAATCCGCTGCCGGTGTGGGTCGGCGTCGGAGGCACGCCCACTTCTTTCGTTCGCGCCGGAATGCTCGGCCTTCCGCTGATGGTCGCGATCATCGGCGGCCAGCCCGCGCGCTTTCGTCCGCTGATCGAGCTCTATCGCGAAGCAGGGCGTCGCGCCGGCCATGCACCCGAAAAACTTAAGGTCGGGCTGCACCTCATCGGTTTTGTTGGCGACACTACGGATCAGGCGGCAGACGATTTTTTCCCCGGCTACCAGCACACCTTCACCGAAATCGGCAAAGAGCGCGGCTGGCAGCCGGCCACGCGCGCCCAGTTTGACGCGCAGCGCACCCCCACCGGCGCCTACCTGATCGGCGATCCGCGCACCGTCGCCGAAAAAATCCTCTACATCAACGACGCTCTCGGCGGCATCGCCCGCATCACCCTGCAAATGTCCGTCTCCACCCTCGCCCACGAGAAAATGCGCCGCGCCATCGAACTCCTCGGCACCCAGGTCGCCCCGGCCATCCGCAAAACACTGCCGTAGTGCTCGCGCCGCTACCCATGAGATAGTCCCGCTTCGCGGAACTGTCGTCCCTCGATTCCGCCAACACGCTAAGTCTCCGAAGGCCGCCGTATTCCCAGCCCCACTATGACCACCGCCGTCATCCAACGCCGATTGAGCGGCTGAAGCGCGATTTCTGCGTGGCCGTGGCGTACGCGTCGTTGGTGCCCGCCGAAGCAGGGAACTCTTCGCCTTCCGTAACAACATCGCCAAATTCTCGAAGCAATTCCCATTTCGGGAATCTCCTCTTTTCTATTTACATCACCATACCTTTGTGGTAACATCACCTGGGGTAAACTAGAAACCCCGTACCAAACGAACATGCCAAGCGGCCGTTTCACTTTTGCCGCCGGACGCACTCTCCCCGGTATCGGCCACTCCTCCATACCCCAATTTCTAATCGCGGTTCTGCGATTAGAAACCGCCGTAACTCCAACAAAACAAACCACCGCGCCATTTCTAATCGACGCTAACAAGACATTTTTCGCGCTCAAAAATTCTCGCCGAACCGACCCGCATCACCGCCGCAAGCACCACCTCAACAGTTCTCGCCGAGGGTGGCCTGCGCTGACGAAGGAAGAGTTGCTCGATCGCCCGAGGTATCGAACCACTGCCGAGCCATCCCACCGCCCGCACCAGCGGGTATCCCCGCCAATTTCCGAAGGTCCGATTCTAATCGGCGCTTCTGCGATTAAAATGTTACGTAACCTCAAGAAAACAAACGATCGTGGTACTCGCTAATCGGCTCCAAGTCGTTCTTTTTTTCGCGCATCGCCGCAATTTCGCCTCGCGGCCGGGCCGTCGTGTGACAAACTTCGCGCCGGATACTAAAATCAAGTCGCCGCAAAAATCCTTTGTTGTCTTCGCCAAGGCTGGCTGGGTGCCCACGACTCACAACCACGATCGCAACGGCCGCTTCTCGGGCGTCCGCGTATTGATCTTCGACCTGGACGGCACGCTGATCGACTCAAAAGAGGACTTGGTCCTCTCGGTGAACGCGACCCTCGAGCACATGGGCCACGCCGAGCTTCCACATGACGTGGTCTGCAGCTACATTGGCCGTGGAGCCGCGGCGCTGATCCGTAGCTCGCTCGGTCCTGCCGTAACTGACCAGCAAGCCGAAGAAGGCCACGAATTTTTCCTGAGCTACTATCGCAAGCACATGCTCGATCACACCGTCACGTATCCGGGCGTTCGCGACGCGCTCGACGCGCTCTCTACATACAAAATGGCCGTACTGACGAACAAGCCGGTGCGCTTCAGTCAGGCCATCCTTGACGGGCTCGGCATCGCCAATCACTTTCAATTTGTGTTTGGCGGAAATAGTTTTGAGAAAAAGAAGCCCGACCCGATGGGCGTGGAACTCTTGCTCAGGAATTTTTCAGCTCAGCCTGCGGAAGGAATGATGGTGGGGGATTCCGACGTGGACGTGCTTACCGCGCGAAATTCGGGCCTCTACTCGTGCGGCGTGTCCTACGGCCTCGGCTTTGAAAGCATGAAAGCCCACCCGCCCGACTTGATGCTCGACACGCTCGCCGATCTTCCCGCCCATCTTGCGCGCCTGAACTTAGCGCTCTAAACCCAAAATGCGAAACGCAGGACGGGTTCTTTACAGGCGCTTAGCCGCCGCACCGGCATACGCGGCCTTGTACCACTCCCATGTCCGCTTCAAGCCTTCTTCGAAATCCACACTCGGCGAATATCCGAGCAACTTTCGTGCGAGCGTAATATCCGCCAACGAATCCCTGATGTCGCCGTTGCGCGGAGGCTCATACTTCGCTTCGATCTTCTTTCCGCTCAACTTCTCGAGCAGCCGCAGCACCTCATTCAGCGTCGATCGACGCCCCGTCCCGCCATTGAACACAAGCCCGGACGCGCCATCCGCTTCGCACGCGCGCAGCGTCTGGTCCACAACGTTATCCACGTACGTGAAATCGCGCGACTGCTCGCCGTCGCCATACACCACCGGCGCTTGCCCCTCGAGCACCGCCAGCATGAATCGCGACATCACACCCGAATATTGCGACGTGGGATCCTGGCGCGGCCCGAACACGTTGAAATACCGGATGCACGCCGTTTCCAGTCCGTACGTTCGAGTAAAAACCCGCGCATACATTTCGCCAACGACCTTCGACACGCCATATGGAGAAATCGGATCGGCCGGCATGGTTTCCACTTTCGGAAGCGTGGGCGTCTCGCCGTACGCCGCCGACGACGCCGCAAACACCACGCGCTTCACTCCGGCGTCGCGCGCCGCGATCAGCACGTTCAGCGTGCCATCGACGTTTACCTGGTTGGTTTCCAGCGGATTCGCCACCGAGCGAGGGACCGAAGTGCGAGCGGCAAGATGAATCACATAGTTGACGCCCTTGCACGCCGCGTTGATTCCGGCGAGATCGGCGATGTTGCCGACGCGCAATTCCATCTTGGAGCGCACCTGCGCGAGGTTTTCTTCTTTGCCCGAGGAAAGGTCGTCGAATACGACCACGGTTTGGCCCCGACGGACCAGCTCGTCGACCAGGTTCGAGCCGATAAATCCCGCACCGCCCGTCACCAAATAGCGCATTCTAAAAACTGCCTCCAATCTTTCTCGAACGGGGAAGTGTATATCGCGCCGAAGACGAGGCGCCCTCGAATGATTCATCATTATAGGGCCGAACTGCAATCCGTGGACGCGACCCGCGAACTCGAAGCCACACTTCAGCGGCGTGCAGCTGCCCGGCTGATTGCCATCGCGTTCACCCTCGTATTCGTAATTGCCGCTGCTGCGACGGACAGCGTTCCCCGGCCTTTTCAGCCCGGCGAATCCTTTCACTACAAACTCGGCTGGGCCGCCTTCGCGCACGCCGCGGACGTGCAGCTGGACTTCGTGGAACGCCGTGACCTTTACGGTCAACTGGCGATGCACTTCCGCGCCTCACTTCATTCCGTGGTGCCATTACGGACGCTATTTCCGGTGGACGACGTTTTCGATTCCTACTCCGACGCGAAGAACTTCGACTCACGCCAATACGAATTTCATCTCGATGAGTTGGGCGCGAAAGAAGAACGCATCCGCCGGCTCACCTCAAACGGAATGGCACGGATTTCACCCGGGCCTCACGTAATTGTTCCACCCGGTACGCGCGATCCGTTAGGCGTTCTGTATGAAATGCGGGCAAGAGATTGGAAGCGCGCCACCGATTACCGCGCGCCAATGTACGACGGCAACGACGTATTCGAGGTGCGCGCGCAACTTGAAGTGCCGGACGAAGTCATTGCGGTCGACGCCGGGAATTTTCACGCGATGCGAATCGACGCGCACCTGTTCCAGCGCGGGGTGCAGGTCCAGAAAACGGAACTTTCCATCTGGCTGGGGAATGACACACCGCGCACGCCGCTGCTTCTTGACGCGACAATGCCGTACGGCAAAATCCGCGCCGACCTTCAGCCGAAGTCGGCGAAATGAGCCTGGCGCCGGCGGGGAATTTAATTCTCTGGAACCAGCCAGTCTTCGGGCGGAAAATCGATCTGCCAGAATTTCGGCGACGGCTTTTCGAACTCCACGCCCATCTGAGCCTTACCGGCCTGCACCGCGCCAACGTACACAATGCGGCAAAGCACCGATTGCTGCGTGGCCTTGTTCGAGATGACGATTTTGTTGCCGGCCACCTGTCTTTGAGCCAGCGAAATCAAAGCGCCGTGGGCATTCACCACCAGCGTGCGAGTCTCTTCGGAAAAGTCCTTATTCGCGCCTGTTTTTCCGCTTACGGCGATGGGCACGCTCAGCAGCACGCGCATGCTGCGGCGCCGGCCCGTGTCCAGCTTCAGTTGCTCGACGGAGTACTGCTTGGTATCGGGAATCGTGGTCGACATAACCATTCCAGCGTAAAAGTACCACCCGCCCAGGACAATGGGACTTTCTTACCAGTTTCGAAAAGGCGAAGAGGGCAGGCGAAACTTGCCCACTGTACGAACGGACAGGTGCGGACCCCGAGGATTTCTGATGGGAAAATGCCAAGCGGCCGGCACCAACGCCTCAGCCGCCAATGCCGCAGGAGCGGTCGCTCAGCAGTGAACGACTTTTTCTTTGCCGTCTTTCACTCGCCGCGTTGCGTTTCGCGTATCCACCACCAGTTTGGAGTTCTTCACGATCGAATCGTAATCGTAGCTGGTGTGGTCGGTGGCGATCAGCACGCAGTCGTAGCTCGCCAGATTCTCCGGCGTCAGCGCCACGGACTTCATATTCGAAAAATCGTAGTGGCGCATTTTGAACAGCGCAGGGAAGTACGGATCGTTGTAATCCAGCTTCGCGCCGCGCTGCGTCAGCAGTTCGAGGAGCTTCAAGGAAGGCGACTCACGAAGGTCGTCCACGTCCTTCTTGTAAGCAACGCCGAGCAACAGGATCTTCGAGCCCTTCACGCTCTTCTGGTGTTCGTTCATCGCCGCGACCAGCGCATCGACCACGTGATAGGGCATCGCCGTATTGATCTCGCCCGCCAGCTCGATGAATCGCGTGGCGAAATCGTATTCGCGCGCTTTCCACGAAAGGTAATAGGGATCAACCGGGATGCAGTGCCCGCCGAGGCCGGGGCCGGGATAAAACGGCATGAAGCCGAACGGCTTGGTGGCGGCACTGTCGATCACTTCCCAGATGTCGATATCCATGCGCAGCGAAAGCTGCTTCAGCTCGTTCACCAGCGCGATGTTCACGCAGCGGAAAATATTTTCAAGCAGCTTGGCCATTTCGGCGGCGCGCGTGGAGCTGACCGGCACCACCTTCGCGACGATCTTCGTGTAAAGATTCACGGCCGCTTTGCCGCTGGGCGGATTTATGCCGCCGACGACTTTCGGAATCTGCGCGAGGCCGAAGTTCTTGTTGCCGGGATCTTCGCGCTCGGGCGAGAACGCAAGGTAAAAGTCGGTCTTGGTTCCCTCCGGGCCCTCGGTGCGCGCGATTGGGCAACGCATGCCGTTGGCTTCGAGGATCGGGAGGACGAGATCTTCCGTGGTGCCGGGGTACGTAGTGCTTTCAAGGACGATCAGTTGGTCGCGCTGTAGGTTGGGCGCGATGGCCTTGGCCGTATCCTCCACGTAGCTCAGGTCGGGCTCGCGGCGCTCGTCGAGCGGCGTGGGCACGCAGATCAGCACGGCGTCCATATCTTTCAGCTTCGCGAAGTCGGTGGTGGCCGAGAAGCGCTTGGCGTCCACGTGGTGCTTAATTTTGTCGGCGGAAATGTGCTGGATGTAGGACTCGCCGGCGTTGAGCTTCTTCACTTTCGCTGCATCAAGATCGAAGCCGGTGACGAACTGGCCTTCGTCCGCAAAACGCAAGCCGAGCGGGAGGCCCACATAGCCGCAGCCAATAATCCCGACCTTGATCCCTGTGCTTGCGAAGAACTCCGGCTTCCGTTCCACACCCATCTAATTCCTCCGAAAATACATGCTGAATGGCGTCGCGGAAATTGCGGGGGACTTGCGACCGCTCAAGCTGCAACGAAGACAAACGAACGACTCTATATTGTACCAAGTTTCCGAATGCGGAAAACACGCACTGGCGGAGGCAGTGCGAGAAGCGCAAGCCGTTCAGGTGGCGCGGGAAGCCGCGGCGGGGTCTACGATTTACTCGATTGCATTTCGGCTTTCGTCATCAAACCACGCGGGATTCGGCAGTGGCACTGCGAGCGTGCCGCCGTTCGCGATGAACGAAAGCTCGCGTTCGCGAATTTCCGGCAGAAAATGCCACGGCAAAATCAGAAATACCTGCGAAGTTTGCCTCGCTTCAGCCTCGGAGACAATCGGTATCCACGATCCGACCGTGTACTTGCCCCACTTTTCCGGATTGCGCTCTGCCGCGCTCGCGATCATCGCCCGGTCGAGACCGAAGACTTGCAGCAGTGTGTTGCCTTTTGTGGACGCGCCGTAGGCCGAGATTGTTTTTCCGTTTGCGCGTTCGTGGGTGAGCCACCGGTTCAGGCGCGAACCGATTTGCCGGATGCGAGCGTCGAGGTCCTTGTAGGTCTTCGTGCGATCGAGGTGTGCCCCTGCTTCTTTGCGGCGCAGCGCGGCTACTCGAATCTGGCGCGCCGGCACGGACGTCTCGGGCGAATCGCGATGAACCACGTACGCGCGAAGGCTTCCGCCATTTACGGAATTGGTTTCCACGTCCGCTACGCGCAGCCCCCAACGGTCAAGTAGTTTTTCAAGCGAGGCCAGCGAGTAATACTCGAGGTGCTCGTGGCAGATGGCGTCGAATGCGTTTTGCTCGACGATGTCCGCGAGGTAATGCATCTCGATAATCCACACGCCGTCTTCAGCCAGTAGGCTTTTGGCACTCGAACAGAAGGCGTTCGGGTCTTCCAGGTCGTAGAACATGGCGATCGAGGTGATGATGCGGAATTTTTCGCCGGCAACCGGCCGTGCGGTGAAGAATTCGTTGACCACCCGATCGGCTTTCGTTTCGGCTTCGCGTGCGAGGTTGGAAGCTGGTTCGAAGCCGACGCGGCGAACTCCAGTGGCGGGATATGTTGCGAGAAGCGTGCCGTCGTTGCAGCCGATATCGAGGACCGCATCACCTTTCCGGAGCGGAGCAAACTTTTGCGAGTTTGCAGTGATGTCGGCAAGTGCGGCGCGCATCGTGGTGCTGACGCCCGATTTGTACCAGTAGCGGCCGTACATCCACTCGGGCGGCGTCGTGTGGCGAAGCTGAACCAGACCACAGCCTTCGCAGAGCAAAAGCTCAAGCGGAACTTTTTGCCATGCGGAGGGGTCGGGCGAGTCCGCAAAGCCCGAGACATAAAGGTTTCCGAGATCGAGGACTGGCTCAAGGTTGTGGCCGCCACAGGAGCGGCAGGAGCGACGAGCGACAGCTTCGCCCGAGAAGTGCGGCGGTGATGGAGAGGCTTCGGCAGCGCTCGACTCTGTGGCTTGGGCCATCCGCGCTCCTTTTGAATGAAATGGATTCCCTTAAATGCTGGTTGCGAAGACTTTTTTTTCGGTGGTTTTTCGATCGGCACTCGCGCGAACGGAGCGATACCAATCGACGGTTTCAGCGAGGCCGTCAGTGAGGTTTTGCGTGGCTTTGAACCCGAATTCTTTCAGGGCGCGGGAAACGTCGAGCACACGCCGCGTGGGGCCGTCGGGATACGACGGGTCCCACAGGATTCGGCCGGAGTAATTTGTGGCGCGAGCGATTTTGCGAGCCAGCTCGTGGATGCCGACTTCGATTCCGCTTCCCAGATTCACGGCATCCGCGCCGGAGTAGCGCTCGAGCGCTAGAATGATGGCTTCCGCGCAATCGTCCACGTAGAGGAAATCGCGCGTGGCGCATCCGCTCCCGCCGATGACAACTTCATCGGAGCCCGATTCGTTCGCCTCGATGAATTTCCGGATCAGCGAGGGAATCACGTAGCTGGATTTGGGATCGAAGTTGTCGCCCGGGCCATAGAAATTTGTGGGAATCAGAAACACGCAGTGAAATCCGTATTGCTGGCGGTAAGCGCGAGCTTGAATCCATGCGAGGCGCTTGGCGATGCCGTGCGCTTCGCGCGACGCGTCCGGGAGGCCTTTGAAAAGGTCCTGTTCGGAGAGGGGGAAGGGAGCGTTGGGAGGATAGGAACTGGCGCTGCCGATGCAGATCATTTTCTCCACACCGTGTCGGCTGGCGGCTTCCATCAGCTGCGTGGTCATCAGCACGTTGTTGTAGTAACTGCTGGCAACGTTACGATGCCCCGCAGGATTATCGACGGTAGCGGCGAGGTGCAGCAGTAGGTGCGGGCGCGCATGTTCGAAAAGCCGCTCGATATCGTCCCACCGCGCAAGATCGCACGAAGAGCGGCGGGGAATTGCGATTTCCCGGCAGCCGCGCTCTTTGAGCTTGTCAACCACGTAGCGGCCAAGAAATCCTGCGCCGCCGGTGACGACGATGCGCTTGCCCCCAAAGGTCTGACGACGATGCGCGGATGCGAATTCGATGCCTGTCATTCCCGGCTCCCGCTCCGCGCGGACATGCGCCGCTCGACCTGCCCACTGAGCGTGTCTTCCAGAAGTTGAACGTCGGCTTCGACCATCGTTTTCACCAAGGCCCGGAAGCGGGTTCGCGGCACCCAGCCAAGCTTGCGGCGCGCTTTCGAAGCGTCACCTTCCAGGTGATCGATTTCGGTCGGGCGGTAATACTGCGGATCGACCTCAACGTGGCGGCGCCAGTCCAGGCCGACTTCGGCGAAAGCGCGTTCCACGAATTCACGCACGGTGTGCGTTTCACCCGTGGCGAGAACGAAATCCTCGGGCACGTCCTGTTGCATCATCATCCAGATGCCTTCAACATATTCGGGCGCATAGCCCCAGTCGCGTTCGGCGTCGAGGTTGCCGAGATAGAGCTTCTCCTGCAGCCCATGAAGGATCCGGGCGACCGCGCGAGTGACTTTTCGGCTGACGAAGATTTCTCCGCGCCGCGGCGATTCGTGATTGAACAGGATGCCGTTCACGGCGAACAGGCCCTGGCCGACGCGCGCGTTCACCGTCATCCAATAGCTGTACAGCTTGGCGCAGCCGTAAGGACTTCGCGGACGCAAGGGCGTGAGCTCGCTTTGCGGCCGCTCTTCCGCCTGCCCAAACATTTCGCTGCTCGCGGCGTTGTAAAATTTCGCCGGGACGCCTGTCTCGCGGATCGCTTCGAGCAGGCGCGTGGTGCCCAGCGCTGTAACGTCTCCGGTGTATTCGGGAATGTCGAAGCTCACGCGCACGTGGCTCTGCGCTCCCAGGTGATAGATCTCGTCAGGAGCGATGCGGTAGAGAAGCCGGCTGAGGCTTGTGGCATCCGAAAGATCGGCAAAGTGCAACAGCAGCGGAGTCGTAGCGTCATGCCAGTCCGTTAGCAGGTGATCGATTCGCGAGGTATTGAAGCTGCTCGATCGCCGCTTGATGCCGTGGACTTCGTAGCCCTTCTGCAGGAGCAGCTCGGCGAGATACGAGCCATCCTGCCCAGTGATGCCGGTGATCAGGGCGCGTTTTTTTGGTGCTCGAAAAGGCTTGGAAGAGCCTTTGATCGATTGCAGCGGCATATGTCCCCTGTTCCCGGATTGAAACGCGATTGGACCGATTCGGTTCGCGTTCCTCCGCATCTGGAACGCTTTCCGCGTTCCGCTGAGGACCTATGCAAACCGCGAGCCAATTGCGGATTACAAAAAGCTCACTCGTCAGGGTGCTTGGTGAGCGCTTAACGCTGCGCTATTCTCGATTTACATGATCGACATTCACTGCCACATCCTTCCGGGCCTGGACGACGGGCCCGACGCTGCAGAAATGTCCTTCGAGATGGCAGAGATGGCCATCGCGGATGGTGTAACGCACGTCGTGGCGACGCCGCACGCACACCCGAATCACCCATTCGTTCCGGAATTGATTAAGGAGCGGAGGGACGCCTTACAAGAACTCCTGGGAGACCGGCTCGTCGTTGGAACCGGCTGCGATTTCCACCTGAGTTACGAAAATCTGCAGGACGCGGCGGTGCGGCCGACGCGATACACCATCAATCACAAGAATTATCTGCTGGTCGAATTTGCGGATTTTTCCATTCCGCCGTCGATGGACCAAACGCTGCACGGCCTCCATTTGAACGGGCTAAGGCCGATCATAACGCATCCAGAACGGAATCCACTGCTGCGGACGAAGCCGGAGCGGCTCTACCGATGGCTGCGACAGGGTTGCTACGCGCAAATCACGGCGCAGTCGCTCCTGGGAAAATTCGGAAAAGGCGCGCAGGAAGTCGCGAACGAACTTCTGAAGATGCGCGCGGTGCATTTCATCGCCAGCGACGCGCACAACGTGACCAGCCGCCCGCTGCGACTGAAGGAGACGTACGACCTGGTGGCGAAGAATTATGGCGAAGAGACTGCGCGAGCCACGATGATCGATAACCCGCTGGCTGCGTTCGATGGAAAGCCGCTGCCATGGGTGCCGGAGCTGGATGATGACGTTGGCCTAAGTCCGGGCGCGACGGCGATCAAGAAGAAAAAGCGATTCTGGCTTTTCTGAGCGGCGCAGGATCTCAGGACCTCAGGCGAAGAGTTCGAGAATTTCTTCGTAGCGTTTAAACGGAGCAATCAAATACGCGCCGGCAATGCTTTCTCTGCGTGCGTCGTGCGCCCACTGCAGCATGCGCCGAGCCAGTACGAAACCCCGCGTGCGCGCCGCGTCTCCCGCCTTCTCCATTTCGCGCAAGGTAGCCTCGGGAATCACGATGCCGGGAACTTCGTTGTTCAGCCGCAACGCCTGCTTGTAGCTCGTGAGCGGCCATAAGCCGACGATCACCGGGATCGGCGATTTGCCGCCGAGTCTTTTCAGAAACGCCGCCCAATGCTCGGGATCGAAAATTGGCTGCGTCATGGCGAAGTGTGCGCCAGCTGCGACTTTCGCTTCGAAGCGGCGAAGCTCCTCGTCAACGTCTTCGGCCACCGGATTCACTGCCACGCCGATGGTGAAGTTCGTAGCGCCACCCAGGCTTTTTCCCGCCCAATCCGTACCCTGATTCAATCGCGACAAGACCTTCACGAGCCCAATCGAATCGACTTCATAGACGCCGCTGGTTTCCGGATGATCACCCAGCGACGGCGGATCGCCCGTAATCGCGAGAACATTTCGCACCCCGCCGACGGCCCAGGCGCCGAGCAGCATGGCCTGCAGGCCGATGATGTTCGCGTCGCGGGTGGTGACGTGCGGCACGGTCTCAAAACCGTGCGCTTCAAGGGCTCCGGCAAGGACCATCGCATCCATCCCAACACGCGCTAGAGTGCCGCTGTTGATGTCGATGGCATCGACGCGGCCGCTGGCCATCACTTTCCCACACTGATCGACGATGCGTTCGATCGACACGCCTTTCGGCGGATCGACTTCGACTGAAGTAACAAACTTTCCCGCCTGAATGTTTTTCCAGAGTTTGCTTTCCGGTTCGCGCGCAGCGATGCGGCGGAACCGTTCTGCAGGCTCGGCAACCTCCACGGCGCCGTGTGCCGCAGCCTTCGTGCCCGCAGCGCGATCGGCCAGAAACTTCTTTACAGACTCGGAAATCGCGTGAATGTGCTCGGGAGTGGTGCCGCAGCAACCGCCGATCACGCGCGCGCCGATTTCCGCGGCTTCCTGCGCGAATTGCGCGAAATATTCCGGCGAGGACTTTGGATACACGGTCCGGTCGCCGATGCGTTTCGGAAATCCGGCATTCGGCATCGCCGAAAGCGGCAGCGAAGCGTGCGAGGCAAGATCGCGGATGATCGGCAGCAGCGACTGCGGGCCGACGGTGCAGTTGGCGCCGATGGCCTGGATGTTCTTGGACTTCAGACGTTCCCACGCATCCTGTGGCTGCATTCCGCCGAAGGTGCTGCCTTCGTCCGAGTAGGTGAGCTGCGCCACGATCGGGAGCAGCGAAAACGAGCGAATCGCGTCGATTGCGGCTTCCAGTTCGTCCAGGTTGCTGAATGTTTCGAGAATGAAGAGATCGACGCCGCGTTCTTCCAGCGCGCCAGCCTGTTCCTTGAAGAGCGATTTGATTTGCTCGGCCGGCAATTCGCGGACCTGCTGAACGATCCCGAGCGGGCCAATCGAGCCTGCAATCAGCACTTCATGTTTGGCGGCTTCGCGAGCTTCGCGCGCGACTTTCACGCCGCGATGATTTAGCTCCGCGACGCGATCGGCCATGCCCAGAGCCGCGAGCTTGTGCCGATTCGCGCCAAACGTGTTGGTCTCGATGATTTGCGCTCCGGCATCGATGTAAAGCTGGTGGGCGCGAAAGACGGCCTCGGCGTGGGACGCGTTCAGCTCGTCCACGCAGCGCTGAGGGCCGACCGATTCGTAAAGCAGCGAGCCCATCGCGCCGTCGCCCACCAGAATCGTCGTAGCCAGCCGGTCTTTGAAGTCGTCGATCCGCATTCCTATCCTCTGCGCGCGCTACGTGACACCGAAAAGTCGTACGGTCTTGTGCTTTGGTGAGGTGAAAGACCTCCAGTATAACATCCGCTGATAATTTGCCGCTCGGTCCGCGAGCATCGACGGCTTTCGCGGCCCTGCATCCTCGTGATATACGCTTCGTACCGGTGGAGTTCGATTCGACTTTCTGGGGTGAACATGGCAGCAGAGAATGCGAAGCAATCCGAGCCGCTCGTCCATATCGCGACGGAGCCCGGGCGCGATGATGAGTATCGATCTCCGCTCTACGAGCTGCGCGACCGGAAAGTGTGGTTCTCCAAAGAAGCGATGGCGGAGCAGAACCGCAACCGCTCATCGCTGTGGCAATACGTTCGCAATTCGCGCTTTTTCGTGGGGTTGACCGCGCCATTTATCTATGGATGCGTGATTCCTTTTGTTCTGCTGGACCTGTTCATCACGATGTATCAGTTCGTAGCTTTTCCGATTTATGGGATTCCGAAGGCGCGGCGCGGTGACTACGTCGTTTTCGATCGTGGAAAACTTTGCTACTTGAATCTGCTCGAGCGGATCAACTGCGCGTACTGTTCCTACGGCAACGGAGTTTTGGCCTTTGTTGTTGAGGTAGCGGCGCGGACCGAGCAGCACTGGTGCCCGATCCGGCACGCGCACCGGATCTATCATCCGCATGATCGTTACTCGCATTTTCTGCCGTACGGCGACGGCAAAGCCTACCGCCAGAAGATCGAAGAAGTTCGAAACGATTTCAAGGACATCGACCCGGCTGAAGGGACCGCAGCGGACTGATCGCCATCGAACACTAGCCCGAGTACACTGGGATCGCGCGAGAACAAGGACAGGCCATGAAACTGACGATTGAGCATCACCGGACAAAGAAAGAAGTTGTGGACGCGATTGACCGCAGATTCGATGACGCGTTCAAAGAGGCCGAGGGCTTGCCGGTGAAGGTGACGCTGAGACACAAATCGTGGAAGGGCTCGACGCTGTCCTTCCAACTGGCTGCGCGGATGGGCCTCCTCAGCACGCCCATCAAAGGCACCGTTGAAGTAACAGACGACGAGCTGACCATCGACGCCGATCTCGGAATGCTAAGCCGGTTCGTGCCCGAAGAAAAAGCGCAGAAACTCCTCGGTGGCCGCGTGAAAGCTCTGCTCAAGAAGTAATGAAATCCTCCGCCCCGGGCTGGCTCTAATAGACGTGCATCCTCGCTAAAGCTTCAGAAGGAGGATTATGCAATCGCAATGCCGCTGTGGAGCGTTGATCGTCCTTTTGTTCTGCTTCAGCGCGGTAACGCCCGCAGCAGACGCGCAGAATTCCCAAGCCGAAAACCATCAGGATCCATCGGCTGAGCCGCACACTTTTCCTTTGTGGAACGGAAAAGCACCCGGTGCTTTGGGCGAGACGGACGAGGATCGGCCGACAATTACGGTCTACCAGCCTTCGGAGAAACACGGGGATGCGCCTGCGGTGATCGTATTTCCCGGCGGTGGATACACCTGGCTGGCGATGAACCATGAAGGACGTCAAGTCGCGAATTGGTTGAATGCCTGCGGCATCGTGGCGTTCGTCGTGAAATACCGGCTCGGCCCGAAATATCACCATCCCATCGAATTGGGCGATGCCCAGCGCGCGATTCGATGGGTGCGATCAAGCGCCACGGAACTCAACGTGGCGCCAACCAAAATTGGAATTATGGGATTTTCGGCGGGTGGGCATTTGGCGTCCACAGCCGAGACACATTTCGATGCCGGTGATCCAAACGCGGCGGACCGGACCGATCGCGAAAGCTCGCGCCCGGACTTCGCGATCCTCGCGTATCCCGTGATTTCTCTGATTGCCGGCTACTCGCACCGCGGCTCGTGGGAAAATTTGCTGGGGAAGGACGCATCGCCCGATATGCGCCGCGCGCTTTCGAACGAATTCAACGTCACACCGCAAACTCCGCCGACCTTTCTTTTCAGCAGCAGCACCGATACGGTCGTGCCGCCGGAAAACTCGGTCGCGTTCTATCTCGCTCTGCAAAAAGCAAAGGTCCCTGCGGAGTTGCATATTTTTCAAGCCGCGCCTCATGGCGTTGGCTTGGACTTGGACGATCCATCTGTCGGCGAATGGTCCACACTGCTGCTGCATTGGCTTCGAGCGAACCGTTTCCTACCGAATATGGAATGAGGTGATTGCGTCTTCCTGAAACATTTTACGTTTAGGTTTTATTTCCCGTTGGGAGCGATTGGTCATGAAAGCCGTGGTTGTTCGCCGCTTCGGCGGACCTGACGTGATCGAAATGGAAGAGTTGCCGAAGCCCGAGCCCAAGACGGGCGAGGTGCTTGTCCAGGTCGCCGCGGCCGGCGTCGGTCCGTGGGACGCCTTGATCCGCGAAGATAAGAGCGTAGTGCCGGCTGGGTTTCCGATCACGCTCGGATCGGACATCTCCGGCACAGTCGAGGCAGTTGGCGCCGGTGTGACGCAATTCAAAACAGGCGACGCTATCTACGGGTGTACGAATCGGAATTTTATTGGGGGTTACGCAGAGTTCGCCATCGCCTCGGCGCACATGATCGCGCCAAAGCCGCGCTCGCTCGATTTCATTCAGGCGGCCTCCGTGCCGGTAGTGGCGGTAACGCCGCTGCAAATGATCCATGAATACGCTCACGTAAAGGCCGGACAAACAGTCTTGATTCATGGTGCCGCGGGGAATGTGGGTGCATACGCGGTGCAGCTCGTGTTCCAGGCCGGGCTGGAGGTGATCGCGACGGCGTCTGGCAGGGATCTTGAATTCGTGCGCGGGCTGGGCGCGAATGTGGTGGTCGATTATGCGAAACAGAATTTCGAAGATGTGGCGCACAACGTCGATGCGGTACTCGACATGGTGGGAGGCGAAACGCTCAAGCGATCGATGAACGTTCTGAAACCGGATGGGGTGGCGGTGACCGTCGTTTCGCCCGCGCCGGACGAACTCGAACGCAAATACGGCTCGCGAGTCGTCTTCTTTCTAGTAGAGGTAACCACGGAGAGGTTGAATCGCGTCGCGGCCATGTTCGACGCGGGAAAACTCAAAACCGACGTCGGCACCGTGCTGCCACTAACCGAAGCGCGACGAGCCCACGAAATGCTGGCCGGAGCGCCGCACGCGCGAGGAAAAATCGTACTTCGCGTGGATGGCTAGTCCTAGCCGCCGAGATGTTCCACAATGGCATCTGCTTCTGTTTCGCCGGTCTGCCTGACACCCCTAGACAGATTTTCGCGAAGTCTCTACTCTGTCTCTTCAGTTCCCAAGGAGCGAATCCGCCGTGAAGTGCAATAACATCCTCGAAGCGATGGGCAACACGCCGCTGATCCGGGTCAACAAGCTGGCCAAGGATTTTCCCGCCGAAGTGTGGGTGAAGGCCGATTACATGAATCCCGGCGGTTCGGTGAAAGACCGCATCGGCGTTTCGATGATCGATGAGGCGGAGCGGAGCGGAAAGCTCAAGCCGGGCGGGACGATTATCGAAGGGACGTCCGGCAATACGGGGATGGGGCTTGCGCTGGTCGCGTGCGTTCGCGGATACAAAGTGGTGTTCACGATCAACGATAAGCAATCACGCGAAAAAATCGACCTGCTGAAAGCGTTTGGGGCGGAAGTGATCGTGTGCCCGACGGCGGTGGAGCCCGAGGATCCCCGGAGTTACTACTCGGTGGCCCAAAAACTGGCCCGCGAAATCCCGAACTCCTGCTATCCGAATCAGTACGCAAATCCAGCCAATCCGGAGGCACACTACAAATCGACCGGCCCTGAAATCTGGAACGATACGGAAGGCAAGATCACCCACTTCGTTTGCGGTATGGGAACCGGCGGCACGATCAGCGGCGTCGGAAAATATCTCAAAGAAAAAAATCCGAACGTCAAGATTATCGGCGTCGACCCGATCGGATCGCTTTACTACGACTTTGTGAAGACGGGTAAAGTCGGAACCGCGACCACCTACGTGGTGGAAGGAATCGGCGAAGACTTCTTCCCGACCACGATGAATTTGAAAATTCTCGACGATATCGAGCAGGTGAACGACGAAGAGTGTTTCGTGTGGGCGCGCCGCATGGCGAAGCAGGAAGGAATTTTCACCGGCGGGTCGGGCGGCGGTTGCCTTTCGGCTGCCTTGAAAGTCGCGAAAAATGCAAAAAAAGGCGACATGGTGGTCGCCTTTCTCCCCGATTCCGGCTCGCGCTACATGAGCAAAGTCTACAACGACGGCTGGATGCGCGAGCACGGCTACACGGATGCCGAGGTGGCCCTCACCGCGGCGGACGTAATCCGCGTCAAGCATCAGAACGGAAAATCGCGCGATATGATCGTGGCGGGACCGTACCAGACCGTGTTCCACGCGCTCCAGACCATGCAGCAGCAGGACATTTCACAGCTTCCCGTTTTTGAAGAAGGGAATTCGATCGGCACGGTATTCGAAGATCAGATTTTGAATCTCGCCCTGCAGGGAAAAGATCTCCGCAAACTCGTAATCCGCGAAGTGATGGGCAATCCGCTGCCGAAGGTTCCCGCGAACGCGCCGGTGGAGCGGGTGACGCAGATCTTGAGCCACGACAGTCCTGCCGTATTCGTCGAGATGCCAAGCGGTAAGTTGGAAGTTCTCACCAAATTCGACCTGATGGATACGGTCGCAGGACTTGTCTCGCAGAAACGCTAACCGGAAATGGCGCATTAGTTTCCGCCGAGATATCGCGCGAAGAAAGCGATCGTGCGCGATTCGTATTGTCGGGGATCAAAGCCGAGAGCCGACGCATGTCCCGCGCCGTTCACCACCCACAATTCCTTTGGACCAATCGCGGCGTCGTAGATTCGTTCCGCGTGGCGGCAAGGTATGCGGTGGTCCCGCGTCGCGCAGATCAGCAGCACCGGGAAGCCTCGCGCTGCGACCGCCTTTTCGGGCGACACGTCGTCGGGTGAAAATCCTCCCAGCTCGGTGACCCTGCGCATCGCAAAGATTGTCGCTGGACGAAACAAAGTCTTGCCGATTAGGGGACTGAGATCCAGGCCGCCATAGTCGTAACTCACTTCGCGAAGATTGGCGAACGGGTCTTCAGCGACAACGGCTGCGATGCGTGGCTCGACCGCTGCCGACTGCAACGCGATGGCCGCGCCCATCGACACGCCCAGCGCCCCAAGGCGATGGACACTCTCGGTGGCGAAAAGCGCATTGGTCAGGGCAACCGTGTCGTAGCGTTCTTTCCAGCCGTACGTGGCCATCGCGCCGCCGCTGTGCCCATGCGCGCGCGAATCCATCATCACAACGTTGTACCCGTTGCGGAGCAAAAATTCCGCGTGGCCCAGATTGCCGGTACGATTGTCAGAGATTCCGTGAAACACGAGAATCCAGTTTCCATTCGGTTGGCGCGCGCGCACCTTCCACCCTTGCAGAACGACTCCGTCGGGCGCTGTAACTTCAAAGTCTTCCTTCGTCGCGCCCGTCCGCGCGAGCATCGCTGCCGTCTGAGCCACCCGCTCCGGATTCAGGTTCATCGGGTGTAGGACACCTGGGACCGATCATGTATCCGAACCCCGCCGAAAGCGCCGACGCCATCAGCAACAACGCCGACGCCGCACCTGCCACACGGAAATACCATTTTCGAGTCATTTGTGCGCGAACCGCATTCCGATTGCCGCCGGCTCATTGCCAGCTCCTTGAATGATACGAATTGCGTAAGTTTCAAGTTCAAGGATGCGCGGCCGAAGCTTTGTGGTGCAATCACGCGGGTTAGCGTATCGTTCCCGGTAAGTGCACCAGATAACGGATTGCCTGGGAAGGGTGGTTGTCGTAGGCTGTAGCCGATTTGAAACGCCGTCCAGCATCCTGTGGGCGCGTCAGCGGCGTGTAGGTCTTCAGGCGTTGCACACGAGGCTTCGGAGACGTCCGGGTCATATTGTGTGTGAATCGAAAGAAGGGCACCGGCGGCGGTGACATCCTATTGAACGGCAACACCGACATCGTAACTTCAAAGCGAACGAGGATTTTGCTGATCCTCGGATACGGTCTCGCGGCGGTGTGCCTGGTTTGGGTGCTTCACGATTTTCATCTGGTGCAGGCGATGCGGCAAATCGCCAACGTGGATTGGCGATGGGTGCTGGTCGGGATCAGCTTCGACGTCATGAGTTATGTGATTCAGGGAATCCGCTGGAAGTGGCTTTTGACGCCGTTTGGGCGCGTCAAACTGGCGCACTCCATTCGCGCCGTGTTTGCGGGGCTGTTCGCAAACATTGTATTCCCGCTGCGACCGGGGGAACTGCTGCGAAGCTACCTGGTCTCCGATTCGGACGACATCGGCCTAGGCAAAGTTCTGGGATCGATGGGCGTGGAGCGGCTGATCGATTTGGTGATCGCGACGGCGGCGCTGGCCATCGTTTCTCTGATGGTCCACGACCTGCCTCGAAAGTTCGAGAAGACTGCATACATCCTTGCCATCGTCGCACTGGTGCTTCTAAGCATCGTCGTGGCGATTATCTACTACCTGGAGCTGAAACTCTCGAAACCTCCGGATGGCGCGAAGCAGCCGAAGATACCCGGACGCCTCATGGGTGCTTTGCTCGGGCTGCACGCGATGGGAACTGCGCCGAGCTTTTACCTCGCCGTGCTCGCGTCGATCTTCATGCCGCTTTCGCAAGTAATGGGATTGTGGGCCATGATGCGGGCTTACGGCCTGCACTTGCCGTTCCTGGCCGCGGTGGTCGTGTTGCTGATCATCAATTTGGGCGTATCGCTGCCGAACGCGCCGGCGAACGTGGGCTCGTACCAATTTTTCTGTGTGCTGGGCTGCGGTGTGTTTTGGTGGTACTTCGGCACGGACGACACATGGAAGACCACCGCGGCGGGCTTTTCGTTTTTCGCATTCCTGGCGCTCACCGTGCCGTTTGCGTTTTTGGGGTTTCTCGCGCTGGTGCGAAGCGGGCTTTCGTTGAAGTCGATGCGAGAGAGGGTTAAGCATCTGCCGAGCGAGACTCGAAGCGCCCAGAGCCTGATTCGTCAGACGCGCTCCTTTACGTGATCCCAAGCAGCCGCTCGTTCCACCTGCCTCAGTTCGTCGCGTACCGTCAATCCCCGTCGCTTTTTAGCACCAAGCGGCCGATTTGGCTTTTGAGGGGCGCTATTGCGGCGTTGTATAGTGAGATGTTGATTTGTGAGCTTCGGGTGAGGCTCGCAATCGTGCGGAAGCTGAGCTTGCTTGCGGACTACCCCAGTGAGTCCGACCGACACGCGGAAGTGCTGGATTCCCATGGCGCAAGACATTCCGAAAATTCTCGACCGCGCGCGGCGCAACCTAGAGAAAAACAAACTCCGGGAGGCGGTGTCCGACTACGAATTGGTGCTGAGCGAGTCGCCGGCCGCATCCGGAAGCGCTGATGGCGCTGGCCGATATCCACACGCGGCTCGGCGAACCGGCCATCGCCGCGCAATATTACGGCACTCAATTCGACCGGCTGGTTGAGGCCGGCGACGGTGCGAAAGCGTCGGCGGTATTCGTCCGATTTCTTCGTCCTTATCCTCAGCCTCCAGACCGCTTGATGCGGTACGCAACGCTGCTTCAGAAACAGAACCGCGCCTCCGAAGCGATCGAGCAATTTCAGGCAGCCGCCGATCTTTTCCACGCGCAGAAGCGCGAGATCGAAGCGCTGGCCTGTTTCGAAAGCATGGCCGTTCTCGATCCGGAAAACTACAAGCGCCACGTGACGCTCGCGGAAAACGCCGAAAGGCTTCGCCACGCCGATATGGCGATGCGCAGTTACCTGCGCGCTGGACAATTAATTCAAGCAGGCTCGCTCGACGAAGCGCTGGATTATTTTGGCCGGGCCCACAGGCTCGCTCCGCAGGACAAAGGCACGGCGCTGCTCTTCGCGGAGGCCAAGCTGCGGAAGGGCGACGCGGAAGGCGCCGCTACTTTGCTGGAACCGCATGCGTCGGCGGAAAAAACAAACGCGTTCCTGGCGCTGTACGGCGAAGCGCTGCTGCGCACCGGCAAGCTGGATCAAGCGCGCGAAATCTTTGAGGCCTACTACAAGCAAAAACCGGACAGCCACGCCAAGCTCTTCGAGCTCGTAAGCGCATACGTGAAAGGCGGGCGAAGACGAAAAGGCAGCCAATCTGGTTGTGTATCTGAAAGACTGCCATGCGCAAGCAGCGCAAGGACGGCGAGTTGATGGTTCAAGTGGACAAACTCGCGGCGCAGCATCCGGCATCCGTGCCGATTGCCGAGACCATCGCGAAGTTGTACGACGAGATGAACCGCGAGACCAAGTATTTCGACGCGCTGGTTCGCCTGTTCGATCTGTATCTTGCCGGCCGGGCGCGTCAAAGAAGCTTGCGAGGCGCTCGACCGCCTTGTGGATATCGACCCCTACGATTACCGCAATCACGAGCGCATCGAACGGCTGCAGGGGCAAGCCGATCCTGCATTTCTGGCGAGCGTGATGGGTCGCGCGGCGAAGGCGGCGACAGTTTCAACGCGAACCGAAGGATTTTCGGGCGCGGGGCGCGAGATATCGACGGCGGAAGTCGCGATGCCAGAAGAAACGCGCGCGCAGCAGGCGTTGGAAGACCTGGTAGTCCAGGTGGAAATCTTCCTGCAATATTCGCTGCAGTCGAAAGCGAAGGAGCGGCTGGAGCGCATTGCGGAACTGTTTCCCGGAGCGGAGCAAACCAACGAGCGTCTGGCGGCATTGTATGAACGCGCGAACTGGTGGCCGAAAGGAAGCAAGAAACCGGCGGCGCCGGAGCCGGTCGCGGTAGCGGCCGCCGCGCCTCCGCGAAAACCGAACCCGCAGCAGCAGCTTGAGAACTACGGTAGCGCGCCGGCCACGACCCCTAGCGCCGAAGAAACTCATCGGGATCTGGCGGCAATCGCGGAAATCAACCGGCTAATGTACCGGCAGCCGTCGCCGCGCGAAGTGCTGGCGACGACGGCGGCGGAAATCGGCAAGCATCTTCGTGCGACTCGATGCCTGGTGGTGGTAGGAGCGCCGGGAGAAGGAGCGCAGATCACCGCGGAATATACGGCGCCGGGTAATGCCGGCCTGGGGCCGGCGAAAATTGCGGGAATCACTTCGTTGATCTCGCAGATTCAGCCCGATGGATTGGGCGGAGTCGATCTGCAGATCGGAGTTGTTCCGAAGTTGAAGGATTTGGGATTGGAGTCCGGGCTGGGCGTGATGCTGACGGACAAAGAGACGCAGGCGCAGTCCGGCGCGCTGATGATTGGCGACGCCAAGCCGCGGAAATGGAAGCCGAACGAGAGTTTCTTCCTGCAAGCGATCGGCGATCAGTTGGTGCTGTCCGTGAATCATACGCGGCTGCGTTCGCTGGTGCGTTCGCTGGCGGTGACGGACGAGAAGACCGGCCTGCTGAGCCGCGGTGCATATATCGATTGTTTGCTGATGGAATCGAATCGCGCGCGCGCGCAGGGCACGTCGCTTTCGTTGATCGTGATTCACGTGGACCGCGGCGGAGAACTTTTGCGGCAGCATGGCGACGCGGCCCTCGACCATCACATCGAGCAGGTCGCGAAAGTTCTGGCGTCGGCGATTCGGCAGACCGACGTTGCGGTAAAATATACGTCTTGGTCGCTGGCGTTCATTTTGCCGGACACGTCGATCGAGAATGCACGCGCGCTGGGCGAAAAATTGCGAGTCGCTTGCGGCCACAGTGCGGCCGGCGTGGGGCGCTCCCGAGCTGACGATTAGCGCGATCGTCGCGGAAGCTTCCTCGCGCCCCGGCGACGAAACCGAAGACCGCGTGACGGAATGGATCAATCGCGCCGAAGCGGGCCTGGAAGAAGCGCGGCAGCGCGGCGGAAACACACTCCTGGCAGTTGCCACACCTTAAATCGAGAGGACTCATGTTTATTACGGACGCTGTTATTTTGCAGGGAGCACGTACGCCCATGGCTCGCTACATGGGCGCCTTCGAATCCGTCACGGCGCTGGAACTGGGCGCGCTGGCGAGCAAAGAAGCGATTCGCCGCGCCGGCACCGATCCGGAAGAATTCGATCACGTCGTTTTCGGCAACGTGATGCAGACCAGCGCCGACGCGCTTTACGGTGCCCGGCACGTGGGGTTGAAGGCTGGCCTTCCGATCGAAACGCCGGCCGTCACGGTAAACCGGCTGTGCGGCTCCGGAATGGAATCGATCACCCAGGCGGCGCAACGAATCCTGTTGGGCGAAGCGAAACTCGTGCTCGCGGGCGGCATGGAAAATATGTCGCAGTGTCCCCACGTGATTCGCGGCGCGCGGACCGGGATTCAAGCTCGGCGAAGGAAAACTGGAAGACTCGCTGAT
The DNA here is from genome assembly GCA_963839325.1 of uncultured Acidobacteriota bacterium. Classification (GTDB taxonomy): domain Bacteria; phylum Acidobacteriota; class Terriglobia; order Acidiferrales; family UBA7541; genus Palsa-295. The sequence continues at coordinate 339,291 of CAWIUO010000001.1, read as the reverse complement.
GTCCGGCCTCTACGACACCTACTGCGGATTCAGCATGAGCGAGACCGCCGAAAATCTGGCCGCGGAACAGGGAATTACGCGCAAGGCGTCTGACGAGTACTCGCTCCGCAGCCAGCAGGCCGCGGAGAAAGCGTTTCAGGCCGGATTCTTCAAGGAAGAGATCGTGCCGGTGGAAGTGAAAAAGGGAAAGAAATCCGTGATGGTCGCGGAAGACGATCACCGCCGGCCGGAGACGACCATGGAAGCCCTCGAGTCGCTAAAACCTGCGTTCCGGAAAGACGGACTGGTGACGGCGGGAAACGCGAGCGGCATTGTGGATGGTGCGGCGGCCGTGGTTCTAACGCACGCGAAGATTGCAAAAGAGCGCGGCTGGAAACCGCTCGGCCGAATCGTAAGCTGGGCCACCGCGGGCGTCCCGCCGCAGATTATGGGCATCGGCCCGGTTCCGGCCATTCAAAAAGCACTGTCGCTCGCGGGTCTGAAGCTCGATCAAATGGACTTGATCGAGGTAAACGAGGCATTCGCCACTCAATATTTGGCGGTGGAAAAAGTGCTCGGAATCAATCGCGACAAAGCGAACGTAAACGGCGGAGCGATCGCTCTGGGCCATCCGTTGGCGGCCACGGGGACGCGGTTGGTGATCACGCTGCTGAACTCCTTGAAGCAACGCGGCGGAAAATACGGCGTTGCAAGTGCGTGCATCGGTGGCGGGCAGGGTATCGCGGTGATCGTCGAATCTATGGCGTAGGCGGCGATTCACTGGCTTTGGGCGCGCGGGTTTGGCGGAGCGGCGCGAAGGCGCGTCCGGTGTTACCATTCTGTACGGCAAAAACTTACATTTGATGGGGATTCATGGCTTACGAGAATTTGTTGTATGAGGTGAAAGATTCGATCGCGCGAATCACGTTCAACCGGCCGAACGTGCTGAATGCCCTGAACCGCCAGACGATCGAAGAGCTGGGCGATTGCCTGAACGAAGTGCGGCGCGACGATTCAGTGCGCGTGCTGATTTTAACCGGCGCAGGCGAGAAGGCGTTCATCGCGGGCGCGGACATCAACGAACTGGCGAAGCAGACTCCGGTGAACGGCAAGGAATTTTCGCTGTTCGGGCAGGAGGTGATTCACCGGCTGGAGACGATGGGGAAGCCGTCCATCGCGGCGGTGAACGGATTCGCCCTCGGCGGCGGGTGCGAGCTGGCCCTCGCTTGCACGATCCGGATCGCGAGCAAGAACGCGAAGCTGGGCCAGCCCGAAGTGAAGCTGGGAATTTTGCCCGGATACGGCGGTTCGCAGCGGCTTCCCCGGTTGTGCGGCAAGGGCGTCGCTCACGAACTGATTCTCACCGGCGAGATGATCACCGCCGACGAAGCGTTGCGCATCGGGCTGGTCAATCGCGTCGTCGAGCTGAGCGACTTGCTCCCCACGGCGGAATCGATCGCGAAAAAAATAATCGCAAACGCGCCGCTGGCGGTGAAATACGCGATGGAAGCCGTCGAGCGCGGTATGGAAATGCCGCAGGAAGAAGGTTTATTCCTGGAGGCGACGCTGTTTGGCTTGTGCTGCGCGACGGAAGACATGCGCGAAGGGACGCGGGCGTTTTTGGAGAAGCGTCCGGCGAAATTCGAGGGGCGCTGAAGAATGGATTCGAAATTGAAACCGGCGAATATCAAGGGCGAACTAAGCGCGGGGGGCCTGCGCATCGGCGTGGTCGTGAGCCAGTTCAATAATTTCATCACCGATCGGCTGCTGGCGGGCGCGCTGGATGCGATGGAGCGCGCGGGAGCCACGGAATCGCAGATCGAAATCGCGCGCGTGCCCGGTGCGCTCGAGCTGCCGATCGCCGCGAAGAAAATGGCCCAGACCGGGCGCTACGACTCGATCATCTGCATTGGCTGTGTGCTGCGCGGCGAGACTTCGCATTACGACGTAGTCGTATCGGAAACTGCGCGCGGCGTGCAGCTTGCGCAGCTCGATACTGGAGTGCCGCTCATTTTTTGCGTGCTCACCTGCGACACGCTCGAACAGGCGATCAACCGCGCCGGCCTCAAGTCCGGCAATAAAGGCTACGAAGCGGGCTTGGGCGCCATCGAAATGGGGCAGTTGATGAAGAAGCTGGCGAAGACGGCGTCCGCCGTTGGCAGCGCTGCAGGATCTCGATCGGCCTCAGCCAGCGCGGGAAGCGCCCGCGACGCGAAACCGGTTGAAGTCAGGCGCGGCATCGAACGCCGCGCGCGGCGCCGCTAGATGACACTTCGCCGGAAGTCACGCGAGTTCGCGATTCAAATGCTGTTCGAATGGGACATCACCCAGCGCAAGCCGAAGGACGTGGAGCAGAATTTCTGGAAACAGGCCAAGGCCTCGGACCCCACCCGCAAATTTGCCAATGAATTGTTCGAAGGCGCTGTATCCCAGGCCAAGGCCAGCGACGCCCTGATCGAAGATCTCTCCGCCAACTGGAAATTCGACCGGATCGCGAGCGTCGACCGCAGCATATTGCGCCTAGCGATCTACGAATTCCGCTTCGGCACCGCCCCCGTCAAAGTCGTCATCGATGAAGCCCTCGAGCTGGGCAAAAAATTCTCTTCCGCCGAATCCCCATCCTTCCTAAATGGCGTTCTCGACGCCGCCTACAAAAAGCTCGAAAGCTGATCAGCACCGACCCACGCTACGGAAACTCAGTCTTCCTAAAGCACACAAATCTTACGCGTCGATGTGACCTTCGAAGATCCGCACCGCAGAACCACTCACTTTTGGCGTGAGCTTACCCTTTTCAGCTGCGACTTCCACGTGAATGTCGCTGGGGCGGCCCATTTCGATGCCCTGCAGAATGTGCAGCATCTCGTTGGGCTTGAGCTGTCCGTGGTGTACCAGGTACGCGGCGAGCGATCCGGCAGCCGATCCCGTGGCTGGATCTTCGTACGTTCCCCAAGGAAGCATGCCGCGCGCGAACGCCTTCCCGCGCGAGCCTGCCGCAAAACAGTACGCCATCGTTCCGTGCGAGGAGAGCAAGCCGGCGACGGCCCGAGTGTTCATCTGGATTTTCGGAAGCACGCTGCGTCGCGCGAGCGGGACCATCAGATTCGAAATTCCAGTGGAAGTGAATTCGAGCGGAAGCGACGGTGCGAGATCGCTGGGTTTCAGGCCTAGCGCAGCGGCCAGTGCAGCTCGGGAAAACCGAGCGCGGGAGAAGCGCGCGGGTTTCTGCGTCATTGTCACCCGCACAGGGCGGCCGTTGTGAAACGTGAATTCAACGGGAAGAATGCCGGCGCCGGTTTGCTGGAGGATGTGCACCGTGCCTTCGGATGCGGGGACGACGCCGAGTTCGGCGAGAAGAAACCACGTTCCGATCACGGGATGGCCGGCCAGGGGCAGCTCTTGCGTGGTGGTAAAAATGCGAAGGCGGGCCAGAGCGCGGTTGTTCGTGGGGCGCTGGATGAATACGGTCTCCGAAAGATTCATTTCGCGAGCGATCGATTGCATTTTCGCCGTTGGCAGGCCGTCGCCATCGGTGACGACTGCGAGAGGATTGCCAGCGAACGGTTTCGTGGTGAAAACGTCGAGAGTGTAGAGGCGGCGTTTCATTCTTCTAGGTCCTTTTCGCGCGTGCGATGGGCCGATTGTGATTGAGCTGCTAGGGTACGCAGTTTGCGCGAGGAGGCGCAAGAGCAGGATTGGCCGGGAAAAGCAGTGGCTAGTGTCTAGTGGCGAGTGACTGGTGGGTAGCAACTGCTCCCGAACGGGGCTCTGAATGTTTCACGATTCATGCCTGTCGAGAAGGCGGCGAGTCAGTTAAAGCGACTGCACCGTCCGAGAGATTTCAGCGAGTACCCGGCGCGTGGTGTCCGGATTATTGGTTTCGGAATACAGACGGAGCATCGGTTCGGTGCCGGATGTTCGGACCATGCCCCAGCCGACATCGCCTATGTAAATTTTGACGCCATCTAGGTTTTCGCGCCACGTGACGGGCCATTCTCCAAAATTGGTGAGCGCGGGATCTGAAAAGTACCGGATGGCCTTTTCCTTTTGCGCTTCCTTCACGGTGAGGTCGATGCGGCCGTAATGGTGTTCACCAAATTCCTTGTGCAGCATCGTGACCAGTTCGCCGAGGCTTTTGCGGTGCCATGCCATCACTTCGGCGAGGAGCAGGGCATTCACGGTGGCGTCGCGCTCGGGCAAATAAAGCTTGGTGCCGATGCCACCGCTTTCCTCGCCGCCCAGCAGGATGTCGCTTTCGAGCATTCGGTCGCAAACGTATTTGAAGCCGATCGGCGTTTCCCAGAGCTTGCGGCCAAATTTCGCGGCGATCTTGTCGATCAGCTTCGTCGTGGAGAAAGTCTTCACCACTTCGCCGGAAAGATTGCGCGTCCCGGCAAGGTGCCAAAGCAGGATGGAGAAAATCCGGTGCGGGCTCACGAATGCTCCGTCGCGATCAATGGCTCCGATGCGATCGGCGTCCCCATCGAGGACGAAAGCAGCGTCGTATTTCCGTTCCAGCACAGCGCGGCGAGCCGGCTCCACGTGCGGGTCGATCGGCTCGGGATTGGCGCCGCCGAAGAGCGGGTCGTGCGACGCGCGAATTTCGTGACATTCGATACCGTGCTTGCGAAAGAGCTTGCTGAGCAAGCCGCTACCTGCGCCGTGCATCGGATCGACGATGAACCGGAAATTCGCGCCACGAATGCGGTCCCAATCGACCAGGGCATCCAGCGTGTCCAAATACGGCGTGCGGATGTCCAGCGATCCGATCGAATCGTTCCGCGCCGGAAGCGCAGGCACGCCGTCGCGAAGCACAACGGCCAGTTCCTTTTCGATTTGCGCGACGATGGCCGGACCAGCGGAGCTGCCATAGCTGGCTTTGTACTTGATGCCATTCCACTGGTAGGGATTGTGGCTGGCGCTGATTTGAATTCCGCCCGCGGCGCCGCGTTGCTTCACGAGCAGCGATACGGCCGGCGTGGGGGCTGCATGATCGGCGAGCGCTACCGGAACTCCGGCGGCGGCAACAGTTTCAGCGGCTGCGCGCGCAAAACGATCCGAACCGAAGCGGGTGTCGTAGCCGATAACGAGTCCGGCGCCGGGTTTCTCCGCTCGGATTACGTACCGCGCGATGGCGTGAGAGACCGTGCGTACATTGTCAAAAGTGAAATCCTGCGCGATTACGCCGCGCCAACCGTCAGTCCCAAATTTAATGGTGGTCATTGAATATCAGTATAAAGGAGCGATTTGAGGCGGCTGATACAAAACTTGAATCGGACCGAACAACGCGACGCGCCGGTTGATTTCACGGCGAAACAACGGCGAAGAACGCAACTAAAGAAGGTGCGCGCGCTTCTCCTGCTCGAGCCACTTGACGATTTTCCCCACGTCCTGAGACCGGTCGCGGGGACAGATCAGGATAGCGTCGTCGGTCTCGACCAGTACAAGGTTGTTCACGCCGATCGCGGCGACAAATTTGTGCGAGTGGAAATAGTTGCCCTCGGCGTCGTGCGTGAAGCAGTCGGCGTGCGCGAGATTGGACCCGTGCGTTTTTGTGAGCAGGTCGTAGACGGCCGACCATGAGCCAATGTCGCTCCAGCCGACGCTCGCCGGAATCACGGACACGTGATTTTTTGCCGCGCGCGTGGCGGGCTCCATGATGGCGTAGTCGACGGAAATGTTTTCGAGCTTCGGATAGATCGAAGCGAGTGCCGACGCGTACTTTCGCGTGCCGATCGTCTTCGAGAGTTCTAGTAATGCCGCGTGCGTGGCAGGGATATAGCGTTCGAGATTCTCGAGAAAAGTGGAAACGCGCCAGAAGAACATTCCTGCGTTCCACAGATATTTCCCGGAGGCTACGTAGCGCCGCGCGAGAGGCAGTGCGGGCTTTTCAGTGAACCGCTTTACCGCATATGCGGTCACGCCCCGCGGGCGTCCTGTGACGCGACCAAGTTCGATGTAACCGTAGCCCGTTTCCGGGCTTGATGGCGGAATTCCCATAACGACGAGATGGCCCGGCGTGCGCGCGTTCTCGAGTGCCGCGCGGATGAGTTGGCGGAATTTCGCCGCCTCGGCGACGTAACTGTCGGCGGACAACACGGCCATGATGGCGTCGCCATGTTCGCGCGCCAGATGAACGGCGGCGAGGCCGATTGCCGCGGCAGTGTTACGGCCCACTGGCTCGGCCAGAACGTGATTGGCCGAAGCGATGCGCATCTCGCGGCGGACGCCGGCGAGCTGCTCGACGTTGGTGACGGCCCAGAAATTTCGAGCGTCGAAAAGCGGTTCGAGGCGGGAGACCGAATCCCGGAGCATGGTCTGCGGGCCAGCGATATTGAGAAGTTGCTTGGGGGTGCGCGTGCGGCTGCGAGGCCAGAAGCGTGTGCCGCGGCCTCCGGCGAGAAACACGGCGCAGAGCGGCAGTTGTGGTTTTTTCATGGATGCACCAAGCGCAAAATTTCGGATGAAGGAACTCCGGCGGCAGCGAGCTGTTCGCTGAACTCAGCCACGGAGCGGGGAACGTACGTGCGCAGAAGGGAAGTGGGCGTTGACGGCTTCAACTCGAAAGCGCCGAGCGCGGCAGGTACGAGCCAAGCGTGGGCGCGTTCGTAAGGGAGGCTCTCGCCGCGACTCTCGATCGAGCCAGTACCTTCGAGAATGATGAGGAGCTCGAAGTGTTCCGGCGACGTGGACGATTTCAGCGGTTTTGCGAATTCCCACTTTTCGGCGGCGAAGTAACGGCAGGCGGCGAAGTACGTTTTGGTGACGTCTGGCAATTCGATGCGAACGGGCTGAATTTTGCCGGAAAACGTGTCGCCAAATTTCGTGACGGCGAGGGCTTTATCGATGTGCAATTCGCGAGGCTTGCCGTGAGCGTCGCGGCGATTGTAATCGTAGACGCGATAGGTGATGTCGGACAGTTGCTGGATCTCGCACAAAACGAGACCCGCTCCGATCGTGTGCATGGTTCCGGCGGGAATGAAAATTGCGTCGCCCCCGCTCATTGGCACGTGGAGCAGAGCGTCCTCGGCGGTTCCGTCGGCGATGGCGTCCTGAAAGGACTCGCGCGTGACGCCCGGCTTTAGGCCGGCCAGAACTTCTGCACCGGGCTGTGCTTTCACCGTGTACCACATTTCCGTTTTGCCACGCCCACCGGCAGCCGATTCATACTTCTGAGCGTAGGCGTCGTCCGGGTGTACTTGCACCGATAATTTCTCTTCCGCAAATATAAATTTCACCAGTAGCGGGAACGCGGGTGAATGATCGCCGCGGGTGCCGATCCATTCTGGTGATAATTTCGGCCAGACGTCGCCAAGCTTTTGCCCTGCGAGAGGGCCATTGGCGAAGATGCAATCGCTGCCTGTCATCCAGGCCTCGCCGAGCGGCTCGGAGAGCTTCGTTTTTTCGGGAAAGAACGGCGCGAGTGAAAGCGCTCCCCACGGGCGGAGGCTAAAGATAGGCTCCAGCCGCGCGGGACGCAGATTCATTACGCCTGGTTGCCGAAGAAGCGCGCGATGCGCTCCAGGCCTTCGTCGATGCGATCCATCGAGGTGGCGTAGGAAAGACGCAGATGACCCGGTGCGCCGAATGCGCCGCCCGGCGTTACGGCAACATATTCCTTTTCAAGGAGCGCCTTCGCCACAGCGCCATCGTCCGGCATGGCAGCATGCAGGTGCGCGCTAACATTCGGGAAAACATAAAACGCGCCTTGCGGCATGTTGCAGTTGACGCCTGGGATAGCTCGAAGACCGGCGACGATGTGTTCACGGCGGCGGTTGTATTCGGCGAGCATCACGGCAACGGAATCCATCGGGCCGCGCATAGCTTCGAGGCCGGCGTACTGAACGATCGATGTCGGATTCGAGGTGGACTGACTCTGCAATTTGGCGATCGCGTCAACTAGTTGCTTTGGACCGAGGATGTAACCGAGGCGCCAGCCGGTCATCGCGAAGGTCTTTGAGAAGGACCCTGCGATGATCAAGTTGTCTTTTGAATCGGGGACGCTCGCGATGGAGTACGGTTTCGCGTCGCCGTAAGTGAAGTGTGAGTAGCACTCGTCCGAGAGCAGGAACACTCCGTGCTTTTTGCAGACGGCCAGGATGCGCTCGAACTCGTCAGGCGGAATCACCGCGCCGCTTGGGTTGCTGGGCGAATTGATGATCACGATGCGGGTTTTCGGAGTGATTTTCTTATCGAGGACGTCCGCGCGCAGGATGAAACCATCGCTGGCCTTCGATTCCGCGAAAACGGGAACCCCGCCTGCGTACTTCACCATGTCCGGATAGCTCACCCAGTAGGGAGCGCCGATCACCACTTCGTCGCCGGCGTTGACGAGCGCGCAGATCGTCTGAAAAATGGCGTGCTTGCCGCCGACGTTCACCACGCATTCGGCAGGCGAGTAGGACGAGCCGAGCTCGCGTTTGTGCCAGTCGCAGATCGCCTGGCGCAGAGGCGCGATGCCCGCTGCGGCCGTGTATTTGGTGCGGTTTTCGTCCAGCGCCTTGATGGCCGCGCGTTTGATGTGTTCTGGCGTCGGGAAATCAGGCTCGCCGGGGCCGAAGTCGGCAACGTCAATACCTTCCGCTTTCAATTTCTCGGCGGCGGCCAGAACAGCCATGGTCGGCGAGACGCTGATCCGGTTAAGCCGGTCCGCGATCCGGAGCTGCGGTGCGACGAGTTTTTCCGCTGAAGCCATTTCGATTTACCCGACGGTTTGGTGAGCCGCCATTCACGAGTCTCGCTCGAGCGAAACCGCGAATCCTTCCTTGGATTAGTGAAACTTTGTTTTCAGCCGCTCCAACACAATGGGAGGCACGAAATCCTTGATCTGGCCTTTCAATCGCGCCAGCTCTTTGATGAGTCGCGAACTCAAGTGACTGTACTGTTCGGAAGGCAGCATAAAGACCGTCTCGACGTCTGGCTCGAGCTTCCGATTCATCATGGCCATCTGCAACTCGTACTCGTAGTCCGAGACGGCGCGAATGCCGCGGAGGATCACGCGGGCGTTCTTGGCGCGCGCGTAGTCAACCAGCAGGCCGTCGAAAACGTCGACCTGGACGTTTTTCAAGTTGAATGTGACGGCTTCAATCATGTCCGCGCGCTCGCGGGCCGGGAACAACGGGTCTTTTTCATCGTTGTCTGCGACCGCCACCACCAGCTGATCGAATATCGTAGCCCCCCGCTGAATCAAATCCAGATGGCCATTGGTGACTGGATCGAATGAGCCTGGATAGATCGCGGTGACGGAACTGGTGAACTCGATTGGCATTGGTTTGCTTATTCTAAAGCATTCACCCCGAAAATCACAGAACCGCGACGGTGCGCAGGGAAGGCGAAGTGTCTGGGCGACCGGCCGGTTGGAGTACAATTTTGTCTTCGGGTTTTTAGCGGGGAGGAATTGTGAAGTTGTTGAAAGTTGCGTCACTCGTAGCGATCATTTGCGCGGCGGGCAATGCTGCCAACGGACAAACCTCTGCGACGAAGCACGCCTCGGCGGCGAAACCTTCGTCGGCATCGTCCACCACTTCGCAATTTGCTCCGCTCGCAGAGTGGAGGGCTGCAGTCAGCACAGGGGATTTGAAAGCACTCGAAGCGCTTTACACTACGAATCCACCATCGCAATCGCGGTCGCCACTCGGGGAGTCGATCGACCCTACTTCGGAGCCGCTGTATTGGGCGAGCCTTGCGCCGCAGGGGCTGCACAACTTCAATCCGAAGATCCTTGAAATTTCGCATCCGATGCAAGGCATGACTGTGCTGACCTTGCGCATCGAGTTTTCGCTCGGACAGGGTGCCGGCACACCTCTCGTTATCGCAAGCGCGCAAGCGTGGGTCAATCAGAACGGCTGGAAGATCGCACAGTCGCAGCGTAGTGACCCGCACCCTGCGCCCCAGCGGCGTTTGCCGGAGCCTGCCAAGTTCAATACCGACCTGTACGCGGCGCCAGCAGCTGCGAGAGGGGAGATTGCCGAAGCTCTCGCCGAAGCGGCGAAGCAGCACAAGCGAGTAATCCTGATGTTCGGCGGGAACTGGTGCATCGACTGCCATGTGCTGGACGCCGCGATGCATTCGAAAAGCGTCGCGCCGTTGCTCAATGCCAACTACGTCCTGGTGCACGTCAACATCGGTGACGCGGGCGATGAGAATCTCGATCTCGCAGCAAAGTACCAGACACCAGTAAATGATGGCGTTCCGGCTCTCGCCGTGTTGAACCCGGATGGCTCGCTCGTTTTCAGCCAGAAGCAGGGTGAGTTCAAAACTTCGACGAAGATTGGACCCGAAGACGTGGTCAATTTCCTCGAAAAGTGGAAGCCTTCGAAGGGTTGAGCTGGGTTACTCGGCAACACTCGGTGCCGTATTTCGGTCAGCAAAACCACGAATTCCCGTTTGAATCCAGAGGCGACAGTTCGCTGCGTCAAACCTACCGTTCGCTGTGTCCCATTTGACCACTCGGACTAAACTAGTCGTGTTTTAAGCCGTTGGCGCTGCTGGAGTTGGCAGAATCACGGTTCTTGACTTCGATCCGCATGCGACATTAGAATTGGAATGCGACTGAACTGGTCGCATATGCAGCTCTTATGATGAAGCTAACCAAGAAAGCCGACTACGGGCTGATTGCGCTGAAGCACCTCGCGATTCACGGCGGCATCGGCTCTTGCAGCGCGTCAGACATCGCAGACCTATACAAGATGTCCACCCCGCTGATGGCAAAAGTGCTGCAGAAGCTTGCGAAAGACGGCATCGTAGCAGCCCGGCACGGTTCGTCAGGCGGTTACACGCTGGCGAGGCCAGCGACGGAGATCAGCGCGCTGGACGTGATTCGCGCCATCGAAGGCCCGCTGTTTATCACGTCCTGTATGACGTCGCGCGGGGCGTGCGACGTGGCAACGACCTGCTCGATTCGCGAGCCACTGCGCCGCGTGAACGACAGCATCCTGGATGTGCTGGCGAAAGTGACAATTTCGCAGATGACGGACGAGACACACACTTCAGAGATGGTCGAACTACGAGTTTGAGAGGGAAGCGCCTCTGCCGCTGGAAGCGCAAGAGAATTCAGGTAGACAGAAAATCATAGCAACGGGTGAGGAGAAGAGAATGGCGATCAAGCTGCCGATTTATTTTGATAATCATGCGACGACGCGGGTAGATCCGCGCGTGGTCGAAGCAATGGAGCCTTATTTCACGGACATCTACGGCAACGCGGCGAGCCGCAACCACGAGTACGGCTGGAAGGCAGAAGAAGCCGTGGAAATCGGGCGCGCGCAAGTGGCCAAACTCATCAACGCGACGCCGAAAGAGATCGTGTTCACCAGCGGCGCCACCGAATCGACGAACCTGGCGATCAAGGGCGTGGCGCAGATGTACCGCGAGAAAGGCAACCACATCATCACCGAGGTGACCGAGCACAAGGCGACGCTGGACACCTGCAAGAGCCTTGAGAAGTTCGGGTACGAGGTGACGTATCTGCCCGTTGAGAAGGACGGCCGCATCAACCTCGACGAGCTGCGGAAGGCCATCACTCCGAAGACGATCTTGATTTCGATCATGTACGCGAACAACGAGATCGGAACGGTTCAGCCGATCGCCGAGATCGGAAAGATCGCCAAGGAAAAAGGCGTCTTCTTCCATGTGGACGGCGTGCAGGCTGTGGGAAAGATTCCGGTCGATGTGCAGAAGGACGGAATCGACCTGATGTCGATCTCAGGCCACAAGCTGTACGGGCCGAAGGGCGTAGGCGCGCTGTATGTTCGCCGCAAGAATCCGCGCGTTCAGCTGGCCTCGCAGATTGACGGCGGCGGACACGAGCGCGGAATGCGCTCCGGTACGCTGAATGTGCCGGGCATCGTGGGACTGGGAAAGGCCTGCGAATTGTGCCAGCAGGAAATGGCGGAAGAAACCGCGCGGCTATCCAAGCTTCGCGATCGCTTGAGAGATTCGATCATGTCGCGGCTCGACGAGACGTTCATCAACGGCTCGGAGACGCACCGGCTGCCGCACAACATCAATATCAGCTTCGCTTACGTGGAAGGCGAATCGCTGCTGATGGGCATCAATGATATAGCGGTATCCAGCGGGTCGGCTTGCACTTCGGCGACGCTCGAACCGAGTTACGTGTTGAAGGCGCTGGGCGTCGGAGAAGATCTCGCGCACACGTCGATCCGCTTCGGGCTGGGCCGGTTCAACACGGAAGAGGAAGTCGATTACGTGGCGGACCGTGTGGTGGAAACCGTTTCGCGGTTGCGCGAACTTTCACCGCTGTATGAAATGGCGAAAGAAGGAGTGGACGTTAGCAAGATGAAATGGCAGGTGGCCGGAGAATAAAACGCCAGAACGCAGGAGGAGTGATGACCTACGAGGGCACGATTGGCGTACATCGCACGAGCAACGGCAAAGCAACGGTGTTCGATGTGTTCTTCGCTCCAAATGCAAATGGCAGCGCTTGCAACTCCAGGCGTTTTCGGGAAATCGGCGAGTTGGGAGATTTTCTGGAATCGCTCGAATTGAACCAAGAGATTGTGGTGAAGACGTTGGAAGAAATCTGTAAAGGGCGTTCGGCCGCGATTCCGCATGTGACGCTCTCGGACGAAGTGATTCAAGGCGAAGGTTTGGATAGTTCGGTGACTTTGAACAGGAGAATGAACTAATGGCTTACAGCGATAAGGTAATCGAGCACTACAACAACCCGCGCAACGTCGGTTCGCTGGATAAGGCCGATCCGAACGTGGGAACGGGCCTCGTGGGCGCGCCGGAGTGCGGCGACGTCATGAAGCTGCAAATGAAGGTAAACCCGCAAACGCGCGTGATCGAAGAGGCGAAGTTCAAGACGTTCGGCTGCGGCTCGGCGATCGCAAGCTCGTCGCTTGCCACCGAATGGGTGAAGGGCAAGACGGTGGAAGAAGCCCTTTCGATCAAGAATACGGACATCGTGCGGGAGCTCGCGCTGCCGCCGGTGAAGATTCACTGCTCGGTGCTCGCTGAAGACGCCATCAAGGCGGCTTTGGGCGACTGGAAGAAGAAGCAGGGCGAGCCTGCGGAGAAGACCGAAACCACGGCCGTTTCCCACTAAGCTCAGCTCCGCAAAATTGAAATGCAGTAGCCCTGCGTTTCGCGGCGCGGCGTCGAAGGCTGCGCTCGTGAGTTCGGCGGCGAAACGCAGGTTGAGGGCGAGAACAGACCATGATTCACGTATCGGAACGAGCGGCGGTAAAAATCCGGGAGCTCCTGAAGAAGGAAGGCGTGCCCGAACAATCGGGCGGCCTTCGCGTGGGCGTACAGGGCGGCGGTTGCTCGGGATTGAGCTACGCGATGCGCCTGGACACGGAAGCGCGCAACCGCGACAAAGTGTTTGAGGAAAATGGGGCGCGGATTTTTGTCGACCCGAAGAGCTACTTGTATTTGCACGACACGACGCTGGATTACACCGAGGACCTGATGAAGCAGGGCTTCGTGTTTCAGAATCCTCAAGCGACGCGCAGTTGCGGTTGCGGAAGTTCGTTTACGGCTTAACGGTTGAATCCGGCAGGGCATCGCCTCAGCGGACCGAAACGCAATTCTGCAAACCCAGCCTTCGCAGAAAGCCCCGGGCAGTGAGGGGCGTCACACTCGGAGTGTTTGGGAGGACCGCATGCAGGATGACTCGCTGGCGCGGTTTGAGAGTATTTTCCGGATCGACCTCGACCGGCGCTTCGATCAGTGTCCTGAACGAATTTGGGAAGCGATCACCGATTCGAATCATGTTTCGGATTGGATGAAGTATCCGGCGCGAATCGATCCGCATGTGGGTGGCGCGATTTTTGTGGACTTTACGCCGGATGAGCCGCTCTCAGGCGTAATTTGCAAGTGGGAACCGCCGAAGGCCTTCGCGCATACGTGGGGCGATTCGATTGTGGAGTGGCGAATAGCCGGCGATCTGGCCGGTGCGAGGATCAGGCTTTCGCACATCGGAGTGCGGCCGAAGTTTCTGGTGGGGCTAGCGTCTGGTTGGCACGCATTTCTGGATCAGCTTGAAGGATACCTGAAGGGCGAAACGCGGCCTGACCGCTTCAAAGAGTTTGAGGCGCGGTACAAGGAAGCCTTTGATCCGTTGTTGAGCGCGACGAAAGAAAAAGCGTAGCAGAAGCGATGGCGATTACTCAGCGGCAACAAAAAACAGTGGAAGGAGTTCCGGCTGCGGCTTGCTGGAACTGCAAGGCGTCGGTGCACGGCGCGCACTTCTGCACGACTTGCGGAAAAATTCAGCCATTAACCGTGGGCGCGGACTATTTTTCGTTCTTTGAGTTACCGCGAAAGTTGACCATCGATCCGGGAATGCTGGAAGGCAAGTTCCATATGTTGAGCTGGAAGCTGCATCCCGATAATTTTGTTCGCGCGAGCGAGTTCGAGCGGAATTTGTCTCTCGAGAGGTCTTCGGAATTGAACGATGCATTCCGGACGCTGCGCGAGCCCGTCGGACGGATCGAATACCTGCTGGATTTTCTCGAGGTGCGCAAGGAAGGCACGACGAAGCAGCAGGCGCCCCCTGAGCTACTCGAAGAAGTCTTTGAGTTGAACGAATCGCTCGACGAGCTCCGCTTTGCACGCGCGAGCGGTGGAGATACAGCAGCACTGCGTGGAAGGCTTGAAGCGGCGCAGAAGAAGTTTCAGGAATTGCTCGCAGGCGTCGATGCGGAGCTGGCGGCAACGGCGCAGAAATGGGATACCGCGCTCGACACGAATACAGACGATGCAGCTCGAACCGCACTACTCACCAAGATGGGCGACTTGTTGAATCGCCGAGCCTACGTTCGCAATCTAGTCGCGGGCGTCAACGCGGAGATGGCGGCGTAATTTTTTCACGAACGAATTGAAGGGGAATGGATGGGACGAGTCGTTGGAATCGATCTGGGAACAACGTTCAGCCTGATCGCCTATACGGACGTGCAAACGGGCGAGCCGAAGTGTATTCCGGGGCCGAATGGTTCGGTGCAATGTCCGTCCATCGCGAGCGTCGATGAGAACGCTAAAATTTTAGTCGGCGATTCAGCGCGTGCGCGACTTACCACGAATCCCGACCGTACGATCTACTCGGTGAAGCGATTGATGGGCCGCGGAGTCGCTGACGTGCAGGATGAACTCAAGCGTTTCCCATTCCGGATCGACCCGGATGGCGGCAACGTGATTCACGTGAGGCTCGGCGAGAAGTCGTTCACGCCACCCGAAGTTTCGTCTTTCATCCTTCGCGAATTAAAATCCTGGGCTGAGGCGCATTTCGGAGAAACGGTCGATCGTGCAGTGATCACCGTTCCGGCCTATTTCAACGACGCTCAGCGTCAGGCTACGAAAGATGCGGGTCGGCTCGCCGGTCTCGAAGTGCTGCGCCTCGTGAATGAGCCGACGGCGGCAGCGCTGGCGTACGGACTGCACAAGCAGAAGCGCGGCTATGTGGCCGTCTACGATTTCGGGGGTGGAACTTTCGATATTTCGGTGCTGAAGCTAATTAGCACTACGGAAGGCGACATTTATCGGGTGCTCGCGACAAACGGCGATACGCACCTCGGCGGAGATGATATCGATAACGCGTTGATGGACCTGGCATGCGGTGAGATCCGCGAGAAGTTCGGCGTCGAACTGGATTCGCAGGGCGAGCAAGTGCAGCAGTTGCGCAAAGCTCTGATTCACGCGAAGCACGAACTTTCCTCGCAAACGTCCGCGATAGTGAAATATTCGCTTGGTGCGAAGGGTTCGTACGAGCGAACGATCACACGCTCGGATTTTGAGGCGCTGATCGCTCCGATCGTGGCCCGGACCATGGCTCCGGTGAAGTTAGCACTTGCCGATGCGAAGCTTACGCCGAACGAAATCGAAGAAGTTGTGCTGGTAGGCGGTTCCACGCGGATTCCGCTGGTGCGCAAGACCGTCGGCGATTATTTCGGGCGGACGCCGCACACCGAACTTGATCCGGACCAGGTGGTGGCGCTCGGTGCGGCCGTGCAAGCCGACATACTCGAGAGCGGCGTGAAGACGATGCTGCTTCTCGATGTGACTCCGCTGTCGCTCGGCATCGAAACGATGGGCGGCGTGGTGGCGAAAATTATCCCGCGCAATTCGACGATTCCTGCGAGCGCGGAAGAGTTGTTCACTACGGGCGTCGATAATCAGACGGCAATCGATGTCCACGTGCTACAGGGTGAGCGTGAGCTGGCGAAAGATTGCCGGTCACTGGCGCGGTTTCAGCTGAAGACGCCGCCCGGACCCGCCGGCTTGGCTCGCATCGAAGTGAAATTCCTGATCGACGCGAACGGCATCCTGCAAGTAGCCGCGAAAGATTTGCGCACGAAAACGGAGCATGTCATCGAAGTTCAGCCCAGCTACGGAATTTCGGACGTGGACATCGAGAAGATGCTCGAGGATTCGATCGAGTACGCCGAGCAGGACTTCGCGGAACGCCAGGTGATTGAAGCGCGCACCGAGGCGGAGTCCATTTTGGTGGCGACCGAGAAGGCTTTGCGCGATCCGAGCGCGTCTGCGGCAATCACCGCTGACGAACGTCGCGCCATTGACGAATCCGCCGGAAACTTGCGCGCCGCAATTGCCGGCACCGACTACAAGCTGATGCGCACGCGAATCGATGAGCTGAACGCTGCGACAAATAATCTCGCCGAGAATTTGATGAATGGCGCGCTGCAGACTGCTTTTGAAGGCAAGCGCCTCGACGATGTTGGAGATTAAGCGCACGCGGCGGATCGACGAGCCAAAGAGCACCGAACCGTTTTGATTGCAAAGGAGGCGTACGAAGCATGGGCGGCAAGAATCCCTATATTGAAGAGGCGAAGTACACGCCTGCCGAGAAAAAGTACAAGGTGACCTTCATCAAGGAAGGCAAGACGGTGGAGGTCGATCCTGCAAAAATTCCTTACGGGCACGACGGATTGCCCGGAAGCATTTTGGATATCTCGCAAGGGTTTCACATGGGTCTGGATCACGCCTGCGGCGGCGTGGTGGCGTGTTCGACATGCCATGTGATCGTGCGCGAAGGGCTGGAGTCCTGCAACGAAACGACGGACGCTGAACTCGATCAGCTCGACGAAGCTCCCGGTGTGACGCCGAAGTCGCGGCTCGGATGCCAGTGCGTGCCAGACGGCACGAAAGACGTCGTCGTCGAAATTCCCGAGTGGAATAAGAATTACGCAAAGGAAGCGGAGCACTAATCGCAGCTGCTGGTCGCACAGTCCCACTCATTCTGATTGAAAGGAACAGCGATGCCGAATACGTTCGATTGGGACAATCCGGAAGAGATTGGCATTCAACTGGCGGAAGCGCATCCCGGCGTCGATCCTCTCACCGTGCGTTTCACCGACCTGCACAAGTGGGTTACCCAGCTCCCGGGATTCACGGGCGATCCCAAACTTTCCAACGAAGGCAAGCTCGAAGCCATTCAGATGGCTTGGCACGAAGAATTTCAAGAGAACCAAAGTTAAGCCCCGACGTTGACCTTCCCCGGATTACCGAATTCACACAATCGGCTTAGTGGCTTCGTACTTTTTCGAATTGTGGCAATGCACGTCGCGATAGGACGATGTTAGATTATGTCTAGGAAGAACGAATAATTCGAAGGAGAATTTGCACGCATGGAAGCGGACCTGCGATTTCCAGTCGGAAAATTTCAGCGAGTCGAGAAGCTCAACGCCGAAGAACGCGCCCGACTGATTGAGGAAGTGGCCGTTGCTCCGGCACACCTTCGGAAAGCCGTGGCTGCTCTCGGCGACGCTCAACTCGACACGCCGTATCGTCCCGCAGGCTGGACGGTTCGGCAGGTTGCGCATCATGTCCCAGACAGCCACATGAACGCATTCGTGCGATTCAAGCTGGCGCTCACAGAGAACGAGCCGACGATCAAGACTTACGAAGAGTCGCTGTGGGCGAATCTTGCCGACGCGAAGCTTCCCGTGGAACCGTCGCTTGCGTTACTGGAAAACCTACACACACGCTGGGTAGCATTGATGAAATCGCTCGGCGACCCGGAGTGGAAGCGCAAATACATTCATCCGGCTTTAGGCCCGATGGATCTCGAGCAGACTCTCGCGCTGTATGCATGGCACGGGCGCCACCACGTGGCACACATCACGTCGCTGCGAATTCGCGAAGCTTGGAACTAGGACGCCGCGTTCGAAATTCCTCGTGAGTCCTTCCTACACCTCGGGTCACGGCAATCTCGCCTCGCGCTTGAGGCAGATCAAGTATCTTTGGTCGTTTCAAACTGCGGGCGCGGCAAAAGATGTGACGCAAATGCTGGAGGAAGCAAAGAGCCTCTGCGACATGCTGAAAGCTACGTACGGCTTCGAAGCCGAGAGCAAGGATGTCTTGGAAATCGGTCCGGGGCAGTTTCTTACGCAAGCTCGTTATTTCGCGCTGAAGAACAAAGTGACGGTGATCGATGCAGATGTGCTTGCAGAGCGCCTTTCGCCCGGAAAGCTCGTGCAGATGTTGAAGCGAAACGGCGGCTCGCGAACGCTGAAAACGTGCGCGCGAAAAGCCGCCGGCATCGACCGAATTTACCGCCGCACGACTTGCAGAGAACTACGCGTCGAAGCGTTGCCCAAGATTAGGATCGAGCACGGCGATGCAGAAGGGATGCCGTTCGGCGACCTGACGTTCGACATGATTCACTGCCGCTCGGTACTACATTCGCTTCCCCATCCGGAAAAAGCGATGTCGGAGATCGCGCGAGTACTGCGGCCGGGAGGGGTCGCCCACATCGACATCCATCTGTACACCAGCTACAACGGCGCACTCGATCCGCGGACGATGAGCGGATCGGATTCAACTTACTTCTGGGCCCACTTGAAACATCCAGCGGCGTGCGTGGGAACGGCGATGCTGAATAAGCTGACGCTTCAGAATTGGCGTTCGCTATTCGCGGACGAATTGCCTGGCTGCATCATCCGTGTGAGCGAAGATGGTCCCAACATTCGACAGGTACTTCGGCATCTTCGGTCGAAGGGCGAGCTGGCCGACTATTCCGATGAACAATTAATGGGCCACGCGCTTGACGTGATGTGGCAGAAGCCAGCGCAAGCGTAAGCCGCTTTGGCCGCTTGTTTAATCGGGGCATATCTCCGATAATTAAAAGACCCAAGCAGCACAACTATTTGGCGCTATGGTGCAACGGTTAGCACGCGGCCCTTTCAAGGCTGAAATACGGGTTCGATTCCCGTTAGCGCTACCATCCGATTCTCGATTCCCGAAGCCATAAATCTCCCCAGCATATTTCGTCGAGGTTCGTGACCCGTTCCGAACTGGCATAGTTACTTGTTCAGAGCGGACCGCCCTGCGGATTCTTCGAAATTCCTAAAGATCGCCCATTCCGTATCGATAAAACGAGGGTGCGGCCAGTATTGGCGACTTGCCGGGGATGCGGGTGAGCGAATTGAGAGCGAAGTTACTCTGGGCCTTTCTGCTTTTGGCGGGAACGGCGACGAGCGCTGCGGCTCAGCGGCCTTTCGGTGAAACTCAACGCGAAACCGAACAGGATGGACTGCCAGCCGCGAGCGAATCAGTCCGTCCCGACAACGGCAGCATCGTTTACGAACAGTGGCTCCTGGTGGCCACGGGCGAGTCGGTTCCGAACGCAAATCCCGTTTCAGCTCCAAGCTACGGAGACACTTCCGCTTCCTGCACTTACTCTCAATCGACGCTTTCGCTTCTCCCGTGCTACAACCCGCTGAAGATCGCGTTTGATGTGGTGTTGCCCACCAATTTCACGCTGAGCACCAATAGCGCAAGTCCCACAACGATTCCGATCGCGCCCCTTGGGGGCAGTGGGCCGGCCAACCTGCTCGTCCTGACCAATAGCGTCAATTCCAGCGACGGCGGTGTGTCCTGTATTTCAGGTACAGCTTACTGCACGGGAACCCAAATCCTAGGCGACATCACGGTGACCAACGAAGACTCCAGCGTATTTCACTTCACGAATGGAGCGGCTACCAGCATTCCGTGCACGCTGGCGGGCGCCGTAAGCGGCTCGCTATCGTCTTCGACGACTGGAGATACCGGCTCGATAATGATAGCAACGGAGGCAATCATTTCCTGTACCTATCAAGGAAATGTCAACGACAGCGGTACCAGTTTTGGAACGGTCGGCAATTCGCAAATGGTGATCACCGTCAATTCGGATTTCACGGCGAGCGGATCGGTGAGCGTGGCGGTAAATTCTTTATGCGGGGCACAAACGTCGGTGGTCACGCTTTCTTCGACGGGATCGCTGGCGCAAGCCAATGGAGTGGAACCGAGAATCGCGGGGATGAGCGTAGGAGACACGCTCGAGCTTGCTGCGTCTAACTCGACCACTCCTATTCGGTTCGGAGCCTCGGACGAAAATGTTCTCGGGGTGACGCTGGCGACGGGAACGATATTTGTCACCGGCTACGTTCTGAGCGGTACCTGCGCCGGAACATACCTCTACGACGCTCCATTTCAACACAATATGACAGGGATGTGGCATCATCCACCGATTGAGCCGCCTCGCGCCCACCATCGTGTGGCAATTGTCCACGCGCCGTGGCGCCTTGCATTTCGCGACTAGCCCCGAAGCCTGCAGGCAAACTCGGCGCGCGACAAACATCTAACGAAAACAGAGCGCCCATGTTTGTCGCGTCAGAGGCGCAGCTCGCGAGTTTTCAATCATTTTGTTGTAAGCTTGGGCGGCATAGCGGGGTTCCTATTCCTCGCGAGCAGGGTAAGACTGCTCTCTGCAGGAGACCAGACGTGGCGGACTTATTGCGGACTTCCAACCCGGCACTGAACGACAAGATCTTTCAGAACGCAGGCGCCGCGACCGGCGAAGTAATGACGCTGAACGGCACCGTGAACAAGACCGGCCTCCTTCTCATGTTGGCCGTCGGTACAGCCGCATGGACATGGCATCTTTATCTCCATTCTTCCGATCCGAGCCTTGCGATGGGCCTCGCTCTGGTCGGAATGATCGGCGGTTTGATCGCTGCACTGGCCACGATCTTCAAGAAAACCTGGTCGCCGATCACCGCACCGATTTACGCACTTTTCGAAGGACTTGCGCTGGGAGGAATTTCTGCTGCGTTTGAAGCTCGCTATCACGGCATCGCGATTCAGGCCGTCAGCCTCACGTTCGGCACGATGTTCGTGCTGCTGCTGGCGTATCGTTCCGGCCTGATTCCCGTCACGCAGAACTTCCGCTTGGGCGTAGTTGCCGCTACCGGCGGCATTGCAATTTTCTACCTCCTCACGCTCGTGCTTGGATTCTTCGGGATTCATTTCACCAGCGTCTTCGGATCCGGTCCGATTGGGATTGCGTTCAGCGTTTTCGTTGTGATTGTGGCGGCGCTCAACCTCGTTCTGGATTTTGACTTCATCGAGTCCGGAGTTCGAGCGGGTGCGCCGAAATACATGGAATGGTACGCAGCGTTCGGATTGATGGTGACGCTGATCTGGCTCTACCTGGAAATCCTTCGCCTGCTATCCAAGTTGCGCGACCGGAATTAATGTCCAGCGAACGGCCACTCGGAGAACGGTTCCGTCGCGCGCTGACGTACGCGGCGCAAGTGCATGCGCGTCAGTTCCGCAAGGGCACTTCGCGTCCTTACGTCTCCCACCTGCTTGGCGTCACTTCCATCGTGCTCGTGCATGGCGGCGACGAAGACGAAGCGATTGCGGCACTGCTTCATGACGCGGTCGAAGATCAGGGCGGCAATCGGCGGCTTCGCGAAATTCGAGCAAAATTCGGAAAGCGCGTGGCGCGCATAGTCGAAGGCTGCACGGATTCCGACGTGACCCCGAAACCACCCTGGCTTGAACGCAAAAAAGAATATTTGAAATATCTGCGCGAGGCGGACTCCTCCGTCCGGTTGGTCTCAGCCGCAGACAAGCTTTACAATGCCTCGGAGACCCTCGCGGATTTTCGGAGCCATCGCGAGTCAATCTGGAAGCGCTTTAAGGGCGGAAAACAAGGGACACTTTGGTATTACCGCGAAGTCGCCAAGATACTACGGAAACGAGGTCCGAAAGAACTTTCGCGGGACCTTGACCGGACGGTAAAAGAGCTTGCACGAGCTTCCGGCGCCCGCTAAACCATACGGGAAATCCTGTAGTCCACCTCCAACTTGGTAACATTTCTACCCCACAAATCCCGCTCTGAATCTTGACCCGCCCAGTAAGTCACGTAAGCCATTTATTTACTGTTACCTGAAAACATCAAGGGGTGGCGTCTGAAGTGCACTTCCTTGCCCGGTTCGAAGCGACGTCCAGCGCCGATCGTGCGCCACGAGGATAAAAGCGTGAAAGAGCAGCGCAGTGATTCAGAAATCACCAAATCGCCGGCGCACTACGAGGCCGGGTTTTCGCTCATCGAGATGGTCGTGGTAGTCGCGCTGATCATCGTGGTATCCGCGATGGCGCTGATCCAGATACGGCCAATCATGGCAGACGCCGACATGGATACCGCGATGCGTCAAGTAATCGACCAGATCCGGCAGGCACGCGAGTACTCAATCACGAACCGCCGCTATGTGAAGATCGCCTTTCCGACCGCCACGGTCGGCACCTCGACGCGGTATGAAGTGGTGACCACGCAGATGGATTCGCTAACGACAGGAGCGGGGACTACAAACCCTGTCCTGAGCACCGTCATCATCGAAGCTCCCGCGCAGTATTACACCTTCGGTGGTCTCGATACTCCGGATGCGTATGGCAACTCTGCCGCAATCGAGTTCGAGGGCGTATCGGGCGGACCTGTGGGCGGGATGTTGTTCGAAAGCGACGGTGAACTGGTCGATGGCAGCACCTATCAGCCGATCAATGGAACCGTATTTCTGGGAGTTCCGGGAAGCAACACTTCAGCGCGCGCGATTACCGTACTCGGCGCAACCGGCCGAGCGCGCGGATGGAAGGGAACGGGAACCACGTGGGTGCAGTTCTGATGAAGGAGATCGCGACGATGCAGTTATCCAAGAAGGTGAGACTCGCGCGGACTGCAAAAGAGCAGAGTGGCTTCACGCTGTTGGAGACCATGATCGCGTTGATCGTGCTTGCGGTCGGCGTGCTGGGTCTGGCTGCAATGCTCGCAAATTCCCTGGCATACATGCAGGGTTCGCAGGAGGACTTCATCGCGCAGCAAAAAGCGCAGGAAGCCGCCGAGACGATTTTCACCGCGAAATACACCAACAACGCGACGTTCGCGCAGATCCAGAACAACGGCACTTCGACGCCGCAGGGACTGTTCCTTACCGGTCCGCAACCCATTCTGCAAGTCGGCGCCGACGGACTCGTAGGATCTGTGAACGATACGGGATCGCCCCCGGCCTACATCATCTACCCGGGCCCGGATATGAAGCTGGGCACCGCAGACGACATTCTGATTCCCTTGGCGAATTTCACGCGAACCATCGCTATTTCGAACGTGCCCGGCGAGCCGTACCTGCGGCAAGTGGTGATCACCGTCAATTACACCACCGGTGGTCTGCCGCGGAGCTACAGCCTGACAACGTTCGTTTCGTCGTACTAGGTTTTCGAGGAGCCAAGAATGAAGCGGCAAGCTGGATTTTCACTGATCGAAGTGCTGGTGGCGATCTCCATCCTCGTCACGGTTGTCGGTCTGGCCGTCGGCGCGCTGTTGCAGGCGCAGAGCGCGGCCACCGTGGTTAGCTACCAAGCGAATACGCAGGAAAACCTGCGTGCCGGAATGCATTTCATCGTCCGGGACCTCACGCAGGCAGGCGAAGGCATTCCGCAGGGCGGCATTTCGGTTCCGAACACGGGAACGAACTCGACGATTCACCGTCCCGGAACGGCGACCACGTTCCTGTACAACGGCACTGGCGTCACCACGTTGCCACCGATCATGGCCGGCTCGCTGTTGGGAGCGCAGGCCACCACAGTGAACCCTGCGACGAATGCGGTACTTCTCGGCAACAACACGGACATTATCAACATTTTGTATGCCGACAACACTCTGGTTGACGCTCACGGCTACCAGACCAATACCTATCCGGTGACCCAGGCGCTAAATCCCACGTGCGGCGGCGTGATTAGCCCGACCGGGGCTTTCGTTACGATGGACACGAATTGTTTCACGATGCCTGGAGTCAGCCAGCCGATCAGCGTCGGCAATCTGATCATGTTTCACAACCAGAACGGAACCGCGATCGAGTATGTAACCAGCGTGGCGGGTCAGACCATCAATTTTGCGGGCGGCGATCCTGCCGGTTTAAACCAGACAGGGCTGACTAACGGCACGGTTTACGCGCTCCAGAATTTTAACGCCGGCGTTTCGACTGGATTTCCGTCCACATCAATCACGCGCGTTTGGATGGTCACGTACTACCTCGATACGACCACCAATCCTTCAAAGCCGATGTTGGTGCGGCAGGTGAACTACCCGAATTACCCCGCCGGCGCCCCTGCAAATCCGCCTCAGCAAATTGCAGATTCGATCGAGTATTTGACTTTCAGCTATGACATTACGTCAAGCGTGGACGCCGCAGGAACCTATCCACTGGGAGCGGGAAACGCTTCAACTCCGGTTTACCCTGACCTGCCCACGCAGATTCGCGCCGTGAACGTGTTTCTCGCGGGCCGGTCTGAATATTCCTACAAAACTCAAGATACTGCTGCCTACATGCACAACAACCTGATGACTCAAGTGTGCCCACGCAGCTTGTCGTTCCAGAACCTGTTCCAAACCAGCGCGACGCAGACCTCGCCGTAATCGAGTTGGTTTTGACGAGCCCTCGCAGTCCGATTTCAAGGAGAACCGTTGTGAAAGCGAATCGCGAAAAGGGAATTGCACTGATCACCGCTCTTCTCGTCCTGTTCCTGGTGTCGGCGATGATCATCGGCATGTGCTGGATGGTGATGTCCGATCAGCGCCTCGGCGGAAACAACAAAGACCGCGAGACCGCCTTCTATGGCGCCGAAGCCGGCATGGAAAAGCTGACTGCGGACATGGGATCGGCTTTCACCACCGACGGCAAGCTCACAGCCCCGCAGATCGCGGCCATCGAAGCGAACCCGCCGACGACCACGGAACTGCCCAACATCCAGTACCTGAACGCTTCTGGTGCGTCCACTTACCAGGTGGCTTTCATTCCGAACGGAACAAACGGCGATCCGCTTGCCACGAACGCAACGATTTTGCCGCCAAGCCCGTACGCCGGGATGCAGGGGCTAATCACGCAGTTCACCCTGAACGTGGCAGCGCAGACGATTAACACCGGCGCGGAAGTGAAGCTGCAGCGCCAGATGCAAGTGGTGGCGATTCCGGTGTTCCAGTTCGGCGTGTATTCGGACTCCGACCTGTCGTTTTTCAATGGCCCCAATATGACCTTTGGCGGCCGCACGCACACCAACGGGAACCTGTGGCTGACGCCGTCCGGCCAGCTGAATTTGGGCAACAAGGTGACCGTGGTCGGCCAGGTCCTTCGCGAGTACCTCGAGAACGGCGACTACTACACGACCGGTGGATACTCCGGCGCCACTTACATCGCGACCACTCCGAGTCCGACTACAACTCCGCCCGCCGCCGGTTGGCGGGCCCTCGCGCAAACCGAAGGCAGCGTGACGGGCTTCAGCGAGTACGGCGCAGTGAGCACCACGCCCAACAGCCCCACCTGGGCGAACGCCGTGCAGCAGTACAACGGCATGCTCGAAAATCAGGTCTCGAACCTTTCGCTGACGGCCGCCGCTTTGGGCGGTATCACCACTCCGATTTCTTTGATTCGACGCGCGGTTCCGGGTGAACAGGGCTCGAACCCCGCCGAGTTCAACGACCAGTATTTCTCGGAGGCGACGATCCGTATTCTCCTTGATGACTACGCAACACCGGGCCTCGTTTCCAGCGGATGCACGGGCTCCGACATGATGAGCCTTGATACCGTCACGTCCACAACGCCCGTGGATCTCGCCAAGCTCGGTTTCGTATCCGGATCACCGCTCGGAAACATATCTGCGCCGACGAGCCTGTCGGGCCAAGCGTTCTCGGGCACGGCGAACTCGAACGGGCAGGTGATCCCACTCCCGGTTTCGAGTGCCACCTACGGCACAAACGGGGGCTACTGGCTGCAGAACGGATATCCGATCATTACCGGCTGCCTGAAGATCGAGGTGCAAAACAATTCGCAGGGCTGGACCGATGTGACGGCAAAGATTCTCAGCCTGGGCTACACCGGACGAAACATCAATCCGACCACCTACGCTGCAGGGCAGATTCCCGCGCTCGGCGGCACTCAGTTGGCTCAAGGTCCGACAATTAATACATACGTCACGAGCAAAATCACATGCACCGACCCAAGCCCCAACGCGATCATCCGGTTGGCGCGCTTGCGCGACAATCCTTCTTTCCAGACGGGCGCGAACGTTTGCGGCAACGTATCGGGCAGTCAGGTTGTGGGAGCCACGGACGTTTGGCCGCTCGTGCTTTTCGACCCCAGAGAAGGAATTCTCAGGCCCTCCGCTCCTTCGAGCGGATTGGTGTCTGCTTCGGGTGTCATGAACTACGTCGAACTTGACGCGACGAATCTGGCGGCTTGGCTCTCAGCCAATCAGTCCACGTACAACCTGAGCAACACAACTGGATTTACAGTGTATTTCTCGGACCGTCGCGGCGAACAGAAGGATCCGAACGCCGGCACCACCCGCACGGGCTCGTACGGCTATAACGACGTGGTAAACCCGAGCAACCAAGCCCAGGGCTGCGCGAACGGCTCGATCGACCAGGGTGAAGATTTGGAGGGAGACGGCATCCTGCGGACGTACGGCGGAGTCGAGACGCCGCCTGCCAATCCAACCACGTACATCACCACTGGTTACTGGAATGCGTCGGGCTACATGAATTCCGCCATTGTCGAGGGAAATTCGAACTGCAGTTCCGTGATCGGCAGGCCGGACAACCAATACGTCCACGCTCAAGATGCGCGCATTAACCCGCCACTGTTCTTCCGGCGTGCTCTGAAGATTGTGAATGGACAGTCGCTCAACTTCGGCACGTCCTGCGGCACGGTCGCATGCGGAATTACCATCGCTACAGAAAACCCGGTTTACATGCAGGGCGATTTCAACGCCCCGCCGGACGGTTCGTGGAGCGGCAGCAGCGTTGCCGCGGCCATCGCCGGCGATGCGTTCACGATCCTTTCGGACAACTGGAACGACGTGAACTCCTTCACATCGCCGTATTCAACTTCGGGGCGCAGCGGCGTGCAGACGGCGATTCGCGCAGCTATAATCGCCGGAAAAGGTATTCCGTTTCCGGAAATTAACGGCGTGCAGGACTTCGGCACCGACGGGGGCGTGCACAATTTCCTGCGCTACCTGGAAGGCTGGGGCTCGACCCTGCATTACATGGGCTCGCTTGTGAGCTTCTACTACAACCGACAGGCCGTCGGCACATACAAGTCGAGCATCGTTTACGGCGCGCCGACTCGCGACTACAACTTCGACACCAACTTCACGTTGGGACCGCAGTATCTGCCGCCCAACACGCCAACGCTGCGATCGGTGAACACCACCGGCTTCTCGCAGCAGCTGCTGCCTTCGCAGTAGAGACGGCGACTGAAACGCAGACGAAACGGCTCCTGCTGACGCGGGAGCCGTTTCTTTTTGTATTGCCGCAACTGATGCCTCATGGCGAGTTACTGAGAATTGTGACGTTGAAGTTGGTGTTCGCCGGAGGCGATGAGCACGCAGGCACCGCGCCCGAGCAGGGATCGGTGAGGATGTCGCCGAAGTCGGAGGGCTGCGCGATTCCGATTAGCGGCTCCGCGTATAGCTTGTAATTGTGGCCGATTGGCAATCGCTCCAGATCGAACGTTCCGTCCCAGCGCGGACTTGCCGCGGCGCTGGCGCAGCTCCAAGCGGAAAGGGCGCCTGCGATCACTGAACCGGAGTCCGAATCGACGGCGACAACATGCGCTCCGACGATTCCGGTGACGAACGATCCGGGCGCCGGTGCTGGGATGTCTGCTAGCGCGAATGGATTTGCGGGCTGCACTTTGCCGCGGAGCGAAGCGACATCGGTAGTGTCGCCCGGATCAGGATAAAGGCTGCGGATGCCAGTGCGGTCGTCGTCGCTGAGCGGAGCATCCGGCGCGGAGGCGTTAGGGCGATCGCCTAGAAATTGGCCCGGCGGCGGAGCGTAGGGGAACATCATCGCCCGGGTTACGGCCGAGTGGCCTAGACCCATCCAATGGCCGAGTTCGTGAGTGAGCAGCGATTCCAGGTCGTAGGCTCCTTGCCCGGCAGGAGAGCTGAGGGCTGCGGGTGTGGAGAACACGGCCTGCCCATCGTTGCGGAAGAGCGTATCCGAATCGAGAATTTGCCCTGTGTAGAGGGCCGGAGCCGAGGATCCAAGCGTGGCACCCGGCGCGTTTGCCGTGAAGGTGCGGGTGAACGCGAGTACGCCGATGGTAAAGGCGTCGCTTGATTGATTGAAGCAGATGGTGTTCAAGCCGTTGATGTTGGTATCGCCGTCGCTGGTGCAGGAGTTTGCCGCGGCAACACGCGCAAGGGGAGACTCCGTCGCGGGGTACGATGCAGCATTGAACGTGGTGCCCGCGACTCCGCTCCACGTCGCGAACGAAGCTGCGATCATTTGTTCGATTTCAGTGAGCTGGGCGGCTGATCCTTGCGCGGCGGTCGTAAGAATTACCGGAGACGCCAGAGCCGGCAGAGAAGTGCTCCACCGGCGATTGAGAGGGGCGCTGCCGGGCAAATTGAAATGGTTCGGTTGCGGGCAGCCACCGGCTTGCGGCGCCGTCGTGGTGATGGAGTAGGGCGCGGCGCTTGCGGCATTCAGTACGAAAGAGACCAGAACGATGGTTGCTATCACGCGCGGCAGCGAATTGTTCATTCGGTTGCTCCGGAGCCGCCCAGTAGAACAGCCGCCACTTGAGCGCGAAATTGCTCGATCTTCACCGATCGAATTCCAGTTGTAGCAAACGTGCGTGATTTAGGATCGAACGTCGAAAAGCTCGCGGTGTCTTGCGTAACAAAGGAATCTCCAGTTTTGGGATCGTGGCGAACCCTGAAGGTTCCCTGAACCCAGCTTTCGACGGAGTAACCGCCTGGCGATACCGGCTCGAGAAATAAGATGACGTCCTCACCCGGGCGAAACCGCGGCACGCCCGACACGTTGGATGTGATGTTTCCGAACGTGCCTCCGATGAGCCGGACTTCCAGCTGTCCGGAAGCCGATCCCTTCCAAAGCTCGATCGGTTCGAATGCCGTGATCGTCCAAATCTCGCCGCCCTTCCACTGTGGAAAATTCGATACGCATCTCGCGCGAACGATCACTTGCGCCGTTCGCGCAAGCCTGCCGACGGTGAGCCGCTCGAACGTGGTCGCCGGCGCGCCATGCGCGAAGATCAAAACAGCTGCTGCGAATGCGAAAGTGAATCGAATTCGTGAGATTGTGTTCATTGGATCTCCAGCATTCCAGTCGCAGCAGCCCGGTCGCCATTCAGAGTGGTGATAATCAGAGTTCGCAAGCCGGGTTGAGCAGCACTCGAGATTTCGAGATTGAGTTCGATCATGTTCGGGAGAAGGCCTGGCACGGCAGAGGCCGTAACCGGAATATCGGTGCCTCCGGGCGCGGAAGACGGTCCACCGAACGAATAAGCGAAAGAAGGGTCGAGGCCGTCACCCTGAATGCAAATTTCGATCGTCGTGGAACCGGACGACGGACGAGTCGCAGTGAGCGGTGCCGCGCCTATTCCGCAGTTGTCACCGTCGGTGAGATAGCCGATGAAGTTCACGTTGATTGGGGACGTCGAAGCTGCGGTGGTCGGCTCTGGAACTGCGAACCGAATCGAAGTGACGGAAGGCTGGGACGCGCTGAGACTGAAGATCGTCGGGGATACCGACAGCGGTGAGATCACGAGTGGAACGGGATTCGAGAGTGTTCCTCCGGGGTTTTGAACTTGCACTGTAACTGTCCCGGCGGAAGCAACATCCGCAGGAGTTATCGCGATTGCGCAGGAGTTTGTGGAAGGGCACGTCGTGGCGCGTGCAGTTTCGTTGAGCAGGATCACCGAAGCCGCAGCGCCGCTTCCCGCAACGAATTTCAGGCCCTGCAGTTCGAGTGGAAAGCCTGCCACCGTTCCGGACGTCACGCCTGAGGGAAGAATCTTTTCGATCGTAACGCCGCTGGTGATCGAAACTGTCGCAATGGTGGTTTGCGGTGGATTGGCCAGAGTTGTTGCGACGATCGAAATTGCGTTCGGCGAGGGCGCCGCCGGAGGTGCAGTGAAAACGCCCTGCGCGCTGATCGATCCGCACGCAGAACCGTAGCATCCGACGCCCGGAACGCCCGACGCCACGGACCAACTGACCGGAACAGTTGCGCCATTCGCGTCCAGTGCGAAGAACTGTTCGTTGCTCGGCGCGCCTCCAGTTGCTGCCAGGAACGAATAAAGTGGCATGACGGATAGCGTTCCGGTTTGCGTGCCGGTAGAAATGGTGACCACGGATGTGGCGCTCCGGCTCGGATCGGCTTGGCTCGTTGCTTGCACGAAGACTGGATTTTGCGACGGCACTGACGAAGGGGCAACGAATACGACGCTGCTCGGACTGGCGGATATGGGCGGCGCGCAAGGGTTCGAGTTCGTCGCACAGATTTCGCCGACGGATCCGCTTCCATTTGCTATTCCATTGACGCTCCAAACCACATTCGCGTCGCTCGAGCCAGTGACCGCTGGCGTGAGTGTCAAAGTTTGGGACGTCCCGATCGTTGCAGAAGATGGAGACACGGCGACGGAAACGTTGCTGACCAGTGTGACGGCGGCGCTTGCGGTTGCAGTTCCGGCAGTCGCATGAATTGTGACCGAGGCTGGTGACGGCAGCGTTTCCGGGGCGGTGTATGTCGCGCTCGTCGCAGTAGCCGGCGTGATTGTCCCAATGTTTGAGTTCCCGCCAACGATGCCGTTCACATCCCACGCAACCGAAGCTCCTGGCGGGATGCAAAGCGCCGCAGAGAATGTTTGTCCCTGACCCAGAGCAACCGACACGACGGACGGGCTGATCGAAATTGATGATGCGCACGAAATGGTGACGGAAGCGCTGGCCGATTTAGTGGGATCGGCGACGCTCGCAGCCGTAACTGTAACGGGATTTACCGCAGGCATTGATGTCGGAGAGCTGTACACGGCCGAGAGCTGACCGTTCGAGGCGATGGTGCCGCTTGACGCAGTGCCGCCCGGTACTTCGTTAACGCTCCACGAAAGTTGCGCGGAAGCGTTCCCTTCGCCGGAGATTCCCGCTGTGAACAGCTGAGTGCCACTCACCGGCACGACCACCGAAGAAGGTGCTAACGTCACATTGATCGTTGACTGAAAGTTCACAACAGCGGATGCGCTTGCGGCTGCATCGGCAACGCTTGCAACTGTAACGGTGACAGGCGAGCTCGGCATCACCGCCGGCGCTGAATACAACCCGGTTGTCGAGATCACGCCAGCGGCGGAGCTTCCGCCGGCGACACCGTTGACCTTCCACGACACGGCGGTGTTGGCAGTTCCCGTGACGATCACATTGAACTGCTGGCTGCCACCCAAGGCTACGACCGCACTACCGGGAGAGACTGTGACCACGACTACGCCGGGCTTTGTAACAGGCGGTGTCCCGGCATAGCCGCACGCGCACATTTGAATCGCAATGGCCGTGGCAATAATTGCCAGAATGTTCGGTCGATATGGAAGCGACATGCAGACTGCGAGTGACCGGCACGATTCGGCTAGCGAATTTCGAGACTCAAGGTTTCGCTCAGTGCGTCTCATCGACAAACCACAACGCACGATGTGTGCCACCGTAGAGCGGATCGCGCCCTCAAGACCGCCGCGCGAAACGCGCGTAAGCCGTGCGCCATAAGTTATAGAGGGATAAGCAGTTAGTTAGAAATGCGATGCGATTACGCTGGCTCGGCAGTGCGAATGCGCGATTGAACGTAGTTCCGATTCGGAATTCGTGACGGATGTTCAGTGCCTGGCTGGGACTCCGTCGCGCGCTGCTTGCCGTGCCTTCACTGCAAATCGTTGACACTCGCCGAGCCCACCCGAATAATGCCGCGATGGCCAATCCCGAAATTGTGCGGAGAGTAAAGACGTATTCCGCGGAGAACGGCCGCGTTTATCAGTATCAATTTCATGATGTACATCCGGCGGCCAAAGAAGGGATGGACGGCAGGGAATACGTCTATTACGCGACATCCGATCGGAAGACGATGCATCCTGTGAAGGTATTCGTTTCACCAGAGGGAATTCAAAAGTGGAGCGCCGCGACGGGCCGTACGCTCAACAGCACGGAGGAATATGCGGTCGCCAAGATGCGGCTGTTCGAAGGATTCGACGACGGCCTAGCGACTGAAGGCGGACAGACTACACTGATCATCGATGAAAAGAACATCGGTGGGTTACTCGAAAAACTAGGCCTTTGAATACTGCGACGGAGCTCAATTTCGAATGTGGGTTCGGCGTTACGCCAGAATATGGTGCAGAGCCTGTTCCAGATATTCGTACTCGAATGAATAGTTCGAGGTGAGCAGGAATTCGGGTTTGGCTCGTTGGCTCGAGAGCAAGAGCGCGTCGGCCATCTCACCCAGGATGATGCGAAGCGCAAGAGCTGGGGCGGGCAGGATTGCGGGACGATGCAAAACGCTCGCGAGTACTTTGACGAATTCCTGGTTGCGAACCGGATTCGGCGTTGAAAAGTTGATCGGTCCAGACCATGTGGGACTTTCTAGCGCGGAGCGAAGAATCCGCACCACATCTTGCAAAGCTATCCAGGAGACCCACTGCCTGCCGTTTCCGTAGCGGCCGCCTACGCCAAGGTTTACGGGGGTGACCATCCGAGGCAGCGAGCCGCCATGTTTCGCAAGAACGATTCCAAATCGCGCCATCACAGTTCGGATGCCGACGAACTGAGCGCGATGAGCTTCAGCCTCCCAGGAGCGCGCGAGGATTGCAAGAAAATCGTTCCCGTTGCCTGCGGACTCGGTAAGAATTTCATCGCCGCGATTGCCATAGAATCCGACAGCCGAGGATGATACGAAGACCGATGGTTTCCGTTTCAAGCGAGTGAGCGCCTCGACCAAGACCCGCGTTGTGTCGATTCGGCTGCTACGGAGAACGCGTTTACGTTTGTCGGTCCATCGGCCATCGCCGATACCGGCCCCACTTAGGTTCACCACAGCGTCGCAGCCTTCGAGCGCAGGAATATCGACGATTGCAGCGTTAGGATTCCAGCTGACATCACCTGAGCTGGCCGCTTGCCCGGGGCGCACGAACCGCGAGACTACATGTCCATCGCGGCGAAGCGATTCGGAAAGTGCGGTTCCGACCATACCCGTAGCGCCCGAAATGACTACTCTCATGGTATTCAATGAACTCCGTCCGCGAACTCGCGATGCGAACACTATAACGCCACCAGCGCCATAAGCGATTCAAAGAGCATCTGAAATCGAATACGCAAGCGAATTGCACGATTCCGCGGCAGTCGTTTCGCCGGCAACCTTCGGGGGAAGCATATGGTGTAGAATTTCCGCTTTCCAAATGAGGTGTGAATGACCCGTACTGCTCGGCGTGGCTTTTCGATAGCGATTTTGGCGAGCGGCGCACTGTTGATGGGTGCGATGTCCCACGAGCCGAAGGAATTAGGCTCGATTCGCGGGTTTTCGAGCTCGCGAGCCGCGGATGAACACGCGCTCGAAGAGAAATTTCGAGCGATCCCTGATCCCGCTCACGCTGAAAGCAATTTGCGTCACCTGACCAGCGAGCCCCATCTTGCCGGCACCGAAGCGAGCAAGCGCGTCGCCGAGTGGCTGCGAGGCCAGTATCAGAGTTACGGGTTCGACGCACAGATCGTTTCTTACAGCGTCTGGATGGCCCAGCCAAAAGCAGTAAGCCTCGAATTGATCGCCCCCCAGAAGCAGACGCTCGCAACGCCCGAGGCGGGAATTCCGGAAGATAAAGACACATTCGACAAGCGCGCGGTGATGGCTTTCAACGCCTACGTTCCTTCGGCAGAAGTGACGGCGCCTGTCGTCTTCGTAAATTATGGGACGCAGGAAGACTATCGCGTCCTTCAATCGCTAGGGATATCGGTGGAGGGAAAAATCGCTCTAGCGCGCTACGGCCGGTGCTATCGAGGGATCAAGACCGAGCTCGCTGAGGAGCACAAAGCCGCCGGCGTGATTATTTATTCCGATCCAGAAGATGATGGGTACGATGCCGGCGACATGTTTCCACGCGGCCCTTGGCGTCCCATGAGCGGCATTCAGCGTGGATCGGTGGAATACACGCAGATTTATCCGGGCGATCCGCTCACGCCGGGCGTCGCCGCGACGCCAGACGCAAAACGCCTCACGCCAGCCGAAGCGACGAATCTCTCCCGCATTCCCACCTTGCCAATCAGTCCCCAGGATGGTGCCGCAATCCTGTCCAAGCTCGATGGCCCGCACGTTCCGCGCAGCTGGCAGGGCGGTTTGCCATTCACGTACCACGTTGGGGCAGGATCGGCTGTGGCGCACATCCGGCTAGTGATGGATTACCAGCAGCGCCCAATCTACGACGTGATTGCGAAATTGCACGGCACGAGCGACGATGAGTGGGTGGTGCTGGGAAATCATCACGATGCGTGGGTATTTGGCGCGGTGGACCCGAGCAGCGGAACCGCTACGATGCTCGAGGCCGCGCGCGGACTTGGAGACCTGGTTCGCAACGGCTGGAAGCCACGCCGGACGATCGTGATGTGCGAGTGGGATGGCGAGGAAGAAGGCCTGCTTGGCTCGACGGAATGGGTGGAGCAGAACCGCGCGGAACTGCAGGCGAAGGCGGTCGCCTACCTGAATACCGATGTTGGTGTCGCAGGCCCGAATCTTTCGGCGTCCGCCGTGCCGTCGCTAAAGGAATTCGTTCGCGACGCGACACGTTCGGTACCGAATCCTCAGACCGGCGAGTCGGTGTACGAAACTTGGCGCGCGCACGACGCGCATGCAGAGGCGGAAGAACTGGGTAGTGCGCGACCGGCCGGGCAGGCCGAGGTCTCTGGCGAAGCGCCAATCAGTGCGCTTGGCGCGGGATCGGATTTCTGTCCGTTCCTGGATTTTGCTGGAATTCCGTCGGCGGATGTCGGGTTCGTTGGCGATTATGGCGTGTACCACTCGCTTTATGACGATTTCTACTGGATGAAGAAGTTTGGCGATCCCGAGTTCAAGTATCACGCAGCGCTTGCGAAGGTGCTTGGCACAATGGCGCTACGGCTCGATGAAGCCGACGTTTTGCCCTTTGACTACGGCAACTATGCGGGCGAAATTTCGCGTGCGGTGCAGGAATTACAAAAGCGCGCGGGGGAGCAGGGAATCAATGCCAGCGAGGTGCAGCTCGTGGTCGATGCCGCGGGGCAGCTCTCGGAATCTGCGGCGAAACTCGCTCACGCATTGCAGTCCGGCGGGGGTCTTGCGATTGATCCTGCGGCGCAGGCCCGATTGAATCGCGACTTGGCGTCAGTGGATCAAGCGCTGCTCGCGCCTGAGGGACTACGCGGGCGGACCTGGTACAAGCACACGATCTATGCGCCCGGTAGCTATGCCGGATATTCGGCAGAAATTCTGCCGGGACCCAGCGAGGCACTGGATCGCAAGGATGCCGCAGCATTCGAAGTAGAATCGAACGCGCTGGCTGCCGCGTTGCGCCGGGCTGCCGCAAGACTCGACGAAATCACCAAGCTTTCGGGCAAATAGGATCGTTTTATGCGAAGTCTCCTCGCTTCGTGCGGCGATGCCGCCTAAGCGCAGGAAGCGGTACAATGCCCTCATGCGGGTTCGTGTGCTGTTTTTCGGGCGTCTCAAGGACATCGTCGGCGTTGCGCAGGAAGACGCGGAGCTGTCTGATGGGGCGCGCGTGGACGACTTGTTCGAACGTTACGGAAGGCAGTTTCCCAAGCTCGCGGAATTCCGGCCCTCCATTGCAGCGTCGCGCAATCTGGAATATTGCGATTGGAAGACAGCGCTCGCGCCGGGAGACGAGGTAGCGTTTTTGCCGCCGGTTAGCGGGGGACAGGGCGATACAGCCGAGGTTGCGTCTTCCGATTTGTTTCGGCTCGTCCGCGCGAAAATTGAACCGGCCGAGCTGTGCGAAACACTTAAATCCGGCCAGGACGGCGCGCTGGTCGCCTTCGACGGCTTCGTGCGCGACAACTTCAAAGGCCAGAAAACCGAATACCTGGACTACGAGGGCTACGAGGCGATGGCGCTTACTCAGATGCGGGAAATCGGCGCCGTCGCCGGGCATAAATTCGCGATTCACAGCGTTGGAATCGTGCACCGGCTGGGACGAGTAGAGGTTGGCGAAACGAGCGTGTGGATCGGAGTCAGCGCGCCGCATCGCGCTGCGGCGTTTGATGCCTGCCGATATGTAATTGATGCTGTGAAGACGACGGTGCCGATCTGGAAGAAGGAGTACTTTGTGGGCGGAGCAGTCTGGGCCGAGGGCGAGACGGCACGCCAGCCAGCCAAATGGCCGGTTAGCGAATCGAACCTCTAGATGAAACAGATCGCGTCTGCTTTTCTGGCATTTGGGCTTGCGGGAATGTTCGTTCCCGGCAGCCTTTCCGAATTTCGGCGAACTTCGGACGACCTAGACGCGGTTGAGAGCTGGCGCCAGGCCGCCTCCCAATCCCAGCAACAAAAACAAAAGGGTCCGATCCGCGTTCAGACCGATCTCGTCAACATTCTGGCGAACGTGTTGAATGCAAATAGCGAGCCGGTGGTCGGGCTTGATCAAAGCGCGTTTGATCTATCCGAAGAGGGCATGCCGCAAAAGATCGTCCGGTTTGAGCCGCAGACCAACCGGCCGCTGGACCTCGCGCTGATGGTCGATATGAGCGGCACGGCCGTCATCGAGCTGAAGATCGAAAAGGACGCAGCCGAACATTTCGTCAATGAAGTGGTGCGTCCCGGCGACAAGCTGGCTTTTTTTTCGTTCACCAGTGACATCAACCAGCTCAGCAATTACACCGACAACGTCAAGACGCTTGACGAAGCGATTCGGCGCGCCGAGCCGGGCGCGGACATGGGCACGTCGATCTACGACGCCGTTGTGCTCGGCTCGGAGACGCTGAAGCGCCGGGGTTCGGACCGCCGCCGTGCCATTGTGATTATCACCGACGCCGGGGAAACGACGAGCTACTACAAATTCGAAGATGCGCGACGAGCAGCGATCTCGTCGGGTGCGTTGCTCTATACGATCGTGGTGCGGCCGATGAAATCGGATGCCGGGCGTAACACAGCGGGCGAGCACGCCATTCAGACCATTACGGACAGCACCGGCGGCGCGATGTTCTATCCAACGACGGTCGATGAGATTTCTCAGAATTTTGATTTGATCAATCGCGAACTTCGCACGCAGTATTTGTTGGCCTATTACCCGACACCGTCGCCGCCGGCCGGCAGCTTGCGCCACGTGGTGGTGAAGGTGAATACCGGCGATACGGTTCGCTACCGGAAGCAATACTTCACTGCGGCTCAGTGAGTTTTTTCGGAGCGAACGCGCGGGATTAGGTTGTGAAAAAGGACCGTGAATGAACAGGTTTTTTAAAGTTGCCACCGAAGCCGCGCGAGAAGCGGGCGCCGTCCTGCTTACTGAACACTCGCGCCCGCAAAAAATCTCGTATAAAGGCGACGTAGATCTTGTCACCGAGACCGACAAGCGGTCGGAATCGCTGATTGTCGGACGGCTTCGGAGCGAGTTCCCTGATCACCGCATTGTCGCGGAAGAAGGCTCAGCGGGCGCAGCCGGTGCGTCGCGTTACGAATGGCACGTTGACCCGCTTGACGGCACTACGAATTTCGCGCACGGCTATCCATGTTTCGCGGTGTCGATTGGGTTGCTCGAGGACGGCAAGCCTTTGCTGGGCATCGTGTTCAATCCCGTCGCTGACGAATTCTTCAGCGCGTTCCGGGGCGACGGCGCGTTTCTGAACGGCAAGCCGATTCGAGTTTCTGCCATCGACCGGATGGAAACGAGCCTGGTTGCGACGGGCTTCCCGGCGCACAAGCGCGGCGACGTCGGTAACATTCACTACTACTGGCACTTCACGTTGCAATCGCACGGCGTCCGGCGCGATGGTTCGGCTGCGCTCGATTTGTGCTCCGTGGCCTGTGGCCGGTTTGAGGCATTTTGGGAATTCGGGTTGAAATCCTGGGACACCGCCGCGGGAATTCTGATCGCCACCGAAGCGGGCGGAAGGGTTACGAATCTCGGCGGTGGACCTTATCATCCCGGCGATCCCGACATTCTCGTGACGAATGGCCACGTTCACGACCAGATTCAGCGCACAGCCGCTGAAATCGGCGACAAAGTGACGAAATTGTGACCGCCCTAATCGGGCTACGCAACGCATTCGACTGCTCATAGCCATCCATGCGCGCCGTTGACATCATTCGAAAAAAACGCGACGGCGCGGAACTCTCGCGCGACGAGATCAGCTTTTTCGTCGATGGCATAACCCACTCGCGAATCCCCGACTACCAGTCGGCTGCTCTACTAATGGCCATTGTATGGCGGGGAATGACGCGCGCGGAACTCGCGGCGTTAACTCAATCCATGATCGAGTCGGGCGCGACGCTGGACTGGTCGCATCTGCCCGCTGCGAAAGTGGACAAGCACTCCACGGGCGGCGTCGGCGATAAGACATCGCTCGTCGTCGCGCCAGTTGTGGCCGCGGCCGGACTGTACGTCCCGATGATCAGCGGAAGAGGTCTGGGCCACACAGGAGGGACGCTCGACAAACTCGAGTCCATTCCCGGATTTCGCGTCAACCTGCAGCTTGAAGAGTTTCAGATGGTTTTGGCTGCTACGCGCTGCGCGCTAATCGGCCAGACGCCGGAAATTGCGCCCGCCGATAAAAAGCTATACGCACTGCGCGACGTCACCGCCACGGTAGAAAGCCCATACCTGATTACCGCATCGATCATGAGCAAGAAGTTGGCGGAAGGAATCGACGCGCTGGTCCTGGACGTCAAGACCGGCGATGGGGCGTTCATCAAAAAACAGGAGGACGCGGAAGACCTCGCCGACCTGTTGGTGGAGACGGGCATACGTACGGGCAAAAAAATGGTCGCGCTGATTACCGGGATGGACGAGCCATTGGGACGAAGGATCGGAAATGCTTTGGAAGTCGAGGAGTGCATCGAGGTTTTGCACGGACATGGCCCGAATGATTTGCGCGGATTATGTATCGATCTCTCGGCGTGGATGCTGGCGTTGGGAGGCCGGACGAAATCCGTCGCGGAGGGCCGCGATCTCGCTGCTGAAATGATTGCTTCCGGACGGGCGCGTGATACATTCCGCGAAGTCATTCGATTGCAGGGTGGCAATCCCAAGGTGCTGGACGATCCGGGACTGCTGCCGCGGGCTCGGCACACGGCTCGTATTGATGCGAAGGCTGGCGGCTTTCTCACAAAAATTCAGTGCGAGCGGTTGGGAATCGCCAGCATGACTCTCGGCGGCGGGCGCGAGACGCACGAGGACGATGTCGATCCGGCCGTTGGGCTCGAAGTTCACAAGCGGCTCGGGGATGCGGTGAAGGAGGGTGAAGCGCTTTGCACGGTGCACTACAATTTGGACACGCGTTTCGCGCAGGCGCATCCGCTGCTCGCGAGCTGCTTCGAGATTGGCCCGGAAGCGCCGCCACGGTTGCCGCTGGTGAGAAAAATCATTGGTGCAACGGGAATTTCATGACGCCTGCTGCGCGCGCAAAACGGGGAGCGACCATCGAATGCATCGCCTGATCGGCCTGCTGGGCATCGTCACGATGATGGGCATTGCGTTCCTGATTTCCACCAATCGCCGCGCCATCCGCACGAAAACCGTGGCATGGGGACTTGGGCTTCAAATCGCGTTTGCGTTTCTCGTGATGCGCTGGGAATTCGGGCAGATGCTGTTCTACAAGGCGGGCCAGGCGGTCACTTGGTTCCTCGACTTTTCCTACCACGGCTCGGAATTTCTTTTCGGCGACTTGGGCAAGAAGGGTTCGCCGATGGGGTTTTATTTCGCGTTTCAGGTGCTGCCCACAATTATTTTCATCGCGGCTGTCTTCGCGTTGCTCTATTACTTCGGCGTAATGCAGTTCATCATTCGCCAGGCCGCCAAAGTCATGACTGGCCTGATGGGCGCAAGCGGCGCGGAGTCGCTCAACGTGGCGGCGAGCATCTTCATGGGGCAGACCGAAGCGCCGCTGACGATTCGTCCCTACCTGCCAGAAGTTACGAAATCGGAATTGATGACGATCATGACCAGCGGGATGGCGCATGTATCCGGCGGCATGATGGCGGCGTACATCGCCTATGGAATCGAAGCCAGACACTTGTTAGCGGCCGTGATCATGACGGCGCCCGGTACGATTCTGCTTTCCAAGATGATCGTGCCTGAAACCGAAGTGCCGGTTACTTCAGGACGAGTCGAAATGGCCCCGCTTGAACGCGACACGAATGCTCTCGGCGCGATTTCGCGCGGCACAATTGATGGCTTGAATTTAGCGGTGAACGTGGGCGCCATGCTCATCACATTTATCGCGCTGATCTATCTGGTCGACGGCTTGTTCAGCGTCACGCACAACTTTCTTTTCGCCCATGGCATACCGTGGTTTCCGTCGAGCGTGGAGCAAATCTTCGGGTACCTATTCTCGCCGATCGCGTGGGTCATCGGGATTCCCTGGAAAGACTGCCATGACATCGGCAATCTGCTCGGCTTGCGCATGGTGACGAATGAGCTTGTCGCGTTTCAACGGCTGAGCCCGATGAAGGGCACACTCGACCCTCGGTCGTTTACGATTGCGACATTCGCCCTATGCGGCTTCGCGAACTTCAGTTCGATCGGTATTCAGATCGGCGGCATCGGCGCGCTGGCTCCGAACAAAAAGACCGATCTCGCACGGCTCGGCATTCGTGCCATGGCGGCGGGGACGATGGCCAACTTGATGTCCGCATCCATCGTAGGGATCATGTTGCGATGAGCGCCGCGACGAAAAATAAGTCTGCGGCCGCGTCGTCCGCATTTGCATTGGCCGATCGTGCGGCGAAATTTATCCTTTCGAAGACGAAGCTCCGGCCGAAGGTTGCCGTCGTGTTGGGCTCCGGGCTTGGAGGCATTTGCGAGATTCGCTCACGGATGCCACGGCCATTCCGTACCCGAAAATTCCAGGCTTTCCGCAATCGACGGCGTTCGGGCATGCGGGGCGACTGGTGATCGGCCGGGCGGGCACGACGGTCGTAGGCGCGATGCAGGGCCGCGCCCATCTCTACGAGGGCTACTCCCCCGCGGAAGTCGCGTTTCCCGTGCGCGTGCTTGGCCGGCTCGGCGTTC
Organism: uncultured Acidobacteriota bacterium; assembly: GCA_963839325.1. Classification (GTDB taxonomy): domain Bacteria; phylum Acidobacteriota; class Terriglobia; order Acidiferrales; family UBA7541; genus Palsa-295. Next base: position 297,964 of record CAWIUO010000001.1, on the reverse strand, counting down.
GTGCGGTGATTCTCACCAATGCTGCAGGCGGAATCAACGCAGAGTACTCGCAAGGCGCGCTCGTTGTGATTCGCGACCACATCAATCTGCAGGGTGCGAATCCGCTGATCGGCGCGAATGACGAGCGCTTCGGCCCGCGGTTTCCAGACATGACCACCGCGTACTGGAAACCGTATCGCGAGTTGACGCTCACTGAAGCAAAACGTCTTGGCATGGAGTTGCATGAGGGCGTCTACGCCGCCGTTACTGGACCGAGTTTCGAGACGCCCGCGGAAATTCGTTACTTGCGAACGATTGGCGCGGATCTGGTGGGAATGTCGACCGTGCCAGAAGTGATCGTCGCGCGACACATGGGCATTAGGGTCCTTGGAGTCTCGTGCGTCACGAATATGGCAGCGGGCATGTTGGATCAGCCGCTCAACCATGAAGAGGTCCTCGAGACGGGCAAGCGCGTGAATAGACAATTTACGGCTCTACTCCGTTCCGTGCTGCCTCTGCTTTCCGCGGACGCAAAACGCCAAAGCGAGTCGGCGCAATGAGTGAACACGCCGCGCTCGTTAACGCTGCAAAGCAGACTCGCGAGAACGCCCACGCGCCGTTTTCGAATTTTCGCGTTGGTGCTGCCGTGCGCGCGAAATCCGGCCGCATTTTCACTGGCTGTAATGTTGAAAATGCCACTCTCGGGCTGACGATTTGCGCCGAACGCGTCGCGATCTTCAAAGCCATTTCAGAAGGCGAGCGAGGATTTGACGCCATTGCAGTTGTAACCGACGTTGCGGGCCTTACTCCTCCATGCGGCGCGTGCCGTCAGATTATCTGGGAATTCTGCGGCGATGTTCCGGTGGTGATGGCCAATCTTGACGGCAAGGTTGAGGTCGAAAGTTCCGCCAAATTACTTCCGCGACCGTTTGACTCTTCGTTTCTGTAAGATACTCGGCAAGAAATCCAGGGAGTTCCTGCACATGGAAAGTGGGTCCACGCATTCCGCGATTCGCACCTCGACTACTGGCGTCGTCTATTGCGTCGCGCTCATCGCGCTGGCGTGTGCCGTGTCCGCTGCTCTCGCAAAAGAGAAAGTCGATTTGCTGGTAACGAACGGCGTCGTAGTGACCATGGATGCGAGTCGCCGCGTGATTGAGAACGGAGCTGTAGCAGTTCGAGGCGATTCGATTATTGCGCTCGGCACTATGGCTGACCTGTCTGCGCAATTCGACGCGACGAAAGTGCTCGATGCGCATGGCGGGATCGTGATGCCCGGCCTGATCAATACTCACGCACACGCGGCGATGAGCCTTTTTCGAGGGATCGCCGACGATCTCGCGCTGAACGACTGGTTGCAGAAATATATTTTCCCCGCCGAAGCAAAAAACGTGACCGAAGATTTTGTGACGTGGGGAACGCGGCTAAGCCTGCTCGAAATGATTCGGGGCGGCACCACGACTTACGCGGACATGTACTACTTCGAAGATGCGGTGGCGCGCGCGACCAAAGAAGCGGGAATGCGTGCCGTACTGAGCGAGACGATCATCGATTTCCCAGCGCCTGACAACAAGACGCCCGCCGACGCTTTTGCCTACACACAACGCTACATCGACAAATGGAAGAACGATCCGCTGGTTGTTCCCGCCGTGGGACCGCACTCGATGTACACGCTGTCTGAGAAGACCCTGCAAGATTCCGCTGCCCTCGCGCGGCGCAACCACGTTCCGATTTTGATTCACATTGCCGAGGCGCCGTTTGAGCTGGAACAGAGCCGCCAAAAATATGGTCTGACTCCTGTGGCGTATCTGGAGCGCGCGGGAGTACTGGGTCCGGATGTGCTAGGCGCACACTGCGTGTGGGTAGATCACGCGGATATCGAGACTCTCGTTCACGATGGTGTTGGTTGCGCGTTCAACCCATCAAGCAACATGAAAACTGCGGCAGGAGTGATGCCAACGGTCGATATGCTTGCGGCTGGCCTAGCCGTGGGCCTCGCAACGGATGGAGCCGCGAGCAACAACAACGAAGACATGTTCGAGGAGATGGATCTCGCCGCTAAATTGCAGAAAGTCGCAAGGATGGATTCGCGCGCGCTGCCGGCCGAGCAGGTTGTGGCCATGGCGACGATCACTGGGGCAAAAGCGCTGCACATGGACAAGTTGATCGGGTCACTTGAGGTGGGAAAAAAGGCCGACCTGATCATCGTTGACACAACCGCGCCGCATGCGACCCCGATGTACAACGTTTATTCCGCGCTCGTCTATTCGCTCAAAGCCAGTGACGTTCGCTCGGTGGTGATCGGCGGCAAAACAGTCATGGAAGATCGCAAGATGCTGACATTGAACCAGCCCGAAATCCTCGCCAAAGCGCAGCTCTACAAATCTCAAATTCAGCAGTCGCTCCGCGCGCCAGCCAAAAACTAAATAGTCGTACAGCTATTCGCTGGACGGCTTCGTGGTGCGGGAACGTTGAAGCTTGAGTGCGGTTGATCGAAGCGTTTCGGGAATATTTTTATTGCCGGTCAGGAATTTCAAGTCGATCGGTGTAAGGCGTGGGAGTAAGTGCAGCGATACGTCGAGCGGGGTCTTCGGATTTTTCGTCAGATTTTTCACCACGATGTAGCTCTTCATGAACACACGATTCACCGAAATAATGCGCAACACTTCCTGCGAAACGTTGGCCATTGCGGCAAAGCTTTCCACTTCCAGATCCGTCAATCGCGGCGACTGAAGTACGGCGCGCTGCACGATCTTGTTCGGATCCTTGATTAAGAATAGCCGCTCCTCGCGGCCGCCCTTCACGGCGCGCTGGATCCGCTGCACTACGTTCATCTTCGCCATCTTCTGCAGCAGGGTCTCGCGCTTTTTTACGTCAGGCTCAACTTCTTCGGCGACCGCAGCCAAGTCCTTCGCGGAGATGGGAACGTCGGCCTTGATTTCGCTGAGCAGTTCTTGCTGTTCGGGCGTGGCGGCTGGCGCTTCAGAAAGCGCGAGTCCAAGGTCAGGGTCGGAACTTAGCCGGTCGAGATTGTCGAGGAGCGACTGAATACCGTTGCTCGAAAGCAGCGGTGCAAGAGGGGTGAGCACTTCTACGGGGCTTGCGGTGTTTTTTGCGAGAGCGTCCGCGATGCCAGGCATGTCGCCAAGCGCGTCGGCGCAGTAATCGAACAGGCGCTTGTCAGCGTCGGCACGCGAAAGCGCAGCAATGAACGCCGAAATGGGCTGATCCAGGAGCAGAGCGTTCGCGCGATCCGCGATTTCATCGTCAGAGTCCGTGGCAAGGACGGCAAGGAACTCTGCGCGATCGGCAGGCGGGAGCCCGGAATCTTCGGCACAAACCATCAGCTTCTGTTCGTGGGTTGCTGTTCCGGCGAGGATGGCCGGTCGAAGGTCCTTACTAATGTTGCACCGTCGGGTCGGACTTCAAATCCCCCTGGGTAAACGTCCTGTGCAATGGCTGGCCTGGGATGCCTGCTCCGGAGATTGGTTGACCGTTGAGTTCAAGCAACACGGCGTCGGAGTTGGCGCTCGAAATGTCGATCGAAGAGTTTGCGGAAAAAACCTTAGTGTCGTTCACATCGACGTGGCCGTCGAACGCGGATTTTCCGTCGATGACTACGGTAACGTGGGCTGGTTTCAAAGCAGTAAGCCTTAGCGCTAGTGGAGAAGTAGCGGCGGCCGCAAGATCGCTTTCCGCGGCCGGCGACGTCGAAGAAGAGGTAGCATATGTCGGAATCGAAGGATCGCCAGAATTTTTGTGAAACCGGGCTGCAATTCGCGGCTCGATGTAGTGAAAGGCAACTGCCACCACGCCGAGCAGAAGAAGAATTACGCCTACAAGTGCCGCGATGCGGCCCCAGATTGGCTCAGGCTTCACGGGAGGGTCGGGCACCACGCCCGGGTCCGTTCGCCCCTTGGTTTGTAGGGCGTACTCGGAGACCAGATTCTCCTCATCCAACCCCAAATAGCGGGCCACGGCGCGGATAAAACCGCGATTAAAGACGCCGCCCGGTAGCTTGTCCCACTGCTCACTTTCGAGCGCTTCCAGAAAGCGCGGAGCGATGCGCGTGGCGGTGGAAACTTCCTCCAGGGACACACCCCGCAACTCCCGTTCTCGTTTTAATTGTTCGCCGAATGGTGTTGAAGGCATCCGAAGGAACTCACAACGCAATGAAAAATATAGGCGTTGGTGGAGAGCGTGTCAACGTGAACGGGAAACGGCGAAACTCGGGACCCGTTGGGTTTACGGCAATTGCGGCGCTATCGCCGTTGCAGTGGCGACGAACGGTTCCCTATAATGAGCCAAGTGACAAACGAAGCCCCAGAACCGAAGAAAATTTCGCCTTTTTCCACGGTGCGCAAAGCGCCGGATGGAAAGCCTTTTGATGGCGTGGAGCGCCGCCGCGGCTCCGTGGCCGGCATGCCTGCGCCCATTTTCCCGGACATTCCGGAAGCCAACGAAGTCACCGTTTTCCATGAGCTTGGCAAAGCACTGACGTCGTCGCTGCAGCTCGATCAAGTGCTGCGCACGATCATGGAAAAGATCAACGAAGTGTTGCGCCCGGACACCTGGTCTTTGCTGCTGATGGATCAAGATCGCGAAGAACTCTACTTTCAGATCGCGACAGGCAAGGGTTCTGAGGCGCTTAAAGACGTTCGCATCAAGGTGGGGCAGGGGCTCGCGGGGTGGGTGGCGAAAGCCGGCGAAGTCGTCGTCGTTCCGGATACGAGCAAAGACTCGCGCTTCTTCGGTAGCGTGGACGCGAAAACAAAGATGGAAACTCGGTCGATCGTCGCGGTTCCAGTGCGATTTCGCGATCAATGCCTCGGTGTGATCGAGCTGATCAACTGCATGGGACCGGAAGGGTTCAGCAAGCGCGATCTCGCGCTGCTCGAAGCGCTCGCCGATTACGCCGCGATTGCGATCGAGAACGCGCGCCACGTTCAGCGGATTCATGAGCTGACGATTACTGACGACTGCACAACGCTGTACAACGCGCGGCACCTGAACTTCATGCTCGACACGGAGATCTACCGCTCCCACCGTTACGCATTCGAGTTTTCGCTGATCTTCATCGACCTGGATCACTTTAAGCAGGTGAACGATACATACGGCCATCTGGTCGGCTCGCGGCTTCTTGCAGAGATTGGGCAGGCTATTAAGGACAAGTGCCGCCTCATCGATCTCGCGTTCCGTTATGGCGGCGATGAATTCGTGGTGCTTCTACCTCAGACGTCGAAAGAAAATGCTCTGGGCGTCGCGAAGCGGCTGCATAAACTGATCCGCGAAGCTGTCTGGTTGAAGGACTCCAGTGTGAATGTGCGCGTCACGGCGAGCGTAGGCGTCGCATCGTATCCCACCGATTCGCGCACGAAGGCTGAGCTGCTCCACCTTGCCGATGAGGCCATGTATCTGGTGAAGAACACCACGCGAGACAGCGTCGCCGCGAATGGCATGGGCATCATCGAACAAGGCCAGACCGAGCACGCCTGATTTCGCGACCCGCTCCTCCTGCGTTTCCTCCAAGTTGTTCCCGCCAACCGCGTCACCTATACTGAACTCGTTACGCTTCGAAGGGACTTCTGAATTGCGGAATCAGCAGGCAGCGCGGTACGCACAATGGGCGGCGTGGGCCGCCGCCGCGATCGCGTTGATCGTGGCGGGCGTATACGGCAAACGAGCCGTGCAGTATGCGCGCGTGCACCGCACCCAGCCCGCTCCGCTTTCGACCTCCGTTCAGCAGCAATCGCACGAGTTTTCCTTCTCCAAGACGGAAAACAGCGTCACGATTTTTACCATACGCGCGTCGCAAGCGACCGAATACAAAGACGAAGACCGGACCGAATTGAAGGACGTCTGGATTACGATCTTTGGCCGCGCAGGCGACCGGAACGATGACATTCACACCAGCTCGTGCAGCTATGAGCCGAAGCTCGGCACCATCAACTGCCGGGGCTCCGTGCAGATCAATCTGGCGGCGAAGCAATCGGCGCCAGGTGCGACGGATCTGAAGTCAATTCAGATCATCACGAGCAATCTTTCCTTTAATCGTGCGAGCGGAGAGGCGTCCACGCCCGAAGCGGTGCAATTCCAATTTGCGGAAGGTAAGGGAAGCGCGGTAGGCGTGAAGTACAGCACCGAAACCGCGGTAGTGGTGCTAGAGCAGAAAGTCGAGTTTGATGTGAATTCATCGGATAAAACGGGCGGATTGCCCGTAAAGGCTACGGGGGGCGACCTTACGATCTTTCGCAACGAGCGGCGTGTCGAGCTCGGCGCACCTGCCACGGTGCAACAGGGATCACACGAACTCACCGCCCAAAAGATCACGATCAATCTCGACGAAGATTTTAAGGCGCAGCACGCCACGGCGGAGGGTCAGCCGGCAATTCGTTCGAGCGACGCGGAAGGCGAATCCACTGCTACAGCGGCGAAGTTCGAAGCGTCACTCGACCCGGCGGGCTGGGTTCAGCGCATCGCGGGTGATGGAAACGTAAAAGGCGCGGACAAAAGCGCGAAGGGCTCGGACCATTTCGCGGCGTCGCATGTGGAATTCGAGATGGAGCCTCAGAAGAACGCGGTAAAGGCCATGACGGCGTCGGGTGACGTCATCGTGAGTGCGCAGGACGCGACCGGAACTCGCTCCATGAAAACCAATGCGCTGCTGGTCGATTTTGATCCGGTTGACGGAACCGCTGGAAGGAAAGGCGGCAGCAGCACAAGTCCCGAGCGCCAGCGCATCGAATCTGCGGAGACGTTATCGCCCGCGACAATCGAAATGAAGAGCGGCGGTGAGACAACGACGCTGCGGGCGAAACAGTTCGTCACGCGATTTAATGCGCAGGGTCATCTCGATCAACTTCTGGGCCACTCGGGTGTCGAGATTGTGCGCCAGACAGGTTCTGCCGCGCCGCAGACAACTACTTCGTCCGAACTTGAGACGACGTTCGACAACGCGGGCGAATGGTCCACGCTCGATCAATCCGGAAACGTCCGGTTTCAGCAGGGCGACAGGCAGGCAACGGCAGCGCGAGCGCGAGTGGTCCGCGCGACGGAGATGATCGAGCTCTCGGGCTCGCCAGTGCTTTCGGATTCATCGAGCCGTACGACAGCAGGTACGGTGCAGATCAATCAAAAGACGGGCGAGATTCACGCGGTCGGAGGCGTGGTGTCAACGTATCTCTCTGGCTCAGAGAACGCCGAGATGAGCCTCGGCTCGGGTCCTGGCCACGTCTCCGCCGAATCGCTCACTGGATCGAATTCTTCCGGGCACGCCGTGTACTCGGGGCATGCGCGTTTGTGGCAAGGGCAATCCGTGCTCGATGCCCAGCAGATCGAGTTGCAGCGCGATGAGAAGAAACTCGTCGCATCCGGCAACGTGGTAGCCGTGTTTCGCCAATCATCGGGGCCCGCCGTGGCGAGCTTCGGGTCTCCTCCACCGAATTCGAGAGCAGAGCCGGCTTCGACATCGAGCGCGCCGGCGCTCTGGCATATCCGCGCCCCAATGCTTACCTACTGGAGCGACGAAGGAAAAGCGCACCTCGAAACCGGGGTCCGGGCAGAATCCGACCAAGGTTCGATGGATTCCCGCACGTTGGACGTGTTCCTGTCCCCCGGACAGCCCTCGGGTCCGCCGGGAGCGTCCTCCAAGTCGTCCAAGCCCGCACAGGCGACGTCAGGAGGCTTGGCAGGGGGCAGGCAGATGGACCGGGCGCTGGCCGTGGGCGACGTCGTGGTTCGGCAAGGTGACCGGAGGGCGACGGCCGAGCAGGCGCTCTATACAGCTGCGGACGGCAAATTCACCCTTTCTGGGGGTCAACCTACCATTATTGACGCTTCCAACGACACTACTACGGGCCGTTCGTTGACCTTCTTTGTAGCGAATGATACGATTTTGATTGATTCGCAAGAAGGTTCGCGCACGCTGACCAAGCACCGGGTCGAGAAATGAACCGGCATGTTGAAACTTCAGGCCTCCGACCTCAGTAAGGCGTATAAAGGCCGGAAAGTCGTCGATAACATCAGCCTGGAAATTCAGCAGGGCGAAGTGGTTGGGTTGCTCGGGCCGAATGGCGCAGGGAAGACCACGACGTTCTACATCCTGGTCGGACTCGCCCGTCCGGACTACGGGAGAGTCCTCCTGGACGGCGAGGATATTACCGATCTTCCCATGTACCTCCGGGCCCGCAGCGGCATCAGCTACCTCCCTCAGGAACCATCGGTTTTTCGCAAACTGACGGTCGAAGAGAATTTGCTGGCGGTTCTGGAGACCTTGCCCGTTACTCCCGAGCAGCGCCGCGACCGCGTAGAAGAGCTGCTGGCGCAGATGGGGCTGGACGGCCTGCGGGACAGCAAGGCTTACGTGCTGTCAGGCGGGGAACGGCGCCGACTGGAAATCGCGCGATCGCTGGTGCTTTCGCCTTCGTTCGTGTTGCTGGACGAGCCGTTCGCGGGAATCGACCCGCTTACGGTTGTGGATATCCAGAAAATCATTGCGGATCTGAGCGCGGCAGGCATCGGCGTATTGGTCACCGACCACAACGTTCCGTACACGTTGGCGGTGACAAACCGGGCTTACATCATCAACGATGGGAAGATCCTTTTCGCGGGTACGCCGGCGGATCTGGCTGCCAACGCGGAAGTCCGGCGCATTTATCTGGGAGAGAGTTTTAAGCTGAACTAGTCCGATGAACTGGCTTGCACCCAAACTGAGTCTTCGCGTCGCGCAGAAGCAGATTCTGACGCCTGGACTGGTGCAGATGGTCAGCGTACTCGCGCTGAACCGTCTGGAACTGCGGGACATGATCAATCAGGAGATCATGGCCAATCCCGTCCTGGACGAAGTCACCGAAGAATCCGCTGCCGCCACCGATAGCTATCAGGACGAAGCCTTCCTCAAAAAAGAAACCGAGAAGGTTCCCGAAGGCGAAGGCGCGAATCCGTTCGATGAATTCGACTTCGGCTCGTTCTTCACGCAGTATCTCGACGTAGGCGCCGAACGCCAGGCGTCGCAGCGAGCGCGAAGACATCGAGCGGCCTTCGTTCGACAAGTTTCTATCTTCCGCACAAAACCTGGCCGATCACCTGGAATGGCAGCTCAGCGTAAGCATTTGCACTCCCGAAGTCCGCAAGATTGCCGAATCCATCGTCGGCAATCTCGACGAAAATGGCTATCTGACTGCGACGCTGGACGAGATCGCTGCTTCCGGGAACTACCCGATGGAAGACGTGGAAGAAGCGCTGGCGATGGTTCAGGAATTCGATCCTCCGGGCGTGGGCGCGCGCGACCTGCAGGAATGCCTGCTGATCCAGTTGAAACTGGTCGATCCGCAAAACACACTGGCACAGCAGATCATCGCCGAGCATTTGAAGCTGCTGCAGAACAATCAGCTGAAGGAAGTGGCTCGGGCGCTGAACCGTCCCGTCGAGCTTGTGAAGCGCGCTGTGGACGTGATCAAGCGCCTCGATCCCAAGCCGGGTCTCCGTTACAACAACACCGAACCTCGCCTGGTTGAGCCCGATGTTCAATTCCGGAAAGTAGATGGCGAGTGGCAGGCATTCATGAACGATGACGACTTGCCGCAGCTACGCCTGAATCCGATGTATCGCCGGCTGCTTGCGCGCGACGCTGCTGACCGCGATGTTCGCAACTATGTAAAAGAACGATTCACAGCCGCAATCCAGCTGATGAAAAATATCGAGCAGCGCAAGCACACCATTCATGCGCGTTTGCCATTTCGATCCTCCGGCGGCAGGGCGATTTTCTCGATTACGGCGCCGATCATCTGAAGCCGATGATGATCAAGGAGGTCGCGGAAGAAGTCGGCGTGCACCCGTCGACCGTCAGCCGCGCGGTGGCCAACAAATACGTGCACACGCCGCAGGGAGTGCTCGAGCTCCGCTACTTTTTTCTCGCGAATCCGTGAACGGCCCGCAGGGCAGCGAAATGTCGCTGCTCTCGCTGAAGCGCCGCGTGAAGCAAATGATCGAAGACGAAGACACCGCGCACCCGCTGACCGACGAGCAGATCACCAAGAAACGGCTCAGCGAAGAAGGCATCCACGTCACTCGCCGCACCGTCGCGAAATACCGCGAAGACCTCCGCATTCCCAGCACGCACCGCCGCCGGGTCAAGGCTTAGCCGCTGCCACCGTGGCGCGCCGACCCAGACCCGTAAAACGCGATGCGCGCCAGCTCGTTCTGCTCACGGGCCTTTCCGGCTCCGGCAAAGGCTCGTTCTCAATACGTTCGAAGATCTCGGCTTCTACTGCGTGGACAATCTTCCTGTCGCGCTGATTCCCACTTTCAGCGAGCTGTACGACGAAGGCCGCGGGAGAAATCGAGCGCGCCGCGCTGCTGGTGGACGCGCGCGAAGGCGAGCAGATCGACAAGTTGCCCGGGATTTATCGGAAGCTTTCGGCTGACCATCCCGTCACGCTGGTTTTTATCGAGGCGAGCGACGACGCCCTGATGCGCCGATTCAGCGAGACGCGCCGGCCGCATCCGCTTGGGCACACAGCTCCATCGCGGAAGGCATTCGCGAAGAGCGCCGGCGCATGGCGCCGATCCGACGCCTCGCGGACGTGATCATCGACACCACGAAATTCAACGTTCACGAGCTTGCGCCAGTTCATCATTGACCGTTTCAGAATCTCGGACGCCGGCCGCTGCTGGTTTCCGTCGTCAGCTTCGGATTCCGCTACGGAGTTCCCGCGGACGCCGATCTCGTGTTCGATGTGCGCTTTCTTGCCCAACCCGCATTTTGTTCCGCGGCTGCGCCGTTCAGCGGGAAAGACCCGCGCGTGGCGCGCTACATTCGCTCGTTTCCGCAGACCAGCGAATTCTTGCGGCGCATCGAGAGCCTGCTTGCTTTATTTGATCCCGCATTACATTCGCGAAGGGAAGAGCTATCTTACGATCGCGTTCGGTTGCACCGGCGGGCGGCACCGGTCGGTGGCGCTGGCGGAAGTGATTCGCCGGACGCTGAAGAGCAAGGGGCTACGCGGCGAAAGTCGTGCACCGCGACATCGATAAGACCGGCTACTTGAGCGTGCGAGTGGCGGCTCGTGCGATTACGCTTGCGATTCCGTGAGAAGCTTGCTCGCTTCGGCGAGCGTTCCGCAAGTCAACGGCCATTCGAACGACGCTGAATTTGACGCCGTGAACCGATGACGCAGATGCGCAGGAAGTTTCGCCGGCTGCTGCGCTTTCGTGCGCCCTACACCGGGCTTGCTCGCTCTGGGCATCTCTGCTCATGGCGGTGATGGGCGTCGGCGGATGGTTCCTCGTCGCGTTCGCGCTCCGCCCGGCGCTCGACATGGTTCTGAATCCCCAGTCGACGGCTCAGCAGCTCGACGCTCTTCCAGATTCCCGGACACGCAACCATATCATCGATCTGAATTCGCTTCGTGCCGTCCCGCATCCACCACGTGTGGTCGGTCTTTCGCCCTGGCGCTGCTTTTCATTTTCCTCGTCAAAGGCCGTCGCGGAATATTTCGGCAGCACGCTGATTCAATATGTCGGCCTCTCCGGCATCACCGATCTTGCGCAATCAGGTCTACGCCAAGTGGTCCAGCAACCGGTCGGTTTCTTCCAGCACAATCCCGTCGGCCGCGTGATGTCCGCCGTGATCAACGACATCGAGCAGATTGCGCAGCGCCTTCTCCGATTGGCTCGCCGATTTCTTCCGCCAGATTTTCAGCTTGATCGCCTTCGTCGCGGTGCTGCTGCGTCATCGACTGGAGGATGGCTGTCGGCTCGGCCGTTCTGATTCCGCTGGTGGTGCTGGCCCGTCGGCAAACTCGGCCGGCGCATCCGCACGCTCCATCGGAAGAAAGCCGCTCGCGCCTCGCCGACCTGAGCCAGATTCTTCAGGAAACCATCAGCGGCAATCGCGTCGTGAAAGCGTTCGGCATGGAGGATTTCGAGATCCGCAAATTCCGCGAGGCGGCGCGCAGCCTGCTGCCGCGAAAACATGCGCTGGATTCGCGCGCTCGCGCTGCCACGTCGCCGCTGATGGATCTGCTCGGCGCGGTGGTGATTTCGATGATCCTTTTCTTCGCGCGCGGCGAAATCAAAGCCGGCCGCATGACGCTCGGCCTGTTCGGCGCGTTCATTTTCGCGCTGTTTCAAGGCCTACGAGCCGGTGAAGCGCATCGGCATCGATCTACCAGCTTTTCCTGCAGGCCGCTCGGGATTTCCACGCAGGTTTTCGCCTTCCTCGATCTGCCGGAAGAGCAGATGGACGGAACCGGCGCGAAGGCGCTGCCGCGCATTCTCGACTCCGATCGAATTCGACAGCGCGAGCTTTCGTCGTATGACGACGGCGCCGCTCATCCTGAAGGACATCGACCTCAACGTTCCGGCGGGCGCCGTCGTTGCGATCGTCGGATCGAGCGGCGCGGGCAAAACCACTCTGGTCAATTTGCTGCCGCGCTTCTACACGCCGACAACCGGCGCAGTGCGCATCGACGGCATACGACCTGCGCGAAGTGACGCTGCGCTCGCTTCGCGAGCAGATGGCCATCGTCACGCAGGAAACGATCCTCTTCAACGACACGATCTGGAACAATCTCTGCTACGGCCGTCCGGACATGCCCGAAGAAAAAGTGATCGCCGCGGCGCAAGCGGCCCTGGCGCACGACTTCATCATGCGAAATGCCGAAGGGCTATCAGACGATGATCGGCGACCGCGGCCAGCGCCTTTCCGGCGGCCAGCGCCAGCGCCTGGCCATCGCGCGCGCGCTGCTGAAGGACGCGCCGATCCTGATCCTCGACGAAGCCACCTCCGAGCTCGACTCCGAATCCGAAATGCTCGTGCAGACGCGCCCTGAACAATCTGATGACCGGCCGCACCGTTTTCGTGATCGCGCACCGCCTTTCGACCATCCGCCGCGCCGACTATGATTGCCGTGCTCGACGATGGCACGATTCGCGAGCGCGGCTACGCATGAAGAACTGCTGGCGCGCGGCGGCATCTACGCGCGGCTCTACGAAATGCAATTTCGCGATGCCGAGCCTGTCTCGCGCGCTGAGCCGGACTCGCTGTGATCCCATGACGCGCATCCCATGACACGTCAATCCCAGCCGCCCCGCACCGCCGTCTGAAGACGCGCTCGTGCAAGCCGCGCTGAAGTCCATGACGGGTTACGCCGCAGGCGCGACGCTGGCGAAAGCGGCTGGAGCCTGCGCGTTTCCATGCGCAGCGTGAATCATCGCTTTCTCGATCTGCACTTGCGCGTTGCCGGAAGGTTTCGAGCCGCTCGAGCCGCGCATCCGGCAGATGGTTCGCGAGCGCGTGCGCCGCGGCCATCTGGACGTCACGCTCTATCACGATCTCGCGGGCCCCGCCGCCGTGGGCGTGAACGCAGGAAGTCGCCGCCGCCTACGTGCAAGCCGTGAATTCTCTGCGCGAAAAATTTGACATTGCAGGCCGAGCCCGATCTGGCGTCGCGATCCTGCGCCTGCCCGGAGTGATCGGCGCTGCGGCTCCCCTCGATCGAGGACAGACTTCGCGCGTCTCGAAGTCGGTCGTCGTCGCGCTGCCTCGCCGAAGCGCTCGACAAGCTCAACCGCATGCGCGAGCTCGAAGCGAAGCCACCTTGCGCGAAGAAATGTCCGGCCGCCTCGCGCAACATCAGCGGACCTTGCGGCTCGAGTGCACCATGCTTGCCGAGCGCGCCCGGCCCGCCTTCGCGCAGCGGCTCGAACTGCGGCTTGCAGGAACTTCTCGGCGAAGCGCAGATCGATCCGGCGCGGCTCGCGCAGGAAGCCGCCATTGCCGCCGAGCGCAGCGACGTGTCCGAGGAACTGGCGCGGCTGCGCAAGCCACGTGCAACAATTCGAGTCCCTGCTCGCCGGCGCTTCCGACGTCGGCAAGAAGCTCGATTTTCTGCTGCAGGAAATGCAGCGCGAGGCCAACACGCTGCTTTCGAAAACCCCGGGCAACGAAGCCGAGGGCCTCGAAATCACGCAGCTGGCGCTCGAAATCAAGTCGGAAATCGAAAAACTGCGGGAACAGGTGCAGAATATCGAATGAAGACATCCGAGCCGCTCGTCCTCATCGTTTCCGGGCCCGTCGGGTTCCGGGAAATCCACGCTCGTGCAGAAGATCCTGCGAGCTTCCCGGGCACATGCTGTCGGTTTCGTGCACCACGCGGTCCCCGCGCGCAGACGGAAAGCGACGGCAAGTGGTACAATTTCGTTTCCGAAGCCGAATTCCAGCAGATGGTCGACACGCGGCGAGTTTCTGGAATACGCGCAGGTTTTCGGGAAGAACTGGTACGGCACGCCGCGAGAAGTGGCTCGACGAGGCCCGCGCAGCAAGGAAAGGACCTGGTGCTCGAAATCGACGTGCAGGGCGCGCTGCAGGTGAAGCAGAAACTGCCGGGAGCCGTGGCGATTTTCGTTCTGCCGCCTTCGCGGCAGGATCTGGAGAGGCGGATTCGAGCGCGCGGCCAGGATTCCGAAGATGAGATTCGCCGGCGTCTCGAACGCGCCCGGCAGGAAATGCTGAGCTACAGCAGTTACGATTTTGCGGTGATCAACGACGATCTGGAGCGGGCCGGCCACGAAGTGCAGGCGATTGCGCTGGGCTCGCGTTGCCGGGTGACTCGAAACGAGTCGCGCATTCACGAAATTCTGAAGTCCTTTGGAGGCTGATGTCGCATGGCCGTATCTAAGCGATGCACCGGAGAGCCAGTTCGCCTACGTCGTGGTGGTCGCGCGCCGCGCACGTCAACTGATGATCGGCGGCCGGCCGATGGTCGAAAACCCGCGGTCGCGCAAAACCTCGCGCATCGCCGAAGAGGAGTTGCAGCAGGGGCTTGCTCGAATACGAAGCTGCCGAACCTCGACGACGACGCAGACGAAGACCGACAAGGACGGAAGTAGCGGCGGCAAGTAGGCGATCCGCCCAGTTTGCACGCATGAAAATCGCGCTGGGCGTTACCGGGGGCGTTGCCGCCTACAAGGCGGCGGAGCTTGTCCGCCGGCTGCAGCAGGAAAAGCTGGACGTGCAGGTGGTGATGACGCGCGGCGCGCAAGAATTCATCACTCCTCTCACCTTCGCCGCACTCACCGGGACAAAAAGTCATCACTGATTTTTTCGCGGCGGCCGGAGGCTGCGCCGGCGAACGTCGAAAGCGCCATCGAGCACATCGCCGTCGCGCAGCGCATCGATCTTCTGCTCGTCGCGCCCGCCACCGCGGACATTCTCGGCAAATTCGCTCACGGCATCGCCGAAGATTTTCTCGGTACGCTTTATCTCGCAACAAAGGCTCCCGTGGTTGTCGCTCCGGCGATGAACGTCAACATGTGGGAGCACCCGGCCACGCAGGAAAATCTCGCCACCCTGCGCGCGCGCGGCGTTCACGTCGTTGATCCCGACGAAGGCTATCTCGCCTGCGGCATGACCGGCGCCGGCCGCCTCGCCGCCACCGAAACGATCGCCCGCAAAGTCTGCGAAGTGCTCGGGCTGCGCCACGATCTCGGAGGCCAGACGGTTTTGATCACCGCCGGCCCAACGTGCGAAGACATCGACCCGGTTCGCTTTCTCACCAATCGCTCGTCCGGCAAAATGGGCTACGCGCTGGCCGAAGCTGCGCATCGCCGCGGCGCGCGTGTGATTCTGGTGAGCGGGCCAACGGACTTGAAGGTTCCCGATGGTGTCGATTGGGTTCCGGTTCGCAGCACCACCCAGATGCACGATGCAGTGTCGCGCGCGAGCGGCCGAGGCGGAGTCGTCATCATGGCCGCCGCGGTGTCCGACTACCGTCCGGCGACGGCGCAGACGAAAAAGATCAAGCGTGGCGAACGAGCCTTTACTCTAGAGCTCGAGCCTACGTCGGATATCCTCGCGGAACTCGGTCGCGAGAAGCGGAATCAGGTCCTCGTCGGCTTCGCGGCGGAGACCGATGCCGTCGCGGAAAACGCTCGCGGCAAGCTTGCAGCGCAAGTCCGCCGACATGATCGTCGCGAATGATGTCACCCAGGAAGGCGCCGGCTTCGACACCGACACGAACATCGTTACCCTCTTCCGCCGCGACGGCCAGGAATTTGCGCTCCCGAAGCTGGATAAGTTCGATGTGGCCAACCGTATTTTCGATCACGTGCTGGAAATTCAGAAACAATCCAAGTAGATTCCCTAGCAGGAGACTTTAGATTGGACCGCTAAGCGCGCTCGTGTGGAAGCTCAGGTCGCCGAATGGTTACGCTACGGCGACGATCTCGGTATTGGACCTTTTTACCGCGACCGTGCACCTTCGGAGATTGTGCTACCACAAGCCAATGTGGCGTCGAGCGGTTCGGAAGTAAATGTCACGCCTGTGATTGAAACTTCGTCTCCTAAGGAAAATTCCGATATGTCGAAGGTCCGCCCTTCGCGCGAGAGCTTGGAGCCGCCAGTTGAGCGCCCCGCCGCTGCCTCAGCGGTAGCATCGTCGGCAGCAGCGCCCCCCGCGTTGCCTATCGTTGGTGGCGCGAGCCTCTTTGAGTCAGTCGAGCGTATCGACGGCGACTCTCTCAGCCGCATTCGCGAAGACATCGGCGACTGCAAGCGATGCAAGCTGCACAAGGGCCGCACCAAGATCGTCTTTGGTGTCGGCAACCCGAAGGCGGAGCTGATGTTCGTGGGTGAAGGCCCGGGCCGCGACGAAGATATGCAAGGCGAGCCGTTCGTGGGGCGCGCCGGCAAGCTGCTCACGCAGATGATCGAAGCGATGGGGCTGCAAGCGCGAAGACGTGTACATCGCAAACGTTGTGAAGTGCCGCCCGCCCGAAAATCGACTACCCGAAAAAGACGAGATCACGACATGCTCGCCGTTCCTGGTCCGCCAGATCGAAGTGATCAAGCCGAAAGTGATTTGCAGCCTCGGCAGCTGTTCCGCGCAAACGCTGCTTCAGACCACACAAGGCATCTCGAAGTTCCGCGGCGAGTGGCTGGATTTTCGCGGCACGAAGCTGATGGCCACGTACCATCCGGCGTACTTGCTCCGCAATCCCGGCGCGAAGGGCGAAGTGTGGAAAGACCTGCAGAAAATCATGGCGGAACTCGGCCTGAAGCCGAGGAAGAAGTAGCGCCGCATTTTCGCGGCGCTGAACGTCGGGGGTTTGTTATGGCCGTGTTTGCGGAGGTGTTTCCAGCACTTTGCGGGCGGCTGCTTCGTCCTCTTCACTGACGAGAATTTGGAAGTAGATGCCGTCGTCTCGAACCGTCACGAAAATCCCGGCGGACAGAAGCGTCTCCTGCAGAATCTCAGCCTGGATTTCCGTCGCCTTCTGAAGCAACACGAGTTTCTCGTCTTCCGGTGAGACAAGAAGTTCCCGCGCCGCGGTCGCGTCGGCTTCGCGCACGAGCACGCGATGTCCCATCCCGCTCCACGCCAAGTGATCGCGCATGCGCCCGGCGGTATCGGCCTGAATCATCGCGTCGATGCCCGACGACTCGAGGATGCCTTTGGCAATTTCGGCGTCACCTTCGGTGGCGTAAGAACGAACGACGACCAAATCAGAGTGCGACATGGCGCCAGTATACTCCTCGCACAAGTTCTGTCCGCAAAATCGAGCGGCGGCGATGCGGCGATCGGAATGCGCCCGTTGTCCGCTGCTGCTAAACTGTTGTTCTCCGATGGCCAAGCGATTCTGTGATGTTGCGCTGCCCGTGCCGCTGCGTTCGGCGTTTACTTACGCCGTTCCCGAAGCGCTCGCGTCGCAAGATTTGATCGGCCGCCGCGTCTTGGTTCCGTTTCGCAATAAGCCTGCCGTAGGCGTCGTCGTGGCGCTCACGGAAAAGCCTCCGCAGCTGAAACGCGTTTTCGAAATTGCCGAGCTGCTCGATCCCGTTCCCGCACTTTCGCCGAAGCTGCTCGAACTCGGCCAGTGGCTCAGCCGTTATTACGTTGCGCCAATCGGCGAATCGCTGCGCGCCATGCTGCCGCCCGAAACCAGGCTGCGCTTCGATCGCGAGTACTGGCTCACCGATGCGGGCCGCGCGTACCTCGATGAACTTTCGCAAGACGGTGAACTCACCGACACCGAAAAAGCCGAGCGCGCGTTTCTGAAGGTCTTCGCGAAATCGGATGACGGTGACAATGCCGTCCCCAGCTCGAAACTGCGCCGAGCGGACCCGAGCGGAGCGGCAGCCGAGAATTTGATCCGCCGTGGGTATCTCGCGGCTCGCGAAATCGCGAAGACCCGCAACACTCGCACGCAGCGTATCGTTGCGTGGAGCGACGGCGCGGCCGCCGAGCCGTCGAACGAAGCGGAGTCGCGCGTGCGTGAGATCCTCACTGCAGAACGCGGACCGCTGCCCGCCGCGAAGCTGCTCGAAGAGGCGAAGATCACGCGCGCGGCGCTGGCGCGAATGGAAAAGTGCGGCCTGCGTGCGTTCTTGGGAAGAACCGATCGTTGCCGACGAGGATCCGTGGGACACTGATTTCACGCCGCCGAAAAACGAACTGAATGTTGAGCAGAGCCAGGGGGTGGCGGAGATCTGGCGCTGGATCGTGGCAGGAAAATTCGAATCCGCGTTGCTACACGGCGTCACCGGCAGCGGCAAGACGGAAGTTTATCTGGGCGCCATCGAAGCAGCGCTTTCGCGCGGCAAGACGGCGATCGTTCTCGTGCCCGAAATCGCGCTGACGCTGTGGGTCGGCCGCCTCGTCCGCGCGCGATTCGGCGATAGCGTCGCGATTCTTCACAGCGGCTTGCCGGACGTGGAGCGCGCGCGCGAGTGGTGGCGCGTGCGGCGCGGCGAAGCGCGCGTTGTGGTTGGCACGCGCTCGGCTGTTTTTGCGCCGCTCGAAAATCTCGGCCTGATCATCGTCGATGAAGAGCAGGAATCCAGCTACAAGCAGGAAGAAACGCCGCGCTACAACGGCCGCGACACCGCCGTCTATCGCGCGCATCTCGAAGGCGCCGTTGCGCTGCTCGGCTCGGCGACGCCGTCGCTCGAGACCTATCACAACGCGCGCACCGGAAAGTACAAGCTGCTCGAGCTGAAGTCGCGCGTCGCAAACCGCCCGCTCGCCGACGTTCGCGTCGTGGACCTGCGCGAGGAATTCCGCCGTGCGCACAAAGCCGCGCCGATTTCCGAATCGTTGCGCGCGGCCATCGCGCTGCGCCTCGAAGAAAAAACGCAGGCGATGGTGCTGATCAACCGCCGCGGCTATTCGTGGTCGCTGCCTGTGCCGCAGTTGCGGCGCATTTGTGCAGTGCGAGAACTGCAGCATCGCGCTGACCTATCACAAAAACCGCCAGCGCCTCGAATGCCACTACTGCGGCTTCACCGCGAATCCGCCGAAGCGCTGCCCGAAATGCTGACGGGGAATACATGTATTTCGTGGGTGATGGCGCCGAACGCGTAGAGGAATATCTTAGCGCGAGCAATTTCCGAGCGCGCGCATCGCGCGACTCGACCGCGACACGGTGCGCACCAAGCGCGAGTTTCAGCAAGTGCTCGGCGCATTTGCGGCGGGCGAAACTCGATGTTCTCGTGGGCACGCAGATGGTGGCGAAGGGGCACGACTTCCAGCGCGTCACGTTGGTGGGGGTCGTAGCAGCCGATCTCGCGCTAGGCCGCCCCGATTTCCGCGCCGCCGAAAAAACGTTCCAGTTGCTGACGCAAGTTGCTGGCCGCGCGGGTCGCGGCGAACTATCCGGTGAAGTCCTTGTGGAGACCTACTATCCCGAGCACTACGCGATCCAATACGCCGCCAAGCAGGACTACGAACCCGTTCTATGAGAAGGAAGCCCACTTCCGCCGCATGCTGCACTACCCGCCGTTCGCGGCGCTGGCCAGTGTCGTTGATGCGCGACAAGAAAATCGAAAATGCGATTCGCTGGTCGCGCGCCCTGGCAAACCTACTTTGCGCCGTTCGAAAAGCGCGCTGTCAAAGTTCTCGGTCCGGCAGCCGCGCCGCTCGCGCGGCTTCGCAAGGACTATCGGTTCCAGTTTCTGCTTAAGTCGCCGCAGCGTTCGGCGCTCTCACAAGCGTTGGCAGGCGCACTCGATTTCTGCGCCAAGAAGGAAATTCCTGAGACTGCCGTGATTGTAGACGTGGATCCCGCGAGTTTAAGCTGAACAAAGGAAATCAGTCGCGACTGCGATCGTTACGTAACAACCGCCGGCCAAAACATGAAGCACAGAACGAAAATTCCGAGCGCGACCACCGCCAATAGCTTCCGTGAAGCGTTCAGCGGTTCCCAACGATCGAACACCGGCGGATGCTTGAAACGCAATGAAAGCACTAGAATCACAAGTCCCCAGAGCACCCACCCGTGCCAGAAATACAAGCCCATCCCCACCAGCGCGAGCGACACGCCGAGCGAAATCTGCTGATGCTCCTCCGCAGCTAGGCTGTAAACGATGTGCCCTCCGTCGAGCTGCCAAGCTGGAATCAAATTCAGTGCCGTCGCAAGAAATCCAACCCACGCTGCACGCCCGGCCGGATGCAGCAGGATGCTCGCCGGCTCCGCCCCGGGATGAAACATCTCGACGAAACCGCGCATTACAAGCGGATTGCCGAAAATTAGTGACGCATCCGCGGGCGCCGTCGGCACCACCTTCGAAATCGCTATGGCGTACGCGACAACCGGCACGGCGACGACAAATCCTGCAATCGGGCCCGCAATTCCAATGTCGAAAAGCGCGCGTCGCGTCGTGATCGGCGAACGTATCCGGAGAAATGCGCCAAACGTTCCAAAAAACGGCGGGCCGGGAATGAAGTACGGGTAGCTCACATCGATTCCGTAATACTTGCACGCGAAAAAGTGGCCCATCTCGTGCGCCATCAGAATCGTCAGCAGCGTGAGTGAGAACGGAAGCCCCAGCAATCAAAGCCGTGGATGCAGTATCGGCCGGGTCATGATCACGGTCAGGGTGTCGTCGCCGGAAAAGGCTTCGATCGTCTTGCGGCATACGATGTGGCGCAAATTCCGACTCCTAGCGCTGTGGTTGTGAATCGAGTGTCATAGAAACAAAAGGACAGGCAGCCAACGGACGATCTGCGCCGGAGTTGGTTGGCGGGGCTCGGATCGATTGGCTGGAAATTTACGTCGAGAACTTCGACCGGAATGGTCCGTGACTGTGGCCATTGCCAGCACTCTCCCGCATAGGATTTGGATGCGCGTCGCATGCTAAAACTGACGGCGACGACAGCGATCGTTCCGCACGCCGCGCTTCGGATTTCGCAGCCGAGGCGCAGGAAGCGCTTGCAATTCTTTGCCGGGCTTGAAACGAACGGCTTTGCCGGGAGGGATGCTGACTTGCTGGCCGGTGCGGGGGTTGCGGCCGATGCCGGTCTTGCGCGGCTTCACGTTAAAAACGCCGAAGCGGCGCAGTTCGATGCGTTCGCCGCGGCCCAGGGCATTCTTCATGGCTTCGAAAACGGTCTCGACGGCCTGTTCCGCTTTCGTGCGGGTGATGTTCGGTTTTCTGCACGATTGCGTTTACGATGTCGAGCTTGATCACAACGGCCTCCCGCTTGACCGGAAACCTATGCTAGACAGGGGTTTGCAGGTTGTCAAGCAGTCGCGCCGTGTAATACACTGCCGCGTCTTAATTTGAGACAAAGCCGCCTCGGCGTGGTCTGCGCGGCCAAGCAAGCCCAGAAACGTGTTCGCCCCGGGCCGAGCCGGTCGTAGTGTCGCAGTCAATTCATCCGGAGGAATTCGATGTCGGTGAAGTCGGACAAGTGGATTCGCAAGATGTCGCTCGAGCACAAAATGATCGAGCCGTTTGAAGACCGCCAGGTGCGCGAAGGCGTCATCAGCTACGGCGTTTCGTCGTACGGCTACGATATGCGCGTGGCGGACGAATTCAGCATTTTCACCAACGTGAACTCCTCGATCGTCGATCCAAAGCATTTTGACCCGAAGTCGTTCGTCGAGTTCAAGGGTGACGTTTGCATTGTGCCGCCGAACTCCTTCGCGCTCGGCACGCTCGGTGGAATATTTCCGCATTCCGCGCAACGTGCTCACGATCTGCGTTGGCAAGTCCACTTACGCGCGTTGCGGAATTATCGTCAACGTGACGCCATTCGAACCGGAATGGGAAGGTTTCGTGACGCTCGAAATCAGCAACACTACTCCGCTGCCCGCGAAGATTTACGCGAACGAAGGACTGTGCCAGGTGATTTTCTTCGAATCCGATGAGGATTGCGAGGTTTCGTACAAAGACAAAAAAGGGAAGTATCAGGCGCAGCAGGGAATTGTGCTGCCGAAGCTGTAGCTATAAAAGGCGGGGCACTCGCCCCGCCCTGTTTCCTGCGCGTGAATTAAACCGACTTACGTCTTCGGCTCCGCAAATTTCGCCGTCTTACCCCACGGTCCGCTGAACACAAACGATTCGAGCGGCTTCCTCTGCCGCGGCGCCTTTTCGCGCTCTTTGAATGGCTCTGGCAGCGTATCCGCGCTGGCTGCGTAACCGATCGTAAACGCGGCGACCGGCTCGTACTCTTCAGGAATCCCGAAATTCTCGCGGACTTTTGAACTCACGAAACCGGCCATCTGGTGGACTTGCAATCCCAGCGCTTCGGCTTGAATGGCAAGCGTCGCCATCGCCTGGCCTACGTCATGCCACGCGTGGGCATTCACCTCGCTGTTGTGCGCGAACTTCTTGCGCGCTACGCTGAAACCTAGGATCGGCGCACTCTTGGCCCAATTTTGATTAAATTCGATAAGCCCATCGAGCGCGAGCTTGTGATTGTGCGCGTCATCCTTCGTCGTAACGATGAAATACCACGGCTGGTCGCCGTAAGACGACGCCGCCCAACGCGCCGCCTCAAACAGCGCCCGCAGCTTCTCCGGTTCTACCGGCTTGTTCTCAAACGCACGCGGGCTCCATCGATGCGAGATGTGCTCATGAATCGGTACACTGGTTGTTGCCGGACGCTTTTCTGCTCCCATAAGTCCTCCGTAATCCTGAAGTTAGTTTGATGCCGTGCTGGAACCGCCGCGCCCGCGCACCCTGCCTCCCCACAATGTGCCGACGCCGAGTGCGCGGGACTTGCTCGTATTTCGTACCACCACACCGTCGCTTTCTTATGCCAAGTCGAACAACAAAACTTCCGCCGGCTGATCCGCTCTCACGCGAATTTCCTTCTCGTCGCTGATTGCCGCGCCGTCACCCTGCTTTAACTCTGTGCCATTGAGCTTCATCGTGCCGTGAGCCACTTGTATCCACGCGTGCCGCCCGGGCTTCAGTGCGTGCGAAGCTTCGACGCCCTTGTCGAGCCGCGCGATGTGCAGGTCGGCATCCTGGCGGATCGTCACCGGCGCCTTCGGACCGGCAACATGTAGAAAGCCCCCGCGCAGATCCTCATCCGGAAACGCAAGCTGCTCGTATTCCGGCTTCAAATTTCGCTGCTCCGGCGTGATCCAGATTTGCAGCAGGCGTGCCGGGTCTTTTGGCGAAGGATTGAACTCGCTGTGCAATATTCCCGATCCCGCCGTCATGTGCTGAAGTTCGCCGGGCCGAATCACTGCGCCCGATCCCATGCTGTCCCGATGTTCCAGAGAACCGTCGAGCATCCAGGTGAGAATCTCCATGTCCCGGTGCGGGTGCATGCCAAAACCCTTTCCCGGCGCTACTTTGTCTTCGTTAATCACACGCAACGAACGAAATTGGGTGTGCTCAGGGTCGTAATACTGATCGAAAGAAAATGTGAACTTCGTATCGAGCCACGAGAGCTTGTTTGTCCCGCGCTCCTCGCTTCGTCGGACCTTAATCATTTCACTTCTCCCTTTTTCGATATGCCCACGTAGACTCGCGCAGCCGAGCATCCCAACTTCGCAGAGATTCGGCGCAGTTCGTCTTGTTCTTCCGGCGTCAGTCCTGCCATTAGCTTTTCAATGACTCTGGCGTGTTCGGGGAACACGCGCTCGATCAGGTGCCGGCCCTTCGCGGTCAAGTGGATCTCGATCTGCCGCCGGTCCGATGTGCTACGAACGCGCTTCACCCACCGATTTTTCTCGAGGTTGTCGATTACGAGCGTCGTGTTCCCGCCGCTGCGCAGCAGCTTCTTCGCCAGTGTGTGCTGGCACATCGGGCCAAGATGATGAAGCGCCTCGAGCACCGCAAACTGGCCTGCGGTCAACCCGCTTGCGTCGATGTGCTGGAAAGCTTTGCTGGTGATCGAGTCCGAGGCGCGAACCAGATTTATGAACGCGCTCAACGCTCGAACTTGCGGTTCCGGCCCTTTGAAATGCGATGGCATATTCGTTTCAGTTCGAATCATTCGAACTCGAACGATTGGATGCATGTGTGGTGAAATGAGATTCAGCTGTTGGAAGGCCAGTGATTTCTAAGGTTTCTGGGTGGGGCGCATAAGCACTTCACTGATGAAGCTCTGGGGCGCCTGGGCGACGATCATTTCGACGGCGTGAGCTATATCGTCTGATTGCAATAATTTCCCGCCATCTTTACCCGTCTGTGGCGAAAATTCGGTGTTTACGCTTCCAGGGCAGATGGCGCTCGTTCGGATGCCGAACTCCCGCAAGTCCTCCGCCATGCAGCCAGTAAGGCCCATAAGCCCCCATTTCGAAGCGCAATAGATGGCGCCGTTCTTGAAGGTATTCTTGCCTGCCAGCGACGCGATGTTAATTACATGCCCGGTCCGCCGCTCGATCATCCCGGGAGCCACGGCTTTCGTCACCAGGAACACGGATTTCAAATTGGTGTCTAACACAGAGTCCCAGTTTTCCTCGGTGGCGTTTTGCACCGGCCCGAAGTAACCGATGCCGGCGTTGTTTACGAGAATGTCGATGGGACCTAAGGTCTGTAGAGTTTTCTGCACGAACGAGGCGATGTCTGCAGACCGGGTGACGTCCGCGCGGACCGCAAGGACTTCGTTGTCGTTTGCACGCAACTTCCTAGCTGCGTTTTCGAGCGCCGTCGGATTGCGCGCGCAGATTGCCAGCTTCGCCCCGAGTCGCCCGAGGGTTTCGGCGATCGCGAATCCGATCCCCCGGCTCGCTCCAGTGATTAGAGCTGTCCTTCCAATTACGGGTTTTTCATCGGTCATCGAGCACTCCAGCGAGGCGACCAATCGCTCGTCCGAACCATCTTATCATTCAGTGGACGTGCACCGGCGAGTTGCGCAGCGTGGCGGCGATTGTCAAATTTCGAATTCAATCTTGCACAGTCCAAAGGCTTTCCCTATAATCCCGACTTCGTGTAAACGGACGAGCCCACAGTGGATCTGGTCCCAAGCGTGCTTTTGTTCTCCGCAGACTAACCTGTTTCAGGAGGCTGTACTCTGATGATGCGAACGTGTTTCATGGCGAAGGTGATTTTCTTAATTACCCTCGGAATTATGCTGATGCCGGCTCGCCCGGCCATCGCGCAGGCTACTTCCTCGCAGACTCCGTACACCATCCCCGAGTACAATGCCTATCAGGCGGCACATGCGGAGACCAATCCGCAGAATCAGGTCAAGCTGCTCGACGACTTCGTCGCCAAGTTCCCGAATTCCACGTTGCTGCCTTACATCTATCAGCTCTACATGGCTGCTTACACCCAACTGAAAAACTATCCGAAAGTCATCGACTCCGCCGATAAGCTTCTCGCAATGGGCGATAAAGTGGACGCTGGTACCAAGCTCGGCGCACTACAGGCGCGCGTGCAATCTTTCGCCGCTTCTTTCGATCCAAAAGCCGCCGATGCTCACGACCAACTCGTGAAGGAACGTGACGCCGCCAGACAGGGCTCCACACTGCTGACCGCGTACGCCAAGCCCGCCACCTCGACTGTTTCGGATGAGGAATTTGCGAAGCAGAAAAAGCCCGGGATCGCTTTCTTCGACGCTGCCGCCGGGTTCGCGGATTTGCAGTTGAAAGATTACGCCGCCGCGATCCAGGACTACAAAGCCGCGCTTGCGAACACTCCGGGGGACGGGATTTCGAGCTATCGCTTGGGTGTCGCTTACCTCGAAGTTCAACCGCCGCAGACTCTGGATGGTTTCTGGGCCCTGGCGCGCGCCGTAAACCTGAAAGTGCCCGGTATGCCTGATGCGAAGGTAACGGATTATTTGAAAAAATCCATCGCCGCCTACGAACAGCCCAACTGCGACAGCATCGTCGATACCCAGCTCGCTGAATTGCTCCAGCTCGCCGGAACCTCCGGCGACCGCCCGGCAACCTACACCATTCCAAGCGCCGCGGATCTCCAGAAGGCGGCAGCCGGCAGCACGATTCTTACGGTGATTGCAGACCTGCAAGCCGGCGGGGATAAAGGCAAGTTGACCTGGATTGCGATTTGCGGCGCGGAATTTCCGCAAGTCGGCGGCAAGATTTTCGACGTAACACCGGCCGCCGATTCGGTTGAAATGCACATCTTCACCGGCGCGACGTCCGAAGAAATCACCGCGGCGACTGCGCCGAACCTCGATGTTAAATTCGTCGGCCAGCCTGAAGTGAGCCGCTTTAAAAAAGATGACGAAATCGTGTTCGACGGCACACTCGTCGGCTACGACCCAACGCCGTTCATGCTGCACTTCGATAAGGCTAAAGTTGATCCGAAGATCATCCCCGCTGAAGAAAAGGCCGGAGCGCCGCACAAAAAGGTAACCAGGTAGGTAGGTTCGAAAAGCGAAGTTGAAATAAAAAAAGGCCGGCCCAAAGCCGGCCCTTTTTTTATTGCAGGATTAGAAATCGCACGCCGCGTTCGACGTTCAGGCTCCGCGTCGCCTCACGTGATCGAGTTTATACTCGCCAACCTTGCGGCTCAGCGTGTTTCGGTGAATCCCCAGGATCTTTGCGGCACGCGACTGATTTCCGTTCAGTCGTTCCAGCACGCGCTTGATGAACTTCTTCTCGAATTCCGTTACCGCCTCTTCGAGCAGAATTCCGCGCTCGACCATCATGCCGACCAACGATTCCAGTTGATCTTTCACGTGTGTGCTCCGGGCTCGAATACGCAGGCGATGCGGGATCGTCCGTATTCTAATCGAGCGGATTGCCGGTGACGCGCTGATAGGCTTCCCGGTACTTTCCCGGGTGGCGGTTACCACGTCATCCGGCAGGGCGGGGCCCGGAGGCTGTTTGTTCCAACCGATGCGTTCCAGATAATCGCGGACGTACTGCTTGTCGAAGGAAGGCTGCGCTTTGCCCGGCTCGTACTGATCTGCCGGCCAGAAGCGCGAGGAATCCGGCGTAAGCGCTTCGTCGATCCAGATGAGTTCGTTGCCGATGTAGCCCAAACTCGAACTTCGTGTCGGCGATGATGATGCCGCGCGTGGCGGCGTGTTCCACGCCGCGCTTGTAAATCTCAAGGCTTGTGGACCGCAGCTTTTCAGCGAGCGGTCCGCCGACGCGCTTCACCGTCTCGTCGAACGAAATGTTTTCGTCGTGGCCGGTCTGCGCTTTCGTCGAAGGCGTGAAAATCGGCTCGGGCAGCTTATCGGACTCGCGCAGCCCCGCCGGCAGGCGGAATCCCGCAGATTCCGCCGGTCTTCTGGTAATCCTTCCACCCCGAGCCTGAAATGTATCCTCGCACCACGCACTCGACCGGCGCAGGCTCGGTCTTGCGAACCAGCATCGTGCGGCCTTCGAGCGCGGCGGCATAATTCGCGCAACGGCCCTCCGAAATTTTTAGAGGCGATGATGTGGTTCGGCACCACATCCTTCAGCTTTTCGAACCAGAACAGCGAGAGCTGCGTCAGGACCTTGCCCTTATCGGGAATCGGCGTGGGCAGCACCACGTCGAAAGCCGACAGACGGTCCGTCGCGACGATCAGCAGTTTGTCGCCGACTTCGTAGATGTCGCGGACTTTGCCTCGCCCTCTAAGTTTGAGGCCGGGAAAATTCGTTTCTGAAATAACTGGATTCATTTTAGGAGACGCCACGGATCATTTCCTTTCTGAAGAGAGACGGCATTCTAGCGCAGCAAGACCTGATGTCAACCCTTAAGACGAAAAAGGACTAGTACTCCGGGCTCGCGGAGAGATTTGAGACGTAGGGAAATTTAGAAGAGTCTTATGCCGCGTTGCTCGCGGAGGCGGCCATCTCAGCGGACTCTTCCCACTTCACCGAGACAAGCTTGGAGACTCCAGGCTCCTGCATCGTCACGCCGTAGAGTACCGAGCCCATCTCCATGGTCTTGCGATTATGCGTCACCACGATGAACTGAGTCTTGTCGCACATATCCGCCAGCATCCGGTTGAATCGGCCGACGTTCGCTTCGTCCAGCGGCGCGTCCACTTCATCCAGGATGCAGAACGGGCTTGGCCTGTACTTGAATACTGCGATCAGCAGCGCGAGCGCTGTGAGCGCCTTTTCGCCGCCGGAGAGCAACAAAATATTCTGCAGGCGCTTGCCCGGCGGCTGCGCCGCGATGTCGATACCGGCTTCGCCGGAACTATCGGGCTCGCCCATGCGCATCTCTCCGTGCCCGCCGCCAAATAGAGATTGGAACGCGATCGCAAAGTGCGCGTTGATGAAGTTGAACGCCTCTTCGAATTTCTGCCGCGAAATCTGGTCGAGCTCGTTAATCGTAAGCTGTGTGTTCTGAATCGAGGTGACCAGATCCTCGCGCTCTTTGCGCAGAAACGTGTCGCGTTCCTCGCATTCCTTGAACTCTTCGAGCGCCATCATGTTCACCGGGCCCATCGCTTCCACGCGCGCCTTCATCTCGTTGTAGTTCGTTTCCGCCGAGACGAGATCTTCGCCCACCAGCAATTGCGGCTCCTGCGCGATCAATTCCTCCGGCTGCGCGTTCAGTTCCGCCACGCACGTCTGGCGCAAATAATCGCGGTCCGCGTCGCTTCGGGCCTTTTCGATCTGTCGCTGGCTGCGTTCTGCGCGCAGCTCGTCCAGCGCTGAGCGCTTTGTGCGCACCTCTTCGTCCACGTACGACATGCGCGTGCGATCCGCTTCCCATTCCACTTCTTGTGCGACCTTCAATTCGGTCAGGCGTGCCTTTTCTTTGCCAAGTTCCTCCGCCTGAATGGCGAGCTGCGAACACGCTGACTCGAGTTCGGCCTTTTCGGTGGTCATTGCGAGATGCTGACTTCCCAGCGCGTGTACGCGCTCCATTGCCATCGCGATTTCTTCGTTCAAGCGAACCTCGGCTGATTCCGCGCTCGCGAGCCGCTCGGACATCATGGCAAGCTCTTCTCGACGCGCCACCACGCTCTCTTGCATCACCTGAAATTCCTGCCGAAGCCGTGTGAGGCGTTCGCTGGCTTCAGCGGACTCGTTCTCGGCCATTTCGCGCGAGCGCATCGCTTCTGCATGTTCGCGGCGTGCCCTTTCGGCGCGCTCTCGTGCTGCTTGCGCTTGATTGCGGAGCTGCGATATTTCGTCACGGTCGGACGCGAATTGCGACTCGATGCGTTGCAATTCAGACTTGGTTTGGTCGCGCTGCAGGCGGGCGGCCACCAACGATTTCTCTGCCTCCATCTGGCGTGCCATTGCAGACGTCACTTCAATTTCACCGGAAGCGATGTCCGCATCGAGCCGCGTAATCTCAATCTGACGCTCACTCACAGTCTGTTCGAGGCGGCTCACTTCGGACTCGTGTTGCCGCATCTCGCGTTTTAGGGCCAGAGGACCTGCTTCCCCAGCGCGGCCGCCCGTAACCATTCGTCCGTGGTAGCAGGTGCCTTCTGGCGTCAGGTAATAACTGTGTGGATTCTCGCTGGCAAGTCGTTGGGCCACAGCTGCAGTATCCACCACGTACGCAGTGCGCAGCCGTGTGAGGAAATGTTTTGCCGTCCGGCCCAGTGGTTCGCGGAATTCGACCAACCGGTCCAGCCGACCCAATACTCCGGCGGGCAAGGGAAGCGATCCGTCGGCTTCCGGCGACTCCAGATTGAGCTTGTTTAGGGAGTCAACGAAGAAGGTAGCGCGGCCGCCCATCTCGTCGCGCAGGAGGGCAACACCAGCGCGCGCCTGATCGAACGTCTCGACCACCACATACTCTAGTTCGTCGCGAAGGAATTGTTCAATTGCCGCTTCGTACTGTTCTTGAACTTCTGCATAGTCGGCCAACAGCCCAACGGCGCGGAAATCGCTCGTCCCCGTTTCGCCGCTCGCGTGGCCGCCGAAAAGCTTCTGCACGGCATCGGCGGTGTAGGCGCGTTCGCTGAGTATCTTCTCGATTGCGGCCTGTCGCGCGCGCTCGCCGGAAAGCGTCTCGCGCATTTTTTCGAGCTGCTGTGCCGACTCCTGATGGTTGCGCCGCGACTCTACGAGTTGAGCTTGCGACGAGCGAACCGTTTCTCCTAGCGCCGTAGCAAGGGCTTGCGCTTCGCTAAATGTAGTTTCGGACGCGGTCACTTTTTCCGCGAGTCTCGAGCATTCCGATTCGATGGTGCGCAATGCCTCGGAACGTTGCTCCTCCGCCGCCGTGTGGCGCGCAGCCGCTTCCTCTGCCTGCTGCGCCTGCGCGTGTTGACGTGCGGAGTCTTCTCCCAAGCGCGCAGAAAGCGTTCGCAGGTCGGACGTGCGCGAATCCAATCGCTGCTGCTCAGCAATGCCCGACGCCACCGTTTCTGTGCTTTCGCGGAGTGCAGATTCCAGAGCCGCTGTTTGGTCGCGCAATATCGCCACGGCTTCTCGATGCGCTGCCATCCGCGCGCTCAGTTCGGTCACCTGGCGCTGCGCCTGCTCCACTTCCACCGCGACGCGCGTCTCTCTCGCGTTAATCTGCGCGACCTGCTCCTGATTGAACGTCATCCGGTTTTCAGCGCGATCCAGATCGAGAGCCGCCTGGCTCAACAGGTTCTGCGTCTGACGAAGTTCGGCATCCAGCTCGTAACTCCGATTACTCAAGCGTTCTTGCTCGCGTTCTAGTTCGTGCACCGTCGTCGCTTCGCGCGACTCCGCCGCCTCCATCTCGCGCAGCAGACTCTCCAGCCGCACGGCTTCAATATCCAAATGTTGCGCCTTGCTGGCCAGCACCATTCTCAGCGAGCCGCGCATTTGCTCTCGCAGTTCGGCGTATCGCCGCGCCTTCGAAGCTTGCCGCTTCAGAGAGGCCAGTTGCTTTTCTACTTCTACGAGAATGTCGTGAACTCGCGAAAGGTTCACCTTCGATGCTTCAAGCTTCGCTTCCGCCAGCCGCCGCTTGGTTTTGTACATCGTGATTCCGGCCGCTTCTTCAATAATCGCGCGTCGATCCATCGGCTTCGAATTCAGAATTTGCCCGATGCGGCCCTGTTCGATGATGGCGTAGCTGTCCGGCCCCAATCCGAGGCCGCTGAAGAGTTCCTGAACGTCTCGCAGGCGAGCCACGCGCCCGTTGATCACGTATTCGCTCTGACCCGAGCGATACAGCCGTCGGCCTACGACGACTTCGCCCGGCTTCAGGGAAGGTGCCAGCTTTTCCGAGGTGCGCTTCTTTCGAAATTTGTTAGTAGGAGTCGAGTCTTCCACGACGGCTTCGATGGCTGGAGCTTCGACGATGTCTGTCGAATATTCCTGTTGCGACGCCACCACGATAAATCCGTCTTCCAGCGTCGTCGTCACTTCGCCGCTGACGTGCGTGATGGGGTCAACGATGACGGGACCAGACGGCTGTTCGGTGTCCATGTCTGCCGCAATCGAGTCGGTCTGTTCCTCAAGGTGGGGCGCCGCAGCCACTTTCAGCGTCGCCTCGGAAAGCTCGGGATCCACCAAGGTCAGCGTGACTTCCGACAATCCCATCGGCGGCCGTTTCGCCGTCCCGTTGAAAATGCAATCGGACATCCGTTCGGCGCGGAGCATCTTGTGGCTCTGTTCGCCGAGCACCCACGAGATTGCATCCACCACGTTGGACTTTCCGCAGCCATTCGGTCCGACGATGCACGTAATGCCTGTTCCACTAAATGTGATCGGCGTTTTTTCGCAGAACGACTTGAAGCCCAACAGCTCTACTTTACGGAGTTTTAACACCAGTCCCTCGCGACTTTTGCTTCTTCAAACATAAGTGTCTGAAGAAACTTCAATTTACATGACTTTCAATGGAGGTTTTCCGAGACAAAACTATCGGAGGGTACGATCGCAAGAGCCCTTCCGCCTGGCGCTTTCAAGGACGGCGGTCACGGAAAGGAAAAATAGCATGGCCCAGAAGACGTGTAAAGGATGGTTTTGCGAAATTTTCTACAATCGGTAGCGGTAGTCGCGCGGCGTACCGCCAGTGACGGTACCGAGTGTGCAGGCTCTTCATCGCACGGATTCGGTCCGGGCTTTCTTTATCTGCGACCGCCGGGAAGTACCTCTGGCTTATTGACTTAGGCGAGGTCGCAGCCTAGAG
Source organism: uncultured Acidobacteriota bacterium (assembly GCA_963839325.1). Classification (GTDB taxonomy): domain Bacteria; phylum Acidobacteriota; class Terriglobia; order Acidiferrales; family UBA7541; genus Palsa-295. The sequence continues at coordinate 265,752 of CAWIUO010000001.1, read as the reverse complement.
TGTCGCCAGCGGAGGCGCGGTTGTCTCAGGAAAATAAGAGGCCTGCCGGGAGTCCACTGCTCGTCGTCTGCCTGCTCGGTATCGTGTTGCTTTTGCTGCTTCTCCGGTCCCGGCCTCCGTCGCCAGTTCCTGCCACCGCCCTTGCCACCGAATTCTCGGGTGAGCGTGCGCGCCAAGTTTTGAAACGTCTTGTCGGAGACGGCATCCCGCATCCCAGCGGCAGCCAACAGAATGACGTCGTTCGCGGCCGGGTGGTCGAGGAACTCAAGAACGCCGGGTACGAACCTAGCATTCAGTCCGGCATATCGTGTGACGAATACGGTGATTGCGGCACGGTCCAGAACGTCGTCGCGCGGCTTGAGGGCACCGAACAGGGAGATTCGGTTCTTGTCGCTGCGCATTACGACTCGGTCGCCGCGGGCCCCGGTGCTTCGGATGACGGCGTCGGCGCCGCTTCTGTGATCGAAATTGCTCGTGCGCTGAAGGCCCGGAATCTACCGCGGCATCCAGTTGTGATTCTGATCGACGACGGCGAAGAAGCTGGGCTACTCGGGGCTCGAGTCTTCGTCGCGAGCCATCCCTGGGCGAAAGATATTCGAGCCGCCGTCAACCTCGACAATCGCGGAACGTCCGGACCTGCGCTGATGTTCGAAACGGGAAGCGCAAACGACTGGGTGTTGAAACTTTACGCCAAAGCCGTGACCCGTCCGGCGACCAGTTCGATCTATTACGCCGCCTACAAGCAGCTTCCCAACGATACCGATTTCACGGTGTTTAAGGCCGCAGGATATCAAGGCGTGAATTTCGCCATCATCGGCGACGAGCCGCACTATCACTCCCAGCTCGATAACTTTGCGAACGCGAGTCCTGCGAGCCTTCAGGACGAAGGCGCGGACGGTTTGGCTATGGCGTCGGCGCTCGCGAACGCAAACATCGCGGCTCCGCCCATTTCAGAAGCCGCCTACTTCGACCTTCTCAATCGATGGACCATGGTGTGGCCGGTCCGAAAAAATCTGAGGGTCGCGATCGCCGCACTGGTTCTATTGATTCTATTGGCATGTTCGCTCGTGTACCGGAAACGGCTCGGAACGCGCGCAATTGTTTGGGGGCTTCTCTATTTCCCCGTGACCATCGCTGTCGTCGGGGGAGGCGTGTTCCTTCTTCGGCGGATGCTTCGTGTCACGGGCGCGCAGCCCGTCGATTGGATCGCTCACCCGCTTCCCGCTTTAGTCGCGTTCTGGGCTTTCGGGATCGCGCTCGTTTTCTTATTCGCGCTGGCTTTTGCAAAGCGCGCGGGTAGCTGGGGCCTGTGGGTCGGCGTTTGGTTTTGGTGGTTGGCGCTCGCGATCGTGGCAGCGCTTTTGTTGCCCGGGCTTGGCTATCTCTTCCTCGCGCCGTCGTGCGTCGCCGTCGTGGCCGCGATCCCTGCGTGCCTGCAGCGCGACGAATCGGAGATGGCCGTCTTCGTCGGAATGCTTCTACCTCTCTTCGTAGCAGCGGTTCTTGGATTTGGGCTCGTTCTATCGCTCTATCCTGCGCTCGGAGTCGTAAGTTTCGTAATTATTGCGCTCAACGTCGGAATCTTGCTCACGCCGATCGGTCCAATCCTCGCGCGATTCAAAAATTCCGGAGACGGTTCGGTAGCTCCGCTTGCCGCTATCGCTCTGCTGGTGTGCGCCGGTGCAGCTTTCTTGGCGTTCGTGGTTCCTGCCTACTCGGCGAAATCTCCGGAACACCTGAACATCGAATATTTTCAGGATGCGGACTCCGGCCGATCGCAGTGGGTGCTCTGGCCGGAGTCCGGACGGTTGCTCCGAGCCGCTCCGCGTCACTACCAATTTTCATCACGACAAGCCCTTCTTCCCCTGGGACGCAACAACTCCGTTTTATGCCGACGCGCCTCACCTCGAATTCGCGCCCCCAACTTTCACCATCCTCGAGTCTTCGGAACTGAATGGACGCCGGATTTATCGGGCTTTGCTGCGATCGGAGCGAGGGGCGCCAGAGATACGGCGGTGCTATTTCCGCCGGATTCCGGCATCGAAAATGTGAGCATGGAAACGCAGGCAATCCGACGGCAAACGGAAGAAATTCGGCGAGTCGCGAACGGTTGGTATCACTTCGAATGTTCGACCATGCCGGCGAAGGGCGTGGAGCTGGAGTTCTCGCTGCCTAAAGGCAGGCCTCTCACCGTTACCGCGATCGATCAAGATTATTCGTTGCCGCTGGAAGGCTCATTCCTTGTGAAAGCCCGCCCATTCACAGCGACCGCGTTCGGAAATGGCGACCGCACCATCGTGGCGCGACACGTCCAATTGCTTCCCTAGCCGCGCTTGGAATTCAATCACTAGTTCTTCGGATTCATGATCACAAGCTTGCCATCGGAGTCCTGCTCCAGAACGATCGCCGATTTCAGTTCCACGGCTTTCTTCTGCGCTTGAGCCTGGCGTGCCATATCAGCAAGCGTCACCGGCTGCCTGTTGGCGTTTGCCTTGGCCTCGGCCACCGCATCTTTGTAGCTCGCAAACGTGGACGGCACAAACTCGCCTTCATTTCGGCCCGAAGTATTGATGAAGATCGTCGTTCCGTTATCGAGGATCGGGTGCGCCGCGTTCAGCGCGCCTGCGGAATTCAACCCACCTGCGCCGTTGATGCCAGCCTGGTTGTTGATCGTCCCGCCGATCGTTTGGGCGCGCGTCACGCCCGCGAAAATCAAGAAAGCGCCGATCATCAAAATCTTGCTCACGTGAATCCTCCTGACTACTAAACTCGAAGCACTCGCAAGTTCGCGTCGCATTGCCATCGCTGACTCCTGCGCAGTACTAAGGCGATCCGGTACTTCGGGGCTATACGTCCTGCCACCCTGTGTGTCACTCCGTTCGTTTGTCACGCTCTGTTCGGTGCAATTCGGTTGCCGCTTTGCGTTCACGTCCGCAATTCCGAAGTTTGCCGCTGATGCGCCCGTCGGATAGAATTAACGACTCGCAACGCCCGCTGAAATGAACGAGATACAGCTCTACAACACGCTATCGAACCGCCTGGAGGTCCTCGACCCTGTCCACAAGGGCGAGGTCCGCATATATACCTGCGGTCCCACGGTCTATGACTTTGCCCACATAGGAAATTTCCGTACCTTCACGTTTCAGGACATCCTGCGCCGTTTCCTGCGCTCCCAGGGACTTCGTGTCCTTCAGGTGATGAACCTTACCGATGTGGACGACCGCATCATTCAGAACGCCGCCGCAGCTCACGTATCGATTCGCGAATACACCGAAAAGTACGTCGCCGCCTTTCTCGAAGATATGCGCTCTCTCCGCCTCGAAATACCCGAGGAAATCGTCCGCGCCACCGACCATATCGAAGACATGGTGGACTTGATCGAGCGGCTTAAGAAAAAAGGCGTTACCTACGACAGCGAAGGCTCGATCTACTATCGAATCTCGAAATTTCCGGAATACGGCAAGCTTTCGAAAATCGACGTTGGCGGGATCAAAGCCGGTGCACGCGTTGACAACGACCGGTACGAGAAAGACGATGCCCGGGATTTTGCGCTATGGAAATCGCCCAAGCCCGGCGAGCATTTCTGGGAGACGAAGATTGGCCCCGGCCGCCCGGGCTGGCATATCGAGTGCTCCGCGATGGCCATGAAGTATTTAGGCGAAACACTGGACATTCACGCTGGCGGCGTCGATCTCGCGTTCCCGCATCACGAAAACGAAATCGCCCAGAGCGAAGCCGCCACGGGCCATCCGTTTGTGAAGATCTGGCTGCATGCCGAGCACCTGATCATAGACGGCGAAAAGATGTCCAAGTCGCTCGGGAATTTTTTCACTCTCCGAGATTTGTTTGCGAAAGGGCAGAAGCCGTCCGCGATTCGCTACCTGCTGTTATCCGTGCCATACCGCCGCCAACTGAATTTCACCGGCGACAGCCTGAAGCAAGCCGAAAATTCCGTTACTCGCCTACGAAATTTCTACGCTCGCCTAAAGAACGAGCAGTTCAAGGCGGGTGAGACGTCCGAGATTCAAGCGCGCGCCTCGAAAGCCGAAGCTGACTTCGATTCAGGGCTGGCCGACGACCTGAACACTGCTTACTCACTCGCGGTGATATTCGACCTGGTACGCGACGTAAACACCGCCATGGACAAAGGCGAGTTCCGCCAGCAGGACGCGCCGCGTCTGATTGCCGCGATGGAAAAGTTCGACGCGATCTTCGCGATCCTGATAGACGACGACGATGAAATCCTCGGCCGGATGGGTTTCACGGGAGGCCAACCGCGCTTGCCCGGATCCGAAGTCGAAGCCCTCATCGAGGAACGCAACGCCGCGAAAAAGAAACGCGATTTCAAACATGCCGACGAAATCCGGAAGAAACTCACAGATTCTGGTATAGTTTTAGAAGATACGAAAGACGGCAGTGTCCGCTGGAAGTACAAATGACAATTTCCTCAAAACGCGACCTGTCGCTCCACATTCAGCCCTCGCTTCAGCGCCCGAATCTCTACGGCGTCGATTAAGTACCGTTTCCTCCTTCGTCGTTCTGGCTTGCATCCGGCGGTAACCGGCGTGCGGGTACAGCCTTAATTCCATTCACCGCGATCGATTCAGGAGGAGTACATGCAAGCGACAGAATTGAAATTGCCGCATTTGATCACCGCTCTACCCGGGCCCAAGGCGAAGCGTCTGGTTGAAGAGGACCACAGCATTCTCTCGCCTTCGTATACGCGCTGCTATCCGCTGGTGGCGGCCCGAGGACAGGGCGCCATTGTCGAGGACGTGGACGGGAACCGATTTCTGGATTTCAATGCAGGCATCGCGGTCTGTTCCACCGGCCATTGCCATCCCCGCGTTGTGGAAGCCATTCGCCGGCAGGCGGGCGAGCTGATCCACATGTCGGGGACCGACTTCTATTACGAGAGCATGGTGAAGCTGGCCGAACGGCTGGCGGCAAGCGCTCCCGGCGGTGGGCCGCGCAGAGTTTACTTCGGCAATTCAGGCGCGGAGGCAGTGGAAGCGGCTATGAAGCTGGCGCGCTATCACACGGGCCGCGAAAAGTTCATTGCGTTTTACGGCGGCTTCCACGGCCGCACCATGGGATCGCTGTCCCTCACCGCGAGCAAGGTGGTGCAGCGTAAGCATTTTGGCGCCACTGCTCGCAGGTGTGTTCCACGCGCATTATCCCAATACGTATCGCGGGACTTTCGGCAACAATCCCGAACACGCTTCGGCCGACGCGCTCGACTACATCCAGAACACTCTGTTCAAGCGCATCGTTGATCCCGAGGACGTTGCTGGCATTGTCGTCGAGCCCATTCAAGGCGAAGGCGGCTACCTGCCCGCGCCCCCGGAATTCCTGCAAGCGCTGCAAACCATCTGCCACGAACACGGCATCATGCTGATCATGGACGAAGTGCAGTCCGGCATGGGCCGCACCGGAAAATGGTGGGCCTGCGAGCACGCCGGCGTTGAGCCGGACATTATCTCCACGGCGAAGGGGATTGCCTCCGGCATGCCGCTCAGCGCGATCATTTCGCGAGCCAGCGTCATGAATTGGAAGCCGGGTGCGCACGCGTCAACCTTTGGCGGCAACCCCGTCTCGATCGCTGCTGCGATGGCCACGATGGACCTGCTCGAAAAGCAATACATCGATAACGCAGCCGCTATGGGCGCGCTCATCCTCAACCGCATGGCCGACTGGCGTGAGCGGCACAAGACCGTCGGCGACGTGCGCGGCAAGGGCTTGATGATCGGCATTGAAATCGTGCGCAATCAGAAGACCAAGGAAAAGGCGCCCGACCTTCGCAACCGAATCATCGATCTCGCGTTTCACAAGGGATTGCTGATTCTCGGCGCTGGCGAAAACTCCGTGCGGCTGGCTCCTCCGCTGATGATTGACTCCGAGCAAGCCGAGTACGCGGTGCGCACTCTGGGCGAGTGCATCGCTGAGGTCGAACGCGCGCTGTAATGCCGGCGTTGCGTCAAACTGCCAACAAGTAGAACCAAATAGCACAGGTCCGCTGCGGCGAGCCTGTGCTATTTTCTTGTGCGCAGGTTTTTCGCGCTGCTCCATCCGCCATTGCCCGTAGCCGTAGTTTTCGAAAAGGGGACACGATTTGCCGCGCATTTTGGATGTCGGTTGCGGTCCAACGAAATATCCGGGCTCCATCGGCCTCGATATGAACGCAAATACCGCCGCCGATGTCATTTGCCATCTCGACAAGGGCGGACTTCCGTTTCGTGACAACTCGTTCGATCACGTTCGCGGCGAACACGTCATCGAGCACGTCGCGGACATCATCGCCACGATGGAAGAGTTTCATCGAATCACCAAGCCCGGCGGCACAATCTTTCTCGCCACGCCCCACTACACGGACTACAGCTCGTTCCGCGATCCCACGCATCGCTGGCATTTGAACACCTACTCGTTCCTGTATTTCTACCCGGGAGGCATGCACGGCCGCGACATGTGGTACACCAAAGTCCGCGTGCTGAAAAACGAAACTACGTGTCGCTGCTCCGGCTGTGGCGCGCACTCGGTTTCGAATTTCTCGTGAACCACAGCAAAATGTTTCGACAGTTCTGGGAGCACTATCTGAGCTTCATCATTCGCGGAAAGCTGATGGAGTTTACGTTTGAGGTTATCAAGTAACGCGATGCCTCCGCTAATTCTCGACATCGGCTGCGGTCGCAAAAAGTTTCCCGGCTCGATCGGCATCGATATGAGCGCGGCGGGCGAAGCGGACGTTCTGTGCGATTGGGAGAAGACGCTGCCGTTTCGCGATAGCAGCTTCGATCAAGTCCGGCATGTTCCATATCATCGAAGAGGTGGACAACATTTTTCCGCGTCCTCGCCGAAGCCCATCGCGTGGCGAAACCGGGAGCGATGGTCACCATCATTACGCCGCACTATACCGATCACGCTTCCTACTGCAGCCCCGCGCACCGCTGGCACCTTTCGAGTTTCTCGTTCTGGTTTTTCAGCGACAAGCCCGCCGAATACGACTATTACGCTCCTGCGAATTTCAAGGAGCGCCGGGTCCACGTGGAAACGCTTCGTTCTGGCGCACCTTCGGCCTCGATTGATGATCAATCGATTTCGATGGTTCCGTAAGTTCTGGGAGTATTATTTGTCTTTCGTGTTCCGTGGCAAGACCGTGGAGTGGAACCTCGAAGTCATAAAGTAGAAGAGGCGTTCGATGTTTGCGCGCTTGATGTTCGCTGTCGCTTCAATTTAAGGCCCGGCACGGCCTCGCCGAGCCGCTGGTCGAGCCTAGTACCGTCGCAGATCCTTTACGTCCGAACGCTGACCCCGACTCAGAAGGCGAACCGGCTCCTCTGGCCGCGGAAGCGGCTCACGCCGCGCAAAATGCGCGCCCGACGAACGGGCGTTCGCGGCGAAAGCTACGCATATTGGTTTCTGAGTCCCAAGGCTACGTGATGGTCGCTGCGCAACTTCATGTCGCCCGGCGTAAAAGGAGAAATCGACATCGTCGGTTACGACGGCTCCACCCTCGCATTCATCGAAGTTAAAACTCGCTCGCAATCTTCAAATGGCCAGTCGCGCCCGGAAGATGCCGTAAACGCCGAAAAGCAGCACAACGTTTCCCGCATCGCTCAGCGCTTTCGTGCCGCGCGCCACGTCGATCCTTCAAAATGCCGCTTCGACGTTGTCGCAATTGAAACGTCGCCCCGGTACAAAACCAGTCATCCGCCTTCATAAAGGCGTCCTCGGCGGCGGCACGGCATAGTTCCAGCCCTGTTTCCTACTACGAAACGCCGAGCTCACGGCCGCAGTCTCCGCGCCCGCACGCGAAATCCTCGTAGTAGAATCGGAGCTTCGAGTAGCCGCGCTGGCCTAGCCTGTCTCCCGCGCCCACTTAGGAGGAATGTTTGCCGGAACTTCGCAAGGACCCAATCACAGGCCGCTGGGTGATCATTTCCACGGACCGCGCCAAGCGGCCCATGCGATTTCGTCCGGGAGAGCGTGGAGATCAAGGGCAATCGGCGATTTGCCCGTTCTGTCCCGGGAACGAAGGCAAGACCCCGCCCGAAATTCTCGCCTACGGCCGCAATGGGAGCGGCAACAGAACACGCCGGGCTGGTCGCGTGCGCGTGGTGCCCAACAAATTCCCCGCGCTGGGAATCGAAGGCGAACTCGGACCGCGAAGGCGAAGGCCTGTTCGACCGCATGAATGGCGTCGGCGCGCACGAAGTGATCATCGAAACGCCCGACCACGCGCACGCTGGCGACGATGCCGGAAAAGCGCGTCGAAGAGGTGCTGTGGGCCTTTCGCGATCGCATGCTCGACCTGAAGAACGACCGCCGCTTCCGCTACATCCTGCTTTTCAAGAATCACGGCGAGCCGGCGGGCGCATCGCTCGAACACACGCACTCGCAATTGATCGCCCTTGCCCATCGTGCCCAAGCGCGTGCGCGAAGAAGTGGATAGCTGCGAAGCACTATTACGACGAAAAGGAACGCTGCATTTTCTGCGACATGATCCGCCAGGAAATCGATACCGGAGTCGCGCGTGATTCTGGAGAACGACTATTTCATTGCGCTCGCGCCCTACGCGCCGCGTTTCCATTCGAAACGTGGATTCTGCCGCGGCAGCACAGCTCCGCGTTTGAAAATATGCCGACGCCCTATTACGGCAGTCTCGCGCGGGTCTTGCACGATTTCCTGGCGCGCCTCGACTCGGTGCTCTCGATTTCCGTCGTACAACTACGTCGATCCACACCTCGCCCATCGGCGAGGAAATCAACGACCATTACCACTGGCACATCGAAATGATGCCGAAGCTGACCAAAGTGGCGGGATTTGAGTGGGGAACGGGCTTTTACATCAATCCCACGCCGCCGGAAGAAGCGGCGCGTTTCCTGCGCGAGGCAAAAGTCCCAACGCCATAGCGCCGTACCGACACAATTTCAAACGTGCAGATACCAGGGCACGTTCACAATCACGATTCTCTCATTTCCTTTCAGCAGCAAAAGCGCCTTCAGAATTTCGGGTCGCTGGTTCTGCAGGAAAAAGTGGTACCAGTGCCGCTCCACCATTTCGGGAATCACCACCGCGATACGCCGGTTCGGATTTTTCTTCTGCGTTTCCAACACGTAATCGACGACCGGCGCCAGCACCTGCCGGTATTGCGAGGTCAACATCACCAGCTTCGCTATCGGAAAACCCGCCTTCTTGGCGGGCTCCTCGACATACTCCACCCAACGCTCGTGAATGTCGGATTTTTCGCCCTCGAGACACACGTGAACCGCTTCAATTTCGTTCGATAACGTAAGCGCCACCCGCAGCGCCTTCTGCGCCACACGCCCCCATTGTTGGACGGGCAGTACCACGAGCGGCACATGCGGATCGGATATGTCCAGCGGGCCGGGATGCTCGACTTCTTTCTCCACGCGGTTGAAATAGTGCCGCACTCCCTTCATGAACAGAACCAGCGCCGGAATCAGAAGCACGGTGATCCACGCGCCCTCAACAAACTTCGCGACCACTACGACCAGCACCGTGATTCCCGTCGCAACTGCGCCGAGGCCGTTCACAAACATGTAGCGCCCTGAGCGCGGCCCTTTCACGCGGCGCCAATGCGCCACCATTCCAGCCTGAGAGAGCGTGAACGCCAGAAACGCGCCGACGGCGTACAACGGAATCAGCCGGTTCGTCACGCCGCGGAACAGAATCAGTAGGATCGCGGAAAAAATGAAAAGGAAATAGATTCCGCGCGTGTAAACGAGTCGTCGTCCGCGCAGCACGAACGAGTCGGGCAGGTAGCCGTTTACCGCGATCGCGCGGCAGAGCCGGGGAAAATCCGCGAACGCGGTGTTCGCTGAAAGCGCTAGCACGGCAAGGACCGAGCCGATCGCCACATAGTAGAAAATTCCGCGCCCCGCGACGGCCACCACCAGCATGGAAAGCACGCTTTGGTAGCCCGGTGCGCCCGGATCGGTTGCAGCGATGTTGTACGCGCGCACTAGGTATGCGATGCCTCCGAGCATCAGCATCAAAAGCGCGATGATGATCGTCAACGTCCGCTTCGCCGTATTCGCGCACGGCTCGCGGAAAGCCTTTACGCCGTTGCTCACCGCTTCAACGCCAGTCATCGCCGTGCAGCCGCTCGCAAACGCCTGGAGCAGAAGCCACGCTCCAGCGAACGTTACCGTCGCGGGAAGGGCCGGCGGAGGCGCCACCACCGCCACCGGATGTCCGCCCGCCGCTGCCGTTTTGATCAGTCCCCACACAATCGCGCCCAGAATGCTTGCGAGGAAAAGATACGTGGGCACCATGAACAGAATTCCGGCGGATCGCAACCCCCGCAAATTGATGAACGTAATGACGATTAAAATCAGAAGGCACAGTCCAAGCGTGTGCGGCAACAGCGAAGGCACGGCGGAAATTAGCGCGCCAACACCTGCCGAAATTCCCACCGCCACCGTCAGAATGTAGTCGATCATCAGTGCGGCCGCCGCCAGCAGTCCGGCAAACGGTCCGAGGTTTTCGCTTGCGACGGTGTACGATCCACCGCCGCCCGGATACGCGTCGATCGTCTGCCGGTACGAAAAGAAAACGATTACGAGCAGGATGATGATGCTCATCGTGATCGGCACGATGTAGGCGACTCCCGCAGCTCCGAGCGCGAGCAGGAGAGTCAAAGCAGCTTCCGGCCCATACGCTGCGGAACTCAGTGCGTCGAGACCGAACACCGGAATGCCCGCTCCGACGCCGACCTGCTCATCGCCCTCATCCATCGTCCGTAAGGCTTTGCCGAATAATAAATCTTGAAGGGTCATGATCGGGTGTTTCTCGCGAACGGAAATCGGCGGCTTGGGCCGCGTCGATGTGGGAAAGAGCGTAATGGCACTTGGCGGGAAAGGGAAAGTGAAAATTCAGATACACAGCTGAATGGCCGATCGCGCCTGCCAAAAGCATTCCGCGTTACACCATCCAAACGGCTGAGCAGAGGGCGCAACGCGGATCATTTGGTATTCGGGGATGCGCTCGACGAGCAGCTTCGACTGGATATTAAGCCGCGCGGCGAATCGCGTGATAGATGACCAGCAGAATTACGGCGCCAATCACGGCAACCAGAAGGCTATACAGATTCAGCCCCGTGACGCCGGAGTGGCCGAATTCGTTGAAGAGCCAGCCGCCCGCAAGCGCGCCTAGAATTCCAAGTACGATATCCAGCAGGAGGCCCTCCCCCGACTTGTTCACGATTTTGCTGCCGATAAAACCTGCAAGAAGTCCCAGCACAATCCACGCCAGATAACTCATTTTTATATCTCCTCGTGTTCGACGGACGAATCAGAGTGGGCCTAGGAAATTGACGGCGAGCATACGCTTGGAGGGTCAAACGCCGCATCCTGCAAACACCTTAGTTTGTTCCCTGCAATCCGGTATCGCGCGAACAATTCCGAGCCCATCCGTCGCGTTGTTATTATCACAGTCCGGCCACCCGGGGACAGCAATAGCATTGGTCTCGTCGTAGCGCCGGACGCAGGGAACGATCCGGGCAAGGTAGAATGCAGTCCGCCCGATTTGGGACACGGACTTAGGGTGGCACAGGCGAATCACTGTCCTCGGGAGCGAAACGAGATGCGCTTGCCGCTGCAATCGTTAAAGTTTTTGATAGCTTTAGTTTCCGCGCTCTTACTGCTGACATCGTCTGCTCCCTCCATAGAATCCTCCCAGCCAATCCGCTTGGACCCTCGAAACCCACACTATTTCCAGTTCCGTGGAAAAACAGTTGCGCTGATCACAAGCGGCGAACACTACGGAGCCGTGCTGAACGGAGATATCGATTACCATAAGTACCTCGCGACAGTCGAAGCGGACGGGCTGAACTTCACGCGCATCTTTGGCGGAGAGTATGTCGAGGTGCCCGGAAAATCGTTCAGCATCCAGCGGAACGATCTGGCGCCTGCGCCGGGCAAGTTCATCGCGCCCTGGGCGCGTAGCGACACGCCCGGTTATGCGGGAGGCGGAAACAAGTTCGACCTGAACCAGTGGAATCCTGAATATTTCCGCCGGTTCCACGACTTCCTCGAAGAAGCGGGGAAGCGTGGCATCGTGGTGGAGATTACCCTCTTCTCCGCCCACTATGACGAAGCCCAGTGGAATCTGAGCGCATTGAACCCCGCGAACAACATCAACGGAGTAGAGCCTATCGACTGGAAAAAGCTGCACACGCTCGATAATGGTGGGCTTCTTGCGTGTCAGGAGCGGTACGCTCGCAAGCTCGTTCACGAAGCTGCCGGCTACGACAACGTGATCTTCGAAATTCAGAATGAACCATGGTCGGACCGCCCTGTGTTTTCTGGAGTCATCAATCCTTACCTGTTTCCGCCAAATCGAGACAGATTTCCGAACTCAATTGATCTTCCTGATGATCTGGAAATGGCGTGGCAGCAGCGCGTGGCCGAATGGATCGCGGACGAGGAATCGAAGATTCCAAACCATCATTTGATCTCGCAAAACTTTTCAAACTTCCGTTATCCGGTGCGGACCGTGATTCGCGGAGTGAGCGTCGTCAGTTTTCATTACGCTCATCCTGAAGCTGCTTCGTGGAATTACGGACTGGACAAAGTGATCTCGTGCGATGAAACGGGCTTTCTCGGACGGGGAGACGACGCTTACCGGCGACAGGCGTGGAACTTCATGTTCTCCGGTGGTGGAGCTTTCGATGGCCTGGATTACTCATTCAGCGTCGGGCATGAAGACGGAAGCGACGACCAGCCGAACGGGCCGGGAGGCGGAAGCGCGGAATTCCGGCGGGAGTTGAAGATTCTACGGGAGTTTCTCGAGTCGCTTCCGCTCGAGACTTTGCATCCGGACGGCCAGGTTGTTGCGAACTCGCCTGGTGTTGTGGCGCATGCCATGGCAAGCGCCGATCGCGTTTACGCAATTTACCTCGATGGCGATGGGCCGGTTGACGTCACATTGCAATTGCCCGTAGGGCACTATCACGCGGATTGGCTTGACGTGAAGTCCGGAGCAATCTTGCGCGGAGAGGATTTTCAGGATCTGGAAGGCATGAAAACGGTTCACTCCCCTGACTTCAAAAATGGCGTCGCGCTAAAAGTCGTCAAGTTGGACTAGGAATTTTGTACAGCGGCTCGGCTGCGAACTTTACGCGGCCTTTCTGTTTTTGCTTTTTCGCGCGGGCAAATTGCCTCGATGGTCGAGGCCCGTGGTGATGGCCAGCTCCTCCACGCAATCGATCTTGTGTTTCTTCAATTCCGCCATGAGGCCCTCGTCGGTGAGATCGAGCGGGTGAGAGTGTTTCCAATCGTGTTTGGCGATCTTGCGGATTCGCTTGATCACTTTTTTATCGTGCACCTCGATGGCCAGCTCGCGGCGGCTGTCGAAGCTGCCAGGCGCCAAATTAATGGAACCGATGATCGCCCGCCTGTCATCCGCGAGCAGCATTTTTGCATGTAGTTTCAGATGTTTGAGTTTGTGAATCTTGATTCCGACGTCTTCCATCGTTCGAAGGCCCCCGACGCTCTCGGTGAGCTTGGCTCTTTTCAATTTGTGCGGCGGCCGCGCCATGATGTGTACTTTCACGCCGCGCAGCGCCGCACGGACCAGGCGCTCGATAATCACGGCGTCCTGATAGCGCTCGTTCTGCAGAAAAATGGAGTGCCTGGCACTGTCGATGAATTTTGCAATTCGCTCGCGGCCGTTGTCTGTGCACCAGATCAGGTCGGCATCTTTTCGGGCGGTGAAATTCTTGCGGCTCCAGTCGGCTTCGAAGCAGGCAATAATTTCCGCGACCTCACGCTTTTTCGTGGTGACCACGGCGTAGTCGCGGGTCTCGGTGAGGTTCTTGACCTCCCAGTTCAACGACTTCACGAAGCCGCGCTGGTCGTCCACGACCATGGATTTTTCATGGGTAAGCCCGAACGCCGGATTGCTATCCAGCACTTTCACACCGGCTGCCAGCAACTTGCGGCGTGAAGTGGCATTTTCCTTTTCGCCATCACGCCGCGCCGGATTCAGCATCACGCGAACGTCGACACCGCGCCTTTTCGCCGCGATCACCGCGTTGAGCAGGCTTGGAGCCGAAAAAATGAACATTTTGATGCGCAGCGATTTTTTCGCGGAGTTGATTGCGTCAACTATCGGCTGCGCCGAGTCATCCGGAAGCACGATCAAAGAATGCGACATTCAGTCTCCCAAATTTCTTTCAGCGGCCGCAATGACGGGCCGCTGCGGCGACGATGGAATCTCGCGCGGGCCGGCAGTGTTCTCAGCTGGATCGCCAAACTGCACGCGGTATAGATCGGCGTACACGCCGTTCAACGCCATTAGCTCGTCGTGGGTGCCTTGCTCGGCCACGACACCGTCCTTGAGCACGAGTATCTTATTGGCATCGCGAATTGTGCTCAAGCGGTGTGCGATGGTGATCACGGTGCGGCCTTTCATCAGGCGTTCAAGCGCTCCAATCACCGAGCGTTCGGCTTCCGTATCGAGGGCAGCCGTGGGTTCGTCGAGAATCAGGATTGGGTTGTCGCGAATGATGGCTCGCGCGATGCCGATGCGTTGCCTCTGCCCGCCGGAAAGCGTAGCTCCGCGTTCACCCACCAGCGTGTCGTATCCGTGCGGCATTTTTGAAATGAATTCGTCGGCATCCGCGAGCTTCGCCGCTTCGAGAATCTGCTCTTCGGTGGCACCCGCGCGCCCGTAGGCGATGTTGTCGCGGATTGTGCCGGCAAAGAGCACGGTTTCCTGCAACACGTATCCAATCTGGTTGCGCAACCCATCGATCTTGTACTTGCGCACGTCCACGCCGTCCACTTCGATCGTTCCCCCGACGGGATCATAGAGCCGCGGAATTAAACTCACGATGGTGGATTTACCGCCGCCGGTGGGTCCGACGATGCCGATCATCTGCCCCGGCTCGACGGTGAAGCTCACGTCCTTGAGTACGCACGATTCGGGGTCGTATCCGAAAGCTACGTGGTCGAACCTGATTCGTCCCTTGAACACTTCGGGGTGAACCGCATCGGGATCTTCCGGGATCACGGTGTCTGCATTGAGGATCTCCTGCACGCGCTCGACGCCCACCGCGGTCTGCGCGATCTGATTTGTCATCGTCGCGAGGTCTTGCACCGGCTTGAAGAATTTTTGGAGGTAGGCAAGGAAGACGATCAACGAGCCGGCCGTCATCGCTCCGCGGAGGATCAGCCACGATCCGCGCCACAGAACGATTGCAACGCACAATGAAACCGTCACCGCGACCACGGGCGAAACCAGCGCCTTGACGCGTCGCGCCTTAAGCGCTGCATCGACGGTCGCTTTGCTCACCGCACCCAACTCAGCCTGCGCCAGATCCTCGCGGCCGAATGCCTTGATGACCTGCGCCGACTCGAGACCCTGCTCGACCACGGCCACGATGTTGCTCTGCTGCTTGCGTACTTCGTGTTGCGCTTTCTTGACGGCTTTCTTGAACCGCGAGACAAACAGCAGCATCACTGGCGTGACGGCGACGGCGATCAGCGTGAAATCCCAATTGACCCAGAACATGATCCCGAGCATCGCGAGGATCGTGAGCATATCGACGGCGATCGCTAGCGTCGATCCCGACGCGAAACTCTGGATGGTTTGCACGTCCGCCGTGATCGTGCTTAATAGCGCGCCGGTCTGGTGCTGGCTGTAGTAGCCGAGGGAGAGCTGCTGGAGATGATGATAGGTACGCATGCGGAGGTCGTTCGCGACCCACTGGCCGACGCTGGTGGTGTAGTAATTCGCCACGTAGGAGGCTGCGGCATCGAGCACCGCGATGATGATGGTGACGATCGCGGCCGCAGCGGCAATCTGCATCTTGGTTCCGCTGCCGAGCAGCGGCTTCAGGAGGTGGTCAAGCCAGGGCGGGAGGTGGTGCGTGCCGACAACGTTGTCGAGCACGATCTTAAGTGGCCAGGGAGCTGCGACGGACATCGCGGTCTGGATCAACATCGCCACAAGGATCAAGGCGAGCGGACCGCGATACGGGCGGACGAGAGAACGGATCAACGCGAGCAAAACGAAGGCCCCCGGGTGATTCGGGTTTCCGAGAAAGAGTACATTGCCGGGGAAACGCTGTCATGCAGATTAAGGCAGCTGCGACGGGGGCCAGAGTAGAATCGCGGAGGCGACGGAAGAATTCAGGCGAAACCCTAGCGCCCACGAAGGACGGGTGACATGACCTTTCACGCACCGAATCCCCTGATTGCGATGGGAGTAATGGCTTGCACGGCGGGAACGGATGCCGTATACGTGATGTTCACCGCGGCGGTGACTGCGCGAAGGCGGAGCGTGGCGGCCAGCTGGAGCAGCCTGTGGTATCTGCTGTCGGCTTTCGCGGTGATCAATTACACCGGGAACCCGGTGTATGTGATTTTCGCGGCGATGGGCTCGTGGATTGGCGCGTACGGAGCGGTGACCTGGCTGGCGAAAAAGACGGATGCTCCCCAGCTGGGCGCCGCGCCGCCGCGGCAACCCTAGAAGCTCGGATGTCCGGCGAGACGCCACGACCACATCAGGAACGAGGTGGAAGTGAGGTCCACGGCCGGCTCGGTGGTGCTGTAGGACTGCACGTTATCTTCGTAAAAGGTTTTCGCGTTGGGATCGTAGGCGCCGTCGTTCCCGTTGAATTGCTTGAAGGTGTCAACGCCATTCGCGGGGCAGAGATTCATACCGCCGACCACGCCAGACGTTGTGTAATTGTTCGGACCTTCCGTCGATGCGCCCCAGAGGACTGGCACTCCCCCCGTTGTTCCATTCAACGCGCCGGCCAAGTTTGCGACCTGATGCTGAATGCGATTCGGGAAAGTGCTGCCGTCGCCGACGATGAAGGATGATCCCCAGGGATTCGCTCCGAGGATATTCCCAAGCCACTGGCGCGAGTACGTGTCGTACGGCTTCGATCCGGTGACGTCATAGGCTTCGCTGGCCATCACGGAAAGGCCGGCGCCGTGCGAGGTGGTGTCGCCGGAACTCCAGATGTTTCCGTAACCCCACGCGTCGGTTTGCGCCTGCGAGATCGCGTCCGACACTTGCTGGAGGAATTGTTTTTTGATGCCCGCTTGGGTGATGGCGAGTCCGGTCGGGTTGCCGGCTTTTTCAAAAGCGCGGTACAGCTCGTAGTGAGCGAGGCCGCTGACGTCGTACAGGTTGAGTGTGTCAGCGTAGCCCTGATTGTAAACGTTGGCGATGTAGCCCTGCGCGAAGGTCGCGGCTTGTTTGAGGTAATAGCCGGGATCGGAATGCTCGAGTCCCGGAGGCAGACCGTTTTCGTCGCAGGCGGATTTGAGGGCGAAGTAGAGTTCGGTGGCGCCGAGTTCCATATCGTCTTCCCAGACGTCTTCGGGATATCCGTCGAAAGGAACAGCAGTGAGGAGGCACGTGCTGCACGAGCCGGAATCGACGGTGGGCGCGGGATCGGGGAAGGAAAGATCGGCGAGATCGAAAATTTGCTCGGCGCTCTTCAGGCAGTTCGCTGCCCGATCTGGATGTTCGAAGCGATCAAGCTGGTAGCAGAGAGCGAAATCGGCCGCGAGGCGTCCAGCGAGATTCGGGCTGATTTTCGAACCGGCAGGCCCGGCAAGGAACACGGGGCGATGGCAGATGAAGCCGGAGGTGTACGGATCGCACGCCTCGGGATCGCCGGGTTGGAGGTAATCGTCCTGGGCTTGCGGGAGCGTCCAGATGTCGTACTCAGTGAACAGGCAGTACGGAGTGGCATACGTGCCGCCGCAATTTGGATTGGCCGAGGTAGGCGTGCCGTAGCCGTAGTAATTAAATTCCTGGGTGTTGCTGACCTGGTAGAAGAGCGTTTTCGTTTTCGGATTCCACATCTTGTTGAGCCAGTCGATGCCGAACCGCGTTTCGCCGGTGAAGTCGGTGGAGTCCGGTGCGCCGACGCCGCTGTTTCCCGCCCAGGAAACGGACGCGGGAGGGACGACCGGATTTACCGGAGCCCACTTGCCCATCTGGGCGGGAAAATCGCGAACGCCAATTTCCATCAGGGCTTCGGTGTAGCTGATGGTCTCGACGTATTTCACGTAGTCGCCGGCATCCCACCAACCGCCGCTAACATCTGCCGCGGGAAGGCCGGCGGGAACGAGCGGGGCGGCGGGAGGAATGTTGTTGATGTCGTCGTTGTCGTCGAGGGGAGGCGTGTTGTAAACGGTGGCGCTGGCGTCATTCAAGTGGCCGGGGGCGTCGCGCAGCGCGTTGGGGATGTAGTGTGCGCCGTCCCGCTCGGTTTCGTAATAGAAGAGCGTGTTGAGAAGAAGGCCGGGGTAGAGAACGTCGGGCGTGTTGACGGCGAAGGCGGGAGAGTCGGCTTTCTTCGGGCCTTTGACGGCGATGGTGTAGATCTCGTTGCGAGGGACGGTGAAGTCCAGAGCGTAAACGTTGTAGGTGAGACTTTTGGAGTGGCTCCAGGTGCCGACGAGAGCGCCGATGGGGGCGGAATAGACGGTGCGGCTTTGCGAGTCGGTGACGGTGAAAGTGGCGCCGGTCTCGTCAACTTTGGACATGAGGTAGGCGCGGAAGGGGCCTTTGCCGGATTCGTAGCCGGCCTGGTTGACGCGGACCCAGGCGGCCTGGGCGTGCGCGGAGGCTGCGGCCGTACAGGCCAGCGCGGCGACGGCGGCGAGGCGGAATAGCTTCGACCGGAAAGACAAGGAGACACGGGGTGTGGCGCGGACGGAAGAATTCATGGAGGCCCCCAAGCGTTTCAGTGGATTCATTAAAACTTTAATAGCGGGGCGCATGTTGGTCTTTCAGGGCGAAGGTGTCAAGCGAAGCCGAGGCGAAGGGGAATCGCGACCGGTGGAGCATCTACGGCACGGTGCCCCGCTCGCTGCGGGGCGGGCTGAGATTCGGAAATGGCGTTCGAGGCGTAAGACGAGAGGGCGGATGAGTTGCGGGAACTACGGATGGCTTTGAAACTGCAAAAGTGTGGCGAACAGAATTTGGGGATTTTGAATGATGGAGGGCGGTGAGTTGCGGTGAATGCGTAGGCGAGAACCGCAAAGTCGGAGTTGCGCGAAAAAATGCATTGTTAGTGACGATCAGAAATGGATTTGTGCTGCAGGCGCTGGAGTTAGAGGCGATTCTAATTGCACCGCGACGATTAGAAATGGCGGAAACTACGGAGTGGTGTCGGTAGAAATACGGATGCGGGGTGCGATCAGGATTCGGCGCGGGTTTGGAATGCGTTCCCAGTTGGCGGCCGCCGAGCATGTGGCGCTCTCCGTGGGCTTATCTTAATGCCCGACCCACGATAGCATATTAGTAATATAGTGTCAATGAAAAAGGGTGTTAGTGCGAGGGATCTTGGGATTTGCCACAGACCTAAGCTTGGGGAACTGGGCGATTGACTTAGCGCGGAGCACTGCAGAAATTGAACCTCGCACCTTTCGAAAACCACGAAGGATGCGGCACCCGCGAAAGCTGAGCCTCGCTGTTCGGAAGGGTTGGCCACCGGCCCCGGCCAACCCATAGATTGGACTGCGGCCGCAGTATCCCGGCGCACCGCCGTAACTGCTCTGGGATCGACGGGCTCTCAGGCAGCCCACTCATCAAAGCGGCGCATGACCTCCATAAGCTTGCATCCCAAAAGGATGAGAGAGCCCCACAAGATGAATGGGAGGCCGTAGAACAGGAGATGCTTGCGCGAATGGACTAACTCAAACACCCGCATCTTAACGATGGAGTGTACGTTAGATTCTGTTTGTCACTCGTCCAGACTCACAAATGAAGAACGACTCCATTCGTGAAATGGTGAATTGCGTCGTAGGCGTTATCCTGAAATGAAGTATTTTTCAAATCCGTGAAAAAAGCGCTCTGATCCACCATGTCCCCTGATAACTTCCCCTCTTTACTGGCATAAAAAACGCCGGTTTTATACCGGTCATCTGAAATGGCATCCACAAAGCGCTTTGCACCTACTTCCAGCGGATGCACCATTTCGCCCATCAATGGGAATACAACCGGCATCATCAAATACTTCAACATAAACCGCATTGGCGGGGGAAGACTCTCTGGCGCCTGAGTCCCTTTTGTATTCCCCGGGCTCACAACAACAAACTTGAGCTTGGGATATTTTCTTGCCATGGATAACGTCCACATGGTTTCCGCATATTTGACGTATGCGTATGCTTGCAGTGCATCGAACTTATTACCAAAATACGATCCATCCAGGACGGCGGCAAACTCATCGACCGAAGAAGTCTTCATGGAAACCGGTTTTACTCCGAGCATCTTTACTCCTGGAACGGCTTCCGCACTGACTGAGAGAACTGTTTTCCTGAGCTTGTCCCGTTGAATTAATTCCTCCACTAAAATGACGTTGCCCAAAATATTCGTAGCAGCTAATTGATTCATACCGGAAGGCGTAGATTTTGCAGCGGTTTTCCCAACTACTCCACCTGCATTTAAAACTACTACATCAATAGGTTCCTTTAATCCTTCTACTGCTCTTCTTACAGAATTTGCATCCGTAACATCCCCGATAATGATTTCGAAAATGTTTTTCCCCGTTTTATCCTCAAGGTCTTTTTTTGCCGCCTGTGCCCTCGCTTGATTTCTGCAAAAAAGAACTACCCTTTTTGTTTCTCTTTTCAATGCGAACTGCCGAGCAGTCTCTTTTCCAAGGCCAGCATTTGCGCCGGTGATCAGTATGCTTTCGTTCATCGTTTCTATCCTTTTTAGGTTATTCATTAGCGATAGGCGCCGAGAGGGATCGAATGCTCCATAGGCGTGTCCATGGTGAACGGTGGAACGCCGAGTCGTGAGGCCGCAAGGCCTTAGCCGGCTTGCTAATTTCGAACTGTTCGGTTATATATTGGTGCGATGGCAGTTGTAAAGGAGTTTTTAACTAAATGGTCCAGAATTCCCCTAATCCGCGCGGACGGCCTCGCAGCTTCGACGAGAGAGATGCGCTAGAAAAGGCGACCCAGGTATTCTGGTCGAAGGGCTACGACGGCGTAACGATCGACGATCTCGTCGCCGGGATGGGCGTGGGACGGCCAAGCCTGTATTCCGTCTTTGGCGACAAGCGGGCGATCTTCTTGCGCGTCCTGAAGATGTACGCAGAACGGAAGGGCGCAAAAGCCGCGAAGGCACTCCTCTCGCCGCAGGGCCTTCGCGACTCGATCGCGGGCTTCCTGAAGTACGCCGTCGAAAGCGCGACCGAGAAAGGGTCCGCCCGGGGCTGCCTTATCGTGTGCGTCGCGCCGCTTGTGAACGACGCCGAGGTTCAGCGGTTCCTGCAGAGCGCGGTCGCGGGCGGCGCGGCGCTGGTGGAGCGCCGCTTCCGGGACGGGATCAGCGCGGGAGACATCCCGCCTGACTTTCCGGTAGCCGCGCGCGCGATCCAGGTCACGGATTTTGCTCGTGGGCTGACCATGCGTGCGCGGATAGGTACGCCGCGCAAAACGCTCCTCAAAGATGCTGAGGAAGCGGCCGACTTGGTGCTCCAGCCGCGCCGCGTCTGACGGGTTGCCGAAAAGAATTCCCTGAGGAAATGACCATAACAACTGATATGAGCGGGGACCCGGGGCGTTTCGTTATCTGATGAACAAAGTGGCGACGTGGTCTAAAGCAATGAATTACTCGGGCATCGACTACACCCTGAACCGGATAGCTTTTGTCGACGCGTGAGCACTAGCTGCAAGAATGAGAATCAATTTCCGCTGTGGTCGGCGCGAGCGGAGGGATCGCTGAAGAGATTCTGGCAACAGCGGTTTTACAGCCACCGGCTCAGAATGACAGATTTGAATTCAATTACGAAGGCAAGCAAACAAGAGTGTCTGCCCCACGGTTTCGGGTTTAGGGGTGCGCGGGCTTGGGTGTGGGTGTGGAGCGAAGAAGAAGTGGAATGGTGGTATCTATTGGAGTGGATAGGGAGTAGGGTCGAAGAGTCTAACTAGCATTCTGCCGTCGCATTACCTACCTACGACGTCCCCTTGCGAACTGAGATGAAATTTCGGCGGGTGTGCAAACGCCGTTCCGCGCGGTTCTGAGTTTCGGCTGATCGAGTGAAATCGGGCTTTCGTGAATGCGATCGGGCGTACGGCTTTTCCGAGAGGCGCGCCGCTACATCCGATCTTGGAAGGGCCGCGAAATTCGGCGAGTGTACTCCACCGTACTTACACGATTGAGCGAAATCAGTAGTATCCGGTTGTCTCACTAGCATTGAGTTACGCGACGGCGCCAGCCGAAGCGGCCTACTTGCGAACTTAGACGATCCATTCGCGAGGGGAGTCGATGCCTGTTGAGCGAGCGAACCAGTCTGGGAACACAAACCGAAACGTGCGAAATCAAATTCTGCTGGGAATTCCGCCGAACGAACGCGAAATACTGCTGAAGAAACTGGAGTTTACCGAGCTTCCGCGCACGACGGTGCTGAACGAAGCGGGGCAGCCGATAAAACAGGTGTACTTCATCAACAGCGGATTGGCGTCGGTGCTGAATGTGATGAACGATGGGAAGCTGGTGGAGGTCGGGTTGTCGGGCGCCGAGGGTTTTATCGGGCTGCCGCTGCTGGCGGGATTCAAGAGCAGCGCGGCGCGAGTAATCATGCAGGTGGGCGGCAGCGGCTACGTGATGAGCGCGAAGGACCTGCTGGCGAGTCTAGAGAAGGCTCCAACGCTGGCGAAGCGGCTGGCGCGCTTCAGCCAAGAACTGGCGTTCCAAGCGATGCAGGTGGCGGGCTGCAACCGGCTGCATCCGGTGGATCAGCGGCTGGCGAAGTGGCTGCTGATGTCGCAGGACCGGCTGGGGGGAGATCTGGTGCCGCTGACGCAGGAATTCCTGGCGCACATGCTGGGCACGCGGAGAGCGAGCGTGACGGTGGCGGCGGGACATCTGCAAAAGGCGGGGCTGATTTCGTATAAGCGCGGCGAGTTGCGAGTGCGGAACAGGCGCGGGCTGGAGAAAGCGAGCTGCGAATGCTACGAGACGCTGAAGCGGCAGCGCGAGGCGTGGAACAAAGAAGTTAAGTAGGGTTCGTTAGGCGAAAGACCCCATTGTTATCGGGGCACCGTGAATGTACGTTGGCGTACATAGGGTGCCGCGTCCTTCCTGGCCTCACCTTATCGAGTGAGGCTCCTTGTGACGAAATCCATTCTGATTGTCGATGACACCTTGCAGACGCGTCGATCTGTGCGGACCCTTATTGAGATGCAGACTTTATTTCAAGTTTGCGGCGAGGCGGTGGACGGAATGGAAGCGCTGGAGAAACTGCGGGTGCTGAAACCGGATCTGATGATTTTGGATTTTTGTCTGCCGCGGATGAACGGGCTGGAAGTGGCGCGCCAGGTGCGAGCGGAGAACGCGACGTTGCCGATCATTTTGTTTTCGTGGCATGCGGACGTGTTTCCGAAAGAGCACGCGACGAGCTTGCAGTTGACGGTGGTATCGAAGACGGGCGGCGCGGACGATGTGGCGCGGAAGGCGAAGGAATTGTTGGGCGGGGCGTAGGGTAGCGGGTCTGCTGGAATCAATTTTAAAATTTATGTGCAGGTGCGTTCGAAAGGGCGGGAGGGAATGGTGCGGCTGGCCAGAGTCGAACTGGCGACCTGTTGCTTCGGAGGCAACCGCTCTATCCAACTGAGCTACAGCCGCACGGACTGTTCTTGATGATACAGGGAAAGTGGCGGGGGAGAAAGGGCGGTGGTTGGGCAGAAGCCCGAGCCACGGTGCGAAGAGTGGCGGGTCAGCCGCCGCGGGCGAGGATTTTGACTTGTTTGGCCAGCTTTTCGATTTGCTCGGCTTTTTGGATCATGGGGAGGCTGAGGATATGCTCGGTTTCGGTTTTCTCGACGGTGTTTTTAAGTTCGACGGCGAGCGAATAGAGTTTTTCGACATCTTCGCGGATTTGGGTCTGGTTGTGCTGGAGCATGAGCTTGGGATCGAAGTCGCCGGGCGCGGGAATTGGGTCGGGATTCGGAGTTGTCTGCTGCGGAGGAGGCATACCGGGAGTAACGCGAGTGCCGGCCTGGGCGAAGGCTAGCCGGCGAGCGGCGAAGAGCGCGGCGGGAACAGCGAGAAATCCAGCTGCGAGTTTTGCGACGAAATTTCTTTTTTGAAGATCGACCATATAACAACTCCGACGCGAAGTGAGAAGGGCTGCGACGCTCTCCCGAGATGGATGTGGAGCAGGGGAAGAAGGGTTGTCGCGGCGTCGCCCTCGCGGGTAGTATAGTGCCCGTTCGCCTATCTTATGACCGATTCGTTCACGTTGTGGATGCAAAATGCGGGGAAGGTCGGGCTGCGGCTGCTGGTGATTTTTGGCCTCGCGATGTTTTTGCTGCGGGTGCTTCGATCGCTGACGGCGCGGTTGGTGCAACATGCGACGAACCAGTCGCGGGCATCGCAATTGCACGAGCAGCAGACGCGGACGATGGGCGGGCTGCTGTACAGCATATTCGCGACGGTGATTATTGTCGTCGCGGTGCTGATGAGCTTGCAGGTTTTCGAGATCAACATCGCTCCGGCGCTGGCGACGGCGGGCCTCGCGAGCGTAGCGATTGCGTTTGGCGCGCAGAACCTGTTGAAGGATCTGATCAACGGGTTTTTTATCGTGTTCGAGGATCAGTACGTGATCGGCGACTTGATCACGGCGGGCAGCGAGACGGGACGAGTAGAACATTTGACGCTGCGGCGGACGGTGTTGCGGAACGCAGTGGGCGGCGTGGTGACGATTCCGAACGGAATGATCGGGCAAGTGGCGAATCTGAGCCGGGACTGGTCGCAGATTTTCGTGGATGTGGTGGTGCCGGCGGAGGAGAACACGGGCCGCGCGATTTCGCTGCTGGAGAAAATCGCGGGAGATTTCCGGCAGGATGGGAGCTGGTCGGCGGCGCTGGTGGATGGGCCGCGCGTGCTGGGAATTGAATCGCTGGCGCTGGACGGAACGGTGATCCGGCTGCAGGTGCGGACGGTGTTGAACCGGAAGGAAGATGTGGCGCGAGAATTGCGGCGGCGAATCAAAATGGGATTCGATGAATCGCCGATTCCGCTGGCTTATACCCACCAGATTTCGTTCCACGGCGAAGTGCCTACGCCCCAGGCGCGCTGACACCAAGGAAGGATCAGGAGGAAGCGATGGGAGAAGTGACGCACGAGCAAGTGAATCTGATGCTGCGTTTGTACGATATGCGCCGCGAGCCGAAGCTGCGAGAGGCGAGGGCGTGGTTCGCGCAGCATTTTCATCCGACGACGATGGAAGAAATGATGAAAGTAGCGCCGCCGGGAAGCGAAGAGAACGATTACATGCGAATGGTGTGGAGCTACTGGGACATGGTGGCGAGCATCGTGAATCGCGGGTTGATCGAAGAAGATTTTTTCTTCGAGAACACGGGCGAGCAGTGGATGGTGTGGGACCGGTTGAAGCCGCTGGTGCCGCAGTGGAGAGAGATGTTCAAGAATCCGCACGTATTTGAGAATTTGGAGACGCATTGTAGCCACATGGAGGCGTGGAGGGAGAGGCGCGCGCCAGGTTCGAATCAGGCGATGAAGGAGATTGCGCTGAGGATGAGGCCGAAACTGGTGCGGTAATGAGAGGTTTTGTAGGAAGTTGAACCCGCGCAGAACTCATCGAGGTCGAGTGGAGGTTGCGCAGACAGAAATGTCCACCCCACGCGTGACGGCGGCGGTAGCAAAAGAGCTAGGTGGGGATGGGGAGATGTGGTAATTTTTGGCTAGCCCCGCATTTGTAATTTCCCAACGGATTTCCATGATTTCGGGAATTTCTGGCCGTTCGTGCGGTAAAGCATGGGGAAACTCCGGGGAGGAGTCGCATTCATGAATGCCCGTCGCACACTCAGCTCAGCCATCGCCCTGGGAATCTCGATACTTCTGGCTCTGCCGCTCGGCGGAGCGGCGCAAGGACAGACACAGCAGGCGGCGGGGAAAATCACGGCAATGCTGCCGGTGGTGAACGTGGCGCGCGGGCCGCAGCAAGTACCGGCGTCAACGAACCTGCCGGTGTTCTGGGGCGACACGGTGAATACGGGGCATCTGGCGCGGGCGCGCGTGAGCCTGACGGATGGATCGATTCTCAGCGTGGGATCGGATTCGAATCTGACGATCGTGAAGCATGACGCGACGGGGCAGCAGACGGATCTTGATCTGAATTACGGGAAAGTCCGCGCGCAGGCGGTGAAGCTGGTGAAGCCGGATGCGCACTTCAAGGTGCGGACTCCGGTGGGCGTGGCGGGCGTGGTGGGAACGGTGATGATCGTTTCGTTCGACTCGCTCGGGAACATGAACGTGATTTGCGAAGAGGGAACGTGCCAGGCGTGCGACCTGGGCGGGAACTGCGTGACGCTGCACGGCGGCCAAGAGTCGAATGTACACGGGAACCAATCGCCGACGGCTCCTTCGCCGACGACACCGGTGAATATGACTGCGGCGCTGAATTCGACGAGCGTTTCAGGTGCGGCAGGCGCGGCGGGAGCGGGCATCAGCGCGGGAACGGCGGCCGCGGTGGGAATTGGAGCGGGAGCTGCGGCGGTGGTGGCGACGGTGGTAGTGCGCGCGGTCAACAAGACGGCGACGTGTTCGACGAACACGAGCACGCCCACTTCGGCGGCGTATCCGACGGCGAGTTGCAAGGGCATCACGAATAACAGGGCACCCGGACAGAAGCCGTAAAACTTTGCGTCGAGCGTGCTTCGGCGTTTTGTTGTGTCGGGTTTGTTGAGTTTTTTCTGGCACGAAGTCAAAAGCAAAGGCTGGCGCCGGTTGCGGCGATGCACAGACTGAAGTCTATGCCACGAATGCGCGTCGCTCACGAACTGGTTCGGTTTGGTTTTGACGAGTAGTCCTCCGTAGTCCCCGGCGACACTGCCCTCAAGTTGTACTTCCGTCCAGTTGTTGCGAGCTGTCCGGTCGAGCCATCCTCTGTAAGACGCCATTCAGCAGAATTTCGCTTTGACGGAGAGGCTTGTGCGACGCACTCATTTGACCCTTTTGATTTTTCTAATCGGGATCCAACTTGGCTGCGGAAGCACGGGATCGCAGACCAAAACGCCACCGGCGACGGTGAGCGTGGCGGTGACTCCGACGACGGCGAACGTGCGCGTGAGCGCGACGCAGACATTCGCGGCGACGGTGACGGGTTCGACGAACTCGATCGTGACGTGGAGCGTGAATGGAGTGGCGGGCGGAAATTCGTCGGTGGGAACGATCAGCGCGGCGGGTAGCTACACGGCGCCTGCGACAGTGCCGAGTGCGAATACGATTACGGTGGAAGCAGCGGCGCAGGCGGATTCGAGCGCGACGGGCGAGAGCGCGGTGACGATTTTGAATCCCGTGCCGTCGATCGCAAGTGTGGCGCCGTCCACGTTTGCGACGGGCACGTACACGATCACGGTGAACGGAAGCAATTTTGTGAACGGGGCGCAGGTGCTGTGGGCGGGAGCGGCGGTGACTACGACATTTGTTTCGTCGAGCCAACTGAAGGCGACGGGAACGGCAGCTTCGGCAGGGACGTATGCAGTGAGTGTGAGCAATCCGAATCCGGGAGCGAGCACGACGGGAACGATCAGTGTGACGGTGACGGCGAGTTCGAGCGGTGGCGGCGGTGGGGGTGGCGACGGGACGCAGAGTGGGTGCAGCGCGATCAGCACGGGACAGGGCGCGAGCTTGAATGGATTTTTGCCTTTCCCGGCGGACAATTTGTGGAACAAGAACATTGCGAGCGAGCCGGTGGACCCGAATTCAGCGGCGATCATTAATTTCATCGGTGGGAGCGATCCCGTGCATCCGGATTTCGGATCGGGGACGTACGACGGGTCGTCGATTGGGATTCCGTACGTGGTGGTGAATTCGTCGCAGGCTCCGGTGGCGATTAATTTTACGGCGTATGGGGACGAGAGCGATCCGGGGCCGATGCCGATTCCGGCGACGGCGCCGATTGAGGGGTATCCGAATCCGGGGAACGGCGACCGGCACATTCTGGTGCTCGACAACAGCAACTGTTTTCTGTACGAGATGGACAATTCGTGGCCGCAAACGGATGGAAGCTGGAACGCGGATTCGGCGGCGGTGTGGGATTTGTTGAACGACGAGCAGAGGCCGTTGACGTGGACTTCGGCGGACGCGGCGGGGCTTTCGATATTCGCGGGGCTGGTGCGTTACGACGAAGTGGCGAGCGGAACAGTTCAGCACGCGATTCGGATTACGCTGCAAAATTCGCGAGCTGCGTTTGTGCCGCCGGCGTCGCACTGGGCGGCTACTTCTTCCAATGCGAATGCGGCGCCGATGGGAATGCGATTGCGGTTAAAGGCCAGCTTCGACATTTCGGGATTTTCGGCGGCGAACCAAGTGATTTTGAAAGCGCTGCAGCAATACGGCGCGATCATGGCGGATAACGGGTCGAACATGTACATCAGCGGGGCACCGGACAGCCGGTGGGATAACGACGACCTGCACAATCTGGATCAGGTGACGGCGGCGGATTTTGACGTGGTGCAGATGGGGACGGTCTACGCGAATTCGAATCTGCCGTCGGGAGCTGCGCCGACGATTTCCGGCCTCACGGCTAGCGCTGCATCGGTGGCTGCGGGAGCGGAGGTGACGTTGAATTGGAGCGTGAACGGGGCGTCGTACGTGATTGTGACGCCGGAGATTGGGGCTACGCGGGGGACGTCGGTGGTGGTGGCACCGTCGGCTACGACGACTTATACGTTGGTGGCGACGAATGAGTTTGGGCGGACGACGCAGCAGGTTACGGTGAATGTGCAGTAGCTGCGGCGCGGCCTGGAAGACTGGCCGCGCTGAGAACCGAAGCGTAAACGGTTTCGCTGGGAACAGAGGAGACGGAGACGGCAACGGCAAAACATTTCACAGAGAACGGCGAGAAAGGCGGAGGACGCGGAGGCGGGGAGGAACACGCGAGGGCTTTTGCTTGTCGCTTTGACAGAGTTGGTGCAGGCCCCCGTAGAATCGCGGCGCGATCCGTGCTGGAAAAATTTGAAGTACTGGAACCACGAGGGAAAACAATCTGAGTTGTGGGCGTGGTAAACTTCCGCGATTTTCGCCCCGTTTGAATACCCCCTGAACGCGAGGAATTAGTTGATACCGAAACGCGCCGACCTGGCCGAGTTTCTGGGTTCCCTAGAATTTTTCCGCGACCTGGATGCGAATTCGCTGCGAGCGCTGGCCGAGGCGATGGAGACGGTGACGCTCGCTCCGGGTATGCAACTGATCGAACAGGGCGAGCCGGATCAAAGCCTCTTTGTGATCTGGAGCGGCACGCTGGCCGTGACGGCGCGCGGACGGAGGAGCGAGACGGAATTTTTGGCGACGGCAACGCGGGGCGAAACGGTCGGCGGAATGGGGCTGCTATCGAGCGATACGAGCGCGATCGATGCCACGGCGGTGGACGAAGCGCGCGTGTTGAAGTTGAGCCGCGCGGCATTCCGTGAAATTTCAGAAGCGCATCCGAGCCTGCTGCTGCAATTGATGCACGTGGTGACGCGGCGATTCCGGCAGACGCGGCTGCTTTCCGCGATTCATGTGAGCCGGCTGTTCGGAGAGCTGGACGAAATTGCGTTGAGGGATTTGGAGGCGGAGCTCGAGCTGGAACTGCTGACGGGCGGATCCAAGCTGTTTGGACAGGGCGAGACGGGCGACTCGCTGTGCATCGTGGTGAGCGGGCGACTGCGAGTGATTGTAGAAAAAGCGCACGGGAAAATCAGCGAAGTGGCGGAGCTGGGCGTGGGGGAAGTGGTGGGAGAGATGGCGCTGGTGAGCGACCAGCCGCGGTCGGCGACGGTGCATGCGATTCGAGATTGGGAGGTGGCACGGCTTTCGCGAGAAGGGTTCGACCGGTTCATTTCGAAGCATCCTCATGCGGGGCTGAGGACGTTCACCAAGCAAGTGGTGACGCGGTTGAACGAGGAGCTTGCGGGCGGCGCGCCGAAGAGGCGAGGGGTGACCACGATCGCGATGATTCCGGCGGGAAACGATGTTGCGCTGACGCGATTTTGCGAGGAGCTGGCGAAATCGGTGGCCGGGCTAGGCTCGACGCTGCACCTAATGGGATCGCGACTAGACGCGACGCTTGGGAAATTGGACGTGGCGCAGACGCCGAACGACGGACCGGGCGACATTGGAGTGGCGGAATGGTTGAGCCGGCAGGAAATGGAATTTCAGTACGTGCTGTACGAGGCCGATGCAAAACCAACGGCGTGGACGGAGCGTTGCGTCCGGCAGGCGGATTTGATTCTGGTGGTAGGAAACGCGAACGGCAATCCGCAGCCAGGAGCCATCGAGCACGAAATCCTGGAGGGGTTGGATGCGCGAGTGAGCGCGCGGATGGCGCTGGTCCTTTTGCACGGAGCACCGGAGAGCGAGCCGGAAAATACTAAGGCGTGGCTAGAGGCGCGGCGAGTGGCGAGCCACTATCACGTGCGCGAGAATTCGCAGGCGGACTACGACCGGTTGGCGCGGCTCATCACAGGAAAAGGAGTGGGCCTTGTGCTTGGCGGAGGATTCGCGCGGGGGCTGGCACATCTGGGCGTGATTCGCGCGATGCAGGAATTGGGAGTGCCGATCGATGCGATCGGCGGAACGAGCATGGGCGGGATGATGGCGGCTGGGCACGCGGTGGGACTGAGCGTGGAGCACATCCTGCGCGAGACCTGCGCGCGAAGCGGAAAATTTTTCCGAGACTTCACGCTGCCACTGGTGGCTGTGCAGCAGGGGACCAATTTCAGCAAGGTGATGAAGGAATTTTTCGGCGCGCGGCAGATCGAGGATTTGTGGATGCCGTTCTACTGCGTGTCGGCGAATTTGAACCGGTCGGAGATGAAGGTACACACGCAAGGATCGCTGGCAAAGGCGATCATGGCGACGACGCGGGCTCCGGCGATTTTTCCGCCGATTGTTTATGACGGAGAGCTGCACGTGGACGGCGGACTGCTGAACAACGTGCCGGTGGATGTAATGCGAAGTTATCTGGGGAGCGGGACGGTGATTGGAGTGGACGTGTCGCCGCCGGTGGAACTGGACCCGATGGAGGATTACGGAGAGGAAGTGTCCGGCTGGAAAGTGGCGTGGAACCGGATGCGGCCGTTTGGAAGGAAGCGGGAGACGGTGCCGAGCATGCTGCAGGTGCTGATGCGGACGCTGGAGTTTGGAGGGATTTCGTTCAATCACACGCATGCGGCGTATGCGGACATTTATATGCGGCCGCCGCTGCTAGAGTTTGACCGGTCGGATTTTGGGCGGGCGGAGAAAATTGCGGCGGTGGGATACGAGTACGCGAAGACGAGTTTGCGGGAGTGGATGGCGGAGAATGCGGGCGGAGTGACGAAGGCGCGGGCGGCGACCGCGTGATGACGAACGGAGTGCGAAGCCAATACGAGTTCCGTGTTACGCCGTGGTGCTCGAGACTACGGTAGCGATGATGGTGGGTTTTGTGGCGCGACAGTAGTTCGTCCGCGTTGCGGACGAGCGACCGCACTCCGCGAGGATCGCTTAGGCATAGACGGCGGGTAAATCGTCTAGATTGATCGAATGTGCTTATAGTTGGCGGAAGCGGGGAGCCCGGGAGTGGCGAGCGCGTCAGAGCTGGTAGCTACTTGTGGAAAGTGGAACGCGAATGGTCGATGGCCTGGCGGATGGCTTCGGGGGCGAGGTTGCTGCATTGCATTTTTTGTTCGGGGATGCCGCCGAGGAAATCGGAGACCTGGGATTTGGAGATTTGGTATGCCAGTTCGACGGGCTGGGCCATCACAATTTCGGTGGCGGCGGATGAGCAGGCAATGGCGACGGCGCAGCCCATGCATTTGAATTTCACGTCGGCGATTACGCCATTTTCGATTCGTAGAGTAATCTGAACAGTGTCGCTATCGAAGGCGCTGCGGACGACGGCTTTGCCGGATGGATCGGGGAGGGTGCCGACGTTGCGGGGGTGCTCGTAGTGGTCGCGGATTTTTTCGTTGTACAACGTGCGAGCCTTTCTGCCGCGTTGAAAAGCACGCCGCAGGAAAATATGATACGACATGACGATGAGCGCTGAATTTTATTCGAAGATGGCGGAGCTGGCGGCGGCGCGGAAGACGTTTGCGACGGCGACGGTGGTGCGGGTGGAAGGGTCGTCGTCCGCGAAGCCGGGAGCGAAAGCGATCATCGATCAGGACGGGAAAATTTTGCTGGGATGGGTGGGCGGCGGGTGCGCGGAGAGCGCGGTGCGGACCGAGGCGCTGCGGTGCATTGCGATGGAACGTCCGGGGATGATTACGCTCGATATGATGGACGAACTTGCCGGCGTGGGAATGCCGTGCGGAGGAAAAATGGACGTTTATATCGAGCCGGTGCTGCCGCAGCCGGAACTTTTAATTGTGGGGCACGGGCGGATTGCGGAGACGCTGGCGACGATCAGCGCGCTGATGGGATTTTCGATTACGGTGAACGATGCGGGAGCGGAGGCGGCGGCGTTTCCGAAGGGCGCGCGCGTGGTGAATGAGGATTTCGATCTTCGCGAGACGCCGATCGGCGAGCGAACGTACGTGGTGATTGCGACGCTGCACAAAAACGACCACGTGTGGCTGGAAAAGGCTCTGGAAGGGAATGCGGCGTATGTGGCGCTGATCGCGAGCCGGCACCGGTCGAAAATCGTGCTGGATTTGGTGGCGGAACGTGGGGCGAGCGCTGCGCGGCTGGAATCGGTGTGGGCGCCGGCGGGATTGGATTTGGGAGCGGCGACGGCGGAAGAGATTGCGCTGAGCATCGTGAGCCAGATCGTGGCGCTGCGACGCGGCGGGACGGCGTGCGGACTGAGAGACGCTGAAGTCAGCGGCGAAGCGACAGCGGCAGAGCGGGTGATCTATCAGTGCGAGGCCGACGCCGCGGATTAGGTTTTGGATTTTTGCTTTTGTTGCTGCTGAAATTTCTCCCAGTCTTCCCGATTATCGAAGTCCACTAGAATCCCGGGATCGTCAACGGGAACCTTCTGAATCTCCTCCATGTGATTGGCAAAAATGGCGCGGGCGCCGATGTCCCCTTGGAAGCGCGACGATTTCCGGAAAAATTGAACGATCGAGAAGGATGGGATTGCCGCGCGTGCCGTTGTGCGTGGGCATGACGATGGGCGCGCGGGTGGGTTCGTAGGCGGCGATGAGTTGGCTGAGCGTGTTTAGGAGGACGAAGGGTTGATCGGCGAGGACGATGAAGGCGGCGGAGATTTGCGGAGTGAGGGCGGCAAGACCGACCGCGAGAGAGGAGGCCATCCCTTCGCGGTAGCGTTCGTTAATGACGAGTTTCAGATTGCGCGCGTCGATAGAAGCGTGGATTGCGGTGGCGTCATGGCCGAGGACGAAGACGATTTCGTCGATGCGAGCGGAGCGAACGGTGGCGAGGACGCGGGTTAGAAGTGTGGCGTCACCCATGCGGAGAAGTTGCTTGGGTACGCCCATGCGAGAGGAAGTTCCCGCTGCGAGAATGACCGCGCCGATTTGGGATTTATTCATTGTGTGAGCCCGCGTCCTAATCACAGTTTGGACGCAAGGGTTCCAAAATGTGTCGAATTTATTTTTTTCGCGTACCCGCGCCAAGTGCAACCGGGCTGTAATACGCCTCGTCCAACGGGTTGCGTGCTCGCAGATTTATTCTGAGCGGCGCGCACGGCCAGCTGTGCTTCCGCAGCTTGCCGCCAAAAGTAAAAACAAAAAACCGGCAGGAATCGGCTCACTACGGGTGTGCCCGGACGCGGGGCGAGACTGCCGCAAAACGAGGCCACGGGACATGTATAGAAAAATCAGTCTTATTCTGGCAATCGCCGCGCTGTTTTGCATTCCGGCGTTCGCGCAGAACGGAAATTCGGAAATCTCAGCGAACTTCACCGGAAATTTCCAGAACGCGGCGACGGGGCTGGGAGTCACGGACACTCCAACGTATTCGGGCGGGTTGCTGGTGAACTACCGCTACCACTTCAACCGATGGAGCGCGATCGAAGCTAACTACAGCTACACGCAGTTCTCACAGAGCTACAGTTCGGGAACGCTATCGCAAGCGACCATGAACGAAGCATCGCTGGCCTACCAATTCACGTTCGGAATTTCGCGCGAAGCACGTTTTCATCCCTTTCTCGAAGCCGGAACCGGCGCGCTCTTTTTCTCGTCTCCGATCACTCCCGGATCGACCACAACAGGCCTATCGCAAACGCGACCGGCGTTGCTCTACGGAGGAGGCGTGAGCTATCGCCTGATCCGTGGACTGAGCGTGCAGGCCGGTTATCGCGGGCTGGTGTACAAGGCCGCGGACTTTTCCGTGGCGAATCAGATCACAAACGCGAGCACGCACATGGCGGAGCCCTATGTGGGCCTGACGTTCCGCTTCTAGCAACCCCACGACTAGCGCGGCGAGAGCGCAGCAAGGCAAACCCGATTGGGCGAGACGTCGTCCCGACCGGGGCCGCCCTTTGCATTTTGAAGCCATGATGAATTTTGTTTTCGGGGTTGTAATGCGGCGTTTACAATTTCGCGCGTAACGTGGCGCTCGTCGATTGCGCGGGGCGAAAATTCGGGTAACATCGGCGGCAATCGAACTGGAGCGGCGGTGAAGGAGAAGCACAAGAAGCCGGCCCCGTTCGAGACCGCGACGGAAGCGAACGCGGTGCTGCACAGCGCGGCGGACGAAGCGAGCTTTCGAAGCTTTGAAGCGCGGCTGCATGAGACGCAGAAGTCGCGCGGCGTGCGGCTGGTCGTGAGGAAGCGGAGGGTGTCCGACGCGTTTGCGTTCGTAGCAGTGAACGGACAACCGACGAAAGTGGATTTTCTGTATGCAGATGAAGCTGCGCGGGGACGCGCGCTTTGGGCGAGTTTGTGGCGGGCGGTGAAGGTCCAGTTCGTGGAGGCAAGCCGTGAGCAATAAGGCGCGAAGGCGCGGGCCTGTTTTCGAGATGACCTTGCGGAACGTGGTTTGGCCGTTTTTTGAGCGAGTGGGAGCATGCGCTTCGTGTGGCGAGCCGATCGGCGATGCTCCGGAAGCGCTGCTGTGCACCGATTGCTCGAGCGACGCGCGCGCAGGAAAGCGCGAAGCGAGCGCGGTGTTCGAAGAGATTATCGAGCTGGGATAGCTCTGGCTCGTTGTGTTCCAGGCCGCGGTCGGCGACGCTGAGTCGCGAAGTGGGAAGTGTCTCTCCTGCCGCAGTGAAATCGACTCTTGCTCAAAATTCGTGCGCAGGCTGGCCGCACTGGGGGCTTGGTCCGCCCGAAGAAATTTTCCTAAACGTGTCGATTTCGGGGTAGCTGGTTCGTCGTTTGTTTAGAGGCGGGAAATGATCCGACTCTGGTGAGTTGGGGGTGGAAACGGCGGGGCGGCCGATCCGTTGGCTTTCGCGGGGGCGCGATGGGGAGAGGCAGGAGAGGGGTGGGACGTGAGTTAAAAATAGCTTGCAAAGTGCAAGCGGTTTTCGATAAGTTTCCGGCATGGGAAGTGGGGCCAAAGCGAAGCGGTCGATGTGTCCGGTGAGCGTGTCGCTGGATATTCTCGGGGATCGCTGGTCACTGCTGATCGTGCGCGACCTGATGGTGCGAGGGTACCAGACGTTCGGCGAGATGCAGCGTGACGGCGACGGGATTGCGACGAACATATTGTCCGACCGGCTGAGGAAATTGCACGCTGCGGAAATTCTGGAGACGGAACCAGGGCCGGACCGGAGAAGCGGGACGTACCGACTGACGGAAAAGGGAATCGCGCTGGCACCGGTGATGCTGGAGCTGCTGATCTGGGCCGCGCGGCATGAGAACACGGGTGCCCCGTGCGCGATGATCGATCAGATGGCGCAAAACCGGCAGGCAGTGTTGGTGGAGACGTACCGGCGGTGGAAAGAGCGAGACATGACGCCGATTCTTCCGCCGTTTTCGCCGCTGCCCGAGCGCTACAGTGAAAGCGCGAGTCGAGCGGCGGAGACGAAATCGCGAAAAAAGGGCGCAGGAGAATGAGAGTGCTCCGAAAGTTTGAATTTGCATGTCTAACCGCGAACCTGGCCGCAGGCGTGCAGGGGCCGGCGAATGAAGGAGAGTTGCCATGAACTTCCTGAACGAGCTGAAAATCGCGGTGCGATCACTCTCGCGGGTGCCGGCGCTGTGGATCACGGTGGCGTTGACGCTGGCGCTGGGGATTGGCGCCAACGCGGCGATCTTCAGCGTGGTGCGCGCGGTGCTGCTGCGGCCGCTGGCGAATCGCGACGAAGACCGGCTGCTCTACATTCGGCAGAGCGCGCCGGGCATTGGCGAGGAGAACAGCGACGTTCTCCGATCCCGGAGATCGACGATCTGGGCACGCGGGCTGAAGACGATCAAGGAGCTGGGCACGTTTTCGGAGATCGACTTCACGATCGGTGGGCCTGGGCACGCCGCGCGAGATTCCGCGCCGGCGTGGTGGACGGAAACTATTTCGAGGTGATGGGACTGCAGCCGGTGCTGGGCCGGCTGCTGGGTCCGAGCGACGATGGGCCGAACGCGCGGGCGCGGTGGTGCTGACCTATCAAGTTCTGGCGCAACGTCGCTGCACTCCGATCCGAACGTGCTGGGCAAGACGGTGCGGCTGGACAGCTTCAGCGGATCGCGGATCGGCGACGATCGTGGGAGTGCTGGAGCCGTCGGTGCCGTATCCGGTGGCGACGGAGATTATCGCGAACGTGGTGACCAGCCCGCATCATCTGTCGGCCACGATGGTGACAGGGCGCGACGCATCGCATGACGGAAGTGTTTGCGCGGCTGGCTCCGGGAGCGACGCTGGAGCAGGCGCGCGGCGGAGTTGCGGACACGTGTATGCCGCGATGACTGGCGGCGCATCCGGAGGTGTACAAGGCGGACGATCATTACCAGATCGCGTGACGCGGATGCACGATCAGATCAACGCGCGCGCCAACACGATCTCTGTGGGTACTGTTTGCGGCGTCGGGACTGCTGTTTGTGATTGCGTGCTCGAATGTGGCGAATCTGGTGCTGGCGCGGACGGTGCGGCGGGAATCGGAGCTGGCGGTGCGCGCGGCGCTGGGAGCGACGCCGACGGCGCTGCGGCGGTCGCTGCTGGCGGAAAGCCTGGTGCTGTGCGGGAGCGGGGCGATTGCGCGGCACTGCTGATCGCGTGGCCGATGGTGGCGGTGCTGGGCACGGTATGCGGCGCGCTTTTCGGTGCGCGCGGACGGGCTGACGCTGGACTTCGAGCCTGGTGTGGTTCGGCATTGCGCTGGCGACTGGTCGGCGCGGTCTTTCTGGCGTTCATTCCGCGGCTGCCTCGTCGGATGCGTCGACGCGGAGCGCGTTGACTGAGCAGCGGCGGGACGCGTGACGGCGTGCAGGCAGCAACCGGCGGCTGCGGCTGTTTGCCGTGACGCAGATCACGGCGTCGTTCCTGCTGCTGGCCGGCGCGGGCGTGCTGATGAAGACGCTGTTCACGCTGGAGCAGACACGAGCCGCCGTTCGACACAGCGAACGTGCTGGCGGTGAATTTGCCGGTGATGATCGTATGGGCGAACGCCGGCAGCAGGTGCCGGATTTTTATCGCGATGCAGCGGACGCAGGTGGCGGCGCTGCCGGGAGTGGAGCACGTGTCGACGGGGTTCAGCGTGCCGTGGCGCGACGAGCAGGGGCTGAGCATCAGCTTCTGCGTTTGCGGCGGAAGGGCGCGACGCGGCAGAACGGGCGGAGGATCTGCGCGGCGAAGTTCCGCAGCGTGTCGCCGGACTTTTTCGCAACGCTGGGCGTGCCGATTCTGGCAGGGCGCGATTTCCGCGACACGGACAAGGACGGCAGCGGACGCGTGTGGTGATCGTGAGCCAGAGCCTGGCGAAGAGGCTGTTTCCGGGGCAGGAAGCGCTGGACCGCGAGCATGTGGTGGACGGATCCGGTGATGAAATTCATCGGGCATCAGCTACGAGCCGCGGCGGATTGTGGGCGTGGTGCCGGATTTCGACGATGAGAACATCATTCCGAATCCGGAGATGACGATTTACCAGCCGACGGATCAGGAAGGATGGAACGGCCGGCTGTTTGTGCGCAGCGGCAGGCGGATCCGTACACATGGTGTCCGGCGATCACGCAGAACGATCCACGAGATGTCGGCGGACCAGCCGGTGGAGCGAGCCAGCACGCTGGAGGATATTCGCGCGGAGGTGCTGACGCCGGACAAGCTGAACGCGATTGTGTTTGGCGGATTCGCGGCGGTGGCGCTGCTGATTTCGGTGGTGGGCGTGGCGGGCGTGCTGGCGTTTTCGGTGAGCGGGCGGACGCGAGTTCGGGATTCGCATGGCGCTGGGCGCGCAGCCGTCGGCGATTCTGAACAATGTTCTGCTGGAGGGCGTGATCATCGCGAGCATCGGCGTGGCAGCGGGAGTGGTGGCGGGATTTGCGGTGGCGCGCGGGATCGGGAAGTACGTGGCGGAAATACAGGTGCCGGGACTGGCGCCGCTGCTGTTGGCTGGGCTGGTGATATTGGTGGCGGCGGTGCTTGCGGCGGCGCTGCCAGCGGCCCGTGCGGCGAGAGTGGATGCCGTGGAGGCGCTGCGAGCGGAGTAGGCCGGAACGAACAGCTCGACTCGTTGTGGGACAAAGACGGTTAGGTTGAGAGGAGCCGAAGGTTCGGCTCCTCTTTTCTTTGTTGGATGGCTCACGCGTGGGATTCCGGGATTTGATTCCTGTGCTTGCCGCTATGCGGCCGCGGGGATTGCGTGGTGGCGCCGGCGGCGCGGAGGGCGGAGATCGTCGGGTAGCCGTTGACGGCCATGAGCAGGTCGGCTTCGGCGAGGATTGAGCGAAGGACGTGGCGAGCGCCTTCGGCGCCGTCAAGTGCGAGGCCGTAAACGTAGGGGCGGCCGATGCCGACGGCAGTGGCGCCGAGAGCCAAAGCTTTCGTGACGTCTGTGCCGGAGCGGACGCCGGAATCGAACAGAACGGGTGTGTGCGGCGAGACCGATGCGACAGCTTCAACGATGCCGGGCAGCAAATCGATCGCAGCGATCCCGCCGTTGGCTTGACGGCCACCGTGATTGGAACAATAGATTCCGGCGGCGCCAGCGTCGATCGCGCGGCGGGCATCGTCAGGGTGGCAGATTCCTTTTAGAACTATCGGAAGTTTGGTGAGAGATCGGAGCCACGGCATGTCGTCCCAGGTGAGAACTTTGCCGAAAATTGCGGCCCATTGGCGAACGGCGGCGGCCGGATCCTGTTCGGGCGGCTTGGCGAGCATGCGGCTGAAGACCGGGTCGGAAAGATAATTCATCAAGACGTGGCCGCGGAGCTGGGGGAAGTTCGCGGTGTTCAGATCGCGAGGGCGCCAGCCGGTGACCCATGTGTCGAGCGTGACGACAATGGCTTTGTAGCCGGCGGCTTCGGCGCGATGGACCAGGCTCTCGGCGAGAGCTTTGTCTTTCGGCGTGTAGAGCTGGAAAAATCCGGGCGTCGCGCCGAGCGCCGAGGCAACGGTTTCGAGCGGGTCGTTTGAGAGTGTGGATGCCATCAGAGGGACGCCGGTGGCGGCGGATGCGCGAGCGGCGGCGAGATCGCCGTGTCCATCCTGCGTGCAGATTCCTGCGACGCCGATGGGGCTCATGAAAATGGGCGTGGGGAATTTGTGGCCGAAAAGTTCGATCGAGAGATCGCGCGTGGTGCAATCGACCATCATGCGGGGCACGATGCCCCAGTGGCGGAAGGCGAGGGCGTTGTAGTCCTGCGTCCACTCGTCGCCGCAGCCGCCTTGGACGTAATTCAGAACGTGCGGAGGGAGAGCGGCGGAGGCTCGCTTTTCGAGCTCCGCGAAATCGACGGGCAGGCGGGGAAGCACGCCCTGAAGGCCGCCGAAGTAGATTTCGTTTTGATAGTCGCCGTAATGCGGCATGGGGTGGTGGTCCTTTCGCGGTGGATGCGCGAGCCATCGTACATCAGGGAATTCGTTTTGAAAGAGCCAGCTCAACTGCAACGCGTGACGGAGCGGCCGAGAAGTGAGCGGTTCCGCTGAGCGCGGGAAATGTGGGAAAATGCGGCTGCTGCAATGCGAAAGCGGTCTGAAGTGTGCGCTGACACAGCGAGCGGGAGCGAAAGATGAGCAAGGTAAGAGTTCTGGTGGGTACGCGGAAAGGGGCGTTCATCCTGACGGCGGATGGGAAGCGCGAACACTGGGACGTCAGCGGGCCGCATTTTGCCGGGTGGGAGCTTTACCACTTGAAGGGATCTCCCGCTGATCCGGATCGGATCTACGCATCGCAGTCGAGCGGTTGGTTTGGACAGGTGATTCAGCGCTCGAACGACGGCGGCAAGACTTGGGAAACTCCCGGCGGGGAGGCGATGCCGAAGCCCGGAGCGCCGCCCGCGGGGAAAAGCAACAAATTCGCGTACGACACTACTGATGCTACCGGCCAACCGCTCACCACCCACCAGTGGTACGACGGCACGCAGCATCCCTGGGAGTTCAAGCGCGTCTGGCACCTGGAACCGTCGCTTAGCGATCCGGACGTTGTCTATGCCGGAGTGGAGGACGCCGGACTGTTTCGCACCACGGATGGCGCGCACACCTGGAATGAACTGGCAGGACTTCGCGGGCACGGCACGGGGCCGGAGTGGCAACCGGGCGCGGGAGGCTTGTGTTTGCACACGATTATTCTGGATCCGAAGGACCCGAAACGAATCTACATCGCGATTTCGGCTGCGGGCGCGTTCCGCACCGACGACGGCGGAGCGACGTGGCGGCCGATCAACCGCGGCCTACGCTCCCCTTACATTCCCGATCCGAACGCAGAGATTGGGCACTGCGTTCACCATATCGCGATGCATCCGGCGCGTCCCGGCGTGTTATTCATGCAGAAACACTGGGACGTGATGCGCAGCGACAACGCCGGCGACTCCTGGCAGGAAATCAGCGGAAATCTTCCCAGCGACTTTGGATTCGTGGTCGATGTTCACGCGCACGAGCCGGAAACGATCTACGTGGTGCCGATCAAGAGCGACGGAGAGCACTTCGTTCCGGAAGGCAAGCTGCGCGTCTATCGCAGCCGCACCGGCGGAAACGAGTGGGAGGCGCTCACCAAAGGGCTGCCGCAAGCGAACTGTTACGTGAACGTGCTCCGCGACGCGATGGCTGTGGACTCGCTGGATCAATGCGGAATTTATTTCGGGACCACGGGTGGGCAAGTGTACGTATCCGCCGATGCGGGAGACACGTGGACGGACATCGTGCGCGATCTTCCGGCGGTGCTTTCGGTCGAGGTCCAGACGCTCGCATGATCCGGGTCGTATTGCCGCCGCATCTTCGTGGGCTTGCGCGGATTAGCGGCGAGGTGGAACTCGATCTCGTTGCACCGGTGACGCAGCGCTCAGTGGTCGATGCGCTGGAGAAGCGGTACCCCATGCTGAGCGGCACGATCCGCGATCACGTCACACAAACGCGACGGCCATTCCTGCGTTTCTTCGCGTGTGGCGAAGACCTTTCCCATGAACCGCCGGACACTCCACTGCCGGAAGCGGTTGCTACTGGAGCGGAACCGCTCCTGATCGTCGGCGCCATCGCGGGTGGCTGACGGACTCGTTACAGATTAGCGAAAAGTAGCAAACCTCGATGGCGTCCCCGGTGGCGTGGCTTTCGATTTTCAAGACTTGAAATTTTCGGAGTGCGGGGATGGTGTGTTTATGGGTGCCGGGAACCACAATGCGAACGGGCCCGACAGGGGTTTGATGGAGGCGCGGGTGGGAATCGAACCCACGTATAAAGGTTTTGCAGACCTCTCCCTTACCACTTGGGTACCGCGCCCCAGTCAGACAGTATATCGAAAGTTTCGTGGGGATTCAGCTTGGAAGATGGCGGGATTAAGTGGTTTGGGGATCGTGCTGTGCTCGCGGAGTGGACAAGAGGAAAGGGATCCTTCACAGGAAAGTCGAAGGCGAAGCGATCTCTGGAGGTTGTGCGAGGCTCCGGATCGCTTGGGGGGTGGTTGGGTGGCCGGCGGTGGTTCGTCCTGCGGACGAAGCCACCGCACTCCGCGAGAACTGAGGAAGTTGTGTCGCTCGGATCGATGCACTTTTGGGCGGGAATCGGTCGCTCCTCAAAAATTGGGTCGCGCATCCGGCTGTGACTTGGCGGATTGTTGTGTGCTTCCGGCGGCCAAAGGCGAAGAGGGGCCCTTCGGCCCGATGAATCGAGCCATCGCACTTCGTAGAAAGGCGCGGCCCGAGCGGTTGGCGCAAAGCGTTGTGCGCGGTTAGCGGATGTGGAGTTCGTAGGGGATGCGGGCCTGGATAGGGTCCATCTGGCCTACGATATGGTGCAGGAAGGATTCGACGGTTTCGGATTCGTTGAACTGGTCTTTTTCGCGTTCGAGGAGCTGCTGGAGGAAAGATTTTTCGCGCGGGTAGCGTTCGATGCGGACGGATTCGCTGGCGGGAATGTGGGCGAGATCTTTCGCGACTTCGATGGCGCGGTCGAGGCCGCCGAGTTCGTCGACGAGACCGAGTTCCTTCGCTTGCGCGCCGGACCAGACACGACCCTTTCCGACTTTGTCCACGGCTTCGACGGTCATCTTGCGACCTGCGGCGACGCCCTTGGTGAAATCCGAGTAGGTTTCCTGCAAGGATTTTTCAATGTAAGCGCGCTGGGCGGGCGAGAAATTTTGCTGCTCAGAAAAAAGCGTGGCGTTGTCGCTGGTGGCGACGGAATCGGTGCTGATGCCGAGCAGATTGTAGAGGCCGGAAACGTTGAACTTACCGATCAGGACGCCGATGGAGCCGGTGATGGTGTCCGGATCGGCGACGATTTTGCGGGCCGGCGTGGCGATCCAATAGCCGCCGGAAGCGGCAACGTCGGACATGGAGACGACGACGGGCTTCACGTTGTTCGCGAGTTCGACTTCGCGACGGATCACTTCGCTGCCGACCACTGAGCCGCCGCCCGAATCGACGCGGAGGATGATGGCTTTGATATTGGAGTCTTTGCGCGCGGCGCGGATGTCCGACGCGACGGAATCGCCGCCCATGATGGAGCCGCCGCCTGGCGTGGAGCCTGAGTCGCCGGAAACGATGAGGCCGGAGGCGTGGATGACGGCGATCTGCTTTGAGCCGTCGTTTTTCACGAAGGAGCGGTAGCTGCGGAGCGACACGGGACTCCAGTCTCCATCGCGTGTTTTGAATTCGTCCTGAAGCTGATCCCAGTAGCCGAGGCGATCGACGACTTTTTCGGTGACCGCATCGCTGGAAGAAAACGGGCCGCGATTGACAAGGGCTTCGAAGGCAGCGCGATCCATGCCGCGGCCTTTTGAGGCGTCGGTGAGATATTGATCGTAAACGCTTTTCAGGAGGCCTTCGACT
The DNA here is from genome assembly GCA_963839325.1 of uncultured Acidobacteriota bacterium. GTDB lineage: Bacteria > Acidobacteriota > Terriglobia > Acidiferrales > UBA7541 > Palsa-295. The sequence goes on along the minus strand of CAWIUO010000001.1, from coordinate 222,433 downwards.
TCTTCGCGGTGCGCGGGAGTGAATTTTTTCTCGGTGAAGGTATTGCCGGCGGTTTTGAATTCGGCGATGTGGTAGAACTCGGGAACGACTTTGAGTTTGTCGAGCGTGCCACGGAAAAAAGTGGCTTGAGCGATCATGCCGCGAATGCTGACAGGCGCGGTGGGTACGAGCCAGATTTTCTGGCAAGCGCTGGCGAGGTAATACTCGGGATTGCCGATGCCGTCATAGCCGAGGTAGCAGATGCTGGGCTTGCCGCTCTTGCGGAAGGCGAGCAGGTGCGAACGGACTTCCTCGATCTTCCCCCAACCGGTGGCGAGCGGCGAAATGCGGACGATGACGCCGGTGATGTGCGAGTCGGTGGCGCGCAGCGTCGAGCGCGTCGGTGTAATCGTGGAGAACGGGTTCGGGGGAGCCGCTGAGCGCGCTGAGGAAATCGGGAGTGCGTTGCTCTTCGATTTCGCCACCTGCGTCGATGACCAGGACGCCCTTTGAGGGGAGCTCGAGGGACGAGGGCCTGAAAGCTACCCACAGGATCACCGCGAAAAACAGAAGCAGGGTGACGATAATAATCGCGCGCCGCTTACCCCAGGTCATAGGTCCTCACTGTCGTATTCGCATGTGCCGGAAATGCGTCCGGGCCGTCGAATCTCCAAGGTAGCATCGAGGGCGGGCAAACTCCAATGCGGGGCGCGGGCGCGGTGGCGTGAGCGTTTACGGCGATTGGGCGCCGAGCGGGCGAATTGTGGTGCCGTGGGCTAGGCGGGACGGTATGCTCGCACGCGATTTACGAAGGTGAGGATGCAGAGGACAGGATTCGGGAAGGTGGAGAATTTTTTTGCGCGTGCGCGCGTGCGTGCCGGTTCGTGGAGACGCGTGCTGCGGTTTGCGATCGCGCTGGTTGCGGCGGCGTATCTGATTGCGGGGATGCGGTACGCGATCTATCAGCCGGTGAAATCGGACGCGTATCTGTGGGTGGTGTACCACGTGCATTCGGAGATGTCGGATGGGCTTTCGTCTGTGGATGAAATTGCGAGGCAGGCGCGCGCGACGAATGTGAGAGTGGTGATTCTAACGGATCACGGGCGGCCGAATTTGCTGTCCACGAATTTTCACCGGACGCTCGACGGAGTGACAATTGTGGGCGGATCGGAGGCGACGCTGCCAGACGGGCACTTCACATTTTTTGGGGCGAGCGCCGTGCCGGGATTTCGAGTGTCATCGTTTCCGCCAGAAGCGATGGACGACGCGCGAGAGTGGGGCGCGTTTCCGGTGCTGGCGTATCCGGCGGACTATCAGTACGGATGGCGATACTGGAAGGCGGACCTCCGTCCGGGCGGGATCGAGATTTTGAATTTGTTCACGTCGCTGAGGGACACTTCAACGTGGGACCGGCTACTGCTGGCGATGTATTACCCGTTTTCACATTTTTATTTTTTGAGGAGCATTACTTTTCCCGAGCAGTCGATGACGCACTGGGACGAATTTTTGGAACGGTCGAGAGTGTGGGCGTTCGCAGCGTCTGATGCGCACGGGGGATTTCGACTGGGGAAATGGTTCACGTTCAAGTCGCCGTCGTATGAGGATACGTTTTCGCTGGCGGCGCTCGGAGTGGACCGGCGGTACGCGAGCGACCCGATGCGGGCGATTCGCAGCGGAGATTTTTTTGTGTGCGTGCGCGGCGCGGGCGAGCCGCGGGCGTTCGAATTTTCGGCGGAGGATCAGGCGGGGACGGTGGCGCGGAGCGGGGGAGTGGTGGGGGTTGGAGCGCGGGTGCGGGTGAGTGTCGATGCCGGAGGAGAAAAAGTGCGGGTGGTGCTTTATAAGGATGGGGTTGAGGTGCGGGAGAGTAAGACGGCGGAACTCGAGTTGGATGGCGCGGAGGCGGGAGTTTATCGGGCGGAAGTTTTTTTGCTCCGGCATCCGTTGCTTAGGGCGGCGGTGCCGTGGATCGTTTCGAATCCGATTTTTGTGGGAGTGATGCCGGAGGAGAGCGGGAGGCGGGTCACGGCCACGGCGGTGAGGACTACGGGCGATGCGGCGCGGGCGTTCTAGGGTGGAGTAGGAAGGCATGCGCGAACGGTCCGCTGGTGCGGACGATTCGCGCGACGAAGGAAGCCGTTTCGCGGCCTCTTTTTATGTCGTGGCTAAAGCCACGACCCGCAAGGATATGAGGAACACGCTGTGGACTTGACGGTGATTATCGGTGAAGTTGATATGGTTGAACCGGCCACCGATTGAAATCGGTCGCCCACAGGCACGAATGCCTGTGCCTCGGCTGGTATTGTAGCAGATTTAGCTCCTCGTTTGATTCCTGCCTGATACATCCAATCCCGACGTGCGGGCGTACTAGCTGTGTGAAGCAGAACATCTGAAAATCTGAGAGGAAAAATTCATGAAAACGAAATTCTTATTGGCATTGATGGGTGTGTTTCTAGCGGGTGTCTCGACGGTTTCCGCGCAAATGAAGGATCCAATGGTCGGCGGCGCGGCGATGTACCCGACAAAGAACATTATTGAGAACGCGGTGAATTCGCAGGACCACACGACGCTCGTCCCGGCAGTAAAGGCGGCTGGGCTGGTGGAGACGCTGGAAGGGCCGGGGCCGTTCACGGTGTTCGCGCCGACGAACGAGGCGTTTGCGAAGCTGCCTGCGGGAACGGTGGATACGCTTTTGAAGCCGGAAAACAAGGACACGCTGGTCAAGATTTTGACGTACCACGTGGTGGCCGGAAAAGTCGGGTCGCGCGAACTGAAGAAGCTGATCAAGGAAGGAAACGGCAAGGCCACGCTCAAGACGGTGAGCGGCGGAACGCTGACCGCTTCGGAGGTCAACGGGAAGATCGTACTGACTGACGAGAAGGGCGGGACGTCAACGGTGACGATTTCCGATGTGTGGCAGTCGAACGGCGTGATTCATGTGGTCGATACCGTGTTGATGCCGAATTAATTCAATTCATACATACATAAAGGAAAGCCGGCGTGCCGATCGCGAGATCCTGCGCCGGCTTTTTCTTTTTCAGAGTGAAGTCGTCCGCGCACGTTTTTGGTCCGGGCGGCGTTGCGCAGATTACAAAGGCTACTTCTTGCGTGGCGAGGCCGCGTGGTGAATGAGTTGTGTTGGGTGGCCGGCGGTAGTTCGTCTGGATGACGAAGTCACCGCACTCCGCGAGATTCGCGGAATTCGCGACGTTAGAGCGATACGCGCGACGTGGTCGAGATGTCCGCGTTGATGCGCGGTAAGACCAAACGCTCTTTAGATTTCGACGAGGGGAGTGCGTGGCTTATTGCTGCTGGGCTTGTTGTTGGGGGCGCTCGGTTTCGTGGGCGGGCTCGACGGGGGCGGCGTTGGTGTTAGAGAGCTGTTCACGGCCTTCGCCGTCCAAGGCTGGGCGGACGCGAACGTCAACGGAAAGGCGCTGGCCAGCGTGGCCTTTGTAGACGCCGCGGACAGGAGCGACGTCGCCGTAATCGCGGCCGTAGGCGATGCGGACGTGGCGAAGGCCGACGGGATTGCCGAGCGTGGGATCGAAGCCGACCCATCCAGCGTCCGGAGTGAAAACTTCGGCCCAGGCGTGCGAGGCCTGGCCGCCGATCACTTCTTCCTGCTTGGCGTTGGGTTCGGCGGCGCTGCCGGGGACGAGATAGCCGGAAACGTAACGCGCGGGAAGTCCGCCCATGCGGACAACGCCGAGGAGCAGATGCGCGAAATCCTGGCAGACGCCGGCGCCGAGGGTGAGCGAATCGACGATCGAGGAGTGCACGTGCGTGGCGCCTTTCACGTAGCGGAAACGATCGTGGATCAGATCGGAGGCGGCCTGGGCGAAGGCAAGAACGCTGCCGTCGCAGATTGCTCGGCGGCGCGAATAATTTCGTCGAGCTGCGGCAAGTGCGGGACGTAACTGGCTGGGCGCCATGTAATCGAAATATTCTTCGACGAACTCGTCGCGGCGGAGGCGCGCATCGGAAAGCCGAGTCTGGATCGGTAGTGGCGCCGGCGGGTTCATGAGCCAGGACGACGGATTCGGCTTCGACGCGCAGGCGATGGTGCTCCGTCAGAATATTGAACTGGTGAACCCAGTTGCCGAGGGAGTCGCGATAGGCGGTGCCGCGGGATTCGGGATTGGTGGTGAGGCGGAAGGAAAGGCAGCTCTGGCGGTCGTCGTGCATGGGGCGCAGCCGAACTTCGTTGTAGCTTTCGGAGACGGGGCCGTCGTAACGAAACTCGGTGATGTGAACGAGGTGGTATCGATTCATGCGACCACCGCGTAGTAGAAGTAGGTGCGGGCGATATCTTCGCCGATCGCGCCGCAAATGCGAAGCAATTCGCTCGAGGTATGCGTGAAGACCGTGCTTGAAAATTTCGCTCGATGCGTGTCGTAGCGCAGGCTCTCGAGAAGCTTCCCGCGTGAGGCGTTCGGCTTCGTTGGCGTAAGAGCCGGCGGTCGGTGTCGGCTGATGGCGCGAAGGCCGGCCTGGACTTCGGAGATGCTGAAGCGGATCGAGCGCGGATGCTGCGGATGAAGGATCAGCATTTCGGCGACTTTTTCCGGCTTCGATCGGGCGAATGATACTGGCGGTGGTAAGCCTCGTAGGCGCCCACGGATTGCAGCACGGCCATCCACTGGTGATTGTCCGGCGCTTCGACGACTGGAATGTGCGTCGAGAAGGTTGTGGTACTGGACGTCCACAAGGCGCGCGGTCATCTCCGCGCGTTCGAGCGACCAGCCGATGCGGAGAAACTCCCAGCCTTCGTCGTGAGGGAGCGTGGCATCGGTGACGCCGTGAAAGCGGTGGCTGCCGAATTTGATTTCGTCGCAGAAGCGGTGCGGACCGGCGGCGATTTCTTCCTGCGGGTTGAAGCGGGAGACGTTGAAGTAGAGGCCGTTGATGTCTTCCCACATTTCGCGGGAGATGCGGTCGCGAATGGTGCGCGCGTTTTCGCGGGCCTTGGCGATGCACTGCACGATGGAGCTGGGATTTTCCTGGCGGAAAGCCAGAAATTCAAAAACATTCTGCGCGTTGGCTTCGCCGTAGAGCTGGCTTGAAACGGTTTTCCTCGCCGGCCATGGCGATCAGCGGATCCCAGCGCAGGCGGTAGGATTGCTGCGATTGTTCGAGCAGCATGTGATAGTTCACGTCGAGGATGCGCGCGGTGTCCTCGGCGCGCTCGATGTAGCGCGCCAGCCAGAACAGCGATTCCGCGATGCGCGAGAGCATTCTCCGTTTCCCCCCGCAGGACCCAGGTATCTTTGCTGCCGCCGCCCTGCGAAGAATTCACGACCAGCGAGCCGCGTCTGCAGCGCGACGCGGGTGAGGCCGCCGGGGACGATGGTGACTTTCTCGCCGTCGTAGAGGCAATACGGGCGCAGATCGACGTGGCGCCGTCGACGGTTTCGTTGACGGGATCGTAGGAGGGCACGCGCGAGAGAGCGATCACGGGCTGAGCGATGTAATTCCGCGGATCGGCGATGATGCGCTCGCGGAACTCCTCGATCCGTTGCGCGGTCCGGCACAGGGCCCGATCAGCATGCCGTAGCCGCCGGATTCGCCGACGGCCTTCACGACCAGTTCGGGCAGATGTTCGAGCACGTAGCAGAGATCGTCGGGCCGGGCACAAATGATAGGTTTCCACGTTGCGCAGAATCGGCTCTTCGCCCAGATAATAGCGAATGAACTCGGGAACGTAGGCGTAGATGGCTTTGTCGTCGGCGACGCCGTTGCCGACGGCGTTCGCCAGCGCGACGTTGCCGGCGCGATAGGCGCCCATCAGGCCGGGCACGCCGAGGATGGAATCGCCGACGGAAGACAAGCGAGTCGAGAAATTCGTCGTCGACGCGGCGGTAGATCACGTCCACTCGCGTCAGGCCGTGGATCGTCTTCATGTAGACGATGCTCGCCGTCGACGATCGAGGTCGCGGCCTTCGACCAGCTCGACTGCCCATCTGCTGCGCGAGGAAGCTGTGCTCGAAATAGGCGCTGTTGTAAATGCCCGGCGTGAGCAGAACGATTTGCGGCATCGGCGTTGCCGCGCGGCGAAAGGCTGCGCAAGATGCGCGAAAGCTCGGCGGGATAATGATTGACGGGCAGGACTTCGTGATGCTGGAAGGCGTCCGGAAACGTGCGGGTCATCACCAGGCGATTTTCGAGCACGTAGGAGACGCCGCTGGGCGTGCGCACATTGTCTTCGAGGACGCAGAATCTCGCCGGTTTTCGAATCGCGGACCAGATCGATGCCGCAAATGTGCGTGTATATGCCGCGCGGCACTTCGACGCCGATCATTTCGCGGCGGAAATGCTTGCAAGAATAGACCAGCGCGGCGGGAATGCGGCGGTCTTTGAGAGATGCGCTGCGGGCCGTAAACGTCCTGCAGAAAAAGATTCAGCGCCACAACGCGCTGCGAGAGGCCGCGATCGACGCGTTCCCATTCGGAGTAGCGGAATGATGCGGGGAATCAGGTCGAACGGGAAAAGCCGCTCGGTGCCCTGGCCGTCGCTGTAAACGGTGAAGGTGATGCCTTGGAGGAGGAAAGGAAAGATCGGCCAGCTTGCGGCGCTCTTCGAACTGCTGCGGGACCATGGAGGCAAATTTTTGGAACAGCTTGGCGTAGTGCGGGCGAGGTTCACCGTCGGCGGCGAACATCTCGTCGTAGAAGCCGCCCGTGCTGTAGCCCGAGAAGATGCCCGACTGGGTCACCTTGGCAGGCGTGGCCGACATGACGGCGAGAGTAACAGTGAAGGACACAACGGAAGGCCTTCATAAAATCTATCGAAGCTATTCATGTTTCGGGGGCTGTGCAAATTTATTAAAAAACGGCCAATGCGAAAGGGCCGTTCGGAGGGCTGATTAGGAGCAGTGAAGCGGTACAGGATGGCGATAGGGTACCAAGGGAAATTTGAATCCATTGCATCGAAGTTCGCGATTGTACTTGGCGGGATGGTGAGGGTTAGTAATGGAGAATGCGAAATGCGCGCTTTGGCGGGCATCCGGACCACGACGCCTGTGGTGTGGGCTTCGTCGCGCAAATGGGGAGCCTGGGTTCGCGCGATGTGATCGAGCGCGCGTTGACGGCGCTGGTGCGGCTGACGCATCGAGGCGGAGTGGATGCGGACGGATCGAGTGGAGACGGCGCGGGACTGCTGCTGCCGATCCCGAAAGAGTTTTTCCGGGCGCGCGCGAAGGAAGACCGGATCACTCTGCCGGTGGAGTTTGGCGTGGGCATGACGTTTTTGCCGCCGGGGCAGGAAAACGAGGCGCGGGCGGCGATCAAGAAGCTGGCGAAGCTGTGCGGCGTTCGTTGTGGCGGCTGGCGCAAAGTTCCGGTCGATTCTTCCATTCTGGGTCCTTCTGCAGCGGCGACACTTCCCACGATTCAGCAAAGTTTTTTCACGTCCGATAAATCCGGCGACGAATTCGAGCGGCAACTGTTTCTGCTGCGCAAGCTGGTCGAAGCGCAAGGCGTGGCGGGGACGTATTTCTGTTCGCTGTCGACGAGGTCGGTGGTCTACAAGGGATTGCTCGCACCGTGGCAGCTTCGCGAGTTCTATCCGGACATCGCTCACCCACAATTTCAGGCGTCGTTTGCGGTGTTCCACCAGCGCTACTCGACGAACACGCGGCCGACGTGGTCGCTGGCGCAGCCGTTCCGGATGGTGGCGCATAACGGCGAGATCAATACGATCAGCCCGAACCGGCGGTGGATGCGCGCGAGAGAGAAATCGATCCAGCGGGAAATTGGGGCGCCGGAGTGGTGCCACTTGCTGGAACGCGGCGTGAGCGATTCGGCGAGTTTAGATAACGCACTCGAAGTTCATTTGCAACGCGGGTACAGCGTGGCGGCGTCTATGCTGCGGCTGACGCCTCCGGCGTGGGAGTCTGATCCGGATCTGAGTCCGGGTATGAAATTGTTTTTGCAGACGCAGGCGCGGGAGCAAGAACCATGGGATGGGCCAGCGGCTTTGGTGTTCAGCGACGGGCGTTACGTGGGAGCGAAGCTGGATCGCAATGGATTGCGGCCGCTGCGGTACACGATGACGTCGGATGGCTTGCTGATCGCGGGATCGGAAGTGGGGCTTTCGAATTTCGAAGACAAGCGCGTCGATGAGCGGATGCGGCTGGGGCCCGGCGAGATGATCATCGCCGATCCGGTGGAAGGCGTGGTGTGGCGCGGGAACGACATCGCGAAAATTTTGCATGTCGGCGGCGGGAACAGCGGGTGGAAGCCGGCGAAGAAGATCGAGCCGTCGGCGGAATTTTCGGGTGCGCGGACCGAACAACCGAAGCGAATCGCTTCGGCGCTGGGATGGACAGACGATCAGTTCAAAATGCTGTTCCAATCACTCGGCGTGGAAGGGAAGGAAGCGATCTGGAGCATGGGCGACGACGCGCCGCCGGCGTTCATTTCGACCGCGCGGCGGCCGCTGTGGGATTACTGCAAGCAGCGATTCGCACAGGTAACGAACCCGCCGATCGATCCGCTGCGCGAGGCGCACGTGATGTCGCTGGACGTGCACCTGGGGAAGCCGATGGTGCTGGCGTCTCCGCTGCTGGATGCCGGGCAGCTGGAAAAAATCGTGGCGCACACGCATGGGGAAGTCAGGACGATCGATTTTACGTTTGAGGCGTCGAGCGGAGTGCCGGGCGCCGTGACAGCGCTAGAACGTTTACGGGGTGATGTGCGCGCTGCGATGGAGCAATCGGAACGGCCGCAGATCATTGTGCTGAGCGATCGAGGAGTTTCGGCTGAACGCGCGGCGCTACCGGCGATGTTAGCGGTGGCAGCGACATGGAAGGCGATGGCCGCGGCGGATGCGTGGCAAATTCCGCTGATCGTTGAGACAGGGCAGGTGATCGAGACGCATCACCTGGCGATGTTGATTGCGGTGGGAGCGAGCGCGGTGCTGCCGTATCTGGCGCTGGAAATGTCGGAGACGCTGAAACCCGGCGGCGCGGACCGTTACCGGCACGGAGTGGAAGCGGGGCTACGGAAAGTGATCGCGAGAATGGGTATTTCGACGATCGCGAGCTACCGGAACAGCCATTTGTTCGAGGCGGTGGGACTGGACGAAGAGATTCTGGATGAGTTTTTCGAAGATGCGGATGCGGTGCTTGGAGGCAAGAAGCTCTCGGATATTTTAGGCGACGCGCTGGGGCGGCATGAAGCGGCGTTCAAGCCCGAAGCGCCGGAGATGCAGGACGCGGGACTTTATCGCTTCAGGCAGCATGGCGAGCAGCATGGCAGTTCGCCGGAGCTGATGCGGCGGATGCACAAGTATATCGCTTCGCCGACGGCGGAAGGCCATCAGGCGTTCGCGGAACTGGCGGAGACGCGCGAGCCGGTTGCGGTGCGGGATTTGATGGCGATCGCGCCGGGGCGGACGCCCGTGGCGTTGGAGGAAGTTGAGCCGGACGCGACGATTCTTTCGCGGTTCAGCACGCAGGCGATGTCACTCGGAGCGCTGGGACCGGAAGCGGTGCGCGCGCTGGCGATTGCGATGAACCGTTTGGGCGCGCGCAGCAATACGGGCGAAGGCGGAGAGGACGGCGACGTTTACAAATTTGAGCCGGAAGCGCGCAACCGTGTCAAGCAAGTGGCGTCGGCGCGATTCGGTGTGACGGCGGAGTATCTGGTTCGCGCGGACGAGCTTGAGATCAAGATGGCGCAGGGATCGAAACCCGGCGAGGGTGGACAACTGCCGGCGATGAAAGTGACTTCGTTTATCGCGCGGATGCGACATGCGGTGCCAGGCATGTCGCTCATTTCGCCGCCGCCGCACCACGACATCTACAGCATCGAGGACCTGGCGCAGCTGATTTACGATTTGCGCGCGATCAATCCGATGGCGCGGATCGGAGTGAAGCTGGTTTCGGGCGCGGGAGTGGGAATTATCGCGGCAGGCGTGGCGAAGGCCGGCGCGGACGTGATCACGATTTCGGGATTCGATGGAGGGACAGGAGCTTCACCGCTGACGTCGATCAAGAACACGGGATTGCCGTGGGAAGTGGGACTGCGTGAAGCACATCGCGCGCTGCTGATGACCGGATTCCGCGGACGCGTGCGGTTGCGAGCGGACGGCGGATTCAAGTTTGGGCGCGATGTGATTATCGCGGCGTTGCTTGGCGCGGACGAATATGGATTCGGAACCGCGGCGCTGCTGGCGATCGGATGCGTGATGGCGCGCCAGTGCCATTTGAATACGTGTCCGGCGGGGATCGCGACGCAAGATGAGAAGTACCGCGCTCGGTTCGACGGGAAGCCGGAGATGGCGATGACGTATTTCCGCGGCGTGGCGGCAGAGGTGCGGGAACGGCTCAGCCAACTCGGCGCGCGATCGTTGAGCGAAATTATTGGCGCGGCGGAATTGTTGCGGCCACGGACGAAAGAAGCGGGGGAAACGTTTGCGGATTTGCTCGAACCGATCACGGAATCGGTGACTCAATCCAAAGGAATGCTGATTGACGGGAAGGGTGTGCACCACGAGCTGTCGCGGACCGTGGGACAGAAGGGCGCACGGGCGGAGAGCGCGATTCCGCTGACGATCGCGAATTCGGATCGCAGCGTCGGCGCGCATTTGAGCGGGCAGATTCTGCGGCGCACAGGCTACGCGGGACTCGGCGAAGACACGATTCACTGCGAGTTTCGCGGAGCGGCGGGGCAGAGCTTCGGCGCGTTTTTGATTTCCGGCGTCACGTTCCGGTTGGCGGGTGAAGCGAACGACTACGTGGGGAAATCGTTGAGTGGTGGAACGATTGCGATCACGGCGGGGGAGGACGCTTCGCAGCGCGGCGACGTGCTGGCGGGGAACACGGTGCTATACGGCGCGACGAGCGGCGAACTTTATATTGCGGGACGCGCGGGCGAAAGATTTGCGGTAAGGAACAGCGGCGCGCTGGCGGTGGTGGAAGGCGTGGGGCAGCATGGGTGCGAGTACATGACGGCAGGCGTGGTGATGCTGCTGGGCAGAGCGGGAATCAATCTGGGGTCGGGAATGACGGGTGGGCTGGTGTATGCGGTGCGGAAGACTCTGGCGGATACGGACTTCAATTCGGAATTCGTACGCCGCGCCGAGGTCGGCGAGCCGGAGCGTGAGTGGTTGCGCCAGGCGCTGATGGAGCACGTGCGGCTCACGGATAGCCCGAAAGCGAAACGGCTGCTGAAGGCGGCGTCATCGTCGTTCATGCTGGTGCGGCTCGAGCCGGTGAACCTACCCTGCACCGTGGAACAAACCTGGGCGCCGATCCTGGCGCGGTGGAATAAGCGCGAAGAAAAAGCCGTGGTGATGCCGGTGACCCGAAGAAGCTCGACCGCCGCCTCGCAGGGGCCAATCGTTCATTAAACCCCCTGCCGTCTGCGGATGCCGCCGGCTTCACCTGCTAAGCGCCTGCCTGAATTCCGGCCCTATCTGTTATAATTCCGCGTACCAATCATGGACTTTGACCACCTAACAACCTTCCTGGAAATCTCAAAACTGGGCAGCTTTTCACGCGCCGGGCAGAAATTGTTTCGTTCCCAGCCGGCCGTAAGCGCACAGATCCGCCAACTGGAGCAGGAGTACGGGCAGAAGCTGTTCGACCGCGTAGGGAAGTCGGTGCGGCTGACGGCGGCGGGCGAGTCGCTGATTATTTACGCGAAGCGGTTGCTCGCCTTAAAAGAGGAGTCGCTGCGCGCGGTGGCGGACCTTTCGAGTTCGCCGCGAGGAATACTTTCGATCGGCGCGAATGAAGCGACGTGCCTTTACGTGCTGCCGGACATTTTCGGCGAGTATCACAAGCACTATCCTTCGGTGCAGATTAGCATTTACCGAAATTTCAGCCGGAAAGTGGTGGAGAAGATCGAGGATGGTTCAGTGGATGTGGGGATCGTGACGCTGCCGGTCCGATCGCCGAGCCTGAAAATCCATTCCATTTTCCGCGACCGGCTGATGCTACTGGTATCGGCGTCTAATCCGCTTTCGCGCGCGAAAAGCGTGACGATGAGCGAGATCGCGGACCAGCCGCAGATCGTCCCGAAGACGGGCTATACGCGGCAACTTCTGGACAAATATTTTCGGCCGTACCGCTCGAAGCTACGGATTACGATGGAACTGGCGAGCGTCGGGATGATCAAACGGTTCGTTGCGGCGAACTTGGGCGTTTCGATCATCAGCGAAAGCTTCGCGCGGGACGAAGTGAGGTCTGGCGAGGCGAAGTTGATTCCGATTTCGGACGTGGAACTGACGCGAGAGCTCGGACTGGTGTACCGTCGAGACCGGACACTGCCCCGGGCAGCGGCGGCGTTCGTGACGCTGTTACGCCAACAGGTGGCGGCAAGCGAAGACGGCCACGTGGTGAAGAAGCGCTAGCCCCAAGCGCTTTTTGTTTGGTTTGTCCATCCAGAATTAGAATCCGCGCGATTCGTTTATTTGATTGCCGCCGCAGCGAGCGCGCGGTTACAGTTTTCAAAGTTTGAACCGCATGTCCACCGGTACATCGCCAGGCAGTCAACTTCGCGATTTCTACGCGCAGGAATCCGCGCGCATCAAGGAAGAGTTTTCGAATGGCGGGAACGGGCGCGCGAGCGTGCAGGCGCGAACGGCGCTGGTGGAATCGATCGCTCTGGGACTCTGGCGGAAAATCGTATCCGCGGACGAGGCCGGACCGAGCGATATGGCGCTGGTCGCCGTGGGCGGCTTCGGGCGCAAATGGCTGTTTCCTCAATCCGACGTCGATATCCTGTTTCTCCATTCCACCGACAAATCCGAACGGGAATATAAGGAAGCAATCCGGAAATTTTCGCAGGAGATGTGGGATCTCCGGCTGAGGCTCGCGCCGACGACGCGGAAGCTTTCGGAGTGCGACAAGTTCGACGCGGACAATCCGGAGTTCACAATTTCGCTACTGGATTGCAGGTTTTTGGCGGGGGACCGGGCGCTGTTTGCGCGGCTGTTCGGCACGATGCTGCCGAACCTTGTGGCGAAGCAGGCGGCGCCGCTGGTGCAAAAGCTGGCGGAGATCACTCGTGCGCGACACGCAAAGTTCGGCGACACGGTGTTTCACTTGGAACCGAATTTGAAGGATGCACCGGGAGGGCTGAGGGATTACAACGTGGCGCATTGGCTCTCGTTGATTTCGGCGATGGAGCAACACCGCGACTGGCCGAAAGAGGAGAATCTGCTGCCGGTGGCCATCCGGAAGCAGTTTGAGGCGGCGCTGGAATTTTTGATGTCGGTGCGGTGCTTCCTGCATTTCAGGCACAACCGCGACGACAACACACTCACGTGGGAAGCGCAGAACGACGCGGCGGCGAACCGAATCGGGGCCAGGAGCGCGGCGGCCGAGCTTTCGGCGGCAGACTGGATGCGAATTTACTTCGGCAACGCGAGAAGCATCTCGCGAGTTTGCGTGAAGTTGCTGGAGGAAAGCCCGGCGGCGCGGCCGTCGATGTTTGGACAGTTCACGCACCTGCAGGCGCGGCTTTCGAATCCGGAATTTTCGGTGGTGGATGGAATGGTGTTCGTGCAGCAGGCGGATGCGCTACGCGATCCGGACGCGCTGCTGCGGATGTTTCGTTTTCAGGCACGGCACGGGTTAACGCTGAGTTCGACGACGGAAATTCAGATCGAACGCGCGCTGCCGGAATTATCGGCGAATCCGCCGGAGGGCGTGGAGGCGTGGCACACGCTGCAGGAGATTCTGGTAGCGCCGCACGCAGCGGATGCGTTGCGCGCGATGCATTCGCTGCACGTACTGACACTATTTTTGCCGGAGCTGGCGGGAATCGATTCGCTGGTGGTGCGCGACTACTCGCACCGCTACACGGTGGACGAGCATACGTTCGTTGCGATCGAGAATCTGCACAAACTGAGGCAGTCTCACACCAAATGGGATCAGCGTTACGCGGAGCTGCTGGAGGAACTGGAACAACCGGATCTTTTGTATCTGGCGCTGCTGCTGCACGACACGGGGAAGGCGTCGAAGACGGACGATCACGTGAAGGCGAGCGTGGAGATTGCGAAGGCATGCCTTGCACGGCTGGACCTGGACGACCTGGATCGCGAGACCGTGTTGTTTCTGATCGGGCGGCATCTAGAAATGAGCGCGACACTGCGGCGCGACATTTTCGACCCTGAGGTGGTGAAGCAGTTCGGCGAGAAAGTAGAGACGCCGGAGCGGCTGAAGATGCTGTGCCTGCTGACGTACGCGGATATTAAGGCGGTGAACCCGGAGGCGCTGACGCCGTGGAAGGCGGAGAACATCTGGCAGCTCTACATCGGCACGGCGAATTACATGATTCGCAGCGTGGACGAACGGCTCCATGTGGAAGCGGACGACGAGACGCTCGCGCACTTGCGTACGCTGGCGCCGGCGGCGGGACGGAAACTGGAGGCGTTTCTCGAAGGTTTGCCGCGGCGTTACCTGCGGACGCACAGCGTGGAAGAGGTGCTGGCGCACGTGGCGATGGCGGGCGAACTGGGAAAAGACAACGTGCAGATTGGCCTAAAGCGCGGGAGACACTGGTTCGACCTGGCGCTAGTGACGACGGACCGGCCATCTCTATTTGCGAGCGTAGCGGGCGTGCTGGCGTCGTGGGGCATGAACATTGTGAAAGCGGCGGCGTATTCGAACCAGGCGGGGATCGTCGTGGATACGTTTTATTTTACGGACCGATTTCGCACGCTGGAACTGAATTTGCCGGAGTGGGAGCGATTCAAAAAGAGTTTGCATGATGTGCTGACGGGCAAAGCGGATCTGGAACGGATGCTGCGGGACCGGCTGAAATCGCAGAAAGTTACGCCGCCGAAGGTGAAGGTGCCGACGCAAGTAGCGTTCGACGACAACTGTTCGGAGCACAGCACACTGGTGGAAGTGATCGCGCAGGACCAGCCGGGCTTGCTGCACCGGATCAGTTCGAAATTTTCGCAGGAGAACTGCAATATCGAGATTGCGTTGATCGAGACCGAGGGACAGATGGCGATCGACGTGTTTTATTTGACTTCGGGCGGCGCGAAATTAAGCGGCGAGCAGTGCGACCGCCTGCGAGACGTGCTGCTCGATGAGCTCAGCGACCCACCCGCGGCGTAAGTCCGCGAACTTTTCCCAAATTTGCGTTCATTCCACACGCCTTACAAACCAGATGGGATTCCTTCGCGAAAATCTTACGGAGTACGGCGTTCCGGCCACTGAAGGTGCACGGTTGCGCGTACTCGAAGAGTTTGGCGAGCGTGAGGCGAAGAAAAGTCGCTTCGCCGGAAGTGATTGAAATATAGGGAGTTGCCAGCCGATTCACGGAGCGCGGCGGATTGGAGCGCGTGACCGTTGGACCGAATCTGTCCGGGCGGACAGGTGCATCGCGATGGGACTGCGCGTAGCATTTTGAAGGGCCCCTGCATCAAAGCCGTGGCCCTCCGCTTGCTTGGGATTGGTCTTGCTATGCGTCGTTGCGAAGGACTTGGAGGACGACCGGTGCGAACTCAGAGAGAGATTTTGCTGCGGGCGCTGCTGACGCTCTCGTTGGCGATTCTTTCGGGGTGCGGGTATGCGGGGACGCCGCCATCGATAAAACCGTCGGATTCGGCGCCTGTGATTTCGCAGCAGCCGGCGAGCCAAGCGGTGACGGTAGGTGGATCAGCGACATTTTCGGTGGTGGCGACGGGAGCCGCGCCGCTGATGTACCAGTGGTACATGAACGGCGGCGCAGTGGGTACGAATGCCAGTGCATTCACGATTTCGCAGGCAACTTCGAGTCAGGATCAGGCGACGGTTTATGTGACGGTGAGCAACTCCAAAGGCATGGCGACGAGCACCACGGCGAAACTCTCGGTAACTGCGGCGACCACGGCTCCGACGATTACGACTCAGCCGGTGGCGCAGACAGTGACGGCGGGAGCGACCGCGACGTTTAGCGTTGCGGCGAGCGGAACGGCACCCCTAACGTATCAGTGGGACTTGAACGGCTCGCAGGCAGGGACGAATTCCAACACGTTCGCGATCGCGAGTGCGACGGTGGCGCAAAATGGCGCGGCGATTTACGTGAATGTGAGCAATAGCGTCGGAAACGTGAACAGCAATACGGTGAAATTGACGGTGGATGCCGCGGCGACCGCTCCGACGATTACGACTCAGCCGGTGGCGCAGACGGTGACGGCGGGGGCGACGGCGACATTTACGGTGGCGGCAAGTGGGACTGCACCGCTGACGTATCAGTGGTATTTGAATGGCGCGGCGGCGGGAACGAGTTCGGCGACATATACGATTTCGAACACGACGACGGGGCAGAGTGGAGATTCCGTTTATGTGAAGGTCAGCAACGGCGCCGGAAGCGCGACAAGCAATACTGTGGTGTTGACAGTGAACGCCGCGCCGCCCACTGCTCCAACGATTACGACGCAGCCGACGAACCAGATGGTGACGGCAGGAGCGACGGCGACGTTTACGATATCGGCGAGCGGCACTGCGCCGTTAACGTATGCGTGGTTCCTGAATGGTGCGGCCGCCGGAACGAATTCAAATGCGTTTTCAATCGCGCAGACGACCGTGTCGCAATCGGGTGCGCAAGTCTACGTGACCGTTTCTAACTCGGCAGGGAGCGCGACGAGCAACACGGTGACATTGACGGTGAACCAGGTGCAGCCGAGCAGCGTGAACGTGCTGACGTATCACAATGACGTTGGACGGACGGGACAGAATTTGCAGGAAACGATACTGACGACGTCGAACGTGAACGTTTCGACGTTTGGTAAGGTGGGATATTTGAACGTCGATGGGCTGGTGGATGCGGAGCCGCTGTACGCCGCGGGTTTGACGGTCAATGGAAGCGTGCACAACGTAGTGTTCGTGGAGACGGAGAATGATTCGGCCTACGCGTTCGACGCAGACACATTTACACAGCTGTGGAGAGTTTCGGCGCTGGGCGCGAACGAAACACCGAGCGACAACCGCGGGTGCGGACAGGTGTCGCCGCAGATCGGGATCACTTCGACCCCGGCGATCGATTTGAAAGCAGGAGCGCACGGAACGATGTATCTGGTTGCGATGTCGAAGGATTCGAGCGGCGATTACCATCAACGTCTGCATGCGCTGGATTTGACGACGGGAGCCGAACAGAACGGGAGCCCGGTGACGGTGCAGGCGACGTTTACGCTGGGAAGCACGACTACGACGTTCAGCGCAATGCAATACAAAGAGCGCGCAGCTCTGCTGCTGCTGAACGGGACGGTTTACACGACGTGGGCTTCGCATTGCGACGACGGGCCGTATCAAGGCTGGGCGATGGGTTACGACGAGACGACGCTGGCGCAGACCAGTGTGCTGAACATTACGCCGAATGGCAGCGAGGGAGCGATATGGATGTCCGGCGACGGGCCGGCGGCGGACGCAAGCGGCAATGTTTATTTTCTGGCGGGCAACGGAACGTTTGACGACACGTTGAATACGAATGGCTTTCCGGAGAGCGGAGATTTCGGCAACGGGTTCATCAAGGTTGCGACATCGGCGAGCAGCATGAGCGTGGCGGATTATTTCACGATGCATAATACGGACGCGGAGTCGAACTCGGACGAGGATCTGGGTTCAGGCGGAGAGCTTTTGCTGCCGGACTTGCAGGATGCGCAATCGAATACGTGGCATCTCGCCGTGGGCGCGGGGAAGGACGGACACATCTATCTCGCCAATCGCGACATGATGGGAAAGTTCAACACGAACAACGATAACGGAATTTATCAGGAGATCGATTCGAACGGGCTCGGCGGAGGCGTGTGGGCTTCGCCGGCGTACTTCAATAACACGCTGTACTACGGCGCGGTGAACGACACAATTCGCGCGTTCACGATTTCGAACGCGAAGCTCGTGACGCCGGCAGCTTCGCGGAGCGCGGAGAGCTATGGGTATCCTGGCGCGACGCCGAGCATTTCCGCAAACGGCACATCGAACGGAATCGTGTGGACGGTGCAAAACAACGGCAATGGCGTGCTGTACGCGTACGACGCGACGAATCTGGGAAACGAGCTATACAACAGCAATCAAGCGGCGAACGGGCGCGACAACTTCGCGGACAACAAATTCATCACCCCGATGATCGCGAACGGAAAGGTCTATGTGGGGACACCGAACGGCGTGATCGTGTTTGGTTTGCTGCAGTAATAAAAAGCCGGGCTCCAGACTCGAAGTTGTTTTAGCGAGTGTGGAGCTCGGCCGATTGGATTGGAAATTCCCGCTACTTCTGTTTCAACTGCTCTTCAATCGCGGAAGTGACTTCGGCCGAGTCCGGCGTAACGGCAGACTCGAAGCGCTTCACCACCTGGCCATCGCGGCTCACCAGAAACTTCGTGAAATTCCACCTAATGTCGCCAGCCAGCGCGGGATTCGCGGTGGTGGTGAGGTATTGATAGAGCGGAGTCTGGTCCGGGCCCTTCACTGAGACTTTTGAATAGATCGGGAAGGTGACGCTGTATTTGGTCTGGCAGAAGGTCTTGATTTCCTGGTTCGTCCCCGGTTCCTGGCCGCCGAAATTATTGGCAGGGAAACCCACGATCACAAAACCCTGATCTTTATATTTTTCGTAGATGGATTCGAGCGCGCTGTATTGAGGCGTAAAGCCGCAGCGGCTGGCGACATTGACGACCAGAATCACTTTTCCTTTGAAAGTGGAGAGCGGAAGCGGCTTGCCGTCGATGGACGGAAGCGTGAAATCGTAAATGCTTGTAGCTGCAAACAAAGAAGCGCTCATCAGTAGCACCACCAGTGCAGCGAGAAGTATGCGGGAATTGCGGAATCGCGAAGTGTTCATGTTGCCTCGTTTTCAGGAATTTCGCGTGAATCAGACCAAGAAAGGATATCGCAGCGGGCAGGGCCGCTGCAATGACGGCACACTTTTGTAACGATTCCAAAGGGTCGGACGAAAAGAGTAGATCCTATGGATTATCCGGCGCTGCGGTCGGATCGATGGATTCGTCTTCGTGAAGAGGGCGGATGCAGAGAGTCAGTGAGAAGGGCTGGCACGGATAGACGGCGTAGGCCGGCAGATCGGCGGCTTCGACGCGGTATGTGCCTTCTTCCATCTCGGAGGTCGCATCGAAATCGGTCATAGCATAGGGATTGCCGGGCGTGGCGCGGACGCGGAACAGGCCGGCGGCTGCCTCGTAATTGCCGTAACTGAAGCAGTAGCCGATGCAGGAGCGATCGAGCATGTGCTGGATCAAAATGCGCGAGCCGGGGAGAGGAGGAATCATGCCGAGGACGCGCTGATTGGGAGGGATGGTTCGAACCAACTGCTCGACCTGCGATTCCATGCGATTGGCAACGGCGGTGTCCTGGTACACCATGGCGAAAAAAACGGAGGCAATCGCGAAGTAACCAGCGAGATGCCAGCGGCGGGGACGCATGGCGGCCAGGAGGCAGCAGATCACGGCGCCGGAGACGGAAGTGAGACGTTCGGTGAGGAGCGCGAGAGCGGGAGTCTGTCCGGCGAACCGAATCCCTTCGGGGAGAAGAATTACGGCGGCCATGAGGATGACATAAAGCTCCGCGGGAATTGCATAGTTGCATCGGGGGGACGAGCCGGAATTGCAGGGCCAGAGATCGCGAACGATGGAGAATGAGGAAAACGCCAGGAACGAGTATTCGATGTAATTGTAACGCGGGCCGAACAGGAGGAATTGATCCGCGCCGTTGAAATAGAAAAAGGGGAGCGACTGCCGTTCGACGATATTGTGATGCCAGAAATAATAGTGCGCTGCTCCGAGAGCGGCGACGGCGAATGCGACGAGGATGATGTGGAACCGGCCTGGCATTCGTTTGGCGGCAAAGACGTAGATGGATCCGGCGACAAGCCATGCAAGACCGAGAGGATGGGCTAGCGCGACCAGACCGGCGAGCGGTACGAGCAGCCAGAGTTCGGTGAGACGGCGCGCGTGCCAGGCGAGAGCGATGCCCCAGAACGAGAGTCCGATGGCGAGGTAATAATTGAAGAAGCCCATGTGGAAGGTGTAGCCGTAGGCGAACATGACCATCGCCGGAATGAGGAGCCATGGAGGCCGCTTTGCCGCTGCAGCTGCAAGCGCGAAGGTTCCCCAGAAAAAAATCAGAACGCAGATCGCGACGGCGAGTTTCGCGGTGACTTGGAGCGAGAAAAATCGGCCTAGAAAATCGAGCAGGTAATCGAAAAGAACGTTGGTCCACTGATTTGTGAGATGCAGGCCGGGGACACAATTGCCGCGGATGAGCTGCGCGAGCCATGCGTTGTAAAGGTGGCTGCCGAGATCGGAAGCGACGATGCGGCGGTGCCAGAAACAGGGGACGAGCAGCGCGAGCGAAATGGCAAGGACGCGAAGGAAATAGCGCCGGGTAAATTGGATGGCAACGGAGATGGCGTCCGTACCGAGCAGAGACGACGAGGGGACGGAATTATCCGCGCGGGTTGGCTCAAGTTGGTTGCGGAGAACTGTTGGGACCGAGAAAGCGTTCAACCCTGGCGCCTGAATGTTGGGTTCCTTCCACGAACGATTGAGGCAACAATAACACGACTCGAAGTGCGGCGCGCGAGCCGAGCGACGGCGCGAAGGGCATGGAATTCACGCCGGAGCAGCGGAAAGCGATGATATAAGGGTTGCCATCGGCGCGGCGAACGCTCGACGAGCGAGCGGCAAGTTTCGACACGGATCTTTCCCGCGCGGCACACTCCAGCGAGGCATGCGATGAGCGATCCAACGATGGCGAATGTGGCAAGGAAGGCGGTGGGCTGGTCGATCCTATTCAGCGTCCTCATGATTGTGGCGGGGTTGTGGGCGATCGCGTATCCGTATCACGCGGGCCTGGCGATGAACATTTTTCTGGGGTGGATGCTGGTGATCGCGGGCGTGGGACATTTCGTTTTTGCGTGGTACACGCGAAGGACTGGAAGCCTTGCCCTGAAGATTCTGTTGGGGATTTTGTATCTGGCGGTTGCGTTCTACTTGCTGGAGCATCCGGAGCGCGGCTTGAGAACCTTGACGCTGGCGCTGGCTTGCTACCTTCTGTTTGAGGGAGCGGCGGAACTGGTGCTGTACTGGCAGCATCGGGACGCAGGGGGAGCGACCTGGTTCCTGCTGAATGGAATTATCACGCTAGTCCTCGGAGGAATGATTTTCAGCACGTGGCCGTCAAATACAGAATGGGCGCTGGGGACGCTGGTAGGGATCAGTATTTTCTTTAGCGGCGTTTCGAGGTTGATGATTTCGCTGGCGGCGCGACGCGTGGTGGCAAAGCTGGAGTAGAGCCTCGATCAGGCGGGAAACTACTGGATTGAGCGTTGTGAACTTCGAGTAAGAAACTCCGTGCTATTCGTCTTCTTCTTTCTTCGGTGCGTAGGGGTACTTCGGTGGCTTGGCCATGTGCGAGGTGCGGTAAGAATCCAGCTCGGCATGAGTCAAGTCGAAGTGGGTTTCGGCGGGATGATTTTCGGCCGCCGCTAATTCCACGTGCAAGCGGTGGGAGCAAATATCGGGAGCGTCCTGAAAACGGACCAGGCGGGAATTGAACGCTTCGTTGGGGATGGTCAGCGTAAATTCGCGAGGCTCGAGAGACGGCTGGCGCACGGTGAAGCGATATTCGCGGCCGACAGATTTCGATTCGAAACCGACAAACTGGACGATGACGTTGTTGTTCATTTCCCCGCCGCGGTCGGTTCTGGGATCGCTGCAACGGCGGCGGTTTTCTTCACGCGCCTTGCGCGCTTGCGTTTGGGCGGAGTCCCTTCGGCGGGTTCGACAACCATGATGCTGGTGACGAAAACCTTGGGGCCGTGCAGATCGAAATCGATCAAGGTGCGTTCGGAATCCGACTCGGTGATGACGCCAAGCCCGTACTGAAAATGCTTGATGTACTGGCCTTCGGGGAGAGCTTTCAACGGGACTCCTCAGGTGTCAGAGCGGGATCAAAAAAATAGGGCGGACTGGTTTGAACCAATCCGCCCGTTACGACTAGAGGCTGGTAACGTTCGCAGCCTGCAGACCCTTCGGTCCACGGGTTACTTCGAACTCAACCGCTTGGCCTTCGTTCAGCGACTTATAACCTTCCGCTTGAATAGCCGAAAAGTGAACGAAAACGTCCTCGCCGGACTGGCGCTGGATGAATCCGAAACCCTTGCTGGCGTTGAACCACTTCACTGTTCCTTGTTCTCTCACTGATGTACTTCCTTCTTTTATAAGCTATTTGTGCTTCTCGATCCGCCTCTAGGCGCAAAACAAAAAAGGCCGCGAGTCTTTTGGACTTGCAGCCCCTTCTCGATACCAAAGGTGTTACAAGAGCAACAAACGCAGGTCAAACGTAGCACGGTTAGGCTGGCAAGTCCAACGGTATTATCGGCGGAGCGTGAGGTTGGGGTGGGTCCAGCGTTGTCGCTTGCGGATCGAATCGGCTTGGTCTAATTAGTTGGTTACGGCGGAGCGGCCCCGCGTTCTTGCCTGTGTTTTCGTAATCACAGGAGCGATACGGAATGGGATCCGTGCGAAACAAAGCGGTTTCGGCAGCCGCTATTTTGGCTGTGGTTTGCGGGTTGGGTACGGCTGCATCGTTCGGGCAAGTTGTGAAGAAATACGATCCGGGCGCCACGGATACGGAGATCAAGATCGGCAACATCATGCCGTACACCGGAACTTTTTCGGAGTATGGCGCGACGGGGAAGGCTGAAGCCGCCTACTTCCAGATGGTCAACGATTCGGGCGGCGTGAACGGCAGAAAATTCAAATTCGTCAGTGTAGACAGCGGATCGGATTGGAAGCAGGCGCCGGGGCAGGCGAGAAAGCTGGTGGAAGAGGAGCAGGTGCTGTTGCTCTTTAGCAGCTGGGGATATCCGGGAAACAAGGCGATTCGCGCCTACATGAACGAGAAGAAGGTCCCGCAGCTTTTTGTGGCGTCCAACGATTCGATTTTCGACGATCCGGCCGAGTATCCGTGGACGATGGGATTCGCGGCATCAAAACGCACTGAAGCAACGGTCTATGCACGCTACATCCTTCGAGAGAAGCCGGGAGCGAAGATTGCGATCCTTGCGCCAGCCGATCCGTCGGGCGATGAGTGGCGATCTGGAATTCGCGAAGGCCTGGGCGACAAAGCGGCGACGATGATCGTGAAAGATGTCTCGTTCACATACAGCGATCCCAGGAGCGTGCAGCCGGTGATCGCGCAGTTGAAGGATTCCGGTGCGGACGTTTTCTTGAATTTCACAGTGGGTCGATTTGCGACTCTCGCTATCCGCGCAGCCTGGGATATGGACTGGCACCCTCTTCAGTTCATTCCTAATTCTTCACTCTCAATTGCCGCGTTCCTTGAGCCGGCGGGATTGCAGAAGGCCGCGGGGATCATCACGAATGCGCGCTCGAAAGGATGGACCAGCGAGAGCGCGCAGGCCGATCCGGACGTTCGAGCGTTTGTGGAATGGATGAGGAAATACGATCCGGATGCGAATCCACGAGATGCGAATGTGCTTTTCGGATATGAGGTGTCAGAAGTAATGGTGGCAGTGCTGAAAAATTGCGGCGACGACCTGACTCGCGCGAACGTGATGAAGCAGGCCGCGAGTCTGGACATGCCGCTGGGAATGTTGCTGCCGGGTATTCGAGTTACGACCAGCGCGTCCGACTACCGGCCCGTCAAGCAGCTGTACCTGATGCGATTCGACGGGGATCGTTGGGTACGCTTTGGCGGCGTAATCAGCCCGTAGGCGGACGCGCAGGCGCGATTTTCGGCATTAGAACAAGTAATTGGCGCGCGGCAGCACGCGGAGTATGATGGCGGCCCCAATTGTAATTGAGGCCACGATTCCACCGGGATTTTTGCGGAGGATTTCCATGAAGAAAAAACCATTGGTCATCATCGGCGCCGTCGTTGCGGCGATTTTGCTTATTCTGCTGGCGCTGCCGCTTTTCATCAACGCGAACAAATTCAAGCCGACGCTGGAGGCGCAATTGACCAGCGCTCTTGGCCGGCAGGTGACGATAGGAAACATCGGCCTGGCGATTTTTTCAGGCGGCGTCACGGTGAGCGACGTGGCGATCGCGGACGATCCGAAGTTCAGCCAGTCGTCATTCCTGACGGCAAAGGATTTGACGGTGGGCGTCGAGCTGATGCCGCTGATTTTTTCGAAGCGGCTGGAGGTGCGTTCGATCGAGCTCCGCGATCCGCAGGTAGCGTTGATTCACTCGCCGAACGGAACGTGGAACTATTCGAGCCTCGGAAGTTCGTCGGGCGGAGGCGCGGCAAAGCCAGCGAGCGGCGGCGACGCAGCTGCGAACCTGACGGTAGAAAAAGTGAGCATCACTGGCGGAAAAATCACGGTGAGCGGAACGGGGTCCAAGGCCAAGCCCAGTGTGTATTCGGATGTGAATCTGGAGGCTTCGGATCTTTCTACGACAAGCTCGTTTCCATTCAAGCTGACAGCGACGGGGCCGGGCAATGCCGCGATCAAGGTGGACGGCAAGGCGGGCCCGATCGATCAAGCGGACACTTCGCTGACGCCGCTTTCCGCGAACGTGGACGCGCAGCATCTCGATCTAGCGACGACGGGATTCATCGATCCTTCTTCGGGCATCGGCGGGGTGATGGATTTCAAGGGCGATCTGAGTTCCGACGGCAGGGATATGAAGTCGAAAGGAAACGTGACCCTGAATAAATTCAAGATGTCAGCGGCGGGAGCGCCTTCGAGCGTGCCGTTGAGTGTGGATTACACGACGGACTACACGCTGAAGACACAAGCGGGCGTGCTGACCCAGGGAGACATTCACATCGGGAAGGCGTTTCAGCAGTTGACGGGCACCTACAACCTTGCGACGGAGCCCGCGACGCTGAACATGAAGGTGAATGCATCGAACATGCCGCTCGGCGATCTGGAGGGATTTCTGCCGGCGGTCGGCATGGTGTTGCCTTCGGGATCGAAACTGCAGGGCGGAACGCTGAGCGCTAACCTTGCGATCAGCGGACCGGCGGACAAACTAACAATTGCTGGACCGGTGAATATGGCGAATACCGAGTTGGCAGGATTCAGCCTGAGCCAGAAGCTCGGCGCGCTTTCGGCGTTCACGGGGCTTGGGAAGGGTGGCAGCTCGTCCGGCACGCAAATTCAACAGCTTGCTGCGCAGATTCGCAACGATCCCAGCGGGACACAGTTTAGTTCGCTGAACTTGGTGCTGCCTTCGATTGGTACGGTGACGGGCAATGGCACTGTAAGCGCGAGTGGCCAACTGAACATGCATATGGTGGCGAACCTGGCGGGCGGCATGGGCGCGATCACGAATGTTGCAGGCGCGGCGACAGGCGCGCTGGGCGGAGCACTTTCTGGATTCACGGGCGGCGGAGGAAGCGGCAAGGGCGGAAAGGGCGGTGGAATCCCATTCAGCATTACGGGAACGACTTCGAATCCGGTGGTAGTTCCAGACGTGGCGGGAATCGCGGGTAACCTCGCGAAGGGCGGAGTTGGCGCCGGCCTGGGTGCCGCGAAGGGCACGACTGGCGCGGCCGGTGCGGCGGCGAGCGCACTTGGCGGCCTGCTCGGAGGGAAGAAAAAACCGTAAACGAATCGCGCGGCGAGTTCAAGCCGGCCTCCCGTTGGCGCTGCAAACGCCGATAGGAGGCCGGTTTTTTTTATGGGTCCAGCGAGCGTGGCGCGCTCAGTGAACGTAAGTGCCAGATGAGTTGTGCGTAAGGGCGTTTTCGGCGTCGCGGAGAAGATTGCGGACGGAGCGCACTACAAACCTCAGTAAGAAGATAACGATCAGCAACCCGAAGACGACAATACCGGAAGCGAAGTAGGAGTGCTTGGTTACGAACCACATCAGGAAGACGACCAGAGCATCTTCGCTGGCGCTGAGAGCGAAATTCGAAATTGGTTCGGGAGAAGCGGAGACGGCGGCGCGAGCGGCGGTCTTTCCGCCATGTGCGGCCAGAGCGATCAAGCCACCCGCGAAGGTGGCGGCGATCTGTTCCCACTGCGGAAGCTGCGCGGTGGCGCCGTAGGCGATCAGCGCGGCGACGGGAACGCGGACGAAGGTATGCGCGGCATTCCAGACCAGATCGAAGATGGGAATTTTGTCGCCCACAAATTCAAGCGCGAACAAAAAGCAGCAAGCCGCGATGATTTTCCAATCCTGCACAATGTGCAGAGCGGGCGGGACGGCCAACACGTTGTAACGGCCAAGCAGGCCGAGCATGGCGACGGTGGCGTACACGTTGAGGCCGGCGGAAAACGAAACGACGACGAGCAGCGCCGTAAGCTCGTTGCCGGTGGGGATCATCGGGATAGCGGAGGCAAGAATCATCGGGATTGCTCGGGCGCTCTGGAAGCGTGGCGGCTTCGAGAGAGTACCATTCGCGGGCGTTACGCTTCCACGTTTACGTGCTGGGAGCGGGTATAGGGTTCGGCGGGGCGTGCGGGACTGACTCTTCGGACACGCGAGGCGCCGCAGGCCGATGAGGGGGATATACTGATTTTGCGCGACGCCGAAGCGGATCCCGGCGGAGCGGCCTGCAGGCGCAGGTTGTAGTTCCTCTCGGTTTGAACACATTCCCTCCTTCCGAAACCGATGGCGTCGGCATTGGTGTGCGCGTATCGCGATTAAGTGGCCGGCGTCCGAAAACCATTTTGAAAAGGCGGCAAAAATGAAGCGAGTGCTATTCGTGGACGACGACCGGCAAGAGTTCGATTTCCTGTCGCGCGGAATTTCCAAAGAGAAGGGGCAGTTCGAGTTGGAATTCGCGGCCGGCGGGGAAGCGGCGCTGGCTTTATTGGCGTCGCAAAACTTTCAGGCGATCATCTCCGCCACACGAACGGCGGACATGGACGGCGGCTCTTTGCTGCAAGCCGTTTGCGAGCGGCACCCGGCGATGGTTCGGATTTTGCTGGCAAACCAACAAGAGATGGAGCATGCGCTGCGGGCGGTACCGGTGGCGCATCAGTTTTTGCTGAAGCCCTGCGATCCCACGATGGCGCGTATGGCAGTCGAACGGGCGACGAGTCTTTCGAAGATTTTGAGCAACCGAATGCTGGCGAATCTCGTAGGGACGGTGAAAGACCTGCCGGTGCTTCCGAAGACGTACTTTGCGCTGCGAAAAAAACTGCAAGATCCGGAAGTGTCGATGGCCGAGCTGGTACAGGTGGTGGAGCAGGACGTGGCGATATCCGCGAAAATTTTCCAGCTGGTAAATTCGGCGTTCTTCGGATTGCCGCTGGAGGTATCGTCCATCAAAACGGCGGTGAGTTTCCTGGGCGTGCAAATGCTGCAAAACCTGGTGCTGGCGGCGGAAGTGTTCAGCATGATCAGTGATACCACGCCGCTGCCGGGATTTTCCTTTGAAGAGCTACAGGCGCACTCGCAGCTTGCGGCCAAGATCGCGATCCGGCTGCCCGCGGCGCCGCATACGCGAGACATCGCGGTGATGGCGGCGCTGGTTCACGACGTGGGGAAACTCGTGCTGGCGACGCGTTCGCCGCGGCATTTCGTGCGAGCGCTGGACGAGGCGGCGCGAGAGCAGATTCCGCTGTTCGCAGCAGAACGGCAACTGATGGGCGTGACGCACGCGGAGGTTGGAGCGTATTTGCTGGGGATCTGGGGGCTGCCCTCGCCGGTGGTGGAAGCGGTAGCCCACCATCACACTGCAGGAACGGCGCTCCCTCATGACGCGTTGGACGCAGTTGGAATCGTACACCTCGCGAATATCCTGGCGCACGAAACGAGCCGGCGTCCGGAGCAAAAACCCGCATTCCCGACGCAGACGATCGATCCCGAATACCTGGAACGTCTCGGAATCGCCTCACAGTATGAAGACTGGAAGGAAATGGCGAACGCGATGGCGAATCAGGTTCCCGCCGCGCCGTAATACAGGATTCCCGATGTCACTTCCCTTGGGCCATTTGGATATAATGCGTTGGCCCCGGGGAGGGCGCCCCTTTTGTCAGGTGATGGCGGCCGCGCCGGTTGTGCATCCAAAGTCAATCAAGGCCGAAGTTCAAGCGAAGGGATAGGTGTGGCTCGCGTTCTGGTTTTGGCGGCGTGCCTTGCGGTATTGATCGCCGGAGCCGAGCCGTTTCTGACGCGGGCGCTTAGCGGATTTCACGCCGCGAAAAATCAAGCTGCCACGGCGGCGATCGTTCGCGCGCGGGCGGAATGGTTCTTCCGCGAGAGGGCATCCGCGAACGGGCACATCCCGGCCGCGCTGCTGATGCGCGCATTCCACGAGAATCAAATCGCGATCGCTCACCACAAAACCTATTTTGACCAGCTCGACGAGAAGTCGCCGCAGATTGCGCCGCAGGTGAATGCGTGGACTCCGCTTGGCCCGCAACCCACGGCGAACAATATTTTTTATGGGAACGTGTCAGGCCGCGTGACGGCGCTGGCTTCGGACCCGTGCGACGCCACGGGGAATACGATTTATACGGGCGCAGCGGACGGCGGAATGTGGGTGAGCTTCAACGCGCTTTCGGGAAACCCTGTGACATGGACGCCGCTGACGGATCAGGAGCCGTCGCTCGCTATCGGAGCGATCGCGCTGATACCAGGAGCGTGTCCAACTTTTGGCGGGCACGCTCAAAGCAGCGAGATCGTGGTGGGAACGGGCGAATCGAATTTCGCGCAGGACAATCTGTACGGCGCGGGCGTGCTGCGTTCTGTGAATGGCGGGCAGACTTGGTCGCAAGACAAGACGTTTACGCAGAGCGCTTCGCAGGGACCGGGCGCGAGCGGGCCCTATATTGCCGCGATCGCCGTGCAGCCAAACGCCGCGCATCCGGTGTTGCTGGCGGCGGTGCAGGGAACCGACTACGCGGCGGGCGGCACTCTGCATTCTGGGATATGGCGTTCGACCGATGAAGGCGCCACCTGGACGCGTTCACAACCGGGCACAGCATCGGCGGGCGGAGCGCCGTTTAATCCGGCGACGGATGTTTTGTTCGACCCGAGCGATCCCACGGGCGATACGGCGTTCGCAGCGCTTGGCGATCCGCGGGGCGACACGGACGCGGCGGCGTCTTGCACGAGCGCGCCGTGCAACGGGCTGTACGTGTCGCCGGATGCAGGCGCGACGTGGCACCGCGTGACGACGCTCGATTCAGCGGCGACTTCTTCCTCGTTTGGGCGCATTTCGCTGGCGGCGTCGGCCGGTGCGCAGGCCGGAAGCTCGGTGGTGTGGGCGTCGATCGCGGATGCGACGACCAACTCGGATAATTTATTGAGCGTGTTGTACGGTGCGGGCATCACGACGAACGGGGCCGGCGGGGAGTTTACGGCCGTGTATCCGAACGCGTCAAACCTGCCGGATTTTTGCTCGCCGCTGTGTTTTTACTCGATGAAGCTGGCGGCGATGCCGGAGTCGGCGGGCGGACTGGTATTCGCGGGAGGCGCGGCGCAACCGCAGCTTGCGCCGAACGCCTACGGAACATCTTCGATTTATCGATCGTCGGACGGCGGCAACACCTGGGGCGATTTTTCCGCGGACGGAAGCGGGAACGGAACGTCGGTGCACACCCACGTACACGCGTTCAACTTCGCAAACGCACAAAATGGGACTGCGATCGCCCTGTTCGTGGGAAACGACGGTGGAGTGTGGGCGTCACAGGACGCACTCAACGCGGCGACATCGAGCGGCAAGCAGCACTGGGCGGACTTGAACACGAACATAGGCAGCGCGAATACGTCGCTGAATATCACTCAGTTCTATCCGGGAATGTCTGTGCATCCCTCGTCGGACCAGATTTTATACGGAGGGACGCAGGGGAACGACGCGCAGCAGTACAACGGCTCGCTGCCGTGGAGCGACACGCTGGCATGCCCGTGGGACGGCGGATTTACGGCGATCGATCCCGAGACTCCGACCACGATCTACGTGGCGTGCAACTACCTGAGCGGTCCCGGAACGCTGACCAAGAACACGATGAATGGAATTCCAGGTGATGATGGAGTGAACTGGGGCCCGATCGATTTCAACAACGGGATCAACTTCACGGACAATGCGGACTTCATCCCGCCGTTTGTAATCGACAGCCATGCGAGTTCGAATCTCTATTTTGGAACGTACCGTTTGTATCAAAGCACGAATGCGGGCACGACGTGGTCGCCGATTACGAGCGACTTGACGACGGACGGCTCGAGCGAGTACGTAACGGCGATTCAAGTGGCGCCGTCGAATTCGAACGTGATTTACACGGGCACCTCGGATGGGTTGCTTTGGGAGTCGGCCCAGGCGCTTTCAGGCGCGGCGGACGTTCACAAGGTGAATCAAAACGGACAGCCGGCGCGGCAGGTGAGCGCAATTGCGGTGGATCCGGCGAAGCCGCAGGAAGTATTCGCGGCGTATTCAGGATTTTCGTGTCCCGGCGTGGCTGGTTGCGACGGGCTTGGTCACATTTTCTACTCCAGCAATTTCGGATCGTCGTGGGTGCAGATCGACGGCGACTTGCCCGACGTTCCGGTGAACGACGTGGTTATCGATCCGGCGGACTCAACGGACAACACCGTGTACGTGGCTACCGACGCCGGAGTGTATGCGAGCACGAACGCCACGGTGGGAGCGGGGACGATCTGGAGTGTGTTGCAAGCTGGGCTACCAAATGTGCAGGTGCTGTCACTCAAGCTGCGAAACGTCTCGCGAACCCTAGTGGCGGGAACGCACGGGCGCGGCGCATGGAACATCCAACTGCCGAATCTTCCGGCGTTCGTGCTGACCGGAATCGATCCGGTGAGCGCGAACGCAGGCTCAGGCGACACGCAAGTAACAGCGACTGGGACTGGATTCACGCCGCAGTCGGTGTTGAGCGTGTCGGGTACGGCGGTGGCGACGACAGCCGTGAACGCCACAACGCTGACGGCGGTTGTGCCCGCTTCGTTGACGCTTTGCGGCGGAACGCTGGCGCTGAATGTGGGTGATCCAACGGCCGGAACTACGAATACGTTGCCTCTTGGGGTGGTGGGATCCTGCGATTTTGCGCTGAGTACGCCCGCACCGGCCAGCGCAACGACGAGCGCGGGCGGATCGGCGTCTTATCAATTTTCGGTGCAGCTGCAGGGCAATTCGGCGGCGCCTGTGGCGCTATCATGCCCGAGTGCTCCGGCGGGGATCACCTGCGCGTTTACGCCGAATCCCGTGACGCCCACCCCGGCCGGCACGGCAGTCGGGCTAACTGTTTCCGTGCCGACAACGGCGAGCCTGCGCGTGAACGCGATGTCGGCGCTAGCAGCGATCTCATTTTTGTCGGTCGGGGCGTTTGGGCGTAAGCGGCGGCTACGCTTGCCCATTGCCGCTATCGCATGTGTAGCGCTCGCTGGGTTGTTGGGCGGGCTGAGCGCTTGCGGCGGGGGTGGAATCCCGCCGCCAGTGAGCCACACTTATCAAGTCACGATAACCGGCTCGACTGGAAATTTGGTGCATTCTACGAGCGTGCAACTCGTGGTAGATTAGCGCCCGTCGGCGTCCCCAACCGGGATAACGACGAGATCGAGCGCGAATTGGTAGTGAGGGGGGCAGCCCCATGACTTGCCCGCAATGCCACGAACACATTCCTGCTGGAGCGCTTTGGACCGGCGGAGGCTTGTCCCACGTTGTGTGTGGGAAATGCGCGACTCATCTGAAGCCCAAGCCGTTGTCGGCGGTGTTGGTGTTCGTACTTTCATTTGGGCTGGCCGAAGCGGCGATGCTGGCGCTGCAAAAAGCCGGCGCGGCGTACTGGATGACGTTCGTCGGATTTTTTGCCGTGTTTGCGGTGGTGTTTGCGCTGGGCGCGCCGGCGCTATTGCGTTTTCAGGTGAAGGAACATAAAGAGAATCCGGCCACGACTCATTGAGGCGCTAGACGAAAGCTTCACCGGCCTGACTAAACCATCTGCCGCAGAACGTACTGCAGAATCCCGCCGTGCTGGTAGTAAGCCACTTCAAACGGAGTATCGATTCGCGCAATCGCAGTGAATTTCTTTTCGCCGCCACCGGCGGTACGCGCTTTCACGTTGACCTTCTTGCGCGGCTCGAAATTGTGCGCCAATCCATCGATTTCGAAAATTTCCAGTCCGGTCAGGCCGAGCGAGGCCGAGGTTTCTCCGGGCAGGAACTCGAGCGGAAGCACGCCCATGCCCACCAGGTTGCTGCGGTGAATGCGTTCGAAGCTTTCCGCCAACACCGCGCGAACGCCGAGAAGAATGGTTCCTTTCGCGGCCCAGTCGCGCGAGGAGCCCGAGCCGTATTCCTTGCCAGCAAGAATGATCAGCGGCACATGCTCGTCGCGATACTTCATCGCGGCGTCGTAGATCGACATTTTTTCGCCGCTGGGCTGGTGAATCGTCCAGCCGCCTTCGGTGCCGGGAGCGAGTTGGTTCTTCAGGCGGATGTTGGCGAAGGTGCCGCGCATCATCACTTCATGATTGCCGCGACGCGCGCCGTAGGAATTGAAATCCTTCGGCTGAACGCCGTGCGCGATCAGGTATTTTCCGGCGGGCGTATCGGCGCCGATCGAGCCGGCGGGCGAGATGTGGTCGGTGGTGATGCTGTCGCCGAGCACCGCGAGCGCGCGCAGGCCGTGCAGATCCGTGAATCGGACCGGGCTTGAGCGCCATGATTCTCGAAATACGGCGGATTCTTGATGTATGTGGACTTTTCGTCCCACGCGTAGAGGTCGCCTTCCGGAATCGGCAGCGCTTGCCAGTGCTCGTCGCCGGTGAATACCTCGGCGTATTCCTTGCGGAACATTTCGCTGGTGACGGCGGTGCGCATCGTCGCTTCCACTTCCTGCGGGCGTGGGCCAGATGTCGCGGAGGTAGACGGGCTTGCCGGCTTTATCGTTGCCGAGCGATTCGTTGACGATGTCGAAATCCATGCGGCCCGCCAAGCGCGTAGGCCACGACCAGCGGCGGCGACGCGAGATAGTTCGCGCGGCACAGCGGATTGATGCGGCCTTCGAAATTGCGATTGCCGCTGAGCACGGAGACGGCGACCAGATTATTGTCCTTGACTGCTTTGCCGATGGCTTCGGGCAGCGGGCCGCTGTTGCCGATGCAGGTGGTGCAGCCGTAGCCGACCAGGTTGAAGCGCAGTGCGTTCGAGAGCGGGCCAGAGGCCGGCTTTCTCGATGTAATCGGTGACGACTTTCGAGCCGGGCGCGAAGCTGGTCTTCACCCAGGGCTTGGTTTGTAGGCCGCGCTCGACGGCTTTCTTCGCGAGCAAGCCCGCGCCGAGCATCAGCGAGGGATTCGAGGTGTTCGTGCAGCTGGTGATCGCGGCGATCACGACCGAGCCGTCCGCGAGATCGAATTTGTCGCCGTTGTTCTGCACGCTCGCGTGCTTCGCGGGCGCGGTGAGCGATTTCTCGAACGACGGCTTGGCCTGCGTGAGCGGCACGCTGTCCTGCGGGCGCTTGGGGCCGGCCATCGTCGGTACGACGGTGGCGAGATCGAGTTCGAGCTTGTCGGAGAAAACCGGCTCGGGCGTCGCGTCGGTGCGGAACAGGCCCTGTTCCTTGGTGTAGGCCTCGACGAGCTGCGACCTGCTCTTCGCTGCGCGCGGTGAAGCGCAAGATAGGCGAGCGTCTCGGCGTCAACGGGGAAGAAGCCCATCGTCGCGCCATACTCGGGCGCCATGTTGGCGATGGTGGCGCGGTCGGGAAGCGTGAGGCTGGAGAGGCCGGTGCCGTAAAACTCGACGAATTTTCCGACGACGCCTTTCTTGCGGAGCATCTGCGTGACGGTGAGGACGAGGTCGGTAGCGGTGGCGCCTTCCGGCAAGCGGCCGTGCAGCTTGAAACCGACGACGGCGCGGAATCAGCATCGACAGCGGCTGGCCGAGCATCGCGGCTTCCGCTTCGATGCCGCCGACGCCCCAGCCAAACACGCCGAGGCCATTGACCATCGTGGTGTGCGAGTCGGTGCCGACAAGCGAATCGGGGAACGCGACCCAGGCGTTGCCTTGCTTTTCACGGAATACGACGCGCGCGAGGTATTCGAGATTCACTTGGTGGCAGATGCCGGTGTCCGGCGGGACGACTTTGAAATTCCGAAAACCTTTCTGGCCCCAGCGAAGAAACGCATAGCGTTCGATGTTGCGTTGCATTTCGAGGTCGGCGTTGAAAGCGAACGCGTTCGCGGTGCCGAACTTGTCCACCTGCACGGAATGATCGATGACGAGTTCAGCGGGAAGCAGGGGATTGATTTTCTTCGGGTCGCCGCCGAGATGTCGCATCGCATCGCGCATCGCCGCGAGATCGACCACAGCCGGAACGCCGGTGAAGTCCTGCAGCAGCACACGCGCGGGCATGAACGAGATTTCTTTTTCGGTGGCGCCCTCGGCGCTCGTCGGATCCCATCCGGCGAGAGCGCGGATATCGTCGGCGAAAACGAAATGGCCGTCCTCATGACGGAGCAGGTTTTCGAGCAGCACCTTCAACGAGAAAGGCAGGCGCGCGATTTTGCCAATGCCGGCGCGTTCGAGAACCTTCAGGCTGAAGATCTCGACGTCCTCCTTACCGACGCGAAGCTTGGATTTGCTGCCGAACGAATTGGGAGATGAGGTGCTCATACGGACTCGACGCTCCTCTATTTTCGGTCGAACGGAGTACCGCGTTTATTTTATCGCACGCGTTGCCCTGCGAAGTTTCGGTTCTGCGGCGTGTTTCGTCGTGACGCGTTGCGCGGTTAGTGCTTCGGCGGGACGTAGCCTTCGGGCGCCTTCGCGCCATCGCCGAAGAAGTAGCTTTCCATCTGCTCTTCCATGATCTGCTGCGATTTCGGATCGAGCGGGTTCAAGCGGAATTCATTCATCAGCATCTTAGAATGCTCCACCCAGGCCTTCCAGGCTTCTTTCGAGACGTTGTCGTACACGCGCTGACCGATCGCGCCTTTCCACGGAAGCCGTTCCAGGCCGGGCATCTCGCGGCCCAGCTTTACGCACTTCACCATGCGGACGGCGGGCGCAGCCGCTGCGTTTTGCGAATTGTGTTCGTCAGCCATGAAAATCCTCCCAAAATCTTTGTCCTCTTCAAGATACAGCAAGGCTCGGTGGATTTCCAGTTGAGCGCTGATCGGCCGCGAGTGCGGAAGAATTGTCTCGCGATTGATTCGATGAACGTGTAAAAAGTACGGCCATGAATGTAAATTCATGAAAATGGTGAACACTTCCTACAATCGCGTCGCCGGACAGAGCGTTGAGCGCCTGGCTGCGCTGAGCGACGGAATTTTCGGCGTCGCAATGACGCTCTTGCTGCTCGAACTGCACGTTCCCGCGCGCGAGATGATCCAGTCGGAACACGATCTTTTGCGCGCGTTCGTCGGGCTTGCGCCGCAATTGCTCGTCTATCTGATGAGCTTCATCACACTAGGCATTTTTTGGGTGGGGCAACAGACGGAACTGAATCAACTCGAGCGCTCGGATCGAAATCTCACCTGGATCAACCTCGCATTTTTATTTTTTGTGACGATCATGCCGTTTTCGACGCGGTTGCTCGCGGAGTTCACCACGTTTCGCGCGGCGCTGGTGGCGTACTGGTTCAACATTTTCCTGCTGGGCGCGACGCTCTACGGGGCGTGGGGCTACGCGACCAGAGCTGGGCTTCTCAACAAAGATACGACGCACGACATGACGGCGGCGATCTGCCACCGGATCATCGTTGGGCAATCGCTCTACGCGTTTGGGGCGCTGCTCTGCATGATCAGCACCGTGTGGAGCATCGCGTTCATCGTCCTGGTGCAGCTCAACTACGCCGTTGCGCCCCTCCAGCGCTGGCGCAAAAAACTCGCCTAATAGCCTCAGGCCAGATTCTTGCGCCACTTCCTACGCGACCCGCATCTCCTCTCAAGTAAGGCCTAAATTCGGCGCTCCTATATCGATACAGATATGGGGTTTTGCCCGAAACGGCCGATTTTCAGAGAGTATAAATCCGGTGTAACGGAGTCTTGGCGGAGTTGTGGTAGGCTCTGAGAGTCCTGCTTGAGTTTTAATAAAACTTTGCCAAACTGACGTGGCATCCGGAGCGGACTCCGGAGGGATTTTCAATGACCGAACAGGAAAATAAGACCGCCGCGGCCAAGACGCCGGGAGGATTTTTTTGCGAAGTCCCGGCTGAGCCATGCGCGATTGTGATGTTCGGCGCGTCGGGCGATCTGGCGCGGCGCAAGTTGCTGCCGGCGCTTTTCGAATTGTACGTTCACCAGTGCCTCGCGCCGCGATTCCGTCTAGTGGGATTTGCGCGCACCCAGATGAGCGATGAAGACTTCCGCAAGAACGCCGCGGAATTTCTGCCGAAGGGAAGCGAGGAAGGCGCTGACGACGCGAAGAAAGCGGAGTTCCTGAAAAATTTGAGCTACTTCGCGGGGAACTACGACGATCCCCAAGCCTTTTCCAAGCTGTCAAAGCGGCTCGATGAATTGGACGCGGAAGGTCAGCTCGGAGGGAATCATCTTTATTACTTGGCGACGCCGCCGGAAGTTTACGCGCATGTGATCGTGCAGTTGAGCGCCGCGAATCTGGCAAAGAAAAAAGCGGACAAAAGCTGGACGCGGATCATCATTGAGAAACCGTTCGGCACGGACCAGAAGTCGGCGAAGGCGCTGAACGATAAAGTGCTGAGCGTATTCGACGAATCACAGGTGTACCGCATCGATCACTACCTCGGCAAAGAAACCGTGCAGAACATGCTGGTATTCCGGTTCGGAAACGGAATTTTCGAGCCGCTGTGGAATCGCAACTACATCGATTCGGTACAAATCACGGCGTCTGAATCATTGGGCGTGGAGCGCCGTGCGGCATTTTATGAATCGGCCGGCGCGCTGCGCGACATGATTCAAAGCCACGTGTTGCAACTCATGTCGTTGGTGGCGATTGAAGCGCCGGCGAATTTCGACGCAAACTCAGTGCGGAACGAAAAAATCAAAGTGCTGCAGTCGATGCGCCCGTTCAACAGCGAATCCGTTTGGAAGTCGGTGGTGCGCGGGCAGTACGGGCCGGGAACGGTGGGCGGGAAGCAAGTTCCGGGCTACCGGCAGGAACCGGGCGTGAAACCGGATTCGAGCACGGAAACATTCGTGGCGCTGGCGCTTCATGTGGACAACTGGCGCTGGAGCGGCGTGCCTTTTTACCTGCGAACAGGGAAGC
Source organism: uncultured Acidobacteriota bacterium (assembly GCA_963839325.1). Taxonomy (GTDB): domain Bacteria; phylum Acidobacteriota; class Terriglobia; order Acidiferrales; family UBA7541; genus Palsa-295. The sequence continues at coordinate 185,368 of CAWIUO010000001.1, read as the reverse complement.
GCCTCGCGCGTCCGCTGACCGAAGTGGCGATTCAGTTCAAGCGCGCGCCGCACATGGTGTTCCGCGGGGAAAGCACGGAGACCAATTCGCTGGTGCTGAATATTCAGCCGGACGAAGGGATCTCGCTTTCGTTTGGCGCGAAATCGCCCGGCGCGCAGATGCACATTAGCCCCGTTCAAATGGATTTCAAATATTCGCAGGCATTCGGACGGAGTTCCCGGAATTCTTACGCGACGCTGATCAACGATTGCATCCGCGGAGACGCGACGCTGTTCGATCGCGCGGACAGCGTGGAAGCGGCTTGGGCGCTGGTCGATCCGATTACCGAAGCGTGGGCGACCGGCACGCCGCCGCCGTTTCCAAATTATCCAGCCGGAAGCGCGGGCCCGACGGCGGCCAACGATTTGACGCTTGCAGATGGAAGGCGCTGGCGGCCTTTGTAAAGAGGCGGCCGGCTCAACCGAAATGCTCAACACCATGGAAATTCGGTTCCGGAGGAATCGATGATTCTCGCGGGCGACTTGGGGGGAACCAAGTCAAACCTCGGCTTGTTCGACGTGAAGGACGGCAAGCTGACGCAAGTTGCATTCAAGCGTTATTCGAGCCGCGAACATAACGGCCTGGAAGAAATCGCGCGCGATTTTTTGAACGGGCACGCGGCGCATGTCAGCGCGGCGTCTTTTGGGATCGCGGGACCGGTGGTGAATAACCGTGTGCACGCGACGAATATTCCCTGGGTCGTGGACGGCGCGAACGTCGCGACCGAGCTGCATCTGAAGCACGTTCGACTGCTGAACGATCTGGAAGCCACCGCGTACGGAATCGAAGTTCTGGAGAGCACGCAGCTCGAGACGATTTATCCAGGCAATCCAACTCCGAAGGCGACGAGCGTGGTTCTCTCGGCGGGAACGGGGCTGGGAGAAGGCGTGATGTTCTGGGACGGGACGCGGCACCTGCCCATGTCCACCGAAGCGGGACACACCGATTTCGCTCCGAACACGGACCAGCAAGCCGATCTGTGGAAGTTCTTGCACAAGCGATTGGAATTCGTTAGCGCGGAGAAGATTCTTTCGGGAGGCGGTTTTCAGCGGGTGCATGAGTTTCTGGATCCGTCCGTGAAGCATTCGGGCTTTGAGGATCCTTCGATCGATCCAGCGCCGGAAATTACAATGCGCGGTCTGGATGGTTCTTGCCCGGTGTGCGTAGCGACGCTAAATTTGTGGGTGGAGATTTACGGCGGCGAAGCAGGCAATCTGGCGTTGCGCACAGTGGCGCGCGGCGGGATTTACGTGGCTGGCGGAATCGCCCTGAAGCTCATGCCCAAAATGCGCGACGGACGATTTGCTGCAGCGGTGCATCACAAAGAAAAACTCGGAGACTTCCTGAAGCGGATCCCCATTCACGTGGTGCTAAACGACGAATGTCCGCTGATCGGCGCAGCCTACGTCGCGTGGAAAAATATCTAGCCGCTCAATCGTAGCGGTCCGCTCAAGGCTTCGTGCGTTTCGCTACTGTTTTGTGACGTCGATCGTGTTGTCGTCGGATATCCGGTCCATCAGCTTATTGTAGGGATCGATTCCGGCGTGCGTGGGCATTTCATCCACCACGATCTCAAACGTCTGTTGTTCTTGCGTGAATTTTTCTTTTTTAGCATAGAGCTGCTTTTCTTCGTCCTTCTTGCCGCTGAATACCCCGACGTCGATGTAGTCGTTGATATCGACATCGGGCGTTTCGTTGCCATTGCCGTCGGCTTTCACTTTGCGCGCCTGTACCGTCAGCGTGACTTTGTACTTGTTGTCGGCCGTCGGAGTGACCACCGCGCTTATGCGCCTTGTTGTCGTATAGCACGATGGATTCGAATCCGTCGGTGATCAGATATTGCAGCTCGGGCGGAGTTTGTTCGCGCAGGGCTGCGACGAACTCGCGCGTATCCGGATAAGGCTCGGACTGCGGATTTCGTGGCGTTGGCGTAGCGGTATTGCATCAGGAAATTGTGGAGCGCTAGGTTGACCTTGTCCTCGCCGATGTAATCGGCGAGGGTGTACATCACCAGGCCGCCTTTGTAATACCAGACGTAAGGCTCGCGCTGCACCAGCACGAGCGGCGGTTCACGCCGCACTTCGCCGCCGCGTCCGCGCAGGTAGGAATCAACCTCATGCCGCAGGAACCGGTGCATCTGATCCTTTCCGTATTTCTTTTCCATCACCATCAGCGCTGAATACTCGGCAAGGTTTCGGACATCATGTTCGAGCCTTGCACGTTGCCGCCGATCAACTGATGTCCCCACCACTGGTGACCGAGCTCGTGAGCGGTGACGAAATACGTAAAATCAATGTCCTTCTTCTTTTCTAGGCGGCTGATGAATCCGATCCCTTCGGAGTACGGAACGGTGTTGGGAAACGACTGCGCGAATTGACGGTAGCGCGGGAATTCCATGATCCGGTACTGCGCGAACTGATAGGGGCTGAAATTCTGCTGGTAATAATCGAGGCCGCGCTTGGACGCGTCCATCATGTCGGCGACATCGAATTCGTGCGCCGGCGTGTAGTACACCTCGATGATTCATGCCTTTGTACTTTTCGCGGCGGACGTCGTAGCGCGCCGGAAATATAGGCGAAGAAATCGGCGATCTGCTGCGAACCCATGTCGTATTCGAAATAGTGGCGGCCATTTTCGGTCCCATGCGCGCTTCAGGTAGCCGGGAGCGATGGCGATCTGATCCGGCGAAGTGCTGACGATGGTGTGGTAGGTGAACCCAATCCGCATCCTGAACGAACAAGTTGTAGAGCGATTGTGTGCGGGTCGCCGCGCGGAGCCATTTCTTCCAGCGGGCCGAGTTTTTCTTCGCGGCGACGGCGCGGATCGTCTAATTCGATGCCCTGGTTGTAGCCGATGTGCGGGAAATAATCGGAATCAAAAAACGTGCCGTTGTAGGCAAATTCCGGGCAGCTCATTGCCATCTTTGAATCCGTGTGTGGTGTGGCCCACATGGAACGTCATCAGCGTGCTGTCGCCCGGCGCGAGCGGCTGCTCCAGGGCATAGATGCAATAAATATCTCGCGCGCCACAGCTCACCTGATGAAACGGCCGGTCGAACTGCACAGCTGATGACCGACTGCCGTTGGTTGGTGATGTGAATTTCCGATACGGGGCTTGCGTTCTTGTTTTGCAACGTGAATGTGCCGGTACCGGAGAAAGAGCGGCGCGCTGGTTCGATATCCACCTGCGCATCCACGGCGGTGACCTTTGGTTGAGGGAGATTCTCGTATTTTTTGTAGTTGCGCTCGTAGGATCAGCCTGAATGCCGCGACGTTGTTTGGCGGTCAAATATTCGTTCAGAACGTGGGCGTTGTAGTAGTACCAAGCGCCGCTACCAATTGCCGCGATGAGAAAACGCGATCGCGGCCGGCGTGAGCCGGGGAAACCGCGCGCTCGCGAGACGCAACGCGACGCCAGCCATCATCCGAGCCGCGCCTGCGTGAGCGCGATAGAGAGGACGCCCAGAAATGCGGCGATCGCCAGCCAATAAGAATTCGCCCAGAACAGCGCCGGAACGAAGTGGCCGTAACCGTTCAAGTCGCTGTAGGTGTAGGGCGGAACAGAGCCGAAGAGATATAGCGTGTTTTCCCAGCCGAAATTATAAGAATCAGGTTCGAGTACGAAGACGCCGATCACAATGGCATGGCCCATGAACTTGTTGCTGACCACCGTCTGCACGAACATAGCGAGCAAGGCGAAACGTACGATCTGCGGGAACGTGACGAGGTAGAGTTCCTTGAAGTACTGCAGGAATTCGTAACGGTAGTAACCCGCGAGCGACTGCATTAGCACTCCGCAGAACATAGTGACCGTCAGCAGAATAGCTTCGACTACGAGCGATGGCGGAGAACTTCGAAAGCCAGTCCACCGTTTCGCGCATGGGAAGCGCGTCATGAATCCCATCCGCGTGAACGTCTCGCTCGCGCCAGACCAATTCCGCGGCATACAGTGTCGCGACGATGTAAAAGAATAACTCCGAAGTGCCCTCTACGGCCTGCACCATGAGGAATGTGACGGGCCAGACGTTTTGCTCGCCCACACGTCCCGCGAAGTAGCCATTATTGATTGCGAAAACCATCAGCCAGAGCGGCCAGCGCCCAGAAGGGGATCTCGCGGAGGATCATGGTCGTCCGCATCCGCGTGAGAGAGAGGTATTGCGTCCAGGTGGTCGCGGGCCCGAACACCTGGTGAACAGTAGGAAGCGTGCGCGGCCACCAGCGAACGTTTCGGCCGCGCTTCGATTTCGTCCTGCAGCTTCGCCTTAGCTGCCCGGCGTCCTTGCGATTTCGCCGTGAGCGCTTCCACCGACATCGGGAACAATACCCACACCGCGGCTAGCGGAGACGCTCCAACGGAAAGCCAAATGAGGCGGTTGTACAAAAAGACGCCTCGCGGCCATGTGCGGAGACCACGAGAGCAACAAAGTTTTTCTCCGCGACAGTCCAATAGCGAGTGATGTCGTCGAAATAGCAGGATCCGACCGGGTCGAAAATTCCGCTCCAGAACCGTTCGAGCGACCGCGTAGCACTGAATACCGTTATCCCGATCAAATAAAGCATGAACAGCGCGACGCCCTGGATATACACGACAAAAATTTTGCGGGAAAGCGCGGCCACGAGCAAAAAAAAGCGAACCCAGGAAAAAGATCTGGACCACCATGATCGAGAGGAACGGCTGGAGATACCACCAGAGATGATTTGGCCCAATTCGCACGTGATCGGCCCACGGAGCGAAAGTGCCGAGCCACGAGCCGAAAATCAGTCCGGAAAAAGCAAACACCGTGGTGACGAATGAACCGGCCCAGCGCCCGCCGAGATATGCGAATTTGGAGATGGGCTTGGTGAAAATCATCTGATAAGTGTCGCGTTGGAAGTCGCGGAGAATTGACGTGCCGAAAATCGCGGCGATCACGATCATGCCGAAGAGAGTCGAGTACGAGTACGTTATTTCGCATCGCGTACGGGCCGTTCAGCAGCACTTTGCCGTTGTTGAATCCGACGGGGCCAAAACTCTCCGATGCCACGCAGAAAAAGCTGAACAGCAAACCAGAGCAAGAAGTAAACGTACGTGGAGATGCTCTTGGCGCGGAACTTCAGCTCGAAGGTGAAGAACTCCCAGAACAGTCTCATGCCGGCTCGGCTCCTAATTTTGCGCGTGACGCGTGAGGCTCAGGAAATAAACGTCTTCGAGGCCGGAATCGACGGGCTTGAATCCGTCGCCGGGATTGGAGTCGGCAAAGACGCGAATTTCGTGCTGGCCGCCGACGAGGTGCGTGGAGATTACGTTCATTTGCGACTCGATGGCGCGCAGCTCATCGTCTGTCTTGACGACTTTGCTCCAGATTTTTCCCTGGAGAGCGGTGCAGGGCGTCGGCGGGCGAACCTTCGTGTAGCACTTCGCCCGAAGCGATGATCGCCATGCGGGAGCAAAGTTCCCGGACGTCATCGACGATATGCGTGGAGAGGATTACGGTAACGCTACGGCCGATCGAGCTGAGCAAATTCAGGAAGCGGTTGCGTTCCGCAGGATCGAGGCCGGCGGTTGGTTCATCCACGATGATCAGTTTCGGATTCGCGAGCAGAGCCTGCGCGATCCCGAAGCGCTGTTTCATGCCGCCAGAATATGTGCTCAGAGATTTCTTGCGCGCGTCCCAAAGATTTGTTTGCTGGAGCAGCGCATCGACCATTTCCTTTCGTTCGCTGGCGGAAGTGATTCCCTTCAAGATGGCGAGATGGTTGAGCATGTCCGAGGCGGACATTTTGGGGTACACGCCGAATTCCTGTGGCAGGTAGCCGAGCACTTTGCGGATTTCGTTCTTCTGCTTGAGGACGTCGATGCCGTCGAGCGTAATGGAACCTTCGTCAGGCTCCTGCAAAGTGGCCACCGTGCGCATCAGGGTGCTTTTGCCGGCACCGTTCGGACCGAGCAGGCCGAACATGTTGTTGCCGATGGTGAGCGAAAGATTCTTCAGAGCTTTTACGCCGTTCGGATAGGTCTTCGATAGACCGGTGATTGTCAAAGCCATGCGAGATATCCTCCTGGAACATTCTGGTGCGAGCGGTGTGTGGCGAAATGTATCACGAAGTTTGACGGAGCTTCGCAACCTATGTGAGCAGGATCGGCGCGAGGCCCAGAGTGAGGCATTCGCCGGCGCTTCGGCAGAGTGCAGTCCGTGTGCCGGGAGTTACGATAATAGACCGGAGAAAGTTCCGAGGAACGCGAGCCCCCGGGGCGATTAGGTTGAAGACACAAGTCTGGCGCAGCTCGAACTAGCAGTGGTGCGGGAAACGGCAAGGCTTTAAAATGGGGGCGAGCGCCCGTAGCTCAGATGGATAGAGCGTCTGCCTTCTAAGCAGATGGTCGGGGGTTCGACTCCCTCCGGGCGCGCCACTCACTTTCAATTTGTTACGTTCGTTCCGGCGCGCTTCTCTAGCCGTTTCCTTCCATGAATTCCTTTCCTGACGATTCTGGGTGGATTGCAATTTTGGTCAAGTCGTCGCGAAATTACGCCCGACACGCGGTTTCCTGTACGCGTCTGCCCGTATATAAATGGAATAGCGAAGCTGATTACCGGTGCGAGGGCTCGCGTTTGCCGGCATCCGTGGTTCGATAGGCGTGACATGTTTAGAAAACTGAGGATTGTCGGCGTAATTGCGATGGTCGTGGGAGCGCTGAGCATCGTGTGGCAAGTGGCTGCGGCGGAAGTGGAGTATCGCGAGCTGCAAAGTGATGTGCGGGAGACAGCGGCGCAAATCGGGGGGCGGATTGGGCTTGCCGCGCCCAGTACGGAAGACGATCTCCGGAACACCGTGATTCAGCGGGCGGCCGATCATGGGATCGCGCTTCGCCCGGACCAAGTGGGGATCGAGCGTGTGCAGAGCGACGGTAACTGGGGCGTCTCGATCGCGGTGAATTACGACGTGAGCGTCGGTTTGCTCGGCGCTGACTGGCCGATGCACTTCGATCTCGCGGCTTCCCACCAGTAACTGCACGGCCTCCAAATTCGTGGCGATACTCCTCTGTTCAGTGTGACGGGCTTATGCTCGCTGAGCCGCCCCCAAAGGAGTTCGCCATGCGTGTTTCCCGGATGCGTATCCGTGCGCGTCGATGTGCGAGCGGGATCTTCGCGGCGGCCTGCCTCACTCTGCTCGCGACACCGCTCTCAGCGCAGGAGCAATCGCGCGTTCGCGGCCTCTGGGTCTGGAAAGGCCCAACAGTGGTGGCAACCGAGCAAGGCGCGAACGCACTGCGCGACTTTTGCGTCGCTCAAAAAATCAACGAAGTTTACATTTCGGTTTCGGCAAAAGGCGATGCGACCGCCAACGTTGACGAGCATCTCGCGCGCGCGGTTTCCCTGCTGCATCACTCTCAAATACGTGCGGAAGCGTTGCTTTCGAGTGAGGAAGCGGACGAACCCGGCAAGCATCGCGACAAGCTGCTCGATCACGTCCGCGAGATCATCGCGTTCAACGAGCATCACTCCAAGGCGCGCTTCGACGGCATTCATCTGGACATCGAGCCGCAGCAGCGCCCGGAAAATAAAGGTCCCGGAAACCTTCGCTTCGTTCCGGGGTTGGTGGAGGCCTACCGCGCAGTGTTCGCAATTGCGGAACCGGCGCATCTGACCGTAAATGCAGATATTCAAAACAAACTACTGAAGGGCGACCGTGCCGAACGCCAAATGCTGATGTCGTCGTTGCCGGGGCTTACATTGATGCTCTACGAAGTGAGCGTTCCGAACGACAAAGATACCTTAGAGATACAGCAACAGAAGCTTGCCGACGCCAGCCGCAAATTTCTCGAGATGGCGTACGATGGACTAACCGGTACAAACCTCGCTACGCTGGCGATCGGGTTGCGCACGCCGGACTACGGCGATCATTTGCCCGAGATGCTCGCATCCGTCGAACACGCGAACCGTGCCAACCCGCGTTACGCCGGCTGGGCGCGCCACTCGTACAACGACACTCTGAAAAATCCAGATTAGCGGCGCGTCTGGTCAGCCCAGATCGTGACGCACATCAATGGGCCGCGGCGGACTGGCTCATTTCTTGATGGCCGTGAAACTGATCTGCTTCGGTAGAACCATCGAGCGCCGTGGTGGAAGAGTTGCCGCTCGACACCACGCGCGCGATTTCGTCGAAGTATCCGGTTCCCACGAACGCCTGATGCTTGATGGCTTTGTAGCCGTGCTCTTGCGCCCCGAACTCTTCCTGTTGAAGTTTTGAGTACGCCGCCATTCCCGATTCCGCGTAGCCGCGCGCGAGCTGAAACATCGACAAATTGAGTGCATGAAAGCCGGCGAGGGTGACGAACTGATATTTGTAACCCATCTTGCCGAGTTCCTTCTGGAAGCTCGCGATCGCAGCGTCGTCGAGCTTTTTCTTCCAGTGAAACGACGGAGAGCAGTTGTAGGCGAGCAGCTTTCCGGGGAACTTGGCGTGAATTGCGTCGGCGAACTTTCTGGCTTCCCCCAAATCGGGCGTGGAAGTTTCGCACCAGAGCATGTCCGCGTACGGAGCGTAGGCGAGGCCGCGGACGATGGCTGCGTCGATGCCGCCGTGGAACTGGTAAAAGCCCTCGGGCGTGCGTTCGCCATGGATGAATCCACGGTCGCGCGGGTCCACGTCCGAAAGTAGCAGGCCCGCCGAATTTGCATCCGTCCGTGCAATCAAGATCGTGGGGACACCGCAAACATCGGCAGCAAGGCGCGCGGCGACGAGTTTCTCGATGAATTCACGGATGGGCACAACGACTTTTCCGCCGAGGTGGCCGCACTTTTTTGCAGAGGAGAGCTGATCTTCGAAATGAACGCCTGCGGCGCCGGCTTCGATCATCGCTTTCATTAGTTCGTAAGCGTTCAGCGCACCTCCGAATCCCGCTTCCGCGTCGGCCACGATCGGAGCGAGCCAGTACGTGCCGGAGTTTTTCTCTTCCGCCGATTCGATCTGATCGGCGCGGAGCAGCGCGCGGTTCAGGCGCGCGACGAGCTTCGGAGCGGAGTCGGATGGGTAGAGCGACTGGTCCGGATAGACATCTCCGGCGGAATTCCCATCGGCTGCGACTTGCCAGCCGGAGCCGTAAATGGTTTTCAGGCCGGCCTGCACCATTTCAGTGGCTTGATTGCCGGTGATCGCGCCCAGCGCCGGAACGTAAGGCTCGGTCCGCATCAAATTCCAAAGACGCTCCGCGCCCATGCGCGCGAGAGTGTATTCGATCTGCACCGAGCCGCGCAGACGGAGGACGTCCGCAAAGGTGTAAGGACGCGTGATTCCTTCCCAGCGGGAATCCGTACTCCAATTTGTCTGAAGTTTGGAGTAGCCGTTCGTTCCGTTGGTGTTATTTGGGTGCATCGAGCGCTCCTTATGATTTCAGGCGTTTTGGATTTAGTCCTATCGACAGCGAAGACCTGCCGCAGCGCGACTTCGTTATGCCGGATCGAATTCGCGAAGACGGATCATTTCTTCGCTCATCCGGCGTGCTTCGCGAAGCGTCGAGGCCACCTTCGCAGTTTCTTGGCCGGCCGTGCTCTCGCCCATCAGGCGATCGAGCTCTTCGTCGAAAAGCTGGGAGATCAGTTCCGGTGTGTGCAGCACTGCTTCGCCGTTTTCATCCACGATATCGACGACAGCGGAGTGCTTCATTCGCTGCGCGATCATCAGCCGGTAAATCCGATCGGTGGCGAGATCCTCCATGTAACCGTCAAGAAGGCTCGCGCCCTTGCCATTCAGGACGCCATTGCGATAGCGAATCACGGTCCGCACCGCGGCACGAGTGCCGCCCAGCGTGCGGGCGTTTTTGATCCTTGGGACCGGGCGCAGATCCGGAGCTTCTGCGCGCTCACGGCGCGTATTCATCTGATTCGGGGAAGGGAATTGATTGACGGCGATTGCGTTCTGGTCTGGGTGGCCGGTCCACGCGCCATCCATTCCGGAATCGGCTTCGTTCTTCTTGTCTTCGGCGAGAGCTTTCAGCGCGCGGGCGTTCAGGACGGCGTCTTCGCGACTCGGAAATAGCGCCGTCATTCCGCCGATCGCGAGCATTCCGTGCTTGTGGCAAATCTCCGGCATGCGTTCGCGCAAATTCTGAAAGAACGGAATGTCATGCGGGATTTTGTTTCGATCGGGAAGCGTCCACGAAGGATCTTCGAGGTTGAAATGGATCAGGCTGGCCATGTAATCCCAGCGGCCCAAGTTCAAACCGACGATATGCTCACGAAGGTTGTAGCCAAATTCCTCCATCTGATACGCGAGCGGGTGCGCTTCCACGAGCGCCATGCATTTAATCGCGTCCCTGGCGACGCCGTTCGCGAGCGCCACGCTCTGAAAAAGATCGCGCCACCAGAGCGCTTCATCGGCGGATTCGGATTTGGGGATGTAAAAGCAGAGCGGATGCTTTAAAGCATCGAAGTCGGTCTGGTAGGCGACCATGGCGACATCGAATAGAGATGCGGGAACCAATGCGCCCGGCAAAATCCCGGCTTGATGGATGTGCAGTCCGCGGGGCCGCGTGAAGATTACAGTTTTGCTTGGGGTGATGCCGACGGTGTTTCCGCGCTTCCGGTCGAAGTAAGTGAGTTGGCCGCTAAGCGCTGCGAGAACGTTTTGAATGCCCTGCTTTGTGTGCTCCCAAGCGTTGGTATTGGAGTCTTCCAAATCGAGCATCACGCCCGGCGCGCCGGAGTTCAGCATTTTCACTACGAGATCGGCATCGTCGGCTGGTCCGGTCATTTGGTTGCGCTGGTCGGCGCACCAATCCGGCAATTCGACTCGCCACGGTTCGCGCGTCGCCGCTGATGCCGGCAAATACTGAGGCAGACGTCCGGCATGCGCCTCTGCCAGGGCAAATTCGCGGCGCGCAAGGAGTTCGCGCTGGCGCGGAGTGAAAGCTTCGTGCAGCGGCTGAAGAAACGCGAGAAAACCTCGCGGGAGATCGTGGCGTGGATCAAAGTGTACCGGCGGAGTATTCACGGGGACGACCTGACCGCGTTGCGCGGCGGTTCCGTTGGCAATGGGGACTTTCACGGTTTGAGTGGCCATCGTTACTCCGAGATTGCTGCTCTGGACGTAGTCGTTATGCGCACGCGCGCCGTGAACGCAGTAGAACTGAAACGCGGAGGAGTGTCAAAATGGGTGGTCCGAATCGGACGAGTGACCGGAATGGGCGCGGAGCGGCAGGAATTGGCGAGTTAAGCGCTACAAATGACGGACCTTGCTTGCAGAGCACTGCGGGCAGCGGCGCGTGAGGTATTCCAAGTGGCTCGAACTAAACATTCCGCTTCGAACGCGAGCGCTGCAATCTCCGACGAGCTTCTCGCAGCGCTGCGCGAAGACCTGGCGAACCGGCAAATCGCCAGCGGCCTCGCGCGCCTCACAGAGAATCGCCCACTGATCGCCGACTGCGCGCCAGGCAGACCAAATGCAGCCAACTTTCTGGGCTACCTCGCTCAATGGATCGACGTCGGATACCCGGCCGCTTCCGTTCACGCACTGCTGCCTCGATTTCGCGAGGCCAGGCGAGATAAATTCACGCTGGCCGAGTACGTTCAATGGAAGATGGCGGAGGGCTTGGTGGCAATGCGCGAGGAGTCTTACGAACACGCGACGCGCCATTTCGAGAAAGTTCTGGCGCTGCAGGATGAGATTCAAGACAAACAAGTGATTGCGATAGCGCACTACTGGATGGGACGGTGCCTGCGACGGAACGCGAGATACGCGGACGCGCTCGGGTACGTCGCGAAGGGCCGCGAGCTGGCGCTCTCGTTGAAATTTCCGAAAATGGCCGCGGTGATGCAGGTGCTGGAGGCATGGATCGCGTTTCAGGAAGGAAAGCCGGACGACGCCGCGCGAATTCTACGCGAAGCAGGCGATGTGTTGTCCGATACGGACGACCACATTACGCTGGGCAACATCGCGTCCGCATACGGGCGCATCGCGCGGCGGCAGGGGAACCACGATCTGGCGCTTTCGAAATTTGAAATTGCGATTCGCGAATACGAAAAACGCGATCCTTACAACCGCAACCTGGCGCGCTCGTTCGTCAATATCGCATTCGTGAAACGATTGCTCGCACTCCAGTGGCGCAACAAGATCGATTTAACCGCTGCGCGGCGCCGCCGGAAGCGTTCGTCGGCCGCACCCGGAACTCATGCCGCGGTGCAAGATCGCGAGCGGCTCGGCCGGCTCCGCGACGAAAGCTTCGAGCATTTAAAGAAAGCGCGAGAGATTTACGATCGCCACGACGACCATCGCGGCAACGGCAATGTCTTCATCACCCTAGGCTACCTGCATCTCGACAACGGAGAGCTTGATCGGGCCGCTTCGATGGGGCGGACCGCGTATCAACTTGGCGACGAAAAGAAGGACAGCCTGCTGAAAGGGCGCGCGCGGATGTTGCAATCCGCCGTGGAATTCGCGAAGTTCGAGGAACAAATTGAGGAACAGCTGGTCGATGACCGGGGCGGAGCGCCGTCTTCGGAGCTGGCCTGCGAATACGCGCGAGAAGCCGTGGAATGCGCGAAGCGAACACAGAATCGCCGGCTAACCGCGAAGGCGCTCATTGCGCTCGGTCTCGCGCTCACGCTCGATGCTTCCGACGATTACGAATCCGCCCGAGAATGTGCGCGGGAAGCCGGCTTGCTTCTCAAACAAGCCAACCACGACTACGTATGGCGGGAGCTGCAGGAATTGAACCGTCGTCTTCGGGGCGGCGGCAACATCAACGCAGCGCTTCGCGATTGGTCGCGAGGCATCGTGGGAGCGAAATCGTTTCAAGACGTGAGCGAAGAATTTGCGGCGATCGTGATTCCGAAGGTTTGGAGGCGGGAAGGCTGCAAAGTGGCGCGCGTAGCGACCCGGCTTTCGATCTCGCCGAAAAAAGTGCGGCGCATCTTACGGGCTCAAGGCTTGCTGTCCGACGGCGAATAGGCATGCTAGAGCGCGGGATTCGCGCAAACGCGCGAAGCCCGGTCACTCAGAATCGAATTACCAGTCGGCTTTGCCGGAACCATCCACCGCTCTGAATTTACGCTCTCGAATCTGGCGCACAGAGCGTGTAGTCTATCGGGCGGCCCACTTCGCGCCATCGCCGGTCCTACCGGATCGCGTGCAAATCAGCTCAGGGAGAATTTGCCAATGAAGCTCGTCAACAAGCTCGGAATTCTGGCAGCCATCGTATCCGGATACGTTTTTCTTCAGCCGCTCATAGGACGCACGGCGGCGGCGCAGCAGGCCGATGCGGGCAGCAATCCGCCCTACCTGAATCCGGCACTGCCGACGGACCAGCGCGTGAACGATTTGATCTCGCGGATGACAATCGAGGAAAAGTGCTCGCAGTTGGTGAACCAATCGCGGCCGATCCCACGTCTGAAGGTCCCCGGTTACGACTGGTGGAGCGAAGCGTTGCACGGAGTGGCCAACAACGGCATCGCGACGGTGTTTCCTGAGCCAATCGGTTTGGCGGCGACGTTCGATCCCGATCTGATCCACAAAATGGCGGTGGTGATCAGCACGGAAGCGCGCGTGAAGTACAACCAGGATCAAAAAGACGGCAACAGCCAGATCTTCCAGGGCCTCACTTTCTGGTCCCCGAACATTAATATCTTCCGCGATCCGCGCTGGGGCCGCGGGCAAGAGACGTATGGCGAGGATCCCTACCTGACGGCCCACATGGGAATGGCATTCGTAACTGGCATGCAGGGCGACGACGCGAAGTATCTTCGCGTGGTGTCAACGCCGAAGCATTTCGCGGTGCACAGCGGACCGGAGTCCACGCGCCACATTGTGGACGTGAAGGTCTCGAAGCACGATGAAGAAGATACGTATTTGCCGGCGTTCCGCGCGACGGTGGTCGATGCGAAGGCTGAATCGGTGATGTGCGTGTACAACAGCGTGAACGGCCAACCGGGGTGCGCAAACGACTTTCTTTTGAAGGAAACGCTGCGCGGAGCGTGGAATTTTCAGGGTTACGTGGTTTCCGATTGCGACGCGATTGCGGATATCGAGCGCGGACATCACTATGTGAAGACGCTTGCCGAAGCGGCCGCAGTATCGCTGAAAGCAGGCGTGGACAACGACTGCGCCGACTTCATCGCGAGAAAAACGGACACTTCCGACTATCAACGTTACCTGGACGCGGTGAAGCAGGGCCTGATCACCGAAAAGGACGTGGACGTGACGTTGCGCCGCCTTTTCACGGCTCGTATGAAACTGGGATTGTTCGATCCTCCGTCGATGGTGAAGTATGCGCAGATTCCGGATTCCGAGTTGGACTCCGCGCCGCACCGCGACCTGGCGCATCAGGCGGCTCGCGAATCGATCGTTCTGCTGAAGAATGACGGCACGCTGCCGCTGAACGCCGCGTCCGTGAAAGCGATCGCCGTGGTAGGTCCGCTGGCCGATCAGATACGCGTGCTGGAAGGGAACTACAACGGCACTCCGTCTCACGCCACCACGGCACTCGATGGAATCACCAAAGCCTTCCCGAACGCGAAAATCACATTCACCCCGGGCACGAATTTTCTGCGCATCGCCACGCCGGTTCCCGCCGACGTGCTCACCACGCCCGACGGCCAGCCCGGCCTCAAGGCCGAATATTTCTCCGGCACCAAACTCGAAGGCCCGGTGGTGATGACTCGCGTTGATCCCACCATCGATTTCGCGCCACACACCCATCCCACGCGGCCTGCCGGCGACGGCGACTTCTCTGTCCGCTGGACCGGCTTCCTCACGCCCACGGAAACCGGGAAATACACCATCGGCCTCGACGGGATGAAGAACAAGCTGTGGATCGACGACAAGCAAATTGTGAATTACGACGAAGCCTGGGGCATGCAGGTGAAAACCGTCGAGATGGATCTCGAGAAGGGGCACAAATATTCGGTGAAGCTCGAAGAGAATTTCGGCACCGGAGTTCTCACGCGCTTCGTGTGGAATAAATTGAATCCCGACCCGCAGGGCGACGCCGTTGCCGCAGCAAAGGCCGCCGATGTAGTTGTCGCCGTCGTCGGAATCACTTCGCAGCTGGAAGGCGAAGAGATGGATGTGAAAATTCCCGGCTTCAGCGGCGGCGATCGCACCAGTCTGGATCTGCCGAAAGAAGAAGAGGATTTGCTGAAGGCCGTGAAAGCGACGGGCAAACCGCTCGTGGTGGTACTGATGAACGGCAGCGCGCTTTCGGTGAATTGGGCTGCAAGCAATGTAAATGCGATTCTCGATGCGTGGTATTCGGGCGAAGAGGGTGGCGCGGCTATCGCGGAGACGATTTCCGGCGACAATAATCCGGCCGGCCGGTTGCCCGTCACGTTTTACAAGGGAGTCGATCAGCTTCCCGATTTTTCCGACTACAACATGACGAATCGCACGTACCGCTACTTCACCGGCGATCCGCTCTATCCATTTGGCTATGGGCTGAGTTATTCGAAGTTCACCTACTCGGGGCTCAAGGTCGGTTCGCCGACTTTGAAGGCGGGGGATCCGCTGAGCGTGGACGTCGATGTGAAGAATTCGAGTGCCAAGGCAGGCGATGAGGTGGTAGAGCTGTACTTGAGCTTCCCGAAAGTTCCGGGCACTCCAATTCGCGCGCTGCGCAGCTTTCAGCGCGTGCACCTCGACGCTGGCGCACAGCAGCACGTTCACTTCGATTTGAGCCCGCGCGATCTCAGTTCGGTGACTGAAGCGGGCGATCGCGTAGTGGCAGCGGGCACTTACGTTCTTAATGTTGGGGGGAGCCAGCCTACGCCGACGTCCACCACGTCTGCGGCGATCTTTAACGTCGCGGGCGAAACGAAGCTGCCGAATTAAATTCGGCTCTTTTGCTGGTTCATCGGACAAACCGAAACGCCGCCGGGCTTTTACCCTCGGCGGCGATTCCTTTAGAAGAGTGTGATTTACTTCTTCGCGGGTGCGTCGAGGGTCGCCGGATCGAATTTCTTGTAATCGAAATACTTCGTGGATTCCTCGATGCGAAACGTTTTCACCAGCATCAACCGGAAGGCGATACGAACTTCCTCGTACTCAGGCAGCCAGACTTCGTTGTTCACGTATGTGTTCATGATCGACACGCGCGTGTCTTTTTCGAAGTCGGCTATCAAGCCGCCCCCGAATTTCATGTCATTCACCAGAAATGCGTCGAGGCGCACC
Organism: uncultured Acidobacteriota bacterium; assembly: GCA_963839325.1. Lineage (GTDB taxonomy): Bacteria > Acidobacteriota > Terriglobia > Acidiferrales > UBA7541 > Palsa-295. The sequence goes on along the minus strand of CAWIUO010000001.1, from coordinate 169,190 downwards.
ACGTCGTGGGCGCGTTCGTCGATCCAGATGACTCCGCCGAGCTTTTGAGCGATTTTCTCCACGATGCCGTGGGCCTTATATTCGGGATTGGGTTCGAAGTCAAAAGCGAGTACATCCTGGCCCTGGTACCGCTCGCGACGAGGATTCACGAACTGCGCGACTCGCAGGAACGTATCGATTGAGAAGTCGCTGTCTTTCACGTCGTCGTCGGGGCGCTCGGCGTCGCTGTCAACGTTCCCGGCGTCTCTCGAGTTTGAATCCGCAGGCGCGGATTGATCTTTCGAAGCGGTCGGTTTTGGTTCTTCGGGCTTTTTGTTTGCGGCTTCCGCTTTCAGACGCGCGACTTCCTTCGCGACGCGATCATCTTCAGCCTTTTGGTCCGCGGCGCTCAACGGTTGCCCTTCTTTCTTCAGCAGGCGATCAACTTCGGAGCCGTTGAGATAGAAGAACGAGCTTTCGGTGACCACCGTCTTGGTGCTGTTTCCTTTTTTGTCGACGTCCGTCTCGCTATCGATTTTCGTGCCCGCATATTTCTGGCGCAGCTTCTCGTTCGCGGCTTCTTTTGCGCGGACTTCCGCGAACAGCGCCTTCAAATCCGGCAACACGACCTGCGATTTGCGCGGAAAATCGAAGACCCGCTCGCCAATCGATTCGTTCACGGCCGCGCGGGTGATTTGAATCTGGAATGAATCGATGCCACGCTGCAGTTCGATCTTATGCGGTAGCTGAACACCATCGACCGGTTTGTAGTCGTCGTAGAAGATCTTCTGATCCACGCCGCCCATCGTCGCCGCTTCTTGCACGACGAGATGAGTCTGAGCGTCGAAGTAAACTTGCCGCTTGGGTCCAGCGAGCGAAGTCACTTCGAGTTCGATGGCGTCTTTACCGCGGACCTGCGCTGGGCCGATGAACGTGACAATCAGCCGGTTGCGTTTGAAATTTACGAGGTGCGAATTGTAGTAGCGCGCCGCGGCTTCGATCTGAAGTCCTTCGGGCCCGACGAGCGTGCCGATTACACCCGCGGCGTTTTGCCGCCACGCGGATTTTCCGTTGTACGCTTCGATTACGCTGCGATCGCCGGCGACCAGCTCCATGTAGTAACGGTTCGGCAGCTTAACGTCGAGCGTGAATGATCCGCCGGCCACGCCGCCCGCAGCCGCGACCGACCCTTCGAGAGTAACGGTTCGCAAGCTGGAGAGCCGTTTTCCGCCTCCGGCGGCTTTCACGGCGTCATGCGGAACGTGGGCTGCGCCTTCGGAATGCGACGGAGAAGCGGCGACGTGTGACTGCTGACTGGGCTCCTGCGCGCGAGCTTGCACGGCGAGCGCCAGAAAAAGCACGGGCACGATCCAAATCCTCAGCGAGCACCGCTTTATCCGCATCGCTCTCCAGTCATGGGCCACTCACACCCGTATCATCTATGGCTGCATACAAGTACGCAGGCTCACTGGAAATGTTCCAGCCGTTTACTCGAACGCGTCCGCCGACTTACATGCCGCAGGGAATAGCGTTAGCATCGACCAATGACTACCAATAAAAGGAAAAGAGACGGGACAATTTCGCGAAGAACAAGGCCCAAGGGCGAATCGGCCGCAGCCAGCGGAGCCGCTCCGCGGATGTCACTCTCTGAGACCTTTAAGGCTCTCGAAAAGGTCCTCGCGCTGTACTCGCCGCCGCTGAAGCTCTGGGTTTCGGGCAGCAAATCCAAACCGATGACGCGACTGACGGTCCCGGTGCCGGTATCGGTTCCCGGCGCGTATGGAGGCAGGCCGGTGGACCTGGAAGTCGCGAGCCTGGTCATTCAGAAAGGGTTCGTCGGCTTTTACTTCATGCCGCTCTACCTGAAGCCGGCGCTCAAATCCAAGATTTCCCCGGCGCTTCGGAAACGACTGAAGGGCAAAACGTGCTTCCACATCAATCAAGCCGGTGCTGCGACTGAGGAAGATGTCCGCCGGGCCGTTGACTTGGGCACCCAGCTGTATCGCGACCGGGGTTGGCTCTAAGTTTTAGGTGGGCCGCTCCCGCCGCCTGCCGTCCGGTGCGAGAAACCACGAATTTTGTGATGTAAAACCGCGCCGACGTTCATCCGCGAACGCAGAGAATCGTGTAACATTCCCGCCGCGCGTGCGTAGTAGATTTCGACCGCACAAACCAAATTATGGACGCCATTACACTCGAACACGTCACCAAATCCTACGATTCCGTAAACGCGGTTAACGATGTGAGCCTCCGCGTGAAGCAGGGCGCGATCCTCGGATTGCTGGGCCCGAACGGCGCGGGCAAAACCACCACGATCCGCATGATCATGCACATTCTGGTGGCAGACGAGGGCGAGATTAAAGTTTTGGACAAGCCCGTCAGCGACGATACTCGTGACTTGATCGGATACTTGCCCGAGGAACGCGGACTTTATCCGCGGATGAAAGTTCGCGACATTATCGTTTTTCTCGCGGCGCTGCATGGGCTGACGGAGGCGGAGGCTGGACGGCGCGCGGACCAATGGCTCGATAAGCTCGGCCTCGGCGAGTGGAAGACGAAAAAACTGGTCGATCTTTCCAAGGGCATGCAGCAGAAGGTCCAGTTCATCACTTCCGTGATTCACGAGCCGCCGATCGTGATTTTGGACGAGCCGTTCTCCGGCCTCGATCCGGTGAATTCCGCCACGGTGGAAGAGATCATGCTCGAGATGCGTGGCAAAGGCTCCACGATCGTGCTCTCGAGCCACCGGATGGAGCAGATCGAACGGATGTGCGATTCGATTTGCCTGATCAACAAAGGCCAGAACGTTCTGGACGGCGACATTCGGGCGATTAAACACTCCTACGGCAAAAACACGCTTCACATCGAATTCACCGGGCCGGACGGATTCCTGCAGTCTCCGCTAATTGAAAAGCTGACGCGCCTTGGCAACGGCGTGGAGGCCAAGCTGAAACCCGGCGCCGATCCGCAGGAAGTTTTGCGCGCCGCCGTTCAGTCCAATGCGAACATCACGCGGTTTGAGCTGATGGAGCCGTCGCTGAACGAGATTTTCATCGAGAGGACCACCCGTGCGTAAACTCGGTCTAATCGTAAAGCGCGAATACCTGACCCGCGTGAAAACCAAGGGATTTGTGATCGGGACGCTCGCCGTGCCCCTGCTAGGCCTTGCGTTCTGCCTGCTCGTCATTTTTCTGGTCAACCATAAATCCGAAAACAGCCTGCGTGTTGCGGTCATCGATAATTCAGCCGGGCTTGGAGAATCGATCGAGCAGGGGCTGAACGGCAAGCTGGAAAACGGCAAACCGGAATTCATAATCGAGCAGACTGTTTCGCATCCCGCGGATTCGGACGCCGTGCAGAAGGATTTGCGCGACAAGATCAACGCGGGCACGCTCGACGCTTACCTGGTGATCCCCGCGGACAACGCGCAACCGTTCGAGCTGCACATGCGAAATCCCGACAACTTCGCGCAAATTGGCCCGCTTTCGGGCGCGCTGGATCAGTCCGTGATTACCGAGCGGCTCAGCCAGCGAGGCATACACGTCGACGATTTGAAATCCGTGTTGAAGGGCGCGGACTTGAAGCTGCTCAAAGTGAGCGAACGCGGCGAAGCCGAAGAGAAGGGCCAAAGCCTGGGAATCGCGATCGCGCTGGTTATTTTGCTGTACACCTCGCTGTTGATGTACGGGATCATCACCATGCGCTCGGTGATCGAAGAAAAGACCACGCGCACGATGGAGGTTTTGATCTCGGCGGTGCGACCGTTCGAATTGCTCGCCGGGAAAATTCTCGGTGTGGCGTGCGCCGCATTCACGCAGTTTGCGATCTGGATGACGTCCACGGCGCTTCTATTTTCTTACGGCGCGCTGGCCGCCGTCGGTATGGGCGGTAAGTCGGTATTGAGCGGCATTCACATTCCGCCGTCGCTGATCGCTTACGCCAGCCTGTTTTTCTTCGGAGGCTACTTTCTCTATTCCACGATGTTCGCTGCGGTTGGTTCGGCGTGCTCGAATGAGCAAGACGCGCAACAGCTTCAATGGCTGGCAATGGCGCCGCTGGTTTTCTGCATGATCATTTACAGCGTGATCCTGAACGATCCGTCGTCGAAAATGGCTGTGATCCTATCGGAAATTCCATTTTTCGCGCCGGTGCTGATGTCGCTGCGAATCTCGCTGCAGACGCCGCCGTTCTGGCAGATTGCACTGTCGTTTACGCTGCTCGTGCTTACGACGATTGTGATGATCTGGCTCTCGGCGAAGATTTATCGTGTCGGAGTGCTGATGTACGGCAAAAGGCCGTCGCTGATCGAAATGGCGCGCTGGCTGAGATACTCCTAAAAGAAACGGCCGGCACCGCCAGTCGGCCTGCTGGTCCTTCGCTTAACGGTCGCCGACGAACGCTGGGCGAAAATCTACCTATCTCCTTCGAGTCGAGACGCATGCGAACTATCTCCATTTCCTGAGTTCGCTGCTTATTGCCCCCGAATCGCGTTCCGCGCGACTACTGTTTACTCAAATCGTCCTTGACGAAAGCAGGTACCGTCGCCATAGTGCTTGGCGGCGCTGAGTACTGTTTCTACCTTTTTTCTCAAGCTGCGACGGCGGCTGCTCGTTTGAGCGTAAGCGCGCCGAAACAGTGAGCCGCCATATAGAGAGAGGCCCCATGCCACGGAAACCCCTAGCCTTCCCTGGTTTTCTGATCTTTTTGTTCGCCTTCTTCGCCTATTCTTCGGCTGCGCAAACTCCGAACACAAAGTCCCGCATCGCGTTACCGATTGACGAAACCAACCTCGTGACGCTGCACGGAAACACGCACCCGTACGCGCGTGCGGAGTTCGATCAGGGTGCGGCACCGGCCAGCTTGACGATGCATCGCATGCTATTGCTGTTGCAGCGCAGCCCCGAACGAGAGACCGCGCTCGAGCAGCTCCTTCAACAGCAGCAGGACCAGACGTCTGCGAATTACCACCAGTGGCTTACGCCGGAGCAGTTCGGCAACGAGTTTGGCCCCGCCCAGCAGGACATACAGACCATCACAGATTGGCTAGGCTCACACGGATTCCAGGTCACCAACGTGGCCAAGGGCGGAATTCTGATCGAGTTCACAGGGACGGCTTCGCAGGTGGAGCAGACGTTTCACACGCCGATTCACAAATATTCGGTGCAGGGCAAGGATTATTGGGCCAATTCGCAGGACCCGCAGATTCCCACCAACCTTTCAGCAGTGATTGCCGGAGTGCGTTCGCTGCACAATTTTCCGGCGAAGGCCTTGAATAACTCCGCGGGAACATTTCACCGCAACGCGGACACGGGACAGATTGTTCCGACGGGAAAGCTACCGATTCCGCAATTTCAGGACGGAACCGGTTGCGGAATCCTGGGCGGCCCGTGCGAGCTGCTGGGGCCGTACGACCTCGCGACAATCTACAACGTCGCTCCACTCTGGAACGCGTCGTCGCCGATCGACGGAACGGGGCAGATCATCGCAATCTCCGGCGAGACGGACATTAATCCCGCGGACTGGGTGAGCTTTTGGAATATGTTCGGCGTGGCCACGCCCAAAGGCAAACTCAACATCATCGTGAACGGCCCCGATCCCGGTTTTCAGGGCGACGAACCCGAAGCGGATATCGATACGCAGTGGTCCAGCGCCGTCGCCAAGGGCGCGACCATCGATTTCGTGGAATCGGAAGCCACCGAAGCCACGCTCGGCGTGGACCTTTCCGACGAATACATCGTCGATAACAATCTCGCTGGAGTAATGAGCGAGAGCTACGGCATTTGCGAACTTTTCATCGGCACCTCCGGGAATACTTTCTACAACACACTGTGGCAGCAAGCTTCGGCACAGGGGATTACAGTTTTCATTTCGTCGGGGGATCAGGGCTCCGCGGTTTGCGACAGTGACGCTTATTTCGCTCAGAATGGGCTCGCGGTGAACGGTTTCGGTTCAACGCCCTACAACGTCGCCGTAGGCGGCACCGATTTCAACGATTTGACCACCACGGCGACCTATTGGAGCGCGAGCAACAACTCGAATTTCGCGAATGCGAACGGATACATCCCGGAAGAGACCTGGAACGATACGTGCACGAACGCCGAGATCTTCACCTATGCGGGGACAAGTTCGGCGGAACAGAGCTGCAACAACTCGGAGCTGCAGCAAAGCGGATTTCTCGCAGTCGCGGGGGGGAGCGGCGGCGCAAGCAATTGCACAACGCCCACCGGGTCAGGCCCCAGTACTTGCGCGGGCGGTTACGCCAAGCCTACCTGGCAAGTGGCGCCGGGCGTTCCGACCGACGGCAAGCGCGATGTGCCCGACGTTTCGCTTTTTGCGAGCAACGGATTCAACAACACGTTCTACGTGATTTGCCAGTCGGATGCTGCGCCGGACGCGTGCAGCCTCACCGGAAATTTTCAGGGTTATGGAGGCACCTCAGTCTCGTCGCCCGCGTTCGCTGGAGTGATGGCGCTGGTCAATCAGAAAACCGGCGAACGGCAGGGAAACGCGAACTACGTTTTCTACAAGATCGCGAACACGGCTTCGAATAGTTGCAGCTCTACCTCCGTGCCCTCAACTGGGACGAACAATTGTATCTTTTATGACATCCCGTCCGGCTCCACGATCGCCATGCCCTGCGCCACAGGCAGCCCGAACTGCACTACAAAAACGAATGGCGACGCGTACGGCGTACTCTCCGGCTATGCGACAGGTTCCGGCTACGATCAGGCGACGGGCCTGGGGTCGGTGAACGTCACGAATCTTGTGAATCAGTGGAGCACCTACGCAGGCAAGTTCACGGCGTCGAAGTTTTCATCGTTTACACTCGGTCCCCCAGCGACGATCACTCACGGCCAGCCGATCGCCGTGGCTGCGAGTGTTGTGCCCCAAACCGGCGCGGGCACGCCTACCGGCACGATTGTGCTGGTCGCGAACAACGGTTCGACTCCGAGCGGCGAGCAGATTCCACAGCAGACGCTGGCGCTCACAAACGGTTCGCTTCCCACGGGAACAACGACGGACTTTCTGCCGGGCGGCACCTCGTACAGTGTGACGGCTCATTATTCCGGCGACGGCACGTTCGCTCCGGCCGATTCTTCTCCCGTTACGATTACAGTAAATCCGGAAGCGAGTAAAACGCAGACAGCCTTGATCACCTTCAATCCCACTACCGGGCAGATTCTGAACCCAAACGCGACGAGCTTCACTTTCGGTTCGGGTTTTTACCTGCTGCGCACTGACGTAACGAACTCGAGCGGAAACCTGTGCGCAATCAGCGATGTCGCACAGTACGGTTGCCCAACCGGCTCGCTGACACAGAAGGATACGTACAACGGCACGACGAGTACGCTCGACGGCGGAACGTTTCCGCTGAATACCGAAGGATATGCGGAAGATCAGGCGATTTTTCTCACGGCCGGTCAGCACAGCATTGCGGTTTCGTATGGCGGCGACAAGAGCTATAACGCAAGCTCCACGACCGCGAATATCACGGTGAATAAAGCCGCGACGAGCATCGCGCTCTCAGGTAACGGTCCGGATACTACGGTTGGCAGCCCGGTCACTTTGACCGCTTCGATCAACGCGGCTGTTGAACTTCCGGGCAATGCTCCGAGTTCCGACTTTCCAGCCGACAACGTTCAATTCCTGGATGGCGCGACGCCGATCTCTGGGACCGTGACTTACCAGACCGCGACGCCCGGTGTTTCAGGACCATTGGTAATCGCGACGCTCTCCACCTCTGCTCTAGCTGCCGGAAATCACACGATCACTGCACAATTCAACGGCGATTCTAACTATGCAGCTTCGGGGCCATCGAATTCAGTGGCCATCGACAATCTGATTTCGACCAACGGCAGCACGCTCACCGCTTCTAGCTCCACGATTCAGCACGGAGCCAGCGTAACGCTCACCTATACGGTTGTGCCTTCGCAATCGGGCGGACCAGCTCCCACGGGCAACGTTCAATTCCAATACGACGGCGTGCTTGGATCAGTGGCAGTCGCGAACGGAAAGGCTCAACTTACAACCACCCAGCTTCCGGGCGGTTCCGACACGATTTTTGCGCAATACAGTGGCGACGCCAATTACGCCTACTCACAGGAGTCGGTCACTGTCACGGTGAATCTGCTGGGCTCGACGACAACCATCAGTACTTCGAACGCTTCGATTTCAAGCGGTGTCAGCGTGACACTGACGGCAACCGTGGCCGGGTCGTCCTCGGGCGTTCCGGGACCGACCGGAACAGTGCAGTTCTATGCCAGTCCGACAACCACGATCAACCAGCAGCTCGGCACGGCGGTCACGCTGACGAACGGGACTGCGACGCTCAGCACGACCGCGATTCCTGCCGGAACTCAATACGTCTTTGCCAGTTACAGCGGTGATGCGAATTACACGCAGTCGCACGGCATGACGCAGGAAGTGGTGAGCGCTTCACCGAGCGTCAGTGTTTCCGGGAACACGGCGGATATCACAATCGGCAAACCGGGCGGTTCCGGCTCTGTCACCTTCACCTTCACCGGAACCGACGGATATTCGGGAACAATCGCTCTACCGCCGACGGCATGTTCGGGGCTGCCGTTATATTCTTCGTGCAGTTTTAGTCCCTCGTCGGTGACCTTAAGTAGTAGCAGCGCTACAGCGTCGTCAACCATGACGATCCAAACCTCGTCAGGATCCGAAACGCCTGTTTCGATTTACGTACGGCGGAACTGGTTCCGGCCGTTACCTGTGGCGGTCGTTTCGCTGCTCTCCGCGTTGGTCCTAGGCTTCGTCTGGACATACGCGAAGCTGGGTCGCTACCGAATTACAACTCTCGCCGTTTTGACTATCGCGGTCCTTCTCACTTTCACGTCATGCGGTGGTGGCGGCGGAGGCGGCGGAGGAGGAGGGGGCGGTTCCGGAACCCCAGTTGGCAACTATGGCGTTACAGTCACGATTCCGATATCGGGCGTGACGCCGACGCCCGTACTAATGATTGGAGTGTCGGTCCAGTAGCGGAGCGCGCTGCGCAAGCGTACTCGCTGCCATGATCGCTACGCGGGTGCCACTCCTGGGCGCTGCTTATTCGTGGCGGAGCGCGACCATTGGATCGACGCGGGTTGCGCGGCGTGCGGGCAGGAAGCACGCGAGCGCGGCGGTAGCCATCACCACCACCGAGACACACGCGAATGCATCCGGATCGTGCGGCTTCACGCCAAACAGCAGCGACTGCAGCAGCGGCGCGAGCGCGAGCGACAACGCTACTCCAAATACCAACCCTGCCGCGACCGATCCGAGGTTCTGCGCGAAGATCATCCGAAGCACGTCGCGAGTGCTGGCACCCAGCGCCATCCTCAGGCCAATTTCGTTGGTTCGCTGCGCCACGTTGAATGACGCCACTCCCGCAATTCCTACGCACGCCAGCAGCAGCGCCGCGATGGCCAATGCCGCACTTAAGAACGCGACAAACCGGCTCTGCGCGCGCGCTTGATCGGTCAACTCGCCCAGAGTCGTGATCCGGGCCATCGGCGCAGATTGATCCACCTGCGACAATTTCTCGCGGATCGCAGCCGTCAGCGCGGTTCGGGGGATTGAACTCCGGACGACGAACGACACCGGTCGTGGAGCGAGCTGGAACGGCACGTAAATCTGCGGTCTCACCGTCGTAGTCAGCGAGTGATACTGCACATGCTTCACTACGCCGACTACAACCACCCAATCGCGCTCGAATTCGTAGAAGCCCTTTGGTGAATCCGAAATATTCAATCGCTTGCCGAGTGCGTTCTGGCCGGGCCACTCGTGCGCAGCGAGATCGTCGTCGATGATCGCCACGTGCTGGTGCGCCGCATCGTCGCTGTCCGTGAAGTCGCGTCCTTCGACTAAAGTTGCGCCGATGGCGTCAAAGTATCCGGGGAGGATCGAACGGTCGTCCGCGAGATTTGTGTTTTGCTCGGAAGGCTCGGCGCCCTCTTTGTAATAGCCGTCGTACCAGTTGGCGTAGTTGGCGTCGAGAGGGAGGTGTGAACTCGCGGAAACCGCATCGACGCCGGGAATTTCCTGCAACTTCGCGCGCAATTCATGGACAAACTTGTAATCACCTGGCGTCGTAGTGAATGTCAATGCATTCTCAGCGCTGAAGCCCGGGTTCACACGTAACAGCGCAGCAAAGGTTCGCGCCAGCAGTCCGGTGGCGGCAAGAAGGATCACGCTCAAAGCGATTTCGGTAGCCACCAGCGCCGCTCTTGAATATTTTCCGCGGCCGGGCGCCGCCTGTGCGCCAGTCTTCATCGCGCCGCTCAAATCGACACGACTCACGGTGATCGCCGGAGCGAGCCCGAACAGGATCACCGTCGCGAGCGAAATCAGAAACGCGTACGCAAACACAGGCGGGCTGATCGCGATCGTACCAAGACGCAACAAGGATTCGGGTCGCAGTGCTACCAGTCCTTTGAGTGCCAGCCACGCGACACCTAAAGCCGCCGCCCCACCGATCAATCCGAGCAAGAGGCTCTCTGTAAGCAGCTGCCTGATCAGTCTGCTTCGCCCTGCGCCAATGGTCGCGCGAATCGAAGTCTCACGCGTGCGGTAACTCGCGCGGGCGAGCAACAGATTCGCCACGTTGACGCACGCGATCAACAGCACAAGCCCGACGCTTCCGAATAAAAGAAGCAACGCTCGCCGAACATCGCGCACCCCGTCGGCCTGCAGCGGATAAACGCTCAGCGTCATTTTCTGAGCTGCGAAATCAGGGACAGTCGCGCGCAGTCGTTCGGCGACGCCGTCAAGTTCGGCCTGCGCCTGACCGACGGTGACACCAGGCGCTAGCCTCGCGATTGTTTTCAAGTAGCCCGGTCCGTCTATCGGCGCTTCGGCGAAGCTCACGGGCAGATACATGTCGATTTTGTCGGACATGGAGGAACTGGCTGGCAGAATCAGCCGAAAATCCTTCGGAAGGACGCCGACGATCGTTACCCCCTCGTCGCCGTTGCGGATTATCTTGCCGAGAACCAAAGGATCGCCGCCGAATCGCCGCTGCCACAAGCCGTAGGAGATCACGGCCATCGCCGAATCGCCGAACCTGGCATCGGAATCCCGGAACAATCGCCCAGCCGCCGGTTCAGAACACAGCAGCGAGAGGAAATTGGTCGTAACGATGCCGACTTTGATTTGTTCGGGTTCACCGCCTCCGGGCACTCTGCCGTTCGTGATCCAAATGCCCGCGATTTCGTCAAATGCATGCGACGACTGCCGCATCTGCAGGATTTGATATTTCGACGCCGGCGCGCGCTGCTCTTCGGCCAGTCCAGTCCAGATAATCGCGAGCCGGTTTGCGTCGGGGTAGGGCAGCGGTTTCAAAAGGACGGAGTATACGACGGTGAAGATGGCGGTATTTGCTCCAATTCCGATGGCGAGCGTGATGATGGCGGCTAGCGCGAATGCTTTGTTCCTGAGCAGAAGCCGCGACCCGTAGCGGACATCCTGAAAAAGCTGATCGAGCCAGCGCGTGATCCACACCTCCCGCACATCTTCGGAAACGCGTGTCACGTTGCCGAATTTCCGGATCGCCGCGTAGCGCGCCTCATCCGGCTGCATCCCGCGGCCGATGTTTTCTTGGGTTTCGCGTTCGATGTGCTCGCGGATGTCTTGTTCCACCGCAGCCAGCATTTTCTTGCGCCGGTTCCACATGGTCTGTGCACCTCCCGCGATTTCCTTCCGCCCGCGTGAAGCTCGAAGAGACCTATTCGTGCCTCAGCGCCACGAGCGGATCGACTCTGGTTGCACGCCGCGCTGGGATGTAGCACGCCACCATCGCCACGCTGGTCAGCACTACGGCCGCCGCGAGGAATGTCGCCGGATCCCAGACGCTGATGCCAAAGACGAGGCTGGTCATTAATTTGGCTATCGCAATCGCGAGCAGCAGGCCCACCGCGACTCCGATCAACGCCAGGCGCAATCCGTTCCTGACCACGAGCCCAGACACGCTGGACGGTGGCGCGCCCAACGCCATCCGAATACCGAACTCGTGCTCGCGCTGCGAAACAACGTAAGACATCACGCCGTAAATTCCGATCGCTGCAAGCAGTAGCGCCAGAGCCGCAAAGCCTGCGAGCAGAGCCGCCTCAACCGACGTATCGCGCATCGAGTGCGCCACAATTTCGTCCATCGTCTGCACATGGAAAAGCGCGAGCCGGCTGTCGAGTTTGCCGACTTCGGCGCGGATGGCTCGTTCGAGTTGCGCCGGTGGGATCTGCGCTTTCACCGTGACGTACATCGGCTCGGCGTTGTCGAGCACGAGAGTCGCTGGATAGTAAAGCTCGGGCAGCGGCCGGTGACGCAGGTCGCTCCATTCCTTGACGTCGCCGACAATGCCGATAATCGTGGTGTTCATGCCGCCCATGTGGACCACTTTCCCGATCGCGTCCTGCCCCGGCCAATACATCCTCGCCATCGTTTCATTAGCGAGCGCGACGAATTGAATATCCGCGGGAGGATGCTGCGCTTGCTCGGGAGTAAGCGCGTCGGCGCGCAGGTTCATCGCGGCGGTCGTGTTGATGTCTTCTGGAGTGAAGTTCCGGCCGCGCTTGATCGGAATGGCGTAAGACTTGAAGAATTCCGGCGTGACGCTGTTGAACTCGACGAGTTCAGCTTCGAGACTCGGACTCATCGTGCCATCGACCGTGACTGTCCCGTTGCGTCCGCCGCGCAGGGGAATTGAAATTGCCACCGAAGCTGATTCCACGCCCGGCAGAGCTTTCAGCTGCTCGATAAGCCGATCGTAAAACGCGCGCCGTGCATCGAGATTCTTATACGCGCCCGGGGGGAGTGAGATTATCGCGGTCAGGACGTTTTTAGAATCGAACCCCGTCTGGCTGTGTCGCAAATTCGAGAAGCTGCGAAGAAGCAGCCCGGCTCCGAGAAGCAGCGCGAGCGAGAGCGCAATTTCGCCAGCCACGAGAAAATTCCGCACCGTATGGCGGCTCCCGGACGTGCCGGCCGCTCCGCCGGCGATCTTCAGTTCGTCGTTGAGATTCACGCGGGCTGCATAGACAGCTGGCGCCAGTCCGAAAATAACGCCCACAAGGATGCTCACGATCGCGGTGAAGCCCAACACCCATCCGTCGAGCTGTATCGCGGTGGCTTGGGGTAGCCGCCCCGCGAATTCATTCCTCGCGAACTGGATGATCCAGATTGCGGCGATCGTGCCCAGCAGCGCGCCGGTCAGTGACAGGAGCAGGCTTTCGGTGAGCGATTGCTGAATGATACGGCGACGTCCCGCGCCCAGCGCCGCGCGCATCGCGATTTCGCGCGAACGCGAAGTGGCGCGAGCGAGCAGCAAGTTCGCTACATTTGCGCATGCGACAAGCAATACCAACGAAACGGCGCCGAGCAGAATCCAGAGAGACGTGCTTGCATCGCCGACCAGCACTTGCTTCAACGGCGTCACGCCGGCGCTGACTTTGTCGTTCGTATTCGGGAATTGCTTTTCAAGACGCGCCGCGATGGCGACGAGATCGGCCTGCGCCTGCTTGGGCGTGACTCCATCTTTCAGCCGGCCGATCGCCGGATACTGGTGCGTCCCACGCGGGGTGAGGCTCTTCGGCGACATATCGAGGGGCGTCCAGATATCCGTGCCCGCCGGATAATCGAATCGCGGAGGCATCACGCCGATCACGGCGTAGCTTTCGTTGTCGAGCTGAAGCGTTTCTCCGACGGCTGCGCGGCGCCCGCCGAAGTGTCGCTGCCAGAATGCGTAGCTAAGCACGACCTCGTGATTCTTGCCAGCCGCATCGCTGCCGGGATCGAAGGCGCGTCCGAGCAGCGGTGAGATTCCCAGCACATCGAAAAAATTCGCTTGCACGCCGGTAGCGGACGCTGGTTCCGCACTCCCATCGCCGCTCGCGTTCATGCTGCCGCCAAAGTCAAACAGGCTGGTCGCCGCGAAGGTGGAATTCTGCGCTTGCCAGTCGAGATAGTCCGCGCCGGTCAGCGGGTACATGCCGGGCGAAGTTTCGGTTTCGTTGAGTGCAACGATGCGATCGGGCCGGTAAAAGGGAAGCGGCTTGAGCAGCAAGCCGTTGATCACCGAGAACATCACGGTGTTCGCGCCGATGCCGAGCGCGAGCGTGAGGACGGCCACGAACGTGAACCCGGGAGTCTTCCGAAGCATGCGAGCTCCGAATCTCAAGTCTTGTAGGAATTGCTCGAGCCAGACCATTTTCCAGACCTCCCTGGTGTCTTCGGTCACGCGCGTTGCGTTGCCGAATTTGCGAATGGCGGCGCAGCGCGCCTCGTCCGACGGCATCCCGCGCTCGATGTTGTCCTGCGTCTCACGCTCGATGTGCTCGCGAATGTCGCGATCGAGCTCTTCGATCATCTTGTCGCGCCGTTTCATCCGTCGCCCTCCTGCTTCGCGGGCCGCAAGATCCGGGAAATGGCGGCCGCGAACGCGTCCCACTTGCTCGTCTCCAGCGCCAGTTGGCGCCGGCCCTTCGCCGTGAGGCGGTAGAACTTTGCCCGCCGGTTATTTTCAGAAATACCCTCTTCGACGTCGATCCAACCACGCTTAATCAGCCGGTGCAGCGCGGGGTAAAGGGAGCCCTGCTCGACCTGAAGGACACTGTCTGAAGTGACTTCGATCGCGCGTGCGATGGCGTGGCCGTGGGCTGGGCCGACGCGAAGCGTTCGAAGGATCAGCAAGTCCAGCGTACCTTGCAGCAATTCCAGCCGTTTTTTCTGCTCTTGGGTAGTCATTCTAGGTGACGCTACTCTTGCTCCAGTAGAATGTCAAGGTGAGCGCCATCGTGAATTCATACGCAGCTTGCCCTGAATATGTTCCCTGCCATTTGCATCGAATCGCACGCGGGGCGCAGACGTGGCATAATCTCTCTTGTCGTCACGCAATGCGCGACTGAGGAGACTCCATGTATCCCGAACAATTCGTTCAACCGATGCGAGCCGAGCTGACCAACATCGGCTTCCGCGAACTGCGTACGCCGCAAGACGTTGACGCGGTGCTGCAAACCGAAAAGCGTCCGACGCTGGTCGTGGTGAATTCCATTTGTGGATGTGCTGCGGGAAAGGCACGTCCGGCGATCGCTATGGCGTTGAAGAACGCCGCGCGGCCGGAAGTCCTCACGACTGTGTTTGCGGGTCAGGATCCCGACGCCACGGAGCGCGCCCGAAGCTATTTCACGGGCTACCGGCCATCGTCGCCGTCGGTCGCTCTGATGCGCGAAGGTAAGATCGTCTTCATGCTGGAGAGGAATCAGATTGAGGGCCGCGACCCTTACACGATCGCCGCCGATCTGACGGCTGCTTTCGATCGCTTCTGCACTCCGGCCGCCGCCGCGCAGAAATCGTAAGAGCGAAGCCCTTTCGCGCCGTACGAGTCATCAAACTTCCGAAGTACCTTCTTCAGGCGCTTCTACGACGGTGAGACGAGTTTCGTCTTCGAAAATTCGTCGCATCACCGCCCTCCGGAAGCGTAAAGTGATAGCGTCGCACGCAGGTTGCGCGCCCATTCGAGGAGAATTCATGAGCGACAGTCAATCTCCCAAGTTCACACCAGTTATCGAAGTGCAGACTTCCGAACATGATTCGCAACCGGGATTGACGCGCCGCTCATTGCTTTCAACGGTGGGAGCGGCAGGAATCGCCGTCACGGCATCTGGGATGTTTTCGGCGGCGTCCGCTGTGGCCGAACCGGCGGAGGTGGAAGAAAAGCCTCAACCACCGTACGAAGCGCCGGGCTCAATTACTGTGACGCTCTCGATTAACGGCAAGAAACACGCGCTCCGCATCGAGCCGCGCGTGACTTTGCTCGATTGCCTGCGCGAGAATCTCGATTTGACCGGCACAAAAAAGGGCTGCGACCACGGCCAGTGCGGCGCTTGTACGGTCCACATCAACGGCCGCCGCATGAATTCCTGCCTTACCTTTGCCGCCATGCATCAAGGCGATGAGATCACTACGATCGAGGGCATCGGCCAGCCCGGAAATCTGCACGCGATGCAGGCTGCGTTCGTGGAGCACGACGGTTTTCAGTGCGGCTACTGCACATCGGGCCAGATTATGTCCGCCGTGGCGATGACCAAAGAGCCGTGGGGCCCCGATGATAAAGACGTGAAGGAAGCGATGGCGGGAAATATCTGCCGCTGCGGTGCGTATCCGAACATCGTTGCCGCGGTGCAACAAGTTCGTGGGAACGGAAGGAGGAACGGATGATCGAATTTCAACTCATCACAGCCGAAACTCCAGCGCAGGCCGCGCAACTCGCCGCTTCTTCCCAAACCGCGCAGCAAGGTGCGGACGTTCGCTTCGTCGCAGGCGGTACTACGCTGATCGATTTGATGAAACTGGACGTCGAGGCGCCTACAAAAGTCATCGACATTAACCGCCTGGACCTCGCGAAGGTGGAGAAGCAGCCCGATGGTTCGCTGCGCATCGGAGCACTGGTGCGAAATGCGGACCTGGCGCACGACCCGAACGTGACCCGCGACTACGCGGTCCTCTCGCAGGCACTGCTTTCCGGCGCGTCGGCGCAGCTTCGCAACATGGCGACCACCGGCGGCAACCTGCTGCAGCGGACGCGCTGCCCATATTTCCGCGATCTCGCCTACACGGAATGCAACAAGCGCACTCCCGGCTCGGGTTGCGCAGCCATTGGCGGGTTCAATCGCACCCACGCGATTCTGGGGACGAGCGAGCACTGCATCGCCACGCACCCGTCGGACATGGCTGTGGCGATGATGGCGCTTGAAGCCGTGGTACACGTGAATGGCGCGGCGGGCGACCGCGACATTCCGCTGGCCGATTTTTATCTTGTTCCGGGAACCACTCCGCAGAACGAGAACGTGCTCAAGCCCGGTGACCTGATCACCTATGTGACGCTGCCTGCGCCAATTTCCGGAGCGACGTCGCACTATCTGAAGCTGCGCGATCGCGCATCGTATGAGTTCGCGCTGTCCTCCGCCGCGGTCGTGGTCCAACTCGACGGCGGCACCATCCGTAAAGCTCGCGTCGCGCTGGGCGGCGTGGCCACCAAGCCCTGGCGCTCGCACGAAGCCGAACATGCTCTGGAAGGGAAGACTGCTACCCGAGAACATTTCCACGCAGCGGCCGACGCGGCTCTTCGCGATGCGAAACCCCAATCCGGCAATCGCTACAAGATCGAGCTGGCCAGGCGCTGCATCGTTCGCGCGCTTTCCACCGCTACGGCGCAAGCCTAAATCGAGGACAAACGCATGGCTCAATCCGCTCCCGCGAATCTGATCGGCACGACGGTTCCGCGCATCGACGGCCCGCTGAAGACTACGGGCACAGCGAAGTACACCTCCGACCACAATTTCCCGAACATGGTGCATGCGATTCCCGTGCAAAGCCCCATCGGCAAAGGAAAAATCAAATCGATGGACGTTTCGGCCGCGGAAAACATGCCCGGCGTGCTGCGCATTTATCGCTTCGGCCATGTTCCGCATCTGTATCGCGCGCACGGGGACGACTTCGACGCGCACGTCGATGAGACGCGCCCTCCGTTTGAAGACGAGGTGATCTATTACAACGGGCAGTACGTCGCCGTGGTGTTCGCCGAAACGATCGAGCAAGCGCGCGCGGCAGCGCACGCCATTCGCGTGGAATATACGCCGGACGCGCCGAACGTCGCGCTCGATCTGAGTGACGGCTTCAACGCCAAGATGAAGGAGATCAGCAAGCGCGGCGATGTGGACTCCGGTTTCGCGAGCGCGCCCGTGAAGATCGACCAGACCTACGTGACACCGATCGAAACGCACAATCCCATCGAGTTGCATGCGACGGTGGCGACGTGGGATGGCGAGCAGTACAAGCTTTACGAAACCACGCAATCCATCATGAACCACCAGTCGGCCATGGCGCAGATGCTCGGAGTGCCGCGCGAAGACGTCCAGATCGTAATGAAATTCTTGGGCTCGGGTTTCGGCGGGAAGCTATGGCCATGGACCCACGATGTGCTCGCCGCAGCCGGAGCGCGCGACTTGAATCGCCCCGTGAAGCTGGTGATCGAGCGGCGCATGATGTTTTCAAACGTAGGGCACCGGCCGCGCACCCAGCAGCGTATCAAGCTAGGCGCCACGCCGGACGGCAAGTTGACGTGCCTTCAACACGACTACGTGAGCGACACGTCGATTCTCGACGAAGTCTCGGAAGATTGCGGTGAAGCGACGCCTTACATTTACAGCACGCCGAATCTTCGGATTCGCGGCAACATGGTCACGCGCAACGTTGGCACACCCACCGCAATGCGCGGACCGGGCGCGGTGCCGGGTCTTTACGCGCTGGAATCGGGAATGGACGAGCTTGCCATCGCCCTGAAGATGGATCCGGTGCAGCTCCGCCTGCTCAACGAGCCGAAGATCGACGAAAGCAACGGCCGCCCGTTTTCCTCGCGTCACTTGAAAGAATGCCTCACCACGGGCGCGGAGAAATTTGGCTGGTCGAAGCGCAATCCGGTGGTCGGCTCGATGAAGCGAGGAGATTTGACCTTGGGATGGGGAGTGGCCTGCGCTTCGTGGATTGCGATGCGCATGCCCTGCAAAACCAGCTTGCAGCTCAACGATGATGGCTCGGCGCGAATCAGTTGCGCCACGCAAGACGTCGGCACCGGCACCTACACTATTTTCGCGCAGGTGGTGAACGCCAAGACTGGAGTGCCGATCGATAAGATTCACGTGATTCTCGGCGATAGTTCGCTGCCTCCCGGCCCGATTTCCGGTGGTTCCTGGGTCACCGGTACGGTGATTCCGTCCATCGCAAACGCCGCGGACAACGCCACCAAGCAGCTTCTCGATGTTGCGGTCAATGGCACGAACTCGCCCTTCCAGGGACGCGATCCCAAAGAACTCGAGTTCAGCGGCGGTCGAATCCGCCTCAAGTCCGATCCATCATCGACCGGCGTTCCGTTTGATGAGTTGCTTCGAAAAGGCGACCTCCGCTACGTCGAAGGCCTGGGCGATTCGATGGCCAGTTTTCAGGATCCCAACGCCAATAAATACTCCCTGCATTCCTACGGCGCGCAGTTCGCCGAAGTGGAATGGGATCCCGGCATCGCGCGCCTGCGCGTGAGCCGGATGGTTTCGGTGATCGATGTGGGCAAGGTCATGAATCCGCGCCCGGCGCGAAATCAGGTGGAAGGCGCGATCGTGATGGGAATCGGGATGGGCCTTTTTGAAGAGACTCACTACGATGCTCGAAACGCCCGCGCGCTCAATTCCAATCTCGCCGACTACATCATGACAACCTGCGCGGACTGCCCGGAGATTGACGTGACGTTCCTGGACTATCCCGATCTCGTGTTGAACGAATTCGGCGCGCGGGGCGTCGGCGAGATCGGACTTGCGGGAGTGGCTCCGGCGATTTCGGCCGCGGTTTACCACGCTACCGGCGTGCGAGTTCGCGAGCTTCCCATCCGAATTGAAGACTTAATCGCAGGACCCCGTCCGGCGTAGTGTGTCCGGCAATCCACGTTTAGGGGAAGCGTGAGTGGTTTGAACCCCCGGATGTATCGGAAGGGGACACCTCCATATCTCGCGCGCGCGCCGAAACTACAGTGTTTACTGTAACCCCCTTTAAAATGTTACTCGTAGTACCCCTCTTGTCTCTTGACCCTAGCGTATGGAGAGGCTATAAACGATGCACTCGAGCCCCAGAGCTTGAGGAGAAGACTACCCAGTTTGGCAGGAGCGGCAATGATTCGTTTTTCGACAAAGGCACTCATAGTAGTGGCGCTGGCAGTCCTCGCATTTATCGCGATGGCACCCACGGCGTCCGCGGACGGTGGTCAGCTCGACGCGGTTAACAGCCACTTCACCCTGAATTCGTTCTCCGTTTCGAACAACCAGCTCGACACCAACATTCAACTCGGGCCAGGCGCCTTCGCTTTGTTTGTCGGAGGTTCGTTGGGCGATCTGAAGACGATCGACATCATCAGCGATGGCGTCACGTACACCTTCAACGACGCGCGCATTACCGGTTGGGGATTGGACTTCTGGAAGGGCGGCGCAATCGTCGACTTTACTTTCCAGGGCGAGACGAGTTCGACCGCGGTTCCCGAACCGGCGACCCTGCTGTTGGTGGGTTGCGGATTGTTGGCGCTTGCGATTGTTTCATCGCGTAAGATGCTTCGAGCGTAATCGGCAGTTCATCGCTAATTTACCGCAGGGCGAGTGATCCATCACTCGCCTTTTTTTTTGTCCCTGCCTTTTGTGAAGCGCGTGCGGCGGCGCTTGCGCTACAGATTTGAAGCGACTATCCTTCCGTAGCCCCCTCTGCTTCGTGTCTTCGCTATGAGTTCGCCTCCGCGAGCGGTGCAGCAGTCAGCGCGAATTGCGCTCGGACCCTGGTTCCACGGCCCTGATTTAAGGACCCGTTTGGGAGGATGTCCATGAAGCGCGCGTTCTTGCCGTTCATTCTCGTCGCGTGTCTGGCGGTCGCCGCGCGGGCGCAAAACACCATTAGCACCGTCGCGGGCGGGAATCCTCTCAACGGCACCAGCCCGACCGGCACCGGAATTGAAGGCCCATATGGAATTGTGCGCGACAGCGGCGGCAACCTCTTCGTCTTCACAGACCAGGGCATCATCTACAAGGTCACGCCGGGAACCGTTGCTCCGAGCACCATGTCTGTATACGCAGGCGCAATCACCGCGGGCTACTCGGGCGACGGCGGCCCTGCAAGCGCGGCTTTGTTGAACCAGCCCTTCATGGGCGCACTTGATGCGAGCGGTAATCTCTACTTTTCCGACGCGGGCAACTGCGTGGTTCGTAAGATTACAACCGCTGGAACCATCAGCACGGTTGCAGGCAATGGCGCTTGTGGCTATTCGGGCGATGGCGGCCCCGCGACAAAAGCGACATTCAACAATCCTCAGGGCATCGCATTCGACGGCGCGGGCAACATGTACGTGGTCGATTGCGAGAACTTCGTCATACGGAAGATCAATACCTCTGGGGTGATTTCCACTTACGCCGGCGTGGCCGGCACGTACGGATACAACAACAACGTCACCGCGCTGCAGGCGACATTCAACACTCCCGAAGGAATCGCATCGGACACCAACGGAAACCTTTACGTTGCGGACACCTACAACAACGTCATTCGTTACATCAATGCGAGCACGCTGATCGTCTCGACGATCGTCGGCACTGGCCAAATCGGGAATTCCGGCGATGGCGGTCCGGCCGTTGATGCCACGATGCAGTATCCGTTCGGTGTGGCGCTCGATGGTCAGGGAAATCTCTACGTCGCCGACACCGTAAATGCGGTAATCCGCAAGGTAAACGCCAACGGAATCATCAACACGATCATCGGAAATTATTCGTGGGGCTTTTCCGGAGACGGCGGCCCTGCGCTTCAGGCGGCGATGAGCAATCCTTTTCAGATTGCGGTAGATGCCACTGGCGACGTGTGGACCACCGACTACTGGAACAATCGCATCCGCTTCTACAACAATAATTCGGACAGCAGCGGCTATCTCTCGCTGAATACGATCGTCGGAAACGGCTCGATCTACGACGGAGGCCCTGCGACGCAGGCCAGCCTCCATTTCCCACGCGCACCGAAGCTCGACTCGAATGGCAACCTCTATATCACTGACACGCAAAACAATCTGATCCGGGAGGTGAACTCCAGCGGCGACATCAACATTGTGGCCGGCGGCATCCTTCCCTGCGCGCATGGCGTCGATCCGTGCGGCGATGGCGGTGAAGCCACCGCCGCCTCGCTCCAGACACCGCGCGGGATCGCTTTCGACAATTCCGGGGACCTCGTCATCCTGGATACCTATGACAGTCGAGTCCGGATAGTGACCAACGGCATTATCAACACGATTGCCGGCAACGGCACCTACGGATTTTCGGGTGACGGCGGCCCCGCACTTTCCGCCGAGTTGAGCTACCCCTGGGCGGCGGGCTACGACGCCAAAGGCAACCTCTACATTCTCGACGCATTCAACAATCGCGTACGCATGGTCGATACCAACGGCAATATCTCCACCGTCGTCGGCAGTGGTGCCACTGGATGCGGAGCCGGTGGTTTCTCGGGTGACGGTGGTCCGGCGACCAGCGCCACACTGAATTGCCCTCTCGGCCTGGATGTGGACGCCGCGGGCGATTTGTTCATTTCGGACTATTACAATTTCGTGATTCGCAAAGTCGATGGGACGACGCACATCATCACCACCATCGCTGGCACTCCGGGAACTCCTGGTTACAGCGGCGACGGCGGCCCAGCCACAGTGGCGACGATCGCGTACGCGGATCGCGTGTCGGTGAACGCCGCTGGAAACCTGTTCATTTCGGATTCGGGCAACAATGTCATCCGCCGCGTCGATGCGGCCACGGGAATCATTGAGACGTTCGCGGGCAATGGTAAGTTTGCCTTCGCGGGCGATGGCGGCGCTGCACTCTCCGCCAGTTTTGCTTCGCCCACCGGCGTGGTAGTAACCAACGCCGGCGACCTCTACGTGGGCGACCTGTTCAACAATCGTGTCCGCAAGGTCACGCTAACGCCTGGAGCGACGCTCGCGCCGGCCACCGTTCCGTTCGGAAATCAGCCGCAAGGCTCGACCAGCACGGCCCAGACCGTGACGCTCACCGACTCCGGCGACGCACCGCTCACGATTTCCGGCGCTGCCATCACCGGCGATTTCGCCATCCAAACCAACAACTGCACGACCACACTGAACACCGGCGCGAGCTGCACGATTCTCATTACATTCTCGCCGACATCCACCGGGGCACTGACCGGCGTTCTGACCGTCACGGACAACGCACCGACGTCGGGAAGCACGCAGACCGCGAATCTCAGCGGCACGGGTACAACTGCGGCCTTGAATCCCGTGCTTTCCATTACCAAGTCGCACACCGGAAACTTCACGCAGGGACAAGTAAACGCGAGTTATACCGTGACAGTCTCGAATGCTGCAGGTGCCGACGCTACGAGCGGTACGGTTACAGTCACCGACACTGTGCCGTCCGGACTGACTCTGGTCACCATGGCCGGTACCGGCTGGACCTGCGCCGTGATTCCCACGTGCACGCGTACAGACGCCTTGGCCGGCGGCTCAAGCTATCCAGCCATCACCGTGACGGTCAACGTCGGCGGCAGCCGCCAGCTCCCCGCAAGTGAATGCCGTTTCCGCGTCCGGCGGCGGATCAGCCACCGCAAACGCGACGGACTCGACCGTAATCAATGCCGCTACCGGCGTCACCTGGACGAACACCGGAAGCATGGCTGGCGCGCGCGCAGAAAATACCGCGACGCTGCTCAACAGCGGAAAAGTCTTCGTGGCGGGCGGTGTGATGGGGTCGAGTTCCGTCGCCCTCACGCCCGTCGCATCCGCCGAACTTTATCGATCCGGCTTCCGGCACGTTTTCCACCGCCGGAACCATGACCACCCCGCGCGCGCAGTTCACCGCATCGCTCCTCGGGGCGGGAACCGACTCGGGTGATGTTTTGCTGGCCGGTGGTTTTTCCGCCAGCGTCGCTGTGGCGACAGCTGAACTCTACAGTCCAACCGGTGGCAGCTTTACCGCAATCGCAAGGCAACATGACAACGCCGCGCGTGGATCATACTGCGACCGTACTCCCGAACGGCCAGGTCCTCATCGCGGGTGGGCGCTCCACCTCCGGTGCGGCAACGGTCACGGCAACAGCCGAACTTTACAATCCGGCGACTGCGACTTTCACGGCCACTGGCAGCATGACCGCCCCGCGTTTCAACCACACTGCTACGCTGCTGAACAACGGAATGGTTCTGATCGCGGGAGGAAGATCCAGCACCGGCACGTATCTCGACACAGCCGAGATTTACAACCCGACGGCGGGAACGTTTACGGCCGTGCCAGGGACGATGAGTTCGCCCCGCGAAGCGCACACCGCCACACTATTGCAGGATGGAACCGTGCTGCTCGCCGGGGGCGGAATCTCCACGACTGGAACGCTCACGGTGACCGGCTCGGCCGACATTTACGATCCGGCTGGCAATTCGATCACGCCCCTCACGGCTACTCTCTCTGTTCCTCGTGCGTATCACACCGCCACCCTTCTGACGAACGGCACTGTCCTGCTCGCTGGCGGCGGAAATTCCAGCGATCCGTCGGTCGGCGAATTCCAGGCACTCTCCAGCGTCGAGATTTACAATCCGGCGACGAAAACATTTTCCTTCGCCGCCAGCCTGAACTTCGGGCGCGGATACCAGACCGCAACACTGCTCAATTCCGGCGCCGTTCTTACCGAAGGCGGATTCAACGGAAACAACACCAACTACACGATCCTCGCCAGCGCCGAGCTTTACAATGCGAGCTCGGCTACAGGCCCGGTGGCAAACCTCTCGCCAACCAGCCTCACGTTTGCGAGCCAGCCGATCAATAGCTATAGCGCCGCGCAAACCGTGACGCTGACCAACACAGGAACCGCGAATCTCTTGCTCACCTCGGTCGCCATCAGCGGCACCAACGCCACGAACTTCAATATTTCCGGCGGCACTTGCGAAGGCGACGGCACCATCACAGTTCCGGCGCAGGAAAATTGCACGATCCTCGTGAAATTTAATCCGCCATCGGTGAATTCCTTCTCGGCGACGTTGACGTTTACAGACAACGCAACTCCAGCGACGCAAATGGTCGCGCTCAGCGGCACCGGAGTGGCCACCGGCGGCACGGTTACACTGACTCCCGCCATCGGCAGCACCATCGCCTTTGGCAACGTTCCCGTCGGCACGATCAGCGCCACCCAGACCGTGACGATCACCAACACCGGTACCACGCCGCTCGCTCTGGCGAACATCAGCGATACGCCTGAAAATGTCTTTGCCGTGCTCAGCGGAGATTGCCCCACCAGCCTGGTGCCTGCTCCCGCGGCGGGATCGAGCTGCACGGTATCCATCAATTTCGAGCCTTCGGCTACCGGCCTCGTAACCGGCACGCTGGATATCGTCACCAGCGATCCGAAGAATGGCACTGCCGCGATCACGCTCACCGGAACAGGTATTGCGCAAGGCGCGGCTGTCACTTTGAATCCCACTACCCTCACGTTCCCATCGCAGCCGTTGAATACTACGAGCGCTCAACAAACCGTGACGCTGACCAACAGCGGCAACGTGGCTCTCACCCTCACATCGATCGCGGTGCAGGGCACGAATGCCGCCGACTTCACCGAATCGGACAATTGCGCATCACCGATTGCGGTGAATGCGAAATGCACGATCGGCATCACATTCAGGCCCTCCGCGACTGGTGCGCGCACAGCGAACATAAGCATTACGGACAACGCTACCGGCAGCCCGCAGTCCGTGCCGCTCACCGGAACAGGATCAGCGACGAATGCTCCGGTCGTAACGCTCGCGCCGACAGCGCTCACCTTCGCGTCGCAAAATGTGGGAACGCCGAGCGCGCCGCAGTCCGTTACGCTGACGAACACCGGCAACGCCACACTGACGATCACTGGCGTGAGCTTGACTGGCGCGAACGCGGGCGATTTCTCCCAGACGAATACTTGCCCGGCAAGCCTGGCAGCGAATGCAAATTGCGCGATCAGTGTCACATTCAAACCGACCGCTGGCGGCGCTCGTACCGCAAGCGTCAGCATCGCGGATAACGCCACCGGCAGCCCGCAGGCGGTTGCACTGTCTGGCACCGGCGCGGCGACAACGCCAACCCTGACCGTCACTCCTACGACGCTCACGTTCCCGTCGCAAACCGTGCAGACAACCAGCTCGCCGATGTCCGCCACGGTGACCAATACCGGAACCAGCGTCGTGCAGTTCACCGGCTTCAGCATTACTGGCGCGAACAGCGGCGACTACGCGCTCGGCACCGGTACCTGTAAAGTGATGGGGATGCTTGCGGCCGGAGCGACTTGCACTGTGGCTGTCACGTTCACTCCCGCCGCCGCCGGCGCTCGCACCGCAACGCTGACCATCGCCGACAACGCCACCGGCAGCCCGCAAACCGTAGCGCTGACCGGAACTGCGATTACTTCGCCTGTCGTCGTGACGATCCCGTCCGGCGGCTCATCCACCGCCACATCGGTTCCCGGAGGCACGGCTTACTTCGGCCTGATTCTCACGGCAGCGCCCGGCCTCACCGGCACGGTCACCCTCGGTTGCATACCGTCGTCGCCCACACTCACGTGCTCCGTGATTCCGAGCACCGTGACGCTCACGCCCGGCGGCACCACCGAAGTCGCGTTCGGCGTGCAGACCTATTGCCAGGGCACAACCACCAACGGCGCCGCATTCGGCGCCGGCGGGCTTTGGCAATCGCATGGGGCCAATGTTGCTCGCGCTGCTCTCGTTGTTGATGGGGGTTGCGGTGTGGCTGTCGCGTCGCGATCGCCGGCTCACGCTGGCTTTCGCGATGGTCCTTCTCATCGTCTTCGGCGCAGCCGCGTGCGGCGGCGGCCTGGCGAAAGGTCCGAACGGAGCGACGCCGGCGGGAACGTACCAGTTGACGCTCACCACCACGTACAACGGACAGACGCAAACGTATCCGAACTATCTAAAGCTGATCGTTAATTAGTGCTGGCCGGTGCTGCAGGTTTTGCAGCGGCGCGTTTGCGCGACGATGCGTGCGGGAGCTTGTTGTAGTCCTGCATGTACGCGCACATGCCGCCCGATTTCGTGGCCTTGATGTAGCCCGCCACAAGTTCATCCTGATAATGGTCCATGGCGAAGTCGAACGGATCGTTCGGCGTCGTGTCGATAAGCTCCAGATCCGCACCGGCCATCGTGAGTTTCCCGAATCGAATTGAACCGCCGCGAAACTCAATGTAATTTCGTCCGCCGCACGTTGTGGAGATTCCTTCCTGTCTCTGTTCCGAAGACGGTGGCCCAAATGCCATCGCGATCGCGCCATTCTCAATGCGGATGCCCGTCAGGTGACCGCGCATCGCCGGGGGCGGCAGAATATGTTCGGGATCGAGGATTAGGTCGTCTTTGTCAGCGGAAACGCCCGGAACTTTCTGCGTGTCGATGAGCTTCTGCGTGTCCAGGCCCAGCAAATCCATCAGCCCTTTTACTTCCAGCTTCAGCGCTTTCACTTTCGTGGTGTGGACCCGGATTTTTCCATCGGGTGTGGCCGAGACGGTCCCGTCGCTCTCAAACGGAACTCCGCCCTTGCTGACCAGAAGTCCTTTCACGGCGAGCTGCTCGCCTTTGAGTTCGACGGTGAGTTTTTTCAACGGCGCGCCGGCGCTTGCGAACACATAATCATTCAAATCGTTCGTCAAATCCTTAGGGCTTACGAGGATCGTCGCCGAATCGACGTCCAACGCGAAAGACTGCTTATCGTCGAACACGGGCAGATCGCCTTTTAGTGGTGTGAGCTTTCCATTCAACGCGACGATGTGCACTGCGATATCGTCGGTGAGATGAAACTCCACATTTTTCATTCCGGTTTTCACGTTGGACGAATTTTGCGCCGCCGCTTGGCCGGAAGCGGTCGAGCTGTTTTGGGCTGCGAGTGGAAGGGCCATGAGCGCGGCGGCGTAGCACACAGCGAGCAGACAACTTGCGATGAATGTTTTCGAGGATGAACCGTGCTGAGCTTTGTTCAGCAGGGAACTGTCGTGTGGTTTTTGTATCGAATTATTTTTCACTTCGTTTTGATGTTTTGCATTGGATCTCGGTCCAAGTCGCTGCGGTCTCCTTCGAGGAATTACGCGTTGTTCGTTTTTTCATAAGAAAGTTATGAGTGATTGACAACGCTCAATAGATAGGCGAAAATTTTGTAGGCGAAGAAAAAGCGAAAGTGGAAGGACGCCTTTTCCGCCTCGAGATCTTCATGTCCGCCAACTTTGCAGCGCTTCGCTCGAATCTCGAAACCGCTCTCGCCGGCCGCGTCGCCGCTCCCTTTAACTATCGCGATCGCAATGCAGTACCCACCGTTCCCACCGGCATTCCGGAAATCGACGCGCTCACCGGAGGCCTGCCGCGCGGCGCGCTGACTGAAATTTTCGGCCCGCCTTGTTCGGGGCGCACCAGTTTGCTGCTGGCCGCGCTTGCCGCGCGAACCGCCGACGGCGAATCGTGCGCTCTGATCGACGGCTGCGACGCTTTCGACCCGCACTCCGCCGAAGCCGCGGGCGTCGATCTGAAAAAAATCTTGTGGGTGCGCTGCAAAAATATCGATCAGGCGCTGCGCTCCGCGGACCTGCTGCTCCAGAGCGGCGGCTTCGGTTTCGTGGCGATGGATCTTACGGACATTGCGCCGCGCCTGGTCCGGCAGGTTCCGCTCGATTCCTGGTTCCGCTTCCGGCGCGCGGTGGAAGATTCGCCCACGATTTTGGTGCTGCTCGATCAGGAATCGAATGCGAAAACCTGCGCTTCGCTGGTGCTGCGGATGGATGTGCGTCCCGCCGTTTGGAAAAAAACGGCGAGCTTCGCGCCCGCGAATGTCGCGCCGCTTTCGGTGGGGTTGCTGCTCGATAGCCTGGGTGCGCACACGGAATTGCTGCGTTCCCGCGTGCAGCGCGCGGCGGTTGGTTCCGGGCGAGCATCCTTCCGCGTGGATAGCCCGGCAGGAGAAGCCGTATTCCGCGCAAAAACGAATTGGGATTCCCGGAGCGATGCGCTCGCGGTGCTGCGCCTGAAATGACGGATATCGCCTGCCATCGCTGGAGAGGGAACTGGAAACTACGCGCTTATGGCTTTCGCTTCGATTCATATCCCCGATTTTTGGGTGCAAGCCGTCACCCGGACGCACGCGCGTCTGCGCGAGAGCGCGATTGTGTTGGTGGATGGCGTGCCGCCGCTGGTGAAAGTCGTGGCCGCCAGTGCCGCGGCGCTCGATGCGGGAATTCAGGTGGGCATGTCGAAATCGCAGGCCGAGCAATTTTCCGGAATCGAAATTCACAGCCGTTCGCGTGCCCGCGAAAAAGCGGCTCATGCGGCGCTGCTCGATCTGGGCTGGTCGATTTCTCCGCGGATCGAGGATCATGCGCCGCACGAAATCGTGGTGGATCTTTCCGGCCTGGAAGCGCTGTTTGGTTCGCAGAAGAAGATTGCGGATGAGATGGCTGGCCGCGCATCGGCGCTGGGACTGGTGGTGCAGATCGCCGTCTCCGCCAATCTCGACGTAGCGATTCACGCCGCGCGCGGATTTCCGGGCATCACCGTGATCGGCGCGGGCGAAGAAGCGAAGCGCCTCGGCACGTTGCCCGTGGAAGTTCTTTCTCCCTCTCTCGATGCTTGCGAAACGCTGGAACGTTGGGGCGTCCGCAACTGTGCGGCGCTCGCCGCGTTGCCCGCATTGCAACTTTCCGAACGGTTGGGCCAGGAAGGCATTCGCCTGCACCAATATGCGCGCGGGGCGAGCGTTCGTTCGCTTGTGCTGGCCGAGCCGGAAAACTTTTTCGAAGAAGAAATGGAGCTCGACGAAGCGGTGGAGGATCTGGAGCCGCTGTCGTTCTTGCTGGGGCGTTTGCTCGACCAGCTGTGTGCGCGTCTTGCGGCGCGATCGCTGGCCGCCGCCGCGATTCATTTGCGGTTCGATCTGGGTGATCTGTTCGAGCAGGAAGCCGTTCCCGGCGTTGTGGCGCCGCATGTGGGGAAAACAACCGAAAAAATCTACCGCAAGACGCTCACGCTGCCGGTGGCGATGCGCGATTCCAAGCTGCTTTTGAAATTGATGCGCCTGCAATTGCAGTCAGACGCGCCGCCGGGTTCGATCGTGAAAATCATTTTGTCCGCCGATGCGGCACGGCCGCGATTTTCACAGTCCGGATTGTTCGTTCCGAGTTCGCCCGATCCCGAAAAACTGGAACTGGTCGTTGGCGCGGCTTTCCAAACTTGTGGGCGAGGGGAATGTGGGCTCGGTCGAACCGGTGGATACGCATCGCCCCGGCGCTTTTCGCATGATCCGCTTCGCGCCGCCTGCAAATCATCGCGCACGTTTCGCGCGTAAATCCAAAACCGAAGAAATACATCGCGCGATGCGGGGCGGGGAATCGTTCGAGCGCTCTTCCACCGCCGCATTTCGCGTTTTTCGCCCGCCCTTGCAAGCGCATGTGGAACTCCGCAGCAGCATTCCTGCTCGCGTGTTCTTTCGCGGCCTGCGTGGTTTCGTAATGTCGGCCTCGGGGCCGTGGCGCACTTCGGGTGATTGGTGGCGTGAGGATGCGTGGCGCCACGACGAATGGGATCTCGATATTCGTTTCGATCCCACGCACACGGCATCGCCGGACAAAGCAGGCAGCGCCGTGTTGCAAGCCGGCCTCTACTGCTTCTACTTCGACGCGGTTTCGCGAAGCTGGTCGGTTCGCGGGGTGTACGACTGATGTACGTCGAGCTTCATGCGCGGTCGGCGTTCAGTTTTCTGGAAGGCTCGGCGTTGCCCGAGGATCTGATCGATGGCGCTCACAGCCACGAAATGGGCGCGATGGCGCTGCTTGATCGCGACGGGGTGTACGGCGCTCCGCGATTTCATCTCGCTGGCAAAAAACAGACAGTTCGGGCACACATCGGCGCGGAAATCACATGCGAAGACGGCTGGCGCTATCCGTTGCTGGTCGCATCACGCGCGGGTTACCAGAATCTGTGCCGCCTCGTGACTCAAATGAAGCTTCGCGCCCCCAAAGGCGAAGGCCACATCACGCCTGCGGAAGTGGCGGAGAAATCCGAAGGCCTGATTTGCATCACGGGCGGAGAGGAAGGCCCGCTCGCTTACGCGTTGCGGAATGGCGGAATCGAGAACGGTATTGCCTGTGTCCGCCAGCTTTGCGAAGTGTTTGGCAAAGACAATGTTTACGTCGAGCTGCAGCGGCATCTTTCGCGCGCCGAAGAAACACGGAATCAAGCCGCGGTGGAAATCGCGCGCAAACTTGGCCTGCCGCTGCTGGCCACCAATGGCGTGAGCCACGCGACGGAAGAGCAGCGCGAAGTTCTGGACGTGTTTACCTGCCTGCGCCATCACCGCACGCTGGCCACGGCGGGCCGGCTTGCTCGCCCGCAACTCCGAACGCCACCTGAAATCCGCCGCGGAAATGGCGCGGCTTTTTTCCGATCTTCCCGAAGCCATCGCCAATACGCGAGGTTCTTTCTTCGCGCCTGGAATTCATATTGAGCGATCTCGGTTACGAATTTCCGAAATATCCCGTGCCCGAGGGCAGCTCACAAGCGAAATTCCTGCGCGAACGGACCATGGAAGGGATGTACCGCCGTTACGGCGCGAATAACGAAAAAGCCCGCCTGCAACTGGAACGCGAACTGAAGATGATCGAAGAGCTGAAGCTCGAAGGATATTTCCTGATCGTCTGGGACATGGTCCGCTTCTGCGGGGAGCGCAACATTCTGGTGCAGGGGCGCGGCTCGGCGGCGAATAGCGCGGTTTGCTACGCGCTGGGCATCACGGCCGTGGATCCTGTAGGAATGGATCTGCTGTTTGAGCGCTTTCTTTCCAGAGAGCGCGGCGAAATGGCCGGACATCGATCTCGATCTTCCCAGCGGCGATCAACGCGAACGCGCCATTCAGTACGTGTACGAGCGCTACGGAAAATTGGGCGCGGCCATGACGGCCAATGTGATCACCTACCGCGGCCGTTCGGCGGCGCGCGAAATCGGGAAGGCGCTTTCGTTCGATCCGGAAACGCTCAATCGCCTTACCAGCCTGGTGAACGCCTGGGAATACAAAGATGCGAAAGACACGCTCGACCGGCAATTCCGCGATGCCGGCCTGGACATGCATCACCCGCAGATCCGCAAATTTTTCGAGTTGTGCCTGAAATTTCAGGACCTGCCGCGCCATCTCGGCCAGCATTCCGGCGGCATGGTGGTCTGCCAGGGCCAGCTCGATTCCGTGGTTCCGCTCGAACCGGCCACCATGCCCGGCCGCGTGGTAGTGCAGTGGGATAAAGAAGACTGCGCGGACATGGGCATGGTGAAAATCGATCTGCTTGGCCTGGGGATGATGGCCGTGCTCGAAGATTCGCTGAAGATTATTCGCGACGATTACGGCGAGGAGATCGATCTCGGAAAGCTGCCGGAAAACGATCCCAAGGTTTATAAAACGCTGCAGAAAGCGGACACGGTAGGAATGTTCCAGATCGAAAGCCGCGCGCAGATGGCGTGCCTGCCACGCCTGCAGCCCAAGAAGTTTTACGACATCGTCGTGCAGGTCGCCATCATCCGCCCTGGCCCGATCGTCGGGAAAATGGTGAACCCGTATCTGAAACGAAGGCAGGGACGCGAGCCGATCGAGAGCCTTCATCCATCCCTCGATAAAGTATTGGAGAGGACGCTCGGCGTGCCGCTGTTTCAGGAACAGTTGCTGCGCATGGCCATGATCGCGGCTGGATTCAGCGGCGGCGAAGCCGAAGACCTGCGCCGCGCGTTTGGATTCAAGCGCTCCGAAAAAAGAATGAAAGACGTCGAATTGAAATTGCGTGCAGGCATGAACCGGAACGGGATTCCACCGGGCGCGCAGCAAAAAATCATTACCTCGATCACCTCGTTCGCACTGTACGGTTTTCCCGAATCCCACGCCGCCAGCTTCGCGCTGATCGCTTACGCCAGCGCGTATTTGAAATGCCATTACCTCGCGGCATTCACTGCGGCGATGCTGAATAACCAGCCGATGGGTTTTTACCAGCCGGCCACTCTGGTGAAGGATGCGCAGCGCCACGGTTTGCGGATTACGCCGATTGACGTCACCTGTTCGGACTGGCTCTGCAAGCTCGAGCGCCGCGACAAAGGCTTCAGCGTCCGGATGGGTTTGCGTTATGTCAAAGGCCTGCGAGCGGAGACGGGCGAGAGCATCGCGCGCGAAAGAGCTTTCCGCGCATTCGCGTCGATCGACGATCTGAAATTGCGCGTGCCTTCCATTCGAAAGCAGGAATTGCGCTCTCTGGCGGATGTAGGCGCTTTAAATTTTATCGCCGGTCGAAAAGGGTTCCATCGCCGCGATGCACTTTGGCAGGTGGAACGCGCTGCCCGCAATGCCGGACCTTTGCTGGAAACGATCGCGGAAAGCGATTCCATTGAAGATTTGGAGTCCGTCCGCATTTCAGCCAAATCCGAACCGCCCTTTCCGCCTCCGCCTTCGAACTCACCTCTGCTGCCAATGACGGTCGAAGAACGCCTAGTCGCGGACTTTCACGGCACCGGGCTTACCATCGGTTTGCATCCCATGGGTCATCACCGGGAAACGCTCAAACACGCCGGTGTGCGTTCCGCGCGCGATCTGCAAACGCTCGCTCACGGCACGCGCGTTCGCGTCGCCGGCGCCGTGATTTGCCGCCAGCGCCCCGGCACCGCGAAAGGATTCGTCTTCCTGAGCATGGAAGACGAAACCGGAATCGCAAACGCGATACTCACTCCGGATATATTCGACGCGCATCACGTGACCATCGTGCACAAGCCGTTTCTACTGCTCGACGGAACGCTCCAGAATCAGGACGGCGTGATCTCCGTGAAAGTAGAGCGCGTCGAAGCGCTCACCATCTCTCGCGCGGAAACCACCTCGCACGATTTTCACTGACGCGCAAAAAACGGAAACGCGGCTAACATCGACGAGAAACTCAGGAAGAAATTGGGACAAAAAAGCCGCCTGCGACGCGTTCTAGCATCGCGTTCGTGAACTAAAAGGATTTAGCAGCGCCGTGTTTCCCAATACACTTCCGGAAACAACGCGCTGACCGGCGATCGTTTATGCAACGGTCGCCCGGCTGCGCACGGCGCCAACGGCCGGCGCTGCGATCGGGCTATCTACGATTCTGCCTTCAGGTTTCGCGTGGGTTTCGGCCTGGGCTGCCGCCGCTTGCGTCAATTCCGCTTCGGCTTCCAGCCAGTGGCTTACGTCATCTCCGGGAATCGAACCTCGTTCCACGTAAATCTCGTAAGCGCGAACTGCGATTTCTTCTTGCGTGGGAGACTTCCTGTTACTTGCGTCATACATGGCCGTGTTGACCTCCATTTTGAGGATAGCAACACACATTGGACGCGCAATACAGACTTAAAGGTATAAGAAAATCACGTGTGAACAAAATTTAATTCGTCGCGAACGCCCGCGCGGAAAACAGGCGCGGTTGCGATGTGTCGGCAATCTCTCATGTATTCGCCTAGGGTGGTATTATGCCCCGGCTTTAGTGCTGCATTCAACGCGCGCCATTGTGACGAGAATACGTTTTCCCGATTCGGTCAGGCTTCTATCAGGAGGAACGTTTTGAAGATCTCCCGACTCTCCCGCGCCTCGCGTGATTTGGGGGTTGCTGTCGTCGCGCTATTCGCTGCGACGAGCGCCTTTGCTCAAACGATTCACGTTGATACCACGCATCCGACGAATCATTTCGTCCCCAATGAGACGCTGGGCGCGGGAATCGACCGAATCGCGACCGAAGCCATCGAGAACGACCTTGTGCAGCCAAACCTGGACGCGACGCTGGCATCCGGCTGGCAGCCGGTTTCCTATCGCCAGAACACGGATCTCGTCGTCGAGGCCTGGCATTGGAATCCTGTCGGCACCTGGAGCGACCCCAGCGACGGCGGAAAGGGCTACTTCACCGGCTCGACTGACCTGGGCGCGCCGATTCGTATGTCGTACGGATGGGAGCTGCCCCACCGCGGCTTCACCCGCAACGACGGCACCGGCACCAACGGCTTTTCGCGCATGACCGACGGCGATCCGAACACCTACTGGAAGAGCAACCCCTACCTGACCGAAAAGTTCACCGGCGAAAGCGACAGTCTTCACCCGCAGTGGGTCGTAGTCGATCTAGCGCAGCCGACGCCTATCGACAGTATTCGCGTCGATTGGGCGGCGCCTTACGCTACGCATTACCTGGTGCAGTATTGGATCGGGCTAAATCCGATTTCGATGCCGACCAAGGGCGAATGGAAGACCTACGCGAAAGGCAGCATCGCAAACGGCACCGGCGGCGATGCGACGATTCGCCTGACCACCAAACCCGCAACCGTTCAGTTCATTCGAATCTGGATGACTCAATCGTCCAACACCTGCGACAGCCACGCCTCCGCGGACCCGCGGAATTGCGTAGGCTACGCAATCAAGGAACTCTACGTAGGCACTACCACTCGCGACGGAGCCTTTCACGACATCCTACGCCACACGCCCGACCAGGAGCAGGCCGTCACCTTCTGCTCCTCCGTCGATCCGTGGCACGCCGCATCCGACGAAGGCACCACATTGCAGGCTCAAGTCGGATTCGACCTCTTTTACACCAGCGGCATCACGCGCGGCCTGCCCGCGATGATCCCGGTTGCGATGCTGTACGACACGCCGGACAACGCCGTCGCCGAAATCAGCTACATCGAAAAACGAAAATATCCGATTTCGTACGTGGAGATGGGCGAAGAATCCGACGGCCAGAACATGTTGCCCGAGGACTACGCCGCGCTCTACGTACAGTGGGCCAAGGCGCTGCACAAGCTCGATCCGTCACTCAAGCTCGGCGGACCATCGTTTCAGGGAGTCAACGAAGACATCCAGGTTTGGCCGGACGCGAAAGGCCGCACCTCCTGGGTCGTGCGTTTTCTCGACTACCTGAAGCAACACGACGCGATGAAGGAGCTAACGTTTTTTTCGTTCGAACATTATCCGAATGCCGGATGCACTTCGCCGTGGCAGCGCCTCTACGATGAACCGCACGTCGTGAGCCACATCATGGACGTATGGCACAAGGATGGTGTGCCGGCCGACATGCCGATGTTCATCACCGAGACGAATCTCTCGCCCGCCGCCAGCGAGACCTACATGGATATTTTCTCCGGCCTGTGGCTCGCGGACTTCATCGGCACGTTTCTCGATTCCGGCGGCAAGGGCGTCTACTACTTTCACTATCTGCCGATCCAAATGGAGCACGGTTGCAACGATTCGCAGGGCACTTTCGGCATGTTTACGGTCGACAAGAACTACAAAATCGAGCAGCGTCTCGCGCAATTCTACGTGGCGCAACTCATCAATCTGGATTGGGTGCAGCCGGGCTCGGGCAGTCATGACGTGTTTCATGCGAAAAGCGACGTGGAGGATGGCGCGGGTCACGCGATGGTCACGGCGTACGCGGTCGCTCGACCGGACGGCCAGTGGTCCGTGATGCTGGTGAATCGCGATCAGGAAACGGCGCACAAGGTCAAAATTCTGTTCGACGGACCGGGCGGAGCGTCAATTCCATTTGCTGGTGAGGTCAACGTTTCAGCTTTCGGCAGGGATCAGTATCAGTGGCATCCTTCGAAAACCTATTTCATGGCGCACGCCGCGCGCGCAGGCGATCCGCCAGTGAACGCCGATGGCCCGGGGCACGCCGACCCGGACGGACCTGCCGTGCACACGCACTTCAATGCGAACTCGGATACGAGGTTCGAGCTTCCCGCGTCTTCGGTGACGATCGTGACGGGCAAGCTCGCTGCCGTCGTCACAGCCTCGAAGCCTTAGAGCGAAATCCACCCGACCTTGATCAGCCAGAGCGACGTGCTCGCAACGACGATCCAAAGGATCACACCCTGCATCATCGGGCGCGGGCCGACTTCTTTCACCGTGGCCAGCGAAATCCCGGAACCGATCAGGAAAAGTGTTGCTGTAAGCCCGAGTTTCCCCAGCTTGCTGAGGATGTGCCACGCAGGCTCCATTCTCGGGGAATATGTATTCGCCACTGCCGCCAGGCAGAACAGCAGGATGAACCACGGCCACTGTATTTTCGTTTTCGAATGCTTCGCCAGCGCCCATCCAATAGATACAGGGACGATCCAGAGCGCGCGCGTGAGTTTCACGGTCGTGCCCACCGTTAGCGCCAGCGGCCCGTAGTGCGATGCCGCGCCGACCACTGAACTCGTGTCGTGAATCGCGAGCGCAGCCCACAGGCCAAATTGCTGCTGGGTCAGGTGCAGCGCCCATCCCAACGGCGGAAAAATGAACAGCGCGATCGAATTCAAAATGAAAATCGTTCCGAGGGACACCGCCGTCTCTTCGTGGTCCGCCTGAATGATCGGTGCCACCGCGGCAATCGCACTGCCGCCGCAGATCGCCGTCCCCGTCGAGATCAATATCGAAGCCGTGTGATTCACGGCCAGCGCCCGGCCCAGCCAAAGTCCCAGCCCGAGCGCGAACCCAATTCCCAAAGCCGTGTACACAAATCCGCTGCGCCCCGCAACGAGCACTTCGTGCAAATTCATTCCGAATCCAAGCCCGACCACGGATCCCTGAAGCAGGTATTTCGTCAGGTTGCGGGTTTGAACGGGGTAGGGATGCTTAAAAGCGAATCCGAAGAGCAGTCCTAACGCGAGCGCGAACGGAGGTGAGAGCAGGCCCGTCCAACACAGCACGAACGCTGCCACGAACAAAATTTGAGGGATCAAAATTCTCCCCGATTAGGTCTATGGTCAAAACGCTAAACGGAAACGCCTTACTCTATCATCCCGACTTGCGCTCGCCGCGGCGATTTCAACCTGCTTCCTTCTCCGCCAACAATCCAATTTGTACCGGACTCGGCGTCCTGATCACACGAACCGAAATGCCCGTCGGCAGCCTGTTTCGTCACCCTTCAAGCTTGCCAGAGGCTGACTAAACCGTTTTGGAACATTATTCTTCCGCGCACACCCGGAAAAAAGAGATGTCCGAAGCGACCGCTTCCGGTCCATCTGACCGATGATTGAATCTAACTGCCATACGCAACGGAAAAGCGACAGGTTCCGGTCGTGGCTGGGGCGTTTTTCTTCAATTTTGAGTGGACAGACAGGCCCGTTCTCGGTCAAATTATGAGCGCACGCCAGCCCAACCTGGCGTCTGGGGGAAACAGGAAATGCGACACGCAGCTTTTCTGCTGGGGCTCGTCGTTCTTTGTGCCGGGAATGCGGGCGCGCAGCTAAATGCTTCGAATTACACGCTTGTGCCGCCCCCGGCATTCACATCCGCAGCCATCATAAGCGATTCGTCGTACTTGCCGGCCGCTCCGACGCCATCGTTGGCGTCCACTTTGACTTCGAACCCGACGCCGGACGCCAATCCGTTCGCCTTGCCTGCTCCTCCGGCCCCGAAGCCGCAGGACGTCACCAGCGTTTTTGAGAATTATTCGTGGCAAGCTTACGCCGGTTATACGTATATGCGGTTCTTTGAGCTGCCGTCGATCACCAAAAACACCAATGGCTACAATTTCGGCCTGGTGTACTACATTACGAACCATTGGGGTGTTGACGGCGAGTTCCAGGGTTCCTACCTTCATCAGGGCGGGACCGATGGCTGGTTCTTGTTTGCCGGCGGCGGTCCGCGTTTCCGCTGGGCGCTTCCGCGCAACATCGAAGTCTGGGCGCACGGACTCGGCGGTTGGTCGCACTTTACTCCTCAAACCGCCGCGGGCACTCAGCAGGCCGCCGCGTTTGAGTTGGGCGGAGGATTAGACCTCGCTTTCAAGCCCCGCTGGTCGCTTCGTGTCTCCGCGGATTGCGTGGGAAGCCGCTATTTTGGTACCTACCAGTTCAGTCCCAAGGGTTCGGCGGGCATCGTTTTCAAGTTCTAACAGAATCGGGGCTGCTCCATTTGAGCGGCCCCATTTTTTCCCTCGCGATCGAGTTCCAATCGTAACCGCTCTCCTCGCCTGGCGTTTCAGTATGACTACGGGATTCTGCAGGTTGTCTCTTGCGGCATGACCGTGGTACACGAAGAGCAGGAGACCTCATATGAATGCCCCTCGTCGAGCAAAGATCGTCTCAGAGCCCGCCAATCCTGAGAAAAAGAAAGCTCCAAAGAAGTTGGATGTCGTTGACGAAGCTTCCGACGAATCTTTCCCCGCAAGCGATCCTCCGGGATGGTCCGTGGAAGATTCAGACGATGCCAAACGTTCTGCGGACAGGCGCCGCGGCCCGAATCCGACCAAGTAATCTTGCTACTTTCCGCGATTCCTCACATCTAAGCGGAGTTGTGGGTTGTGGTCTTTGGCAACACTTGAAGGTGCACGGCCGGAGTGAATTGCGTTTCACCTGCATGGCATCTCACGTTCAATTTGCGCGTCGAGGGATTCGGATATGGCCTTGTTCGATGAGCTGAAGATTCGCGAGGTTACACTTCGCAATCGAATCGTGGTTTCGCCGATGTGCGAATACTCTTGCGAAGACGGATTCGCGAACGACTGGCATCTGGTCCACCTCGGCAGCCGCGCCGTCGGCGGCGCTTCGTTGGTGATCACCGAAGCAACGGCCGTCACTCCCGACGGCCGCATCAGCCCGAGCGACCTCGGCCTTTGGAAGGACGCGCATATCGAGCCGCTCGCGCGCATCGTCCGCTTTGCGAATCAGCAGGGAGCCCACGCCGGAGTTCAACTCGCGCACAGCGGCCGCAAAGGGAGCACCGCGGTTCCGTGGAAAGGAGGTCAAGCCGTCGCAGCTAGCGATGGTGGCTGGACTCCCCTCGCCCCGAGCGCGATCCCATTCAGCAACAATTACCCGCAGCCCGCCGAACTCGATGAACCCGGCATTCGCGCCATCGTCAAATCATTCTCTGAAGCAGCCGTGCGCGCCGCCGATGCGGGTTTTCGCATCATCGAAATTCACGGGGCCCACGGCTACCTGCTTCACGAATTTGTTTCGCCGCTCTCCAACAAACGCACCGACGCCTACGGCGGCTCGTTTGAAAATCGCACCCGCATCGTTCGCGAAGTTGTCACCGCGATTCGCAAAGTTTGGCCGGAAACGAATCCGCTTTTTCTCCGCATTTCGGCTTCCGATTGGACCGAAGGCGGATGGGACATCGAGCAATCTATCGCCCTGGTCGAACAACTCGTCCCGTTGGGCGTCGATTTGGTCGATTGCTCGTCCGGAGGCAATGTGGCCACGGCGCAAATTCCTGTTGGCCCTGGCTATCAGGTGCCGTTCAGCGAAAAAATTCGTGCCCGCACGAAAGTACTCACCGGAGCCGTCGGCATGATCACCGACGCGCAACAGGCCGACGAAATCATTCGTGCCGGCAAAGCCGACGTCGTGCTGCTCGCCCGAGAATTCCTCCGCCAGCCTTACTGGCCCCTCCACGCCGCTGAGCATCTCGGCCTATACGCCAGTTGGCCCGAGCAGTATTTGCGCGCCGCGCCTAAGGACTCCACACCCCGCGAGCTGATCGAGCCGCCCAAGCCCTGAATTCTCAACTTCACGCCGTCCCCGCGCGTGCATTGCGATTGCCTCGGAAACACGCGCCGCCAACTCGCTAGTTCGCGCTTCGCGGTTCGTTTAACATGAATTCGTGGCAACGGAACATTTCCACCGCCGGATCGCGGCCGCGACCGGCATCGTGATGGCCAGCGTTCTACTCAGCCGCATCCTGGGATTTTTCCGCGATTGGACGGTGGCCCATCAGATCGGATCCAACGCCGCCACAGACACATTTTACGCGGCATTCACGCTCCCCGATTTCCTGAACTACCTGATCGCCGGCGGTTCCCTCAGCATCACCTTCATTCCCGTATTTTCGAAATACGTCGCCGAAAAGCGCGAAGACGAAGGCTGGCACGTGTTTTCGACCGTCGTTTCTGTGATGGGCTGCGCGCTGGTCGTGTTGATCGTCGGGGCGGAAATTTTCGCGCCGCAGATCGTACGTTACATTGCCCCTGGTTTTAGTCCGGAAGAGCGCGGTCGCGTGATCATGCTTACGCGCCTGATGCTGCCGGCCCAGTTCTGCTTTTACCAGGGGAGCATTCTCAGCGCGGTTCAGTACGCCAAGCATCAGTTCGTGATCCCGTCGCTCGCGCCGATCCTCTACAACATCGGAATCATTCTCGGCGGCGTGCTGCTGTCTCCAAAGCTGGGCGTCACCGGATTCGCGATTGGCGTTCTCGGCGGAGCCGTGGCCGGAAATTTTCTCCTGCAGATTTACGGCGCGCATCGTGCCGGGGCGAAGTTCCTTCCTAATTTCAATGTCTCGCATCCTGGTTTCTGGATGTTCCTCAAGCTTTCCGTCCCCATCATGCTCGCGCTATCGCTCACGTTCGTGGACGACTGGATCATCCGCTGGTTCGGCTCCTATCTGCAGCCGGGATCAATCACCTGGCTGAATTACGGAAAAACGCTCATGCGCGTTCCGCTCGGCCTCGTCGGCCAGGCCATCGGCGTCGCGTCGTTCCCGATTCTTGCGCAACTCTACTCCGAAAAACGCTTCGACGATCTCAACGCGCTCCTGAATTCCACGTTCAAAGCGCTGATCTTCCTGCTGCTACCGATTTCCGCGCTTACCATCGCCCAGAGCGTGCCCATTCTCTATCTCGTGTTTTCCCATACGCGCCTTCACGGTCCGGACATCGCTGCCACCGCGGCCGCTCTCGCGGTTTTCTCCATCGGCATGTTCGCCTGGGGCGCGCAGAACATCATTTCTCGCGGATTCTACGCGGCTCGAGACACAATTACTCCCGCTGTCGTCGGCACTCTCGTCACTCTCGCAAGCCTACCGCTCTACTGGATTCTGGTCCGCCACATGGCTTATCTCGGCCTGGCTCTCGCCAGCTCCACGGGAATCATCGTTTACACCGTCACGCTTTTCGGCCTACTCAATCGCCGGACGCACAATCCCGCCCAAGGTAAATTAATCGTATTTTTCTTGAAAGTTGCGGCTGCGTCAGTCGCGATGGGGTTCGTCTGCTATCGCGCCGCCGGATATCTGGAGCGCTTCTTTGATCTGCGCCGGTTCCTCGGCTCGCTGGCCGTACTAATTCTGGTCACCTGCGCCGGCCTGGTCCTTCTTTGGATTTTCCTGAAGGTGCTGCGCGTTTCGGAAGCGGATGCTTACATCAAGCGCGGCCTTGGGTTCTTGCGCCGCGATGCGTCGACTGGACCTAACGTCGCGAGCTAGTCGGCGAAAGTCACGGACCAGTGGCGGCGACCAGAGTCGGCCGCACACTCACACTGCTTCCTTTCGTAATCTGCAGCTCTCTTATCCACGCTTTACGTCCATCGGTTTTCACTTCGATCCGGTGGATACCGCCCGTCACATGCAGCGTCGAAGGCGTCTGCCCCGCGAAATTTCCATCCACATAGATGTCTGCGCCGATCGGATCGGAAGACACGTTCACGCTTCCGCTGTCCGAAGGATATTCCGCGATTGGTTCCACCGGCCTT
Organism: uncultured Acidobacteriota bacterium; assembly: GCA_963839325.1. GTDB lineage: Bacteria > Acidobacteriota > Terriglobia > Acidiferrales > UBA7541 > Palsa-295. Next base: position 127,156 of record CAWIUO010000001.1, on the reverse strand, counting down.
CGCGCCGCCCGCAACGGACCCGGCTTTTCTTCATCCCCCAACGCTGCGTCGCTCGGATCGCTCGTCGAATCCAGCTTCAATTCAAAATGGTCCGCCCTCAGTACGTAGTACGTCCCGTGCTTTTTGCCGGTGAGACCCACCCAATCAAACGGCCCATCGCTCAGAATCACCTGGCGCGTCAGAAACCCGGATTTCGAGATGCGCAGAATCACCGGGTGGCCGAGCCGCTCGCCGAACGCGGTATGCGGCTTGTGGAAATACACACCGGGATAATCCACCTTGCACGGAGTCTGCCCGACCAGATTACCGTTGATCTCTACGCTCGCGCCCGGCGGGACGCTCGTAATCGTCAGCGATTCAGCGACGGCAGCCGGAGTGAGCACCGCAAGGGCTAGCCAAATCAGCCCAAGCTGCGCGCAACACCTCGCGAACAGAACCATCGCAATTTGCGAGCAGAGCATGGGGAACATAAAATGCTCCCAGCCCAGGAAGTAGTCAATTCGTAGAAATACGGACGAATGCGTAGAACTACGGAGTACGTTTGTCTCTTTGGAAGGCCAGCCACCACTTGCGAGAGCCGGGAGCTACCGCCGTCGCACCAGGTAAATCTGAGCCGCGCCGCAGAGAATCAAGATGATCGAAAACGGCATTGGAAACGCAATGACGCGGCGAGTCGAGATGATGGCCTTGTTATTCCCGATCTGGATCTCGCGATCGGACGTAGGCAACATTACTTGCGGATGGATGAGCGCCGCGATGCCTGCCAAAATAAGAAGCACGCCGACGATCGCGATGGGGTGAAATTTCAAGTTCCGCTCCTAATTATCCGTCTTCGCCGTCAATCCGCGATAAATCTCGCTCAAGTAGTCCGGATGGCTCTCGTCTCGCACTATGTGCGGATAGCGCAAGCCTCCGTGGTAATCGATGCTTCGCGTCTCGTAGCGCGCGCCGTTCGACGTGATAATTTGAATTGGTCCGGCGCCATCTTTCGCGGCCGCTTCAATCGCGTCGTGAATTCCGTCCGCGGAATACTGCGCGCCGTTTACCGCGACGATCTTCATGCCCGGACCGATCCCGGCCTTGTACGCTAGGCCGTCGTGAATCACGTCCGCCACCGTCCCGTCGCCCGCAATCGTCAATCCCAGTGTGAACGTCAAATCCGCGCCCCGTCCGCCTTCCTCGATCTCTTCCATCGTGTTCGTCTCATCCGTATAGACCAGTTTCCAGCCGGCCTTGGTGATCGATTCTTCCGGCGTTTTCGTCGCGACCCCATCCAGTCTCTCGCGCAAAAATCCCGCCCAGTTGTAAGGCGCCACCTGATTCAAAGTCGCCACGACATCGTCGAAAGTGTACGTCTTCAGTTCCGGCTTGCCGCTGTCGCCGCCGTGAAAAATCTTGCAGAAGTCGTCGATCGACTTCTTGTCGTTGGTGATCATCCGCAGCGTCGAATCCACGTCGAGCCACAACAGCTGGCCTTCTTCGTAGAAGTCCGTTCCGCGCCGCCAGTTAGACCAGTCATTCGTCGCGTCGTATAGAAACGGAGCCGCATCCGCCGTATCCTGAAGCGGGCGCCAATCACGTCCCGGGCGATTCTCGTAATGCGCCACGAGCAGCGCGAGGTCCTCCCGCGCGAGCTGCGGCGTAAGCAGTTCACTTCTCGCCGTCAACACCGACCCTAAATACTCCGTCAGCCCTTCATACACCCAGAGCAGATCGTCCTTCATCGGCACCTGATAATCCGGCGTCGCAAGCCCGGCAGGCCGGCGGTACTTCCCATTCCATGAGTGAACGTACTCGTGCGGCAGCAAGCCCGAGAATTCGATCCGCTCGCCTTCGTCGATCAGGCTGCGCTCCGATGTACGGTCGTCGCTCGATTCGTGATGCTCGAGCCCGAAATGCGCCACGTCGTCGCTCAGCGTCAGCAGAAAGTGGTAGCCGCGGTAATGATGCACGCCGAAAAGCGCTTGCGCCTCCGTCACCAGGCTGTGCAACTCGGCTTGCGTATCCGGCGTCATCTCCAAGGCCGCGGCGCTATCCGCCGCAATGTCGATCTCGTGCGACACCGGCTGTCCCGGCGTCAACTGAATCGCCCGGTAGTAACGTCCGGAGAGCACCGGCGAATCGACCAGCTCCGTCAGCGCAACCGTCATGAACTCGGTGGTATCGCCGTCCTGCTTCACCACCGGCAGTGCAGTTCCAAACTTCCATCCCGATGGCAACTTCAAGCTGGGCGAAAAATAGAAATCCTTCGCCGGCGCACCCTTCGGGTAGAGCAACACTTGATTCCAGCTCAATACGTCCAGAGAAGCCGTGGCCGAAGCTCCAGCTGAAAATCCCGACCCCACCGCCGAAAGCAGAAAGTCAAAATCCACATCCAGCGTGCTCACTCCGGCCGGAACATCGAGATGAATCGAAAACATCTCTACCAGATCCCGCCGCCACGGAATCGATTTGCCCGCGCCGGAAAATTTCAGCCCCGCCATCTGGATGACCGGCCCATCCGGCATGTGCTCGCCCGGAATCCACTCCGGGTAATACAGCGTAAGCGGACCGGCCTGCACGGGAATTTCGAGGTGCGTATGCAGAATCTTTTGCGGCGCTTGCGTTGCATCCACAGCGATCTTGATCGGGTGGGCTTGGCCCTGCGCACCCGCCATCGGAACGCTCAGTGAAACAGCTGCCGCAATCAGCACCGCCGCACCTAGCCGGATTCGAACTGTCGAACTCATGATTCCCCCAAATGAAATTTCAGCACCCGCGAATGAGTCTTAGAAATTGACGCCAACTTGCCAGAAAAGGAAGCTCAGCACGTCCGAGTCTTCTTCGATGATCTTGCTCACCGGCCGGCCTTCACTGTGCCCGAGCTTGGTGTCGTAGAGAAGCAGAATCGGCTTGTCGCCGCCTTGCGCCGCCTGCATCAGCGCGGTCATCTTTCGCGCATGGAGCGGCGCTACGCGCGTGTCGCTGTCTCCCGTCAGAAACAGCACCGCCGGATATTTCGTCCCTTTCACCACGTGATGGTAGGGCGAGTACGCATACAGAGCAGGGAACTCCGCAGCGTTCTCCGATGATCCGTACTCCGGCACCCAGTACCTCGCCACCAGAAACTTCTGATAGCGGATCATGTCCAGCAGCGGATAGCCGCACACAATCGCAGCATACAAATCCGGCCGCTGCGTCATCGCCGCGCCCATCAACAGGCCGCCATTGCTCCGTCCGGTGATCGCGAATTTCTGCGGCGTCGTGTAGTGATTCGCCACCAGATAATCACCCGCCGCGAAAAAATCGTCGAACACGTTCTGCTTCTTATCGAGCATGCCCGCGCGATGCCAAGACTCGCCAAACTCGCCGCCGCCGCGAAGATTCGGCAGCGCGAAAATCCCGCCGTTTTCCGCCCAGATCACCGCATCGGTGCGGAAAGCCGGCGTCTCGCTCACGTCGAACCCGCCGTAGGCCGTCATCAGCACCGGATTCGATCCGTCCAGCTTCAGTCCCTTCTTGTAGAAAAGGAACATCGGGATCTTTGTTTTGTCCTTCGATTCGTACCAGACCTGCTTCACGTCGAACGCGCTCGCATCCACCGGAACCGCGGGCTTCGCCCACACCGCCAGCGCGCGCTTCGGCATCTCAAACCGGTACACGGTGGACGGAATCGCGAACGATTGGAACGACAGAAAAACCTCATCGCTCTTCCACCGGCCCGAAATCCCTCCCACGCTTCCCAGCGCCGGCAACTCAATCCCACCGTCGGGCTTCCCGTCCGCCTGAAACACTTTCAATTGGGACGTTGCGTTATGCGCATACGCCGCGACGATCTTCCCGCCTACGGTTTGTGCGGCCTCGAGCCGAGACTCGGCTTCCGGAATCAACTCCTTCCAGTTTTCCTGCGTGGGTTTTGCGGCAGGCGCAGCCATCACGCGCCAATTCGGAGCGTTCCAGTTGGTCTGCAAGTAGATCGTGTCGCCCGCAGTCCAGCCCTGGAAGCACGCGGTGATCGAATTCACCACCGTTACAATCGGCCCGTTGGTTTCGAGGTCCTGTAAGTAAACTTCGGACTTTTCGCATGCCGAGCCATAAAACACCGTTAGCACCAGGTACTTGCCGTTTTCCGATACGCTTACATCGATCAGCTTGTCCGGCCCGTAGCCGTCGCCGAAAATTTTTCTGTCATCCGTGGCCGCCGTACCGATGGTATGGAAGAACACCCGTGGCCCATCGTCGCGTGACAGCGAGTAATAAAATCCGCTGTTGTCCTTTTTGAACGAAGCGCCGGAGAGGTACCGGTCGCGCGGCAGCACATCGGTCATATCCTTCAGCGTGTCGGTGTCGAACAGATGGATCGATACCTCGTCCTCACCGCCTTTGCGCACCCCATACGCCACGATCTTGCCGTCATCCGAAAATCCCTCGAAATTCACGCTCGTCGTGTGATCCGCGCTCAGCGTCGCTGGATCGATCAGCACCTCTTCCGCGCCGTTCAATCCCTTGCGCATATAAAGTACGTACAGATCCACGCCCGCGGCCCGCTTTGAATAGAAGTAGCGCCCGCCGCGCTCGATAGGTATCGACGTCGTATCCACTTTCAACAGTTCGCCAAGCCGCTTCGCGACCGGCGATTTTCCCGGCAACTTGTCCAGCACGGCGTCGGTGCATGCATTTTCGGCGGAGATCCACGCGCGAGTCTCCGGGCTGTCCTGATTCTCCAGCCAGCGGTAAGGATCGCTCACCACCGTCCCTTGAATCGTCTCTTTCACGTCGTCAACGCGCGCCGCCGGCGGACACTTCGCCTTAGCCGCATTGCCGCCGGAATCTTGCGCATTCGCTGTTGTCACGTTTGGGCTCACAAGGAGGAAAAGTATTGCGACGAGAACGAAGGTGGCACGAAAAGCGAGAAAGCGCGGACACGCGCCTGTAGTCCCCGAACACGATGAGTTCAAAATTTTTCCTCCCACAAAAAAAGCTCAGGGAATCGGAGTTAGTGTCTTCCGAGGTGGATTGAAAAATGGTAGTTCTCGAGTCGTCGCCCTTACTTTGTGACGCACGGCTTCCACGGTCAGTTCCATCTGCAATTCGGTACCCGGTGCGGCATGGTCCCGATTCAGGCTGGCAAGTGCGATCATTTTCTTCAGCGTCGGCGACCACGTCGTCGAGGTCGCTTTACCTACCTGCAGTCCTCCGCGATAGACCGGCACCGCGGCCCGTGAAGCCGTGCTCTGCACCTGCGGCCCAAGGCCCACCGCGTCGTAAAGCCGCTCCACGTCTTCCCAGTTGATTTCTAGTCCCATCAGCAGGCGCTTCGGTCCGTTCCTGTTTTCTACTTCGAGTGCCGCGCGGCCAATGAAGTGTTCCTTCTTCAAATCGACCAGCTTGCTGAGCCCAATCTCGTACGGCGAGTACTTCTGAGAATCGATCAACGCCCGCTTGCTGCTGACGTAATCGACCTCGATCAAGATCAGCCCGGCTTCGATGCGCGCCACGTCCAGCGCCAGCATTCCCGCAGGATGGATGTCGAACTGCCGCCCGTTCTCCATCAGCGCGTCCCACACCTTCGGCGCATCGTTCCACGGCACCCAAATTTCGTATCCGAGGTCGCCCGTGTAGCCCGTGCGCGAAATATCCACGGGCACTCCCGCGATTTTCCCGCTCGTAACCCGAAAATATTTCAGGTTCGCGATGTCCGCCTCGGCCGCCTTTTTCAGCAGCCGCCCGGAAGTCGGTCCTTGCAATGCCAACGCGGCCAGCGTCGTCGAAAGATCCTCAATCCGCACGTCCAGCCCGAGCGCGTTCTGATGAAACCAGCGAATGCTCGGATCGGCCGCCGTCCAGCGATACTCATTTTCGCCGAGCCGCGTGATTGTTCCGTCGTCGATTACTTTGCCTTGCTCGTCGCACCAGCAGCAGTAAATCACCTGCCCGATTTTCACTTTGTTGATGTCGCGCGTGATCACCCGGTTTACGAACTTCGTGGCATCGCGCCCGGTCACCCGGTACTTGTACAGCGGCGAAATGTCGATCAGCGCGGACGCATTGCGAATGGCGTTGTACTCGTGGTCGTGATGCATCTCATAGACGCTCACGGCGTAATATCCCGACCACTCCCGATAATTCATGCTCTCGCAAAGTTTCGATGTTCTGTCGTGAACCGCGGTTCCGATCGGCACAAGCGCTCCGTTTGCTGCAAAAACTCCAAACTTCCGGACCGCGAATTATAGTGCGTCGTTCACTGCACTCGCAAGGCGAACTCGCGCAACCGCTGTAAGTTCGCACGCTGCGAGCCTGCTCAACGCGCAGCGGCCCTTGACTAGCAGTCAGTGGCGCGGCGCTTATTTCTTGTGAGTGTTCTGCCCCGCTTGTAGAATCTCTCGGCCTCGGAGAAAATCTTCCGTCGCATCTTCGCGCGAAAATTCATGGCAAAAAAATACGACGTCATCGTAATCGGCGGCGGCCACAACGGCCTTGTGAACGCGGCGTATCTCGCCAAAGCCGGCAAAAAAGTCCTCGTTCTCGAGCGCCGTTACGTTCTCGGCGGCGCAGCCGTCACCGAAGAAATCATCCCCGGCTTCAAGTTTTCGGTTTTCTCTTACGTCGTCTCGCTGCTTCGCCCCGAAATCATTCGCGACCTCGACCTTCCGCGCCACGGCCTGGAAATTCTCCCGCTCGACGGTACGATCACGCCGATGCCCAGTGGCGATTATCTCTGGCGCCAGAACGATCACGGAAAAACGCGCCGCGAACTCGAACGCCACTCCAAGCTCGACGCCGAGGCCTACGAAGAATTTGGCAAGTCGATGGTCGCGATGTGTCGCTTCGTCAAGCCCATCCTCGGCATGATTCCACCGGATCCCACATCGTTCGATCCGCGTGATCTGAAGAAACTCGCCTTCCTCGGCAAGCGCTTCCAGAATCTCGACGCCGAAGACAAGTACAACCTCGTTCAGCTCATGACCATGAGCGCGGCCGATTTTCTCGATCAGTGGTTTGAGACCGACGTCCTGAAAGCCACGATGTCCGCCTCCGGCATCATCGGCACATTCCTCGGCATTCGTTCGCCTGGCACCGCATACGTTTTGCTTCACCACTACATGGGCGAAATCGATGGCGCCTTCCGTTCGTGGGGCTTCAGCCGCGGCGGCACCGGCGCGATCTCGAACGCCATCGGCGACGCCGCGCGTGAAGCCGGCGTCGAAATCCGCATGAACGCCGCCGTATCCAAAATTCTCATCAAGAACGGCGTCGCCAACGGAGTCGTCCTTGATGGTGGCGAGGAAATTCACGCCGACGTGATTTCCTCCAGCGTCGATCCAAATCTCACCTTCCTGAAATTCATCGAAGAGCGCGAACTGCCGTCCGACTTCCTGGAAGACGTCAAGCGCTACAAGTACCGCGGCTCCTCCGGCAAAGTAAATATCGCCCTCGACGGCCTTCCGGATTTCACCTGCATGCCGGGACCAGGACATCATCTCCGCGGCGCGATTTCCATTTCGCCGTCGATGGAATACATGGAACGTGCCTACGATCAGGCCAAATACGGCGAATTTTCTCGCCGGCCTTACATCGACATGGTGATTCCGTCGCTCACCGATCCTTCCGTCGCGCCGCCCGGAAAACACATCCTTTCCTGCTTCGTGCAGTACGCGCCTTACAAGCTGAGCCACGGCACGTGGAACGATCAGCGCGAAGCCTTTGGCAACACCGTGATCGACACGATCTCCGAATACGCTCCGAACCTGAAAAACCTGATCATCGGCAAGCAGGTCATCACCCCGCTCGACATCGAAGAACAGACCGGCCTCACCGAAGGCAATATTTTTCAAGGCGAACTTTCGCTGGAGCAGCTTTTCTTCCTGCGACCCGCGGCCGGTTGGGCGCGCTACCGCACTCCGGTGAAGAAGCTCTTTATGTGTGGCTCGGCAACGCACCCCGGCGGCGGCATCATGGGCGCGTCCGGCCGCCTTGCCGCGCTCGAAATTCTGAAAGACACGGGGAAACGGTAGATGGCCGTGCAACGAGAAATCGTAATCCTAGGCGGCGGTCACAACGCGCTCATCACCGCGTTCTACCTCGCGAAAAAGGGGCACAAACCTCTCGTCCTCGAACGCCGCGACGCGGTCGGCGGAGCGGCTGTTACTGAAGAATTCCATCCGGGTTTCAAGCTTTCAACCGTTGCACACGCCTCCGGCCCGCTGCTCTCCGAAATTGCAAACGACATGCAGCTCACGCGCCACGGTCTCCAGATGATCGAGCCGCCGGCGCGCCTTTTCGCTCCCACGCCCGATGGCAGCTCCATTACTTTCTTTAATGACCTTCGCGCCACGCAGCAACAGATCGAAGCGTTCTCAAAAAAAGACGCGGCGCACTATCCAGAGCTCGTGAAAGCCCTCGAGACTTTCGGCGGAATCGCGCGCCAACTGCTGTTCCTCACGCCGCCCGTCATCGAAAAGCCTTCGAAAGAAGACGCCTGGAAGTTCCTCAAGGTCGGCCACAAAGTCCGCCGCCTCGGCAAACGCGAAATGATGCGCTTGATCCGTTGGGGTCCAATGGCCGCCGCCGATTTCGTCTCCGAGTTCTTCGAAACGGACCTGCTCCGCGCCGTCGTAGCCGCTCGTGGAATTTTTGGCGCCGCGCTCGGCCCGTGGTCCGCCGGCTCCACGCTCCTGTTGCTTCTTCGCGCCGCTAGCGATCCGCATCCCGCCGGCAGCTCCGCCATTCCGAAAGGCGGCATGGGCGCTCTTACTGCCGCCATGGCTGCCGCGTCAAAAGCAGCCGGCGCTGAAATTCGCACCGGCGCCGAAGTTGTCGAAATTCTTGTGAAGCACGGCTCGGTCACCGGCGTGCGCCTCGCGAACGGAGAAGAAATTCTCGCGAAAGCCGTGGTTTCCGGCGCCGACCCGCGCCGCACTTTCCTCGGCCTGCTCGATCCTGTGCATCTGCCGCCGAGCTTCGTCGTGAAGATGCAGAATTTCCGCGCGAACGGCACCGCCGCGAAACTGAATATCGCTCTCGATGCGCTTCCGGCATTCACCGCGCTCAAAAACGCCGCTGAATCCGCGACCAATCTCGCAGGCCGCATTCACATCGGCCCTGGCATCGATTACCTCGAACGCGCCTTCGACGCCTCGAAGTACGGCGAATTCTCCACCGCGCCGTATCTCGACGTTTCCATCCCGTCGATCTCCGACCCGTCGCTCGCGCCGGCGGGGAAGCACGTCATGTCCATCTACATGCAGTTCGCTCCCTACAAACTCAAAGCCGGCGACTGGTCCCAGCACCGCGACGCACTCCGCGACGCCACGTTGAACACGCTCGCCCTGTACGCGCCCGATCTAGCGTCAAAAATCCTCGCCGTTCAAACGCTCACGCCGAAAGATCTCGAATCCACCTATGGCTTGAGCGGCGGCCACCCGTTCCACGGTGAACTCGCCCTCGACCAAATCTTCACAATGCGTCCTCTGCTCGGCTGGGCGCGCTACGCAACGCCGGTGAAAGGCCTCTACCTTTGCTCCAACGGCACACACCCCGGAAACGGACTCACGGGCGCCTCCGGCCACAACGCCGCCCGCGAAATCGCCAAGCACCTCCGCCGCTAACCTCACTGCGCTCACTCTCAACTCTTGCCGCAGCTCACCGTGACCCTACGCGGCTTTTCTCCGTGGAACTCGGTGTTCGGCCTTGGATTCCCCTTTTCAGTTCCGCTTGACTCTCACCTCGCTGAATGACAACGTGTGCAACCCAAGTCTTCAGGAGACTTAATCCACCATGCGCTCGCTTACCACGCTCGCCGCCATCGTCTTGGTCGCGATCTTCTCGGTCACGCGCATCCCATTCGCGCACGCCCATGGCCCGATCCAGGCCGCGCGGTCCACCGAACAAGTCACGCCCGTCCTCCTGGACGTCCAAGACCCTCCGATCCCATTTAACGGCTCCGATTCGCAGACGCATCTCGTCTACGAACTGCGCATGCAGAATTTCAGCAGCGGTGACATCAAAATCTCCAAGCTCGAAATCCTCGGCGATGGCACCACGATCGCCACCCTCGACGCCGCTCAAATCGCCTCACGCCTCCAGCCCTTCGGCACGCGAGATCCGGCCGCCTCACTCGCGCCAAGCATGGGCGCGCTGCTGTTCCTTCACGTCACCCTGCCCGGCTCGCAAGCCGTTCCGAAAAAACTTTCGCACCGTCTCACGCTTCACGTCGCCGCCGCCCCTCCAGGCCAACAGGATTTTTCCGAAGAAGGCGGCGAAGTCGCCATCGACAATCAGCCCGTCGTCAAAATCGGCCCTCCGATCCTTGGGGAAGGCTACATCTCCGCCGATTCGTGTTGCGACGCCACGCGCCATACTCGCGCCGCGCTGCCCGTGAATGGCCGCGTCTGGATCGCGCAGCGCTACGCCGTCGATTGGGAACAGATCGATAGCGAAGGCCGCATCTATCACGGTCCGCAGGACAAGGACGAGAGCTACAATATCTACGGCAAGGAAGCGATCGCCGTCGCCGACGCGAAGGTTGCGTCTATCACCGATAAATATCCGAGCCAGACGCCCGGAAAATATCCCGTCAACATTACTTTCGAGGAAGCCGACGGCAACTCCGTCGTTCTTGATCTTGGCGGTGGCCGCTACGCCCTCTACGCGCACCTTCAGAAAGGCACGATCCGCGTCCACCCCGCTGAGACGGTCAAGCGCGGCCAAGTGATCGGCCTGGTAGGGAACTCGGGCAACTCTCTCGTCCCGCACCTCCATTTCCACGTCATGAGCACCGTCACTCCGCTCGCGTCCAACGGCCTGCCCTACGAAATCGATAGCTTCCGCGTCACCGGCGCCACCCAAGGCGGCACCGAAGCTTTTGACAGCGCCGAGTCCAAAGGCACGCCCTTGCCCATGAAGCTCTTCTCACCGCCCCTCAACCCGCGCGACGCTCTCCCCCTCGACCAACTCATCATCACCTTCGCGCCCTAGGGAAGCGCTGACTTCCTAGGAGCTAGACTGCCCCTATGGCTACCCTATACGTCGAAAACGTCCCCGATGACCTCTACGAAGCCCTTCGTGCGCACGCTAAACGAGAGAGCCGCTCAATTGCGGCAGAGGTTATCGTCACCTTGAAGGAAAAATATCCAACCGCAGCAGAATTGGCCAAACGCCGCGAATGGTTCCAGCAGCTGAAACAACTTCACGCCAATCACATTGAAACTGGGGAGAACTTTCCCTCCGCCGAAGAGATGATCCGCGAGGACCGCGAACGTTGAAGAAGTTCGTGGTGGACGCCAGCGTCGCCGTGAAGTGGATGGTTCCGAGCCTTCGCGAAGCGTTGCGCGAGGATGCGATGCGGCTCGCGGAGTTGCGTTCGTCGGGCCAGCTCGAATTCATCGTCCCCGATTTATTCTGGATTGAGTTGGGCAGCGTGTTATGGAAAGCGGTGCGATCGAAGCGAATCCCGTCCGTGGAATTCGATTTGGCGCTAAAGCTATTGGAGACTTCGGACATCCCTTCGTTTCCATCCAGACAGCTCCTGCCATCAGCCATGTTGATCGCTGCCGAGTTTGATCGCTCGGTTTATGAATGTCTCTACATCGCGCTCGCGAAACATTTCTCCTGCCAACTCATCACTGCCGATGAAAAACTCGTCAACGCCGTCGCCTCGAAACTTCCGGTGGTGTGGTTGGGCTCGGATTTTGCGCTATCCTTTTAGCCAATCGTTCGCATGACTTCCCATCCCATCGATCGCTCACGTCTTCGCACTCTCCAGCAGCGCGAAGAAGCCGGCTTCCTCGCCGCGCACCCAAAATCCGCTGCGCTCTACGAACGCGCGCAAAAGTCTCTGCTCGGCGGCGTGCCCATGCACTGGATGAAAAAATGGGCCGGCAAATTTCCCGTTTTTGTTTCCAAAGCAAAAGGCTCGCACTTTAAAGACGTGGACGGCCATAAGTACATCGACTTCTGCCTCGGCGACACCGGCGCCATGACCGGTCACTCGCCGCTCGCACCGGCCAACACCGTCGCTATTCGCGCCAAACGCGGCATCACGCTCATGCTTCCCACCGAGGACGCCCTGTGGGTGGGCGAAGAACTCTGTCGTCGCTTCGGCCTGCCGTTCTGGCAGTTCGCGCTCACCGCCACCGACTCCAACCGGTTCGCCATCCGCATCGCCCGTGAAATCACGCGCCGCCCGAAAATCCTTGTCTTCAATTATTGCTACCATGGCACGGTCGATGAAACCTACATCACGCTCAACGACGGCGTGGCCGGAGCACGCCGCGGCAATATAGGACCGCCTGTCGATCCCGCCGTCACTACCCGCGTCGTCGAATTCAACGATCTCGCCGCTCTCGAATCCGCGCTCGCCCACGGCGACGTAGCCTGTATTCTCGCCGAGCCTGCCCTCACCAACGTCGGCATCGTGCTTCCCGATCCCGGTTTTTGGGACGCAGCACAGCACCTTGCCAAAAAATCCGGCACGCTGCTCATCATCGACGAGACGCACACCATCTGCGCCGGACCCGGCGGCTACACTCGCGCCCACAGGCTTCAGCCCGACCTCTTCGTGGTCGGTAAAGCCATCGCCAGCGGCTTGCCCGCCGCGGCCTATGGCATGACGGCCGAAATAGCCGCCCGCATCGGCGAGCGCATTCATCTGGAAGATTGCGACACCGGAGGCATCGGCGGCACGCTCGCTGGCAATGCCTTGTCTCTTGCCGCCATGCGAGCCACGCTCGAATTCGTGCTCACGCCCGCAGCTTTCAATCACATGATTGCGCTGGCCGAGGCCTGGACCGAGGGCGTAGCCGGCGCCATCGCCGCCGCGAATTTGCGCTGGCACGTCACCCAACTCGGCTGCCGCGCCGAATATCTCTTCCGCCCCACGGCGCCGCGCAACGGAGGCGAAGCCGCCGCCGCAATGGATTTCGAACTCGAGCGTTTCATGCATCTCTACGCGCTCAATCGCGGCATTCTGCTCACTCCGTTTCACAACATGGCGCTGATGTCGCCCGACACCACGCTGAAAGACGTTGACTGCCACACGGAAGTTTTCGAATCCGCGGTACGCGAGCTTGTGGCATAGCATCTCGTCGCGTAAACCAATGTCCGGCCCGAGTGCACCTCAGCCCGCATCGAACACGCTTCGGCTTCCGTCCGCTTCACCCTGAATGGTAGGATGCGCCGATATGAACTCAACACGAACCGCAACGCGCCTCACAGTCGCCCTACTCGCAATTTTTGCGTCCCTCGCCGCCGTGGCGCGCCCCCGATCCCAGGCGTCGTCAGCGCCGCAGCGCGCCATCGTTCTCCACGCCGCGCGCCTCCTCGAAGTCAACTCCGGCAAGATCGTCGCCCCGGGCGAAATTCTCGTTGAAGGCAATCTCATCAAAGAAGCCGGCGCCAAAGTTTCCCGCCCAGCTGGCGCTGAGATAATCGACCTCGGTGATACCACTCTGCTTCCCGGCCTGATCGACGCGCACGTCCATCTCTTCCTTCACCCCGGCGCGGAGGATCTTCAAACCGTCCAAGAGTCGGTCCCGCAACGCACCATCACTGCCACGCTGGCCGCTCGCGATGACCTGATGGCCGGCTTCACCGCCGAGCGCGACATGGGCACAGAAGGCGCCGGCTCCGCCGATACCGCCGTCCGCAATGCGATCGACAGCGGCCAGATTCCCGGCCCGCGCCTGCGCATCAGTGGCAACGCCATCGACATTCTCGGCGGCCACGAAGACGCGCTCGGCTTCAATCCCGCGCAGGGCGTCCTTTCGAACGCGACCTACGCCAACAATATCGACGAACTCATCACCGCGATCCGGGGCGAATTGAAAGAAGGCGCCGACTTCATCAAGATCTACGAGACCGGCCACGACACGATTGTCGACGGCCGTTTCTCCACGCCTTACCAATTCACCGAGGAACAACTCGCCGCCGCTGTGAAAGAAGCCGCGCGCGTAGGCACTCGCGTCGGCGTCCACGCCATGGGCGAACCCGGCACGCTCTTCGCCGCCCAGGCCGGCGTCGCTTCCATCGATCATGCCTACCAGCTCAGCGACGAAACCATGCGCCTGATGCGCGCGAAACACATCTATCGCCGTTCCCACATTCACCATCGCCGAATTCTTCGAGCAGCACCCGCTCAACCCGGACATGGCTGCCCACGAGCACGCATTCAGCGAATACCATGCGCAGCAATTCAAATTGCAGCTCGCCGCCGGAGTCCCGATGGCTATGGGCTCGGACGTCGGGCCTTTCCCCCACGGCACGCAAGCCCGCGAATTCGAGTTGATGGTGAAATTTGGAATGTCGCCGCTCGCTGCAATCCAGGCGGGAACCTTCAATGGCGCCGACTTGCTCGGCGTGGTCCGGACAAATCGGCGACCTGAAACCCGGCTATTTCGCGGACATCGTCGCCGTTCCAGGCAATCCTCTCGACGACATCACCGCGCTCGAAAAAGTTTCCTTCGTAATGAAGAACGGCGTCATCTACAAAAAATAGTCCCGCTCAACCGCCGTCGAAGAGCACACCCCTACACGCAGTCTCCATGTCCTCTGCCTTTCTCGGTTTTCTCCGTGAAATGTTCCAGCTATTCGCATCCCCGCTAAAGACAAATGGCCACTCCCGCCGTCCGCAGGGGTGGCCCTGTCACTTCAGCTGACGCAGTCCCGCTTGGCTAGGCTACGTTCCCAGATATTCCACGTGCACGTACGTCCCGAGTCTTTCGTTGTATGCCAGATACCATCCGGGATGATCCGGATCTTCGTAAATTACGATGTCGTCGCCGTCCCAGTTCCAATCCGATCCACAAACCCGATGTCGTACGGCGCCACGCTGAAGTAGAACCCGCCGAACCAGAAACGGCTCGGTCCGCCTCCCGCCAATCGCCACACGTGCGATGGTCCGAATCCAGCCGTGAAGTGACCGTGCGCCCACGGGTGATCGAGGTGGTAGTGCGGATCGTTCGGGCCAGTGTCGTGGCCCACCCAGTGTCCGTGATCGACGTGCGGCGCCACCGGATGCTCCGGTCCCGGATGCGCCGCGTGTGGAGTTCCATGGAATGGCTCAGGTCCGCGCTCCGGCGCGGGATGCGCCGCCGCATGTTCGCCGCCATGTTCTTGTGCGACGGCCGGAATCGAAAACGCCACCAGCGCGGCCGCAAGCGGTAACAATCGAAATACTTTTCTCATTTCTTCTCTCCCACTTAAATTTAGGCGCGGATTCCTCGCCGCGTCTTGAAACTCCCTGGCCCGTTACGGGCACAGCAACGCAATTACTCCAGAGTTGGCGGAAGGGATGAATACGGAAAAAACTGTAGTTATACTGCCGAGATTTCGTAGAACGAATTCCGAGCGAACTGATAAGCAGTTCCCGTCGAAGCCGTGTGAACCCGATGGGACTGCGGCGAAACGCGGCGTCGAAAACCTTCGTCTAATCCTTATGCTTCGAGAGTGTGCATGGCATGAGCGTCTCGCGGCCCCGGTCTTCAAGCCCTTAAATCGATCACGAATGCCCAAGGAGATCTCGATGTCCAGCGCCGCGAAGTCTTGCCAGACTCGCAGTGGTCGTTGTGCTCGCGCATTTCTCTATTACTGCCGCTCAGGCTCAGGCGTCCAAGCAGCCTTTCGTCGCGCCGTTTCCTCCCGGAATTGCCGCCGCGAAAACGGTGTTCCTTTCCAACGCCGGAATCGCGCCCGACCTGCGCAATGTTATCGAATCGAGTTCAAATACCGCCGCCCCATTCAGCCAGCTTTATGCCGGATTCCAAACTTGGGGCCGGTACCGGCTAGTTGGCTCGCCAGCGGATGCGGACCTGGTTTTCGAGTTCAGCTTCAGCGATCCCGCGACTACCTGCTCCAATGAGAAGACATGCACAACCGCCGTGATGGAACTCGCAATCTACGACGCGAAGACTCATTTCCGGCTGTGGACTTTTGAGGAAGCGGTGGACAACGCGCTGCTCACTTCCAATTTCGTGAAAAATATTGGCCAAACGGTCGCAACGTTGATCAGTGAAGTCAAACTCGCCGCGATGCCACAGTAGCGTAGAAGAGCGAGCTTCCGGGATGCTGGCTCGGCCGTACAAATCGCCGGAACTTTCTCAACTCAGGGGCTGAATGTAGGATGCAATCATGACCCTCCGTCGAGATTCGTCCGCCCGTGCAGCAGGTTCCCGACTTGCATCAATCGCGGCCGCGGTAATGCTGCTGGTTCGATGTGCCGGGAGCCAGGACGCCAAGCCTGCCCCGGCTACACAGCCACCGCCGACCCAAGCCGCTTCGGCATCCCAGCCACCGCAGGCGCAGGGGCCGCCAATCACCAGCGACACGAAGCTCGTCACCATGCTGGCAGCGGTTCGCGACAAGCACGGCAATTTCGTGCGCGATCTCAAACAGCAGGACTTCACCGTCCAGCA
This sequence comes from uncultured Acidobacteriota bacterium, assembly GCA_963839325.1. Classification (GTDB taxonomy): domain Bacteria; phylum Acidobacteriota; class Terriglobia; order Acidiferrales; family UBA7541; genus Palsa-295. The sequence continues at coordinate 110,768 of CAWIUO010000001.1, read as the reverse complement.
GGACGGCCATCCCCAAACCATCACCTACTTCGCCCAGGACCCGAACATCCGGCTCACCGTCGGGCTCCTTGTCGATACCAGCCTCAGCCAGCGCCGCGTTCTCGATCAGGAACGCAGCGCCAGCGGCGCGTTCCTCGACAAAATGTTCGATTCCGGCGACGCATTAGCGAGCGCTGCGCCCACAATGAAGCCCGCCTCGACACCGGCGGGTACCAAGCCGGCGGACCCCAAATCCGCAACCACCGCTCCGCCTCCACGCGATCAAGCCTTCATCGTCCGCTTCGACTACGAAGTCGAACTCGAGCAGGACATCACGGCCTCCCGGCAGAAACTGGAAGAGGCTTTGCGAAACCTCAATACGCCCGAGTTTTCCCGCGGCTCCAGTTCCAACTCGAACCCGGACGATCCCGACGCGCAGGGCAATGGGAACGGCGGCGGTCACCACCGCGGTGGCCGCGGCGCCGGCACGTTGCTCTACGACGCCATCTACCTATCCTCTGAGGACCTGATGCAAAAGCAGCAGGGACGCAAAGCTCTCGTCCTTCTTACCGACGGCGACGACCGCGGCAGCAAAGAGAGCCTCGAGAACGCCATCGAATCCGCGCAGCGCGCCGACACTCTTGTCTATTCAATTTTATTCAAGGACAACGACGCATACGGCAACGGCGGCTACGGCGGTCCCTACGGAGGCGGCGCAGGTGGCAGGGGCGGCGGCCATCGTGGCGGAGGCTACCCTCCGCAGGAATCGCGCCCCGACGGCAAAAAGGTCCTCGAACGCATTTCACGCGAAACCGGCGGCCGCTTTTTCGAAGTCACTAAAAAGCAGTCCATCGACGATATCTACACCGCCATCAACGATGAACTCCGCAGCCAGTACAGCATCGGCTATAAACCCGAGCCTGCCGACGCCGGTCCGGGCTATCACAAGATCCAACTTTCCACCGATCGCAAGGATTTGGCGGTTCAGACGCGCGAAGGCTACTACGCAAAATAATGCGGGCGCACTTCTACGCCGCATTCCGAACCGGTGCGGTCACCGGACGGATACTGTCACTTCACAAATTGTCTTGGTCGGGTTACTTCGACTTGCCGCGCCCAGCCACCGGACGCGCCATCTTCTGCGCCATGTACAGCAGCGTTTTCCGGTCCCGCTCGTTGGCCTTGCCCAGGAAAATCCGGAAGCGGTTCAATAGCTTCGCGTCCTTGCCGGTCTCGCCCCATTCGCCTGCCGCCGCGATTCCTTTCATCACGTTCAACTGCTTGGGCGGTTTGTCTCCGTCGTAGAATAGCTGGTACATCGGCACCTCAAGCGCACGTGCCATTTTCTCTAGGGTCTCGATCGCCGGCACGGTGTGGCCGTTCTCCACGCGGGAGATGTAGCACCGCAGAAGTCCCGTCCGCTGCTCGATGTCGCCCTGCGACAGATCCTTCTCTTCCCGGAGTTCCTTCAGCCGCTCTCCAATCACCATGTAAATCTCCTTAGCCCTAATATCAACGTCGCACACATGCTACCCGGATTTCTGCGAAGTTCAATAAACTTTGCGGCTTCGCCCCAAAAAACCGGCCATTGCCGGTCGCTGGCTGTTAGCGAATTGATGAGGTTATCCGCCTCGACCATACCCACGTCAATGCATTTCAGGGCCCAGCTCGCTCTCAGCGCGAGTTTATCCGCCCCACGAGCACCAAGCCCGCAAAGGCGGATAACGGCGGCATCCGCCGCTCAAAAGCATCGGCGAATTGATATGCGACGCGGTTAACCAAATCAATTCGCCAATCTCTATCTACGTTCTTGTAGTTCGCCGCCGTGCAACCGCCCAACGCCGCCCATGCGCTCGCCAAAATGGCCTGCGTCGCTCTCTTTCTCTCGAATCACCTGGTTCAGCGGAATGCCGCCCATTTACAAGACGAACCGGGATTGTACCGATGTGCTTCCGCTACTCGGAGGCGAACATACGGCAATCGCCTTCGCTCGCGTGCGAGCACCGGCCTTGCCCGCTCCTCGCGCGCAGAGATAGAATGTCCTGTAATTCATTCTCGATCCGCCGTCCCAGAGAGGGTATCTCCATGACTTCTACCGCTACCAATACGCTTCAGCGAGTCGATATGAATCGCGGCGAATTCGTCAACGAAGAGTTCATCGACTTTTCGAAGCCCGAAAACCGTAAAGCGATGGAAGCTGCAATCGCGCACGTGAAATCTCAGCTCGGCCGCGAATATCCCCTCACCATCGGCGGCCAGAACGTCACCACCACGGACAAGATTATGTCCTACAACCCGTCCAAGCCCGATCAGATCGTCGGCATCTTTCAGAAAGCCACCGTCGCCATGGCCAACGAAGCCGTCGAAAAAGCCGCCGCCGCTTTCGAACGCTGGAAGCGCGTCCCCGTCGAAGAGCGCGTGGCCTGCCTCTACCGCACGGCGGACATTCTCCGCAAACGCCGCCTTGAACTGGACGCCTGGCTCACTCTCGAAATCGGTAAGACCTGGCCCGAAGCCGAAGCCGACATCGGCGAGCTGATCGACTTCGCCGAATTTTACGGCAGGGAAGCGCTTCGCCTCGGCGCCAAGCAGAAGCTCACATCCCTTCGGCGGTGAGAGAAATTATCTGCGTTACATTCCGCTCGGCGTCGGCGTTGTGATTCCTCCCTGGAATTTCGCTGCAGCCATTATGGGCGGCATGACCATCGCTTCCATCGTCACCGGCAACACCGTCGTCGTGAAGCCGTCGAGCGACTCGCCCACCATCGCCGCGATCTTCGTGGACATTCTCTACGAAGCGGGCGTTCCGCGTGACGTCGTCAGCTTCTTCACTGGTCCCGGCGCCACGGCCGGCGAAGCGCTCGTCCTGCACCCGAAAACCCGCTACATCGCTTTCACCGGATCGAAAGAAGCCGGCCTGCGCATTGCCGAGCAAGCCTCCAAGGCTCAGCCCGGGCCAGGTGTGGATCAAGCGCACCGTACTCGAAATGGGCGGCAAAGACGCCATCATCGTTGACGAAGAAGCCGATGTGGACGCAGCCGTCGAAGGCGTCGCGCAAGTCCGCCTTCGGTTTCCAGGGACAGAAGTGCTCCGCCTGTTCGCGCGCAATCGTCTCCGAAAAAATCTACGACGAATTCGTCTCGACAAGCTCGTCGACGCGCGTGAAGAAAATCAAAGTCGGCTCGCCCGAAGATCCCGTCGAACTACATGGGCCCGGTGATCAACAAGTCCGCGATGACCTCGATCCTCGGCTACATCGACGTCGGCAAAAAAGAAGGCCGCCTGGTCGCCGGCGGCAACCGCGCGCCGGGCGACGGCTTCTTCATCGAGCCGACCGTCATCGCCGACGTCGATCGCAAGGCGCGCATCTTCCAGGAAGAAATCTTCGGCCCGGTCCTCGCCATCACCAAAGCGAAAGATTTCGACGACGCTCTCGCGATGGCCAACGACAGCGAGTTCGGCCTGACCGGCGCGGTGTACTCCAACGAATCCCGAAAAAATCGACCGCGCCGCAGAGGAATTCCACGTCGGCAATCTCTACATGAACCGCAAGTGCACCGGCGCGATGGTCGGCGCGCACCCGTTCGGCGGCTTCAATATGTCCGGCACCGACTCAAATCCGGCGGCCAGGATTACCTGCTGCTCTTCCCCCAGGCCAAAACGATTTCCGAAAAAGACGGCGCCACCCGCATCGCGTAACGGAAAGGGCACAGCTTTAGCTGCGCCGAAATCAATCGACAACTTCAGGGGTTTAACCCCTGAAGTTGTAGCACCTTTTCACCTGAGAATTTCGGTCCACTCCTTCCACACGACTTTCGCCCACTTCGCCCGACCACCGAACAAGAGTCGTCATCCAGAGGCCCGATTCATCGGGCCGAAGGATCTCTCTTCACCTTTCTTGCAACACAACCGCGGAGTATTCGAACTACAAGTTTCGCCTGCGCTTAATTCTGCACCGCTGCCCCCTCAGCCTTCGGCACCAGCTTGAACCCGTATCGCAGCAGAGCATACGCCACCGGCCCGCTCAGCAGTAGCAGCGGCGCGTAACGCATCACGTAGTCCTCGCTCTGCGCCACTTTCAACGCGCACAAAATCACCGGAAAAATAATCACGTACGCCAGTCCGGCCGCACCTCCAGGAATCTTGAAACTTCTCTCCGCTCCGGGCGCCTTTCTCGCATCTGCCATGCCGCAAACAAAGTCAGCAGTGTCGTCGCAATCCGCGTCCAGATATAAATATTCACGAGGTCTTCCACCGGATACCGCGCCAACACGCAGTACACCACCAACGACACGAAAATGGCGCGCACCGGCGTTTGGAATCGAGGATGAATCTTCCCCAGCCACTCCGGCAGGTAACCGTCTTCCGCCATCGTCGCCGGAATCCGCGTCGTGTACAGAATCGTGCTGTTCGCCAGCGACAGCGATCCGATCATCGCTGCCACCAGCATCGCCCCGCCCAACACCGGGCCGCCGATTAACTTCGCCGCCGTCACGATGTAATCCGTCTTCCACTCCTGCCAGTTCCCAAGCACCGCAATCGCTAGCGTCGTCGGCAGAATGTACGTCAGGATGTTCATCGGCGTATTCCATGCCAGAATCCGTACGAACATCTTCTGTGGATTTTTCATCTCGCCGGTCATGCTCGAAAGCTGCTCGTACCCGGCGTAATTCCACATCGCCAGCGCAAGGCCTCTCCCAAACACGCTGCCGAACGGCTTGCCGGGAGGCGTGAACGGCACCACGGGATTGTGGTGCAGGTGAAAGAGCGACACGATGCACAGCCACGCCACCGGAATCATCACCGCCGCCAACAGCGCCACCGAAAGCCAACCCGCCACCTGAATCCCGCGCGCGTTCAGTAGCGCCAGGATGATCAGCACCAGGCACGCGCCTTCCCACTTCACCGTCCCCGTGATCCACGGCAGGTAAATGCTCAAATAATCCATCACCAGCACGCCGTACAGGCTGTTCAACAGAAACGTCCCCGTCCAATTCCACCACCCGCACTGGAATCCCCAGAAGTCGCCAAACGCCGCGCGGCTCCATCGATAAAACCCGCCCTGCACCGGCAGCACGCTGTTCAGACTCCGCCGACGCCAGTGAAATCGGAATGCTCCAAAACAGCGGCACGAACGTCAGGAACACCAGCGCCATTCCCGGTCCCGAGTCCGTGAAAATCGCCTCGAATCCGAATGGTCCGCCGGCCGTGTACCCGTAAAAAATCGCGAGGAGAGGAAGGAATCCGATCTGGCGCAGTTGCTGCGCGGAGGAGGGAACTGTTGCTTTTCCTTCGCCGGAAGCCTTATCCATCGGGCCTGTTTGCAAGGTGCGCGATGTTATTGAACTGTCCCGCCGTTTTCAATCACAAAGAAACTTTCAGCTTGACCCTGACGCACTCGAATAGCAAAATCTCCCAGCGATTCGCCCCCGCTTTTTCAACTGGCCTCCTACTAGGAGTTTCCGTAATGCGAAAGCTTTGTTCGCGCCTTTTCCCACCAATTTTAGCGCTCGCCGCGCTTTTCGCAGCTCCCGTAAGGGTCTCGGCCCAGGTGCTGCGCAATGCAGCGCCCTATGACTCGCACCCGCATTTCGCCGTTCACAAGAAGTCGCCGCGCCCATTCGCGCCTATGTGAAGGAACGGACGGCGCGCTCGCCACCATCGCCGAGTTTGGGACCCCAAACATCATTGCTGACCTCGGTCCGGCTGCGGAAGACAAAGTCCGCATGGACGGCCAAACCGCGCCGCTTCTCATCGTACTCACCAATGTTTCCACGGACACCACCATCACTTTTTCGTCTGTTGTCAGCGACAATACCGAAGCGTTTACCGTCACTTCCACCTGCACCACGCTCGCTCCCGGTCAGACCTGTAATATTTCAGCCACATATTTGCCACAATCGCTCTGCGACGGCGGAACGGCCGACATCATCGTCACCGACAACGATCCCGAACCGGATAACAGCGGCGAGGATCCGGCCGGCACCATCGAGTTCGAACTTCTCGGCTACGGCTCCGACAGCGGAATGACGTTGGACGACCTAACCGATTCGAATCTCACGGCTACGGCGCTCGCGCAATCGCTCGTCGGGCAGGGAGTCACCGTCAGCAATGTCACCTACACCGGTGCCAACCGCGCGGCCGGTACCTTCTCGTCCACTTCCAACATTATCGGCTTCAATAACGGCATCGTTCTCAGCACCGGCGCGATCCGCAACGTCATCGGACCCAACTGCGACAGCGGAATTACAGTCGAAAACTATTATCCCGGCGATAGCGACCTGAATACGCTTCTCAACGAGGGCAGCGACACTGATTACACTACTAACGACGCGGCCGTGCTCGAGTTCGACTTTGTTCCCACCAGTTCGACACTTTCGTTCCAGTACGTCTTTTCCTCGGACGAGTACAGCGAGTACGTTTTCGATTACGACGACGTGTTCGGTTTCTTCCTGAACGGTAATAACATCGCCCTGATTCCCGGAACCACCACCCCGGTCTCGATCAACACCGTTAACAATGGGAATAGCACCGGCGACCCGGATAATCCTCCGGTCAATCCGCAGGATTTCCTGAACAACGACTTCCAACTCATTAACGGCGTACCCGCTCCCTACGATACGGAGATGGACGGCCTCACTGTGGTGTTCTCTGCCCAAGCCCAGGTCACTCCCAATCAAACGAATCACATCAAGCTGGCCATCGGCGACGCCATCGACTACGACGTCGATTCCAACGTCTTCATCAAAGCGGGCAGCTTCACTTCGTCAGACCTCACCCTGACTCCCGGGAGCCAGGATTTCGGCTCGGTGAGCGTTGGATCTCAGAGCGCACCCGTCACCTTCACTGTCACCAACGTCGGAACAGAATCCATCGACTTCAATTCCATCGCCGCCACGACCGGTTTTACCGAAACTGATAATTGCTCCGACGGCCTGAATCCCTCGGGCAGCGACGGAAGCTCCTGCACCATTCAAGTTGTCTTCGCGCCCACCGCCTCCGGCGCAGCCACAGGCATGCTCACCGTTACCTACACGGCCGTCGGCAGCACCACCGCGCAAACCGTAAAGTCCACGCTCACCGGTACGGCCACCGGCGGGACCACCACGATCACCGTGGCGCCGGCCTCCCTATCCTTCGGCTCGCAAGTCGTGAACACCACCAGCGCCGCGCAGGCCATCACCGTCACCAACACCGGCACCACGTCCGTCACGATTACGTCTGTCACCGCGCCCGCCGGTTTCGCGCAAACCAACAACTGCGCCGCTCTCCCTGCGAGCACCACCTGCACCATCAACGTCACCTTCACGCCCACTGCCGCGCAGGCCTACTCCGGCAACGTCATGATTACCGACACCGCCACCGGAAGCCCACAGCTCGTCGCCGTCTCCGGCACCGGTACCGCAGCCACCGGCACGATCACCGTCTCGCCCTCAAGCCTCACCTTCACTCAAGTGATTGGCAGCACCAGCCCCGCGCAAACTGTGACCATCACCAACACCGGCACCACCTCCGTCACGGTCTCCAACGTTTCGGTCCCGGCCACTTTCGCTCAGACCAACGACTGCAGCACTATCGCCGCGAGCCATACCTGCACCATCAACGTCACCTTCACCCCGACGAGCACCGAGCCGATCAGCGGAAACCTGATGATCGCCGATACTGCCTCGGGCAGTCCGCACACCGTCGCGCTCACCGGTACCGGCGTAAACTCGCCAATCGTCATCAGCATTCCGTCCGGCGGCTCCAACACCGCCACGTCCGTTCCCGGCGGCACTGCATTCTACGGCTTGATCATCACCGCCGTTCCAGGCTTCACCGGCACCGTACAGCTCAGTTGCACGCCGTCGTCCCCCACGATCACCTGCGCCGCCGTGCCCAGCTCCATCACGCTCAGCGCCTCCGGCTCCACCGAAGTCGCCTTCGCAATTCAGACCTATTGCACCGGCACCACCACCAACACCGGCTCCATCCCCGCTCTGCCCGGCGGATTCGGTGGAGGCATGGCGCTGTCGATGATCACGCTCTCGCTGGCCGGCGCCACGTGGACGTTCAATCGCAAACCGCGCGTCGCGCTCGCCTTCGCCATGCTCTTGATTGTGGTTTTGGGCGGCGCAGCGTGTGGCGGCGGGCTGGCGAAAGGCCCCGACGGAGTCACTCCCGCAGGCACCTACTACCTGACGCTCAATGCAACAACAAACGGCAACACCGTCTCGATGCCGAACTTCCTGAAATTAATCGTAAATTAGCTAGGATAGCCGACCCGGCGTCTTCCGACGATCGACATCGACGCTACGGCGCGATCACAATCGGCTCTCGAACCATAATCAAGAAAGCATCCGTCATCCAGAGGCCCGATTCATCGGGCCGAGGGATCTCACTTCGGATTTTGCATCTCAAAAAGCGCACCGCGCCTCCACGAACATCGCCACGCTGCTCAACTAACCACGAATTCCACTCGCCGGCGCGCACACCTGTCCAACAACATCGACCAGTCTCCGTGTCCTCATCCTTTCTCGGTTTTCTCTGTGAAATGTTCCAGGTTTTGCTTTGTAGCCCGTCCTAAATCTTTTCCGCCGTCGTCACCCCGCCTTCGCAATATCAAACAGGTGCGCCTCAAATCGATCCCGTCGCACGAACAATCCCATCGAACTCAGCTCCGACCCCGTCCTCGGGTACTTCACATCATTCACCTGATCCCAAAACGTATAGTTCGCCGCTGCATTCACAGCGCCCGCCAGCGGAATTCGCCCCTGGCAAGTCCCGTCCGCCAAATTCACCACCACAATTTTCCACGCCGAGTCGCTCCTCCACTCGGTACGCGATCAATCCATCCGGCGGCGCATCTCCCTCCGCATTCACCCGCAAAATCGTCCACGCCCCCGTGTGAAACACTTCCTCGTTCGTGATCTTCAGCAGCAAGGAAAAGAATTTTTCGCTCACCGGATCCACCGGCTCATCCGCCGCCACCCGCAGCGTAATAGGAAGGGAAATGCGCCGTCCCTCCAGTTCACCTTGATGGTAGAAGCGCATCCCCGGGAGCGTCCCCATCAACGTTCCGTCCGCCTGTAGCCGGTCGTTGGGAAACGCCACCGCGCGCCGCTCCTCATCGTGATTTTCGAGAAACCGTGCAAAATTTCCCTGGTAGCCGGGCATCGACGTAATGCGGTCGCGCACGTATCCCGCATTCGCTTGCCGCACCGCGTCGTACAGCACCTTGTCGTACGCGAACGAAAATCCCAGCTCGAAAAGTTTTGGCTCCGTGCCCCAGTACGCTTCCGCCAGCAGCGTTAAATCCGGCACCGCTGCGTGCGCTTCGCTCCAGAATTCCGTTGCTGGAGCCGGCGCGCCGCGCAACAACCATCCCCAGCACCGGCCGAAAATTTCGGTGAGCTGCAACATCGCCATGTCGCACCGCACGCCGTCGCAATGGCTTGCGATATTTTTCAGTTCGGCGATTTGCGCCGCGCGAAATTCCGGATGGAAATAATTCAACTGCGCCACGTCGCGCCACGGCGGAAAGTACGGATCTTTTCCAAGCGCGATCAAATTCGTTTTTTGCCCCACCGTCACCGGATAAAATAGCGACGCATCCTTCTCGAAATCATCCTGCGTCCCAAGCACGTAATATTCGGGATGCTCGCGCGTCCACGGGTGGTCCAGCGCCGTGTGGTTTCCCACAAAATCGAGATACAGCGCCATCCCGCGCCCGTGCAGTTTCTTCCGGACCAGGTCCATCGACTCCCAGGTCCCGATCCGCGCATCCGGCACGTAGCCCGTCACCGCGTACGGCGAACTGATCACGTCCGCCGCCGTCCAACCCGGCAACGCCGCGCTGTACTTCGGAAAATTCGGGGGGTCGTCCAGATTCTGTCGCCGCGATTCCGCGCTCCGCCGCCACACGCCCATCAACCAGACGATGTTGAATCCCCGCGCCGCAATCTCATCCCACACGGAATCCGGAACGTCGCCGATCTGGATCTGCCGCTTCTGCTGCTGCGACAATTTTTCCAGCCACGCCCAGGTATTGATTTCATAGAGATGAGGATTCGCCCGCGCGCGAAATGCGCCGGAATTCCCGGAAACGGTAGGCATCCCGTCCAGCCTAGTGGCCCGGTCCCGCCACTGTCAATGGATCACCCGGCCAGCCCGATCGTGCGAAGTGCGGGAGCACGGACTTCAGATCCGTGGCACAGGCATTCGTGCCTGTGCGCACCTCACATTCCGTGAGGTGCGGGTTTAGCCATTTCTCCCAAGAGCACTACTGCAGCCCAAACTCAAAATTCGCCGTGCCCTCCGCCTTTCTCGGTTTTCTCTCGTGAAATGTTCCAGCCGTTGCCTTCGACTTTGTGTCCGCCGCCTCTGCTATACTCCCCCGACTAAATCCCAACCGCTCCACCAAGGGCCCGTATGATCTTCGCCAAATTACTCCTCGTCGCGAGCACGCTCGCACTCCTCCCGCTCGTCGCAGCCGCGCAAACGCCCCCCGCCAAACGCAACCTCACCATCGACGATTATTTCCGCATCAAGGCTGTCAGCGATCCGCAACTCAGCCCCGACGGCAAATGGATCGCCTACACCGTGAAACCGCCAGCCTGAAAGACGACAAAAATCACAAACAAATCTGGATGGTCGCAACCCTGCCGGCACGGACGCCATCCCTCTCACGAGCGAATCCGTTTACTCCTCCCACCCGCGCTGGAGTCCCGACGGAAAATATCTCGCCTTCCTCTCCGCGCGAGCCGGCTCAAAAGACTCCGATGACGACTCCAAAGACGACGCCAAGAAACAAGTCTGGCTCCTGAACCGCACCGGCGGCGAAGCGCAGCAACTTTCAGACACCATTCAAGACGTCGATTCCTTCGCCTGGTCGCCCGATAGCCGGCGCCTCGTCCTCGTTCTGCAGGATCCCACCGTCGACGAACTCGAGCTCGCGAAAAACAAAGACGCCAAAACCAAGCCGCATCCCTGGGTGATCGACCGTCTCCATTTCAAAGAAGACGAAATCGGCTACCTCGACCGCCGTCGCACTCACCTTTACACGCTCACCCTCGCCGACAAGAAGCAGACCCAAATCACCAGCGGCGATTACGACGATGAGGCGCCCGCATGGTCGCCCGACGGCCGCTCCATCGCCTTCGCCAGCAATCGCAGCGCGCCCGATCCCGACCGCAACTACAACACCGACATCTGGACCGTCTCCGCCGACAACGCCGATCAAGGCAAGCGCCCGTTCAAATCTCAAAAGCAACCGGCCCCGAAGGCTCACCCGCATGGTCGCCCGACGGGACACCATCGCGTTCACCGCGCAACTCGACGAAAAACTTTTCCAGTACGCCACCGTTCCACATCGCCGTCGCGCCCGCCTCCGGTGGAGGCCCGGCAACGAATTCTCACCCTAATCGCTCGATCGCAACGCCTCGATGCCGAAATTTTCGCCGGACGGTCAAATACTCTACTTCATCGCCGACGATGACGGCACCCAGAACTTCTTCGCGTGCCCGCCGACCGGCGGCGAAATCGATCGCCCCATCGGCGGACGCCTATATTCGTCGACGCATTTTCACTGGGAAAAGACGGCAGCGTCGCCGCGATCATCACCGAACTGACCGATCCCGCCGAAATTTATTTCCTTCCACCGGCCGGCGATCCGCGGAAGCTCACCAAAACCAACGACGCGCTCATGGCCGAGCTGAATCTGCCCGACGTCAATACGTTCACTTCAAAAGCAAAGACGGCACCACCGTCGCTGGCTATCTCTACAAGCCCGTCGGCTACGTCCCGGCGCGGAGTCCCACGATCTTCGCCCTCACGGCGGCCCCGTCTGGGCCTACTACGCCGAATTCAATTTCGACGCGCAGCTTTTCGCCGCCAACGGTTACGCAGTGCTCACGCCGAATCCGCGTGGCTCTTCGGGCTACGGCCAGGATTATTGCAAAGCGATTTTTGCGGACTGGGGCAACAAGGACTTTCAGGACGACATGGCCATGGTCGATTACGCCGTCGATCAAGGCATCGCCGATCCCGACAAACTCGGCGTCGGCGGTTGGTCCTACGGCGGCATCTCCACCAACTTCATCATCACGCAGACCACGCGCTTCAAAGCCGCGATCTCCGGCGCCGGCGAATTTCTGTACATCACCAACTGGGGACACGATCACTACAATCGCGATTGGGAATACGAACTCGGCCTGCCGTGGGAACACCGCGATTTGTGGGAGAAGCTATCGCCTTTCAACCGCGTCACGAAAATCACCACTCCAACCCTGATCATGGGCGGCGATTTCGACGTCAACGTTCCGGTTATCAATGGCGAGCAGATGTACCTGAGTCTGAAGCGCCTCGGCATTCCCACCCTGCTTGTCGTATACCCCGGCGAGTATCACGAGTTCCAGCGCCCATCCTTTATCCAGGACCGCTATCAGCGCTACCTCTTCTGGTACGGCCACTATGTGAAGGGTGACGGCCCCGCAATCCCACCCGCGCCAAAGCCTTAGCCTTTCCGGTTGCCGCGACTTCGCACGTTACAAAGCGTGCGCGCCAGCCGCTACGCGCACCCCCGTACCGCCCAACCTACAATTACCTTTTAGAGTGCGGCGGCGAGCCGCCGCTTTGCCACAAAACAGAACGCCACTGAGAACGTCGCCTCGCAAAACGCAATCCGTACGGGCGCGCCGTACCAGCCCGTCCCGCATGGAAGTGTCCGCGTTCGTATCTAGATTCCTCCGGCACAAAGAAAGAGCCTCCCGCCACAAAGCGAGAGGCTCTCAATTTTTCCCCTGAGTCCGAGGTCCAGCACGCAATCTCCGTGCCCTCCGCCGTTCTCGATGTTCTCCGTGAAATGTTCCGGGTTTTGCTTCTGTCTTGTCTATTGTCCCTTCGCGTTGCTCTCGATAAACGTCCCGACGTTCCCCTTCAGCTTCGTCAAATCCTCCTGGTGCAGATACATCATGTGTCCCGCCCCATAGTATTCAAACTGGATGTGGCTTCGTAGATCGCCGGGCAGAAAAAGATGATCCATCGTGTATTCCGTCGCGAAAAACGGCGTGGCCATGTCGTAGTATCCGTTCTCCACCTGCACGCGCAAATTCGTATTCGTCTGCAGCGCGTTGATCAAATCAGCCGATACGTTGGGCGAACTCGGAAACCCGCCGTTCTGCCCATGCTTCCAGTCCCACGCCGCGCCGGCCTGTCCGCCCAAAATCTCGTAGTGCCGCTCGAGCGTCACCTTCAGTTCCTCGCGCACGTAACTGTTGAATGCAGCCGTGAATGCGCCGCGCACGCCGGTATATGAGGGATCTTCCTCCGCGAACTCCGTCAGGATGTCGTACGTCGGCATCGTGTACCGAGAATCGTAGCGTCCGCTCTGCAGCCGTTCGCTGCGCTGCAATTCCACGCTGAACTGCGCCAAATTGATCCGCAGGTCGGCCTTCTCGATGTAATCCGGACTCAGCCCGATATAACGCGACAGCTTCGTCGCAATGTCCGTCTTCTCCTGCGCCGTGATGTTCGATCCCTTCATCAGCGCATTCGTGTACTCGCCCTCCGCGAACTTTCGCGCCTCCATCAGGAACGCGTTGATGTCCGCCGGTTGCTCCTTCAACATCTTGTGGTACGCCGCCGTCGCCGCGTAGCTCGGTACGTACAAAATGTAGGAAAGATCGTCGCCCGCATTGAACGAAATCGTCTCCGTATTTAGCACCGAAGAGATCAGCACGATTCCGTTCACGTAGATCCCATCGTGCGATTGCAGGTAGTTGCCCAGCACCGCCGAACGGAACGTTCCGTAGCTCTCACCAATCAAAAACTTCGGCGAGTTCCACCGGTTATTCCGACTCAGATAAATATTGATGAACTGCGCGATCGAATGCGCGTCCTGATCGATGCCCCAGAAATCCTTGTCTTGCGCCTTGCCCGCCGCGTGGCTGAATCCCGTTCCCACTGGATCGATGAAAACCAGATCCGTCTTGTCCAGCAGGGAATTCGCATTGTCTTCCAGCTTGTAGGGTGCGGCACCGGTCGGCGCCGCGTTCGCCGTCACCACGCGCCTCGGCCCAAATGCGCCCATGTGCAGCCAGACAGACGACGAACCCGGCCCGCCGTTGTACACGAACGCAATGGGCCGCTGGCTCGCATTCTTCGTGTCGCTCCGCGTGTACGCGATCGAAAACATTAGGGCCGTAGGCTCGCCCTTGTCGTCCTTCAATAGCGTCGTCGATGCGACCGCCTTGTACGCAATCGATTGTCCGCCGATGTTGATCGTGTGGTCGCTCGGCCAGGATTCTTCTTTCGGGGCGCTGGTATCGCCGGCCGGCTTCGCATCCGCAGCGGCGGCGGGTTTGGCGTCTTTGGCCGGTTCTTGCGCGGAAAGAGTCGTCGCCGAGCCGCAAAAAAGCGCGAGCGCCAGCGCGCACAGTTCAAAATGCTTCTTCATTGTGTCTCCGTTTGGAAAGTCTGCGCCCCAATGGCAGCGGGAAATACTATGCATTGGGCCGGTGTGAAGTCAAACTTCCGTGGGTCTTGGAAGCTACTACTGCGGTTGATCTTGCGAGGGATGCTCCTGCGCGGGCGCCGCGTTGCACGGCGGCATCACGAAAAGCAGCGTCACTTCCTTCGCCGACTCATCCGCGCCGTCGATCGTCACCGGCGCGGCGTCAATTCTTGCCGGTACTGTGCAGCTTTGATCGCCGTGCTTTTGTCCCGCGTGTTGCGGGTCCAGGTCTTCCCACGCCGAAAATGTGTACTTGGCGTTTCCCAGAATCGTGAATTCGTACAATCCCTCGCCGATTTTTTGCGCCGAAGGATTTCCTCCCTCCTCCGCCGCGCCCATCACCGTCACGTCGCCTGCCGGCCGCCCTTCCTGCCATTTCAGTGCAACCTTAATTTTATGCGTAGGATACGCCTCGCCCAGTTTGATATTCGCGTTTAACAGCTGCTGGCCGTCTTTCAGATGAATCACTTTTGCATCGCTCGCACTCGCCACTCCGGGGTAAAAAGTCCGCGCGTACGGCGAATTCGGGTCCTTGCGATCGGTGCGGTTAAACACCAGCAAATAATCGCCTGCGCCGACGTGATCGAATTCGTATCCCGTGTTTTTCCCGCCGCCGTCGCTTGCACTGCCCTGAAATCCCCACAATCCAGGCTTGTCGTTGTCGTATTTGTCCGACCGGTACAGCTCCACCGACGCAATCTTCAGCGGCTTTCCGTCCGGCCCCAGCACCGCCCCGCGAATTTTCCCGGTCGGTAGCGCGTTCACGTTGTACTCGTAGCAGGCGCCGCTCGGTATCCGGAACGGCGGCAGGCCGCCCTTCAGCGTCTTCTGCGTGAATTCAAATCGCGCCGGCAAATCCGCCGTGTACGAATACTCGCCCGCATGCACATCGTAAAATGTATAGACGCCGTCCGGCCCCGTGCTTGACGAAAACCGGTCGTCCTTCGATCGCAGCTTCAGCTTGATATTCGGCAGCGGGTCTTCCGGATCGTCCGACGGCGCCAGCAGCGGCGGATCGGAACGCCGCAGCACTCCAAACACGGACGCGACGCGCTCGTGCGTTTTCATCGCGCGCAACTGCGGCACCAGAGCCCGCCCTTCGCTCGCCGGGCGCGTTCCGTTGCAGATCGTCGCGAACAGCCGCCCTTCCGTTTCCTGCTGAGTGAATACGATGTACTGGTCGCCCAGCTTGAAGTTGTATCCGCAGTCGCCGTCGTCCCCGCCCGAAAAAATATCGATTGTTGCTTCGCCCGCGCCCGCAAACCGCTCGTCCACCCGAAACCGGTAACGAGTGATCGGCGTCGCCGCATCCTGCGTCCCCGTAGCATCGGTCCCAGGGTCCTGCGCGCCACTCGCATTCGCAGCCGGCTTCAGCACTTCAATGTCGATCACCGTCCCGGTAAACACCACATCGTCCGCTTGCAATCCGGGGCACGTGCCCGGCGGAAGTTTGGAGCAGGTGCAGCCGAAAGCGGGCGCGGCGGTCAGAACCAGAAGCAGGCCGAGGGGAGCGAGGCACCGTCGAATCATCTTCACTATCGTACCTTGCGCCCCGCGAAAAAATCGAGGCCGTGCCCCGGGAAATTCATTCCTCTGTGCCCAAGCGATCTCGCGATATGCCGCGCTCTATCGCGCTCGGATTTGATACAATCCCGCCGTCGCTGACGGTACCGCTAAACCCTCAGAACGACTCCGCGCTCCACTCTTCCTGGAATCGACGCTCGGTGCGACCGGCGCGCGAAGACCTGCATCACCCGCAGAGCATCGAACTCGCGGAAGCTCGCACCGGCGCCGGAACACAAACCGCAACACTCGCATTTGCAAAGGAGATTGGTTTGAAAAGAATTCTAGCCACCGCACTTCTCGCGATTTTCGTTTTTGCGCTGAATGCCAACGCGCAACAGCCCGCCCAAAACCAGAACAACACCACCATGTATCAGATCACCCTGGTGTCCAAGAGCGTGACGGCCATCAACTACGAGCACCGCAACGGCTCGACTATGGTCGATTTCACCGGCACGCCCCTGCTGCCGCTTGCTTCCGGCCGCGCCACCATCAATAGCAAACAGGGCTCGATCACCATTCAAGCCGACTTCAAAAAGCTTCAGCCCGCCCAGACCTTCGGCAAGGAATATCTCACTTACGTTTTGTGGGCCATCACTCCGGAGGGGAAGCCCTCCAACCTCGGCGAAGTCCTGCTCAGCGGTACCAACAGCAAGCTCTACGCCACCACCAACCTGCAATCCTTCGGCATGATCGTCACCGCGGAACCCTACTTTGCCGTCACCACGCCCAGCGATGTCGTCGTCCTCGAAAACACCGTCCGTCCCGACACCCGCGGCACCTTCCAGCCCATCACTGCCAATTACGAGCTGCTGCAGCGCGGCCAGTACACCTACGACATGTCCAACATGCAGGATTCCGTTGTCACCATGTCGCCGAAAACTCCCATCGAAGTCTATGAAGCGCGCAACGCCGTGGCCATCGCCGAAAAGGCCAACGCGCAGCAGTACGCTCCCGACGCTCTGCACAAGGCCCAGCAGTCCTTGACCAACGCCGAAAACTTGCTCAAGAGCAAGGGCAACCGGAAAACCATTATTCAGTCCGCTCGCGACGCCGTTCAGACTGCAGCCGATGCCCGCGCCATCGCCATCAAGCGCGCCAACGACGAAAAGCTCGCCGCTGAGCAAGCCGCTCAGGCCGCCGCCACTGCTGCCGCACAAGCACAGCAGCAGCAGGAAGCCGCCGCTCGCCAGCAGGCCGAATTGCAGAAGCTCCAGGCCGAGCGTGACGCCGCGCAACAGGCCGCCGCTCGCGCCCAGGCCGACGCCGCTGCCGCGCAATCCGCTGCCGCCGCGCAGTCCGCTGCCGCCGCAGCACGGGACGCTCAGGAAAAGGAAAGGCAGGCGCAGCAGGCCGCCGCTCAAGCCGAACTCGAAAAGCAGCAGCTTCGCGCCGCGCTTCTCGCGCAGTTCAATCGCGTGCTGCCCACCACGGACACTCCGCGCGGCCTGAAAGCCAATCTGGCCGACGTGCTCTTTGCCTTCGGCAAATATGAACTCAAGCCGCCCGCGCGCGAAGCTCTCGCTAAATTCTCCGGCATTGTTCTCGCGCACCCCGGCCTGCACCTGTCCGTCGAGGGCTACACCGATAGCGTCGGCTCCGATGCGTTTAACCAGACGCTCTCCGAGCAGCGCGCCAACTCCGTCCGCGATTACCTGATCCAGCAGGGACTTGATCCCACGTCCATCGCCGCCACCGGCTTCGGCAAGGCCAACCCCGTCGCCAGCAACGACACCGCCGACGGCCGCCAGCAGAATCGCCGCGTGGAAATCATCATCTCCGGCGAAGTCATCGGCACCAAAATCGGCACCGCTCCCGCCGCTCCCGCGCAGTAATCCGCGCATCGAAGCTCAACGAAAAAGCACGGGCCGAACCGGCCCGTGCTTTTTTTTCCGCCCTTGAATTTCCGGGTGCGGGTGCCGAACCCTTCGCTTCTTAGAAGGGTGAGCAGCTGCCCACGTTCACGATTGCGCCGATCATCAATACACTCGCCTAGCACCAGCACGTTACGCCGTCATCCAGAGCTCGCTTCAGCGAGCGAAGGATCTCTCTTCGCATTTGATTCATGCACAGCGTCCCATCGGAAAAGAAGCGTGGACGCGACACCGGAAGTGGGCGAACATTTTCCCGATTTTCCGGAGGTAGCAATGCCCTCATCCGTTCACGCCTTCATCTCAACCGTACGGCGCCCGGCTCTCTCGCTCGCCGTAATCGCACTCCTCGCTCTTTCGTTCTTCGCTGGCGAAGCGCACGCCCAAAACGGCATGCCTCCCGGCCCTCAAGCCACGTCCCCGCCTCCAGTCACGGAACAATCCGCAGCCTCCGCCGCAGCCGACGCACAATTTCCCGCCCGCATGCAACGCCGCCCCCGTGTCGGACTCATCCTCGAAGGCGGCGGCGCCCTCGGCCTCGCGCACATCGGCGTGATCCAATGGCTCGAAGACCATCACATCCCGGTCAGCTACGTCGCAGGTACGAGCATGGGCGGTCTCGTTGGCGGCGTATACGCTACGGGCCACTCGCCCACGGAAATCGAACAACTCATCTCCGGCATAAATTGGGACAAGGTAATTCGCGGCGAAACCCCGTTCCAGGATTTGACCTTCCGCCGCAAGCAGGACGCCGTGGACTACCCGAACTCACTCGAATTCGGACTTCGCCGCGGCGTCCAATTTCCCGCAGGCTTCAACTCCGGCCAGCAAGTCGGCCTGATCTTGGATCAAATCGCGCTTCCGTATTCCGAAATCAAAAATTTCAACGACCTACCGATTCCGTTCGGCTGCGTCAGCACCGACCTCGTCTCCGGCAAAGAAGAAATTTTCCGCGCGGGTTCGCTGGCCCTCGCCCTCCGCTCAACCATGTCGCTGCCGGGAATTTTCACGCCGGTCCGCGAGCAGGATCACATCTTCGCCGACGGCGCGCTGCTCGATAACTTGCCGGTCGATGTCGCGCAGGACATGGGAGCTGACGTCACCGTCGCCGTGCATCTCGAAGTGAAGGGCCTCGATCCCAAGGATTCGCTCTCCACGTTCACCGTACTCGGCCGCTCTCTCAGCGTCGTCATCGCCGCCAACGAACTCCGCAGCATGGAAAAAGCCGACGTCCTGATTTCCGTTCCTCTCGAAGATTACAGCTCGCTCGACTACTCGAAGTCCGCCGAAATGATCAAGCTCGGTTACGCCGCCGCGGAAAGCAAAAAAGCCGTCCTGCTTGCGTTCGCCGTCGATGACGCCTCGTGGTCCAAGTATCTCGAGCATCGCAACTCGCGCCGCCGCACCGGCTCGCCCACTCCTCAATTCGTAAAAGTGCAGGGCACCAGCCCCGAGCTAACCGCCATCATCCAGCACCGCCTTAACGTTCTGGTCGGCAAGCCCATCGACCCGAAAACTCTCGAGCAGCAACTCGCTCTAATCGTCGGCAACGGCCGCTTCGACAGCCTCGGCTACAAAGTTGTCGAAGAAGATGGCAAGCAGGGCCTGCTGATTACCGCCGTCGAAAAGGCCTACGCGCCGCCGACGGTTCAGCCCTTAATCGCGCTCGACGGCTCCGACTACCTGAATCCCGTCTTCGCCGTCGGCGGCCGCATCACGTTTTTCGACTTCGGCGGTTTCGGCCGCGAGCTTCGCAACGACATCATTCTCGGCGCCGAATACGGTGTCAGCTCCGAGTATTATGTCCCGCTTCACATCGGCAGCAGATGGTTCATCGCTCCTCGCGCCTTCGCGCAAAATTCGCCGTTCTACGAGTACAACCAGGACAAGCTCGAAGGCGAGTATCGCAACCGTCAGTTTGGCGGGGAGTTCGACTTCGGCTACGAATTTGGCCGCGACGCCGAGCTTCGCGTTGGTTATCAAGCCGCCGATCTTAGCCAGTCGATTCGCATCGGCTATCCCACGCTCCCCGCCGAAAGCGGCCGCGTCGGATTCACCAAAGTCGGCTTCGCAATGAACCGCCTCGACAACGCCGTGATTCCCCGCGCAGGCACTGCACTCGACTTCACCTGGCGCTGGAACGATGCCAATCCCGGCGCGCATCAGCAATTTCCCACCGCTCTCAGTCGCTTCCGCTATTTCAAAAAAGTTGGCGCACCAGACAGTATTTTTTTCACCGCTCAGGGAGGCACTACATTCGGCGTGCAACAGGTGGGCTTGCCGGTGT
This sequence comes from uncultured Acidobacteriota bacterium, assembly GCA_963839325.1. GTDB lineage: Bacteria > Acidobacteriota > Terriglobia > Acidiferrales > UBA7541 > Palsa-295. The sequence continues at coordinate 90,576 of CAWIUO010000001.1, read as the reverse complement.
TTGGCTTGGGAGGGGTAAGCCAGCTCAACGCCTACGGCACCAACGAACTTCTCACCAATCAGTATTACTACTTTCAGGCGGGCTATCTGCGGGAACTGATTTCGCTGCCGCCGTTTCTCGGCGACAAGCTGTACGTTACCGGCGGCTACGAAATCGCCAAGCCCTTCGGCCTTCCCGCGGCCGACGGCCTCACGCTCTCATCTCGCTTGCCGATGGATGCGACCGGCGGCTTCATCGCCAACACCATTTTCGGCCCCGTCCTGATTGGCGGCGCCGTCGGAGACACCGACCACCACCGCTTCTTCTTCCAGATCGGCCGCGTCTTTTAGTCGGATAGCCCCCTTCGGCGGGCTGTCGTCCGACGAACGCCACCCGATGCAGGAGCGCGATCGACGTCGCTTCCAACGCCGCCCGAGGCAAGAGCGCCGTCATCCAGAGGCCCGTTCACGGGCCGAAGCGCAGTCTTTGCGACCGCCGCGGCGGAGATCCCTCTTCGATTCCAGCCGCGCGTGCAAACTGACGCGCACAATACAGGACAGCCGAACGGGCTATCCCGCTCAAGTCACGACGTTATCCCGTAGCCCCTTCTCACTCTTCTCCCACAACCGAAACCCGCCATCAAACGCATTATTGTTGTCGCCCTCACGTGTTCCCGGCGGCAGCCTCTTCATCTTCTTCACGTTCCCGCCGCCCAGCACGATGTAGTCCGCCTCCAGCGCCGCCTTCAACGTCTCGCACACCTTGAACACATGCTCGCGCCACTTTTTCTTCCCCATCCTCTCCAGCCCGCGAATGCCTAAATAGTCCTCGTACGTTTTTCCCTTGCGATAGATCAAGTGCGCCAGCTCCATCGGCTCAAGTGCTCCGTCCACGATCATCGCCGAACCCAGCCCTGTCCCCAGCCCGAGGAACAGCATCCGTCCGCCCTTGTAACTCCCGATCGCTTGCATGCTCGCGTCGTTCACCAGTTTCACCGGACAGCCAAACGCCTTCGCAAAATTGAATCCCATCCAGCCGCCGCCCAGGTTGTGCGGCTCACGCAGGGGGTGAGCGTTGATCACCGGCCCCGGATAGCCGATCGAAACGCAGTTGTAGCTCCAGCCTTTCACCGCCTCCTTCACCCCTTTCACCATCTTCTCGGCGGTCATCTTCGGTCCGGAGTCGAACTTGCGCGCTTCCTTCTCTCCCGTCACCAGCATCTTGACGTGCGTGCCGCCCACATCGACCACCAGCACACGTCGAGCTTCCGCTTTTGCCGTTGTTGCGGTCATGGAATGCCTCCCGGGAGAGCCTTGAACTTATATCGAGAGTCTCGCACAGTCAATTTTTACGAACAAATTGCACGCGCCGCACGCCTTCCCTTGCCATCCCGATTCGGGAATTTCGACGTTGTATTCCCTCCGTACCCGGCAGTACAATCCACCCGATTTCCGGCACCGGTTCGTCGCCCCGCGCTTCTGCTTTCCCTGCCCTGAGCGCTGGCGCGGCAAAGCTGGGCCAGCATCCGGAACGTATTCGTGTTGGCAATCATGCCGTGGGGCCTCGGGATCACCTGAATATTCCTGTCTAAAGGAGAAATCAAAATGAACGAACTCGTGCAAGTCATCATGCAGAAGACCGGCCTTCCGCAAGATAAAGCGCAGGAGATCGTGGACACCGTGGTGAACCACTTCAAGTCCAATCTTCCGGCGTCGCTCAGCGGCCATTTCGACAGCTGCGTCTCGGCGCTGGAATCGCCGGCAGCTCAGGGCCTTTTTGAGAAGGCCAGGGCCTACGCGGCGGGCCTGACGAATAAGCAGAACTCGTAGCATCCACAACTACTTTCTGGGGGGACGATCATGAAGACGGTATGGCGCAAGGGAGTCATCGCACTGGCGTGCGCGGTTCTGGTTCTCGGTTCGGTTTCGATCGGCGCTTCGGCGGCAAAGGCTCAATCGACCACACCGGACGCCAGCAGCTCAACGAGCGGTTCCAGCTCGGGTAGCAGTACAACCAAGTCCAAAAAGAAAAAGAAGTCCACCTCGGCCGACGCCAGCTCGACCGACAGCTCCACCTCCGGCTCGACTTCGACTTCGAAGTCCAAGAAGTCCAAGGCTGCGGCGGATGATTCCTCCGCGTCGAAGTCGTCCACCGCATCCGGCACCGATTCCTCGACGGCCTCGACCACCAAGAAGTCTCGTTCGAAGAAGGCTGCCGCCGATTCGTCCAAGGATGCATCGACCGCTCCCGCTTCGAGCACCAAGTCAGCCTCGACTTCCGCAGACACTTCCGCATCCGGGTCTAATCCCGCTGCGACCACCAAGAAGTCGCGCTCCAAGAAGACCGCTGCCGCAGATTCATCCGCTACACCTTCAAGCTCGAGCACCAGCGCACCAGCCGCAGCACCCGCAAAGTCATCCGCTCCGGCACCCGCTGCAGCTCCGGCGGCGAAGTCCACCTCCGCATCGAAGTCGGCTTCCGCAGGCTCATCGCCTTCCGCACAGAAGGCTCCGCCGGCGGGAAGCGGCCAGGTCTGGGTGAACACCTCGTCCGGCGTGTACCACAAGGAAGGCACGCGGTACTATGGCAAGACCAAGGAAGGCAAATACATGTCCGAAGCCGACGCGCAGAAAGCCGGCTACAAAGCAGCAGCAAACGATCAGTAAAATTTTCGCCGCCGTCATAAAGGAGCAAACCTGAAATGAACCGCAATCGATCGATCGTCGTAGGCACAATCCTGGCGTGCGCGCTCGCCGTATTCGGCACGCTCGGCATCCAGCAGAGCAAGGCCTCGTCGCGCGCTTTCGTGATGTCCGCGAATCCCGCTCCGCAGGCCATGACTGCCTCCAAGTCCGAACCGCTCGACATCAACACCGCCACCAAGGCGCAGCTCGATGCGCTGCCGGGAATCGGCGCCGCGTATTCGCAGAAGATCATCGACGGCCGTCCTTATAAGGCCAAGACGGACCTGGTGAAGAAGAAGGTGATTCCGCAAGCGACCTACAACAAGATCGCGAGCATGATCATCGCCAAGCAGCCGTCCAAGTAACACCCGAGTTAGATCCGTCACAACATCGGTCTCTCCCAACACGAGGACCGGCGCCGCTCTCTTTGCTTTACGAGAACGGGCCGGTCCTTTTTTTTCGGTTCCATCCAAAAATGAATTCGTTTCGTCCCCGTCCGTTTACAGTTCGCTTGGCGAAAACTGCTAGTATTTCGTATGAAGGAAATATTGTGCCGCGGCGTGCTGTTCGATCTGGATGGCGTGCTGGTCGATTCCACGCCCGCCGTCGAGCGCGTGTGGGCCGGATGGGCGCTCGAGCACGGCTTTGATCCCGCCGAAGTCACCAAGGCCGCGCACGGCCGCCCCAGCATTGCCACCATCCGCGAGTACCTTCCCAACGGCGACGTCAAAGCCGAGAACGCCGAAGTCGAGCGCCGCGAGATCGAAGACATCGTCGGCGTGGTTCCTCTTCCCGGGGCTCTGGAACTGATTCGTTCGCTGCCTCCTCCGCGCTGGACCATCGTCACCTCCTGCACGCGCCGGCTCGCCTTCGTGCGGATCAGAGCGGCAGGTCTGCCCGAACCGGAAAAAATCGTCACCTCCACGGACATCACGCAGGGGAAGCCCGACCCCGAGCCTTATATAAAGGGTGCGCAGATCCTCGGTATCCCTCCGGCCAACTGCATCGTGATCGAAGACGCCGCAGCCGGCGTTCGCGCGGGAAAGGCCGCGGGCTGCCGGGTGATCGCCCTTCGCACCACCGACGAGGATTCCGCTCTCGAAGCGGCCGGCGCCGACTGGATCGTAAAAGACTGCTCTTATATCGACTGCGACTTCGCGCGCGGCGCCGATCCCTTTCGATTGCTTCTATACTGAGAACGAGGTCCCCATCACTCCGATGACCAAGCATGCCGCCGTGAAACGGAAGCATCCGCGCCCGCCCGGCCCGAAAGGCAAGTTCATGCTTGGGCATCTGAAGGATGTGATCCGCAACTCGAACCGCTTCCTCGAGAATTGTTCCCGCGAGTACGGCGACGTGGTTTCGCTGCGCGTGTTCCACATTCCCGTTCTGCCTGCTCGCCAATCCGGCGGACATCGAATCCGTGCTCGCCAAAAATTCCGCGAATTTTTTGAAGGCGCGCGATTACCGCGCCATGAAATCGATTCTCGGCGAAGGCCTGCTCACCAGCGAAGGATCGTTCTGGCAGAAGCAGCGCAAGCTGATGCAGCCGGCGTTCCGCCACGAAAACATCGCGACATACGCGGAGACCATGGTGTCCGCGACCTCGGCCATGGTCGATACCTGGCGCGATGGGGAAACGCGGGACATGCACGCAGAATTCATGGCCGTGACCCTGGAGATCGTCACGCAGGTTCTTTTCGGCTCGGTGATTCCCGGGAATGCGGCCACGGTGGCGAAATCGGTCACCATCATGATGGAAGATTTCAATCGGCAGGCCGGGCTCGCGTTTTTGCTGCCGGAATCCGTGCCGGTGCCCACATTTTTCCGGCTGAAGCGCGCCATCGAAACTCTGGACGCGATGATATACAAGCTGATCGATTCGCGGCGGACCGAGCGGCGCGCGGCGCGGAACCGCAACGGAGCACCCGCGAGCCACGACCTGCTGGAAATGCTGCTCAGCTCGCAGGACGAGGCCGGCTCGGAAATGACCAGCGAGCAAGTGCGCGACGAAGTGATGACGCTTTTCCTCGCCGGGCACGAGACTACGGCGAACGCGCTTTCCTGGACCTGGTACCTGCTCGCGCAACATCCCGATGTGGCGAAAAAACTCGCCGCCGAACTCGACTCCGTACTCGAAGGGCGAGTGGCGACGGCTGCGGATGCGAGCCGCCTGCCGTACACCGAAATGGTGATTAAGGAATCGATGCGCGTGTACCCGCCGGTGTGGGCCATCGGACGGCAATCGATCAAGCCGTTCGAAGTGGGCGGATACCACATGACCGCGAAGACGAATGTAGTGATCCTGCCGTGGACGCTGCATCGCGATCCGCGCTTCTGGACCGATCCGGAAGTTTTCGATCCGGAGCGCTGGTCGCCCAGCGGCGCGCGATACCGCGCGTTGCCGCGCTTCGCATATTTTCCTTTTGGCGGCGGGCCCAGAGTATGCATCGGCGCGGGTTTCGCGATGATGGAAGCGATCCTGCTGCTCGCGACAGTAGCGCAGCGATTCGAGATGAAGCTCGCGCCGCACCAGAAGGTGCGGATGCTTCCCAGCGTGACGTTGCGGCCGCGGCACGGCATCAAGATGATCCTGAAGCACCGCGCGGGATAGCCACGCACGGCACGGGCGCCGTCGCCCATTTCATTCAGGAGCCGCGGGTGCTGAATTTTTGTCGTAAGAGTTGCGATTAGAAGCTGTGTCCGTTGTTTGTTTTGTTGGAGTTGCGCCGTTTTCTAATAAATGAAAGTTGCGGTTAGGATTTTCGGCCGTCGAGACGGCGGGCCGGGCCGGAGGCTGCGCGGAGGGTGGGGTGGGCGGCTGTGCCGGCGCGGTTGCCGAGGATGAGGACGCGGCGCTCGGTCCGGTGGCGCCGGATTCAGCGATGCCAGCTTTATCGGCGGCGACCTCGTCGGTGAAGTTGCGACGTTCGATGATGATGCGTTTGGGAGGGTCGATCCACTTGCCTTCGTCGTTGATCAGGGTGCAGGCGCGCATGGCGTGCAGGACGGCCATGGCGGTAGGCTTGACGGAGTCGGCCCACTCGACGATGTGGATGGCGGCGTAGCGCATGTTGAGCATGCGTTCTTCGAAAAGTCCGGAGGCGTGGGCGTGGCGGTAGATAGCCCAGGTTTCAAGGCCGTGGTCGGCGGCGATATTGGAGGCGGTGTGCCAGTGGAGGAAATCGAATTCGATTTCGGCGCGTTCTTTGTGTTTGCAGACGGTGCATTTGCGGGCGTGGCGGCGGAAAGAAGCAGAATTGCGGCGGGTGCAGGGAGTGGTGCGTTTGCGGTGGGCGATGGGGCGGTGCGCGTCGGTGGGGAGTGCGAATTCGGCGGAAGTCTGTGTGGTGGACATTTTTGTTTTTTATTTTGAGCGTAGCAAGTGTGAAGGCGGATTTGAGCTGTACGAAGGTACATATCCGGGCGGGGACTAGTACCAGCTGTCCTTTTTTTTGAATGGATGCCGCGCGAGCGAGCGGAAAGGCTGCCGCGTGGATGCCTGGGTGCATCGGCGTGGCGTTACAGGTGCGGGGCCGGTAGCGCGGGCGAATCGCCGGTGGTTTGTGTGGAGCTTGCAAGCGGGGCCAAGCACAGGCGATGTCGTCTATTTTACTGGTGAAGCCTGGGCGGGTGGCCCGAGGCCGACTTACACGCGAGGTGAGGCTATCCCACCTAACTCACAGATTTGGAAGCGGGTTGCGAAGGATGAATCCTTCGCGGGGCGGGTCACATCAATTAGACGGTTATCGAAGTATCGAAACCAGCGGCCAACGAGCCGTCCTGGTTCGAAATGACATCGGGATTCCAGGAGAACGAACGTGGGCAAGCTGACAGGCAAAGTAGCGGTGGTGACGGGCGCGTCGAAGGGAATTGGAGCCGGGATTGCGAAGGCGCTGGCGGCGGAAGGCGCGTCGGTGGTGGTGAATTACGCGTCCAGCAAAGAGGGCGCGGAAAAAGTGGTGAAGGCGATCACGGATAAGGGCGGAAAAGCGGTGGCGGTGGGCGGCGACGTTTCGAAGGCGGGCGACGCGAAGAAGATCATCGACGCGGCGATCCAGAATTTCGGCAAGCTCGATATTCTGGTGAACAATTCGGGCGTGTACGAATTTAATCCGATCGAAAACGTGACCGAAGAAAATTTCCACAAACTTTTTAACGTGAACGTGCTGGGGCTGCTGCTGACCACCAGGGAAGCGGTGAAGCACCTGAAGGAAGGCGGAAGCATCATCAACATCGGATCGGCGGTGACGGAAGTGACGCCGCCGAACAGTGCGGTGTACACCGGAACCAAGGGCGCGGTGGATGCGATCACCGGAGTGCTGGCGCGCGAGCTGGGTCCGCGGAAGATTCGCGTGAACGCGCTGAATCCGGGAATGGTGGAAACCGAAGGGACGCACACGGCGGGAATCATCGGCTCGGATTTCGAAAAGCAAATTGTGACGCAAGCGCCGCTGGGGCGCATCGGGCAGGTGAACGATATTGCAACGATCGCGACGTTCCTCGCGTCGGACGATTCGGGGTGGCTGACGGGGGAGAAGTTTGTGGCTAGTGGTGGGATGAGGTAAGACGCAGTGAGTAATTTCTAGCAGGGAGCAGGGAAGTCGACCCGCGCAGCGCGTCGTTGTATATAGCGCACTGCGCGGGGAAATGGTCGTCGACACAGTGGCTCATCGCATAGCTGCTACTGCATGGCCAACGAGCACTCGCGAGGGAAATCCCCGAGCAACATCCAACGGGCAATGATCCTGCAGAGCGGGAGCCACTTGTTAATCTGCTGGATATACTCCATTTTGTCTAAAATAACCGTGATCTCGCCTTTTTCCAGTAGAGCGTGTGCAATCCCTAAGCGCAACGGCCTCAAGTAGGAATCCCTAACGGCAGTGACTTTCTTTCCCAGAACTTCCTTCGGGAATATCTGTTGAACTCCCATTTCGTCCCAAGCCTTTCTGTATGTGTAGAGTCGATGTAATAACGCGAGGAGATCTTCCTGTTTCTCGGGGATCACCTCATAGGCTTTCCTCGGATCTTTGCCTTCGGATTTCTTGACTGCTGCTTCCCGTCCTCGTTTTGCAATTAAACTCTCGATAATTTTATAGAAGCAAAGGAATCTATAGAACGCACTGTTTGAGTTTAACCCCTCTCTGTAGATGCTCGCGTAGTAGCTAAATTGTTCATCGAGAATTGGAAGGGGAGCGCTGCCCCAGTTCATGTCGAAGAAGGGGGTAAGCACTCGAAGTGCGCTAACATGAGTAGCGAGATTGGTGACCTGAATTGTCTCGACGTGCATCGGGATATCAAGATTGAGTGACCATGCACTGAGGAGTGGCGCCAAAGAGCCGTATACTTCGTGTTCTGCAGCTTCCATGCCACTAGCTTCTAATTCCGCGGTGAATTTGCCCAGATATCCCTCGTCATTGGCCGACGCAACGATTTGATAATTCTTGCCCGAACAATTGAAATAACATTTGGTCGGGGTCTTGGATTGTTCGCTCGCTCTTCGCTTTTATGATCTTAATGTGTGAGTTACCGACTATTCCGTCGATAAACTTGTGTTCCCGTTCGCCTCGAATTGGGTAGTTTGGACGAGCCAAGAGAAGTTGAACGCGGTATCGCCCTTGTGATCCGGCAAGGTCGATTTTGGCCGGCCTCGGAGCGTCTTTCATCACCGGAGCGACTATGACTTTGTGCTCTTCGCCCCGGAACGCCCCACGGCTTCATGCTCATCGCCGGGCTTTTCGTTTGATCCCCAGGGTTTACCACCCTCTCCCGTTGGGGAGTTCGACCGTGACAGTTTTTTTCCTTCTTCCCGCTTCCGCACCAGCACCGCTTTTGAACGCGCGGTCCAAATCTATTTCCTCGATAAGACACTAATAGTCCCTCAGCTTCCTGATGCTACTTGAGCACAGAATACGCTCTGAAAACTCCACGAACAAGGAACCGGTGGTCGCCCCCGGCGTTGAGGTTGTGTGACTTATTGATTCTCGACCCGGTTGTCAAATTCTGCCCTCGGTGCTGGTGAACTCTATGGTACTTCGCCGTGGAATTGCGCGCTGCGACGGGACATAAGAGGAGTCATTGTCATTGAACCCTCGTTGTCACGTTGCACAAGTCGTGCGGAAAACTGTGGGCGTCGGCTTCGTTTGGAGTGATCATGTGGGAACAAGCTAGGCTGTCGCACGCTTTCATCGTATTTCCCTGCGAGAAAACCTTATGAGCATGTCCGAATCGATGCGGATCTCGATGAGTTATGCGGGTGGATTCAAGGAGCTTGCGTTTATCGGGAGGGGCGGGCAAAACGCGCCGATCGCGATACGGGAAGATGTGGGCGAAATTGTGGTGACGGATTCTTGGTGGGTGGTGGGCGTGACGATTGTGGCGACGGCTTTCTTCGGGCCGGTGATGATGTTCCTCTATCTTCGCTCGACGCCGAGGATCACGCCGCCGCTGGTTTTTGCGATTATCGGGATACTGATCGTAGGCGTTTGTTGCTTCAGTCTGGTGACGACATTGTGGAAAGTGCTGTTCCGCAGGCCGCGCATCGAGATGACGGGGCAGGCGATTCGCTGTTTTAAGGGAAGCGCCGAGGCGAAGACGCTGTGGAGAGAGCAGGTGACGTATATCGGAAGCCGGACGTACAGTTTTAATGTGTCCGCGCAGGTTTCGGTGCCGAACTATATTTTGTATGCGCGGATGCAGGACGGAAGCGATGTGCCGCTGTGCGCGACGGACAAGAGCAAGCAGATCAGCCAGCTTGAACGTGGGCTTGGGGAAAAGGGATACAAGATCGAAGCGGAGGGCGTGTAGGTAGGGCTGGCGGCTGGGCGGGAACGACCCGGAGGACCGGCCGGGGGCCCGTCCGAACATCGCCAGCGGCGGGCGACTCAGAGGAATCTGAGCGCGAAGGTAGGATGAGGGCGCGGACGCTGGATGGGGTCAGTGGGTGGCAGTTGCGTAGATGGGAGCCAGGTCGCTGCGCTGCGCGACGCTGTCTTTTCCGGCTTCTTTCTTGATTTCGTCGAGGCCGCGGCGCGCTTCGTCGAAGTGGCCGGCGGCGTCTTTCGCGCTTCCCGAGAGTTGCAACACGCGGCCAAGCTGAAATTGGCTTTGCGCAAGCAACGCGCGAAGCCCGAGCTTTTCACTCTGGTTCAGCGCGCCGTTCAATTCGTCGCGCGCCTTGGCGTAATTTTTCGTGGCGATCAGCGCGTCTGCCAGATACACCGAACATTCCACGGAAACGTATTTGAGTCCGAGGGCGCCTGCTTCGCTGGCGAGAGTGCGGAGCGTGGCTGCCGCGGAGGCAGCTCCGCCTTGCTGGACGGCGAGTTTCGCCAAGCCGACTTTCGAGAGGAGCGGCAACTGGCGATCGCCGAGCTTAGACGCGGATTGAAGCGCCTGTTGGTAGAGCGGCGCGGCAGCTTTGTAATCACCCTGATAGAAATAACTGTCGGCTTCGTCAATCAGGGCCTGGGCGACCTGGCTTTCATTTTTGGTGTCACGCGCGATGGTGAGCGCTTCGTTCAGACTTTTGCGCGCGTCTTCGCTTTGGCCGATTTGGGCCTGCGCGCGGCCGTAATCAATCAGGACTTCAGCGAGCCATTGGCCGGTCTCTTTGATGTCGCGCATGGTTTTCAGCGCGTCCTGCTCCGAGCTGAGAGCCGCGCCGTATCGCCCTTGATAGCCGAAGAGAACTCCCAAGCTCGCGGATTCGATTGCGGCGCCTCTTTTGTCGTTGGCGGTGCGGCGCAGATCGAGCGCGCGGAGGTATTGCTCGACGGCCTTGTCATATTGGCCGAGGCGCATGGAGGTCTCGCCGAGATTGTGGACGGTGTCGGCGATGTCCGTTGGAACATTGAGCTTTTCGCGGATCGAAAGGGCTTGCGAGAAATAGGTGCGGGCGTTCTCGTAATCGCCTTTTAGCAAATACGTGTTTCCGATGTTGCTGAGTGCAATGGCTTCACCGTTTTCGTTTTCGGCGTCAACCTGAATTTGCAGGGCCTGCTTCAGGAGCGTGAGCGCCTTATCGAACTGGCTGTGGTCATTGTAGAAGCGAGCGAGATCGTTCAAGACGTCGCCGGTGCCGGACTTGTCGCCGATGTCCTGGCGCATTTGCAGCGCGTCGCCGAAATCTTTGAGCGCCGCGTCGTTCTTGCCGAGCACGGCTTCCATCTGGCCGATCATTTCGAGGCTGTCGGCGATGCCTTTCTTCAAGCCGAGGCGGCGCTTGATCTCGAGCGATTGCTGAAAACTTTGAAGGGCGTCCTGCGGCTTGTTCAAAACGGAGTAGGCAACTCCGACGGCCTGTAAAATCTGGGCTTTCTCTTCGTCGTTTCCGAGCTCAATCGCCATGCTTTGCGCGCGATTCAGGTAATCGAGCCCGGACTGTGCGTCACCTGCTTCGATTTCCACGCGGCCCATGGCCAAGAGGCCGTCGACGCGCTTGGGGTCGAGCTTGAGAACGTTGGTAAAAGTGGAGCGAGCCTGGTCGAAAGCTCCGGAATCTTCCTGCAGCCTGCCGAGGTCGAACAGGACGTCCGCGTTGTCGGGGGCAACTTTTACGATGCTTTGATAGGCCTCGATCGCTTTCGGATAGTTGTTCAGAATCTCGTCGTTGCGCGCGGCGATCAAATATCGCTCGACGTCGGGAAGCTTAGCGCTCAGCTCGACGGCCTTGCGCGAGTTCTGTTCGGCTTCGTTGTCCTGACCGAGGTCCTGGTAGGCCCGCGCGAGTTGGGAATAGGCCAGCGCGAATTCGGGGTCTTCTTTGGTGGACGTTTCGAACGACTTCACGGCTTCGAGATTCTGCCCCTGGCGCTGGAGTTGAAGCCCGTCGCTGTAAGCGCGAAGAGCCGGGAGGGAAGCGGAAGACGGTTTGAAGGACTGCGCCTGAAGTTCTTTCACGGCGCTGCGGGAAAGATCGAGGTTCTGGCGGATGTCCGCGGCCAGATGATCGACGGTCGAGAGGATTTCCTTGTCGCTCGCGGCTTCGGTCTTGAGCTTGGTGGTATGCCCGTGTTTCAGGTCCTGGATCGTGGCGTCAATGCGAATCTGATCGCCGAATCGGGCGTACTGGCCCCACACGATCGTCTCGGCATTGCTGAAATCGGCTACGCGCTGGATGGTCGGCGCATCGAGTGTGGTGTCCGAGGAGATCCGCAAATCGCGCAAAATCTGACCGACGCGTTCGGGCGATACGGAACGGAGCCGCGCCGACTGGCCGACGTCCGTGCTCAGCATCTCGGCCAGGCTGGATCCCAGCCAATCCAGCGACGGATCGCCGGAAGCGTTGCGAAAAGGGAGAATCGCGAGCGAGAGCGCCGGCGCAGCAGGCTTATCGCCCGACGTTGAGAAGAGCCGCTCACGAAAAATGAAAGCCGCGGCGGCGAGGCAAATGACGAGCGCGCCTGCGGCGAAAACCATCCACGCCTTCGACCGCTCCGGCGCCGGTTGAGGCGGCGCGTTGATCGTAACCGTTTTCGAGGTGCCGCCGTGCCATGCTTCCAAATCCTCGCGTATTTCTTTCGCCGACTGATAGCGCGCTTTTACGTCAATCTGCAGGCACTTTTCCGCCACATCGCTCAGGAATTTCGGCACCGTGGGATCGGCTTCGATCGCGCGCTTCGGTAATTCGCGCGTGCGTTTGAACATCGAGGCCTGTGCGGTCTCGGCTTTGTACGGCATGTCGCCGGTAAGAAGCTGATAGAAAATCACGCCGAGCGTGAAGAGATCGGAGCGCGCGTCCACATGCTCGCCCATCACCTGTTCGGGCGACATGTAGTCGGGCGTGCCAAGCAGAACTCCGGTCTGGGTCATGCCGCCGAGCTCGGTGGACCGCGCAATGCCGAAGTCCATCACCGAAATCCGTCCGGCTTTGTCCACCATGATGTTCTGCGGCTTCAAATCGCGATGAACCACGCCTTCGGCGTGAGCCGCCTCCAGCGCGAGACACACTTGCTCCATGATTCGCACGGACTCTTCGAACTTCGGTTTTCCCTGCTCGTCGACGATGTGCTTGAGATCCTGGCCTTCGATGAATTCCATCGTGATGAACTTGATCCCGTCGGCTTCACCGAGATCGAAAATTCGGATCACGTTCTTGTGGGTCACCTGACGCGCCAGAATGAGTTCCTGCTTGAAGCGGTGAAGGATGTCCGGATGCGCGGCCAGCTCAGGACGAATGACTTTCAACGCAAGGAATCGATCGAGTTCGAGGTCGCGGGCCTTGTAGACCGCGCCCATCCCGCCCTGACCCAGAAGCTTGATGATTTCGTATCTGGTGCCAAGAACGGTGCCGGGCGCGAGTGAAGTTCCGTAGCCGGCGAGTGCGCCAGTGACCGGAACCGCGACAGCCGCGGACCAGCTTTTCCCCACTTCGCTGGGAGGAGTCGCTACGCCAACCGCGACGCCCATGGTCGCACCTTCAAAATCAAACGCTGTGTCGCACCTGGAGCATCGGGTCGCAGCGGGAGGATTAGCGGCGTGACACTGAGGGCATTCCATTATTTTTGCGATACTTTGCGGGTCTTTCTGAACAGAACACTAAGGCTTCCTTGCGGCGAAATCAAGCAGCTTGTGGGGCATTCGGGCGGTTTGCGTTATGAAGACGGATACGGAACGATTGTTCCCGTTCAACTCGGAAGCATGGGGGTTGGCATCTCGCCTCGGAAATTTTTCCGTTCGACCAAGAGCGCATGAGTCGACCGAGTGTAGCGGACCGCTCCAGTTTTAGATCCCCTAGTGCGTCAACGTGGGCCACTCGTTGCGCGGCGGCGCCCAAGTCGCCATCGGCGAAATGGATAGTACTGATACCTGCAAAAGAACGCTGTTTTCAGCCGGATGCCCCGAATTGTCCCGAATTGTCCCGAACTACCGATTGCTCTGACGCCGCAGCTCGGGTGAAACTCGCGACACTTGCATTCCTTGCCGGGAGTCTTTACGCTCCCGGCATCGTAGCCCGGCTCGCAACATGACCCGTCTCTGAATATTTGAAAAAGCTAACTCGGATTTCTCGGCGCGACCGCCTTGGCACTTTCCCCCGGCGCGCCCTCGGTCGTTTGAACGGACAAATGCATAGCACTTCCTGTCCCGTGCAAGTGCTCTTCTGGAGGCACTGATGCCCGCAATTGTAGAGCGGCCCGTAACGTTTGCACATCACTCACCACGCGCCGGGTCTGCACGACGACTCGCATCACCCCGGATGTCGCGGTTCGGAACGTGCGCGCTGCTCCTCGCCATAGGTGCGCTCGTCCCACTTCCGGCCCACGGCCAAGCTGTTACCACAAACGTGCCGGACAACAACGAGCCGCGCGTGATGGCAATCAATCCGGAGACCAACAAGATTTACGCCGCAGACGCCGGTGGCACGCTCACCGTGATTGACGGCGCGACGAACGCGGTTTCGACCATCTCCTATGGAGGTCAGGGCAATTGGGCCGTGGCGGTAAACCCGGTAACCAACTTTGTCTACGTGGTCGACCGTGACGCTGCCACCATCGACATATTCAGCGGCGCGACCGCGACTGCTTCCGCCCGAATTCGTGAAGTCAATATCGCCGGGCAGCGGAAATCTGTTTGCGGTTGCCGTCAATCCCATAACCAACAAGATTTATGTTGCTGACGACGGCAACGGCCGCGTGATCGTGATCGACGGCAGTTCCAATACCGAGATGACCACCATCTCGTTGGGAGGCTCGCCTATCGTGAACGGACCCGTTGCTGTGGCCGTAAATCCCGCGACGAACATGATCTACACCGTGGACGACCAGACGAGCGCGGTGTCCGTCATCAACGGCGCGACGAACACCGTAGCAGCGACAATTACGGTCGGTTCATCTCCAGAGGCTATCGCGGTGAACCCGGCCACCAACAAGATCTATGTGGCGAACCAGGGTTCGAACAACGTCTCCGTGATCGATGGCTCGACGAATACGGTGTCGGCGACGCTGAGCGATCCATTCGCGAGCAGTCCCGTCGCAATTGCGGTGAATCCAGGAACGAATCAAATTTATGTAGGAAACAGCGGCAGCAGCAATACGACGGTGATCAACGGCGCAACGAATGGCGTAACGGACCTGGGGTCCAACGCGGGAACCTCGACATTTACGTCGATTGCCGTAGATACATCCGCAAACCAGGCCTACGTGGCGAACTCGGGAACGGGGACCGTGACCATCGTCAACGGGAACACACTCACCAGTCAGCTGCTAACGGCGCAACCTGGCACCGGAGAGGTTGCCGTCAACTCCGTCACGCACAAAGCGTATGCGTCCAATTTCTCGAATAGCAGCCAGGACGGCATAACCGTGATCGACGGCGCAACGAATCAGGTGCAAACGCTCACACCCAGCCAGGGGCCGGGCGTTGTCGCCGTGAACCCGGTGACGAATCTGATCTACGTGGCAAACAGTTTTTCCAATGACGTCTCGGTGATCGATGGCTCTACGAATACCCTGCTGACGACGGTGCCTACCGACGCGGGCCCCGCTGCGATCGTCGTCGATCCGGTCAACAATCTGGTCTACGTTGCGAATCGCGACGGCGGCGATGTGACCGTCATCGATAGCTCCTTCAATACGTCGACGATCACTTTTACGTCCCCGCTCGGTCCCGACGAACTCGCGTTCAACCCCGTGCTCAATACCGTATTCGGAGCCAGCCGCGGCACGGGATTGGGATTTCAATTCTCTTCGTTCGACGGGAACCAGCAGATCACCCCATACAGTTTGTTTGCGGGCACAACTCCTGCTGCCGTGGCCACAAATCCGGCGCAGGGCTTCAACGTATATGTGGTCGTTAACACGCCCGGTATCCAGGTGAGTGACACTCACGGCGGCTTCGGAACCAGTATTTGCGGCGGTACGGCTGCACCGACAGCGATGGACGTGAACGCCACTGCGAACGCCATCTACGTTGCCTGTGCAGACGGCACGGTGGATATCGTTCAGGGCTCGAACAGTTTTGAACCCGGATCGACCACAACGCTCAACCCGCCCGGAATGGTTAGCGGAGCAGCCGTGGCCGTAAACGCAGCCACGAACATGGCTTACGTAGCGGACAACGGCAGTTCGAATCTCTATGTGATCAGCGGCGCGAACTCCAGCGTTGCGGCGACTATTCCGATTACATCCGCATCGTCCAATCCCGTAAACCCGGTCGCGGTGGCCGTGAACGTGGCGTCGAACAAGATTTACGTGGTCAGCCAGGACAGTCAGAACAATACCCCCAACGTCACGATTGTCGATGGCGCGACGAACGCGATCGTCGGGATGATTCCGCTGCTCGCGCCCGGCGCGTTCACCGGCGAAATTTCGGCCAATCCAGTCACCGGCGACATCTACGCGCTGGATTGGATGGCGGGCGCCATCGACGTGCTCACCGAGAATGCGGTGCAACCGAACGCGCTACAAACCACGATCAACCCGTTGCCGGGCAACACCACAAGTTCGACTTCGCCTACGTTCACCTTTTCCGCGATCAACGGTTTGACCAGCGCCCCCGTGACGGGGGTTTACTACCAACTGGATACGCAGCAAGGCTCGTGGATGACTGCCATTACCAGCGGCGGCGGAAATTTCTCCGGCACATCCTCGAATCTCACGCCGGGATTCCACATGCTCTACGCTTTTGCGACCGATGGCGAGGACGGTACCTCTGGAACATCCGGCGCATACAGCGGCCAGGACGGGCCGCTGGTCGGCACGATCGCATCTTACGGATTCCTGGTTGCGCCTCCCATCGCCACGATCAATTTCTACCCGCTGGATTATGGCAACGTTCCGCTGGGAGGCGTGGGCCCAAGCCCGTTTCCGATCATTATTAACGAAGGCGGCGCGCCGCTCTCGTTCTCCTACACGATCACCGGACCGAACGCCGCGGATTTTGTGGTGGATCCAAATCAGAGCTGCCCGAATCCCGGAATTCAAAGTCCGAATACGTATTGCGGACTTTATGTGACGTTCCATCCCTCGATGCTTGGGTTTGAATCCGCAACGCTGACCTTCACCGACAACTCCCTGAGCGTCAACGGCAGTATGCAATCGGTTGGTCTGCAGGGCACAGGCGTGGCCGCCACGGGCACGGCGTTTAGTAACCTCACGTCCTCTCAAAGCATCGTGCTGGGAACGAGTTCGATCAATCTGGCGGGCACGATCTCAGCCGGCGGAAACTACCCGCCGAGCGGCGAGATGGTCGCGATCACGATTAATTCGACAACACAGAACGCCACGATTGGCGCGAACGGAACGTTTTCAACGGCTTTCAATACATCCACGATACCGGTATCGGGTACGCCCTATCCCATCACTTACAGCTACGCAGGAGACGGCAGCTTCTCCGCCGCGAGCAACAGCAGCACCACGCTCACAGTGAATGCAGTGAATTCGTCCTACACGCTGAGTCTGACCGAGCTGGGAACCGGCACAGGCTCTGTCGTCGACAATCAAGGGCCGAAAATTAATTGCAGCGAAGCCGGCGGCGTTGAGGCCGGAACTTGTTCGGGCAATTACACGAGCGGCACGATGGTGACGTTGACGGCCAACTCGACCGCGCCGACTATGTTTGGAGGATGGGGAGGAGCCTGCGCCAGTTTTGGAACGGCGACGACCTGCACGGTCAACGTGAGTTCGTCGCAGGCCGCGACCGCGAACTTTGTGGCACCGCCAACGACGGTAAATGTGGTGTTTCCGGCCGGGACGAACTCCACACAGACGGCGCGATTCGCTTGCCCGTCTGGCAACACTCCCTGCACGGATGCGAATGCTCACGAACTGCAGTTGACGATACCGGACGTGAATACGAGTTTTCCGGTTACGGTGTTGGCGACGGAAGTTCCGCCGACCATGGAGGACGGCCTCTGCGAGTCGGGTAACACCGTTTTGACGGACTTCGATTGCCGATTCGTTACGTTCTTCGACGGCGGGGCAACCGGGAACAACGTGATCGTTCCGCTCTGCGATCCTTATGCGAACGGAAACTGCGTACATTACACGGTGTACTCCACCACAGGAGGCCCCGGGGTCGAGCCGAATCCGAGCCTCTACAGCGGAGGCGTGTACTGGGAGATTACCTGGAACAACGACACGTTCACGCCGCCTTCGAGCCATTGGCAAAATAGCGTTCCGCAGGTTTTCGACGATCCGGACGCAACGCCAACACCCGGAGCCGCGGTCGGAACAAACTGCAACGTTCCGATGACCATCGGCGGAGTAAACCAGAATTATTCCTGCCAATTCGAGTTCAACATCACGACGTTCTACAACCCGACGCAACCGGTTGACGCTGGAATCGGCGCGTCAACGAAACAATTCAACGACGTTGTTGTCGCCTTCCCACCGGCTTCGGAATTGCCGGCGAATTCTGGCCCAGTGTTTACCAGCGCTGCGAGCACCTCGTTCAGCGTGGGCGCTCCGGGCACTTTCGTGGTTTCCGCGACGGGTTTCCCAACTCCAACGATCACTGCTGGCAGCTTGCCCGCTGGCATCACTCTGAATACGGTAACCGGTATTCTGGGCGGTACATCGACGACGGCCGGCGGTTATCATTTCACGATCACCGCGAGCAACACGGTATCCACCGTTCAGCAGAGCTTCACTCTTACGGTGGTCAGCGGAACTACTGCGTTCGTCGCGTTGCCGTCGTCGCAGGCGATTCCGTTCGGCACGAGTTCGATCAATTTGTCCGGCACGGTCGCGGCCGGCTCCGCCTATCCTCCGAGCGGCGAGACGGTAACGATCACCATCAATGGCGCTTCGCAACCGGCCAGCATCGGCGCGAACGGCGTCTTTTCGGCTACGTTCAGCACGGCCGCGATACCGGCCTCGGCGACGGCGTACCCGATTACCTACAGCTACGCCGGAGATACCAACTTTGCGAGCGTCAGCAACAGCAGCACGACGCTCACGGTGAATCCGCTGGCAACGCTTGTGTCGGGAGCGGTTCAGCTTCTCGGCACCGGCATTGGGAACGTAACCGACAATCAAGGTCCGAAAATCAATTGCAGCGAATCGAGCGGAATCACGACGGGTACTTGCGTGGGCAACTATCCGGAAGGAACGGAGGTCACGTTCACCGCGAGCCCGACCGCGCCAACCACGTTTGGAGGTTGGGGCGGCGCCTGTGCCAGCTACGGGACTTCCTTGACTTGCTCGGTGCTCGCGAGCTCCGCGTTCTCGTTGACGGCGAATTTTGTTCCGCCGCCAAAGTCGGTGGCACTCACATTCCCTGTGGGCTCGAATCCTCCGCCGCAGGAAGCGATTTTCAATTGCCCTTCGAACACCAATCCATGCACGGATCCGAATGCTCACGCGTTGCAACTTTCGATTCCGAACGTGAGCTCGACCGTGGCGGTGACGGTACTTGCGACGGAAGTTCCGCCATCGCAGGCGGACGGTTTGTGCGAATCGGGTAACACGGTATTGAATGATTTCGACTGCCGGTTCGTCACCTTCTTCAGCGACGGGACAGACGCGCACAACAACACGATCGTGCCGCTGTGCGATCCGTACGCGAACGGGAATTGCGTGCACTACCTGGTGTATTCGACGGCCGGCGGGCCGGGCGTCGAGCCGAATCCCAGCTCTTACAGCGGAGGCGTGTACTGGCAGATCACCTGGAACAACGAGAGCTTCACGCCGCCTTCGACGTATTATTTGGGCAGTACGCCGCAAGTTTACGACGATCCGGACTACGCACTGACACCGACGTCGGCCGTGGGCACCAGTTGCTCGCAACCGATGACGATCGGCGGAGTGAACCAGTCGTATTCCTGCCAATTCGAATTCAACATCACGACGTTCTACAATCCGACGCAAACCGTTGACGCTGGAATCGGCGCTTCGACGAAACAATTCAACGACGTCGTGGTCGCGTTCCCGCCGACGGTGACGGGCTCGAATCCGGTGGTTCAACCTCCGACGGCGAGCGCACCCGCGATTACTGGAGCGTGCTTGACCGGATGCGTAACCACCGGAAGCAACATCGCTTTCACGGTCGGCACGGGAGGAACGTTCCAGGTCCTTCCGACCGGATATCCAGCGCCAAAGCTGACGGAAACCGGAGCGCTGCCGAGCGGAGTTACGATGAACCTCCTCACGGGCATTTTGGGCGGCACGCCTGCGCCCGGAACCAGCGGGAGCTTCCCGATCAGCTTCACTGCGACGAATAGCGTGAGCACTACAACGCAGAATTTCACGCTCATCGTCAGCGAAGTGAGCCAGACAATTACGTTCCCTGCGCCTCCGTCCACGGCTGTGTACAACTCAACGTTCCCGGTGAGCGCGACGGCGAGTTCCGGCCTCACCGTAACCATCGCCGCGTCGGGAGTGTGCACGATCTCAAGCGGCACCGTAACCATGACCAGCGGCACGGGCACCTGCACGTTGACCGCTTCGCAAGCGGGCAACGCGAATTACGGACCCGCACCGAACGTGGTCCAAACCGTAACAGCCACGCCCGCGAGTCAAACGATTTCGTTCGCGGGAGCTCCTGCGTCCGCGGCCTACGGCAGCTCGTTCAGCGTCACGGCGTCGGCGACGTCAGGATTGGCGGTGACGATTGGATCGTCGGGTTCGTGCTCGAATTCCGGGACCACGGTAACCATGACCGCAAGCACAGGGACGTGCACGCTCACGGCATCGCAGGCGGGCAATGGAAATTACAGCGCGGCTCCGTCTAAAAACCAAACCACAACGGCGACCAAAGCCAACAGCACGACGGCAATCACCTCGAACACTCCGAACCCGTCCACGGTCAATCAAGCGGTGACGATCGCGTTCAAGGTCACCGGCAGCGGCACACCGACCGGCAGCGTAACCGTCACGGCCAGTACGGGCGGGAGTTGCACGGGAACGCTCAGTTCGGGCGCGGGCACGTGCACGATCACGTTCACGGCCGTCGCGTCGCCGACGCTCACCGCGGCTTATGCCGGCGACGGAAACTTCGTCGGCAGCACGTCCGCGGGAGTGTCGCAGACGGTGAACGCCGCCACCGGCTCGACGCTGAAACTCTCGCCGGCTACGCTCAACTTCGGCGTCGCCTATGTAGGCATTCCGGCGTTTGCGGCTACGACTCTGACGAATACCGGAACCTCAATGATCACGTTCACCAGTTTCAGCATCGCGGCGATTTCCGGCGACGATTCGGGCGGCTTCCTGGGCGTCGAACTGTGCCCCAAGACGCTAAATCCCGGCAAGAGCTGCACGATCCTGATGAGCTTTACTTCCGACTCGAACGTGACCAAGACGCACGCCGCGAACCTGGTGATCTCGGACAACGCCACAGGTAGCCCGCAAACAGCGCTGATGTCGGCCACGGTGATCAACCCGATCGCTTCACTGAGCACGAAGAGTGTCAACTTCGGCAATCAGAAGACGGGGACCACCAGCGCCGCCGCGACGGTCACGCTCACCAACTCCGGCTCGACGTCTCTCACGCTCTCGGTGCTCAGCGTCAGCGGAAACTTCGCGCTGGCCACCGGCACGACCTGCACCAAAACCACGACCCTCGCGCCGGGAGCCAATTGTCTGATGAAAGTAACCTTCACACCGGCCACCAAGGGGTCGAAAACGGGAAGCATCACCATCGGAGACAACGCGCTCATCAGCACATCCACGGTCAGCCTTTCCGGCACCGGGAATTAATCGCTGAAGGTCGACCCGCGCGATCGACACGGGTTGTACTGCAGGATCGCTCTTTGGCCTGTGCTCTGGCCGGAGATTTTCTACTTGCAGTAATTCATGGTTTGGCGCCCAGCGGCGCGGGCTCAGATTCCGGAGCTTCGCGCGTACCGGATCGGACTTGTGAACGGCTCCTCGATTCGTTTGTTCGCTCGTGGTTATCGCGGATTCTTTTGGAAAGCTGATTCGGGACTCCGCGTAACCGTCCTATGGGTTTCTAACGATTTTGGCTGGTCTCGCTAAAAGTACAATCGGTAGTTTGCGGCCAATCAACAGCCGGAAGGAGTTCGGCTCCCTGCGCCTCCACAATTCTTTTTCGTTTCCGTGAAAAACTTGTGTTCTATTAACTGATTATGTCGACTTTTTTCGCTGGCAGCTAAAGAAACGATACGAGTGGAACAGCCTGGGAACTCCTGGTGTTTTCTTCAGACTTGCCTGTTACCACGCCGGTGCCGCCCGCCGTACTTTCACTCGTTGTTGGTCTTTCGGCGATACAGCCGGTTAGAAAGTTGGGTTCTCGTCGGCACCTTTCTAACGCGTGGCACACGAACGAGCCGACGGACACCCAATCGAACTTCTCGGCTCGCCCGTAACTGCGATCCAATCGCCGTCCGACGCACTCTGCTGTCTCGGTGTCGGCAAACGCGACGTACTCATCGCTCGGGTGATAATCCACGCCTATAATCATCGTGTCCAGCTCCATTCTTCCCGAGCCTATGGTTCTCGACAAACCACAGTCTACTCGGGTCTAAGGAGCCGGCGTTGTTATGCAATCAAGTGAAATCCGGAGTTCTCGACCACCCGTTTCCAGACGATCAGGACGAATCCGCTCCGCAGTTTCCACGCGTTTCCACGGACTGTCCCGCGCGCGTGTGCAACGATTGTGCAATTTTCCACGATCGGACGGTGGCTCAGAGAAACCTCCATGACTTTTGTTATCAATTGGGAAGGGGTTGGGGTGAGCGACGGGATTTGAACCCGCGACCCTCGGTGCCACAGACCGATGCTCTACCGGCTGAGCTACGCTCACCACAGGTCGGAACGGAAGAGTTATAGAGTAGCACAATCGGGAGCGTTGTTGATGGGCACTGGGCGCCGCTGCTGATCGGAAGCGTGCCCGGTCCAGGGGCGGGACCGAGTTTGCGGCTGCGCGAAGCGAAGAGAAATCCCCGCCACGGCGGGCGCGAAAAGCGCGCTTCGCCCCGTTGAGACGGGGCTCTGGATGACGAGTCGTGGGAGAGTGGGACGGCGTGGTGGGCCGGGAGACTCGATAAAGCGAAAGTATTCGTGCAGAGCGTGGCGGGCTGGCAGACGCGATAAATCAAAAGTTGATCGGGAAGTCTGGTTGGGAGTGTGGATGAATCGAAACTATGTGTTGATGACTGTGGCGATTATGGCGATGGTGAGTGCGATGTTGATGGGGGCAACGGTGACGCTCGCGCAAAAGCCTGTGCCGGTGATTTTCGATACGGACATGGGGAATGATGTGGACGATGCGCTGGCGCTGGCGATGTTGCACGCGATGGAGAGCCGCGGGGAGGTGAAGATTCTGGCGGTGACGGTGACGAAGGGGAATGAATGGGCGGCGCCGTACTGCGACCTGGTGAACACGTTTTATCGGCGGCCGGAGATTCCGATTGGGATGGTGCGCGATGGGAAGACGCCAGAGTCGAGCCCGATGATCGAGCTGCCGGCGAACGAGAAGACGGCAAGCGGTGCGTACGTGTATCCGCACAGATTGTTGCGCGGAGCGGATGCGGAGGATGCGGTGGCGCTGCTGCGTCGCACGCTGGCGGGGCAGGCGGATCACAGCGTGGTGGTGATTCAAGTGGGATTCAGCACGAATCTGGCGCGGCTGCTGGAGACGGGCGGAGAGGCGACGAGCGCGCTCGATGGAATGGAGTTGGTGAGAGCGAAGGTGAAGCGGCTGGTCGTGATGGCGGGAAATTTCCAGACGGGGAAGCCGGAATTCAATTTGATCAAGGACGTGCCGGCGGCGAGAGAGCTGTTTGCAAAGTGGCCGACGCCGATTGTGGCGAGCGGATTTGAGATAGGCCTCGCGCTGCCGTATCCGGCGACGGCGATCGAGACGAAATTTTCGTACGTGGAACACCATCCGGTGGCGGACGCGTACAGGGACTATATGAAGATGCCGTACGACCGGCCGACGTGGGATTTGACGGCGGTGTTGTATGCGGCGAGGCCGGAGGCGGGATATTTTTCTGTGTCGGGGCCGGGGACGGTGGCGGTGGGCGAGGATGGAAGCACTGTTTTTACTGCCGATGCGAAGGGCAATGTGCGGTATTTGATTTTGGAGCCTGCCAAGGCGGCGGGCGTGTTGGATGCATTGATTGAACTTTCCTCGCAGGCGCCGGATGCGTTGCGGCAACATTCGAAGTGAATCCAAGAGGACAATTCGAAACGTGGTCGGTTGCGCGCGGAGTGCTGCGCGGTGCGCTGCAGTGTTGTGGTGTGTTGGCCGATGGGACAGGGAATGAGTAGCGAAGTAGGTCGGGCGCCAGTCGGTGGGGGCTAACTTAATTTACAAACGCCCGAGGATGAGCGGGAGTACGATTCGAGGTAATCCGCAAAGGGGCGGTCCCGCGGCGGTTCTCACCTGTGTGTGCGTTCGCTGCGCCGGCCGATAGGTTCGGTGGAGGCTGATATGAACAAGCGAGGCGTGGCGGCAACTTTTATTTTAATCGCGGCAATTTTATTTGTGGCGCGACCGGCGGTGGCGCAGGTGCTGGTGGTGAGCGCGGACAAAACGGCGTGCCCAACGGCGATGTACACGACGATCCAATCGGCGATCGACGCGGCGTCGCCGGGAGCGACGGTTCACGTTTGCGCGGGAACGTATAACGAACAACTGACGATCAATAAGACGTTGACGCTCGTAGGCGACAACGGAGCGATTGTGCAACCGGTGGGCGTTACGGCAAACGTGAGCACGCTTTCGGAGCCGACGGCGGCGGTGATTTTCGTTCAGAATGCGCAGAACGTGGGGATCGTGGGGCTGATCGTGGACGGCAGCCAAAACGGATTGACCGAGTGCGCGCCGTTCTTGGTAGGCGTGTTGTATCAGGGCGCGACGGGCACGCTCGATCACGATGCGATACGCAACATGCAGCTTTCGGCGGACCTCAACGGTTGCCAGAGCGGCGACGCGGTGGACGTGGACAGTACGGGTTCGCCGGTGACGGTGACGATTTCAAACAACAGCATCAACGGATATCAGAAGAACGGAGTGACGGCGAACGATGTGGGGACGACGGCGTTTGTGCGGCACAACGTAATCAGTGGCGTTGGACGAACGACGGGCGCGGCGCAGAACGGCATTCAGATCGGATACGGTGCGGCGGGTGAGGTGATCGGCAACAGCGTGGCGAACAATTATTATTTGCCGTGTACGGGGCCGAACTCGTGCGGGGCGTCGGCGACTGGAATTCTGATTTTCGAGTCGGACGGCGTGCTGGTCGAGAAGAATACGCTCGAATCGAACCAGCTCAACATTTACGTGCAGGCGAATCACGCGAACGTGCAGCAGAACTTGATTGCGAATACGCCGGTAATGGATGGAATCAGCCTGATCGGGAACAGCAACCAGGCCAGCCAGAACAAAGTGGTGCGTAGCGATCAGGCTGCGATTCTGATTGCGGGAAACAACAATCAAGTGACGGGCAACGAGATTGGCGACGCGCCGGTGGGGATCTGGAAGGTTTCCGGGTTCACGGGCAATGTTATTGGCGGCAACGATTATTTTGCGACGCTGGTGACGGTGCAGGATCCGGCGGCGAATCGGACGGTGCAGGTGCAACCGAGGCACTGACGAGAAAAGCGAAGAGAGATCCTTCGCCGACTGAAGCCGGCCCTGGATGACGGGTTCGAGTGCGGGGGAGTTTTTGCTTTCCTGACGAATCGCGGTGTGGGCGACGTTGCGCAGACAGGAATGTCTATCCCACGGGTGATGATCGAGGCTTCGTGGCGCCTGAGCTCGACTGGGTGGCCGGCGGCGGTTCGGCCTGTGGCCGAGCGACCGCACTCCGCGAGAACCGCGCGATCGTGCTTCGTGGCTCGATTCGTTCGTAGTGATGCGGGGGTGGACGATCAAGGGGACGCGACGCGCGCTTGTCGCGACTCGAGCAGTGCGGCAGCTGGAAGCGGTGGAAGGATTTGGTCAGGCGGCGCGGGAGTTGTGGCAGCGGAAGTCAGGCCAGCCCAGGACGACGGTTTTAATGAGGAGCAGGCCTTCGATGGCTTTGGTGAGTTCTTGTTTTTCGGCGGATTGTTCGGGCGTGAGATTTTGAGAGTGTTCGAGTTCCTGCAAGCGCTGGAAGATGGCGAGTTCGGCGCGGCTCAGCGATTTGGACAAGCGGACATCACAGCCGCTGAGGCTGCCTACCGTTCGCCAGTAATGTCTTCGCCACGTTGTGGATTTCGTGCGCCTCATTGTGCCCTCCTGGAAACCACGAGGCCGGAGCGAGAGATTAAAACAGGCCGCCCACTCGACCTATAAGGTAATCGCTGTAGCGTCGATGGGTATCGTTATTTAATCGATGGAAAACATTCGTGCGCGTGATGGATCGGCACCGGGCTATCTCGCGCCTGTAACGATCCGGGACTTAGCCGCGCCTAACCGCTCCGCAATTCCGCCACGAGAACGCAAAACCCGGAAAATATTGGAAACGCTTTGGGGGTGAGCTTGCGTCTAAGGGTTGACGGAAGTGTGGGTTGAGAGGGATGGCTTCCGTGCGCTGGGGACGGCGCGGCGTTTCGGACCGCCAGACCTTGACTCACTCGAGCAATGCAGCCGGGACACGCTCATAATTTAATGGAGTCATTCAGATGATCCGGTCGAATTATTTTTGGAGGGGAAGAGTGAGAGACAGGCGCGCGGTGTGCGGCGGAATGCTGGTGCTCGCGGTGTGCGCAGCGATGGCGCTGACGTTGGGAATCGCGCCGCGAACGACGGCTGCACAGGACGCACAACAGATTCCGATGTCGTCAAAGTTCGGTACGGTGAAATCGGTGAGCGGGAACACGATCGTGATGGCGTCCGATACGGGAACCGATTTGACGGTGACGGTGCAGGACACGACGAAAGTGTTGCGCGTGCCGCCGGGTTCGAAGGATTTGAAGTCGGCTACGGCGATGCAGCTTACGGACTTGAAAGCGGGCGACCGGATTCTGGTGCGCGGACGCGT
Source organism: uncultured Acidobacteriota bacterium (assembly GCA_963839325.1). GTDB lineage: Bacteria > Acidobacteriota > Terriglobia > Acidiferrales > UBA7541 > Palsa-295. Next base: position 64,038 of record CAWIUO010000001.1, on the reverse strand, counting down.
TCCGGCCGATGCTAAAGTTTTTCCGGCGGCGATCGTAGTAGCGATGAAGGCCGAGGATTTGCAGGCGAAGAAAGCGCGCGACGTGCAGGAATGGCAAACGCACGGGATCGGCGGGATCGTGAGCGCGGTGGACCCGGCGGCGGGGACGATCACAATTTCGACGAGGACGGCGGCGGGATCGAAGCCGGTGATTATTACAACCACGAAGGCGACGGTGCTGCGGCGTTACGCTCCGGACTCGACGAAGTTCGACGACGCGAAGCCGGCGCCGATCGATGCGATTAAACCGGGCGACCAGCTGCGAGCGCGCGGCGCGAAGAACGACGACGGGATGCAGTTCGCGGCCGACGAAATCGTGAGCGGCTCGTTCCGAAATATCGCGGGACTGGTGACCGCGGTGGATCCGGCGGCCAAAACGGTGACCGTGACGGATCTACTGTCGAAAAAGAGCGTTGTGGTGAAAGTGACGGATCAGACGCAGCTGCGCAAGTTGCAGCCGCAGATGGCGCAGATGATCGCGATGCGGTTGAAAGGCGCTGCAGCCAACGGGAATGGGGCACCCGGTGGCGAAACGGGAACCGGAAATCCGAATGCGCCGGCGCAGCAGCCGGCAGGAACTTCAGGTGCAGCGGGGGCCAACGGCGGCGGACAGCGCGGGCCGGGAGCAGGCGGCCGGGGCGGCGCTGGAGATTTTCAGCAGATTCTGAACCGGCTGCCGAATTCAGCGCTCACGGATTTTCAGAGGGGCGACGCCGTAATGGTGGTCGCAACGTCGGGCGCGGACGATTCGACGGTAACCGCGATCACGATGCTGGGAGGCGTGGAAGCGATTCTCTCGGCGCCGGCGGGATTTTCGGCGGCAAGCCAGGCGGCTCTGCTATCACCATGGAGTCTGGGCGGCAGTCCGGCAGGGGACGCGGGCGGCGCACAGTAATACCAACCTAATTTTTTTCACATCGCAGTCGAGGCATTTTTCCGGGAGAGGGAATGAGACTCTGGGCAATCGTGGTGATTATCCGTGTAGCAATTTTGACTCTGATTGGGGCGCTGTGCGGCATAGCCGCTCACGCGCAGGGGACCGGCGCGATTCACGGGCAGGTGCTGGATCCTTCGGGGGCGTCGGTGGCGGGAGCGTCGATCATTGTGACAACTCCGGACGCGCAGACGCTTGGCGCGGTGGCGAACCAGCAAGGCGTGTTCGATTTGAAGAACCTCGCGGCCGGGACGTACAAAGTGGAAGTGATCGCGAAGGGATTCACTCCGTACTCGAACGATGCGGTGCAAGTGGCTGCCGGACAAACCCAGCAGCTTAAGGTTTCGCTGGCGATCGAAGTGGAGCAGCAGCAAGTGGTGGTGAGCGATTCGTCCGTGGCGGTGGACGTAAGCCCGACGAACAACGCGGGAGCGATCACTCTCACGGGGCACGACCTGGATGCGCTGCCCGACGATCCGGACGAGTTGCAGACGGACTTGACGGCGCTGGCCGGACCTTCAGCGGGACCGAACGGCGGACAATTTTATATCGATGGATTCACGGCGGGGCAGTTGCCGCCGAAGTCCGCGATTCGCGAGATCCGGATCAACTCGAATCCGTTTTCGGCAGAGTACGACAAAGTGGGATACGGGCGAATCGAAATTTTCACCAAGCCCGGCACGGATAAGTGGCACGGGCAAGTGTCAGTGAACGCGAACCCCTCGGGAATCAACTCGAAGAACCCGTTTTTCGACGAGTCGGCTTCCGAGAGCGGATATCCGGGCTACTACACGGTGCAGTACAGCGGAAACGTGGGCGGGCCGCTGAGCAAGAAGGCTTCGTTTTTTATTTCGAGCGACATTCGGGACATCAACGACCTTTCGATCGTGAACGCGCAGACGCTGGATGCGACCGGAACGCCAACGCCGTTCAGCGAAGCGGTTGCGTTTCCGCGGCGGCGGTACAACGTGGCGCCCAAGCTGGATTATCAACTCGACAAAAACGAACACGCTTTCGGTGCGTTACCAGTATTACCGGGACAGCGAAGACAACGACGGAATCGGGGGATTCACGCTGCCGAGCCAGGGATACAACCTGGTGAACACGGAAAACACGGTGCAGGTGAGCGACACGCAGACGTTTGGCACGAAAATCGTGAATGAAACGCGATTTCAGTATCTGCGCGATGCGCTCAGCGAACTGCCGGTGAGCACGGACCCGACGATCACCGTGCCGCTGTATTTTTCGGGCGGCGGCAGCGCGGGCGGCACGCAGATGGATACCACGAATCACTATGAGTTTCAGAACTACACATCGGTTCAGTTTACGAAGCATTTTCTGAAATTCGGCGGACGGCTGCGCGCGGTGACCGACAACAGTTATTCGACGGCGGGTTTCAATGGGTCGTATTACTTTCCATCGCTGGCGGCATATCAGGCGACGCTGGCCGGAACACCTTCGGCGGCGCAGTACACGCTGACCACCGGACCGCTGACGGCGGGATCGGTGCCAAATCCATACGTGAACGTTTCGCAGGTGGACGTGGGGCTTTATGCAGAGGACGACTGGCGGATCAAGCCGAACATTACGCTGAGCTACGGATTGCGATTCGAGTCGCAGGACAATATCAGCGATCACGCAGACTGGGCGCCGCGGCTTGGATTTGCGTGGGGCATCGGCGGAGGCGCGAAGAGCGCTCCGAAAACGGTGATTCGCGCGGGCGCCGGAATTTTCTACGACCGCTTCGACGAGAGCAATGTGCTAACCGAATCCCGGCTCAACAACATCAACCTGACGCAGGTGGTAGTGACCAATCCGGACTTTTACGGAAATACACCGCCGCTGACGCCCGGGCCGACGACTCTGGAGAGCTACTACCTGTACAACAACCGGCAGAAATCGCCGGGGACGCTGCAGACGGCGATCAGTGTGGAGCGGCAACTGACGAAGTTCGCAAACTTGAACGTTTCGTACTTGCACTCGCGCGGGTGGGACCAACTCCTTACGAACAACATCAACACGCCCACCAATCCGCAGACATTCTTTCCGTACTACATTAATCCGGAAGCGGCGATTCGTCCCGTTCCGGACGCCAACATCTACCAATACTGGTCCGAGGCGAACTTCAATCAGAACCAACTTTTTGTTCAGTCAACGGTGCGCGCGGGAGCGAAGCTGACGTTGTTTGCGTACTACGTGTTGAACTACGCGAAGAGCGACACTTCGGGAGTGAACAGTTTTCCGTCGAATCCGATGGATATTGCGGAGGATTACGGGCGCGCGTCGTTTGATGTACGGAATCGCTTCTTCATGGGTGGATCAATCGGCTTGCCGAAGGGCTTCCGGTTAAGCCCGTTCATGGTGGCGTCGTCGGGATATCCTTACAGCATCACGTTGAACCAGGATTTGATTGGCAGCTCGCAATTCAACCAGCGGCCGAGTACGGTGGCGAACGCGAATGGGAATTACAACGTGACGATTCCGGGATTCGGGACCTACAACTCGCTGCCGAATATTGCGAACGAAATCCCGATCAACAGCCTGACCAGCGCGGGACGGTTTACGCTGAACCTGCGACTCGCGAAGACGTTTGGATTCGGCAAGGAGACGAAGGGCGGCGGAGCGAGCGGGGGCGGCGGTGGCGGCGGAGGCCGGCGCGGGGGCGGAAACCCTTTTGGGGGCGGATTTGGCTTCGGCGGTGGAAACGGTGACACGCGACGTTACAACGTCACGCTAAGCCTAAACGCGCGGAACATTTTCAACAACGTGAACACGGCGGTGCCGTCCGCGACGATTATTCCGCCGCCGACGCTGGCGGACTCGGCGTCGTATTCGACGCGTTACTTCGGAATACCGAACGCGCTGGCGGGCGGACCGTTTTCGTCGAACGCGGCGAACCGACAGATTTATGTGCAGGCGTCGTTTTCGTTTTAGTGGCGCGCACAGGAAGACTGGGGGCACGAATACACAGGCACGACTTGCCTATTTTACAGGCGTACGCGCAAAAGGTGATTGTGCTTGAGCGGTGAACGGGTGCCAGTATTGCGATTGTGCTCGCGCACCCGGAAAGGCGACGGCGCCCTGTCTAATTGGTAGCGGAGGGCATTACGAGTTTCTCGACAACGGGGACGGGGAGAGGACCTTCGTCGAGCACCATGTCGTGGAACTTCATCAGATTGAAGTTTTTTCCCGCGGCGGCTTGATACTTCTGGCGCAGGGCGAACCATTCGCGAATTCCCACGTAGTAGGTGGGCAGCTGGGTTGAGCTGAGTTTTACGCGCTGCAATTTCCCTTCGGCTTCGGCCTGCGTTTGAAACGATTCCCGGGTCATTAGATCGAGCGCTTCGCGGTCGGACATGTTCATGGTGTGCATTTTGATGTCGAGGATTGCGTTGGCGAGGACGCGAAGGCGGATTTTGCGCATCACCATGCGGAACTCGGGCGAGTTGTCGAGGAATCCTTCATCCATCATCACCTGGGCGATGTACTCGGCCCAACCTTCCACGTAAGCACCATTTCCATAGAGAGAGCGGAGCAAGCGGCGGCGTTCGGGCTGAATGTTGTTCAAGTGCTCGAACTGAACGTAGTGGCCGGGAAGCGCTTCGTGAATGCTGAGCCACTGCAGGGTGTAATTGTTGTATTCGCGAAGCTTGGACTCGACTTGCGCGGCGGACATTTTCGGATCGATGGGCGTGACCCAGTATTCGGCTTCGGCGTTGGGTTCGAGCGGCGGCGCGCTGTGAAAGCCGGCGACGGAATAAATGCCGCGCATGAAGACGGGTGTGGGGACGACTTTGAGATTGTCACGAGGGCCGAGCGAGACGATTTTTTTGTCGATGATGAATTGGGTGATGCCCGCCAGATCGGCTTTGATCGTGGGCATCAACTGATTGCGGTCGGGATGCGCATCTGAAATTTTGTAGAGGACCTCGCTGATGATTTTGTTCTGGCGATCGTGCTCGCTGAGGTCGGAGTGATCGGTGTCGCCGGGATACATGCGCGCGTGCATGGGCAGAGCGAGCTGAAGCATTTCGGCGCGGACGGCTTTCATTTCGTTTTCGGCGTCGGCGAGAACCTGCTCGGGAGTGACCGGCGTTTCCATCACGAGGCGGAATTTTTCGTCGTAGAGCGGCTTGCCGAGGCGCCACGTGCCGGTCTTTGCGCGTTTGGCGAGGACGTTTGCGAGAAAGTCGGAATAATTTCTGAGCGAGGCGATGGCGGCGGGAGTGACCTGTTCGTAGCGCGTTTGAAGTTCGGAGCCGAGCGGGATCTGCTGCTTGAGCGTGGTCTGGATCAGGTCGATGTTGCCGTCGTTTTCCTCGACAGCGGTTTTGATCCAGGCGGGATCGGAGTCGGAGATGTAGGGCTGGACACCGACGAGGAAATGGGGGATTTGTTCGACGCGAGAGAGAACGTGGCCGAGGCGGACTTCGAGCGGCGCGTATTCCTGGGTGAGCGGAAGAAAAAGGGCGTTGCCAATGAGTTCGACGGCGACGGTGGGGTTGTGTTTGTAGTCCTGAATCTTGTCGAACTCGAGAAGGTTGAGGCCGATTTGATCGTCGATGAGCTGCCAGTCGGCGGCGTCTTCGGCGTTGAGAGTGGAGAGCGGGGTTTCGGTGCGGAAGCGCGTTTGCCATTGGGAGTAGAAGGCGCGCTGTTTGGCGATGCCCTCGGCGGACATGTCGTCGAGGAGGGCGTCGAGGGCAACGGGCTCGCCGGTTTTCGGATCGACATAGGAGTGGTAACCGGCTTGCGATGCGTTTACCGGGGAAAGCTGGAGCGATTCGTGCATGAATTGCTCGCTGAGCTGGGCGAACTTCGTTGAGGGATCCTGGGCGGCGGAGAGCATTGTGAATGAGGTGGCAACGACGGCGGCTACAAAGAGTGTAAGGCGAAGTGGCATCGGAGTCCTTTTGATTTTGCGCCAGGGATTATATGACGGTCGAAATTCAAAGGCACGCATGCGATCCACCGCGGCGGACCTGCGCGATTCACGCTCTCGGCTGGCGTGATCGAGGCAAGCGGTGCTTGGTTGCCAGAATTGGGATGGCTAAACCCGCAGCTCACGAAACGTGAGGTGCGCACAGGCGCGAATGCCTGTGCCACAGACTGAAGTCTGTGGCACGAAAGCAAAATGAAGAGTTAGGAACCGGGACGACGGAAAGGGATGGGCTGATCTTTTTTGCGGCGGGCGTATTTGCGGAGGCGGGCGCGGGCTTGTTCGGCCCACGGGCCTGAAGGAGCGAAGCGCAAATAGAGCTGCCAACGCGCGCGGGCCAGGCGGCGATTGCCGCGCTTCTCGTAGGCGAGCGCAAGGTTGAAGTGGACGTCGGGATGGGCGGGCATGGCGCGCGCGGCGCGTTCGAGATGGTCGATGGCCTGGTCGAATTCGCCGAGTTCTTCCAGAGTGCAGCCGAGGTTGTAGCGCGAGATGCCGTTGAGCGGATCGATCTGAACGGCGGCCAGAAATGCGTTGCGCGCGTCAGAGAGCTGTCCGAGCTGGTAATACGCGACGCCAAGATTGATGTGAGCTTCAATCCAGTTCGGCGCGAGTTCGACGACGCGGTGATAATTTTCGATGGCTTCGGGCAAGGATTCGGCGCGGTCTTCGCAGTTGAGCGCGGTCTGGAAAAAATCCTCGGGCGTGGGGCCGGTCATGGCGTGGAGCTTGGCAGGCTCGACGGGCATGTCGAATGGAAAGGCCCACTGCTGAAGGAACGGATTGAACGGCCGCTCGGAGCCGGGAGGAACGACGTGAATTTCGCGGCCTAGCTCGACCAGTCGCAATTCCTGCACCGGGCGGGGGCTCGAGGCGAACTGGGATTCGATCAACTTGATGGCGCGGCGGACGCGGCGGGCGGGAACGCGATTCTGAGTGACGCGCTGAATGCTGCGGAGAGCAACCAAGTCGCCGAAGCTATAGAATTTTTCGCCCCAGCGGGACTGCGGCTTCACGAGGCGCAAACGCTCCCAGTAGCGGAGACGGCCCGGCTCAAGTCCTAGAATGCGCCCGACTTCTCTCCGCGTGTAACGCTGGGACAAATGGAACGCCCTCGTTCGGCCTGCGAGGCCGATTCATTATGCACCGGATGAGAATTTGCGCAAGAGTACGGAGCGGGGCAGCTGTGGAATTCATGGTGCGATGTAAGCGAGCCACGCGCTACGCAGCAAAGCTCGGCCCTGACAGGTCGAATTCGCGTTGGAGGGTTTGGTAGTCGCGGCGAACATTCCGCATCAAGGCCAAAAATTCGGGGTGTTGCCGAAGTGATGCGAGGTTCGGATCCGTTTCGTAAGCGCGATGATTGGGCAGACCGAGCTCTACGGAACGCTTGACCAACGCGATGGCCTTTTCGGCTTTTCCGCACAGTGCATAGACACCCGCGGCGCAGTGGAGTGCGTGATGAAGATGCATCACGCTGTGAGTGCTGGCAGCAGCTTCGTCAGCGAGCTCTTCGGCACGTTTGAAATTGCCCTCACGTGCGAGGATCAACCCTTCAAGGCTGATCAATTGCGGTTCGCCGGGAACCATTTGCCGGGCGCGAGCGAGATGCTCTCGGGCTTTACCCAAATCGCCCCTGCAGATGGCGGGTATCGGCAGCTGGACGTTCGCATGGACGAGCGCGGGTTCGAGATCGAGGGCCTCGCGGTAATAGCGTTCGGCCTTCGGAAAATCTCCTTCGTACGTTGCGATAAAACCCAGAGTGGTGCGAGCGAGTGCGAACCCAGGGCTCGCGAGAATCGCCTCTTGGGCATCGACGGCACCAGGTTCGTGGAATCCGCTATGGAACAGGACGGCCGAGCGAAAAGCCCGCGCACTGGAACGACTCGGACTGATCGTGATGGCCGCGTTGAGCGCTTTCATCGCCGGCCGAAACTGGAATCCGTGCGATGGCGACCATAGAATCATTCCGCGGGCGCAGAACGCATTGCAGTTAACAGGATCCAGTTCAAGTGTCCTGGCTACAGCCTCTTCGGCTCGGGCGATCCACTTAGGATTGGGATCGAGGTGGTTTCCCAAATTGCAGCAGATGGTGGCGAGCATGCCCCAGGCGTCCGCAAAGTTCGGATCGAGATCGACTGCGCGGTCGAGCATTTCGACAGCGCCGATCAGCTCGATCTTGTTGAAGTGCATAGAGCCATCGACGGCGCGCATATAGAGTTCGAAGGCGAGAGGATGCCGCGCGGCTGGAGCGGCAATCTGTGACGATTTCTCGCGAGTGCGGGGAATCAGAGCGTCGAAGACGGAGTCGGCGAGCTGATCCTGCAGGGTGAAGAGATCGCCGATGTCGCCGTCGACTTTCGCGGAATGCAGGACGCGAGAATCGCGCAGGCCCCAAACCTGAACGGTGACGCGGACGCGCGTGCCCATTTTCTGGATGTTGCCTTCGGCCACCATATCCACATCGAGATCTTTCGCGATTTGGTTCCATTGCACGTCGCCACTCGCATATTTCAGCAGGCTGCTGGTGGGGCGGACGAGGAGCGACGGAGCGCTGCCCAGGCGATTGGCTACGGCGTCAGCGAGAGCGACGGACAAGAATTTATCGTCGGGAGCGTCGGCGCGAAGTTGAAACGGAACAACGGCGATGGCCTTTCGTCCGTCGCCGGGCGGTACGGACACGCTCAGAGCAGGAGCGGAAAGTGATTGCAAGACTTTCCCGATTTCGGAGGCTCGTGACGGCCGTCGATCCGGATTCTTTTCGAGGCAACGCATGATGATGCGATCAAGTTCGGCGGGAAGCTCCGGCTGAAGACTGCTGGGAGCCGGTGGAGTGAGGGTGGCGATTTCGTGCATCAACGCAAGGGCGCTTGAGCCGTTGAATGGGCGCCGCCCGGTGACGGATTCGTAGAGGACCGCGCCAAGAGAAAAAATGTCGGAGCGACGATCCACGAATTCGCCGCGCGTTTGCTCGGGGGACATGTAGGCAACGGTGCCGACGATCATTCCCGGCGAGGTGAGCAAATCATCGACAGTGACAGACGGTTCTGCTGGACCACCGGTCGCGCCGGAAGCCAGGTCGTGGGTGACCTTTGCGAGGCCAAAATCGAGAATCTTGGCGTGGCCGCGCTCGGTGATGAAAATGTTGGCGGGCTTAATGTCGCGGTGGACGATGCCTTTATGATGAGCGGCGTCGAGAGCGTCGCAGATTTGGCAGCCCAGTTTCACGATCGAGTCGAGCTTCAACGAGCCGCACGCGATGCAATCTTTGAGCGTGGAGCCGTGCAGGAGTTCCATGGCGATGAAGGTGTGGCCGTTGCCGTCGCCGATATCGTGGATGGTGCAGATGTTGGGGTGGTTCAAGGCCGAGGCGGATTGCGCCTCGCGTTCGAAGCGGGCGAGAGATTGCGGATCGCGCGCGACGATATCGGGAAGAAATTTCAGGGCGATCAGGCGGCGCAGGCGGGTATCTTCCGCCTTATAGACGATACCCATGCCGCCGCCTCCGAGCCGCTCGATAACGAGGTAGTGGGAGAAGGTCTGGCCGATGAGTGCGTCGGTGCCTGCCATACGGCGGACATGTTAGGTTGCCCCCAACAGCAAGTCAACGAAGACACCCAAACCTAGTCCTCGTAGTAACTTTCGGCCGAAGAGGGGTGTTTTGAAGCGCTGTGGGTGGGGCAAGAAGTGTCTGGAAGCGCGATAACCATAAGAGGACACGCGGTTGCGGGAAGCTGGTGGCTTGCTAGACTTTGAGGGGGCAAGTGTCCGGGCATCGCGGCACTAGTACCTCGCCAAAATGGCTCTGGATAGCGCCGAACGACTGTATTTGGAAAAGCAAGTCTCGCTGGCGCGGGCAACGTTCGCGGCACTTGCGCTGGTGAACTTGCTGGTGACCCCGAGCGGGACACCGGTAGCGGCAGCGGCGTGGTACCTGGGGACGTATCTCGGAGGCGCGCTGTGCTTATTGGCCTACGAGAGCCTGCTGACGGAGGCGCCGTTTCAGGTTCCGGTGTTTGTGGATCTGGCGGTACTGGTGATTTTTCTGTTGTTCACGCCGTCGATTGCGGCGTGGTGGTTTTTGTTCTTGTTCGTGGTTTTCACGCTGGCCACGCAGTTGAGAGTGGCGACGGTGCGGGCGTTTGTGATTCTGGCGGCGCTGGGGCTTGCGGCGCGGGTGGCGCTGACCCACCCGATCACGTTGCACCAGACATTGCTCGGAGCCGGTGTGGCGTTGGGGACGCTGCTTTCGGGATTTGGAATGGCGTTTCTGGCGTCGCAACAGGCCCAGCAGTACGAGCGGCACCAGTTTTTGGAGAAGATTTCCGGGCTTCTCCATTTTGACCGGGGATTGACGGAGTCGGTGCGGCAGGCGCTGGGCGAGATTGCGCTGGCATTTGGGTGCGAGCAAGCGTGCCTGGCGATTCGGGACGAAGAACTGGAACGGCTGTTCGTGTGGAAGATTCACCCGAACGAGCGCGAGCCGGGCGGACCGGAGACGTTGCCGCTATCGAAGTCGGAAACGTTTTTGGTGGATACGTTTGAGGTTTCGTACTGCTGGCAGTTCGCGGATGCCGCGGGAAAGTTAGGAGCACGCGGATTTGGGTGGGATCGGCGGACGGGACGCGCGGTGCGAACCCTGACGCCGCCTTCGGCCGCGACGCAGCAGGAATTCGGAGCGCGGACGTTGATGGCGGTGACGATTGATGCAGCGGGGCGGCCGGCGGGCCGAGTGCTGTTAATCAATCCGCTGAGTGGGTCGCAAGGCGGTCCGCAAGGTGGAGCGAAGGCGGCGAAGCCGCGGTTTACGAAGGGCGATTTGCGGTGGTTTGAGCATGTGGTTCGGCACGTGGGTCCGCCGCTGGAAAATGTTTTCCTGATGCGGCATTTGCGAGCGCGGGCGGTGGAAGCGGAGCGCAGCCGAATGTCGCGCGATCTGCACGACGGGATTTTGCAGACGCTTTTGAGCTTGAACATCCAGCTCGACGTGCTGAAACGGAAGTTTCCGTGGACGCCGGAGCAGGCCGGAGTGGAGCTGGAGACGCTGCAGAAGACGGTGCAGTTGGAAAGCCAGGAGCTGCGGCGGATGGTGACGGAGTTGAGGCCGTTGCGGGTGGAAAGCGCGGATATGAGGGAGTTGATGTTGGGATTCGCTGAACGGTACCGTATGGAGTCGAACCTGGCTGTGGACTTATTTATCGAGGATCGCGACTTGAGAGTCCCGGACCGAATTTGCCGAGAACTTTTTCAGATATATCGTGAGTCACTCAACAACATAAAAAAGCATGCGAAGGCTACACACGTCGTGGTAAAACTAGGGCAAGATGAGGCGAAGGTGTCTCTGGTGGTGGATGATAACGGCCAAGGGTTCAGTTTTTCCGGTTTGTTCGCCAGCGAAGATCTCGATCGGCTGCGCTTGGGACCGATTTCAATCAAGGAAAGAACACGGAGCGTAGGGGGAACGCTAACGGTGGAGTCGAATCCCGGGCACGGGGCGCGTCTAACGGTAGAAATCCCGCTCAACTAAACTGAATATGACGAAAGCGAAACAGGTGATTCGGATCCTGGTTGCGGACGACCATGCCATCTTCCGGGATGGTCTGCGCAAACTGCTCGAATCGGCCGATGAAATCCAGATCGTGGGCGAAGCTTCGAACGGGAACGAGTGCACCAAGATGCTCGCGAAGCTGAAGCCGGATATTTTGCTGCTGGATTTGCGCATGCCGGAGAAGGACGGGCTTGGCGTGCTGGAGGAAGTGAACTTCGATTCGTTGCCGACGCGGGTGATCGTGCTGACGGCGGCGGAAGACGATCGCGACGTGGTTCGCGCGATGCGGCTGGGAGCGCGCGGGGTGGTGCTGAAACAGTCCGCCAGCGATCTGCTGGTGAAGAGCATCCGGAAAGTGGCCGATGGCGAGATCTGGCTGGACAACCGCATGACCGCGGAAGTGATCGACGCGTTCAAGAAGTCGGCGGAATCGGGACAAAGACGCGAAAAGCCGCTGCTGAGCGACCGCGAAAAGGAGATCGTGCAGCTGGTGGCGCAAGGGTTTCGCAATCGCGAAATCGGCGAGAAACTTTTTATCAGCGAGCAGACGGTGAAGAATCACCTGCACAACATTTTCGACAAGCTCGGAGTATCGGACCGACTGGAACTGGCGCTGTACGCGATTCATCATAGGCTGATCGACCAGCAATGAATTTTCACGACACTTGCAATGCTGCGGCGGCTGATGTACCGGCCGCCGTTTTTATTTCACTCCAAGCGTGGATACTTCCTTAACCCCGAAAAGATTCTGGAGTAACCTAGTAGCGTGGGATCTACCGCGAATGTAACCAGCCCTGCGCCTGCGCGTTCCAGCCCGCGAATTTACTCGCGCGAGGCGGTGCTGGTGAGTTGTTGCGCTTCGCTTCTGCTGCTGCTGGCGGTCACCGCGTTTATCAACCGCATGTATCACAAGAAAGTTCACACCATGGCGGAGAGCTGGGCGGCGTTGGCGGATCAGAGCGTGAAGGACGGCGATTTAAGCTCGGCGATTTCCGAGTACCGCAATGCCATGGTTTTTTCGCCGAACAATAGCGAATTTCAATTCCGGTTGGCGGAGGCGCTCGCGGCCACGGGAAAAAGCGACAACGAAGCTCAAAATTACCTGTTGAATTTGTGGGCGGAATCGCCGGGGAGCGGCCCGATCAATCTGGAGCTGGCGCGGGTGGCGTCGCATAAAAAAGACGGATATGCGGAGACGCTGCGCTACTACCACAGCGCGATTGACGGGGAGTGGACGGCGAATCCGGGGGCGCGGCGGTGGGATGTACGGCAGGAACTTTGCGAATATCTGCTGCGCAATGGAAAAATCGAGCAAGCACGCGTGGAGCTGATGGCGTTGGCCGACAACACGCCGGCCGACGACGTGCAGCAGCAACTCGTGGTGGGCCAGCTGCTGTTGCGGACGCAGGATTGGAATCACGCGATGGGCATATTCAGGCCGTTGGCTTCGGCGGAGCATCCGAGCGAAGACGCTTTGGCAGGCGCGGGAACGGCGGCATTCAACCTGGGTTTGTACTCGGCGGCGCGCGATTACTTCCAGAGATTATCGGCCGACCGGCGCGATTCACCGGACGTGGCGGCAATGCTGGCCACGATCCACGACGTGCTTGCGGCGGATCCGCACCTTTCGGGGCTTTCGACGAAAGAGAGAGCCGGACGGGCGGAGGACGCGGTGCAGACGGCGACGGCGCGAGCGCAATCCTGCGTGGCGACGAATCCGAAGAGCACGCCGAACGGGCCAGTGGCGCGTTCCATCGTGCAATTGCAGCAAAATCTTCAACAGTTCGAACGCATGCAGAAAGATTGGAATCTGCATAATCTGGCGAGCTTTCCGGACCGGCTGGACGATGCGATGGCGCTTGCGTTTGCCACTGAAAGCGCGGCAGCAACCGCGTGCGGAGAACCGCAGGGCAAGGATCGAGCGCTGTGGCTGCTGGGGCGCACGCGACTGGGGCAATCGAATTGAGCGTTGCCATGCCCAATCCCGTAGATGCTGCGGCAGGCGGGAGCGTTCCTCCGTTGAGCGCGACCGAGCCGAAGATCGAATCGCGGTGGCGGGCGCTGCTGCATAGCGTTTTCCGGATGCGCGAGGACCAGTTTTTCCTCTTCCTCGCGGTGTTGATTGGAATCATGTCCGGCCTTGCGGTGGTGTGCTTCCGGATTTTCATCGAGTGGGTGCAATTCACGCTTTTGGGATCGTCGCTGGCGCCGTCTTTTCCTCGCGTGGTTCTGGCGCCAACGTTGACGGGCCTGGTGGTCGCGGTGCTGGCGATTTACGTCTTTCCGCACGTTCGCGGCAGTGGCGTGAACCAGACCAAGGCCGCCGTTTACATTTCGAACGGCTACGTGCCGTTCATCACGGTGCTGGGAAAATTTGTGTGCTGCGCGCTGGCGATCGGCAGCGGGCAGTCACTGGGACCCGAGGATCCCTCGCTGCAGATGGGCGCGGGGATTGCGTCGCTGATTGGCCGGAAGCTGAGGCTGTCCACCGAAAAGATCCGGTTGATCGCGCCGGTGGGCGCGGCGGCGGGACTGGCGGCGGCGTTCAACGCGCCGATTTCGGCGGTGCTGTTCGTGATCGAGGAAGTGATTGGGACGTGGAGCGCGGGCGTGTTGGGGGCGATTGTGCTTGCATCGCTTTCCAGCGTGGTGACCATGCGCGCGTTTCTGGGGCCGGACTCGCTGTTCCGCGTGCCCGCGTTTCGCGTGGCGCGCTGGGAGGACATGGCGGCTTACGTCGTGCTGGGCGTGGCGGGCGGTATTGCGTCGCTGATTCTTTTGAAGTGGATCGTGTGGGCGCGGCCGAAGCTCAAAGCGTTGCCGAACTGGACGTTGTTTCTGCAACCGGCTGCCGCGGGATTGCTGATCGGGTTCATCGGAATCAAAGTGCCGCAGGTGATGGGCGCGGGCTACCCGATCGTGGACCAGGCGATGCACGCGCAGTTTCCGTGGAACATTTTGTTGATGCTGGCGGTGCTGAAGATCATCGCCACGGGCGTGTCGTTCTTGAGCGGCTCGCCGGGCGGAACGTTTGCGCCGACTTTGTTTATCGGAGCGATGCTTGGCGGCGCGGTGGGATCGATCGAGCAGCATTTCTTCCACAGCCTTTCAGGGACGGTGGGGACGTTTGCGCTGGTAGGAATCGGTACGCTGTTCGCGGGGTTTCTGCGCACGCCGATCACCGCAGTGTTCATGGTGATTGAGCTTTCGGGGAACTACACGGCGATTCTGCCGGTGATCGTTTCGACGATGGTGGCGTACACGATTTCGCGAACGTACCAGAAGGTGCCGCTGTTTGATTTGCTGGCGCGGCAGGACGGGATTTACCTGCCGTCGATTGAAGAAAAGCGCGAGATGCTTTCGCTGGACGTGGAAGATGCGCTCAGGACCGACGCGGCGATTATCGTGGAACCCGGCGAAAAAATAACGAATATTGCGCGGTCGGCCGAAGGCGCGCCGGAAGCGGTGCTGCTACTGCGCGTGAATCCCGGCGAATTCTGGCTGATTGATCGCGAGGACGTGATGAAGCTGGCGCCGGACGCTTCGCCTTCGACGACTGCGGTGATGGCGAAATCGAAAGGACCGGTACCGTATATCTTTCGAGACCAAACGCTGGCCGAGGCGCTCCAATCCATGGGGGACTGGCAGGTGCTGCCGGTGCTAAGCCGCGAGGATTTGGCAAAACTGGAAGGCATCGTTACGCTCGCCGACACGCTGAAGGCATTCCGCAAAGCCCCGCCGCCGGAAGAGGAATGAGGCCGGCCAACTTTCTAGCCAGATTCAGATTCGCCCCAAGTCTGACTAAGTCCGACGTCTAATCTGACTACGTCCGAAGTTCAGACGCCGCGTGAGTATCAGCCGAATGTTAATCCGCTTCGAGGCGCGGGCCTTCGCACGTCCGTCCGAAGGCCGAAATCGCGAAAATAAAAGTACTAGCGTCAGCGAGTTAGCATGGCCTAGTACTTTTGTACTTTTTTGACCCCCTCTAAATTGACTCTTTCGCTCTATGGGTTTCCCCCTGGAACGCCCGTAAGCTCGTCCCATCAATAGCGTAGTTGGGTTTCCAAGGGAGGTAGTGTCCTGTGGCTTCCAAAGAGCGACGAGCAACGCGGCGTTTCCTGATGCGCCTGCCGCTCACCGTCCGGTGGACGGACGAAAGTGTGGTTGGTGAGGCCGCGACCGAATCGCGGGAAGTAAGCTCGCGAGGGCTTTATTTTCACCTGCCAAAAGGCCTGAAGAGCGGTTCGCCGGTAGAGATTGTGATGACGCTACCCCATGAACTGACGCAAGCAGGGCCGGTGCGCGTACGCTGCCTCGGCCGGATTTTGCGGACCAGCCCGGAGCAGTCCGGCGAAGTGGGAGTTGCGGCGGCGATCGAGCGGTATGAGTTTATGCGCAACGCCGAATCGGCGGCGTAAACGCAAAAGGTTTCTTACCCAGACCCTGCGGAGATGGGTAGGAAGGCCGGGCGGCTCGGGTCCCTCAGCCTAGCCCCCGGCCACGAATTTCATTGTGGCTCTAGGGAAGCGCGGCGCATTGGAATGGGCGCCGTGTTTTTCTTTGTGCGGCTACGCTTCGGGGCATGGGCTTGTTTACGAGCTTGGCGGCGATGGCCGCCGGCTAGAATTCGCGGCGCGGCGGAGATTGCTCGGCGCCGACGCGGCCGACGGCGATGTCAGCTTTGTGGTAGTTCTCACCTTTGATCGGGCTTCCGGCCATCCCTCTAAGCAATGCGAGCTGGCCGACGTGCGTAAAGGCGTCGGCGATGGCGCCCTGGAACACGCGTTCCGCGCTGGAAGAGAGCGCCGCGTCCGAGGCTAGATAGGCATCGACCTTCGCGATTTCGGCAAAGAATCGCGCCGAGCCGGCGTTCCAATCCAGCGCGGGCGAATCGTGCCAGGCTTCCTTTCCGCTGAACTGCGTGAGAGACCATTCGAGCAGATCGCCGATGTGCGCGAGGATTTGGGCCGGTGTGCGCGTGTGCGCCGAGGCTTTGAACGTGGCGAAGCCTTCGGGGGCGCCGCGCAGGGCTTTTCCGCCGCGGTAGGCGAGCGTAGCGATAGCGTGGCGAAGCAGTACGCGCTGAGGATCGTGTGACGTAGTGGGCGTGGTCATTGGTTCCTTCCTGCTCAGTAGCGAAAATTCGCGGAATCGCAAACGGGGCCGTTTGGAACATCCCGGCAGGCGCGTTTGTGCCGCGCTCGCCGCCGACACTATACTGTCGTGATGGATTTGGATTTGCAACTCGCAACGGCGCTGCGCCGGTACTGGGGCTACGACTCGTTCCGGCCGATGCAGGAGAAGATCGTGCGCAGCCTGCTGGGCGGGAAAGACGTCTGCGTGATCATGCCGACGGGCGGCGGGAAATCGCTGTGCTACCAGTTGCCGGCCGCGTTGCTTGAGGACAAAACGGTGGTGGTGGTTTCACCGTTGATCGCGCTGATGCAGGACCAGGTGGCGCAGCTCGCGCAAATGGGGATTCCGGCGGCGCTTCTGAATAGTTCGCTGACCGGGGCGGAACAGCGGGAGATCGAGCGCGGCGTGCTGAAGGCGAAGTACCGGTTGCTCTATCTTTCGCCGGAGCGCCTGGCGCGGCCGGATGCGATTGCATTTTTGCAGCGGGCGCCGGTTTCATTTTTCGCGATCGACGAGGCACACTGCATTTCAGAGTGGGGGCACGAGTTCCGGCCGGAATACCGGCAGCTCAGCTCGTTGCGCAAACATTTTCCGAATTGCCCGATTGCCGCCTTTACGGCTAGCGCGACGCAGCAGGTGCGGCACGACATCGTGAGCCAGTTGAAGCTGCGCGACCCGGATAAGTATCTCGCGAGTTTTCTCCGGCCCAATTTGCGGTACATGGTGAAACAGTGCGATGCCAAATCGCAGGCGACGCTGCTGCTGCGCGCCGTGCAGGCGTACAAAGGCGAGAACGTGATCGTGTATGCGCCGACGATCAAACGCGTGGAAGAGACCGCGGCGTTCCTGAACCAACACGGCACGAAAGCGATTGAGTATCACGGGAAAATGTCTGCGGATATGCGCCGGAGGAATCAGGAGAAGTGGATGTCCGACGAGGTGCCGGTGCTGGTGGGCACGATCGCGTTCGGGCTGGGCATCAATAAGGCGGCGGTGCGCGCGGTGATCCATCTGGCGCTGCCGAAATCGATTGAGCAGTATTACCAGGAAGCGGGCCGCGCGGGGCGGGACGGATTGCCGGCGGATTGCGTGCTGCTGTGGCAGAAGCGCGACGTGGGATTGCTGACGTATTTCATCGAGCAGTTGAGCGACGCGGCGGAAAAACAGCGCGCGTGGAAGCGATATCACACGATTCTGGATTTTGTAGAGTCGGAAAAGTGCCGGCACCGTCAGGTGTGCGCGTATTTTGGCGAGCATCCGAAGTGGCAGACGTGCGATGCGTGCGATGAGTGCGGGTACGAGATTCCGTGGCTGTCGGAGCCACTTTCGCCTTCGAAGTCGAAGCGGAAACGGCGGAGCAATGGTCCCGGCGCGGACCCGATTGCGGATGCGATACCGGTGCCCGCGGAATACCGGAACATCCACATTCGACGGAAGGAATCGGAGACTGGGACGATTGCGGCTGCGGCTTCGGAGCGAGGCTCGGCGCGAGGCTCGGAAGGCCGGCCGAAGGGCGGATGGTGGGGGGCGCGGAAGTCGCGAGGTTCTGCACCGGTGAGCACGAGATCGACGTCGGCCGGGCGAGTGTCGAGCGGACCAGCCACGGAAAGGACTTTGCTTCCTCGAAATCCGAATGTGGATCCGGCATTGCGTGAGCATATGCGCGAATGGCGACGGAACATGGCGCGCGAGCAGGGACTGCCGGCGTTTGTGGTGCTGCACGATTCGTCGCTCGACGAGCTTTGTCGCGTGTCGCCGCGTTCACTGACTGAGCTGCGGGCAGTGACGGGATTTGGCGAGCGGAAAACGGAACTCTATGGGAAGCAGATCCTCGAAGCGTTGTCACGATTCAAATCGGGAAGCGCGCAGGCGGCGACGGCCGGCTGACCCGCACAATTCTACTGAGCAAATCTGGCGCGCAATTCCGCGCTGCAAATCTACCAATTCAATCGAAGCGATAGCTGAAGAGTGCGAGGCGAACCGGCTGTGTCGTACAGGCCGAACTGTGGATTGGTAAGGGTCAGATCGGCGTAGCTCGATACGGTGCGATTCGGATTGTTGAACATGTTGTAGATCTCGGTGCGAAACTGGAGCGACCACGGGCCTGAACCGAGCGGGCCGGATTCCGTCAGGCGAAAATCCTTCGCGAAAGCCCAATTGAAACTTACGAGGCTGTTGAGGCGGTAGATGTTGCGGCCGCAGGTGCCGTCGTTGCCAAGCAGCGGCTGGGTGAAGCGCGTCTGCGCGGCGATGGATGCGGCATCGCCGAGTTTGAAGCTCGCTCCAGCCGGATTGCAATTCGCGCGGGTGTTGTCGGCGCCGCTCGGCGCGGTGACGCCGTCGATGTTCACGTCGGAAATCGTGGTGACGCCGCTAGGGCTGGTGGGGTCGGTGACGCTCACGGGGCCGGAATAAATATTGGCGGGAATGCCGGATTGCCAGAGATTGGTGGAATCGAATTGCCAGCCTTTCAGAACGAGATCCGCGAAAAGCCCCTGACGATTTCGGAAGAAGGGAAGATTCCAAACGCCGGTGACGACGATTCGGTGTGGGATGTCGTAATTCGAAGGGCCGCGCTCGAGGTAGAGGGCATTCACGTTCTGCTGGACGCCGGGATCGAAGGATTCCTGATTGGGATTCGAGGACGAGGAGTTGTCGATCGAGCGCGAATACGTGTACGAAGCCTGGAGCGAAAGACCGTAGCGATAGACCTGGCGAAGGCTGAGTTGGAGCGAGTTAAAACTCGATGAGGCGGCGGAATTGATGATGTTCACTTGATCGAAGCGTGGGTCGAGGCGGTTGTTGCCGGGCCCGTTCGCATTGTTCACCGCGGCGGAGAATTCGCCGATTCGAGCTTCTTCGTCGGCAAGGCTCGTCGCGGGAGCGGGCACATTGGCGGGCGCGATCGGATTGATGGGAATAAACGCCTGGAGGTGCGTTCCCTGCGAGCCGACGTACGCAATACTCGCTAGGGTCGAGCGCGAAACCTGATACTCGGCGATCAAATCCCATTGCTGCACGTACGGATTCGGCATATTGCCGTTCGCGGTGGTGATGGTTCCGAAATTGGTGAGGGCACCAAACGAGCCGACCTGCGATTGCGACGAGGTGATGAACGGCGCGGTGCCGGCGACGAGGTTGTCGAAGGTATTGCCGCTGGTGAAATTCGCGAGCGTGAAAGTGTAGTTGAGCGGCGGCGTGGTGCGCGCTTCGGAGAGCGCGGTGAAATTGAACGAGTCGTAGTAGATGCCGTAGCCGCCGCGCAGCGTAAAGGACTTGGCGCCGGGATTCCACGCAAAGCCGAGGCGCGGCCCGAAATTGAATGGATTGCGATGGATCGCGGGGTTGCCCACACGGAACGTGCCGAGAAGCCCCGTGCCAGCGTCGCCGATGCTGCCGGGAATTCCCGGATCGAGCAGCGACGTTAGGCCATGAGCTTCTGTGACCGCGCCTTGATATTCCCAACGCAGGCCGAGATTCACGGTGAGCGTGGGAAGAACGCGATAATCGTCCTGAAGGAATGTGCTGAACAGGCGCTCGCGGAACCCGAGTTCGGTGGGGCCGAAGGCTTGTGTGTAGGCTTCGGGCTGCGCCGCGAGGAAATTCGAAAGGCTAGCGAAGAAATAATCGCCACGGTCGTTGGTCTGGTTGACGGAATTGTCCTGAATATAACGCGCGTCGAATCCGAACTTGAGCAGGTGCTTGCCGCGCGAAAGGTCGAAGATGTCATTTGCCTGATACACGTTGAAGATGCGGCCTTGCGTGAAGTAGGGAAGCGCGCCGAAGCTGGCGATGCTGCCGTCGAGAATCGTGAAGCGCGGGGATTGGAGATTATTTTCCGGCGGGAGAAGTCCAAGTGAGCGCGCGTAGGCAAAACGGAATTGGTTGACGGCCGTCGGCGAGATGTTCCAGGTGTCGGTGATGTTGGCGTTGCGAGCTTCGTAGTGGAGGTCGGCGTCGAAGCCGGAGAGCGTGTTGAATTGTGGAAACGGGAGGACGAGCGTGCCCGTACCCTGAAAGTAGCGCAAGGACAGGCGATTCGTGGAAGAGAAATTCTGATCGCCGCGAACGAGAAATTGGTAGTTGTTCGTGGGGCTTGAGAAATTTTGAGTGATCGTACCGACTTGAGAGTTGACGTCGTTCGCGGGCAGCGGAAGGTACGCATTGATCAGCTGGGCGACGGTGGGGTCTGTGACGGTGTTGCGCGCGGCTTGGGTGGGAACGAGTGCGACGTCTGAAAATCCGCCGCCAATCGTTTTGTTCTGCTGCCAGCCGCCGAAGAGAAACGTCTTGTCATGCACGGCCGGGCCGCCGGTGGAGAAGCCGTAGTTGTTTTCGTCGATGCGGGTAGCGGTGCCGCTGACGGGGTTGGTGGCGTTGAAGAAATTGTTTTGCAGATATTCGTAGGTCTGGCCGTGCCAGTTGTTGGTGCCGGACTTGGTGACTATTTGGATCTGGCCGTTGGACTTGATCCCGTACTCGGCGGAGAGATTCGAAGTGAGAATGTTGAATTCGGCGACCATGTCGGGTTGAGGTTGAGTCCCGAGAGCGAAGCCGCCGAATTCCCAGTCGTTGGCATCGGTGAAGTCGAATTCGACATTAGTATTTTCGGGGCGGCCGCCGTTGGCGCTGATCAGGCCGGTTTGCGCGCCGCCGACTTTGACCAGGCCGCCTCCGCTTGGCGAGTACATGGGCGCGACGCCGGGAGCGAGAGTTACGAGACCGGTTACCGAGCGGCTGGTGGGTAAGTCGTTGGCTTCGTGCGCGGCGAACGTGGTGACGATTTGCGGGTCGGTGGTGTTCGCGGCCGTGCCCGGGTCTTCGACCACTGTCACTTGCGTAGTCTGGCCTTGTACGTCGAGGTGAAGATTCTGCGTGATGGTCTGGCTGGCATAGGCGGTGACGCGCGCGATCGACTTGCCAAACCCGGAGGCCTCGGCGGTGAGCTGATAGGTGTCGGGAAGAAGTGCAGGAAATGCGAAGGTGCCGTCAGCGGAAGTTCTAAACGTCTTCGTTTCGTTGGTCGCGAGATTCTGTAGCGTGACTTTCGCTCCTGACACGATGGCGCCGCTCGGGTCGTAGATGGTTCCCTGGACCGTGCCGGTGGTGTACTGGGCGCGAGCTGAGGCGCCTACGCAGAGCGAGAGAACCAGGGCAGTGAACACACCGCGGACGATGCGACGAATTCTGATTCGGCCGAACATTTTTCTGACGTTTGCTCCCGCGAGCAGTGAATACGGTTATCTATCGAAACACGAGCGGTGATGCTACTGCAAGGAAGCGCGAGGGTGCTGTTGCTGTGCGACGTACCAAATTGACTTTCGCGGCGACGGATCGCGTGTGCGAATGATCGCATTAAACATGCCCGCGAACGGCTCTGCTTGGTCTGCAAAAACAAGGGCAGGAACGGGTGGGCGCGTATTATAAAAGAACACACGAAAGACTTAGCTCTTCGTAAGACACTGTTTCCCATGCAAGGAGTTGTAGTGATTTCAGTCATTTTTAGCGACTTCGGTCCGGTGAGCCACCATGCCTTTAGCCGGGGCGTTCGATGAACGTTTATTTTGCGGCGCTGATCGCATACTCGGTGCTTTTGATCGGGATCGGTGCGTTTGCGGCGCGAAAAGTGAAGTCGGCTTCGGATTTTCTGGTGGCGGGTAGGAGCTTCGGGCCTGGGATTTTGTTTGCGACGTTTCTGGCGGCGAATATCGGCGCGGGATCGACGGTGGGGGCGAGCGGGATCGGATACCGGATTGGGATGTCTGCGTGGTGGTGGGTCGGATCGGCGAGCATCGGGACGTTTATTTTGTCGCAGACCGTTGGGCCGAAGTTGTGGAAGCTCGCGAAAGCGAATGAGTTTCAGACGCTCGGTGATTTTCTGGAGTTTCGCTACGGAAAATCGGTGAGGGGAATTATTGCGGTGCTGCTGTGGGCCGGGACACTCGCGATTCTGGCTGGCCAGCTGATTGCGATTGCGTGGATTTTGAATGTAGTGATCGGGCTGGCGAAGTGGAAGGGCTGTCTGGTGGGCGGAGTTGTGGCGGTTTCATATTGCGCGGCGGGAGGGCTGGCTTCGTCGGCGGTGGTGAATATTTTGGAGCTGTCCGTGACAATGAGCGGTCTGCTGCTTTCAATTCCGTTCGCGCTTCGCGGCGTGGGCGGGTGGTCGGCGTTGCAGGCAACGATTGCGGCACATGCCGGAGCATCGACTCCTGCGCTGATGAGCGTGACGGGCGTGGGGCTGCGGCCGATTCTGGCGTTCGCGGCGATTTTGATTCCGTCGTTCATTGTGTCGCCGGGGCTGGTGCAGAAGCTCTACGGCGCGAAGGACGCGTCCACGGTGCGGCGCGGAGTGCTTGTGAATTCGGTGGCGCAGGCGCTGTTTGCTTTCGCTCCGGCGATGTTCGGATTGCTGGCGTTTTCGAGGTTTCCGCACCTGCCGAATCCGGAGCTGGCGCTGCCGACGGTGATGATGTACATGGTGCCAAAGTGGCTGGGGCTGTGGGCGCTGGCTTCGATATTCTCCGCGGAGCTGAGCGCGACGGATGCGATTCTTTTTATGTTGTCCACGTCGCTCTCGGTGGATTTGTATAAGACGTTCATCAAGCCAGGCGTCGATCAGAGGGAATTGCTTTCAGTGAGTCGCACGACGGCGGTGATCGCCGGAACGGCGGGCGTGATGCTGGCCATCGCGCTGCCGAGCGTGATTGCGGCGGTTTCGATTTTTTACAGTTTGCTGGCGGTAGCGCTGTTTGTGCCGCTGATCTATGGCCTCTACTGGCGGAAGATGAGCACGGCGGCGGCGATTGGCGCGATTTTTGCGGCGATCGTCGCGGCGGTGTTCACGCGTTTCAGAGCGCCGGGCGGAGCCATTGGACCGCTTTCGTCCCCTGCGGTTGGAATTTTAGTGGCGTTGATCGTGGCCACGGCAGCGAGTTTATTTTTTCCATCGAAGACGGCAGCAAGGCAAGCGGGTTTCGATGCGCCAGACGCCGGGCAATGAGTCGAATGCGGGATGCGTGGACTTAATCGGAGGAGCGGAAAATGAAACGGCGTGATTTCAGTAAGAGTATAGCCCTCGCGGCTGGTGGCGCGGTGGTGTCGTCGCTCGTGCCGCGCTCCACACGAGCGGGCGAACCCGGTCGCGAATTTACAGCTGATTTCGAAAATCCCGATTCGCCTGCACCCGGAAGCCTGACGGATGTGGAGGGATTGAAAGTCGGACACTGGACCGACACGCGGCGACCGACTGGGTGCACAGTAGTGATTGCAGAGAAAGGCGCAGTTGCAGGCGTGGATGTGCGTGGCGGCGCGCCCGGAACACGCGAAACGGACCTGCTGAATCCCGTGAACAAGGTGCAACAGATTTATGCGGTGATGCTTGCCGGCGGGAGTGCATTCGGGCTCGACGCGGCTAGCGGTGCGATGCGCTACCTCGACGAGCAGAACATCGGCTACAAAATGGGACCGCTGAACGTTCCGATCGTACCGGCGGCGATTCTTTTTGATCTCGGCGTGGGCGACGGAAAAATTCGGCCGAATGCGGAGTCGGGATACAAGGCGTGCCAAGCGGCGTCAACGGGGCCGGTGCAGGAGGGAAACGTAGGCGCGGGAGCGGGCGCAACGATCGGCAAGCTGATGGGGCCGCAGTTCGCGATGAAGAGCGGAATTGGTTCAGCGAGCATCCGCGTGGGAAATACCGGCGTGGTGGTGGCGGCGATGGTGGCGGTGAACGCGGTGGGCGATATTTGGGACCGGCACACCGGGAAAGTGATCGCGGGCGCGCGTTCCGCAACGCCTGGAGGCGACGGCCTGGCGCACGCGATGGACCGGCTGCTCGAAGGCCACGCGATGATCATTCCGCAGTCTGGAACGAACACGACGATCGGCGTGGTGGCGACGAACGCGGCATTGAATAAGGATGAAGCCACGAAGATGGCGCAGATGGCGCAGGACGGCTACGCGCGGGCGATCAATCCGGCGCACACTCCCGTGGATGGCGACACGATTTTCGCGCTCTCGACGGGAACGTTCATAGAGAAGGTGTGGGTGGGAGCGATCGGCGCGGTGGCGGCCGTGGCGATGTCGAGAGCCGTGATCCGAGCGGTAAAGCAGGCGACAGGCATTCCCGGATTTCCGGCATACGCGGATTTGCAGAAGCCGGCGCAGCCGTAGGCGCATCTGATTTGCGGATGAGCGCCCTCATGAAGAAGCACGCCAAAATCGCAATTCCGAAAGCGCCGAAGTTCACTGGATTTGCGCCGGATGCAATGAAGTTTTTTCGCCAGCTGCGGAACAACAATCACCGCGACTGGTTTTTGAAACAGAAGACCCGGTACGAAACGACGCTGCTGGCGCCCATGCAGGCGCTGGTGTTCGACCTCGGCGAGCGCCTCGCCGATGCCGGTTTGCCGCTTGCGCCGAACCGAAAGTTCCCGGTGATGCGGATTTATCGGGACGTACGATTTTCCGCAAACAAGACGCCGTACAAAACGGCGATCAGCGCGTACCTGCGGCGCGGAGGGGAAGGCGTCCATGCGGGAGGCGTATTTCTGCAATTCTCAGACAAAGAACGATTCATGGCGATGGGCTTCTGGCTGCCGGAACGCGAACTGCTTCATGCGTGGCGGCAGAGAATCGCGTCGAAGCCCGCGGAATTTCTGAAGATGACTGCGGCGCTGCACAAGAATGGTCATTCGCTCGACGGAGAAGGCGCGTTGCGCAGGCTACCGCGCGGCTTTGACGCGCACGCCGCATCGCCGGTGGCGGAATACTTGAAGTTGAATTCGTTTTTCGTGATCCAGGAGATTTCCGACGCGCAGCTTCGTTCCGCGAAGCTTGTGGAGAATGTTTTGAACTTCGCGGTCGCCACGCGCGCACTGCTCGAATACGGTTGGAAAGTTGAGGCCAGCCTACCGAAGTCCACGCGCTCTCACTTCGAATGAAAGACGGGCCGCGCGTGTCGCGTTCAAGCTGAAAAACTACCAGCGCGGTTCGCGAGGCTGGCGAGGCGCGTCGCCGTAATCGTCCTTTGAATATCCGCCGCGGCCGCCGCTCCCACCACTGCCGCTGCGATTACCTCCACCACCGCCACTGCCGCCACGATTCCCGCCGCCACCGCCGCCCCCGCGGTTGCCGCCACCGCCTCCACCACCGGACGGGCGTCCGCCGCCCTCGCCTTTAGGACGCGCTTCGTTCACGTTGAGCTTGCGTCCGCCGACTTCCTTGCCGTTCAGCCCCGCGATGGCGTTTGCCGCTTCCTCATCGTTGGGCATTTCGATGAACGCGAATCCGCGCGCGCGACCGGTTTCGCGGTCCATCGCGATGTGTACTCGCGAGACCTGCCCGAAGCCTTTGAATAGGTCGGTCAGCTCGGATTCGCTGGTCTGAAAGTTCAGGTTCCCCACGAACAGGTTCTTCATCTTCTTCTCCTAGGCCTGTGCGCCTGGCTCGGAGCGCGGACCTGCCGCGCGCTCGGCTTCCGCGCATGCAGACCATATCACTACCCGGCCCAATCGACGAAGAAATCGTGGAGCGACGCCGACCCTGGCTACGGATGGCCTTGACGCCGGTGTGTCGGGCGGGGCAATTACCAATTCGATTATCGGACGGGATTTCGGTGCTTAGGATGGCGGCGATTGCTCGTAGTCTGAATGTGGGAGGCTGAGATGCGGTGCAATCACTGTGGTGCTAGTGTCGCGCCGGGACTGGCTTTTTGTGGGGCGTGCAAACGGCCGCTGGTTGGCTATTCGGTCGGCGGATCGGGCTTCGTTTCAGCCGGAACCGTCTCTGCGTCTGTGGGCGTGCAGGTCGAAGCGAAATTCGCGGGGTTCTGGCTGCGATTGCTCGCGGCGCTGGTTGATGCGATTGTGCTCGCTCTCGCGCTTGGCGTGGTGGCGTCGTTCACGGCGGTGGCGAAGCTGGAGCCGCTAGCGTTCCTGAAGTTGAGCCCGACTTCCGATCCGAGCGCCGTCGTGAATTTGTACGGCCACGAAGCTCTGGTGAGTATGCTGGTGTTTTTCGTGATCGCGAGCTGGTTGTACTTTGCATTCATGGAGAGTTCGCCGGCGCAGGCGACGCTCGGGAAGAAGTTGGTTGGTCTGTACGTGGCGGATTCGGAGGGCCAGCGGCCGAGCTTTCTGCGGGCCAGCGGCCGGTTTTCTGTGGGGAGACTTCTCGCGCACATTCCCGGCATCGGCTTGCTCTACTTTCTGGTGGATTGTATTTGCGCGGGAGTGACGCCGAAGAAGCAAGCCGTACACGACATGATCACCGGTTGCCTTGTGTTGCGGCGTCCTCCACGATTTGAACCCGAATCCTGATTCCTAATTTCCGTTGCTTCAATTTGACGCGGGGCGCTGGAGGCCCATCGCTTCGGCGGTAACGTCTGTGTATTTGAGTCCGGAGCCGGTGTTGAAGAGGACGACGCGATCTCTGGGCTTGAGGTAGCCAGAAGCGAGCAGCCGATCGTAGGCTGCTGTGGCTGCGGCGCCCTCCGGCGAGAGGAAAATGCCTTCGTTTTTCGCCCAGTCTTTCAGTGAGGCGAGAATTTCGGAGTCGGGAATCGCCAGCGCCACGCCTTCGGACTCGCGGAGGATTTCCAGCATGATGTAATCGCCGTAAGGCTTCGGCACGCGGAGGCCCGAGGCGAACGTGGCGGCATTCGGCCACATCTCGCTCGCGCGTGCGTGCGCATCGAACGCTTTTGCAACCGGCGCGCAGCCGGAAGACTGTACGGCGATCATGCGCGGGCGCTTGCCGGGTTTCACCCAGCCAAGTTCTTCCAGTTCCGCGAAAGCTTTCCACATGCCGATCAAGCCGACGCCGCCGCCGGTTGGGTAGAAAACGGCATCCGGATACTCCCAGCCGAGTTGCTCGACCAGCTCGTAGCCCATCGTCTTTTTACCTTCCACACGAAACGGCTCTTTGAGAGTGGAAATGTCGAACCAACCTTCGGCTTTGCTGCGCTCGGCCACGATGCGGCCGCAGTCGGAAATTAGTCCGTTGACCAGCGTGACGTTGGCACCGTAGGCTACGGCCTCGACGTAGTTCGCGAAAGGCACGTCTTTCGGCATGAAAATATTGGCTTCGATTCCGGCCGCGGCTGCATAAGCGGCGAGCGCGCCCGCGGCATTGCCGGCGGAAGGCACGGCGAGTTTTTTCAGTCCGTAATGATGCGCCATGGTGATCGCGAGGCCGAGGCCCCGCGCTTTGAACGAGCCGGTGGGATTCGCGCCCTCTTCTTTGAGGTAGGCGTTCGGGTAACGCTTGCTGGTGAGCATGGGCGTCCAGCCTTCGCCCAGGGTGACGGGCTTCGCGTCGGGAAGAACGGATTTGTATCGCCACATGCCGAGCCACGGATGGCGTGCGGCTTCGCGAGTGATTTCATCGCGGGCCGGTGTTCCGCGAAGTGGCGCGAGATCGTAGCGGACGTAGAGCGAGCCTTTGCATTCGGGGCAAAGCGTTTGCGGAGTGTCGGCGGAGAGTGTTGCGTGGCAACGCGAGCATTCCAGATGTTTTATTTTTGGCATGAGATGAAGATAGCAGATGCGGGAATTTTTCCGGTGCAATGACTGAAAATTTACACGCGAAGTCGAGAGAGGGTGTTGCGCGCCGCGCTGGGCGAGAAGGCGGATCACGCGCGCTTACGTATGTCGGCATCGCTCTGTATGTGGCCGGGGCGCTGTTGCCGTTGCCGTTCGGGGCGCACGCGTGGGTGGCGGCAGTGCGATGGGTGGGGCTGGCGTTCGTGGCTGCGGGTGGGAGGAGAGAGTCGTCGCTGACGTACTGGATTTTGTTCTCGATGCTGCTTGGCGCGGAGATCGGGCTGGACCGGCCGCACTTCGCGGAACATCTGCGTTTTCTGAGCGACATCTTTCTTCGACTGATCAAAGTGATCGTGGCGCCGCTGATTCTGGGCACGCTGATTACCGGAATCGCGGGGCACGGAAACCTGCGCGGCGTGGGCCGGATCGGAATCAAGAGCCTGGTGTTTTTTGAAGTGGCGACCACGGTCGCGCTACTGATCGGCGTCGTAGCGATCAACGTCAGCCGCGCGGGTGAAGGGCTCACTGTCGTCGCGCCAGCCGGCGAAACCGCTCCGGTTGCGGCGGCAATGCACTGGGACGATTTTCTATTGCACGTTTTCCCCGAAAATATTGCCAAGTCCATCGCGGAAAACCAGATTCTGCAAGTGGCCGTGTTCGCGATTCTCTTTGGCATCGCGCTGGCGCGAATCTCGGAGGAGAAACGCGCGCCGATGCTCCGGTTCTGCGAATCGCTCACCGAGGCGATGTTCTCATTCACGAACATCATCATGTATTTCGCGCCGGTCGGCGTGGGCGCGGCGATCGCGTACACCGTGGGCCATTTGGGGATTGGAGTTCTGCTGCCGCTTGGGAAGCTTCTGGTTACAGGGTATGTGGCCCTGGCGGTATTTCTGCTGCTCGTATTGCTGCCGATTGCGCGCGTAGCGCGAGTACCGGTGGCGGGATTTGCACGGGCGGTAAGCGAGCCGGCGACGATTGCGTTCGCGACGGCTTCGTCGGAAGCGGCGCTGCCTCGAGCGATGGAACAAATGGAAGCGTTCGGCGTGCCGCGGAACATTGTGGCGTTCGTGATTCCGGCGGGCTACAGCTTCAACCTCACCGGCTCATCGCTGTATTTGGCGTTGGCGTCGATTTTCGTCGCGCAGGCCGCGGGAATGCACCTCACGTGGACCGAGCAGCTGTTCATGGTGTTTACGCTGATGATTACGAGCAAAGGCGTGGCGGGCGTGCCGCGCGCGGTACTGGTTGTGTTGCTGGCGACGGCAGGAACGTTCCATCTGCCGACCGAGCCGATTTTCATGATTTTGGGAATTGACGCGGTGATGGACATGGGACGCACAGCCGTAAACGTGATCGGCAACTGCCTGGCCTGCGCCGTGGTTGCGCGATCGGAAGGGCAGTTAGCGCTTGCCGTTTCAAGCTCTGAATAAGCTGCTGCGAAACTTCTTCCTCGAAGCTGCCGGACGTAAAATCGCCGCGATCCATCATTGCCGCCGAGGTGAACGTATGTCTGACTTTGAAGAAAAACGAATTTCGCGCCGGGAGCTGCTTTCGAAAGTGGGGCAAGGCATCGCGGCGGCGAATGTGGCCGCGGCATTCGCGAACGACGCCGCGGCGCAAGGTCAAAGCCCGCAGGACGCGCCCGAGCCGCCGGGGAAAAAGGCGGGCTGGGCTGTGGTCGGGCTGGGCAACCTGGCGATTCATCAGATCCTGCCGGCATTTTGCCAGTGCGAAAAATCGAAAGTGGTGGCGCTGGTGAGCGGGCATCCCGAGAAGGCCGCGAAGCTGGCGGCGCGGTACGGGGTGAATCCGAAAGCGATCTACAACTACCAAAATTACGACACGATTCGCGACAACCCCGAAGTGGACGTGATCTACATCGTGCTGCCGAACAGCATGCATGCGGAGTACACGATCCGCGGATTTCAGGCGGGCAAGAACGTACTCAGCGAGAAGCCGATGGCGAATTCGCCGGCTGAATGCCAGGCCATGATCGACGCGGGGGCGAAAGCGAATAAGAAGCTGATGGTCGCCTACCGCTGCCGCTACGAGCCGTACAACCAGGCCATGATCAAGATGGCGCGCGACAAGGAATTGGGCGGCGTAAAAATTATTCTGAATGAGGCAGGATTCAATATCGGCGATCCCACGCAGTGGAGGTTGAACAAAGCGATGGCCGGAGGCGGCTCGCTGATGGACATCGGAATTTATGGGTTGAACGCCGCGCGCTACATTTCCGGCGAAGAGCCTGTAGCGGTGAACGCGATGACCTACACAACGCCAAACGATCCTCGATTCAAGGAAGTGGAGGAGACGACGCTGTTCCAGTTGCGATTCCCGAGCGGGATTATCGCGAATTGCAGTTCGAGCTACGGGTCGTCAACGCGTTCGCATTTTCGCGCGCTCGCGCCGGACGGCTACTTCGAACTCGATCCGGCGATGAACTACACCGGGCTGCGAATGCGCGTGAGCAAAGGGCCGTCGCTCGAGGAAGTTTTCCACCGCGAGATCGATCACTTCGCGGCCGAGATGGACCACATGTCCGACTGCGTAATGACCAACAAGACGCCGCTGACGCCGGGCGAAGAAGGGCTGCGCGATCTGACGATCATCACGGCGATTTATCAGGCGGCGAATTCCGGGCAGACCGTAAAACTATAGCGCGGCAGAGCGGGGCTGCCGGACGTTTCACAAGTGCGGTAAGCTACTTCGTCGCGCGGCTAAAGGCCGATGCGACGCTACGAAGCTTCTGCGTTTTCATCACAGAGGGCATGCAATGACTTCATTTCCAAGATTTGCGGCGACGGCTTTGCTGCTGATGTTCGCGACGATCCCCGCCTCCGCACAGACGCGCGGGCAGGAAGGCGACATTCCAGCGAAGTTCAATGCACCGACGGCGGATTTCGATTACGTGAAGCGCGTTGAAATGATTCCGATGCGCGATGGGGTGAAGCTCTACACCGTGATCGTGATTCCGAAAGGCGCGGAGCATGAGCCGATCGTTCTGACTCGTACTCCTTACAACGCGGCTGGAAGGGCGTCGCGCGCGTCGAACTCACCGAAGATGCTGGACACGCTGCCGCTAAGCGACGAAGTGTTTGTGCGCGAGGGCTAGATCCGCGTGTACCAGGACGTTCGCGGGAAATACGGTTCGGAAGGCGTTTACCTGATGACGCCGCCGCCGATCGGCCCGTTGAATTCGAGCGGCATCGACGACACGACGGATGCTTACGACACGATCGACTGGCTGGTGAAAAATATTCCGGAAACGAATGGGCGCGTGGCGATGATCGGCTCGTCCTACGAAGGCTTCACCGTGGTGATGGCGCTGATTCACCCGCATCCGGCGTTGAAAGTGGCCGCACCGGAAAGCCCGATGGTGGATGGCTGGATGGGCGATGACTGGTTTCACTACGGTGCGTTTCGCCAGCCGAATCTCGATTACATCACGGAGCAGACAACCGAAAAGGGCGAGGGAAAGTTGATACCGCGCGAATACCAGGACGATTACACGGGTGATCTTGCGATCGGCTCGGCGGGCGACATTGCGCGGTCGGCGGGCCTCGATCAACTGGGCTTCTGGAAAAAGTTGGAAGAGCATCCTGCGTACGACGCGTTCTGGCAGGGGCAGGCGCTCGACAAGATCATGGCCAAGACGCCGCTCACGGTTCCGGTGATTTGGGAGCAAGGGTTGTGGGACCAGGAAGACATGTGGGGCGGAATTCATTGCTATGAAGCCGTCGAACCAAAAGACACGAACAACGACAAGAATTTTCTGGTGATGGGACCGTGGTTTCACAGCCAGATTAATCGCGACGGCTGGGCGCTGGGGCCGCTACTGTGGAACGGAAACACGACGCTGCAGTTCCGTCGAGACATGATTTTGCCGTTCTTCAAGCAATATCTGGTGGAGGGCGCTCCAAAAGCGGATATCGCGCCTGTGGCGATCTACAACACCGGTGAAAATCACTGGGATCACTTCAAGTCGTGGCCGCCGAGTTGCGACGCGGGCTGCGCGAATAAATCGAAGCCCCTTTATCTTACGGGGAACCACGGACTGTCGTTTGATCAGCCCGCGAGCGCGAGTGCCGCGGACACCTCTGGCTACGATGAGTACGTATCCGACCCGGATAAACCGGTGCCGTACCGGCCGCGGCCCGTGCTCGCGACGGATAGTGATGCGTGGCGGACGTGGCTGGTAACCGATCAGCGGTTCGTGGACTCGCGTCCCGATGTGATGACTTACGTCACGGAGCCGCTGAAGTCCGCGGTGCGCGTGAGCGGCGTGCCGGAAGTGAATTTCTACTTGTCCACGAGCGGAAGCGACAGCGATTGGGTGGTGAAGCTGATCGACGTGTATCCGGGGACGTATCCGTCACAGGCGAACCTGGGAGGATACGAGCTTCCCATCGCCACGGATATTTTCCGCGGGCGCTACCGAACGAGCTTCGAACATCCCGAAGCGTTGAAGCCGAATGAGCCACTGCTTTTTAAATTCGGCTTACCGACGGTGAATCACGTCTTCCAGCCGGGGCACCGCATTATGGTGCAAGTGCAATCGACGCTGTTCCCGTTGTACGACAGAAATCCTCAGACATTCGTTCCCAATATTTTCGACGCGAAGCCCGGCGACTATCAAAAGGCCACGCAGCGGATCTGGCGGACTGGCGACAAAGCGAGCTTCATCCGCATGCCGGTGGTGCAATAGCGTGGTGCGGAAAGTTCTACAGTGGCTGAAGTCCGACGGCTTCGCGCGGACGAACTTCGGCGTGGGCTGGATGCGAGCCTAAAGCCGGCAGGCAGACGGTAACCGTGGCGACGTTGTCGTCGGAGATCTCAAACCTCAAGTTCGCCTCGCCCGCGTACAGGTATTTCAGCCGCGCTTCGGTGTTGCAAAGGCCCACACCGTTGCCGTTAGAAGCCGACTTGCCCACGCTGTTGCGCACGTTTAGTTCCAGCGTTCCTGCATTTTGATTCGCCGCCACAAGCACCCAACCGCCCTGCCGGGAAGTGGAGATGCCGTGGCGGATCGCGTTTTCCACGAGAAGTTGCAGAACCATTTGCGGGACGAGCAGGGCGCTGGTGCCCGGGCCGATTTGCCAATCGACCTTAAGGCGGCTGCCGAAGCGCATCTGCTCCAGTTCCACGTATTCCTTGACGAATTGGAGTTCGTCTTCCAGTGGAACCAGATCCACGCTGTCGCGCTCCAGCGCGCGGCGAAGCAGACTAGCCAGCTTGATGATCATGCCTTTGCCTTTGCTGTTTCCGTCGAGCAGGGTCGCGATCCCATGGAGTGTGTTGAACAAAAAGTGCGGCTGAAGCTGCATCTTCAGAGCGTGAAGCTCGCTCGCAGCCAGCGCTTGCTGGTACTCGTATTTTTCGCGTTCCTCGTTTCGCAGACGCTTCAGGTACTGGTAACCGTGTGCCGCGACGACGATCGCGATGTAGATAAAAGTCAGGTCGGCGAAGCCGCTGCTAACGTTGTCAAGCCACGACTGAAACGACCGCGCGATATAGGCGTGCGTTGCATCGTCGAATTGGGGAATGAACAGCCACTGAATCGCGGAGTGCAGCAAAACGAAGGGTATTGCACCCAGCAGACAGACCAAAACGTAGAGCACCCGATGACTCGAATAACGCAGGCACTTGCCGACCAGGTAGAAAATCGGCGGTGTCCACAGAGCCAGGGTGAATCCCCGCACCGCCGCCATCCCGAGCAGAGTCACGAGCGAAGGCCAAAGGTTATGCCGGTTGAGCGCGCCGAATTGCCAGCCCATCAGGAAGCTGATCCCGAACCAGAAGGCGATGGACATCAGGTAAGCGCGGGCGATTACGCGGAGACTGGGAAACGTCATTGGGTGGCCCTCGGAATCGTGCTCATTATAAGCCCGGAGCATGTTGTGCGAGTCCATTTGCGTGATTTTTAGGTGTGAAGAGCGGTGGAGGAGCAAATCACGGAAGCGACCCGTACTTCGCATGACGGTTTTTGGCCATGCTTTGCGCATTGCTTATTAAATGCCACTAGGCGGGGCGATGAGCGGCCCGGCCAGTTTGGCGCGCGTTCCAACCCTTTCCAGTTCAAGGAGAAAGCAACATGCCCGGATACGACATTCAACAGATTGGCGACACAACGGAAATTTCCACCACGCCGGAGCCGGTACCTGCGCCGTGGTTGCTCATTGCCATTCCTGGCGCCCTGCTGGTGCTGCTGGCGCTATCGATGGGATTTTTTTACGGAGTGATCGCGGCGGGTTTCTGTTATGGAGCGATGTATCTGCTGATGCACTCCAAGCAAGCCACGCAGTACCGCACGCCCGCGAAGATTCGCGTCTCGAAGACCGGCATTGAAGTGGCAGGATCCACGATTCCCAAAGACGCGATCCACCGCGTGATTGTCCGAAACCACGTATTGAAGGCAGCGGGCGACGTCATCATCGTGGCTGACCCGCACCCCAGCAGCGGCCAGCAAAATACCGTGGCGGGAATGAACTGGGCGATCAGCAAGCTAGGGCCGATCTCGTATCGCGTCGATGCGGAGGCGCGGGGCGTCCCGACCACTCTTGCCGGAGGACTGACGGAGCCGACGGCGGCCGCGATCATGACCGACGTGAACAAAGCGCTTCAGCTCTCGTGAATCAGGCGCGGTCGGCGGCGGGCGGCGACCAGGGGACCGCGGCCCGCGGTGGAAATTTGCGTGGACTGTGAAGTGCTAACGACTCAGCGACCGGAGAAAGTATCGCGATTTTTCGTCGCGCTCTGACGCTCCCGGCCATTTTTTCCGGACAGGGGCAGTTCGACCGTTCACGCGGCGGGCTAGGGCGCCCCTGCGCTTCCTCGGTCGCTCTTGCGGTATTTGAAAACAACAGAACGCGCTCGACGAATTAGCGCGCGTCCCTCTCGTGGTGCCAATTCTCGATCCCTGCCGCTCGGGTCGGCAGTACATTCATCCGCCTACGCGCCGTTCATCACCGTGAGCTAACAGCTACTCACGTTTCCCGAGAGGCCAGGACGTGATAGGTTTCCGTTTGAAGGTAGTCCCACGGGGCTGCCGTTCACCGCTCAGACATTCACCAAAGCGGAGTCGCGAAACCTATTTCGCGTCGCGAAGGAGAAAAAATGGCCTCCGGTGCAGCGCCGGCTCAAAGTTCAACTCCAACACCACCAGCAGCACATCCCGAGACGAAGCCGCCAGCGCCAGCCAGCCGCTGGCCGTGGCTGAAGTACGTGACGCCGCTGGCGATCCTGCTGATCGCGGCGCTGATCGTGATCACGCTCACGCGCGATTGGAACGCCTACGAAGGCGGCAAGCCCGAGCAGGTGACCGACGATGCCTACGTTCGCGGCGACCTGACTCCGCTGAGCACTCGCGTTCCAGGCATCGTGAGCGCGGTTCACGTGTCGGACTACCAGAAGGTGCACGCGGGCGACCTGCTCGTCGAACTCGAAGACCAGGATTACCAGGCGCAAGTAGCGCAGGCAACGGCGGCCGTGGCGGCGGCGAAGGCCGCGATCGGAAATAACATCGCGCAGCAGAAACTGCAGGACGCGAAAATTCAGAAGGCGCTCGCCGGAATCGATCTGGCAAAAGCCCAAATCGCCGCCGCCGAGGCCGGCATTCGCGCCGTGCAGGCAGATGTGACTCGCACGGACGCCGAACGAAAGCGCCAGGAAGGGCTGATTGCCGTGAAGTCCACCACGCAGCAGCAGCTCGAAGTAGCCGTAGCCGACCAGGAGCGCTACGCCGCGCTGGAAGCCAGCCGCGCCGCCGACCTGGAGCAGGCCAAGAGCGCGCTGCGGGAAGATGAAATTGCGGTGGATGCCGAGCGTCGCGGGAAAGACGTGTTGCAGTCGCAAGCGCTCCAGCTCGATGCCGACTTGCAAGCGAAGAACGCGGCGCTGAGCGTGGCGCAAATTAATCTGGGCTACACCAAGATTCACGCACCGGCGGACGGCATCGTCGGCGAGCGCCAGGTGCGGCCCGGGCAGCTGCTCTCGCCCGGCGCGCAGATTCTGACATTCGTGGCGGAGACGAAGTGGGTGCAGGCGAACTATCGCGAAACGCAGTTGACGCACATGAAGGTCGGCGACACCGCGGAAATCAAAGTGGACACGCTGCCCGGCCAGGTGTTTCGCGGCAAAGTTTCACAGATCGCGCCCGCGAGCGGCTCGCAATTCGCACTGCTTCCGCCGGACAACGCGACCGGAAACTTCACGAAAGTCACACAACGCGTGCCAGTGAAAATTACGTTTGACGATCCGGCAGCGGCTGAGGCCCTGCAGCCGGGCCTTTCCGTAGTTACCACAGTGCAGGTCAAGTAGCACCGGGACCCGGATTCGAATATGGCTTCCACTACAGTACCGGTAGCAGCACCAGCACAGCCGCTTTCGGCGCGGCAAATTGTGAACCTGATGGCAGGTTCGGTGCCTTCCGAGTTGTCCAAGGCTCCGGTGCTGGGGATCCTCGGCGTGGTGATGGGCGCGGGGATCGTGACGCTCATGGGCCGCCTGCTCACGCTGGGCACGGCGGATTTGAAAGGCAGCCTCGGAATAGGCGTCGATGACGGAGCGTGGATCGGCAGCGCATTCAATATCGCGCTGATGTTCATCGGCCCTTTCACCGTTTACATCGGCGGCCTGCTTGGACCGCGCCGCGTGCTGCTCGCCGCGGCCAGCGGATTCACGATCATCTGCCTGCTGCTTCCTCACGCGCATAGCTACGGTGTTTTGATCGCAGGCCTGGTGCTGGCGGGGCTTACATCGGGAACTTTTTATCCGCTCACGCTGACGTTCGCGCTGCGGAACATTCCGCTGAAATTTCTGCCGTTTACCGTGGCGCTGTACGCGACGTTTGTCGATGGCGCGGTGAACATCGCTCCCTCTCTTTATGGCTGGTTTCGCGATCATCTTTCGTTTGAGTGGATGTTCCTGTGTTTCGTGGTGCTCACACCGCTGATGATCCTTTGCATTTACTTCGGCATTCCGCCCAGCCCGTCGGCGACAAAGCACGGCTCGGCGCCGAGCTTCGCCGGATTTTTGTACGCCAGTGCTGGTTTCGCGCTGCTTTTCGCCGCGCTGGATCAGGGGCAGCGGCTGGATTGGTGGCGTTCGGGTCTTTACAACGCGCTGTTTTTCGCGGGCGTGTTTTTTCTCGCGGCGTCGCTGATTCGCCGGCTGAGGAGTCCGAACCCGCTGGTCGATCTTCCGTTCCTGAAAAAATGGAACACGATCATTCTGGGTTTCGCGCTGATTCTGTTTCGCTTCAGCTTGCTTGCGACGGTGATCCTGATTCCGCAGTCGCTCGCGATTCACGGCCTCGAGGCCGATCAGTACGGACCGGCGGTGATCTGGTCCGCGCTCCCGCTTCTGATTCTGGCGTTCATTGCCGCATTGCTACTTGTGGACGGCTTTGACGCGCGAGTCATGATGGCGGTGGGATTCGCGTGCATGGCGTTTGCTTCGATTCTGAACGCGCAGTACACCAGCGCATGGTCCGCGGGGAACTACTACCGCTCCGAAGTTCTGATGGGCCTCGGGCAATCCTTCGCTTTCATCGGATTGGTGTCAGACATCGTTCTGCAAGCCGTCTTCTCCGGCGGCCTGCTGAAGCCGCAGAACGCGCTGACCTTCTCGGCCTTCTTTCACGTGATCCGGCTATTCGGCGGGCAGATGGGCGTTGCGTTCATGACGCACTTCATCGCGATTCGCGAGCGTGTGCATTCGAACCTGCTCGGCCTGCACGTGCAGCGCGGCGAATGGATTACCGACGCTTCGATCCGCCAGCTCACCGCGGGGCTCTACGGCAAGTCAGCCGCATTGAACACCGCCGCTGGACGCGCGGTGGAAGTGGTCGGAGGCCGCACCGAGATTCAGGCTTACACGCTCACGTTCATCGACGGCTTTCATTTGGTCGCGTGGGGCTGCGTCGCCGCGTTGATTCTTACCGCACTGCTGCGGAAGTCGCCGCTGAATTACAACGAGCTTGCGTTCGGCGCGCGTGAAATGGAATTGGAAAACAGGGGAGGTGGATCGTGAAAGCGCAGGTATGCATGGTGGCGCTTGCCGCTTTGATGGCGATGCCCATTGAGGCGCAGCAAACAGCCGGGAGCGACGCACGGCGCATTACGCTCGCTGAAGCGGTGCAGCTCGCGCTGAAGCACAACCATTTGGTTAAAATCGCGGGCTACAGTGTCGATGAAGCGCAACACGCGAAAGATGTGGCGCGGAGCTCCTACTACCCGTCGCTGAAAAACGACAGCAATTATCTGCACGTCACCGATACGCAGTTCATCGCCATCGCCAAAGGAAGCCTCGGGACCGCCGCGGGAACTCCGATTCCCGAGCAAACTGCCGTCCTGAATCAAGGCGGAGTGGACCTGATCACCAGCGGCACGGGCCTGACGCAACCGATTGGCGAACTTTGGAGAATTCGCGCCGCAAACGACGTGGCCGCCGCACAGACCAAAGTAGCGCGCGAAAAATCTCAACAGACGCAGAACGAAGTGGCGCTCGCCGTCCACGGTCTTTACTACCAGCTGCTGATCCTGCAGTCACACCGGCAGGCAGTGGAGGCCAAGATTCGCGCCAGCGAAAGTCTGAGCAGCGAACGGGTGCAGCAAGTGAAACTGGGCGCTAAGCTAGAGACGTCGGCGATCGAAGCGAGTGCCGAGGCGCTCGAAGCGCGCCAGGATCTGCTCACCACCGACCTGCAGTTTACCGACCTCACCATCAAGCTCGACGACGCGATCGGCCTGCCGCTCTCTACCAAGCTCGATCTTGACGCGGCCGTCGGCCAGCCCGGAACAAGCTGCGACCGCGACGCCTGCCTGAAGCTGGCACTCGATTCACACCCCGAAGTTCTGGAAGCCCGCGCGACTGTGGAAAAAGCCGAAGCCGCCGTGCGCGTCGCGAAGCGCGAATACGTGCCGGATCTCGACGTATTCGCGCGTTACACCTATTCGGATAATGTTCCCTTTCTTGCGCGCAACTTTGGCACCTTCGGCGTTCATTTCGGCTACGAGCTATTCGACGGAGGCAGGCGCAACGCGGAGATCGGCGAACGCAAGGCCCAGCTCGCGCAAGCGCAGGAAAATCTGGCACGCATGAACGACGAAGTGGAAGTTCGCGTGCAAACCGCCTACAACAAACTGGAACGCACGCGCGAGATGTTGAAAGTTTCACAAGAAGTTGTAGCTCTGCGCGCCGAAGCGCATCGCGTAACGAGCCAACAGCTGGCCCAAGGCGCCGCGCTCCAATCGCAAGTGGACTCCGCCGCCGCGCATGAGTTGGACGCGAACACCGCGCTCCTACAATCTCAACTTGAATACCTGCAAGCCTACGACGAACTCGAGGAAGCCATCGGCCAAACGCCGCAGTGATCCGTTCCCCAAGAGCTTGGTGAAAGAGTTATCGTCGCGAAGAACGACTGCACTTCTTTTTTTTGAGCGACCCGATACACTGCCCGGCGGCCTCTTTTCGGACGCCGTTCCGGTTATCGTACTTTGCGGCTGCGATCAGCGTGCGCTCCGGCAGCGGCGCAATCAGGACGGCGTTATGCACGAATAGCAAAGCGTTATCGAGATTTTCAACGCTTGCGCATCACCGCCACGCAGTCCAATCGCGAACGGATGCGCGTTAATTTCGGACCTCAAATTCCGGTCGCGAATTAGAATGCAAGGGGTATAAAGTTATGCGCACATGCAAACGCTTTCTGCTTGTGGCCGGAAGATAGCGCAGCAAGGGACCGAAGACGTATGAGAAATCTTTCGCGGCGAAAATTCCTGAAGACCGGCGCCGCCGGTATCGGGCTTCTCCGTGTGATGGCCGGCGCCAAAACGCTGGAGGCGTTCCAGTCGCTCCCAGCGGAACGGCTGGTGCCGTTTCCTTTGGACTCGGTGCGCCTCGCTGCCGGAGTCTTCCGCCAGCAAGCGGATATCAATGCGCGGTATTTGGACTCGCTCTCCGCGGACCGGCTGCTGCACAATTTTCGCGTCACGGCGGGCATCTCTTCGTCGGCCACGCCGTATGGGGGCTGGGAAGAGCCGACGTGCGAATTACGCGGACATTTCGCCGGTGGGCATTTCCTCTCCGCAGCCGCTTTGGCGTCGGCGACATCGGGAAACGCAGATTTAAAAAGCCGGGGCGGCGAAGTCGTATCGGCCTTCGGCGAATGCCAGAAGAAGAACGGAACGGGATATTTGAGCGCATTTCCGGCCGGGCTTTTCAACGCTCTGGCCGAGGGGAAGCAGGTGTGGGCGCCGTTTTACACGTATCACAAGATCATGGCCGGCTTGCTCGATATGTACGTCCTCGCGGGAAACGCTGAGGCGCTCCCCATTTGCGAAGGCATGGCGCGATGGGCCGGCAACTACTTCGAGGGCATCAGCGACGACCAAAGGCAACGGATGCTGCGCACCGA
The DNA here is from genome assembly GCA_963839325.1 of uncultured Acidobacteriota bacterium. GTDB lineage: Bacteria > Acidobacteriota > Terriglobia > Acidiferrales > UBA7541 > Palsa-295. The sequence goes on along the minus strand of CAWIUO010000001.1, from coordinate 23,478 downwards.
ATACGGCGGAATGAACGAGGCGCTGGTCAATCTGGCGGACCTAACCAAGAAAGAAGAATATCTCGACACTGCACGCCTGTTTGAGCAGCCCAGCATTCTGAATCCTCTGGCGGAACGGCGCGACGAACTACAAGGTTTGCACGCGAACACCAACGTGCCGAAAATCATCGGTGCCGCCCGGATGTATGAGGTCACCGGCGACCGGCGTTACCGGCAGATTGCCGAATATTTCCTCGATGAGGTGATTTCAGCGCGAAATTACGCGATCGGCAATACGAGCCTGGACGAGCACTGGAGCACGCCGGCGGGCAAACTGGGAGGAACTCTGGGCTGGTCCAACGCCGAATGTTGCGTCGCCTACAACCTGATGAAGCTGCAGAGGCTGGTGTTCGGATGGTCCGGCGATGCGCGGTGGATGGATGAATACGAACGAACTCTATTCAATTGCCGGTTGGGAACGCAGAACGCTGACGGGCTAAAACAATATTTTTTCCCGCTCGGCGCAGGGTATTGGCGTGCATACAATTCGGCGGAGCAATCTTTCTGGTGCTGCACGGGAACGGGTGCGGAGGAATTCGCCAAGTTTAGCGACACCATATTTTTTCATCGCGGTGACGACGTCTATGTAAATCAATTCATTGCCGCAACGCTGGATTGGAAGGAGCACGGACTTCAGATCGAGCAGGTCACGCAATTTCCCCGCGAACAAGGAACCACGCTCAAGATTCAGTCCTCGCGCCCGGCGGCGCGGACCATTCATGTGCGGATTCCAGCGTGGACCACGCAAGCAGCCGCCCTCCGGATAAACGGAACTCCCATAGAAGCGGTCGCGGATCCGGGAGCGTTCGTTGCGATTCGGAGAGTGTGGCGCGATGGCGACCAAATTAGCGTCTATCTGCCGATGGAGCTCCGCCGGGAAACCCTTCCCGGTGAGGATTCCACCGCGGCTGCGATGTACGGTCCACTGGTGCTGGCCGCGGACTTCGGGGCGGGGCCTGCGGACGGGCCGAACAGGGTGATTCACGGACGCGGTACGGAACCGGAAAAGTTGCCGGCGGCCGAAGCACTTCCCCTTGTCGCGGCAGATGCCAATAGCGCGGCGGCGCCCTGGATCGAGGCTGAATCGCTGCCGGACCTGAAATTCCGCGCGATTGGATTAGAAAAGAAATACGCCGTGACGCCCATGTACGCGATTGAGGATCAGCGTTATTCCGTGTACTGGCGGATGCAAGGCCCCAAAAGTTAGGCTGAGTTGGGAAGCGAGTCCGGCGGTTGGGTGCCGAAGCGAGTTCACATAGCGGTGAAGTTCTTTCCTCCGCACAGCGTTACATGGACAAGTGGATACGGCTTTCGCCGAATTGATTTTCGCGGCGGCAACCTTTTCAGAGAATCGGTTCTCGTGATCTCGTTCGCGAATTGAAACTGCACGAGCGGCGAACGACTTCTGAGGATTTGCATGATTTGGCGGCACTCAAATTGCGCGCCGGTCGGGTGAACGGCAGCGTCACAGATTCGCAATTGAACTCAAACTCATCGTCGAGCGTAGGCGTTCCAGGCAACGTTCGCTGAAACCAATGAAGGGAGTGGTCGGGGCGCCGAGATTTGAACTCGGGACCTCCTGCGCCCAAGGCAGGCGCGCTACCAGGCTGCGCTACGCCCCGACGGAATGAGCCTATCGATTATAGGGCATGTGCATGGTGAATTGGATGTCGTGCGCGGACCCCGCACCCGGTCGCTTCGCGCAAATGTTCAGAGTCGTTTCCTGTTGACATGCCACAGGAGGATTGTGCATACTCCTGTGTGTAGGCCACAGGAGTCATCATGCCGCCGGGCGAGAAATCGGAAATCCTGCAGGGCACACTCGATTTAATGGTGCTGAAGACACTCGCCGCGATGGGGCCTCTCCACGGCTACGGCATTGCGCGGCGCATCGAGCAGCTGAGCCAGGCCGCGCTCGAAATCAATCAAGGGACGATCTACGCGTCGCTGGTGCGTCTGGGACAGCGTGGCTGGATTTCGAGCGAGTGGGGAACCTCCGACAATAACCGCAAGGCGAAGTTCTACACGATCACCAAGGCGGGCCGGAAGCAACTGCACACCGAAGCAGAAAACTGGGAACGGATTGCCGGGATTGTGGGGCGCGTGCTGCGCGTCTCAGAGAGAGGCTGACCATGTACTCCTCGCTCCGGGCTGCGTTCTCGCGCATCCGAAATGCTTTTTCCTCGCGCCAGATCGACGCCAACACGGAGTTCGATCGCGAACTCGAGTCGCACCTGGAAATGCTCACCGACGAAAATATTCGTCGAGGAATGTCAAACGAAGAGGCGCGCCGCGCGGCACATTTGCGCCTGGGCGGCCAATCGCAGCTTCGCGAAACAAATCGGGAGCTGCGCGGCCTGCCATTCCTCGAAACTCTCGGACAAGACATCCGCTACGCGTTGCGGATGCTGCGCAAAAACCCCGGGTTCACGGCCGTCGCGGTGCTTACGCTCGCGCTCGGCATCGGCGCGAACACGGCAATTTTCAGCGTGGTGTACGCGGTGCTGCTGAAGCCTCTGCCATACCCGAGGCCGGGCGAGCTGTACAACGTCTCGCAATATCCGGCCAGCCAGAAGGGATCGAAGCTCGGCGGCTGGTCCTACCTGAATCTTGAGGACCTGCAGCGCGACAGCAATATTTTCAAGGCGGTGGCCGGAAACAATTCCCACCAACTCACGCTGACTGGGCGCGGCGAGCCCGCAATGATGAACGCGTCGGTGGTGACCGGCGAATTCTTCACGATGTTCGAAGAGCAGCCGCTTCTGGGGCGTGCGCTGACGCCGGACGACGCGAAGATCGGAGCTGCGCCCGTTGTGGTGCTCAGCGAAAATCTATGGCGCAGCGTGTTCCACGGCGATCCGAAAATCATCGGGGAGTCCATCAATCTCGACAAAAAGGAATTTGCCGTGGTCGGCGTGATGCCGAGCCGCTTTCGATTTCCGCTGCTCATGCAGAGCGACCAGCTTTGGGTGCCATTGCCACAGGATCCGCTGTTTGGCGGATGGATCGACCGCCGCGGCGGACATTGGCTTCGTGCGACGGCGCGGCTGAAACCGGGCGTGTCGATGGCGGAGGCACAAGCGGAGCTCGACAGGATTGCGGATCGGCTGGCAAAGGATTATCCGGCGGAGAACCGCGATTGGCTGATTTCCGTGGCGCCGCTGCAATCGGTAATGACCGGCGACGTGCGCATGGCGCTGTTTGTGCTGCTGGGTGCCGTTGGCCTTGTGCTGCTGATAGCGTGTGCGAACATCGCAAATTTGTTGCTGACGCGGGCCACGTCGCGCGCGCGGGAAATGGCGGTGCGGGCGACGCTGGGCGCCGGAAGGACGCGAATCATTCGGCAGCTTTTAAGCGAGACGGCGGTACTGGGCGTACTCGGGGGGATTGCAGGTGTGGCGCTGGCGTATTGGGGAGTGACGGTTCTGAGTTCGATGTTGCCTGCGTCGGTGCCGCGCGCGAACGCAATTCGCGTGGACCATTTCGTATTGGGGTTCGCGCTCGCGTTGTCGTTGCTGGCGAGCGTTGGATTTGGCCTCGCACCCGCGCTCTTTGCCACGCACGCGGATTTGCAAAGCAATCTGCGGGAAGGTACGGGCCGCTCCGGCGAGAGCGGAGGGCGGCGCAGGATGCGGAACGTGCTCGCCGCCGCGGAAATCGCACTGGCGATGGTGCTGCTGGTCTGCGCTGGGTTACTGCTGCGGAGCTTTTCGAGGATCATGTCCACCGATCCGGGCTTTCAAGCGGAGAACATGTTGAAGGCGGACGTTTCGCTACCGAGGTTCGAATATTCGACGCCGGAAAAGTGGAGCAATTTCGCTACGCAGTTGATTAGGCAAGTGCAGTCCGAGCCGGGCATGCAGAATTCGGCGCTCGCGGTGCCGATGCCGGTCACGGATGGGTTCGTGAACTTAGGATTCGAGATCGTTGGCGCGCCGCCGCCGTCGCCTGGTGCGCTGCAGACCGCGGACTACGTGGCGATCAGTCCCGATTATTTTGGAGTGATGCGCATTCCACTGCTGGCGGGGCGGACGTTCAACGAGCACGATTCGATGGAAGCGCCCCGGGTGACGGTGATCAGCAAAACTCTGGCGCAGCGATATTTCCCGAACGGGAATCCGATCGGCAAGCAGCTTTCATTCAGTTTTCCCCCCGATTCGGGAATCCCGCGCGAAATTGTCGGGGTGGTCGGCGACGTGCGAGACATTGCGCTCGACAAATCACCGGAACCAATGTTGTACGTACCGTTCGCGCAGGCGCCGTTGCCCGGCGCCGGCGTGGTGGTGCGAAGCTCGATGAGCACCGCGAATGTGACTGCAGCAGTGCGGCGGAGCGTATCGAAGATCGACAAGGATTTGCCTATCGACGATGTGAAGAAGATGCCTGAAGAGCTGGAGGAATCCGTGGCGCAGCCGCGCTTCCGGACTGTACTACTGGGGCTGTTTGCCGGGATGGCGCTGGTGCTCGCCGCGACAGGAATTTTCGGAGTGATCTCCTACTCAGTATCCTGCCGGACGCACGACATTGGAATTCGCGTCGCGCTGGGCGCCTCGCGTGCAAGCATTCTGCGCATGGTGCTGCGCGAGACGCTGCTGCTGGCGGCGATCGGGTTGGCGTTTGGAATTCCGTGCGCGCTCGGAGCGTCACACTTGATCGCGCACTTGCTCTTCCATGTGTCGGCAAACGACCCGCTGACGATCGGCTGCGTTGGGCTTGCCCTCACTGCAGTTGCGGCGATCGCGGGCTACATCCCCGCGCGCCGCGCAATGGAAGTAGATCCAATGCTGGCCCTCCGCCACGAATAGAGAACGGCCGTCGCGCTAAACGGTTTTGTCTTTGGCGTAGCAGAGGTGTTCGAGCTTGCATTCGGCGCAGCGGGGCTTGCGGGCTACGCAGAGGCGGCGGCCGTGCCAGATGAGCTGGTGGGAGAAGATGACCCACTTGTCCTGGGGAAGGATCTTGATCAGGTCCTGCTCGATTTTTTTGGGGTCGGAGTGTTTGGTGAGGTCGAGGCGGTTCGAAAGGCGTATGACGTGCGTATCGACCACAACGCCGGACGCGATTCCGAATCCTGAGCCGAGCACGACGTTGCCCGTCTTTCGGGCGACGCCGGGCAAGGTAAGCAGCTCATCCATCGTTTGCGGCACGCGGCCGCCGAATTCTTCCACGATCTTTTTCGCAGCGCCCATCACGGATTTCGTTTTGTTGCGGAAGAAGCCGGTCGGGCGGATGTCCTGCTCGAGTTCGGCGGGATTCGCGTAAGCGAAATGTTTCGGGGTGGGATACTTCACGTAGAGCGTCTCGGCCACCTGATTCACGCGAACGTCGGTACATTGGGCGGAAAGTATCGTCGAGACCAGCAATTGAAAAGGATTCGCGTGCCTCAGCTCGCAGGTTGCTGCGGGATACATCTCGTCAAGCCCTTCGAGAATTGCCTTTACGCGGAGGGGATTGGTCCCACGAAGGCGCATGCGAGCGGTGCCGCCGGCTACCTTAGGCGCGCCTTTCGACGGCGAAGCAGCGGATTTGTTCTTGGCAGTTTTCCTTTTTGTGTTTTTCATCCCGCGAAGAATATCACACGGAAGTCGGCCGGCTGAGGGCCAAGCGGCGGGAAGAATTGTAGCCAGAATTCGGCGAAAGTCCGGGCGCCGTTACTTTGTGACCGATACGCCCTTCCAAAAAGCGATATGACCTTTGATATTTTTTGCGGCGTCGGACGGATCGGGGTAGAACCACGCCGCATCGGGATTCGCCTGCCCGTTTACTTCGAGCGAATAGTAGCTCGCGGTGCCTTTCCACGGGCAAACGGTGTGCGTTTTGCTCTCGCGCAGGAATTCCTTCTTCACCGCTGCGGCAGGGAAGTACTGATTGCCTTCCACTTCCACGGTGTCGTTGCTTTCGGCAATCACCGCTCCGTTCCAAGTTGCCTTCGCCACGTTTATCCTCGTTTAGGCACAACAGAAACCTACACCGCGAAAAACAAATTCTGGGCAAAGGGCCATTCGGCGTCAAACCACTGGCCCGCGCAGCGGTAGCCGGTGCGCTCGCCCATGTTCACGACTTCCAGCGGATTATATTTGTGCGAGCTTTCCGTCCAGATCGTTTCGCCCTCGCGAATGTAGAAGCGAAAGCCGGCTGCGCCGATGTTCACTCGCTGCCAGGCTTTCGAGCGCAAGTGCATCTCCACGCGACGCTCGGTCTGGTCATACCGGGCTACGTGTTCGAACTGATGCAGATCGAAATCAGCACCCAGGTCCCGATTCAGCCGCGCCAGCAAGTTCAAGTTGAATGCCGCGGTAACTCCGGCAGGATCGTCGTAAGCCGTCACCAATTGTGCGAAAGGCTTTTCGAGGTCGGTGGCGAGCAGTAGCGCGTCGCCTTCCTGCAAAATCGAGCGGACTTCGCGCAGGAACTGATCGCCGGCCGGCCGGTCGAAATTGCCGATCGTACTACCTAGGAAAAGCACGAAAATCTTTTCACCGTCTCGGCGCCGCGCCGCTACTTCCCGTAGGCCTTCGAGATATGCGCGCTCGAATCCGACAATGCTGACCTGATCGATCTGGCCGATCTCGCGCTCGCACCGGTTTAGAGCCGTTCTGGAAATGTCGATGGGGTAGTAATTCACGCGCTGCTTTTTGGCCAGCGCTTCCAGGATCACGCGAGTTTTCTGTCCGCTGCCGCTTCCCAGTTCCGCGACGATCACCGGCACGGGCAGCTGGGAAATGATCTCCGGAGCGTGGCGCGCCAGGGTCCGCATCCCAGCGCGGCTCAATCCGTATTCCGGCAGCACGCAAATCACATCGAAAAGCGCGGAGCCGACTTCATCGTATAAATATTTCGACGGCAGCTCCTTCTGTCCTGGCTGGCTCAAGCCGAGCACCACGTCCGAACAAAACTCAGCCAGTTCCGCCGGCGGAGGAACCGCGGACGGAACCATTCGAGGAGCTGAGGCCATGAGCTATTCCTCCACGCAGCGGAAGCTGCTGTACACGTATGGGTAGTGTGGCTGGAACCAGTTGCGATACGAGCGCCGGAGCATGCTGACGTCCGTGCGTGGCGAACCGCCTTTCATGACGAAGTGTTTACCATCAAAAAAGTCCGCGGAGTAACCCTTATAAAACGAGTAAGGCTCGAAACCCGGCAGCGGCCCGAATGGAGTGGAAGTCCACTCCCATCCGTTGCCGAGAAGATCGAACACGCCGAATGCGCTCGCGCCTTCCGGATGATCGTTCACCGCCGCCGCGTCCCAACGCTGGTGGTGGAAATTACCGTGCGTCGGTTCGGGCTCTTCGTCGCCCCAGGGATACAAACGTTCGCGGCCCTCCGGAGTACCGTACGCGGCGCGGTGCCATTGTTCTTCAGTTGGCATTTTTTTTCCAGCCCAACGAGCGTACGCCGAGGCTTCCGCGTGGCTCACGTAGGCGGGCCAGGACAGCGGCAGCGGAATCGAACCGAACATTACGCGATAATTCCACTTCGCTTCGGGGTCTGCCGCGGCAGTCGCGGAAGACGGGCTCCAGAAATGCGGGTGCGTGATGTGATGTTCCTTGCGCCAGGCCCAATCTTCTGGCTTCCAGAACCGCTGCGTTTCGTAGCCGTCGTCCTCCATGAATTGGAGAAAGTCGCCGTTGGTAACGGGGAAGACGTCGATCGAAAATTCCGGGACGATCACCTGCTGCGTCTCGAATTCGTTATCCCAGCCGAAGTTTCCCGCTGCGCGTTTTTGTCCTAGTGTCGCGATACCCGATGGAATCAATACTTTGCGCTGAACAGGCGAACGCCGGCGGTCCGGCTGCGGCGCGGGCTGCGCGATTTTGCGATCGAGCTGAAGATTATGCAGCAGATACGCCAGCGTTTCGGCGTGCATGAGGCGGTGTTCGATCGCCACGTGCAGCAAAGTTCCGTCGGCTAGGTAATGATCGTGCGACGCGGCGAGATCCTGGATGCGCAGGCTCTCATCGAGCCGTTCGCGAATGTGACGGCGGTATTGTTCCACGCGCCCGATCGAGGGCCAGTCGCTCGGTTTATCCGTGGGAAGTCCGTCATCGACCGGATCAATGCCAAATGCAAACAGCTTGTCGAATTCCGGATCGCGGGAGGTCAGCCCCAGCGGTCCGCTCAATAAATTCCAATCGAACGCTTCCAAATGTCCGAGATAGAAAATCAGGCGATGGCGTTCGGGAATCGGGCGGTCGTAATAGGAATTCGGGGTTAGGAGCGCGAAAACAGCGTCGGTGCGCACACGAGCTTCAGCCAATCGTTCTAAAAGTACAGATTCCTTTTTCAACGTGGCACCAGGAGTTGCCATGATGCACCTCTTGGAAAGGGGATGCTTGCAGCGCCCTCGCCTGGGACGAGGGGCAAGGTGTTCCGGATAGACCCACCTTTAGATGCGCGGCCTATAAGAAGGTAACAGCGTTTGTGGAAGAAAGGACATACATGGTTTTACGGAAGGCCTGGCCGCGATGGCTGAGACGGTTTTTCTCGCTTTTCGAGGCTTCCGCATAGGTTCGGCCCAACTGGGGGAATAAAAAGATGGGATCGTATCCGAATCCGCCGGAGCCGCGGGGCGCGTCGATGAGCAATCCCCGCGCCAAATCCGAGACCACAGACAGCGCCCGGCCACGCCGCGCGACAGCGATTACGCAGACAAAGTGCGCCCGCCGCGCATCTCCTGTCATGTCTTTCATTTCGGCGAGAAGCTTTGCCACGCGGTCGGAATCGGTTGCATCGGGCCCTGCATAACGAGCCGAATGCACGCCCGGTGCGCCACCGAGGGCGGGTACTACCAGTCCTGAATCGTCCGCCAGTACGGCTTGGTCTGCGAACTGGCTATAGTGAAGCGCCTTGCCAGCGGCGTTTTCGGCGAATGTAGAGGCGGTCTCTTCGTACAGTGGAAATTTCGCGAAGTCGGGCAGCGCGGCGATCTCAAAACCTTGATTCGGAGCCTCGGCGGAAAGTTCAGTGAACTCCCGCAGTTTTCCCGGATTGGACGAGGCGAGGTAAAGTTTCAGAGCGATGCCTTCTGCGCCGCGGTTACGCGGAGCGCGCGACGAATTTCATTTGCAGCAGTTCGCGCTGCTTATCGATCAGTTGCCGGATGCCGCCAGCGGCAAGGTGCAGCAGGTCCTGCAGTTCGATATCTGAGTAAGGACGGCCTTCAGCGCTCGCCTGCACTTCGACGAATGATCCCGCGCCGGTCATCACCACGTTCATGTCCACTTGCGCTTGCGAATCTTCTTCGTAGGCAAGATCGAGCAGCAGCTCATCGTTCACGATTCCTACGCTCGTCGCGCCTAAGTAATCCATCAGCGGATTTTTGCGCATGATGCCGGCGGCAACCATGCGTTCGAGCGCCAGCGCCAGTGCGACATAGGCGCCGGTGACCGAAGCGGTGCGAGTGCCGCCATCCGCCTGGATCACGTCGCAATCGAGCCAAACCGTGCGCTCGCCGAGCAGCTTCAGATCGGTAACGGCACGCAGCGTGCGGCCGATCATTCGCTGAATTTCGAGCGTCCGTCCGGACTGCTTGCCGCGGCTTGATTCGCGCGGCGTGCGGCTTTCGGTGGAACGCGGCAGCATGCCGTATTCGCCCGTGACCCAGCCCTTACCGGTGCCTTTCAGGAAGCCGGGAACTCCGTCTTCCACGGTCGCGGTGACGATCACTCGCGTGTGGCCCGCTTCGATCAGTGCACTGCCTTCGGCATGGGGGATGAAGTCCGGCGTAATTCGCACAGGGCGCAGCTGGTCGAACGCCCGCCCGTCGATCCGCAATCCGATGTCTCCGTTGTCGCCCAATCCGCTGCTCCCCTTCGTATCTGCGGCCATCAGTTTGAACATTGCCGCCAGAACTGTCAACGACTCGAACGGCTAGGCCGATTCCTCGCCGAGCTTCAGCGCGTTGTAATCCTTGCCGAGGTGAAGGCACAGAGCTTCGACCACGGTTTCGTGGTCCTTCCGCTGAGGCAGGCCTGAAACCGTCACGCTGCCGATCACTCCCGTGCCTCGAACGTGTATCGGGAAGCTGCCGCCCGCTTCAGCGTAGTCGGCGGGGGAGAGTGCGTATTTGTCAGCCAGGCTGGTGCGTTTTTGCTTCTGTTCCAGAGTGACGCGATACGAGCTTTTGTGCAGCATCTCGACGACGTTGCTCTTGCGGCGAACCCATTCCGCATTGGTCGGTGCGGTGCCGGCAAGCGCCGCGTAGAAGAGAGGCTGCACGCCGAAGCGGCGGACGTCGATTACGATTGGCAGCTTGCGCGTCACGGCTACGGCGCGAAGATTTGAGCCTAGGTCCCACGCCACGTCGAAGTCGAACGCTGCGAAGGTCAGTTCCTGTTCCTGCAGCACGATGCGCGCTAGATCTTCGTTTGTTCCCACGCGGCACGCTCCTCTTTTGTAAGTGAAAGAGGCAGCACGCGCCCCTCCGCTCCGGCCTGGATCGCTGTTTCGATCACCGCCATCACCGCCACGGCCTGCCCCGGCGGGACCGGGTTCGGACCCCTACCAAGAATTGCATCGCGCATGCCGACGTAGAACATCGCTTGATTTCCATCCGGCACGGGCAATTCGGTCTGCGTTCCCGCAGTGCCATCGTAGAAAGTGGCGCGAACCGGATCGACGCCCCAGCCCGGCGAGCCTGGTTTTTCGCCGGCCATGAGTTGTTTCTCTTGAACGTCGAGACCATACTTCACCCAGCTTCCTCGCATGCCGTGGATGATGAAGTTTGGCACGCCTCCCGAAACCAGAACCGACGAATGCAGGATCGCTCGCGCCTTCGGGTAGAGCAATTCCACGTGCGCCCAGTCGTCCGTTTGCGCGCCATCGCGCTGCGTCGCGAAATTCGCATTCACCGCATCGGGCAGGCCCATCAGTTCGAGAGCCTGATCGACGAGGTGCGGCCCCAGGTCATACCACAACCCGGCCCCAGGGCCCGGCATCTCGCGCCAACGCACACGTACGTTGGGGCGGTAGCGGTCATAGTGCGATTCGTAGTGCGAGATCGCGCCGAGCGTGCCTTCGGCGAGAATTTTTTTCGCGCCCAGAAAACTGCTGTCCCACCGGCGGTTCTGAAATACGGCGAGAAGGCGGCCCTGCCTTTCGGCCAGAGCCGCGAGCGTGCGCGCGTCGGCGAGCGTCAACGTAAAGGGTTTGTCCACCACCACATCTTTGCCAGCGAGCAGTACGGCCGTGGCGAGCGGCAAATGCGTTTCATTCGTGCTGGCGATTACGACGAGATCGACGTCCGGATGCGTGGCAACCGAATCGCGGTCGGCGATCACCGTTGCGCCGGGCACGTCGGCATGAACTTTGTCGGGTTGCGTGGAGCCAACGAACGCCAACTCCAATCCGGGAACGGACTGGATCAGCGGCGCGTGAAACGTCTTGCCAACAAATCCGTAACCGATCATTCCAACGCGAATGGGATTTCGAGCCTGGCTCATCTCTCCTCGTTATTTGCGCGACGGCGTTTCGCTGTTCGTCGCGGGTTTCGACACGGAAGCCGGCGCGACGGGCGTGCTGTCCGTATTTGCAATAGATGCAGGCGCCGCTGTGGCATCGACGGGGTTCAGATCGAAAAAGCCCGTCAAATCAACGTGGCCCGCCAGTGTATCGACTTCCTGCCCATGAATCAGAATTTTCAAGCGCCGCGCCATTGTCAGATTGCTCTTCAGCGTCAGCACGATGGAATCGACGGCGAGCGTCTCGCTCAAAATCCCAGACGGCGTCTCGGACGAAATGGTGTCCGAAAAATCGGCAATCGCGGTGCCGTCCGGCAAAAGATAAAAGCCGAGCAGAGTGGTATCGACGGGGAGCGTGCGTTGCTCGGGCGACGGGGGATCGGTGATGAGCGAGTCGATCAGTTGCCGCGCGCGCTTCACGGGATCGGCGGATAGGGCAAGCTCCACGTCCGTCGGAGCGGTTGAGTCCGGGCCGGCGGCCCAAAAGATTTTGGCGCGGACCAGAACGTCGGTTGGCGTTGAAACCTTTGGCTGCAATTCGCGGCGCGCTTGCTCCTCGGTGGACGGATTTTCCTGCAGGCGCTCGATTCTTTTGCTCAGCCCGCGCAAGCTGATCAGTCCAATCAACACGGCGACGGCCAGGATCGCGATCGTGATTTTCAGATTGCGCGTCACGGCTGGCCGCCTGAAGTGGCCGCAGGAGCCTGCGACGGTGCAAGCGCCGGCCGGAAAACCTGAACGCCCCGTACCACCGCCATCGAAAGCGGCCCTCCCAGAGCGAGCAACGAGTTCGGGTCCGCCACGGCAACGCTGGAAATCTCGATGGCCACGGCAGGGGCGTTCACCGAACGCAGATCGCGCACGGCATACTGCGTTGAAGACTCGGGCGAACCTGAGAATTTCGTCGCGAACTGAGTTTGCAGGATGTCCGCGAGCCGCTTGCTGGCGTCCAGGTGCGACCTTTGTGCTTCCTCCCAGGGAATCAGTGCGTTCGATGCGTGAACCGCGGGTGCAGCGGTAACATCGTCCGGAGACGGAAGCGGCGTCGCATACCGGTAGCTATAAGCTCGCACCGTCCCGAATTTTCCCGTGGACGCGACGTGCAAGCTCACGAAAATCGCGTCGCGATACGCGTTGGCAACAGCCGAGCGATCTTCGTAGGAGGGATTCGTGTCGTCGTCTCGGGTGAGAATTACGTGAAAGCCGTTTCGCATCAAGTCGCTGCGCACCATACGGGCAAGCATCAGCACCTGCTCTTTTTCCGTGAGGCCATTTTCGCCTCGCGCGCCTGTGTCTGTGCCGCCGTGCGCGGGATTGATCACGATCATCGGTCCTGCGTGAACAGATTCGGCGGCGGGAGCTTGAGCTGCGGCTGGAGGCGGAGCGACTCCGGTGGCTGAAGGCTGCGCGGACGGCTGCGGTGCGGCTGTCTGTGTTTCCTGCGATGCCTGATTCTGCGGGGCTGGGGGACTTTGCGCGGAGCTAACGGACTGCTGCGAGTTCACCCTCGTTGCGAACACGGCGAGGCACGCCGTGAATGCAAGCATCCAGAGAACGAGCGATCGTCGCACGCCAAAAAGGATAGCAGAAATGCTCAGGCGTGCAGCCATCAAGGCCTCGGGCTCTTGCGCAAGTACGCCGGGCTTGATTCCGCGCTGAACCGAATCGGCGCACGTCGGAGCAGAACCGCCTGAACCGCGGGAAAACCAAAAAGTGAATGTGTGTTCGCGAGATTCGCTTCGGGCTATGCGGCGCGCCGCAGTCCAGTCGTTGGAGCCGTTCCGCTCGACGAGCTAATTTTTTCCACGAGCGACTTCACTCCCCATGCGCCAATTCCGCCCGCGATCAAGAGCAGTCCAAACACCACGCCGCTCATTCCCAGAATCCGCTCGTCCTGCCCGTGAACCACCGAGACAACCAGCAGAAGTAGCGGGAACACGCCAAGGAGTGCCGCACCCACCATTCCCCCAGGGACTTTGAAGGGACGCCGCAACGTTGGCTCCTTAATGCGAAGCGCGACGAGCGCGACGAACTCCAGCATGAGGCTCATTCCGTAAAGCAGCACGTCGATGGAGACCAGCCGCTCAAATCCCAGTAGCAAGCACGGAGCCCAGCACACTGCGAGCACGACAATCGAGACCCACGGAGCATCCGTCTTCTTGGTGAGCTTTCCGAATATGCGCGGCAGCATGCCGTCCTGCGCCATCGCCAGCGGAACGCGCGAGTAGCTCATTACCAGCGCGTTGAACATGCCGAACGCGCTCATCATTCCACCCAGAACCAGCGCCACGCGAAATGCGCGGGCGACCATCGGGCCGCCAAGCAGCCCGCCCATCAAGCCCGCGATGTCCGCCCAGGAGCCGGTTTCAAACGCCGACGCTTTGATGCCGGTGAGCCACATCGCTGCGAACGGGAGCACGTAGGTGAGCGAAACTACGATCACCGCGACGATCATCGCGCGTGGATATGTGCGCTGTGGCCGCTTCACTTCCGCCGCGATGGTAGAAGCGTTATCCCAGCCCATGTAGTTCCACATGCAAATCAGCAGACCGCCGATCAACCCGACGTCGGTTTTCAGCGGAGCCACCGTCGCTCCCGCAAGCGCGCCAATTTTCAGCGGCGCAATCAGCACAATCGCGACGAACGGCGCGGACAGCAAAAAGAAAAGCCACAACGAACTGATCGCCACCACGCGAATGCCCGCGATGTTCATCAACGCGCAGACGGCGACCACGCTCAGCCCGACCATCAATCCGCGATGGTCCACACTGAACCACGGAATCAGCCGCGACAAATACGCGACGAACAGCGTGGGATAAATCGCCATGTCGAAAATGCTGGCCACGAGCGAGAGCCATGCTTCCTGAAATCCCCAGAAATTTCCAAGCGCGCGGCGAACCCACGCGTAGTAGCCGCCCTCTTCGGGCAGAGCGCTGGAAAGTTCGCCGATCATGAATGCGGTCGGCAGACTCCACAGGATCGGAGTGATGAGCAGCAGCAAAATGCCGCGTCCGTATCCGGCGCCGCTAATGATGTCTTCGGTGCCATAGGTTCCGCCAGACACCATGAAGAAAGTGGCGGCGACGAGAGGCCAAAGGGTGAGCTTTGCGGTTCTCTTTTTTGTGGAAGGAATTGCCCCGGCGGGAAATTGGGCTGGCAGGGATAAGGTGCTCAATTTTTTGTCGCGTCCTCCATGGGCGACCCTCGCTCTCTCAAGTCCTTTGGCTGGAGCGAGTTCGCAAAAAGCAGAATACGGCTATTTGACTGCGATGCAAGAATTATTTCAGGAAAAATAAGAATATTTTCGACGCGACGGCGGCGAGCAAGCGGTGAGATTTCTCTCACCTCGACTCGCTCGCGGCCATGCGTGAATTTTACGAGGACTATTGCGGGGTGGACGATCCGCCGGCGCGTTTTGCTTCGCGGCGAGCGCGCTCTTCGGCGGCCCACTGCTTCTGCTGATCGGGAGTCAACACCGCCCAAACCTGCGCTCGCGTGGACTTGTGCAGCTCCTTCATCTTCGTCTGACGGTCCGAATCGCTCAGCGTGGTGTCCTTCTTGATGGCTTTCATCTGATCTTTGTTGTCAGCCCGGATCGCGGCGATCTTGGATTTCTGATCGTCGGTGAGATTCAGCGCCGCATCTTCTTCCGGAGTGTCCGGATTCATTCGGCCCGGATTGTCCATGTGCCCGCCGCCCGAGTCGGACGGTGCGGCCGAGGGAGGTGGCGTGGACTGCGAAGAAGCGTCTTGGTGAGCGCCTGCGACTGCCGCGCAGCCGAAAACCAGCGCCACGCCGAATCCGATCGAAAGAATTCTGTTCGTATTCATAGGTATTCCCTCAGTACGAAATGAAAACCCGGCACATTGTCGCACCGCTCCGGCCGGAATCAGCAATAAATGTCGCTTCGTGCCGTCCTGCTGCGGTGGCGAAATCGCCAAAAAAAGCGAGTGCCACTCGGCTGTTCGTTCTCTTTGATGCGGCAGCTCTGCCGCTGGGCTTTCCTACTTGCTCCCGGCCTGCGCCTGCAGCTCAGCCAAATCTTTCAGGACTTCCTCGCTGTGCTTCGACGCATCCACGTCCATGAACTCCTTCACGATTACGCCTTCCGGATTGATGATGAACGTGTGCCGCGCGGAAAGCTTCTTCAAACCAAAGTTCATCAGCGAGCCGTACTCGTCGGACACTTTGTGGTCCGTATCGGCCAACAGTTTGAAGTTCAACCCTTCTTTCGTGCAGAACTTCTGATGGGAGTCGGCGGTATCCACGCTGACGCCGACGATCGCCGCGTTCAGCTTCTCGTACTGCGACAAGTCGCGCTGGAAGTTGTGCGCCTCGATGGTGCAGCCGCTCGAGAAATCCTTGGGGTAAAAGTACAGGACCACCCACTTGCCCTTGAAGTCGCTCAAGCTTACCGGCGCGCCCGTCTGCGAGGGCAACGTAAACGCCGGCGCTTGCGCTCCCACGGCGGGCGCGTCCGCGGCGTTCGCCACCTTGTAACCGATAACGCCCGCGACGATCAGCACAACGAAAACGATCAAAAGCAAACGCATGACGTGCCATCCAGAACTCATGATTAGAACCTCCAGGGTTGCTATGAATCCGCGCGAACTTATTCTAGACCCAGTTCAGCCGGCAGGGCGCTCTGGAGACAAACATTTTACGAGTCAAAAGCGATCGGGTGTGGACAGAAGGCGAGCCAAAAAGGAAAAGGCTGGCATGGGTCAGATGCCAGCCCTTTCAGAAGCCAACTTCAGTGAGAAACCAACTTCAGTGAAGCGCATTGCCGGCGGCATGCCGCGCGGCAGGTCGGACTAACGAACCATCGTCAAAGCTTTGGTGTTTTCCAGCTTCTTCGCGGTCTTCAACTTCTTGGTCTTCGCTGCCATGGTGGTTCCTCCACTGAAGCTTTTTATTTTTGCGGCTGCTTCAAACTTCCCAACACCGGGAAGCACGTCGCGTGCCAATCGAACAGAAGCGCGTTCGCCTCGAAAATGGGGCGAATAGCCGGACACCCGGCGGCGTTAACGCTAACTCGCGTTGAAAAGTTCAACGCGCGTTGAAAATGTCATCACGTCGGGGCGCCCACCGCCGCAGCCCATACGCCTGCGTAGCGAGATTCAAAATCGACGCGTAAACGATAATCTTCTGCGCTACCACCTGAAACACCAGCCCGCTGTCGGTCTTCAGCCCGGGTCCGTAGAACAGGATCCAAACGTAAACCGCCAGCCCGAGGATGTAGATCCAGTTGCACGCGATGTAAAAGCCCGGCCAACGGTTCCGCCGCTGAAACGCCACCATGCTTCCCATCAGCGCCAGCAGCAGCGAGAAGCCCAGCTTCACAAAGAACATGTGCGCCCGCCCCAGAATGTTCCACGGAGTCGCCGCAATTCCCACAAAGCAAATTCCGGCGAGCGCCGCGAAGACTTGCGAAGCCGTGCCGAGCGCAGCGGCCTGCCGGCCTATGCTCCTCCATACGCCCGAGGACACGATCAGCCCCAGACCGATCGAAGCGAGCGCCACGATGAAAATGACCTCGCACAAAAGGTTCGGTTTGCCCGAGTAGGTGTGAGTAGCGCCGAGATCGCTAAAAAAATTTCGGGTGAAAAGGTACCGCGTGGCGTCGGGCGAATGGTGCGTCCCGCCGGGGTACAACGCCATCGCGAGCAGCGTCAGCACGAAAAATTGCGCTGAGAGATAGAGGAGCAATGCTGCCCCTCGGACGGAACTGGATCTCTGGGCGGTCTCGACGGGGCTCAAACAGGCTCCGCCTCGGGCTGCTGCGGAGCCGTGGGAGGCGTTTCGGGTGGCGGGAACAGGAAATCCCGCGGGCATTCCCGCATGTGCCGCAGAAACGTCCTCCGAATCGCCAGATGGTCGGCGGGCGAAACGTCCTGCGCGCGAAGCGCAAGTTTCAGCGCGAGATAAAAGCTCACACCCAGGTTCAAAACGAAAATCACAGCGATCCCGACCCCGGCCCACAGCAGCGACCACCAGCCAACGGCCCCAATTCCCAACGAGCCGATCCCCAGCGCCAACGTGCCCGTGGACAGCGTTACGTGCCGCACGTCCAGCGGAAGCCCGAGAAACTCGCCGATGACCGGCGTCATGCCCAACATGAATCCTAGCGCGATCGACCCGCCCCACCCGGCAATGTTCTTCGAAAATTTTTGGGACAGGCGCGCCAGCCGCTCAGGATTGACCTTCGAACCCAGCCGCCCCTGCTCGATCGCCTCCGGAAGCTGGTGATACACCGCCCAGTTTTCGATCCAACCGCCCGCAAGGCTCGAGAGCCACAAAATGATGCCCGTAAGAATCGCGTAGAAAATTGTCAGGGTGCGGAACGGGTTCAGCGAGTGGACGGCGTATTCGGCGGTGTGCTCGGAGAGATACGGCGTATGAAAAATCGCCTTCCAAAGCACGCTGAACGCGATGCATCCAACTCCAACGGCCAGAATATTCCCCAGTGCCGCTGCGAGCTGAGTTCGCGTGATTCGGGCTGCATAAGCTACCAGCTCGTCGCTGCGCTCGGTGTCCCGGCAGTTGTGAACGATTTTGGCCAGCGCCGCGCCGGTCATCGACGGCTGCTTGGTCGCCAGCACCAGGTGAAAGTTCTGAAGGAGCACGAAACTGACCGCGTAGTTGAGTCCCGCAAGGAACCCCTCGACGAACAGCGGCAGGCCGTGGTGCGTCACCATCAGCTTGATGGCCGCCGTGCCCACCGTCAGCAGGCCGCCGCCCAGCGCCGCCTTCCACATCTGAAAATATTCTTCGCGATTGTTGGCGATGTAGTGCTCGCCGGTTTTGCCCGCCCATTCCACGATCTTGCGCGCCAGCAGCCGGAAACTGTTGTGCAACAGGTTGCGCACGCTGCGGTCGCCCACCCTGCCGCGAATCACTTCTTTCATCAGACGCTCGGCCGTAACGCGCTTCGCCGGGCCTGGCGGCGAGACCAGCACGCCGCAGATGATCTCCATGCGCGACAGGCTGCGCTCGATCACGTCCATTGCATAGACCACGTCCAGATTCACGCCCTTGGTCTCAAGGTGCTCGACGATGATTTCCAGCTCCCGCCGGCACTCACTCGCCGCGGTTTTCCAATTCTGCGCCGCCTCGGTGACGCCTTCGTTCCACCGTATCGCTTCGATCAGCTGATCGCCCGCTCGGGGCAACCGGTAGAACGGCGACTCCTGCACCGGCCCTGGCTGGCTTCGCACCAGCAGCTTCTCCGAAAGGCCCAGTCCTTGAATCCGCGCGCCCAGCAGACAGATTGCTTCAAGCATCGATTCGAGCGGGGCTTTCCAGGCCGCGGCATCGTCGGACGGCGCGGAAAGGATCACGACCTGGTCAAACAATTCGGGCGGCATGTCGAAGAACCGGTCGACCTCGTGCTGCGTGGGGAAAAGGCGAAGCAGTAGCTTAGAGAGGTCTTCGTCGCCGCGCGGAGTCGGCAGCACGATCCGGAAAAACCGGTCCGCCGCTTCGGCGAAAAGACCGCGGTCGTTGGGAAGGCCGGACTGCGCGAACAGGGAAGTACCGACGGTTTCCTTCAGCAGCGCGCCGATCGATTCGCGATAGCGTTCGCGGACTTCGGGCGACGCTTCGAGCACCGAAGCCCACACCCGCTCTCGTTTCCAGACGCTGGAGTGCCACTGCTTGCTTTCCACTCCGGGCGCTACCAGCTCATGGATTTTCTGGTCGGGAACCCGGAGCCAGTTGAAGAATTCCACAAAGCAATCGATCTTGCGCGCAATCTCCGTGGTCCGCGTGAACGCGTCCACGCGCTCGGCCATTTCGACCACCGACGGATTGTTTCGCGCCGCGGCAGGGAACAGCCACAAGATCAATGTCGCAGTGGTTTCCAAAGTTCACCCAGACTTGACGGCGACGGCCGGCAAAACCGCGCCGCAGAGATTCTATCAGCGTCCGGATACACCATGTCGCCCAGGTCTGGGTACGGGACAAAGCGTCCGGCCGTTCGGCGCGGCTCAGGCCTTCGACATCGCGCTTTTAATCACCCGGTAAACGAACAGCAGCAGTATGGCGCCCACGACCGACATGATGAATCCGGCAGTCTGCCCCTCTTGATACCAGCCAATCGTTTTTCCAATCCACGTAGCGAGCAGCGATCCGGCGATGCCGATCAGCATCGTGACGACAATTCCGCCGGGGTCTTTACCCGGCATCAGAAACTTTGCTACTGCACCTACGATCAATCCGATGATGGCTTCCCAAAGAAGAGTGAGCATCCTGATTCCTCCGCGGCCGGATACGGCGGCGCGCATCCCGGGATTTCCGCTCGAGCCGATCAACCCTGCGCTGGCCGGGCCGTGCTGCGTCCGCCAGTCGGAGGTTGATATAGCACCCTCGGCGTGATGCGCGGAAGTTAAAAATTGGAAGCCCGGAACGGAGTGGGCCGAGTCCGCAGGGTGTCGCGACGAAAGCGTGTCGCCTTTCTGATAAAGATTCACCGACATCCAAGCGATTGATAACAAGCGATATATATTCCTTGACAGAATAGCAATTTGTGATATCGTATTCGCATATTGCAATAACGCTCTCGCGGAGATCCAGCCGTGACTCTCGGTGACAAACTTCGCTCCCTTCGCACCGTCGAAGGTTCGCTTCGCGGCCTCGGCCGCCCGCTCACGCAAAAAGAAGTCGCCAGCGCCATGAAGCGCGAGACGGGCAAGTCGCTCAGCCAAGCCTATCTTTCGCAGATCGAAAGTGGCGCGCGTCCGCACCTGACGCACACCAGCCGCGAATTGCTGGCGCGCTTTTTCCGGGTCTATCCCGGCTTCCTGGTTGATGATCCGGCGGGCTACACCGCCGACCTTCAATCCGAGCTGCGTGTGAAGGAAGCGAAAATCGATTCGTGGCTGCACGCGGGCGCTGAAGAGTTCGCTGCGGACGCTGAGTTGGCCAACGCCTTCAAAACGATCGCAGAAGTTGACGACTCGCGTCGCGCGCTTCTGCTGCTGGCTGAAATTTTGAAGATGCCTGATCTTGCCGAACGGCTCGGGGAAGTGATTCGACCGAACGCGCATCAAGGCTCCGGCCATCCGCCGCCGCAAACATCGGCTTCGCGGGCTGGGAACGGCTGAGAAGCTCGATCTCGGAATTCGCTTCGGCCCTGGATTTCTTGAGTCGTACGCAGTTCGAACGTGTGTGGACGGGAGTGAGCTATGACGTGGTCTGACTTTTACCTGGGCTGCTTCTTTGTAGGCTTCTCGCTGAGTCTGCTCTCGTTTCTGGCCGGAGCCGTACACATCCACTGGCCGTTCCATACCCACCTGCCGTTCCACGGCTGGCACCTCGGGCAGCACGGAGGCGCGAGTGGCGGCCACGGCCCGGCAACGCGGGCGCGCGAAGCGCATCGAGCGGCGCGCACACCTCCTGGTTCAACGCCTCCACGGTACTCGCGTTTCTGGCGTGGTTCGGAGGCATCGGTTACATCCTTACGGTCCGTTCAAAGATGGTCGCGGCACTCGCGCTCACTATCGCAGTGCTGGCCGGGCTTTCGGCTTCGTGGGTCGTTTTCAAATTCATGGTGAAGCTCATGAACGCCGAAGGTTCGCACTTGAAAGACGAAGACTATCGCTACGAAGGCCTGGTCGGCACGGTCACGGTTCCGATCCGCGAAAATGGCACCGGCGAGATCGTCTTCCTGCAGGGCGGGGTGCGCAAAAGCGCCGGAGCGCGCTCGCATGACGGAAAACCGCTTGAGCGCGGCGCCGAAGTCGTCACCGAACGCTACGAGAACGGTATCGCTTACGTTCATCGCTGGACCGAGTTCACCAAGCTCGACAGCTAAACGAGTTTCGCAGACTGACGCACGAGAGAGCAGTCGTCGAATAGAAAAGGGAGGTTGGTATGCACGGCTATCCGTTGGTTCCAGTCATTGGCGGTCTTCTGGTCCTCGCCGTTATCTTGATCATGATGACGCTGGCGAGGATGTACAGGAAGGTAGGCCCGCACGAAGCGCTGATCATTTACGGAACGGATCCGAAGCGCGGATCGTGAAGGGCAGCGGCACGATCATTTGGCCGATGGTGCAGACCTGCAAGGAGCTGTCGCTGGAGTTGATGTCGTTCGACGTTGCGCCGCAGCAGAGCCTTTACACGCAGCAAGGCGTCGCAGTCACCGTCGAAGCAGTCGCCCAGATCAAAGTGAAGTCTGACCCCGTCTCGATCCGCACCGCAGCTGAACAATTTCTGACCAAGCGGCCGGAGCAGCGGGAAGGCTTGATCCGCCTGGTGATGGAAGGCCACCTCCGCGGAATCATCGGCCAACTCACGGTCGAGCAGATCGTGAAGGAGCCGGAAATGGTGGCGGATCGCATGCGCTCCACCAACGCCAGCGACATGGCCAAGATGGGGCTCGAAGTGATCAGCTTCACGATTAAAGAGGTTCGCGACAAGAACGAGTACATCACCAACATGGGCCGCCCAGATATCGCCCGGATCCGCCGCGACGCGGAAGTAGCCGCCGCGGAAGCCGAACGCGACATCGCCATCAAGCGCGCAGAAGCGACTCGCGCCGCAGCCGTGGCGAAGGCGCAAGCGGATCAGGAACGCGTCGCGGCGGAAACCGCGTCGATGGCCAAGCAGGCCGAAGCCGAACGCGACCTCGACCTGAAAAAAGCCTCGTACCTCGAAATGACCAAGAAGGCGCAAGCCACGGCCGACAAGGCGTACGAGATCGAGACCAACGTGATGCAGCAGCGAGTGATCGCCGAGTCCGTGAAGGTGCATGCAGATCGAGCGGGAAGCGCAGGTGAAGGTGCAGGATGCGGAAATCGAGCGCCGCGAGCGCGAGTTGATCGCCACTGTGCTGAAGCCGGCGGAAATCGAACGCCAGCGCGTGGAAACCATCGCCAGCGCCGAACGCCAACGGCTCATCAGCGAAGCCGAAGGTGAGGCTTCGTCGATCCGTGCGAAGGGCGAAGCGGAAGCGGAGATCATCTTCAAGAAGGGCGAGTCGGAAGCTAAGGCCATGAATGTGAAGGCCGAGGCGTTCCAGGAATACAACCAGGCCGCCGTTGTCGACAAGCTGATCACCAGCTTGCCGGAAGTGGTTCGTGCGCTCAGCGAGCCGCTCAGCAAAGTGGACAAAGTAACGATCGTTTCGACCGGCAACGGCGATGCCGCCGGTGCGTACAAGCTGACCGGCGACGTGACGAAGATTGCGGCGCAGGTACCCGCGCTCTTCGAAGCGCTCTCCGGCATGCAAGTCTCCGAACTGATCGGCAAGGTCCGCCAGATCGGCGACAAAGCGCCGAAGCCGGCGATTTCGCCCGCACCGCCCTCGGCCAACATCTAAAGCAACCGCGCTCCGGTCCGCCGCGCAGTGGGCCGGAGCGCACTTTTTCTAACGCCATTCACAATTTAATTCTGATTCCGCAATCGCTGCCCTAAGGAACCATAAGGAGAAAGACGATGAGACTTCTCGAACGAGTAAGCACATTGATCCGAGCCAATCTGAACGACATGGTGGACCGCGCCGAAGACCCTGAAAAACTAATCAAGCAGATCATCCTCGACATGGAGAACCAGTATCTCCAGGTGAAAACCGAGGTTGCCGTTTCCATCGCCGACCAGCACATGCTCGAAAAGAAACTCCGCGAAAACGAAGACGCCGGGAGGGACTGGATGCGTAAAGCCGAACTTGCAGTGGATAAATCGCAGGACGAGCTGGCTCGTGCCGCGCTGGAACGCTTCCAAACCGCGCAGAAGCTGGCGTTGAGCTATCGCGAACAGGTGGACGACCAGACAGCTCAGGTGGAAACGCTGAAGAGTTCGCTGATCAAGCTCGAGCAAAAGCTGATGGAGGCCACATCGAAGCGCGATTTGCTGCTGGCACGCCACCGCCGCAGCGCCGCCATGGGCAAAGCCGCCCGCGCCCAAACCGCGCTAGGCGACCAGTCGAAGAGCGCCATGTTCGACCGCCTCGGCGAGCGCGTGAACCGCGTCGAATCTGT